>NZ_CP075584.1:0-3959299 GCF_027594785.1 Cryobacterium breve
TACGCTAGGCGCTCCCGGCGGCCCGGTGCATCCGCATCCGCCTGCCCAGAGTCTCGCCACCCCCTTGATATCCCCCGCCGATGGGTGTTTCGTCGAAGACGGCACCAGAGTGTGCCGTACCACCCCCACAGCGCACCAACCAGCAAGACTGCAATCTCGCACGACCGAAGTGGTCGTGTCCAGAGGAACAAGGCAGAACCCAGGGAAGGTATGTAATGACAGGGAACAGAGCAACTTTTCATAAGAGCCTGGGCAAAGGGACCGTCGAGGTCATCGACATCGACTACCCCACCTTCGAACTGAAGGACGGGCCCGGCGTCAACCCGGCCAATGTCGGCCGGAAGGTACCGCACGGGGTCATACTCCGCACGGTCAGCACCAACATCTGCGGCTCGGACCAGCACATGGTCCGCGGGCGCACGACCGCCCCCGCCGACCTCGTGCTCGGGCACGAGATCACCGGAGAGGTCGTCGAAACCGGGCCCGATGTCGAGTTCATCAAGGTCGGCGACATCGTGTCGGTCCCGTTCAATATCTCCTGCGGTCGCTGTCGCAACTGCAAGGAGCGCAAGACCGGGATCTGCCTGAACGTCAACCCCGACCGCCCCGGCAGCGCATACGGCTATGTCGACATGGGCGGTTGGGTCGGCGGCCAGGCCGAGTACGTTCTCGTGCCGTATGCGGACTGGAACCTCCTGAAGTTCCCGGACCGTGACCAGGCGCTCGCGAAGATCATGGACCTGACCATGCTCTCGGACATCTTCCCCACCGGGTTCCACGGGGCGGTGAGCGCCAATGTCGGCGTCGGGTCGACGGTCTACGTCGCCGGTGCCGGACCCGTCGGCCTTGCGGCTGCGGCCTCCGCGCACCTGCTCGGAGCGGCCGCCGTCATCGTCGGCGACCTCAACGAGGAGCGGCTCGCCCAGGCCCGCAGCTTCGGCTGCGAGACGGTCGACCTGCGCTAGGGCGACCCGCAGGACCAGATCGAGCAGATCCTCGGTGTGCCAGAGGTCGACTGCGCCGTCGACGCGGTCGGCTTCGAGGCCCGCGGGCACGGCCAGGCCGCGGGGGAGGAGCGTCCGGCGACGGTGCTCAACTCGCTCATGACGATCACGGCGGCCGGTGGTGCGCTCGGCATCCCCGGGCTGTACGTCACGGGTGACCCGGGCGGGGTCGACGAGGCCGCGAAGGTCGGGTCGCTCTCGATCCGGCTCGGCCTCGGCTGGGCGAAGTCGTTGTCCTTCACGACGGGCCAGTGCCCGGTGATGAAGTACAACCGCCAGCTCATGATGGCGATCCTCAACGACAAGGTGCAGATCGCCAAGGCCGTCAACGCCCAGGCGATCAGCCTCGAGGACGCGCCGCGCGGCTACGCCGAGTTCGACGCCGGCAAGTCCGTGAAATATGTGCTCAACCCGAACGGTTACGTCAAGTAGTGAATCAGTGACGTAACCGCAACCGTGTCGAGCGGATGCCCGGCCAGGGCCGCCCTGGCCGGGCATCCGTGTCGCTGGGCCAGGGTGAGCGAAGATTAGGTGGAGCGTATGACCGGAAACCCGACACTCACGGACACCCGTGGCCGGCCGCTGCACGACCTGCGGATCTCGGTCACGGACCGGTGCAACTTCCGCTGTGTGTACTGCATGCCGAAGGAGGTCTTCGGCCGTGACTTCGCCTTCATGGAGCGGGACGAATTGCTCACCTTCGAGGAGATCACCCGGCTCGCCCGGGTGAGCGTCGCGCACGGGGTCGGCAAGATCCGGCTGACCGGCGGGGAGCCGCTGCTGCGTCGCGGCCTCGAAGACCTCGTCGCCCAGCTCTCGGCGCTCCGCACCCCGGACGGCCGGCCCATCGACATCGCCCTGACCACCAACGGCTCAGCACTCGCGGTCAAGGCGCAGGCACTGAAGGACGCGGGGCTCCGCCGGGTCACGGTGTCCCTCGACTCCCTCGACGACGCGACCTTCCGGGCCATGAACGACGTGAACTTCCCGGTCGCGAAGGTCCTGCACGGCATCGAGGTCGCCTCGAACGTCGGGCTCGGCCCGGTCAAGGTCAACATGGTCGTCAAGCGCGGCCAGAACGACGGGGACATCGTCGCGATGGCGCGGCACTTCCAGGGCACCCCGGTCATCCTCCGCTTCATCGAATTCATGGACGTCGGGTCGAGCAACGGCTGGGAGATGGGTGCCGTCGTGCCCTCCAGCGAGGTCATCGCCCGGATCGGCGCCGAACTGCCCCTCGAGGAGGTCGCCCCGAACTACACCGGGGAGACCTCAGCGCGCTGGCGCTACCGCGACGGCAGCGGGGAGATCGGAGTGATCTCGAGCGTGACGCAGTCGTTCTGCTCGACCTGTTCGCGCGCCCGGGTGTCGACAGACGGCAAGCTCTTCACGTGCCTGTTCGCGACGGAGGGACACGACCTGCGTGCGCTCCTCCGCGGCGGCGCCACGGACGACGAGCTGTCCGCGGCCATGGCGTCGATCTGGCGAGAGCGGACCGACCGGTACTCGGACCTGCGGAGCGCGAAGACGAGCGAGCTGCGGGCATCCGGCAAGAAGAAGATCGAGATGTCGTACATCGGAGGGTGACCAGCAACAATGACACGAATCACGGCACGACGAAAGGTTGTCCGGCTCACCGTCGGCGGCCGCAGGACCACCAGGGAAGACGTGCTCGCCGTCGAGGAGCCGCTCGAGATCCGCGTGAACGGCACGTCGCTCGCGGTGACGATGCGCACACCCGGCAACGACTATGACCTGGCCGCGGGCTTCCTGGTCTCCGAGGGCGTGATCAGCCGCGGCGAGCATTTCTTCGCGGCGCGCTACTGCGCCGGCGCCACCGTTGACGGTGAGAACACCTACAACGTTCTCGACGTGAGCCTTGCGCCCGGCGTCGCCGCCCCCGACCCGAGCCTGGAACGGAATTTCCTCACCACGAGCGCGTGCGGTCTCTGCGGGAAGGCGAATATCGACGCCGTGCGCACCCGGTCGGCCTTCACCGTCTCAGACGACCCCGTCCTCCTCGACGCCGAACTCCTCACCACATTCCCGGACGTGCTCCGGGCCGGCCAGACCGTCTTCGAGAAGACCGGCGGCCTGCATGCGGCCGGGCTCTTCGACGCCGTCACGGGGAACTGCTTGTGCTGCGCGAGGACGTCGGGCGCCACAACGCCGTCGACAAGGTGATCGGCTGGGCGGTCAAGGAGAACCGGCTGCCGCTGCGTGGAACCGTTCTCCAGGTCTCCGGCCGGGCGAGTTTCGAACTCGTCCAGAAGGCCGCGATGGCCGGCATCCCGATGCTGGCCGCGGTCTCCGCGCCGTCCTCGCTCGCAGCGGAACTCGCAACGGACGTGGGCATGACCCTCGTCGGCTTCCTGCGCGGCGACTCCATGGTGATCTACGCGGGCGCCGAACGGATCACCGGCGGTGGCGGGCGCGCAGCGGACGATGTCGCCGGTGCCGAGGGTGCTGCGAGTCCTGCGAGTTCTGCCCCAGCGGCCCTTGCCGGTTCCGTAGCGCCGAATTAGTATGTGCGCATACTAACTGCTTCGATTCGCGGGGCAGCTGCGAACGAGAGGTCACCTCATGTGGAGAACTGAGTACACGGCAGACACCAGCGCCACACCGGCCGCGGTCTGGGCGGCGTTCCGGGACATCCACACCGGGGTCGCCGCGGCCGCGGGCGGGGACGTCTTCGAGATGGACGGGGCGTTCACCGTCGGCACGGAGTTGAGCGTGACTCCGGTCGGGCAGGACACGTTCCGATCCCGCATCATCGAACTGGCCCCGAACGAACGGTATGCCGACGAGACCACATTCGGCGACGTCGTGCTGACGTTCCGGCACTCGTTCACACCCCGCGACGGCGGCACGCGGGTCACCCACGAACTCGTCATCACCGGGCAGGACGCTGACGAGATCGGGCCGGGGCTCGGCCCGGAGATCAGTGCGGACTTCCCTGAGGCGATGGCCGGGCTGTTCGCGCTCGCCGAGGCATCCGCGGAGCCTGCAGACCCTGCAGACCCTGCGCGTTGATGCCGGACGCCGAGGAGAACGGGCTCGAAAGCGAGTTCGCGTCCGCGGAGGACAGCACCGGACTGATGCTGTGGCGCGTCACCAACGCCTGGCAGGCGGCCCAGCGGGCCGCACTCCGGCCGTTCGACCTGACACACGTGCAGTTCGTCTTGCTCGCCTCGCTCGCGTGGCTCGACGCCGACGGGCCGACCACCCAGCGCGAGCTCTCGCGCCACGCCGGCACGGACCCGATGATGACGTCCCAGGTGTTGCGCACCCTGGAACGGAAGAACCTCGTGGAACGGCGGGGTCACCCGACGGATGCCCGGGCAAAGGCCCTCCGGGCGACACCGGCGGGAGCCGAGCTTGCCGCCCGCGCGAACGCGGCCGTCGAAGCGGTCGACCGACGCTTCTTCGCCCCGCTCGGCGCCGAGCGAGCGGCCTTCACCGGCATGCTCCGCGTGGTGCTCGGCCCCGCGTCCTAACCTTTCGTCGGGACCGGGGCGGGCTCGTGGGCGGTGAAACGCACGGCCATGGCCTTGTAGCCGGGGGTGTTCGACTCGCGGGCGACGAGTTCGCGGTGCATGAGCGCGTTCGCCTCGGGGAAGTACGCAGCGCGCAGCCGCGCGGGGTCGGGTAGACCACGAGCCGGAACTCATCCGCGCGGCGTTCCTCACCGCGGGAAGGTGCTGATGACGTCGACGAGGTCGCGGTCGTGGAAGCCGAGCTCGACGACGTCGTCCTTGTTGATCAGGATGACCCTGCGCCCGTTCGAGATGCCGCGGTAGCGGTCGTCGAGGCCGTAGAACGTGGTGTTGTACTGGTCGTGGCTGCGGATGGTCTGCAGGATGAGGTGCCCGGCCGGCGGGGTCAGGTACTCGAGGGGGCTGACCGTGAACCGCGCGCGGCCGATGTCGGTCGCGAAGCTGCGGGTGTCGCGGGGCGGGTTCGGCAGTACGAACCCGTTCTTCGTCTTCAGCCTCCGGTTGAAGTCGGTGAACCCGGGCACGACGCGGGAGATGTGGTCGCGGATGAGGTCGTAGTCCTCGCTCATCGCCTTCCAGTCGACCGGGTGGTCGGCGCCGAGGGTCGCGCTCGCCATCCGGGCGACGATGACCGGTTCGGCGAGCAGATGCTCCGACACCGGGTCGAGGCGACCCTGCGTCGTGCGCACGACCGACATCGAGTCCTCGACGGACAGCACCTGGCGGCCGCCGGGGTGCTTGTCGTCGGTGTCGGTGCGACCGAGGGTCGGCAGGATCAGCGAGGTGCGTCCGTGCATCACGTGCGAGCGGTTCGGCTTCGTGGAGATGTGCACCGTGAGCCCGACCCGCTGCATCGCGGCCTCGAGCTTGGCGGTGTCCGAGCAGGCGAGGGCGAAGTTGCCGCCGAGAGACACGAACACGTCGACGTCCTCGTTCTCGAAGGCCTCGACCGTCGCCACGGAGTCGAGGCCGTGCTCGCGGGGCGACACGATGCCGAACTCGGTGTCGACCGCTGCGAGGAAGGCCTCCTTCGGCTTCTCCCAGACGCCCATCGTGCGGTCGCCCTGAACATTCGAGTGCCCGCGTACCGGGCAGGCGCCGGCGCCCGGCTTGCCGAAGTTGCCCTGCAGCAGGAGCAGGTTGATGATCTCCTTGAGCGTGTTGACCGAGTGCGGCTGCTGGGTCAGTCCGAGCGCCCAGCAGATGATCGTGGCCTTCGACGCCACGAGCATGCTCGCGACGACGGCGATCTGCAGCCGGGAGAGCCCGGTCGCCTTCTCGGTTTCCTCCCAGTCGATCTCGCCGCGCGCTGCCCGGTACTCCTCCAGTCCCTGCGTGTTGGCGTCGACGAAGGCCTGGTCGACGACGGAGCCGGGCACCCGCTTCTCCTCCTCGAGGAGCAGGTGGCCGAGGGCCTGGAACAGGGCGAGGTCCCCGCCGACCTTGATCTGCAGGTATTCGTCGGCGAGCGCGGTGCCGTCACCGATCAGGCCGGAGACGGACTGCGGGTCCCTGAAGTTGAACAGCCCGGCCTCGGGCAGGGGGTTGACCGCGACCACCTTCCCGCCGTTGTCCTTGCACTCCTTGAGTGCGGACAGCATCCTGGGGTGGTTGGTGCCGGGGTTCTGGCCGACGACGAGGATGAGTTCGGCGTGGTGGATGTCCTCGAGGGAGACGGTGCCTTTGCCGATGCCGATCGTCGCGTTCATCGCCGAGCCGGAGGACTCGTGGCACATGTTCGAGCAGTCCGGCAGGTTGTTCGTGCCGATCGAGCGGGCGAACAGCTGGTAGAGGAACGCGGACTCGTTCGCGGTGCGGCCAGACGTGTAGAAGACGGTGCGGTCGGGGGTCGTCGCGCGGATCTGCTCGCCGATCAGCTCGAACGCGTCGTTCCAGGAGATCTGCGAGTAGTGCGTGTCGCCGGGGCGGATGACGACGGGGTGCGTGATGCGGCCCTGGTTGCCGAGCCAGTACTCGGTCTTGGTCGCGAGTTCGGCGATGGAGTGCTCCGCCCAGAATGCGGGCGTCACCTGGCGTACGGTGCTCTCCTCCGCGACGGCCTTCGCGCCGTTCTCGCAGAATTCGGCGGTCTTGCGGTGACCCTGCGATTCCGGCCAGGCGCAACCGGGGCAGTCGGTCCCGTCGCGCTGGTTGAGTCGGAGCAGGGCCCGGGTGGTGCGGCCGATCCCGGCCTGGGCGACGCCGCGCTCGAGCGCGACGACGACGGCTTCGAGGCCCGCCGCGCTGGTCTTCGGCTTCTTCACGACGAGGGAGTCTTCGTTGATGTCCTGGATCGGGGCGTGACGTGTCATGAAATCCATGATGCTCCTTTTGACTGCGCACCGGCACAACGGCCGCCGCCGGAGGGTCTGTGAACCATGCGGCGTCCTCTCGGGTGATTCCCAGCCCTGACGGGCGCGGCAACCAGAAAAGTGGCGTTGAATCATGACGGGGCTTTTGTCCCGACCCACCGGGTCATTCTCGGCCCATCGGCCGACACCAGCCGCGGCATCCCCGGCAGACAGGAGTTCGACCATGGGAACACAGAGCACACTGGATTCACTCCGGAACGCGGACTCGATCCTCGCCACGATCATGGCCGCCGACGACCTCACGGTCGCCGCGAGCCGGGACGGCGGCAGCCGAGCCGTTCGCCTGCTCGCCGACGCCGCCGTCGATCCCGCAGACCAGGTCACCGCGATCGCCGCCGTGCACGCCCTCGCCCAGGTCTTCGACGAGACCGCCGACGAGGTCCTCGTCTCCCTCCTCGGGCATGAGCAGCTTTTCCTCCGCGAGCACGCCGCCTGGGCCTTCAGCGCCCGCCTGCCGCGCTTCGACGCGGTCGCGCCTCTCCTCGGGATGGTCATCGACGGCGGTTTCGCCGGGATGATCGCCCAGCGCACCCTCGAACAATGGAGCGCGGCCGTCGCGGGTCCCGTCGCCCTCGCTGTCGAGGGCGCTCTGCTCGGAGTCACCGAGCCGGGCGCCCGTTCCCGACTGGTCGAAACCATCGGCCAGATCTCGGGGCGCATCCCGGAACGCATGCTCTTCCAGATCGCCGTCGACCCGGCCGAGGCGACCGAGGTGCGGGCTGCGGCGATCGCCGCGATCGGCGACCGGGGCCTCGCCGATGCCGCCCCCGGCTCCCTCTCGGGCGCCGGCACGGGAATCGGAACAGGGATCGGCTCCGGGGTCGGTTCCGGGGACACCGGCCTCCGGATCGTCACCGGCCTGGCCGCCGGAAGCGGGGTCCTCGCCGAGGTCGCCAGGCTCGCCGTGATCGACCTGACCGTGCCGAGCTACCCGCGGGCACCGTGGAGCAGCGGAACGACCGTCGCCCAGCTGTTCCTGCACGCCGACATCGACGGAGCGCTGACCCGGGTCGGCTCCGGCGACAACGGCGGCATCGCGACCCTTCTCGTCCGGCTCGGGGACGCACTCGTCGCTGGCCACGCCGCCAGCGATGCCGACAGTGCTGCCGGCGATGTCGGCCGGGTACTCACCCTCTCCCGCGGCGGCTTCGCCTCCGCACTCGACTGCCTGCCCGAGGTGGCGTCGACACTGTCCGGCCACGCCTTCGCGACGGTCCCGTTCCTCGGCGAGCCCGTCGCCTCCGCAGACGCCTGGTCGCGCCGGATCGCGACCCAGCGCGGCATCCGCCGGGTGCTCCGCGCCGCGGGCCCGGTCGACGCGATCCACCTGCGGATGGCGGACGTCGGCACCCTCGCCGCGTCGACGGTCGCGAGGGAACTCGACATCCCGGTCGTGTTCACCGTCGCGCCAGACCCGCACAGCCTCATCCGCTCGCTCGAGTCCGCCGGCGCCCTCACCCGCGCCACGTTCGGCACGGTCGATGCGGGCGAACACTTCTGGTTCCGGGTCCGGCTCGTGCAGCGCCTCGCAGCGGATGCCGCCCACACGGTTCTCTTCCCCCGTCCCGACCTCGAGCGTGACCTGCGTGAGCTCGTCGGCATCGACGTGACGCAGCACCCGGAACGGCACTCGATCGTGGCAGAGGGCATCGACATCGCCGTGATCGAGGCGTCGCTCGTCGACGCCAGGGCGAGCGACGGCACTCCGGCGGAGGCCGCCGTGGCCGCGGCGTATGCCGAACCCCTGCCCGACGCCGCCGCCGTGCCCGCGTCCGTGGCCCCCGCGCAGATGAGCGTCGAGGGCGCCGTCGCCCTCGGCCAGCTCGACGATCTCCTCGCAACCCTCCCGCCCGAGCGCCGCGCACTGCCGCTCGCGATCACGGTCGGGCGGCTGCATCGTGTCAAGGGCATGGCGACCCTCGTCGAAGCCTGGGCGGCCGACCCTGCGCTCCGTGCCGCCTGCAACCTCCTGATCGTCGGAGGCGACCTCGCGAACCCCACTCCCGACGAGGCCGAACAGCTCGGAAGGATCCACGCCGCTGTCCCGCTCGGCGAGGCCGCCCACGCCGGTCTCCTGATTGCCGGCCACCGCTCGAACGACACCGTCGCCCGCTGGCTCGCCGCCACTCGCCTCGGCCGCACCGGCCTCGCCGCGGCCAATGGCGTGTACGTCTGCGCGAGCATGAAGGAGGAGTTCGGCATCGCGCTCCTCGAGGCGATGGCCGCGGGCCTCACCGTGGTCGCTCCGAACGGCGGGGGACCGGCCACCTACGTCGAGCAGGGCGTGACCGGGTTCCTGGTCGACACCGGGAATCCGGCCGATCTCGCCGGGGGAGTGCGTGAGGCCCTCGAGCCGCAGCCGGGCCCCTTCGGCCCCGAGTTCGCCGAGCGCGCCATGGCCATGGTCTCCGGATCCTTCACGATCCAGGCGATGGCCACGACCCTCTCCGGGGTCTACCGCGACGTCGCCGAAGCGCACGAGCGCCTCCGGGCGGAGGCGGCGAACGGCTACGGCCGGGGACTCGCCTCGACCTGGACGCTGAGCGCCTCATGACCCTGCTCATCATCAGCCCCGACTACGCCTCGCACCTGTTCCCGCTCGCGACCCTCGGCACGGCCTGGCAGGCCGCCGGGGAACGGGTCGTCGTCGCGAGCGGCCCCGCGACGGCCGGAATCGTCGCCGAGTTCGGCTTCGAGCGGGTGAACCTGCAGCTCGGCCGAGGCTCGAACCCCGGAACGATCCGGGCGGAACAGCAGCCGAGCGGTGAGGACGACGCCCTCCGGGGTTTCTTCGCCGCGACGAGGCTCGGACTCGTGCAGACCCTGCAGTTCCAGGCCGAGGCACGCAGCAACGACCTGCTCTGGAACCCGGTCGAGATCGCCCGCGAGGTGCAGCGCATCGTCGCCGAGGTGCGCCCGGACCAGATCATCGTCGACCACCTCGCCTTCAGCGCCCGCCTCGCCTTGGTGAGCGCCGGCATCCGCCACGCCGACGTCGTGCTCGGGCACCCGACCGCCCTGCCGGTCGGCGAGGAGGTCTACGGCTTCCCGTCCGCCTGGCCCGACGCGTTCTCGCCGGAGCCCGACGACCTCGCCGGGCTGCTCAGCACCTGCGAGGCGGTGCGCGACACCTTCACCGCCCAGTGGAACGCCGCCCTCCTCGAACTCGACCCGGCGGCCGAGCCGAGCCGCGACGCCTTCACCGAATCCGGCGACGTGCTGATGCTCAACTATCCGGCCGAACTGCACGCGCCCGCCCGGACGGCGCTGCTTCAGGAGCACGTGTTCCTCGGGTCGGCGGTGCGCGCCGAGGCCCGCGATCCCGAGGTCGAGGCCTGGCTCGCCGCGTCACGCGCGGCCTCCGACGACCGCCCGCTCGTCTACGTGAGCTTCGGGAGCTTCCTGTCGGTGCGCGGCGACGTGCTCGCCCGCGTCACGGATGCCCTCCGCGGGCTCTCCGTCAGGGTCGCCCTCGCGACGGGGTCGACCGATCCCGCTGACCTGGGGGAGATCCCGGACTCCTGGCTCGTGCGCGGCTTCCTGCCGCAGGTGGCCCTGCTCGATGCCGCGGCGGTCGCCGTGACGCACGGCGGCAACAACAGCGTGACCGAGGCGATGACCGCCGGGGTGCCGCTGCTCGTGCTCCCGTTCTCGACCGACCAGTTCGCCGGGGCAGAAGCCGTCGAGGCGGCCGGGTTCGGGCTCTCGCTCGCACCCAACACGGCGTCGGCGGCGGAACTCCTCGACGCGCTCCGGTCGGTGCTCGCGCTCGCGGCAGCAGACCGGGCGCGGCTCGACGCGCTCAGCACCTCGCTGCGGGGCGGTGCAGGCCCGCGCCGGGCCTACGAGGCGCTGACGGCGCTCGCGGCGATCCCGGCAGCGGGCTGATCGCGCCGCTTTCGCACGTCGGACTCCCGCCCCTGTGCTCCCGCCCCTGTGCTCGCGGCTTCGGGGCGACAGGCGACTGGTGACGCGCGTAACGTCGGAGAATTTCGCGACTCGCCGCATCCGCTGGCTGGACACCAGCGTGTCGCGAAAATCTCCGACTTTGCGCGAGAGTGCGGATGCTGCCCCCGGGATGCTGCCCCCGGGACTCAGCGCCCGGGTCTGCGGCTGGGGCTCAGCGGTCGATGGCGTAGACGAGGGACTCCTGCACCATGCCGAGCCACTCGTAGATGCTGCTGAGTAGCGGAGCCTCGTCGGCGTCGAGGTGCTGTTCGCCGTCCGGGGACATCTGGAGGCGCTCGGCGAGGGTGAGCCTCAGGTCGGTGAGCGTGCGCAGCCACGACTGCACGCCGACGGCGTCGAGCGCGATCGGCGTCGGCGCGACCTCGAAGCGGTCGTCCAGGAGGGGTTCGAGGGGCTCGTCGGCGATCTCGTCGAGCGGCTCCTCGCCGAGCGTCGCGAGCACCACGCGGGCGTTGCCCAGTTTGCGGTCGAGGAGGTCTCCCGAGGTGAAACGGCGGAATTCGGCGGACGCCTCGGCGTCGTCAGGGTAGGCGTCGGGAAGCAGGCGGCGGAGGGCCGGGTCGGCGCTGGTCCCGAGGGCGTGTCTCCGCGGCGAGCAGGAGCTCGATCAGCTGGCTCGCGGCGAGCCTGAGCAGCCCGAGCTCGACGGATTCGAAGCTCGCGGACACCGTTCCGGCCGGGTCCCGGGTGAAGAGCATCAGGAGTCCCCGCGGGAGAGGGTGGCCCAGAGCCCGAAGTCGTGCATCGCCTCGACGTGGCGTTCCATCGACTCGCGGTTCCCGGTTGCGACGACCGCCTTGCCGGAGTTGTGCACCCGCAGCATCAGGCGTTCGGCTTCCTCTGCGGCGACCCCGAAGTAGCTGCGGAACACGTAGGACACATAGGACATCAGGTTGACCGGGTCGTCCCACACAATGGTGACCCAGGGGCGGTCGAGGGAGACGGCTTCACGCAGGTCCGATTTTTCAAAAGTCTTCGGCACCGGTTAAGCCTGACATGCCGGGGGTCCTTCCCGCCACCGTGGCCGGAAACTCATACACCCGGTCTGTTTTCGAGCGCGTGGTGCGGGCGCCCGGCCGCGTGCCCGAGCGCCGCGACGACGAGCGTGATCACGGCAGACAGGGCGACGCCCCAGCCGATGTGCACCGTGAGAAGGAGGGCTCCCACGAAGGCGCCCGCGCAGATCAGCAGGATCGCGGCCACCCGGCGGAACCACGGCTGGCCCTTGCCGCCGCCGAGCCGCGAGTCGGCGGCCAGTCCCGTGATCGTCGAGGTCACGACCACCGTCGTGACGTCCTTGACCCCGATGTGCCGGGCGACGCCGGCCTGAGTCCCATCATCGCCGCGAGGAGGCTCGTGATCGCCAGGTCGAAGGGCTGCGGCGGATGCCCGCCGCCGAGGAACAGGGCCACCGCCAGTCCGGCCATGATCGCACCCTGCACCGCGAACAGCACCGTCGCGTGGGTCGTCCAGCCGATCGCGACGGGCCGCAGCACCCGTCCGCCGATGGCGGCGCCGAGCATGAAGGTGAACAGGGCGAGCAGCGGGCCGAGCACGGGCAGGTTGCTCGCGCCGGCGAGGGCCATTCCGAGGATGACGACGTTTCCCGTCATGTTGCCGGTGAACACCTTGTCGAGGCCGAGGTACCCGACGGCATCCGCCAGACCGGTCGAGAACGTCAGCGCGAGCATGAGGCCGAGGTGCAGGTTCGCGGGATGGCGGCGGAGCTTCTCGAGCACGGTGATCCTTCGGGACGGTGACTGCTGCGTATGTTTCCTGGAGGTAAAACTCATGTCGATCGTGTCAACAGTGACCTGAAACGTACCGGCTGGCCGAATGGCACGCAAACGGGAGATAGCCTCGAGCGCGAGGCACCAATAGTGTGAAGCACCACGTCTTGTTTCCGCGCACCTGGAAGGCTCCCATGTCGTACGTCGTACTACAGCCCGGCATGGGGAGCATCGCGCCCGGGCACTACCTGCCGGCCACCCCGGAGACCGTGCTCTGGGGGCGCCTGCCCTGTTCAGCGGATACCGCGGTGCTCTCGATCGGATCGGGTGACGTCGTCACGATCGACACTCTCAGCCACGAGGGACTGCTCGAGGACCAGGGCAGGGACCCGCTCGCCTTCTTCGGCGGCCACGGCGTCGCAGCGGGCGATGTCCTGACGGACGCCGTCGCGCTCGCCGCGAGCGACTACCCGCGGGATGCTGAGGCGGACGGCCCACACGTCGTGACCGGACCGATCGAGGTGCGTGGGGCTCTCCCGGGCGACCTGCTCCGGATGACCCTGCTCGAGGCGACTCCCCGGGTGCCCTACGGCGTCATCTCGAGTCGCCACGGCCGGGGGCCCGGCCCGGCGAGTACCCCGTCGGACCGGGAACGGTCTCCGTGTTCACCGAGGTCGACACCGATCCCGACTTCGGGACGGCTGCCGGGGCGCTCTTCGGCACCCTCCCGCTGGTTCCCGGCGGCGACCGGGTCGTGCGCTTCCCGCTCGACCCGTTCCTCGGCATCATGGGCGTCGGCGTCGCGGGGGACACCCGGCCGCACTCCGTCCCGCCCGGCGCGCACGGCGGCAACCTCGACATCAGCCTGCTCACCGTCGGCAGCGCGCTGTACCTGCCCGTCCAGGTGCCGGGCGCGCTCGCCTACGTGGGCGATCCGCACTTCGCGCAGGGCGACGGCGAGGTGGCGCTGACCGCACTCGAGGCCAGCCTGCGGGTGCGCATCCGCTTCGACGTCATTCCGGCGGACGAGGCGGCGGCGCTCTTCGGCGACCTGACCGGTCCGCTCGCCGAGACGGGCGAGTTCCTCGTGCCGACCGGGCTCGACCCCGACCTCGACGAAGCGATGCGCGCCTGTGTGCGCGCCGCGATCGCCCTGCTCGGGGCGCGATACGGCATGGACCCGACCCTCGCGTACGCCTACCTGAGTGCGGCGACCGACTTCAACATCTCCCAGGTCGTCGACAGGGTCACGGGCGTGCACGCCCGCATCCGGACGGCGGACTTCGGTGCCTGAGCAGACGACCCGGCCGCTCACCGCCCCGGAGACTGGTTCGCTCGTCCCGGCCGCTGTCCCCGCAGCCACGCCTGCGGACGCCGCACTCCCGGCCGTGACGCCCGCGGACGCCGCATTTCCGGCCGTAGCGCTTGCAGACACCGCGCTCCCGGCTGCCGCGCCGCCGCTTCGGCCCACCTCCATCACGGGGGAGCTTCCGGACGGACTGCTCGCCGCCTTCGAGGCCTACGAGGACGCGCTCGCTGCCAATGACCACGAGGCGCTCGCCGGGTTCTTCGTGCCCGGGCCGCACACGCTCCGCGGCGATGCGACCGGGCTGCTCGTCGGGAGCGAGGCGATCGCCGGATTCCGCGCCTCCCGCCCCGGGGTCGTGCGCCGCGGCATCCGCTCGCTGCACGTGCGGGCCATCGGGACAGAGCACGCCCTGATCGTCGCGGAGAACGCGCCCGTGGCCGGCGGGGCCGGAGTCGTGACGCAACTCTGGAGCCGAACCGCGGCCGGCTGGCAGATCGAGGCCGCGCAGGTCGCGGCATCCGCACCCGCGGTCGACCCGAGCATCTGGCGGGTCGTCGGAACGCCGCTGCTCGCCGGCGCGAGCGGTGGAGCACTCTCGGGCGTGCGGGTCGCGGTCAAGGACCTCTTCGAGGTGGCCGGATTCGCAGTCGGAGCCGGCAACCCCGACTATCTGCGAAGCGGCACCGCTGCGACCGAGAGCGCCCCGGCGGTGACGGCACTCCTCGGGGCCGGTGCGAGCGTGATCGGCATCGCCCAGACCGACGAATTCGCGTACAGCATCGCCGGGACCAACGTGCACTCGGGGACCCCGCCGAATCCGCGGGTCCCCGGCGGGCTGCCGGGCGGCTCGTCGAGCGGCCCTGCCGCAGCGGTCGCCCTCGGGCAGGCGGACCTCGGCCTCGCGACCGACACCGCAGGGTCGATCCGGGTTCCCGCCTCCTACCAGGGCCTCTGGGGGCTGAGGACGAGCCACGGGTCGGTGAGCCTCGGGGGTGTTCTCCCGCTCGCGCCCTCGTTCGACACCGTCGGCTGGCTCGCCAGGACGTCGGGACTGCTCGTGTCGGCGGCGGCCACCTCGCTCGACCCTGAGCGGCAACTGCCCGTTGCCGCGCGGTTCGTCGTCTGCGGGCAGCTGGTGTTCGCGGCGGAAGAGGACGTGCAGGCCGCTTTCGTCGAGGCGATCGACCGCCTCGAGCGCGGCGGATACCTGCCGGAACCGGTCGACATCATCACGATCGACCCCCTCGCCGACCTCTTCGAGACCTTCCGCACCGTGCAGGCCGCCGAGGCCTGGCGCAGCCACGGGGACTGGGTCGACGCCCATCCGGGCACACTCGGCCCCGATGTGCGGTCCCGGTTCGCCTTCGCCTCACTCATCGACGCTGACGAGGAGGCCGGTCACCGGGGCGATCTCGCCGAGGCCAGGGACCGGCTCGACGCCGCGCTCGACGGCCGGATCCTGTTGCTCCCCGCGGCTTCGTCGACCGCGCCCGCGAGGAGCGCATCGGGCGCCCAGATCGAACGGGTCCGTGCCGCGACGCTCTCGATGACCTGCCTGGCCGGAATCGGCGGCTACCCGTCGGTGTCCATGCCCGGACTCGTCGTCGGCGGCGCGCCGCTGGGGCTCAGCCTCGTCGGACCGCGTTACTCCGACCTCGCCCTCCTCGACCTGGCCGCAGGGCTCGCGGAGGGGCTCGAGGGCTGAGCCAACGGAATCCCTGACTAACTCGTGGATGGGGCAGGAGTAACACCACCGAAACGCTGCGTGCCTAAGCTGGTCGTGTGACGTATCCGCTGCAGTCGACAACCGTTCCGAGCCTTCCGATCAACCCGCCGCAGCGCCTGCTGATGGGGCCGGGGCCGATCAACGCGGACCCACGGGTGCTGCGCGCCATGTCCGCCCAACTCGTCGGCCAGTACGATCCGGCGATGACCGGGTATATGACCGAAACGATGGGCCTGTACCGCGACGTATTCCGCACCGGCAATCAACAGACCCTCGTGATCGACGGCACCGCGCGCGCCGGGATCGAAGCCGCCCTCGTCTCGCTGATCCAGCCGGGCGACCGGGTGCTCGTGCCCATCTTCGGGCGTTTCGGGCACCTGCTCCGCGAGATCGCCGAACGGGTCGGCGCAGAGGTCCACGTTCGAGAGGTGCCGTGGGGCACCGTCTTCACACCGGCCGCGATCGAACAGGCGATCATCGAGACCCGGCCGACGCTGCTTGCGATCGTCCACGGCGACACCTCGACGACCCTCGCCCAGCCGCTCGACGAGCTCGGCGACATCTGCGCCCGGCACGGCGTGCTCTTCTACACCGACGTGACAGCCTCGCTCGCCGGCAACACCTTCGAAGCGGATGCCTGGGGTCTCGACGCCGTGACCGCCGGCCTGCAGAAGTGCCTCGCCGGGCCGTCCGGTTCCGCGCCGGCCACCTTCTCGGCCCGCGCCGTCGAGGTGATCGAATCCCGCCGGAGCATCGAGGCTGGCATCCGCGAGCCCGGGGACGCGGTGCTGTCCAACCGGATCCGCTCGAACTATTTCGACCTCGCGATGCTCTTCGACTACTGGGGTCCCCGCAGGCTCAACCACCACACCGAGGCCACGACCGCCCTGTACGGCGCCAGGGAGTGCGCGCGCCTCCTCGTCGACGAGGGCATGGAGAACGCCGTCGCCCGGCACCGGCTGCACGGCTCGGCGATGCTCGCGGGAGTGCACGGGCTGGGACTCTCCGTCTTCGGCGACCCGGCCCACCGGATGAACAACGTCGTCGCGGTCTTGATTCCCGACGGCGTCAACGGCGACGCGGTGCGCGGCACGCTCCTCGACGACTTCGGCATCGAGATCGGCACCTCCTTCGGTCCGCTGCACGGCAAGGTCTGGCGGATCGGCGTGATGGGCTACAACGCCCGCAAGGACACCGTGCTGACCACCCTCGCGGCGCTCGAACAGGTGCTGCGGCGCGCGGGGGCATCCGTCACCGGCGGCGGGGGAGTCGGCGCGGCCTGGGACCTGTACGCCGACGCCGACCGTGACGCCGCTGCCGAGCCGCCTGCCGGGACTGCCGCTGTCGACGCGGATCGCGTCGCTGCCGCGACCGACGATGCCGTGGTGCTCTCATGACGACCGCGGTGCCGAGCGTGTCGGATGCCGACGCGGCCGTGATCCTGGCCCGGTGCGACGCGCTCGCCCGGCACTCGTCCCTCACTGAGGGGATCGAGCGGACCTACCTCTCGGCGGAGCACGCCGCCGTCAACTACCGGGTCGCCGGCTGGATGACCGCAGCGGGTCTCACCACCTGGCAGGATGCCGCCGGGAACCAGTGCGCACGGCTCTCCGGCCGCACCCGCGGGCTCCCGGCCCTGCTGCTCGGCTCGCACCTCGACACTGTGCGCGCGGCGGGACGCTACGACGGCATCCTCGGTGTGCTCGTGGCCATCACCGTCGCCGGGCGGATCGCCGCCTCTGGACGCCCGCTGCCGTTCGCCCTCGAGATCGCGGCATTCGGCGACGAGGAGGGCACCCGCTTCGGCACCACCCTGCTCGGCAGCCGGGCCGTGGCCGGCACCTGGCTCGAGTCCTGGTGGGACCTCCGTGACGAGGGCGGCGTGAGCCTGCGCGAGGCATTCCTCGCCTTCGGCCTCGACCCTGCCAAGGTCGGCGACGCCGCCCGCGCGCCCCAGGAGCTCGTCGGCTACCTCGAGGCCCATATCGAACAGGGACCCGTGCTCGAGGAGGAGAACCGTGCCCTCGGCGTCGTCACTGGAATCGCCGGTGCCCGCCGCTTCCTGTTGACGGTCACCGGGGCCGCCGGGCACTCCGGGACCCCGTGGTCCCGTCGCCGCGACGCCCTCGCCGGTGCTGCCGAGTGCATCACGACGATCGAGCGCATCGCCCGCACCGAGGGCCTCACCGCGACCGTCGGACACCTGAAGGTGTTTCCGGACGCCGTCAACGTCATCCCAGGGAAGGTCGAGTTCAGCCTCGACCTGCGCGCGCCGGACGACGCCGACCGCGATCGGGGCTGGACCCTGATCGAGGCCGCCCTCACCGACATCTGCGCCACCCGCGTCCTCCACCTCGACAGCAACCAGGTGCACGAGGCGGCCGCCGTGGCCTGCGCACCGCGGTTGCGTGCGGCGATTGCGGCCGGCATCCGCTCGACCGAAGCGGTCGCGGCACGGCAAGGCGAGGTCGGGTCGGACTCCGGCGCGGAGGAACCGACCGAGCCGGCCCCGCGCGAGCCTGCCCTCGATCGCCGGTCACGACGCGATGGCGATCGCCGCGATCACCGACGTCGGCATGCTCTTTGTACGCTGTGCCGGCGGGATCAGCCACCACCCGGACGAGTCGGTGACCGCGGCCGACGTCGCTCTCGCCGTTGACGCTCTCGAAGCCGCCGTCCGAGCCCTCGCCGCAGGCTACCCGGCCGTCTCATCGGCATAACTCCTTCACATTCTGAGGGCTCGCGCAACAGGCCCTGCGGTGACCCGTGTTTCCGGGCGTTCGTGTCGGCGGGCCCGGAATTTGCAGGAGTTATGACTCGGGCACGCCGGGGAGGGTGTCGACGTCGGCGCCCGTCGTGAGGTCGCCGCATTCGACCGGGAGCACGCCGTGCGCGAGCAGATAGGGACGCGCCCCGGTGTCGCCCGTGAGTTGCGCCCGCAGCGGTTCCCAGTGCGTGCGCCCGATCAGCACCGGATGCCCCGGCCGGCCGGCGAAAACGGCCTGCCTCAGGCTGTCCGGGGTCACGCCAGCGTCAGCGTCGAGCACCCGCGCCACCGTCGCGGCGTCGAGGTCGGGGACGTCGACGGGAACGACCGCGACGGCGACGGGGTCACCGGCGACGCCGAGCGCCGCCTCGAGCCCCGTGCGGAGGGAGGCCGAGAGCCCCTCGGCCCAGTCGGCGGCATACGCGACGACCGTCGTCGGGTCGGTCGGGCCCGCCTCGGCGAGCAGCGCTGCGGCCGCGGCACCCTCGGCTCCGAGCACGACGATGACGGGTGAGCAACCAGCCGCGCGGAGCACGCCGACCGTCCGCACGAGCCACGGCACACCGTCGGCCCCGAGCACGAGCGCCTTCGGCTGCCCGAACCGGGAACCGGCCCCCGCGGCCAGCACAAGCCCCGCGACCGGGGCTTTCCCCGCATCCGCCCGGTCGCGCGCTGCGTCTGTATTCACCATGCCCGCCATCGTATGCGCTGTCGCCACGGGCACTCTAGGCTGGAGCAGGACGAGGAGAACTGCCATGAAGAGGATGTCGACACCTGAGCTTCGCGAGGCGCTCCTGACCTGCCTGGCCGTACCCCGCTGGGTCGATGAGGTCGCCTCGCAGTCGCCGTTCGAGTCGGCGGCCGCCCTGCTCGCCGCCGCCCGTACGGCCGCGACACCGCTCAGCCGTAGCGAGATCGACGAAGCGCTGTCCGCGCACCCGCGGATCGGCGAGACCCCGCGGGGAGACTCGCAGGCCGCGCGGTTCTCCCGCAGCGAGCAGTCCTCCGCCGACGCCGCAGACTCCACCCTCGCCGCGGCGATTGCCGAAGGCAACCGGGCGTACGAGGAACGCTTCGGCCGGGTCTTCCTCATCCGCGCCGCCGGCCGGTCGCGCACCGAGATCCTCGCCGAACTGCACCGGCGCCTCGCGCTCGACGACGCCGCCGAGTTGAAGATCGTCGGCACCGAACTGCGCGACATCGCCCTGCTCCGGCTGGCCACACTCGCCGGAACCGTCGCGGAGCGTCTCGCCGCCGAGCGGGCCACCCGGGCAGGGGCCCCCGACTCGCCTGACTCCGAAGGCCTTGTCGCGAGCGTCGTCGCCGACGTCGTCGCCGCGACGGCGGCCGCCGGCAACACGACAACTCCAGCGGCCGTTTCGGTCGCCGCGACAGACGCCCCGATCGCGACTCCCCGAAGCCGCATCACGACCCACGTGCTCGACGCCGTGTCCGGCCGGCCCGCCGCCGACGTTCCCGTCGAGCTCGAGCAGCGACTTGAGTCCGGCTGGCACGTGCTCGCGAGCGCCGGCACGGATGCCGACGGCCGGGTCTCCGCGCTCGGCCCGGCCGATCTCCCCGCGGGCCGGTACCGCCTCACCTTCGACACCGGGCGCTACTTCGCCGGCACCGGCCAGCCGACCCTGTACCCCGAAGTCTCGGTGACGATCGACCTGACCGACCCGGCCGCGCACTACCACGTGCCGCTGTTGCTCAGCCCCTTCGCCTACTCGACATACCGCGGCAGCTGACCAGGGCGGCCGGCTCGCGGCATCCGCCCGCGCAGCAGACGCACCCGGCAACGGTCACCGACGCGATCGCGCGCGGGAACTGTGGCCGATGCGGACAACTGGTGCCGGCACACGGGCAACAGATGTCCGGAGCGGCCACAGTTGTCCGGCTGCGGCAACCGAGCGCGTGCCATACTGCGTGAGTTACCCAGCTCTGCCGCTCGCTCTCGCCATCGCCCGCCAATGGGCGTCCGACCCGCACCATCGTTGAGGAGCCATTCGTGTCGACGATCCGAGATCGCCTGCCAATATCGCCTGTGAATTCACTGATCAGCGTGGCATTCCTCATCGCGACCGTCGTGGCGGCGGTGCTCGGCAATCTGGTCGGAGCCGCAGTGCTGCTCGGCTTCGCCGTGATCTGGGTCGGAGTGGCCAGGTACGCCCGCAGTCCCCGGGCATCCGAACAGCTGCGGATCAGTAATTTCGAGTATCGGGACGCCAACGACCGGAGCCTGGCGAGCCGCGCGTTCGCCGGCGTTGGTATGGTCGCGCTGACGCTCTCGGGCTTCGATGTGATCGGGATGCTCGTGACCGGCCACCAAGACATGTCGCTGACTCTCCGCTTCGTAGTCCTCGCTGCCGCGTTCTCGATCGCGCTCGCGAATGCCCTCGAGAAGGAGCACCCCGAGCCCTGACCCACGGCATCCGCGTGTGGCCCGGCCACCGCCGGCATCAACTGTTGCCGATGCGGACAACTGTTGCCGGCGCACGGGGAACAGTTGTCCGCAACGGCGACAGTTGCCTGCGGCCGGGACGGAGCCGGCGGGCGAGGCCGCGCTACTCGGGGGCGAGCACGCGGCGGCCTTGCACGAACACTCCCGTGATCGCGGGCTGGCGGAGCGCGAGCAGCAGGGCGAAGAGGGTCTGGTCCGTGGCCATCCGCTCGTCGTCCGCCCGGATGCCTCGGTTCAGCACGGTCGCAAGCGGTTCCCAGCGGTCCGGTTCGATGAGCAGGAAGTCGGCGTCCTTGCCCACGTCGAAGTTGCCGAACCGGGCCTCCATGTCGAGGGCGCGGGCGCCCGCGAGCGTGCCGGTGAAGAGCAGCGCGGCCGGGTCGAGCGAGAGCCCGGCGTCGCCCGGCTCCGACAGGTGCACCTTGAAGCAGTCGTTGAGCACGCGGGAGATCAGCCACTCGTCGCCGGCGCCGATGTCCGAGCCGATTGCGACGTTCACGCCGAAAGAGGTCGTCCGCAGCCACGGCATCGTGCCGGAGCCGAGGAACTGCTGCGAGGTCGGGCAGTGCGCGACCGAGGTGCCGGACTCCGCGAGGCGGGCGAGCTCGGCATCCTCGCAGTGCACCGCGTGGGCGAGGATGCTGCGCCGCCCGAGCAGGCTCGACCCGCCCCGCTTCGACCCCGGCAGAAACAGCCCGTCGTAGGTGTCGAGGTAGGTGTCGACCCCGTACACCGCCTTCACGGCGTCGATCTCGCCGGTGCCGGGCCGGTTGTTCTCGTTGAGGTGCGAGTGGAAGTACACGCCGCGCTCGCGCGCGTCGTCGTAGAGCTCGCCGAGGCCGGCGAGGGTCGTCGGCGTCACCGAGAGACTGAACCGGGGCACGACCGCGACCTGCAGCAGCGCCGTCGCGGGGTCGCCGGTGTCGACGGCGTGCCAGCGGTCGATCTCGGCCCCGATCAGGTCGAGGGCCTCGGCCTCACCGGTCAGGAGAGCGCCGGCAGGGCCCGACCCGACGGTCTGCACCCCGCGACCACTGACCAGGCGGAGCCCGGCGGCCTGGCTCTCGGCGAAGAGGGCGTCCTGGGCGTGCGGGAAGGCTGACCCGAAAACGAGGGCGCTCGTGGTGCCGGCCGCGACCCGGCGCCGGGTGAAGTCCCGGGCGATGCGCGCCGCGAACTCGGGGTCCCGCAGCCGGGTCTCGGCGGGAAACACGCAGTTGTCGAGCCACTCGAGCAGCTGCCCGCCGCCGTAGGCGTCGGTCGAGTAGGTCTGCGGGTAGTGCAGGTGGGTGTCGACGAAGCCGGGCAGGATGAAGCCGCCGCGGTTGTCGGTCACCGGGTGGTCGCGGAAGCCGGCCGGGAGCTCGGCGAACGGCCCGACCCAGGCGATCCTGCCGTCCGCACCGGTGACGAGGGCGCCGTCGGGCAGGGACACGAGGTGCTCCCGGGCGTCGGCGACGACCGGGGATCCCGCGATGTGGAAGACGTGGCCGCGATAGACGTGGACGGTCGGCGTGGGAACGGATGACGGGGCTGGGGTGGCCGCAGACGCCGGCGCGGAGGTGCTCATCACAGCCATCGTACGGGCGGACCCGCAACGAACCTGACCACCCTAGACGAGCCCGGTGTAGGAGTCCCAGGCGGTACCTGCATCCGCGGCGTCGTCGTGCAGCACGGTCGCCTGGATCAGGCCGTACGGGCGGTCGGCCGCGTGGTAGACCTCGTTGTTGTTGGCCACGCCGAAGGGGGAGAGGTCGTAGAGGAAATGATGCTTGTTCGGGGCGGACAGGCGCACCTCGGCGACAACGGGGAACGCCTCGAGCACGGCCCGGCCCATCTCGTAGAGGGTCTGCTGCAGGGCGAGGGAGTGCACGGTCGCGAACTGGCTGACGAGCACCTGTTTGATGCCGGCGTAGGTGGCTTCCCAGTCGACATCCGTCGTCGAAAAACGCCAGCCGGCGGTGAGCGAGGTCGCCATCACCCGGTCGGAGGTCGGCTGCAGGAGCGTGTACGGGTCCTGCATGAAACCGGCGAACTCGGAGCCCGTCGACTTGAGGATCACGAGGTCCTTGAGCCCGCCGATCACCCAGGTGCGCCGGTCCGCGCCCATGCCCTCGACCGTGATCGCCGCGGTGCGCACCTCCTGGCCACGCCGCACCCAGGTGTGGTTGTGCTCGCTGCCGTCGACGAGCACCCGTTGCCAGGCGAACTCCTCGATCTCGACCCGGGCGGTGTGCACGGGCTCGACCGTGTCGACGAAGTGGGAGGCGAGGTCGAGGCCGTAGCTCTCGATCGAGAGCAGCCCCTTCTCTTTCGCGAAGGAGTATGCGGTCTGCTTCTGGGTATCCGTCGGCAGAACGTTCAGCTGGTCGCCCGCGAGGTGCGCCCGCGCGAAGTCTCCGCGCAGCGCGGTCGACACGCTGATGTCGTGGATCTCGTGCCGGGGCGAGTCGCGGTAGATGCGCACAACCCGGTTTTCCGCTTTGCCATACCGGTTGGGTCCGAGAACGATCGACATCGGGTGGTGCTCCTTCTGGAGGGTGGGCAAGGGGTGGGGAATCAGAGCGTCGGTGCCGGGCGGCGGAGCAGGGCGCCTCGGGGCGGGTCTTCCGGTGGGGCGGATGCCGCGGGCGACGTGACCCCGGATGCTCCGGCCTCTGCCGGCCCGGTGTCGTGCACGAGCGTGCCGGCGAGCCAGGTGCTGTGCACCCGGCCCCTGAGCGTCGCGCCGTCGAACGCGCTCACCGGGTTCTTGTGCTGCAGGGCACCGACGTCGACGGTGAACGACTCCTCCGGCGCGAAGGAGACGAGGTCGGCATCCGCCCCCGGCCGGATCGTCCCCTTGCCGGGCAGGCCCGCGAAGCGTGCCGTCGCGGCGGACATCCAGCCGAGCACGCGCTCGAGGCCGATCCCGGAGGCGCGGGCGGCCGTCCAGACCGCGGGCAGGCTCAGTTCGAGGCCGGAGATGCCGCCCCAGGCGAGGCCGAAGTCGCCGCCGTGGCCGAGCTTGAGCTCGCCGGTCGCGGGCGAGTGGTCTGAAGCCACGAGGTCGATCGTGCCGTCGAGGAGGGCCTCCCAGAGCAGCTCGCGATTGGCGGCGTCCCGGATGGGCGGGCAGCACTTGAAGGCGGTCGCCCCGTCGGGGATCTGCTCCGCAGCGAAGGACAGGTAGTGCGGACAGGTCTCGACCGTGATCGGGAGTCCCTCGGCCCGTGCCGCCCGCAGTCGCGGCAGTGCGGCGGCCGCCGAGAGGTGCAGGATGTGTGCGCGCACGCCGGTACGGCGCACGGCGTCGATCACCCGGTCGATCGCACTCGCTTCGGCCTGCGGCGGACGGCTCGCGAGGAAGCCGGCGTATGAGCGCCCGTGGGCGGGCGGGGCCGCGTCGAGCTCGGCGGGGTCTTCGGCGTGCACGAGCAGCAGGCCGCCGAACGCGGCGATCTCGGCGCCGGCCGCCAGGAGCTCCGCTGAGGAGAGGGCCGGGAACTCATCGACGCCGGAAGGGGAAAGGAAGGCCTTGAACCCGAACACGCCGGCCGCGTGCAGTTCGTGCAGTGTGCCGAGGTTGCCGGGGATCGCCCCGCCCCAGAACCCGACGTTCACGCTCGACTGCGGCCCGGCGGCCGCACGCTTCAGCTCGAGGCCGCGCACCGTCGTCGTCGGCGGGATGCTGTTGAGCGGCATGTCGATCACGGTGGTGACCCCGCCGAACATCGCGGCGCGGGTGGCGCTCGCGAAGCCCTCCCAGTCCGTGCGGCCGGGCTCGTTGACGTGCACGTGGGTGTCGACGAGGCCGGGCAGAAGAACCAGGCCCTTCCGCAAACGGATGTCCGTGGCCCCGCCGTCGTGCAGGCCGGACTCTGCGATCGGTCGCGTCTCGACGGGTTCGTCGACCGGCAGGATCGCGGTGACGATCCCGCCCGTGATCGTCACCGCCCCCGGCGCGAATCCGGCAGGGGTGAGCACGGCGTCCGCCCGGATCACCCGGTCGACTCGTTCGCGCATCGGTCCTCCTGCCTGCTGGAATCCACGGCCGTGAGGCCGACCAGATGGTCTAGCAAACACCCTAATCAGGGCCTCGGGACGCCAATCGGGACTCTCGAAACGCGATCGTCACACGCCGGTCGGTTGCCCGTAATACGACCCCCGCGGGCGCCCCGGCGTCTGGCCGTTCCGGGACCGGGGTCGACGAATACCCCGGCCCCGGCCCGGTCTCCGACTAGGCCGGGTTCGCCGCGAGGTAGTCGTCGATCTCGGAGAGGTATCCCTGCCGGTCGGCGTCGGACAGCCAGCTCGCCTCGAAGGAATTGCGGGCCAGCTGGACGAGCTCGTCCCTGCCGACGCCGGCCTGCCGGGCGAACGCCGTGTAGGTGTCTGCGACGTAGGCGCCGAAGTAGGCCGGGTCGTCGGAGTTGAGGGTGACGAGCACGCCGAGGCCGAGCAGCTCGACGATCTCCCGCGCCTTCATGTCCGCCGTGACGAAACTGTTGGAGACCGGGCAGCAGGTCAGGCCGATCCGGCGCTCCCGCACGAGGGCGACGAGTGCCGGGTCTTCGAGGATGTTCGTGCCGTGGTCGATCCGGTCGACCCTGACCTCCCCGAGCACCTGGCGGATGTTCTCGATGCTGCCGACCTGGTCGATGTCGCAGTGCATCGTGAGCCTGAGGCCGGCCTCGCGGGCGAGCTGGAACACCTCGGCGAACTTCGCCGGGGGATTGCCGCGCTCGTCGGAGTCGAGCCCGACCCCGACGATCAGGTCCCGGTAGGGCAGCGCGGCCGACAGGGTCTCGTGGGCGCTCTCAGCGGATGCGTCACGCAGGAAACAGAGGATCAGCTCGGCCGAGAGGCCGTAACCGGCGGCATCCGCTGCAGCACGGTGCAGCCCCGTGATCACGGTTTCGAAGGGCACACCGCGGGACGTGTGCGCCTGCGGGTCGAAGAACGCCTCGACGTGGCGCACCCCGTCGGCGGAGGCGCGGCGGAAGTACGCAGTGGCGAGGTCGTAGAAGTCCTGCTCGGTGATCAGCACGTTCATTGCGGGGTAGTACACCGCGAGGAAGCTCGCGAGGGAATCGAAGGCGTAACTCGCGCGCACCTCCTCGACCGTCGACTGCCCGATATCGATCCCGTTGCGGGTGGCGAGGGCGAGTTTGAGGTCGGGTTCGAGGGTGCCTTCGAGGTGCACATGCAGCTCTGCTTTGGGCAATCCGGACACAAACGCGGCAGTAGGCTCAGTAACGGACGGCATCGGGGCTCCTTTTCGGGCGGACGCCGTGACCGTATCACGCGGCAGATGCACTTTTCCTCCCGCAACGGGCACCCAGAATGCTGCAACACGACGGAAACACTGTCGAGGTCGCAGCGTCATCTGCGGGGTCTAAATTCAGGGAACCCGCGCGTATGCCGCACGGTATCACAGCAGCCGTTTTCCCTGACGGCACCCCCCAACGGCACCCCACGAGCACCATCGAGAGGAACAGCTTCATGACCCGGACCCAAGGTTTAACAGCACACCGTTCACCGGCAGGGCGTCCCGCCCGTCGTATCCTGCAGGGCGTCGCCGCCGCCGCGGCCGTAACCATCGCGTTGACTTCCTGCGCGACGAGTCTCAACGCCCGCCTCCTCGGCCTCCGCCGGCCCGGCATCCTTCGGCACCGCGAGCATCCAGCTGTCCTGGATCAAGAACACCGAGTTCATGGGCGAGTTCCTCGCCGACTCCAACGGCGACTTCACCAAGGCCGGCTTCGATTCCGTCGACCTCATCGCCGGCCCGGCATCCGCTGAAGCGGGCGTCATCTCCGGCACCGTCGACCTCGGCATCGGAAACGCGATCTCCACCGGAACCGTCATCGCGAACGAGGGCGCCCCGATCAAGATCATCGGCGCCACGTACCAGAAGAACCCGTTCTCCATCCTCTCCCTCGCGAAGGTGGGCAACATCAAGACGCTCGCCGACCTCAAGGGCAAGAAGATCGGCGTGCAGGCGAGCAACCAGAGCCTCTGGGACGCATTCCTCAAGGTCAACAACATCGACCCGACCTCGCTGACCACCGTCCCGGTCGAGTACGACCCGACCCCGCTCTTCAACGGCGAGGTCGACGGCTGGTTCTCCTACCTCACCAACGAGGGCATCGACGCCGACCTCAAGGGCCTCGGCCCGGTCAACCTGCCGCTCGCCGACAACGGTCTCCCGTTCGTCGCGGAGACCTTCACGGCCTCCGACAAGGAGATCTCGGGTGACCGCGCGAAGCTCAAGGGCCTCCTGATCGCCGAGATCAAGGGCTGGGCCGCCGCCATCAAGGACCCCGCCGCCGCCGCCAAGCTCACGATCGACAAGTACGGCGCAGACCTCGGCCTCACCATCGCGAAGGAGACCAAGCAGGCCACGATCCAGTCGACCGACCTCATCGTCAGCGACGACACCGCCAAGAACGGCCTGTTCACCATCAGCGATAAGCTGCAGTCGGAGAGCATCAAGACGCTCGCTGCCGCCGGTGTCACCATCACGGCCGACAAGCTCTTCGACATGAGCCTGCTGTCCGAGGTCTACGCGGAGAACCCCGACCTGGTCAACTACGCCAAGTAGGTCTTCCCCCTCCCGGTCACAACGCATCACCAGTAGTACGCATCACCAGCAGTACGCAGCACCCGCAGTACGCAGGCACATCGAAACGCGGCCGCCCCGAAAGCGGCCGACGACGCCCAGTAAAGGAATACACCCTGTGAGTACGACCGATGCCGGTGTCCAGAGCAACGCTCTGGGCACCGGTCTCCACATTTCCGGGCTCCACAAGGTCTTCACCGTGGGCCGGAAAGAAGTCTCCGCGCTCGAAGACGCCACCCTGCACACCGACAAGGGCAGCTTCCTGTCCCTGCTCGGCCCGTCCGGCTGCGGCAAGTCCACGATCCTGCGGATCCTCGCCGGCCTCGAAGAGGCCACGAGCGGCACCGCGATGGTCGACGGCAAGAGCCCGGCCGAACTCCGCAGCGGCCACGAGCTCGGCATCGCGTTCCAGGACGCGGCCCTGCTCCCGTGGCGCAGTGTGCGCGGCAACATCAAGCTCCCGTTCGAGGTCGCACGGATGCCCGTCGACGAGGACTACGTCTCCGAACTGATCAAGCTTGTCGGCCTCACCGCCTTCGAGCACGCCAAGCCGGCCCAGCTCTCCGGCGGGATGCGCCAGCGCGTCTCGATCGCCCGGTCCCTCGTGCTCAAGCCCTCGGTGCTGCTGCTCGACGAACCCTTCGGCGCCCTCGACGACATGACCCGCCAGCGCCTCAACATCGAACTCCTCAGGATCTGGACCGAGAAGCCAGCGACCACGATGATGGTCACCCACGGCATCTCGGAGGCGATCTTCCTCTCCGACCAGGTCGCGGTGATGAGCCCCCGTCCCGGCCGCATCAAGGAGGTCATCGACATCGACCTGCCCCGCCCGCGGCATCCGGACATGATGCGCTCCCACGAATTCCACGCCCTGCATGACCGCGCCTCCGAACTGCTCTTCAGCCCCGACGCCCTCTCCGTGGCGGAGACGGACTGATGCGCGGCTTCGCCACGTTCCGCACGCTCCCGGCCTGGGCGACCGGGCTGATCGGCGTCGCCGTCGTCATCGTGCTGTGGTGGCTCGGTGCGACCACGATCTTCCGCGGCATCGGGACAGTGCCGGGCGGGGCGATCCCGACGCCGGGCGCCGTCGTCGCCCAGCTGATCTCCGACGGATGGGCGTTCTACCTGTCCCACGTCTCGATCACCGTCGGCGAGGCATCCGTCGGGTTCCTCTGGGGCAACGCGGCCGCGCTCGTGCTCGCCGGCCTCGTGCTCGTCGTTCCCCGGATCGAGAAGGTCGCCCTGCAGATCGCGGTCATCACCTACTGCATCCCGATCGTCGCGATCGGACCGATCGCCTACATCGTGATCGGCGCCCCGCGCGGCGGTGAACTCTCCGGCACCGCGATCTTCCTCGCGGCGATGTCCGTGTTCTTCACGACCGTCGTCGGTTCCCTCGTCGGCCTCAAGGCCGCGACCCCCGCGAGCCTCGACCTCGTCAGCGTCTACGGCGGCGGACGCTTCATGCAGCTGCGCAAGGTGCGGCTGATGGCCGGGCTGCCGAGCGTGCTCTCCGCACTGCAGATCGCGGCACCCGCCGCTCTGCTCGGCGCGATCCTCGGCGAATACCTCGGCGGCGTCGACCGCGGCCTCGGCATCGCGATGCTCGCTGCCGGATCCGCGGCGAACGTGGACCGGGTCTGGGGGCTCGCGCTCGTCGCCGGCCTCCTCGCCGGGCTCGGCTACGGCCTCTTCGGGCTGATCAGCAGGCTCGCGACACCGTGGCTGACGGGACGGAGCCTCCTGATGGCCCTCGAAACCATGTCGGCGGCCCGTCCGCCGAGCACCGCGAAGGTCGTCCGCGGCCTCGGCGCCGTGGTCGGGCGCTCCGCCCTCACCGGGCTGATCACCCTCGTCATTGTGCTCGTCGCCTGGCAGGGCCTGATCCTGCTGCTCGGGGTTTCGCCGTTCATCGCGAAGGGACCCCTCGACGTCTGGAACTGGCTGTTCACCGTTCCGAACGCTGGCGTCAATCGCACGACGATCCTGACCAACCTCACGGTCACCCTCGGGGATGCCTTCCTCGGCTTCGTCGCCGGCCTCGTCGTCGCCCTCGTGCTCGCGATCGCGTTCACGCTATCCCGCGGAATCGAGAGCGCGCTGATGCCGATCGCCCTGCTGCTGCGGTCAGTGCCCCTCGTAGCGCTCGTGCCGGTGATCAGCCTGATCACCGGGCGCGGGCCGAGCCTCGTCGTCGTGATGGGTGCGATCGTGGTGCTGTTCCCGGCGCTCGTTAACATCGCGTTCGGGTTGCGGTCCTCGTCGCCGCAGATCAACGACGTCATCGCCGTCTACGGCGGCAACGCCTTCACGGCGCTGCGCAAGGTGGCGCTGCCGAGCTCGCTGCCGTCGTTCTTCGCCGCCGTCAAAATCTCGATCCCCGGCGCGATCACCGGTGCGCTCCTGGCCGAGTGGCTCTCGACCGGGCAGGGACTCGGCCACGGCATCGTGATCGCGGTCGCCCAGGTCAAGAACTACGAGGTGTGGGCATCCGTCGTGGCGATCACGCTCGTGTCCATCGTCTTGTACGGGGTCGCCCAGTTGGTGGAGAACCTCGTCCTGCGCCGGATGGGCATGGAGAGCAGCACCGGGGCCTAGCCACGCTCGAGAGGTTGGGTGGGGCGTGCGGCTCGAACGCCCCGCGAGACTCCTCACGCTCGCACTCCTGAGTTGCGCGCCACTTCCGCCGCTCCGCGCCATGCGTGCCTGGCGCGGAGCGGCGCAAATGGTGCGCACCACAACCCGGGGCCGCAGTCAACCCGCGCGCGCGACCGGGCCGCGCCCGTAGTGGGCGCACCGGCGCGGGGCTACTGTTCCTGGCATGGAGACGTCACAGAACCGCAAGCCGTTGGGCAGTCTCAAGACCCCGGCCCCGGTGATCAAGGCACTGGCCGCCCAGCTCGGGCATCCGAGCGGGTGGCGCGGCCGGCTGGTGGGGCGGATGCTCAACCGACGCAACCGGGGAATCATCCGCGCCGCCGTGAACGCGCTCGAAGCCGCACCGGATGCCCGGCTGGCCGACATCGGATTCGGCGGCGGTGTAGGGATCCAGCTGCTTCTCGAGCGGGTCGGACCGGACGGGCACGTCGATGCAGTCGACCAGTCGGAGACCATGGTCGATGCCGCGCACCGGAGGTTCCGCGACGACCTCACCGCCGGTCGGCTGTCGCTGTTCGAGGCATCGATGGAGCGCCTCCCGCAGGCGGACGCGAGCCTGGACGGCGTCATCACCCTCAACACGTTCTACTTCCTGCCCGACCTCGGCCGGGCGGCGGCGGAGTTCGCGCGGGTGCTCCGGCCCGGCGGCCGTCTCGTCGTCGGCGTGTTCGACCCGGCCGCGATGCAGCGGATGCCCGTGGTCGAGCACGGCTTCCGGGTGCGCCCCACCGAGGAGATCACCGCCGCCCTCGAGAGTGCCGGCCTCATCCAGACCCGGCACCTCCGGGTCGGACACGGCCCGGACGCGTACCACCTGTTGCTCGTCTCGCCCGCACTCCCGCCCGCGTCGGAATCTACCGAGGCCGCCTAGTCGACTGTCCCCGCCGCATCCACCGCCGCGGAGCGCACCTGCCGCGCCGCACGCCGGGACGCTCCGCGCCCGTTGCGCCGATGCGCGCCCGTCGTGTCGGTGAGCGCCAGTCTCGCCGCTCTGCGCCAGTCGTGTCGGTGAGCGCCAGTTCCGCCGGTGCGCGCCAATCCTTCCCGGTCGCGCGCCAGTTCCGCCGCTTCGCGCCATGTGTGCCTGGCGCGAAGCGGCGCAAGTGGCGCGCCTCAGGGAGCGCACCCGGCCACCCGGGTGTCGCGCCCGTTGCGCCGCTTCGCGCCCGTCGTGTCGGTGAGCGCCAGTTCCGCCGTTTCGCGCCAATCCTTGCCGGTCGCGCGCCAATTCCGCCGTTTCGCGCCCTGCATGCCTGGCGCGAAGCGGCGCAAGTGGCGCGCGCCTCAGGGAGCGCACCCGGCCACCCGGGTGTCGCGCCCGTTGCGCCGCTCTGCGCCCGTCGTGTCGGTGAGCGCCAGTTTCGCCGGTGCGCGCCAATCCTTGCCGGTCGCGCGCCAGTTGCGCCGCTTCGCGCCTTGCGTGCCTGGCGCGAAGCGGCGCAGGTGGCGCGTGACCTCGGCGGCCGTCCTCAGGGGTGCATCAGGCGCCAGATGCGGTCGCGGGACATCGGCAGTTCGTACGGGCGGATGCCGATCGCGTCGCGGACCGCGTTCGCGAGCGCAGGGGCGACCGGGTTGTACGGCGACTCGCTCATCGACTTCGCTCCGTACGGGCCGAGGTCGTCGCTCGTCTCGGCGAAATACACCTCGGTGACGGGCAGGTCCGCGAGCAGGGGCACATGGTAGTTGCGCATCACACTCGTCGTCACGGTGCCCTCGCCGTCGAGGAGGACCTCTTCGTAGAGCGCGGTGCCGATCGCCTGGGCCACGCCCCCTCGATCTGGCCGCGGCACTGCGCCGGGTTCATCACGACACCGGCATCCGCCGCCTGGATCGACTGCAGGATGCGGACCTCGCCGGTCACGGTGCTCACGGCGACCCGGAAGGCCTGCACATTGAAGGCGACCGAGCGCACAGCGCCGTCCTCAGAGCTCGTGCCGCGGAGAACCGTGTCGGCCGGCGCAGCGTTGGTCGCGCCGCTCGCGTGCGGGCCGGTCGCTGCGCGCGCGGCGAGCTCGGTCAGGGGGACGAGGGTGCTGCCGCAGCGGAGACCATCGGCCTCGAGGAGCCAGGCGTCCGCGGGGGTGCCCGGGCGGGCATCCGTCGCCGCCTGCCGAAGCAGCGCGGCGAGTGCGGTCGCCGCACCGAGCACGGCCTTGCCGGCCACGACGACGCCGGCGGAGCCGAAGGCGCCGGTGTCGTAGCCGATCGTGTCGGTGTCGGACTGGAGGATGTCGATGCGGTCGGGGCTCGTACCGAGGGCGGTCGCGGCGAGCTGGGTGTGCACGGTCGTGGTGCCGTTGCCGAACTCGGCGGTGCCGACGCGCACGGCGTAGCGGCCGTCGTCACACAGGGTGACGGATGCCTGAGCAAAGTGCCCGCGCGGGGGGATCGTTGCGATCATCGCGGTCGCCATGCCCTCGCCGACCCGCCATTCGGGTCCATCGGGCACGGGCGTGCCGTTACCGCGGGCGAGGGCCGTTTCGGCGAGGTCGAGGCACTGGTCGAGGCCGTAACTGCCGAAGATGAGATCTTCGCCCTCGACGTGGGTGACCACGAGGGGGTCTCCCGGCCGCACCGAGTTCAGCCGGCGCAGGTCGAAGGCGCTCACCCCGAGGTCGCGGGCGAGGTCGTCGAGCGCCGATTCGACACCGAAGATGACCTGGCCGAGGCCGTAGCCGCGGAAGGCGCCGGACGGGAGGTTGTTCGTGTAGACGCTGCGGGCATCCACTCGCTTGTTGGGCACGGAGTAGAGGCTCACTGACTCGGAGCCTGCCGTGGTACATCACCCCGGGGCCGTGGTTGCCGTAGGCCCCGGTGTCGCTGAGCACGTCGAGGGCGAGCGCGGTGAGGCGACCGTCGTCGGTCGCGCCGAGGGTGACGCCGACCCGCATCGGATGCCGGGTCGGCGCGACCCGGAATTCGTCGGCACGGCTGAACTCGTACTGCACCGGGCGGCCCGTCGCGAGGACCGCGAGGGTGACGAGGTCCTCGGTGAGGATCTCCTGCTTGCCGCCGAAGCCGCCGCCGACGCGGGCGGTGAAGACGCGGACCGCGGCCGGGTCGAGGTCGAAGATGTGGCAGATCTCGCGCTGCACGAGAAACGGCACCTGGGGGAGCTCGTTCGCAGCACGAGCCGCTGCTCGGGGGTGCCGGCGTGTTCGAGCCAGCCGATCGTGCCGTGGGTCTCGAGGTGGGTGTGGGCGACCCGCTGGGTCTGCCAGGTGCCCGTGACCAGGTGGGTCGCCTCGCCGAGGCCGGCCTCAAGGTCGCCGTACTCGCCATGCAGCTCGGCCACGAGGTTGCGGGAGGGATCGGCGACGCGGCTCGCCACGGCATCCTTTTCGCCGTGCACGAGGGGGGCGCCGGGCTCCGTCGCGCGCGATGGGTCGAACACGGCGGGAAGGAGGTCGTACTCGACATCGATGAGGCGACAGGCGGCCTCGGCGATCGCGACGGTGTCGGCGACGACGGCAGCGACCCGCTGGCCGCGGAACCGGAGCACCCGGTCGAAGACGAGGGTGTCGTCGGGGTCGTCGGTGCGGTCCTCGTGCCGAGCCGTGGAGAAGAGGGTCGCGGGGGAGTCGGTGTGGGTGAGCACCGCGTGCACACCGGGAAGGGCCGCAGCTCGCCCAGTGTCGATCGAGCGGATGCTGGCGTGCGCGTGCGGACTCTGCAGCACGCTGACGTGCAGCAGGCCGGGCACCGCGAGGTCGAGCGTGTACGGTTCGAGGCCGCTCACGACCCGCTCGCTCGCCGGTGCGTGGGTCGAGGTGCCGACGTAGCCGCGGGCGGGGGTGGTTGCGCTGGCGGCCGGCACGGCCTCGGGCTCGGTGTGCGGTGCTTCGGGGCCCTGGCCGAGTGCCGACGGGGTCGTGGCGCGAGCACCCGTGCGGACCACGGGACCGAGGCCGTCCGGCGGAAGGGCGCACAGGGCCGAATCGTCTGCCGGGGTGTGCCGCCCGTGGATGGCGTCGTCGATCGCCCGGTAGCCCGTGCACCGGCAGAGGTTGCCCTTGAGCAGGCGGGGCAGGTCCTCGAGGTCGTGCTCGGTGAGCGTGGACGCGGTCACGACCATGCCCGGCGTGCAGAAGCCGCACTGGAAACCGGCGTGGTCGACGAAGCGCTGCTGCACGGGCGCGAGGTCACCCGGCGTGCCGAGGCCGGCGGCGGTCGTGATCGCGGTGCCCTCCGCGCGGAATGCCGGGTAAATGCATGAGTGCACCGGGGTGCCGTCGACGAGCACCGAACAGGCGCCGCAATCGCCGGTGTCGCAGCCCTTCTTGACCTCGAAGTGCTCGAGTTCGCGCAGGAAGGTGCGCAGGCACTGCCCTGGTGCTGCCGCGGCGTCGACCCATTGGCCGTTGACCTCGAATCTCACGGGCGGGCCTCGCTTCCGGTCGGGGTGCTCTTTGTCGGGGTCTGTTCCGGATCGGGAGTCGGTTCCGGGGCCTCGAGCCTGCTGGCGGATCTCCTCGGCGAGCACGGCGCTGACCGCGGCGCGCCAGTCGGCCGCGCCATGGGCATCCGTGAACCAGGCGTCGATGCCGGCGACACCGGCACGGAGCTCGGCCGCGGCCGGAAGCGTGTCGTAGCGCAGCTGCACGGGCCGGAGAGTCGCGGCCGTGACCGTCAGGGTGAAGCGGCCGTCTCGGTCGAGGCGGCCGATGACGACGGCGCCCGAGCGGCCGATCGGGGAGAGCGCAATCTTACGGAACGCGGTGCGGGCGCGGAGCGAGGCTTCAGGGATATGGATGGATCGCAGCACATCACCGGTGCTCAGCACGGTCGTCATGTCGCCGGTGACGAAGTCTGCTCCGGGGAGGAGCTCGTCGCCTCCGTCGCGACGCCAGACGAGCACCTCGGCGTCGAGGGCCGCGGCAAGGCTCGTCATCGGGCCGGCGGGCAGGGCCGTGGCAAGGTTGCCGCCGACGGTTGCGACGTTCCAGACCTTGAACGAACCGTAGAGGGCGGTGCAGCATTCGAAGAGCAGCGGATGCGCGGTCCAGCCCGGCCGGGTCGGGAGCGCAGCGAGCTGGGCGAGGGTGCAGGTCGCGGCGATCTCGAGGCCATCGGCGGTGACGGTGAGCGCCGGCCAGCCGAACGCCTGCAGGTCGACGAGCCCGGTGAGGTGCGCGCGGGGATCGGCGAAAAGTTCGGAACCGCCAGCGAGAGGGAGCGACCGTGTCGCCGAGCAGCCGCAGGTCTTCGCGCTCGTGGGCGGGCGTGATCGTCACAACGGTATTGAGGTCCATTGCTGCTCCAGTCGTCCCGGGCCGAGTATCCAGTCAACCGCATTTCTGGGTCGGTTTCGTCCACGGTACCCGTCCCCGTCTGGGGGCGCGCTGCCGCGGACCCGGACTGCGATGCCTCGAACGATTTCGACGGTGATTCTCGTCCCGCGAGACGGGATCGGGCGAGCAGCATCCGCTCGGGCCTGCGCTCCCGTGGATTCGTCACGGGATGGCTGCCGGCATCGGCAAAGTCGGAGATTTTTGCGACACGCCGAGTATCCGGTCAGCGGATGCCGCGGGTCGGGGAAATCTCCGACGTTACGTCTCCGGGCGGCGTGGCGGGGCGTGCTGCGGGGCGTGGAGGAGGCGGTTCAGGAGGTGTGGTCGAGGCCGTGGAGCCTGATCGATGAGGTGGGGGAGAACGTCGTCGAGCACGGCGAGGCCGTCGCGCACGCCGCCGGTCGAGCCGGGCAGGTTCACGACCACGGTGCGGCCGCGAGCGACGCCGACGTAGCCGCGCGAGAGCAGGGCCAGGGGAGTGGATGCTGCGCCCCGGCGGCGGAGCCTCCTCGGCGAGTCCCGGGATGAGCCGGTCGAGGTGCGGCAGTGTCTGCTCTGGCGTCTCGTCGTGCGGACTCACCCCGGTGCCACCGGTGGTGATCACGAGGTCGCAGTGCGCGGCGATCGCGGCACCGAGGGCCTGGCCGACGCGGTCGCCGTCCGGCACGACGTGGACGGCGTCCACGGTCCAGCCCCTGTCGAGAAGCCAGGCCTCGATGACCGGCCCGGTGCGGTCCGGGTAGATGCCGGCCGCGGCGCGGGTCGACGCGACGATGATCTGCGCGACGCGCGGCGTCGCATCCGTCGGAGTGTTCGTCGTCATGTCCCCAGTGTGCCGCACGGAGAGTCAATCGAAGCCGAACCGTCAGCGAATCCGCAGATGAGGGAATATAGTGCTCGTTATGGCGCAGATACGGATTCGCGAGGCCGCCGGGTTCCTGGGCGTGAGCGACGACACCGTGCGCCGCTGGATCGACAATGAGGTTCTGCCCGCGACAACCGATGCCGCCGGGCGCATGGTCGTCGAGGGCGTCGACCTCGCCCGCCTGGCCACCGAACACGCCGCCGTGCAGACCGACCCGTCCGGCACGGCGAGCTCGGCCCGTAACCGGTTCGTCGGGCTCGTCACCCGCGTCGTGAGCGACCCGGTTATGTCCCAGGTCGAGCTGCAGTGCGGGCCGCACCGTGTCGTTTCCCTGATGAGCACCGAAGCCGTGCGGGAGCTCGGCCTCGTGCCCGGGTCCGTCGCGGTCGCCGTCGTGAAGGCCACCACCGTGATCGTCGAAATCCCCCAGGAGCATTCGTGAGCCCTCGCAGTCACGCCGTCCGCCGGTACCTTCTGGCCTCGATTGCCGTTTGTGCCGCCGCCGCGCTGACGACGGCATGTGCCGGCCCGGCCGGGGCCGGGGGTCCGCCTCCGCGTCGGCCGCGGCATCCGCTTCGTCAACGACCGCCGCGAGCCGTGTCCCGGAGACCCTGACCGTTTTCGCGGCCGCCTCCTTGAAGAAGACCTTCACCGAGCTCGCGACCGAGTTCGAGGCCGCCAACCCCGGCGTGACCGTTGCGCTCAACTTCGCCGGATCGGCCGACCTCGTCACCCAGATCACCGAAGGCGCTCCCGCCGACGTCTTCGCCGCGGCCGACACAAAGAACATGGCCAAGCTCACGGGCGCCGGCCTCGTCACGGGCGCCCCGGCGGTCTTCGCGACCAACACCCTCGAGATCGCCGTTCCGCCGGGCAATCCGGCCGGCGTGAAGTCCTTCGCCGACCTGGCCGATCCCGCCACCAAGGTGGTCATCTGCGCAGCCCAGGTGCCCTGCGGCGCCGCGACCGCCGCGATCGAGAAGGCGACCGGTGTGACCCTCGCCCCGGTCAGCGAGGAGAACGCCGTCACCGACGTGCTCGGCAAGGTGTCCTCCGGTGAGGCGGATGCCGGCCTCGTCTACGTCACGGACGTCGCCGGGGCGGGCACGAGCGTCCTCGGCATCCCGTTCGCCGAATCAGGCACGGCCGTGAATTCGTATCCGATCGGCGTCGTCGCCGCGAGCAAGCATGCCGAACTCGGGACCCTGTTCGCAGGCTTCGTCACCGGACCCACCGGGCGGAAGGTGCTCGCCGCGGCGGGCTTCGGCACCCCGTGAGCGTTGCATGACACAGGCCAGCGGCCGGGCAGCGGTCTCTCTGCGCGGCACCGCGCGGGACGATACGGAGGTGCTCGGCGTACCGCGCTGGATCGTCGCGATCGCTGCCGTCGGCGCGCTCTTCATCGTGTTGCCGATCGTCGGGATGACCGCCAGGGTCGACTGGGCGAACTTCGGCGCGCTCGTCACCTCGCCCTCCGCGATCGCGGCGCTGCTGCTCAGCCTGCGCACGGCCGCGGCGAGCACGGCGCTCTGCCTGCTGCTCGGGGTGCCGATGGCGGTCGTGCTCGCCCGGAGCCAATTCCGCGGCCAGCGGCTCGTGCGGGCGTTCGTGCTCCTGCCGCTCGTGCTACCGCCCGTGGTCGGTGGGATCGCGCTGCTGTCGACGTTCGGCCGCCGGGGGCTGCTCGGCCAGACCTTCGAGGTGCTCGGAATCCAGATCGCGTTCTCGACGACGGCCGTCGTTCTCGCGCAGGCGTTCGTCGCGCTCCCATTCCTCGTGCTGAGCGTCGAGGCGACCCTGCGGGCCTCGGGCGCCCGGTATGAGGCCGTCGCCGCGACCCTCGGCGCCGCTCCGAACACCGTGTTCTGGCGGGTGACCCTGCCGCTCGTCGTGCCGGGGCTCGTCTCGGGGGCCGTGCTCGCGTTCGCGCGGGCGCTCGGTGAGTTCGGTGCGACCCTGACCTTCGCGGGCAGCCTCGAGGGCGTCACCCGCACCCTCCCGCTCGAGATCTACCTGCAGCGCGAAACGGATCCGGATGCCGCCGTCGCCCTCGCCCTGGTCCTCGTCGTGGTGGCGGTCGTGGTCATGGTCGCGACCCACCGGCCGCGAGGGCTCTCGTGACGTTCGAATTCGAGGCGGTCCTCGCGCACCGGAACCTCGATGTGGCCTTCAGCGTCCAGCCGGGGGAGACCGTCGCGCTCCTCGGCTCCAACGGGGCAGGGAAGTCGAGCGTCGTGCAGATCAGCGCCGGCCTGTTGAGACCGGATTCCGGTCGCGCGAGTCTCGCCGGCCATGTTCTCTTCGACCTGCCCGCGGCATCCGCTGCCCCCGACGCACGCACGGGCGGCGGCACCGTCCCACGCACAGGCACCTGGACCCCGCCGCACGCCCGAGGCACCGTGCTTCTCGCCCAGGAACCGCTGCTGTTCCCGCACCTGTCCGTTCGCGACAACGTCGCCTTCGGGCCGCGGAGCGCGGGAATTCCCCGGGCCGCGGCGCGTGACCTCGCCGAGGAGTGGCTCGTCGCCGCCGACGTCGCCGACCTCGCCGACCGCAAACCCGGCGCCCTTTCCGGCGGCCAGGCGCAACGGGTGGCCGTCGCGCGCGCCCTCGCGGCCCGACCGCGCCTGCTGTTGCTGGACGAGCCGATGACCTCCCTCGACGTCGCGGCCGTGCCGGCCCAACGCCTGCTGCTGAACCGGATGCTGTCCGACCGTTCGGTGATCCTGGTCACCCATGATCCCCTCGACGCCCTCGCCCTCGCCGACCGGGTCATCGTGCTCGAGGACGGCCGGATCGTCGAGGCGGGTCCGACCCGCGAGGTCTTCGCGAACCCTCGCACCGCATTCACCCGTGCCCTCACCTTCGGTCTCGCGCCCGGGACGGCCGAATCCCGCGAAGACGGTTTAACCTAGGAGCATGACGCTTTCCGCTCCATCGTTCCGTCGTGCCGCCGCCGTGGCGCTGACCGAGGACGAGGTCGCTCGCATCCGCAACGACTTCCCGATCCTCGAACAGCGCATCAACGGGCATCCGCTCAACTATCTGGACTCCGGGGCCACCTCGCAGAACCCGATCAGCGTGATGGAAGCCGAGCAGGAGTACTACGAGCAACGCAACGCGGCCGTGCACCGCGGCGCGCACACCCTCGCGTTCGCGGCGACGGAGGTCTTCGAGGGCGCCCGGGCGACCGTCGCCGCGTTCATCGGCGCGCAGCCCGACGAACTCGTCTGGACCTCGAACGCGACCGAAGGCGTCAATCTCGTCGCATATTCGATCTCCAATGCCTCCCTCGGCCTCGGTGGGCCGGATGCCGCCCGGTTCCGTATCGGGGCCGGCGACGAGATCGTCGTGACCGAGATGGAACACCACGCCAACCTCATTCCGTGGCAGCAGCTCGCTCTGCGCACCGGGGCGACCCTGCGCTTCATTCCCGTGATGGACGACGGCACCCTCGACCTGGCCGCCGCGGCCACGATCGTCGGCCCGCGCACGCGGCTGCTCGCCTTCACCCACGCGTCCAATGTCGTCGGCACGATCAACCCCGTTGCCGAGCTCGTCGAGCTCGCGCACCGCTTCGACGCCCTCGTCATGCTCGACGCCTGCCAGACGGTGCCGCATCTTCCGGTCGACGTCGCGGCTCTCGACGTGGACTTCGCCGTCTTCTCCGGGCACAAGATGCTCGGCCCGACCGGCATCGGCGCGCTCTTCGGCAAGGCCGAACTGCTCGCCGGCCTGCCGCCGTTCCTGACCGGCGGTTCGATGATCACGACCGTCGACATGGAGCACGCAGAGTTCCTCGCGCCGCCGCAGCGCTTCGAGGCAGGCACCCAGCGCATCTCGCAGGCGATCGCCCTCGCCGCCGCCGTCGACTACCTGACCGAAACCGGCATGGACCGGATCGCCCTCCGTGAGGCCGAACTCGGCCAGCGCCTCGTGGCCGGGCTCGCCGAGATCCCCGGCGTTCGGGTGCTCGGACCGGCCGCCGGCATCGACCGCATCGGCCTCGCCGCCTTCGACGTCGCCGGGGTCCACGCGCACGACGTCGGCCAGTTCCTCGACGAGGCCGGCATCGCCGTGCGGGTCGGCCACCACTGCGCCCAGCCGCTGCACCGCCGCCTCGGCATCACCGCGTCCACGCGCGCCAGCACCTACCTCTACACTACGACCGACGAGGTCGACCAGTTCCTGGCCGCCATGCACGAGGTCGCCCCCTTCTTCGGAGTGAAGCCATGAGCTCGAGCGAGCTGCAGCAGCTGTACCAGCAGATCATCCTCGACCACGCCAAGTACCGGCACGGCGCCTCGGCAGAGCCGTTCGGCGTGTTCGACGCCGACGGTGCACCGGGGCTGCGTCTCGCCGAGTCGCACCAGGTGAACACGACCTGCGGGGACGAGATCACGGTCCGGGTCGGCGTCCGCGCGGGCTCCGGTACCGCAGCGGATGCCGCGGTGACGGACGCCGCCGGCCCTGCTCCCGTGATCGAACAGTTCGTCTGGCGCGGTGACGGCTGCTCGATCTCGATGGCGTCGGCATCCGTGCTCGCGGACACGATGACCGGACTGACCGTTCCCGAAGCCGAGGCACTGGTCACGACCTTCCGTGACCTGCTCCGCTCGCGCGGCACGATCGAGCCGGACGAAGAGGTGCTCGGCGATGCCGCGGCCTTCGCCGGGGTCTCCAAGTATCCGGCCCGGGTCAAGTGCGCGATGCTGCCCTGGGTCGCGTTCGAGGCCGCCTTGATGCAGGTCGCCGCGGCATCCGCTGCCGCCGTGACCCCGCTCGCGTAACCGCGCCCGGCGCTGCCGTTCGCCACGGTCGCCCGGCCGATTCTCTGCCGCGAGAGTACGATTTTGGCCCTTAAGACCGTGTTTTAAGGGCCAAAAGTACGCTCTCGCGGAACCTGGGGCGCGCACGCTGGGGCGCACGGGTGTGCTCGCTCGCTCGCTCGGGTAACCGCGCCCGTCACGTCGGGTCGGGTCGCCGGCATCGCGTCGCCGCGTCACCGGCTGATTCTCGTCCGCGAGAGCACGTTTTTGGCCCTTAAGACCGTGTTTTAAAGGGCCAAAAGTGCGCTCTCGCGCAACCTTGCGCGCGCACGCTGGGGCGCGAGGGATGGGCGCTGGTCAGGCGCGGGAACGCGCGACGAGGCTGAGGACGGCGCTGGTGGCGGGCAGGTTCGGCAGGAGCGCGGCGCCGTCGAGACCGTTCGCGGTGGGAAAGCGGATGTCCGCGGCCGGCCAGACCAGGCGGAGATCGCGCTCGAATCGGGTCGCGATCTCGGGTGAGCGCAGCACGCCGCCGAGCCCGCCGATCACGGGTGCGTCGACCACCGACTGGCCCACCCGTTCGAGTCCGGTGCGCACCGACAGTGCGAGTTCGGCGGCCGCGGCGTCGCAGATCGCCGCGGCGACGGCATCCGTTGCCGCGAGGGCGGTGACCGAGCGCGACCACGCCGCGATCCGGCTCACCCGGGCCGGGTCGGCTTGCAGGCTCGAGGTAGAGCGTCTCCAGGTTCGGGAATTCCTTCTGGACGGCGTTGCGGAGGGCCGTCACCTGGCCGCGTCCGTCGTAGTCGCGCATGACTGAGTCGAGGGCGGCACGTCCGAGCCAATAGCCGCTGCCGGCATCCGCGATCAGGTACCCCCAGCCGTCGACCCGGGCGACGGCGCCCACACCGACCGCCAGCGTGACGACGCCGGTGCCGACGGCGATCACGGCCCCCGGGGTGTCGCCGAGGGCGCCGAGGTACGAGGTCACCGAGTCGTGGGCGAGGAACACGTCCTGCACGCCGAGCCCGTGGGTGAGATGACGGAGTTCGGCGGCATCGGCGTCGGACTGCGTGGAAGCCGGAGATGCCGGCGCTCAGGGTGCGAATGCCGAGGTCGTCGGAAAGGCCGCTTTCGGTCGCGGCGACGGCCTTGACGACATCGGCGAGCTGGGGCATCAGCTCCCGGTCGGTGCGAATGCCGGCGAAATCAAACGTGTCGTGTCGTCCGTCGGCCGAGCGGAGCCAGGGCGCGGATGCCGGTCTGGCCGGCATCAATGGTGAGGGAGCGGGATACGTCGGTCATCGCGGGGCGTCCTTGGTCGAGGGGGCGAATCGAAACTGCGGTGCGGCCGGCGAGTGTGCCGGTGCACAGTCCCTATCATTCCGCGTTGCCGTGCCTGGAGGGCAGTCCCAGCACGGCCAGTCCCGGAGAGGGACCCCTCGGAAAGGAGTGCGTGCGAACCATGGGTCGGCTAGCCTTCTGGTATCGCCGGTCCAACAACCGGCCTCTGGGGGGAGAATGTTGAATAATCTGGCTGGCTGGCATGTATTAGTTCTTGTTGGCGGCTTTGCGGTGACGGCCGCTGTGGCCGTGGCGATTGTCTTTGTCGCCATTCGACTCGCGCGCCGCAAGTAGTGCGCACGACGGTCGTCGCCGGGCGAAGACGAGGGCGGCACTGGTGGGATTGTCCGTCGGGACGAGTCTGGTGATGCTGGGGTTTGCTGTCTTGCTCGCGCTGGCCGTCGTCGGGATCATCGTGGTGGCCATCCGGCTGTCCCGGCGGAAGTAGCGCGCGGTCAGCAGCCGGGGCCCGAAGGGTTGGCCCTGCAGTCCTGGCCGACGAGGACGGTCGAGGCCGTGCTGACGACGACGGTGAGCGGCGGTGCGGCGATCGTGAGTGTGCCCTGTACCGGACGCCAGGGTTGTGCGCCGGCGCGGTACTCGGCCGAGTAGACGACCGACAGCACCACGGTGTGTCGGCCGGTAGACCTGAAGATATGGCTGGTTGCGGTGTCGGAGAACTCAGGGACGCCGAGCGTCGCCCAGCTCGCGCCGCCCGTCGCGGAGTCAACGGGCGTACCGTCGCCGACATCCCAATGGAATCGCTTCGGCGTGAAACGGACCTCGGCGGGGAACCCGAGCAGCACGCCCGAGCGCACGTGCACGGATGCCCGGGCCAGGAAATTCGCCGGGAGCCCGGTGATCGCCCAGCCGTTGGGTTCCATGCCCTGGCCGGGCACGGCCGCCGGGAAATTGACGAGATCGCTGATGCTGACCACGAGATTCGGGTCACAGAGCGGACAGTTGACGGCGAACCCGTCCCGGACGAACGGCAGCCCCACGGTCGGTGTCGGCGTCGAGCGCGGAGCGCCCGTGCCGCTGCCCGCAGCACCCGTGCCGTCAGCCGTTCCCGACGCGGTCCCGCCGGGTCCCGTCCCCGAGTCGAACCCCGTTGACAAGTCCACGCCCCCGCCGTTCACGACCCCGGACACCGGTGGTGGGCCGCTGCATGACTCAAAATGGGTGGCGTTCCAACTAAGACATCCAGTTTCAGCGGGAACCGCGCCGGCGGGAGACCCAATCAGCAGCAGTGAACAGACTGCTGCTGCTGTCAACAGAAGTTTGATCCGAGCCATTGTTCCGACGTCTCTACAAGCAACCGATTGTCTGTGCGGCTGAACGTGAAACCGATCTGCATCGGATACCGGAGGGGACGATTGGCTGGCACAACCGTGACTCCGGACGAGTCGACCAGATCTGTTGCGGATACGTCTAGGCACAAATAGGTCTCGACGTGGGCTGAATTCACGTCCGCTGACTGCAAAGTCATGCGGTCAAAAGCCAAGGCGCCGGTACCCTTGAGCCCTTCGCTCGAGAGTCCCTTCAGGGAAGTAATTTCGCCCGCGAGGACTTCTCCGGTAGCGACGGCGGCCATCCGCTCGGGGGAAACTCCGCCCTCGTGGCCGATCTGCGTCGATAGTGCTTGGTATTCGGTGAATGACGTCCGCGCGGCCTCGAGAGCGTCGGCTTCTGAGGCGAAAGCGGGGGCATCCGCTGTCGGGGACGCAGATGGGCTCGCGATCGACGCCGGTGACGTCGCGCACCCGGTGAGGGCGAGGAGGCCGGCAGTACAGAGGGACGCGTACAAAGTCGTCGTCGCCAGCCGGTACCTCTCGCGGATCCGCATGCGGTCACGTTAGAACACCCGGGGACATCCCGCTCGAGTTATCCACAGGGCGACACTCTTGTCGGGCCAAATGGCCTAACCAATTCGACGGAGATTTTGGGTTTTCGCACCCGTGAGAGCGCGATCTAAGCGCTTTCCGGGCAAAAACTCCGTCGAATTCGTTAGGGGGACTCGGGCCAGGGGGAGACCGGCTGGCGCAAAGGGGCTAGAGGATGCGCTCTTCGAGCCAGGCGGCCTGCCGCAGCCAGTGGTGGCCAGAGCCGCCCTCGTGCTGGTTGAACGGGTAGACCTCGATGTCCGCCTCGCCCGCGTAGTGGTTGAGGGCCGCGAAGACCGTCGACGGCGGGCAGACCGGGTCCATCAGGGCGACCGAGAAGAGCGCCGGGGCCGTCGCGCGCTTGGCGAAGTTCACTCCGTCGAAGTAGGAGAGTGTCGTGAAGGTCTGGTCGACGAGGTCGCGGTGCACCGAGAGGTACCGCACGATCTCCTGGTACGGGTCTCCATCGGTGATCTCGATGGCCCGCTCGAAGTGGCAGAGGAAGGGCACCTCGGGCATGACCCCGATGAGTCCCTCACTGAGGCCCGCCGCCGCAAGCGCGATTCCGCCGCCCTGGCTGCCGCCGCACACGGCGACGCGGGTCGGGTCGACCCGGTCGAGCGTGCGCACGGCGTCGATCGCGCGGGCGGCATCCGTGAAGAGCCGGCGGTAGTAGTAGTCGTGCGGCCGTTCGATGCCGCGAGTCACGAAACCGGGGGCGGACGGCCCGGTACCGTTCGGGTCTGGCGTCTCGCCGCCGGAGCCCCAGACGCTGCCCTGGCCCCGGGTGTCCATGAACAGGTAGGCGTACCCGGCGGTGACCCAGGCGAGATTCTCGTGGGGGAGGCCGCGGCCTCCGCCGTAGCCGTTGTACTCGACGACGGCGGGCAGCGGGCCGGTCGTGCCTGCCGGCACCAGAAACCAGGCGCGCACCGGCTGCCCGGCGAATCCGTTGAAGGTCATGTCGTAGACCTCGACCTGGCTGAGCGGGGAGTCGACCCTGGTCAGGCGTAGTTCGTCGGGAAAGCGGCGGGCGTCGGCGAGGGTGTCCTCCCAGAACTCGTCGAAGTCGTCCGGCTCGGCGACGATCGGCCGGTAGTCGCGAAGCTCGGGCAGGCTGAGGTCGTAACGGGGCACAGAGGGCCTTTCGGTGAGGCACACGGATGCGACGGGCCGCGCGGATGCCTCGGCGTCGATCGATCTCGTCCCCAGCCTAGTGTTGCGGTCAGCGACCTTCCGCCGGCGCCGTTGCTGCGGCATCCGCGCCCTGAATTGCGGAGAAAACACCTTCGTCGCGCCGGCGAGGGTGTTTTGTCCGCAATCGAACGGGTCGAACCGGCGGAGCCGCTCAGCCGCGGCCTGCCGCGCGCTTCTTGTAGTAGTCCCGCCAGATCAGGCGGTGGATCGGAATCCACCGCGGGATGTCCCTCAGGCCGGGAATGAACGGCACGAGCGTCAACAGCACACTGAGCACGAGCATCAGGAGAACGACGAGCAGGTCGGCGTTGGGAGCGGACGCGAACGGCTCGATCTGGTACCAGAACGAGAAGAGCCACAGCCACGACTGGCCTGGCGTGTTTCCGGTCTCGTTCATCATGCCCCACTGGTCGCCGGTGAGATGCGCAGCGGTTGCGAGGTCGCCGAAGTATGCGCCGTCGCCGAGGAACAGGATCGTGCGGGTGTAGTCGGCGTTGTAGAACGACTGCTGCGCGTTCAGCACTCCGTCGAGCGCGCCCTGGCTCGCCATCGTGAGCAACGCGTCGGTCAGGACCGGCACGGGGCCGTAGTCGCCGGTGGCGACCTGGGCCGGGTCGCCGTCGGGGGCGTTCGTCAGGGCATCCGTGTATGCGGCGGTCCAGTCGGCCTTCTCGGTATCGCTTGCCGCGTTCCACGTGTCGAGGGCGGCACTCGGCGGCGCGTTGAGCGTCGTCAGCGGGGTGATCACGATGTCCTTAGCCGTGTCGATCGGCAGCTGCACCCCGGAGAAGCTCTGCAGGTCGAATGCCCCGATGGTCTGGGTCGCATCGGCGGTCGTGTTGTACGGCGGGCCGTAACCGGCGGTCTCACTCGTGCCGCCGAGCTCGGCTGTCGCGGTTGCCACGAAGTCGGCGGGCTGGGCCTGGGCCCAGGACTTGAGGGTCACGCTCGGTTCGTCGGGCGAGCCGACGATCGCGGAGAGACCGACGATCACGAGCCCGACGACGACGAGGGCGACCGTGAGTTCCTTGAAGAGGTCGTACTCGCGCACGGTGCCGCGCCACGGGCGGCGGGCGAGGCCATCCCGGTCGGAACGGGACATGGTCGGGGCGCTCATCGTGTCGCCTCCGTCCGGTTCGGGTTCGTGCCCGGACTGCCCTGCGCGCGGTCGCCGAGCGGTGCGGCGCTCCGGGCGGTGGCGTCGCCGTCGAGCAGCGCAGTGCCGCTCAGCTGGGCGTCGGTCTCGGCCGCGTCGATCGGGGGGACGACCCCATGCATCCGCACCAGGATCACGTGCAGCGCGACGACGGCTCCGACGGCGAGGGGAAGCAGCACGATGTGGAACCCGAAGATCTGGCCGAGGTTGGCCACGTTGAACCAGGCGCCGATGCCCGAGGCGTTGAGTGCGTCCTTGCCCTCGAAGGCGATCCACTGCGAGTCGAAGTTGGTCTGCAGCAGGTAGCCGGTGAACGCCGCGACGATCGAGACGAGGAAGGCGCCCATGCCGGTGATCCAGGTGAGGGTGCGCCCGCCGCGCCAGGCGGCCATCCAGTACTTGCCCCAGAGATGCACGACCATCGTCATGAAGAAGAGCTCGACGCTCCAGAGGTGCACGCTGTTCACGAAGTGCCCGAAGTCGGAGACGTGGTACCAGGCCGGGCCGTTCAGGCTCAGCACGACGCCGGAAACCACGATGAAGACGAGCGAGACGATCGCGCCCATTCCGGAAGACGTAGATCCAGGATGCGACGTAGCTCGGTTGGTCCTGCGGCAGCAGTTTGTCGGCGGGCAGGTGCTTCAGCAGCCAGCCCCTGGCCTTCCCGGTCCAGGTGTAGTACTCCTCGACCGGTTCGGTCTTCCGTTCCTCGCGGATGCTCATGGCCGTTTCTTCCCGCTCGGGAACGGCAGGAACAGGGCCAGCACGAACAGCAGGATCATCACGAGGATCACGATGAGGTTGCCGAGCTGGATCTGGAAGGCACCAAAGCCGAGATAGATGCCCGGACTGTCCTGGGCTGCAAAATAGCTGATGAGCGGATGCATTACGGCTCCATTGCTCGGGATATCGGCCAGCCGTTGGGTGAATCCGAGCGGCTATGCCCCGATGGATCTCACGCTATTCCCGTTCGGCCGGAATCGCTCATCATTCGACGCGGAAATGCCCTGAGACTCCGTTCAGGAACCCGCGCCACAGGACAGCATTTTGCGTCGATGCTACGCGGCGCCGAGCTCGGCGCGCAGGGACCAGTCCTGGCCCTCGAGGATGATCTGGGCGCAGCGGCCGGTCGTGGAGTTCACGACGATCGGCGCCATCAGGTTGACGGTCGTTCCGCCTTCGCGTGGGTTGGTCACGACGAGCACGAGAGCCTCATCGGGGTCGGCCAGGTCGAGGGAGAGGGCGTGCTCGTCGGTGATGACGGGGGAGTAGTCCGGCAGATAGATCGCCGCGTCGAGAACGAACAACCGGGTGTGCTGGTCCTCGGCGGACTGCAGCGTGTACAGGCCGTCGGCTCCGGCGATCTCGGTGAGATCGAACTCGGTCAGCGGGGCGAGCCCGGGCGGAGGGGAGACGAATGTCAGGGTGGCGCTCATTGGAGGAAGTCCATCAGTGTGTGCTGCAGTACCTTCGCGGTCACGGAGAGCGCAGCCTGGTAGCTGACCTCCTGGAGTTTCAGGTTGAGGGCGGCCTGGGCGAGGTCGACGTCTTCGATCCCGGATCGTTGGGCCTCGAGCGTTCCGGCCTTGCTGACGAGGCCGGCACCGGCGCTCTCGATCTGTGCCTGGCGAACGCCGTTGTCCGACTGCGCGGCGATGACCGTGGTCAGTCGGGTGTCGACGGTCGAGAGGTAGTCGCTCGCGATCGTCGTCGCCGACGCTCCGGCAGCGGCGACGCCCGTCGACGAGTCAAGTGCGTTGCTGATGTTGTCGATGAGGCTGAACACTGAATCGGTCCCGATTCCATAGACGGATGCACCGTTCGAGTCGACGCGCACGGTCGAGTCCGCGGCAACGCGGCGCTCGACGGTCGAACCGGCTGTGCCCGTGTAGGTCACCGTAGCCGGAATCGCCGGGGTGGCCCCGGTCGCCGGGATTCCGGCGGTCGTCGTGAAGGCTGCAGGGGCATCCGAGGTGCCCGCGAAGACGCTGCGTCCGAGGTACTGCGTGTTCGCCTGGGTGAGCAGGTCCTGCTTGAGGCCCTGCAGCTGCGCGGCAAGGGCGCTCTTCGCGGTCTGCGAGAGCGAGCCGTTGCCGCCCTGCACGGTGATGTCGCGCACCTGGTTCATGATGTTCGTCGTCGCGGAGAGGGCCGAGTCCGTGGTGGTCAGCCAGCCGGTGCCGTTGTCGACGTTGCGGGTGTACTGGGCGACAGCGCTCTGCTGGGCGCGCACCGCGAGCGAATCCGCGGCGCGGGCCGGGTCGTCCGAAGGGTTCTTCAGGGTCGTCAGTGACGAGGCCTGCTCCTGCAGCTGGGTGAGCCTCGCGAGGTTGGTCTGCAGGCTCGACTGGGCTGCGCGAATCTGGGTCTGGGTGGTGACACGGGAGATCATGGTCAGCGGCCCACCAATCCGGTCTTGTTGATGAGCACGTCGAGCATCTCGTCGACGGCGGTCATGACGCGGGCGGCGCCCTGGTACGCGTGCTGGAACATCAAAAGGCTCACGTTCTCTTCGTCGAGGTCGACGGATGCGTTGGACAGCTGGGCCTTGACCGCTGCGGTCGACGTGGTGTTCGCCAGGGACGCACCCTGAAGCTCAGCCTTCGTGGTCACCGCGAGGCCGGTCACGACATTGGACCAGTCTGCGCTCGGGGACGTGAGGGGGAGGCCGGTCGCAGGGTCGAGGGCGGTGGCTTTTCCCGCGCCCAGCTGCGAGACGGCGTCGGCGATCGAGCCATCGAGGGCCCCACCGGTGCCGGCGGCCTTGAGCGCGGCGGTGAGTGCTGTGGCCGTTTTCGGAACAACGGTCAAGCCGAGGGCAGCGGCCCCGGTGGCGGGGACCTCGAAGAAGTCCCCGGTGGCGGCCGAGGTGGGGTTGAAGACGGCGTTGACGTTCTTGGCGAGCGTTGTTGCGAAGGAGTTGTAGGTCGCGGCGACGTCAGCGAGGGTCGATCCGGTTCCCTTGCCGTTGGCGTCGAGCGTTGCAGGGCCGAGCAGCGAGAGCGCTCCAGCCAGTTCGCCGCCGTCGATGGCAGCGGCCGTCGATGAGGCGTTGCCGAGGTCTTTCGTCCAGGCGACCTTGACAGTTCCGGTTCCCGTCATCGACCTGGGGCCGACGGCCGTCAGGCTCTGCGCCTGGTCGCCGCTGACGAGGGCGTTGCCGCCGACGAAGACGCTGACCGTGCCGTCGGCCTGCTCGGAGACGACGCCGCCGGTGAGCGCGGCGATGGTCGTGGTGAGCGCGCTGCGCTTGTCGAGGAGTTCGTTGGCGGAACCGCCCGCTGCGACCGTCAGGCGAATCTGGGAGTTGAGACCGGCGACCTGCGTGGCCGCGGCATTGACCTCTGAGACCATCGAGTCGACGCTCGAGCGCTGCGAGGTCCACTCGGTGGCGACGGCCTGGTAATTGGACGCGATCTGGCCGGCCACGGCATTGGCCTGGCTCAGCACGACGCCGGCCGGGGCGGCGTCGCCGACGGCGTTGGAGACGTCTTGCCAGCCGGCCCAGAACTTCGAGAGGGTCGCAGACAGTCCGCTCGTGCCGGGTTCGTTGGTGGCTGCCTCAACCGCGGAGAACGAGTTGGCGCGCACTGCCGAGAAGCCGGCTGCCGCGGCAGAGGCCCGCACCTGCGCGTCGAGGCTCGCACTGCCGAGACGGGCGATGCCGGTGACCGAAACGCCCTGGCCGGCGCCGACTCCGGAGGAGAAGAGGCCGACGCGCGTCACGGCATCCACTGAAGAGGTCGTCACGCGCTGGCGGGTGTACCCCTCCGTGCCGGCGTTGGCGATGTTCTGGCCGACGACGTCGAGGCCCTGGCGGGCGGCGACGAGGCCGGTGTACGCGGTGTTGAGTCCGCCGAATGTGCTCATGGGGTTCCCGTTAGAACGACTGGTCGAAGAGGCGGGCGGGCGGCGTCTGCGCATCCGCTGTGCCGCGGGCGTCGTAGGTGTTCGTGTTCACGCGAATGTCGGCGAGCGTCTCCTGGCTGGAGCGTGCGGCAGAGCGCAGCAGATAGTCGTTGGCGTCGCGGAGTTCCTTGATCTGGGCGGCGAGCTCGCCGAGGGCCTTGAGGTGCGCCGTCATGATCTCGGTCCAGGGACCGACGGGGGCGTGGGCGACGAGTTCGCGGAGCGTGGCGTCTTCGTTCGTTCCCCACTCGGCGGACATGGCGGCAACCTCGACGCTGCGGGCAAGACCGGCTTCCTGCACGTGGCCGAGCACCTGTTCGACCTCGCGAGTGCCCTGCTGGAGCCAGCGGGTCTTGCCGTTGGTCAGGAGGAGCCTGTTCTTCGTCGAGCTTGAAGACCAGCAGTTCGAGGAGCTCCCGCTCACGCCACAGGAGGGCGGAGAGTTCATTGGCGCCCACGATTTCCTCCACACGATTCCGGTCGGGCCGAGGGACGCACGACCGCGTCGACTCTGGCTTCAGATGGCACTATCGGCAGGGTTTTGCCGCACGTAAGCGATCTGTGTGCCCAGACTGGCAGGTGGCGGCTGGGAATGTCCACCTAAATGAGGACAACGCTTTCCCAAAAGTGGGGGTAGCCGGGTGTCTCCGAGTGGGTAAGCGTTTCCCGATTGGGGGTATCACCACCCCCAGAGTGGGGGTGCTGTACGGCTCGACTCAGGGGCGCCTGATTGTAGGTTTGACACGCGGACAAAACACTTTGTGTTAAGGGGGCCCCGAACCCCCGTCCGATCAGTGAATTTGTCCCAGTGCTCACCCGGTACGAAGCGAAGTAATCCTGGCCCTGCCAGAAGTCTCTCGCTCATCATCCGTTCGTGAAACACAGGGGGCTGCGACGTGAATCGCACAGAGCGTAATCGGCTGGTCACCGACAACCTGCCCCTCGTCGGATACCTGGTTTCCGAGGTCTGGGCCAAGGCTCGTCACCTCTCGCGCGATGATCTCGCGTCTGCGGGCGCGCTCGCGCTCGTCACGAGCGCGGATGCCTTCAACGCCGATCTCGGGGTTCCCTTCGGCGCCTTCGCCCGTCGTCGCATCATCGGGGCATTCGCCGACGAGATGCGCTCCAACGACTGGGCCACCCGCACCGCCCGCCGGCGCATCAAGGAAACCCGCGCCGTTCAGGAGACCCTCGCCGCCGCCCTCGGCCGTGCCGCGAGCGTCGACGAGATCGCCGCCGCCCTCGGCGTCGACCGTGAGACCGCCGCAGCGGGCCTCGCCGACAGCGAGCGCACAGTGATCGCCCTCGACGACACCACCGCCGAGTACATCCCGGCGAGCACGGTGCTGCCGGGGGAGTCGCTGCTCTCCGCCGAGCGCCTCGCGTACCTGCGCGCGGCCGTGCTCGCGCTCCCGCCCAAGATGCGCGAGATCATCGAGCAGGTCTACTTCGACGACCGCCCGGTCAAGGACATCGCCGCGGACCTCGGCATCACCCACTCGGCCGTGTCCCAGCAGCGCGCGGAGGCCATCCGCTTGCTGCGCGACGGCCTCGGCACCCACTACGCCGACGACGAGGCCGACTACGTGCCCGAGTCCCGCGTTGCCCCCGCCCGCCGCAGCGCCTACCTGGCCCGGCTCGCCGACCACGCGATGCTCGGCATTGTCCAAGAGCGGATGCCCGCCGTCGCGACCGACATTCCCCTCACGCAGCCGATCAGCCTTCCGGTGCCCTCGCGGACCGCCGCGATCGCCGCAGCGAAGTACGCCGCCGCCGCGGGATCGCTCGGCGATCACGGCGCTTACCCGGTCCGGGAAACTTTCTCGCTCAACGGCTAACGCAGACGCGGTCAGCGCCGATAGCTCTAAACGTCAGCCCATGGATGGGTAGACGAATCAACACCCAATCACGGAGGAACACATCATGGGTATGCAGGTCAACACCAACCTCGCGGCAAACAACACGTACCGCAACCTCGCCGCAACACAGAACGACATGTCCAAGTCGCTGGAGAAGCTGTCCAGCGGCCTCCGCATCAACCGTGCCTCGGACGACGCGGCCGGCCTCACCGTTTCCGAGGGCCTCAAGTCGCAGGTCGGTGGCCTCACCGTCGCCAGCCGCAACGCCCAGGATGGCATCTCGGTCGTGCAGACCGCTGAAGGTTCCCTGAACGAGGTGCAGTCGATTCTGCAGCGCGTTCGTGACCTCGCCGTTCAGGCCGGTAACGACTCGAACAACACCGATTCCCGCACGGCAATCGGCACTGAGGTAACCGCGCTGAGCAAGGAACTCACCCGGATCGCCGGTTCCACGAACTTCAACGGCACGCAGCTTCTGGACGGCTCAAAGGCATCCTTGAGCTTCCAGGTCGGTGCGAACGGTGGCGCCAGCAGCCAGATCCAGGTCAACCTGTCGGGGGCAAACGTCACGAACATCGCGTCCGCAATCTCCACCGGCAACACGGGCACCTCCTTCGCACTGAGCACCACGAATGCGCTTCTGACGACTGGTGCACAGGCTTTCACCGTGACGGAAGGAACGGCGACCTCGGTTGTCACGACGACTCTTGCTGGCGGCGCCGGTACGTACAAGACCGCTAGCGATGTTGCAACGGCACTCAACTCTGACGCTGGTTTCTCCGGAAAGCTCTTCGCTTCGGTTACCTATGACACGACGACGGGCGCTGCAACGGGCATCAATGTGAAGTCCATCACGGGTGGTGCAGTCGCTACCACGGCTCCCGCATCCGCTGGGCTTGCTGCTGCAGGAACCGCCGGAGCAGCCGCAGCGCTGGACTTCAGCACTGCCACTGGTGCTGCGGCAGCAATCGGCCTGATTGACACCCAGATCAAGGCAGTCTCGACTGCTCGCGCCTCGCTTGGTGCCGACCAGAACCGGTTCGAATCTGTCGTCAAGACGCTTGCCGTCTCGACGGAGAACCTGACCGCTGCCGGTTCGCGTATCCGCGACACGGACATGGCTTCGGAAATGGTCAAGTACACCCGTTCCAGCATCCTGTCCCAGGCCGGTACCGCCATGCTCGCGCAGGCGAACCAGTCCAACCAGGGCGTGCTGTCGCTCCTCCGCTAACCCGGAGTAGATGACCTTTCGGGAAACCGTACGGTGAACTATGGCTGGCGGTGACCGAGAGATGAACTGGACCTCATCCCTCGGTCACCGCCAGCCATTCCACGTTTCATCAGCATTATGAATCCCAGTTTGACGCTCTTCCCTGAGGAGGTGGAGGCATGACCAACGCAATCGACGGACTCGTCAGCGGTCTCGACACCACGACTCTGATCAATTCCCTCATGACCGTCGAGGCTCAGCCTCAGGCCCTGCTCAAGGCATCCGTTGCGAAGTCGCAGACCCTGATCTCGGCCCTCCAGGGCCTCAATGGCCAGGTGGCCGCGCTTGCGACCCTCGCCACGACCACAGCCAAGCCGACCTCTCTCGATCTCTACTCTTCGACGAGCAGCTCGCCGACCGTGACCACCGCGCTCTCTCCTGGCGCCGCTGCCGGGCAGCTCGACGTCGTCGTCGGCGCCCTTGCCCGTAACCAGGTGGGTGTCTCGGCGGCCATGACCGCGTGGCCCGCAACGCCGGCCGTGCTCACGATCGTCGCCAACGGTGTCAGCACCGAGATTTCCGCCGCCTCCACCTCCCTCGACGACATGGCCACCGCGGTCAACGCCGCAGGCACCGGAGTGACGGCGACCAAGGTGGCCTCCGGCGTCGATGCCGGCGGTACCGCTCAATTCCGGCTGCAGTTCACCGGGAACAGCACCGGAGCGGCCAACGCCTTCACCGTGTATCAAGGCACCAAAGCCGAGGTCACGGCGGCCACCGCCCCGAACCTGCTCACGGCCACCGGGGCCGCGGTCATCCGCACCGCTGGCGACGCCAGCGTGACGCTGTGGGCCGGTACCGCGGCCACCCAGACCATCACCTCGGGCACCAATACCTTCTCGAACCTGCTTCCCGGTGTTGCGATCACCGTTTCTGCGGAGTCGACCGCTCCAGTGACGATCAAGGTCGCCCGCGACGATGCGCAGATCAGTTCCGTCGCCTCGGGTCTTGTCAGTTCTCTCAACGGCATCTTCGCGACTATTTCAACGCAGACCGTGGTCACCAACAGCACGAATGCAGCTGGCGCGGCCGTTATGTCGCCGGGTGTCTTCACCGGAAACAGCAGCGTTCGCGATGTCAGCCAGAAACTCCTCTCGGCCGCATCCTCGCCCATCAACGGACACTCTCCCTCCGAGTACGGCATCAGTATCACCAAGACCGGCACCATGGAGTTCGACGCGGCGAAGTTCGCCACGGCCCTGGCCAAGGATCCGACGACGGTCAAGGCCGCTGTTCAGGAGATCGCCACCCGGGTTGCGGCCGCTGCGACTGCGGTCTCCGACAAGTACACGGGGCAGCTCACGGGCCAGATCACCGGCCAGCAGACCTCCGTGAAGAATATGAGCACGCGGATCGACGCATGGGACGTCAGCCTTGCGACGCGTCGGGCGACCCTGCAGAGCACGTACACCGCGTTGGAAGTCTCCCTCAGCGCCCTCAAGGCTCAGTCCACCTGGCTTACCGCGCAGGTTGCCGGGCTGCCCAGTTCCTCCACCTCGACCACAGGATGATGATGGCTGTTATGAGCATGATGGGTGGCACCCAGGCGCGACGCGCGCAGCTGAACCGCGAAGCAATTCTGTCGGCAACGCCGGTGCGCCTGCTGACGATGTTGTATGACCGGCTCCTCCTGGACCTGAACCGTGCGGAAGCGGCACAGCACTCCGAGAACTGGCCGGTCGCATCCGAGAACCTGCAGCACGCGCAGGCGATTGTGTCCGAGTTGTCGTCCTCACTCAATGTGGCTGCCTGGGACGGCGGCGAAGGCCTCTTCGCGATCTACGTCTACGTTCAGAACGCGCTGATGAGCGCCAACGTGCACCGCGACGTCAACGGGACAGTGGAGTGCATCGCCCTCCTCGAGCCGCTGCGCCAGACCTGGCACGAGGCCGCACAGCAGGTGCCCGCGCAGCCGATGGCTGCCCGAGTCGGGGGAGAGCTCGGTTATGCCTAGGCCGGCTGGATCGTACGAGGAATGGCTGCGGGTGCTCGACGAGCTCGAGCGCAGCCTCGGCAGCGGCACGCGCAACGCGGTGCTCGCGATCGAGGGGGAGCGGTTCTCCACGGGCGTGCAGTGGCGCGCGCCCGAACACCTCGGGCAGCTTCCCGCGCAGGCTCGAGGAGCGCGCCCGGCTGTTGATCGCCGGCCAACTCGAGTTGATCCGCGAGATCGAGGATGCCCGGCGCTCCGCCGGAGCCCACCTCTCCGCGGTGCGCACCATCCTCACCGCCCAGCGCGCCAACGCGTCGGTCTATCTCGACGTCACCGGCTGACCACATCTCCACACTCCTCCGCCCGAAGCCGCCGCCTCTCACCGGTCGTCGTGTTCTCTCCGCGCTCTGCCGTGGCTAACTCAGGAGATTTGCACCCCGCACCCGGCACCGCGCCGGAAATCCGGGGCTGCAGGTCACGTGCCGGGCATTTTTCCTGAGTTAGCCGCCGCCGCAGCCGGATGACGGGGGAGAGGTCGCAGCCGGGCGGGCAGCACCGACGGGCGATGGCGGGATTCTGCTCTGCTCAGTCTCCGGCGGCAGTGGGGGCTAACTCAGGAAATTTGCGCGCAGCAGTCCGACAGACGCCCGGAGTTCCAGGGCTATGGTCCCGGCGCCGGCCGTTCTTCCTGAGTTAGCCACCGCATCACCCGCATAACGGGCGAGCGTAACGGCCGGGCGGGTAGCACCGGCGGGCGGTCGAGGGCGTCTGGTCTGCGCAGTTTCTGGCGACCATGAGGGCGAACACAGTGGGGGCTAACTCAGGAAGCTTGCGCCCAGTAGCCAGACGGACGCCGGGAAGTCCGCGGTAGCTGTCCCATCCCTGGCCATTTCTCCTGAGTTAGCCACTGTGCCGCACTCACGATTGATCGGTGGACTCGGCACAGAGGCGTTGATGCGGCGCGATGATTTTGGCTTCTGTCCTCAACAGGTGCCTGATCAGAGTTAGTTTCCACATACCTGAGCCATGCTCAAGGAATGTCGGTGGTCCGTCGTAACTTTGAGGCATGATCAACCTTCCCGAGTCGCCCGCTTCACCGGATCGGCCGCATGGCGACCCGGTGCAGAGCCGCGTTCTCGGGAGCTTGCGGTCGATGGCGGATGTCGTCACCGGGCTGGGCGGTTCGTCTGCTGTTGTCGACACGCTCAGTGACGAGGCGGTGCTCGAGGGACACGCGTTGATCGCGGGAGCGCGGCGGGCTCTCGACACCCAGGCGGCGTGGTTCGCCGCGGCCCTCGCCCGGCGGTCGAGTCCCGAGCTCGGTGGGCAGGGCCTCGCGGCCCGGAAGGGCTACCGGACCCCCGAGGACCTGCTGCAGTCCATCTCCGGGTCGAGCAAGGGTGACGCGGGCAAACTGCTCGCGGTCGGCCGGTTGGTCGCGGAGGCCGATGCCGCCGAGAAAGCCGCCCGGGAAGCTGCCGAGGCGCAGAAGCTGCTCGAAGGCACCCCGACCCTCGACGGCACTGACGTCAACAGAAACGGCGGGAACGACGGACAGCCCGAACCCGACGGACAGCCCAGGATGACCCAAGACCTGCCGCCGGCCGCGGTGCCACCGTGGCACGCGCCGATCGGCCGGGCCCTCGCCGAGGGCTGGCTCAGTGTCGAGAAGGCCGATGCGCTCCGGAAAGGCCTGGGCGACCTGGACCGGGCGATCACCCCGGAGAAACTCGCCACCGCCCTCACCCGGCTCCTCACCGAAGCACGCACCCTGAATGCGGATCAGTTGTTCAAGCGGGCCCGCCGGGTACGGGACGTGCTCGATGAGGCCGGCATCGCCGCCCGGGAAAAAGCCGCCTACGACGACCGGTCGTTGCGGTTCTGGCGCCTCTCCACCGGCCAGGTGCGCATGGTGGGGCTGTTCGCCCCGGAAGACGGCGAGTACCTGATGAGTACCTACGACGCCATCACGAGCCCCCGCCGGGGTGGGGGTGCGGTTCGTGGACAGGGAACAGGCGGCCTGGGCGAAGCGGGTGCAGGACGACCCGCGCACGACTGAGCAGGCTCACCGCCGACGCGTTCCTCGCCCTGACCAAACTCGGCGTGAAGGCCGACCCGAAGCGCATCGCCGGCGGCCGCAGCCCCGCCGTCCGCATGGTCACCATCCGCCCGAGGAGCGCCACACCCACCGAGACCACATCGACCGGGACCCCATCGACCGGGACCCCATCGACCGGGACCCCATCGACCGGGACCGCAGCGACCGGGACCGGAGCCGGTGGGACCGAACCGAGCCGGCCGACTCCCGCCGCCGCGGACGAACCCGCATCCGACGCCGGTTCGAACCCCGAAACCAAGGCTCCCACTCTCGAGCCGGGCGTCATCGAGGGAACCGCGGTCACTGTCTCCACCGAAACCCTCGAACGCAACCTCTGCGATACCGGGATTCTGGACGTCACTTTCGACGACCACGGCCACGGTCTCGACCTCGGCCGCGAACAACGCACCTTCTCCCTCGCCCAACGGGCCGCCCTCGCCATTCGCGACGGGGGCTGCATGTGGCCCGGCTGCGACCGACCACCCTCCTGGACCGAGACCCATCACATCCAGCGCTGGAAAGACGACACCGGCCAAACCAACCTCGACGAGGGCATCCTGCTCTGCCGGGCCGACCACCTCCGGCTCCACAACGAGCACTGGCGAATCATCAGAGACGACGCCGGCCGGTATTGGCTCACCCCGCCACCCGGACTCGACCCCGAGCGGAGACCAATCTTCCTCAGGAGCAAGAGCGAGATTCTTCGCGATGACGACTGACGCGACCGAGCGACCGAGCGACCGAGCGACCGACAGACCGACAGACCGACAGACCGAGTGAGCGGGCGGACGGGCGGACAGGCGGAATGGCGGTCGGGCGGCGGGCTGAAACGGCCGTCGAACCCCCTTTCGAGCCAAGCAGATGAATCGGGAGAGAAAGTCCTTACGTGGACCGGAACCGGGCCGATAGCTAGATACGAGCACGGATTGCTCGCACCAGGCCACGGACCGGCCGTCCAGTACATCTGACGACGAATCGGGTAACCGTGCTTGAATCCGTGACCTCCACCGCTCTCACGAGCGCACTGGCCGCACTCTCTCTGCGACAGAGCACTATCGCGAGCAATATCGCCAACGTCAACACGCCGAACTACCACGCCAAGCAGGTCGCGTTCGAGTCCGCCCTGGCCAAGTCCGTGGCGAACGGCAGCGGCAGCACGACCGCGACGACGACGGATTCGCTCGAACCCACCAACGTCAACGGCAACAACGTCAACCTCGACACCGAGACGCTCGCGAACACCTCGACCGTTCTCCGATACCAGTTCGCGGCCCAGGCAATGAACATGCCGTTCAGCGCCGTCCGCGCCGCAATGAGGACCGCCTGATGAGCCTCGACGCGATCGGAATCGCCGGCTCCGGCCTCACCCTGCACCGCAAGTGGCTCGACGCGATCGCCGACAACATCGCCAACGTCAACACCGTCACGCCGACGAGCGGCAATGCCTTCCAGGCCCGCTACATCGTGGCGCAGGCCGGCGCGGGCGTGAACGGCGTCGAGGTCGCGGGCACCGCACAGGGCTCGGCGACCGGCATCCTCGTCTCCGACCCGACCAACCCGCTCGCCGACGCGGCCGGATACGTGCGCCACCCCGACATCGACCTCGGCGAACAGATGGGCGACCTGATCATGGCCCAGCGCGGCTACCAGGCGAACGCGGCCGTCGTCGACCGCGCCAAGACAACCTACGAAGCAGCACTTCAGATCGGCCGTGCCTGATGACCATCGCATCCATCGGGGCGCTCGCGCTCCAGGCCAGCCAGGCCACCCAGAGCGTGCAGGCCACGCAGTCCAGCCAGGCCACCACGGCCACGGACGGCTCCGGATTCGGAACCGCCATGGCCGGCGCCGTCGACAACCTGCAGCAGCTGCAGTCGACCGCGAACACCCAGGCCGTCGCCGCCGTCACTGGCAACCTCAACGACATTGCGAGTGCCACCATCGCCGCCACCCGCGCGCAGGTGAGCCTCGAACTCGTCGCCGCCGTGCGCAACAAGGGTGTCGACGCCTTCAACGAGATCATGAGGATGCAGGCCTGATGCCCCGCCAGATCAGTTCCTTCTTCCAGCGCCTCGGACAGAACATCCGTGAGTTCACCATCGCGCAGCGCACGGTCGCCATCATCGGCGTCGCGGTGCTCGCACTCGGCATCGCCGCTCTCACGATGTGGGCCACGAAGCCCGCGTACACGCCCCTGTTCTCCGGGCTCGCCGGCGCCGACGCGAGCGCCATCGTCGACCAGCTCGCTACCGACAAGGTCGACTACCAGCTCAGCGACGGCGGTGCGACGATCCTCGTTCCCCAGGCGGATGTCTACGCCGAGCGACTCAAGGCGGCCGCGGCCGGCCTGCCGACCTCGGACACCGGGGGATACTCGCTGCTCGACAAGATGGGCGTCACCGCGAGCGAGTTCCAGCAGTCGGTGACCTACAAGCGGGCCCTCGAGGGCGAGCTCGCCAACACGATCCAGGCCATGCAGGGCGTCAAGACCGCATCGGTGCGCCTCGCCATTCCCAAGGACACCGTGTTCGTGTCCGAGAAGCAGGACCCCACGGCATCCGTCTTCGTCGCCACCCAGACCGGTGTGACCCTCTCGAGCGACCAGGTCCAGGCCATCGTGCACCTCACGAGCGCCTCGATCGACGGCATGAAGCCCACAGACGTCGCCGTCATCGACTCCAAGGGCATCGTGCTCTCGGCCGTCGGCACCGGCGTCACCGGAACCGGCGCCGAGCAGTCCACCGACTACGAACAGCGCGTGCGCGGCTCGGTCCAGGCCATGCTCGACAAGGTCCTCGGCGCCGGCAACGCGACCGTCGTGGTCGCCGCCGACATGAGCGCGCAGTCGGCCTCCCGCGTCGAGGAATCGTTCACCTCGCCGACGAACGCTCCCGCCCTCAACGAGGCCGTCAAGACCGAGACGTACACCGGCACCGGTGCCTCGGGAGCGGCCGGGGTGCTCGGCACCACGACAACGACCACCACGCCCACCGGAACGAGCACCGACGGCTCCTTCACCTCTGCGGACACCACGAAGAACAACGCGGTCAACAAGGTCACCGAGACCCGCACGATCCCGGCAGGCGCCGTCAACCGCCAGACGATCTCCGTCGCAGTGAACAAGGACACGATCGGCAGCGTCAACGTCGCCGACGTGACCAGCCTCGTCTCCTCGGCCGCCGGCATCGACTCGACCAGGGGCGACGCCGTTACGGTCGAGGTCGTCAGCTTCAACGGCCAGGCCGCCACAGACGCGGCGGCGGCGCTCGCCCAGCAGGATGCCCAGACCTCCGCGGACCGGATGGGCGAGATCGTGCGCATCGGCATCATCACCGCCGGCATCCTGATCACCCTGATCCTCGGCATGCTGCTCTACGCCCGCCGCTCCCGTCGCCAGAGCCGCGAATCGATCGAGGTCGACGAGATGCTCCAGGTGCGCCCGGCCCTCGCTCCGGCCGCGGTGCCGTTCGGCCTCGGCGCCCCGATCGCGCCGATCATGATCGACCCGAGCCCCACCGTCGCCTTCGGCGCTCCGGCGTTCACCCCGCCGGTTGCTTCCGAGCGGATGCGGGTCGAAATCGACGCCCTCGCCCAGCGCGACCCGAAGAAGACCGCTGAATACCTCCGCGGCCTCATGGATGATCGGCAGCCCGCATGATCGACCCCCAGGTTCCCCTGACCGGAACCCAGAAGGTCGCCATCGTTCTGATGAACATGGAGCACGACCGCGCGTCCGAAGTGATGAAGCAGTTCAGCGAGGCAGAAGCCGCCGATATCGCTGCCGAGATGGTGCAGCTGCGCCGGGTCGACACCGAGGTCGCCGAGACCACGGTCCTCGAATTCCACGACCTCACCATGCGCGGAACACGCTCCCCTCGCGGCGGCCACGCCTACGCGGTCGGCCTGCTCGAGGCATCCTTCGGTGCAGAACGCGCCGCCGGGGTCATGAGCCGGGTCGCGTCCTCGATGGCGGGCAAGGCCTTTGCATTCCTCGACACCGCGGAACCGCTCCAGGTCCTCACGCTCCTCGACGGCGAATTGCCGCAGACCATCGCCCTCGTGCTCGCCCATCTCCGGCCCGAACATGCCTCCGCCGTGATCGCCGGCCTCGAAGGCACCCTGCCCGCCGAGGTCGCCCAGTGCATCGCCGGAATGGGAACGGCGACTCCCGAAGCCATCCGCGTCGTGACCGACTCGCTCAAGGCCCGTGTCGGCGCCGTCACCTCCACCAGGGACTCTGTCGAGGTCGTCGGCGGCATCCAGCCGCTCGTCGAGATCATCAACCGGGCGGATGTCGCCACCGAGCGCTCGCTCCTCGAAGCTCTCGACGCCCGGGACCCGGTGCTCGCCGAACAGGTGCGCGCCCGGATGCTGACCTTCGCCGACATCGTCCGCCTCGAGGACCGCGACGTGCAGCAGGTGCTGCGCGGCATCGACGCCGGAATCCTCGCGATCGCGATGAAGGGCTCCACCGAGGGCGTCATCGAGATCATTCGCAAGAACCTCTCCGAACGCAACCGGGAGATCCTCGACGACGAGATTCGCGCGCTCGGGCCAGTCCGTGTCTCCCAGGTCGAGGAAGGCCGCGCAACCATCGTGCGCGCCATCCGCGACCTCGAGGCCCAGGGCAGCATCACGGTGACCCGTGCCGACGAGGACGCTTATGTTGTCTAGCCCCGCCATCCCGTTCCGCCATGCCGAGCCCGTGCTCGTGGACGCGTCCGGCCCAGCCGCCGGAGCCGTGCCCGCAGCCGCGACGACGGCGACCCCGGTCGCCCGCCCGACCGCAGAGACCGCAGGCGACCTGCCGTTCTCAGCGATCTCCTTCCCGACCCTGCGCGCTGTCGCCGGCGACAACACTCTTGAGACCGCACGGGTCCAGGGACACGCAGCCGGCTACACGGCGGGCATGCGGGCCGCCGCGGGCGACATCACTGCCCAGATCGCCCGCCTCGAGGCCGACCACGCCGCCCGGGTGTGGCAGGTCCAGGCGCAGGCTCGACCGCACGGTCGGCCTCCTCACCGCCGCGACCCACGCGCTCGACGAGCGCACCCAGCCGGTGCTGCTCGAGGTCGAAGACACCCTGCTCGCCGCGGCGCTCGACCTCGCGGAGGCCGTGATCGGGTACGAGCTCAGTGACGGAGTGGGCGCCGCACGGCTGGCCCTGCGCCGCGCACTCGACCCTGCGTCGCCGACACGTCCGAACGTGGTGCGCATGCATCCCGCCGACCTCGCCGTGATCGACCCGACCGTGCTCGCCGCAACCGGCGTGCAGTTCCAGGCCGACCCGTCGCTCGCCCGTGGCGACGCCGTCTCCGAGTTCGCGGACGGTTTCCTCGACGCCCGGATCGGCACTGCGTTCGAGCGGGCCCGCGCCGCGCTCGTCGGGGGAACCCGATGACCCTCACCTGGGAACCGCGCCCCGAAGCGTTCGCGCGTGCCCTTCGCGTCGCCCGCCCCGAGCGGGTCGGCGTGGTCTCGTCCATCGTCGGCCTCGGCCTCGAGGTTCGCGGGCTCAACTCCGCGATCGGTGACCTTGTCGCGATCGGGAACGACGCCGAGATCGACGCGGAGGTCGTCGCGACGACGCAGGACGGCATCCGCTGCATGCCGCTCGGCCGGATGACCGGGATCCGGGTCGGCGCGCCGGTCCGGTCCGACGCCACCCCGCACTTCGTGCCCACCGGAAACGGTCTCTTCGGCCGCGTCATCGACGGCATGGGCCGCCCCATCGACGGGAAGGGCCCCCTCGTCGTCGAGGAATACGTCTCGATCGACCACGACAGCCCCTCCGCGATGCAGCGATCGCGGATCACGACACCGCTGCAGGCTCGGCGTGCGCGTGCTCGACACCCTCACGAGCGTCGGCCGCGGCCAGCGCATGGGCCTCTTCGCCGGCTCCGGGGTCGGCAAGTCTTCGCTGCTGTCGATGATCGCCCGGGGCACCGACGCCCAGGTCTCCGTGATCGCCCTCGTCGGAGAGCGCGGCCGCGAAGTTCGCGAGTTCCTCGAAGACGACCTCGGTGCGGAGGGCCTCGCCCGCTCGATCGTCGTGGTGTCGACCTCGGACGAACCCGCGATGATGCGCCTGCGCGCGGCCTTCGTGGCGACCCGCATCGCCGAATCCTTCCGCGACCAGGGCGCAGACGTCATGCTGATGATGGACTCCCTCACCCGGGTCGCGATGGCCCAGCGGGAGATCGGCCTCTCCGTCGGCGAACCGCCGGCCACCCGCGGCTACCCGCCATCGACGTTCTCGTTGCTGGCGCGCCTCCTCGAGCGTGCGGGCACCGACCAGTCCGGCTCGATCACCGGCATCTACACGGTGCTCGTCGACGGCGACGACCACAACGAGCCCATCGCGGATGCCGCACGCTCGATCCTCGACGGACACGTCGTCCTCGACCGCAGGCTCGCCGTTCAGGGCCATTTCCCGAGCGTCGACGCCCTCGCCTCGATCTCCCGGGTGGCCTCGCGGGTCAACACCCCCGAGCAGAACCGGCTGGCTGGAACCCTCCGCAAGGTGCTCGCCGCGCGGAGGAACGCCCAGGATCTCCTCGACGTCGGTGCGTACAAGGCCGGCACCAACCCGCTCGTCGACGCGGCCGTGGACAACGAGGCCGCGATCAACGAATTCCTGCAGCAGCGGATGGACGACCAGACGTCCGCCCCGCTCGCCTGGGACCAGCTCACCCGGCTCACCCGGCTGTTCGGAGGTATCTGATGAAACGCGACTTCGCCCTTGCCGGACTCCTCCGGTTGCGCCACCTGCAGCAGGATGCTGCTGCCGGGGAACTCGCCGCGGCCAACGCCCTGCTGAACTCCAACCAGGCCAGGCGCGCGGAGGCATCCGCGGCCCTGACCGTGCTGCCGACTGAGGCGACCGGCGCCGCATCCCTCGCGGCGATCGCGGCCGGCCGCACCTCGGCGCAGAGCATGCTCGCCGACCTCGACGCGCTCGGCCGGGAATACCGGCAGACCGCGGAGACCGCCCATGCCGCCTTCGCCGCGAAGCGGGCAGAGTCCGTCGGACTCGAAAAGCTCGAGGGCCGGCACGGCCTCTTCATCGCCGCCGAAGACCTCCGCGCGGAGCAGACCGTGCTCGACGAGATCGCGTCGACCGGGTGGCACCGCCGCAAGGCCGGAGGCGCCCGATGACGATGGTCGACGCCCTGAGCCGGATCAGCACGATCCAGGCCACCCTCGCACGCTTCGACGCGCTGAATGCCGCGTCGGCGTCGACGGCGTCGACCGCGGCTTCGGCGACGACGGCCACGACGACCGACAGCACCGGAACCGCGGCGACCTTCGCAGACGCCCTCGCGGCCGCGGCCAGTAAGGCGACGAGCGCTGCCAGCGGCGCGGGCGTCGCCACCGGCAGCGTGACCGGAACCGACATCGTCACCTCGGCACAGAAATACCTCGGCGTTCCCTACGTCTTCGGCGGCACCGGCTCGAGCGGCATGGACTGCTCCGGCCTCGTCCAGAAGGTCTATGCCGACATGGGCATCTCCGTTCCCCGGCTCGTCTCCGGACAGATGAAGATCGGCACCGAGGTCGGCTCCCTCGCCGACGCGAAGCCGGGCGACCTGATCGTGACCGGCGGCGGAGAACACATCCTGATCTATGCAGGCAACCACAAGGTCATCCACGCGCCCTACGAGGGCCGCACGGTGTGTCAGGTCGAGGCCTACATGGACGACTCGGACATCGACACCATCCGCCGCGTGATTCCGGACGCCCCCGCCACGTCCAGCACAGCTTCGACAGCCTCGGCAACCGCCCTGACCGCGGCGAAGGTCGCCGCGACCTCCGGCACCGCCGACCTGCTCAGCGCCGCACTTGCCTCGATGATGAAGGGCGCCTCCTGATGGCCGCGTCGTTCGGAAGCGCGGTGTCCGCGCACGCCTCCCTCGCCCGCGCCAATGCGCAGGCCCTGCTCGCGCGTTCGGCGACGGAAACCCGCACCGGGAACGGCGCGGGTACCGGAGCGAACCCGAGTGCGGGCAGCTTCGCCTCCGCGCTCGACACGGCCAGGGACGCCGGTACGACCCAGCGTCGTGAGGCCGCGAGTGCCTCCGTGGACGCGCAGGCCGTGACCGCACGGGCGGCCCAGGCGGCGCTGTCGCGCTCGACCGCGGATGCCGCCGCCCGCGAGCGCCTGGACGCGTCCGCCGCACGCTCCTCGACGCACGCCGCAGCCCGGACAATGGAAGCACGCACGTCAACGGCACAGGAGTCGGCGGCGCGAACGTCGGCGGCGCGGACATCAGAACGGCAAGACGCACAGACGTCAGCACAGGATTCCGCGGACACATCCGGACAGACTGCCCGGGATGCGCAGGACGCGCGCGTGGTCCGCTCGGTGCAGATCGCCAGGGACGTGCGCTCGGCCCGGGCGGCACGAGGCGCCCACCATGAGCGGGATGCCCAGGCTGAACCAGCGGGTTCCTCCAGCCGAGGCTCGACGCGCACGGAAGTCTCGTCCAGCCAGTCGGCGGGCGGAGCCAGCGGAGATTCCGACAGGCTCCGGTGCATCAGCAGCTCAGCAGGTCGCGGGCCACGCACGGGAGACCGTCAGGCGTGACCTGCTCACGGCGGATTCGGCATCACTCTCTGCCTCGACGGCTGCTGCGGGCGCCGCCCGCGGTGACAGCGCGGCTGCCGGTCCAGTGCCTCTCGGGTCGGTCGCGCCCGGTTCGACGTTCTCGGTTCCGGCGGCGGTCGGTTCCGCGACTCTCGGCGGGGCATTGGCCGGCGTCGGCACCGCGTCAGCGCAGACTCTGGTCGACGGCGCACAGGCGGGTGGATCATCCTCGGATATCCAGACCGGGAACGTGACGGCCGAGGGAGTCTCGGCGACCGCAGCCGTGGCCGTGGCGGAAACCACCTCACCGGCCGGCGTCCCCGGAAACCTCGCGACCGGCTCAGCGGCCGGCCCGATCGCCGGCACCGGTACCCCTGGCAGCGACACCCCCGGCGCCTCCCACGGCACCACCCCCGGTGCGGGCACCGACGGAACGGACACAACGAGCGGTCAGGCCGTCCCGACCGGTACAGCGACCGGTCCGGCGACCGCCGCGCCTGGTTCCGGGTCGTCGGCCACCGGCCTCATGGACCTGGCCGGCCGGGCGGCCGTCGCAGCAACCCGGGCCGCTGGCGCACCGGGCGACACGAACTCAGGCCTACCAGCCACGGCCCCCCTCGACTCGGGAGCCGCCGCGGCGGTCACCACGGACTCGACCAGCGCCGGCTCGGACACCCACGGCGCGGACAGCCGCGGTTCGGCGAATGCCAGCTCGGACACTTCCGGCTCGGGCAACCCCGGCTCTGGCGGCTCCCTCGGGGGAGTGGTCGCCGACTCCGGCGCCGCCTTCGGTTCAGCAGCGGCCACGGCAGCGGCTGCGACCACGGGCACCGCGTCCGCCGCAACGGCCACGATCGATCCGGCTTCCGCGGGCGCTGCATTTCAGACCGCGCTTCACACGGTCGCTGCGAGTACGGCCGTCACGTCGGCATCCGCTGCCGGAGCCTCGACCGCAACGTCGGGCGCGGCACAGCTGGCCGACCTTCCGCTGGCCGGCCAGGTCGGCCGCGGCCTCGCAAGCCTGATCGGGGCAGCAAACGGCGAACACGCGATGACGATCACCGTGAACCCCGACAACCTGGGCCCCGTGACCGTGCGGGCGCACATCGGCGGCAGCTCGATCCGGGTGGAACTGTTCGCCCCGACCGACCTCGCTCGGGATGCGCTGCGCGCGATCCTGCCCGAACTGCGCCGCGATCTCGCCCAGGGCGGCACGGACACGCGGCTCGACCTGTCCGGCAACTCCCAGCCCGACGACTCCCGCGCGGGCGGCTCCGGTGCCTTCGGCGCCCCCGGCCGGCAGGAGGACCGGACGAGTGCGGATCCCGGATCTGCACGGGCACCCGATCAACCGGGCGACGCCCGGGAGTCCGGCACGACGGTCCGACCGACGTACCGGGACGAACCGCTCGGCTACCGCCCCTCCGTCGATGTGCTGGCCTGAGTGACAGCCCGGCGGATGACCGTCCAGAACCTGTTCCAGAACACGACCACGAGAACCACGAGAACCACGAGAAGCACGAGAAGAGAGAACCCATGACGATCGAAGCCATCGTGGCCGCCTCGGCAGCCGGAGCGACGGGCGCCGCGGCCGCGACCGCCGGCGTGTACAGCGCGTCGACCGCCACGCGAACGCCGAGCCAGACCCTCGACTCCGAGGCCTTCATGAAGCTGCTCGTCACGCAGCTGAAGAACCAGGACCCGAGTTCGCCGATGGACTCGAACCAGATGATCAGCCAGACCACGCAACTCTCCATGATGGAAAAGCTCACGGCCCTGTCGACGACGTCCGACGAGAGCTTCTCGCTCCAGATGCGCATCGCGGCGGCCTCCCTGGTCGGGCAGAACGTGACATACACGGATGCCTCAGGCACCTCGGTCACGGGAGTCGCCTCCGCCGTGTCCTACGCAGGTTCGGTGCCGCAGGTCACGGTCGGGGGAGTGAGCGTCAAGCTCGACGCGATCTCCGGGGTCACGACCCCGGCGACCACGACCACCCCTGCCCCAGCGACCACCACGGCCTGACGCCCGGCGCGTCCGGGTCCCATTCACCACACACTTTCCACCGTTACCGTTTCGAAAGGCAGCATCCCATGCTTCGTTCCCTGTACTCCGGAATCTCCGGCCTTCGCGCACACCAGACGATGCTTGACGTCACCGCGAACAACATCGCCAACGTCAACACGACGGCATTCAAGTCGTCCTCCACCCAGTTCCAGGACACCCTGTCCCAGCTGACCCAGGGTGCCGGTTCGCCCCAGGCCACGGTCGGTGGAACCAACCCCGCCCAGGTCGGCCTCGGCGTGCAGGTCGCCGGCATCTCCACGAACTTCGCCCAGGGCTCCTCGCAGGCGACCGGTCGCGCGACCGACGTGATGATCTCCGGCGACGGTTTCTTCGTGACCAAACAGGGTGGCGAGACGCTCTTCACCCGCGCCGGCAACTTCGACTTCGACGCCCAGGGCCGGCTCGTGTCGCCCTCCGGCGCGATCGTGCAGGGCTGGAACGCGGTCGACGGCGTGATCAACCAGGGCGGGGCGACGGGAAACATCACCCTGCCGCTCCAGGCCGTCATCGGGGCGAAGGCGTCTGCGACGGCGAGCGTCACCGGAAACCTGCCCTCTGATGCGGCCAAGGACACGGTCCTGAGCCGCGAGTTCACGTCCTACGACGCGAGCGGAACCGCAAGCCAGGTCTCCCTGACCTTCACGAACAACGCGGCCCTGGGGTCCCCGGCCGCGTGGACAGTCGCATCCGTGCCCGCTTCGACGACGACTCCCGCCCCGGTCCTGACCTTCACCGACGGTGTCCTGAGCAGCACGGGCAACTCGCTCACGGTCGGCGGGGTCGCAGTCGATCTCTCGAAGCTCGAGGGCTTCTCCGGTCTGACCACGGTCACCGCTACGAGCACCGACGGCAACGCGGCCGGGTCGCTCACCTCGTTCACCCTCGGCAAGGACGGCACCCTCGTCGGACTGTTCAGCAACGGAAAGCAGGAGTCCATCGGCCGGATCGCCCTCGCCACCTTCACGAACCCGGGCGGCCTCGAGAAGGCCGGCGGCTCCGAATACCGGTCGACCTTCAACTCGGGCGCGGCAGCCCTCGGTGCGCCCGGCTCCGCCGGAATGGGCACCCTGACGAGCGGGTCCCTCGAGATGTCGAACGTCGACCTCTCCCAGGAGTTCACGAACCTCATCGTCGCCCAGCGCGGCTTCCAGGCCAACGCCCGAATCATCACGACCTCCGACGAGGTCCTGACCGAGCTGACGAACCTCAAGCGGTAGTCCCGTCAGAGCAGGTGCGACCAGCGCCGGGTCCATCGCGGGCCCGGCACGCGGCATCCGCCTGCCCGCACATACCCCGAGCTAACCTTCGGCCCACGGCGACCGACAGTGGTGCCTGACGGTCGGTGTGGCCGTCGAGAAACAGGGACGGGCCCATGATCGTTGTGACACGGCTGAACGACAGCCAATTTGCGATCAACCCCGACCTGATCGAACGCATTCACGCCAGCCCCGACACGACCCTGGTCATGGTCGACGGGGCGAAGTTCATCGTCATCGAGACCCTTGACGAGATCATCGAGAAGATCGCCCGGTTCCGGGCCCACGTGATCTCGCTCGCCTCCCTCACCGACGACCGCGACTACCGGTCCGGTGCCCGATCCCTGGAGATCCCGATGGGACCGCACGCGATCGAAGACGAACTCGAACCGGGCAGCGGGCAGCGCCCGCGGAGGCTCTGATGGATCCGGCAACCCTGATCGGGATCGCCCTCGCCTTCGGCTCGATGGTCGCCATGATCACGATCGAGGGATCGTCGATCTCTTCCATCCTGCTGCCGGCGCCGATGATCCTCGTCTTCGGTGCCACGATCGCCGTCGGCATCGCCGGCGGAACCATCAGTGACGCCCTCAACGCGTTCAAGGCCCTTCCCAGCGCGTTCAAGGGCAAGACCACCCCGCCCCAGGACGTCATCGACCAGATCGTCGTGCTCGCCGAAAAGGCTCGTAGCGCAGGTCTCCTCGCGCTCGAGCAGGAGGCCGACGCGATCGACGACCCGTTCCTCCGCACGGCGTTGCAGAACATCGCCGACGGTACCGACGGAGACGAGTCTGCGGATCCTGCTCGAGGACGAGCTCTCGACCGCGACGAAACTCAGCCGGAACGCCTCGAAGTTCTTCGTGACCCTCGGAGGCTACGCCCCGACGGTCGGCATCATCGGAACCGTCATCTCGCTCACCCACGTCCTCGAAAACCTCGACACTCCCTCGACCCTCGGGCCGATGATCGCCGCCGCATTCGTCGCGACGTTGTGGGGGCTCGTCTCGGCGAACTTCATCTGGCTTCCGATCGGCAACCGCCTGAAGCGGCTCTCCGACATCGAGGTCGAACGGATGACCCTCCTGATGGAGGGCGCTCTCGCCGTCCAGGCAGGCAGCCAGCCGCGGCTCCTCGGCGAACGCCTCCGGGCCATGGTGCCGAACGCGCCGACAAAGAAGGCCGCCAAGGCGGACAAGGCAGACAAAGCCGACAAGTCGCTGTCCGAGGCAGCATGAGTGCCGGCGGCGGGCACGGCGGGGGCCGCGGGCGCGGCCGAGGTCGCGGCCTGGAGGAGGAGCACGTCGAGCACGTCGACGAACGCTGGATGGCGTCGTACATGGACATGGTCACCGTGCTGATGTGCATGTTCATCGTGCTGTTCGCGATGTCTTCGGTTGATTCGCAAAAGTTCTTTCAGCTCAAGAATTCCCTCGCGACGGGATTCGGGGCTGTCGACGTCGGCAAGATCGACACGGCCACCGGGGTTGTCGTCTCGGCCGCCAACGCCAACGCCAACGACCCGGCCGCGAAGGACCTCGGGACGGCGAGCGCGACCTCGACGTCGGCCGCGACAGCAACGGCGACGCCAGCGGCGACAGCGACGTCGTCATCCACAGCGACCCCGGCACCGACTCCCGCCCTCACCGACCTCCAGATCGCCACCCAGGAAGTCGCCGACCTCTCCTCGGTGCAGGCGGCCCTGAAGGCCGCCGTCACCGCGCAGGGAATCGACTCGATCGTGCAGTTCACGATCGACGCCCGCGGCCTGACCATCGGGCTCGTCGGCACCGACGCGTTCTTCGCCCCCAACCTTGCCACCCTGAGCCCGAAGGCGACGGCCGTCATCGACGCGATGTCGCCCATTCTTAGCGCGGACAAGCGCGAGGTCACGGTCGAAGGCCACGCCGACCGGCACGGCGTGACCGTGAACTATGCGACCGACTGGGAACTCTCCTCAGCCAGGGCGACGAGCGTGCTGCGCAGGCTCGTCGAGGTCGGCGGCGTCGCGGGGGAGCGGATCTCCGCGATCGGCTACGGCTCGACGCGTTCGGTCACGATGGCGGACTCCCTCGATGCGATGGCGCAGAATCGCCGCGTCGACGTCGTCCTGCTCTCGAGCGAACCGGATGCGGTCCGCGCGCTGATCCCGTCGATCCTCGCCGGGCAGGCGGCCGGACCCTAGTCGCGGACAACCGTCCGGCATCCCGCGAACGGCAGCAGGCACCCCGCCCAGAATTTCGCACGGATTCCCCTCGAGCTGCTTACCGGCCGGATTCACCGGCCGATAGTTGCAGTCGTGACGGTCCAGGAACAGAAGAGCATTGGCGTGCCCGCAGCGCCCGCGCGCCCGGTCGAGGTGTACGACTTCCGTCGTCCGACGACCCTCGCGCGCGAACACTCGCGCGTTCTTGAACTCGCCTTCGAGACCTTCGCCCGCCAGTGGGGCACCCAGCTGACCGCCAAGGTTCGCGTGATGTCCCAGGTCACCTGCGAACACGTCCTGATGCGCAGCTACGACGAATACGCGAGGCTCCTTGCCGTCGTCGACCGCGATGGTGCTGTGCCCGATCGGAAGCCTGACAGCCAAGGCCGTGATCCAGTTCCCGACCGCGGCGGCCCTGTCCTGGGTGAGCCACATGCTCGGCGGCAGCGAGGTTCCTCTGCTTCCCGAGCGCACCTTCACTCAGATCGAGCTCGCCCTCGTGCGGCGCCTGATGGAGGATGCCCTCGAGGACCTGCGGTACTCCCTGGGAACGCTGCTCGTCCTGCCCATCTCCTTCGGCGGCATCCAGTACAACTCCCAGTTCGCCCAGGCCGCGGCCACGAGCGACCTCGTCATCGTCGCGACGTTCTCGATGCGGGTCGGTGAGACCACCTCGACCGCCACTCTTGCGCTGCCCGCCGAGACCCTGCTTCCCCAGCTCGGGGAGTCGATCCCGGTCATCACCGCCGAGGAACAGCAGGAGAAACTGCACGCCCAGCTCGCCTGGGTTCCCGTCGACCTGTCCCTGCAGCTCAGCCCGATCCGGGTGCTTCCCAGCGTCATCCTCGGCCTTGCCGTCGGTGACCTGTTGCCCGTCCCGCACTCCAGGCATCGCCCGCTCGACCTCGTCGTCGACGGGCGCACCCTGGCCAGGGCCGCCGTCGGATCCAACGGCTCCCGCCTGGCCTGCATCGTCACCGACACCGAGGAACTGTCCCCATGAGCCCTGCCACGACCACCATCCGCAATCTCGTCGAGGCCCTGCTCGCGGTCCTGCCAACGCCCACCCGCCTGCAGGCGACCCCGTGCTCCGGAGGAGCCCTTGCCGGACGCCTCGGCGCCGGCGTCGTCGCATCCTTCGTCGGCGTCACGAGCGCCGACCTCGCGATCGTCCTGACCGACCCGCACTCGCTCGACGCCGCAGCCGGCAACGGCGCCTTTTTCGAGCCTCGACGTCCTGCGGCCTGCCCTCGACAGCGCCGCGACGGTGCTCGGCATCGGCGTGCTCGGCGCCTCCCGCCTCGAAGACGTCACGGCCCTGTTCGCGGATGCCGACACGAGCGTTTTCGAGCTCGCGAGCGAGGGCGTCGTGAGCGCCTGGTTCGCGATCCGCCTTCGTGAGAACGGCGCAGGCTCCGGCATCCCGCGCGCCGACCGACCGTCCGTCGCCGGCAAGCTCGGCCGGATCAACAGCGTCGAAATGGCCCTGACCGTTGAGATCGGCCGCACCCGGATGTCCGTGCGCGACGTGCTCGCCCTCGAACCCGGCGCCGTGATCGAGCTCGACCGTTCCGCGGGAGCCCCTGCGGACATCCTCCTGAACGGCCGCCTGATCGCCCACGGCGAGATCGTCGTCGTCGACCAGGACTACGCCGTGCGGATCACCCAGATCCTCGATGTCGCCGAAGGCCTGAGCTAGGTGGACACCCTTCTCGTCGCCCTCCGCGTCGCGCTCTCCCTCGCTGTTGTGGTCGGACTCCTCTGGGTCCTCCAGCGCCGCATGCAGAAGGGCACCCGTCGCGGCCCGAAGGCCAGCCTCGTGTCGGTCGTCGGCCGGCAGGGGCTCGGCCAGAAGGCATCCGTCGTCGTCGTCGACGTCGAGGGCCGGCGCTTCGTGCTCGGCGTGACCGAGCAGTCGGTCACCGTGCTGCACGACGCGCCGAGCCCGGCGGAGAGCTTCGCCACCACACTGCACGCGGCGGACGCGGACACGACGACGAGACTCTCCGCAGGGATCACCGCGACGGCTACCGCGGGCGCGTACGAGCCCGCGGCGAGCGTCGCGGCCGATGAAGAGGTGCTTCCCGCCCCGCTCACTTTCCGGCCCCGGCACGACCGGGGCACCCGCGCCGCAGAGTCGGCCGTGCGCGCCGAGTCGGGACCGGGCTCGTGCTCCCGGCCGAACCGCCTCGCCGGATCGATCCTCTCGCCGGCGACGTGGCAGCAGACTGCCGCGGCACTCCGGCAGGGACGGTGAACACCCGCGCCCTGCGCCCCGGCCCGCCCGGGCTCCGTGCCTCGCGCTCCGACGCCCTCCGCCGTGCGGACCGGGTGCGCTCCACCAGGCTCCTCGTGATCGCGGCACTCGTGCTCGTCATCGTCCTGTCCATCGTGCTGCTCGCCACGAGCGCGGGCCACGCGGCGACGCTCGCCCCGGTCGCCCCTGTGGACCCGGTGGCGCCGAGCACCCCGACGCCCGCCACAGGCACCGGCCTCAGCGTCGACATCAACGGCCCGGACGGGTCGCCGTCTTCGGCGATCGTGACCCTGATCGGGATCACCCTGCTGTCGGTCGCCCCGGCGCTCCTGCTGATGATGACGAGCTTCACCAAGATCTTCGTGGTGCTCGCGATGACGCGCAACGCCCTCGCGCTCCCGTCGATCCCACCGAACCAGGTGCTCGCGGGACTCGCCCTGTTCCTGTCGCTGTTCATCATGGCGCCCGTGCTGACCGACATCAACAACCACGCCCTGCAGCCCTACCTGAACGGCACGCTCTCCTTCGATGACGCGGTCACGATCGGCTCGGCGCCGCTGCGCACCTTCATGCTCGCCCACACCCGCGAGGAAGACCTCGCCCTGATGACCAGGGCCGCCGACCAGGCCAACCCGGTGAGCCGCGACGCCGTGTCCCTGCTCACCCTGATCCCGGCGTTCATGATCTCCGAGCCTGCGGGCGGCCTTCATCATCGGCTTCGTCATCTTCATCCCGTTCCTCGTCATCGACATCGTCGTCTCCGCGGCACTGATGTCGATGGGCATGATGATGCTGCCGCCGGTGATGATCTCGCTCCCGTTCAAGATCCTGCTGTTCGTGCTCGTCGACGGCTGGGGACTGATCATCACAACCCTCATCACGAGTTATCGGGGTGGCTGATGGATTCCAACGCCATTCTCGACATCGGCATGCAGGCGATCATCGTCGCGGGCAAGCTCTCCGCGCCGATCCTGATCACCGCGCTCGTCGTCGGTTTCGCCATCTCCCTGCTGCAGTCGATCACGCAGATCCAGGAGGTGACGCTCTCCTTCGTGCCTAAGGCGATCGCCGTCTGCATCGCCCTGCTCATCTGCGGGCACTGGATGATCTCCGAGATCGTCTCGTTCACGACAGCCCTCTTCGACAAGATCCCGACGCTCATCGGCGGCGGCTGATGAACATCACCCTCGACTTCACCTGGATCGAGGCCGTCATGCTCGCCGGGGTGCGACTGATCGCCTTCCTCGTGATCGCCCCGCCGTTCTCCTACAACGCGTTCCCGCTCCGGATCAAGGGCATGCTCTCCCTCGGGCTCGCCCTCGCCGTTTCGCCCGTCGTCACCCCCGGCTACGTGTCCCCGGACACCGGCGGCTTCATCCTCGCGCTCCTGCTCGAAATCGTCGTCGGCGGCATGCTCGGTTTCCTGGTTCTGATCGTGTTCTCCGCCGTGCAATCGGCGGGCAACCTGATCGACCAATTCGGCGGATTCCAGCTCGCCCAGGGCTTCGACCCGCAGGCGATGGTCAACGGCGCCATGTTCACCCGGCTCTACCAGATGACCGCCATCGCGCTCCTCTTCGCCTCTGGCGGCTACCAGCTCATCATCGGTGGCCTGGCCCGGAGCTTCACGGCCATCCCGATCGGCGGCGGAATGGACCTCGCCGCCCCGGTCCAGGCCGCAACGAACGCCGTCGGCCAGTTGCTGCTCTCCGCCGTGCAGATCGCCGGCCCGCTCATCGTCGTCCTCTTCCTGGCTGATGCCGGCCTCGGCCTGCTCACCCGGGTCGCGCCCGCGCTCAACGCCTTCGCCCTCGGCTTCCCGCTCAAGATCCTGATCACCCTCACGCTCGGGGCGAGCGCCTTCGTCGCGCTCCCTCGCATCGTGTCCGCCCTCACCGACACCGCCGTGACAACCATGCTCGGGGTGAAGTAGATGTCGGACTCCGGCGAAAAGACCGAGCAGGCCACCGACAAACGGATGAAGGAGGTCCGTGCCAAGGGCCAGCTCTCCAAGTCGCAGGACCTCACCGCGTGGATCGGCATCGGCGCCGCCGCCGCCCTCGCGCCGGTCACGATCAGCCTTGGGTCCCAGGCCGGCGCCAGCCAGCTCGACGCGCTGCACGCGATCGTCGCGAATCCGAGCCCCGAACTCGCCGAACAACTCATGGGGGACGCGTTCTCCTCTCTGGCCGGAACCCTGACCCCGATGCTCGCGACCGTGTTCGCCGTCGTCCTCATCGGCGCAGCTGCCCAGGGCGGCGTGCACCTCAAGAAACTCGAGGGCAAGTACGACCAGTTCAACCTCGTCACCGGGCTCGGCCGCACCTTCGGCGGCCAGGCGGTCTGGCAGGGTGTCAAGGCGCTGCTGAAGACCGCGGCGGTCGGTGTCGTGTTGACCCTGGTGATCCAGGGGCTCGCCCCGATCCTGATGACCGCGGGCGGTCTCCCGGTCGCCGCCTTGATCGACGCGGCAGGGGGAGGCGCAGGCTCGCTCGTGCAGGCGGCCGTCGTCTCCGGCCTTGTGCTCGCCGCCGCCGACGTCTTCGTGGTGATGCGCCGCAACCGCAAACGCACCCGGATGACCAAGAAAGAGGTCACCGACGAGAACAAGAGCTCGGAAGGCGACCCCCGGATCAAGTCGCAGCGCCGCTCCCGGCAGCTCGCCATGAGCCGGAACCGGATGATCGCATCCGTGTCGACCGCCGACGTCGTGCTCGTCAACCCGACCCACTTCGCCGTCGCCCTCCGCTACGAGCCGGGCAAGTCCGCTCCGAGGGTCGTCGCGACGGGGGCAGGCGTCATCGCCCTGCGCATCCGCGAGCAGGCGGCGAGCGACGGGGTGCCGATCGTGCGCGACATCCCGCTCGCCCGTGCACTCCACAGCGCCTGCAAGCTCGGCGACGAGATCCCGGTCGAGCTCTACAACGCCGTCGCCCGCGTGCTCGCGTTCGTGCTCGCGCTTAAGACCCGCGGCGGGGCCTCCGGCTCCGGCTACACGACGGGCTACGGCGAGGACGCCGGAGTACACACCCTCACGCCGTCCGCCCACGCCATTCCGACGGCATTCGCCGGAGCCGGAGCCGGCCCGGCCGCGCGCGCCCCCTCCCGCTCCGCCGCCGACTCTGCCTCCCACTCCGCCGCTCACTCCGCCGCTCACTCCACCGGAGGTTCCCGATGAAGACCACCCTCGCCAGGCTCGCCGTCCCGATCGGCGTGGTCGGCATCATCCTGCTCCTCGTCGTCCCGGTCCCCGCCGTGCTGCTCGACATGCTGATCATCGTCAACATCCTGCTCGGCCTCGTGGTGCTCCTCACGACCATGTTCGTCAAGAAGCCGCTCGACTTCTCGGTGTTCCCGTCCCTCCTCCTCGTGGCGACCCTGTTCCGGCTAGGCCTCAACGTCGCATCCACCCGCCTGGTGCTCGGCGACGGCTACGCAGGACAGGTGATCGCCTCGTTCGGCCAGGTCGCCGTCGGCGGGTCGATCATCATCGGCGCCGTCATCTTCCTGATCCTCGTCGTGATCCAGTTCGTCGTCGTCACCAAGGGCGCCGAGCGGGTCGCCGAGGTGGGCGCCCGGTTCACCCTCGACGCCATGCCCGGCAAGCAGATGGCGATCGACGCCGACCTCAACGCCGGCCTGATCACCGACACCCAGGCCAGGGAGCGCCGGGCGGAGGTCTCCGCGGAGGCCGACTTCTACGGCGCGATGGACGGCGCCTCGAAGTTCGTCAAGGGTGACGCGATCGCCGGAATCATCATCATCATCATCAACCTCGTCGGCGGCATCGGCATCGGGATGATCCAGCGCGGTATGTCGATCACGGATGCGATGAGCACGTATTCGCTGCTGACCATCGGTGACGGGCTCGTCACCCAGATCCCGGCCCTCCTGATGGCCGTCTCGACCGGCATGATCGTGACCCGGTCCAACGCCGAGTCCGACATCGGGGCCACCGCGTCGGCGCAGGCTCACCCAGTCCCGCAACGCGCTCATGATCGCCGGCGGCGCCGCCCTGCTGATGGCGCTCATCCCGGGCATGCCGATCCTCCCGTTCGTGGTCGCCGGGGCGAGCCTGCTTCTCGTCGCCCAGCGGATCAAGGCGAGCGAGGCACGGGAGCAGGTCAGGCAGGAGTCCGCCGCCCTCGCCGAACGGGCCCCCGTGCGCTCGGACACGCCGGAGGACCTGATCGAGTCGATGCGGGTGCACGCCCTCGAGATCCTGCTCGCGTCGGACCTCGTCGACCTCGTCTCCGGCGCCCAGGACGACCTGCTCGCCCGGGTGCGCGCCCTGCGCCGCAAGATCGCGATCGACCTCGGCGTCGTCGTTCCTCCGGTCCGCACCCGCGACAGCGTCGAATTGCCCTCTGCGACCTACGTCATCCGCATCGCGGGCGTCGAGGCCGGCCGCGGGCTCGCGCCGTCCGGCAAGGTGCTCGCCCTCGGTGACAACCTCGAAGGCCTGCCGGGCACCGCGACCGTCGAGCCGGTCTTCGGCCTCGCCGGCAAATGGGTGCCGAGCGAGATGCGGCACAGTGCGGAGATGGCCGGGGCGACCGTCATCGACCGGGTCTCCGTGCTCGTGACCCACCTCTCCTCGATCGTCACCGGGAATGCGGCGCGGCTGCTCACCCGGGAGGACGTGCGCGTGCTGACCGACGGCGTCAAGCAGGTCAACCCGGCCGCCGTCGACGACCTGATCCCCGGCATGCTCTCCCTTGCCGAGGTGCAGCGGGTGCTTCAGGGCCTCCTGATGGAGCAGATCCCGATCAACGACCTCTCCCGGATCTACGAGGCGCTCTCGCTCCGGGCGAAGGCATCGACCGACCCGGAGGGACTGATCGAGGCCGCCAGGCAGGGCCTCGGCCCGGCGTTGGCCGCCCAGTACCTCGACGACGGACTGCTCCGCGTGATCATGATCGAGCCCGGCCTCGAGCAGTCCCTGCTCGAAGGCATGCGCGCCTCGGAGCAGGGCACCCAGATCATGCTCGAACCCGCAAGGATCGACGCGATCCTGGGCTCGCTCAAGGCCTCGCTCGCAACCGTGGAGGCGAGCGGGCTGACCGCCGTGCTCGTCTGCGCCCCTGCCCTCCGCCCGGCGATCCACCGGCTCGTCTCCGCGCAGACCGGCGGGCTCCCGGTGCTGTCCTACCTCGAGGTCACCTCCGCGAACGTCGCCATCGAGACCGTGGGGGTGGTCCGTGGAACCGAAACGATTTCAGCTTGACGGTCCGACGCTTCCTGAACTCAAGGCACGCATCCTCGCCGAACACGGGGCGGATGCCCGCATCGTCTCCGCCGAACGGGTCACGGTCGGCGGCATCCGCGGCTTCTTCGCCCGCCGCCACTACGAGGTCACGGTCGAAGTGCCCGAGCGGCGCCGCCGGGCGGCGCACGCCCAGCCGGTGCGGATGGTACCGCTCGAGCGCGACGAACCGGGCGACGGTGACAGGACCGGGACCGGGACCGCGCTGCCCGGACGCGCGGCGCGGCTCGGGATCCTCGCCCTTCTCGAGGACGCCGACGGGGCCGATGATCCGGGAGCCCTCGGGAGCCCCCGAGCCTCCATCCAGACCCCGCTGCTCTCGACCGGCTCCGCGGGCTTCGCCCAGCTGATGGACGAACTCACGTTCGCCGTGTCCGAGCCGGTTCCCGAGCGAACTTCCGAAGGCTTGCCCGGGCCCGTCGGCGAACCGGGGCCGTCCGGCCTCGTGACCGAGGCCGGTGCGCCGTGGGACGCGGGGAGGTACCGGCGGCCGGCGGCCCTGTCGGCCCGTGCCGGGCATCCGGTGCCGCGACACGCGGGACAGGTCGCAGTGCCGCGGGCGTTGACGCGCCCCGGCGACCTCATCGTCCTCGTCGGCTCACCGGCGGAGACCCTTCGCATCGCGGGGATGATGGCCGCGATGGACGGGGCCGCCGAGGTACTAGTGGCCGGCTCCGTGGTGTCCGAGGGCGCTCGTCGGGTCGATGACCGGCGCTCCGCCCTCGCTGCGCGCGCCGGGGGAGTCGCCCGCGGGCGCACCTGCTTCCTCGCCTTCGGTATCGGAGAGACCCCGGGGGACCGCGAATACCTCGGCGGCGACCTGCTGATGGTCGGCGCCGACCAGACCTGGGTCGTGGTGGATGCCGGCCGCAAGCCCTCTGACACGGTCTCCTGGGTCGGACTGGTCGCCGCCGTGCTCGCGATCGACGCGGTCGCCGTCGTCGGATCCACGACGACATCATCTCCGGAAACCGTCGATGAACTGGGCATTCCGATCGGCTGGGTCGACGGGGTGCCCGCGGTCTCCGCGACGCTCGGACGTCCCGCAGCCCGCCTCCCTGACGCGCCCGATGCCCGCGCTAGGCTGGCATGATGCTGGTTCTCACGCGCAAGCCGGGGGAGAAAATCCTCATCGGCGATGACATCGTCATCACCGTCCTCGATGTGCGCGGCGACAGCATCCGCATCGGCGTCGACGCCCCGCGCGGCGTCAAGATCCAGCGCGACGAGGTCCTTCGCGCGGTCATCGAGGCGAACCTCTCCGCAAGCCGGAACGGGAGCCTCACCGACGAGGACGCCGAGGCGGCAGAAGCACACCTCAAGGCGGCCCTCGGCCTGTTGCGACCCCCGCTGGAGCGACGCCGACGCCAACAGCAACAGCAACAGCAACAGCAACGCCAGCAGCAACACCGACGCCGACCCCGACCGCGTCACCCGTCCCGCACCCGCCATTGCCGCCCCTGTAGCCACGGCATCCGCGCCTGAGTTACGGAAAGAGCACCTTCGTCGAGTCGACGAAGGTGCTCTTTCCGTAACTCAAGCGCCGTGCACCGGAACGCATCGTGACGCCCCGATGACCCGCGGGCGGCGGCTTTCCTCTTGCCGGAAAAAGGCCGTATTAATTTGTGGCGAGGCCGCCCATAGTGTTCAACCCAAGAACGCAGCACAGCAGATACGCGATCAAGGGAGACATACATGCCGAACACCTGGCTCGGACTCGAAGGAAGAGTCGTCATCGTCACGGGCGGCGCCTCCGGCATCGGCAGGGACATCAGCGCGGAACTCGTCCGGGTGGGCGCGAAGGTCGCCGTGAGCGACCTCAGTGTCACAACCGGAATCGACCCCGCGACCGGCATCCTCAACGTCGCGTGCGACGTGACGAACGCGGCGAGCGTCAGCGACATGGTCGCAACGGTCGTCGCGGAATACGGCCACCTCGACGCGCTCGTCAACAACGCGGGCATCAGCATGCCACGGATGCTCGTCGACGGCAAGCAGGAACGCCCGGAGTACGAGCTCAACGAACACGACTTCGACCTGATGTTCGGCGTCAACGTCAAAGGCGCCTACCTCGCGACCCAGGCAGCGACCAAGGCCCTGCTGAGGAACGGCGGAGGTACGATCGTGAACATCACCTCCGAAGCAGGGATGGAGGGATCGACCGGCCAGAGCTGCTACTCGGCCACCAAGAGCGCACTCAACGGCTTCACCAGGTCGTGGGCGAAAGAACTGGGTGCGCAGAACATCCGGGTCGTGGGCGTCGCCCCCGGCATCAACGAACCGACCGGGCTGACGTCGCCGGCCTATAACGAGGCACTCGCCTATACGCGCGGCGTCAAACCCGAACAACTCACGACCGACTACTCGAAGGTCATCCCGCTGGGACGACCCGGGAAACTCAGCGATATCGCCAATCTCGTTGTCTACCTGGTCTCTGACCGGGCCTCCTACATCACCGGCACCACCGTCAACATCAGCGGAGGAAAGTCCAGGGGCTGAATTCCCCCTGGACGGAAGGTCAACGTGGACAACCGTCGCACACTCAGCAGGCCGGCGCACATCATCCGGTACCTGGAAACCCGCCTCTCGGCATCGAACGATTCTCTCGCCCGCCGTTTCGGCGTCGGCCCGAAGACGATCATGAACGACATCCGCGACCTCAACCGCTCGCTCGCCGGAGCGGCGACCATCGAACTGGACACCGGCCGGTATCGCCTCTTCATCATCGACAGCGACGGGTTCTCCCGCATCCGCGAGGAGCTTTTCGAGCGGATCGATTCGTTCAACCTGCCGTCCAACCGGCACGGCTACATCTTCCGCCGGCTCGTCCAGCAGTCAGGCCCCCTCCTTATCGACGACCTCGTCGAGGAGATGAGCGTCGGCAGGAGCACGGTCATCGGAGACCTCGGCAGGCTCAAGGCACACCTGGCCCCGTACGCGCTGCGGATCGCCGGGATCCCCAACGTTGGGATCGAGCTCGTCGGCGACGAACTGCAGGTGAGGCTCTTCGTGCTCGAGAACATGTTCGAAGCCGTCTACGCCGACTACCCCCTCGATGACGAGTTCGTCGAGATCATCGAGGATGCCGCGGCGGACTACCATCTGGACGGCGCCACGACAGAATCGCTCACGCGCTGGTTCACCGTGATGATCGACCGCGTGCTCACCGAGCACGGGCTGACCGCACTGCCCGGACGATACCTGGCCCTCACGACCACGCCGGCGTTCACGCTCGCCGACGGGGTCGTCAACGCCGTCGGCCGGAGGATCCAGATGTCGATACCGTCCGGCGAATCGATCTTCCTCGCACTTCCGATCGCCGGCATGCGCACCCCCACGGACTCGCGTGCCCTCGAACAGTTTCCCTCCGGAACCGAGAACGAGGTGCTCGTCCAGAAGATCCTGGACCGGATCGACGCGGAGATGGACCTCCATGTGCCGGCCAACGCGCTCCTGAAGGAGTTCGTGCACCACATCACCTTCATGCAGAACCGGATGAAATACCAGGTGTACGTGAAGGACGTCTCCCTCGGCGACATCGAGCGCGAGTACCCGGTCGCGTTCCTGATGGCCAGGATCGCCCGGCGGGTCATCGAACAGGAGACCAGCCTGAGAGTCGTCGACGATGAACTCGGATTCATCGCCTCCTACTTCCAGGTCTTCCTCGAAGAACAGCAGGTCCACCGTGAGCCGCGTTACCGGGTCGCCATCGTCTCGACCGCCGGAATCGTCTCGGCCCGGCTGATCCAGGTCCAGCTCCAGAAGGTCATGTCCGGCAAGACCGAGTTTCAGATCCTCGCGCTCGACGCGGCCGTGCCTGCCGTTCTCGACGGCTTCGACCTCGTCGTGACCACGGCCTGGTCGGAACTCGTGACGAGCACCCCCATCATCGAACTCAGCGAATTCTTCGACAACCGGGAAATCCTCGGCAGGCTCACCCGGCTCCGCTACGACACGGACGTCGACGTTTCCCTCGCCGCCGGTGCCGACAGCATCCTGGTCTCCCTGCTCGACCGCACCCGCTTCTTTCGCCTCCCACCGGAGAAGAGCTATCGGGAGAACACCGCGTTCATGGTCGGCCGGCTCCTCGCCGAGGGCGTCGTGGACGCGGGATTCCAGGACCGCCTCGACGACCGCGAGGCGCAATCGACGATGCTGCTCGACGACTACGTGGGGTTTCCGCACCTGGGGAACGCGCTCGGCAACCGCGTCGTCTTCGCACTGGGCGTCGTTCCCCGCGCGAGCGGTGAGCCGGGGGAACGGGTCATCTTCCTGCTGGCCCTGCCGGCCAAGACCGACTATGACGACACCCTCCTCGTCAGGATCTATGACGAGGTCATCCGCCTCGCCGGCGATCACGCCGAACTCGACCTGATCTCGCAGCTCGCGAGCTACGAGGAGTTCTTCTTCCACATGGCGAGAACGCCATCCCTGAGTCACAAACCGGACGGAGAGCCGCGATGAATTTCTGGCCGATCCTGGTGGCGCTTGCCGCCGCCTACGTACTGCAGATGGCGTTCGCCTGGGTGCAGATGAAGAGCTTCACCTCCGCATACGGCGAGCTGCGGCGCAAGGGCAAGGTCGCGATCGGCATCAAGAAGGGGGCGTTCTCCTCCGGTGCGATCGTGATGCATTGCGTCGACGACGCCGGCGACATCCTGGACAGCCGGAGGATCTCCGGCGTCACCGTCTTCTCGAAGTTCCGGGTCCTTCCCGGCTTCGAGGGCAAGAACATTCGGACGACCTCCGCGAACGACTGTCGGCAGCAGCCGAAAAGCGTTCGCAAGGCGACCGACAACGCACGTGAGAACTACATCACGATCAGGGCAGGGGGGACGGTCGCGGAACCGGAGAGCCCATTGGGCAAACTGGCGACCCGGGTCTCGTCCCTCTTCACGAAAAGAAAGGAGTGAGCTGTGGATATTCTTGGATTCCTCGTGCAAGGCGCACAGCTTTTCATTGGGCTGTTCCAAACCGGCGCGGCCACGTTCATCAGCTGGATGCAGACGATCGTTCCGGTGGTGCTACTACTGCTCGTCGCAATGAACTCGCTGATCCGGCTGATCGGAGAGGACCGGGTCAACCGGTTCGCGAGCAAGGCCGGCGGCAACCCGCTGATGCGGTACATGGTGCTTCCCTTCGTCGGGTCGTTCCTCCTGGCCAACCCGATGGTGCACTCGCTCGGGCGTTTCATGCCGGAGCGCTACAAGCCCAGCTATTTCGCAAGTGCAGCATTCTTCTGCCACACCAGCAACGGCATCTTCCCGCACATCAACCCGGGTGAACTGTTCATCTGGCTCGGCGTCGCCGCCGGTGTGCAGAAGCTCGGCCTCGATGCCGGACCGCTCGCGATCCGTTATCTCCTGGTCGGCCTCGTGCTCAACTTCCTCTGCGGCTGGGTCACCGACCTCACCACGGCGATCGTGATGAAGCAGCAGGGCGTCATCCTCAGCAAGACAGTCCGCACGCAAGATAGCTCCGTCATGGCGATGGGTTAGGAAGAACGATCATGGTCGAATATCACGGAGTCGTGATTACCAAGGGCAGCGGCGGGTTCGGCGGCCCGCTCACGGTCACCCCCACCGAAACCAAGAACAAGCTCGTATACATCACCGGCGGCGGTGCGAAGCCCGACGTTGTCGACAAGATCGTGGAACTGACCGGGGCCATCCCCGTCAACGGTTTCAAGACCTCGGTGCCGGACGACGAGACCTTCGCGGTCGTCATCGACTGCGGCGGGACGCTGCGCTGCGGGATCTATCCGAAGAAGCACATTCCGACGATCAACATCATGCCGACCGGCCGCTCGGGCCCCCTGATGCAGTACATCAAGGAAGACATCTACGTCTCCGCGGTCGGCCCGGCGCAGGTGCGAAGCCTCTCGGCGACGAACGAAGCCGCCCCGGAGGTCGGCGCTGAGCCCGCGGCGCGCACCTACACGTACTCGACGGACAAGAAGATCTCGGAGACCCTCGCCCAGCGACCGAATCAGTCGTTCGTGCAGAAGATCGGCCTCGGCGCCGGCAAGGTGGTCAACACCTTCTACCAGGCCGCGCGTGACTCCGTGCAGACCATGATCAACACGATCATTCCCTTCATGGCCTTCGTCGCGATGCTGATCGGAATCATCCAGGGCTCGGGGTTCGGAAACTGGTTCTCCGGTTTCCTCGCCCCCTCGCCGGCAGCGGCCTGGGCCTGATCCTGCTCGGCTTCATCTGCTCGCTGCCGTTCCTGTCGCCGTTGCTCGGCCCCGGCGGCGTCATCGGGCAGGTCATCGGCACCCTGATCGGCGTCGAGATCGGCAAGGGCAACATTTCCCCGAGCCTCGCCCTCCCCGCGCTCTTCGCCATCAACACCCAGAACGCCTGCGACTTCATCCCGGTCGGCCTCGGACTGGCCGAAGCGGAACCCAAAACCGTGGAAGTCGGCGTCCCGTCCGTGCTGTACTCCCGCTTCTTCACCGGAGCACCCCGGGTCGCCCTGGCCTGGCTGGCCAGCATCGGACTCTACGTCTAAGAATCATCGCAGCGGGGTCCCGCACCTGCGGGGCCCCGCCGGCTCACGAAACAGCATCCGTTCGCACAACCGAAAGAAGTCGTCATGCCAGTCATCTATCACACCGTCGTCGGGGAAATCGGTGACGCCGTCGACTCCTTCCTTGACGAGGGAATGTTCATCCTGTTCGGGCAGGGCGCACCGGACGCGCTCAAGGACTATTGCTACATCGTCGACGTCACGGCGTCGACGGGCGCCATTGTCGCCGGTCAGTCGCTCCGCCTCGACGACGAGTCATACACGATCACCGCCGTCGGGGAGGTCGCCCGGCAGAACCTCGACGGGCTCGGCCACATCACGGTCGTCTTCAACGGGGCGACGAACGCGAAAATGCACGGGTCCGTCTATGTGGAGACGGCCACGCCGCCGAAGTTGAGCGTCGGCAGCGTCATCACCATCGAAGACTAGGACGATCGGTCATGAGGTCAGTGAGCGCGACGGTGCGCATCCCGCAGGGGATCCACGCGGCGATCGCGCACGGGTTGCACCGTGAGGCCGGCCGATTCGAGAGCAGCCTCTTCCTGAAGCACGGCGCCCGGACCGCGAGCCTCGGCAGCATCGTCGCGATCCTGGCACTCGGCGTCGAGCGGGGTGCGGAGATCGAGATCCTCGCCGACGGAAGCGATGAGGCTGCGGCCCTGGTCGCCATCGTCGGGTTCCTGGACGAGCTTGCGACCTGACGGGCCGGGCCGGTCTCTCGGGGCCCGATTCGCGGTATCCACCCGTGAATCACGGAAAGAGCACCTTCGCCGAGTCGACGAAGGTGCTCTTTCCGCAACTGGGCGGATGTTCCGAACGGGGGGTTCCGGAACTATCCGTCAGTCGGGTCCAGGGTGGTGCGGTCCAGGCGGGCGACGCCGATCTTCGAGTCGGCCATCCCGTAGAAGACGTACTTCTGGCCGTCGATCTCCTCGATCGCGGTCGGGAAGACCACGTTCGGCACGATGCCACTGAGCTCGTCCGGCGTTTCGGCCTTCAGGAGCGGTTCGCTCGTGCGTTGCAGGATGATGGTCGGGTCGTCCGCGTCGAGGATCATCGCCCCCGCCGCGTAGTTCACCTTCTGCTGCTGTGAGAACGCGCCGTCGATCACGCCCGTGACGCCGTGGTGCAGCAGCAGCCAGCCCTCCGGTACCCGCAACGGAGCGGGGCCGCCGCCGATCTTGAGTTCCTCGAAGGCGAACTCGGGCCCGGCGAGGAAGCGGTGGCCGCTCCAGAACGCGAGCTTCGTCACGTCGGCGAGCACGTCCTCGACCGGCACGTAGCTGATCCAGATGCTCTGCCTGGTGTCGGTGACCCCGGCGGGCACGCGGATGCCTTCACCCGGCTTGACCTCGCCGAGGTCCCACATCGGGCGGTGCAGCACCGCGAAGGACTCCACACCATTCGGGCCGGTGACGGGCTCGGGGAAGAAGACGGTGTCCTTGTTGTGGAAGAGGTTGAGGTCCATGTCGAGGGCTTCGTCGAAGGCGAAGAGCACCGGGCCGAGCCTGCGCCAGCCGCGGAGGTCGGAGGAGACCGCGAGGGCCGTGCGCGGGCCGAGCGGCCCGTAGGCGACGTAGGTCATCACGTGCAGGCCGAGCCGCGGGACGAAGGTGACGCGCGGGTCTTCGACGCCGGCATTGTGGGCGCCGCGTTCCCAGCCCTGGTCGGGTTCGAGTACGACTCCCTCGCGCTCGACGCCCGTCGGCACTCCGTCGGTGATGACCACGCGGGCGAGTCCGACCCGGGAGACGTTGCCGGTCGCGACGAGGCGCGGCAGCAGGTACAGGGTGCCGTCTGGCGTGTGCCCGGAGCCGGGGTTGAGCACGCCCTCCGCCTCTTGCGCATTGCCCGGTTCCGGCGTCATGACGACGCCCATCCGGGTGAGGCGATACGGGAATGCCGCGCCGGGCATCCGCTGCCGGGCGGCGGCGTGCGGAACGTTCCCCGGGGAGGGGGCGGACGAACGGATGGGGGATGCTGCAGTGGAATCGCGCATGACTAGCCTTTCACGCCTGAACCGATGTCGGTCGAGACGAAGTGTCGTTGGAAGAGGATGAAGAGGATGACGGCCGGGCCGGCGAGCACGCAGGCGCCGGCGAGGACCGCTCCGAAGGGATTCGCCGCGGAGGCCGCGACGGTGCTGATGTAGTTGGCGAGGGCAACCGCGAGGGGCTGCATCGAGGCCGGCTTGGTGACCAGGAACGGCCAGAGGAATTCGTTCCACGGGCCGATGAAGGTCAGCAGCACGACGGTGAGCAGGGCGGGGCGCACGAGCGGGAGGGCGATCCGCCAGAGGAGCACGACCTCGCCTGCCCCATCGATCCTGGCCGCGTCGAAGAGCTCGCGGGGGACCTGGAGGAAGTACTGCCGGAAGATGATCACCGCCGTCGAGTTGATCGCGAACGGCAGGATCATCCCGAGGTAGTTGTCGGCGAGGCCGTAGTCCCGCGCGATCATCACGTAGAGCGGGATCATCAGGAGCTGGAACGGAACGACCTGCACGAGCAACACGAGCGCGAAGGTGATCCCGCGGCCGCGCCACTGCAGCTGGGCGAGCGCGTAGCCGACGAGCACCCCGAAGACCAGGGTGCCAAGGATCACGCCGCCGGTGAAGATGCCCGAGTTGAGCAGGGTCTGCATCAGGTTGACCCGGCTGTTGATGTCCGCGTAGTTCTCGAGGGTCAGATTGGCCGGGTTCGGGAATGCTCCCGCGATGGAGGTGTCCGGCGACTTCTGGAGGGAGCCGACGATCATGTAGTAGAACGGGAACAGGAACGCCACGGCTCCGATGGTGAGCACGACGCCGCGGAGGATGTTCTGTCCGCGGCTCATGCCGCTGGTCGTGCGCCTTCCTGGTGCGCGCGTGCTGATCGTACCTGTGCTCGTGCCTGGTGTGCGCTCACTCATGATTCGTCACCTCCGGCGACCTTGCGCTGGATGAAGGCGAGGATGAGCACGCCGATCACCAGGATGATGCCGATCGCGGACGCGGTGTCGGGGTTCCCCTGCTCGATGCCCTTCTGGTACATCAGCAGCACGGGTGAGGTCGACGCCCCGTTCGGGCCGCCGCCGCCGGTGAGGAGGTACGGCTCGGTGAAGAGGTTCGCTCCCGTCACGGTGGAGAGCAGCAGCACGAGCACCGTCGCCGGGCGCACCCCGGGGATCGTGACGGAGAAGAACTTGCGGATCGCACCGGCACCGTCTGTCGAAGCGGCCTCGTAGAGCTCGGTCGACACGCTTTGCAGCGCGGCGAGGTACAGCAGGATGTAGAAGCCGAGCTGCTTCCAGGTCACGAACAGGGCGATCGTGGGCATCGCCCAGGTCGGGCTGATCAGCCAGGACGGGTCGGGGGCGAGCGGGCCGAGGATCTGGTTGACGAGGCCGCCGCCGCTGAAGAGGAAGAGCCACACGCCGACGACCGCGACGCTCGCGGTGACGTATGGCACGTAGTACGCGACCCGCAGGAAGGTGCGGCCGCGCACGGCCTTGTTGAGTGCCGTCGCGAGGACGAGCGAGAGCACGACGGTGAGCGGCACGTTGATCAGCAGGAAGATGCCGACGTTCCCGAAGGAGCGGATCACGGCCGGGTCGGAGAGCACCTCCTGGAAGTTGTCGAGGCCAACGAACGGCCGGTCGACCTGGGCGCCGGGGGCGGCGAAGAAGTAGTCGTGGAAGGCCATGTACACCGCGAAGACGAGCGGGTACGCGAAGACGGCGATCACGAAGACGAGGTAGGGAGCGCTGAGCAGGAGCCCGATCGGGTTCCGGCCCAGCCACGGGCGGCGCCGGGTGGCCCGCCCGCCGGGAGCCCGGTTGGGGCTCCCGGCGGACGAGGTCCGCGATGCGGTGACGGTCACGAGGTGCTACTTGCTCGAGACCAGGGTGTTGATCTTGTCTGCCGCGCCGCCCAGGGTGGAGGCGATGTCGCCCTGGCCGAAGATGACCGACTTGGAGTAGGCATCCCGGAAGGTCTGCCATACCTCGACCGAGTTGGACACGTTCGGCACCTCGACGGTGCGCGCGGCCTGGTCGCCGAAGGCGACGTAGGCCGGGTTCGCGGCGAAGTAGTCCGGGTACGTGGTGGTGAGGTCAGAGCGGATCGGCATCTGGCCGGTCAGGCTGAGCAGCTGGCCGTCCTGCGCCTTGCTCGTCGAGAACTTCAGCACATCCCAGGCGGTGCCCTGGTTCTTGCACGCGGTGTACATGCCGACGTTCTTCGCGTCACTGAACGTGTAGGTCTTGTCAGCGGATGTTCCTGCGCTCGTCGGCACTGGAACGGCGCCCCAGTTGACCTTGTCCTTGTACACCGGAACCGCCCACGGTCCCACGATCGACATCGCGGCCTTGCCGTCTGCGAAGGAGTCGCCCTGGTAGAGCCTCCTTGTTCGCGAGTCCCTCGGTGTACATGGTCTTCCAGAACTCGGCGACCTTGGCGCCCTCGTCGCCGGTGAACGTCGCCTTGCCGTCTTCGACGAGCCGCTTGCCCCCGGTCTCGGCGGCGTACAGCGGGTAGAAGTCGAACCAGCTCTGGTAGAACTCACTCGTCGGGGACGGGTAGATCGCGTTCGCCGCGGCCCCGCTGGAGACCAGGGCGCGGGAGGCGGTCAGGAACTCGTCGTACGTGGCGAGCTTCGGGTTCTCCGGGTCGAGCCCGGCCTTGGCGAACATGTCCTTGTTGTAGAAGATCATCACGGGGTTGGACTTCCAGGGCATCTGGTAGAACTTGCCGTCGGTGGACTCGTACTGGGCGGCGGTGTCTCCCGAGCGGGCCTTGATGTAGGCGTCGCCGTCGGAGAAGCTGCTCAGGTCGACGAGGCCGCCCTGCTTCTGGAATTGCGGAACCGCAACGGGGGCCGTGTTGTACACGAGGCACGGTGCGTTTCCTGCCGTGATGGCGGCGCCGATGACTTCCTCGCTGCTCTTGCCGGCTGGGATCTCCTGCGCGGTGACGGTTTCGTTCGGGTGGTCGGCGTTCCAGGCGGTCACCATCTGCTTGCCCCAGGCGATCTCCGTCGCGTTGTTCGAGTACCAGATCGTGATCGGGCCGTGGGCAGTCGTGGCCGCTCCCGCCGCGCCGCCGCCTGACGAGCAGGCGCCGAGGGCGAGGATGACGGCGGCCGATGCCGCGGTCGCGGCGAGGACTCGCCGGGTTCGTGCTGTGCTGTGCATGGTTTCTCCATTCATTCCCCGCGGCAGCTCTGCCTCGGGTGTGTTTCGGGTGGTGCTGCATGCAGGGGCAGGGCATGCGGGACGACTGCGTCGGACGCGAGGCCGGTGCAGGATCGGAAGGTGCGGTGCGTGCGGTAGCGGATCGGAGGGGGAGTGGGGGTCGTGCGGCAGCTAGGGCCGCAGTGGGGTACCGGCGGAGCCGCGGATGACGAGACGGCCGGCCGGAAGATCGACGTCGGGTGCCGTGCCGAGCGCCATGAGGTCGAGAAGGGTTCGGCCGGCGGCCCGGCCCCAGTCGCTCGGGGCGGTGCGCACCGTGGTGAGCGCCGGGAAGACATACCGGGTGAAGTCGATGTCGTCGAAGCCCGTGATCGAGACGTCGTCCGGTACGCGCAGGCCGAGTTCGTGCGCGACACCGAGGCCGGCGATGGCCATCGGGTCGTTGGCGAACACGATCGCCGTGGGCGGCGAGGCCTGGGTCAGGAGCCTGCGGGCGGCATCCGCCCCCGCTGCGACGGAGAAGTCGGTCTCGATGGACTGGCCGGCCGGGAGCCCCGCCTCGCTGAGGGCATTGTCGAAGGCGGCCCGGCGGCGGCTGCCATGCAGGAGTGCCGGGCTGCCGGCGACGTGGGCGATGCGGCGGTGGCCGAGGGAGATGAGGTAGCGCACGGTTTCGGCGACGCCGGGGGTGTCGTCGACCGAGATGCACGGGAAGGGGCTCTGGGTATCCGGCCGGCCGAGGGTGACGGCGGGAAGGCCGAGTTCCTGCAGCAGCGGGATGCGCGGGTCGTTGTGCCGGAGGTCACTCAGGAAGACCCCGTCGACGCGGCCGTCGGAGACGAGTGACCGGTAGGTGCGCATCTCCGTCTTCTCGTCGGGGACGACGCTCAGCACGAGGGCGAGGCCCTGCGGGGCGAGGACGGTCTCGACGCCGGCGATGAACGAGGGGAAGAACGGGTCGGAGCCGAGGACTTCAGGGTCGCGGGCGATCACGAGGCCGAGCGCGAAGGAGCGCCGGGTGGAGAGCGACCTGGCGCGAAGAGAGGGGGTCCAGCCGAGCCGCTCGGCGATCTCGAGGATGCGGATGCGACTTTCGGCGGAGACGCCGGGCCGGTCGTTGAGGGCGAAGGACACGAGGCCCTTGCTGACGCCGGCCTCGCGGGCCACGTCGGCGATGGTCACCTTGGGCTCACTCATCGTGCCTCCTCATCGATAGCACCCGTTCGTGCGTCTTCTGAACCGGTTTAGGCAAACCTATACCGGTTTAGTCGCCCGCGTCAACCATCCGTCCGGCACATTCGCGCCGCCCCCTCCGCGAGAGCGGAGTTTTGGCCCTTTAAACCCGAGGTTTAAAGGGCCTTAAGTGCGCTCTCGCGAGAGGGAGAAGACGCATAATGGGACGGGCACCGGACTTCCCGGCGCGCATCAGCCAGAATGGTCGCTCACGCCTTCCTTCCTCGACTTCCTCGGCACCGCCTCGTTCGATCCGGTCGCCGGCGCGGGCATCCTTGTCGCCGCCGCGCTCTATCTCCTCGGCATCCGCGCCGCCGGTCGCCGGGGGACCGCCTGGCCGCTCCTCCCGACCCTCGGCTTCTTCGTGCTCGGGCTCGGCTCCTGGGCGTGGGTGTCCTTCGGCTTCCTCGGCGCCTGGAGCGTCGACCTGCGGTGGGCGTTCACCACCCGGATCGCGCTCCTGCTCTTCGTGGTCCCGGCGCTGTTGAGCCTCGGTCGACCCGTCGAGCTTGCCCGGGCGGCGCTCGCGGGGCGGGCGCTGCGCGGGGTGAACGCCGTGCTCGGGTCCTGGTTCGTGCGGCTGGTCGGCAACGCCGTCTTCGCCCCACTCTTCGCGATCGCCGCGTTCCTCGTCTTCCTGACCCCGTTCGCCTTCGTGCTGCGGAGCAATCCCGCGGCGGAGGGGAGCCTGACGCTGCTCGTTCCGCTGGTCGGACTGCTGATGGTGCTGCCGATCACCGACCACGCCCTCATCCGCACCAGCCTCTTCATCACCGCCGAGTTCATGCTCGCGTTCGTCGAACTCGTGATGGATGCCATCCCCGGCATCCTGCTGCGTCTCAACGAGACCGTGCTCGACGGGGCCCCCGCGCTGGTCGGGTCGTTCCCGGCCTGGTTCCCTTCGCCGCTCTGGGACCAGCACTTGTCCGGTGACTTCCTCTGGTTCATCGCGGAGGTCGCGGATATCCCGGTGCTGATCATCCTGTTCCTGCGCTGGAACCGCACCGACCGGCACGAGGCTAAGCAACTCGACGAGCTCTCCGACGAGGAGATGGCCGCACTCACGGCCGAGCACTTGCGCCGCGCACCGTGACCCTGCCCTGCCCTGCCCTGCCCTTCCCGACCCTGCCCTGCCGGGCCAGGCGGGGCTAGGGTGACTTCACGATGGATCTCCTCGGTGCCTTCTTCGAGGCCGGCGACTACTCGATAGCGCGGCAGGTTCTGCAGCGCGGAGTGGCAGCGGTCTTCCTCGTGGCGTTCCTGTCCACCGCCAACCAGTTCCCCGCGCTGCTCGGGGATCATGGCCTGCTGCCGGTGCGCGACTGGGTGTCCAGGCTCCGGTTCCGCGACGCTCCGAGCCTGTTCCACTGGCGGTACTCCGACCGGATGCTGCGGGTGCTGGCCTGGGGCGGTGTCCTGCTGGCCTCGACCCTCGTCATCGGCCTGCCGCAACTGGGCCCGCCCTGGCTCCCGATGCTCGCCTTCCTGCTGCTCTGGGCCGGATACCTGTCGATCGTCAACGTGGGGCAGACCTTCTACTCCTTCGGCTGGGAGAGCCTGCTGCTCGAAGCCGGGTTCGTCGTCGCCTTCCTCGGGTCGAACGAGGTGGCCCCTCCGCTCACGATCATGGTCTTCGTGCGTTGGCTCGTCTTCCGGCTGGAGTTCGGCGCCGGCATGATCAAGATGCGCGGCGGCCCGGAATGGCGTGACCTGACCGCCCTGACCTACCATCACGAGACGCAGCCGATGCCGAATCCGCTCAGGCTCGTTCGTGCACCGGCTGCCGGCCTGGTTCCACCGCGGCGAGGTGCTCGGCAATCACGTCGCGCAACTCGTGGTGCCGTTCTTCCTGTTCGCGCCGCAGCCCGTCGCATCCCTGGCCGCCGCTCTGCTCGCCCTGACCCAGCTGTGGCTCGTGGCCACCGGTAACTTCGCCTGGCTGAACTGGATCACGATCGTGCTTGTCTTCGCCGCCGTCGACGACCGCGCGTTCCGGACGGTTTTCCCGTTCCTCCCCGGCGGCGCGGGCGAGACCTCGGCAGCCGTGCCCGCCTCCCCGCCGTGGTTCGTCGTGCTCGTGCTCGCGGTCACCTTGCTGCTCGTGGTGCTCAGCTTCTGGCCCGCCCGCAACCTGGTCGCCCGCAGGCAGCTGATGAACGCGAGCTTCAACCGGTACCACCTCGTGAACGCCTACGGGGCCTTCGGCACCGTCACGAAGAAGCGCTACGAGATCGTCGTCGAGGGCAGCGCCGCCGAAGACCCCGGCGACGAGACGGCCTGGCGCCCGTACGAATTCCACGGCAAACCGGGCGACCCCGCCCGCCTTCCCCGCCAGTTCGCCCCGTATCACCTACGGCTCGACTGGCTGATGTGGTTCCTCGCCCTGGGCGTGCGCGACACCCGGTGGTTCGAAATGTTCCTGGTGCGCTTGCTCGAGGGCGACCGGCCCACCCTGCGGATGCTGCGGGTCAACCCGTTCCCCGACGCCCCGCCCCGGTATGTGCGCGCCCGGCTGTTCCGCTACCGCTTCGCCACGGGCGCGGAGAAACGCGTGACAGGGGACTGGTGGGTGCGTACTCACCGACCGGGTTCTACGTGCACCCGGTCGCCCTCCCGGGAGGCCCGCATGCCTGAGACGGCGCCGTCCCGGCCGCGAGCGTCCACCGACCCCGTGAGGTGTCGCATATCGAGGTTCGCGCGCCCCGGGAACGTCGATATGCGACACCTCAGGGCAGTGCACCCTCCGAGAGCGGGATTCCGTGCCTGACGTCAACGTGGTCGGGGCCGGCCCGAACGGCCTCGCCGCCGCGGTCGTCTGCGCGCGGGCCGGCCTCTCCGTGACCGTCACCGAGCGGGCCGCAACGGCCGGCGGCGGCCTCCGCACCGGCGAGCTCACCCTGCCCGGCTTCCGGCACGATCTCGGCTCGGCGGTGCACCCCGCAGCCCTCGCCTCCCCGTTCTTCCGCGCCTTCGGGCTCAGCGAGCGGGTGCCGTTCGTGATCCCCGAGGTGTCGTACGCGCATCCGCTCGATGCGCACCGCGCCGCCATCGCCTGCCGCGACCTCGACCGCACCGCCGCGGGCCTCGGCCGTGACGGCCCGGCCTGGACCCGGCTGCTCCGGCCCCTCGTCGACCGCATCGAGGGCGTCGTCTCCTTCACCGGCCACCAGTTGCTGCGCTGGCCGGACGACCCGCGCGCCGCCCTCGAATACGGCCTCCGCGTGCTCGCCCTCGGCACCCCCGCCGGTCAGATGCTGTTCCACGGCCCCGACGCACCGGCACTCCTCTCCGGCGTGGCCGCGCACGCTCCCGGCCGCCAGCCCGCACTCGCGCAGGCGGGGGCCGGGCTGCTCCTCGCGGCGGAGGCGCACGCCGCCGGCTGGGGATACCCGGTCGGCGGTGCCCAGGCGATCGCGGACGCGCTCGTTGCCGACCTGCTCGCCCACGGCGGCACACTGCGACTGGACACCGAGGTTCGCGGGCCCGGCGACCTCGACCCGGCCAGGGTGACACTGCTCGACACCTCGACGGTCTTCCTCGACCGCTTCGCGGGGCCCGCGCTGCCGGACGGCTACCGGCGTGCCCTTCGCCGCTACCAATACGGCACCGGCGTCGCCAAGGTCGACTTCGCCCTGTCCGGCCCGGTGCCGTGGACGAACCCGCTGCTCGCCCTCGCGCCGACCGTGCACCTCGGCGGCAGCAGGGTCGACGTCGAACGCGCGGAACGGCTGGTGTCCGGGGGACGCTCGCCGCGGCATCCGTTCCTTCTGCTCGCCCAGCCGAGTGTGCTCGACGCGAGCCGCGCGCCGGCAGGGAAGGCCGTGTTGTGGGCATACACGCACGTTCCGGCCGGTTGGGACGGCGACCCGGTCCTCCCGATCGTGCGCGAAGTCGAACGCTTCGCGCCGGGATTCCGCGACACGATCCTCGCCAGCGCGCGCCACTCGCCCGCCGAGCTCGCAGCGGGAAATCCAAACCTCGTCGGCGGCGACATCCTCGGGGGCGCTGTCTCACTGCGCCAGGCTCGTCAAGCGACCGGTGGTGTCCACCCGGCCGTGGCGCACGCCCGTCCCCGGTCTCTACCTCTGCTCGGCCTCGACCCCACCCGGCCCTGCCGTGCACGGCATGAACGGCTGGTTCGCCGCCGCGCTCGCGCTGCGCGAGCACTTCGGAATCAGCACCCTCCCCGACCTCGCGCCCTGACCGAGCGGGCGGCGGCGAACGGATGCCGGGGGAGGGTCAGTCGTTCTCCGGCCAGTCCTCGGGGTCGAGTCGCTCGGTCGCGCGCAGTTTGTCGATGTCGCGGCGTTCCCGCTTGGTCGGACGCCCGGCGCCGCGGTCCCGCATCGGGACGAGCGCGACCTCCTCGCGCGGCGGGGGCGGCGGGGTCTTGTCCACGAAGCACTCGGCGGCGACGAGCGCGCCGACCCGCTTGTTCACGATCTTCGAGACGACGAGCACCCGGTCGAACCCGCTCGACCGCACCCGCACCTCGTCTCCGATGTGCACCGGTTGCGCCGATTTCGCCCGTTCGCCGTTCACCCTGACGTGACCGGCCCGGCACGCGGCTGTGGCGAGCGACCGGGTCTTGAACATCCGCACTGCCCACGCCCAGCTGTCCACGCGCGCCGTCGTCAGGGGTTCCATCCCTCGACTCTACGACCAGGTGCGCGGGTGTGGATGCCGGCGATCCGGCATCCACTCACCGGCGCACGTGCGAAACGCAGGACGAAGGCCCGCGTGAGGCCTGGGGAGCCTCTGCGGCGCTGTGGTCCTGCGTTTCGAAAGCGGCGGCGGCCGGGCGGATGCCGGTGCCGGAGCATCCGCTCGGCGCGCGTCGGGTGGCGCCCGGCGTCGGATTCTCGCCAGCGCCCACGCGAAACGCAGGACGAGGGCCCGCGTGAGGCCTGGGGAGCCTCAGCGGCGCTGTGGTCCTGCGTTTCGCAGTGCGCCCCGGCCAACCCGACTGACGCGCACCGCGCCGAGACGACGCGAGAAGCCGCCCCGCCCCGCACTGCTCAGAGCAGCGCCCAGGCGATCAACAACATCGTCACGCAGAAACCGGAGAAGAAGTTCAGCCACAGGAAACGCTTCCAGCCGGCGTTCGCGGTTTCGGCGCGTGCGTCGCTCACCGACCGGAACGGCCACGCGGCCGCGATGTACGGCACGGCGAGCACGGCTCCGAGCAGGCCGGGCCAGCCGGTCGCGAGCATCAGCAGTCCGGCAGCGGCCCAGCAGCCGATCGCGAGGCGCACCGTGCGCGCGGCGCCGAGCGCGGTCGCGATCGAGGCGATTCCGCCCTCCCGGTCCGGAACGACGTCCTGCACGGCGCCGAAGGCGTGGCTGGCCATGCCCCAGAGGAAGAACGCGGCGAGCAGGGCGACCAGTCCCGGCGTCCAGACCGCGCCGGCGACGACGAGTCCGTAGACCGCGGGGCTCACGAAGTGCGTGCTCGAGGTCACGGAGTCGACGACCGGACGTTCCTTGAACCGGAGCACCGGCACGGAGTATGCGGCAACGGCGAAGAGGCTCACCGCGAGCACCAGCCAGGACAGCGGATGCCCGGTGCCGGCCAGCACGAGCATCGCGCCGAGCACGGGCACCGCCGTGACGATCCCGGACAGCAGCACCGTGCGGTGCAGGGCCGGGTCGAGCATCGCACCCTCGACGCCACCCTTCCGCGGGTTGCGCAGGTCGGACTCGTAGTCGAACACGTCGTTGATCCCGTACATCAGCAGGTTGTAGGGAATCAGGAAGAACAGCGTGCCGACGACGAGCAGCGCGTCGACCCGACCGGTCGTCACGATGTACGCGGCCGCGAAGGGGTACGCCGTGTTGATCCAGCTGAGCGGACGCGACGACAGCAGCACCTGCCTGGTCTTCCAGAGCGTCGTCGGGCGGATGTTGCTCATCGGTTCCCTCCGGACGATCGGGTGCTGGTGCTGGTGCTGTTGTTCGCACCGGTGCTGGTGTGTGTGCCGCCAGTGCCAGTGCCAATGCCTGTGTTTGTACTTGTAACGGTACCCGGATCGGTGCCGGTATCGGCACCGGCGCCCGGCGCGCTTCCGTCGTGCTGCCGGCGTCCGCCCGGGGCCCGGCCCGGGGCCCTTCGCGCGGGGAACAGGGTCCAGAGTGCGGGGAGCAGGAGTGCGACGGCGACGGGATAGGCGAAGTCTTCGATCGGAGCGAGGCCGATCTTCAGCCCGGAGATCCGGGCGGGGTCGTAGGCGACCAGGCCGACGCCGATCATCACGTTGTCGAAGAACGCGCTCAGGAGCAGCACGACGACGAGGGCGACGCAAACGGCCCAGACGTTCTGGCGCGACAGCTGGCGGCGCCGCACCAGCACCGCCGTGAACGTCACGAGCAGGGCTCCGCCGAGGAAGACCAGGTCGAGCAGGACGTAACTCATGCGTTCCGCCCGCGGTGCAGAATCCGTTCTGCCCCGTGAACCGCGTTCATCGTCAGGTAGCAGAGGAACGTGAGGAAGAAGAGTTCCTCGAGCGGAAGCTCCGGCGCGAGCTGCACGCCGGTCATCAGCCCGGTCTCGCCCCGGTAGAAGATGCCCAGGCCGATTCCGCTCAGGTCCCAGACCAGCAGGAAGACCACGCCGATCGTGAGAACCGCGGCGGCCCGGCGTGCGTCGAGCCAGAAGAACAGCCGGAACCGCCAGTCGAGCAGCACCATCGCGCCGAGCGAGACGAGCAGGCTCAGCAGATAGGCCAGGCTCACGATGCGCTCGGCGCACCGAACCCGGAAGCGCCGGACGAACCAGCAGGCCCGGCCGATCCGGCGATCCCGTCGGATTCCGGGTGCAGCGGCACCGTGACCCGCACGGGAACGGGAACGCTCCCGCGCCGGGGCAGGGGCTCCGCGAGCGGTCCCGTGCTCGTGTCCGAGCGCATCCTCTTCAAGAGGATCTCCGCACTGATCAGGCACATCGGCAGTCCGATCCCCGGAATCGTCGTGCCGCCGGCATAGTAGAGCCCGTCGACCTTCGAGGAGACGTTCGAGCCGCGGAAGAACGCGCTCTGCTTGAGGGTGTGCGCAGGGCCGAGTGCCCCGCCGCGCCAGGAGTTGAGGTCGTCGGCGAAGTCGCCGGGCCCGATCGTGCGGCGAACGACGATCCGGTCGGCGAGGTCGGGGATGCCCGCCCAGTCAGCGAGCTGCCCGATGGCGTCGTCGGCGATCGCCTCGATGGCCGGGGAGCCCGCTCCGTCGATGCCGCCGTGGCCGAGTCCGGGGTCCGCCGGGATCGGCACGAGCAGGAACAGGTTCGAGGAGCCGTCCGGCGCCACGCCGGGGTCTGTCGCACTCGGCATGCACACGTAGAACGACGCCGGCGACGCGACACTCGGCGTCTTCCCGAAGATGCGGCCGAAGTTCTCGCCCCAGTCGCTGGTGAACAGGAGGGTGTGGTGCTGCAGTTTCGGCAATTCGCCGGTCACGCCGAGCAGCACGAGCACGGCGCCCGGCCCGGACACCCGGTGCTGCCACCACGACTCCGGGTAGCTCTGCAGCGGCTCGGGAAGAAGCTCGGTCTCGGTGTGGTGCAGGTCGGCCGCCGAGACCACCCGGTCGGCGGCGAGCCGCACGGTGGTGCCCGCCCTGTCGACGTAGCTGACCCCGGAGACGGATGCCCGCAGCCGCTTCGACGCCCCCGGCCGGGTTCCCGGCGTGGTCGTGATGGACGTGACCCGCGCGCCCGTGATCACTTCGACGCCCTCGGCCCTGGCCAGGTCCGCGATGCTGTCGATCAGGCGGGTGAAGCCGCCCAGGGGATAGAGCACGCCGTCGGCGAGGTCGAGGTGACTCATCAGGTGATACATCGACGGCGTCTGGTCGGGTGAGGAGCCGAGGAACACGGCGGGGTAGCCGAGCACCTGCCGCAGCCGCGGGTCTGTCACGAAGCCTGCGACGAACTTGTCGAGCGGCTGCAGGAGCAACCGGGCCAGCCGGCCGATGCGGGTGAGCACGTCCCGGACCAGCAGCGGCCGGAACGACTGGAAGCTCGTGTAGAGGAAGCGGCTCACGGCCATCCGGTAGGTGTCCTCCGCGGAGTCCAGGTACCGGTCAAGGGCGGCCCCCGCTCCCGGTTCGATGCTCTCGAAGAGGGCGATGTTGTCCGCACGTTCCGCACGGACGTCGATCGGGTCTGCTGTGTCCTCGAAGTAGACCCGGTAGCCGGGGTCGAGGCGGCGAAGTTCGAACTGCTCGGCGGAACTCGAGCCGAAGAGCCGGAAGAAGTGGTCGAAGACGCCCGGCATCAGGTACCAGGACGGTCCGGTCTCGAACCGGAAACCCTGGTCCGTCCAGGTGCCCGCACGGCCGCCGAGCGTGTCGCCGGCCTCGAGCAGGGTGACCCGCTGGCCGTCGCGGGCGAGAAGTGCTGCGCTCGCGAGGCCGGCGATGCCGCCGCCGATCACGATGGTGTGGCCACCGCTGCGGCCCTCGCTGTGTGCTGCAGTGTTTCCTGTGGAGAGCGGGGTCACTTCTTCCACGCTCCTGGACCGAATGCTGCGCCGAGGGCGATCATGAGTTTCTCCGGATCCGGCACCCGAATGCGGGTGCTCAATAGTGCGCGTGCGGGGGTCTCGCGGAGCTTGACCGCGAGGCTCGCGAAGAGGCCGTGCGCCGTCGCGACGGCGCGCCGGCTGCCGAGCGGGAGCAACGGCAACGACCGCGCCGCAGCGTCGAGGTCGGCATCCATGTCGTCGAGCAGGAGGTTCTTCTCGGCGTCGGTCATGGTGAGCAGGTTGACCCCGGGAAAGTAGTTGCGTCCGAGGTCATCCCGGTCGGTGGCGATGTCCCTGAGGAAGTTGACCTTCTGAAATGCCGCGCCGAGGCTGCGGGCCCCGGCCGCGAGCAACCGGAGTTCCTCGTCGGTGCGTTCTGCCTGCTGCAGGAATGAGCGCAGGCACATCAGCCCGACGACCTCTGCTGATCCGTAGATGTATTCGGCGATGCCGGCGGCGTCGAAGGGGGCCGGATCGAGGTCGCGCCGCATCGAGGCGAAGAACGGTGCCGTGAGCCGGGCATCGATGCCGGTCGCCCGGGCGGTGTCCGCGAAGGCGTGCACGATGAGGTTGGTACTGAAGCCGGTTTCGATCGCCCGCAGGGTCTCTGCCTCGAGTCCGTCGAGGGCTGCACGCTGGGCCGCGTCCGGGAGCCCGGCCTGGCTGGCCGCGCCGTCGACGATTTCGTCTGCGACCCTCACGAGCGCGTAGATCGAGGTGACCTGGCTGCGTTCCCTCGGCCCGAGCAGGCGGCAGGCGAGACCGAACGACGTCGAATAGGCGCCGATGACCTGCGCCGCACTCGCGAGGGCCGCAGCGGTGTACTTCTCGAGCTGGGGGCCGCTCGCCGGTGCCTGACGGCCGGGCTCGCTCGACGTGCCGGGCGCTCCCTGTGCGACGGACAGGTCGGGATTCGTTGGGGGTAGTGCGCGCGCCGCGCCGGGTGTCGGTCATCGAACGCGATTCACGGAGGTGTCGGCGAGCTGGGTCAGGGTATGCCTGAGGACATCCGGGATGGCGGGGGTGTCGAGGGCCTCGACGGCCCGGCGGGCGTGGTCGATCGCGAGTTCATCCGTGGACTGCAGGGCGCCGCACTCGCGGAGCAGCGCGCGTGCCTCGCCGGCCTCGTCTTCGGTGAGGTCGTTCTTGCCGACGAACGGGGCGATCGCGGGCCAGAGGCTCGTGGCGCCGGCGTAGGAGATCAGTGAGGTCTGCTTGCCCTCGCGCAGGTCGGTCAGCACGCTCTTCCCGGTGCGAGCCGGGTCTCCGAACACGCCGAGGATGTCGTCGGTCAGCTGGAAGGCGACGCCGACGAGCCGGCCGAAGCGTCCGAGCACGTCGATCGCCTCCGCGCTCGCCTCCGCGAGCACGGCCCCGGCCATCAGGGGCGCCTCGAACGAGTAGACGGCGGTCTTCTGCTCGAGGGTGGACGTGACCTCCTCGACCGACAACGGATGCTTGGAAACGGTGTTCGTGACGTCCGCCAGTTCGCCGGCGGCCGACACGAAGACGGCCCGGTCGAGCAGGTCGAGCAGCCGGCCTCGCTGTTCGCGATCGAGCGGCAGGAGGGCGAGTGCGCGGTGGGCTTCGCTCAGCGCGAGATCGCCGGCGAGGATCGCTGCGGTGGTCGCCCAGGCGCCGGTCTGGGTGTCGTCGGCGCCGTGCGCAAGTGCTCGTTCGGTGAATCGTCCCGCGACGTTCGCGACGCCGCGCCGGTGCAGGTCGCGGTCGATCACGTCGTCGTGGATGACGAAGGCGGTGTGCAGCAGTTCGAAGCTCACGGCGACGGGGACAGCGAGGGACATGTCCTTACCGCCGAGCCCGGAGTACGCGGCAAGCACGAGCGCGGGTCGCACCCGCTTGCCGCCGCTGCTCGCATGCTCGAGAGCATCCCAGAGCGCCACGTAGTGCTGCCCGTAGTCGCTCGCCCGCAGTCGGGCCGCGGCGAAGAAGCGCTGGAGTTCGGTCTCTACTTCGACGTGCGCGATCTCAGGCATCGAATGTCAACTCCTTCAGTTGGAGCACCATCCACGGGCTGAACGCCCAGGGACTGGAGAGTGCGCTCGCGCGCAGGGTCGCGGGGTCTGTCCACACGTACTCGGCGACCTCGTCGGGGTTGGGAACGGGGTTGGTGTGTGCTGTCGCCCGGTAGACCGGGCAGATTTCGTTTTCGACGACGCCGCTCGCATCCGTCGCCCGGTAGCGGAACAGCGGCAGGGTCACAAAGAGGTCCACGAGGTCGAGGCCGAGTTCGTACTGGCCACGACGAGCGATGGCGTCCTGCTGCGATTCGCCGGGAAGCGGGTGCCCGCAGAACGAGTTGGTCCAGACCCCCGGCCAGGTGCGCTTGCCGAGCGCACGCCGGGTGATCAGCACCTCTCCGCGTTGGTTGAAGACATAGACGGAGAAAGCGAGGTGGAGCGCGGTGTCTGCGTCGTGCATCGTGCTCTTGGGCGCCGTGCCGATCGAGCGCCCCGCTTCGTCGAGCAGCACGACGAGTTCGACCGCGTGGTCCACAACGTGCATCGCCCCTCCTGACCTTCCCGTCACCATACCCGTAAAAGTTGCTAACCAAGTTAGCTAAATGTGAGGCTAGCATGGAGCAATGCCCGAACGAGCCACTTCTCCGACTTCGTCGCCGGAGCCGACCTTCTGGCCGGCCCCTGTCGTCAGCGGTGCTGCGCGTGCGGCGCGTTCGACGAGTGCGACGGGTGAGACCAGGCCGCGCGACGTGCTCGCGGCTCTCCGGGTGTTCCGCGCGGCGGATGCCGCGATGCGCCAGCGCGCCCAGGCCCAGCTCGCGGTCAACGAGACAGACCTCCTCGCCATCAGGCACCTGATCCAGGGGGAGGCCCGGCGCACGCCCGTCAGCCCGAAAGACCTGAGCGTCTACCTGGGCATCTCGAGCGCCGCGACGGCGAAATTGCTCGCGCGCCTGTCCAGGACCGGGCACATCCGGCGCGAGGCGCACGCCGTCGACGGGCGGGTGCAGCTGCTGTATGCGACGTCCGCGGCCCACCAGGAGGTGCGACGCGCGCTCGGCGCCGTGCACGACCGGATGTTCGCAGCGGCGGAAGGGCTCGATCCCGCACAGCGCCGCGCCGTGATCCACTTCCTCACGGCCGTCGCGGAGGCGATGTCCGGCGACGCATCGCTTCCGGCGCCGGAACCGATCGCGGCACTCGCTCCGGACCCCGGTGCCGCCCCGGACAGGGGGCTGAAAGCGGGCCTCCTGCACGGGACCGCCTAGGCTTGACCGGTGCCAACACCAGCAGCCGACCATGTGACCGCCCTCCTCGCGTCCTACCAGGACTTCCCGGAGACGGGCATCCTCTTCCGTGACCTCAATCCCGTCTTCGCCGACGCCGTGGCCTTCCGGGCGCTCATCGACGAACTCGCCGAGCGGTTCCACGGGCAGTTCGACGCGGTCGCGGGCATCGAAGCGCGGGGTTTCCTGCTTGCGGCGGCCGTCGGATACGCGGCAGGGGCATCCGTGCTCGCCGTGCGCAAGGGCGGCAAGCTGCCCGGCTCCGTCATTTCGGAGAACTACGACCTCGAGTACGGTTCGGCCTGCCTCGAGCTCGAGATCGGCCAGCTGCCGGAGGGCTCCCGTGTGCTCGTCCTCGACGATGTGCTCGCGACCGGCGGAACGATCGCGGCGACCTCCCGGCTCGTCCGGAGGGCCGGCTACCGGCTGACCGGCGTCGGCGTCGTGCTCGAGCTCACCGAGCTCCTCGGCCGCGACCGCCTCGGCACCACCCCGCTGCACACCATCGTCGCCCTCTGAGCCTTTGAGCCTTTGAGCCTCTGAGTCTCTGGCCCTCTGGCCTTCGGCAGGCCGCTCGAGAGAGCAGCGCAGTCCGGACTGTGCGACATTCGGACGCTGTAGGGCGATTCCCGGCCCGATGCAGCATGCTGGGTGCATGACGGGAAACGGTGACGAGTGGGTCTTCGCGCCGGACGGTCGCAGGTTCTGGGGACGATTCGGAGCGGCCGGGCTGCTCGTGCACCACGCCGAACTCGGGGTGCTCATGCAGCACCGCGCCGCGTGGAGCCACAACGGCGACACCTGGGGACTCCCCGGCGGTGCCCGCCACGAGCACGAGACCGCCCTCGAAGCCGCGCTCCCGCGAGGCGAATGAGGAGGCCGGCGTACCCGCAGAACTCGTCAGCCTGCAGTTCAGCTCGGTGCTCGACCTCGGCTTCTGGTCCTACACGACGGTCGTCGTGCGCGCCCTCGCACCCTTCGAGCCCGTGATCAGCGACCGGGAGAGCATCGCACTCCGGTGGGTGCCGACCGAGCTCATCGAGAAGCTGCCTCTGCACCCCGGGTTCGCCCAGAGCTGGCCGGCCCTGCGCGCCCGCCTCGACGGGGCGGATGCCGGCGGACCCGCCGCGGACGCCCGCTCGCCGGAGTCGCGCGCCTGACCCGTTCGCCCTGACCCGTTCGCCCCGACCCGTGTGCCCTGACCCGTGTGCGTCAAACGGCGGGAAGCACCCGGAAGACGGGGTGGTCCGCGGCGATCGCCTCGAAGGCCGCAACGGGTTCGTGCCGTTCAACGGGGATGTGCGGGCGCCCGCCGGGGGCCTTCTCCACGAAGCGTTTCAGGATCGGCGCGCGTTCCGCGGCCGGCACCTCGACGAGCCAGACCGGGCGCGCCGTGCGCCGGCGGAGCGTCGCGCGGCCACCGGCCGCGCGCACGTTCCGAACCCAGTTGCACTCGCCGAGCATCGACACGAGGTACCACTGGCCGGCCACGTCGGCCATCCCGATCGGGAACCGGGTCATCTGTCCGCTGCGTCGCCCGACGACCTCGAGGGAGACCCAGCGCGGCGGCAGGAGCCCGAGGCGCAACGCCCGGTTCCACCACCGGGCAAAGCGTCTCGCCGTGGCGTTCCCGTGTCCGCCGGCGTACATCGCGCGCAGCCGGTCTGTCTGCGTGCCCATCACCGCACCCTCCGTACGGGGTGGTGTTCCGACCGGGGGACAGCCTGCGGGCCGACCCAGGAGATGTCCCCGGTGACGAGGGAGAGCGCCCCGGCGACAACGCAGGAGACGAACATGATCCAGAGGCACTCGATGAACGGGTCCATGTCCGAAGCGTACGCCCGGTGCTGCTCTCCGGCACCGGCGACCGATTGCAAGCACCGCGCCGCGTGCGACCCGCTACCGTTGACACCCGGAGGAATCATGAAACTGGAACCGTTGTTCCTCAGGATCGACCGGGTCGCCGGTGGGCGATCTGTGGAATACACCATTGCGCCCGAGATGCGCAGGCACCCCAGGACCCGGCGCACCTTCGTCGCGATCCTGTGGCTCCTCGCCGCGGAACTGGTCCTCGGCGCTGCCGCGGTCGTCGTCGCGGTCGTGCTGTTCCTCGGCGGCGCCGAGATTCCGTCCTCGGTCTGGATGCGCACCTTCGTCGTGCTCGCGATGACGCTCACCCTCCTCTACTTCGCCTGGCGGGCGCAGAAAGGCTTCTACTGGGCCTACCTGCGGCTCCGGCTGTTCAGCAAGATCTTCCCGGTGATCACCCTCGTCCTCGCCGCGATCCCCGGCCTGTATCCGTTGTGGATGGTCAGCGAGCAGATCCTGTTCAGCCTCATCATGATCGGCGTCGGCGACTACCTCTCTTCCGATCACATGCGCGAGGCCTTCCCCAGGCCGCCACGCGTTCCGGAAGCCCCCGCGGCCGGCGAAACCGGCGCGGTAGCCGGACACTCAGTCCTCGCGCACGACCTCGTCCGGCGCCTTGTCCGGACGCCAGCCCCGCCACGACGGATGCCGCAACCGGCCGTCCGAGGTCCACTCGAGGTAGTCGACCTCGCCCACGAGAACGGGCCGCACCCAGTGCGCGTCCCGAACGTCCGCCGCGGGAACGGCCGTGAACGGATTCTCCGCCTGGGCCAGCGTGTCCAGACGGGACCGCAGCGCGGCCAGGTCGCGGTCGCGGAAGCCCGTGCCGACCCTCCCGATATAGTCGAGGCCCGTCTCAGAGGGGATCCCGAGCAGCAGGGAGCCGAGCGACCTGGCCCGGTTCCCGTTCCCGGTACGCCAGCCGCCGATCACGACCTCCTGCGCCCGGTGATGCTTGACCTTGATCCACGACCGGGAGCGTCTTCCGCCGTCGTAGCCGGCGTCGGCGTCTTTCGCGACGATGCCCTCGAGCCCGAGTTCGCGGCTCACCCGCAGCGCGTCCTGCGCGTCACCGGGCAGGTCCGGCGAGAGCTGCACCGGGCCATCGCCCGAGACGAGCGATTCGAGGATGGTCCGCCGAACGGAATACGGGGGTGCGGTTCAGGTCGCTGCCCTCGTGCTCGAGCACGTCGAAGACGAGGTACTGCACCGGGGTCGCGGCGGCGGCCGCGGCCACCGTGCGCCGGGTCAGGTGCATCCGGCTCTGCAGCAGGCCGAAGTTCGGCCTCCCGGACCTGTCGAGGGCGACGATCTCGCCGTCGAGCACCGCACTGGCCGCGTCGACCGAGTCCGGAAGCGCCGCGAGCAGCTCGGGGTATGCCTCCGTCACGTCGTTGCCCGCGCGGGTGAACAGGCGCACCGGTCGTTCGGTGCCGGCCGTTGAGAGGTAGGCGAGTGCCCGGATCCCGTCCCACTTCGGTTCGAACGCCCAGCGGATGTCCGTGACGAGGTCCGCGGCCGATCCGGCCGTCGCGAGCATCGGCGAGTACCGGCCGATCGGGCTCGCATCCGGTCGCACTCCGGGATCGGCGGGGGTCGCGGTCGGGGACGCGCCGACTCCGGGCCCGCCCTCCCCGTCCGTCGCTCCCGGTCCGGTCGCCGTCGTCCGGGTCGACTCCGACCCCGCGGTCTGCGCCGCGACGGACTGTGCCGCGGCGGACTGTGCCGCAGCGGACTGTGCTGAGGAGGTCCGTGCTGCCGCAGTCCGCTCCTGCGCCGGCCGGGATCCGGCCTTCGGCTTCATCAGGTGGATGAGCCAGTTCTGGGCCGACCGGTCGTGTGCGCCCTGGTCCCGGGCGTTCGTGCGGATGAGCGCGAACCGGCGGGCGCCGTCGAGGCCGCCGCCCGGCTCGCCGTGGAGCGTCGCGATGACCTCGTCGTCCCGCCACTTCTCGAGGTCATAGGTGCCGCTGTCCCAGATCGACACGGTGCCTGCGCCGTACTCGCCGGCCGGGATCACGCCCTCGAAGGCGCCGTACTCCAGGGGATGATCTTCGGTGCGCACGGCGAGGCGGTTCTTCGCCGGATCGGTCGGCACGCCGCGGGGGAGCGCCCACGACGCCAGGACGCCCTCGTGCTCGAGGCGGAAGTCGTAGTGCAGGTTCCGGGCGTGGTGTTCCTGGATCACGAAGCTGTGCCCGCCGGCGGCCGTGGCGCCCGGTCCCGCGGCCGCGGAATTCCCGACGCCCGCGCCGGGCCCCGGCACCGGCTCCGGGGTGCGCCCTGCCGTGCGTTTGCTGCGGTAGGCCGCGAGCCGGTCCCCGCGTGCGGGGTCCCCGGCGGGCGCTCCCTCGCCCGCTCCCGGTTCCGGGTCGCCCGCTCCGGCTTCCGGCCCGGCTCCTGATCCGCCGGTGTCGCGACGGCCGGAGTCGTGCGCGCCGAGCAGGGCAGCGAGCGGATCGCCGCCGTGCTCGACCCGGCTCAGCGCCTGCCGGTAGTCGAGCTGGGCGAGGCCGGGCTCGGCGAGCTCCCGCCAGGTGCGCGGCATCGCGACCATCGGGCGGAACGTTCCCCGCAGGGAATAGGGCGTGATCGTGGTCTTCGCCGCGTTGTTCTGGCTCCAGTCCACGAGCACCTTGCCGCCCCGGATCGACTTCTTCATGTCGCTCACGACGAGGTCGGGGTGGTCGGCTTCGAGCGCCCTGGCCAGCTCGTGCGCGACCTGGGAGATCTCGTCGGAGGTGTGGGTCAGGTCGAGCGCGGCATAGAGATGGATCCCCTTGCTGCCGCTCGTGACCGGAAAGGGGTCGAGTCCCATGTCGCGCAGGATGGCGCGGGCGAGCCTGGCCACGTCCGCGCACTCCGGGAGGGTGACGCCCTCGCCGGGGTCGAGGTCGAGCACGAGCCGGTCCGGGTTGCGCCGGCTGCCGTCCCTCCCGAACTGCCATTGCGGAACGTGGAGCTCGAGCGCCGACATCTGACCGAGCCAGGTCAGGGTCGCGACGTCGTTCACGAGCGGGTACACGTTCGTGTGGTCGGTGTGCTCGATCGAGTGGCGCTGCACCCAGCCCGGCGCGGACTCCTCGAGGTTCTTCTGGAAGAACATCTTCTCCGGCTTCTCCGGCGTTCCGACCCCGTGCACCCAGCGCTTCCGCGTCGCCGCCCGGTTCGCTGCGTGCGGCACGAGCACCTCGGCGATCGCGGCGTAGTACCCGAGGACATCCGCTTTCGTGGTGCCGGTCTCGGGATACAGCACCTTGTCGAGGTGCGTGAGCGTGATCCGGTGACCGTCCACGGACACGACCTGGCTCGTCGTCTCGTCCATCTGGCTTCCCTCCCGGGCCGATTCTCCCGCCATTGTTCCGCCTGCGTGCCACCAGCATGCCCGCGAGCCCCGGTTCCGGCTAGTACGCCGAACGGATGCGGTGTCTACTGTTTCCCATGCGATCGATCTGGAAAGGTTCCATCACCTTCGGCCTCGTCAACGTGCCCGTCAAGGTCTACAGCGCCACGGAAGACCACGACACCCCGTTGCACCAGGTCCATGACGCCGACGGCGGACGCATCCGATACCAGCGGCGGTGCTCGCGCTGCGGCCGGGTCGTTGACTACGCCCATATCGACAAGGCGTACGACGACGGCGAGAACACGGTCGTGCTCACCGAGGAGGAGCTCCGCAGGCTCCCGGCAGAGAAGAGCAGGGAGATCGACGTCGTCGAGTTCGTCCCGAGCGAGCAGCTCGACCCGATGCTCTTCGAGAAGAGCTATTTCCTCGAGCCGGACGGCGCATCGCCCAAGGCGTACGTCCTGCTGCGGCGGGCGCTCGAGGCGAGCGACCGCACCGCGATCGTGCGGTTCGCACTCCGCCAGAAGACCCGGCTCGGTGCGCTCCGGGTCCGCGGTGACGTGCTGCTCCTGCAGGCCCTGCTCTGGAGCGACGAGGTGCGGGAGGCGGACTTCCCCGCCCTCGCCGAATCGACGAAGATCTCGCGGCAGGAGCTTGAACTCTCGGCGGCACTCGTCGAGTCCTTCTCCTCCGACTTCACCCCCCAGGACTACCGCGACGACTACCAGGATCAGCTCAGGGAACTCATCGAAGCCAAGCTCGCGGCCGGCGAGACGGTCGAGGCGGCCGAGGCGGGGGAGGCGGGGGACGGCGCAGAAGAGGAGTCGGCCGGCGGTGAGGTCCTCGACCTGATGGAGGCGCTCCGGCGCAGCGTCGAACGCAGCAGGGGTGGAGGGAAGGTCGGTACCGCGGCGGAGGGCGAGGACACGGCGCGACCCGCGAAACGGCGCATTCCGTAGAGCGCTGGCGCATCGGTAGACTCGCACAATGGCAGGGGCGGAAGTACCCATCATCAGTTCCAGGGTTCTGACCCTGCCCAACCTGCTGAGCGCCCTCCGGCTCGCCCTCGTCCCGGTCTTCCTCGTGCTCCTCGTTCGCGGCGCCGATGCCTGGGCCCTCCTCGTGCTCCTCGTCGCGAGCCTCACCGATTACCTCGACGGCGTGATCGCGCGGCGCTTCAACCAGATCACCCGGCTCGGCCAGCTGCTCGACCCCGCGGCCGACCGGCTCTACATTTTCGCGGCCCTCCTCGGCCTGGCCTGGCGTGACCTCGTGCCCTGGTGGATCGTCCTCATCGTGATCGGCAGGGACGTGTTCCTGCTCGGCCTCGGGATCGTCCTCGCGAACCACGGCTACGGTCCGCTCCCGGTCAACCTGCTCGGCAAGGCCGCGACCTTCTGCCTCTTCTATGCCCTGCCGCTCGTCATGCTCGGCCAGGCGTTCCCGATGCTCGGCTGGTGGTCCCTTCCGATCGGCTGGGCCTTCGGAATCTGGGGCGCATTCCTGTATTGGTGGGCCGGAATCATCTACGCCGTCCAGACTGCTCGGGTGATTCGGCTTCCGCGGGTCATAGCGCCCATTCGATCGGATACGATTGAAAGGTAGGAGGTGTACCGGTGATTGATTCCAAAAAGCCAGATGAGAGCCAGCGTAAGGCCGCGCCCGAAGAATATTCCGGCACCGACACGACGATGACGTTCAGTCAGGGCTTCGCGGCCCAGCTCGCCGCCGTCGACAATGACGTGACGGCCGAGGAGCAGGAAGCCATTTCGGCCCTCCCCTCCGGGTCTGCTCTTCTCGTCGTTCGTCGCGGTCCCAACTCGGGAGCGCGCTTTCTGCTCGACGCGGATGTGACGACCGTCGGTCGGCACCCGCACGCGGACATCTTCCTCGACGACGTGACCGTGTCCCGCCGCCATGCCGAGTTCCTCCGCCACGGAACCTCGTTCGAGGTCAAGGACCTCGTCTCCCTGAACGGCACCTATTTCGAGGGAGTGCGCATCGAAACCGCAGCGCTCCACGACAGGGATGAAGTCCAGGTCGGCAAGTTCCGGCTCACGTTCTACGCCTCGCGACTCGACCTGGCGCCACAGGCGAGCGAGTAGTGGCTGCGTCCTCCGCCCAGGCAAGGCAGCCGGGTGCGACGTCGCTGCTCAGCATCGGACAGGTGCTCGCTCGCCTGACCCCGGATTTCCCCGACCTCACCCCGTCGAAGCTGCGCTTCCTCGAGGAGCAGCGGCTCGTCTCTCCCGCGCGCACCGAATCCGGCTACCGCAAGTTCTGCGCGAGCGACCTCGACCGGCTCCGCCTGATCCTGTCGATGCAACGCGACCTGTACCTTCCGCTCAAAGTCATCCGCGGTTACCTCGATGACCTCGACGCCGGCAATTCGCCGACGTTGCCCGGCGGAGTGACACCGGGTCCGTCGATGCTGTCGACCGAGCGACGCCTCAGCCGGGACGAACTCATCCGCGAGGCCGGGGCATCCGCCGCCCTGCTGCACGACGCGGTCTCCGCATCGATCATCCTTCCGGCGGATGTCTACGGCGACGACGCGCTCGGAGTCCTGCGCGCCCTTGTCGACCTTCAGCACAGCGGGATCGAACCGAGGCACCTGCGCGGCTTCCGCGGTGCGGCAGAGCGCGAACTGGGGCTGATCGAGAGTGCCCTCGTGCCGCTGTCCCGGCGCAGGGACGCGTCGAGCCGGGCGAAGGCCGCCGAAATGGCCGTCGAGATCGCGGGCAATTTCGAGGTCATCCGGGGCAGCCTGATCCGATCTGCGCTCGGCCGCCTCACCAGTTAGTCGTAGACTGCCAGAAGCGCCGCCGGACCGAATCCAACCCGGACGAACCCCACCGACACCAGTCGCACGACACGCCGAGGTGTTCGGTCGGATGTCCGGGCCTGGGTCCAGTACCTCGGTAGCGTTGCACATGCGGTTCGCGCCGCACCCATTCCGAGAGGCGATCGTATGAGCGAGCTCAGCAAGCGTGACGACGCCTCGCGCTACGGTGACGGACTCCTGTTCACCGACGGCATGCCGGACCTCGACGAGAATTCCGGGTACCGTGGCGCCGTCGCCGCCCGTGCCGCAGGCATCACCTATCGCCAGCTCGACTACTGGGCCCGCACCGAACTCGTCGAGCCGACGGTTCGCGGTGCGACCGGATCCGGCACCCAGCGGCTCTACGGCTTTCGCGACATCCTCGTCCTCAAGCTCGTCAAGCGCCTCCTCGACACCGGCATCTCGCTCCAGCAGATCCGCACGGCCGTCAATCAGGCTCCGCGAGTCAGGGGTCAGCGACCTCGCCCAGACGACGCTCATGAGCGACGGCGCGAGCGTCTATCTCTGCACCTCCAACGACGAGGTCATCGATCTCGTCAGCCGCGGCCAGGGCGTCTTCGGAATCGCCGTGGGCAAGGTCCTGCGCGAGGTCGAGACCACCCTCGTCGAGCTCGACTCGCAGCCTTCAGACCCGTCAGACGAACTCGCCCTCCGCCGGCTGTCCCGCAAGGTCTCCTAACCCTCCAGCAGGACCGGCCCGCCAGCACGACTGGCTTGCCGGAAGGGCATCCGCCTTATCGCGTCGCCCGCGAGCGAGTTGCGGACAAGACACCGTCATCCCGCCTGGGAAGGTGTTTGACCGCAATCGAGCGTGAGAATGCGCCCCGGACTGGGGGAGCGGTCAGCGCTGCTCGGCGTACTCGCCGATGCGCGCGGTGCGCAGGATGCGGTCGAGCAGCTGGTCGAAGTAACGCGCCATCTCCTGCGCGCTGTCGCCCGGCCAGGTGTGCAGCGGCTTCGCAGCGCCCTGCGCCTGCTGGAGCGACGTGCGCTCCGGCAGCTGGGGGCTGAGTACGAGCGGGCCGAACATGTCGCGCAGTTCCTTGATCCGGAACTGGTGCTCGAGGGAGGCGATCCTGGCACGGTTCACGATGATGCCGAGCGGCTGGAGGCGGGGGCTGAGTCCGCGGCGGATCTCCTCGATCGCGCGCAGGGCGCGGTCGGCGGCGGCGACCGAGAACAGGCCGGGCTCGGTGACGACGGCGACGCGGTCGCTCGCCGCCCACGCCGTGCGGGTCAGGGCGTTGAGGGAGGGTGCGCAGTCGATCAGCACCAGGTCGTAGTCTTTCTCGACCGTGGACAGGGCTTCCTCGAGCTTCCAGATGTCGCGGATGCTCGGGTGCGGCCCGTCGAAGTTGATGGCGGACGGGCTGCCGATCATGACGTCGATCGTGCCCTGCTGGCCACGGGTCCAGCCGCTCGGCACGATGGCGGCGCGAACGATCTTTTCTTTGGGGGAGGCGAGCACGTCGGCGATGTTCAGGTGGCCGGCGACCTCGATGTCCATGCCGGTCGAGACATCCGATTGCGGGTCGATATCGACGACCAGGGTCCGTACGCCGCGGGCGAAGGCAGCAGACGCCAGACCCAGGGTCACTGTGGTCTTGCCTACTCCTCCCTTGAGGGAGCTAACGCTTAGTACGTGCACAAGTAGATACGTTACCTTCACTAGTCTTAGAGAACCTAACCGCCAGCTGTGTGCCCGTCGCCTCCTGAAAGGTCTGTATGTTCACGAAGATTCTTGTTGCCAACCGCGGAGAAATCGCGATTCGCGCGTTTCGTGCAGCGTATGAACTCGGCGCGAAAACCGTCGCCGTCTATCCGTTCGAAGACCGGAATTCGCTGCATCGCCTGAAGGCAGATGAGGCGTACCAGATCGGCGAACCCGGGCACCCCGTCAGGGCATACCTGACCGTGAGCGAGATCATCCGGGTGGCCGTCGAGAGCGGCGCCGACGCCATTTACCCCGGCTACGGCTTCCTTTCCGAGAACCCCGAGCTCGCACTCGCCGCCCGCGAGGCCGGCATCACCTTCATCGGCCCCGGCGAGCACGTGCTCGAAATGGCCGGAAACAAGGTCACCGCCAAGGAGCACGCGATCGCCGCCGGCGTGCCTGTGCTCAAGTCGAGCGCCCCCTCGAAGGACCTCGACGAGCTCATGGCCGCGGCCGCCGATATCGGCTTCCCGATCTTCGCCAAGGCCGTCGCCGGCGGCGGCGGGCGCGGCATGCGCCGCGTCGCGAGCATGGACGACCTGCGCGGCTCCCTCGAGGAAGCCATGCGCGAGGCCAACAGCGCATTCGGCGACTCGACGATGTTCCTCGAGCAGGCCGTGCTCCGTCCCCGGCACATCGAGGTGCAGATCCTTGCTGACTCGACGGGCGAAACCGTGCACCTCTTCGAACGGGACTGCTCCGTGCAGCGCCGCCACCAGAAGGTCATCGAGATCGCGCCGGCCCCGAACCTCAGCGATGAGATCCGTACCCGTCTCTATGCGGACGCCGTCGCGTTCGCCCGCTCCATCGGCTACGTCAACGCGGGCACCGTCGAGTTCCTGCTCGACACCGTCGGGGAGCGTGCCGGCCAGCACGTCTTCATCGAGATGAACCCGCGGATCCAGGTGGAGCACACCGTGACGGAAGAGGTCACGGACGTCGACCTCGTCGTCGCCCAGATCCGCATCGCCGCGGGGGAGACCCTCGCGGAACTCGGGTTGCTGCAGGACCAGATCCACCTGCGCGGCGCGGCACTCCAGTGCCGCATCACCACGGAAGACCCCACGATGGGTTTCCGGCCGGACACCGGGAAGATCACGACGTACCGCTCTCCCGGTGGGGCAGGCATCCGCCTCGACGGTGGAACCATCAACCCCGGCGCGCAGATCAGCCCGCACTTCGACTCGATGCTCGCGAAGCTCACCTGCCGCGGTCGCGACTTCACCGCGGCCGTCACGCGCTCCAAGCGGGCGCTTGCAGAGTTCCGCATCCGCGGCGTCTCCACGAACGTCGCCTTCCTGCAGGCCGTCCTCGAAGACCCGGGCTTCGCGGCCGGGGACCTCAGCACCTCCTTCATCGACGAGCGGCCGGAGCTGCTCCGCGCCCGCGTGTCGAAGGACCGCGGAACCAAGATCCTGAACTGGCTCGCGGACGTCACCGTCAACAAGCCCAACGGGGTCCCGATCACGCTGCTGAACCCGGCGGAGAAGCTGCCGAAGCTCGACCTCAGCATCCCGGCCCCTGCAGGCTCCCGCCAGCGGCTGCAGTTGCTCGGCCCGGCAGGTTTCGCCGCGGAACTCCGCGCCCAGACCGCACTCGCCGTGACGGACACCACGTTCCGCGACGCCCACCAGTCGCTCCTGGCAACCCGGGTCCGCACGAGGGACCTCGTCGCCGTGGCGCCCTATGTCGCCCGGATGACGCCGGAGCTCCTGTCGATCGAGGCCTGGGGAGGCGCGACCTACGACGTCGCGCTCCGCTTCCTCGGTGAGGACCCGTGGGAACGGCTCGCCGCCCTGCGGGCCGCGCTCCCCAACATCAACGTGCAGATGCTGCTCCGCGGCCGGAACACGGTCGGCTACACGCCGTACCCGACCGAGGTCACCGACGCCTTCGTGCGTGAGGCCTCCGACACGGGCGTCGACATCTTCCGCATCTTCGACGCCCTCAACGACGTCTCGCAGATGCGCCCGGCGATCGACGCCGTCCTCGGCACCGGAACGAGCATCGCCGAGGTGGCACTCTGCTACACGGGCGACCTGCTCGACCCCGCTGAAGACCTGTACACGCTCGACTACTACCTGCGCCTCGCGGAGCAGATCGTCGACACCGGCGCGCACATCATCGCGATCAAGGACATGGCCGGGCTGCTTCGCCCCGCCGCCGCCGAGAAGCTCGTCGGCGCGCTCCGCGAGCGCTTCGCGCTCCCCGTGCACGTCCACACCCACGACACTCCCGGCGGCCAGCTCGCGACCCTGCTCGCCGCCGCGCGGGCCGGGGCCGACGCCGTCGACGTCGCGAGCGCACCGATGGCCGGCACCACGAGCCAGCCCTCTGCGTCGTCGCTCGTCGCCGCGCTCGCGCACACCGAACGCGACACCGGAATCTCGCTCAAGGCCGTCTGCGACCTCGAACCGTACTGGGAAGACGTGCGCCGCGTCTACCACCCCTTCGAATCGGGCCTCCGCGCCCCGACCGGGCGGGTCTACAGCCACGAGATCCCCGGAGGCCAGCTCTCCAACCTCCGCACCCAGGCCGTCGCCCTCGGCCTTGCCGACGACTTCGAGCTCATCGAGGACATGTACGCCGCCGCGAACCAGATCCTCGGCCGGGTACCGAAGGTCACCCCGTCGTCGAAGGTCGTCGGCGACCTCGCCCTCTACCTCGCCGCCGTCCGCGCCGACCCCGAGGACTTCGCCGCGAACCCGGGCAACTACGACGTGCCGGACTCGGTGATCGGCTTCATGGCCGGCGAACTGGGCGACCTGCCCGGCGGCTGGCCGGAGCCCTTCCGCAGCAAGGTCCTCGCCGGTCGCAGCATCCACATCGGCGTCACCGAGCTGACCGCTCCGGAGCGCGAGGCGCTCGACGGCGACAGCCTGACCCGTCGCTCCATGCTCAACCAGCTGCTCTTCCCCGGCCCGACCCGCCAGTTCGAGCAGATCCGGGAGTTGTTCGGCGACCTCTCCGTCGTCGACACCGTCGACTACCTCAACGGGCTGCAGCAGGGCATCGAGCACTCGGTCGAGATCGACAAGGGCGTTCGCCTCTACGTCGGACTCGAGGCGATCGGCGAGGCGGACGACAAGGGCATGCGCACCGTCATGACCACGCTCAACGGCCAGCTGCGCCCCGTTTTCGTGCGCGACCGCGGCATCACCGTGAGCACCAAGGCCGCCGAGAAGGCGGATGCGAACCGTCCTGGCCAGGTCGCGGCTCCCTTCTCCGGGGTGGTCACCCTGCAGGTGGAGGAAGGCGCGACCGTTGAGGCCGGCCAGAGTGTCGCATCCATCGAAGCCATGAAGATGGAGGCCGCGATCACCTCCCCGATCGCCGGCATCGTCGAGCGGGTGGCGATCCCCAAGACGCAGCAGGTGGACGCAGGCGACCTGCTCGTGGTTGTGCGCCCGCGCTAGGCTGAAGGTCGATCGGTCGGCGCCCACGGTGGCGCCGGCCGGCCGGGGGCCCAGGCCGGGCCGATTTTTTCACGACGAAGGGACGGACTGTGGTGCCGGAAAAGCGCACGGACACCGGAATCTCTTCGACGGGCGGCGGAGACGCGCAGCCCGGTGACGAGTACAACAGCGAGCTGCCGCCGCACACAATCGACAATCTTGCCGCGGCCCTCCCGGCAGGGCTCGCGGCCGCGAACCCCACGCCTGCGGCGATCGGGAGTGGCGGCCCCGCCGGCGTGAGCGATACCGCCCGCCCCGCGACGCACACCATCGAGATCAACACCGGGCCGGGCATCCGGGTCGCCGCCGGTGACAGGACCGCCCGGAACAACCGCGCCGACCGGAACGACGGCGCCGACCGGGCTGACCGCCTCGGTGCGACCGCAGCGGGGGCCGTGCAGTCACTGTCCGGCCCGTCGCAGCCCGGGCAGGCGGATGCCGCAGCGCAGTCCCGCAGGGAGCGTCTGCGCCCGGACGGCGCCGTCGTGCCCGAATCGGCGGCCATGCTCACCTCGGAACGCCTGCTCGCGGTCAACCGCCGCACCCAACCGCCGCCGCACGGCGGCTGGAACGCCTTCGTCTACGCCGCGACGCTGCACCTCGTGAACCTCGGCGACTCGGCGAAGGTGCGCGCCCACAAGCACATGGACGGCCTAATCCGCAAGGAGTTCGACGGCGGCACTCGGTTCGTGCCGATCCTGACCCGCAAGGGCGGGGTCGGCAAGACCACCGTCACTGCGCTGCTCGGCATGGCCCTCGCCGACGCACGCGAGGACCGCATCATCGCCGTCGATGCCAACCCCGACCGCGGCACCCTCTCCGAACGTGTCAGCAAGCAGACCAGGTCGACCGTGCGGGACGTCGTCACGAAGGCCGCGTCCATCGGCGGCTTCCACCGACTTCTCCTCGCTCGTCTCCCGGGACGCGACCAGGCTCGACATCCTCGCCTCCGACACCGACCCGCTCCTGTCCGAGGCTTTCGATGAGGACGACTACAACGTCGTCGCCGACCTCGCGGCCCGGTACTACTCGATCATGCTCACCGATTGCGGCACCGGGATCGTGCACTCGGTGATGCGTGCGACTCTGCAGCGTGCGGACTCGATCGTGATCGTCTCCGGAGGAAGCGTCGACGAAGCCCGCCTCGCCTCTGAGACGCTCACCTGGCTCGACGCCAACGGCTACGGCGACCTCGTCCGCAATTCGATCGTCGCGCTCAACACCGCCACCCAGGGCACCAACCTCGTGAAACTCGAGGAGATCGAGTCGCACTTCCGGTCGAGGGTCCGCGAGATCGTGCGCATCCCCTATGACCCGCAGCTGGCGGCGGGGAGCGTGATCTCCTGGGAGGACCTCAAGCCGATCACCCGGCTGGCCGCCCGCACCCTTGCCGCTCTCGTGGTCGAGGGCCTTCCCGCGCACCGCGGCGCGTGAAACGCACCCGATCCACCGTCCTGCCCGCACCAACTGACTTGGAGTTTTCCTGTGCCTGAGCGCCAGATCCGTCTCTTCGGAGATCCCGTGCTGAAGACCGTTTCCGCGCCGATCGAGTCCATCGACGACCGGGTCACCCGGCTCGTCGTCGATCTCCTCGACAGCGTGCGCCTGCCGGGCCGCGCGGGCGTCGCTGCGGCCCAGATCGGCGTGGGCCTGCGCGCCTTCAGCTACAACGTCGACGGCGTGATCGGGTACATCCTGAACCCCGTGGTCGTCGAGGTCTCCGGGGAACCCGCCCTCGTCGAAGAGGGCTGCCTGTCCGTTCCGGGCCTGTGGTACCCCACCAGGCGCTACCCGTTCGCGAGGGTCACCGGAATCGACCTCGCCGGCGAGCCGGTCGAGCTCGCAGGCTCCGGGCTGATGGCCCAGGCGCTGCAGCACGAGACCGACCACCTCGACGGTTTCCTCTACATCGACAAGCTCGACAAGGAGAACCGCCGGGCGGCCATGAAGGAGATCCGCGAGTCGGACTGGTTCTGACCTGCCAGCGACGCTGAACCAATTCGACGGAGTTTTTGGGCTTTCACCGCCTGGAAAACGCTTCTTAAGCGCTTTCCTATGAAAATCTCCGTCGAATTCGTCAGGGGCAGCAGAGGGGTCAGCGCACGACCGGATTCTGCTCGGTGACGACGGGCACGCCCTGGTACATGCCCTGGATGGTCGAGGCGAAGTCCCGCATGATCACATCGCGCTTGATGCTGAGCTTCGGCGTGAGATAACCGTTGCCCTCGGTGAGCTCGACGGTGAGGATCACGAATTTGCGGATCGACTCCGCCCGGGACACGTGGGCGTTGGCGTGGTCGATGGCGCGCTGCACCTCGGCGAGCACCGCGGGGTTGACGGCCGCCTGGGCGAGCGACATCGAGGCATCCTCGCCGTTGTTGTGCAGCCAGACCGCGAGCATGTCGGGGTCGAGGGTGACGAGCGCAGCGATGAACGGTTTGCGGTCTCCGACGACGATGACCTGGCCGACGAGGGGGTTGGAGCGGATCGGGTCCTCGAGTGCGGCGGGGGCGACGTTCTTGCCGCCGGCCGTCACGATGATCTCCTTCTTGCGGGCGGTGATGGTGAGGAAGCCGTCCGCGTCGAAGTCACCGATGTCGCCGGTACGGAACCAGCCGTCCTCGAAGGCGGCCTGGGTCGCCTCCGGGTTGTGCCAGTACTCCTTGAAGACGTTGACGCCCTTCACCGCGATCTCGCCGTCGTCCAGGATGCGGATGGAGACGCCGGGAATGGGCGGGCCCACGGTGCCGACCTTGAACTGCTCGGTGCGGCCGACCGTCGCAGGGGCCGTGGTCTCGGTGAGGCCGTAGCCCTCGAGGATCTTGATGCCGAGGCTGTGGTAGAAGTGGCCGAGGAACTCGCCGAGCGGTGCGGAGCCGGAGACGGCATACCGCACCTTTCCGCCCATGGCCGCGCGGAGCTTGCTGTAGACGAGCCGGTCGAAGATGGCGAACCGGAGCTTCATCGAGAGGCTCACCGGTGTGCCCTCGGCGATGGCCTTGGAGTGCTTGACGGCCAGGTGCGCGGCGGACTCGAAGATCTTGCCCCGGCCGGCGGCCTCTGCCTTTGCTCGGCCGAGTTGTAGACCTTCTCGAAGACGCGCGGCACCGCAAGCAGGAAGGTCGGCTTGAACGTCGCCAGTGCGGGCAGCAGCTGCCGTGTGTCCGGCTGGTGGCCGACCCGCACGTTCCCGTGCACGCAGAGCACTGCGATGAACCGGGCGAAGACATGCGCGGTCGTGATGAAGAGCAGCGTGGATGCGCCGTCCTCGTGGGTGAGGACGTCCCTCAGGGCGACTCCTGCGTTCCGGGAGGTCTCGACGAAATTCGAGTGCGTGAGCACGCAGCCCTTCGGACGGCCGGTCGTGCCTGCGGTGTAGATCAGGGTCGCGATGTCGGCGCCCGTCGCGAGGCGGCGGCGGCGCTCGATCTCGGCATCCGGAACGTTCACGCCTCCCGCGACGATCTTCGCGAGGTCGCCGAGGTCGATCTGCCAGACGGTGTCGATGTCCGGGAGGTCGGGGTGCACCTCGTCGAACTTGGCGAAGTGGTCCGCGGTCTCGAGGATCACGGCGACGGCGCCGGAATCGCCGAGGATCCACTGCAGCTGGGTCGGCGAGCTGGTCTCGTAGACCGGGACCAGCACTGCGCCGGCGAACCAGGTCGCGAAGTCGATCAGGGTCCACTCGTACCGGGTCTTGCACATCAGGCCGATCTTGTCGCCGGGCTCGATGCCTGCGGCGACGAGCCCCTTGGCGAGTCCGACGACCTGCCGGTGGAATTCGGACGTGGTCACGGGGGCCCAGCCCGCGCCGCGTGGAACCGAGAAGAGCACGGAATCCGGCGTCGCTGCGAGGCGGTCCACGAGGAGGTCGGTGATGTTCGCCCTGGGATCGGCTGGGACGACTGCGGGCATATCGAACTGTTTCACGGCAACTCCTCTGGTACCGGGCGGATGTGCACACTCTAGCCGGGCGACATGCGGAGCAGTCGTTTCGACTCGCAGCGCCGCGGCTCAGTACACTCTAGAGGGACGCCTCAGCATAAATGTCTGCTGAGCTGGGCGGATGCCCGAGACTATCGACGAAAGAGGCCGGCTGTGCACGCCATTGGAATCGACATCGGCGGCACGAAGATTGCTGGAGCCCTCGTCGACGAGTTCGGCACCATTCTCCGTTCCGAGCGGACGCCCACAACGGCAGGGGACCCGCGGGCCATCGAAGACGCCGTCGTCGAGATGATCCAGAAGCTCGCCGTCGGAGAGGACATTATCGCGGCGGGCGTCGCAGCGGCCGGCTTCATCGACTCCGCGCAGTCCACGGTGTACTACGCCCCCAACATCAACTGGCGCAACGAACCCCTCCGGGCGACCCTCGAGGAGCGGCTCAACCTCCCGATCCTGATCGAGAACGACGCGAACGCGGCCGGCTGGGCCGAATTCTGCTTCGGTGCGGGCCAGGTCTACAGCGACATGGTCACCCTGACCATCGGCACCGGCGTCGGTGGTGCCATCGTCTCCAACGACCGCCTGTTTCGCGGCGGCTTCGGCTGCGGTGCAGAGCTCGGCCACCTGCGCATCGTGCCGGACGGCCTTCCGTGCGGCTGCGGCGCCCAGGGCTGCATCGAGCAGTACGGCTCCGGCAGGGCTCTGCTCCGCATCGCCAACTCCCTCGCGGACGCCGGAGGGATCGGCCTCGGCCTCGCATCCGCCCGTGCCCGCAAGGGCAAACTCAGCGGCAAGGACGTCGGCCGCCTGATCCAGGACGGCGACCCGGGGGCACTCGCGGCCCTCCGGCAGCTCGGCGACGCGCTCGGCCAGGCCTGCGCCTCACTTGCGGCCGTGCTCGACCCGCAGATCTTCGTGTTCGGCGGGGGAGTCGCCGACGCCGGCGAGCTGCTGCTCGAACCGATCCGCACCGCATACCTTGAAAACCTTCCGGCGCGGGGCTATCACCCCGAGGCGGAATTCGCGATTGCCCAACTCGTCAACGATGCCGGAGTTGTCGGTGCCGCAGACCTGGCGCGGAAGCACGTCTTCCCGATCTAGGCTGTGCCCGACGCAAGAAAAGAGCGACCGATGTTCTACTGGATCATGAAAAACATTGTCGTCGGACCCCTCCTGCTTGGGCTCTTCCGGCCGTGGGTGATCGGCCTCGAGAACATCCCCAAGACCGGGGGAGTCATCCTCGCGAGCAATCACCTGTCGTTCATCGACTCGGTGTTCCTACCGCTCGTGGTCCCGCGCCGGGTGGTCTTCCTCGCCAAGAGCGAATACTTCACCGGCACCGGACTCAAGGGCTGGGCGACGAAGCAGTTCTTCAAGGCCACCGGCCAGCTCCCGATCGACCGCTCCGGCGGTAAGGCCTCAGAGGACTCCCTCAACACGGGCCTGCGGATCCTCTCCGGCGGCGGCGTGCTCGGCATCTACCCCGAGGGCACCCGCAGCCCGGACGCGAAGATGTACCGCGGTCGCACCGGGGTCGCGCGGATGCTCCTCGAGGCCGGCGTGCCCGTCGTTCCCGTCGCGATGATCGACACCGAGAAGGCGATGCCGACCGGTACGAGGATCCCGAAGATCCGCCGGATCGGGATTGTGATCGGCAAGCCGCTCGACTTCAGCCGCTTCGAAGGGCTCGAGGGCGACCGGTTCGTGCTCCGCAGCGTGACGGACGAGCTGATGTACGAGCTCCAGGCGCTCAGCAAGCAGGAGTACGTCGACGTGTACGCCACGAGCGTCAAAGAAAAGCGTGCCAGTCTTTCGCGATAAGATCGCGTGTCCCTTCCCGGCTTGAACCGGTCCAGTCCCCTGATGCGCACTCCGCGCGCCAACAAAGAGAAAACAGAGATAGTCCTGTGGTAGACACTACCGAACCCGTCGTTGTGGCCGATGAAGCTGTGATCAACGGTCTGGACTATTGGCGCACTCTTCCCATCAAGCAGCAGCCGACGTGGCCGGACGCAGGCGCCGTCGCCGCGGCATCCGCCGAACTGTCGACGCAGCCGCCCCTGGTCTTCGCGGGCGAGGTCGACATCCTGCGAGACCGGCTCGCCCAGGCAGCCGCCGGACACGCCTTCCTGCTCCAGGGCGGCGACTGCGCTGAGACCTTCGGCGGCGCGACCGCAGAGCAGATCCGCAACCGGGTCAAGACCGTGCTGCAGATGGCCGTCGTGCTCACCTACGGCGCATCGATGCCCGTGATCAAGATGGGCCGGATGGCCGGCCAGTTCGCCAAGCCCCGCTCGAGCGACTTCGAGACCCGCGGCGGCGTCACCCTGCCTGCGTACCGCGGCGACATCGTCAACGGCTACGACTTCACCCCCGAGTCCCGCGAGGCCGACCCGGCCCGACTGGTCAAGGGGTACCACACGGCCGCCTCGACGCTCAACCTGATCCGGGCGTTCACCCAGGGCGGTTTCGCCGACCTGCGCCAGGTTCACAGCTGGAACCAGGGCTTCGCCGCGAACCCGGCCAACCAGCGCTACGAGAAGGTGGCCAAGGAGATCGACCGCGCCATCAAGTTCATGATCGCGTGCGGTGCGGACTTCGAGGCGATGCGTCGCACCGAGTTCTACACGAGCCACGAGGGCCTCCTGATGGACTACGAGCGCCCGATGACCCGGATCGACTCCCGCACCGGAACGCCGTACAACACCTCTGCGCACTTCATCTGGATCGGCGAGCGCACCCGTGACCTCGACGGCGCCCACGTGGACTTCCTGTCCCGGGTGCGCAACCCGATCGGGGTCAAGCTCGGCCCGAGCACCTCGGCAGACGACATGCTCCGTCTCGTAGACAAGCTCGACCCGAACCGCGAACCCGGGCGCCTCACCTTCATCACCCGGATGGGAGCCGGCAAGGTGCGCGACGCGCTCCCGCCGCTCCTCGAGGCGATCAAGGCGAGCGAGGCCGTCCCGCTCTGGATCACCGACCCGATGCACGGCAACGGCGTCACCACGCCGACCGGGTACAAGACCCGTCGTTTCGACGACGTCGTCGACGAGGTGCGTGGCTTCTTCGAGGCCCACCGTGCGGTCGGAACCCACCCGGGCGGCGTGCACGTCGAGCTCACCGGCGACGATGTCACCGAGTGCCTCGGCGGTTCAGAGCACATCGACGAGGCCGACCTCGCGACCCGCTACGAGTCGCTCTGCGACCCGCGGCTCAACCACATGCAGTCCCTCGAGCTCGCCTTCCTCGTCGCAGAGGAGCTCGCCGCCCGCTGATCCGCAGTGGTCTCATCGAGTGCCGCCGTTCCCGCCGAGAGTACCCGCGAGAACGGCGGCACTCGGCGTATCCGGCGATACTCGCCGCGCGGGCGGATGCCGCGGGCGTGACCGCTCGCGTGCGCCCGCGCCAGCCGTGCGCCTGCGCTCGGCCTGGGATGTCGGGCGTGCACGGCTACTCGCCGAGTGTCGCTGTTGTTGCCGATTGTCGTTGTACCACCGGAGACAGTCGGCGCGAACGGCGACACTCGCCCCGTGAGCGGGTGCTGCTGGTTGCGCCACACCGAGGCGCGCCGGTTTCGCCGTTTCGCGCCAAGCATGCCTGGCGCGGAGCGGCGGTTCTGGCGCGCAGCGCCGAGTGGTGGCGGCGGGGGATCCTAGCCGAAGGGGTTCGTCGGCCTGAGGGCGATCGTGCTGCCCTTCGGTGCCGCCGTTCCCGCCGCAGGGTCCGTGGAGAGGATGTTCAGCAGCGGCGCGATCGCGTCGGCTCCGAGGTTGTAGCTCAGCTTGAAGCCGAGATCCGTTAGGATCTTCTTGCCTTCGTTCCAGGGCTTGCCGACGACATTGGGAATCGGGATCGGGGCGGGGCCCTTGGAGGTCGTGAGCACGTAGGTGTCTCCCGCGCGGACCGGGCCGTCTTTCTGGGGAGCGGCTCTGACGACATCGCCCTCGTCGATCGTGTCGCTGTAGACGGAGTCGCCGGTGGTGGCGAGCAGGCCCTTGTCCTTCAGAAGCGACGTCGCCGTGTTCACCGACTTGCCCGAGACATCCGGCACCGGACCGAGCGAGGCGACGAGGTTGACCTTCATGCCCTCGAAGTAACCCCCGCCCTGCGAAACGTCACCGCCGTCGCTCTCCCGCGTCGCCGACATGACGGTGCCGGCGGCGACTTCGCCGGAGAAGACCTGGTCCACCGTGCCGATCGCGGCATTGAGCCCCGTGACGGCGGAGGTCGCGGCATCCGTGCTGAGACCGGCGAGCACAGGAAGCGTGATCGGCTGCGGTCCCTGCGAGACGTAGAGCGTGACCGCGTTGCCCTTCTTCACGTGGCCGCCCTCGCCGGGCTCGGTGCTCGCGACGAGTCCGGCCGCGACCGTGCCGCTGTATTGCTGGGCGAGAGCGGACTGGAGTCCGAGCTCGGCGAGCTGGGCGGCGGCGGCATCGGGGGCGACGGAGACGAGCGAGGGAACCTCGACCTGAGACCCGGGTCCGCTGCCGAAGTACCAGCCGGTACCCGCGGCGAGGCCGGCGAGCACGAGCACGAGCGCGAACAGCCAGTAGCCGCGGCGCCCCCGGCGCCTGGTCTTCTCGGTGAGCAGTTCGGCGTCGGCCGGCGGCTTCACGACGGGCGCGGGCAGCAAGGCCGTCGCACCGGGCGCGGGCGCCGCGGCGCCGAAGATCATGGTGTCCGCGTCGGCGAGGGCGCCCGCCGCACCGCTCGGCATCAGCAGGGTCTGCTGCACTCCGGTGTCGCCCTCGAAGGGGCGCATCTGCTTCTCGACGTCGAGAAGCTGGTCGAGCATGACTTTCGCGTCCCGGGGGCGCTGTTCGGGGTCCCGCGCCGTCGCCCAGCTGACGAGCTCGTCGAGCTCGTGCGGGATGGTCGTGACCCGCAGGCTCGGCATCGGCACCGTGTCGTTGGCGTGCTGGTAGGCGATCTGCATCGGGGCCTCGCCGACGTACGGCTGTTCTCCGGTGAGCATCTCGTATGTCATGATCCCGAGGGCGTAGATGTCGCTGCGGGCATCGGCGATGCCGCGCGTGACGAGTTCGGGGAGAGGTAGGCGATCGTCCCGAGCAGGGCCTGTCCGGTCGCGGTGTTGTTGTTGGCGGCGCGGGCGAGCCCGAAGTCGCCGATCTTGATCCGTCCGTCGTCGGCGAGCAGCACGTTCTCGGGCTTCAGGTCGCGGTGCACGATGCCGGCTTTGTGTGCTGCGGCGAGGCCGGACAGGACCGCCTCGAGGATGTCGATGGTCTGTTCGCTCGTGAGGCGCCCGTAGTCCTTGAGCAGGTCGCGCAGGGTGATTCCCGGCAGGTACTCCATCACGAGGTACGCCATGTCGGCGTCCTGGCCCTGGTCGTAGACGTTGACGACGTTCGGGTGGGCCAGACGCGCGGCCGAGCGCGCCTCCTGCACGAACCTCGCCTTGAAGGCGTTGTCATCCGCGAGGTGGCCGTGCATCACCTTGAGCGCCACCCGGCGTTCGAGGCGCAGGTCGGTGGCCAGGTAGACCGTCGCCATTCCGCCGCGGGCGATCCGCGAGCGCACCTGATAACGGCCGTCTATCAGACGGCCGATCATCGGATCGGCAGGACTATCGCTCACCAGTCGAGTCTAGGGAGAAGCGGGCAGATCTGCTGCCGGACACTCGCAAAGCACGGGCGATCAGCCGAGCTCGGAGAGCCAGGCCCGGGCAGAGGTCTCCCATTTCGCGTAGTAGTCGGGGTAGGCGGAAAGTTGCACCGCCTGGGCAGCCTGCGTCACGGTCATCCCCTCCCAGCCGGGGATGTCGAGCAGCCCGCGGGTGACCCCCGGGTTCGGATTTCCGGCACCGCCGAAGAACGCCTGGCTTGCGCGAGCGGGGTCCATCACCTGGTCAGGCGCCCCCAGCCCTTGCCGGGGCGCTGCTGGAAGAGACCGAGTGAATCCCTGTCCCCGTAGTGGACGTTCCGCAGCCCAGACTCCTGGGCCGCGGCGACGAGGGCGACGACGAGTCCCTGGTCGCTCACGCCGGCAGCGCGCCCGGTCGTCAGGATGATCAGGGCGTTGGCGCGCATCTCGTCGGAGAGCGGGGTGACCCGCCCGAGTACGGCCGTCGGGGCCGGCTCCGGTGCGGGTGCAGGCAGGGGCGTGACGGATGCCGCGGCGACCGAATCCGCTGCGGGCGCCGGGATCGAGAGCTGCTGGCCGGGGTAGATGATGCTCGACCAGCCGAGGTTGTTCGCCTTCAGGATCGCGCGGACGGAGACGCCCGCGGCCGCGGCGATCGTGGACACCGTTTCGCCGGCTGCGATCGTGTGCCGTGCACCGGTGGCAGCGGTCGTCGCGCTGACGAGCTCAGCCGCCGGGGCGGCTACGGTCGGGGCCGAGCCGGCCGGCGCCGATCCGGAGGGAATCGACAGCGACTGGCCCGGAAAGATGATGCCGGCCTTGTCGAGGCCGTTGGCTCCCAGCACGGCGGCGACCGAGGTGCCGTGTGTGGCCGCGATGCCGCTGATGGTGTCTCCCGTCACGATCGTGTACCGCGTGGGCCCACCGGCAGCGGGGGCGGGCGCGGGGGCAGTCGCTGGAACGGCTCCCTCGGCGAGGGTGAGCTGCTGGCCGGGGAAGATCTTCGTCGACGGGCTGAGACCGTTGCGCGCGAGGACGGCAGCCGTGGAGAGCCCGAACCGGCCCGCGATCCCGCTGACGGTATCGCCGGCGACGACCGTGTAGTGGCTGGGGGCGGTTTCGGCCTGGACGAGGTACGCCGGGGTGGTGGTGGCGGGGGACGCCGGCAACTGGGCGGGGCTTTTGAGCGGCTTCCGGCTCAGGGCCGCGGCTTCGGCAGGCGACGCGAGGTTGAGGCTGATGGCGACAGAGCACACCACGGCGAGCGGCACGGCCGCGAGGAGGCCGAACGCACGGGAACGGACTCCGGTGGGCCGGGGGTGCCTGGCGGGGGAGAGCTCGCTACCGTTCGGCGGTCGAACCGTTTTGCGGGACTGTGCTGACATGACGCTCCATTCAGATTGGTCTGACACTCAGATTTGGTCTGACACTCAGATGCTGTCGAGCCGAAAACTGCCGTTCGAGCTTGAGACTCGCTACAACCTTCACCGTGTCCACGAGCGTTAACTTGTCCACGACCTTCAACGCTGGCATACATGACTGCCGGAGTCAATCGGCATGACCCCCGTCCGGGCCGTCCCGCAGCCGCACCGGGGCATCCGGAGTTTGTCGTGGCCCGGGAATCATGGGAGGCTTGGAGGGTGACCGACTCGTTTTCAGATCAACCCTGGCTGACCATTCCCGACCTCGTCTCCCTGCTCGGGACCAGTCAGAGCCGGGTTCGCCAGCTCATCGATGACAAGCAGGCTCCTCGCGATCCGCCGCAACGGCGTGATCTCGGTGCCGACCGCATTCATCAAGGACGGTTCCCCGCTTCCTGAACTCCGCGGCACCCTGATCGTGCTCGCCGATGACGGCTTCACCGACGAGCAGGCCATGCAGTGGCTGCTCGAGGTCGACGACAGCCTCGGCGTCCCGCCGATCCAGGCGCTCCTCGCCGGCCGCAAGGCCGAGGTCCGCCGCGTCGCTCAGGCGCTCGCCTGACCCTCAGGCTCCTCTCCTTCTCAGAAGGACCGGCGCGTCACCCTCTCGGCGAGGCTTTCGAGCTGGACCCGCACTCCGGCGGCGATCGGAGAGGCATCGAGCGCGACGCGCGCATCCGCCACCTGATCCGTGATGAGCGTCTCGACGCTTTCGACGGCACCGCTGGCCCGGATGAGTTCCTGGAGTGACAGGATCTGGGCGGCATCGAGTCCCGGATCTCCGAGGAGTCCGTCGAGGTATTCCCGCGCCGCCGGTTCGAGCGCGTGCCTGGCGAGGGCGATGAGCACGGTGCGCTTGCCCTCCCGCAGGTCATCGCCGCTCGGTTTCCCGGTCACGGCCGCGTCGCCGAACACGCCGAGCAGGTCGTCCCGGAGCTGGTATGCGATGCCGAGGGGAAGCCCGAAGGCGCGAAGCGCATCGAGGTGGGCCGTGTCCGCGCCCGCGAGCGCCGCGCCGATGACGAGCGGAGCCTGGACGCTGTATTTCGCGGATTTGAAGACGATGACCCGCATGGCGCGTTCGAGCAGTTCCTCTTCCGGCTGCACGAGCCAGGCCCGTTCCTCGAGGATGTCGAGGTACTGACCGGCAGTCACCTCCGTGCGCATCTGGTTGAACTCGTGGCGCCCCAGCCTGGCGGCGACGGGATCGGCTGACGCCTGGAGCCCCTCGTCGAGGAGCTCGTCGCTCCACCCGAGGAGCATGTCCCCGAGCAGGATGGCGGAGGCCCGGCCGAACTCGATGGGGGCGCCGGCCCAGCCGCCCGAGGCGTGCAGGGTTTCGAAGAGTTTGTGGGCGGATGCCGAGCCCCTGCGGGTGTCCGAATTGTCGATGATGTCGTCATGGACGAGGGCGGCGGCATGGAAGATCTCCAGGGCGGCGGCCGCCGCGATGACCGGTTCGGAATCGAGCTCGCCCGAACCGGGGACGCTCTGCCAGCCGTGATGACAGAACTGCGCCCGGAAGCGCTTACCACCGCTGAGAAACTGCCGTGAGAAGTTCACCAGCGCGCTAAGATCCGGGCTGACAGTAGTCACAATTAGTTGACGGGTTTTCAGGAATTCGTCGATGCGCGTTTGAACCAGATCGACCAGTTGATTGCTTTCAGCCACCCGCCTAGCCTAGCTATCGCGGCGGGGCTAGAATTGGGATTCACCGGTGATCCTACAGAGGAGGAATGAGATGCCGCTTTCGGAACAAGAGCAGCGACTCCTTGAAGAAATGGAGCGCGGGCTCTACCACAACGACTCCGACTTCGTCGCGACCGTTGGCGGTTCATCGCTTCGCCCGAACTACCGCTCGATCGCCCTCGGCGTCCTCGCGGTGGTCGCCGGTATCGGAGGACTGATCGCGGGAGTTGCAGTGCAGCAGCTCTGGATCGGGATTCTCGGCTTCGTCGTCATGTTCGCAGGAGTATTGCTCGCCACGTCACCCGGCAAGGCGGCCCGCAGGCTGTCATCCTCCGGCTTCTCGTCTTCGGGGAAGTCATCGTCCGGAACGAACGGTTCCCGTCCTTCGGGTTCAGGCAAGTCAGGGCGCGGGTTCATGGATCGTCTCAACGACCGCTGGGATCGCCGCCAGGACGGTAACTAGCCTTCCTGCCCCATCCTCCACAGCACGACCGATAACTCAACAAAAGTAGGGCCGATCACAGATCGGCCCTTTTTTTTGTGCCCAAAATCGACCCCGCCACCCGATAGGCCTGCAGTTTTCCTCCACCTGTAACTTCACCGTTTCATCTGGTATTTTTCTAAGAAAACACAGGTTGATCGTGGCATTTCCCGTTTTCGTGGCTCAAAGTGGAGTAAAGTGGAGTAACACCTGAACTTGGCCGGAAGAGAAGGGGTGATGAATGTTCCTCGGGACCTATGCCCCCAAGCTCGACGACAAGGGACGCGTCATCCTTCCCGCGAAGTTCCGTGAGCAGCTCTCCACCGGCATCGTGATGACCCGCGGCCAGGAACACTGCCTCTACGTCTTCACGACGCGCGCGTTCGAGGAACTGCACGAAAAGATCAAGCAGGCCCCGATCACGAGCAAGCAGGGCCGTGACTTCCTCCGGGTGTTCACCTCCGGAGCCAGTGCGGAAACTCCCGACAGCCAGAACCGCGTCACGATCCCCGCCAACCTCCGCAGTTATGCCGGCCTCGACCGAGAACTCACAGTGATCGGCGCGGGCGACCGTGTCGAGATCTGGGACACCGAGACCTGGGACCTGTACCTCGCCGAGCAGGAAACCTCGTTCGCCAACACCACGGAGGAGGTGATTCCGGGACTCTTCTAGAACCTGGCGCCTGACTCCCAGCCGTACGCCCTGACACACTTCCCCGGTGCCAGGACTGCCGGATGGGGATCAGGATCCAGGAACTACTCCCCGGGACCATGAACATCGACGAAATCCATACCCCCGTACTGCTCGAACGCTGTGTCGAGCTCCTCGCCCCGGCTCTCGACCAGCCCGGTGCCGTGCTTGTCGACGCGACCCTCGGCATGGCCGGCCACTCCGAGGCCTTCCTCACTCGCTTCCCAGGGCTCACCCTCGTCGGCCTCGACCGCGACCTCGAGGCGCTCTCGATCGCCGAGGAACGGCTCAAACCGTTCCGCGACCGGATCCACCTCGTGCACACCGTCTACGACGGCATTCAGGACGCCCTCGACACCCTCGGCATCGAAGAGGTCCAGGGCGTGTTCTTCGACCTCGGCGTCTCTTCGCTCCAGCTCGACCGGGTCGAACGCGGCTTCTCCTATTCCAAGGACGCCCCGCTCGACATGCGGATGGACAACACGAGCGACCTGACGGCGGAAAAGATCCTCGCAACCTACAGCGAGTCCGAGCTGCGCCGCATCTTCCACGAGTACGGCGAAGAGAAGCTCGCGGCTCGCTACGCCAAGGCGATCGTCGAGGCGAGGGCGACCGCGCCGCTCCTCCGCTCCGCTGAGCTCGTCGCGATCCTCACCAAGGTCACCCCCGTCGTCGTCCAGCGCACGGGCCACCCGGCGAAGCGGGTCTTCCAGGCCCTGCGCATCGAGGTCAACCAGGAACTCTCCGTGCTGGAGCGGGCGATCCCCGCCGCGCTCGACGCCGTCGCCGTGCACGGCCGGATCGTCGTGGAGGCGTACCAGTCGCTCGAGGACCGGATCGTCAAGAAGGCGCTCGCGCGGGTATCCACCTCGAGCGCCCCCGCCGGCCTGCCCATCGAGCTGCCGGAACACAAGCCACTGTTCACACAGTTGATCCGGGGCGCCGAACTCGCCTCGGAAGAAGAAAAGGCGAGAAACCCCCGTGCGACGTCGGTCAGACTTCGCGCCGCCGAGCGACTGAGGAGAGCCGGATGAGCGACAATCTCGCACGCGTGCTGCGACCGAACTGGGAGAGTGCCCCCGGCACGACACCCCCGACCAGAAGCCGCTGGACGCTCCAGCGGGCCAGCCGGGCTCGCGGCTTCGCCACATCGAGATCGTCGCGACGCGCAGCCAGCGCAGGGCCAGGCCCAAGATCGCCTTCGCCCTGTCCGCCGTCGCCGGCGTCGCGGTGATCATCGTCGCCCAGGCTCCTGCTGAGCGTCGGGATCTCCCAGGGCGCATACGAGGTGTCCCGCCTGCAGGCCAGCCAGACGGAACTCACCCGTACGGCCGAAAGCGTGACGGAAGACCTCGTCAGGGTCTCGTCCCCGCAGAGCCTCGCGGCTAACGCCGAGGCCATCGGCATGATCAGCAATTCCAACCCCGTCTACCTGCGCCTCTCCGATTCCGCCGTACTCGGCGCCCCGAGTTCCGCGACTGGCAGTCAGGCCGGTGCGGCGAGTCTCGTGCCGAACGCGCTGCTCACCGGCGTACCTTTGGTGACACAGCCGGCCCAGTCCACCGGGCAGGGCGCGAGCGTCTCCGGCGCCGCGACGACCCCAGCCACCGAGACGAACCCAGCAGCCCCGAACGCCGCCGTGCCAGCCCCTGGCACCGGACTCCCGACGCCCACGACTCGCTAGCCCGCACTCCCGCCAGAGCCGGGGTGCCACAACCGCGGCCCCGTCCGCAGTAAGGAACTGAAACTGTGGGTGTCAGTGCCAGGTCGACGCGCAGCGGCAAGCGCCGCATTGCGATCACGGTCGTTCTCCTCTTCGCGATCGTCGCGCTCTTCGTGGTCCGGCTGGTCGACATCCAGGTCGTCCGCGCCGACACCCTCAGCGCAGACTCACTGGGCAACCGATCGGTCGAGCAACCCGTCTACGGCTCCCGCGGCGACATCGTCGACGCCAACGGCGTCGTGCTCGCCGGAACGGTGATGCGCTACAACATCACGCTCTCGCCGCGCAACGCCGTCGAGTTCACCCGCACCACGGCCGCGGGGGACCAGACCGTCACCGTCGCCCAGGCCGCAGCGGAAGTCGGCGCCATCACCGGTCAGACCGGAGACGCGATCCTCGCGATCATCTCCTCGTCGCTCGCCGCCGACCCAGCCTCTGACTACGCCATCGTGACCAAGGCGGTGGATGTCTCGGTGTTCCGGGCCGTCGACGCGCTCGAGATCCCGTGGATCTACTTCGAAAAGAAGCCGGGCCGGGTGTACCCGGACGGCGCGGTCGCCGGCAACCTCGTCGGATTCGTGTCGTCCGAGGGTGAAGCCCAGGCCGGCCTCGAACTCGGCCAGGATTCCTGCCTCGCGAGTACCAACGGCACAGAGACCTACGAAAAGGGCGCGGACGGCGTCCGGCTGCCGCAGAGCACTGTCACGGAGAAGGCCGCCGTCGACGGCGGAGACGTCGTGACGACGATCGACTCCGACCTGGAGTGGTTCGTCCAGCAGGCACTGGCCAAGCAGGCCCAGGCCACCGGCGCGGCGTGGGGCACGGTCGTGGTGCAGGAGGTCAAGACCGGGAAACTCGTCGCGGTCGCCGACTATCCCAGCGTCGACCCCAACAACGTCAACGGAACCGCCAACCCCGATGACCGTGGCTCGCGCGCCTTCACTGCCTCCTTCGAACCGGGGTCGACCTTCAAGGCCCTCACCGCGGCATCCGTGCTCGACGCCGGCAAGGCGACGGTCGGCACCAAGATCACCGCCCCGTACCGGTACCTGCCGGGCAACGGCGCGAACATCAACGACAGTTCCGGCCACGCCGACCTGCACCTCACCCTCACCGGTGTGCTGATCGAATCCTCGAACACCGGCATGTCCAAGTTCGGCGAACTGCTGACCGACCAGCAGCGCTACGACTACATGACCAAGTTCGGCCTCGGCACCGCGACGGAGGCGGGGTTCCCCGCCGAAGATTCCGGAATCCTGCATCCCTACGATGAATGGGACCCCCAGACCAAGTACGCCACGATGTTCGGCCAGGGCCTGACCACGACGGCGCTCCAGATCGCGAGCATCTACCAGACCATCGCCAACAAGGGCGTCCGGTTGCCGGTCCAGCTCGTCGCCGGCTGCCGCCAGGCGGACGGCACCATGACGAACGTGCCGGCGGCCACCGGAACCCAGGTGGTGTCGGCCTCCGCCGCCAACGACACGTCGGAGATGCTCGAGATGGTCTACCAGAAGGCCTGGCTCTCCAAGGTCTGGAACATTCCCGGCTACCGGGTCGCCTCGAAGACCGGTACGGCACAGATGCCCGACGGCCACGGCGGATACACCAAGGGGTACCTCGTGTCGGTCTCCGGCTTCGCGCCGGCGGACGACCCCGAGTACGTCGTTTCGGTCAGTCTCGCCGATCCTGTTAAACTGAATTCGTCTGCAGCGCCCGCTCCGATCTTCCAAGAGGTCATGAGCCAGGTGCTGAAGAAGTACCGGGCAGTTCCATCGGGCGCTCCAGCGCCTGCCCTTCCCGGTACCTGGTAAGAAAGCGAGCCTTGTGACCGAGTTGGCACCATCGGCTCTCCGTCCTCAGCACCCGGTACCGCGGTCGTTGTCGGGCATGGTTGATGAATTCGAACTTTTCCTGCGCGGCGACATCGAGGGTCTCGAAGTCTCCGGCGTGAGCATCTCCTCCCGTTCCGTTCAGCCGGGCGACCTCTACGTCGGCGTACCCGGGCGCGCGTTCCACGGCGCGAGCTTCGCCGCGGACGCCAGGGAGGCCGGAGCGGTCGCCATCCTGACCGATGAGGCCGGCGCACTCCTCGCTGCCGGAAGCGGCCTTCCGGTTCTCGTCACCCCCGACGCCCGGGCCGCCCTCGGAGCGGTCGCCGCCTGGATCTACCGGACCGACGAGAACCCGGCGACCCTCTTCGCCGTGACCGGGACGAACGGCAAGACGAGCGTCGTCTACCTCCTCGTCGCCATCCTGAACCAGCTCGGTGTCGTCACGGGCCTCACGTCGACGGCAGAGCGCCGCATCGGCGACCTCGCCGTGGTGAGCTCGCTCACCACGCCGGAGGCCACCGAACTGCACGCCCTCCTCGCCAGGATGCGCGAAGCCGAGGTACGCGCCGTCGCGATCGAGGTCTCCGCGCAGGCGCTCAGCAGGCACCGTGTCGACGGCCTCGTCTTCGATGTAGCCGGATTCACCAACCTCAGCCACGATCACCTCGACGACTACGCCAGCCTCGACGAATACTTCCAGGCCAAGCTCGAACTTTTCCAACCGGACCGGTCCCGGCGCGGCGTCATCACCGTCGACTCCGAATGGGGCCAGCGCATCGTCGCGGAGTGCCGCATCCCGGTCACGACCCTCAGCATCCACCCGGAGGTCGACGCCGACTGGCACCTCTCGATCGTCTCGGAGGACGCCCTCTCCACCGAGTTCCTGCTCGAGGGGCCGGAAGGCCGCAGGCTGCAGACCCGCGTCCCGTTGATCGGCTGGTTCATGGCCGCGAATGCGGCACTGGCCATCCTGATGCTCGTCGAGTCGGGCTACGACCTCGAGGCCATCAATCACACCCTCGACCGCGACGGCGGCATCGACGTCTACATCCCGGGGCGCACCGAGCGCATCTCCGGCGACCGCGGACCGCTCGTCTACATCGACTACGGGCACAGCCCGGATGCCTTCCTCAACACTCTCGCGGCCATCCGCAGGTTCACGCCCGGCCGGCTTTTCATGGTCTTCGGCGCGGACGGCGACCGCGACACCACGAAGCGCGCGGCCATGGGCGCCATCGCGGCCCGTGGCGCGGACGTCGTCGTCATCACCGACTTCCACCCCCGCTACGAGGACCCGGCCTCGATCAGGGCCGCGCTCATCGCCGGCGCCCGCGAGGCCGTCCCGGACGTCGAGCTGTACGAGGTCGCAGACCCGCACGCCGCGTTCCGCACCGCACTCGGCCTCGCCGCCCCGGGCGACTCGATCCTCTATGCCGGCCCAGGCCACGAGAACTACCACGAAGTGAACGGCGTCAAGATTCCATACTCGGCCCGCGACGATTCCCGGCTCGCCCTGCGCGAAGCGGGGTGGCAGTGATGATCGGCCTCTCCCTCTCCGAGATCGCCGACGCCGTGAACGGCGTCCTGCACCTTGACGGAGCCGTGAACGCCGACGGAACGTCGGCAACGCCGGCGACCGTCGTCTCCGGGGCCGTCGACACCGACTCCCGGGAGATCCGGGCGGGTGGCATCTTCGTCGCCAAGCCGGGGGAGACCACGGACGGTCACCTCTTCGCCCCCGCCGCGATCGAGAACGGCGCCGCTCTCCTGATCGTGGAGCGCGCGCTCGACCTTCCCGTCGCCCAGATCATCGTTGCGGACGCCGTTGTCGCCCTGGGCGACCTGGCCACCGTTGTCGTCGACCGCGTACGCGCGGAGGGCCGGCTCAGGGTGATCGGCGTCACCGGGTCCAACGGCAAGACCACCACCAAGAACCTGCTCCGCGCGATCCTCGGACGGGTCGGCCCGACCGTCGCCGCCCGCGCCTCGTTCAACAACGAGGTGGGCGCACCGATCACGATGCTCGCCGTCGACTTCGACACCCGGTTCCTCGTCGCCGAAATGGGCGCGAGCGGCATCGGCGAGATCGCCAGGCTGATCCGGATGGTCCGTCCCGATGTGGGGGTCGTCCTCAAGGTCGGCCTCGCCCACGCCGGCGAATTCGGCGGCATCGAAGCGACTCTCGCCGCCAAGACCGAGATGGTCACCGACCTCCTCGAAACGGATGTCGCGGTGCTGAACGCCGACGACCCCCGCGTCGCCGGAATGCGGGCGCACACCCGCGCCAGGGTGGTCTGGTTCGGCCAGGACGCCACCGGCGCCTCGCGCGCACCGGACGGAACGGATTTCTCCGGCGTTCACGCGACCGGCATCGAGGTCTCGAGCAGCGGAACGACCTTCACCCTGCACCTCGCGGGCGGCGACACCCGGCCGGTGACCTTCCAGGTGCTCGGAGAGCACCACGTGATGAACGCCCTCGCCGCCGCGGCCACCGCGGAGGTGCTCGGGGTCGGAATCGACGACATCGTCGCGGCACTCGAGTCCGTCGTCACTGCAGAACGCTGGCGGATGCAGGTCCTCGGCGGGCGTGACGGAGTCACGATCATCAACGACGCGTACAACGCGAGCCCCGATTCGATGACGGCGGCCCTCAAGACCCTCGCCCAGATCCGGGAGGCGGGACAGCGCACCGTCGCCGTCCTCGGAGAAATGAGCGAACTCGGCGAATTCTCCGGCGACGAGCACGACCGCATCGGACTGCTCGCCGTGCGGTTGAACATCTCCCAGCTCATCGTGGTGGGACGCGCCGCCCGAAGGATGCACATCAGCACGATCAACGAGGGGTCCTGGGACGGCGAATCGCTCTTCGTCGAGAACCAGGACGACGCCTTCGCACTCCTCACGGCAACCGTCCGTCCCGGTGACACGGTGCTCGTGAAGTCGTCGAACTCGGCGGGCCTCCGGTTCCTCGGCGACCGTCTCGGGGAGTACTTCTCATGAGGGCACTTCTCATGTCCGGCGCGATGTCGCTCGTCTTCACGCTGTCCCTGACCCCGCTGTTCATCCGGCTCTTCCACAAGCTCGGCTGGGGCCAGTTCATCCGCGACGACGGGCCGAAGAGCCACCACGCCAAGCGCGGTACCGCGACCATGGGCGGCATCGTCATCATCCTCGGCACCCTGATCAGCTACTTCCTCGCGATGTGGCTCACGGGCACACCGATCACGGCGTCTCCGTTGCTCGTGCTGTTCATGATGGTCGGGCTCGGGCTCGTCGGATTTCTCGACGACTTCATCAAGACCCGGAATCAGCGCAGCCTCGGCCTCGGCGGCTGGCAGAAGATCAGCGGACAGGTGCTCGTCGCCGGCATCTTCGCCGTGCTCGCACTGCAGTTCCCGAACAGGCACGGCCTCACCCCGGCATCCACCAAGATCTCGCTGCTGCGCGACCTGCCCCTCGACTTCATGAAGCTCGGGACCATCGTCGGGATCGCCCTCTTCATCATCTGGATCTGCTTCCTCGTCGCGGCGACGTCCAACGGCGTGAACGTGACCGACGGCCTCGACGGCCTCGCGACGGGGTCATCGATCCTCGCCATCGGGGCGTACATCGTGATCGGCTTCTGGCAGTCCAACCAGGCCAGGTACGGGGGAGCGGACATCGGCGACCTCTACCGTTCCTACAACGTGCGCGACCCGCTCGACCTCGCCATCGTCGCCGCGGCGATCGTCGGCGGCCTGATCGGCTTCCTCTGGTGGAACACCTCACCGGCCAAGATCTTCCTCGGCGACACCGGGTCCCTCGCCATCGGCGGGGCGCTGGCCGCACTCGCGATCCTCAGCCGCACCGAGCCTCCTGCTCGTGCTCCTCGGAGGGCTCTTCGTGATCGAAGCCGGCTCCGTGATCGTGCAGAGGGCGTACTTCAAGGTCACCCGGGGCAAGCGGATCTTCCTGATGAGCCCCATCCACCACCACTTCGAGCTCAAGGGCTGGGCCGAGGTCACCGTCGTCGTGAGGTTCTGGATCGTCGGCGGACTCCTCGTCGCGGCGGGCGTCGGCTCGTTCTACCTCGAATGGCTGACCGCATGATGAGCACCGATCCTTACAACACTCACTCGGGGCACCGCCGGCTCGACGGGCTCGTCAGCTGGCACGCCGACTGGTCCGGGCTCCGGGTCGCCGTCCTCGGCCTCGGCGTCACGGGCTTCGCCGCAGCGGACACGCTCGCCGAACTCGGCGCCGACGTCCTCGTCGTCGCGGGCAACGCACCGGACGACCGGGCCAGGCTCCTCGGCGTGATCGGCGCCGGGCTCGTCCAGGCCGACCTCAGCGAGGTCCCCGCCGAACTCGAAGCGCACCGACCGGAACTGATCGTCGTGAGTCCGGGCTTTCACCCCGATCACCCCCTGCTGCTCTGGGCCGCCGCGTCCGGCGTCCCGGTCTGGGGCGACATCGAACTGGCCTGGCGCCTGCGCGACAAGGTCGGAGCCCCGGCCGAGTGGATCCTCGTCACGGGAACCAACGGCAAGACCACGACCGTCCAGCTCACCGCCACGATCCTCGCGGCCGCCGGCCACAGGGTCGCCCCGTGCGGCAACATCGGCGTGCCCGTCCTCGACGCCGTCCGTGACCCGCTCGGCTGGGACGTGCTCGTCGTCGAACTCTCCAGCTACCAGCTGCACCATCTGCCGCGCACCGGGCCAGGAGCCCTCGTGCCCTGGGCGAGCGTCTGCCTGAACATCGCGGACGACCACCTCGACTGGCACGGTTCCGCCGCCGCCTACCGCGAGGCCAAGGCGACCGTCTACGCCAACACCAAGATCGCGTGCGTCTACAACAAGGACGACGAGGCCACCCGCACGATGGTCGAGGACGCCGAAGTGCGCGAGGGCGCCCGCGCCATCGGCTTCGGCCTCAGTGTCCCCGGTCCGAGCGACCTCGGCGTCGTCGACGGAATCCTCTGCGACCGCGCATTCCTCGAGGATCGCTTCGACACCGCGATCGAACTGACCACCGTGCCGGAGCTCCGCGTCCGCGGCCTCGCCGCCGCCCACCTCGTGGCAGACATCCTGGCCGCGAGCGCCCTCGCGCGGTCCTTCGACGTCGACCCGCTGATCATCCACGACGTGCTCGAAACCTTCCGGCTCGACGAACACCGCATCGAGATCGTCGCCGATGCCGCGGGCGTCCGCTGGATCGACGACTCGAAGGCCACCAACCCGCACGCAGCGGATGCGTCGCTCGCTGCATTCGACTCCGTCGTCTGGCTCGTCGGCGGTCTGCTCAAGGGCGTCGACATCGACCACCTCGTCCAGACCCACGTGCCCCGGCTCCGTGGCGCCGTCATCATCGGCACGGATCGGGACGTATTGCGGGCGGCATTCCAGCGACACGCCCCCGGGTTGCCCGTATTCGAGATCGATGCCGCCGACACTGGACAAGTGATGCCGAACGCCGTCGCTGCCGCGGCAGGAATCGCCGAGTCAGGTGACGTCGTGCTGCTCGCACCGGCGGCGGCATCGATGGACCAGTTCTCCGACTACGCAGCACGCGGCCGCCTCTTCGCGGAGGCCGTTCACGACTATCTGGGAGGTGAGGCGGATGGCGAGACTGCCCCAGGGCCGAACGCCTAGGACCGCAGCCCCCCACCAGCCGGCGCCCGAGGCGCACAACCCCGCCACCCGCATCCACCTCGGACGCGTGTTCAAAGCGGAATCGACGAGTTACTTCCTGTTGCTCGGCACGACCCTTTTCCTCGTCGCCTTCGGTCTCGTGATGGTGCTCTCGTCGTCGTCTGTCGACTCCTACCTCGAAAACGCCGGCTTCTTCGGCGCCGTGCTCCGCCAGGGCGGCTTCGCGGCCATCGGCGTCCCGCTGATGCTCGTCGTCAGCCGGATGCCGGTCAAGTTCTGGCGGCGGGTGGCCTGGCCGACCCTGATCATCGCGTGCCTCCTGCAGTGCCTCGTCGTCTTCACCCCGCTCGGCATCACCGTCGCAGGGAACACGAACTGGCTGTCCCTCGGCGGCGTCCAGTTCCAGCCGTCCGAGGCGATCAAGCTCGCGCTCGTCATCTGGCTCGGCATGATCCTCTCCCAGAAGCAGGACCTGCTCGACGACTGGCGCCACGTCTACATTCCCGTGTTCGGCGTCGGCGGCGGATCGATCATGCTCGTACTGATCGGCGGCGACCTCGGAACCGTCATCATCATGGCCGGGATCCTCTTCGGTGCGCTCTTCTTCGCGGGTGTCCGGCTGCGGATGCTCGCGCTTCCGCTCCTGATCGGCTCCGTCGCCGGGGTGCTCGTCGCGATCTCGAGCGCGAACCGGATGACCCGCATCCTCTCCTTCCTCAACACCGGCTGCGATGACCACACCGGAACCATCTCCGCTGCGTGCTGGCAGCCGCTGCACGGCACCTGGGCCCTCGCCAACGGCGGGATCTTCGGCGTGGGGCTCGGCAATTCCAAGGCCAAGTGGTCGTGGCTGCCCGCAGCAGACAACGACTACATCTTCGCGATCATCGGCGAGGAGCTCGGCCTGATCGGCGCGATCGTCGTGCTCGCCATGTTCATCCTGCTCGCGTTCGCCTTCCTCCGGATCATGCGGTCGAGCACGAGCGTGCAGGCGCGCGTGTCGACGGCCGCCGTGATGGTCTGGGTCATCGGCCAGGCCCTCGTCAACATCGGCGTCGTCCTCGGCGTCTTCCCGGTCCTCGGCGTCCCCCTCCCGCTCGTCTCCGCGGGAGGCACAGCCCTGCTCTCGACCCTGATCGCGATCGGAATCGTGCTGTCCTTCGCCCGCGCACACCATGAACCGGCCGGACCCACCGCGGCGGGCACACAGCACCCGGCCGCACGGCCGGAACCGAGACGAGCATCCGAGTGACCACATACCTCTTGGCCGGCGGCGGCACCGCCGGCCACGTCAACCCCTGCTCGCGGTCGCAGACGCCATCCGCGCCCGCGAACCCGAAGCAGAAATGATCGTCCTCGGCACCCGCGAGGGACTCGAGGCCCGCCTCGTGCCCGCCCGCGGCTACGAGCTGATCTTCGTACCGCGCCTCCCGTTCCCGCGCCGGCCGAACCGTGCGGCCGTGCTGTTCCTGCCGCGATTCAACCGCGCGGTCACCGACCTCGCCGCGGTGCTCCGCGCCAGGAAGGTCGACGTCGTCGTGGGCTTCGGCGGCTACGTGTCGACTCCCGCTTACCTCGCCGCCCGCCGGGCCGGCATCCCGATCGCCATCCACGAGGCGAACTTCCGTGCCGGCCTCGCGAACCGCCTCGGCGCGTGGCTGACCACACGGGTCGGCGTCGTCTTCCCCGGAACCCGCATCCGCCACGGCCGGGTCGTCGGAATGCCGCTGCGGCCGGAGGTTCAGAACCTCGACCGCGCAGGATCCCGGCCGGAGGCGCTGCGCTTCTTCGACCTCGACCCCGACCGCCCGACCCTCCTCGTCACGGGCGGGTCGCTCGGAGCACGCCGCCTCAACGGCACGATCGTTCAGTCCGCACCGGCACTGGTGGCGGCCGGCTGGCAGGTCCTGCACATCACCGGACAGAAAGCCGAAGTGTCAGACCCCGGCATCCCGCACTACCGGATGATCGCATACTGCGACCGGATGGACCTCGCCCTGTCCATTGCCGACTTCGCTGTGTCCCGGGCCGGCGCGGGGACCGTCTGCGAGCTTGAGTGCGCTCGGCATCCCGGCCGTCTACGTGCCGTACCCGGTCGGAAACGGCGAACAGCGTTTCAACGCCGCGTCCGTCGTCGCGGCCGGCGGAGGGATCCTCGTCGACGATGCGGCCTTCCTGCCGGCCTGGGTGACGGATGAGCTCGTTCCGCTCCTCTCCGACCGACCCCGGGTGCTGGCCATGGGGGAGCGCGCGGCATCCGTCGGCGTGCTCGACGGCGCCGAGCGGATGGCCGAGCTGGTCCGCGAGGCGCTGACGACGGCCCGGCCGCGACCCTGACCTATCCGGGCACCAGGGCGAGCAGGCCGGGGCGTCAATCCGGCGATCCCCGGTCGCGGCGCGTAACGTAGAGGCCGCACCACCCGATTCCGACACTTTGATTCGACACCGAGAAGAGCGGCACCACGTGATCAAGCCCGACCTGAACCTCGTCATCCCCGCGGACCTGGGCACGGTTCATTTCGTCGGCATCGGCGGCTCCGGAATGAGCGGCATCGCCCGGCTGTTCCTCGCCGCAGGCCACACCGTCACCGGCTCCGACGTGCGCGAGTCCGACAACGTGCTCGCCCTGCGCGCCCTCGGCGCCCGGATCGCGATCGGCCACGCGGCCGAGAACGTGGGCGACGCTGATACCCTCGTCGTCACCGGCGCACTGTGGCAGGACAACCCCGAGTACGTCCTCGCTCTCGAGCGCGGCCTCCCCGTGCTCCACCGGGCCCAGGCCCTCGCCTGGCTCATCCAGAAGCACCGCCTCGTATCCGTCGCCGGCGCCCACGGCAAAACAACCTCGACCGGGATGATCGTCACCGGCCTCCTCGGCCTCGGCACACACCCGAGCTTCGTCAACGGCGGCGTCATCGAATCGCTCGGCGTCTCCGCGGGGGCAGGCACCGACGACCTGTTCGTCGTCGAAGCCGACGAATCCGACGGCTCCTTCCTGCTGTACAACACGGCCATCGCTCTCGTGACGAACGTCGACCCCGACCACCTCGACCACTATGGGTCCCTCGAGGCCTTCGAAGCCGCCTTCGTGCAGTTCGCCCACGCCGCGACCGAACGCGTCGTGATCTCCTCAGACGACCCCGGCGCGGTGCGCGTCACCGCGAGCCTCATTGGCCAGACCGTCGTCACCTTCGGCGAGGCAGAGGACGCGACCTTCCGGGTGCACTCCGTCGTCACAGACGGTCCGGTGAGCTTCTCCGTCGCCTACGCGGGCCAGGACTACTCGGCGACCCTGCGGATCCCCGGCCGGCACAACGCGATCAACGCGGCGGGCGCCTTCGCCGTGCTCGTCGGACTCGGCTACGACCCCGCGGCGTCGCTCGCGGCCATCGCGACCTTCGGCGGCACCCAGCGCCGCTTCGAACTGCACGGCACCGTCGACGGCGTCAGCGTCTACGACGACTACGCCCACCACCCGACCGAGGTCGCGGCCGCACTCACCGCCGCACGGACCGTCGTCGGGACCGGGCGCATCATCGCCGTGCACCAGCCGCACCTGTACAGTCGCACCCGCCTGTTTGCGCAGGAGTTCGCGGACACCCTCGAGCGCACCGCTGACCAGACGGTCGTGCTGGGCGTCTACGGCGCCCGCGAGGATCCCGAACCCGGCGTGACCGGCGCCCTCGTCTCCGGAAAATTCCACGATGGGTCCAAGGTCGCCTATGTTCCCGACTGGCAGGAGGCCGCAGACTACGTGGCTCGCATCGCCCGACCGGGCGACTTCGTCGTGACCCTCGGCTGCGGCGACGTCTACCGGATCGTCCCCCAACTGCTCGAATCGCTCGGCAACCGCGTCCAGGCCCAGGGATAACCCCGGGGAATGAGGCGACCAGAGGGCTTCGACCGGCCGGAGCAGCCGCCGACCAGGGGCGGCACACCGCCCGGCGCTGCAGCCACCCCCGGCGGCCGGGGCACGAAGCGCTCGTCGCGGCGTCCAGCGGACTCCGCCCCTCCCTCCGCCGCCACTGCGCGCAGCCGTGGGACCACAGACGGCACCCGCACCGAACCGATCACACTCCCGAAACACGAGCCCGAACAGCCGCACCTCGCCTCGGTCTCTCCGCTGCATACGCCGGGGGCCCAACCGGCGGATCCGGTCACCGAACCGATCGCGACCGTTCCGGCGAAGACGCCGGGCGTTCGGGTGCCGAAGGCGCGCGCGTCCGACACGGAACCGGTCATCGCCGGGCAGGCCGGTGAGCGCGCAGAACCCGCGCTGACCCCCGCTACCGCCAGGCGCAGGTTCCGCGCCGCCCGCCGCGCACGCAAGCGCTACGAACGCGAGGAGGTGCGCCGCTTCACGTGGCGCTCGCGCCGTCGCCGCACCGTCTGGTTGACCGTGCTCGGCACCGTGGCCGCCCTCGTCGGGTTCGTGCTCGTAGGCGCCTATTCCCCGCTGATGGCGCTCCGCACGGTCGAGGTCGTCGGCACCAGCCGGATCTCCGCCGACCAGGTCCAGGCTGCGCTCGGCGACCAGCTCGGCACCCCGCTGCCCCTGGTGGACTTCGCGCGGATTCGCGCCGACCTCGGAACCTTTCCCCTGATCCAGAGCTATGTGACGGAAAGCCGGCCGCCGGACACCCTCGTGGTCCGGATCGTGGAACGGACGCCCGTCGGCACAGTCGTCGTTCCCGGCGGGTTCAACCTTGTCGATGCGGCGGGCGTCGTGATCCAGGGCGGTACGGCGCGCGTGGCCGGCTATCCCGTGATCGACGCGAGGGCAGGCGTCGGCAGTGCCGGGTTCCAGGCCGCGACGGCCGTCATCGCCGCCGTCCCGGCTGCCGTGCGCCAGCAGGCTCGACACGGTCACGGCGGCGACGACCGACGACGTGACCCTGGTCCTGACCGGCGGGGCGCGGGTGGTGTGGGGGAGCGCGGAACGGTCGGAATACAAGGCCGTGGTGCTCGCCGCACTCATCGTGAGCCATCCGGTCGGCACCGTCAAGGAATACGACGTCTCTTCTCCGGACAGCGCCGTCCTGCGCTGAGCCGTGGGTCATCCGTCGCCCGCGGACCAGTGTCGTCTCGCCTGGGAACCCGAGTCCTCCCGCGCCGCGAATGTGGGCAGGGTATTTTTCCCGCGTTGTTCGCGACACGCGGGCGCGCCTCCCCGGAGGGGGATGCGTGGCGCTTACCTTCGAAATCAGGAATTGCATACTCAGCATAACTTTAAACTTCGACCAGAGGTTTAGGGTTCCACCGGAGGCCGGACGTGTCAACAACAAACCAGAACTACCTCGCTGTCATCAAGGTTGTTGGAATCGGCGGCGGCGGCGTCAACGCTGTCAACCGCATGATCGAGCTCGGCCTCCGTGGCGTCGAGTTCATCGCCATCAACACCGATGCCCAGGCGCTGCTGATGAGCGACGCCGACGTCAAGCTTGACGTCGGTCGCGACCTCACCCGCGGCCTGGGCGCCGGCGCGGACCCCGAGGTGGGCCGTCGCGCCGCCGAGGACCACGCCGAAGAAATCGAAGAAGCCCTCGCGGGAGCCGACATGGTCTTCGTGACCGCCGGCGAAGGCGGCGGCACGGGCACCGGCGGCGCACCCGTCGTCGCCCGCATCGCGAAGTCCATCGGCGCGCTCACCATCGGCGTTGTGACCAAGCCGTTCGGCTTCGAGGGCAAGCGCCGCCAGGCGCAGGCCGAGGCGGGTGTCGCCTCCCTCAAGAACGAGGTCGACACGCTCATCGTCGTGCCGAACGACCGGCTGCTGGAAATCAGCGACCGCGGCATCAGCATGCTCGAGGCCTTCGCGACCGCCGACCAGGTCCTCCTCGCCGGCGTGCAGGGCATCACCGACCTGATCACGACGCCTGGACTGATCAACCTCGACTTCGCCGACGTGAAGTCGGTCATGCAGGGCGCGGGCTCCGCGCTCATGGGCATCGGCTCCTCACGCGGTGCAGACCGAGCCATCAAGGCGGCCGAACTGGCCGTCGCCTCGCCCCTTCTCGAGGCATCCATCGACGGCGCACACGGAGTGCTCCTCTCGATCCAGGGTGGCTCGAACCTCGGCATCTTCGAGATCAACGATGCGGCCCGCCTTGTCCAGGAGGCCGTGCACCCCGAAGCCAACATCATCTTCGGTGCCGTCATCGACGACACCCTCGGTGACGAGGTCCGGGTGACGGTCATCGCAGCCGGCTTCGACGGCGGCGAACCCGGCGTCAAGGCCGTCGAGGTTCGCCACGCGGACCTCGTGGCGGCCGGCGTCGCCGCCGGTGCCGTTTCTGCGACGGCCGATGCCGCAACCAGTGGCTCAGCCGGCGTCTTCGGCACGGACGAGCCGAGCGTTGCGACCTGGTCTGCCGGTGAAGCAGGGACGGCCGTCGCCGACCCTGCCTTCGAAGAAGACCCCGATGACCTGGACATCCCCGACTTCCTCAAGTAACCCATCGTGACCGAATCGCGTCCAGAGCCGTCCGGCATCGCCGGACGGCTCGACGTCGTGCGGGAACGGGTCGACGCGGCCGCCAGGAACGCCGGCAGGGACCCTGCCGACGTGACAACGATCGTCGTGACGAAGTTCCATCCCGTGACGATGATCGAGGAACTCCTCCGGCTCGGCGTGCGCGACTTCGGCGAGAATCGCCACCAGGAGGCCCAGGGCAAGGCCAGTGCGCTGGCCGGCCGGGATCTCACCTGGCATTTCGTCGGACAGGTCCAGGGCAAGAAGGCCAGGCAGGTGCGCTCGTACGCCAACGTAGTGCACTCCGTCGACCGGGAGTCCCTTGCGACGGCCCTCGGCTCCGGCGACTCGTCGATCGACTGCTTCCATCCAGGTGAACCTCACGGACGACGCCGCACGCGGAGGGGTCGATCCCTCCGGGCTCGACGCCCTCGTCGAGCACGTGCTCGAGACGCCGGGACTGCGCCTTCTAGGGCTCATGGCCGTCGCTCCGCTCGGAGCCGAACCTGCAGCGGAGTTCGCCAGGGTCCGGTCACTCGGTGAAGGCATCCGTGGGGTCGCACCAGAGGCGCGATTCCTGTCGATGGGCATGTCGCAGGACTATCCGGAAGCCATCCGCGAAGGGGCGACACACCTTCGAATTGGTACCGCAATCACCGGGAATCGCCCGATTCTCGGTTAATCTAAGTACGAAGAATCACCAACACGGAGGTCGAGATGTCCAACCCGCTCAAGAAAACCATGGTTTACCTGGGGCTGGCAGACGAAGAGCTGGAGTACGAGGCGCCCGTCGCCCCACCCGCGGCCGATCAGACTGCCGTCTCGAACTCCGCGCTGCCGAAGACCGCCGCGCCGCACCAGACCGGTCCGTCCGCGACACGCGTCGAGGGCTCTCACGGCACCAATGGCCGCGCCCCGGTGACCCCGCTGCGCAAGACCTCCACTCCCAAGAATGTGGCTGCCTCCGAAATGAATGAAATCCTCACCGTCCACCCGCGCCAGTACCGCGATGCCCAGCTGATCGCGGAGTCCTTCCGCGAGGGCATTCCAGTGATCATCAACCTCTCCCAGATGAGCGATGCGGACGCACGCAGGCTCATCGACTTCGCGAGCGGCCTCTCCCAGGGCCTCTACGGCAAGATCGAACGGGTCACCGCGAAGGTGTTCCTGCTGTCGCCGTCCCACATCGTCGTCTCGGGCGACAACGCCGCCGAGGAGTCCGACACGGAGTCGTCCTTCTTCGCGCAGTCATAGTCTCGGCCGTGTTCGTCGTCACACTGTTCGCCTCGATCCTCTATTACGCGCTCCTGCTGTATTTCTTCGTGATGTGGGGACGCTTCATCGTCGACCTCGTCCGCAGCGTCAACCGCTCCTGGCGACCGCAGGGAGCCACGCTCGTCGTCGTCGAATTCATCTACGTGGTCACAGACCCGCCGGTGAAGTTCTTCCGTCGCATCCTGCCGCCACTGCGCGTGGGCCCGATCGCCTTCGACTTCGGCTGGAGCCTGACCATGCTCTGCACCATCGTCGCTATGGGCATCGTCGGCGCCATCCGGTAGGTTCTCGCGTCCGTTCCGGAGTGCGGCATGTATTCTTGATCGAGGCGTCCCGGGTTCGCGTGTGCACCACGCATATTCCGGTAGCGTCAATTATTCGTTCGACAAAAAGTTCTCAACTGAGTTTTAAAGGGTGGAAAGCCATGGCGCTAACTCCGGAAGATGTAGTCAACAAGCGGTTCCAGTCGACCAAGTTCCGTGAAGGATACGATCAGGACGAGGTGGATGACTTCCTCGACGAGGTCGTCGTCGAGCTTCGCCGCCTGACCGCCGAAAACGAGGAACTCCGCGCCGGTGTCAGCACCGAGGCCGGAAGCGCGCCCCGTTGTCGCTCCCGTCGAAGCCGTCAAGGCTCCCGAGGTCGTTCCGGCGCCCGTCGTCGTTCCCGCCGTTGTCGCCGCTGCGGCGACGGTGCCCGAACCGATCGATGAGACCGCCGGCACCACGAACCTGCTGCAGCTGGCCCGCCGCCTGCACGAGGAACACGTCAAGGAAGGCGCCGAGAAGCGCGACGCCCTCATCGCGGAGGGCCACGCAACGGCGGCCCGCCTCGTTGCAGAAGCCGAAGCCAAGCAGCGCGCACAGAACACGATCCTGGACAAGGAACGCTCCGTCCTCGAGGACAAGATCGACGGGCTCCGCACCTTCGAGCGCGAATACCGCCAGAAGCTGAAGAGCTACATCGAGGGCCAGCTGCACGACCTCGACGCGGCCTCACCGGTCGGCGCCGAGAGCGCGCAGAAGCCGAGCTACCAGGGCTTTGGCTCCTAAGCTCCGAACGAAAGGGCGATCCAGCGCGCTCATCGTTCTGGGCCTCGCCGCGCTGGGCGTCTATGCGCTTGACCAGACGGCCAAGTTCCTTGTCGTCAGCTACCTGACCGAAGGAAGTACCGTCCGGGTTCTGGGGGATGTGCTGCAATGGCACTTCGTCCGGAACCCGGGCGCGGCGTTCAGCCTCGCCACAGGCATGACGTGGATCTTCACGATCATCGCCGCCGCTGTCGTGGTGTTCATCGTGATCTTCGCCGGGCGCATCCGTTCATTGGCGTGGGCGCTCGTCTTCGGACTGCTCCTCGGCGGCGTGCTCGGAAACCTCACCGACCGCCTTTTCCGGGAGCCGTCCTTCGGACTGGGCCACGTCGTCGACTTCATCACGACCCCCTGGCTGATCCCCGCGATCTACAACGTCGCGGACGCGTCGATCGTCACGAGCATGGTGATCTTCATGATCCTCACCATCCGCGGCATCGGCCTCGACGGTCGCCGGTCCGTGCGCGAACCGGCCCGCCCCGCCGATGTCACCACCGCTGACGCCGATTCGGCCGATGCGGCCGATCCCGGCCCCAGAACGGCACCGCCCGTGGCCGCAGACGGCACCCCCGCAACACCCACCCAGTTAGCACCCTGATTCCCCCATGGAAACCCGCTCCCTTCCCCTTCCGGACGGCCTGGCCGGCGTGCGCGTCGACGCCGGCATCGCCAAGCTCCTCGGCTTCTCCCGCAGCTTTGCTGCCGAAGTCGCCGAGGCCGGCGGTGTCGCCATCGACGGCGTCGTGGTCGGCAAGTCCGACCGGCTGTACGCAGGCAGCTGGCTCGAGGTGAACTGGCAGCCGAAAGACGCTCTCTTGATTGTCCCGATCGAGGTGCCCGACCTCACGATCGTCTACGACGACGAGAGCATCGTCGTCGTGAACAAGCCCTCCGGTGTCGCCGCTCACCCGAGCGTCGGCTGGACGGGCCCGACGGTCCTCGGCGCCCTTGCCGCAGGCGGCTACCGGATCGCGACCTCCGGCGCTTCGGAGCGTGCGGGCATCGTGCACCGCCTCGACGTGGGCACGAGCGGCCTCATGGTCGTCGCGAAGTCCGAGACGGCCTACGTCGCCCTCAAGAAGGCCTTCCACGACCGCGAGGTCGAAAAGATCTACCATGCCGTCGTGCAGGGCCACCCCGACCCGAGCGCGGGCACGATCGACGCGCCCATCGGCAGGCACCCGCGCTCAGACTGGAAATTCGCCGTCATCGCCGGCGGCAAGGACTCGGTCACGCACTACGAGACCCTCGAGGCCTTCCCCTCGGCGTCCCTGCTCGAAGTGCACCTGGAAACGGGACGCACCCACCAGATCCGGGTTCACATGGCCGCCCAGCGGCATCCGTGCGTCGGCGACGCCATGTACGGCGCAGACCCCTCGATCACGGCCAGGCTCGGCCTCACCCGGCAGTGGCTGATCGCCAAACAGCTTGCCTTCGTCCACCCGGAATCCCGGGAATGGGTCACCTTCTCCGCCGAGTACCCCGCGGACCTCGAGCATGCCCTGACCGTGCTCAGGGATGTCTAGGCTAGGACCACAACCCACCATCTACCGGAGCATCCGTGTCGAATACCACTAGCGCGAACGGATCGAACGATTCCTTCGTGCACCTGCACGTGCACAGCGAATACTCCATGCTCGACGGGGCCGCGCGCGTCAAGCCGCTGATCAAAGAGGCCGTCGAACAGGGAATGCCTGCGGTCGCCATCACGGACCACGGCAACATGTTCGGCGCGTTCGACTTCTGGAAGTCCGCGACGGACGCCGGCATCAAGCCCATCATCGGCACGGAGGCCTACATCACCCCCGGCACCGACCGGCGGGACAAGACCAGGGTCAAATGGGGCACGAGCGGCCAGAACCGTGACGACGTCGGCGGCAGCGGCGCATACACGCACATGACGTTGCTCGCCGAGAACACCGCGGGCATGCACAACCTGTTCCGGCTCTCGACGAAGGCCTCGCTCGAGGGGTACTACTTCAAGCCCCGGATGGACCGCGAGCTGCTGAGCGAGTTCTCGAACGGACTGATCGGCACGACCGGCTGCGTCGGCGGCGAGGTGCAGACCCGTCTCCGCCTCGGCCAGTACGAGGAGGCGAAGAAGGCGGCGGGGGAGTTGCGCGACATCTTCGGCCCCGAGAACTATTTCTGCGAGATCATGGACCACGGCATCGACATCGAGCGCCGCACCATGAGCGAACTGCTCCGCCTCGCCAAGGAGCTCAACCTCCCGCTCGTCGCCACGAACGACCTGCACTACACCCACGCCCACGACGCGACGGCGCACGCCGCCCTGCTCTGCGTGCAGTCGGCGTCGACGCTCGACGACCCCAACCGGTTCAAGTTCGACTCCGACGAGTTCTACCTCAAGACCGCGGCCCAGATGCGGCACCTCTTCCGCGACAACCCGGAGGCGTGCGACAACACGCTGCTGATCGCCGAGCGCTGCGAGGTGAAGTTCGACACCCAGGCGAACTACATGCCCCGCTTCCCGACCCCGGAGGGCGAGAACGAGGAAAGCTGGTTCGTCAAGGAGACCGAGCTCGGCCTGGCCCGCCGGTACCCGAACGGCATTCCCGCCGAGGTGCGCACCCGGGCGGACTACGAGGTCGGCATCATCGCCCAGATGGGCTTCCCCGGCTACTTCCTCGTCGTCGCCGACTTCATCATGTGGTCCAAGACCAACGGCATCCGGGTCGGTCCAGGGCGTGGCTCGGGAGCCGGGTCGATGGTCGCGTACGCGATGGGTATCACCGACCTCGACCCGCTCGTGCACGGCCTGATCTTCGAGCGCTTCCTCAACCCGGACCGCGTCTCGATGCCTGACTTCGACGTCGACTTCGACGATCGTCGCCGCGGCGAGGTCATCCACTACGTCACCGAGAAGTACGGCTCCGAGCGTGTCGCGCAGATCGTCACCTATGGCACCATCAAGGCCAAGCAGGCGCTGAAAGACTCCAGCCGGGTGCTCGGCTTCCCGTTCGGGATGGGCGACAAGCTCACCAAGGCCATGCCGCAGCCGATCATGGGCAAGGACATGCCGCTCACCGGCATGTTCGACAAGGACCACCCGCGCTACCGCGAGGCCGTCGACTTCCGAGCGATCATCGAGACGGATGCCGAAGCCCGCACGGTCTTCGACACCGCCCTCGGCCTCGAGAACCTGAAACGCCAGTGGGGCGTGCACGCGGCCGGCGTGATCATGTCGTCCGACCCGCTGATCGGCATCGTGCCCGTCATGAAGCGCGAGGCCGACGGCCAGATCGTCACCCAGTTCGACTACCCGGCGTGCGAGTCCCTCGGCCTGATCAAGATGGACTTCCTCGGGCTCCGCAACCTCACCATCATCGACGACGCCCTCGACAACATCGCCGTCAACCGCGGCCACCGGCCCGTGCTCGAGGACCTCGGCCTCGACGACCCCATCGCATACGAACTGCTCGCCCGCGGAGACACCCTCGGCGTCTTCCAGCTCGACGGCGGCCCGATGCGTGCGCTGCTCCGCCTGATGAAACCCGACAACTTCGAGGACATCTCCGCGGTCATCGCGCTCTACCGTCCGGGCCCCATGGGCGCGAACTCGCACACCAACTACGCGCTGCGGAAGACCGGGCAGCAGGAGATCGTCCCGATCCACCCCGAACTCGAGGAAGCCCTCAAGGACGTCATCGGCACGACATACGGCCTGATCGTCTACCAGGAACAGGTCATGTCGATCGCGCAGAAGCTCGCCGGGTTCTCGCTCGGCCAGGCCGACCTGCTGCGCCGGGCCATGGGCAAGAAGAAGAAGTCGGAGCTCGACAAGCAGTTCGCCGGGTTCTCCGCCGGCATGAAGACCAACGGGTACTCCATGGAGGCGGTGAAGACCGTCTGGGACATCCTCCTGCCGTTCTCCGACTACGCCTTCAACAAGGCGCACTCTGCGGCGTACGGCGTGGTCAGCTACTGGACCGCCTACCTCAAGGCGCACTACCCGGCCGAGTACATGGCGGCGCTGCTCACGAGCGTCGGCGACTCCCGCGACAAGCTCGCGCTCTACCTCAACGAGTGCCGCCGAATGGGCATCCAGGTGCTCCCACCGGACGTCAACGAGTCGATCGGCTACTTCGCGGCCGTCGGTCCGGACATCCGCTTCGGTCTCGGCGCAGTGCGCAACGTGGGCTTCAACGTCGTCGACGCGATCCGCGCCTCCCGCGACGAGAAGGGCCGCTTCGAGTCCTTCCACGACTTCCTCCGCAAGGTGCCGATCCAGGTCGCGAACAAGCGGACGGTCGAATCCCTCGTCAAGGCCGGCGCGTTCGACTCCCTCGGGGCGACCCGCCGGGCCATGGTCGAGATCCACGAGGGTGCCGTCGAGTCCGCCGTGAAGATCAAGCGCGACGAGGAACACGGCATGGTCGGCTTCGACTTCGACAGCCTCTTCGACGACCCGCAGGAGACCGAGCAGGTCCCCGACCGACCGGAGTGGAGCAAGAAGGAGAAGCTCGCCTTCGAGCGCGACATGCTCGGCCTCTACGTGTCCGACCACCCGCTCGCGGGGCTCGAGATCCCGCTCGCGAAGCACGCGTCGACCTCGATCGCCGACCTTCTGGCCTCCGAGCAGACCCAGGATGCCGACACCGTCACGATCGCCGGCCTCATCACGAGCGTGCAGCACCGGATCGCCAAGAAGAGCGGCAACCAGTACGGCATCATCCAGGTCGAGGACTTCGGCGGCGACATCGACGTGATGTTCATGGGCAAGGCGTACCAGGAGTTCGCGCCCGCGCTGATCAACGACTCGATCGTCGTGGTGCGCGGGCGGGTGAGCCTGCGGGACGACGGCATGAACATCCACGCCTATAGCCTCTTCGCGCCCGACCTGGGCCAGACCGGAGATTCCGGCACCCTCGCGATCACCCTCACAGAGGCGCGAGCGACGACGGACACCGTCACGGCGCTCGGCGACGTGCTGATCCGGCACCGCGGGTCCTCCGAGGTACGGCTCAAGCTGATCAAGAACGATTCGGCCCGCGTCTTCGAGCTGCCGTATCAGGTCACGATCAGCGCGGACCTGTTCGGCGAGCTCAAGAGCCTGCTCGGCCCGTTCTGCCTCAGGCTGAGGCGGCGCATGGCTGGACGGCTATGCGCACCGGCATAGCCTTGGACCATGACACGTCGAACGAGCGAACCGTTCTACACCCCGGCGATCGTGGCCGGGCGGGGCATCTTCGGGGCCTTCCGGATCAAGGCGGCCGCGACCGGCCTCGACAACCTGCCCGACACCGGGGGAGCCGTCCTCGCGATCACCCACTTCGGTTATGCCGACTTCGCCCTCGTCGAATGGCAGGCCTGGCTGCACAACCGCCGCCACATCCGCTTCCTGGCCAAGAAGGGTGCCTTCGACAAGCCTGTCGTCGGCTGGCTGCTGCGTGGCATGCACCACATCAGTGTCGATATGCAGGCGGGGGCCGCTGCCTACGGTGAGGCCGTCGCAGCCCTTCGGGCCGGCGAAATTCTCGGCGTCTTCCCCGAGCGTGGGGTCAACGCGTCCTTCACCGTGCGCGAGCTCAAGTCCGGCGCGGTCCGGATGGCGAGGGAAGCCGGCGTCCCGGTGATCCCGGTCGCGGTCTGGGGCGGCCACCGGCTGCTCACCAAGAATCACAAGCCCACCCTTCGGCAGGCCTACGGCGTGCCGATCCGCTTCGCCTTCGGCGCGGCGTTCGTGCTCGACCCTGCCAGGGACGCCGTCGAACTCACCGGGCAGCTGCACGATACGCTCCAGGCCATGGTCGATGAACTCCAGGCCGGATATCCCGTCGACGGTACCGGGCAGTGGTGGCAGCCGCGCCATCTCGGCGGCACGGCTCCGACCCCGGAGCAGGCTGCGGTCGTCGAGGCCGAACGCCAGCGGCTCCGCGCGCTCAAGCGCGAAGCGGCGACCCGGGAAGCGGCGACCCCGAAGGCCGCTGACCGCAAAACGGCCGGCCGCGACGACGCCTGACCCTGACGACGGGCTGCGCGCCCGGGTTCAGAGCGCCGCTTCCGGCCCCGGTACCCGGTACATCCGCTCGTGGTAGAGCAACGCCTCGTCCTCGCCGCCGAGGCCGCCCTCCTCGATCTGAACAACGATCACGGCGCCGTTGTGCACGGTCACCCGGTCGACGATGTGACCGACCATCCAGCTAGTCACGTCGTTCAGGACCGGCAGGCCGTGCGGCCCCTCATGCCAGTGGTCGCCGACGAAGCGGAGGGCGTTCGGTCCGCTCATCCGCTCGGCCAGGGCACGGTTGCGCGCGCCGAGGGTGTGGATGACGACGCGCTCCGTTTCGGCGATGGCAGGCCAGGAACTGGCCGTGCGGGCCATGTTGAAGGTCGCGAGCGGCGGCACCGAGGACAGCGAGGCGAGGGAGGTCGCCGTGAAGCCGACGGGCGTGCCGTCGGCCTGGCGGGCCGTCACGCACGCGACTCCGGCCGCGTGGCGCCGGAATGCCTGCTTGAACGCGGCGAGATCGAGAGGGGCGTTCGGATCGCCCTCGAGCCGGGGAACGCTCGGCGCGTCGCGAATGTCGTTCAGTTCGTTCATGTCACTTGCCCCAAGGTCTGTGAAGGCCACCCTATTCCCGTGTGATGGATGTTGGTGGCTAGGCTGGTCAGACATGATCCAGAGACTTGACCTACGAGGCACCCGGCCGACGCCGGCCGAATTGCTCGCCACCGTTCCGCGCGCCGTCACCGATGTGACGGCCCGCGAGCAGCGTGGCCGCCGAGCTCATTGCCGACGTGCGCGCGCGCGGCGAGGCGGCGCTCTACGACCAGGCCGAACGGCTCGACCGGGTGCGCCCGGACGCGCTCCGGGTCCCCGAGAGCGACATCGCCGAGGCACTCGCCGCGCTCTCGCCCGAGGTGCGCACCGCCATCGAGGAGACCATCCGCCGGGTCAGGCTCGCGAGCGAGGCCCAGGTGCCGCCGCGCGTGACCACGACGATCGCCGAGGGAGCCGTGATCACCCAGCGGTGGCAGCCGATCCGTCGCGTCGGCCTCTACGTGCCCGGCGGCAAGGCCGTCTACCCTTCGAGCGTCGTGATGAACGTCGTGCCGGCACAGGTCGCCGGGGTCACCTCGATCGCCCTCGCCTCCCCGCCGCAGCAGGCCTTCGGCGGACGAGTGCACCCGACCATCCTCGCCGTCGCCGGTCTCCTCGGCGTCACCGAGATCTACGCGATGGGCGGCGCCGGAGCCGTCGGCGCCTTCGCGTACGGGGTGCCGGGCCTCGGCCTCGACCCCGTCCAGCTCGTCACCGGCCCCGGCAACGTCTACGTCGCCGCCGCCAAGCGGCTCGTGCGCGGCGTCACCGGGATCGACTCGGAAGCCGGTCCCACCGACATCCTGGTGATCGCGGATGCTGGAGCAGACCCGCTGCTCGTCGCGGCCGACCTGGTCAGCCAGGCCGAGCACGACGAACTCGCGGCAGCCGTGCTCGTCACCGATTCGGCCGAGCTCGCGGACGCCGTCACTGCGCGACTCGCCGTGCTCGCGGTGACAACCCCCCACGGTGAGCGGGTGACCGCCTCGCTTTCCGGAACCCAGTCCGCGATCGTGCTCGTCGACGACCTCGCCGCCGCCGCCGCGTTCAGCAACGCCTTCGGCCCGGAGCACCTCGAGATCCAGACCAGGGACCCGCACGTCGAACTCGCGCTCATCGAGAACGCGGGCGCCATCTTCCTCGGCCCGAACTCGCCCGTGAGCCTCGGCGACTACTCGGCCGGCTCCAACCACGTCTTGCCGACCGGCGGCCAGGCCCGGTTCTCGTCCGGCCTCGGGGCGTACACCTTCCTCCGCCCGCAGCAGGTGGTCGAGTACAGCAGGGACGCCCTCCGCGGTGTCGCCGCCAACATTGCGGCGCTGTCGGACGCCGAGGATCTCCCCGCGCACGGGGCAGCCGTGACCGCCCGCTTCGCCTGACCCGCCTGACCCGAGCCGACCAGACCCGAGCCGACCAGACCAGACCCGACCAGACCCGAACCAATTCGACGGAGATTTTGCCCGAAGAGCACCTGGGAGCGCTCGTTCGGGGTCTTTCAGACAGAATCTCCGTCGAATTCGTCAGGACGTGGGGCCGACCGTGTGGAACGACGCGCCCGGGCTGACGGCGAATCCCCCGGAAAGGGGCACTAGGCTGGCAGCACAATGTTTTGCCCGTTCTGCCGCCACCCGGACTCCCGAGTCATCGACTCGCGCACGAGCGACGACGGACTTTCGATTCGCCGCCGCCGCCAGTGTCCCGAATGCGGTCGGCGCTTCAGCACGACGGAGACGGCGAGCCTCAATATCGTCAAGCGCAGCGGCGTCGTCGAGCCGTTCAGCAGGGACAAGATCGTCACGGGCGTGCGCAAGGCATGCCAGGGTCGACCCGTGACCGACTCCGATCTCGCCCTCCTCGCCCAGCGTGTCGAGGAGACCATCCGCCAGACCGGCGCGTCCCAGGTCGCCGCGAACGACGTCGGCCTCGCGATCCTCCCGCCGCTCCGGGAACTCGACGAGGTCGCCTACCTGCGCTTCGCGAGCGTCTACCGCGCCTTCGACTCCCTCGAAGACTTCGAGAGCGCGATCGACCAGGCTCCGCAGCGAACACCGGGAGAGCCTCCGCATCGAGGCCCTCGACGACGAGACCGAACTCTAGCCGGTGTATCCCTTCTTCTTCCGGCACGTGCTGGCCCGGCTGGACCCCGAGCGCGCCCACCACCTGGCCTTCACCGTGATCCGGCTCCTCCCGGCACTCGGTCTCGGCCGGCTCACTCACCGCTTCACCCGGCCGCGTACCGACCAGTCCGTGCAGACCCTCGGCTTGCGCTTCGATTCCCCGTTCGGCGTTGCAGCAGGCTTCGACAAGGACGGCCTCGCCGTGATCGGCCTCGGCAGGCTCGGCTTCGGCCACGTCGAGGTCGGCACGATCACGGCACTGCCGCAGCCGGGAAATCCGAAGCCGCGGCTCTTCCGGCTGATCCCCGACCGCGCCGTGATCAACCGGATGGGTTTCAACAACCAGGGCGCGGCATCCGCTGCCGTGCGCCTCGCCCGGGTGCGCGCCGTCGCCGGCAGGCCCGTGCTCGGCATCAACATCGGCAAGAGCCGCGCAACCGCTGTGGAAGACGCCACGGCAGACTACCTCGTGAGCGCCAGTGCCCTCGCGCCGCTCGCCGACTACCTCGTCGTCAACGTGAGCTCACCGAACACCCCCGGCCTCCGCGGCCTGCAGGAACTCGACCACCAGCTCGCCCCGCTCCTCACCGCCGTCCGTGCGGCATCCGGGAGCACCCCCTGCTCGTCAAGATCGCTCCGGACCTCCGTGACGAAGAGGTCACCCGCATTGCCGAACTCGTCGTACGGCTCGGCCTCGACGGAATCATCGCGACCAACACGACCATTTCACGCGAGGGTCTCACGACGGATGCCGCGCGGGTCGAGGCCATCGGGGCAGGCGGCCTGTCGGGGGCCCCGCTCCGGGCCCGCTCCCTCGCGGTGCTGCGCCTGATCCGCGCGAGCGTTCCCGCCGGCCTGTGCGTGATTTCCGTCGGCGGGGTCGAGACCGCCGCCGACGTCGCCGAGCGGCTCGACGCGGGGGCGACCCTTGTGCAGGGCTACACGGCGTTTCTCTACCTCGGACCGCTCTGGGCCCGCCAGGTGAACCGCGGCCTCGACCGGCTCCGCGCCTAGTCGTTCCCGGGTCAGGTCATGGCCCCGGCGCCGGTCCCGCTGCGCGAAGCCGCTTCCGTCACGCGCATTCTGCTGCCTCCACCCCTGGGGTCGAGATCATGACCGGCACGCGACAGCAGGCAGCACCCAGCACAGTGAAGTGGATCGTGGCAGCGGCCGCCGCCGTACTCGTCCATTTCCTGGCCAGCGTGGCCCTGGTCTTCGAGCTGGTCGGCAATGCATACGCCTTCGCCGCGTCGATTCCGGGAGGCGGGGAGGTGAGCAGCAAGGACGAGCTCATCAAACTCGGCTCGAGCCCCGGGTTCGGCATCTTCTCGATCGCCGGAGTCGGAATCCTGGGCTTCATCGTGACGCTCGCCCTCCTCGCTGCCCCGACCACGCGCCGCTGGGCGTGGGTCGCCCCGCTCGCGGGCATCGCGCTCGGTGTGCTCGTCGTCGAGTTCGCGACGGCCGCGTTCCAACCGCCCCTGCCGGATGTCGGCGGCTAGTAGGCTCTGCCCCCGATTCCGGCCGGTTCAGGCGATGGGCGCGCCCGGCGGGAGCAGCCCGAGCGTCACAAGCTGCCTCGCGAGGCTCGCACCGTCCGGCCCGTAGACCCAGCGGGGATCGGTGGACTCGAGGGCGGCATCCTTCGCCCGTCGGCCGGCGAGCACGGCCTCGCTCGGGGAGAGCTCGCGGATGGCCACCGCCTCGACACTGCCGGGGAACTCGCGCTGGAACTCGCTGTAGATGTCCTCGTCGTGCTGGCCGTCGTCACCGACCAGGATCCAGCGGATCCCGGGGAACTCCAGGGCCAGGCGGCGCAGGTTGGCGCGCTTGTGGTCTGTGCCGCTGCGGAACCACCGATCGTGGGTGGGTCCCCAGTCGGTGAGCAGTAGTGCGCCGGCGGGGTAGAGGTTGCGGGAGAGGAAACGGGTCAGGGTCGGCGCGACGTTCCAGGCGCCCGTCGACAGGTAGATCACCGGGGACCCCGGCGCCGTCACGGTGAGACGGTCGAGGAGCACGGCCATGCCCGGGGTGGGCACCCTCGCGTGCTCGTCGAGCACGAACGTGTTCCATGCCGCCAGCAGCGGCCGGGGGAGCGTCGTGACCATCACGGTGTCGTCGACATCGGAGATGATGCCGCGATCGACCTGAGGGGCGACGATGAAGAGCGGCGCGTCGACGGGAGCCGAGGCGTCCGTGCTGAGCCTGGCGACCTGCCAGCCCGGCGTGAGCGGCAGCCGGATGACCGTGTCGACGACGCCGCCGCGGTCGGCGCTCACCCGGTGGGTGAAGCCGTTGATCTCGATCGTGACGGTGACGTCGTGCACGGGAACGGCCGTGAAACTGCGCCACCCACGGATGCCGGCCTCGCGCCGTTCCGCACGCCAGCGCCTGCGCGTGAGGGCCTTCTTGGCCCGGGTCGGCTTCGCCAGCAGCACCCGGCAGAGAATGCGCACCCACTCGGTGCTGCCGTACCCCGCGTAGGGAATGACCGTCGGCAAATAGCCGCGTCTGCGGGCGCTGCGCTCACGACGTTCGTGCATCCAGTCTTCGATCCGTGCTGCGCGATGCATCATTTTCGCAGGTCGGCCCGTATTCGTCGTTCTGGAAGGCTTCGGCACACCTCCTAGTTTGTCATGTGCGGCCCCTTTCGGGTGGACCGGGTGCTGCCGGGCCCGGATCTGGCACAGCCCGCGGGTCAAGACCCGTAGGATTGGGACCTACTTCAAGGAGGACAATTGTCACTCAGTGACCTTTTCGAGGGGGACATCGTTGAGGCCGGCGCGCAGGTCCGGATCGAACCCATTCAGCAACGCAGCACGGCACGCCTGTCCGGGCTGCTCGATGCCACAGCGATCGTCGTCGACGAGGTGGGTTTCGACCGGATCACAACCGCGATGGTCGCGGAACGTGCGGGGGCATCCATCGGAACCGTGTACCGCTATTACCCCGACCGGGTGGCAGTGCTGCATGCCCTGCGGGAGCGCGCCATCCAGCGCTATCGTCTCCGCGTCGCGAGGGACATCAGGCTTGCAGACCCGAAGACCGCCTGGGAGACGATCGACTGTGCCATCACGGCATTCGTCGAAATGTACCGGACGGAACCCGGCTTCCGGATCATGCACTTCGCCGACCGGGAACGACTGCCGATCAGGCTCCGCGAGCCCGGCAGACGGCATCGAGGTCGGCTTCCTGGCCGGCCAGCTCGCGGTCGTTCTCTCCGAGCGGTTCGGCCTCCCGTACGGGCCGGAGCTGTTGTTCCGGCTCGAGGTCATGGTCGAGATGGCCGCAGCAGTCCTATCCAGAGGGTTCCAGTCCAACGTCCTGGGCGACGAACGATACATCGCAGAGGCGAGACGGGTCATCGAGGCGTACCTCGCCGGCTACTACGGCGAAGACCTCGAGCAGGACGGCGCCGGGGTCCCAGTCTTGGAATCTGCTGAGTAGAGCTTGGCATCCGGCGGCTTTCCTGATTGGGTGGGAGACCGCTGGCACGTGTTGATTCGACTTCAAGCGAGGAATGGGCCACTTCCATGATTGAGTTCCGATCGGTGACGAAAGAATTCCCGGACGGCACCCTTGCGGTCGACGACTTCAGCCTCACGCTTCCCTCGCACCGCACCACCGTGCTCGTCGGGTCCTCCGGCTCCGGCAAGACCACCCTGCTGCGGATGATCAACCGCATGGTCGATCCGACGTCCGGCACGATCGAGATCGACGGCGTCTCCGTCGCGTCCCTCGAACCCGTGAAGCTGCGACGCAGCATCGGCTACGTCATGCAGAATTCGGGCCTGCTCCCGCACCGCACGGTCGTCGACAACGTCGCGACCGTGCCCCTCCTGCGCGGCGTGCCACGCCGGAAGGCCAGGGCGGACGCCCTCGACCTGCTGGACACCGTCGGGCTCGACCGTTCCATCGCCGACCGGTACCCGAGCCAGCTCTCCGGCGGCCAGCAACAGCGCGTCGGCGTGGCCCGCGGCCTCGCCGTCGATCCCAACATCCTCCTGATGGACGAGCCCTTCGGCGCCGTCGACCCGATCGTGCGCGCGGAGCCTGCAGCAGGAGCTCATCCGGCTGCAGCACGAACTCGGCAAGACCGTCGTCTTCGTGACCCACGACATCGACGAGGCCTTCTTGCTCGGCGACCAGATCGCCATCCTGCGTGAGGGCGGCCGGATCGCCCAGCTCGGCACCCCGGCCGAGATCCTCGCCAACCCGGCCGACGACTTCGTTGCGAGCTTCATCGGCGCCGACCGGGGCAAGCGCGCCCTGCATATCGAAAGCCAGGAGGGCTCGGACGTGCTCGTCGACGCGGACGGGAGGCCCGCCGGGGTCCTCGTCGACCAGCGCTCGAGCACCGGCTCGTCCGGCCGGGCGCTGTCCGGTGAATCGCTCGCTGTGACGGCGGAAGGACCGCCACTGTGACCTGGCTCTGGTCGAACCTCGACCTGGTCTGGCTTCGCACCCTCGATCACATCGTGCTGAGCCTGCCGCCGATCGTGTTGAGCTTCGTGATCGCTCTCCCGCTGGGCTGGCTGGCCAACCGGTACCGGCCGACCCGCGGGGCGATCCTCTCGATCGCGGGGCTGTTCTACGCCATCCCCTCCCTGCCGCTCCTGTTCATCCTGCCGGTGATCATCGGAACCAGCCTCCGTTCGCCCGCGAACCTGATCGCCGCTCTCACCCTGTACGGGCTCGCGCTCATGGTGCGTGTCGTCGCCGACGGGCTCGCATCCGTGGATCCCGACGTGCGCCAGTCCGCCACCGCCGTCGGCTTTTCGGCCTGGAGCCGGTTCTGGCTCGTCGAACTTCCGCTCGCAGGACCCGTGCTCCTCGCCGGGGTGCGTGTGGTCGCCGTCAGCACCGTGAGCCTCGCGACCGTCGGCGCCGTGATCGGAGCAAAGAGCCTCGGCAGCCTGTTCACCGACGGCTTCCAGCGCGGCATCCAGGTCGAGATCATCACCGGCATCGTGGCAACGGTGCTGCTCGCCCTCGTGCTCGATGGGGCGGTCGTGCTGCTCGGCCGGGTGCTGATGCCGTGGACCCGCCGGATCCGGCGCATCCGCCCGGCGAGTGTCGCAGCGCTGGGCCCGATGACAGTCGTCCGGGGTACCGCATGAACTACTTCACGGATGCCGTCGCGTGGCTCCTCGACCCTTCGCACTATCTCGGCCCGACCGGAATCCCGACCCGGCTCGGCGAGCAGGCTCCTCTTCACGGCTGTGACCCTCGCGCTCGCCTCGGTCATCGCCATCCCGATCGGATTCCTGATCGGGCACACCGGGCGCGGCCGGGGGATCGCCGTCGCGACCTCCGGCGGGCTGCGCGCCATCCCCACCCTCGGCCTGCTCACCCTCGTCGCCCTCTGGATCGGAATCGGCCTCGGCGCCCCCTATGTTGCGCTGACCGTGCTCGCGATCCCGCCCATCCTCGCCGGCGCGTACACCGGGTTCGAGGCGGTCAACCGCGCGACAATCGACGCGGCGAGGGCCGTCGGCATGACCGAGCTGCAGATCGTGCGCCACGTCGAGATACCCCTCGGACTTCCCTTGCTGATCGGGGGCTGCGGTCAGCGACCCTGCAGGTCGTCGCAACGGCCACCCTGGCTGCATACGTCGCCGACTTCGGGCTCGGCCGGTTCCTCTTCGCCGGGCTCAAGACCAACGACTACGCCCAGATGCTCGGCGGGTCGATCCTGGTGATCCTGCTCGCCCTCGTGCTCGAGGGCCTCTTCGCCGGTCTCCAGAAATTTGTCGTGCCCCGCGGCGTCGCAGTAGGACGCCCCCCAGTCGACCGGAAGGCGTCGACCCGACGTCGCCCGGGGATGGAACCCGCCATCACGAAAGGAATCTGACAATGTTCACAGCGAAAAAGGCCGGCTCGCGGCAGTCGCCGCGGTCGCGGTTGGGGCCGTCGTAGCCCTTGCAGGGTGTGCGTCCAGTAACCCACTGGGCACCGGAAGTAGCGCGTCGAGCGCACCGACGACACTTGTCGTCGGCTCCCAGGACTACTACTCGAACGAGATCATCGCCGAGATCTACGCCCAGGCGCTCGAGTCCAACGGCTTCACGGTCGACCGCCAGTTCCGGATCGGGCAGCGCGAGGTCTACCTCCCCGAGCTGAAGTCCGGGTCGATCGACGTCTTCCCCGAGTACACCGGCAGCCTGCTGCAGGCGCTCGACAAGGCCGCGGCCGGCGGGACGAGCGATGCGGTGCACGACCAGCTCGTCAAGGCGCTCCCCAGTGGTCTGACCGCCCTCGACAGGTCCGATGCGAGCGACCAGAACTCGTGGACTGCGACAAAGGCCTTTGTCGACAAGTACAAGCTCACCGACATCGCGTCCCTCAAGAACGTCACAGAGCCCATCACGGTCGGCGGCAACTCCGAACTGGAGACGCGTCCCTACGGGCCGACGGCGCTCAAGGACAAGTACGGCATCACGATCGCCGGCTTCGTTCCCGTCGAGGACAACGGCGGACCGCTCACGGTCAAGGCGCTTGTCGACAACAAGATCCAGCTCGCCAACATCTACACGGCCGACCCGAACATCAAGTCGAACAACCTCGTCGCCCTCGCCGACCCGGACGGACTGTTCTTCCCGGACAACGTCGTGCCCATCGTCTCGAGCAAGGTCGACGAGAAGGCGACCGGCGTTCTGAACAAGATCAGTGCGGCGATGACGGCAGCGGACCTCGTGAGCCTCAACGCCCAGAGTGTCAACGACAAGGAGTCGGCTGACAAGATCGCCTCCGCGTGGCTCGCCCAGGCCAAGCTGTTCTAGCCTGACCGACACCACAAGAGTGACCCATGACCGCCCGGCTGCCCCCGCAGCTGGGCGGTCATTTCTCTGTCAGGGACGCTCAGGCCTGGGCGAGGAGCAGGGTCGGCAGCACGAGGAGGGCGGCGGCAGAGCCGACAACGGCGACGCAGGCCGCCGTCGAGAGTCGGGGCGGCGGGGCCAGCAGCCGGCGGACCCGGGGCGTGACGAGATCGGCGGGACGGTCGGAGGAAACGAACGCCGCGGCATCCGCTGCCTCGGTGGGGAACCGCGCCCCTGGCTCGCGGCCGAGTCCGGCGGAGCCCACGAGCGCGATCGCCGTCGCCAGGGTGTGGTCGTCCACGGCCCGCCTGGCCTGGTCGTCCGCGAGCATTTCGACGAGCAGGGCGACGGCGTTCTCGGCCCGGTTCGCGATCGGGAACCACGGAAGGGCGTTGTGCCAGGACTTGAACGCCACGAGAACAATGTGGTGCCGCTGGGCGAGGTGGGCCTCCTCGTGCGCCACGACGGCCAGCACCTGATCCGCGTCGAGCAGGCTCAGCAGGCCGCGGGAGAGCACCGTCGCCGAGTGCGTCACGCTCGGCAGACAATAGGCGACGGGAGCGGCGTGGTCGATGACCCGGGTGCTCGGCCGTCCCTCGAGCGGCTCGCTCAACAGTCGCACGAGGTTGAGGTGCCTGCGTTGCTGTCGTTCGGCGTGCACGAACGTCACCGCGAGGTTGAGCACGAGATGGCCGCCGAGCAACAGGGCACCGCAGAGGGCGAGCACGTGGTCGAGTGACGTGCCCGCCGGGACAGAGCCCGTCACGAGGTGGTCTGCCAGCGAACGGATGCCGGCGACGGGGTTCGCACCGAACGGGATCAGCCCGTAGACGAAGAGCGCCCCGATCATCGCGAGCCCGCCCGCGAGGGCGATCGACTGCCAGAGCACGAGGGCGACGCCGGGGGAGCCCGCCGGCCAGGCCGCCCGCGCGAGCAGCACCGGAACCGGCCAGGCCAGCACGACCGCGAGAAGCCCGAGGCAGAGCGCTGTGATCAGCACGGCGACCGTGGTTCGGCTCGGGGCCCCGTCACTTCGGGTGAACGGTGATCGGCTCGAGGAGGCGTCGCAGGGTCTCCGCTTCCTGGGGGCTGACGCTTCCGATGAAGCGCGCGAGCACGTCCTGGCGGTCCGGAGCTGACCCCAGGACCTCGTGCATCAGGCCGGCGGTGTGTTCAGCCCTCGTCGTCACCGCGTGGTAGCGATGTGGGCGGTTGCCCCGGTCACGGGCGACGAAGCCCTTGGTCTCGAGCCGGGACAGCACCGTGAGCACGGTTGTGGTGGCGAGCGGCTTGGACTTGGCGGCACTCGTCGCCGGTGTGAGCAGGCGGTCACGCAATTCGTTCGCGGGCAGCGATTCGCCGGAGTCCCACAGGACATCCATCAACAATCTCTCCAGCGCACCGAGGCTTCCCATAGTCAGGGAGTTTAGTATGCCGAATCGTCTTCTTCTACGGCCCGTAGAAGTGTATGTTTTCTACGTACCGTAGAAATGACGATCGCCGGGAGGGCGCATGAACGAGTGGCTTGACCCGCTGCTGCTATCAAGATGGCAGTTCGGACTCACAACGGTGTATCACTTCCTGTTCGTCCCGCTCACGATCGGCCTCGCGCTGACCGTGGCGATCTTCCAGACGGCCTGGGTGCGCACCGACAAGACCAAGTGGCTCCAACTCACGCACTTCTTCGGCAAGCTGTTCCTGATCAACTTCGCCATGGGCGTCGTCACGGGCATCGTGCAGGAGTTCCAGTTCGGCATGAACTGGTCGACGTACTCCCGTTTCGTCGGTGACGTCTTCGGCGCCCCGCTCGCCTTCGAGGGCATCACCGCATTCTTCCTTGAGGCGACCTTCATCGGCCTGTGGATCTTCGGCTGGGACAAGCTGCCCAAGGGGCTGCACCTCGCGACGATCTGGCTGACCGTGGTCGGGTCCATCGCCTCCGCGTACTTCATCCTCGCCGCGAACGCCTTCATGCAGAACCCGATCGCCTTCCGGATCAACGAGGAGCGCGGCCGCGCCGAGCTGACCGACATCGGCACCCTGCTGACCAACCCGATCTCCCTCGCCTCCTTCCCGCACACGATCTTCGCGTGCTTCATGGTGTCCGCAGGCCTGATCATCTCGGTCGCCGCCTTCCACCTCTACCGCAAGCAGCACGTCGACACGATGCGCCCTGCGCTCAAGTTCGGCCTGTGGATGATGGTCATCTCCGGCGCCCTGACGACCTTCTTCGGCGACTCCCTGAGCCTCGCGATGGTCAAGGCCCAGCCGATGAAGATGGCCGCGGCCGAGGCGATGTACCACACGGCGACGGGCGCCAACGCGTCCTTCTCGCTCTTCACCCTCGGCACCCCGGACGGTGTGAGCGAACTGTTCTCCGTCCGCATCCCCTACCTGCTCTCGTTCCTCTCCACGCACACCCTCGACGGCACCGTCGAGGGCATCAACAACCTGCAGGACCAGTACACGACGCTGTACGGGCCCGGGGACTACACACCGATGATCTGGGTCACCTACTGGGCCTTCCGCTGGATGATCGGCCTCGGCATCGCGCACATCCTGGTCGCCGTTGTCGGCCTCTGGCTCACCCGGAAGGGCCGCAGCCCCAAGGCGACCTGGATCTGGAAGGTCGCCATCTGGTCCTTCCCGTTCTCCCTCGCAGCGATGAGCGTCGGCTGGATCTTCACCGAGATGGGACGTCAGCCCTGGCTCGTGTTCGGGCTCCTGAAAACCCAGGACGGCGTCTCGCCGAACGTGACCGGCCTGACCATCCTGATCTCGCTCGTCGCATTCACCCTCGTCTACGGCGTGCTCGCGGTCGTCGAATTCCGGTTGATCACCCGCGCCGTGCGCAAGGGCCCAGAGGATGCCCCGGTGCCGGACGCGGAGACCGGCGTCACCCCCCAGCGCGTCACGGTCTACTAGGAGCAACTGATGGAACTCAACATTCTCTGGTTCTGGATCATCGCCGTGATGTTCATCGGCTACTTCGTCCTCGACGGCTTCGACTTCGGAGTCGGCATGTCCCTGCCGTTCCTCGGCAAGGACGACACCGACCGCCGCGTGCTGATCAACTCGATCGGCCCCGTCTGGGACCTCAACGAGACCTGGGTGATCGTCGCGGGCGCCTCGCTCTTCGCCGCGTTCCCCGAGTGGTACGCGACGATGTTCAGCGGCTTCTACCTCGCCCTGCTGGTCATCCTGCTCGCCCTCATCGTGCGCGGCGTCTCCTTCGAATACCGGCACCAGCGGCCGGAATCCGAGTGGAAGAAGTGGTTCGACGGCATGATCGTCGTCGGAAGCGCCATTCCGGCCCTGCTCTGGGGCGTCGCATTCGCGAACGTCGTCCAGGGCGTCCAGCTCGACGCCGGGCACAACTACACGGGAACCTTCTTCGACCTGCTGAACCCGTACGCACTGCTCGGCGGGGTGACGACACTGCTCCTGTTCTTCACCCACGGCGTCGTGTTCGTCTCCCTGAAGACGGACGGGGACATCCGCCTCCGTGCCCGCAAGCTCGCGACCAAGGCAGGGCTCGTGACGATCGTCGTCGCCGCGTCATTCCTGCTCTGGACCGTGCTCGCCTTCGGCAGCCTCTTCACCGCACTGTTCGCCGCGGCAGCGGCCGTCGCCCTGATCGGGTCCTTCCTGCTCAACCTGCGCGGATCGGAAGGCTGGGCGTTCACGCTCATGGCCGCGACGATCGGACTCGCCGTGCTCACCCTGTTCGCCTCACTGTTCCCGGACGTGATGCCGGCGAGCAATGACGCCGCGAACAGCCTCACGATCGACAATGCCTCCTCGACGCCGTACACGCTCCAGGTCATGACCTGGACCGCGGTGATCGCCGCCCCGGTGATCTTCCTGTACCAGGGCTGGACCTACTGGGTTCTGCGCAAGCGGGTCAGTCGCAGTAGCATCGAAGCCGCAGCGCTCTAGGAGCGTCCGGGGCCCGCCGGAAACGGCGGGCCCCGACCTATCTGCCCGTCCCGAGGCACGGCCGGTCCGAGCGACCGGCACGCCCGCGGTCCGGCACCGCTATCGAACAGAACGAGCACATGCGTCCCCTCGACCCCCGGCTTCTCCGCTACGCTTCTGCCGCGCGGTGGTTCCTGGGCATCGGGGCGGTGCTCGGCTTCGCGCAGACCCTCGTCGTGATCGCGTTCTCCTGGCTGCTCAGCCAGGTGATCACGCTCGCGGTGGCCGGCCACGGCCAGGCGGAGCTCGCACCGTACGTCGGTGGTCTCGCCGCCGTCGTGGTCCTGCGGGCCGCGCTGGTCTGGCTGCTCGAGGTCGCGGCGAGCCGCGGCGCGGCATCCGTCAAGAGCCAGTTGCGCACCCGGGTGCTGCGCCGCGTCGCCGAGCACGGGCCGGACTGGCTCGCCGGCCAGCAGGGCGCTCGCGTGTCCACCCTCGCGACCCAGGGGCTCGACGCCCTCGACAACTACTTCGCCAAATACCTTCCGCAGCTGCTGCTCGCCGGGATCGCCACGCCGATCCTCGTGCTCGTGATGCTCTGGCAGGACCTCCCGAGCGGCATCACGGTGATCATCGTGCTTCCACTCATCCCGCTGTTCATGATCCTGATCGGCCAGGCCACCCAGGCCGTGCAGAAGCAGCAGTGGGAGTCGCTGCAGCGGCTCGGCGTCGGCTTTCTCGACCTCGTCGGCGGCCTCGGCACCCTGAAGATCTTCGGCAGGGAACGCCGGCAGACGGACCGGGTGCGCACCATCACCGAGGACTACCGCGCGCGCACGATGAAGGTGCTCCGGGTGTCGTTCCTGAGCGGCTTCGTGCTCGAACTCGGGGCGAGCCTCTCGGTCGCGCTCGTGGCGGTGTCGATCGGCCTGCGGCTCGTCGACGGGTCGCTCGGCCTCGGCGTGGGGCTCTTCGTGCTGCTGCTCGCGCCGGAGGCATTCCTCCCGGTGCGCCAGATCGGTGTCCAGTTCCACGCCGCCGCCGATGGGCTCGCCGCGGCGGAGGAGGTCTTCCTGATCATCGAGGGCGGCCCGGCGGGCGGTCCGGCGGGCGGTACGGCGGTCGGAACGGCGACAGAACCGGCGGATGCCGCCGCGCCGGCTACGCACGCACCGGTCACGACGCCGGCCGGATTGCTCCGCTTCGATGGGGTCACCGTGCGCCGCGGCACGAACGTGACTCTCCCCGCATTCAGCGCGACGGTCGCACCAGGCCGGTTCGCGGTCATCGCGGGGCCGAGCGGCGCCGGCAAGTCGACACTCGTGGCGGCGCTCCAAGGCTTCGTGCCGTACACCGGCTCGATCACCCTCGGCGACACGACCCTCGTGCCCGGTGGGCCACGACCCTGGCTCGCCTGGGCGGGCCAACGGCCGGGACTGCTCTCGGGGACCATCGCGGACAACGTGGCGCTCGGCGCCCCCGTCGTCGACCGGGCCCTGGTGGCTCGCGCACTCGACCTCGCCGGCGGCGCCGACATGCAGCCGGCGACCGCCCTCGGCGTGAACGGGGACGGCCTCTCGGGTGGGCAGGCGCAGCGCGTTGCCGCGGCGAGGGCCATTTACCGCACCCTGTCGGACGGATGCCCGGTGCTCGTCCTCGACGAACCGAGCTCCGCCCTCGACGAGGCCGCAGAGGGCCGGCTGATCGCGGGACTTCGAGAGCTCGCGGCGGCCGGAACGATCGTGATCGTTGTGAGCCACCGCCCGGCCGTCGTCGAAGCCGCTGACCTCGTGCTGTCTGTCGTCCCGGTGGCCGCAAGCCCGGCATCCGTCGTGTCACTGGGGAAGGACGCCCATGTCTGAGTTCCTGCCCCCCACCCGGGTCCGCGCGATCCTCAGGCTGGCCCAGCCGCCCGCGCGCCGCTTCCTGCCCGGGCTGGCCGCCGGCGTCGCGAGCGCCCTCTCGGCCGTCGCCCTGCTCGCGACGAGCGCCTGGCTGATCACCCGCGCCGCCGAACAGCCGCCGATCCTCTACCTGTCCGTGGCGATCGTGGGCGTGCGCGCCTTCGCCCTCGGCCGTTCCGCGTTCCGCTACCTCGACCGGCTCACGAGCCACGATGCTGCATTCCGCCAGCTCGCCGCCCTCCGCGTCGGCGTCTTCGAACGCATCCTCCCGCTCGCCCCCGCCGGGCTCGCGAACACCCGCCGCGGCGACCTGCTCACTCGGCTCGTCCGGGACGTCGACGACCTGCAGGACTTCCCCCTGCGTGTGGTGCAGCCGCTCGCGACGGCCGGGGTGCTCGCGGTACTGAGTGTCGCGGGCGTCTGGCTGCTCTCGCCGCTCGCGGCCCTCGGACTCGCGGTCTGCCTCGTGCTCGCCGGAGTGCTCGGCACAGCCGCCTCGGGATCCGTCGCCGCCAGGCTCCGAGCGCGAGCTCGCTCCGCTGCGCGGAGACCTTGCCGACCGGGTACTCGAACTGGTCGAGAACATCGACGTCCTCACGGCCTTCGGCGTGCTCGATGCCCGTCTCGACGGGCTGGCCACTGCGGACGACCGGCTGCGCAGGGCGACCCTGCGCCGGTCCGTCGGCGTCGGCATCCAGGGCGCGGTGCTCTCCCTGTTCGCCGGCGCCGCGACCGTCGCCGCGTTGCTCGCCGGCTTCGGGGGACTCTTGGGTGGCAGCCTGCCCGGCCCCGACTTCGCCGTGATCGTGCTCGTCCCGATGGCGGTCTTCGAGGTCTTCGCGGTCGTGCCCGCCGCCCTCGGCGCCTGGCGCCAGGTGCGTTCGAGTGCGGAACGCGTTGCGGACGCCGTGCCGGCCACGGTCCCACGGGAGATCCCGATCGAGCGCGACGCTGATACCGCGGCGGTTGCTGTCGCACCCGCTGTCGCATCCGCCGTCTCCGCACAGCCGGTGCTGCGACTGACCGGCGTCGGCGCGTTCTGGCCCGGCGCGACCGAGCCCGGCGTCTCCGGCGTGACCCTGCGCCTCGGCCCCGGTGAGCGCGTGCACCTCGCAGGCCCGAGCGGGGCCGGCAAGACCACGCTCGCGCAGGTCCTCGTCCGTTTCCTCGACTACACCGGTTCGTACACGCTCGACGGAGTCGAGGCGAACACCCTCGCGCCCTCCGCCGTGCGCCGCTTCGTCGGGCTGTGCGAGCAGCAACCCTGGCTCTTCGACGACAGCATCCGCCAGAACCTGCTCTTCGCCCGGGAAACCGCGAGCGACGACGACCTGCTCGCCGTACTCGACCGGGTCGGTCTCGCCGACTGGACCGCGCAGCGCGGCGGCCTCGATGCGAGGGTCGGTGAACGCGGCGCACTCGTCTCCGGCGGCCAGGCCCAGCGGATCGCCCTCGCCAGGGCACTCCTGGCGGACTTCCCCGTGCTCGTCGTCGATGAACCCACCGCGAACGTCGACGAGGCCCAGGGCGACCGTCTCGTTCGGGACATCCTCGAGGCTGCGTCAGAGGACGGCAGAGCAGTCCTGCTCATCTCGCATACCCCGGTGCCGGATGAGCTCATCACCGCCCGGGTGACCCTCCCCGACTGACTCTGTGGGTATGGCCGTGCAGGCCCTGCATGTGCGTCCCGGAGAACGCCCCAGGCCTCCGGTAGAACGCCTCTGTTAGAAGGGTGTCGGGTTGTCGGGGTCGTCGGGTTCGGGGTCGAGGTTCCAGACGTCGACGACCGGGGTCGGCGGTTTGGGCTCCGGTTGGGGTTTTCGGGGTGGTCTCATGTCGGCGGAGGGTTCCACGATGTAGCTGTACCCGGCCGGGGACGTCCACTCGATCCGACCATCACCCAGATGTCTCGGCGTCCACCTCGTGTAGCTCTTGACCGCGTGGTGGTACGGGCACAGGTGGGCGAGGTTCATCGCGTCGGTCTCGCCGCCGTGCTGCCATTCCACACTGTGGTCCAGGTCCGAGCGTTTCGCGGAGCGCCGGCAGCCGGGGAAGGTGCAGGTCTCGTCCCGCACCTCGAGCCATTTCTTGAGCGCTGCCGGGACCTTGTAGGTGTCGCGTCCCATCGAGAGCACGACCCCGGTCTCGGGGTGGGTGAGGAGCCGGGTGAAGCTCGGCGCACCCGCGGCGAGCCGCCGCGCGGTCTCCGGGTCGATGGGTCCGTACCCGGCCAGGTACCCGGGTTCCTCGCTTTTGCCGAGCAGGGTCAGGACGGGAACGGTGACGTTGACCTGCGCGGCCACGCCGGCACCGAGTCCGTCCGGGGTGACCCCGCCGATCAGGACGTCGGTGAGCACGTCTACGGCGATCTGCGTCAGCGTGCGGGTTTCGTCCGGGCCTTGCAGGGTGAGGGCCACGTCGAGGGTGCGGTGGTAGGCGGCCTGCACTTTCTCGGCGTCCCCGGTCACATACAGGGAGGCCATGCCGTCGTTGAGGGCCTGGAAGACCACGTGCCGGTCCTCGACGCTTTTCTGGTGCCTTGCGGTGATGGTTTCCGGGTGGGTGCGTTCCCGCACCCGCCGTGCCCTGTCGGCGAGTTTTGCCACGGTCAGCACTTCCGCAGCGGGCACGAGGACGTCCTCGAACACGGCCCGGGCCCGGCCGACATCGGCCAGCACCCGCTGGGCGGTATAGATCGCGTCGGCCCGCTTCGCGGCGGCCCGGTTCATTTCGCGGTCCGCGTCCCGGATCGCGTCGTAGACCTCGGCCAGGGACGGTTCCACGATGTTCAGGTGCTGTGCCTTGAGGTAGCTATCGGGAGGGATGTCGGGAGGGGTCCCGGGCGGGGGTTCCGCCGTGCTGTCCACACTGCTGTCCACCGGGCTTTCCAGAGGGGATTCTGAGGGTTCTTCAGCTGTCATGCCGGGAACTCTACGGATGACCATCGACATGCCACCGGCATCCGCACGCCCCGCACAAGACCTGTGGATAACCCGCTCAGAAGACTCCTGACACCGGGCCGGGACGCCCGCAGTGCCGCGAAGAAACGGCGGGCTCCTAGGCTAGGGGCGTGTCCGCAATCTCCCGCCCTCGCCGCAGTCCCGGCCGGGGCGACCACCGACGTTGGGAACTGGACGGCTGGTGGGACCCGGCAGAGGCCTTCGACGCGCTATACCGCGAGAGCGGACACTCCATCTGGCTCGATGCCGGCCCTGGCGCACGCACCGGCTTCAGCTACCTCGCCGGGCCGACCGAGCGCTCCCGGTTCGTGAGCGCCTCCGTGCCCGACGGAACCGTGACGGTCACTGTGCCCGGAGACCCGCTCGCGGCACCGGTCACGAGCCGCGGCACGATCTTCGACTTCCTCCGGGACGACCTCGCTGCGCCCGCGGGCACGCCCGGAGGAGCGTCCAAGCCGCACGAGCCGCACGAGCCGCACGAGCCGCACGAGGCGAACGAGTCAGACGATCCGGAACCAGGCAGCCGGCGACCGGGCGGCTTCCACCTCGGCTGGGTCGGCTGGCTCGGGTACGAGCTCGGCGCGCAGACCCTCGGCGTGCCGCAGCCGTCCTCGCGCTACCCTGATGCCGCTCTGCTCGAGGTCGACCGGATGCTCGCCTTCGACCACGAGAACCGCACCGTCACCCTGCTCGCCCGCAGGCAGCCGGGGGAGCCGGCCGGGCTCGCGGAGGACTGGGCGAGCGCCGTGCGGGCGCGCCGGGAAAGTACACGTGCGGCGCGGCATCCGCTGCAGGCCGTCGGCACAGCGTCCGCAGTGACTGCCGTGACCACGGCGGATGCCGCGCGCGAGCACCCGGCATCACCGCCCCGAGCCCGGTGGCGGCACGACGCAGCCCGCTACGCCGACCTGATCGGACGCTGCCAGGCCTTCATCGCCGCGGGAGACGCCTACCAGCTCTGCCTGACCAACGAGATCACCGTCGACGTGCGCCCGCACCCCGTCCTGGCCTACCACCGCCTCCGGGCAGGCAGCCCGAGCCACCACGGCGGCCTGCTGCACTTCGGTTCCACCGCCCTGCTGAGCGCCTCTCCCGAACAGTTCCTCGCCATCGGGGCCGACGGCGGCCTCTCGACCACGCCGATCAAGGGCACCAGGCCGCGCTCCGCGGATCCCGCGACCGACGCCGGCCTCCGCGCCGAACTCGGCTCGAGCGACAAGGAACGCGCCGAGAACCTGATGATCGTCGACCTGATGCGCAACGACATCGGCCGGGTCGCCGAACTCGGCACCGTCGCCGTCACACGCCTCCTCGACATCGAGAGCTACGCCCACGTTCACCAGCTCGTGAGCACCGTCGAGGCGCGCCTCGCCGCGGGGCTGACCGGCACGGATGCCGTCGAATCGTGCTTCCCGGCCGGTTCGATGACTGGGGTGCCCAAGCGGAGCGCCGTCAGCCTGCTCCGCGGCCTCGAGGACGGTCCCCGCGGCATCTACTCCGGTGCCTTCGGCTACTTCGGCCGGGACGGTGCCGTCGACCTCGCCATGGTGATCCGCAGCATCGTGCTCGACCCGTCGGGCGCCTCGATCGGAACCGGCGGCGGAATCACGGCCCTCTCCGTCCCTGCGGAGGAGGTTGAGGAGACCCGGATCAAGGCCGCGGCGCTCCTGGCTGCGCTGGGTTGCGACCCTGACCTCGTTACCAGCGCGGGTTGAGTAACCTAGAAGCTTGGACCGTGAAGCGTTCACGCCCGAATCACCAGAATGAGAGTCCCGTGGCACACGAGCACGACCGCACCCCATACGGCGTAGAGATCGACGAGGACGTCTATGACTTCGCCGCGATCCAGGCGAAGTGGCAACCCATCTGGGACGAGCTCGAACCGTTCCGCACGAGCGACCCCGACGACACCCGTCCGCGCAAGTACGTGCTCGACATGTTCCCGTATCCCTCCGGCGACCTGCACATGGGCCACGCCGAGGTCTACGCGCTCGGCGACATCGTCGCCAGGTACTGGCGCCAGCAGGGCTTCAACGTGCTGCACCCGATCGGCTGGGACTCCTTCGGGCTCCCGGCGGAGAACGCCGCCATCAAGCGCGGCATCGACCCGCGCGGCTGGACCTACGACAACATCGCCCAGCAGAAGAAGAGCATGAAGCTCTACGCTGCCTCCTTCGACTGGTCCCGCGAACTGCACACGAGCGACCCCGAGTACTACAAGTGGAACCAGTGGCTGTTCCTCCAGCTGTACAAGAAGGGCCTCGCCTACCGCAAGGACAGCTGGGTCAACTGGGACCCGATCGACCAGACCGTGCTCGCGAATGAGCAGGTGCTTCCGGACGGCACGAGCGACCGCAGCGGCGCGATCGTGGTCAAGAAGAAGCTCACCCAGTGGTACTTCAAGATCACCGACTACGCCGACCGCCTGCTCGACGACCTGAACCAGCTCGAAGGCACCTGGCCGGCCAAGGTGCTCAATATGCAGCGCAACTGGATCGGCCGCTCCATCGGCGCCGACGTCGACTTCGCCATCGAGGGCCGAGAGGCGGTCGTGAGCGTCTTCACGACCCGCCCGGACACGCTCTTCGGCGCGACCTTCATGGTCGTGGCCCCGGACTCTGACCTCGCAGCCGAGCTCGTCGCCGACTCCACTCCCGAGGTGCGCGAGCGCTTCCAGGACTACCTCGTGCAGATGCAGAAGAGTACCGACATCGAGCGCCAGGCCACCGACCGGCCCAAGACCGGCGTCTTCCTCGAGCGTTACGCGATCAACCCGGTCAACGGCGAACGCCTGCCGATCTGGGCAGCGGACTACGTCTTCGCGGACTACGGCCACGGCGCCGTGATGGCCGTCCCCGCGCACGACCAGCGCGACCTCGACTTCGCCCTGAAGTTCGGCCTGCCCGTCCGGGTCGTCGTGGACACGACGGCGCCCCTGACCGGTACCCTGCCCGTGATCACCCCAGGCATGATCGACGGCACGGAGGAGCTGCCAACCACTCCCGCGCCGCTCGACCCCGCTGAAACCGGCGTCGCGCTGGCCGGGGAAGGCCGCCTGATCAACTCCGGAGCACTCACCGGGCTCAGCAAGAACAACGCGATCAAGCGCATCGTCGAACAGCTCACCCAGGACGGCACCGGCAGGTCCGCCAAGAACTACCGGCTGCGCGACTGGCTGATCTCCCGCCAGCGCTACTGGGGCACCCCGATCCCGATCATCCACGGCCAGGACGGCGCCGAGATCCCCGTGCCCGAAGACCAGCTGCCGGTGCTGCTGCCCTCGACCGAGGGCCTCGACCTCAAGCCGAAGGGCACCTCCCCGCTCGGCGGCGCCACGGACTGGGTCAACGTCCCGAACCCGATCGACGGCACCCCGGCCCGCCGCGACGCGGACACGATGGACACCTTCGTGGACAGCTCCTGGTACTTCCTCCGGTTCCTGAACCCGAACGACGACACCCAGGCGTTCGACCCGAAGGAAGCCGAGAAGTGGGCTCCCGTCGACCAGTACGTCGGCGGTGTCGAGCACGCCATCCTGCACCTGCTGTACGCCCGGTTCATCACCAAGGTGCTCTTTGACCTCGGCTATGTGACCTTCACCGAGCCGTTCACCGCACTGCTCAACCAGGGCATGGTCATCCTCGACGGCACGAAGATGTCCAAGAGCAAGGGCAACCTCGTCTACTTCACCGAGGAGATCGACCAGTTCGGCGTCGACGCCGTGCGCCTCACGATGGCCTTCGCCGGACCGCCGGAGGACGACATCGACTGGGCCGACGTGTCCCCGGTCGGCTCAGCCAAGTTCCTCGCGCGCGCCTGGCGCGTGGCCAAGGACGTCACGAGCGCTCCCGACGTGCTGTGGAAGACCGGCGACCCGGCCCTCCGCCGCGTCACGCACCGCTTCCTCGCCGACGCACCCGGCCTGATCGAATCGTTCAAGTTCAATGTCGTCGTCGCGAGGCTGATGGAACTCGTCAACGCAACCCGCAAGGTCATCGACACGGGCGCAGGCCCGGCGGATGCCGCGGTGCGCGAGGCCGCTGAGGCGACAGCCATGGCGCTCAACCTGTTCGCGCCGTACACCGCGGAGGACATGTGGCAGCGCCTCGGCTACGAGCCGTGCGTCGCTCTCGCCCAGTGGCGCAAGGCCGACCCGCGGCTCCTCGTCGAGGAGTCCGTCACGGCCATCGTGCAGGTCGACAACAAGGTGCGCGAGCGCCTCGAGGTCTCGCCGAAGATCGCCGCCGACGATCTCGAGGGCCTCGCCCGCGCGTCCGCTTCGGTCATTCGTGCGATCGGGGACCGGGAGATCGTCCACGTGATCGTCCGGGCGCCGAAGCTCGTGAGCATCGTCACCAAGCCCGTCTGAGCTCCTGACGGCGGGCAGCCGCAAGCGTAAGAACCGTGAGGAACGCTGACGGTCCGTGAGCAGCCCGGCGTTCCTCGGAGGGCCGGCCGATTTCGCCTGGCGGGCCCTCGACAGGCTCGGGGCCGGGCCGGTTGTCCACCGGTCCGGTCCTCGGGCGGCGCCCCGCCCGGTGGTGCGCTTAGCCTGCCCGGATGGAGACTCCAGGGCCATCGACCTGGCCGGAATGGGAATCAGAGCCAGAACACAGCCACGATTCCGGCATGGATTCCGGCCGTGATTCCGGACTGGATCGCGACCGTGAGCACGTCGAGCGGCGGGCCCCCGCCGACGGGGCCGACCCTTTCCGCGGCCGCATCCCGCCGCTCGACACGCTCGCGCCCGCCGCCCGCCGTCCGAACCGGGCTCGGCTCCGGATCGGCCTCGGCGCGGCGGTCGTGCTCCTCCTTGGCGCTCTCCTCATTGTGGTGATCGTCACGGCGATTGGGCCCCAGGCCGGTCAGCACATACTCGTCCCCGCGGCGAGCGGAGCAGGGGGCCGCGGAACGTCGACAACGTCCCCAGGCACGGACTCGGCGTCCGGCTCGTCCGGTTCGAACTCGGCCACGTTCGGTCCTGCCTCCGGAGCGGCCGGCTCCGGTATCTCGCGGGCCGCACCGTCTGCGGCCGCCACGGCTGCCCCCGTCATCCTCGTGCACGTGCTCGGTGCCGTTCTCCGGCCGGGACTGTTCGAACTGCCGGTCGGCGCCCGCGTGGTCGATGCCGTGTCTGCGGCAGGGGGATTCACCGCTGCGGCCGATCCGGCGGGGACCAACCTCGCCAGGCCGCTCGCGGACGGCGAACAGGTCTACCTGCCCGCGATCGGTGAGACGGTGCCGGGCGGTGCGGGTGGGACGGGCGGCACCGGCGGAAGCGGGGCAGGTTCGGGTGGCGGTGCCGGGCTTCCCGCCGTGAAGGTCAATCTCAACCGGGCGACGGCGGCCGAGTTGGATGCGCTGCCGCGGATCGGACCGGCCATGGCGCAGCGCATCGTCGACTACCGGTCCGCCAACGGTCCGTTCGCCTCCGTCGAAGACCTGCGGAACGTGACAGGCATCGGGGACAAGACCTTCGAGGCCCTGAAAGACCTCGTGACGGTGTGAGGGCGTGACGGTGCGAGGTCGTGACGGAATGAGGTCCGCGGCAGGTCGGGCAGGTCGGGCAGGTCGGGCAGGTCGGGCAGGTCCGGCAGGTCCGGCAGGGTCGGCGGGAACGGATGCGCGGCTGGTCGCGCCTGCGGCACTGGCCTGGGCGACGGCCTGGTGGCTCACGGGTGCCCCGGCGTTCGCCGGGCGGGTCGCCACACTCCTGTGGGCGCTCGTGGCCGCGATCGCCGTCGCCGTCGCCATCTCCATCGCCGCGGACGCGGTCTCCGCAGCGCACAGGGGGCACTCCCGTCCGGCGTCCCTCCCGGCTTCCTCCCGGGAGTCCGACAGGGAGTCCGACAGGGAGTCCGCCAGGGAGTCCGACCCGCCCGTCTGGAGACGCGCGCCGCGATGGCGCACGACCGGATGGCGTGCTGCCCGGGTGTCGTTGGCCGCAACCGTCTTGGTCTGCGTGACGGCCGCGGCTCTCCTGGCGTCGCTCGTCGCGGTCGCGGCGACGGACCGCCTGCCTGCCGAGATCGCAGGCATTGCCGCGACTCATTCGACCGTCACGGCCCGGATCGTCGTCCGTTCGGTTCCGGCGAGCGCTCCGGCCCTGTCGGGTTTCGGCGGCACAGGTTCCGACACCGCCGGCGGTGCATACGCCGGGAGCGGGCGCATCCGGTTCAGGGGGCGCCCTCATCGCGGTGCGCACGGTGACCGCACGGGCAGCGACATCGACTGCGACAGCGGCGGTGACTCCCGGGGCGCGTGAAGGACTGTCCGTGCCCGTCCTTGTGTTCGCCGCTGCGGCCGCGGCGGACGGCCTGCGGATCGGCGCGACCGTGAGCCTGGATGCGACACTCGTGGCCACGGAACCGGGAGACGCCGCCGCCCTCCTGGTCTTCGACGACGGGCGACCGGTGCCGGTCGCCGCGGCGCCGTGGTGGCTGGACTGGGCGGATGCGTTGCGCTCGCGCTTCGCCGCCGCGGCCGCGGCGCTGCCGGGAGACGGGGGAGCGCTGTTGCCCGGGCTTGCAATCGGGGACACGAGCGCCGTCGGCGACGACCTCGACGCGGCGATGAAGTCCAGCGCGCTCAGTCATCTGACCGCGGTCAGCGGCGCGAATTGCGCGGTCCTGATCGCGATCATCATGCTGCTCGGCGGTCGGTTCCGGCTCGGCCGGCTCCGACTCGGTCGTGGCGCGCGGATCACCCTGTCTCTCGTGGTGCTGGTGGGATTCGTCGTGCTCGTGACCCCGGAAACGAGCGTGCTGCGCGCCGCGGTGATGGCGGCGGTGCTCCTCATCGGAGTGGGCGTCGGAAGGCCTGGTCGCGGACTGCCCCTGCTCGCGCTGTCCGTCGTCGTGCTGCTCGCGACGGACCCCTGGCTCTCCCGAAGCTACGGGTTCGCGCTCTCCGTGCTCGCCACCGGCGGTCTTCTCGTGCTCGCCGGCCCGCTGACCAGGTCCCTGGCCCGGTGGCTTCCGACCGGGCTCGCGGCCGTGATCGCGATTCCGCTCGCCGCCCAGCTCGCCTGCCAGCCCGTGCTCGTGCTGCTGAGCCCCACCTTTCCGCTCTACGGAGTGCCGGCCAACCTGCTCGCAGAACCGGCGGCTCCGCTCGGAACGGTCCTCGGCCTCGCCGCGTGCGTGCTCCTGGGCTGGTTTCCCGGCCTGGCGGGCGTCGTGCTCTGGTCGGCGTGGGTTCCCTCCGCCTGGATCGCGGCCGTCGCGCGGACCACGGCCGCGCTGCCGGGAAGCAGCCTGCCCTGGGTCGGCGGTCCGTTCGGTGTGGCCGTCACCGTTCTCCTCACCGCGGCAGTGCTCGTGCTGCTCCTGCGCCGGGGCACAGCGACCGGGGCGCGGGCCGGAATCGGGGAGCGCGGCCTCGGCCTCCGCCCTGGCCGCGACGGCACGTCTCGATCACGGCAGGGTGAGGGAAGCGGGGCCCGGCGCCCTCGACGGCCGCGTGCAGGTGGAACCGGCCGGACCCGTTCGGTCCTCGATGGCTGGTCGGCGGCCGCGCTCGTCGTGCTCGTGCTGTTCGTCGGCGGGTATGCGGGCACGCTGATCGGACAAGCCGTCGGACGCGCCGTGACGTTCCCCGCCGACTGGCAGATCGCCGCGTGCAGCTTCTTCCCTATTGAATGGTATCTGTTGCGGCATTCAATGTTGCGTTTAGGATAACGCTGTTGCGAGGAGGCTACATGTCTGGTTGGCGAGTGAACTGGGTTCCAAGGAGCTCTCAAGGAGATGCTTCGCAAGCATTGATCGCGGCCAGGGAGAATGCTGTCGGCATTTCGCCGGGGTCGGCGTACATGAGCGATCCAACGCTGAAGGTGGATCCGCTTCTGACGGAATTCTTCGTTAGTGCTACATTCGGTCGCCTCGCAGAGACCACCCAGATCTCGTATACAAACGACTACCGGGTGCTTTTCGACTTCTTGTGGGGGCGTGGGAAGACATGGACTCAAGCGACAACCGATGATCTTGAAGATTTCGAGGATTGGAGGCGGCGGGCCCCGACAAATCCTCACACGATTGGTGGATCCAAATGGATGCGTGAGCTGGCGGCTTTCAAACGGCTATTCGACTGGGCGCTCTCGAGTGAGCTTGTTTTAAAACCATCCGTTGACGACTCGGTCCGTGGTTACCCGGTCGGGAGATGTTATCGAAGTGCTCGAAGCGACGACAAAGGATGTTCGCAGCGCGAATGTGAAATGGCTCACACCCGCAGCATTTCGACTTTGGCGGGACGTGGGGTTGCGCGGCTACACGGGTGTTGGTTTGGAAGATTCGTCTTGGCGTGGACGGAGTTCAGATAGAAACGCCGCCTATGCGGACTTACTCTTTGATAGTGGGCTCAGACGATCTGAGGGTGCGGCATTGCTTTGCATCGAGCTACCCAAGGTGGAATCAGGCCGGCGTTACCAGTGGGGACGGCTCGCCAGCGCCACATCAAAATCTCGTCGGCCGCGCGCATTCAACATGCGTAGCGAGACGCTGAATTCGATTCAGACTTACATGGACTCGACGAGAGCCGGGATCGTGCGGCGCGCGCAAGAGCTCGGAACCTATGAAGCAGACGAGGATAGGCGAGTCGTCGAATTTGTGAAGGAGAATTCGCGCGGCACTTTCGTGAAGTGGATTGGTCCCGACTTGGTGTCATATGCGGCGCCCCTCGACCGGATTTCGCCCCGAGTTAGAGCCTCGCTTTACGTGCCGACAGATCGTGGCTTAGAACCGTGTGCACTCTGGCTTTCGGAAGACGGGCGGCCCATGAAGAGCCACTCCTGGGAAAACATTTTCATGGCGGCGACCGCGCGTTGCCGACTGCTCCTCGGGGATAGTGCGCCATTCGCCACTCCTCACATGCTGCGTCATACATTTGCGCTGTACATGCTTGTTGCTCTAATGAGTTCGATGGATAGTCGTTTCGGGTTGAGCCCGTCTGATCGTCGAGATTTTCAGCTGCTCTACGGTGATCCTTGGCGATTGGTTCAGAATCTTCTTGGCCACGCTTCGAGCGAGACAACTCGTCACATCTACCTGGCCCCAGTGACCGACCTTCAGATTCGGATCATCCTCGAAGGCGAGCTTGAAGACGGGGCCGAATTCTTGTCTGCGATAGCTCTCCTGTCAGGCCGAGTCCAGGACGTCGACCGATGATGACTCGTGGAGTGCGGGCCACGCTTCCGGAAACGCCCCACATTCGACCGCTCGTTATTTCGGAAAACGGCTTGGTAGTAACGCACACCTCGGAGAATGATGCCAAATCCCGAGTCTACGATTTTTCAGCACTCGCGGACAGCTCGGCGTTAGCTCTCGACCTCGCGGCCATTATGGCAAGAAAGGTTCGTCCGACAGGGCAATGGAGAAGCTTGTTGACGAGCAAACAGGGCTGGGAATCCATGAAGTCGTTTGCAACGTTTCTAGCGGACCAGGAGCTCGCACAGGGTGGGCTGTCCGACGTCACATCGACGATGTGGCGTGCCTGGTGTCTTTCTCTTCCGGACAACACGGGTGGGCGACGTTATGCTCGCGTTTTACGTTCGGTACTCATCGACTGCGCTGAAATTGCGGATTCACTCAGAGATTTACTCTCCGAACGCTCGATTAAAGACGTGGCGGTCGAGCAGTCGTACTCAGATTTCGACTTGAATGCTCGGTCGCGCGCTGCTCGCGAAATATTCCGAGCAGCAGAACAGCGGATTGAGATGAATGCCAAGATCCTGAATATGCATCGGTCTGGCCATAAATGGACCAATCAAAACGATAAATTGCTCGCCGACGCACTCGAGTCGATTGGGCGATCCGGCGATGTCCCGGTGATCTTTGACAGCAAGAACGTTCGAAACGTGCAGTACCGATACGTGCGAGCCCTCGGTGGGGAAGACTGCGATCACACATGGAAGAGACTATTCCTCGACGTAGGTGAAGCAGCAGCCCTAGCCTTCTTGATTGCCGAGTGTTCTGGATGGAACATGACGACAATTTCCGAGCTTAACGTCCCTGAACGAGTAAGCACAGCTAGTGACCGGGTTATCCACCGTGTCACACTGGTGAAGCGTCGGCGAAGTCGCCCGGACGTTTACGAAACGCGAAACATTGAGTCGCCAGATGCGAAGTCCCTCGGTCGGCTACTATCTCGTGCTGCCGCTGCAACGACACCGGCTCGCGAATTTCTTGACTCACTTGGAGTCCATTCTGACCGTCTGATTATTTCTCGCGTAAACCGCGTCTTAACGCCGTCTGATAGGGCTTCAGTTGTCCGTTTCGGCATTTCACGTACAAATCAGCGTGCCTTCAAGGACGCCACCGGCTTGGCCTTAAACTTTCGGCGGATACGCAAGGCGGTCAACACCAGGAGTATCCGTGGGCCCAATCAGAACACTCAAGCAACTCATGATCGAGTTTATGTCTCGCCTGACCGTGATGCGCAGAAGCTGTGGGCAGGCGTAATCGCTGCCGGGGTGAACGCCGCGATCACGGATGCGGAACATGCAGTTCTAGCGACAATCACAAAACGGAACGAAGAGCGTGGTCGCGACACTGTTACGGCCGCTTGCACGGACGACACTCACAGCCCTTTTGAAGAAGCAGGTGTGGCCTGTAGGGCTTCATTCCTCCTGTGCCTTGCATGTCCAAATGCGATCATCATGCCGAAGCACAGAGGACGGATCGCGTATCTGCATCAAGCACTCAGGGAGCTACGCAATGTGCTTGATAGCGCAACCTGGCAGACGCAGTGGCTGCAGCATTTCAACAGGCTCGAGCACGTTCGAACTCAGTTCTGCACGGATGCAGAGTGGAAGGACGCGCTTGCCTCTGTCAGTGCTCTGGACGCGGCAGTGGTAAATCACTTACTGAGAGGCCGGCTCGAATTGTGACCAGTCCTGAATCCATTCCATTGGGAACGATAATTCCGAGTGCAGAGGATCCGATTGCATTTGGTGAAACTGTGAAGAATCAAATGGGCGAGCCCATTCCTCGATTCTCGGATGAGCGGTGGCCGATGGCATTCTTGAGCGCGAATCCGGCCATGCCGAGAGTGGTCGTTGTTTGGTCATCGTTCCCAGACAGTCTCCGTGAGCAATCCCGGTTAGCAGCATGGGGCTACATAAATCTGCCAGTCCCGGCTAGCCACTTACGAAGACATGCCGCGGCGATGCGACCAACCCTTGGCGCTTTGCGTGTTTATCACAGCATCAGCGACCTCAGGGTCTTCGCCCGTTGGCTCGATCTCAAGGGCGAATCCGACTTCGCGAACGTGACCGCAAAGATGATGGGCGAATATGCCAGATACTTGCGGGATGACCGACGTGTCGCGAGAAACACAGCGATTAATCATTTCCTAGCCATTACCCGCCTTTGGCTCCTCGGTGAATGCGGTCTGCCAGTCGCACCTCGTGATCCGCCACCGTGGTTGATACGACCTGATGACTATCTCCCCGCGGATGGCGTGGGCAAAGGGGAGAACGTTACTGAGCCGATCTCAGCCGAGACGATGGGCCCTCTTTTGCATTGGGCGTTGCGATTTGTTCGAGAGTTTAGCCCGGACATTTTGCGGCTAAAGGTTGAACTCGAAATATCGCGAGCACAGGCGGACAAAGTCCGAGTTCTGCCGCACCTGGTCCAGCGGGAGCGTTTGGCCGAGTATTTCCGGAGTCTGAAAGCGAGAGCAGCGCCAGTACCGATCCAGGACCAGTACTCGACGATAAAGGTGGATGCCGCTGTCATAGCCTTGGCAACGGGTACCACGACCGAGGCAGTTTGGATTTGGGCGAAGTCCCCGGACGTGCGCACATATACGGAGCAGAACCATGCTCCTGCACGGTCAGGCGAACCAATTCGGAGCGCTTACACGGGTGAAGTGTTCAGACCTCCTGCGACGAAAATGGAAGCGGGACAACTAATTAACTGTCTTGAATCGGCGTGCTACATCGTGGTCTGTTATCTAACCGGCATGAGACCAGGTGAGGTCCTGACGCTGGAAAGTGGCTCGCTGCAGGAAGGAGATCATGCCGGCTGGGCGTATCTTGCCGGGCGCACCTATAAGAACTCGCGTGATAGCGCCGGACGGCACGAATCGAATGGCATAGCGAGAACTCCTTGGGTGGCCGTGACGCCGGTAATCGAAGCCGTCAAAGTGCTGGAGGACTTACATCCTGGAAAACTGCTTTTCCCCAGCCGTCATGCCCAGGGATCCGGTCGTTCGCTCGCTTACCAAACTGCCTCAGATCGTGTCGAGACGTTTATCAACTGGGTAAATCTCCATGGTGCGAACGTGGGACCTGAAATACCGCGCGACAAATATGGTCGAATTGTGCCGTCTCGATTCCGCCGAACCCTGGCCTGGTTTATAGCGAATCAACCTGGCGGGCTGATCGCTCTGGCAATCCAGTACGGTCATCTGCACACCGCGATTTCGGAGGGATACGCGGGACGGGCGCGGGACGGTATCCAGACGCTTATCGACTTCGAGAGTGCACGATCCATTGCGGCACGCCTCATGAGCGCCAACGAGGATATAGAGCACGGCTCAGGCGTGTCAGGACCAGCGGCGAACCGGTTTCTATCGGCGGCACGTGAAGCGTCTGAGATGTACTCCGGTGCTGTAGTTAATCGACGACAGGCAGTGGCTTTGCTTCAAAACCCACGCCTCACGGTGTACGAAAATGAAGCCGCCTATTTGTCCTGCAATTTCCTTGCCAGACAAGCTCTCTGCCTAAATACTGAGAGCCAGGCCACCGCTCCGAGTCTCGAGCGGTGCAAGGCCGGCTGCATGAACATCAGTCGAACGGACGAACAGGCCAATTCGATGCGGAAGGAAGCATTGAATCTCGCCGAGCAGGCGGACTCGGGCCTCCTACCTGAACCGATCTCGAATCGGTTGCGATCACATTCCGAGAATATGTTGTCGGTCGTTAAACGGCACGAAGACGAAAGAGTCTTTCGAGAATGAGCACGTCAGAACGACAGCTCATTCGCGCTGCGATGGAACGTCTATTGGCAGGTGACCCGATCCGCTCCGACGGAGCGCTCACCATCGTCAGCCTCGCCGAAGAGGCCGGTCTCAAGCGCCATTATTTAACGCATAAACACACCGACCTTCGCGACGAGTTTTATGCCCGAGTAAGAGCTCAAGGCAAGGTTCCAGAGAGCGAAGTCAAGCTGAGGCAGCAACTGAAGGGAGTGGAAGCTCGACTCGAAGCTGCCAGACGGCAGCTGCAGGTTGCTACACAGGAGCGTGATGCCCTCCTACGTCTAAACAACCTGCTGGCAACCGAAAATCGACAGCTGACTGCAGCGCATCGAGAACCAAACTCGATTATTCCATTCAACTCGAGACGGGATCGATGACCCTCCAGAGGTTGAGCGCCGAGACGAGCCGTTGCCATCAATTTGCACGTTGAATCCGCGGGTGCCAACCAGGGCTTTCCAGGCTACTGAGCGAAGGCGGCGTGCGGTCGTGGGGTACGCACTAGCGCTGGTTCGGTAGGGGGAGACGAAGTTGCTTGTCCTCGTCAGGGATTGCGTCTTCCTGGTCCTGAAGCAGATCGATCAGATAGATGTAGGAAGCGCGTGCTACCCGAAGAGACTGGTGGGTGGCCTCGATAAGCGAATCGGCGTCGACGCTACTGTGGGCTAGAGCGGTGATTCCAGTCGGAGCGTGATGCGTTACGTGTACAAGCCGGTGCGTGCCGGCATTTCGAAGTGCCTTGGCGTCAGGATAAAGACCCGCTGGGTCCATGTCGAACGCGACTTCAGCCAAGGCAACGGCGCCGCTTGTGAGTCGGACTGGAAGTGGCAGTCCGTCTCTTAGCTGATCCTCGCCGGGCTTCCGCCAGTAGCTGTTGAAGTTAACCCGCTGCGGTGGGATGCCAGATTTGAAATGGTCGTTCGCAGCGACTGCTATCTTGTCGAGCAAGTCAAGGTGGCGCGTTGCGCGAGGATGAGCTGAGCGGAGGGTTCACCATAGATGGAGAGGTCCAAGGTATTCGCGTATGTTCCAGAGTCCGTGGGATGCTGTGCGTAAAGGGACTCTGCCAGCAACCGCTCGCCTTCGTAAGCGAGCCGTCGCGCAACCAAGTACTCCGCTTTGAGGACGTTCATTGACATAAAGATCGTCGGTGGATCTGGCTCCCCGATGCCCACGGTTACTGATTCGACCATTGCGCTGTCCCAGTGTGGGTCATCTGAGCCCAGCCCCTCGACGGCCATGGTCAGGGCCAAACGGTGTCGTTTGATCCACTGCTGATATTGATCCAGCGGGTCACCATCATGGGAGGTATGGCCAGTGCTGCCGGAGGGCGGAAGCGCGTCCCAGCGACGGGCCACGTTTTCGCCGGCGACTTCGACAGTACGAGACCGGTGGCGTTGCGCTTGCAGTCGATAATTGTCGTAGACGGCCGCGTAGTGTCCGCCCAGACCACGGCCGCGAGCGCTGCGAGTTCGCAGAAGTTCTGCGGCGTTGCCCGCCGCATTCCCATTTGTCGGATCTGCCTCCAAGGCCTCTACAAATACCTGGTAGGCCTCTAACCACCGGCCGGAATGGTCAAGCATGTTGGCAAGATTGCACAACGCGCGTCCGCGGGTGTCGTGGTTCGTCCCCGAATACCCGACTGACGCGTACAGTGCCCGCGTCGTCCTCAGACTTTCACGGTCCCTGATCGCGAAAAGTCCCTGGGGTTGCGATGCGGAGGTTGCGCGCCAAACCGCTAGATCCATTTCATGCAGGGCGGAGAGCCCGTTTGCAATGTTGTACTCAAGTTGTTCACGTATCTCGGGGTAAAGATCCCTGAGTAGCGCGTCTCGAGCGCATTGAATGCCGCTCTCGACTGCAGGGCGGTTGGCGCGGTCGCTGCCGAGGTTGATTAGCAATGAAGCGGAACTAAATTTCAGCTGCGACCATTGCGGTCCGCTAAGGTCACCGCGCACGAGAGCGGAATCCGCGTCTGCAGAGAAGGACTCCAGCTGCACGATTGTGCCGGTGTGTCTTGCAGCGGACGATCTCGCTAGTGTGTCGCGTCGTTGCTTCCAAATGCTTGGCAGTTGATTACTATTCGAGACCACTGCGTTCCTTTCACCAATCTTCAACCGTAGCGACTCGAGGGTCGATGGGGTCGACTCTGCATCGAGTAGAGAATCAAACAAGCTGCTTCCCTAGTCGGGTTGTGGCGGCGGAGCCATGAACCATTGCCGAACATTCCGAAATCGAATATGGTGCCGACGATGGAATCGGACTTCTTGTGGGCGAAACCCAACTGCCAGCGATGCCTCGTTCCCGCGGTCTTCGCGGGAACGGTCGCCGCCCCCTACTGGTGTTGCCCGAGTTGCGGACTTGTGTGGCTTTCCTCTTAAGGACTAAGTCGGGGCGGCGGTAAGGATCAGCTCGGCCTGGTGTGCCGCGCACGGGCGTAACGAGAATGAGCTCCACGCGGAAGCCATCGAGCCGTGCGCGTCGGAACCGGACCCAGTCGCTGAAAGCGACCGGAAAAGTGAGAGGTGCGTTCAGGTGCAGGTTCAGTTGGAAGTGGAAAATCTCGAATTTCGGCTTTGGCAGCAGAGTTCAAAGCCGCTAGGCCAGCAACACTGTTGCGGAGGGACGGCAATTGTCCGATTTCGGTCTTGAGTATTGTCAAGGGAGACCTCAACTGTATGGACCAGGCGCTGACCAGTATTGCGCTCTGGACGACGGCAGCTGCCCAGAAACCGAATGCGAGAGCAGGGACTATCGACAGAGAGAGAAGGCAGCCGACACTAATTGAAAGCCATTTGGCGCGACTACCTCGCTGACCGTTCCGGGCTGCGACCAAGGCACGTTCCATAGCGGACCAAACGATTCTTGATCCGATTGCGAATAGTGCAGCGTCCACCAAGGGAGCCGTGACTAAAATTCGAATCAACGCATTAACCTCGGTCGGGAGGCTTCCTGTCACGGCCGAAAACATGCACGATGCGTAGAACAGCGCGAAGACAACAAATGTGATGACCCACGCTAAACGTCGGGCGGGTGCACCTGTCTCCTTCTGAATCCATTTGAGGCTCGCATCGTTCAACGTGCGCGGGTTCGAGCTGCCGCCCTCCGAGCTAATCCACGTGGACTGCCATGATTGCCGATGCCTAGCTCCCACGTCGAATCGTTCTCTTTCCACCGTTGCAAGTGCCATGACTTCTGCAGGTGATTTCGTGCTCGCGGACGCCAAGAGGACGAAGACCCAAGCGATACCTGCAACTATTGATGCCATTTCCAGGGCTTGAAATGACGCCTCGTTTGGCTTAGTAGTGGCCTGCACCGCATTGACGAGCGCTCCGATTCCAATGAAGGCAGTAAATATCGACACCACTAGAAGGGTTTCAGAGATGATCAACACGGATCCTTGCGTCCGTGTTGACATTTCGGCTTGTCCTGGGCGATCAATTGAGCGATTGCCCGGACCCTCGGAGCGGAGAATAGTTGGCTTCTCCGCCAACACGAGGCCGACAATTACTGCTGCAAGTGCAGAGACGGCGACGAGTGCGGCGCTCGGGTCGATTCCGATGACGGCTGGGGTTTGCGTTGCCAGCGATATCTCTAGGCCGTAACAGGCTGCCGAAAGTACCGATGCAACCAAAACGACCGCTCCCGCCTTCTTGACGATCTCGTGTTTTGCGTCCAAGACGGGCGTTAGGGCGGATGCATCCCTATCCCTCGTGGCCGTTGCGCGCCGTGCAACTTGAGGCACGGCGCGAGAGCCGTTTCTTGCAGAAAACGGTGCTTGGTGACGCATTTATGCCCCTAATGCGCGCCAATTTGTGAGCGCACATCCTGAGTATGACTTTCGGACGGGCCCTCGAAAGATTGAATGCGCGCCTTGAGTACCCCCACTCTGGGAATTGATTGGACCTGATTCCCTAGGACGGTTCTAGGTTTGCCAGCGCCAAAGCCGCTCGTCGTTAAAAGTTGGCGATGCCAACGCACGTCTCGTTGAGGCCGAGCCCGGGTGACTGAGGGGTCTTAAATTTGGCGCCCTCAGTCCTGCTGGCTGGATCCAGTACTTGGGGACGCGCAGCGTGCGTGTCCCTGTTCGTGAGGCCTTTGAAGGCCATGACCCAGGCGTATGCAACCGCGTAATACTCGTCCCGGACAGATTGCTCGAGCCCATCCCAAATTGGGAAGTAACCCCCGCTCGCACCGTTCAACACCCCCGCGTGAGCCCTTGCGAGGTCTCTCACCATGCCCCAGTCAGCGGGATCCGCAATCTCACTGACTAGTGCCTCCCAATGGAATCCGCCCCGCAGCCCCTGCTGAGCCCGAGCTGCGTCGTCAAGGTTCGGTTCGAGTCGAGTGGGTTCACCAAAAGTCCGTACCGATAGGCGGACGATGCCGACGTTCACCTGCAAAAGGAAAGCGACGAGTTCGGACGCGAAGCATTCAGGCTTCGCGCCCTCGGGCACGATTGCGACCTCGTCGAGCTCAGGCAGCCACACGACGGCACGGTCAGAAGCGTGCGCGATGATCGCTTGAATGCGTTGAGCCATTGAAACCCCTGACATTCCATGCTGCCTGGAGATCTGTGAGCCAATTCGTGCTGTAGGCACTACAAAAGTTTGCCACATATATGTTGCCACGGGTTGTAATTCCACGGCCAGTGTTGATTGGTGCCTATTCCTCGTGTTTCCGATGAAGACGCGTGGGCACTTTACGCCAGAGCCATAGGCCACCGAGTTCGGGCCGCGCGAGAACGCAAGGGCTTGTCACAAGATAGGGCTGCAGCGGAAAGCGGCATAAGCCGTACTCATTTTCAACGCATTGAGCAAGGCATGGGGAATGGGTCGGCTGCGAATCCTTCACTTCGGACGTTTGCGCGCATCGCGTCTGCCCTGGGCGTGGAAGCGAGGGAGCTGCTACCACCGAGCAATGTAGGCGAGGATGGCTAAATAAGCATTCCTCCGGTCGGAAGAAGTCAGGGAACGTATCCGCACGGATCGCAAAGGAGCTCAACGATCCCCGCTCACTCACTTTGGGGTTATCTCACAGTGAACCGGCCACGTGCCCGGCATGCGCCGCACAAGGCACGGTGGAGGGGGAGGAGGCGCTGAAAAGCCGATGGGAGACTGATCCGTTCATCGATGTGGACCGCGACGGCGATCCGATCTACCAAATTTACGTTTGGCTGGAGATTGCATCTGAGTATTTCAGCTGTAATAACTGTCGCCTTGTCCTAGATGGGGCCGACTTTATCAACCTCACAGAGCTACCACAGTCATTTGAAGTTGAGGGTTCGGACGACGACATCGAATTCGAGTCTGAATACGGCAACGACTAGCTGTACTGGATTGACCGCAAGGGCGCCCAGTCAAGTTCGGGCAGGGCCTTTGGCCTCTAGCCTCGTTGCGTGTGCTTCGACGGAGAGGCCAGAGCGCGTGCGCTTCAAGCGAGCAATCGTGCGCGGGTGTTAGGAGAGACGACTTCGAAAGTGCGAGTTGCCTTGACGATAGCTGTGCCAGCGGCGCTGTAGATTCACCGTGGGGGTAAAACATGAGAAGCGCATCTTGGGATCAGAATCTGCAGGATCTTGCAGAATACGTGAGCGTCAATGGCCATATGCCGAAGAAGAACGACCGCGTCCTACAGGACACGGAGACGCTACGCCTGGCAAACTTCGCGGCAGGTCAGCGAAGACGGCGTAGTGGGCTTTCGCCGGAGCAGGAAGCGGCCTTGGAGGCAATCCCCGGCTTCGCTTGGTCACCTGGGCCCGATGCGTGGAACGCAAATGTCCAGGATTTTGGGACATTCTTTCTCGAGCACAAGAAAGTGCCGACGACACCGTCAGCCGATCCGCGCGAAGTTAGGCTTGCAGTGTGGGCAGGCGAACAAAGGGCGCTCCGGCGCGGGAACGGTACTCGCAACCCTCCGTCGGCCGAGCGGCAAGCGCAACTGGAGAACGTTCCAGGGTGGGAATGGGAACCAGTCGCTCACAAGCTGAATGCGAGAGTCGAAGAACTCGCGGCGTTTATTACACGCGAGGGGCGCCCGCCGCGCCGACCGAAGTCGCCGTCGCGGGCTTCGTTGAGTGCCACGCAATTCGCGGAGTCCTCACTCTCAACGTGGCTGAGTAATCAACGACAGAGGGAACGGCAAGGAAAGTTGGACTCCGAATTACGGGCTCGCATAGAACGGATTCTGGGGAAGCCACTCAATCCGTAGGTTGGCTAGTCCGCATCTCGCAACGGGCCTTGGTTGTGGCGGGGTACTTGAGGAGAGCTTTGGTTGTGTGGTCTCCGATATGAGGCAGTGCGCCAGTATTTTTGTGGAGTTGCAGTGGCTTCTCGAATGTCGGCGGTCGTCGATAGGTTCAAGGCAGCCCCCCATAGAGCGGGCGTAACGAAAGGCGCATCCCTTGTCGATACCCGTTGAACTCCGCGAAGTGGCGTCACAGATGAATAACCGCATTTTGCTTGAGCCCGGATGGCGAAGCGAGGCGAACCACCGTCAGCCGTTCTGGGTGGGACGACTTCTGACTGCCTTAGTTCTGGCAGTCGACAAGGAGTCGGTGGAGTACGTCAGCGGTCGCCTAACGCGCGAAGACGAAAGGCTTGATGCCGAGCTAGTAATCTTCACCAAGAGCTTCCTTGTTCATGCCAAAGTTGCCGGTGGTACCGGGGACTCCGAATCCGAGGCCACTCATCAGGTGGAGATTAGGCGTCGAAGCGACCTGGTGAGCGTCACGATTGCCGCCACCGAACAAGTCTTCAGGCTCCGATTCGTTCGACCTATGGCCGGGCGATTTCCAGCTTGGGCTTGCATACCAGGGAGGCCTCCTACTGAAATTGCCATTCGAGCGCATCGATAACCGCACGGGTCGCACAGAGCACGAAGCCCTAGCCGTGTCCCTTCGTGAGGACCTGCGGGCTTAGGTTTGGACGCCGTTGCAAGTAGGGCAAGACAGCCTCTTACTCGACAGCCGGTGGGGGGACCGCTGCCGACGCCAAATCCGGCTATTTAGCGAAGCGGGAGCTAGAGTTCGCACATGAGCGCCACCCCAGAGAAAGCCAAGGCGTGGAGCCTAGCTGGAACAATTGTTGAGGCAGCAGTGTCTGTCGTGCCAGTCTTCGGCGGTCCGGCAGCCGTGGTGACGAATCGACTATTCAACATGCCGATTCAACAACGCAACGACCGAATCATGACGGCCATTCAAGCGGACATTGCGACCCTGATGCAGCAATTCGACTCATTCGTGCCCGACGAAGTTTTGAGCTCGGAAGAGTTTATGGCCGCCCTGCATCGCAGCTTCCGAGCTGCCCAGGAAACTTCTAGCGACGACAAACGAAAGCTTCTCAGAAATGCTCTTCTGAATGGGTACGTCCTGGTAGAAGCGCGCCCGAGGGCTGACGTGTTTCTTCAACTCATTTCACGTTATGAGGTGGGTCACATCGTCGTGTTGCGTGCTATTCAAACGCTCATGGCGGGTCGGACAGAAGCCTTAGGAGACGCGCAAACGCTGGTTCAACGTCACCTTGCTGCACGCGGGCAGACGGCTGAAGTGCCGGGGTGTTTTCGAGCTTTGATCAACGACGGCCTTGTGTTCGTCATTACCGAAAACGAGGTCTATGAACAGGGAGGGCCTCCTGCGCGGTTTGGCAGTCCCATTGCAAAACAGGTGACTCGCACTACAAAATGGCACAACATCACAGAGGAAGGGATTTCTTTTCTAGAATTCCTGGAGGATCCTTTGTTGAAATACCCCGACTAGGAGCCGCTGCACTGACAACAGTCGGAATTCGATCTCGCGAGTGCTCGACCACCTTCTCGTCACGGGAGTAGTCGCAGCATGTTGAGTGTCAGTATCGTCTCCATGGGACATAGTGACTTCCAAACGGTTCTCCCCGGCGCACTTAGCCGGCGAAAGGCTTCATGACAGACGCTGACCGGTCGCGGGTGAAGGAGGAAGGCATAGTGCAGGCGGAAACTCTTTGGCGACAAATTGAGTCGAAATGGGGTCTACTCAACGTCATTGACGTATTGAATGTGCTCCATCTCGCCAAAGGCGACGAGGACGAGCTTGCTCGGATGCGAGCTGAAGGTCGCCTTCTCGCCTTCAAACGTGGAGGTGAGTGGGCATACCCGGAGTTCCAGTTTCAAGCTGAATCTGGACTCATCGAACCGGTCATCACCGACCTCATCCAACTCGCGAGCCAATTGAACTGGGTGAATGAAGAGCTCGTTATCTGGCTTTGCTCGCCTTCCGGGTACTTTGGCGGAGATCTGCCCATTGAACATCTGCACGGTCCCGAGGACTTGCTCGAGAAGGCTCGAAAAGAATGGACTGTTGAGTGGTGAGCTCCCAGCGAATGGACGACTCGAGCAGCCCTGGCCAGAACGGCGCGCCTGTAACACTGTTCGTCGATGTCGATGGCGGCCTTTGCGCGACGCCGGTCTACCTCGGCGCGGTGTGGCCACTTCTGGAGCGAGTGGAACTTGTAACTCCGCCGCCATATCCTTCGTATGCTTGGGTGAACCCCGCTGCGGTCGCTGCACTGAACAAGTTGATCGACGAGGGGCTGGTGCAACCAGTGTGGTGCACCACTTGGGATGACGCAGCCAACTTTCTGATACCCGCGGTGGGACTGCATGGCGGACCTTGGCCTGTGGCCACGGTTGGAACACGGCAGGGCGACCTCATATGGCAGGGCATCTGGATCAAGACGGAAGCTGTCAACCGTTACACCAAGGAGACGCGATTCGTCATGGTTGACGACTTGCTCGGAGAGCCGGAAGTCCGTCCCTGGACGGCCCAACGCCGCAGCATGGACATGGCCTTTGGCGGCGAAGACACACTCCTGATCGGTACCCGTGCCGAAAGAGGACTCAGCGTCGATGATGTCGGACGTATTCGCCTATTCGCGGAGATTTATGCACGAACCAACAGAGGTGAACGGAAATGATGGATCAGATTCTGGAACGCAGGCCGATACGATGCCCTTGAGCGCTGACAGCCGGCGAACCTACTTTAGGTTCGATCCTGAACTCGATGTCGAGGACATCGTTAAGATCGCCGGTATCGCACACGAGTCAGGGCAACGAATGTTGATGGTAGACCCTGGCCTTTCCATTGAGGAGATCAAAGGTAGGCTCGCCACGCACGGTCCGAGTTACTTCATGGACCAGGTGCGATTCCAGGAAGATATTTCGCCGCTTGCCAGTCCCAAGACAGCGGAACGATTCATTGCAGAACGCCTCTCCCTTCTCGCACCGGCGAATGAACTTATCGTCACAGACCCTTTTCTGTTCACATCCTCAAGGGCCAAGGACGCGGATGAATACAGCGACGTAGTAGCTCGGGTCCTGAACCCGCTTCTCACTCGCGCATCGATACTTCGGGTAATTGTCTCGCAAAAGAACAGTGCGGACGCCGTGGCCCTCCTTGTGAAAGAAAAGCTCAATCAGAAGAATCCTTTCCTTGGCATTGAAGTGACTTACTCAGAGGACTTTCATGACCGATTCTGGATAGCGGACCGTGAGCGTGGCATCATCATGGGCACCTCTTTGAACAAGATCGGCGGCAAGATTTTCTTTGTCGATGCGCTTTCCAATGGCGACATTAGGGCGGTCCTCAAAGAAGTTGATTCGATCATCGCTGTCTGAGGTCGTCGATAGAGTTGTGTGACAGGTTGACGTGGATCACGCGCCAGTCAGCTATTTCCGTCGAACCTGAGGAGCACCACCAGATGGCACGTTTGACCCTTCCTCAACTTGAAAGGCACCTTTTCGCCGCGGCAGACATCCTCCGTGGTTCGATGGAGGCTTCCGCTTACAAGGAATACATCTTCGGTATGCTGTTTCTGAAATATGCATCTGATGAGTTCGACGTTGAGAGGCAACAGGTTGTCTCCGAGCAGTTGAAGAGGGGACGAACTCCGGAGGAGGCTCAAAGACGCGCCGAAACCAATACCTTTTACAAATCATTCTTCGTGCCAGAACGGTCCCGCTGGACGGCGATCCGCGATGACCTCCGAGATGCAGTTGGATCGGGCCTCAATAAGGCGCTTGAGGCGCTCGAACATGAGAACCGTGCGTTGGAGGGCGTGCTTCAGCACATCGATTTCACTCGCAAGGTCGGACAGTCTTCCATGTCCAATGCGAAGCTTCGCGACCTCATTATGCATTTCAACAAAGTGGCGCTCAGGCAACAGGACTTTGAATTTCCCGACCTGCTCGGAGCGGCTTACGAGTATTTGATCCGCGACTTTGCCGACTCAGCGGGCAAGAAGGGCGGAGAGTTTTACACGCCCCGGGATGTTGTTCGACTCCTCGTCCGTATTGCGGATCCAAAGCGTGGGATGAGCGTCTACGATCCAGCTAGCGGCTCGGGCGGAATGCTTATCCTCGCCAGAGAGTACGTCGAGGAGGCTGGCGGCGACCACAGAAACCTCTCGCTCGCTGGCCAAGAGAAAGATGGAAGTGTCTGGGCGATTTCAAAAATGAACTTGCTTCTCCATGGGGTCCCTGACGCCGACATCCGGAACACAGACGACGGAACACTTGAGGATCCCGCTCACGTCAGCGGCGGAGAATTGCAGAGATTCGACAGGGTGATCACAAATCCACCTTTCTCCATGAACTACAGCAGGGCGAGCATCCCGTTCCCGGAACGCTTCAAGTACGGCTACACGCCAGAAAAGGGGAAGAAGGCCGATTTGATGTTTGTCCAACACATGTTGGCCGTAACGCGGCCGGGTGGCATGGTGACGACTGTCATGCCGCATGGGGTCTTATTTCGAGCTGGTGAGGAGGCGAAGATTCGAACGGGCTTTCTTGACGACGATGTCATCGAGGCGGTCATCGGCCTCGGCCCACAACTCTTCTACGGAACGGGCATTCCAGCATGCATTCTTGTTCTTCGTCCGAAGGGGGCGAAAGCAAGTAGCAGACGTAACAAGGTGCTTTTCATAAATGCTGACAAGGACTACCGGGAGGGACGCGCTCAGAACTATCTCGAGCCGGAAAATCTTGAAAAGATCGTATCTGCATTTCGGGCTTTTGCAGATATCCCAGGCTTTGCCCGAGTTGTCGGTCGTGACGAGCTGGAAGCACACGAAGACAACCTCCACATTCCTCAGTATGTCGACACAGGCTCCGGATCCCGAACCTCAGAATGTTCGCGCGCACTTGCATGGCGGTATTCCACGGAAGGAACTCGAAGCAAGGGTCGACCTCTTTTCGGACCATGGCCTGAATCCAGGAAGTCTTCTAACAGGGACAGAGTGCGACTTCCCGATATTCTCACCTGCCATAGGCAGCCGGAAAGCCATAGCTCCCTTCATCAATGGAGATGTCGGTGTAAGGGCAGCAGAGTCCGAACTGCTAACAGATATCCTCGGCTGGTGGCAGCTGCAGCTGGACCGGATTGACTGTCTAGAGTCCACTGCGGATCTCGCGTCACTTCGCAGGGATTTCATTGTGTCATTTCAGGCCGCACTTTCCGGCACGAAAACGCTTGACCGCTTCGCTATCTCGGGCATCATCGCGTCTTGGTGGAGCAACAACTTGGTCGATCTCAAGACGCTATCTACCCTCGGATACAAGGGCCTTGTCGAAGCGTGGGTAGCCAGCGTGCTCGATGCCTTGGGCGACGAGAAGTCTGAAGCAAATCCGCTGGACCATGATGCAGCGAAGGCGCTGGTTCCAACATACCTAAATCAACTCTCCGCGCTCGCGAATGAAGTTGCAGAGCTGGACCAGGCAATCAAAGCAACCAACGCTGTAGACGAAGACGGTGAACCTATAGAAGTGGTCCTTTCGCCAATCGAGCTGAAGGAGATGAAGACTCAGCTCGCACTGGCGAAGCGGCTGCTGAAGGTGGAACGAGGTGATTTTGCTCAGAAGCTTATGAGCGCCAGCGAGGTACTTGACCTTGCGGCTGCTCGTAGCGTGGTTCTTAACATTTTCCAGTCTGATCTCTTGCACGAGGCGAACGAGCGAAGTGCGCGTCGACGGCGGCGGAAGTTGTCGCAGTGTTTGAAACGTGGTGGGACAAATACCAGGTTCCTCTCGCTGCCCTTGAGGAATTGAACGCGTCTGCCTCCCTGAAACTGACAGGGTTCCTCAAGGAGCTTGGATATGAATGAGTCCCGACGGCTCTCTGCACTTGCGACTTGCGTGAATTCGCGAGTGGGGCCTGGCCAGAAATTGGCCTCAGTTGCCTATGTCGGACTGGAACATCTGACTACCGATGTGCCCCGCATAACCGGTACGGCACCGTCGTCTTCTTCGGTGGGTATCAACACGGTATTCCAGACGGGGGACACACTTTTTGGAAAGCTCCGCCCAAACCTCCGCAAAGTCGCGAGAGCTGATTTTTCGGGCTATTGCTCAACCGAGATTTTGGTCTTAAGGGCTCGTACAGGGGTCGACGCTGGATATCTAAGCCATGTATTACGATCCGAGAGTGTTCTTGGGTTTGCCGCGGCTACTGCGTTCGGCACCAAGATGCCGCGCACGTCTTGGTCCCTCGTCGGCGCCCAGGAAGTGTTCACTCCACGCTTCGAAACTCAACGTCGAATCTCCGAAATACTGGATGCCATCGATGAAAAAATTAAATGGTCAGATCTAGTTGTCCAGAAATTGTGTGCACTTCGCGAGGGCATAGTCTCGGGCGAGCTCGCTGGCGGCGCGGCAGAAACCAGCCTCGCAGATGCTTCGGTCAAGATAACCGACGGAACTCATCAGTCGGTTGTATTAGACGATTCCGGGTCCATACCTTTCTTGTATGTGTCGAGCATCCGCGATGGGCGCATTCATTGGTCGACGACCGGACGTATCTCCGATGCCACTTACCGACGCATCAGTCCCGGTCGGGAGGCTGTGAACGGGATGGTCCTGTATACGGCCGTGGGCTCCTTCGGGCATGCGGCTGCTGTCGACGTCGAGTATCCGTTCGCATTCCAACGGCATATCGCTTGCATCTACCCAGATTTTCGCATCGCGCGAGGTACGTACCTTTCTATCTACTTGAATTCAGAGTTTGGCAGAAAGCAATCTGAGGTATTCGCCGTAGGCAACGCCCAGAAAACCGTGTCGCTTTCGTCGTTGAGTAAGTTCAAGATCTGGCTGCCCACTATCCCTGAGCAGGATCTAATTGTTGAGAGAATCCACGCGCTCGATCAGCGCATAGAACATGAGCGCGCAGTGATGACCAAATTGGAGTCTCTGAGAATAGGCATGACATCGGACCTCATCGCTGGGCACATTCCCCTGCCAATAGGAGCTTCCGATTGAGTGACGGATCAGAGTATTCGCACGTCGAGAAACCCCTCCTGCAACAACTTGCCGCTCTCGGGTGGCAGGTAATACTGGGCGGAAATCTCGGTGCATCAGTCGCTGAACGCGAGGCCTTCCGAGAGGTGATACTCGAAGAGCGCTTTCGCTCGGCGCTTCGGAGAATCAACCCAGGCCCAAATCGCGGTGAATGGCTTGACGACGAGCGCCTAAGTGGTGCGCTCTTGGAATTAACGCGGGCGGGCATAGGAAAGCTCATCGAGGTCAATGAACGGATGACGCGGCATTTGCTTGAGGGAATCTCGGTCGCCGGTCTTCCGGACTGGGATCAAGGGCGGACACAACACATCCAGTTCATCGACTTCCAGAGGCCTGAAAACAACGACTTCTTGGCTTTCAGCCAATTTCGCGTAGACGAGCCTGGCGGACAGTCAAAACGGTTCATTGTGCCGGATGTTGTTCTGTTCGTGAACGGTATTCCGCTCATCGTTATTGAGTGTAAGAGTCCAAACATTGTTGACCCGGTCACTGAAGGTATCAAGCAGATCCGTCGCTACGCCAACCAGCGCTCCCTCGGCATGCCCGAAGGCAACGAGCGCCTGTTCTGGACGAACCAATTCGTCGTCTCGACCTACGGCGACCGTGCTCGTGTCGGCACCTTCACCTCTGGACCAGAACATTATCTCGAGTGGAAAGATCCCTACCCGCTCTCCACGAACGACCTCGCTGAGGGCCTCCGGAAAACGCGCGATGCACTCAGCGGGCAGGAGATGCTCGTAGCCGGCATGCTTACCCCGAAGAACCTTCTGGACATCGTGAAGCACTTTGTCGTTTTCACGGTCGTCGACGGCAAGCGAATCAAGATAGTCGCTCGATACCAGCAGTACCGCGCTGTCGGTAAGGCCATTCAGCGGCTCCGAAGTGGTAAGACACGGGCCATCGACGGAGAGGCAGATCGCCGAGGCGGTCTCATCTGGCACACACAAGGTTCGGGGAAGTCGCTCACCATGACCTTTCTGATTCGGGCCATGCGTTCTGACGCCATCCTTCGTTCCAGCAAGGTGGTCGTTATTACTGACCGCACTGACCTTGAGAAGCAGCTGGCGGCTACCGCACAAATATCCGGCGAGACCATAGAGCGTGTTCGTCGCGCCAAGAAGCTTAGGAAAGTGCTCGCAGAACACGGTCCCGGCTTAGTTTTCGCCATGATTCAGAAGTACCGGGACACGGGTAACGCCGGTCAACTTGGCCTCGCGGGCGACGATGTCGCCGAAGAACTCGGTGTGCTCAATAGTGATGAGTCCATCGTCATATTGGTCGATGAAGCACACCGATCCCAGACCTCCGCCCTGCACGCAAACCTCATGGCGGCCCTGCCCAATGCCGCGAAGATTGGCTTCACCGGTACGCCAATTATGAGTGCCGGTAAGAAGAAGACGACCTCGATCTTCGGCGAATTCATTGACAAGTACACCATTCGTCAAGCTGAGCAAGACGGGGCGGTCGTTCCGATATTTTATGAAGGTCGTACAGCCAAGGGGGCGGTTTCGGGCGGTAGCGACCTCGACCAACTTTTCGAGGACATGTTCGCAGAGCAAACCCCCGAAGAGGTCGAACAGCTAAAGACTCGCTACGCCACAATCGGAAACGTACTGGAGGCGCCCAGCCTCATCGCCGCCAAGGCTCGTTCCATAATGTGGCACTACCTGTCGACCATCTTCCCCGGTGGCTTCAAAGCCCAGCTAGCAGCAACAAGTCGTCTTGCTGCGGTCCGCTACCGTGATGCCCTCAACGACGCCCGAGATGACTTCGTGGCTCAGCTCGAAGGTATAGAGCCTTACATCATCGACGGAGTCGAGGATGCTTCGATGGACATCGATTCGCTGCCGAGCAAGATGCAGATACTTATTCGAGCTCGGCCGCACCTGGGCCTTATTCGAGCCCTTGAGTTTGTACCGGTCATTTCTGGTAACCACAACGACGACCCCACCTGGGCGAGGTGGACGGACAAAGTTCTACAGGAAAAGACTATTGAAGACTTCAAGAAGCCTCTCGGCCTATCGGGACAAAAAGAGTAGCCCCATAGCCTTCCTCATCGTTCGAACTATGCTTCTCACGGGCTTTGATGCCCCCGTTGAGCAGGTGCTCTACCTAGATCGGTTCATCCAGGACGCGGAGTTGCTCCAAGCTATTGCGAGGGTCAACCGTACAGCCACGGGCAAATCGGCTGGCTTCCTTGTCGATTACTTTGGGGTAGGTGCCCATCTCCAGAAGGCGCTGAAGGCCTACGCACCTGAGGACGCCGAGGACACTACAGGGGCGCTCGCGTCCATCATTGATGAATTGCCAAAGCTTGCCGACCGCCATGCTCGGGTAGTTGCCATATTCTCCCTGGCAGGAATCGATACCTTCGACGCGGATCAAGACATCGAGGCCTGCGTGCAGGTCCTCGAGGATGAGCCCCTTAGAGTCCGATTCGATGTCTTGTTTAAATCCTTCTTGGCCACGCTAGATACTGTCCTACCTCGGCCCGAAGGGCTGGGATTCGTCAAGGATGCGAAGCGATTCGGCGTTATCCAGAAGGTGGCTCGTCGTCGTTATCGCGAAGACGGACAGGGCGACTTTGATGTGTCCCTGTACGGGCAGAAAGTACGAGACCTCATTGATGAGCACGTTCTAGCTCTGGATATCGCAGCTAAGATTCCACCGGTCTCCATCACCGACCCGGACTTCATCGCGAAGGTCAACGGCCTGACTTCAGACAAGGCGAAAGCGTCTGAGATGGAACATGCACTGCGATACCACATACGCAAGAACTTCGACCAAGACCCCGGTCGCTACAAGAAACTCTCAGATCGTCTCGAAGAGATTCTGAAGACTCTCGTCGACAAGTGGGATCAGCTAACCTTTCAGCTTGAACAGCTTCTCGAGGAAACCACGGAAGACGAGGCGACCGACACTCCGCACGTTGACCCGCTAGTTGCGCGCTTCTATGGCGTCCTCGAGCTTGAGTTCGCTTCCACAACTGAACTACCTGAAGAAATTCGTCTGACGCTCGAGAAGCTCGCTGCCGGCATCGTCGACCTGGTGGCAAAGCGTTCCGGCATCGTACGGTTCTGGCAGAATCTTGTTGCCCAGGAGGACCTCCGGCACGAGCTACGCATGATCCTAGACGACAGCGACATGTTCCCGTTCGAGGACCAGGAGGCAGTTGCAGACACGTTAGTGGAACTTGCCAGAGCTAACCGCAGCAGATTTGCTGAGAGGTCTCGTTGGGCAGGGGTTTGATGGGTTCCAAAGTATTGACCCTGGACGGTCTGCGTATTCCAGTGAAGTTCGGCGGCGGTGACCGTCGGGCGAGGCTCACGATTCTGCCCGACGGGAGCTTGGAGCTACTCGCTGCTTCTGATGTGGCGATTGAAGAGCCTGCAGGAGTTCTTGGAATCTAAACGGAACTGGATCTATACCAAGCTCGCGGCGAACGAAGAGCTCCATCGGCGCCCTGTGGAGAAGGAGCTAGTTGATGGTGAGAGTTTTGTGTACCTCGGGCGCAACTACCGGCTCCAGATCGTCGATGAGTCATCCAATAGTGTTCGTCTTGTCGGTGGAAGGCTGCGGCTGCCGGCTCAGCTCGCTGACATCGGCCGGACGCCGCTTACGGATTGGTACCGCGTCAGCGGTCGGGCATGGGTTGCTCCGAAGGCCAGGGACTGGTCGGAGCGGCTCCGCGTGCACCCAGGCACAATTGAAGTCACGGATCTGGGCCGCAAGTGGGGGAGTGCGACGCCAGGTGGGAACGTGCGTCTTCATTGGGCAGCGTTCCAGCTAAGTCCTGTTCTCATCGACTATGTGGTTGCACATGAACTTGCGCACCTCAGGGAACCGCATCACGGACCGGCGTTCTGGCAGGTTCTGGGGCGGGCGTTGCCCGACTTCGCAGAGCGTAAGAATCTTTTGGCACGCGTCGGAGCGAACCTGTGGTTTGGAGAGATTGCGGTCAATCACAAGTAGAGAATCCGCTGCAGGTGTCTCCGCTCCAGCGCTACTAAGGCAGGGGATCAGCGAAAGTACTTCAGAGCTCTATACGACACGAACTGGCTACGGAACTTACTGGCATCCCACTACGAGTCCCGCTCTTAGATGAGGTCTCTTAAAAGAGATGGGTCGTCGCGAGTGGGCGGAGGAAGGCCGCTGAAAGAGGTCTCTAGCCAACTCGATAGCCGGCTGTGCTCGTCCTCGCGTGGGCTGCCGCGTCTGACGAATTGACACCTTATCTTGGGCGCAATAGCCGTGATGCGGCAAGAATGACGACACATCGCTCCTGCTCGATACCGCTCGTCGAGGCCATTTCATCCCGGCCCGGTAGCCTGAGGACATCGTTATCGGCGCTCGACAGGGCCGCCGGCGACTGCACAGCATCTTCGTGGTGTTTGGGGGAATGTACGTGGTAGATGTATTAGCTGTTGCGACGAAAATGGCCGCCTCAGCGATGGTTTACGTCGTTCAGGCAGGTAACAAGGTCACGCTCAATTGGCGTGTTGGGAACGCCGCCGCGCATATGGCTCGTGATGCCGGCATACAGGTGAGCGGGCACCGGATGCGCCAATCGGCCAAACGCGACGACGTGCTAAATATCCTGAAGTCCGGCTCGCCAGCCCAAATAGAGGCTTTGAGGCGACGACTTGATCATGTTCCCGGGGCCAAGTCCACGCCAACGGATCTTCAACCTGGAGATGCTCTCGCGGGATATTTTCAGAGGGCCTATACCGAAACCCTCCCACACGGCGAGGCGCTTCAGGTCGCCTCTTCACGTACCGTGACGGCAATTGACCGAGTCGTCGGGGAGCTCTCCGAGAAAATAGTAGAAAGAGACGACGACTCCGCACTAATGGAAATGCGGCTCGAGAAGTTTCATCCGCTTCGCGCTGGATTTGCTCGAGACCTCCGGTCGCTCTGGCCAAGCACGCCGACGTTGATCGGCCGACTCACCGCCACAGACGACCGAGGCCAGACTCTTTCGGACTGGGCGGCGCAGGAACCAAGATTCTTGCATTCAGCGCCACCGGCGGTACAGGCATTCCTAGGGCAGATTGCTGGAGATTCTGGGCAGAAGCAGGCGGCACTGCATTTCTACGATTCAGCGTTAGCGGACGGGATTTCTCCGCGAGGTTTCTGGAAAGTATGCCGTATGTGGCAGTCGGGGACTCGCAGTATCGAAGAGGCCCGAGAATATCTAGATGATGTTGCGGCCGACCCGTTCGTGCAGGCCGTGCTGGGCGACGCCGAAGAGCTTTCTTCAGGTTTGGGTGCATGGTTACCGTCCTCAGATTTGGAGCGGGCGACAAAGGAGATTCTGCTGGCACGACAATCGCTTGCTGAACTCGATTTCGACAATGCGATTCTGATGGGAGTTCGGGCCTACGAAGGGCTATTAGCGACGGAGGCTGGCCTAGTTGCCGTGCGTGCGTTGATCGTTCGGCATTCGAAGAGGTCCTCCCCTTTGCACTCGGATGATGCGACGAAGGCACTTACTCTCGCGCTACGGATACGAGACGACCAAAGGCGGTGGGCGAGTAGTAGCGCCGCTGCTGTCGTAGAGGCCGCCCGCGCTGCTCGGCTTATAGACGACAATGAACTGGCCTGGCGAATAACGCAGTTGCCCCCGGAAGGTGAAGCCAACTTGTTGGAAGCCAATTCAAGAGTTGTCCTTGACTTTGCGTGTCTCTTGGCCGCCGAGGCAGGGCGATTTGAAATCGCTCGCAGCCTAGTTGGCGCGGTGAATACGCCGTGCGTCCGAAGTCAAGTCGAAGCTCTCATCTCCGTGGATGCGGGCGACGAGGAAGGTGCTGTCCGAGCTCTGAAAGCTGCGCTCGAGGCGAGCGACGATTGGGACGAGAAAGCACACATTCTCTTCAGACTCGCGCTGCTCGGCACTACAGACCCATTTGTCGGCGTGCTTGGCAAGGAAAACCCACAGGTGGCCAAAGAACTCATCCTGGTCGCGTCGCTCTTCGCCGAAGAGGATGGCGCACTTGCGGAGGCTCGCCTGGAATCGGGGAAACAACCTCGGATAGCCATCGCTCTGTTGGACTATTACAAACGCCACGAAGAGATGGAAGCCGCAGCGAGGCTCGCTTCTGAGGCGGCGATGCGGTGGACGGCGCCCCACTTCTGGATGGATGCGGCGCATATATATCAGCACTTGGGAGATCCCAAGAGGGCTATTGAATGCCTCAAGTCCGCTCTCCTAAACGCTGGAAGCCGTTGGGGGGAGAGTTCGAAGCAAATACGCTCCTAGTCGAGTGCTTTTCTAGCCTTTCCGAGTGGGATGAAGCGGTTCGCGCGGCGACAAGGCTTGTTCAACTTCGCCCGAAAAGCGTGCGTGCAGTATGGGCTCTCATCGCCTGTCAGTACTTTCTCGGTCGAACAAGGGATGCGCTGAACACGCTGACCGGTGTCGGCAGTGGCATTAGACCCGAATCAAGACAAGATGCCAGGGTTTGGACGGCATTGTTCGAAGAATTCGGCACCGAGGTCGGTAATTCCGAGGACGCGATTCATATTGCAACGGATTGGAAAGACGACGAAGAAATACGCCGTCGCGTCGTTCATGCATTGCTCTTCAATTCGGTGCCAATCGACAGCCAATACAGCCCGGTAGGGGAGTACCTCGCTGATTTCCCCAACTCCGTCCATTTTCAACTAGTTCCGGTCGATATGGAAAGACCGCTTGAGTCATTGCGCGCGGCTTTGGGAGATCTTCCAGACACATCTGACGTCGATGCGCAGGTCGCTGCCGCTCGCCTCCCGATATGCATCTCCGCAGCGGTGCACAACACAACATACGCGGAGGCAATCGTCGTGCGAGCGGCCATTGCACGGTTCGCGGGCACCAACGACATCGACGGTGAAATCCTCGCAATTCGCGCCGCGGAAAATGCTGTGATCGTCGTGGATTCGACAGCCCTGTTCACGCAAATTCTCCTTCCCGAGATCACGTCAGTAGCGGCCGCCGGCTTGTTTGCTAGTCAGGAAACTACCGCGGAACAATTTCGTGACTCGGTAGGCTGCCTCGCGCGCATGAAGAGAGCGTCTGGACTTCGATATGTCCCGGCGGCCGGGGGAGATGTCGGTAGCTTGCGCACGGTGCCGGAGGAAGACCGGACCCTTCGTATCCAAGAGGCGCAACGTCTACATGACCGTTTTGAGCAAACCGCGCGCGTCGCTCACCCAGAATTGGTTGTTCTTCCTGGATTCGCGGGCAATTCAACCCATGTCCTGAACACGGCATTGTCCGCCCTCGACCATGCCGCGGCACACGGGTTGGCGTTCTGGTCTGACGACCTATTTCTTAGAAGGATGGCTAGCGAGATCGGAGTCCCGTCTTTCGGAACTGTCGCGCTGCTCGAATTCCTGTGTCTGGAGGGGCGTGTCAATCACGAAATCCTCGAAGCAAGCAGGGCCGCTCTCATCGTTCAGTATTACGTCGGTATTGACTTCGATTCTGAGACTTACGCGCTGGCGATGCGGATTGATGGCGACAGTCCGAGAGGTGTCGCCGTCGCTATGATGCACGGCGGAGGTGACAAGAGCAATGAACGTCTGACCTTGCTAATGGACGCCCTTGCCGCGTCTGCTCAGTCACCGGAATCGTTGAGAGACTGGTCCTACACTCTGGCGCGGTGGCTCCTCCATGTGTCCACAGCCGTTGAGGGGACTCCGGCGACACTCTCAATACTCATCCGTCAAATCCTTGGAGAAGCGTGGTGCAAGTCATCATGTCTGCCGTTCGTCATCCAAGGGATTCGCGCAGCAGCCGAATTCGCGAACGAAAGTATTGACCCCGTTCTCGACGGCTTCGGATATTTCCACGCTGGCCTGAAGAAGCAAGTCGGTACGGAGATCGCGGCGACTTTCATGCTCGAGTTGGCGAGCCAGCTTCGAGACGATGATCGACAAAGGGTCACGCTGGCGATCTTGTCGTAGTTGGACGCGCTTGTGTGCGTGTGTCTGGCCCTGGCCCCTGGGGAGAATGCAGCCGCTCAAACCTCCCGCCCAACATGATCACGGCATCCCTTCCCTCGAAGGAGTCTGCGTGCGGCACCCGAAATAATCCGAAGGGTGGAGCTCGGTCTTCGTCTAAATACGCAACACATTCAGACTTGACAGGGAAGACATCGGCCAGGGTGATGCCGTCGTCGTGAGGGATCACGGGGCTGACCGGGACCGCTTCGCGCTCGTCGACGTCGGACCGGACCCGAAGCCCTTGCAACGCTGCCTGAGTTCGCTCGGGATCGACCGCATCGACCTCCTGGTGCTGACCCACTACGACATGGACCACATCGGCGGAATCGCGGCCGTGATCGGCCGGGTCGGCACCGCGCTCGTCGGCATCCCCGAGAACGCGCAGGACGAGCGGCTGCACGCTCGGCTCGCCGAGGGTGGCGCCGAGGTCCGACAGGCGGCGAAGGGCGACGCGGGCACGCTCGGCGGCCTGCGCTGGGACGTGCTCTGGCCCGTACGCGGCGGATCGGAGATGCAGACCGGCAACCCGGGAAGCGTCACGATCGAATTCGACGGGCGCGGCATCCGTTCGGTTTTTCTCGGCGACCTCGGCGAGGACGCCCAGGACGCGCTCGACCGGGTGTCGGCTCCGGGCAGGGTCGACGTCGTCAAGGTCGCCCACCACGGCAGCCGCGACCAGAGCCCGCAGTTCTATGCCGAGCTGCACGCAACGGTGGGGCTCATCTCCGTCGGCGCCGACAATCGCTACGGTCACCCGACCGTCTCCCTGCTCGACCTGCTCCGCTCGGTGGGCACCCTCGCCGTGCGCACCGACCGGCAAGGGCTCTCGGTCGTCGCGCCGGACGCCGCCGGGGGAGGCGCGCTCACTGTCTGGACGGAGAAGGGCGGCTGACGCCGATGACGTGCCGAGGGTGAGTGTCCCCGGTGCCGGTTAGGCTGGAAACCCTGAGCCCGCCCCTGAGCCGGTCAGGGGAGAGGACTCGCGTGGCCGTCCGCAGCGCAGCACCCGCCAAGACAGCGCGCGCCGGCAAGGCCGTCGCGATCCCGCAACTCGCCTGGCACGAGGTCCGGCCGGCCCCCATCGTGCTCGTCTCCGGGACCGAGACCTTCCTCGCCGAACGGGCCATCCGGCAGCTGCGTGACTTCCTCAAGCTCGAGGACCCGAGCCTCGAGATCAGCGACGTGCTCGCAGACAGCTACGCGCCCGGTGAACTCCTCACGATGGCGAGCCCGTCGCTGTTCGGCGAACCGCGCCTGATCCGGGTCACGAACGTGGAAAAGTGCAGCGACACCTTCCTGGCCGAGGCCCTCGACTATCTCGAGAACCCCGCGGACGACACCTACGTCGTGCTCCGCCATGCGGGCGGCGTGCGCGGCAAGAAGCTCCTCGACACCATCCGGTCCGGCCTCGGTGGCGGCATCGAGATCGTCTGCGCCGAACTCAAAAAGGACACCGACCGGCACGACTTCGCAGCGGCCGAGTTCCGCACGGCGGGCAAGCGGGTCAGCGGCAGCGCCCTGCGCGCCCTCGTCGCGGCCTTCTCCGGGGACCTCGCCGAACTCTCCGCAGCCTGCCAGCAGCTCATCGCGGACTCGACCGCAGAGGTCACGGAGACCACGGTCGACCGGTATTACGGCGGCCGCGTCGAGGCGAACGCGTTCAAGGTCGCCGACGCGGCGATCGCCGGCAAGTTCGGCGACGCTCTCGTCATCCTGAGGCACGCGCTCACCTCCGGCGCAGACCCGGTGCCCGTCGTCGCGGCCTTCGCGATGAAGATCCGCACCATGGCCAAGGTCTACGGTGCCCGGGGCGGGTCCGGCCAGCTCGCCGGCCAGCTCGGCCTGGCGCCCTGGCAGGTCGAACGCGCCCAGCGCGACCTCCGCGGCTGGACAGACGAGGGCCTCGGACGGTGCATCGTCGCCCTCGCCGAAGCGGATGCCGCGGTCAAGGGCGCCGAACGGGATCCCGTTTTCGCCCTCGAACGCCTGATCGGTGTCATCGCCCGCCGCGGCGAGGACTGACCTGCCGACGTACCCCTGCCAGTCCGTAACGGCTTCATTCCCAGTGTGACACCATAATTGCTTGACATGACACCACGCTGGTGTCATCATGGTGACATGGAACTCGGACAGTACGTCACCGACCTGCAGCGCCAGTTGGCGGAGACCGCGGCGAACGGCGCGGAGGACACCCGCGCCGTCGCGGAACGGCTCGCCGCCGGACTGGATGCCGCGACGAGGCTCGTGCTCCTCGACGTCCTGTCGGCCGCGGTCGGCGAGATCACCCGCGACCTCGCGCCCGGTTCGGTCGACCTGCGACTCCGCGGCCGCGAGATCGAGTTCGTGGTCACCCAGCCGAACTCCGAGTCCGACGCCGAGGAACGTCAGCCCGCCGCCGTCGACCTCGACGACACGAGCACCTCGCGCACGACGCTCCGCCTCCCAGACGCCCTCAAGTCCCGGGTGGACGAGGCGGCGGCGGCCGACGGGCTTTCTGTCAACACCTGGCTCGTCCGCGCGATCGCAGCCGCCCTCCAGCCCCGGCAGCCCCGGCAGCGCCGCTCAGCGCAACGCACGCTCCGCACCGGGGACAACTTCGCTGGCTGGGCGCGCTGACCGGCCCGGCCCCGGCATCCACCAGCACCACCCCGACGCATCACACACACCGGTCTCGCGCCACACACCGGTCTCACACCAGCCCACAGAAAGGGACGCGCCAGCATGCCCGCATACAGTACCCCCGGCCCCATCGACCTCGCCATCAACCTGCCCGTCGGCATCGTCGAGGTGCTCGCCGGCGACCGCCCCGACACCATCGTGACGGTGGCGCCGACAAACCCGGCGAAGGCCGTCGATCGCAGGGGAGCGGAGGAGACCCGGGTCGAGTTCGACGGCAGCCGGTTGACCATCACCGGGCCGAAGCCCCGCTTCAGCGTCATCGGCCCGACCGAGTCCGTCGACGTGAAGGTCGAGCTGCCCACCGGCTCGCGGCTGACCGTCGAGATCAGCGTCGGCGGCGTGCGAACCGTCGGCCGGCTCGGCGCGACCCGCGTCAAGGCGTCGACCGGCGCCGTGAACCTCGACAGCACGGGCGACCTGTGGCTCCGCGCCTCCCACGGCAACGCGTCGGTGACCACCGCAGACGGCGGCATCGACATCACGGCGGACCACGGTCAGATCCGGATCGGCACCGTAACCGGTGACGCCGTGCTCAAGGCGTCGCATGGCAGCATCCTGATCGGTGAATCGGGCGGCGACCTCGAGGCGAAGCTCTCCTACGGCGACCTCGACATCACCACGGCGCTCGCCTCTGTCTCGGCAAAGACCGCGTACGGCAGCATCCACCTGCACGAGGTGTCGAGTGGTTCGGTCCAGCTCGACAGCGGCTTCGGCCAGGTGACCGTCGGCGTCCGACCGGGCATCCCCGTCTGGCTCGATCTCGCCACGAAGGAAGGACGGGTGCGCAACGAACTGGCCGGCGACCGGGCTCCCGACTCCGCCGAGCACACCGTCTCGGTCCGTGCGCGCACCCGTTTCGGCGACATTGCCGTCGAACGGGCCCGCTGACCCGGTGAAGCGCAGCACCCAGCAACAGAAACAGCAGGGCAGTCAACCAGCAGAAGGGAATGACAGACATGACCAGACCGGCGATCGACGTCCAGGGGCTCCGTAAGGCCTATGGCGGAAAGACCGTGCTCGACCAGGTCGACCTCAGCGTCGAGGCGGGCACCGTCACGGCGCTGCTCGGCCCGAACGGCGCGGGCAAGACCACGACCGTGCACATCCTGTCCACGCTCGTGCGACCGGACGGCGGCACCGCCGTCGTCAACGGATGCGACGTGGTGCGCGACCACGACGGCGTCCGCGCCGCGATCGGCCTCACCGGCCAATTCTCGGCCGTCGACGGCCTGCTCACCGGCGAAGAGAACCTCCGCTTGATGGCGAGGCTGCGGCACCTCGGGCCGAAACGCGGGGCCCAGCGGGTGGCGGAACTCCTCGAGCAGTTCGACCTCGTCGAGTCCGCGCGGAAGCCGCTCGCGACCTACTCGGGAGGGATGCGTCGCCGCCTCGACCTCGCCATGACCCTCGTCGCGGCGCCGAGGGTGCTCTTCCTCGACGAGCCGACCTCCGGCCTGGACCCGCGCAGTCGCCACACGATGTGGGACATCGTGCGCGGCCTGGTATCGGACGGCACGACGGTTCTCCTCACCACCCAGCACCTCGACGAGGCCGATGAGCTCGCCGACCGCATCGCTGTGCTCGACGGCGGCCGGATCGTCGCGAACGGCACGCCGGACGAGCTCAAGCGCCTTGTCCCCGGCGGCCACATCCGGCTGCGATTCACGGATGCCGCGGCGCTCGACGCCGCCGCGCGCCTGCTCGGCGACTCCACTCGCGATGAGGCAGGGCTCGCGCTCACCGTGCCGGGCGACGGCACGGTCGGCGCGCTGCGCGGCATCCTGGGCCGCCTCGACAACGCGGGCGTCGAGATGGAGGACCTCAGCATCCACACGCCTGATCTCGACGACGTCTTCTTCGCCCTCACCGCCGCCACAAACCGGTCCGCCCGGTCCGCGCGGGCCGCTGAGGCCGAACCGGCTCGAACGAAGGGAACGGAGTCATGACCACCCTCACCGCCGCGCACGCACCCGCCCCCGGCCGGAGGTCGCATGTGATCGCGGACACCGTCACGATGCTGCAGCGCAACCTGCTGCACATGGTGCGCTACCCCGGCCTCTCGCTGTTCACCATCCTCGGACCCGTGGTGGCGCTGCTGCTCCTCGTGTTCGTCTTCGGTGGAACGCTCGGGGCCGGCCTGCCCGGCGTCGACCCCTCCGGCGGACGTGACGCCTACCTGGCCTACGTGATGCCCGGAATCCTCCTCATCACGATCTCCGGCAGCGCGGGCGGCGCCTCGATCACCGTCGCCATGGACATGACGGAAGGAATCACGGCGCGCTTCCGCACCATGTCGATCTCGCGGGCCGCGGTCCTCGCCGGACACGTGGTCGGCAACACCGTCCAGGCCGTCATAGCCGTCGTGCTCGTGCTCGGCGTCGGCCTCCTGATCGGATTCCGGCCCACGGCGAGCCCGGCGGAATGGTTCGCGGCGGCGGGCCTGATCGTGCTCATCTCGTTCGCGGTGAGCTGGCTCGGCGTGGCGATGGGAATGCAGTCGAAGTCCGTCGAGACGGCCAGCAACCTGCCCCTGCTCCTGACTCTCCTGCCGCTCCTCGGCAGCGGCTTCGTGCCGACGGCCTCGATGCCGGAGTGGCTGCAGTGGTTCGCGCAGTACCAGCCGTTCACGCCGTTCATCGAGAGCCTGCGCGGGCTGCTCCTCGGCACCCCGCCCGGCTGGAACCCGGTGCTCGCGATCGGATGGTGCGCGGTGCTCGCTCTCATCGGCTACGCCTGGTCGATGGCACTCTACGAGCGCAAATCCGTGCGCTGATCGATGACGACGAAAAAGCCCCCGCCGAACAGGCGGGGGCTTTTCGACAGCCGGAAAGCCGGCTGGGTGGTGCGGAGACTAGACGAGCGCGCCGACGGACTTGGCGAGCGCGGACTTCTTGTTTGCAGCCTGGTTGCGGTGGATGACACCCTTGCTGACGGCCTTGTCGAGCTTCTTCGACGCAATCGCGAGGCTGGCGACAGCCTTGTCCTTGTCGCCGGAGGTGACAGCGAGGCGCGCAGCGCGAACGGCGGTCTTGAACTCGCTCTTGACCGCCTTGTTGCGCTCCTGGGCCTTCTTGTTGGTGCCAATACGCTTGATCTGCGACTTGATATTTGCCACGTTTATACGCTTTCGTTAGGTTCTTGTTCGGATGGGCCGCGTGGCGGTAGAGGGCGCCGTACGGCAAAATCGTGGTGGGGTGGGACCCAACACGCAAGCCAACAGGCAACGATACCAGTTATTCGGTCCGGCCGATAATCCGGTCGGGGAACGTCAGGGGAGCCGGGCCAGGATCCGGGCGAGCACGGCCGCGAAGCGATCCGGCTGGGCAAGGCTGACCAGATGCGTCGCCCGGGGGACGACGATGAGGCGGCCGTCCCTGCACGCGGAGAGGAATCGCCTCTCGTGCAGCCGGAACTGGTCGAAGGCACCGTTGACAAGCCAGACCGGCCCCGGGTATTCGGCCAGGCTCCGCAGCGGGCTCAGCGTTGCCGTCGCGCAGAGTCCGGCATCCATGACGCCGAGCGGAACCCCGCCGGCGAGGGCGTCGAGCGCACCTTCCCGGGGCAGCAGGACGCGCACGAGTGTTGTGTGCAGCCACAGGCCGTGGTCGGGGAGGAGACGGATCACCCGGGCCAGGCGCCGGTAGGCTGCGAGCCCCGGTCCGGCCGGAACGAAGCTGCACCCGGCCGCGACGAGGCCGACCAACCGTTCGGGACGGGCGGCGGCGTATGCGATCGAGTAGTACCCGCCCAGGGACAGCCCGACCAGGAGCACCCGGCCGCCCAGTGCGGTCACACCCTCGTCGATCGCCCGGAGTGCCGCCGCGACCGTGAATTCTTCGTCGCTGCGCAATCCGTGGCCGGGTAGATCGATGGCCAGCGACGGATGTCCTGATTCGCTGAGGCGCGCCTGCTGCTGCCGCCACATGGTGCGCGAAGCCCGGATGCCGTGCACGAACAGCACCGGAGTGGTTGCCGTCATCGTTCCTCCCGCGTTGTCGGCGCGACCCGGCCGATAGCCGAGGATTTTACTCGCGCGCGATGCGCTCTCCGCGGGCGAAATCCGCGGCGGGCCCGAGCTATGGGAGAATTACCGGATCATGTCACCCAGACCCCTCACGGCGTTCCTGCCGGCCGCAACACCGCCGGCATTCATCCGTAACTTCTGCATCATCGCGCACATCGACCACGGCAAGTCCACCCTCGCCGACCGGATGCTGCAGATCACCGGCGTCGTCGACGACCGCCTGATGCGGGCCCAGTACCTCGACCGCATGGACATCGAGCGCGAACGCGGCATCACCATCAAGAGCCAGGCCGTGCGGATGCCGTGGGAACTCGACGGCCAGGCCTACGCGCTCAACATGATCGACACCCCGGGTCACGTCGACTTCACCTACGAGGTCTCCCGGAGCCTCGCTGCGTGCGAGGGCGCCATCCTGCTCGTCGACGCGGCCCAGGGCATTGAAGCCCAGACGCTCGCGAACCTGTACCTCGCCCTCGAGAACGACCTCACGATCATCCCGGTGCTCAACAAGATCGACCTCCCCGCCGCGGACCCGGACAAGTACGCGAAGGAACTCGCGAGCCTGATCGGCGGCAAGCCGGAGGACGTGCTGCGCGTCTCCGGCAAGACCGGCATCGGCGTCGCCGAGCTGCTCGACCGGGCCACCCGGCTCATCCCGGCCCCCGTGGGAGACCCGGACGCCCCCGCCCGCGCCATGATCTTCGACTCGGTCTACGACAGCTACCGCGGCGTCGTCACCTATGTCCGCATGATCGATGGAAAGCTCAGCCCGCGCGAGAAGATCCAGATGATGTCCACCCGGGCGACCCACGAGATCCTCGAGATCGGTGTCACGAGTCCGGAACCGACCCCGAGCAAGGGTCTCGGCGTCGGCGAGGTCGGCTACCTGATCACCGGCGTGAAGGACGTCCGCCAGTCAAAGGTCGGCGACACCGTCACGACCGCGTTGCGTCCGGCGACCGTGGCCCTGCCCGGCTACACCGAGCCCAAGCCGATGGTGTTCTCCGGCCTGTACCCGATCGACGGCAGCGACTACCCGGCCCTCCGCGAAGCACTCGACAAGCTCAAGCTCTCCGACGCCTCCCTCGTCTACGAGCCGGAGACATCCGTCGCCCTCGGCTTCGGCTTCCGCTGCGGCTTCCTGGGCCTGCTCCACCTCGAGATCATCACCGAGCGCCTCGACCGCGAGTTCAACCTCGACCTGATCACGACCGCCCCGAGCGTGATCTACGAGGTCTCGACCGACGACAAGAAGACCGTCACCGTGACGAACCCGAGCGAGTTCCCGGACGGGAAGATCGCCAAGGTCGAGGAGCCCATCGTCAAGGCCGCGATCCTCGCGCCCAAGGACTATGTCGGCGTCATCATGGAACTCTGCCAGGGCCGTCGCGGCACCCTGCTCGGCATGGAGTACCTCGGTGAGGACCGGGTCGAGATCCGCTACACGATGCCCCTCGGCGAGATCGTCTTCGACTTCTTCGACCAGCTCAAGAGCAAGACCGCCGGCTACGCCTCGGCTCGACTACGAACCGATCGGCTCGCAGGAGGCGGACCTCGTCAAGGTCGACATCCTGCTCCAGGGCGAACAGGTCGACGCGTTCAGCGCCATCGTGCACCGCGACAAGGCCTACGACTACGGCGTGCTCATGACCGGGCGGCTGCGGAAGCTCATCCCACGGCAGCAGTTCGACGTTCCGATCCAGGCCGCGATCGGCGCACGCATCATCGCCCGCGAATCGATCAGCGCCATCCGCAAGGACGTCCTCGCCAAGTGCTACGGCGGCGACATCTCGCGCAAGCGCAAGCTGCTCGAGAAGCAGAAAGAAGGCAAGAAGCGCATGAAGATGGTCGGCCGCGTCGAGGTGCCGCAGGAGGCCTTCATTGCCGCGCTCTCGGGCGACGAGCCGGCCAAGAAAGAGAAGAAGTAGGCGGATGCGCCGGTCCACCTTCACCGACGCCGCCGTGACGTACACGGCGATCGGCGGCACCCTCGCCCCCGACCTGCTCCGGTACCCGCCCCGCGGCTACCGGCCGCTCGAACGCACCGTGCGCCTCGGCAGCGGCGCCGAACGGTTCCGCACCGCCGCGGCGTTCCTGATGACTTGGGGGGTGCAGCTCGGCAGCGGCATGACCGTCACCGACCTCCTCCCCGGCACCGGCGTGCAGTACACCGGGATCGTGTTCGACCAGGACGGCACCCCGTCGACGAACCAGGCGCATCCCGTCGACGAGGCGACGTTCGCCGACGACGGCACTCCGTACATCGTGAACGGCATGTCCGCGCGCCTCTCGGTCGCGGTCGGCCCGTTCACCGTCGACTCGCCCGTGCGCGTCGTTTACGTCATCGACGAGGCCGACCGGATCGGCTTCGGCTACGGCACCCTGCCCGGCCACCCCGCGAGCGGCGAGGAAGCGTTCATCGTCGAACGACACGACGACGACTCCGTCTGGCTGACGATCCGGGCATTCTCCCGCCCGAGCACCTGGTTCTACCGACTCGCCTGGCCGATCGTCCGGCTGCAGCAGGCGAAGTTCACCGCCAGGTACCTGCGCGCCCTGCACCCGGTCGGCGCGGTCTGACCGTGGGCAGCGCCCTGCCTCTCGGCGACCCCGCCCCGCGTGACGGGCTGCTCCCGGCATCCGCCGCCGTGGGAGCCCACGAGCGCGACTTCGGCGTGTACCTGCACGTGCCCTTCTGCCGGGTGCGCTGTGGCTACTGCGACTTCAACACCTACACGGCGACCGAGCTGCGCGGAGCCTCCCAGCACGACTACGCCGGACAGGCCGTCGCCGAGGTCGAGTCCGCCGGACGAATCCTCCGCGACTCCGGGGTTCCCGACCGGGAGGCCGCGACGGTGTTCTTCGGCGGCGGCACCCCCACACTGCTGCCCGCCGCGGACCTCGTGCGGATGCTCGACTCCGTCCGCGACACCTGGGGCCTCGAGTCCGGCGCCGAAGTGACCACAGAAGCCAACCCGGACTCGGTCGACGCCGCCTACCTCGACGCCCTCGCCGCCGCCGGCTTCACCAGGGTCTCGTTCGGCATGCAGTCCGCCGTGCCCCGGGTGCTCGCGACCCTCGAGCGCACCCACGATCCGGAGCGGATCCCGCTCGTGACCGGCTGGGCGCGCGACGCCGGCCTCGACGTGAGCCTCGACCTCATCTACGGCACACCGGGGGAGACCCGCGCCGACTGGCGTGCGAGCCTCGAGCAGGCCATCGGGCTCGCCCCGAACCACATCAGCGCATACTCGCTCATCGTCGAGGACGGTACGAAACTCGCGAGGCAGATCCGCCGCGGCGAGCTTTCACCCGTCGACGAGGACACCCAGGCGGAGTACTACGAACTCGCCGACGAGCTCCTCGAGGCCGCCGGCTACGGCTGGTACGAGGTCAGCAACTGGGCCACGGATGCCGCACACCGGTCCAGGCACAACCTCGCGTACTGGCGCAGCCAGGACTGGTGGGGGGTCGGGCCCGGTGCGCACAGCCACGTCGGCGGCGTGCGCTGGTGGAACGTCAAGCACCCCTCGGCATACGCGGACCGGATACTCGCCGGTGATTCGCCGGCCGCCGGGCGGGAAACCCTCGACGCGACCACCCGGGAGGTCGAGAGAGTCCTGCTGCTCACCCGCATCCGGGAGGGCATCCGGATCGACACGCTCTCGCAGGCTCGGTCGCCGCGAGGTTGCCGGTCTCATCGCCGATGAGCTCATCAACGCGAAAGCCGCCCTCTCCGGGACGGTCGAATTGACCAGGAGAGGGCGGCTTCTCGCGGACGCCGTCGTGCGGCGGCTGCTCGCGGACTAAGGTTCTGCGGTCTAGCTGACGAACTTGATGGTGAGCGGGTAGGTGTAGTACTCGCCCTTGTTGGCCGCGAGGGCGGCGAGGATGCTGAACACAACGCTGAGAACCCAGATCGCCGGCAGCAGCAGCAGGCCGATGAACGCGAAAAGAAGGATGCTCGCCACCACGTACGCGATCAGCAGGGTGATCTGGAAATTGAGCGCCGTCGCCGCGTGTGCCCGGATGAACGGGCCGCGGTCCTTGAGTACGAGGTAACCGATGAGCGCAGGCAGGAATTCGAAGAGGATTCCGCCCACGTGGATCAGGGTGGCCCACAGCCGTTCGTCCGACGGGTTCATCGGAGTGACGGGCTGGTAGGAATTGGCGGGGGGTGGGGTGGTGGACATTCGGGCTCCTTGTGCGCGTTGTCGGTTGTGCTGGTCCCGCGAGTTACTCCGGGCGTGTGGGTTCCGCCGTGCGCCGGGCTACTTGATCAGACGCAGGGCGAAGGGGTAGCGGTAGGCCTGGCCGTCCTTCGCCTTCAGGAAGCCGAGGACCGAGAAGATGATGGAGACGACGAACGCCGCGAGGTTGATCAGGCCGCCGATCAGGACGACCGTGAGGATCCAGCCGATCACGTAGATGATCGCGATCGTGATCTGGAAGTTCAGCGCCTCCTTCGCTTCCTGGTCGGTGAAACGGCCGCGGTCCTTGAACACGAGCCAGATGATCAGCGACGGCAGGAAGCTGATGATGCCGCCGAGGTGCGCGAACGACGCCCACTGGCGGTCCTCGGTCTCGGTGAGGGGAACGGCGGCAACGGGAGTGGGTGCCGCCGGCTGGTACGGCTGCTGCGGGGGCCGCTGGCCCAGGTTCGGATCTTCGCCGCTGTTACCGGTTGAATTGCTCATCATCGTGCCTTTCCATGCGGATGGGGGACCATTACAAGACTCAAGGTACTGCGCCCAATGATCCGCTAGCAATGGGGGTGTCCCCGTGTGTCGCGATATGATTGGCAGTCAAACGCTGTGAGTGCCAAAGTCGCCGGCACCCAGTCACCCGGAAAGGAGGCGATTCAGTCATGGTTTCGGATCGCAGCCTCGAAGTTCTGCGGGTCATAGTCCAAGACTACGTCGCCTCGCGCGAGCCCGTCGGCTCAAAAACCATCGTTGACCGGCATTCCTTCGGAGTGTCCGCGGCGACCATTCGCAATGACATGGCTCTCCTCGAGGAGGAGGAGCTCATCATCGCCCCGCACACCTCCTCAGGGCGGATCCCGACCGACAAGGGGTACCGCCTCTTCGTCGATCACCTCGCCGATCTGCGCCCGCTGTCCGCGGCGCAGCGCCAGGCCATCGAAACGTTCCTCGGGCAGTCCGCCGACCTCGACGAGGTCCTCGCCCGCAGCGTCCGGCTCCTCTCCCAGCTCACCCACCAGGTCGCGCTCGTGCAGTACCCCTCGCTGTCCCGCGCGAAGGTGCGCCACATCGAGCTCGTGCCGCTCTCGGAGACCCGGCTCCTGTCCGTGCTGATCACGGATGCCGGCCGGGTCGAGCAACGCGTGATCGAGCTTCCCCGGCCGCTCGAGGAACACCTGCTGGTCCGGCTCCGCGCCCGTCTCAACGCCGCCGTGGTGGGCCTCAGCATGAGCGCGGCAGCGACCGTGCTCACGGATGCCGCCGACCTGGCCGGCGAGCAACCCGACCTCGTGTCCCTCGTCACCCTCACCCTCCGCGACCAGGTCGGTGCGAACCGGCAGGAGCGGCTCGTGATGGCGGGAGCCGCCAACCTCGTGCGCACAGAGGAAGACTTCACCGGGAGCATCTACCCGGTGCTCGAGGCCATCGAGGAGCAGGTCGTCCTGCTGCGCCTCTTCGGTGAGATGGCCACCGACCAGCACGGGGTGTCGGTGAGTATCGGCAGGGAGAACGCACCCTTCGGCCTCTCCGAGACGAGTGTGCTGACGAGCGGCTACAGCTCGCAGGGTGGAGACCTTGCCCGCCTCGGCGTCCTGGGCCCCACCCGGATGGACTACTCGAACAACATGGCGGCCGTCCGTGCCGTCGCCCGCTACCTGTCCCGCCTGCTCGAATAGGCGAGTCTCCCGACCAGCCCCCACGCCGCACACCTACGAAAACAGACCTAGGAGAGCCAGCTTTGGCTGACCATTACGAAGTACTCGGCGTCGCACGCGATGCCTCCACCGACGAGATCAAGAAGGCGTACCGCCGCCTCGCCCGCCAGCTCCACCCCGACGTGAACCCCGGCGCAGATGCGTCGGAGCGGTTCAAGCACGTCACCCACGCCTACGACGTGCTGAGTGACGCGAAGCAGCGTGAGAACTACGACCACGGCGGCAACGGCCGAACGGGCGGAAACGCCGGTTTCGACGGCAACTTCGGCAACTTCGGCGACATCTTCGAGACCTTCTTCGGCGGAGGGGGCGGCGGCGGAAGCCGCGGGCCCCGATCCCGCCGGGAACGCGGCCAGGACGCGCTGATCCGGGTCGAACTCGACCTCGACGAGATCATCTTCGGAACCCACCGCGACCTCGAGGTCGACACGGCCATCGTCTGCGCGACCTGCAGCGGCACCTGCTGCCAGCCGGGCACCGCACCCGTCACGTGCGACATCTGCCACGGCACCGGCAACATCCAGCGCGCCGTGCGCTCCCTCCTCGGCAACGTCATGACGTCGAGCCCGTGCGGCTCCTGCCGCGGTTTCGGCACCATCATCGCCACCCCGTGCGTGACCTGCCAGGGCCAGGGCCGCGTCCGCGCGCGCCGCACGGTTCCCGTCGACATCCCCGCCGGCGTCGACACCGGGCTCCGCCTGCAGATGCCCGGCAGCGGAGAAGCCGGCCCCGCCGGCGGCCCCAACGGTGACCTGTACCTCGAAATGAAGGTTCGCCACCACGACGTGTTCAGCCGCGACGGTGACGACCTGCTCTGCACCCTCGACGTGCCCATGACGGATGCGATCCTCGGCACGACCACAACGGTCAAGGCCCTCGACGGCGACATCACCGTCGAGATCCGTGCCGGAGTGCAGGGCTCCGAGGTCATCACGGTCAAGGACCGCGGAGTCTCGCGCCTCCGCGGCAACGGCCGCGGCGACCTGAAGGTCGGAATCCACGTCGTGACGCCGACCAAGCTCGACCACAAGGAACGGGAACTGATCGAACAGTTCGCCGCGCGGCACAAGTCCCCGGCGCCCGCGCTCAGTGCGGTGCAGCAGGGGCTCTTCGCGAAGCTCCGCGACCGGTTCCGCGTCTAACCGAATGGCTCACTTCTTCATCGACGAGTCCCTCCGGGCGGAGGACTGCCCCGTCGGGGCCCTCGCGACCATCATCGGTGCGGAGGCCAGGCACGCGGTCACCGTGAGCCGGGTCCGGCCGGGGGAGCACCTGCTCGCCGGAAACGGGTCCGGCTTGCTCCTCGAGGCGACCGTCGAGGACGCCGAGCCCGGCCGGCTGGCCCTGCGGATCGACGGCGCACGAAACATCGAGAGGCCGAGCCCGCGCATCCGCCTCGTGCAGGCACTCGCCAAGGGCGACCGCGACGAGATGGCCGTGCAGGCCGCGACCGAACTCGGGGTCGACGGTGTCGTCCCGTGGGCTGCATCCCGCTCGGTGACGCGGTGGGAGGGCCCCAAGATCGCCAAGGGCCGGGATCGCTGGCGTGCCATCGTGCGGGAAGCGTCCAAGCAGTCGATCCGGGCCTGGCTTCCCGAGGTCGCAGAGCTCACGAGCACCAAACAACTCGCCGTGCTGGCGCGGGACACCCGGATGCTGCTCCTCGAGCCCACCGCCGAGCTTCGGTTGACCCGGTTTCCGGCGCACGACGCCGGGGCCGACGATCAGGCAGGAGCGGCGCGGGACATCGTGCTCGTCGTCGGCCCGGAAGGCGGCATCGCGGCCTCGGAACTCGAGCCTGCTGGAATCCGCGGGTGCCGTGCGGGTGCGCCTCGGCGACACCGTGCTGCGCACCTCGACGGCAGGGCCCGCCGCCCTCGCCGTGCTCAACGCCGCCCTCGCCCGTTGGTGACCGTCCGCTGGTGACCCCTGCCGGGCGACCTGCCGTTTAAGATAGGACCATGTCAGAAACCGGCGCAGAACCCTCCGTCTTCAGCCGCATCGTCGCACGGGAAATCCCGGCGACCATCGTCGCCGAGACCGACCGCATCATCGCATTCACGGACATCAACCCGCAGGCCCCCGTGCACATCGTCGTCACGACGAAGACCGAGGCGTATCGCAATGTCGTCGAACTCGCAGCCGGCGATCCCGGCTTGCTTGCCGAGCTCGTCGCGGTGGCCGGACAGGTCGCCACCGACCTCTCCGACGGCCAGTTCCGCCTCGTCTTCAACACCGGCGCCTCCGCCGGCCAGACCGTGTTCCACGTCCACGCCCACGTGCTCGCCCAGAAGCCCGCGACGGACCCGGCGACCGGCTCACTCGGAGAGGGCACACTTGGCTCCGTCTGAGTTCAGAGGCGACGGGCTCCCCGGGTCGGAGCCGTCCGGTGCCGTGCCTCCCGCGTCGACCGTCGACACCCGGATCCTCATCGACGGGGTCGCCATGGTGCGCCTCCTCGGAGCCCAGGACCGGCTGCTCGGAGCGATCGAGAAGGAACACCCCGCGGTCAGCGTGCACGTCCGTGGCAACGAGATGACGCTCTCCGGCGAGCCGACCCAGGTCGCCGCCGCCCGGCGTCTGATCGAAGAACTGCTCGTGATGATCCGCGAGGGCCGCGACCTCGCCCCTGCCGAGGTCGTGTCGAGCGCCCGGATGCTCGGCGAAGACAGCGCCTCGAGCCCCTCCGTCCGTCTCGGGCCGCCGATCCTCACCTCACGGGGCAAGAGCATCCGCGCGAAGACGATCGGCCAGAAGGAATACGTCGACGCCATCGACACCGACACGATCGTGTTCGGGATCGGCCCCGCCGGAACCGGCAAGACCTACCTCGCCATGGCGAAGGCCGTGCAGGCGCTGCAGCGCAAGGAGGTCGGGCGGATCATCCTCACCCGCCCGGCCGTCGAAGCGGGGGAGCGACTCGGCTTCCTGCCCGGCACCCTGACCGACAAGATCGACCCCTATCTCCGCCCGCTCTACGACGCGCTCGGCGAGATGATGGAGCCGGAACTCCTGCCCAAACTGCTCGCGGCAGGCACGATCGAGGTCGCCCCGCTCGCCTACATGCGTGGCCGCACCCTGAACAACTCCTTCGTCGTCCTCGACGAGGCGCAGAACACGACGCCGGAACAGATGAAGATGTTCCTCACCCGGCTCGGCTTCGGGTCGAAGATGGTCGTCACCGGCGACGTCACCCAGATCGACCTGCCGGCCGGAACGAGCGGACTGCGGCTCGTGACCCGGGTGCTCGACGCGGTGGACGACATCCGCTTCGTGCGCCTGACGAGCGCGGATGTCGTGCGCCATTCCCTCGTCGGCAGGATCGTCGACGCCTGGACCGAATACGACGCACTCAGGCAGGCCCAGCGCATCGAAAGCGAACAGGCCCACGAATTCGTCAAACGCGGCCCAGAACGCCCCGGCGGCATCCGCGACCGCTTTCCGAAACGGAGACCCTCATGAGCATTGAAATCAACAACGAATCGAACATCCCGGTCGACGAGGTCGCGCTCCAGCGCCTCGCGGCTTTCGCCCTCGACACCATGCACGTGCACGCGGACGCCGACCTCGCGATCCTCCTCGTCGACGAGGGCGCGATGGAGCAGCTGCACGTGCAGTGGATGGATGAGCCGGGGCCGACGGATGTGCTGAGCTTCCCGATGGACGAACTCCGGCCGGGCACCGAGGACGCCGAAACGCCCGCGGGCCTGCTCGGCGATATCGTGCTCTGCCCGCAGGTCGCCCAGGGTCAGGCGGAGACGGCCGGCCATTCGACGCTCGACGAGCTCCTCCTGCTGACCGCGCACGGAATCCTGCACCTCCTCGGCTTCGACCACGCCGAACCCGAAGAGGAGAAGGAGATGTTCGGCATCCAGCGCGACATCCTGATCGGCTTCGCCATGCAGGAACGCCGCCGAACCAAATGAGCATCGGGTGGTTTCTCCTGGCGGCCATCGTCCTGGTCGCCTTCGGCGGCTTGATGGCCGCCGTCGATTCCGCCGTCCTCGCCCTCTCCCGGGTCGACATCAATGAACTCGCCGAGACCCACCGGGCGAAGCGGTCCCTCCGCGCGATCTCCGCGGACACCGGCGCCCACCTCAATGCGATCAGCTTCATGAGGATCATCGCCGAGACGACCTCTGCGGTGCTTGTGACCCTCGTCTTCGCGACGACGATCGAACAACTCTGGCTCGCCCTCATCCTGTCGGCCGCCCTCATGACGGCAGTCTCCTTCGTCCTGGTCGGTGCGAGCCCGCGCAGCGTCGGGCGGGCGCACCCTGTCGGGTTGCTCACCGGCACGGCGCCGCTCGTGCACTTCCTGCGCGTGCTGCTCGGACCGATCGCGAACGCCCTCGTCGCACTCGGCAACCGGGTCACCCCCGGGCGCACGCGTCTCGCCACCTTCACCTCCGAGGACCAGCTGCTCAGCATGGTCGACGAGGCAACGGAGCTCGACGTGCTCGAAGAGGACGACCGGGAACTCATCCACTCCATCTTCGAGTTCAACGACACCGTCGTGCGCGAGGTCATGATTCCGCGCACGGACATGGTGACGATCGAGGTCGGCGCGTCCCTCGGCGAAGCCATGGGACTGTTCCTGAGCAAGGGCTTCTCCCGGGTGCCTGTCATCGACGGCGAAGTCGACGACGTCACGGGCATTGTCTACCTCCGCGACGTGGCCCGGCTCGTCTACGAGCGACCGCCGAACATCGAGAGCCTCACCGTCGGCGACCTCGCGCGGCCCGCAGTGTTCGTCCCCGAATCGAAGAAGGTCGACGAGCTGCTCCGGCAGATGCAGGCTCGAGTCGAACCACCTTGCCATGGTCGTCGACGAGTATGGTGGCATAGCGGGCCTGGTCACGCTTGAAGACCTGATCGAAGAACTCGTCGGCGACATTTCCGACGAGTACGACCGTGACGTCGTCGAGGTTGAAGACCTCGGCCACGGCCGGTTCCGGGTCAGCGCCCGGCTCCCGGTCGATGAACTCGGCGAACTGTTCGACCTCGAACTCGACGACGACGAGGTCGATTCGGTCGGCGGACTGCTGGCAAAGGCCCTCGGACGACTGCCCGTAGCCGGGTCGGTCGCACGCACGAGCGGGCTGGTCCTCACCGCTGAACGCACGGAGGGCCGCCGCAAACGGATCAGCACAGTGCTGGTCCAACGAGACGAAGCGCTGATCGAGGCGCAGGCCGCATTCCTCGGAGTGACGGACGATGAGGGAGTAAACGGTCATGACCACAGAAAATGATTTCCGGGCGGGATTCGTATCGTTCGTCGGTCGACCCAACGTCGGCAAGTCGACCCTCACCAATGCCCTGGTCGGCGAAAAGGTCGCCATCACCTCCTCCAAGCCGCAGACGACACGGCGGGCCATCCGCGGGATCGTGCACCAGAAGGACGGTCAGCTGATCCTCGTGGACACGCCCGGCATCCACAAGCCGCGGACCCTGCTCGGCGAGCGACTCAACAGCCTCGTCCAGTCCACGCTCGCCGGTGTCGACGTGGTCGGCCTGTGCATCCCCGCCAACGAGCCGATCGGCCCTGGAGACCGGTTCATCAACGAGCAGGCTCGACAACTTCCCGCGGGCCCGCAAGGTCGCGATCGTGACCAAGATCGACCTGTCCTCGAAGACGAGCGTCGCCAACCAGCTGCTCGCGGTGTCCGCGCTCCGGGACTGGGAAGCGATCGTGCCGATCTCGTCGACGAGCCGCATCCAGCTGGACATCCTCGCCGCCGAGCTCCTGCGCCTCCTGCCGCTTTCCGACGCCCCGCTCTACCCGGCGGATGCCGTCACGGACGAAAGCCTCGAATCGCGCATTTCCGAGTACATCCGTGAGGCGGCGCTCGAGGGCGTCACCGACGAACTGCCGCACTCCATCGCCGTGACGATCGACGACATCATCGAACGCGACGATCAGGAACTGGTCGAGGTCTACGCCAACCTGTTCGTCGAGCGGGACAGCCAGAAGGGCATCATCATCGGTAAGTCCGGCAGCCGGCTCAAGGACGTCGGGGTGCGCGCGCGCAAGCAGATCGAACCCCTGGTCGGCAAGCGAGTCTTCCTCTCCTTGCGGGTCAAGGTCGCCAAGGAATGGCAGCGCGACCCGAAGCAGGCTCGGCCGCCTCGGCTTCTGATCGTGCCGCGCCCTGACCCTTTGCTGGGGAAGGGCGTGCCCGCCAGCACCATTCCCTGAAGCCTTCCTCAGAACCCGGCGGTTTGGCGGGCCGGCCCCGCCTCCGAGTGTGAGGGTAGGGAGGGAGGAAACCGAAATGGCTGCATTGCTTGACACCAGCATCGTTGCTGGACCCGTCGTGGTGGTGCTCTACGTCCTCACAGCCCTGGCCATCGTCCTCGTGCTCGCCCGCCGGTACAGCGGGATCGCCTTCTTCCGTGTCGCCGTGAGCCTGTCGGCAGGGGCGCTCCTCGGTTGGGTCCTCGCCTGGCTGACAAGCGATGTCTGGGACCTGTTCGGGGTATCCCTGTCGATGGTGACCCGCGGCTGGGTCGTGGCCGCCTTCGCGGGGATCGGCCTTGCGATCAACACGCTGGCCGGGCGCGGCTGGCGGCGCGGCCTCGCGATCGCCGTGATCCCGCTTTGCCTCCTCTCCGCGGCCGCAGGCGTCAACGCCGACTTCGGTCAGTACACCACGGTGCGGGCGGCGCTCGGCGTTCCGCTGTACGGCGCACTCGACTTCTCCGGGAGCGGCGTAACCGCGAGCAGCGTCGGGCAGACGTCTGGAAGCGTCGGGACCGTTACGATTCCGGCAACCGTGTCCGGCTTCGATGCGCGCCCCGCCATGGTGTACCTGCCCGCCGCCGCCCGTACTGCACATCCGCCCGTGCTCCCGGTCGTCGTGATGCTCTCCGGTCAGCCTGGGACACCGGCCGACGTCTTCACTGCAGGAAAACTCGACACCATCCTCGACACGTACGCCGCCTCCCATTCCGGCGAGACCCCCATCATCGTCGTTCCCGACCAGCTGGGGGCCGCGGACCGCAACCCGATGTGCGTCGACTCAGCACTCGGCAACAGTGCCACCTACCTCACTGTCGACGTGCCGGCCTGGATCCGGTCTACCTTCTCCGTCGCCGTGAGCCCGGCCGGGTGGACCATTGCGGGGTTCTCCCAGGGAGGCACCTGCTCGATCCAGCTCGGTGCCGCGCATCCGGAGCTCTTCAGTACCATTCTCGACATCTCCGGCGAGCTTGCGCCCAGGAACGGGGATGCGGCCCACACGGTCCAGACCGGATTCGCCGGCAATTCCGCCGCGTACGCCGCCGCCGCGCCAGCCGCGGTCCTTGCCGCGCACGCCCCCTATTCGAACCTGCACATCATCTTCGCCGTGGGCGCCGGTGACACGCGGTTCCTGGCCTGGGCCAACACCCTCGACGCGGCGGCGACCGCCGCCGGCGCAGGAACAGACCTGATCGTCTCACCGGGGACCGCACACGACTGGCACACCGTGCAATTCGCCTGGACGACCGCCCTGCCGCTCATCGCTGCCCGGACCGGACTCGCGGTGACGCCGTGAGTACGACGTCGACATCCACAGGAGGCCCGCACAGTCCTGCCGGAACGGCAGAAGCCGGGCGGCTTGCCCGGGCCGGAGCCGGTCTCGTCCTCACCGGCCGAGTCGTCTGGCGGCGGCTCAGGAAGCAGCCGGTGTCCCTCGGCTACGCGGTCATCCTGGTCGCGCTCGCCCTCACGACGGGCATCGTCCAGGGTCCGTCACGGTGGATCCGGCTCTGGTTCGGAACCGGTTACGAATCGGTCATCGACAGCGGGCACTGGTGGTCTCCGATCACGAGCGTGTTCCTCGTGGACAACCTCGCGGAACTCCTGCTCGCGATCCTCGCGACTCTCGTGGTCCTCGGCTATGCCGAGCATCTTCTCGGGAGCGGCCGAACGGTCGTCGCCTTCCTGTCGACGGCGATCCTCGGCACCGGGATCGGTCTCCTGCTTCAGGATGCCGGGGTCGCGACCGGAGAGATGTGGTCGAGGGGGCGTCAGCGAGCTCTGGGCGCTCGACCCGTTCACGCCGATCTTCGGCACGATCATGGCGGCGAGCAGCTTCGCAGGGCCGCTCTGGCGGCGACGCATTCGCGTCTTCACCCTCGTGATCGCCCTCGTGCTCGTGCTCTACTCCGGCCAGCCTTCCGATGTCTACCGCCTCCTCGGGGCCCTCGCGGGGCTGGCGCTCGGGGCCGTCTTCCGGCCCCGCCGGATCGACCTGACCTGGCGCCGCAGTTCGCATCGCGAGACGCGGACACTTCTCGCCTCCGTGCTCGGGATCCTTGCCGTCGGCCCGGTGATCACGATCTTCTCCGGAACCCGGTTCGGCCTGCTCGCACCACTCGGGCTCCTGCTCACCCAGGACGTGCCCTCCGTCACCGATGTCGTGGACCGGTGCCTCCTGGGCGACATCACCCGGCAGTGCGTGCACGAACTGACTCTCGAGCGCGTGGCCGGCGTGGGGCCGGTGCTCGTCTCGTTGCTGCCGCTCCTCACCCTGATCGTCGCCGCCTTCGGTATCGTGCGGGGGAGACGATTCGCGGCCTGGCTCGCGATTGCCGTGAACACCGGCATGGCCGTCCTCGGCGCCTGGTACTACGGCCTCCTGCCCATCTCCGGCCAGCCGTACGTCTGGCACTGGCGGTCCTTCCAGTACTGGGAGGTCGCCGTCGTGCTCGTCGTCTCCGTGCTGGTTCCGCTCGCGACCGCGGTGCTCATCGTGGTGAACCTGCGCCGCTTCCCCGTGCACAGCAGGCCCGGCCGGCTGCGCCGCTTCTTCCTGACGACCGTGGTCTCCTTCTTCGCCCTCGCGGCCGCGTACGTCATCGGCGGGCTGGCCCTCAGCGACCGGTTCACCCCGGCCGTTTCCCTGGTCGACCTCGTCAGCGACGTCCCCGAGCGATTCATCCCTGTCGGATTCCTGCGTCTCGAACGACTCTCGTTCCTGCCGACCGACTGGGCGTCGACCTTGCTCTACCAGTGGGTCGGGCCGGTGTTCTGGACGATCGTCATCATCGGTGCGATCCAGTGCATGCGCAGCACCGTCGCCGGTGGCCTGAGCGACGATGCAGCGCGGCTGCGGGAGATCCTCACCAAGGGAGGCGGCGGGTCCCTCGCATACATGACCACGTGGGAGGGGAACTCGCTCTGGTTCAACGCATCCGGCTCGACCGCCATCGCGTACCGGGTGGAGACCGGCGTCGCGATCACCACGACCGAGCCGGTCGGACCCGTCGAAGACGCCGCGCGTGCGATCGCCGACTTCGCCATCATGTGCGACGACCACGGCTGGGTCCCGGTCTTCTACAGCCTGCACGGCAGCTGGCAGGCGACTTTCGCGCGAATGGGCTGGCAGACCATGGGCATCGGCGAAGAGACGATCCTGAGGCCCAAGACCTGGGACACGACCGGGAAGAAGTGGCAGGACATCCGCTCGTCGATCAACCGGGCGGAACGCGCGGGCGTGCGCGCGGAATGGACCAGCTACCGGGCACTGCCCGTGCTCGAGAGCGTGCAGATCGCCGAGATCTCGGAGCTCTGGGTGCAGGAGAAGGAGCTCCCCGAACTCGGATTCACCCTCGGCGGTCTCGACGAGGCTCCGCGACCCGGCCGTCCGGCTCATGCTGGCGATCGACGAGAGCGATGTCGTGCACGCCGTGACCAGTTGGCTCCCGAGCTATCGGGACGGGCAGGTGATCGGCTGGACGCTCGACTTCATGCGCCGCCGCCCGGAGAGCATGAACGGTGTCATGGAGTTCCTGATCGCGCAGACTGCCCGGCAGATGAGCGAACAGCCCGAGATCGAATTCCTGAGCCTCTCAGCGGCCCCGCTCGCCCAGACCGGTTCTGGTGACGGGGACAAACGGGCGTCAAGCCTGGCCTCCCGGTTCATCGACTTCCTCGGGCGTAGCCTCGAGCCCGTATACGGGTTCCGCTCGCTTCTCGCCTTCAAGCGCAAGTTCCAGCCCGAGTTTCACCCGCTCTTCATGGCATACCCGGACCCGGTCGCTCTCCCCGCGATCGGACTCGCACTCGCCCGGGCATACCTGCCGGCCCTCTCGGTGTGGGAGGCCCTCGCCTTCGCCAGGAGCCTGGCCTGACCTGACCTCAACTGGCCGGGCCTGGCCTGGGCCGACCCTGCCTGACCCGATCAGACCGCTCGCGCGTACATCGCACGGAGGATTTCGGGTGTTCTTCCGGATGAGGTTCGGCCGCCGCCCCTGCCCGACGCGCGGAGAGCCGTACGCTGGGAGGATGACCGAGCCGGGAGTGTCCACGCGCGCGGCGCGGTACCGCTGGATTCGCGACATTCCCCGTCGTTCGCTGGCCCTCGACATCGTCATCGCCGGCCTCTTCTTCCTTCTCCTCCTGCTGGCCGACTCGGGCAGCCCCGCGACCGTCGTCGTCCTGATCACGTTCGCTGCGGCTCTCGCGGTGCGCCGGTTCTCGCCCGCCCTGGCCCTGACCCTCGCGTGGCTGGCCGCGGCCGTGCAGATGCTGGCCGGCGAGCCGGTGCTCGGCGGCGACGTCGCGGTCCTGGCCGTGCTCTACGTCACGGCGGCCTATGCCGGACCCGCCACGCGCAGGGCCGGCCTGATCTCCGTCGGCGTCGGCGCCGTGGTGGCCGGGGTCTACCTCGCGGTCGCGCAGCACGGTCTGGGATACTTCGGCACAGCGCTCGCGCAGGGGACCATCGGCGCCCTGGCCTGGTCGACGGCGATGCTGTCCTTCGTCAGCCTCGCCGTGCTCGGCCTGTCCTGGACCCTGGGCCTGCTGAAGCGCACCCGGCAGACCGCGAGGGAGAGCAGATTCACCCAATACCGTGCCCTCGAAGAGCAGCGGGCGGCAGAGCGGGCCGTGGTCGTTGAGCAGGAGCGCAACCGCATCGCGAGGGACATGCACGATGTCGTCGCGCACTCGCTGGCCGTCGTGATCGCCCAGGCCGACGGAGCGCGCTACGCACGCTTGCGGAACCCCGAGGCCGTCGACGAGGCGCTCACCACGATCTCCACGACCGCGCGCGAGGCCCTCGGAGACGTCCGGATCCTGCTCGCCCGGCTGCGCCAGGATTCGGTCACCGGACCGCAACCCGTGCTCGCCGACCTCGACCGGCTCGTCGAACAGATGCGCGGGACGGGACTCGACATCGACTGGACGACGACCGGCACGCCCGCCGCCCTCGGCTCCGGCGCCCAGGCTCGCGGTCTACCGGATCGTGCAGGAGGCGCTCACGAACGCCCTCCGGCACGGGGACACCGGCCGGACCGTGGCCCTCCGTCTCGACTGGACCCCCGACTGGGTCGCCGTGACGATCGACAATGCCCTGCGGCTTCCGGCGGCGCCGGCCCCGCGCGCGGAGAACGGCCACGGGCTGCCCGGGATGCGGGAGCGGGCGCTCCTCGCCGGCGGTAGTCTGACGGCCGGGCCGATAGGAGGGGTTTTCAGCGTCGCCGCACGTCTGCCGACGGCCACGAAAACGGCCGGCGTGCTCCCCGCACCGGTACCCGAGGTGCGAGCATGAGCGAGGTCGCGGCGGCGGACGCCCCGCGCATCCGTGTCGCCCTGGTCGACGACCAGGCGCTCTTCCGTGCCGGGATCCGGATGCTGGTGTCCTCGCAGGCCGACCTCGAGTTCGTCGGCGAGGCGGGCAGCGGTGCTGCGGGCGTCACCATGGCCGCCGCAGTCAGTCCGGACGTGATCCTGATGGACATCCGGATGCCCGTGATGGACGGCATCGACGCGACCATCGCCATTCTGGCCGCGGCGGAGGCCGCCGGCGTGACGCCGCCGCGCATCGTCGTCCTCACGACCTTCGAACTCGACGAAAGCGCGAGCCGCGCCATCCGGGGCGGGGCGAGCGGCTTCCTGCTCAAGGACGCGGATCCCGAGTTCCTGCTGGCCGCAATCCGCACCGTGCACGCCGGCAACGCCGTCATCGCAGCGTCGGCGACCCGCGAACTCTTCGCTCACTTCGACGCACCGGCCCCCGCGCAGCCGGTGGAACCCGAGGCATTCGGCACGCTGACCAGCCGCGAACGTGACATCTTCGCCCTCGCTGCCTTGGGCCTCAGCAACGCGGAGATCGCGGCGCGGGAATTCCTCAGTGAGGCCACCGTCAAGACGCACATCAGCCGCATCCTCTCGAAGCTCATCCTCCGCGACCGGGTTCAGCTCGTCGTGTATGCCTTCCAGCACGGCCTCACGGAGTAACGAGCGGATGACCCGGTTCGGCCGGGAGTCATCCCCTTGGTGTCCGGGATACCTCTGCTGCCCGATGCGGTGCTGGGGGAGCGATTCCTAACGTTGAAGCATGGAAATCACATCTGCAGAACTCGGCCTCGCGGCCAGAGTCACCAACCTCTGTAAAAACTATGGATCAGCCACCACCTCGGTAGCGGCGCTCGACGACGTGTCCATCGGCATCGGTCGCGGCCAGTTCACGGCGATCATGGGGCCGAGTGGCTCCGGCAAGTCGACCCTGATGCACATCATGGCGGGACTGGACGAGGCAAGCTCCGGTCGGGTTTGGCTGGGTGAAACCGAGATCACCGGCCTGGGCGACTCGGAACTGACGGTCCTGCGCCGCCGCCGGATCGGCTTCATCTTCCAGTCGTTCAACCTCGTCCCGACGCTGGACGTGCGGGGGAACATCACCCTGCCGTTCGCCCTCGACGGGCGGCGGCCGGATGCGGCAGAGAAGGACTGGATCGACCAGCTCACCGACTCCCTCGGCCTCGGCGACCGGCTCATGCACCGCCCGCACGAGCTGTCCGGTGGCCAGCAACAGCGCGTGGCGATCGCGCGGGCCCTGGCCACCAGGCCCGAGCTGGTCTTCGCCGACGAGCCGACCGGAAACCTCGATTCCCGGAGCGGGCGCGAAGTGCTCACCCTTCTTAAGGCGGCGAGCACCGGCTACGGCCAGAGCATCGCCATGGTCACCCACGACCCCATCGCGGCGAGCTTCGCCGACCGCATCCTCTTCCTCGCCGACGGCAGGGTCGTCGAGGACCGGGAACGATCCACCGCGGAAGAGATCTCCGGCATCATGCTCGGCATGGAGCAGCGCGCATGAGCGGCAGCGAAACTGCCCGCGCCACCGGGCACGCCGGCCGTGGGGCCAGCCTGCTCGTGGCGGCGCTCGCATCGGCCTTCGGGGTCGTTCTCCTGGAGACGACGAGCGTGCTCGCCACGGTTGTCAGCGGCAATGATCTGTCCCAGCTGTCCGCGGTTCGTTCCGCCCTATCGATCGTCGCATTCCTGTTCATCACGATTGCGGTGTACGTGAGTGCGATCGTGACCACCAACACGGTGGCCACCGTCATCGCCGGTCGGACCCGCACGATCGCGCTCATGCGCCTGATCGGGTCGAGCGCCGGCGACCAGCGCCGCGCCGTGGCCCTCGACGGGCTGAAGGTGGGGCTCGCGGGAGCCGTTCTGGGCGCCGTCGTCGGCATCCTGCTGAGTTTCGTCGGGGTCCGGATCGCCTTCGGCACCGCGCTGATCCCCGATCTCGGCTACCACCTCCTCGAGCCCCTGCTCGCCCTGCCCGTCGTGATCGTCGTGTTGTCCACCTGGTGCGCTGCGTGGGTCGGGTCTCGCCGGGTGCTCGCCGTCAGCCCGATGCAGGCCGTCGGCGCGGCAGAGGAGCGCTCCCTCGAGGAGTCGACCAGGCGCCCGGTCCGCACCGTGTTCTCGATCGTGCTGATGGCCACGGGCGTGCTGTTCCTCGCAGGGGGAGTCTGGGTCGGGCAGGTCACCGAATACGGCGTCCTGCTCGGACTCGTCGGGGGCTGCTCTCGTTCACCGGCCTTGTGCTGGGGTCGCACCTGGTGATGCCTCCCATGCTGAGCCTGGTCGGTGCGCTCCTGGGCGGCAGCGCACCGGCAAAGCTCGCCGTCGCCAACGCGAGGCAACATCCGGAGCGTTCCGCCCGCACCACCATCGGACTCGTCATCGGGGTGACGCTCATCACCATGTTCGCCGTGGCAGGCTCGACCTTCGAAACGATGATGCAGCCGTTGATGGAAGACGCCGCTGCGCGCGCGGACATCTCGGAGACCCTGTCGACCAGCCTCGCCGTGATCTCGGTGCTCGTCGGCTTCAGCGCGCTGATCGCCGCGATCGGCATGGTCAACAACCTGGCGCTGAGCGTGATGCAGCGTTCCCGCGAGATCGGTCTGCTCCGGGCCCTCGGTTTCACCGGACGGCAGGTGCGCGCGATGATCCTCGCCGAGAGCGTGCAGATGACCGTCGCGGCCGTCGCGCTCGGCCTCGTGCTCGGAGTCGCATACGGCTGGGCTGCAGCGCAATCGCTGTTCGGCTCCGTCACCCATGCGGGCCTGGTGGCGCCGTCGATTCCCTGGGTGCTTGTCGTCCTCTGCGTGGCAGGGACCGCCGTTCTCGCCGTTGGCGCGACGATCCTGCCCACCCGCCGGGCGGTGTCCATACCGCCGGTCGCGGCCCTCGCGGCCGGTTGAGGCTGGCTGCCCCAGGGCGGATGCCGCGCCCACGACGGGTGCGCGGCATCCGTCGTGTGCCGCTTCAGCCGATTTTCAGGATGCCGGCCGCGAATCGGTGTTAGCATTCCTGTGTGTTGTTCGGTCAGGCTCCTCCTTCGCTGCCGCGACGAGTCCTAATCTGAGGCCTCCCTCGTCGCGGCGTTTGTTGTTGGCTATCCCAACCCCAGCGAGGAGATCACGACCATGAGAAACACCCAGTCCGCATCGACGATGCCGATCCACAAGTACCGTCCGTACCACGAGCAGTTCGCGGTCGACCTGCCCGATCGCACCTGGCCCTCGAAGCACATCGAGGTCGCGCCGCGCTGGTGCGCCGTCGACCTGCGCGACGGCAACCAGGCGCTGATCGACCCGATGAGCCCGGAGCGCAAGCGCATCATGTTCGACATGCTCGTGCGCATGGGCTACAAGGAGATCGAGGTCGGCTTCCCGTCGGCCAGCCAAACCGACTTCGACTTCGTGCGCAGCCTCATCGACGAGGACGCCATCCCGGACGACGTCACGATCCAGGTGCTCACCCAGGCCAGGGAACACCTGATCCGGCGCACCTACGAATCGATCGCCGGCGCCAAGCAGGCCATCGTGCACCTCTACAACTCCACGAGCGTTCTGCAGCGCGAGGTCGTCTTCCGCGAGGACAAGCAGGGCATCATCGACATCGCCCTCTTCGGGGCCCGCACCTGCCGCGCCCTCGAAGCGACCGTGCCCGGCACGACGATCTACTACGAGTACTCTCCGGAAAGCTACACCGGCACCGAACTCGAATTCGCGGTCGAGGTCTGCAACCAGGTCATCGCTGTCCTCGAGCCGACCCCGGAGCGGAAGGTCATCATCAACCTGCCCGCGACCGTCGAAATGGCCACCCCGAACGTCTACGCCGACTCGATCGAATGGATGTCGAGGCACCTCGACCAGCGTGAGAACCTCCTGATCTCCCTGCACCCGCACAACGACCGCGGCACCGCGATCGCGGCGGCGGAACTCGGCTACCTCGCCGGCGCGGACCGGATCGAAGGCTGCCTCTTCGGCAACGGCGAACGCACCGGAAACGTCGACCTCGTCGCTCTCGGCATCAACCTGTTCACCCAGGGCATCGACCCGCAGATCGACTTCGGCAACATCGACGAGGTCAAGCGGACCGCCGAATACTGCAACCAGTTGCCCGTTCCCGAACGCAGCCCCTGGGCAGGAGACCTCGTCTTCACCGCCTTCAGCGGCTCGCACCAGGACGCCATCAAGAAGGGCTTCGAGGCCATGGCGGCGGATGCCGCGGCGCAAGGCCGGTCCGTCGACGAACTGCAGTGGGCGGTGCCTTACCTGCCCGTTGACCCGAAGGACCTCGGTCGCAGCTACGAAGCAGTCATCCGGGTCAACTCGCAGTCCGGCAAGGGCGGCGTCGCCTACCTCCTCAAGACCGACCACGCCCTCGACCTGCCCCGCAAGCTCCAGATCGAATTCTCCGGGGTCGTCCAATCCAAGACGGACGCCGAGGGCGGGGAAGTCACGAGCGAACAGATCTGGGACATCTTCAACGACGAGTACCTGCCGAGTTCCAGTGGGCACCCCGATGACAAGTGGGGCCGGTTCGAACTGTTCTCTACCCGGACGTCGAGCGACCTGGGCGGCCGCGTCGACCTCACCGTCGACCTCCGGGATGACGACGGGGTCGAGCGCGTCGAAGGCGCGGGCAACGGTCCGATCGCGGCGTTCCTGGGCATCATGGCGGAGCGCGGCATCGCAATCACCCTCTATGACTACGTCGAACACGCCATGTCCGCCGGCGGAGACGCCCTCGCCGCGTCCTACGTCGAACTCGACGTCAACGGCCGGCGCTACTGGGGCGTCGGCATCGACGCCGACATCTCGACCGCCTCACTGAAGGCCGTCGTCTCCGCGGTCAACCGCGGCATCCGTGCGGCGGCAGGCGACCTCGCCCTGGCAGGCGTCCCGGCCTAGCGCCTCCACGGCCAGCACAGAGGCCCGACAGCACAGAGGTCACGGCAGCACAGAAGTCAAGACGACCCGAAGTCAAGACCACACAGACGTCAAGACCACTCAGACGTCAAGACCACCACGACGTCAAGACCACACAGACGTCAAGACAGACAATCGGGGCGATCCGCCACTTGGCAGATCGCCCCGATTGTCTGGGCCTGGAGATCAGCCTGCGTCAGCCGCGGGCGTGAGCCGGGACCGGCCGGGCTCTGTCGGATCGCCGGTCGACCGGGGGAGCGACCGGGGCGGGCTCGGCTTCAACCGGAGCCAGCACCCGGGTGGCGTCCTCGATCACCCCGGAGAGCAACTCGAAGAGCCGGTCGTCGGGGTTCGGGGTGCACGCTTCTGCAATGCCCTGGACCGATACCCGGATGATCGTCTCCGCCGTGCGATCGGTGAACTTGGTGCGCGACCATGCCCCCATCGAGGAGATGAACTCGCGCGCCCACCGCTCGGTCTCCGGCGCCGCATCAAACGCGGTGCGGATGCGGGCCTCGAGGCCTTCGGGCAATTCGCCGTCGAGCCCCTCCAACTGGCGCTCACAGTTCAGGATCCCGACCGCAAGGGCACGCTGGTGATCCGAGCTGCTCACGGGGAGCGCCGCGGTCGCCGCCCTGACCGCGATCAGTAGCCGCACCCGGGGGTTGTCGCCCTTGAGGCCGATGACGGACGGGATCAGGGGCACCAGGCGGGCACGGGAACTGTCCGACGTGCAGTCATTGACCATGCGGGCGAGGGAAGCTACCAGGGGGTGCGTGCACGCCGGATGGTCACTCCACGCCTCGCCGGCGAGGTAGGACGCGAACTCCATGAAGCAGGCTCCGGAGCGCGGCGTGCGGTGTTTGCCGCGGGACAGGACCGGCATCAGGCTGGGCACCGGCATCGGATCGGGCGAGTTGCCCTTCAGCATATTCATGGATCCTCCAGACATGTGAGTTCTTCTCACTAGTGTCGCCCCGCGGGCCCACAAATGCGAGAGGGAATACCGGCAGATTTCGCCATCCGTCCGACGCCCTGTGGGTGGGGAGGGGAGTCAGTCGTGGGTTCGGCGGCGACGGAGGGTGACCGGGCGGACACGACGACGCCAGCGCGGCCAGCTGCCGATCGCACGCTGTTCCGGCAGGCTCCAGCCGTAGCGGGCCGCGAGGATCCGCATGACCGTGGTCACGATCACGCAGGCGATCGCCGCGATCGTGATGTCCACGTGCAGTTCAAAGAGCACGACGAGAAGGGCGCTGCCGAATCCGGCGGCCATGGCATAGAACGAACCGACATGCATGACGGCGATCGGTACGTTGAGCATCATGTCGCGGAGGGCCGAACCGCCGACGGCCGTGATCACGCCCACGAACAACGACGGAATCTCCGGGAGGCCGTGCGCGAGCGCCTTGCTCGTCCCGAGGGCGGCGAACAGGCCGATCGTCACGGCGTCGAGCGCGATGATGAATGGGCCGAGGCGATTGAAGAGACTCTGCAACAGCATGCCCAGGAGGGCGGATCCGCCCGCGATCGGCAGGTACCAGTTGCTCTGCAGGGCGGCGGGTACCCCGCCGAGCAGGATGTCGCGCAGGAGTCCGCCGCCGAGGCCGACCGTGACGCCGATGATGGCGATGCCGAGCAGGTCGAAGCGGCGATCGGTGAATCGTCCGGCGAACATGGCCCCCTGGATCGCGCCGATCGCGACCGCCGTCAGGTCGATCCAGAGCGGGATCGTGAACAGGATGGGAGGCATTCTCCAATGAAACCACCCGCAGCAGGGTTTCCTGACCGTCGACGGTGCCCGTTCCGGCAGGAACCCGCACGACCGGCGCGCCGGACGGAACCGGACCCGCAACGCCCGCCCAGGTGGGAGAATGGGACGTGCCTGTTTACCGTGATGAAGCCGTCGTGCTGCGCACCCACAAACTGGGTGAGGCCGACCGGATCGTCACCATGCTCACCCGCCAGCACGGCAAGGTCCGTGCCGTCGCCAAGGGCGTCCGCCGCACAGCCTCCAAATTCGGCGCCCGGCTCGAACCGTTCATGGTCGCGGACGTGCAGGCTCTACGAGGGCCGCAGCCTCGACATCGTCACCCAGGCCGAGTCGATCGGCTCGTATGGCGCCCTGATCTCCGGGGACTATGCGAGTTACACCGCGGCGAGCGCGATGGTCGAGACGGCGGACAAGCTCACCGAAGCGGAAGGTTCCCTGCAGCAGTACCTGCTTCTGGTCGGGGCGCTGCGCTCGCTCTCCCGGATGGAACACGGCGCGAGCCTGACCCTCGACTCTTACCTCCTGCGCGCCCTGTCGATGGCCGGTTGGGCACCGAGCTTCCAGGGCTGCGCACGCTGCGGCGCACTCGGCGACCACTCCGCGCTCGTCGTGCAGGTCGGCGGAATCGTCTGCGACGACTGCGCGGCCCCCGGGTCGCCCCGGCTCGACAAGGCGACCATCCTTCTCCTCGGCTCCCTGCTCGCCGGAGACTGGGAACAGGCCGAATCCATGCCAGAGCAGACCAGGAACCAGGCCAACGGAGTCGTCGCCGCATACACGCAGTGGCACCTCGGCCGGGGCCTCCGATCCCTGGAGCACGTCAGTCGATGACCCCGAAGCCCTCCCTGAACCCGTTCGCGCCGAAGCCGTTCACGCACAAGGACGCGGTCGCTTTCCGCCCGCTCGACTGGACCGGCCAGTACCCGCCGGCGCTGCCCGCCAAGGTCGTTCCGGAGCACGTAGCGATTGTGATGGACGGCAATGGCCGCTGGGCGAACGCCCGCGGGCTCCCGCGGGTCGAAGGCCATAAGGCGGGCGAGGCCGCGCTCCTCGACGTCGTCGCCGGGGCCATCCAGATCGGTGTCAAGCACCTCAGCGTCTATGCGTTCTCGACCGAGAACTGGAAGCGTTCGCCCGACGAGGTCCGCTTCCTGATGGGCTTCAACCGCGACGTCCTGCACCGGCGCCGCGACCAGCTCAACGACTGGGGAGTGCGGGTTCGCTGGGCGGGCCGTAAGCCGCGACTGTGGGCATCCGTCATCAACGAATTGCAGTACGCCGAGCGCCTCACCGCGGGCAACACCGGCCTCACCCTGACGATGTGCGTCAACTATGGTGGGCGCACCGAAATCACGGATGCCGTCCGAGCGCTGGCCGAGGAGGTCGCCGCCGGCCGGTTGAAGCCCTCCGGCATCACCGAGAAGGCGATCCAGCGCCAGCTCTACACGGCAGACCTCCCGGACGTCGACCTCTTCGTGCGCAGGCTCGGGGGAGCAGCGCACGAGCAACTTCCTGCTCTGGCAGAGTGCTTACGCCGAGATGGTCTTCCTGGACACCCTGTGGCCGGACTTCGGCCGTGCGGAGCCTGTGGCACGCGATCGAGCTCTACGCCGCGCGCAACCGCCGCTACGGCGGGGCCGTCGACGCACCGACCGCCTGATCCCCTCCCTGAGGTGTCGCGAATCGACGTTCGTGGGCGCGTTTAACGTCGATATGCGACACCTCGCGCGGCACGGGGAATAGATCGGGGGACCGGCGGCTTGGGTCGGGTGTGAGCGAAACTATCAAGGTCGACATCTGGTCCGACGTGCAGTGCCCCTGGTGCTACATCGGCAAGCGCAAGTTCGAGGCAGGGGCCGCCCTCTTCGACGGGGACGTGGAGGTCGAGTACCACAGCTTCGAGCTGGCCCCCGATACCCCGGTCGACTTCGCCGGCAGTCCCATCGACTACCTGAGCGAGCGCAAGGGCATCCCCGTTGCCCAGGTCACCGAGATGCTCGCCCGGGTCACCGGCATCGCCGAGAGCGTCGGCCTGCACTACGACTACGACTCGGTGCACCAGACCAACACCGTCATCTCCCACGAGCTCCTGCACTACGCCAAGGCGCACGGACGCCAGCTCGACATGAAGGAACGCCTGCTCAAGGCCTACTTCGTCGACGGAAGGCACGTCGGCCGCATCGAAGACCTCGCCGACCTCGCCGCGGAGATCGGACTCGATCGCGCCGACGTCGTGCGGGCCCTCACCGCACACGAGTACCTCGCCGACGTCAAGGCGGATGTCGCACAGGCGAACGCCTATGGCATTCAGGGCGTCCCCTTCTTCGTGATCGACGGAAAGTACGGCATCTCCGGCGCCCAGGACCCCGAGGCCTTCGCCGGCGCCCTCCGCCAGGCCCAGGCCGACCAGAACGAGACCGCAGCAGCAGGGGAAAACCGTTGATGACCGATGTCACCGCTGTCCCAGTCGCCGCGGTCTCAGTCGCCGCGGTCCCGGCGCCGCGCGTCGCCCCGTTCATCCAGCTCCTCGGCCAATCCGGCGCCGGGAGCTGCGAGGGCGATTCCTGCGGAATCTAGGCCTCGATCGGTGCGGGTTGGTCGCACGGGTCAGCACGGGCGCCCGCATCTGGGAGAATTGATCCAATGACTCCTGCACTCACGGCTTCGCGCACGGACCCGACGCCGGTCCCCGCGCTGCGGATCGGCCCGCTCACGCTCGACGTGCCCGTCGTCCTCGCACCGATGGCCGGCATCACCAACACCGCATTCCGCCGCCTCTGCCGGGAATTCGGCGCCGGCCTCTACGTCAGCGAGATGATCACCTCGCGCGCCCTCGTCGAGCGCACCCCGGGCTCGATGCGCCTCATCGACCACCACGAGAGCGAGACCACCCGCTCCATCCAGCTCTACGGGGTCGACCCGAAGACCATCGGCGAGGCCGTCACGATGCTCGTCTCCGAGGACCGCGCGGATCACATCGACCTCAACTTCGGCTGCCCGGTTCCCAAGGTGACCCGCAAGGGCGGCGGGGCCGCCCTGCCTTGGAAACTCGGACTCTTCCGGAGCATCGTCGAAGCCGCGGTGAACGCGGCAGGGGCCGTTCCGGTCACGATCAAGATGCGCAAGGGAATCGATTCCGACCACCTCACGTACCTCGAGGCCGCGAGGGCCGCTGAGGGCGCCGGCGTCTCCGCCATCGCGCTGCACGCCCGTACGGCGTCTGACTACTATTCCGGCCAGGCCGACTGGTCGGCGATCACGACCCTCAAGCAGGCCATCACGAGCATCCCCGTTCTCGGAAACGGCGACATCTGGTCCGCGCAGGACGCGGTTCGTATGGTCGCGGAAACCGGGTGCGACGGCGTCGTCGTCGGCCGTGGCTGCCTCGGCCGCCCGTGGCTGTTCGGCGACCTCGCCGCGGCGTTCGGGCCGGCGGAGGGTGCGGGAGCCGCGCTCATCCAGCCGAACCTCGGCGTTGTGGCCGATACCTTCCGTCGGCACGCCGGAGCTCCTCACCGAATTCTTCGACAGCGAGGAACGCGCCTGCCGCGACGTGCGCAAGCACGTCGCCTGGTACTTCAAGGGGTACTCCGTTGGCGGCGAACTGCGCGCGAGCCTCGCCTCCGTCGTCTCCCTCGCCCAGGCTCGACGACCTGCTCGGCACCCTCGACCCGACCCAGGAATACCCGGGCATCGGCGCCGAGGGTCCCCGCGGCCGGGCGGGCAGTCCCAAGCGAACCAGCCTGCCCGAGCACTGGCTCGACTCGCAGGAACTCGTCGGATCCGAACGCGCCCGGCTCACCGAGGGCGAAGGAGACACCAGCGGTGGCTAACCGATCGGGGTACACGAGCTTCGACGAGGAACGATACTTCCCGGAGGAACACAGGCTCCCGGCGCAGCGATTTCGCGCGCGACCGCGCCAGGCTGCTGCACTCGAGCGCCCTCCGCCGCCTCGCCGCCAAGACCCAGGTACTCAGCCCCACCGCGGGCCTCGACTTCGCCAGGAACAGGCTCACCCATTCCCTCGAGGTCGCCCAGATCGGCCGGGAGCTCGCGCAGCGCCTCGGACTGGACCCCGACGTGGTCGACACGGCCTGCCTCGCTCACGACCTCGGACATCCGCCGTTCGGCCACAACGGCGAGAAGGCGCTCAACGCCTGGTCCCTCGACATCGGCGGCTTCGAGGGCAACGCCCAGACACTGCGCCTGCTCACCCGCCTCGAGCCGAAGGTCTTCGGCCCCGACGGCCACAGCTACGGACTCAACCTCACCCGTGCGAGCCTCGACGCGAGCTGCAAGTATCCGTGGCCCGCCGGCGAATCCGTGTCAGACCCCAGCGGCCGCGCCAAGTTCGGGTACTACCCCGACGACTTCCCGGCCTTCGAGTGGATGCGTGCCGACGCCCCCGACCGGATGCTGTGCATCGAAGCCGAGGTGATGGACCTCTCCGACGACATCGCATACTCTGTGCACGACTTCGAGGATGCCGTCGTCAACGGCTACCTCGACCTCGCAGCCCTGAACGGCCGTGCGAGCACCGAACTCGTCTCGTCGATGCACGCCTGGATCGGCGGCGCCGTCTCCCATGCCGACCTCGCTGCGGCATACGACCGCCTCGGCGCGCTCGACTCGTGGCTGCGCGGCTGGACGGCAGGCCGCCGCGACCAGGGTCGCCTCAAAAACCTGACGAGCCAGTTGATCGGCCGGTTCTCCGGAGCGGCCGTGTACGCCACCCGACAGGCCTATCCGGCAGAGCGCATCGCGCGCTTCGGCGCCCACGTCGTGGTGCCGCCCAACGTCGCAGCGGAGATCGCCGTGCTCAAGGGCGTCGTCGCGGCCTTCGTGATGTCGAAGAACACCCGGCAGCCGATCTACCAGCAGCAGCGTCAGGTGCTGACCCTGCTCGCCGACCGGCTTCTCGCCACCGGCGACGAATACCTCGACGCCGGCTCGAAGGAAGACTTCCACGCGGCCGCGGACGACGCCGCCCGCAAGCGTGTCGTCGTCGACCAGGTCGCGAGCCTCACCGACCAGTCAGCTCTCGCCTGGTACGAGCGCCTGATCCAGAACTGAGCCTGTGCAGAACCCGGCCCGTGCCGAAGTCGGACGTGCGGCGGGATAACATTCAGCTATGGCAGGCCTGATTCGACAAAGCGACATTGAAGAGGTCAAGGCCCGAACCAATATCGCCGACATCGTCGGCGACTATGTCAGCCTCAAATCGGCCGGCGTCGGCTCCCTGAAGGGGTTGTGCCCCTTCCACGACGAACGCAGCCCGAGCTTCCACGTGCGCCCGCAGGTCGGCTTTTACCACTGCTTCGGCTGCGGCGAGAGCGGCGACGTCTACTCCTTCCTGCAGAAGATGGACCACGTCACCTTCAGCGAGGCCGTGGAACGGCTCGCGGGCCGGGTCGGCCTCGAACTGCACTACGAGGGCGGCGGGGCGGATGCGCCTGACCACACGAACCGGGCGCGTCTCTATGCGGCCAACCAGGCCGCAGCCGAGTTCTTCGTCGACCAGCTCGGCAGCGCCGGCGCCGCCGTCGGTCGCACGTTCCTCGGCGAACGCGGCTTCGATGCGCACGCCGCGACCCGGTTCGGGATCGGCTTCGCGCCGAAGAGCTGGGACGAACTCACCAGGCACCTGCGCGGCCGTGGCTACTCCGACGAGGAGCTGACCCTCGCCGGCCTGGTGTCGAGCCGGGAGGGCTCGAGCGGTGTCTACGACCGCTTCCGCGGCCGCCTGGTGTGGCCCATCCGCGACATCACCGGGCAGACCATCGGCTTCGGGGCGCGCAAGCTCCTCGAGGACGACAAGGGCCCCAAATACCTCAACACGCCGGAGACCCCGATCTACCACAAGGCTCAGGTGCTCTACGGACTCGACCTCGCCAAGAGGGACATCTCCCGCAGCCACCAGGTCGTTGTCGTCGAGGGCTACACCGACGTGATGGCGTGCCACCTGGCCGGGGTGACGACCGCCGTCGCGACGTGCGGCACCTCGTTCGGAGTCGACCACATCAAGGTCCTCCGCCGCGTCCTCGGCGACGACAGCGGCGTCGGGGAGGTCGTCTTCACCTTCGACCCGGATGCCGCGGGCCAGAAGGCCGCCGTCCGCGCGTTCAGCGAGGAGCAGCGTTTTTCCGCGCAGACCTTCGTCGCCGTCGCGCCTGAGGGTTTCGACCCCTGCGACCTGCGGCTGCACAAGGGCGACGGGGCCGTGCAACGGCTGATCGAATCGAAGAAGCCGATGTTCGAATTCATGATCCGGCAGGCTCCTCGCCCAGTACAACCTCGAGACCGTCGAAGGACGCGTCTCCGCCCTGCGGGCAGCGGCACCGCTCGTGAGCGACATCCGCGATCCCGCCCTCCGGCCCGGCTACACGCACGAGCTCGCCCGCATGCTCGGTATGGACCTCGGCGAGGTCGGCCGGGCTGTCTCCGCCGCGCTCAGCCGATCACGCACCGCACCGGGGACATCCGCCACCGGCCGAGGCGGCGAGAGCAGCGAGCCCGTGCGCGAACGGCCGTTCTCGATGGTCGAACTGCCCACGGACCCGATCACCCGCCTGGAACGCGACGGTCTGATGGCCATGCTCCAGCGTCCCGCCCTCGTCGGCGTCGAACTGCTGCAACGGGCCGTGCAGACCGGTTTCGCCCACCAGTCCCTCGCGGTCGTTCGTGACGCGATCGCCGCGAACCTGGACACCCTTTCGGCACCCGACTGGATCGAGCGTGTGGTCGCGGACGTGCCGCTTCCCTTGCAGAATCTGGTCACCGACCTGGCGATGGCGCCCCTCCCCGAGCGCACCGAACGCGAAGTCGAACGCTACGTGCGCGATGTGACCGTCGCCCTGATCGATCGGGACTTCCTCCGCCAGAAGGCCGAGTTGCTCGGCCGGCTGCAACGCGCGGACCCCACCGACCGAGTGCCGTACACGGCGCTGCAACGCGAACTCATGCGCGTCGAACTCGAGCGGCGTAACCTGCGGGATGAGTAACTGAGCAGACCTCGCGTGTTGCAGCTAGGTAAATATTCTGGCGAGAATTCGGGCAGACTGCGTTTTTCGTGATATTCCTTTCGATACAGCAATGCAGAGGTGCGGCTCCCTCGCATGCCGCCTCTGCCGCATTCCGAGAGAAAGAGGCTCACGCACATGGCATTTTCACCCACCAGGCGCACCAGGCTGATTGGGGGACTGGCGCTCGTCGCCGCTTCCGCGCTCGTCCTCGCCGGCTGCTCGGCCGGCGGCACCACAGCGACCGCCGGAGGAACCCTCCTGATCGGCACGACCGACAAGGTCACGACGCTCGACCCGGCCGGCTCGTACGACAACGGCTCGTTCGCCGTGATGAACCAGGTCTTCCCGTTCCTGATGAACAGCGCATACGGCACCGCCGACGTGACGCCGGACATCGCGACCAAGGCCGAGTTCACGAGCCCCACCGAGTACACGGTCACGCTCAAGCCCGACCTCGTCTTCGCCAACGGCCACAAGCTCACGTCCTCCGACGTGAAGTTCAGCTTCGACCGCCAGCTGAAGATCAAGGACGCCAACGGCCCGTCGACGCTGCTCTACAACCTCGACAGCGTCAAGGCCGTCGACGACACCACCGTCGTCTTCACCCTCAAGGCCGCGAACGACCAGGTCTTCCCGCAGATCCTGTCGAGCCCTGCCGGTGTCATCGTCGACGAGGAGACCTTCTCGGCGACCGCGATCACGCCAGACGCCGACATCGTGAAGGCGAACGCCTTCGCAGGCCAGTACGTCATCACGAGCTACGACTTCAACAACCTCATCGGCTACAAGGCCAACAAGGACTACAAGGGCAACCTCGGCCCGGCGAAGACGGATGTCGTCAACGTCAAGTACTACGCCGACGCGTCGAACCTCAAGCTCGACGTGCAGGAAGGCAATATCGACGTCGCCTTCCGCAGCCTGTCCTCGACGGACATCGATGACCTGCGCGGCAACGACAAGGTCAAGGTCGTCGACGGACCCGGTGGAGAAATCCGCTACATCGTCTTCAACTTCGACACCCAGCCGTTCGGCGCGAAGACGCCCGAGGCCGACCCGGCCAAGTCGCTCGCCGTCCGCCAGGCCGTCGCCGACCTCGTCGACCGTGCCGAGATCGCCAAGCAGGTCTACAAGGGCACGTACACGCCGCTCTACTCCTACGTTCCGGCCGGCATGACCGGCGCCACCGAGTCCCTCAAGGGCCTCTACGGCGACGGCAACGGAGGACCGGACAAGGCCAAGGCCAAGGCAACCCTCGAGGCTGCCGGCATCACGAGCCCCGTCGCCCTCAACCTGCAGTACAACACCGACCACTACGGCCCCGGCTCGAGCGATGAATACGCGCTCGTCAAGGACCAGCTGGACGCCTCCGGCCTCTTCACGGTCAACCTGGCTTCGACGGAGTACGTCACGTACTCCAAGGAGCGCGTGAAGGACGCATACCCCGCCTACCAGCTCGGCTGGTACCCGGACTACTCGGATGCGGACAACTACCTGACGCCGTTCTTCGCCGATGGCAACTTCGTCGGAAACCACTACAGCGACGCCGCCGTGAACGACCTGATCAAGCAGCAGGCCGTCACGACAGACAAGGCCGCCCGCACCAAGCTCATCGGGGAGATCCAGGACAAGGTGGCAGCCCAGCTGTCGACCCTGCCCCTCCTCCAGGGCGCCCAGGTAGCCGTCACCGGAAGCACCGTCACCGGCGCCAAAGACACGCTCGACGCATCCTTCAAGTTCCGCTACGCGGCGCTGAAGAAGGGCTAAGTTCGGCTTTATTCATCAGTTGTGACCGGGGGGCAGTCAGCCGTGAAGCTGGGTGCCCCCCTCCATTTTTCTCGATCGATAGGCAGTGATGACAACAGTGGCAGCGCGCCCGACGGCCCCCCAGGTCACCCGGCGTAAACGAACCTCCCCAGGCGGGGGGATCGGTCGCTATATCGCGGTCCGCTTCCTGCTCATCTTCCCGACGATCTTCATCCTCGTATCCATGGTCTTCTGGCTGATGCGCGCGACCGGCGACCCGATCACGGCCGCCCTCGGTGGCCGCCTGACCGCCGACCAGCTCGCCGAACGCATCCACGCGGCCGGCTACGACCGGCCGATCCTGATCCAGTACTTCGAATACCTCGGCCAGATCTTCACCGGCAACTTCGGCACCACGATCAGCACCAACAAGCCCGTCGTCGACGTGCTCCTGACCTACGGCGTCGCCACGGCCGAGCTCGCGTTCTACGCGCTCCTCGTTGCCTTCATCGTCGGCATTCCGCTGGGCATGGTCGCGGCCTACTTCCGCGACAAGAGAGCCAGGACGCCTCCCTCCGCATCTTCGCGATCCTCTGCTACGCCACCCCGGTCTTCTTCTCCGGGCTGCTGCTGAAACTGATCTTCTCGGTCTGGTTCAAGGTCCTGCCCGTCGCGGGACGGGCGACGACCGGCTCGGAACTGCAAATGCAGTTCCTGCCGAACAAGACCGGCATCTACACGATCGACGCGATCATGACGGGCAACCCCGCCGTGCTGATGGACGTGCTCGCCCACGCCGTGCTCCCGGCGATCGCCCTCGGCCTCCTCACCGCCGGTGTCTTCCTCCGCCTCGTGCGCACCAACGTCATCGGCACCCTCGGCACCGACTACGTGGATGCTGCCAGGTCGCGGGGGGTGAGCGAGTTCCGGCTGGTCTCCAAGCACGCATACCGACCGGCCCTGATCCCGATCATCACCGTGATCGGCCTCCAGATCGCCCTGCTCCTCGGCGGTGCCGTGCTCACCGAGACAACCTTCGAATGGAAGGGGCTCGGCTTCATGCTCTCCGAATTCCTCAAGGCACGTGACTTCGTCGCCGTGCAGGGCATCGTCGCCCTGCTCGCCGTCATCGTGGCGCTCTCCAACTTCATCGTGGATATCATCGCCGCGATCATCGACCCGAGGGTGAGGTACTGACCGTGAGCCACGCACCGGACACCACTATCGCCCCCGCCACCAGGGGCGGCCTCGCCGCCCTCTGGAACCGGCTCCCCGTCGTGCACCAGGTGAAGCAGAGCGTGGGCCTGCAACGCGGGATGCTCGTCACCGGCCTCGTCATCACCGGACTGTTCGTGCTCACGGCCGTCTTCGCCCCGGTGGTCGCTCCGTACGGCTTCAGCCAGCTGCGCGACGCGAACGGCCCGTTCGGCGCCCAGGTGCCCCCGGGCGGCGCGCACATCCTCGGAACCACCGTCGGCGGCTACGACGTGCTCTCCCGCGTGCTCTGGGGCGCCCAGACCGCGCTGTTCGTGATCGTGGTCGCGGTGCTGCTGTCGATCTTCGCCGGCGTGTTCCTCGGTCTCGTCTCCGGCTATTTCGGCGGCTGGCTCGACCGCATCCTCGTCGTCGTCTGTGACGCCGTCTATGCGTTCCCCTCGCTGCTGCTCGCGATCGTGATGTCGATCGTGATCTCCGGAGGAAAGTCCGACCTGGTCGGTGGCGTCTTCGCCGCGGCGATCTCGATCACCGTCGTGTTCATCCCGCAGTACTTCCGCGTGATCCGCGCGGAGACCGTGCGGATCAAGGCGGAGGCGTACGTCGAGTCCGCCCGGGTACTCGGCGCGAGCAACGGTCGGATCATGTTCCGGCACGTGCTCCGGAACGCGACTCGTACCCTGCCGCTCATCTTCACCCTGAACTCCTCAGAGGCGATCCTGACTCTCGCCGGGCTCGGCTTCCTCGGTTTCGGCATCGAACCGAGCGCAGCGGCAGAGTGGGGCTACGACCTGAACAAGGCGCTCTCGGATGTCACGAGCGGAATCTGGTGGACCTCGCTGTTCCCCGGGCTCGCGATCGTGCTCGTCGTGCTCGGCATCACCCTCGTCGGCGAGAGCCTCAACGACCTCGCAGACCCCCGCCTCCGCGGTCGCCGCTCGGTCGGCAAGGTCGTGTCGGTCGTCGCCGCGACCTCCGTCGTACCCGGCGGCACGCTCACGGGCGGCCCCGGCGGTCTCGACGGCCTCGAAGGCGGCGCCGATGGCATCGACGCCGACATAGACAGCTTCACCGACGAAGGATTCGAGGACCGGTCATGACCGAGGTATTCACGACCGCCCCCGAGCCCGCCGGCAGCGTGCCCGGCACCGCGCGCAGGCTCCGACGTGCTGAGCATCACCGATCTCACGGTGACATTCGCGACCGATGCCGGCGCCGTGCACGCCGTCGCCGGGGTCAGCCTCCGGGTCGCGCCCGGCGAGGTGCTCGCGATCGTCGGCGAGAGCGGAAGCGGGAAGACCGTGACGGCCAAGACGATCCTCGGCCTGCTTCCCGAGACCGCGACGTCGTCGGGTGCGGTGTTCCTCAGCAGCAAGGACGGCTCGAGCACGAACAACGTGATCTCCGTCGGCAAGCAGAAGCTCCGCCAGGCTCCGCGGCACCGACGTCTCGATGGTGTTCCAGGAACCGTCCACCGCACTCAATCCCGTCTACACCGTCGGCTGGCAGATCATGGAGGGCATCCGCGCCCACGGCGAGTTCAGCCGGGCCGAGGCGAAGAAGAAGGCCGTCGAGATCCTCGGCAGGGTCGGCATCCCCGACCCCGAGATCCGTGTGAACTACTTCCCGCACCAGTTCTCCGGAGGCCAGAAGCAGCGGGTCGTCATCGCCATGGCCCTCGTGTTCGACCCCGGCCTGATCGTCGCCGACGAGCCGACCACCGCGCTCGACGTGACCGTCCAGGCCGAGATCCTCGACCTGCTCCGTCGCTGCCGCGACGACTTCGGCACGGCGATCGTGCTGATCACCCACAACATGGGCGTCGTCGCCGACCTCGCAGACCGGGTCGCGGTGATGTACCAGGGCAAGGTCGTCGAAGAAGCGGATGCCCGCACCCTGTTCGCGTCCCCGCAGAACGCCTACACGAAGAAGCTGCTCGCCGCCGTGCCGCACCTCGGCCAGGGAGTCGTGCACGCCGCCGACCGGGCGACCGCACGGAAGCCCGGCTGGGCCGTCGAGACGCCCGTCGTCGTCGCCAAGGACCTGAGGATCGAGTATCCGGGACGGCTGGGCCGCGGAGGTTTCACCGCCGTCGACGGCGTCAGCTTCAGCATCCGCCCTGGCGAAGTGCTCGGGCTCGTCGGAGAGAGCGGAAGCGGCAAGACCACGATCGGCCGCGCCATCGCCGGCCTGACCCGGGTGACGGACGGCTCCCTGACCGTGCACGGCCATCAGATGAACGGTTTCAAGGAGCGCGCCTTCAAGAAGCTCCGCAGCGACATCGGCTTCGTCTTCCAGGACCCGGCATCGAGCTTCAACCCGCTGCTGACCATTGCCGACTGCGTCGCTGAGCCCCTCATCGTGCACGGCCGGGCGAAGAACCCGGCGGCGGCACGGGCCAGGGTCGACGAGCTGCTCGAGGCTGTCCAGCTCCCGCGCAGTTACGGCGATCGGTACCCGCACGAGCTGAGCGGCGGCCAGCGGCAGCGCGCGAGCCTGGCGAGGGCACTCGCCCTCGAACCCAGCCTGCTGATCGCCGACGAGCCCACCTCGGCGCTCGACGTCTCCGTTCAGGCCCGCGTCCTGGAACTCTTCGCGGAGCCTCCAGCGTGAATTCGGTTTCGCGGCTCTCTTCATCAGCCATGACCTCGCCGTCGTGGATATCCTCGCCGACCGCATCGCGGTGCTGTACCACGGCAAGCTCGTCGAGGAGGGCACGAGCGCTGAGGTGCTCGGCGACCCGAAGGATCCGTACACGCAGCGCCTGCTCGCCTCGCTGCCCGTTCCGGACCCGGTGGAACAGGCCGAACGCCGTGAGAAGTTGCGGGAGCTTCGTACGGCAGGATAGAAAGCATGACTCGCGGCGCGGCATGGACCTTTCCCATCGCGATGGATGACCTTTCGGCCTCGTATCCGGCCCACGGAGCGAGCGACTCCTTCGCGGCCCTGCGCGGGATCACCCTGAGGGTCAACCCCGGCGAGGTGCTCGGCGTGCTCGGCGAAAGCGGTTCAGGCAAGAGCACCCTCGCCCGGGTGCTCTCCGGGAGCGGGGGATCGGCGGGCAGCACGGACGTTCGGCCGGAGATCATCGGCGGCGAGGCGACCGTGCTCGGCCTGCGGCTGCGTGGCATCAGTCGCCGGAAGCTCGCCAGGCTGACCCTCGAGGTCGGCATGCTGGCCCAGGACGCCGGCCAGACGCTTCCGGCAACGCTCAACGTCGGCGAACTCGTCGCGGAGCCCGTGCTCGAGCGCGACGCCCGGTACCAGCCCGCTGCCCTCAGTGCGCTCGTGGCGACCATGGTGGACGCCGTGCGCCTGCCGCTCACCGTGCTCACGAAATACCCGTACGAGCTCAGCAGCGGCCAGCGGCAACGCGTCGCACTCGCCCGTTCGCTCGTGCTCGGCCCTGCCCTCCTGATCGCGGACGAGCCGCTCGCGGGCGTCGACGTCACCGTCCGTGACGCCGTCGTCGACCTGATCGGTGAGCTCCAGCGCGAGCGAGCCTTCGCGGCCGTCGTGATCAGGCTCCGACCTCGCCGTGCTCCGACGGGTGGCCGACCGGATCGCCGTGATGCACCAGGGTGTTCTCGTCGGCCTCGGCACGATCGACGAGGTCTTTGCCGACCCGTGGCATCCCTACGTCGCAGACCTGGCGGCGGCACTCACCAAGGACGGACACCATGACAGCGATTCCTGAGCCGGCCCAGCACGAGGCCGCCCAGCACGAGGCCGTTCTCGCCGGAACGGTCACCGCCGTCCCGGCCGGGCGACGGCCACCGGGCGGGCCGATTGCGATCCTCCCGCACCCCGCAGACACCGCGAGCTGGGCCGTGCAGGCGGCCGGGGGAGTCCTCGAACCGCTTTCGAGCGCGACCCGCGGGCTGATCTGGCTCTCCTACGGCCGGGCGGACGAGCTGAGTGCCGCCCTCGACGACAATCCGGGCATCGGCTGGGTCCAGCTGCCCTGGGCCGGCGTCGACGCGTTCAGCGACCTCCTGGGCGAACAGGACCGCCCCGGCCTGCTCTGGACGAGCGCAAAGGGCGCATACGCCCAGCCCGTCGCCGAGCACGCCTTCACCCTCACCCTCGCGCTGCTGCGGGTGCTGCCCAAGCGCGCGCGGGCCCACAGCTGGAGCACGCTGCCGGAGGGACGGTCCCTCTACGGGCGCCATGTCGTGATCATCGGCGCAGGAGGCATCGCCCTCGAACTCATCCGGCTGCTCGAACCATTCGGAACGACGGTGACGGTCGTTCGGCGTTCCACCGAGCCTGTGGCCGGGGCGGCGCGGACGGTCCAGACGAGCGCTCTGCACGAGGTCCTCCCCGATGCCGACGTCGTCGTGCTCGCCGCCGCCCTCACCGCGGACACCCGGCACCTGATCGGCGCCCCCGAGCTCGCGCTGATGAACCGGAACGCCAACCTCGTCAACGTCGGTCGCGGTCCGCTCATCGACACCGATGCCCTCGTCGCGGCCCTCGCCGCGGGGAGCATCGCCGGCGCAGCGCTCGACGTCACCGAACCGGAACCGCTGCCCGACGGGCATCCGCTCTGGACGGAGCCGCGCTGCCTGATCACGCCGCACTCCGCAGACACGCCCGAGATGACCGCACCGCTCCTCGCCGAACGGATCCGGCTCAACGTACAAGCCTTCCTCGGTGACGGCCGTTTCGTCGGCGTGGTCGACCCGCAGCGCGGGTACTGAGCCGGTGTCGAACCGGTGCCGAACCGCCACCGAACCGCCGAGAGGCGACCGCCTCGCGGCCTCGATTTGGCGAACGGCCGATTCTTGGTAAAGTAATAACGCTGTTCAAGCGGAAACGCTGTTCCAGCTTTTCCTCGATAGCTCAATTGGCAGAGCATCGCACTGTTAATGCGACGGTTCTTGGTTCGAGTCCAAGTCGGGGAGCGAAAGGCCACTCAGGGCTCCACCCCGGGTGGCCTTTTCTATTTCTCTTGCATTCTGTTTTCTCATTTCGTCTGGAAGTTCTGGAAAGGCGACACCGTGGAGTTCTGGCCTCTCGCAGCCGGCGTGCTCGCCGCCGTCGTCGTCGTCATGCTCGTGCTCTGGCTCGTCACGGCGGTTCGCCTTCGCCGGATCATCTTCGACCGCACGGCGGCCGAGCGGATGCGTATCGACCTCGAACTGTTCCTCGCTGAGCAGAACGGACGCCTCGGGATCATCCGGGAGCTTCAGGACGGCGCGGTGCTGAACGTCGCCAGGCTGATCACCCAGGCAGAGGGCGCCCGGTACACGGCGGAGAACGACCCCGCGAGCGCGGTCCGGGTCGCGACCGCCCTGGTCGAGGACGGCAGGGTCGCCCTCGCCGACATGCGCAGGGTGCTCACGATCGTGCGCGAAGGTGAAGCCGTCGACACGCCCCAGCCGGGGCTCCAGTCTGCGCGGAACCTGTTCCGGGTGATGCGCGACGCCGGCCTCGAGGTGAGCTTCGCCGAATCCGGTGACCGCTTCCCACTCAAGCCGGGCGCCGAACTCGCGATCTTCCGGATCCTGCAGGGCGCACTCGCCAACGCCCTCACCCACGGCGGTCGCGGCACGGCGGCGAACGTCTCCTTCGCCTGGACCAGGGACGGCATGCAGGCTCCTCGTCGACGACGACGGCATCCGCGCGGCCGCACGCCGGGTGAGCTCCGACCCCGACGAGATCGCGGCGCGCACCCGGTACACGATCGACGACGACCTGCACGCGCTCAGCGAGAGCGTGTCCGGCGCGGGCATCACCCAGATGCGCGAGCGCGCAGCGCTCTTCGGCGGCACCTTCACGGCGGGCACCGTCCCCGGAGTCGGCTTCTCCGTGTCAGCGGTCTTCCCGTCCCTGCGCTACCACAACGGTGTGCACGGCGTGAACCTCTCCCGGTAGCGGGATGAGTGCCCAGGTCCCTGCCGACGACTCCGACTCCGACGCTGCCGACTCCGACGCTGCCGGGGATGCCGCAGCCCAGGAGCTCGCCGCCCGGGCACTCGACCGCGTCGCGACGCGCGAGGGCATCGCCGTCGGCGTCGCGACGGCCGCATACGGGCTCTCCTTCGGCGCTCTCTCCGTCGCGTCCGGCCTCACGCTCTGGCAGACGGCGTTCCTCAGCCTGGTGATGTTCTCCGGAGGTTCCCAGTTCGCCCTGATCGGCGTGCTCGCGGCTGGCGGGGTCGCCGCCGGGCCGTCGGCGATCGCCGGCGCAGCCTTGCTCGGCACCCGGAACGGCCTCTACGGCATTCGTACCGCGCCCATCGTCGGCCGCGGCTGGCTGCGCCGGTTCGCGGCCGCGTGGATCACCATCGACGAATCGACGGCCGTCGCACTCGCCCAGCCGACGGCCCGGTCGAGCCGCCGCGGATTCTGGGTGACGGGCCTTATCGTGTTCGCCGGCTGGAACCTCACGACCTTCGTCGGCGGCCTGATCGGCAACACCCTCGGCGACACCCGCTCGTACGGCCTCGATGCCGCGGCCGCGGCCGTCTTCGTCGGCCTGCTCTGGCCGCGCCTGAGGCGACGGCAGGCCCTCGTCGTCGCGGTGGCCGCCTTCGTCGTAGCCACGGCCCTGACGCCCGTTCTCGCGCCGGGGCTGCCCGTGCTCGCAGCAGCGCTCGTCGCGGTCGTCGTCGGCTGGTTCAACTGGGCGGGCGAGCGCTCCGTCACAGAGCCCGGCACAGAAGCAGGCACAGAGCCCGGCACAGAAGCAGGCGCAGAGCCCGGCACAGAGCCTGGAACTTCACCGCGGGGGAGTGGCCGGTGACCCTCTGGCAGATCGTGATCGCGGCATCCATCGCCTGTGTGCTGCTCAAGATCGCCGGCTACCTCGTGCCGGCCGCGGTGCTGAGAAAGCCGGCCCCGGCGAGAATCAGCGAACTCGTGACCGTCGCCCTGCTCGCGGCCCTGATCGCGGTGCAGACGCTCGGCTCGGGGACAGGAGTGACCCTCGACGCCCGGGTGCCCGCCGTCCTCGTCGCGGTCGTCCTGTTCGCCCTGCGGGTGCCGTTCATCGTCGTCGTGATCGCGGCCGCACTCGTAGCCGCAGGCATCCGCGCCCTTTTCTGACCCTATTCGTCGAGGTTGTCGACTCCCGGCATCCAGGCGAGGCCCGGACCGCCCCAGCCGCGCTTGCGGGTGACCTTCGTGGCGATCTTCGCGTAGAAGTGCTCGAGGCGGTCCACATACACCGTGCCGTCGAGGTGGTCGTATTCATGCTGGAAAATTCGGGCGAGCCAGCCGTCTGCGTGGATTTCGAACGGCTTCTGGTCGAGGTCCACGGCGCGGAGGATCGCCCGCGGGGAACGGAGCAGCGGGAATCGCTCGCCCGGGTACGAGAGGCACCCCTCGACGTCCTCGTCCTCATCCGCCTCTCCGGCAGGGACTGGAGTGATCCAGAGCTCGGGGTTGATCGCGACGCCGCGCCACTGCCGGTTGTCGTCGTCGAGGTAGCCGTAGGTGAACAGGCGCAGCGGGATGCCGACCTGCGGGCCGGCTAGGCCGACCCCGGGGGCCGCGTCCATCGTCTCGAACATGTCCTGGACGAGATCGCGGAGCTCTTGGTCGAAGGTCTCGACGGGCTTGGCGGGGGTGTGGAGGACGGGGTCCCCGAAAATAACAATTGAGCGAACGGCCATTCAGCAAGGATATCGGGCTGTTCCGTCGTAGGGTCGTTGAGTGCACCTCGACCTGATTGACTTCACCGTCGACCTCCCCGTCGACCCTCGCCAGGCGATCGGCATACCGCTCGCCCTGATCGGCGGAGTGTTCCTGTCGCTCGGAGCCCAGTTCCAGCACCGGGGCGTGAACAAGGTTGAGGCCAACACCGTTGCGGTCACGGGAGGGCTCGACCCGCACCAGTTGCTGCTCCTGCTGCGTCGGCCGTCCTGGGTGATCGGCACTCTCATGCTCGGCCTCGCCATCGTCTTCCAGCTCTCGAGCCTGGCTTTCGCCCCGATCATCGTGGTGCAGCCCCTCGGTGCCGTCGCCCTCGTGATCACGTCGATCGTCAATGCCCGGGTGACCAAGACCCCGGTCAACCGGGCCTCGAAGATCGCGATCGCGCTCTGCGTCGGCGGTATCGGACTCTTCGTCACCGTCGCCGCCTTCTTCGCCGTCGACAAGCCCGTCACCGACAAGAACCTCATCACCATCCTGATCGTGCTCGGCTGCGTGCTCGTCACCTTCGTTGTCGCGTTCGCGTTGCTGCACACCCAGTTCAAGGCGATTTTCTACATCACAGGCGCCGGTGTGCTCTATGGCTTCGTCGCGACCCTCGCCAAGGTGATCATCAACCGCACCCAGAACGGCAATTTCGAGTGGCTCACGCTCACCTGCGTTGCAGGCCTGCTCCTCGCGGCGGCTCTCGGCGCTTACTTCGTGCAGAACGCGTACTCGTCTGGACCGCCCGATCTCGTGATCGCCGGCCTGACCGTGATCGATCCCCTGGTGGCGGTAGGAATCGGCATCGTCGTCCTCGGCGAGATCGCCCAAGCCCCCGTGTGGGCGGGAGTCGCGTTCGCAGTCGCAGGCGCCATCGCAATCTGGGGTGTCATTCTGCTGTCTCGGCACCACCCGCAGGCATCCGTTACCGTATCGGAATAGGGCGCGCCGTCGCCGAGGTTGGGCGAGAACATGCGGATCTAGAATAGGGTGCTAGGAGATGTCGGCCGCTTTCGTGCCGTCCAAGACCTGAATTACCGCCGGATGACGACCTCCGGCCCACACACGTTGGGACACCCTCACTTTGTCAGACTCGACCGCTTCGCCACTAGGTTCGACCCCTGTGGCACCGGGTTCGAAAAAGCCGATCAAGGTCCTCATCGCTTGCGACACGTTCGCACCTGATGTCAACGGTGCTGCGAAGTTCGCCGAGCGTCTCGCCGCCGGCCTGACCTCCCGCGGCCACGAGGTGCAGGTGTTCGCGCCGGCGGCCTCGGCCAAGCACGGCACCTGGACCGAAGAGCACGAGGGCCAGACGTTCCTTGTGCACCGGATCAAGAGCTGGCGCTGGTACCCGCACGACTGGCTCCGCTACGCGTTGCCGTGGCTGATCCATGCGGAGAGCCGTCGAATCCTGGACACCTTCAAGCCGGATGTCGTGCACTTCCAGTCCCACATCAACATCGGTCGCGGCGTCACGATCGAGGCAGCGAAGCGCGGCATCCGCATCATCGGCACGAACCACTTCATGCCCGAGAACATGCTCGAATTCACGCTCATTCCGGAAGAGCATGCACGAGCGGCTGATCAAGATGGCCTGGAAGGCCGCTCGCCGCACCTTCGGCCGGGCGGAAGCCGTCACGACGCCGACCGTGCGCGCCGCCGAGTTCCTGGAGAAGTACACCGGACTCGAGGGTGTGCTCGCGATCTCGTGTGGCATCGACGCCCACAACTATTCGCCGTCCTTCGAGCCGCGCACCGAGAATCGGATCCTCTTCGTCGGCCGTGTGACGAGTGAGAAGCAGATCGATGTGCTTCTGCAGGCTGTGACACTGCTCGCGCCCGAACTGGATGCCCAGGTCGAGATCGTGGGCGGCGGCGACCAGAAGCGCAACCTCGAGCACCTCGCCCAGAGCCTCGGGATCAGCAAGCGGGTCGTCTTCCGCGGTTATGTCACCGATGAGGAACTGCGCGACGCGTACACCCGCGCGACCCTGTTCGCGATGCCGTCGATCGCCGAGCCTGCAGAGCATCGCGACCATGGAGGCGATGGCCTCAGGCCTGCCGATCGTTGCCGCCAACGCGATGGCGTTGCCGCACCTCGTCCACGACGAGCAGAACGGGTACCTCTTTGAACCGGGCAGCGCTCAGGATCTGGCTGACAAGCTGACCCTCGTGCTCACGGCCGCCCCGGAGGCACTCGACGCTCTCAAGCACGAGTCGCTCAGGCTGATCGGTGCCCACGACATCAATCGCACGCTCGACACTTTCGAGAGCCTGTATCGTGGGGAACCGGTGGTCGATGCGATCACGTCAGAGGCCGCCGCCCACTCCCCGGAGTGACCGCGGTTGGGGGCGGTAGCTCAGCTGGTTAGAGCAGCGGACTCATAATCCGTCGGTCCCGGGTTCAAGTCCCGGCCGCCCTACTGGAAAGTGCATTCTGACCAGAATTTTTAGTTTGGTCGTTCCTTGCGAGACTTGAGTAAATAGTCAAGAGGACTCGACTCTGCGTCGCGCGGGTGGAGCAGAACAACAGGCTGACCGGCACTTATATTTTCTTGTTTGGTGGCGACTCGCCCGGTACTGCGAACGGTCCTGGGTTCAAGTGACGCGTGGTCTCGAGAATGCGCGCTGATCTGCACGTTTCTTTGGCTCTGGATTGTGGCACGTGATGCTGCGCACTTTTATTCACCACTTATTCGCTCGGATCGCGTCGCCGGCTCGTTAAATTCGTCTCCCTGATGAGGAGATTTGCCGTAGTCGTTGAGTCGGCGCGTGTCGCGTGGCGTGGGTCTGAAGTTCGATGTGTTTTTCCGCGCCGACACTGTTGAGACTGCGGATCGTGAGCGTGATTTGGATGGAACGGACCTACCGCCGGCCTTGTCGGCATCGCGGACTCGGAAGGCTCACGCCGATCGAGCCTGAGATGCCAATGACGTTCGGGAAGTGAGACGCGGACGTGGGGCCGATTCCGGGGCCGGTCAATCACTAAGCTGAGCTTCGAACTTGTCACTGGGGCGGGGGAAGACAGGCAAGCTGATGCAGCAGACTCCCTCGTTCCAGAGGTTCCGCGCCACGGTATTGCGCGCGCTCGTCGTGATCGTGGCCGGGCGCGCTGTGGTCATCGCAGGATTCTTCGTCGGACATGCCCAGCCCGCGACGCTGCTTCTGCTGGGCATCGCCGGCGCGCTGGTCGTCCTCCTGATCGTGTCGTATCGGCACCGGTATCTAAGCCGTCCGATCATCGCAGCTGTGCTCGTGTTGTCGCTCGCGGGTTCCATGGTCTCCGGGCTCACTGTGACATCCGTGGCCCTTGCCACCGTGAGCGCTTTCACCTTCTTGATCCTGTCGGTCGCGGTGGCGGCGGTGGTAGATGTAGTTCCCGCCAGTATCTACGGCGCGGTGGCGATGTCGCTGGGCATTTCGATTATCTTCCTGAGGTCGTCAGAGGCTCCGATGACTGCCGCAACTTTCGTTGGTATGACCGTTGCCGCCACACTGGTAGTGATGATGCTCCGACGCTTCCTGAAGGCTGAGCGGGACAGCGCTATCGACCTCACACTGACTGACCCTCTCACCGGAGCGGTCAATCGCCGTGGGATGGCCGATCGGGTGCCCTCACTGAGCGAACTCGCACAGCGAACCGGCCAGGAATTCGGCTGTCTCGTGCTCGATCTGGATCATTTCAAGGCCGTGAACGACACTTACGGGCACCAACGCGGCGACCAGGTGCTGACCGACACCGTGGGTGCGATCGAGCGAGGAACGCGCACAAGCGACCTTCTCGTTCGGCTGGGCGGGGAAGAATTCGCTCTCTTCGTCGTCGTTCCCGACCGGGCGCACCTCTTGGCCCTTGCGGAGCACGTTCGGAGCATCGTGGAGACGACGCACCGCGACATGGCGGTGACAGTTAGCGTGGGCTGCAGTATCGGAGACGGCAGCACAGAGGGCAACCTCGCCGCACTCCTGGCCGAGGCCGACGACGCAATGTACGCCGCAAAGAATGCGGGGCGGAACTCAGTACATATGAGCGCCCGTGTAGAGCGCGGTCCGAGATCGGCCTCGGACAAGGTCATGGGCGGTGCCGATCCGGCGCCTGGCGCGCAGGGAACGCAAACACAGGGAACCTCAGCCCCCAGCCTTTAAGCGGCCCGGCAAGCCTGGTGGCAGTACGGGACCCAATCAGCGGGCGGAGAACAACCGGGCGAAAAAGCCCACCTTGGTCGAGCCTTCGTTCTCATGGCCGCTAGACCGCTGCGCCTTGGGCACAACCGGGCGAGGCGCTCGAGCGACTGGCCGCCGATTCCGGCGGCCAGTCGCTGTGCACGCTGTCGCGCGGCGCCGGCGTGGGCGGACTATCTTGCCGGCAGGGTTGACGCGGTCGAGCGCCTCCTCGCCGAATGTCCCGAGCGGTCGCGCTGGAGCAGGTGTACCCCGCCGACGCCGACGCCGGCCGTGGGTGTCAGGGCTCGCTAGTCGTGATGTTTGGCGAGTCGGTACATCGTCCAGTTCAGGCTCAGGAAGCGAATGAACTGCTGGACGACGTTGCTCCGGCGTCGCAGGCTCGCGCATCCCCGGTAGCGGCGCCGTATCGATTAGAGCCTGGGCGTTATCCATGCTGGTCTCCGTTGATCGTGTCGTTGAGGCGGGTTATTCGGGGATGAGGTACCAGAGCGGGTATGCCTTGGCCTTGTAGATGAAGAGGGTGTGCAGCATCCGTTTCACCCAGTGCGCTGCGAGCCCGATGTCGCCGGTTGTCTCCTTGGGATCGCGGCCGGCCGTGTTCGGGTGCCGGGAGTAGTCCGGCACGATGGGCGACATCGACATGGCCGCCGCGGTACCGGAGAGCATTCCCGTTCCCGTCGAGGCGATGCAGGCGGCCGCCATCTCGCCCATCGAAGCCGTGTGGGTTGGCTCGGTGGAGCCGTTCAGGATCATGTCCGAAATGGTCATAGCCACGGCCTTCCCCATCGATCCTGAGGGCATACCGGTGCGGGGCGGCGCCGGGGCGACCAGGACGCCGTCGGGGGTCGAATAGGGGCGGGAAATCGCATGCGGCGGGGCAAACGCGATCCCGATCCCGAACACGTTGTGGTGCAGCGGGTTCTGGTAGGTCTTGGGCCAGTCCTGCGCCGACCACTGGTCGAAGGGTTTGGCTTCGTAGTTCGCGTCTACCCGCATGAACCCGCTAGGGGCGAAGATCGAACCCGTGATGTCGGCTCCGTCTCTGTCGAAGGCCTCAAGGTTCACGCCGCGGAACGGGGGGAGAAGCATGGCGAAATCGAACGGCTGGGTGTTGTCCGTGCCGTCGATCTGCCGGTAGTGGATGAGGCCGGGTTCGATTTCGGTGACCGCGGCCTGGGTGATCGCCTTCATCTTCCGTTCGCGGAAGAGCGATTCCATCCAGGCCTCGCTCGTGATCCTGTGGTCGCCCTGGCTGAAGGTCATGCCGCCGACGCCGAAATCGCCCAGCTCGTGCTCGTTGGTCAGGTAGATGACCTCGGCTCGCTCCCGAACCCCTGCCGCGCGGAGTTCATGTTCGACATTGAAGGCGTACTCGAATGCTGCTCCCTCGCAGGTGCAGGTTCCGTGGCCCACTCCGATCACCAGGGTCTGCCGTCGGCCGGTCTTCAGTGTCTCGATGACGGTGGCCAGGTGCTTGGCCGCCTCGACGGCGTGGCTGGGCGTGCAGACCGACACGGTGTGACCGGCATCCGGGCCGAGGCCCGGGGTCGCTGCGAAGTTCAGCCGGGGGCCCGTCGCGTTGATGAGGTAGTCATAGCGGATGCGTTCGATCTGGCCGGCCCGCTTCGGGTCGGTGTATACGACATCGACGGCTCCGCGGGGGCTGTCGGTATCCCCGTCCGGTCGCAGTGCGACGGCCCTGGCCTGGCGGAAGACGATCTTCTTCCGTCGGTAGATCGGGGCGAGAGGGAAGACCACCTTGTCGGGGCTCATCTTGCCGACTCCGACCCAGATGTTCGAGGGGATCCAGTTCCAGTTCGAGTTCGGTGACACCACCACGACCTCATGGTTCCTGCCCAGGCGCCGCTTCAGGAACAGTGCTGCGGTGTGGCCGGAAACCCCGGCTCCCAGAATGACGACTCGTGCCATTTCAGACCCCTCAATCCCAGCTTCGTTGCTGTTGATCTGAACCATACTCCTATACCTCAGGGGGTATTGAGTTTGACGTCAAGAAAATACCTATGGGGGTATCAAGTGACACCATGAAAACAGTGATCACAGCCTGGGTGCCGGACTGGTCGGTCTGGTCGCGGCCAGCTACGTCGATGCGCCCATCGGTGCGGATGCCACCCTGTGTGACCTGCGCTGGCCGGCGCTCGGCCTGATCTCGCTCTATCTGTCGACCGATCTGCGCACCGCCGTGCCTCTGCTCGAGCCGGGCATTCGTCCTGTCGTCGGCGTCGCGGCGATCGCGGTGTTGGTGTGGGCTTTGCTGGCCCGGCTGAACAGCGAACACAAGGCAACACGTAGCCAGCGCCGGTCAGGTGCGCCAGGCGACATCGATGGCACCGAGGATGGCGAAGTATGCACCACGTGCCGCCCGTTGTTCCCGAGAGCCGGCGGCCGTCCGTGACGGAGGCCGGGACAGCCGACGACACGGAGCCGGTCTGTCGGGCTGGATGCTGCTGATCTGCTGCCGAGTGTGTCAGTCGTCCCTGCGGCTGTCGCTCATCTGACCGTTCGGCAGTTCGAGGGCTGGGCGTACATCCGCGTCTGAGCCGGACGAGGCATCCGTCGCGGGCAGGTCGTCGATCGCGGGCTCCTCCGGATTCCGATAGATCGACAGTTCCGGTCCGGGGTGGCGTCGGGTCTGGACGAGGATGAGGACGATCCCGGCGATGGCGGCGAGGAGCGCGATGTCCACGTTGATCTTGAGGCCGAACAGGAAATACTCGGTCGGGTCCAGACGGAGCGACTCGAGGAACGCCCGTCCGACGCCGTACCAGAGCAGGTAGAAGCCGAGGGCCTTGCCCCAGCGGAGGTTGAAGCGGCGCTCGAGCACGACGATGATCAGCACGACACCGATCGTGTTCCAGATCATCTCGTAGAGGAAGAGCGGCTGGAAGAGTGTCCCGGCCGGCAACCCGGCAGGGAAGGCCGGGTTCGTCGACTCGATCTCGAGTCCCCAGGGGAGGGTCGTCGGGCCACCATAAAGCTCATGGTTGAAGTAGTTCCCGAAACGGCCGAACGCCTGAGCGAGGAGCAGGCCGGGAGCGAGCGCGTCCGCGAACGAGAAGAATCTGATTCCCGCCCGGCGGCAGCCAATATAGGCTCCGATACTGCCGAACAGGATCGAACCGAAGATCGCGAGTCCGCCCTCCCAGACGAACAGCACCTTCCACAGGTCCGCGCCGGGGAAGAAGTAATCGGTGGGATGAGTGACGACGTGGTAGAGGCGACCACCGACGATTCCGATCGGGACCGTCCACATGGCGATGTCCATCACCATGCCCGGCTTGCCGCCACGGGCCGTCAACCGGGCCGAGGACAACCAGACGGCGATGACGATTCCGGTCAGGATGCACAGCGCATAGAAATGCACACGCAGGGGCCCCAGATCGAAATAGCTGATGGATGGGCTCGGAATGCTGGCGTGAACCACCGCGTTCACCTTTCGATCGTGCGCATGTGCGCAGCTGGCAGACGAAGGTCTCCCAGAGGTCCCGGAGAAGTCCGATGTCTCGAACCGCCAAAAGCTTATGCTGGCCCGCTTGAATCACCCCACCAGCGCAGCCCTCGAGAGCGGATGCTGGGAGGGTTCTCATAAAGTTGCGACCGCTGGACGACCGGCCCACCCAGCGGGGCGATCCCGAACGCTACGATCGAAACGTGAGACCCGTGTCGAATTCGGTTACTCCGTCGTGGGTCGCCCGAATCGTCGTGGTCACGGCGCTCGTCGGCATCGGGGCAGGAATCGGCGGCCTCGCGGTCAGCGTGCTCCTTCGAACGATCCAGCACCTCGCCTACGGCTATTCGGAAGGCACCTACCTCGACGGCCTGGCCCACTCCTCACCGCAAACACGCGTGATCGCCCTATTCGTCGCGGGCGTGATCGGTGCACTGGGCTGGTGGGCGCTCCGCCGATGGGGGAGACCCATCGTCGCGGTGGATCGAAGCGTCGCGGGCGAGCGGATGCCCGTGCTCGCGACCCTGGCCAACTCGGCGCTGCAGATCGTGATCGTGGGCCTGGGTGCATCCATCGGCCGTGAAATGGCCCCCCGCGAGCTGGGTGCACTGTGTGCGGGCTGGCTCAGTGAGAAGGCCGGCATCAATGCCCGCGAACGTCGTGTCCTCGTCGCGTGCGGCGCAGGCGCAGGGCTCGCCGCCGTCTACAATGTCCCGCTCGGGGGAGCGCTCTTCACCGTCGAGATCCTGCTCGCCGAGGTCAGTCTCGCCACCGTCTTGCCGGCCCTGGCCACGTCCGCGATCGCAACATTGGTCGCCCAAATCGTTGTGCCCACGACCCCGCTGTATTCCGTGCCGCAGTTCACCCAAACAGCTTCCCTGATGGTGTGGTCCCTTCTTGCCGGGCCCGTGATCGGAATCGCTGCCGTCGGTTTCGTGCGCCTGGCCGCCTGGTCTGAAAAGCGGCGTCCGCAGGGCTGGAGGATTCTTGTCGTCATGCCGCTGGTGTTCGCGGCCATTGGACTGTTGTCGCTCGTTCTCCCGGAAATCCTTGGCAATGGGCGATCACTCGGCCAGACCGCATTCGACGCAATCCTGCCGATCGGGCTGGTGGCGGTGCTGCTCGTCGCCAAGGTGGGGGCCACGATCGGCACGATCGGGAGCGGTGCTGCCGGAGGAACGCTGACGCCCTCCCTCGCAATTGGCGCCGCGTTCGGCATCGTGACCGGAGGACTCTGGGACGTGTTGTGGCCCGGGACCCCGGCGGCGGCCTTCGCCCTCGTCGGCGCAGCGGCCTTTCTCGGAGGTGCCATGCGCGCCCCCTGACCGCTGTGGTCCTGGTGCTCGAATTCACCGGGCAGGGGCCGGCGCTGCTGATCCCCATGACGCTTGCGGTTGCGGGTGCTGTCGTCGTGGAATACCTCCTCGGGCGGAGACGGTTCCTCGGCATCGACTGACGCGGACTATGTGCCGATGGAGTCCGGTCAGTGGCTCGCGGCATTTAGGACGGGTAAGCGCGTGCGTCGCTCAGTCCCCGGCAGCGAACCGTGCGAAAATTGCCGCGCCGGAAGCCGGATTGATCGAAGGGACTCCCCAATGGACGCGAACGAGTGGGATAGCCGTTACCGGCAGGCACAGGACGGCGACCACGCCCGGCTCTGGTCGGCCATGCCGGCGAAGCTCGTGCAGGACATTGTTGCGCCCTGGACCCCTGGGCGTGCCCTCGACCTGGCCTCAGGCGACGGCCGTAACGCGATCTGGCTGGCCAACCGCGGCTGGCACGTAACCGGGCTTGACTTCTCCGCCGAGGCAATCGCCCAGGCCCGGGAGCACGCGCGGGCGGCCGGCGTCGATGTGGACTGGCTGGTCGCGGATGCCACGACCTGGCAAACCGAGGAACGCTTTGACCTGGTCACGGTAATGTACCTTCACCTGCCGGAGGAACTGTTCCGAATCGTATTGGCCAGGGCGCTTGGCTGGCTCGCTCCGGGCGGGCACCTCCTTGTCCTCGGTCACGACCGAGGCAACATAAACGCAGGAGGCCCCGGCCCAGGCAATCCCGACATTCTCTATACGCCCGAACTCCTATCCTCGATCGTGGGACAAGAACGGATCCTGCGCTGCGAGACTGTCAGCCGCGACCTGGCCACCGATCCCGAGTCCCCGGCTGATCATGCCGGCGGAGTAGCCCTCGATACGGTCTTGGTTGCCATCGGCTGAAACCCTCGGCCATTTACCCCTGGGGGTCTTAAGGAAGGCCTTCACGTCCTGAACTCGGACCGTCGGCGCGACCATTTCGTCCCGCGTGTCGTCGCCGGGTCGCAGCGGATTGTCGCGTGCCGACATCGTGCCCACACTTCGCGAAAATCACCGTGATTTTGCACTATCGACGAGCCGTGGATCGGCCGTGCGGAAGCCGGCGCTGAGCACTATCCCGGCAACGGCTGCCATGAGCTGAAATAGACCTCCATTTTGAGGGAACCCTCATTTTCAGGGCACCTCACCGCACAAGATCTCCATGTCATCCCAGATCTGGTCCGTAAGGTACCCAATATGCGTGCAACAACTGGAAAGTCTCGCGGTACCCTGGGCGGCCTTCTCGGATTCGTTGCGATGAGTGCCATCGCCGGTGTTCTCGTGACGGCCGCGGTCACTCCCGCTCTCGCTCTATCGGGTGTGGCAGCGACGGACACGATCAACGTCTTCGAGAACCTCCCCGACAATCTCAAGATCGACCAGCTCTCGCAGAAGAGCAACATCTACGCGACGCGCGCCGACGGAACCGCGACGCTTCTGGCCTCGTTCTACGACCAGAACCGGGTCGAGGTCGCCTCGGATGCGATCAACCAGTTCGTGAAAGACGCCGCGACCTCCGGTGAAGACCCCCGCTTCTACGAGCACGGCGGCGTCGACCTTCAAGGCACCGTGACCGGGCTCGTCACGACCATCGCGAGTGGAACCGCCCGCGGTGGATCGTCGATCACACAGCAATACGTCAAGAACGTCCTCGTGCAAGAGTGCGAAGTCCTCACAGATGCCAAAAAGAGGTCGGACTGCTATGACACGGCGACCGCAACCACTCCCGACCGCAAGCTCAAGGAGATGCGCCTCGCGATCGGCGTTGAGAAAAAGTACGGCAAGGACGACATCCTCCGCTCGTACCTGAACATCACCGGCTTCGGCGGCACGGTCTACGGCATCGAGTCCGCGGCGGAGTACTACTTCGGTGCGACCGCCGCGACGCTGACTCTGCCGCAGGCGGCGAGCCTCGTGGCGATCGTGAACAACCCGGTCAAGTTCCAGCTCGACCAGCCCGACAGCGCGACCAACGGTGCAGCGAACGGCTACGCCGCGAACAAGGACCGCCGCGACTACATCCTCGGCGAGATGCTCAAGTACGGCAAGATCAACCAGGCCGACCACGACGCCGCGATCGCCGCCCCGATCGAACCGAGCATCCACGTGCCGTCGACCGGCTGCCAGACCGCCGGCGGCAGCGCGTACTTCTGCGACCTCGTCGTGAACACCCTGCAGAACAACCCAGTCTTCGGCGCTGACGACACCACCCGGATGGCGAGCTTCCGACGCGGGGGCTACAACGTCTATACGACTCTCGACCTCGACCTGCAGCAGGCGGCAGAGGCCACCGTCAAGGCCAACGTACCCTCGACGTTCCCCGGCTGGGACGTCGGCGGCGTGGCCGTGAGCGTCGGCGTCGGTACCGGGAAGGTGCTCGCCATGGCGCAGAACAAGGACTACAGCCAGGACCCGGCCGTCCAGGCGACCGGAGCGAATTACACCGGTATCAACTACAACACCAACATCGACCAGGGCGGGTCCAGCGGGTTCCAGCCCGGATCCATGTACAAGCTGTTCACCCTCGCCGAGTGGCTCACCGAGGGGCATTCCCTCAATGAGCGGGTCGACTCTCGCATCAAGTCCAACTGGGGCACCTTCCGCGACAGCTGTGCGGCCGGCGGCACCGTGAGCTTCCCCGGCTACAACCCCAAGAACGACTCATCGTCCGAAACCGGCTCGAACTACAGTGCCCTTGAGTCCACGATCAACTCGATCAACACCGGCTTCATCGGCATGGCGAAGAAACTCGACCTGTGCGCCATCCGCAAGACCGCCGAAGCATTCGACGTGACCCGCGCCGACGGCGCCCCGCTCGAGCAGGGTGCCTCCGCGGTGCTCGGCACCAATGAGGTCGCGCCGCTGAGCATGGCGGTCGCCTTCGCGGGCATCGCCAACAAGGGCACCACCTGCAGCCCGATCGTGATCGACCACATCACCGGATCCGATGGAACGGCCCTCCCGGTGCCGGCTAGCGATTGTCACCAGTCGGTTGACCCCACGATCGCGGCAGGAATGGCGACCGCGATGCAACAGGTCATGACGAGGGGAACCGCGACGCAGTCCTATGGCGCCACGAGCCCGAAGGTACCGATGATCGGCAAGACTGGAACCACAGACGGCAACAAGGACACCTGGATGGGCGGAGCGAGCAGCAAGGTCGCCACCGTCGTCGGCGTGATGAGCGTCACTGGTGACAAGGACCAGCGCACCACTTACTTCAACGGCCAGCAAGCCGCTACCGCCCGACACCGGATGTGGCCGGCCATCATGAGCGTTGCTAACGCAAAGTACGGGGGAGACGCCTTCTCCGTGGCGGTCGGCGGACGCTGAATGTCATGCAGGCCGACCCCGTCTACCTTGTTCTTTACATTGCCGACAAATGGATTGGTGAATCGGTTTGGCTCGCGAGGCTCCTCGCCCTCTAATTGGTCAGCATGATCGCCGAACCTGCCGCGGGCCTAAGCGTGCACCGTACCAGGGTCGCCCTGAACGACATCGTCGACGTCCGCCAAGCTCGATTCCACATCAGCCGCGCCCTCACCGGCCATACGGTCGACGCTCGTTTGGAAGCAAACAGAACAAGGAATTCCCGGTCAGGTCGAGGCATGTCGAGGTCTATCGAGGTGAGGCGAGTGGAGGAAGCCCCCTCAGGCTAAATCCGTCGGTCCCCGGTGCAAGTCCCGGCCGCCCTACCAAAAAGTGTCTTTTGACCAAGATTTTTAGTTCGGTCGTTTCTCGCGAGACTTGAGTAAATAGTGAAGAGGACTCGACGGGGTCGGTGACTCGCTGAACGCGGGCTCGCCCTTCCCGATGCTTTCCGAGGCCTGGCTCGAGGACGTGATGCTCGACGTGGACCGTGCCCACGGACCAAGGGCACCTACAAGCGGTAGCTGCGCGTGCTCGTGCTGCCCTTCTTCGAGCACTTCACCATTCGCGAAGTGACCGCGCAGAGCCCGCAGGCAAATGGCTCAGACCGCCTCGAGCTCGGCGCTTCGTGGAGTTAGGCCAGTCCAGGACTGGAAGGCTCGGTAGAAGGAACGCGGGTCGTCGAACCCAAGGAGGAAGGCGATCTCGCCGGTGGTCATGGCCTCCTGTGAGAGGTAGTGCCGAGCGAGAGCCTCGCGCGTGCGATGCAGGATCTCCTGGAAGCTTGTACCCTCTGCCTTCAACTTACGCTGCATGCTCCGAGTACTCAGCGACAGCTCGCGGGCGACTCCCATCATCGAACCGTCGCCAGTCGGCAGCAGTTCCACGAGCGCGGACCGCACCCGTTCCGCCGAGGAAGCGCCGGGTTGCAGGCTCCGCGAGCCGAAGACGCAATTGAGGTTCGAACGTCTGCCACATCGGCTCATTGACAGTCAGAAAGGGGCGGGCCGCATCCGCCGCAGAAAAAATGACCTTGTAGGAGATTCCCTGTGAGACGGCTACGCCGAGAAAGTCCGCATATTCGTCGGTGTGCTCCGGAGGGACGAGGCTCGAGACCCTAAGTGGCCGGATCGACGAACGCGTCGCGATGCGAGCAAGCGCGACGATGAACACCAGGTCGACCATCGCCAAGGACGGTGGCGCAACGGTCGAGTCTGGCCACTGCAGTTCCATGGAGGTCTCGGCCGGGGTGGTCTCGACGACCAAGCGCATCGGCCCTACGATGCGCTTATACCCTGCCACCCGGTGGGCTGCCGAGTTGAGGTCTCGGCTACACAGGGCAGCGAAGGCAAGAGGATCGAACGTCTCCACCGAGATTGACTGGCCGATGCGAATCGGCAGCAATGGATCATCCGCCTCGTCTTCTATTGCCCCCCACAGACGAAAGAATTCCTCGGGGGTAAGCCAGGCCTTCTCCCCGGCGAACAGGTCGTGCGGGAGCATGGCTCGGCGCAGCACGTCGTCGGGGTTGATACCGGCATCACTGAGAAGTAGTTTGAGGCCGGGGTTGACCCGATATTTCTCTGCGTCGTTCATGCGCTCAAACCTTCTTCGTTCGCCCCGTGATCACCGGGTTGTGACCAAGGGATCAAATTGAGAGTGTCAATCGCTACTTGCCGCGTTCGACCAAGAACTGGGCCGACGCCCGCACCGACTCGTGGAAGGGGATGTACTCGAAGCCCATGACTTCCGGGGCATCTGTTCCCACGACAGCCATATTACGGCCCAGGTCGTTGCGCGCGGCTCGGAGCACTGGGATGAACTGGCTCATGAACCGAATCAGCCAGCTGGGTAATTCTCGGGTGGGAATCCTGCGGTCCGGGTGGGCCAACTTGAGCGCCCTGGTGATGTCGACCAGATAGTGGGCCCCGGCCACGGCGGGGAAACGAAGACCAACAGTGGCTTCGTTGTCAATCGCCCGCACGTGCATGCGAGCAACGTCGCGAACGTCCACGCCCGGGGCATTCATGTGCGGCACGGCGGGCACTCGACCCGAAAGAAACTCTTCGATGTAGAACAGTGAAGTACTGAAGTGGTCATCCATCGGCGGGCCGAATACGCCGCCCGGATTGATTGTGGTGAGCTTCATTTCGGGGTGCAGGGCAACGAAGTCCCACGCAGGCTCGTTCGGCAAGAGTCTTGGAGGCCTCGTATGCCGCGGTGTCAGGACCCGACGGATCGGTCCAGTTATCCCGGGTTGAGATTGCCATCTTGGGTTTGTTTTCATCCTTGTAGATCGCGGCGCAGCTTGACGTCAGCACGACACGTCGAACGCCCGCCGAATGAGCGGCCTTGAGGGCACGCAAGGTTCCGTCGACGGCCGGCCGAATGAGCTCCTCAGGATCCTTGGGTGTGGCCTGCGGGAAGGACGAGGCTGTGTGAATCAACACATCCACACCCTCAAACGCCTCGGCCCAGCCCTCGTCCTTCAGGAGGTCCAAGGTAACAAAGCCGAGTTGGGCATCCGGAAAAAGCACTTCGAGCTGGTGGCGTCCTTGAGGCGAGCGAACCGACGCCTTAACCGTGTAGTCGTTTTCTAGTAGTTCACGGATGATGTGCTTCGCGATGAAGGCAGAGGCTCCGGTGACAAGAACGGTGGTCATAGTCAAACTTTCCTCTGCTGGGTGCTGGCGCTGTTGACGACGAAATACCAGCCTGGCCGCTCTCGCACAATGCATCAATGGCAGATCGCGCCACTTCAGCGGCAAATCGCGCCGCCGGCGCAAAGGTCACAATGGTAGCGGTGGCACAGGCGAACCTCTTCGGACGGTGCTAACCGGCTGCCCCATTCTTCTGTGAGTTCGATTCCCGGTGGCCATACGTTTTCGGAGCCAGTTTGTTAGAGGCCGAAGTGCTCTTTGTCATAGGCCATGAGTGAGAGCACTTCCCAGGCGGTGTGCGCCGCTACGAGCCCTGTCAACGCTGCGTGGTCGTAGGCTGGCGCCACTTCTACGATGTCGGCACCCAGGATCCCGATGCCCGTCAGCCCTCGAAGGGTGGCGAATAACTCTCGGGTGGAGAGTCCGGCGACTTCCGGAGTGCCGGTGGCTGGCGCGTGGGCCGGGTCGAGGACGTCGATATCGATGGAGATGTAGATCGGCCCACCCTCGACACGATTGCGGATGCGCTCGACGATCGTCGCTGCTCCATCTGTTTCGTAGTCGTCAGCGCGGATGATTTGGAATCCCAGCACTCCGTCGGCTTCAAGTTCGTCCTTGTCGTAGACACCACCCCGGAGTCCAACGTGGATGCATCTTTCGACATCGAGCAGTCCTTCCTCGGCTGCGCGTCGAAACGGAGACCCGTGCCAGATCGGAGCTCCGAAATGCGTGTCCCAGGTGTCCAGGTGGGCATCGAAGTGGATGACGCCGACAGGCCCGTTCTTCTTGGCGACCGCCCGAAGCAAGGGCAGGGCGATCGTGTGGTCTCCGCCCAGCGTGACCAGTCGAATCCCTTGTTCCGCGTACTCGTCCGCCGCTTTCTCAATGGATGCCACGGCCGCCTCGATGCTGTACGGGGTGACTCCGAGGTCACCGGCGTCAACGACTTGATTCACCTTGAATGGGTACACATCGTGAGTCTGGTGATAGGGGTGAAGTTGCCGGGAGGCTTCGCGAATGTGGTTCGGTCCGAAGCGCGCGCCGGGCCGAAAACTGGTGCCGGCGTCAAACGGAATGCCCAGTACGGCCACGTCCGCCTGTGGAACGTCTTCGATCCGCGGAAGGAGGGCGAACGTCGCGAGACCCGCGTACCGCGGGTAGTCAGGGATGTCGCGCTGGCCAATGGGATCGCTCTTCGCTGAGTCAGACATGTGGACGACGCTACCAATAAGAAGGCGCGTGAGCCGGCTCGATCACCAGGCCACGTGTCTCGACGCCGTTGAGTAGAGCGCCAATGCTCTGCGGGGGAGCGACGCCTGAGAGATACGCGGCCGCTCTGCGCAGGATTTCGTTCTCCTGTTCCAGCAGCTTGATGCGTTTCTTCGCCTCCCGCAGGCGGGAGGGCGGTGCCGAAGGAATCAACGAGTACCTTTTCCCCCCTCCTGATCCGGCTCGAGCGGTCGTGAACGTCCGGGTCAAGGTCTATCAAGTGACCGATATAGATCGATACCGAATAAAACGGACGGAAATGCACTAAAATCGAATCATCACCCGAGTCCCGTCCACAGGAGAGCCATATGACCGTCGAACCGATCGCCCTGACCGCCCAGGAACCAGGCCGCCCTCGTCGATCCCGCCGAGGCGTAGGGTCCAGCGCACACGTGTAACTGCAACCACGTCGACAGTAAGGGCATCGTGTTGACAGCCGTGTCATACCGTGCGCCATCCGCCACGCAACCATCTTCGGCGCCTCCGGAGCGATCCAGACCGAATTTTCCCTTGATCTGACTGCGTCCCACCACTCACTGCCGCTCCTGGCAACGATGGAGCGTCCGCAGCGGGTGACTGGTCGGAGGACCTCACCATTCAACGGCAGATGCGGTCTCGACATTGCGCCGCGCGGGATCGACCCAATCGGATTAATTGATGAGCGGCCACGCTCGAGGAGTGCCACGATGTCGCCCAAGTCCCACTACCTGCCGACGCGGCCAAGCCGGCGAAGCGGCGGCCGGATCGTACTTCTCCTCCTCGGTGGCGTCGCCTTGCTTGCGGGACTCGACGGGGCACTCATTCTGCTCGGCCTGCCGGCACCGGTGATCGCAGCCCGCCTCGCCGATGTACATGGCCCGCTCATGGTCTTTGGCTTTGTCGGAACGGTCGTTGTTCTCGAACGCGCTGTCGCCATCCGTCGGAATTGGGCGTTCCTGTCTCCCGGTCTCCTCGGCGGCGGCGGAATTGCGCTTGTCTCTCCGATTCCGCTCTTTGTCGGCCAGATCGCCCTCGTGGCCGGATCGATCGTGCTGCTCGCGATTTATCGGGCTATCTGGGCGCGGCAGCCCTCGACCTCCAGCGCCGTTCAGGCCCTCGGGGCGTTGCTCGGCCTCGCCGCGACAATTCTTTGGTGGGGACGTGTCCCGGTGCCTCAACTCATCCCGGCGATGACACTCTTCCTTGTCCTGACTATCGCAGGGGAACGCCTCGAACTCGCCCGGATCTCACCAACCGTCGACGAGCGGGCCGAGCGGTGGCTGCTCGCGGTAGCCCTGGTCCTGGCCTCTGGCGTCGTGCTGGCACTGCTGTGGCCTGTCCTGGGATATCCGGTGCTTGGCTTCGCGCTGCTCGGTCTCGTCTCGTGGCTCGTGCGATACGACGTGGCGACGCGGCTTGTCAGGTCGAAGGGACTGCCGCGTTACATGGCCCTGTGCCTGCTCGCCGGCTACGGCTGGCTGGGTGTCGTCGGCCTGGTCTGGATCCTGTGGGGACCCGGATACGTCGGCCCTGCGTATGACGCCGTCGTGCACTCCGTCTTCCTCGGCTTCGTGATCTCCATGATCATGGCGCATGCGCCGACAATCCTGCCTGCCGTGCTACGCCGGCCGCTGCCCTATCGTCCTTTGATGTACGGGCCGGTTGTTCTCATGCACGCTTCGCTGCTTGTGCGTGTGGTCGGCGGAGACGCCAGAGGGCTAGATGTTCTGGTGCAGTGGGGCGGTTTCGCGAATATTGTCGCCGTACTGCTCTTCGTGGGTGTTTCCGTCGTCTCCGTCTTTGTGGGCGCGCCTCCGAAACCCGTCAGGCGTGAGTCGAGCACGGCCTCTCCGCGCGGCCGCGCAACGATATCACTGGGAACGCGCCGATGACCCGCCGGCTGTGGCACATCATTACCGGAATCCTGGTGCCGGCGTGGCTTTTCCTCACCCTGGTCGTGGTCATCGTGCATCGGTTCCTTCCGGTCGCACCCTGGCTCATGGTGCACCTGCTGCTCCTCGGCGCGGTCAGCAGCGCGGTCTTGATCTGGAGCCAGCACTTCGCCGATACCCTCCTCAGGCACCCGGCTCCCGGCGGTCGCGTCTCACTCGGCTGGCGCCTCGCGGCCCACACAGTGGGAGCCATCCTCGTGATCACCGGCATGATCGGCGGCTGGTGGCTGGTCGTCCTCGTCGGCGGCATCCTCGTCGGCGCGAACGCGCTCGGGCACGCGACTATCCTCGCCGTGCAGTCCCGCGGCGCGCTGCCCTCCCGGTTCGCACCGCTCGTCCGCTACTACGTCGCGGCCGGCGCCGCCCTGGCCATCGGGGTCACCCTCGGAATCCTGATGGCGCGCATGGACGACTCGGAGGACACATACGCGCGCCTCTTCATCGCCCACATCGGACTCAACCTGCTCGGCTGGGCCGGCCTGACCGTGATCGGGACAGTCGCCCTGCTCTGGCCGACCATCCTGCACGTGCGAGTCACCGACGGCACCCGCGCGGCAGCGCGCTGGACCCTTCCCCTCTTCCTCGCGGGCCTCACCGTGCTCGGCCTCGGCTGCCTGCTCGGGGAACGCGTCATTGCCGGTCTCGGCGTAGTGGCCTATCTCGCGGGGCTGTACCTGGTGTTCGCCGACGTCATCCGCCAGGGTCGTTCAGCGCCTGCCGTGACCTTCGCCGGGTGGAGCCTCGGCAGCGCCCTGGCCTGGTTCGGCCTCTGCACCCTCGGATTCGCCGTCTCCGTCACTGTCGCCCCCACCTGGACCGCCGCTGCCGACGGGCTCGAACAGCTCGTTCCGGCCTTCCTGGTCGGCTTCGCCGCGCAGATTCTGCTCGGCGCGCTGACCTATCTTCTGCCGGTCGTACTCGGCGGTGGCCCGCGGGTCGTCAAGGCCACGAGCCGCGAACTCGAGCGCGGTGGACTGTTTCGCGTCATCATCGTGAACGGCGGCCTCGTGCTGTACCTCCTGCCGGTCCCGAGCCTGGTGAAGGTCGCCCTTTCGCTCCTCGTCGTGGCCGCCCTCGCGTCCTTCCTGGCGCTGATGACTCGGGCGCTGAAGACCAACCGGATGTTGCGCAGACCGGCGGATGCCGCCGCCCCGGTTCCGGGCTCTCGTCCCGCCGTGCCGCCCGCAGCGCAGCCCGCCCTGCCGCCGTCGCGTCCGAGGCGCACCGGCTCCGTCGTCGTCGCGGCCGGTGCCCTGCTGCTCGCTGTGACGGTCGGCGTTGCGATGGACCCGGCGGCCCTCGGCGTGACCGGCGGCCTCTCTGTCGTTTCGGTCCCCGCGACCGGGCACACCACGACGGTCGACGTGACCATGGCGGGGATGCGGTTCAGTCCCGACTCCGTCTCGGTGCCCGTCGGAGACACCCTCGTCATCAACCTCACCAATGCCGACGACCGGGTGCACAACCTGGTCCTCGACACCGGCATCACCTCCGGTTCGGTCAGCCCCGGGACGACGGCCGTCATCGAGGCAGGCGTCGTCGGCGTAGCGATCGCCGGCTGGTGCTCGATCGCCGGCCACAAACAGCTCGGGATGGTCTTCTCCGTCACGGTGGCCGGTGGCGCGAGTGGGACAGGCTCGAGCGCGACAGGCATGGGCGGGATGGACATGAGAACGGGCGCAGATTCCGGTGCGAGTGGTGCGCCATCCGCCGCAAAGGACGTGGACCTGATGAAGCAACCCGCGGCGGACTTTGCCGCCCGTGATGCCCGGCTCGCACCGGCATCCGCCGACACCGTGCACAAGCTCACGCTCACCGTTCAGAACGTCGAGACGGAGGTCTCGCCGGGAGTCCGGCAGACCCTGTGGACGTACAACGGGACAGCGCCGGGGCCGACCCTGCACGGTCACGTCGGCGATGTCTTCGAGATCACCTTCGTCAATGGCGGAACCATCGACCATTCGATCGACTTCCATGCCGGCGCCCTCGCCCCCGACAAGCCAATGCGCACGATCATGCCGGGGGAGAGCCTGACCTACCGCTTCACCGCGACCCGGTCGGGGATCTGGCTCTATCACTGCTCGACGATGCCGATGTCCGCCCATATCGCGAACGGCATGTTCGGGGCGGTGATCATCGACCCGCCGGGGCTCGCGCCCGTTTCCGCGGAGTACGTTCTGGTCCAGTCCGAGTTCTACCTCGGGCCGGAGGGCGGGGAGGTCGACGCGGCGCGGGTGGCGACCCAGCTCCCCGACCTGCTGGCCTTCAACGGGTACGCCAACCAGTATGCGGACCGGCCACTCACCGCGCGCGCGGGGGAGGCAGTGCGCATCTGGGTTCTGGACGCCGGACCCAACGTCGGCAGTTCCTTCCACGTGGTGGGCGGGCAGTTCGACTCAGTCTTCAAGGAGGGTGACTATCTGCTCCGCGACGGCGGCAGCACCGGGACGGGCGGGGCGCAGGTGCTCGACCTCGCCGCGGCGCAGGGCGGCTTCGTCGAGCTCCGCTTTCCGGAGGCCGGGCACTATCCGTTCGTCAGCCATGTGATGTCGGACGCGGAGAAGGGTGCCCGCGGGGTCTTTGCCGTCACGCCGTGAACCCGGTCCGAGAACGCCGGGAAGATAGAGTGTCGAAAATCCCGGGGAGCCACGCCGGAGTCGGCGGGCCCGTCCTCGCCTCTACTGCTCGTGAACTGATCCACGAAGAGCTTGGCGCCGAGGGAGTCCGTCGAATGGGTCAGGGGACCGGGACGGGGGCGACGGGCTGGTATGCGCAGCTCGGATCCTCGGCGAGAGGATCGCCGGTGACCGCGTACGCGTGCGAACGGGAGCCGCCGCAGACCGTGCTGAACTCGCAGACGCCGCACCGGCCGCCGAAGGAATCCGGGGTGCGCAGCTTCTGGAGTAGCCGCGCCTCCCGGTAGATCTCGGGGAACGGCTGCTTGCGCACCGAACCGACCGAAACGGGCAGGAACCCGCTCGGGTAGACCGCGCCGACGTGGTCGACGAATGCGAAGCCACGGCCCGAGTTGACGTCGATCGGGGCGCGGGGGGCGCGGCGCCTGGGCTCGTCCCCGGTCAGGAGCTCCGCGGTGTCGCGCCGCAACCGGGCACGCAACGGGCCGACGGGGAACGCCGCATCGAGATCGGCGACACCGGCGCGCTGGATCGCGATCCGGCGGAAGTGCGGCGCCTCGGTCGTCTTGATCGCGACGAGTTCAGAGACATCGTGCAGCCAGTGCAGTACCTCTTCGGCCTCGGCGGCGGTCAGCGCGTTGAGAAGCTTTCCGCGCCCGGTCGGGACGAGGAAGAACACGCTCCACAGCGTCGTGCCGAGCTCGAGGACCGTCTTCAGAATGGCGGGAAGCTCGTGCACGGTGTCGCGGGTGACGGTCGTGTTGATCTGCAGGCGGTAGCCGACGTCGCGCACCATCCGTGCGGAGACCATCGTGTCGTCGAAGACCCCGTCGACACCGCGGAAGGCATCATGGGTCGCCGCGGATGCCCCGTCGAGGGAGAGCGACACCGCCTTCGCCCCGGCCTCGTGCAGCTCGACGAGCACCTCCCGGGTGAGGTGCGGAGTGACGGAGGGCGAGAGGGCCATGCTGAGGCCCAGGCCCGTTCCGTGGGCCACGAGTTCGGGGAGGTCGGGGCGTTCGAAGGGGTCGCCGCCGGTGAGGACGACGAGCGGGCGGGGCGTGCCGAACGACGCGAGATCGTCCAGGAGCTTCCGGCCCTGGTCGGTGGTCAGCTCGAAGGGATTGCGGGTGCGAATGGCGTCCGCACGGCAATGCGTGCAGACGAGCTGGCAGGCCCGCGTCACCTCCCAGATCACGATGAAGGGACGCTCGCCGGCATCGTGGTGCAGGTACCGAACTGCGCGCGTTGCGGTGTCAGTCATGAAATCCTGGTCCGGTCCCGCTCGAATGCGCACCTCAGTTGTTTTTACCATACTTATAGGGAAAACTAGGGGTGTGCCTGTCCCCGACCTCGATGCCCGTACCCACCGGGCCCTCTCCGGCGTGAGCCGCGTCGCCCTGCTCGACGTGCTCCGCACCAACCTGGCGCCCCTTGACGTTCCCGCACTTGCGGCGGCGGTCGGCTTGCACCCCAACACCGTTCGCTCACACCTCGACCGGCTCCTCGAGGTCGGCCTCGTGACCGAGGCGATCGAGGCGCGCACACGGCCCGGCCGTCCCCGCTTGCTCTACACCGCGGTCGAGCCCGAGACGGACCCTTCAGCCCCCGCTTCCGCCGGACCTACAGAATCCGGGACCTCCGTGGACTCCTACCGGCTCCTCGCGGGCCTTCTCGCGGACGGCCTCGCCGCAGGAACCCCTGACGCGCGCGTGGGCGGCGAACGGGCCGCCGACGCAGGGCGACGCTGGTCGGAGCAGTACGTGCCCGTCGACGAGCCGGCTGCCGGTCCGATCGATCCCGCTGAAGCGATCGACCGGGTGGTCGAGATCCTCGACGGCGTCGGTTTCGCCCCCGCCCTGTCAGAGGACCGCACCGCGATCGAGCTGCACCACTGTCCGTTCCTCGACGTTGCGAAAGACCACAGCGCCATTGTGTGCTCGGTGCACCGCGGACTGATGCAGGGTGCGCTGGACCGGATGCACGCGCCCACAATCGGCATCCGCCTCGAGCCGTTCGTGCGCCCAGGGGTATGCGTCGCACAAGTGATTTACCCGGTAAACGCGGCACAGCATGGCGGCTTCCTGGCAAAGAGCGGATAGTAGACCCATGTCCTCACGCCCACCGTCGAGCTACCGCACGCTCGCGTCGTTCAGCAGAATCAAACTGCTGTACTTTCTGCAACAGCGCGGGACGATGACGGTCGGTGACCTTGCCGAGGCTTCCGGGCTGCACCACAACACAACACGGGAACACCTGCAACGCCTGATCAACGATGGATTCGTCACCTGCGAACCCGAAGAACGCGACGTCAAGGGCCGGCCGCGGATGCTCTACAGTGCGGCTGCCGGTGTCGACCATCGGGAGGGCTCGATCCGGATTGCGAAGGTCGAGGCCGCCGAACGCCGGGGCGACCAGGTGCGGCGGATGCTGCCCCTCACCGCGGCGATCGACTCACCGCTCCAGCGTCAGTTGGACGCCCTCGACGACCACCTCGACCAGACGGGGTTCGACGGGAGGATCGACGCGGACGGGCGTCACGTCAGGCTGCACGATTGTCCGTACAGCGAGATGGTCAAGGAACACCCGGAGGTCTGTCGCGTGCACCTCGGCCTGCTCCAGGGGATCCTGCAGCAGACCGGCGGTCCGCTGACGGCCGACGCGCTGCATCCGCTCGACGAGCCGGACTCCTGCACACTAGATCTCCGGCACTCGGACGAGGGCGCTGAGTGTGAGGAATCCGAGGGGGCCGATGCCGGACCCGTCCGGGAGCCCAGCGAGACCGACGCGGTTATTATTCACGGTGTTTTCCGCTTGTAGCCCGTTCGGGTGCCCGTGAGACTCAGTAGCGAGGCTGTTGCTGACTGCGGTGATGCCCGGGAGTACAAGGGGTACGTCGTGAAAACTCTCAAGGACTCGAGCTTTTCCAAGCGGAACGCGGGCAAGCCGGGCACGAAGCCGGGTATCGACAGTCCGATTGCGGACAGCATCCTCAACCTCGGTCGGTTCCTGCGCCGAGGCGAGACCTCGCCGGACCTGCGCTCCCTGTTCCTCGAAGGCGGCCGGGACGCCGACAGCTTCTATCGCGACCGCTGGACCCACGACAAAGAGGTGCGGTCCACCCACGGCGTGAACTGCACCGGCTCCTGTTCGTGGAAGGTGTACGTCAAGGACGGCATCATCACCTGGGAGACCCAGCAGACCGACTACCCCTCCGTCGGCCCGGACTCGCCGGAGTACGAACCCCGCGGCTGCCCCCGCGGCGCAGCATTCAGCTGGTACACCTACTCGCCGACCCGAGTGCGGTACCCCTACGTGCGCGGCGTGCTGCTCAACCTCTACCGTGAGGCGAAGGCACGCCTCGGCGACCCGGTGCTCGCCTGGGCCGACGTCACCGGCAACCCCGAGTCCGCCAAGGCCTACAAGAGCGCTCGCGGCAAGGGCGGCCTGGTGCGCGCGAGCTGGGACGAGGCCGCGGAAATCGTCGCCGCCGCACACGTGCACACCATCAAGACCTACGGGCCGGACCGGATCGCCGGTTTCTCGCCGATCCCGGCGATGTCGATCGTCTCGCAGGGCGTCGGTAACCGCTTCATCTCCATGCTCGGCGGCACGATGCTGTCCTTCTACGACTGGTACGCCGACCTCCCCGTCGCCAGCCCGCAGGTTTTCGGCGACCAGACGGACGTCCCGGAATCCGCCGACTGGTGGAATTCGTCGTACCTGATCATGTGGGGCTCGAACGTGCCGGTCACCCGCACCCCCGACGCGCACTTCATGGTCGAGGCCCGTTACCGCGGCCAGAAGGTCATCACGGTCTCGCCCGACTACGCCGACAACTCCAAGTTCGCCGACGAATGGCTCGCCGTGCACCCCGGCACCGACGGCGCCCTTGCGATCGCAATGGGCCACGTCGTTCTCAAGGAGTTCCTCGTCGACCGGCGCACCCCGCGTTTCGTCGACTACATGAAGCGCTACAGCGACTCCGCCTACCTGATCACGCTCACGAAACGCGGCGACGCCTGGGTGCCCGGCAAGTTCATGACGGCGGATGCCCTCCCCGACACCGAGCCGACGGTCGCGAGCGCGGCGTTCAAGCCGATCCTCCTCGACCAGGACGGCCGCACCATCATCCCGAACGGATCCATCGGGCACCGCTTCTCCGAAACAGATGTCGGTAAATGGAACCTCGATCTCGAGGGCGTCGACCCGCTGCTCTCGATCATGGACGCGCCCGACTACGACGGTGCATCCGCTGCCGTCGACATGCCCCGCTTCGACATTTCGCCAACGACAGACGAGGCCGGCGAACAGCAGGCCGGTGGCGCAGGCATCATCCGCCGCGGTGTGCCCGTACGGAGCATCGCCGGAGAACTCGTGACAACCGTCTTCGACCTTCTCCTCGCCCAGTACGGCGTCGGCAGGGACGGGCTCCCCGGTGTCTGGCCGACCGGCTACGACGATGAAACCTCCCCAGGCACCCCCGCCTGGCAGGAAGGCATCACCTCCGTACCGATGCAGGCCGCAGAACGCATCGGGCGCGAGTTCGCACAGAACGCCGAGGAATCGGGCGGACGCTCAATGATCCTGATGGGGGCGGGCACGAACCACTGGTTCCACTCCGACACCATCTACCGCGCCTTCCTCGCACTCACGACTATGACCGGCTGCCAGGGCGTCAACGGCGGCGGCTGGGCGCACTACGTCGGGCAGGAGAAGGTACGCCCCCTCACGGGCTACGGCCAGTACGCGTTCGGACTGGACTGGGTGCGTCCTCCCCGCCAGATGATCGGCACCGGGTTCTTCTACCTCGCCACCGACCAATGGCGTTACGACGGCCTCTCCGCCGACACGCTCTCGAGCCCGCTCGGGGTCGGCACCTTCGCCGACCGCACGACGGCGGACTGCCTCGTAGAGTCGGCAAAGCGCGGCTGGATGCCCAGCTACCCGACCTTCAACCGCAACTCGCTCGACCTCGTCGACGACGCCGTCGCCGCCGGGGTCGACCCGGCCCAGTACGTCGTCGAGTCGCTGGAGGACGGCAGCCTCGCCTACTCCGTCGAGGACCCGGACGCTCCGGAGAACTTCCCGCGCGTGATGGTGGTCTGGCGGGCGAACGTGCTCGGCTCTTCCGGCAAGGGCAATGAGTACTTCCTGAAGCACCTGCTCGGCACCACGAGTGCCGTGCGCGCGCCGGAGTCCCCGTCCGAAAAGCGCCCGAAGACGATGAAATGGCACGAATCCGCGCCAGAGGGCAAGCTTGACCTGCTCGTCACAAGCGACTTCCGGATGACCTCGACGACTATCTTCAGCGACGTGGTGCTGCCGCCGGCCACCTGGTACGAGAAGAATGACCTGTCGACGACGGACATGCATCCGTTCATTCACTCGTTCAACCCTGCGATCACCCCGCCGTGGCAGGCGAAGACCGACTTCGACATCTTCCACATCTTGGCGAAGAAGATTTCCGAATTCTCTGTCGAACATCTCGGTGTGCGAAAAGACCTCGTAGCAGTTCCCCTGAGTCACGACACCCCCGACGCGATGGCAACCCCGCACGGAACTGTGCAATACGGCCAGCCACTGGTGCCCGGGATCACGATGCCCAAGCTCGTCGTCGTCGAGCGCGACTATCCGGCATTCGCCGACATGCTCGGTGCTCTCGGCCCGCTCACGGCGAAGCTCGGCATGGTGACCAAGGGCGTCAAGTTCAACCCCGATGTCGAGGTCGACTATCTCGGCAAAAAGAACGGCTTGGTCGAGAGTGGCCCGGCCGCGGGTCGCCCGCGCCTGACGACTGCGAGCCATGCATGCGAGATGGTGCTCGCACTCTCCGGCACCACCAACGGGCGCCTGGGCACTCAGGGCTTCCGTCAGTTGGAGGAGCGCACGGGTATGAAGCTCGCCGACCTCGCGAGCGACAATGAGGGCCGCCGGTTCACCTACTCGGATGTCCAGGGTGCACCGGTCCCCGTGCTCACGTCCCCGGAGTGGTCGGGCAGTGAGCACGGCGGCCGTCGCTACAGTGCCTTCACGATCAACGTCGAGCGGTTTAAGCCGTGGCACACACTCACCGGGCGGCAACACTTCTACCTGGACCACGACTGGATGATCGAGCTGGGGGAGCAGTTGCCGATTTTCCGGCCGCCTCTCGACATGCACCGTCTCTTTGACGACTCGATCGTCGGCTCGACGGCGGCGACCGGTTCGACCGGGTCGAAGGGCCGGGCGGAGGTCGCCGTGCGCTACCTGACGCCGCACTCGAAATGGTCGATCCACTCCGAATACCAGGACAATCTGATGATGCTTTCGTTGTCCCGTGGAGGCCCGACCATCTGGATGTCCCCGCAGGACGCCGACAAGATCGGCGTTCGCGACAACGAGTGGATCGAGTCGTACAACCGCAACGGAGTTGTCGTCGCGCGGGCGATCGTGTCGCACCGGATGCCCGAAGGCACCGTGTACATGTATCACGCGAAGGACCGCACGATCAACGTGCCGATCGCTGAAACGAGCGGCATGCGTGGCGGGACAAACAACTCGCTGACCCGAATCCTGCTCAAGCCCAGTCACCTGATCGGCGGCTACGCCCAGCTGTCGTTCGCCTTCAACTACCTCGGCCCGACCGGGAACCAACGCGATGAGGTCACCGTGATCCGTCGACGCAGCCAGGAGGTTGAGTACTAAATGCGCGTAATGGCCCAAATGTCGATGATCATGAATCTCGACAAGTGCATCGGCTGCCACACCTGCTCCGTCACCTGCAAGCAGGTGTGGACCAACCGCACCGGCGTTGAATACGTCTGGTTCAACAACGTCGAGACCCGGCCCGGCCTCGGCTACCCGAAGCGGTACGAGGATCAGGAGAAGTGGAACGGCGGCTGGGTGCGCAACAAGCGCGGCCGCCTGAAACTGCGCTCCGGCGGCCGCCTCAAGCGACTCGCCACGATCTTCAACAACCCCGACCTGCCCGTCATCGACGACTATTACGAGCCGTGGACCTACGACTACGACATGCTCACGAAGGCGCCGCTCAGCACTGAGAGCCCCGTCGCCCGGCCCAAATCCCTCCTGACCGGCAAGAACATGGACATCAAGTGGTCCGGCAACTGGGATGACAACCTCGGCGGCTCCCAGGAGACCGCAGCTGACGACCCCATCCTCGCGACGATGAGCGAGCACGTGAAGATGGAATTCGAAAACACCTTCATGTTCTACCTCCCCAGAATCTGCGAGCACTGCCTGAACCCGGCCTGCGTCGCGGCGTGCCCCTCCGGTGCGATGTACAAGCGCGAGGAGGACGGTATCGTCCTCGTCGACGAGGATGCCTGCCGCGGCTGGCGGATGTGCGTCTCGGCCTGCCCGTATAAGAAGGTCTACTTCAACCACAAGACCGGCAAGGCGGAGAAGTGCACGCTCTGCTATCCGCTGATCGAACAGGGCAAGCCGACCATCTGCTCGGAGACCTGCGTCGGCCGGCTGCGTTACCTGGGGCTGATGCTCTACGACGCCGACGCCGTGCTCGCCGCCGCCGCGATCGAGAACGATCAGGACCTGCTCGAGGCCCAGCGCGGGGTATTCCTCGACCCCTTCGACCCCGAGGTTATCGCCGCGGCGAAGGCGGAAGGTATTGAGGACGACTGGATCCTCGCCGCCCAGAACAGCCCGATCTACAAGCTCATCTCCGAGTACAAGGTGGCGCTGCCGCTGCACCCCGAATACCGCACGATGCCGATGGTCTGGTACATCCCGCCGCTGTCCCCGGTCGTCGACGTCATCTCGACGACGAACAACGACGGCGAGGACGCCCGTACCCTGTTCGCGGCCATCGACAAGCTGAGAATTCCCGTCGAATACCTTGCCGGACTGTTTTCGGCCGGCGATGTCGTCCCGGTCGAGTCCTCGCTGCGGAAGCTCGCCGCGATGCGTTCGTACATGCGCGACATCAACCTCGGCAAGGACCGCGACGAGTCGATTCCCGCGGCCGTCGGCATGACCGGCACCGAGATCGAAGCGATGTACCGGCTCCTCGCGATCGCCAAGTACGAGGATCGCTACGTCATTCCCAAGGCGCACGTGGAGACCGCCCGCGAGCTCGAAGAGCTGGCATGTTCGCTTGACACGGACGGGGGGACCAGGCATGGGCGGTCCGACCTCGACCGCGGGACCCTATGGCAAGACTCCGGGAATGCCGTTCAACGCCACCGTCGACAACTACAACGAGATGATCGGCAAAGGCGGAGAGAAGACCAAACCGACAACGCCTGGCCGGATCAACCTCCTGAACTGGAACGGCGGTGGCCGACCGGACGGCTTGTTCCCGCCGGTAGCTGACGCAGGGAGCCCCGCATGAGGCTCCCGAAGCTTCCGCCCCGCAAAGTCACGGCAATCCCGCTCAGTGCCGAGGACGGGGCCATCGCGCACATGGCGGCGTCGATCCTGCTCGACTATCCGACCACCACGCGTCGTGCGCGCTTCGGTGCGGTCGCGGAGTCTGTCGCACTGCTTCCGCATCCGCTTCGGACCGCCTTCGAGGAGTTCTTGACCGCCGCGGGGGAGATGGGCCAGCAGGAACTTGAGGTGCATTTCACGGCGACCTTCGACCTCAAACGCAAATGCTGCCCGTATCTCTCGTACTACGCGGCCGGCGATACGCGCCGTCGCGGCATGGCCCTCGTGCGTTTTATCGAGGCCTATCATGCCGCCGGCTGGGAGGTTGCGGTGGACGAACTGCCCGACTACCTGCCTATGGTCCTCGAATTCTCGGCGCTCAGCGATTCGCCCATCGCGCAGGAGTTGCTCGCGGCTCATCGGGACGGCATCGAGGTGCTCCGCACCGCACTCGAAACCATCGAGAGTCCCTACGCGCACGTCGTCGAGGCCGTGTCGCTCTCGCTTCCTGCCATCGATGAGGAAACTCGGGAGCGATATCTCAACCTCGTCAACGAGGGCCCCCCGACCGAAACAGTCGGTATGACCTTCCTCGGCAACCTCAAACCATTTTCGCCGTCCGGCATTGCGAGTGAGGAACTCAGGGTATGAACCCGATCGACTTTCTATTGTGGGTGGCGTTCCCCTACGCGGCCATGGCCGTCTTCGTGGTCGGCCACATTTTCCGCTATCGGCACGACCAGTTCGGCTGGACCTCCCGCTCGAGCCAGGTCTACGAAAACCGGCTACTGCGCTGGGGATCACCGATGTTCCACTACGGCATCCTCATGGTGCTGGGCGGCCACGTGGTTGGCCTGCTCGTGCCCAAGGAATGGCTCGAGTTCGTCGGTGTCTCCAATGAGATCTACCACGTGGGCGCCACCTGGCTCGGCAGTATCGCGGCCGTGCTCACGCTCGCCGGGCTCGCCATCCTGATCTACCGGCGCAGGCTCAACACCCGGGTGTTGCTCGCGACCACGGTGATGGACAAGGTCATGTACGCCCTCCTGGGGGCGACCCTGCTGTTTGGGACTACAGCGACGGTCCTCTTCCAGGTGCTCGGTGCTGGATATGACTACCGGGGCACGATTTCGCCATGGGTGCGCGGCCTGCTCTCAGCCCAGCCTGACCCTGCTCTGATGGCCAACGTGCCATTCTTCTTCCAGCTGCACGTGCTCAGCGCGACACTGCTGTTCCTGTTGTGGCCCTTCACCAGGCTTGTTCACGTCTTCTCGGCGCCGATCGGCTATTTCGTACGCCCGTACATCGTCTACCGCTCGAGGGACACGCATCGGGGATCCGGGGCTCGTAAGGCCCGACGCGGCTGGGAGAAGAGCGTACTGCCGACCTCCGCCCGGGACAAGGATGCCGCCCGCCGCTGAATCGGTGGGTCTAGCGGCTGATACGAATATCGACTTCACGTTCGACGTAGTCCCATTCGCGACTCGTGCGCAGCCGTGCCAGGAGTTCCTCGAACGCGGACGCGTCCCCGGCCGCGTATTCGAACCAGGTTAGGAAATCGAAGGGTCCACCCAGATCACGGCTGTGGTACAGCTGCCGAGCGATCGCGGGCAGGTATTCGAGCCCGACTGCGATGTGGTGGCTCGTCTCCTCGAATACCGCCCTCCGCTCATCCTGGGGGAGATCCCACCAGCGGGCGGTCTTTCTGATCGGGATGAGCGCGGCGCACCGGGCCTCTGGTCGGCCGAGGGCAGGCTGGGCGGCATCGAGAGCTGCCTGCTCGGCGCGCTCGGTATAGCGCTTGTAGCTCGTGGCGCCGCTCAGCATCCACACGGCATCTGGGCGTGCGGTCGGCGGCAGCGCCGATACCTCAAGGCGTCCGGCCAGGGCAAGCGTGGAACCCGTGACAGCGAGAATGCGATCGATCTGCCAGGTGCCAGTGGCGCCTGCGGTGAATTGCGTGAGCGCCATGCTGTCACGTTAGCAGGCCCGCCGCTCGGCCCGATGGGCCAGGAACGGCGGGCCTGCTCTCCGAGGTTTAGTTCGCTCGGATCAGTCTGCTCAGGTCAACCGGGGAAGGGAGCGCCCGGTCGTGCGTAGAAATGCCAGGTCAGCCAGGTGCAGATGACGCAGAAGACCGCGCAGCCGACGAAGAACGAAGTCGGGCTGACCAGGGTCAGGGCGATACCCACGATGAATGGACCAAAAGCTGCGATCGCGGACGTCCAGGCGATGGCGCCGCCGGCCTGACGCTTCGGGAAGATCATAGGCATCTGCTTGAAGGTGCCCGCATTGGCGAAGCCAGCAAAGAAGAAGATCGCGATCATCCCGCTGAGAAAGCCCCAGAACTGGTCAACGCTTGTAGGTGCCAGGAAGAATGACGTGAACACAGTGCCGGCGACCATGCCGACGGCGCCAATGAGAGTGAAGACCGCGCCACCCCATTTGTCGCAGAGGGGGCCGCACGCCGCACGGACGGCGGCGCCGACGAGCGGACCGATGAAGGCGAAGGCAAGCGGGTTCGGCGCGTGCGGGAAGTGGCCGTAGACGTTCAGGATGATCAAGCCCATCTGGGCAGCGAGGCCACTGTACAGCCCGAAGCTCATGAGGTAGATCGCCGTCATGAGCCAGGTGTGCTTGATGCGGAAGATGTCCATCTGCTGGCGGAAGTTGGCGGTCACGGGCACCCGGCGCAGGAAGACAATCGCCATCACAACTCCAAGAAGCGCCCACGGGATCAGGACGAGTCCACCGTTGTGCAGCCAGACCAGCTGGCCCTTCGCGCTACTCTGCGGGGTCAGTGCTGCAGTACCGAGCAGGCCGAAGCCGACAACCCAGGGCAGCAGCAGCTGGATCAGCCCGATGCCGAAGTTTCCGATCCCCGCCTGCAGGCCGAGAGCGGTGCCGGCGAGACGCTTAGGGAAGAAATAGCTCGTGGAGGCCATGAAACCGGAGAAGGTTCCGCCGCCGATCCCTGCCGCGAAAGCGAGGGCAAGGAGTACCCAATACGGAGTTGAAGTGTCGCGGGCCGCGAGCGTCCAGCCGAGCATCGGGAGCACGAGCAGTGCAGAGGACATAGCGACGAGCGCGCGGGTGCCCATAATCGGGGGCAGAAACATGAAGACGAGGCGTAGGAGTCCGCCGGCAAGCCCGGGCACGGCAACGAGCCAATACAGCTGGCCTGGAGTCAGGGTGTAACCGATGTCATTGAGCCGCGGTGCGATGGCGCTGACGAGATACCAGGCGGCGAAGCTCAGGGTGAGCGTGTAGGTCGTGATCCACAGAGTGCGCCAGGCGAGCTTGGAATCCCAGGTTTCTTCGTTCTCCGGATCCCAGTTGGAGAGATCGGGTTTGAGTTTCGACGGGAGGAGTGTGGAAGAGCCTGACATGTGCTTCCTCGGACTAGGTGGTTTCGGGCGTGAGCGCCCGCGTAGTTACCACCCTGATCTCGGCGACCGACGGCGACAATCGCGGAACACCGTGAAAAATGAATCCAGCGTGATCAGGTCGAATCGCAGGGATCGGTTCAGGTGAACTGCGCAAAATCCAACAGTGAGAAATAAAAATGATAGTTTTGATTTAAATACCTAATGTTTGGAGTCAACATGCTCTCTGCCCAGTCTCTGCCCCTGATCGAAGCGACATTGCCCCTCGTGGGCGAGCGCATGCCCGAAATCGCCAGGAACTTCTACGGCCGCATGCTCACCGCCCACCCCGAGCTCTTCGATGGCCTGTTCAGCCGCTCGAATCAGAAGAACGGCTCCCAGCAGCAGGCACTCGCCGGCAGCATCGCAGTGTTCGCGACGCACCTGGTTCAGAATCCCGAGACCACTCCCGAGGCCATGCTCTCCCGCATCGCGCACAAGCATGTCTCCCTCGACATCCGGCCCGAGCAGTACGACATTGTCTACAAATACCTCTTCGAAGCCATCGCCGACGAGCTCAGCGACGTCATCACAACGGAGATCGCGGGCGCCTGGACCGAGGTCTACTGGTTGATGGCGCACGCCCTGATCAAGATGGAGAGCGGACTCTACTCCGGCCTCGCAAGCGACAAGCCCCTCGCGCCCTGGGTCGTCGTGAAGAAGGAAGCGGCCGGTACCGACGCTGTCACGTTCACCCTCGAACCGGCCGATGACACCCCGATCTCGCCCGCATTGCCCGGCCAGTACGTGAGCGTCACCGTGCGGATGCCCGACGGCATCCATCAGGTGCGGCAATACTCCTTGTCAGCCGGCACGGCCACGACACGCGTCTTCACCACCAAGCTGGACGCGAACGGCGAGGTCTCCCCAGCCCTGCACCGCGACGTACAGGTCGGCGACACACTGATCCTCTCCGTGCCCTGCGGGGACATCACCCTCGACCAGGGCGACGGCCCGCTCATCCTGGCCTCGGCCGGTATCGGCTGCACGCCAAGCGCGTCCATCCTGCGCTCGCTGGTGGACGGTGCCTCGAAGCGCGAAGTGCTCGTCCTGCACGCCGAAAGCAACCTGGAACGCTGGGCGCTGCGCGACCAGATGAGCGAGGACATCGCCCTGCTCGAGGCCGCCGAGCTTGAGCTCTGGCTGGAAATCCCGAGCGCGGGACACCACGAGGGATTCATGTCTCTCGAGAATGTGACCATTCCCGACAACGCCTCGGTCTATCTGTGCGGGCCGCTCCCGTTCATGCGCAGCCTGCGCTCGCAGGCGCTGGCGGCAGGAGTCCCGGCCAATCGCATCCACTACGAGATCTTCGGTCCGGACCTCTGGCTCGCCGGCGTCTGAGGCGCCTGCGACGATGTCCGTCTGCTCCGTGAGGATGGTGCCCACCGCCATGCCGGCACCGCCGGCGAAGGCGAACATCGCGCCGCCGGATTTGTCACAGGAAGGGGCGCTCGTGGAGCGCCCGCGGCACGCCCGACGGGGTCGACGACTACGTATGCGGCGTTGGCCAGCCATCGGCGGGCGGCATCGGTGCGGCGGATCCCAACCGCACGGGGTTAGGGTCGGTATATGTCCGGCGCACTGATCCCCGTGCACCCAATCGAGCCCCTGGCCGGTGCAGTGCCGGTCGGACCTGCCCCGAACCCGGATACCCGCCTCGTCGACACCCTCAATCGTCCGCTGCACGACCTGCGGCTGTCTGTCACCGACCGGTGCAACTTCCGTTGCGTGTACTGCATGCCCAAGGAGGTCTTCGGCAAGGACTTCGCGTTCATGCCGCGGGACGAGATGCTCAGTTTTGAAGAGATGACCCGGCTGGCTCGAATTTCGGTCGCGCATGGGGTGGAGAAGATTCGGCTCACCGGCGGCGAGCCGCTGCTGCGCAAGGGCCTCGAGGAACTCATTGAGATGCTCGCGGCGCTCCGCACTCCAGCCGGCCGGCCCCTCGACATCGCCCTCACCACCAACGGCTCCGGCCTGTCAATGAAGGCCCAGGCGCTCAAGGACGCCGGCCTCAAGCGCGTGACGGTATCCCTTGACTCCCTTGACGACGCCACATTCCGTGCCATGAACGATGTCAATTTCCCGGTCGCCCGCATCCTGGCGGGCCTGGATGCCGCGCACGCGGTGGGCTTGGGCCCGATCAAGATCAACATGGTGGTGAAGCGCGGCCAGAACGACCAGGACATAGTCAACATGGCCCGGCATTTCAAAGGCACACCCTACATTCTGCGCTTCATCGAGTTCATGGACGTGGGCACGAGCAATAGCTGGGACATGGGTGCCGTGCTGCCGTCCAGCGAGGTGCGCGATCGCATCCACGCCGAACTGCCGCTGGAAGAAGTGGCCCCCAATTACACCGGCGAGACCAGCCGGCGCTGGCGCTACCAGGACGGCGGGGGTGAGATCGGCCTGATCTCCAGCGTCACCCAGTCGTTCTGCCACACATGTTCCCGGGCCCGGGTCTCCACTGACGGCAAGCTTTTCACCTGCCTCTTCGCCAGTGAGGGCCACGACCTGCGCGAGCTGCTGCGCAACGGCAGTAGCGACGAGGAGATCTCCGCCGCGATGGGCGCCGTCTGGCGTCAGCGAACCGACCGCGCCTCCCAGCTGCGCAGCGCCCAGACCGGTGCGGTCCGCTCACCAGGTGGCAAGAGGATCGAGATGTCCTACATCGGCGGATGACCGTGTGTCCGGGACGGTTTAACCGCACCCTGATACTCTGAATGCATGGTTGCGACCACTCAGAACGATGCCCGGCATGCCGCTCTAGCCAGTGAGCCGCGACGTCGCGCGCTGGCCCTGATCAGTGAATCAGCCGTACCGCTGGGTGTGGGCCCCGTTGCCGACGCGCTTGGCTTGCACATCACCACCGCGCGTTTTCACTTGGAGCAGGCTCGAGGCCGCCGGGCTCGTCGAGCACAAGGTGGCCCGGGTCGGCCAGCGCGGCCGACCCCGTGTGCTGTTCAGTGCGGTAGCAGCACCGCTGCCGGTTGATTCGGCCCTGCAGCAGCTCGCCCAGAGCCTCGCCGCTGTGATCGGCGAAGACGACGATGCTGGCCGCGCCCGCGCGGTTCGCGCCGGAGAGCACTGGTCAGGGCAGTACGCGGCCGGGGCGGATGCGGCGAAATCCGACGGTCCGGCGGCCGGCCTTCCGGCCGCCGACGTCGTGTCCTCGCTGCTGCGGGTGTTCACCGAGATTGGCTTCGAGCCCGAACTGCGGAGCACCGAGGCAGCGATCGCCCTGACCGCCTGCCCGTTCCGGGCCGAGGCGCGGGCAAACGCCGATGTGGTCTGTTCGGTACACCTCGGCCTCGTGCAGGGTCTCGTGCGCACCTTCGGTCATGACGCAGCGAGCATTCGACTGGAGCCTTTCGTGCAGCCCACCCTCTGCATGGTGCACCTGCCCGCCAGCACCCCTTCGGCCTAGGAAGACACGGGATACGGGCTCGGCTCTTCTCGCCGTTCGCACGTGTCAGGCGACGTAGGCGGCCACGTCGACCAGGGTTGTGACATCCACGTAGACGTCGCCGTCGACGATGGTGAGGGGGTAGACCGGAACCGGTTCGGAGGCAGGCAGGGTGCGTGCCCGTCCGGTCGACAGTTCGAAGCGGCCGCCGTGGGCCCAGCACTCCAGGTCGTCGCCCTCGACGAAGCCCTCGGAGAGTGAGATGTCGGCATGCGAGCACATGTCGCCGAGCGCGAAGCAGTTGCCGGCGCTGTCTTTCACCAGGGCTACTGCGACGCCGTCGACGATCACCTTAATCACTTCGCCGAGCTCAAGTTCCGATTCTGCGCACACCCTGGTGGCCACCTGCTCCTCAATCCTGCCGGTTCAATCACATTTCGGCGCTGTTGTCGGGACGAACATCCCGATTAAAAGGATATTTATCCTCTATAATGGAACTCTAGGTCATTCGACCGGGCCTGAAGGAGAAAACATGACCGCCGAACCGATCATCTTGTCATCGAGCCGCCTCGGCGCCGAACCGGCCGATCATGAAGCACAGCCCGAAGCGCACGCCTGCGCCTGTGGCCATGAAGACATCGAGAAGATCGTCCTGGACTCGCGCACCATCCCGCACGCCATTCGGCATGCCACGATCTTCGGAGCCCTCGGCGCCATCCAACCCGGCTTCGCCCTGGATCTGATCGCCTCACACAACCCGCTTCCGCTGCTCGGACAGCTCGAAAGCACCCGCCCCGGCCAATTCCTGATCTCCTACCTCGAGAACGGGCCCGAAACCTGGACGATCCGCCTCACCCGCGCCAACTGACCCCACTGTATCCGCAAGGTGCTGCCATGAGTGAGAAGCCGAACACCGTGACGCAGGCCTCGGTGACGCGACCCACCCCGCACCTACCCAAGCCGCATCTGCGTGCGCTGCCACTGCGCGCGGTGCCGCTCCGCAGCACCTGTGGGCGACCGCACCCGTGCCCTCCGGCCATGCAACGGCGCATCCTCGAGCAGATTTGCCTGTTCCAGGGCCTGTCCGGCGACGAGCTGGCGTCGATAGGCGCGCGGATGGAGTCGCTGGCCTGGTCCGCGGGCGGGGCCCTGTTCAGCGCGGGCGAGCCCGCCGAGCACGTCTACCTGCTCGCAGCCGGCCAGGTGAAGGCCTTCCGCACTACCGTCACCGGACAGCGCACCAGTTTGGACTTCTTCGGCCCCGGCGACGTGCTCGGCGGCCTCACCTGGGCGGGCGGCAGCGGCTACACCGAGACGGCCCTCGCCCTGGTCACAACTTGTGCCCTCCAGATCGACGCCGGAGCCTTCCGCGAAGTGATGTTCGCGCATCCGTCGGTGGCGCTCGGCGTGCTCGATGTCGTGTCCGGTCGCCTCGCCCGCGCCCGCTCCGCCGAACAGGAACAAGCCTCAGCCACAGTCACAAAACGGGTGGCAACCGGCCTGCTGCGCCTCGCCGACACCTTCGGGGTACCGGGAGACGCACCCGGAACGACCTTGATCCAGCTACCGCTGAGCCGGGCTGACCTGGCCGCCATGGCCGGTACCAGCGCGGAATCGGCATCCCGCGCGATGAGCCGGCTCCGCCGTAGTGGCCTGATCGACACCGGACGCCGCTGGACCGCGGTCCTCGACGCGGATGGCCTGCTCGCGGCGAAATGACCCTCCGGTTCACCCGCATCCACAGCAGCCCCTCGGCGGTGACCTGCGGACAAGTGACCGCCGTCATGGTCCCCTCACAGAGGGCAACGTAGCGTCGCAATCACCCCGGAATTCCGGGCCTGTTCCCATCGAAAGGCCACACCATGAGCGCCATCGCGCCAACCATCACCCACACCAGCCTGCGCGCTGAGGGGTTCTCCTGCCCGTCCTGCGTGGCCAAGATCGAGAAGCAGGTCGGCCGCGTCCACGGGGTCACCGCCGTCACGGTGAAGTTCGCCTCGGCCCGCATCGAAATCGAGCACGACGCATCCACTGTGAGCGTCGAGGAGTTGATCGCGGTCGTCGCCAAGGCCGGCTACAGCGCGCGCGTGGCCGCCTTCTGACCTCGGCGGATGCTCCTGCCGGCGAGTCGGCCGGAGCACCGAGCCCACGCACGTCGAAGCTCAGAAAGGTACATGCCATGGAAACCATCCGGACCTGGATGACGAACCGGTGGGCGGTCCCTCCCGTCTCCGGAGCGCTGATCGTCGCCGCGCTGGTGGTCCTTCAGATCGCCCGCACCGACATCGTCGGAAACATCCTGATGGTGGCTGCGGCCATCGTCGCCGGCACCCACATCGTGATCACCGCCGCGCGGGCGCTGTGGGCGAAGGTCATCGGAATCGACCTGTTGGTCGCCGTCGCCGCCATCGGCGCGGTCATCATCGGGCAGTACTGGGAAGCGGCCGCGGTGACGTTCCTCTTCGCCATCGGTCACGCCCTCGAGACCGCGACGCTGAACAAGACCCGATCTGCGCTGGCAGAACTCGTTGCGGTCGCCCCCGATATCGCCATCACCCTTCGCGACGGTGAGCAGGTGGAAGTGACCGCCGCCGCCGTGATGCTCGGCGAGACGGTGCTGATCAAGAACGGCGCCAAGGTCCCCGTCGACGGGGAGGTCATCGGCGGTGCCGGTGCCCTCGACGAAGCGTCGATCACCGGTGAGTCCATGCCTGCGGAGAAGATGGCGGGGGGACCGAGTGTTCGCCGGTACCGTCGCACGGAGCGGGTTCCTGCAGGTGCGCGCCACCGGCGTGGGCGCCGACACCACCCTGGCCAGGATCATCCACCGGGTCGAAGAGGCGCAGGACGCCAAGGCCAAGACCCAGGTGTTCATGGACCAGTTCTCCGCCTGGTACACCCCTGTAATCCTGGTTCTCGCAATCGTCGTCGGGCTGGTCACCCAGGACATCGTGCTGGCGCTCACGCTGCTGGTCATCGGCTGTCCGGGAGCGCTCGTCATCTCGATCCCCGTGTCCATCGTCGCCGGCATCGGCCGGGCTGCGAAGGACGGCATCCTGATCAAGGGTGGGGAGTTCCTGGAGACCTCTGCGAAGATCACCGCGGTCGCCGTGGACAAGACCGGCACACTCACGATCGGTCGCCCGCGGGTCACCGATGTTGTCGTGCTGAATCTCGCCCTGACCAGGGCCGACGTGCTGGGCTGGGCTGGGCGCGCCGAAGCCGGCTCCGAGCATCAGCTGTCTCGTGCGATTCTGGATGCCGCCAGGAGCGAGGGCCTGGACGTCGCGGGCCTGCCGGAGTCAACCGAGCCGGTTCCGGGTAAGGGCATCGTGGTCTCCACACAAGGCCGCCGCGTGCTGATCGGCAACCCGGCACTGCTGGCGCAGTACTCGATCATCGACACGGATGCCGCGACTCAGGCGGCCACCGAGCTGGCCCAGGCCGGCCGCACGCCCATGATCGTCGTGCTCGACGGGACCGTCGCGGGTGTCATCGGGGTGGCGGACGAGGTGCGTGCCGACGCCGCCCGGATGGTGGCTGACCTGCACGCTGCCGGGGTGAAGATCGTCATCATGCTGACCGGCGATTCGCCATTAGTCGCCCATGCCGTCGCCTCCGTCACCGGTGTGGACGAGGTGCGTGCGTCGCTCCTTCCGGAGGACAAGCTCGCTGTCGTGACCGGCCTGCAGGCCGAGGGCTACGTCGTGGCCATGGTCGGTGACGGCGTCAACGACGCTCCCGCCCTCGCCACGGCGAATATCGGGGTGGCGATGGGAGCCGCCGGATCGGCCGTCGCGGTCGAAACCGCAGACATCGCGCTGATGGGCGACAATCTGCTCAAGCTCCCCGAGGCCATATCGCTCGCCCGCCGCACGGTGAACACCATGCGACAGAACATCGCCATCGCGCTCATCACCGTGACCGTGCTCCTGCTCGGCGTGCTCCTGGGCGGAGTGACGATGACTATCGGAATGCTCGTGCACGAAGCGTCTGTGCTGATCGTGATTGTCAACGCCATGCGCCTCTTGCGTCGGCATGAACGGCACAGCGAGGCGCGCCCACCCGCCTTGGGCGGGTTAGGCCGCGGGGTGGGTCTTGACGAACCTGGTGTCCATGCCGATGACGGGGATCTTCGAAGCGCCACCCGGTGATCCCACCGGGGCGTCCCGCCCCTCGAGAATGTCGGCGAAGAACCTCTCGTTGTCGGCGAGGTACGGTTGTTCCTCGTCGGGCAGGTCGGCTTCGTAGTAGATGGCCTCGACCGGACAGGCCGGTTCGCAGGCACCGCAGCACCGTTTCCCACAAGATGACACTTATGTCATAAACGGCTCGTTGCAGACATTCGGTGTGCATCCTCGTCGCATACGTCCGTAGCCCTCGCTCCGAGTGTCAGGAGAACGACCATGCAACGATCTGCCCACTCACCCTTCCTCCGGGCCCCAAGGAGTCGCTTGGCCGGGCCGGCCGCCATCGTGGCGCTCGCGTTGGTGATCAGCGGTATGGGCCCCTTTGGGGGGATGCGCAATTTCTTCGGACCAAGTGTGGCGGAGGCCGCAGTTCCCTCGAGCGCCACCGACCTGTCGAAGGTGCCACACTACTTCGGCCCATACCCCAACTGGGCGAACAGCCCGCAGACGTTGGCGGACGCGATGGTGAAGATCAGTGTCGGGACCCCGACACCGGTCTTGTACGGCAATCCGCTGACCGAGCGCAAGTACGCGACTGATTACGCGAAGCCGACTGGTGAGGTGGGTCCGGTGCTGGTGGTGCTCGACCACACCAAGTTGCCCGCCGGCGTTCTCCACGACTTCCAGGGCTGGAACCAGGGCACTGCCGGATCGAGCCCCACCACCTCGGCGGGCAACCTCTTCCACGCGCTGGTACTGCGCCCCACCGGTACTGCGGGGGAGTACAGCGTCGTCTACGCCAGCGACGAACTGAAGGTGCCGACGCCGACCGTGGCCAGTGGAGAGGTGGAGACCTATTCCGTGCCGGCGGTGACAGTGCAGAAGGACGACGTGATCGGGTTCTACGGGCAGGGAATCCCGGTCGACACCGACGTCCCCGCCAACGGCGACACCCTGAGCACACCGGCGAGCGGTGACACGACCCTGGCCAACAACATCGCGCCGGCCACGAGCAGCACGGTCAAACTTGGAGCCTCGAACTACCCGGACTTCTCCCACGACCGCACCTACTCCTTCGGGGCCGACGTCACGCCGACCATCACCGACCCGGGCACGGGCGCAGAAGCGACGGCCTCGGTCGACCCGAAAACGGGCGCCATCTCCGGTGTTACTGTGACCAGTCCAGGTGCCGGCTACGCGGTCCCGCCGACGGTGGAGATCACGACCGCCGGGGTCACCCCGACCACGGTGGCCAAGGCGACCGCCAAGATCGCGACCGGCGTCATCACAGGCATCGCCGTCAACGAGACCGGATACGGGTTTACCGCACCTGCCGTGACCCTGACGGGCGGGAACCCCATTGCGGGGTCCGAGGCTCACGCACTGGCCAGCGGGAAGCTTGACAACTTGAAGCTGACCGACGGCGGCAAGGGCTATCAAACCCAGCCGCTGCTGAACATCTCCAAGCCTGACCTCCCCGATGGCGAGCAGGCCACCGGCAGCGCGACGATGGACGTCAACGGCGTGGTCACGGGCATCGCAATCGCGAACTCGGGGAGCGGGTACACCTCCGCCCCAACCGTGACACTCACCGACGCGAGCAAGACCGCTCCCGCCCAGCCTGCCAACGTCGAGGCCACCATCGGCGTCACCCGCATTGACGTCACCGACGGCGGCGCGGGCTACGACTCGGCACCGACCGTGACGATCGCCGACACCGTCGGCACGGCCGACAAGGGCGCCAGTGCCACCGCCAAAGTGGCGGTCAAAGGCTCGGTCACCGACATCGTTGTCACGACCCCCGGAGCGGGCTACCTCACCCCGGGAATCAAGAAATTCGTCGACACCCTGCCTGGGCAGGGAGAGGCCAACGCCAACGACCTGGGCCAGTACATCCCGATCGCAGTGCCCGACACCACCACCTACCCCGGCACCGACTACTACGAGATCGCGGTCGTGCAGTACCGGATGAAGTTCCACCGTGACTTGCCGGCCACCCTTCTCCGCGGGTATGTCCAGCTCTCCACCAGTGTCGTCCCGGGCAAGAACATTGCACTCGGCAACGCCAACCTCGACCCCTCCCTGCCCGACAGTCCCATCAGCTTCACCGGGGTGGACAAACCGCACTACCTCGGCCCGACGATCATGGCCACGAAGAACAAGCCCGTCCGGGTGCTGTTCCGCAACCTGCTGCCGACCGGCGTGGCCGGCGACCTGTTCCTCCCCGTCGACACCACGGTGATGGGTGCTGGTGCCGGGCCCGACATGATGACGCTCGACCCCAGCACCAAGGTCCCGATGGACATGGCGAAGGACGAGAAGAGCGTCCTCGACGGTGTACGCAACCCGATGTGCGGGCAGACGCCGAAGCCGACCACGTGCTACTCGGAGAACCGTGCCACGCTGCACCTGCACGGCGGCATCACCCCGTGGATCAGCGACGGTACGCCACACCAGTGGGTCACCCCGACCGGTGAGAACACCGCGTACCCGAAGGGTGTCAGCGTCAGCAACGTGCCGGACATGCCGGACCCGGGTCCCGGTGCGGAGACCTTCTTCTATACCAACCAGCAGAGCGCACGGATGATGTTCTACCACGACCACTCGTGGGGCTTCACGCGTCTCAACGTGTACGCCGGCGAGGAAGCCGGCTACATGATCACCGACGACACCGAACAGAAGCTGATGGCTCCCGGTGGCGCCCTTGACGGTCTCGGCATGGGCACGTCGCTCACCATCCAGGACAAGACCTTCGTGCCGAGCGCGACGCGGATGGCTCAACTCGACCCGACCTGGGATTCGGCGAAGTGGGGCGGGCAGGGAAACCTCTGGCAGCCGCACGTCTATATGCCCGCGCAGAACCCCGGCGACCCCAGCGGGATGAGCGCGTTCGGTCGCTGGTTCTACGGCCCGTGGTTCTGGCCGCCGGCGAAGGACGCCAAGTACCCGCCTATGGCCAACCCCTACTACGACCCCACCTGCGACCCGAACGTGGCTAAGTTCTGCGAGCCGGCGCTGATACCCTCGACGCCCAACAACTCGGTCGGCATGGAGGCCTTCCACGACACGCCGGTCGTAAACGGCACCGCCTACCCGACGACGACCATGGAGCCAAAGACGTACCGGTTCCGGATCCTCAACGGCTCCGACGACCGGTTCTGGAACCTGTCCTGGTACGTTGCCGATCCCGCCACCGGCACCGAGGTCGCGCTGAAGTCCAGCGAGGTCTCCCTGGCGCAGACCGACCCGGTCGTCACACCGACGCCGGACACCACGAAGAGCCCCAAGGGCCCTGACTGGATCCAGATCGGCAACGAGGGCGGCTTCCTGCCGACCCCGGCCGTGGTCCCCGCCCACGAGACGACGTGGATCACCGACGCGACCCGATTCGACGTCGGCAACGTCGATCAGCACTCTTTGCTGCTCGCACCAGCCGAACGGGCCGACGTGATCGTGGACTTCTCTGCCTACAAGGGGAAGACGCTGATTCTCTACAACGACGCACCGGCGGCGTTCCCAGGCCGGATCCCCGGGTACGACTACTACACGGGTGGACCGGACATGTCCCCGGCCGGCGCGCCCACCACCCTGCCCGGCTACGGGCCCGACACTCGATCGGTCATGCAGGTCAAGATCTCCAACACCGCACCCGCACTGGCCTTCGACCGGCCGAACACCACGGCTGACCAGATGGGCAAGCTCATGGCGGCGTTCGATCACCACACCGACGCGGCCGGCAAGCCCGCCGGCGTCTTCGAGTCCAGCCAGAACCCGATCGTTGTCGGTCAGGCCGCGTACAACCAGGCCTACGGGACGAGCTTCGTCGGCAGCGGCTACTGCAACACGGCCACCAACCCCGCCGCCAAGTGCGACGGCTTCGCCCGGATCGCCGAACAAGGAGGAGACAAGTTCAAGTTCGACACCCTGTCGGGCACCCAGCTCAGCATTCCCATCGAGGGTAAAGCCGTCCACGACGAGACGAACTCAGCGAACTTCGACGAGTGGGGCCGAATGAGCGGCAATATCGGGTTGGAGGCGCCTGGAGCCACACCCCTGCTGCAAAACGTCATCCTCTACCCGTACGTCAACCCCGCCACGGAGAAACTCGACGGAACCGCAGGGACGAACAGCCTCAATGTGACCCCGATCTCGACCAACGCCGACGGCACGCAAATCTGGAAGATCACGCACAACGGCGTGGACACCCACCCGCTGCACTTCCACCTCAACGACGTGCAGGTGCTGAACAGGGTCACCTGGGACAACATCATCATCCCGCCCGAACCGACAGAACTCGGCTGGAAAGACACCGTGCGCGTCAGCCCATTGGAGGACACGATCATTGCGGTCCGACCCATCCTGCCGAAACTCCCGTTCGCCATCCCAGACAGCATCCGGCCACTCAACCCGATGATGCCGCTCGGCGCACAGGGCTCGACGACCGGCCCGAACGGGACCGAAGCCGGGTTCAACAACACCGACACGAACGGTAATCCGATCACCCCGATCAGCAACGTCATGACCAACTACGGCTGGGAGTACGTGTGGCACTGCCACATCCTCAGCCACGAGGAAATGGACATGATGAGGCCCATCTCTGTCAGCGCCCCTCGTACCCTCCCCGAAACGTCAGTGCTGAGATTTACCCGACCCGCCAATGACGTGCTGCTGAGCTGGACAGACGGGACCCCGGTGTCGATCACCGATCCGACGACCTGGGGCAACGCGAAGAACGAGATCGGCTACAAGATCGAGCGCGCGCCGCTGGTCGATGGCACGCTCGGCGCGTACGCCCCGTTCGCCACCACCCTGGCGAACGTCACCACCTACACCGACCAGACGGCGGGGATCGGGCAGTACGGCTACCGGGTCACAGCTTGGAACGCGGCCGGGAACACGGTGTCCGCGCCAGTGCTCACAGCTTCCACCACGCCGAAGGTGACGACTCAGAACCCCCTACCCGGGGCGACCGGGGTGGCGACCAACGTCCTGCCGGCCGTCACCTTCAACGAGGTCGTCACCGGCGTCAGCAACACCACGTTCACGTTGAAGCAGGGCGCCACGGCCGTTCCGGCTGCGGTGACCTACAGCGCGACGACGCAAACGGCCACTCTCACCCCGACGTCGGCACTCATCGCTGACACGCCTTACACCCTCTCGTTGACCGCGGACATCAAGAGCGTGTCGGGAGGCTCGGTGGCGGCGACGAGTTGGAACTTCATCACCGGACCCAGCCCGACGGTGACCAGCACCAACCCCGTAGCCGGAGCCACCGGCGTCGGTCTGGGAAGGACCCCGTTGCGGGCAACGTTCAGTGAAGCCGTGACCGGCCTACCCGCCACCGCCGCCAGCACGCCCAACTTCACCTTGAAGCTGGGGGCGGCGACCATCGCCTCGAAGGTGACCTACGACGCCAAAACCCACATCGCCACGCTGACCCCGGACGCCCCGTTGATCAGCGACCGCACCTACACCCTGTCCCTGACCAACGCGGTCAAGGACGTGGCCGGGAACCAGCTCACCGCCAAGACGTGGACCTTCATCACCGGTCCCGCCCCAGTCGTCACAGCTCGGACCCCGGCGGTCAACGCCACCAGGGTGAGTCGGACGGCGAGCATCACCGCAACCTTCAGTGAGCCGGTCACCGGTCTGCCGAGCCCGGCCGCGGCGAGCGGGAACTTCACCATCAAGCGGACGTCGACCGGCGCCGCCGTCACCGCAGCGGTCAGCTACTCCAGCACCACACGGGTGGCGACACTCACCCCGACCGGCACCCTGCGGGCCAACACCCAGTACACCGTCACCCTCAGCAGCGGGATCAAGGACACCGCTGGCAACCTGCTGGCGCCCGTCACCTGGAACTTCACGACGGGCAACTAGCACCCCCCACGACACCGCCGCCCGGAATACGGTACCGGGTGGCGGTGTCACCGGCCCAGCGTGGGCACCCTCAAGCAGGACGAGGAGTTGATTGTGCCGAGAAGGACTCCCCACGAAACCCGGGGCCGGGAACCGCGAGCCCGAGGGCTCCTCGCCCGCCGGATCCTCGGGCTGTTGCTCGCAGCGTTGACCCTGACCCTGGCGCTACCCGCGGCACCCGCTTCGGCGCACGCCGAGCTGCTGTCCACGACGCCGACTGCGGGCGCGGTGCTGGCCGCTGCGCCCAGCTCTGTGGAGCTGACCTTCGACGAGCCGGTCTTCCTTGTCCCCGACGGCTTCCAGCTCTACGACGGCAGCAACGCCCATCGCACAGTGCCTGTCGAGGCGGTGGGTGCGACGGTCCGGGCAACCCTGCCGTCCGGCCTCGCCGAGGGCAGCTACGTGCTCGGCTGGCGGGTGGTTTCCGATGACTCGCACCCTGAGTCAGGGGTGCTGGCGTTCGCCGTGGGCCGGGCCGGCGCATCGGTCCCCACCATCGCCCCGACCGATGCACGATCGGTGGACATCCTGTACGCGGTCCTCACCGCTTTGGGCTATCTGGGTCTGTTCAGTCTCGTGGGTCTTACGGTCTTCGACTTGTTCGTCGCCCGTACCACTTCAGTGGGTCGGCGGCTGCGCCGGGTGGCCGCAGCCGTCGCGGTGAGCGCCTACGTCCTACTGGTGCCCCTCACCGAGGTGCGGGTGCGGGGGGCAGGTCTCGGCGCGCTGTTCGATCCGGCGATTCTCAGCACGGGCTGGTCGGGACCGCCAGCGGTGGCTCTGCTCCTCGCCGCCTCCGGGACGTCGCTAATGCTCCTCCGGGTGCGGCGGCCTGGCCGGGTGGGCTTCTGGGTCGGGACGGTGGGGGGTGGGGTCGCAGTGGTCTCGGTGCTGCCCGTCGGCCACACCCGCACCTTCGGACCTGCCTGGTTGGTCATGGGCGCCGACCTGGTCCACGCTGCGACGGCAGCGGTGTGGTTGGGTGGTCTCGTGGCTCTGGTCCTACACCTCACCCGCGCCCGACGGAGGGAGGACAACCCTGCCGCGGCCGCCGTGATCCTGGGCAGGTTCTCGACCCTGGCCGGTGGCCTCGTCGTCCTGCTGGGCGCAACCGGGACCATTATGGCGGTGGTGATCGTTGGCTCGGTGCCGGCCCTCGTCGACAGCGCTTATGGTCGACTATTGCTGGCCAAACTAGGCATGGTTGCGGTGATCGTCGCCCTCGCGGCGTGGAATCGGTTCGTGCTCGTCCCTCGCCTAGCGCGCGAGGACATCACGTCGCAGGCCTGGCGAAGGCTGACACTGGCCATCCGCCTGGAGGCGGTCGGGTTGGTACTGGTCGTTGGTTTGACTTCAGTCCTGACGATGCAGAACCCGCGGGCGACCGACACTGCCGCTGAGCCGGCTCAGGCCGCCTCGGTCGGGACCCCGTTGCTCGCGGACCTCGGCACGGGCCACCTGACGGGCCTGTTCAGCCCGGGCGCTCCGGGGGTCAACGTCATCACCTTCAACCTCACCGACGCCGGGGGTGATCCCCTCGTGCCGCTCACCATGCCGCAGGTCAGTGTCGCCGAACCGAACCTGAGCCTCGGACCGCTGGCCGCCGAGGTCGAGCCCGGGAAGATACCTGGCAGCTACCGGGCCGTGGTCGTACTGCCCGTGGCAGGTCAGTGGAAGATCACCGCCGCCGTCCGGGTCAACGAGTTGGAGCAGCCCGCGGCCGTGTCCGATGTGGTTGTCGTGGGCTGAGCCAATCCGGTCCCGACGAGGCCCGTGACGGCCTCAGCTGCGGACGTCTATCAAATCACCGAGAGGATCGCTGTCAGCCGAATCGAAGGCGCTTTCTCCGAGCGCGGCGGCCGGGGACAGCAGTAGCGGCAATCGGAGGGTGAAGGTGGTGCCTATGCCGAGGGAGCTGACCACCGAGACAGTTCCGCCGTGGGCTTCCGTGGCGGCCTTGACGATGGCCAGGCCCAGCCCGCTACCGGCCCGCTCGCCTGCCGTGGACGCAGTCTGGAAGATATCGAAGACTGTATCCAGATCGGCGGCGGGGATGCCCGCCCCGGTGTCCCGGACGGTCAGCACCAGCTCGTCGCCCCGGGCGTCCGCCGTCATCGCGACGGAGTCCCCTGGACCGGTGAATCGAACCGCGTTCTCGATCAGGCAATCCAGCACTGCCTCAAGCCGCTCGTTGTCGCCCTGCACGGGGCCGACAGCGCACTGTGCGCTCCAGGTTCGGTCGGCAGTCACCGACCATCGGTGAAGGACCTCGGCCAGCATCTGGTCGACGTCGACAGACTCGGGGCCCGACGGCTCCGCGACTCGCACCAGGGTGAGCAGGTTGGTCGCCAATGCGGACGCTTTGACGAGTTCGGCCACCACCAGCTCGGCGTCCTCGCGCACCGTCGGCTCGACCGACTGGTCGGCGATCAGTTGCGCGTAGCCACTGGCGATGGTGAGACGGGTGCGCACCTCGTGCGAACCGAACCGGGCGGCGTTCTCCCTCTGTTCGCTGCGGTGACGGTCGGCCTGCTGCAGGGCCCTCAGTCGTGCCTGAGCGGTCCAGTGCCGGTTCACATGCCAGATCAGCACCGAGATGATGCCGCTCATCAGGACGATCTCGCTGCATTCTTCCCATCCGATGGTCCCTGCCAGTGCGTGACGGACCAGTGCGACCCCGGTAACGGTCGTGATAATGGCGAAGACGATCAGGGTGGCACGCCGGGGCCACGGGCACAGTCCGTACAGGAGCGCAAAACTGGCCCATACAAGGTGATAGGGGATGGTCTCCTTGCCGGGTAACGCGAAGGTGAGGTAGCAGTTCACTCCCGCGAACACCGCCCACGCGGCGACGAGGACTGCCTTAGGCCGTGATCCGATATCCGACATTGCGCACCGTTTCAATCATTTCGTTTGACAGCTTCCACCGCAGCCGGCGAATACAGACATCGACGACGTTCGTGCCGGTGTCGAATTTCGTCCCCCAGACCCGCTCGAGCAGCTCGGCCCGGGTGCACGGCTCGGGCGCCCGCTGGAGGAGATGGAAGAGCAGCATGAATTCCCGTTGCGTCAGCGAGATTCGGCGCCCGTCGACCACGAGATCCCGTTCCTGCAGATCGATCTCGACACCGGCGCGGCGGAGGTAGCGGCTGACCGTCGCGGTCAATGCCTGCGACGATGTGGGCGTTCGGATGCGCGTATTGACCCGGGCCAGCAGCTCGGCGTTGGCAAACGGTTTGGCCAGAAAATCCACCGCACCGCCATTCAGGACACCGACCCTGGTAGCCACCTGAGTCATTGAGGACAGGACCAGGACCCGACTCGACGGACGGAATCGCATCAGTTCGGCGAGGACGTCCTCGCCGCGTCCGTCAGGCAGTACGAGGTCCAAGATAATCAGGTTTGGGTCGACCGTGCGGATCGCCGTCAGGGCGTCGACCGCCGTGCCCACCACAGTGACCGTGTATCCTGCGCCACCGAGGACGCGACCGAGAAGACGGCCCACCAGAGGCTCATCCTCGACAACCACGATGCGATTCACGTCGGTGTCCGTTCCTTCCCGCCTGTGCCGCGGGCGGCAGCTTAGCCACTAGGGGGTCATGAGATCTCGCCACTTCAGTTCTTATCTGCGCCCACAGTCGAGCGTTCAACGGCGCATGGGTAACGTAGCGCTGATGTCCTCTGAAAGGAGGACAAGGGATGTCCCCAAAAAGGGGCAAGAATCGGGGGAATTGCCGAGTGGCGGCGCGGTGCTGCAAGAGTGCCACGCCGCATTTCCTGCCTCGAGGTCGGGACGCTCCAGGAACCACCTCAGGATGCTGGAACGCCAAATAATAATCGCTGGACGCCTGGCTGCCTTGCGCATCGATAGGATCCTGATCGGCAAACCTCTCCCTTACGCCAAGGCAGCGATCGAACGCCCTGCAGTAGTCGTGCAGCCGCAGATATCAACGACCGGGGATCTTCCCGTCACGCGACTGGATTGGATATCCGAGACCCCGGGACCCTGCCCTTGCAGTCGCCGCGCGATCCGCCATAACCGTGTTAACCGGACCTGTGTCCCGCACTGGCGCTCGGACTTGCCGGGTCGGACGGATGCCTGTGAGTGGTGACGACGTCGGGGCCGATTGGGGACCGGGTACGCCCGCCGCGCGGTCAGGACACGATGGTGAAGAGCCCCGCTATACCGACGAGGTACAGGCAGAGCACGGCCACGGAGTCGACGCCCATGCTCGCGATCTTGCGCATCGGCCGAAAAATGAGCCCGATGGCGTATACAAAGGTGAGCAGGATGCCCAGCGCGGTCAGGTAGATGTCGGTGGCGCTCGCGGAGGGCAGCACGGCTTTGCCGGAGATGACAGTGGCGATCAGGAAGAGCACTGGAAGGAAGGCATTTCCTCCAAAGATGTCACTCATGGCGAGGTTGTCGTCGCCCTGTTTGATGGACTGCAGACCGGTGGAGAGCTCGGGCAGCGAGGTCGCCAAGGCCAAGATCGTGGCACCGAAGATGATTCCAGAGACTCCCAGCTGGTTCGCCGCGGCATCGCCGGACACCTCCAGAACGACGCCGGCGACGAGGGTCGCCACTGCCGAGACCGCGAACATCGCTACGGCCGTCCCAATGCTCATTTTTGTGCCGCCGCCGCTTCCACTGGCGTCTGGATTCGAACTGGATGTGCGATTACGATGCCCGCTCTGATGCCGGCTGCTCGCGGGAGCGTTGCCGTTCTCGTGCCACGGAAGGCCCGCCCCAGCCCGGCGCACCAGAAGAAGCCCGGTGACCCAGAGCGCGGCGATGAGCACCCCGGCCGGAGCCAACCGCAGGAACACGAGGGTCGACGGGAGCTGACTTCCCGCCACGACGACGGCGAGGACCGCGATGACGACCATCGCTTCGAGCACCAGCGTGAGCGAGGCCGCTCGATAGGTGAGGGGCTTGACGTCCTTGCCTCGTTTGCCGAATGCGTCCAACGCGACCAGGACGACTGTTTGCAGGGCGATACCACCGAGGATGTTCCCTACGGCGACATCGACGTTGCCGCTGATCGCGGCGCTGACCGTGATCGCAATCTCCGGCAGGTTCGTCGCGACGGCCAACACGATGAGGCCGCCGAGCGCGCTGCCGAGGTGCAATCGAGAGTCGATGATGTCGGTGGTCTTCGACAGTTGGATGCCGGCGAACCAGACGACCGTGCCGGCGGCAGCGAAGATCGTGATCAACAGCCACAGGGGTAGCAAGGACACCTATCCGCTCCCGTCTGTTCTCGAAACGAATTGAGCACCCTGTCAGGCGTGAAGAGCCATTGTCCGCTAGATTGTGGCGAACGCGCGCGGCGCGCTCAATCGGCTTCCGCCTCCGCCTTCTCGCCGTGCGAGACGATATCGCCGTCCGTGAAGAGGATGCCCTGAGCGATTTCCCGCCATTTCGGCTTCGCGCGAAGCAGAAACTCCAGTTCCATACTGAAATGTTTGTACTCTTCGCCGAGCGAATCTTCCATGATGGCGCGGGCGGCGGAATCCTGCTCAACGGCTATGCGTTGTTCATACCAGCCGATTGCTTCGGCTTCTTCTGAGAGGCTTGCGCACATCCTGGCGAACGTGCGGACCTCCGCAGACAACTCCTGAGGCGGCTCGTGATACTGGTCTGTCGGCATGTTCTCTTCCTTTCTTTGTCGGAAACGGCCCGACTAATCGCAGCGTAGGCCCTGATCCGTTTGTGCAGGCGTCACAACGTGAGACTTCCGCATCCACGCTATTTTTTCTTCGTAGGCCCCTTCGGTGTGAACTGGATGGGCGTTGGTCTGTCAGGTCCGCCGTCTTCCGACATGCTGATGCCAGGCGGCGGGGCCTCCCGAGCCGGCTCGGTAGCTGGCGATCGGCGCCGCGCCCTTCCGCCAGGCGGAAAGGATCGGCGCGACGATTCGCCAGCACTCTTCTACCGCGTCTGCCCGCACCGACAGGGTGGGGTCGTCGGAGAGGATGCCGTGGAGTACTTCGCCATAGGGTCCGAGTTCTCCCTTCGCGAGTTGCACATTCAGGCTGACCCGGTCGAGGGTGAAGGGATCGACTTCGCCGTTGATGTTCAGTTCGAGTTCGATGCTGTCCGGGGTCAGCGAGATGGTGAGTCGCGCGGGCCCGGGGTTGCCGGTGAAGCCGTATGGTCGGTGCGGTACGTCCTTGAAAGTCACGACGATCTTTTGACACTTGTCGGCGATAGCCTTTCCTGAGCGCAATCGGAACGGAACACCTGCCCAGCGCCAATTCTCTATTCCGACGGTCACCTCCGCGAGCGTCTCGGTATCGAGTTCCGGATTCACGCCGGCCTCTTTCACGTAGGCCGGGAGCTTCCGCCCCTCGATCGTGCCTCCGGTGTAGCGAGCGCGACGGCCAGCGGCAACGGGGTCGCCTTTCCAGGCGTGGGTGGCGCGCAGTACCTGGGCCATCGATCCGCGCAGGTCGTCGGCGTCGAGACTCGACGGGGGCTCCATGGCCGTGAGCGCCATCACGAGAAGCAGGTGGCTCTGGATCATATCGACAAGTGCTCCTGCCTTGTCGTAATATCCGGCGCGACCTTCGAGGCCGAGGGCCTCGTCGAAGACGATATCCACTCGCTCAATGTGTTCGGCGCTCCAGACCTGCTCGAACATGCGGTTGGTGAAACGGAGACCGAGCAGGTTGAGCACGGTCGACTTGCCGAGAAAGTGGTCGACTCGATGGATGTGCTTCTCCGGCAGAAGCTTGGCGAGTTGCCGGTTGAGCGCCTGGGCACTTCGCAGGTCGGTCCCGAATGGCTTCTCCATTCCGAGGACGGCGCCCTTCGGCAATCCGACCTTTTCCAGCGCGGCTATCGAGAGAATCGTCACGTGTGGAGGCAACGCGAAATAGAGCGCAGGTGTGCCTGTCGTGGCAGCGAGGATGCGGGTGAGGTCATCTGGTTTCGTCACGTCTGCCTGGAGGTAGACCGAATTGTGTGCCACCTTCGTCGACCGGGGGCTCTCGGGTCCTCCCTGGGCGAATGACTCGACAATGCGGGCGCGCCACTCGGCATCGGTCATCGGGTCGAACCCGACACCGATCAGTCGAAGGTCATAGCCTCGGGAGCTACTGAGCAGCTGGCCCAGGCCCGGGAGCAGCAACCTTTTTGTGAGATCCCCACCCGCTCCGAGTATGACGAGAGTCCCGATGTGGTCAACCATGGGCACAGACTATCTCTGCAAGACGGCAGAATTGGCTCTGCACATCGAGGACTACGCTCTGATCGGCCACTGCCACACGGCCGGACTGGTTGGACGGGATGGCAGCATTGACTGGCTTTGCTTCCCTCGGTTCGACCCTCCGTCCATCTTCGGCGCGCTCCTGGGCACCGTGGATCATGGGCGATGGCTGCTTGCACCGGCGGGCGAGGTTCTGTCGACATCCCGGCGGGAGCATGCCGCAATGGACATGTCGGTGCAGAGCGACAGGGGATTCCTGCAGCGCCTATTTTCTTCGGCCGGGATGACGAGTGTTTCGCGGTACTTCGTGATGGAATGGGCCGCGGTGCTCCGAGACATCGTCATCGGGTTGCTGATCGCGGGTGCGTTCGCGGCCTGGGTGCCCAAGGAATGGCTGCACGCGATCTTCTTCCAAAACGACCCAACGCTGTCGTTCCTTCTCGGCCCGCTGATCGGCCCCCTGCTGGCCATGATCAGCTTCGTCTGTTCCGTCGGGAACGTTCCGCTCGCGGCGGTGCTGTGGAACGGCGGCATCAGCTTCGGCGGCGTCGTGAGCTTCATCTTCGCCGACCTGATCATCATTCCGATCATCCTGATCTACAAGAAGTACTACGGATGGAAGCCGGCAGCACGGATCACCGCCATTTTTTACGGTGCCATGGTGCTGGCTGGTTACGCGGTCGAGCTGCTCTTCACTCCGCTCTCACTTGTGCCGGCCGATCGGAACCTGACCATCGTCGAAGCCGGGATCAGCTGGAACTACACGACGTGGCTGGACATTGCCGCCATCGTTCTCGCCGGCGCCCTGCTGATCGTGTTCTTCCGCTCCGGGAGCCGGTCGATGCTGGCGATGATGGGCGGATCACCCGAGGTCCAGGACGGGACGCCCGCCACGGATGAGGCCGCATCGGCTTAGGGGGAGAGGCCGGATGAGCGGCCTCCTGGTACGCACTCTGTATTCGGTCTAGGACCAGACGTCCTTCGTCGAGCCGAACTCCCGGCGCACCAGGCCGATCAGCGCGAGGCAGACCCCGGTCCTAGGTTCCCTGACCGGCAACGCTGATACGGCGCATAACGGACTCGGCCACCCGCCGCTCCGTCGTCATCTGCACCGTCGACCTTGGTCTGTCCCAGAAAAGAACCCTTATCGAGCAGTCGACAGTTCCCAGTTCTCGGCCTTCTGGTCGTAGATCCATGCTTTATGGGTTGAAGCGCGTCGGATGACGTCTCTGAACCAGTAGGTCTGGTCGGGGTTCCAGCCTGCGAGCACGGTCGCCAGATCGTCTTGGACCGCAATGGCCCGCCCAGACGTCGTCAGGTAGCCGCCGGCCGAGAGGTGGACCGCGTCAATGTCGTGCTGCACCTGCGTCCAGTCCGGAATAGCCCAACGGCCGATGCGGCCCGTGGCGCGGTACCAGTCGTGACGACGGGACGCCGTGACTTCCAACGGGTAGCGTCGACACAAATTCGCCCATGCTGTGGGGCCATCAATCTCGTAGACCTGCGCGTCACGGGGAACGACGATTTGTTCGGCTGTCGCCGACTCCCAACCAAAGCCATCTTCGATGAGCCGGAGGCCCACAGGGCCCCAGCCGTCCAACGACCGAGTTGTCCGTGTCAGAGCGGCAGGAGGTGTTGACCACCAGGTTCCACTCCACGGGGCGCGGGGGTCGGTTGGTCGCTCGCGCTTAGCGGTGGTCTCCTCCTCGAGTTGTGCTGCCCTCCACTGCTCAAGAGTGTGACGGACGCCATTCTTGGCCGCTGGGTGTGGGGCGTCCGCTTCGACGAAGGTGATGGCCCACTGCTCGGAGTCCAATGGAGTTGCCCACCACCTCGCGTGTGGAGAGGCCAAAATGCTTGTCGCGATGCGGGCGAGCGCGGCGTGGAGCGCGGGTGCGACGGCGAGTAAGTCTTCGCCGTCGGGCTCCTGCCAGTAGCGAGCCCCGTCCACGGCGGCGGTCAGCGAGAGCAGCATGGCGCCTTCGCTCGGCTCCGCGAGCGGCACCGTGTCGAGGAGGCGCGCTACGTCTTCCGGTGAAGGAGTGGGTTGTGGAAGCTGTTCGGGACCTGGGCCGAACAGCACACGCGAAGTTCCTCGGCCAGGGTCGAGATCATAGGCGGCGAAGAAAATGGCTTGACGAAGCTCATGAGCGTCCGAGGATTCACTGTCCCAGGTTCTCTTTAGAACGAACTCGAGGCACAGGCGTCGACCGTGAGGGCCGGCGAGCAGGGCAACGGGCTCCAAAGTCATATGGTCACCCTAATTGGATCCAGTGCAGACCGGGGTGCGGCTCTACCGCTGTAGTGGAACCCCGAACGGAAGCCGGTACCGCAATCGGACGCCCGCCGCACGAGCCGAACCCTGACTGAGCGCCCGACGTGAGTTGGGGATCCCTCAACGGGCATCGCGGCGTCGGGCGACGATAGCTGACCATGCGATCGAGTCCAGGCAGGGTGGACCCATGTGCCCGTGAGACGAATGACCCACGCGAAAGATTCGCGGCAAGTACGCCCGTTAGCCAAGCGCGCCTCGAAAGTGTCTGAAGGGAACCGTGAGTGACGTGCACGGAGCGTGAATTGCGTTGGCAGAAGGTTGCCCACCGGGGGTGTCACGGATGGATACCTGTCGGGACTGGCGAGCGGCTAGAGTCCGATCACGGAGTAGCGGCGTTCGATTCCCGCGGTGGCGTGACCCCACTCACTGCCGGTGACACGTTCCTGATGGGCTTCCCAGGCGGATGCGTGCTCGAAGCGCTCCTCGACCTGCCACACCAGGGGATTGCTCGTCCGGGTGACGTTGAACGAAAGGCATCCCGGTTCGGCGCGGGTGAGGTCAAGGTGGAGTTGTAGATGGTCCCGGACAGTTCCCGCTTGGTCCTGGGTGAGACAAACCAGCTGCCCGCTGAGGGACACCTCGCCGCTGACGAGCCTCTTCTTCATCTTGTAATTGGTCAGCTGCACGCCAGCCGTCACTCGATTTTGTTCTGCCTCGACGGTGAATCCGGAGCGCTCAAAGAAGGGGCGGGCTGTAATGCTGACATCGGCAGTCAGGCTCCGTCAGCTGCTGTTGGCGCGCGCGGGCCTCCACATGGGCGATCAGTTGCCATGCCACCCCGCGTCCTAGGTAGCGAGGGGCAACGAACATCATGTCGATATATCCCTCAGTGTCCACGTCGGAGAAACCCGCCGGCACACCATCCACGGTTGCCACGTAACTGTTCCGTACCTGCCTCGCCGTATGCCACGTGGATAGCTCACGTGCTTCTGGCCGAGCCCACGCTCGAATCTGCTCCGGCGAGTAGTGTGCGGCAGCGGTTTCGGTCACTGCGGCAAGAAAGATGGCCAACGTGTCTGCGGCATCTCCGTGACCATATGGTCGAATGACAACGACCGGTCCATCGGCACTTGTGTTCAACTCCACAGAATCAGCATCCCACTGCGACTGCACGGCGTGCCCGATGTCGCCAGGCGGCGACACGCCGCATATGCGTTGCCCGGATCATCGTTCTGCGGGCCCCTAGGATCAGCACAATGACGACACGCACCGGTCCACTGCGGCCCGCACTTGTGGCACGACGAGCAGTCTTCGGCGGAATCATCGGTGTGCTCGCCGTTGTGGCCCTTTCGGGATGCTCATCGTCATCGTCATCGTCATTGTCATCGTCATCGGCAGTGACGAGCGGGGCGCCCAGTGCGCCCGATCTGAATGGTTCTCTGTTCGTTCAGGCTGAACCGTTTATACAGCTCACGCCAGGACAATGCACGGACGTCTCCTCGACGACAATCGTTTACGACACCGTCGACATCCTGGACTGCGATAACCCGCACGGCAGCGAGGTCTACAACACATTCACCTTCCCTGCCGGCGATTACCCGTCGACATCTCAGCTCAATTCGGTCGGCGACGCGCGTTGCGGTGGTGCATTTGATTCCGGCGTCCCCAGTTCGCTGACGTACGTCTGGTTCAGTCCGACCGAAGAGGAGTGGGCCGCCGGGAATCGGTTTGTCGCCTGTTTCGCGATCGACGCGAACAATCGCGCGCTCTCGGCTCCACTCGCCACACTCGCAAATGAGGGGCCTCTCAGTGCCTTCGATCGGGGCACCCTTGCGCCGGCACTCGGTCTGATCCTCGCGGCGACCGCGGGAATCGTTTTCGTGTCGTTCCTCGTGAGCTACCTCCTCTTTGCGGCGTCGCTTGCGAGTCTTTTCCGCAAAACGGGGATACCCGCCTGGAAGGCTTGGGTTCCCTTCGTGCAGACGTGGACGCTGCTGCGGCTCGGTGGTCAGAGCGGCAATTGGATGTGGCTGGGCTTTGTCCCTGGCGGCAGTGTCGTCTCCTCTGTGTTCATCTACATCGGCATGTACCGCATCGGGATCGCGTTCAGAAAAGACTCCGGGATGCTGGTGCTCGGCATATTCCTCCCGTTCGTTTGGGCGTTCATCCTTGGTGGCCGTGACGAGCAGTATGCGCCGGAGTTGCTCGCGTTACACGGGTACCAGCCTCCCCTCGAAGGCTATGGCTCGACTCCTTCACGTGCCTCTGGTTTCGGAGACGATTGACCCCGAGACACCCCTCGCCTACGCTGGCACCGTGTCCAGGATCTTCGGAACCAAGTTCTCAGCGGTGTATCCGCTCTACGTAGCGAAGGTGGAGCGCAAAGGCAGGACGCAGACCGAACTCGATCAGGTGATCATGTGGCTGACCGGATTCGACGACACGACGCTACGCCGTCACTCCGAGGGGGAAACCACCTTCGAGCAGTTCTTCGCCGAGGCGCCGATGAATCCCAGCGCCTCGCTGATCACCGGTGTCGTCTGCGGCATCCGCGTGGAGACCATCGAGGACCCGCTCATGCAGAAGATTCGCTACCTCGACAAGCTCGTCGACGAGCTGGCGAAGGGACGGCCCATGGGCAAGGTGCTTCGTGCACCTGCCGTGACCAGCGCGGCCTGAGCTTCCGATCAGTTCGCGCTGCGCTGGCTGAAGGTCACAAGGCGAGCCTGCACGTCCCAGTAGGACGTCGCGTTCGGTGTCTGACGGTTGTCACGCAGGGCCGTGACAGACTCGACGGCCTTGTCGATGGCTGCTCGGTACGGCAGTGATCCCGAGCTCACACGCCTCACGCCCAGTTCGCCGCCGAGCTCGGCCGCAGTGAGGGATGGATGCGCGAGCACGTTGACCGGAAGCGCGACATCCGTGGTGATCCTCCGGATGTCCTCAGGGTTCACGAGGCCGGGCACGAAGATTCCGTCGGCCCCGGCGTCGGCGTATGCGCGCGCACGAAGCAGGACGGCCTCGACCGTTGCATCCTCGGCGAACCACAGGTTGTCCACCCGCGCATTGACGAAGATGTCGGGGCTGAGCCGTTTGACGGCGCTGATTTTGGCGGCAGCCGTCGATGCATCCACGAGATGTCCGTCCCGGCTGTCTTCAAGATTTACGCCGGCCACACCCAAGGCACCCAGTTCGGCGACAGACTCCGCTACCTCGGCCGGGTCGTCGGAGTAGCCGTCTTCGACGTCCGCTGTGATGTGGACGGACATGCGAACCAGCCGCGCCGCGAGGGCGATAGTTGCCGCTTTGCTCGACCGGACGCCATCCGGATACCCGGCGCTGGCCGCGATGCCGAAGCTCGTCGTGCCGATGGCCGGAAATCCGGCGTCCACGAATGCCAGAGCCGAGCCGACGTCCCAGGCATTCGGCAGCACGAGTGGTGAGTCAAGGTAGTGGAGTTGCCGAAAAGTCGACATCGTTGTTCCTGTCCCGTGCCAGCTGAATCGATGAACTCTCGTCAGCGTACTAGCGGCTGTCGAGCGCGCAAGCCGGTCCGAACGCTAACGCGTCTCGTCGAGTTTGTTCGCGGGCCAATGCTCCTGCATCGTCACCCACCAGCTGGCCAGTGCTTCACGTTCGGGCTGCGTGCCGACGGCCCCGGCCGCAACCAGATCCCGTCCGATCGGGAGGTCGATGCACGCTCCATCGAGTACCTCGGCGTCGACATAGCCCAGTACCGATCTCAGTGTGGCGAGCGCCCCGTGGCCGCGGCCCGGGGAGGCCACGTTGATCCACGCGACCGGCTTCCTGGCCAAAACGCTGCTACCGACAGTCCAGTCCAGAAGGTTCTTGAGGCTGCCCGGGAGTGTCCCGGCATATTCCGGCGTGCTGAACACCACCACGTCGGCGTCGCTGATCTGTTGTCTCAACTCCGCGACCGCTCCTGGAACGGGGTCGTGGTCATCGTCCGGATTGAAGGCGGGCAAGGCAGACAAGCCTTCGTATACCAGTGCGACCGAGCCGGTCGGCGCCAGGTCGCGCACCGTGGTCAGCGCCGCGTTGTTGGTTGAAGACTGCCGGGTGCTGCCCGAAACAAGGGGAGGAGTCTCATCTTCATATTTCCCATTCAGGCCACGGGCGGAGGAAAGAAGTCGGAAGCACCGTCTCGTCGAATCACCGTCTTCGGCCCACGCACATCAGCGGGCCGTGAGTTCGTGTGCCGCACGTGCGGAGCGTACGGTCTGGTAGTGCCGCGCAGCGCGAGCACGGTTGCCGCAGGCGACCGAGCACCATTCCCGCCTGGGGTGTGTCTTCACGAAATAGAGCACGCATCCGGGCGCATGGCACGCGCGCAGCGCTGCACCGTTTTCGCCCAGCAGGTGCTGGGCTTCGTAGGCGACGTCGGCCAGTCCGGCAATCCTCGGAGACACCGCGGATTCGGGGGAGAGCTCGAGAGCCGCTCCGCTCAGTCGCAGGTGAAGGATCGGCCGCTGGCTGGCGGCGGCATTGACGGTGAGCACCGCGTCCGCCACGCTCGCCACGCTCGACGCGGGCGATTCGGCAGCGCGGCGATCGTCGCCCGTAACGTGGGCTGCCAGTCTGCGCACCGCGTCCCGTAGATTCCGTGCCGTCAGGAACTCGCCCCGAGTCGTTGCCGCGTCTGCCCGATCGATGCCGACGGCATCCAGCCAGGCATTTACGCCTGTGGGTGTCGCGAAGTCGTCGTGCAGGCCTTCTGAGTCGGCCCAGATGGTCGCCATCAGGCGGATCGGCATCGGCTCGTCGGCGAGCGCCCAGCTGCGGTCCGAGTTTCTGTTTCCCATTTGCACAAACTATCACGGAAGAATCGACTTGCATACGTTAGAAGAATCGTGATAGATATTGTCACGGATGAACGTAAGTTAATGCATTAGAACCCGAGGAGATGATGACGATGATCGGAACACTCCGGCTCGCTGACGTGGGCTTCCACCCCGGCGAGCTGGCCGTGCAGCGCAGGGCCGGGGTCACGCGGGATGCGGCCCGCCTGTCGGGGATGCTCGGGCCTGTCGCGCTGACTGCCGGGATGGCCGGGTTTCTCAGCGATCGAACGTTCCTCGTCATCTCCGGGAGGGATCGTTCCGGGCGCCTCTGGACGTCTCCGTTGACCGGCCGTCCCGGTTTTTTGGAGGTGCTGTCCGACACCTCCGTGGCGGTTCATGCAGAGATCCCCGCGGGCGACCCACTCCGCGGGCTGCGGACCGGTCAGAAGATCGGGATGGTCACGGTTGAATTCGCCACCCGGCGCCGGGTGCGTATCAACGGCACCCTCACCGTGAGCGGCGGCGATCTCCTTGTCGTAGAGGTCGAACAGGCCTACGGCAATTGCCCGCAATACATCCAGCAACGTGTTCTCGTGCCGAATGAAATCGAGGGGGCGGGTGGCGATCACGTCAGACACGGCAGCACCCTCTCGACGGACGACCGTGAGCTGATCCGTGCCGCCGACACGTTCTTCCTCGGCACACTGAACCCCGAGAGGGGTTCCGATGCTTCCCATCGCGGCGGTCCGGCCGGATTCGTCCGCTCAGCCGAGCACGGGTTGTGGTGGCCCGACTATCAGGGCAACAACCTCTTCAATAGTTTCGGCAACATCGCCGTCAACCCCGAAGCTGCCCTGTTGTTCATTGATTTCACAACCGGCCAGTCGCTGCAGCTATCCGGCACGACCCGGATCGAGTGGGGCGAACCCGGCCGCCCCGGAGATGACGGACACACGGGCCGCATTGCTCGCTTCACCCTGCAACGCCTTGTGGCCGGCCAGGTTCTTCCGGCCCGGGAAATCACTCACAACCCGTATCCGCGCAACCTCGCGCTGACCGATTGACAGGGACAGTTCCGATGACCGAATCCCAGCGGCAGGCCTACGCCACCCTTGCGCAGATGGACCCTGACCTCGGTCGCCTCATCGACCAGTGCGGCACACCGGACCCGTTCGAGTTCCACGACGGCGGGCGCACGTCCGGCAGCAACTTCGCCGGCATGAGCCTGCACATCCTCGGACAGCAGATCTCCACCACGGTGGCCTTCCTTCTCTATGACCGCCTGACGGATGCGACCGGCGATACCCCGACGGCGAAAAGTGTGCTCGCCCTCGGCCAGGACTCGATCAAGGCGCTCGGCACCTCTCGCTCGAAGGCGGCCTATCTGATCAATCTCGCCGAGCATGTCGATTCGGGTGTCCTGGACATCGAGAACATGGGTGGACTTTCGGACGACGACGCGATTCAGGCGCTGGTCGCGGTCACAGGCATTGGAGTCTGGTCGGCAGAAATGTTCCTGATCCACCAACTGCATCGCGCGGACATCTTCCCTGCCGGGGACGTGGGACTGCGAAAAGCCCTGAAGCGTCTCAACGGGAGCGCAGAGATCCCAAGTGTGGCGGCGGCACACGAGACGGGCCGCCACTGGCGGCCGCTCCGCACCTACGCGGCAGCGATGCTCTGGCGTTCCCTCACCGCCCCGGACGAGGTTTAATCGCACAACCGGAATGTGGCGCGGTGAAAGGCGCCGACTGAACTGAACCGCGGAAGGAATGTGAACTGAATGAATGCGAATCTGGAGTCCAATGGCGAGACCCGCCTGGCCTACATTCTCGGCGTACCCCTGGCCGAGAATGTCGTGCGGCAATGGCCGCAAATGGGCGAAATCGTGCGCACCAGCACACTCATCGGCAGCGTCGAAGGCAACTTCGCGGAACTGACACTGGAAGTCGGCAGACGCCTTCGTCTCGGGGACGTCCTGGTGATCGAGTGGACCTGCAACTACGGCGACGGACGCCTCTACCGCAACGTGACCATCGGAGAACTCGAGAACGGGGAAGCTGTGCGCGTCACGGACTACTGGGGCGAACCCACCGAAACGCCTCTCTGGCGAGTGCCGCTGACCGACCGCCTCGAGATGCCTGGCGACGGCATCTGGAAGGACAACGACCACCTGAGCCACCATTGAAGCGAGAGGGCGCTGACAACCGATCCGCGGATTCCGATCACTGGACGGCCGGGGTGCCACCATACGTGCGGCGCCGCTCTCCACATCGAGGGAGGCACTGCCTCAGCGGCGGCCCAGCCGACCGATGGCGAACCCGACGACGCCGAGGAGTCCGCCGAGGGCGAGCCAGCCTGCGGCGCGGCCCCCTCTTCCCTCGTCCGGCAGCGGATGCTGTGACGCAGCCTCCGACGCCCCCGCCCCCACAGCGGTCACGGAAGTCGCCTGCGCCAGCGGAACCGCGGCATCCGCTGCCGGCTCGACGACCGACGCGTTGCGCACGAACAGCACGAACCACGCGAAGACGATCAGCACCGCGACGAGTTCGAGGGCGGTGAGGTTGTAATACCCGATCGGGTACCAGAGCAGCACCGCTCCGCCGATCGCGAGCACGAACACCGTCGTCGTGACGACGAAGCTCCGGGGAAGGTCCTTCAGGACGAGCGGGACCAGCACGATGAGCGCCACGAAACCGACGACGGCAGAGGTCGCGAACGTGTTGTGCACGGGAAAGCTGACGTCGACGGGCACGAGGCCGACACCGATGAGCGCAACGCCGACGACGATGATGATGATCCGCACGAGCGGGACGCCGCGAAGATCGCTGCCGGCGGCGCTGCGCCGTGAGCGCAGGTCGAGGGTCAGGTAGTCCGCGAGCGTCGTCATCACGAGTCCCGCGAGGAGGATCGTCAGGTTGAACGCATAGGCGGAGGTTGCGCTGCCCATCCCGAGCGCGCTGAAGTTCGCCTGCCACCAGCGCGGGTCGGCCGCCGTGAGCATGCTCGAGAACACCCCGGCGGCGAGGAACAGGCCGAGCAAGGAGGCGAGGCGGGTTGTCGTGATCTCCGCGGCGAGGAGGAACAACGCAAAGGCGCTCGCACCGACCGTCAGCGTGACGAACAGGGCTGCAGCGAACGGGTCGAGCAGCAGCTCGCGGAAGGCGAGCTGGAACACCGCGTATACCGAGCTGATCAGGAGGCCGGCCATGGCCGCACCGGTCAGTGACAGCCCGATGGTGTCGAAGATGCGCCGGATACGGGCACGACGTCGCCACCGTGCCGAGTGGCGGGTGAAACGGACATACGACCAAGCGAAGATCGGCAGTCCGATCAGACCGGCAATCTGGGCCGACACTCCGCCGACGGAATTTCCACCGGCCAGGCCGACGGCACGGCCACCGAACACGATCACCGCACCAAGGAGACCCGCCAGTGCGCCCACCGCGGCCGCGATCAGCGCCCCGGATTCCACGTCGGACCGGCCATCGCCTGTGCGTTCGTCCTCCACCAGCGGTACCGTGTCCGCGCGCGAAGGAGTCATCTCCCTATCCTGTCGCGCTTTCGGGGATGCTGTGGCCGAGTCGCCGACCGCGGAGTGCCTTCCTACGCCGGCGGCGCCTCGCTCACGAAGCAGGAGATCGCACTCGCGAGATCCGGCCGGACCGTCCGGGCGACCGGGGTGCCGAATTCGATCACCTCGTAGCCGTCGCGGTTCCTGGCGATGAAGCCGATCACGCTCAGTGCGTTGTCCTTGGCGATCCGGGAGTCGCTGACCCGCCACTCCCGTCTCGAGAGGGCGCGCACCTGCACGTCGCTGGGCGAACGGGACTGAAGTGCGGCGGCGATCATGGTGGGTCCTTTCCTCGACATGAACCGAACGTAGGTTCGGTTCCTATCGGTTGCCTTGGGGTCCGATGTGAACCCGGTGCAGGCACGGACACTCCGATCGCGGACTCAGGTTCCGATCCCGAGCAGCAGGCTCACGGCGATCACGGTCATGATCCCAGCGATCCCGATGTCGAGAATCCGCCAGGAGACCGGCCGGCTGAAGACCGGGCGCAGCAGCCGGGCGCCGAAACCGAGCGCTGTGAACCAGACGACACTGCCGAGTGCCGCCCCGAGGCCGAAGTACCAGCGTTCGTCGCCGTGGGCTGCGGCGACGGAGCCAAGGAAGACCACGGTGTCGAGGTAGACGTGCGGGTTGAGCCAGGTGAGCGCCGCGGTCGTCGCGAGGACCTGGGTGAGGCTCGCGGCAGTGCCGACGACCGAGGTGTCGAGCGGTCGAGGGAGGACGGCCCGACGCGCCGCGAGGACCGCATAGCCGAGCAGGAATGCAGCGCCGACGACCCTCACCACGACGAGCAGCCACGGCACCGTTCGGATCAACGCCCCGAACCCGGCGACACCGACCAGGATCAGGATCGCGTCGGAGGCCGCGCAGACGATGACCACGGCGAGCACGTGTTCCCGGCGCAGTCCCTGCCGCAGCACGTACGCGTTTTGGGCGCCGATCGCAACGATGAGGGACAGGCCGAAGCCGAGACCGGCGAGGGTGGTGAGGATCATCCTCCGACCGTACAGCGACGTTCGCAGGTGAGTACAACGAAACTTTCTTAGCTGGCATTAGTCTGGCTAATCATGACGATTGACAACGCGCAGCTCAGGGCCCTCGCGGCGACGATGGATCGTGGCTCCTTCGACCTTGCCGCAGCGGCCTTGCACATCACGCCGTCCGCGGTAAGCCAGCGCATCAAGGCCCTCGAGACGTCGGCGGGCCGGGTGCTCGTGCGGCGAACGAAACCCACAGAGATCACGGATGCCGGACTGCCCTACCTGCGGCTCGCCCGGCAGATTGAGGCGCTCGTCCAGGACGTTATCTCCGGGTCCGAGTCTGAGGCGCGGGCGGGCGTGCCGCTCGCCGTCAACAGCGACTCGCTTGCGACCTGGGTGCTTCCGGCCCTCGCCGGCCTCCCAGACTCGATCACCTTCGACGTGCGCCGTGAGGACGAGGATCACTCGGCCGAGCTACTGCGCGCGGGGACGGTGATGGCCGCGATCACGACCGATGCGCGTCCGGTGCACGGATGCTCCGTCACCCGGCTCGGCAGCATGCGGTACCGGCCGATGGCGAACCCGGGCTTCGCCGCCCGGTGGTTCGCCGCCGGCCCCACGGCGGATGCGCTCGCCCGAGCACCGATGGTCGTCTTCGACGCGAAAGACGACCTGCAGGATCGGTTCCTCCGGAGGCGGAGTCGTCGACCGCTCTCACCGCCCCGGCATTCGATCCCGGGCTCTGCGGACTTCGCCGAGGCAGTCCGCCTCGGGCTGGGCTGGGGGATGATGCCGAACCAGCAGATCCTCACCGGCGAGGCCGACGGGGTGCTCGTCGATCTCGCGCCGGGCTCGCACATCGACGTGGTGCTCTACTGGCAACAGTGGACGCTGCACACGCCCGTTCTCGCGGCGATTTATGAGGCAATCCGCGGCGCGGCGGCCGAGCGCCTCGATTGAACGCTGTCGTCCGGGGATTTCGTCGTCAGTGAACCTGTCTTCAGTCGGCGAGGATCCCGTAGAGGGAGCGTCGGAGCTCGTCGATCTGGGTGACGGCCTTGGCCCGCTGCTCGGGAGTCGCGGCGAAGCGGAGCCTGATGAATGACGCCCATGAGTTTTGCGACGCTCTCGTGCAGGCTGGCTTCGGCCTCGACGCGTGCGGTCGAGCTGTCCCAGACGTGGGCGAGTGCGTCCGCGTTGTCGGCGACGTAGGCGCGGCCAGACTCACTGAGCTGGAATTCCGTGCCGGTGCCGTCACCGGTCGGGGCGATCAGTCCCTCGTCGACGAGCTGCTGCAGTGTCGGATATACCGAACCGGGACTTGGGCGCCAGGTGCCGCCCGACCGTTCGGTGATCTCCTTGATCAGGCCGTAGCCGTTGAAGGCGGCCTCTGAGAGCAGCGAGAGGATGGCGAGGCGGACGTCACCCTTGAGCTTGCGCTGGGCTCCCGGCGGCATGAAGCCGCGCGGTCCGAAACCGCCGAAGCCGGGGCCGAAACCGGGGCCGAAACCGGGGCCGAAGCCCGGCCCGGTGCCCCGGCCAAAGCCGCGGCGCTCGTGCCGGTCGCCGGAGTCGTGGGCATGGGGTTCGCGAAAATCGTTGTGCATGGTGGTGTCCAATCGTGAAGTGGGTGGTCTCCGAGGACTTGGCTCGGCGATGGATTAAAGATATATCGGTGAATAATCGTGAGCACTGATTCTCAGTGAATACGCAGCAGTGAATACGCAGCTGGAGAACTCAGCCCGGAGTACCCGGCCGGGAGTACTCAAACGGGCGTGACGGTGCCGCCGCCCCTTGCCGGTTCGGGCGGCTCTTCCTATGCTCACGACGGGGCCGCCGTCCGGCGACCCGAAGTGTAGAGGAGGATGCGATGACGCTCAAATACGGTGTGCTGGCTCTCGTGGAAGCCCAGGCCGGGCAGGAACAGGCCGTCGCGGATTTCCTCGCCGGTGCACAGGCACTGGCCGCCGCCGAGCCGGGCACCCGTACCTGGTACGCCTTCCGGGTCAATGACGACACGTTTGGCATCTTCGATACCTTCGACACCGAGGCGGATCGCCAGACACACCTCACCGGGGCCATCCCCGCAGCACTCGCCGAACATGGGCCGACCCTGCTCGTGGGGGACCCCGACATCCGCCTGATCGACATCATCGCCGCTACCTGATCGGCTTCGAAGCCCTCGGCTGCCGCCGATATGGGTGCCCGGGCGGCGCACCGGGTCGGGTTCGACCTCCCGCATGATCTCCCGGACGACCGGGGCGGTGTCGCCCTGGCCGAACAGGAGGTGGCGCATCAAGTGGAAGAGCGGTTGGTTGGTTGGTGGGGTTGCAGTCGAATGCCGGGTTGATGCGGCAGCATGGACCCCATGCAGGCCAACCCAGAGTTCAATCCGGAGTTCTTCGAGATCAACCCGCTCTTCGCCCGCCCGGGCGAGGACACTGTTGCGCCACGCTACGTCCTCGGCGCGGACCCGATGGAGCCGGAAACGGCGTACCAGATCATCCACGACGAGATCATGCTCGATGGGAACGCCCGGCTCAACCTCGCAACCTTCGTCGGAACCTGGATGGACGATCACGCCGGTCGGCTCTACGCAGAGGCCTTCGACAAGAACATCGTCGACAAGGACGAATATCCACAGACCGCGGCGATCGAGGAGTATTGCTGGCGGATGATCGCCGACCTCTGGCACGCGCCCGAACCGATGAAGACCGTCGGCACCTCGACGATCGGCTCGTCAGAGGCATGCATGCTCGGGGGCTCGCCCTGAAACGTCGCTGGCAGCAGGCACGGCGCGCTGCCGGACTGACGACCGCGCAGCCCAACCTCGTGATGAGTTCGGCTGTACAGGTGTGCTGGGAGAAATTCTGCAACTACTGGGACGTCGAGCCCCGATTCGTACCCATCAGTGAGGAGCATCCCAGCCTGGACGGGCACGACCTCGCGAGCTATGTCGACGAGAACACCATCGGAGTCGTCGCGATCATGGGCGTGACGTACACCGGGGTCTACGAGCCGGTCGCGGCGATCAGCGCCGCCCTCGACGAGATCCAGGAGCGAACCGGAGTGTCCGTACCCATCCACGTGGACGCGGCCTCCGGGGGATGATCGCACCCTTCCTGCAGCCGGAACTGGAGTGGGACTTCCGCTTGGAACGAGTTCACTCGATCAATACCTCGGCGCACAAGTACGGCCTGGTCTACCCCGGCCTCGGCTGGATCGTCTGGCGTGCGAAGGAGTTGCTGCCGGAGGACCTGGTCTTCCACGTCAGCTACCTCGGAGGGAGCATGCCCTCGTTCGCGCTCAATTTCTCCCGTCCCGGCGCGCAGGTGCTCTTGCAGTACTATCTCTTCCTCCGGCTCGGCTTCGAGGGCTACCGTGCCGTGCAACAGTCTTCCCAGGACGTGGCGCGGTACCTTGCGCGCGGTATCGAGAAGATCGGGGCCTTCACCCTGTGGAATGACGGATCGGATATCCCGGTCTTCGCCTGGCGCCTCACCCCCGGCCACACCCGGCACTGGAACCTCTTCCACCTGTCGGACCGGCTGCGCTCCCACGGCTGGCTCGTCCCCGCCTACCGGATGCCCGACAACCTGTCCGAGATGACGGTCCAGCGGATCGTTGTCCGCAATGGGCTCAGCATGGACCTCGCCGCGCGCCTGCTCACGGTGATCGAGGAGGAGACGGCGTATCTCGACAGGCTCGAGGGTCCGATGCCCGTCGAGGGGCAGCATCCCGGCTTCACGCACTGATTCCTGCGAGATTGTTACAAACCCGAATGGAATTGCTGTCCGCAGGTGACCGCGCGGCTGTAGATTCCAATCAGGGCAGGACTTCCTGTCCAGTGGGGGCGGCCGTCGGGCCGAATATGTGGGGGTTTCAACTCGTGATCAAGCATTTCTCCGAGTCGTCTTGTCTTGTGGCCGGTGTTGTCCTGGTACTGGCGCTCACCGGGTGCGCTCCCTCCGCCGCGAGCGGTACCGGGGCGGCCATTCAGTCGCCCACACCAGACGAAACAGTCGCATCGTCGGCCAGTTCACCCGCCACGCCCACGTTCACACTGTCGTGCGGTGCGGCCGTGACGCCGGCCGCGCTTGCCGGCCTGGCGGCGGGGCTCGTACCCGAGACCGATCCGGCGTTGCTGGGTCCCTCCGTCGCCCCGCCGGTGACGCCCGGCATCACGACGAACGTCCTGTCACTTCGCGGCATGGGGCCCGGTCAGGACGGACCCGCGACGATCGCGGCGGCTCAGACCGGCTACTTCGACTGCCAGTGGGCCAACGCCGACCGGTCCACGACCGTGGTCCTCGAGGTCCTTCCGCAGGCCGCCGCGGCGTTCACGGCCGAGAAGGCCGCGCCGCCCGCTTCGCAGCCGACGGTGCCGTTCTCGGATCTCGATCTTGGAGACGAGACATTCGGCTACTGCTATCCCGCTGACGTGATGGCCGTCTGGGGAGTGTGCCGACTCAATCTGCTCGAGGGTTCGACGTGGTACCGCGTCACGATCACCGGCCAGTCCTCGGACCAGTCCGCAACTGCTTCGTCGCTCGGCGCCGTTGCCCAATCCGCGAGTGACGCCATCGCGGCCACCGGCACAGAGCCCGCGCCGCTCGTGCAGCCGGCTTCGCACTGGAGCACGACCGCGGGCTGCGTCGCCGACACCCGGCGATCGCGGAGCGATTCGGAGGCCACCCCGCCGGGGTTCGACCTCGAGCAGGGCACCGCAGACCGACTGCTGCACGAAGCCGTGGCCATCGCCGCGGGCTTCGAATGCACCGTCGGGACAGCCTCAACCCGAACGGCGACGGTGATTCCCGGTGCGGCATGGGTCTGGCCGACCACCTACACCTCGCCGATCACCACCGATGTGGAGCTCACCGTCACGGGGGTCCCTGAGGCGCGGTTCCGCTGCGGCCCGACCGGTGGAGCGGAGTCCTCCTGCTGGGCGGAGGGCGTGATCGACGGGGCATTCGTGGTCGTCGTCGACGGTTCCAGAGCGACCGACAGCGGCACCCAGGCCCGCGATGCCGAGGGCCTTGCCGAACTTGCCGTCGCGAACAGCGCGGGTTAGTGACGCGACCGGGAGAGTTCGCGCGGGAACTCGACCATCGATCGTGTCGCCGGCTGTTCCCGATCCGGGACAGTGGGGTGAGGGCGGTCTCCACGAAGCCGTTGGAGAAAAAGCAGGCACTCATACGGGCGTCGTAGTGGGCGTAGGGTGTGCGCGTGGACAATCGTCGTGCATCATTCAACGCCTTTCGGACGTGGATGCTGAAGGGTCTGGTCGATCCGCGGGCCGGTCACGTGGGCCCCCTCGCCGTCGATGTCGAACGGACCCATCCCTGGTGGCGAGTCATGTGTCTGACCGGTGTCGACTACTTCTCGACACTCGGCTACCAGCCCGCGATCGCTGCACTGGCCGCCGGACTCCTCTCGCCCATCGCTACGATCGTGCTCGTCGTCCTGACTCTTGCGGGAGCGCTGCCGGTCTATCGCAGGGTGGCCCGGGAGAGTTTCGCCGGCTCAGGGTCAATTCACATGCTCGAAAAGCTCCTGCCGTGGTGGGCGGGCAAGATCTTCGTCCTGGTTCTGCTGGGCTTCGCGGCGACGGACTTCATGATCACCATTACCCTCTCTGCTGCGGACGCATCGGCACACGCGTTGGAAAACCCATTCGCACCGGACTGGGTGCATGGCCAAGAAGTCCCCGTGACCCTCTTCCTGGTGGCGCTCCTCGGTGCTGTCTTCCTTCGCGGATTCAAGGAGGCGATCGGGATCGCGGTCGGTCTGGTGGCGGTGTACCTGTCGTTGAATCTGGTCGTGGTCATTGTCGCCATCGGCCACGTCGCGGGCAACGCGGTTGTCATCCCCGATTGGTGGGCCGCCCTGTCCGCCCAACACGGCAGTCCTTTTGTCATGGTCGGGATCGCGTTGCTCGTCTTCCCCAAGCTGGCACTCGGGATGTCCGGATTCGAGACCGGTGTGGCGGTGATGCCTCAGATTACCGGTGATCGCAATGACACGCCGGACAACCCGGACGGACGGATTCGCGGCACCAAACGACTCCTGACCACGGCTGCGGTCATCATGAGTGGCTTCCTGATCGCGTCGAGTCTGGTGACGACGCTGTTGATCCCGCAGCAGGCCTTCCAGCCCGGTGGCGGAGCGAACGGGCGTGCGCTCGCCTACCTGGCCCACGAATACCTGGGTCCGGTTTTCGGGTCCGTGTACGATGTCAGCACGATCTGTATCCTGTGGTTCGCCGGGGCGTCGGCGATGGCTGGCCTGCTGAACCTGGTCCCTCGGTATCTTCCGCGTTATGGAATGGCGCCGCAGTGGGCGGCTGCAGTCAGGCCCCTTGTGCTGGTCTTCACCGGGATTGCTTTCTTGATCACCTGGATCTTCCAGGCCAGTGTTGATGCGCAGGGTGGCGCCTATGCGACCGGGGTGCTGGTCTTGATGACGTCCGCGTCGGTGGCAGTGACCCTCTCGGCTCGGCGTAGGAGGCAGAGGTGGGCCGCGATCGGATTCGGTGCAATCTCGGCGGTCCTCGTCTACACCACCGTCGTGAACGTGATCGAGCGGCCAGACGGTGTCCGGATCGCGGGGCTCTTCATTCTGGGCATCATGACAACCTCGTTGCTTTCGCGCTTGCGGCGTTCCTTCGAAGTTCGGGCCACGTCCGTCGTCCTGGACTCGCAGGCCACGGACTTCGTCATGACCGACGCCGACGAGTACGACGTCATCCGGATCATCTCCCACGAGCCCGATGAGGACACCGAGGCGGAGTACCGGAACAAGAGCCGTGACGAGCGCCGCTACGGGCATATCCCATCCGGGTCGCCGATCATCTTCCTCGAGGTGTATCCCTCAGACTCCTCAGACTTCGAGGAGGACCTCCAAGTCAGGGGGATAGCCAAACACGGCTACCGGATACTGCAGGTGACCAGCGGCAACGTGCCCAACACCATCGCAGCCGTGCTGCTGGAGATCCGAGACCAGACCGGGCTGATCCCCGAGATCTACTTCGAATGGACCCAGGGCAACCCCATCTCGAACATGTTCAAGTTCCTCTTCACGGGACTGGGCGAGATCGCCCCGGTCACCCGGGAAGTGCTCCGTGAGGCCGAACCGAATGCCAAACGACGTCCGTACGTGCATGTCAGCTAGGCCGGCGCGCTGTCGTGTTCGGCGAGGCTGTCGTGTTGGGCCAGGTCCTGGTGGATCGGCGCCCTGCGGCTGCCGAGCGATTCACCGGTGCCGCCCCACGTCCCGGCGATGACCTCGGCCATGATCGACACCGCGGTCTCCTCCGGGGTGCGCGCGCCGAGATCGAGCCCGATCGGGCTGTGCAGCCGTGACAGGGCAACCTCGGGCACGGATGCCGCGCGCAGCCGGTCCAGGCGGTCGTCGTGGGTGCGCAGCGAACCCATGGCGCCGACGTAGGCGAGAGTCCCGTCGTCGAGTGCCAGCTCGAGGAGGGGGACGTCGAATTTCGGGTCGTGGGTGAGCACGCAGACGACGGTGCGCGCGTCGAGGAGGCCGGCGGCCCTCTGCTCGGCGAAGTACCGGTGTGGCCACGCCACGACGACCTCGTCGGCGCCGGGGAACCGCGCGGGGGTCGCGAACACGGCGCGCGCGTCGCACACGGTGACCCGGTACCCGAGGAAGTCGGCCAGCCGGGTCAGGGCCGCGGCGAAGTCGACCGCGCCGAAGACGAGCATCCGTGGCCGCGGGGCGAAGCTCGCCACGAAGACGCGCAGTCCCTCCCCGTCGCGCTCTCCCTCCGGCCCGTATCCGATCGTCGTGGTGCGTCCCGCGGCGAGGAGGCCGCGGGCGTCGTCGCCCACGACGTGGGTGAGCCGTTCGGAACCGAGGTCTCCGGTCACCCCGTCGCCGCGGACGATGAGGTGCCGGCCGAGCATGCGGGGTTCGGGATGCTCGATGACGGTCACGACGCCGATCGGAACGGACGCTGCGAGGTCCCGCTGGATCGTGTCGAGTTCGGGGAAGGTCTCGCGGGACACCGGTTCGACGAAGACGTCGAGGATGCCGCCGCAGGTCAGGCCGACCGCGAAGGCGTCGTCGTCGCTGATGCCGTAGCGCACGAGGGCGGGCCGTCCGGTGCGGATCACCTCCTGCGCGAGTTCGTAGACGGCGCCCTCGACGCAGCCGCCGGACACGGAGCCGACGACGGCACCCTCGCTCGTGACGAGCATCGATGCCCCTGCGGGCCGGGGTGCGGAGTGGAACGTGCGCACGACCGTGGCGAGCGCAGCCGTTTGCCCGTGTTCCCAGTCGGGAAGCAGGTCTCCGATGACGTCACGCACGGCTGTCGCTCACTGTCGCCGGCTCTGGCGGGCATCCCCGGCGCTCCTGCCGCCACGGTGCTTGCCGAGGCGGTAGCCCACGAATCCGGTAACGACGAGCAGGCCGGCGAGCACGGCCGGGTTGCTGAGACGGTCCATGATCAGGCTTTTGGCGAGGGTCAGGGCGTCGAGGCTCGATTCTGCCGCCGCCGCGGGCTTCCGCGAGACCGGGGGAGTGGTCGGGCGAATCGGGGCAGCAACCGGAGCCGACGGGCTCCGCGGTGCCGGCGCGGCGGCATCCGCCGCCCGGACGACGTCGATCGGTGCCGTCGGGGCCGGCTCGGCACCGGCGGGTGCGCTCTCGGCCGGTGCGCTATCGGCCGGTGCGGTGTCCGCCGGTGCGCCGGCTTCAGTCAGCATCGCCTGCAGGTTCTCCGCGAAGAGTGCCATCATCTGGTCGGTGACACTGCCGATGATGCTCTTGCCCATCACGGCGACCTTCCCGGAGAGGTCGACGTCGGCGTTCACGGTGCCGTGGGTCGTGCCATCCGCCTCGGTGAGGACGAGCGTCGCGGTTCCCTGCGCGGTGCCCTGGCCGCGCGCCTCCTGGGCGCGCCCCTCGAAGACCGCCCGGTGGGCATCTGCATCCCGCTCGATGACGTTCATCATTCCTTTGTACTGCATGGCCACCGGTCCGAGCTTCACCTTCATGCCGACCTGGTACGCGTCGTCGGAGAGCCGGTTCAGGATCTGCGCTCCCGGGACGCAACCGGCGACACGTTCGAAGTCCATCAGGGTCGCCCAGACCTCATCGATCGGCGCGGTGACGGAAAAGGTGCTGTCAAGTTGCATGGTCGTGTCCTCTGGTCGTCGGGTGGGATCGAGTGCGGTGGTCTGTGTCGGATGCGGTGTCGGATGCGGTACCGGGCTGGCTGCGGGGGTCGAGTCGTTCCGCGCGGATCAGGTCGGCGAGTTCGCCGAGCGCCGCATAACTGTGGCCGCTCACGATGGCGTCGACGTAGGGCAGGGCGGCGTTCATCCCGCCGACGAGCGGCTGGAATCCGGGTGCGACCGTACGCGGGTTGACCCAGACGATCCGGTGCGCGAGCCGGCGCAGCCGGGCCATCTGTGCGGCGACGACGGCCGGGTCGTCGAGCGCCCAGCCGTCGGACAGCACCACGATCACGGCGCCTCTGGCCAGTCCGCGCCGACCGTGCTCGTCGATGAACCGGCGGATGCTCTCGCCGAGGCGGGTGCCGCCAGCCCAGTCCGAGGTGCTCGCCGCAGCGCTCGCGAGCGCTGCGTCCGCATCCCTGATGGCGAGCTGGCGGGTCAGCCGGGTCAGCCCGGTCGAGAAGACGAAGGCCTCCGCGTTCGCGCCGGCGACGGCGCCCTGGAGCAGGGTCAGGAACACCCGCGTGTACGGTTCCATGGATGCCGACACGTCGCAGAGCAGGATGAGCCTGCGCGGTTGTTCCCTGCGGCGGGAGGAGACCAGCAGGATCGGCTCCTCGCCGGTGCGGTGTGCGGCGCGGACGGTGCGCCTGAGATCGAGCCGGGCACCCTCAGCGCGGGTCGGGCGCACCCGCCTGCTGCGCCGAAGCGGGGTCGAGAGCGCGATCCGGCGCACGAGGTGCCGCACTCGCTCGGTCTCCTCGTCGCTCAGGAGAGCGAAAGAGGTGTCGTGCAGCCGGCGTTCGAACGAGGCGAGCATCAGGATGGTCTCGCGTTCGACGGCTCCTGGATCCGCGTTCCCTCCGGCGGGCGCCGGCGTGGGCGCCCCGGTCTCGGATCCGTCGCGCGGCTCCTGCTTCCTCGCAGCGAGGTCATCTCGCGGCGCAGGGCGGGTCCTGGCCTCCGAGCCGATGGCCGGCGGCGCGTTCGGGTCGCCGCGCTGGTCCGCCGGGTCGAGCCGGCCGTCGAAGACGGCGGAGAAGACCGCGTCGAACATCGGCACCTGGTCCCTGGACGAGAGGAGCACGATGCGGCACGTCCAATAGAGAACGGAGCGCTGGGTCGGCGGCGCCACCTGGATCGCGCTCGCGAGTCGCGCGGCCCCGTCGACCGAAACCGGCAGGCCCGCGCGGCGCAGTGCGGTGACGAACCCGGCCGCGAATGCGGCCGGTTCGACCCGAGGGCCCGCAACCGGCGGTGTGTGGCCGTTCATCTTCGCCACGTCACTTCCCGGCCAGCCAGTCGGCCCCGCGCGCGAGCGCGAGATCGAGGTCGTCCCTGTTCTTGAGCAGGGACCCCCAGGTCTGGGCGACGTACTGCGGATCCAGGCGGTCGGCGCCGAGCACGGCGAGCGCGGCCACCCAGTCGATGGCCTCGGCGATTCCGGGTGGTTTGGTGAGGTCAAGGGACCGCAGCCGGGTGACGGCCGTCGCGGCGTCGAGGGCGAGTCGTTCGGTACTGCCGGGCACCCGGCGGCGCACGATCTCGGCGATCCGTTCCGGGCCGGGGTAGTCGATCCAGTGATACAGGCACCGCCGGGTGAGCGCATCGTGCAGGTCGCGGGTGCGGTTCGAGGTGAGGATCACGATCGGTGGCAACGCGGCCCTGATCGTGCCGAGTTCGGGGATCGTGACGGCGGCCTCGGCGAGGAGCTCGAGGGTGAAGGCTTCGAACTCGGCGTCCGCACGGTCGATCTCGTCGAGCAGCAGCACGGCCGGCCGGGGACCGCGGTGTTCGATGGCCTGAAGGAGGGGGCGCCGCAGCAGGTAGTCCGGCCCGAACAGCGCATTCTCGTCGATCGCCGACCCGCTGGCCTCCGCGAGCCGGATCGCGAGGAGCCTGGCGAGGGTAGTTCCACTCGTAGAGTGCCTCTCCCGCATCGATGCCCTCGTAACACTGGAGGCGGAACAGGGGAGTGTCGAGGGCCCTCGCGAGGGCCTTGGCGGCCTCGGTCTTGCCGACGCCCGGTTCGCCCTCGAGCAGGATCGGCTGCGGCAGTCGGACCGCGAGGAAGAGCGCCGTCGCGAGGCCCTCGTCAGCGAGGTAGTCCTCGTCGGCGAGTGTCGCCTGGAACGCCGTCACGTCCGGGACGAGCGCGCGGATTCCTGCCGTGGCCCCGCCCCTGGCCGGGCTCGACGGGGCTCGCTCAACGCTCGGTGGCATGCTCAGGACTCCACGGTCGAGTCGCGGGTGTGGGTATGGGTGTAGGCGAGGGAGAAGCGTTCGGGTTCGGCGACGAAGGCGGCGCGACAGCCGGGGGAGCAGAAGTAGCTCGTTTTTCCCGCGAAATCGTAGTGGAGGCTCGAGGGCACCGCGGCGACGGTCATTCCGCAGACCGGGTCGATGGCGCTCGGCGGCTCCGGGTTCGCGCGACCGTCTTCCGAGGTCTGCGCCCCGGACACCGGCTCGCCGGCGGCGAGCCCGGCGCCCCGCAGTCTGGCCCGTTCGGCGACGAGCCTGCGCGAAGACCGAGACCGCGATCTCTCCGGGGGTCCTCCCGCCGAGGTCGAGCCCTGCCGGGTTGAACACCCGGGCGCGCTGTTCGGCGTCGACGTTGAGGGAGGAGAGCACCGCAGCCCCGCGGGTGGGGCTCGCGACGAGCGCGACGTACGGCACGCCCGCGCGGAGGGCCGCCTCGAGTGCGGGTTCCTCCTCCCGGCCGTGGGAGGCGACGATGAGTGCGGCGTCGTCCGCGCGCGGCCCGGCCGGGGTGGCGATCGTCTCGGTGAGCTCCACGTCGAAGCCGAGATCGTCGCCGATGGCGGCGAGGGCCCGCGCGACCGGTGTCGCACCCACCACCACGACCCGCGGCGACGGATGCCACGGCTCGAGGAAGATCTCGACGGCGCCACCGCTGAGGCAGGGGTTCCGCACCTCGACGGCGCCTTCCTCTGTCACGCCCGACGGTTCGCCCGGGACGACCCGGAGCAGGAGGGGCTCGCGCGCTGCGAGTTGCCTCAGCCCGTAGTAGCGCACGGACGCCTCGACGCAGGCACCGCCGACGAATCCGTCGATCCGGCCGGCGGCATCCACCAGGGCAGTGTCGCCGGCGTGGGCGCTCGTCGGGCGCTGGGCGCGCACGACGGTGGCTCTGACGAAAGACTCGCGGCGGTCGGTGTGAGCTCGTGCGCCCTGCGGGCGAGGGCATCCGGAATCGGTGGCATCGGGACGGCACTCAGATCGGCGGGCGGGGACGACCCTGGATGGCCGCCCACACCCGGGCCGGCGTGCAGGGCATGTCCATATGAGTGATCCCGAAGGGGGAGAGCGCGTCGACGACCGCATTGACGATCGCGGGGGAGAGCCGACGGTCGCGGACTCTCCGATGCCTTTCGCTCCGATCGGGTGGTGCGGCGAGGGCGTCACGGTGTACCCGGTCTCCCAGTCCGGCACTTCCATCGCCGTGGGGATCAGGTAGTCCATGAACGAGCCGCCGAGGTTGTTGCCCGATTCGTCGAACTCGATGATCTGCATGAGCGCCATGCCGACCCCGTCGGTGAGGCCGCCGTGGACCTGGCCCTCGATGATCATCGGGTTGATCCGCGTGCCGCAATCGTCGACGGCCACGAACCGGCGCACCGCAACGTGCCCGGTGCCGGGGTCCACGTCGACGACGCAGATGTACGCGCCGAACGGGAAGGTCAGGTTCGGCGGGTCGTAGGTCACCTCGGCGTCAAGGTTGCCGTCGATCCCCTCCGGCAGGGCGACGGTGCCGTATGCACCCATCGCGATCTCGGCGATGGTCTTGCCGACGCTCGGGTCACCTTTCACGAACCACCGCCCCTTCTCCCACTCGAGGTCTTCCGGGCGAGTCTCCAGCATGGCGGCGGCGATGAACCGGGCCTTCTCGCGCACCTTGCGGGCGACGAGGGCGACGGCGGCGCCGCTGACCGGGGTCGACCGGCTGCCGTAGGTGCCCAGCCCGAACGGGGTCTGGTCGGTGTCGCCGTGCACGACGTCGATGTCCTCGGGCGGGATGCCGATCTCCTCGGCCACGATCTGGGCGAACGTCGTCTCGTGGCCCTGGCCCTGGCTCTGCACCGAGATGCGCACCACGGCCTTGCCGGTCGGGTGCACGCGCAGTTCGGCGCCGTCGTTCATGCCGAGGCCGACGATGTCCATGTGCTTGCGCGGGCCGGCCCCGACCGTTTCGGTGAAGAACGAGATGCCGATGCCCATCAGTTCGCCGCGCTCGCGTTTGTCCTGCTGTTCGCGGCGCAGGTCGTCATAGCCGGCCATCGTCATCGAGAGTCGCAGCGCACGCTCGTAGTCGCCGGAGTCGTACTCCCAGCCGGTCTTGTTCGGGTAGGGGAACTGTTCGGGCTTGATCAGGTTCTTCAGCCGCAACTCGGCCGGGTCTACCTCGAGCTTCGCGGCGAGGATGTCGACTAGTCGCTCGATGAGGTACACGGCCTCGGTGACCCGGAAGGAGCACGCGTACGCGACCCCGCCAGGGGCCTTGTTCGTGTACACGCCGGTCACCGAGCAGTGCGCGGCCTGGAGGTCGTAACTGCCGGTGAAGATGTGGAAGAAGCCGGCGGGGTATTTCGTGGGCTGCGCGGTGGCGTTGAAGGCGCCGTGATCGGCGAGGACGTTGGTGCGCACGGCGAGGATCTTGCCGTCTTTCGTCGCGGCGATCTCGCCCTGCATGATGTAGTCCCTGGCGAAGGACGTCGACATCAGATTCTCCGAGCGGTCCTCCATCCACTTCACGGGCTTGCCGGTCACGATCGAGCCGACGACGGCGAGGATGTAGCCCGGGTAGATGCCCACCTTGTTGCCGAAGCCGCCGCCGATGTCGGGTGAGACGATCCGGATCTTGTGCTCGGGAATGCCCGCGACCATCGCGAAGAGCGTGCGGTGCGCGTGCGGCGCCTGGCTCGTCTCGTAGAGGGTGAGCTTGCCGGTCACCGCGTCGAAGTCGGCGACGGCGCCGCAGGTCTCCATCGGAGCCGGGTGCGAGCGCGGGTAGACGATCTCCTGGCTGACGACGACGTCGGCGCTGGCGAAAACGGCATCCGTCTCGGCCTTGTTGCCCGCCTCCCAGTCGAAGATGTGGTTGTCGGTGCGCCCCTCCATCTCGTCGCGCACGACCGGCGCGTCGGCGTCGAGCGCTTTCCTCGCGTCGACGAGCGGCGGGAGCACGTCGTAGTCGACCTCGATGAGTTCGAGGGCGTCGCGGGCGGCGTAGCGGTCCTCCGCGACGACGAACGCGACCTCCTGGCCCTGGAAACGCACCTTGTCGGTCACGAGCACCGCCTGCACGTCCGCGGACAGGGTCGGCGCCCACGCGAGGCCGAGGCCGAGCAGGTCTGCGCCCGTGATGACGGCGACGACGCCCGGGTGGGCGAGTGCGGCGCTCGTGTCGATCGACACGAGCCGGGCGTGCGCGACCGGGGACCGGAGGATTGCGCCGTGCAGCATGCCCGGCAGGACGATGTCGTCGACGTAGTGGCCGCGACCGCGCACGAAGCGGGGGTCTTCCTTGCGTTGCAGCCGACCGTAGCCGATCGGGCGGTCTCCGTCGTCCGCCGCCGGGTTCGGCGCGTGTTCCTGCAAGATGGTCATGCGGTCACCTCTTCCGGTTCCGTCTGCGCCGCGGGGATCGCGTGGGCCGCCTCCGCGGCGGCGCCGCCCGGGTCGGTGGTCGTGCCCGCGGAGTCGTCGAGCGCGGAGGGGTCGCCACCGGCGGCATCCGCTTCGGTCATGCCCGCCGGGTGGTCTGCCGCCCAGCGCACGGAGCGGACGATCGTCGCGTAGCCGGTGCAGCGGCAGATCTGGCCGGAGATCGCCCGGCGGATTTCGGCGTCGTCGGGATGCGGGTTCACGTCGAGGAGCGCGCGGGCGGTGAGCATCATGCCCGGGGTGCAGAACCCGCACTGCAGGCCGTGTTCCTCCATGAAGCCCTGCTGTACGGGGTCGAGCGTGCCGCCGGTGGCGAGGCCCTCGACGGTCGTGATTGCATGGCCGTCGGCCATCGCCGCGAGCACTGTGCACGACTTCACCGGCTGGCCGTCCAGGAGCACCACGCAGGTGCCGCAGTTGGAGGTGTCGCAGCCCCAGTGGGTTCCGGTGAGCCGGAGCACGTCACGAATGTAGTGCACGAGCAGGACGCGTGGTTCGACCTCGTTCGTGACGTCGGTTCCGTTCACCGTCATGGTGATCTGCATGGACTCAGCCTTCCTGCGGTGTGGTGGGATGCCCGGTTGTGCCGGCGAACTGCGCGGCACGTTCCGTCGCGCGGCGCAGGACGCGCCGGGTGAGCTCGTCGGCGAGGTGCCGCTTGTAGTCGATCGGTCCGCGCTGGTCGGCGACCGGGTCCGCCGCGAGCGCCGCGAGGCGGCCGGCCTCGATGAACAGCGGCTCGCCGGGGCGCTCACCGCGGAGCAGGCTCGGTGACAGCGCCGACCGTGCCGTCGAGCCCCACGGCGGTCAGGCCGACGGATGCCTCCACGATCGTGCCGTCCTCTGCGAACGAGAGCGCGGCTCCGGCCGCGGCGACGGCCCAGTCGCCGACCCGGCGCTCGACCTTCTCGTATGCGCTTCCCGAGCGCGACCGGATCGGGATCCGCACCTCGCAGAGCACCTCGTCCGCGGCGACCGCGGTCTCGTAGGCTCCGCGATGGAACTCGGTCATGGTCAGCATCCGCTCGCCGGAAGGACCGCGAACGATTGCTTCGGCGCCGAGCACATCGCAGACCGTCGCGAGGTCTTCCGCCGGATCTGCCTGGCAGAGCGAGCCTCCGATCGTGCCGCGATTGCGCACGACCGGGTCTGCGATCACCCGTTCGGCGTCGGCGACGATCGGGAAGAGCGCGGCGATCTCGGTGGACTCGAGGAGGGTGGTGTGCCGGGTGAGGGCGCCGATCCGCAACCGGTCACCGTCCCGGAGCACGAAGTCGAGCTCGAACAGGTCGTTGATGTCGATGAGCCATTCCGGTCTGGCGAGCCGGAGCTTCATCATCGGCAACAGGCTGTGGCCGCCCGCAATGATCCGGGCCTCCGGCCCGTGCCGGGCCAACAGGGCGATGGCGTCGTCGACCGTGTCGGCGCGGGCGTATTCGAACGGTGCAGGAATTTGCACGGACCCTCCCCATTGAGACATGCCCGGCAGAAATGGGGGGCACTGGATGCACATATAGTGGCCCCGGGTCCCCATGAAGTCAATGAGCCGCCCATCGGGCATTTCCCTGGGTTCATGGCAAAGACCTAGACAACGCACAGGCTTCGGATTAATCTGCCATCGTCGGCACTCGTGTGTGCCGGCCTCCCCGGGAGACGCTGTGCATCACACGTTCTCTCCGCGGTGCTTGACAACACGTATCCGTCATCTGCTCTCGGCGCAGCTGCCGGCGCTTGTCCACCGGCGCCTCTGTCTCCTCGGTCGTGGCGAGAGCCGATCGTGAAGAGAACAGAGATCATGACCAGGACAGGGCAAGGAACAGGACTGCACGGAACACGACAGCCCGGAACAGGATCGCACGGAACAGGACTGCACTCCACAGGACTGCGCTCGACAGGACTGCGCTCGACAGGACTGCGCAGGGGGCTCGTAGCGGGTGTCGCGTGCGCCTCCCTCGCGGTGGCGCTCTTCGGCGCGGCCCCGGCCACGGCCGGACAGAAATCCGGGCACGACGACGGCACCGGGGACGGGAGTGGAACGGGCACACCGGTGACCCTCGCGGAGGGCCTGCTCGGACCGCTCAGCCTCGAGGTCGGCCGGCACAACACCGTCTACGTCACGCAGAATTTCGCGGGTGAACTCACTAAAGTCGCCAGGGACGGGACAACGTCGACCCTTGCGAGCGCTCCGGGAGAGGAGATCTCCGCGGTCACCGCGCGCAAGGGCACTGTGTATTACGCCAGGGTCGCCCAGGACCACAGTGCGGCCACCCTCAGGTCCATCGCGCCGGACGGCACCGACGCCGAGCTCGCCGACATCGCTGCCTACGAGAAGTCGGCGAACCCGGACCAGAACAACAGCTACGGGTTCGTCGACCTCGACCCGACGTGTGCTGCCCAGTTCGATCCCACCCAGCCGCCGTCTGTCCCCGCGACATACACGGGGGTCGTCGACACGCACCCCTACGCGTCGCTCGCCCTCTGGAACGGGGTGTACGTGGCGGATGCGGGCGGCAACGCGATCCTGCACGTCGACTGGGACGGAACGGTGTCCACGACCGCGGTGCTGCCGCCGAGCGAACCGGTCACGATCGACGCGGCGATGATCGCCGACATCGGTTTCCCGGCCTGTGCCGCCGGTCACGAGTACCGCTTCGAACCGGTTCCGACGGATGTCGAGCTCGGCCCGGACGGGTGGCTCTACGTGACGTCGCTCCCCGGCGGGCCCGAGGACGCCAGCCTCGGCGCGCGCGGCTCGGTGTACCGGGTCGATCCGGACTCCGGTGAGGTCGAACGTGTCGCGACCGGGTTCGTCGGCGCGACGGGGCTCGCGGTCTCGCAGGACGACGGAACGATCTACGTCGCAGAGCTCTTCGGCGGTCCGGCCGGAACCGGCCAGGTATCGGTGCTCGAGCCAGGCTCTGACACGCCGAGTGCGCTCGTGGCGGTGTCACAGCCGGCCGCGATCGAGCCTGCGACACGGTGCGCTCTACCTCACGACGGATGCGATCACTCCGGATGCGAACGGGGCGCCGACTCCGGTGGGCAAGCTCGTGCGCATTCCGCTGACGGGAGGCCACGCCGCGAGCGACGCCCTCGACGACACGACCGACTGACCCCGCCGCCGACCCGGCCTGTCCATCCGGGCGGGCCGGGTCGGCCGGGAATCAGCCAGTTGCAGGGATCAGCCAGTGAGGGATCAGCCAGTGACCGAGGGGCCGAGCAGTAGACCTGCAGACACTACGGATCGGGGGTGAATCGGTACCCCATTCCGGCCTCCGTGAGCAGGTAACGCGGGTGCGCCGGGTCGGGTTCGAGCTTCTTGCGCAGCTGGGCGAGGTAGAGGCGCAGGTAGCCGGAGTCCGTCGTGTGGTGCGGGCCCCAGATGTCCGTGAGCAGCGACTGCCGGGACACGAGCTTCCCCGGGTTGCGCAGCAGGAACTCGAGGATGCGCCACTCGGTCGGGGTGAGCCGGATCGTCTCCGGCTTTCCGGGATCTGAGCCGGACCCCGTGCCCGTGCGCACGACGCTCCGTGCCGAGAGGTCGACGGCGATCGCGCCGAGCATGATCACCGGTTCGGCTGCGGAGTCGACAGGCCCGAGCCTCCGGGTGAGTGCGCGGATCCTGGCGAGGAGTTCGTCGATGGAGAACGGCTTCGTGACGTAGTCGTCCGCTCCCGCGTCGAGCGCATCGACCTTGTCGGCGGCGCCGCTGCGCCCGGAGACGACGAGGATCGGCACCTGGGTCCAGCCGCGCAGGCCCGCGATGACCTCGATCCCGTCGAGGTGCGGCATCCCGAGGTCGAGCATCACAAGGTCGGGATGCTCGTGCGCCGCGGCGGCGAGGGCCTCGGCGCCATCCCTGGCGGTGACGACGTCGTAGCCGCGCGCGCCGAGGGTGACCCGCAGTGCGCGCAGGATCTGCGGGTCGTCGTCCGCGATCAGGATCTTCACTCAGGCCTCCTCGTCAGTGCCCGCGGCGGCGGCCGTCTCGGCCGACTGGCCGGCCGGCGCTGCGGGGTCGAATGCCGGCAGGGCGATGACCATCGTCAGCCCGCCGCCCGGGGTGTCTTCGGCCTCGAGCCGCCCGCCCATGCCTTCGGTGAAGCCCTTTGCGAGCGCGAGGCCGAGGCCGAGGCCGGTCAGGTTGTCCGTGTCGCCGAGGCGCTGGAAGGGGAGGAAGACCTCGTCGCGCCGGTCTGCGGGAATGCCGGGGCCGCGGTCCATGATCCGCAGTTCGACGACGCCGCCGAATTCGCTCGCCGAGACGAGCACGCGCCCGCCCGTCGGCGAGAAGCGGATGCCGTTGGCCAGCACATTCACGACGACCCGCTGCAGGAGCCCGGCATCAGCGAGCATCGGCGGCAGCCCAGGCGGGAATTCGAGTTCAACCGTGTCCGGCCCGACGCCGAGCTCGTCGAGGGCGGGGAGCACGACGTCCGCGGCGTCGACGGGACCCAGGGAGACCGCGAGAGCGCCCGCTTGCACCCGGCTCACGTCGAGGAGGTTCGTGATGAGGCCGGCGAGCGACTCGAGGCTCTCCTCGGCCGTCTCGAAGAGCTCCTCCCTGTCGGCGGGCGACAGCGTGAGCTCCGCCGAACGCAACCCGCTGATGGCGGCTGTCGCTGCGGAGAGCGGCCGTCGCAGGTCGTGGCCGACGGCGGCGAGAAGGGCGCTGCGCATCCGGTCGGCCTCTGCGAGCGGTCCGATTGCACTCGCGGTCTCCGCGAGGTCGCTGTGTTCGAGCGCGGCGTCGAGCTGGGTCGCGATCACGCCGAGCAGTCGTCGTTCGGACGCGGCGAGGTCGCGTCCGGAGAGCTCGAGGGTGCCCCGCGTTCCGACGGGGACCGTTGCGAGGGCGGTGTCCGGGCCGACCTCCGCGGGCGAGCCGTCCGAGTACAACAGCTTCCCGTCCGTGAACAGGCGCACCCCGGTGAGGTTGAAGGCCTCGCGGGTCCTGGCGACGAGCGCCGGGACGGCGTCCTCGCCGCGGAGCACGCTGCCGGCAACGGTAGCGAGGAGTTCTGACTCGCCGGCGGCGCGCTGGGCGCTGCGGCTCCGCCTGGCGGCGAGGTCGACGACGTAGCTGACGACGCCCGCGTTGGCCAGGTACAGGACGAGCGCGAGGGCGTGCGCGGGTTCGGCGATCGTGACGGTGTAGAGCGGGTTCACGAAGAAGTAGTCGAGGGTGAGCCCGGAGAGCAACGCGGCGAACAGGGCCGGCCAGAGTCCGCCGACGAGGGCGACGACGATGACGAGGAGCTGGTAGCTGAGCACCTCGCTCGTGATCGATTCCTCGCTGTGGGTCGCCACGAGGAGTGCCGTGAGCAGCGGCCCGCCGACGACGGCGAGGCCGAGGCCGGCCAGCCGCCTGCGGAGGCTGAGCGCACCGCCGATCCGCGGGAGGCGCTTCCGCTCGCCCGCGGCGGAGTGCGTGACGACGTGCACGTCGATGTCCCCGGACTCCCTGACGACCGTCGTGCCGATTCCCGGCCCGCTGAATGCGGCCTTGAGCCGGGTACGCCTGCTCACACCGATCACGAGCTGGGTCGCGTTCGAGGCCCTGGCGAATTCGACGAGGGCGGTCGGGACGTCGTCGCCGACGAGCTGGTGGTAGCTGCCGCCGAGCTTCTCGACGAGGGCTCGCTGGGCGGCGAGCGCGCCGGGGTGGGCCGAACGGAGCCCGTCCTGGCTGATCACGTGCACGGCGAGGAGTTCGCCGCCGGCGGCGCGGCCGGCGATCCGTGCCCCGCGTCGCAGCAGCGTCTCACCCTCTGGCCCGCCGGTGAGCGCGACCACGACACGTTCGCGGGCTTCCCACTTGCTGTCGATGCCGTGTTCGGCCCGGTAGTTCTTGAGCGCTGTGTCCACCTCGTCGGCGAGCCAGAGCAACGCGAGCTCGCGCAGGGCGGTGAGGTTGCCGAGCCGAAAGTAGTTCGACAGGGCGGCGTCGATCCGGGCGGCGGGATAGACGTGGCCCTCGGCGAGCCTGTCGCGCAGGGACTGTGGGGCGAGGTCGATCACCTCGACCTGATCCGCGGCCCGCAGCACGCTGTCCGGCAGGGTTTCGCGCTGGGGGACGCCGGTGATCTTTTGAACGACGTCGTTGAGCGACTCGATGTGCTGGATGTTGACCGTCGAGATGACGTCGATGCCCGCGTCGAGGAGGGACTGGACGTCCTGCCACCGTTTGTCGTGGGCGAGGCCGGGGGCGTTGGTGTGCGCGAGCTCGTCGACGAGTGCGATTGCGGGCGCGCGATCGAGGACAGCGTTCAGGTCGAGGTCGGTGAGTTCGATCCCGCGGTGCCGCCGGACGAGGCGCGGCACGACCTCGAGCCCGTCGAGCATCGCGGCGGTCGCAGCGCGGTCGTGGGTTTCCACGACCGCGACGACGACGTCCTTGCCCTCCGCGTGCAACCGCCTGCCCTCTTCGAGCATGGCGTAGGTTTTGCCGACGCCCGGTGCGGCGCCGAGCAGCACCCGCAGTCGGCCGCGTTTCATGTCACGCCTTTCAGCCCTGTTCAGGTCAGCCCTGGTTGGGCAGCGACTCGAGGGCGAGGTTCAGTTGGAGCACGTTGACGGTGGGTTCGCCCAGGAAACCAAGGTCCCGTCCCTGAATCCTAGACTCGACCAGGGCACTGACGGTCGCGACGGGCAGGCCGCGGGCCGCAGAGACCCTGTTCACCTGGATCCGGGCGTACTCCGCGCTGATCTGGGGATCAAGCCCCGAAGCGGATGCCGTGAGGGCGTCGGCGGGGATCTGGTCGGCGGTCACGCCGTCGGATTCCTCGATTGCGGACTTCCGGTCGGCGATCGCCGAGATCAGGTCGGCGTTCTCCGGACCGAGGTTGCTGCCGCTGGAGGCCGCCGCGTCGTAGCCGTTGCCGGCTGCGGATGGCCGTGACTGGAACCATTCCGGAAGTGCGGCTCCGTCGGCATCCGTGAAGGACTGGCCGATCAGTGAGGAACCGACCACTCCGGAACTCCCGTGGATGAGGGAACCGTTGGCCTGGTTCGGCAGGGCGAGCTGCCCGAAGGCCGTGATCGCGAGGGGGTATGCGACACCGAGGATGACGGTGAAGACGAGCATGGCGCGAAGGGCGACGCCGTACTGGCGGGCCGAGTTGCGAGGGGAACTCATGGTGGAGGTGTCCGTTCCGTGGGAAGTGAGGGTGGGGAGAGGTCCGGAGGGGGTCAGAAACCAGGGAGCAGTGCGACGAAGAGGTCGACGAGCTTGATTCCGAGGAACGGCGCGATCACACCGCCGAGGCCGTAGACCAGCAGGTTGCGGCTGAGGACGCTCGCGGCGGCGGCAGGCCGGTAGGCGACGCCGCGGAGCGCGAGCGGGATCAGGACGACGATGATGATCGCGTTGAAGATGATGGCCGACAGGATCGCCGAGGCGGGCGAGTGCAGCTGCATCACGTTCAGCACGGCGAGGCCGGGGAAGACCCCCGCGAACATCGCCGGGATGATCGCGAAGTACTTGGCGATGTCGTTGGCGATCGAAAACGTGGTCAGGGCGCCGCGGGTGATCAGAAGCTGTTTGCCGATTCGCACGATATCGATGAGCTTCGTCGGGTCAGAGTCGAGGTCGACCATGTTGCCGGCCTCCTTCGCGGCGCTCGTACCGGTGTTCATCGCGACCCCGACGTCGGCCTGGGCGAGCGCCGGCGCGTCGTTCGTGCCGTCGCCCGTCATGGCGACGAGATTGCCGCCCTCCTGTTCGCGCCGGATGAGGGCGAGCTTGTCCTCGGGGGTGGCCTCGGCGAGGAAGTCGTCGACGCCGGCTTCCGCCGCGATCGTCTTCGCGGTGAGCGGATTGTCGCCGGTCACCATGATCGTGCGGATGCCCATGCTGCGCAGGCTCGGCGAACCGTTCGGCGATGCCCTCCTTGACGATGTCCTTGAGGTACACCACTCCGAGGATCCGCCGCGCACCGGCTGCGCCGTCCGTAGCGCCGCCTGTTGGGCTGCCTGCGGCCACGACGAGCGGGGTGCCGCCGAGCTCGGAGATCCGTTCCACGGTCGCGTTCAGGTCGTCGAGCACCGTCGGCTCGACGGGGGTGGTTTCACGGACCCAGGCGAGCACGGCGGAGCCGGCGCCCTTGCGGATGAAGGAGCCATCCGGCAGGTCGATCCCGCTCATCCGGGTCTGCGCGGTGAAGGGCACGACGACGGCGTCGAGGGTACCCGGAGTCCCGAACCCGGTTTCGATCGCAAGGTCGACGATCGACTTGCCTTCCGGGGTCGGGTCGCTCAGGGAAGAGAGCGCGGCTGCGTTGACCAGTTCGTCCCTGCCGACCCCGGCGAGCGGAGTGAACTCCCGCGCCTGCCGGTTGCCGTACGTGATCGTGCCGGTCTTGTCGAGGAGCAGGATCGTGACGTCGCCCGCAGCCTCGACCGCTCGTCCCGACATCGCCAGCACATTGCGCTGCACGAGCCGGTCCATCCCGGCGATGCCGATCGCGGAGAGCAGGGCGCCGATCGTGGTGGGGATCAGGCAGACGAGCAGGGCGACGAGGACGGGCAGGCTCACGGCGGCCGCGGAGTACCCGGCGATGGGGTTGAGGGTGAGGGTCACCACGAGGAACACGATCGACAGGCTCGCGAGCAGGATGTTGAGCGCGAGTTCGTTCGGGGTCTTCTGCCGCGAGGCGCCCTCGACGAGGGCGATCATGCGGTCGACGAAAGTCTCGCCCGGCTTGCTCGTGATGCGGACGACGATCCGGTCGGAGAGCACCCGGGTTCCCCCGTGACGGCACTCCGGTCGCCGCCGGACTCACGAACGACGGGCGCAGACTCTCCGGTGATCGCGGACTCGTCGATCGAGGCGATGCCCCAGATGATGTCGCCGTCTCCGGGGACGAGTTCCCCGGCGGTCACGATCACGGTGTCGCCGAGGGTGAGGTCGGCGGAGGAGACCGCGGAGACGCTGGCCCGCTCGGCCGCGGCATCCGCTGCCTCGTCATAGCCGGCCACGAGGTTGGCGTTCGTGCTGGTCCGGGTCTGGCGGAGGCTGTCCGCCTGCGCCTTGCCGCGGCCCTCGGCGACGGCTTCCGCCAGGTTGGCGAAGATCACGGTGAGCCAGAGCCAGAATGCGATGCCGACGGTGAAGCTCGCCGGCACGTCGCCGCCGCCCGAACGGGCAGGTCCGCCGAGGAAGGGTTCGACGATCGCGAGCAGCGTGGTGAGCGCGGCACCGACCTCGACGATGAACATGACCGGGTTTCGCCACATCAGGCGAGGGTCGAGCTTGCGCGCCGCCATCGGGAGCGCGGCGACGAGCTGCCCCAGGTTGATCGCGCTCGATGCGCGTTTCGGCTGACGTTCCGTGGTGGGCGCCGGCCCCTCGCCCCGTGGCGTGGATGCTTCGGTGACTGTCGACATGATTACTGCTGCCCTTCCGCCGGAAAGTCCGGCGTGAGTGGTGACGAGGAGAGGAACGGGGGAGCCTGCGTGCCGGAAGCGGAGGTCATGGCTACTGCAGTCCTTCCGCGAGCGGGCCGAGCGCGAGGACAGGGAAGTATGTGAGCGCCGTGATGATGACCGTCACGCCGACGAGCAGCCCGACGAATTGCATGCGGTGGGTCGGCAGGGTGCCGCGCGTCGCCGGAACCGTGTCCTGGGCGGAGAGTGCGCCGGCGAGGGCGAGCACGAGGACGATCGGCAGGAATCGGCCGAGGAGCATGGCCACGCCGAGCGCCGTGTTGAACCACGGTGTGTTGGCGGTCAGCCCGGCGAAGGCGGAGCCGTTGTTGTTGGCCGCCGAGGTGAAGGCGTAAAGCACCTCGGAGAGACCGTGCAGGCCGGGGTTCCAGATCGAGGTGGTCTCGACATCCGCTCGCACGGCGGGAATCGCGAAGCTCAGCGCCGTTCCGGCGAGGACGAGGGTCGGGGTGACGAGGATGTAGAGGCTCGCGATCTTGATCTCGCGCGGGCCGATCTTCTTGCCGAGGTATTCGGGAGTGCGGCCGACAAGCAGACCGGCGATGAAGACCGTGATCACGGCGAGGATGAGCATGCCGTAGAGCCCGGACCCGGTGCCGCCGGGGGCGACCTCGCCGAGCATCATGTTGAGCATCGGCATCAGCCCGCCGAGCGCCGTGAACGAGTCGTGCATGGAGTTCACCGCACCGGTCGAGGTGAGGGTCGACGCCGTCCCGAAGAGGGCGGAGCCGATAATGCCGAAGCGTTGTTCCTTGCCTTCCATGGCGCCGCCGGCCGCGAGGCGGGCCGTGCCGGCGCCGCCGAGTTCGAAGAGCGTGAGCGCGGTGAGGGAGACCACGAAGATGGCGGCCATCGCGCCGAGAATGGCGTAGCCCTGTTTTTTGTCGCCGACGATCGTGCCGAAGGTGCGGGGCAGGCTGAAGGGGATCGCGAGCATCAGAACGATCTGGAACATGCTCGTCCACGCGGTGGGGTTTTCGAACGGATGCGCCGAGTTCGCGTTGAAGAATCCGCCGCCGTTCGTGCCGAACATCTTGATCGCCTCCTGGGAGGCCACCGGCCCGCCGGGTATGGACTGGGTGGCACCCGTGATCGTCGTGACATCCGTGAAGCCGGTGAGGTTCTGGATGACACCGCCGGCGAGAAGCACGACCGCGGCGAGGATCGCCACCGGGAGCAGCAGGCGCAGCACCCCGCGGGTCAGGTCGACCCAGAAATTGCCGATCGTGCCCGTCCGGCGTTGAGCGAAGCCGCGCACCAGGGCTATCGCCACGGCGATGCCCACCGCCGCGGAGACGAAGTTCTGTACGGCCAGGCCGAGCATCTGCACCGAATAGCCCATGGTCACGTCGGGGGAGTATGACTGCCAGTTCGTGTTGGTCACGAACGAGACGGCCGTGTTGAACGACAGGCCCGACGGGATGGCCGGAAAGCCCAGGGAATAGGGCAGCACCGCCTGGGCGCGCTGGATGACGTAGACGAAGAGCACCCCCATGAGGGAGAAAGCGAGCACACTGCGCAGGTAGGACTGCCAGGTCTGCTGTGACCGGGGATTGACCCCGACCAGGCGATAGAAACCGCGCTCGATCCGATTGTCACGCGACGATTGGTAGAACGTCGCCATGTAGTCGCCGAGGGGGCGGTAGATGAGGGCGAGGACAAGCGCAAGGGTGAGCGCCTGGAGAACGGCGAACCAGAGGTCCATCAGAACCTTTCCGGCTTCACGAGGGCGAGTATGAGGTAACCCAGCGCGGCAACGGCGAGCAGCGCGCCGAGCAGGTCGAAGACGATCACAGTTTCTCGACTCCCTTGGCCACGAGGCCGATCAGGGCGAACACGGCGATCACGCCGAGAACGTAGACGATGTCAAGCACGAGGTCGGGCACGGGAGAACTCCATCCACACGGTGACCGCGCCGGTGCAGGCGCGGGTGCCCCGGGGTCGGAACCGGGGTACTCCACAGGATTACGCCGGATTCGGGGCGAGAACCGGGGTCCTCACGGTATCCATACGGCCCGCCGACGGAACCTAACGGTTTCTCTGCGCCGCCCTGCTGTGCTGCCCTGCTGCGCCGCCCTGCTGTGCTGCCCTGCCCTGCGCTGCCGCGCCTTGCCCCTGTGCCCCGCCCCGCCCTGGTGCGGTTCCCTGCGGTGAGCCGGTCGCTCGTCGCCGCGAGGGCCGTCGGTGCACGCTGGCAGAATGGACAGGGTGTACATACTGGTCGCTCGAGGTGGGAACGGGGAGTTCCTCGTCGAGGTCCTGGACAACGATGGTGTGGCGCTCGGTGCCGCCCGCACAGTGCCGGCGACGGAGTTCCCCGGTTTCGTGCTTCACGAGGAACCCCGGTCCCCGCGCTGGGTCTGGGAGGACACCGCAAGCATCTACCCCGTCCTCCTCGAGGCCGGCGTCCGCGTCGAACGCGCCCACGATCTGCGGCTCTGCCATGCGATCCTGCGCCACTCCGTGCTCACTGCCGGGAGCGACCTCGCGAGAGCGGAACCGAGCCGATGGGATGCCGCCCTCGCGGTCGTCGTGGAGACCCGCGATCCGGGGGCGACTCTTTTCGACCTGTTCGGAGAGGAGAGCGACGTCGACGCGGGCGGAGGCTTCGCGGACGCGGGCGCCGAGTTCCGGCTCCAGCTTGCGGCCGTCGCGGAGAGTGAGGAGCCGGGGCGGCTCCGCCTGCTGCTCGCCGCGGAATCCGCCGGCGCGCTCATCGCCGCCGAGATGCGCTTCGCCGGCCTGCCCTGGCGTACCGACGTTCATGACGAGCTGCTGACCAGGGTCCTCGGGCCGAGGGTCGGCCCCGGAATCCGTCCGGCGCTTCTCGAGAAACTGGTCGCACGCATCCGCCATGAACTCGAGGACCCGCTTGTCAACCCGGATTCGCCGCCCGAGCTCATCCGCGCCCTGCGGCGAGCCGGGCTCGCCGTGACCTCGACGCGGGCGTGGGAACTCAAGGAACTCGACCATCCCGTGATCGAGCCCTTGCTGGAGTACAAGAAGCTCGCCCGGCTGCTGAGCGCCAACGGCTGGTACTGGATGGACACCTGGATCGTCGACGGCCGCTTCCACCCGGAGTATCTGCCGGGCGGGGTCGTGACCGGTCGGTGGGCGACCCGCGGCGGGGGAGCGCTGCAGCTGCCCAAACAGGTGCGCGGTGCCGTTGTCGCCGACTCTGGCTGGAAGCTCGTCGTCGCGGATGCCGCCCAACTGGAACCGCGCATCCTCGCAGCGCTCTCGGGCGACACGGCCATGGCGGATGCCGGGCGCGGCAGCGACCTCTACGCCGGCATCGTCGCGAGCGGCCTCGTCGAAACCCGCGCGCACGCCAAGGTCGCCATGCTCGGTGCGATGTACGGCGCGACGACGGGGGAGAGTGGGCGGCTGCTGCCCCGGCTCGCACGAGCGTACCCGCGGGCGCTCGCGCTGACCGAGACCGCCGCGCGCGCGGGGGCGAGCGCGGCGACCAGGTCACGACCAGGCTCGGCCGATCGTCGCCGCCGCCAGGTGATGCCTGGTACGCCGCCCAGTCCCTGGCTTCCTCGGAGGGAGCCGGCGACGCTGATGAGCGCAGGGCCCGCACCCAGGCCAGGGACTGGGGCCGTTTCACCCGCAACTTCGTGGTGCAGGGGAGCGCGGCAGAGTGGGCGTTGTGCTGGATGGCTGAGATCCGGAGGGAACTCCGGAAGCTGTCCACCGAGGTTCAGGCACCCTCCGGGTCCGGGCCAGGGTCACGGTCGGGATCCGGGTCAGGATCCGGGTCTGAATCTCCTTCCGGGGGTGGCGGCGCAGTGTTCGCCGACGCCCCGCACCTGGTGTTCTTCCTCCACGACGAGGTCATCGTGCACACTCCCGAGCACCTGGCGGCCCGGGTAGTGACCATTATCGAAGATGCTGCCGCGACGGCCGGCCGACACCTGTTCGGCACGTTCCCCGTCGACTTCCTGCTGACCGTTGCCACAGTCGACAACTACGGCGACGCGAAATAGTGCCCGTCGCGGCAATAAACTCCGGCCGGTGACGGTTGCATCCAAGGTACTCAGACGACGGGATGGCGCAGGAATGGCACATCAGGTAGAACACGGCAGCGTGGCTGACGGAAGCGCGACCCAGGGCAGCGTGGATCAGAGCGGCACAGACGCCGCACTGGCAGAGCTGGCAGAATTCCGCGACGGTCGGACCCGTGCGGTCGTCGGGCCGCGAGGCAATCTCGCTCTCGTGAACAACCAGTGGATCACTGGTGATCCGGCGGTCGGCCAGCCGATTTGGGGCGTCCCCGGGCTGTGGGCGCCGCTCCCGGCCGGTGTGTCGGGCCTCTCCCTCACAGCGACAGCGAGCGACGGGATCATCGTCGACGGTGACGTGGTCGATGGTTCGGTGCTGGTCGCCGGACTCGATGCGATGCAGCCTTCGGGCATCCGCTTCAGCGAGACGCTCACGGGAACCGTGATCGCAGGCGAAGACGGCGGGTATGGCCTTCGGGTGTGGGATGCCGCCTCCGAGGGAATCCGCGACTTCGGTCGGATCGACGCGTTCCCCTTTGACCCGGAGTGGGTGGTCGAGGCGACCTTCACGCCGATCTCCGGGCGCGGCGAGGTCAGTATCGCTCACTTGCAGGACGAGGGGCGAACCCGCCAGCGTGCCCTGCCTGGCGAGATCACCTTCACCAGGGACGGCATCGACTACAACCTCGTGGCCTTCGAGGATGGGCCGAGTCTGCTCCTCGTGTTCGCCGACGCGACCAACGGGGTCAGCACGTACAGCGTCGGCAGATTCCTGCGTGTCTCACCGGAGGGCGACGGCACGATTCGCCTCGACTTCAATCGGACCTACCTGCCTCCGTGTGCGTTCAGCTACAACTTCAACTGCCCGATCGCACCTGCCCAGAACCGTCTGGCCATCCCGATCGAGGCCGGCGAGCGCATGGTCCTGGCCGCGGACGGCACGCCACTTCACGACTGAGCCGATCGCCTCACCTTTCGCCGAGGTGCTTCAGCGGCTGCGTCGTCGACCGGTCGCGTCGTCGAGCGGAAGTGTCGCCCATGGGCCGTGTCGTCGACCGGACGCTTCGTCAATAGGCTGCGTCGTCCACCAGCAGTGTCGTTCACCGGAAGTGTCGGCGGTCTGCTGCATCGTCCACCGGTAGCGTCACCGACCGGCCGTGTCGTCGACCGGCTCCGTCGTCCACCGAAAGCATCTTCCAGTCGTTGCCTGTCCGGGGCGACCGCGTCGACGTTCGACGAGGCATTCCTTTCCTTGCGCCGCCTAGAAGGGTGTCGGGTTGTCGGGGTTGTCGGGTGTGGGTTCGAGGTTCCAGACGTCGACGAACGGGACCGGCGGTTTGGGTGTGGGTGTGGGTTTCCGGGGTGGTCGCATATCGGCGGAGGGTTCGACGATGTAGCTGTACCCGGCCGGGGACGTCCACTCGATCCGGCCGTCACCGAGGTGTCTCGGTGTCCACCTCGTGTAGCTCTTGACCGCGTGGTGGTAGGGGCAGAGGTGGGCGAGGTTCATCGCGTCGGTTTCGCCGCCGTGCTGCCACTCGACACTGTGATCCACGTCAGAGCGTTTCGCGGAGCGGCGGCAGCCGGGGAAGGTGCAGGTTTCATCCCGCACCTCGAGCCATTTCTTGAGCGCGGCCGGGACCTTGTAGGTGTCGCGGCCCATCGAGAGCACGGCCCCGGTCTCGGGGTGGGTGAGCAGCCGGGTGAAGCTCGGCGCCCCGGCCGCGAGCCGCCGCGCGGTGTCGGGGTCGATGGGTCCGTATCCGGCGAGGTACCCGGGTTCCGCGCTTTTGCCGAGCAGGGTCAGGACGGGAACGGTGACGTTGACCTGCGCGGCCACCCCGGCACCGATCCCGTCCGGGGTGACGCCGCCGATCAGGACGTCGGTGAGCACGTCCGCGGCGATCTGGGTGAGGGTGCGGGTTTCCTTGGGGCCTTGCAGGGTGAGGGCCACGTCGAGGGTGCGGTGGTAGGCGGCCTGCACTTTCTCGGCGTCCCCGGTCACATACAGGGACGCCATGCCGTCGTTGAGGGCCTGGAAGACCACGTGCCGGTCCTCGACGCTTTTCTGGTGCCGGGCGGTGATGGTTTCCGGGTGGGTGCGTTCCCGCACCCGGCGGGCCCGGTCGGACAGCTTCGCCACGGTCAGCACTTCCGCGACGGGCACAAGCACGTCCTCGAACACGGCCCGTGCCCGGGCGGATGCTTCCAGGTCGCCGTCGACTTTGATACCCCAGGCCTGGTCCATGATGACTTGTGCGTGCCGGTAGCTGATCGACCCGGAGGTGAGGGCTTCCCTCGTGGCGGGGAGGTCTTCGGCGAGGGTGCGGCTGGCTTCGATCAGGGTCTCGGCCGTGCGCCGCGGGAGCCGGAGCAGCGCGCCGACCTCGCAGGTGAATTCCTCCTTCGTGGCTTCTTCCGGCGACCACAGCGGGCGCCGCCCACCCGCGCGCTCCGCGGCCTCCGCCCGAGCGCGCCCCACATCGGCCAGCACCCGCTGGGCGGTATAGATCGCGTCGGCCCGCTTCGCGGCGGCCCGATTCATTTCCCGGTCCGCGTCCCGGATCGCGTCATAGACCTCGGCCAGCGACGGCTCAACGAGACCGAGGTGCGGTGGATTCACATTCGGGTCGGGAGGGGTCCCGGGCGGGGGTTCCGCGGTGCTGTCGACCGGGCTGTCCGCAGTACTGTCCACACTGCTGTCCACCGGGCTTTCCCGGTGGGGTTCTGAGGTATTTTCAGCTGTCATGCCGGTCACTTTACGGACCACCACCGACATCCCCGCGGCATCCACCACCCCACGAACCACCTGTGGATAGCCCGGTCCTTAGGGATTTTTGTGGATAACTTCTACCCGACTGAACGCCGTGATCGAGCTACGCCGCCACGGCCGGCCGTCGGCCGCGCCGAGGTTTCTGAAGATTGAGGCCGTGTCCGAATTCCCCAGGGGCGGCGACGAGGGCGCGCTCACTGCTGTCGAGCCAGGCGAGTGCCGCGGTCGCGAGGGCGTGCCGCGCAGCCGCGCAGAGCAGGTCCTGCCCGGAACCCGGTCGGAGCTTCCCGCCGTGCACTGTGGCGAGTGCGGCGTCGTGTTCTGCGGCGGAACCCGAGGCCGTGAGGTCGGCCTGCCAGTGCGTCCGATAGCGGGCGATGATGCCGAGAACGTCCGAATCGGGGAGTGACGAGGCGAGCAGCACCCGGTCGACGAGGTCGTTCCATTCTTCGCCGACGGCACTCTCGGTCGCAGTGAGCCAGGCGGATGCTTCGCCCAGGCCGGTCGCTGTCGCCCGGTACAGGGGGAGTCCGTCGTCGGTGGTCCCTGCCGATTCCACGACACCCTGTTTCACGAGTCGTTCGAGCGTGCCGTAGACCTGGCCGGCGTTCACGTTCCGGCGACCGGCTGTTCGGGAACTGAGCTCAGCGTGAAGTTGGAATCCGTAGGCAGGACCGATCGACAGGATCACAAGCAGACAACTGCGTACCGACACCGGGCCTCCAGAAGCGAGAGATAACTATACCGAGTATAGCGAACCATGTCACCGGGAGAGACGCGCGAGCCGAGTGTCATGGCGGGAACAAATAACCCGATCCTCCTTGAATACCCACAGGCGGCTGAGGCATAATCCAAGAAGACGGGAGTGATTCCGTCGTAGCGACAAGTTCACACTCGCTCGCATCGTATTGAATCCGCAGTTCTGAGGTCGTTGGGGAAGACGCACCTCACAGAACGGAGAAATCGATGACAGCAATACCTGCGCGCCAGCCACCAACAGCGCGAGGGGTGCTTTTGGTGCATTCGTCGCCACGGGCGCTCAGCCCGCATGTGGAGTGGGCGGTCGGGCGCGCCCTCGGCGAGGCCGTGAACTTCGACTGGTCCGACCAGCCGGTGCTCAGCGGCTCGCAGCGCGCCGAATACTACTGGGAGGGCGTCCCGGGAACCGGAGCGCGCCTCGCATCCGCCCTGCTTGGTTGGGATCACCTGCGCTTCGAAGTGACCGAGGACGCCGGCTTCGGCGTCGACGGCGGGCGCTGGCTGCACACGCCGGAGCTCGGAATCTTCTTCGCCCAGACCGACACCGTCGGGAACATCGTGATCCCGGAGGACCGGATCCGTTACGCGATGGAGACCGCCGGTGCGAACGCCCTCGAACTGCATCGCGAACTGCGCCTGGCCCTCGGCCAGGCCTGGGACGACGAACTCGAGCCGTTCCGCACCGCGAGCGACTTCAATTCCGTGGTCTGGTTGCACAAGGTCGGCTGACCCGTCCGGATCGACACGAGACCGGGGCGGAAACGGGAACAGGCCCGACCCCGAAGGGCCGAGCCTGGTGCAGGGACGAACGTTCCGGCTGGATCGAGCGTGCCGACTAGACCGAGCGGAACGCAACGACGGCGTTGTGGCCGCCGAATCCGAACGAGTTGCTGATCGCGAGGAGATTGCCGCCGGGCAGGGTGCGCGGCGAGGTCACGACGTCGAGCGGAATGGCCGGGTCCTGTTCGACGAGGTTGATCGTCGGCGGGGCGGTCCGCGTCGAGAGCGCCATCACGGTGAAGAACGCCTCGATCGCACCGGCCCCACCGAGCAGGTGCCCGGTGGATGCCTTCGTCGCGGAAACGGGGATGCCCTCGAGCAGGTCGCCGAACACCCGTCGGAGCGCGTTGTACTCCGCGATGTCTCCGACCGGCGTGCTGGTCGCGTGCGCATTGATGTGGGCGACGTCGCCGAGGTCGGCGCCGGCGTTGCGGATGGCGGTGATCATGGCCCGGGCCGCCGCCGAACCCTCGGGGTCGGGAGCCGTGATGTGGTACGCGTCACTTGTGACGGCACCGCCGAGCAGTTCGGCGTAGATGTGCGCACCGCGGGCCTTGGCGTGGTCTTCGGTTTCGACGACGAGTGCAGCCGCACCTTCGCCGAGCACGAAGCCGTCGCGCGACACGTCGTACGGTCGCGAGGCGTGTCCAGGGTCATCGTTCCGCTTGGAGAGCGCCTGCATCGCCGCGAAGGACGCGATCGGCAGCGGGTGGATCGCGGCTTCCGAGCCACCGGCGATGACGACGTCGGCGCGGCCGGCCTGGAGCCGGTCATAGGCGTTGACGAGGGATTCCGTGCTGGACGCGCAAGCGGACACGACGGTCGTGATGCCGGCGCGGGCGTGCAGGTCCATGCCGATTGCCGCGGCGGGCCCGTTCGGCATCAGCATCGGGACGGTCATCGGCAGGACGCGGCGAGGACCGCGTTCGCGCAGGGTGTCCCACGCGTCGAGGAGTGTCCACACACCGCCGATACCGGTGGCCCAGTCGACAGCGAGCCGGTCGGGTTCGACACCGGGAGATCCGGCATCCGCCCAGGCCTCACGGCCGGCGATCAGCGCGAACTGGCTCGAGGGGTCGAGACGCTTGATCTCATGCCGGGCGAGGACCTCGCTGGCGGGGACCTTTGCCTGTGCGGCGAAGGTGATGGGCAGCTGGGTGCGAGCGACCCATTCCTGCTCGAGGGTGGTGGCTCCGGACTCGCCGTTCAACAGCGCAGCCCAGGTCTCGGCGGCGGTGCCTCCGAGAGGGGGAGGTCGCACCGATTCCGGTGATAACGATCTTCTTGGTCATATGCAACTCTCCGTGGTACGTCAAAACGGCGGGCGAAGCCCACAGACCAGGCCGGTCGGCAATGCCGGCCGGCCTGCTCTCGGTGGTTTTAGTCCTGGGCCTTGACGATGAAGTCGACGGCGTCGCCGACGGTCTTAAGGTTCTTGACCTCTTCGTCGGGGATCTTCACGTCGAACTTCTCTTCTGCGTTGACGACAATGGTCATCATCGAGATGGAATCGATGTCGAGGTCGTCGGTGAACGACTTACCCATCTCAACCGTGTCAGCCGCAATGCCGGTCTCATCATTGATGAGCTCAGCGAGGCCGGACAGTACTTCTTCGGTGGACAATGCCATTTTTTTCTCCTTGGGGTGTCTCGTATGACCGAGATTCAGTTTAGAGGCGGTATGGGAAAACTACGGGAGCACGACGACCTGCGCGCCGAACACCAGTCCGGCGCCGAAGCCGATCTGCAGGGCGAGACCGCCGCTGAGCTCCGGGTGTTCGGCAAGCAGGGTGTGCGTGGCGATCGGGATCGATGCCGAGGAGGTGTTTCCCGTTGTGGCGATATCGCGCGCGATGATCACGGACTCGGGAAGCTTCAAGAGCTTCGCGAACTCGTCGATGATGCGCATGTTGGCCTGGTGTGGGATGAAGGCTGCGAGATCGGCGCTCGTCACGCCCGCGGCCTCGAGGGCCTGCTTGGCGACCTTCGCCATGTCCCATACGGCCCAGCGGAAGACTGTCTGGCCCTCCTGGCGGAGGGTCGGCCATTCGGATTCGCCGCGGTGGTATTCCTGCAGAGTGTGGTTCATCTGGATCGCGCCGGCCTTGGAGCCGTCCGACCCCCAGACCGTGCTCGAGATGCCGGGGAAGTCGCTCGGGCCGATGACGACGGCGCCTGCGCCGTCGCCGAGCAGGAAGGAGATGCTGCGGTCGGTCGGGTCCACGAGGTCGGACAGCTTCTCCGCTCCGACCACGAGTGCGTAGTGCGCGACCCCGGTGCGGATGAGGGCGTCGGCCTGGGCGACCGCATAGGCGTATCCCGCACAGGCGGCGTTGATGTCGTACGCGGCGGCGGGGTTCGCGCCGACCTTGTCGGCGAGGACGGCGGCCATCGACGGCGTCTGGCGGCCGTTGCTGATGGTTGCGACGATGACCGCGTCGATCAGGGTCGGGTCGATGCCGGACTTCTCGATGGCCTCGTTGGCGGCGATCTCAGCGAGGTCGACGGCGAGCACGTCGCGGCTTGCCCGGGTGCGGCTGATGATGCCGGTGCGCTGCTGGATCCACTCGTCGGAGGAATCGATCGGACCGACCAGGTCGTCGTTGGGCACGGTCAGGTCACCGCGGGCGGCGCCGACCGACATGATGCGCGTGAACGCGGGGCCGTGCGACTGCTTGAGTGTGGGCTTGGTCATGGTCTCTTTCCGTCGGGCTTACTGCTGGTCGATCAGTGCAAACGCGGCGGGCAGATCGTCCGGGGTCTTGATCGCGACGCTGGGTACGCCTTTGAGTGCACGCTTGGCAAGGCCGACAAGGGCGCCTGCTGGCGCGACCTCGATGATTCCGGTCACGCCGGCGGCCTCGAAAGACTGCATGCACATATCCCACCGTACCGGCGAGGAGACCTGGTCGACGAGATATCCGACGAACCGCGCGCCGTCGACGACCTGACTGCCGTCCCGGTTCGTCCAGATCGGCAGGGTCGGGTTCGAGGGGGCGAGGCGTGCGGCGACCGCGGCGAGCGAGGCGACGGCAGGCTGCATATACCGGGTGTGGAATGCACCGGCAACCTGCAGGGGAATGACGCGGGACCGGGCGGGGGAGCGGCGGCGAGACGGGCGAGTGCGTCGATCGCGCCGGCGACGACGACCTGGCCGCCACCGTTGAAGTTGGCCGGTTCGAGCCCGAGTTCGGTGAGGAGGGCGAGAAGCTCGGCTTCGTCGCCGCCGAGAACCGCGCTCATTCCGGACGGTTCGAGGGCTGCGGCCTCGGCCATCGCCGCGCCGCGTTCCCGCACGAACCCGAGGGCGTCGGCATCGTTCAGGATGCCCGCCCCGGCTGCTGCGGTGATCTCGCCGACCGAGTGCCCCGCGATTCCCGCGATGCGGTCGCCGCGTCCGGCGGCGAAGAGCGTACGCATGGTGAGGATGCCGGCGGCGACGATCAGGGGTTGGGCGACGGCCGTGTCGCGGATGGTGTCGGCGTCGCTGACCGTCCCGTGGGCGACGAGGTCGAGTCCGCTCGCGGCGGACATCGCGTCGAGTCCGGCCGCAAAAGCGGGGTCTTCAAGCCAGGGGACGAGGAAACCGGGGGTTTGTGAGCCCTGTCCGGGACAGACGACAACAATCATTCCCCTAGTCTCCCAAGGTCAATTCGCCGCGGAGTGTCGATGATCGACCAAGTATCCGAAAAACGTTTGTGGGTTCCCGCAGAAACCGGCAAACGAGGGGTGTCAGCGGCGTCGGGTAGAGCCGTCGTGGTCGCTGATCGATCCGAGGATGAGCGCGGACTGCAGGATGAGTGCCTCACGGGCGCCCGTCGCGTCGTAGCCGATGACCTCGGAGACACGCTTCAGGCGGTAGCGCACGGTGTTGGGGTGCACGAAGAGCTCCCGGGCGGTCGCTTCGAGCGAGCGGCCGTTGTCGAGGTAGCACCACAGGGTGGTGAGCAGTTCGGTCGAATGCGCCTGCAGCGGCCGGTAGATGCGGTGGATGAGCGTGGCGCGGGCGAGCGGGTCGCCCGCGAGGGCGCGCTCCGGGAGCAGGTCGTCCGCCTGGACGGGGCGCGGCGCGTTCCGCCAGGACCGGGCGACCGCGAAGCCGGCCAGGGCCGCCTTCGCACTCTTGGAGGCGTCGACGAGGTTCGGTACTTCGTGTCCGAGCACGAGGTGCCCCGCGCCGAAGCTCGGCTCCAGTTGCACCGCGATCTCCATGAAGGTGAGGGCGGATGCCGTCCCGACGGTGTCCTCGGCGTCCGCCGAGGCGGGGTGCGCGCGACCGATCACGAGAACGAGCCGGTTGCCCTGCACCCCGATCAGCACATCCGCCGCCATATGCCGCGCAGAGCGGCGCAGCTGGTCGACGTCGAGCATCTTCGGGGTGGTACCGACGAGCACGCAGACCTCGCCGTGGCCGTGCCAGCCGAGTGCCGCGATCCGGCTCGGCAGTTCGTCGTCATACTCGCCGCTGAGGATCGAGTCGACCACGAGGGCCTCGAGTCGCACGTCCCAGAGCCCGCGTGCCTCTGCGGCGCGCGCGTAGACATCCGCCGCCCCGAAGGCGATCTCGCGGGAGTAGAGCAGGATCGCCTCGCGGAGGATCTCGCCGCCGTCCTTGACGCGTTCCTCGACGACCTCGACGGAGACCCGGATGAGCTGGAGGGTCTGTTGCAGGCTCACCGAGCGCAACAGCTCCCTCGGGGCGGCACCGAAGACGTCAGCCGCGATCCACGGGGTGGATTTCGGGTCGTCGAACCATGCGATGAAGGAGGTGATGCCCGCCTGGGCGACCAGCCCGACCGAGGAACGCCGTCCTGGCGGCATATCGCCGTACCAGGGCAGCGTGTCCTCGAGTCGTTTCAGGGTCGCTGTGGACAGCTCCCCTGAGATGGTGCGCAACCAGGCGAGCGTCTGTTCCTTCGTCTTCGGTGCCGGGGCCACAGTCGGGTTAGCTCTCGCCCCCGGCGGAGCCCGTCGTACCAGCGGTCACGTCGTGCAGCTGGTACTTCTCGATGGCCTGGCCGACGACCGCCTTGTCGATCTCGCCGCGGCGGGCGAGCATCTCGAGGGTGCGCACGACCATGGACGGTCCGTCGATCTTGAAGAACCGGCGGGCCGCAGGGCGGGTGTCCGAGAACCCGAAGCCGTCGGCTCCGAGGGTGGCGAAATCGCCGGGGATGAACTGGCGGATCTGGTCGGGCACGGCGTGCATGAAGTCGCTGACCGCGATGAACGGGCCGGCCGCTCCCGCGAGCTTCTTCGTGACGTACGGCACCTGCGGGCCCTGGTCGGGGTTGAGGAAATTGTGCTCCTCGACCCGCATGCCGTCCCTGCGCAGTTCGGCCCACGAGGTGACGGACCAGACATCGGCCGAGACACCCCAGTCGGAGGCAAGCAGGGCCTGCGCCTCGAGCGCCCACGGCACCGCGACGCCGGAGGCCAGGAGCTGGGCCTTCGGTCCGGTGACCTGTGAGTGGTTGATCCGGTGGATGCCGTGGACGATGCCGTCGACGTCCACCTCGTCCGGCTCGGCCGGCTGCACGGCCGGCTCGTTGTACACGGTGATGTAGTACATGACGTTCGGGTCGTCGTGCAGGCCGCCGTACATCCGCTCGAGACCGGAACGCACGATGTGCGCGATCTCGTACCCGTACGCCGGGTCGTAGGACACGACGGCGGGGTTCGTGGATGCGAGGAGCGGCGAGTGGCCGTCGGCGTGCTGCAGTCCTTCACCGGTCAGGGTCGTGCGACCGGCGGTGGCTCCGATCATGAACCCGCGGGCCATCTGGTCCCCGGCGGCCCACATGGCGTCGCCGGTGCGCTGGAACCCGAACATCGAGTAGAAGACGTAGATCGGGATGAGCGGCTCGCCCTGGGTGGCGTATGTGGTTCCGACGTTCGTGAACGCGGCCATCGCGCCGGCCTCGTTGATGCCGACGTGCAGGATCTGGCCCTGCGGGCTCTCCTTGTACGCGAGCAGCTGGGCGTGGTCGACGGACGTGTACTGCTGGCCGTTCGGGTTGTAGATCTTGGCGTTCGGGAAGAACGCGTCGATGCCGAAGGTGCGGGCCTCGTCCGGGATGATCGGGACGATGCGGTTGCCGAAGTCCTTGGCGCGCAAGAGTTCCTTGAGCAGGCGGACGAACGCCATCGTCGTGGCGATCTCCTGGGTGCCGGAGCCCTTCAGGGTCGGCGCGTACGTCGAGTCCTGCGGCAGGTTGACCTGGGTGTACTTGCTGCGGCGTTCCGGCACGTAGCCGCCGAGGGCGCGGCGGCGTTCGTGCAGGTACTGGATCGCCTCGTCGTTCTCGTCCGGACGGTAGTACGGCGGGAGGTAGGGGTTCTCCTCGAGCTGGGCATCCGTGATCGGCATGTGGGTGCTGTCACGGAAGGTCTTCAGGTTCTCGAGGGTGAACTTCTTCATCTGGTGGGTCGCGTTGCGACCCTCGAAGCTCGGGCCGAGGGCGTAGCCCTTGACGGTCTTCGCGAGGATGACGGTCGGCTGTCCCTTGTGCTCCGATGCGGCTTTGAACGCGGCGTAGACCTTGCGGTAGTCGTGACCGCCGCGCTTGAGGTTCCAGATCTCGTCGTCGGTGTAGCCCTCGACGAGCTTGAGGGCGCGCGGGTCGCGGCCGAAGAAGTTCTCACGCACGTAGGCGCCGCTCTCGGCCTTGTACGTCTGGTAGTCGCCGTCGGGGGTGACGTTCATGAGGTTGAGCAGGGCTCCGTCGACGTCGCGGGAGAGGAGATCGTCCCACTCGCGGCCCCAGACGACCTTGATGACGTTCCAGCCGGCACCGCGGAAGAAGCTCTCGAGCTCCTGGATGATCTTCCCGTTTCCGCGGACCGGTCCGTCCAGGCGCTGCAGGTTGCAGTTGATGATGAAGTTGAGGTTGTCGAGGCCCTCGTTGGCTGCGACCTGGAGCTGGCCGCGGCTTTCGACCTCGTCCATCTCGCCGTCGCCGAGGAACGCCCAGACCTGCTGGTCGCTCGCGTCCTTGATCCCGCGGTTGGTGAGGTAGCGGTTGGTCTGCGCCTGATAGATGGCGTTGATCGGGCCGAGGCCCATCGACACCGTCGGGAACTGCCAGAACTCCGGCATCAGGCGCGGGTGCGGGTAGGAGGACAGTCCCTGCGGCGCGTGCGACTTCTCCTGGCGGAAGCCGTCGAGCTGGTTCGCGCTCAGGCGACCCTCGAGGAACGCACGGGCATAGGTGCCGGGGAGGCGTGGCCCTGGATGAAGATCTGGTCTCCGCCGCCCGGGTGATCCTGACCGCGGAAGAAGTGGTTGAAGCCGACCTCGTAGAGGGCGGCGGATGAGGCGTAGGTCGAGATGTGTCCGCCGACGGAGATCCCGGGTCGCTGGGCGCGGTGCACGAGCACTGCTGCGTTCCAGCGGATCCAGGCGCGGTAGCGGCGCTCGATGTCTTCGTCGCCGGGGAAGTCCGGCTCGTTGCCGGCCGCGATCGTGTTGATGTAGTCCGTGGTGGGCACCATGGGGACGCCCAGGTGCAGTTCCTTGGATCGTTTGAGCAGGCTCAGCATGATCTCACGGCCGCGTTCGTGTCCCTGGGCGGCCACGAGTGCGTCCAGAGATTCGGACCACTCTTTCGTCTCTTCCGGATCCGCATCCGTGCTGTTCACCGAGTATGGGTCCTGGTCGTTGACAGTCACAGTCGACCTCTCTCTATCGGGCAGGTCGTGTGATACGCGACCGTGCCTGGTTAGGCGTGCCGCAAATCGGTCCCTGTGGACCGCTGGCACCACGCCAGCCTACAGATTCCAGCTGTGCGCCGTGCACGCGCGGCCCCTTCGGGAACAACGCTGTCAGCGAAAGAATTGTCTAGGTTTCCCCCTGCCCGGGGCTAGGCTGTTCCGGCGCTTGCCACTGGTGGTTGACGCAGGAAAGGACGCACTATGGCTCTGGAGAACGACACCCAGGCACCCGACTTCGAATTGGTCAACCAGTACGGCGAGCACATCCAGCTGAGCCAGTACCGCGGCGACAAGTCGGTGGCGCTGGTCTTCTTCCCTCTCGCGTTCTCGGGAATCTGCAGTGGAGAGTTGTGCACCCTGCGCGACAACCTGAGCCTGTTCGAGAACAGCGGCGTCGAACTCCTCGGCATCTCTGTGGACTCCCGCCATGCCCTGCGAGCGTGGGGTGAGCAGGAGAACTACGGATTCAACCTCCTCGCCGACTTCTGGCCGCACGGGGCCGTCGCCAAGGAATACGGCGTCTTCCTCGAGGAAAAGGGCTTCTCGAACCGCGCGACCTTCCTGATCGACCCGAACGGCATCATCCGTGCGAGCTTCATCACGGCCCCCGGCGAGGCGCGTTCACTCGACGCCTACCGCGCGGCGATCGGCGAACTCCAGCCCGCGTGACCCGCCTGCCGGTCGCACCGGTATAGTGGTGTCGGTTCACCCTCGGCGGTCGTCGAATCGCAGGGGCCTTTAGCTCAGTTGGTAGAGCGCCACGTTTACACCGTGGATGTCATCGGTTCGAGCCCGGTAGGGCCCACCAGTAAGTGCACAGGGCGTGATTCAGTTCATAAGCGTGCGTGAAAGTAGTATCCCGGGTGACACCGGATTTGGCGGTACACGTTAAGCTGAGATGATTCGGCGAGTCCTGCCGGGACTCCCGTGTGAACCGGTCGCTCCTCCGGGAGCCGAAAGGTCGTGTGTGCCAGTGGCTCTCCTGTGGAGTGATCTGCGAGCGGATGTCCCGGTCAACCCGCACACGCCTGCCCCCGAAGCGAAGGGTGCGCCCGGTGTGCCCCGTTAGTCGTGAGGCATTCGATACGGCCGCCAGGGAGCTCGAGGCGTGGGACGACTCCGGCACCGAGCTGTGCGCTCCGTTCCTGAGGGTTCTCCCCGTCGACGGGGCGGCGATCTCCACACTCGGTGCGCCGTTCGGGACAGAGACGATCAGCGCGAGCGACGCGTTCGCCGCCCGGATCGACGAACTGCAGTTCGATCTCGGCGAGGGACCCTGCTGGAGGGCGCTGGCGACCAGGCGCCCGGTCCTCTCTCCCGACGTCCGGCTCGAGCAGAACGCGGCATGGCCGATGTTCCGCGCGGCACTCGGCGAAACGGATGTCGGGGGACTGTTCGCCTTCCCCCTCGTCATCGGAACGCTTGAGATCGGCGCCGTCGACCTCTACTCGTTCGTGGCGGGTCCACTGCCGCCGGACGCCGTCGCCGACGCGACGAGACTCGCGGATATCGTCGCACGGGTCGTGTTGCGCAGGGCGCTCCGGGGCTACGGTTCCGCCGGGAACGACTCGGATTGGACCGCTGTCGATGGACCCGATCCGGCCGCCCCGACGGAGCCGGAAGGCGAGGGATTCTCCCGCCGCGTGATCCACCAGGCCACCGGAATGATCCTCGCCCAGTTGGATCTGTCCGCCGCGGATGCGTTGCTGCTTCTGCGTGGATACGCTTTCTCGAACGCACGATCTGTGCGGTCCGTCGCCCACGATGTGGTCGCCCGGAAAATTGATTTCTCCACGGTCCTCTCACCTTAGGATTAGATTATGGTCACACAATCCCGGGAGGGTCAGCTCGTCGAGACCTTCGTCACGCTGGCCGACACGCTCGTCGTCGGCTATGACGTCGTCGACCTCCTGCAAACGCTCGTCGAGCGGTGCGCGCTCCTCTTCGGCGCATCGGCCGTCGGCATCATCCTCGTGGCCGGACGCGGTGAGTTCGAGGTCGTGGCCTCGACGAACGAGCGCACCCGGCTCGTGGAAATCCTCCAGCTGCGAGCGGGCGCCGGCCCCTGCGTCGAGTGCGTGACGACCGGTGCCGCCGTCGCCATTCCCGACCTCGACCTCGTCGCCCCGAAGTGGCCGGTCTTCCGGGCGGGCGCACTCGAACAGGGATTCCTGTCCATGCATGCCGTTCCGATGCACCTGCGGGCGACGACCATCGGGTCGCTCAACCTGTTCTGGGACCGTTTCGGCGGACTCGGCGCCGAGGACCTGCGCACGGTCCAGGCCCTCGCGGACACGGCGACGATCGGAATCCTGCAGGAACGGGCGATCCGCGAGAGCGATATCGCGCGCGCACAGCTGCAGCACGCTCTCAGCAGCCGCGTCGTGATCGAGCAGGCCAAGGGCGTCATCGCGTTCATGCACGACGTCGACATGAGCGAGGCGTTCACGATGCTCCGGAGTCACGCCAGGAGCCACAGCTTGCCGCTCGTCGAAGTGGCCGCGGCCGTAGTCGATCGAACCCTTCGCCTCTGAACCGGTTCTGCATATACTGTGACTGAGCCCCGGACCCCGGCTGCACTTGGACATTCCACTGAGGCAGTGAGGGAAGACGATGAAGCGCATATTCCATGCCGGGGGATCGGTCGTTACCGGGAGTGACCTTGCCGACGCGGTCATGCAGTACGCCGAAAGGCTCAGTACCAGAGGCCAGGTCGAAGTCGTGGACATTCCCGTCCTCGGCGACAGCGGACAGGTCGGACGGGCCCAGTTCCTGATCGGGGCGGCGAGCCAGTTGACGAGCGTCACGTCGCCGCCCGGTTTCCGCGAACTCGTCGACCCCGACATCACCGCGGGCCTGCGCAAGAAGGCTCTCGCTCCGATGGCCGTTGCGCAGGTCGGGTGGACCGGTGACGGTCTCGATGCTCCCCAGTTCGACGAATTCGACTACTGAGCATTACCCGCCTCTGCGTCGCGTGTGACTGCGTCGCCTCTGGCTAGGTCCCCGTGGGTCGACGCGGAATGACCGCGACCGGACAGGGCAGGTTGAGCAACACGTCGTGGCTCACCGAACCCAGGATGAGGCCGCCGACCGAGCGACGTCCGTGCGTGCCGACCACGAGCAGTTCCGCCTGGCCGGAGGCGTCGACGAGCGCGGCGGCAGCCGGTCCCGTTTCAAGGATCTCGACCACGTCGAGTCCCGGACGGGCGTCCCGCACCCGCTGGGCAGCGGTCGAGAGGGCCTCGGCATTGGCCGCACGCAAGACTTCATAGGGCACTGTCGCACCGAGGTCGACGGCAACCGTCATCGGGATCGACCAGGAGTGCACGATCCGAAGGCCGCGCCCGAGCCTGACCGCCTCGTCGGCCGCCCAGTCGAGGGCTTCGGTGCCGGCAGGATCGTTGTCGAGGCCCACGACGACCGGGCCGATTCGCGGCTGCCACGTCGCGGGAACCACGACGACCGGGCAGTGCGCATGCGCCGCGAGGCGGAGGGGGAGCGTCCCGTAGACGGCGCCGGCCAGGAGCCCGGTCTTGTTCGAGCCGATCACCAGCAGATCCGCCGAAGCGGACGCCCTGACCAGCTCGTCTACGGGAACTCCGTGCCGGATGTAGCTCGTCCTGCGGCACCCCGGCATCCGTTCCTCCACGTGCCTGGCGGCCGCGGCGAGCGCACGTTCGTACGCGGGCTGGAAGCTCACGGCGACGTCATGGGGAGACCAACCCAGTTCGACGACGGTCGTGAGTTCGAGCTCGATCGGCTCAGCGGACGATCCACCGGACGTGCGGGCGACCAACCGGGTCAGCGCCCAGTCGAGGGCGGCGGCGCTGGCCGGCCCGCCGTCGACAGCAACGATCATGTTCTCCGTCATGCCCGGAGTGTACTCTCGGGGTATTCGAGGGGCCCGCCGCCGGGCAGCGCGGCTACCATGGTGCGATGACATCCGCACGCAGCATCCGGGTCGTCCCGGGTCCCGGCCAGGAATCGGTGTGGGACTACCCACGCCCGCCCAGAATCGAACCCGTCTCCGCGGAAGTGGTGATCAGGTTCGGTGGGCGCGAGATCGCCCGCACCGTGAACGCCGTCCGCGTGCTCGAGACCAGCCACCCGCCGGCGTACTACCTGCCATCTGACGCCTTCCTCCCGGGGTCCCTCATTCCCGCGGCCGGCCGCTCGGTCTGCGAATACAAAGGAACCGCCTCGTACCTGACCGTCGTCTCCGGTGCGGCTCGCGCCGTCGGCGCGGCCTGGACCTATCTGGAGCCCGAGCCGGGGTTCGAAGCCCTCGCGGGCCGGATCGCACTCTATCCGGGGCGAATGGATCTCTGCACGATCGACGGCGAAGAGGTCCGGCCGCAGGCCGGATCCTTCTATGGCGGTTGGATCACCTCCAGCGTCGTCGGGCCGTTCAAGGGGGAGCCGGGCACCCTCGGCTGGTAGGCCTGCCCGGATTTCGGGCATCTGGCTACACTCGGGGCATGTCCGACAGGTACCCGAGGGGGCACGATCGCCCCGTTCCAGCCGAACCGTCCTCCCCAGGCGACGACGACGCGCTCACCGTCGAGTCTCCGGCCGTGATCGAACTCGGCATCGCGCCACCGGACGGGGGAGCGCCTCGGACGGCTGCGACCGAGATCGTGGGCTTCGGAGTCGACGACGACCTGCCGGACGACGCCGACGACGTGCCGACAGGGGTGGCCGCTCCGGTGCCGAGCCCGCGGGTCGACGACGACGAAATCGTCCTCGTTGATGCCGCCCTCGCCGAGGAACCGCGGCTCGTGATCGAGCGCTACGCGCAGGCGCCGACCCCGGTGGTGAATCGGGTCGGGCGAGCAAGTCGGGTGTTCCGCCTCTGGTTCGCGGTCACCGCATCCGTCGTCAGCGTCGCGGTCGGTGCGCGCCTGGCATACCTCGGTCTCAGCATCCGCCAGGTCGTGCTCGCGACCGTGCTCGGCATCGGGCTTTCCCTGATCCCCCTTGGCCTGGGAACCCTCGCCGGCCGCCGCAACGGCCAGTCGATGGTCATGCTGTCGCGTGCGACCTTCGGCGTGATCGGAAACCTCGTTCCCACCGCGTTCGCCCTGCTCGTGCGCATGGCGTGGGGAGCGTTGCTGCTCGCGATCCTCGGCCGCGCCGTGACAGCGGCCACCGGACCAGCGACGCGGATCTCGGGAGAGGTCAGAGACGGTTCTGTTCCGCTCGCCGCCCTTGCGGTCCTCATCGTGGCGACTGTGGTCGCGCTCTTCGGCTATGCGCTGATCCGGTCGGTGCAGGCCGTGCTCGCCGTCGCGGGGGCCGCCCTGGTGATCGCAGTGATGGTGCTCTCCGCCGGGCTCGTCGACATCGGTGCGGCGCTCTCCGTCCCGGACGGAAGCGGCTTCATGGTGCTGGGCGGGGTCACCCTCGTCTTCGCCTACCTCGGACTGGCCTGGGCGTCGAGCGGCGCAGACCTTGCCCGCTATCAGGGACGGTCGGGCTCGGGATCGGCCGCGGTCCTCTGGCTCTTCGCGGGGCTCGGGGTGCCTGCCCTCGTTCTCGCAGCCTGGGGAGCCCTGCTCGTCTCATCACAGAGCCAGCGGGGTGCGGACCTCGCCGTGGACCCGGTCGGAACCCTCGCTGCGCTCCTGCCCGCCGGTCTCGAATGGCCTCTTCTTCTGCTCGGGACGGTGACCGTGCTCTCGGCACTGATCCTGACCCTGTATTCGGGAGGCCTGGCAGCCGCCGCACTCTCGTCGGGAGTCCCGCGGGCCGCCGGTGTCGCGGTCACCGCGATCGGTGCGGCATTGCTCCTCCTGCCGTTCGGTGGACTCGGCGTCCGGGCGGCGTTCCTCACCGTGCCGCTGACACTCGCGATCCCGGTCGCGGCCTGGTCGGGGCTGTTCTCCGCCGAGACGTTCGTGCGGGCCAATCGCTACGACACCCGGAGTCTCCTCAAGCGCGGCGGGGCGTATGCGGACGTGCGCTGGGTCAATCTGGCCGCCTTCGTCGTCTTCAGCGCGATCGGCTGGGGGCTTCTCGTCCCGGGGGATGGCTGGTCGGCGTGGCAGGGCTACCTCTTCGCACCGCTGGGCATCGACCCGAGGGGGGAGTTCGCGGCGACAAACCCCGGCATCCTGATCGCCTTCGCCCTCGGCCTCGCAACTCCCCTGCTCGCGGGCATTCCCGCGATTCGCCGGCAGGAGAGCCTCAGGTCCCCGGCGTCCGCGCAGTGAGCCTCACGGGTAGGCTGACGGGGTGTCCTATTCGCTCGCAGAGATCACCCGGACCGTCCACGAGCTCTGGCCGTTGTCGGGTGCAGAGACGTGGGATGCACCGGGACTCGTGAGCGGCGACCCCACGAACCGGGTCGATTCCGTGCTCCTCGCGGTCGACGCCGTCTCCGCGACCGTGGATGAGGCGATCGAGACCGGCGTCGGCCTCCTCCTTGTCCACCATCCGCTCCTTCTTCGCGGGGTCACGTCCATCGCCGAAGACCGGTACAAAGGCGCCCTCCTGGCCCGGCTGATCAGGTCGGGCTGCGCACTCCTCGCCGCGCACACGAATGCCGACGTCGTCGTCGACGGTGTCTCCGACGTCTTCGCCACCCGGCTCGGGCTCGTGGACGCCCAGCCGATCACGTCCGGGACCGTTCCGGGGACCGGCATCGGGCGGGTCGGGGAACTCCCCACTCCCACCACCCTCGGCCAACTCGCCCGGCGCCTCGCGACGATCCTCCCCGCGACGGCGTCCGGGATCCGGGTCTCTGGCGAGTACAACGCCCCGGTCCGCACGGTCGCGCTGTGCGGCGGTGCGGGCGACTCGCTGCTCAAAGATCCGGCAGTGCTGGCAGCGGATGTCTTCATCACCGCCGACCTCAGACACCACCCGGCCTCCGAAGCCCGGGAACAGGCGCTGCTCGACGGAAACACGCCCGCACTGATCGACGTGTCACACTGGGCGAGCGAGTGGTTGTGGCTTGACACCGCCGCCGATGCGCTGAGGAACGCTTTTCCGGGCCTGCGGGTGGACGTGAGCGATCTGCGCACGGACCCGTGGGACTTCGTCATCGTGCAGTAGCCTGCACAACCCCACCGACAGTATCCGGCCACAGGGCCGGTCGAACTCAATACCCGTGAAGGTCAGGACACAAGTGAAGGCATCCCCCATCGAGCAGAAGGAGCTTCTCCGGCTCCAGGCCCTCGACATCAGGCTCCAGCAGGTCGATCACCAGACCAGGGCGCTCGCCCAGCACGCCGAACTCATCGCACTCGCCGCGACCGCGGACAAGACCCGGATGAGCCTCACGACCCTCCACGGTGAGGTCGAGGACGTGCGCCTCGAACTGAACCGGATCGAATCCGACGTTGAGGTCGTCGAGAAGCGCATCAAGCGCGACGACGAACGCCTGCAGGCCACGAGCTCGGTCAAGGACGTCCAGGCCCTTGACACCGAACTCGCCGCTCTCCGCAAGCGGCTGCTGGCGCTCGAGGAGATCGAGATCGCCGTGATGGAACGCCTCGAGGAACGGGAAGCGGCCGTCGCGGTCGTCGAAGCCGAACGCGACGCTCTCGCCGCCCGCGTCGAGGAGACCGAGATCTCGCGTGACGCCGACCTCGCCACCCTGCACCGCCAGGCTCGAGGAGGCTCCGCCGCGACCGGGCCGTGATCGCCGGCACGATCGCGCCGGATCTGGCGAGCCTCTACGAGAAGCTCTTCGTCAGCGGCCACGGCAACGCCGCCGCACTGTTGCGCCAGCGCACCTGCAGCGGCTGCACCATCACCCTCACCGGAAGCGACCTCGAGTCCGTGCGGTCGTCGGCGGCGGATGAGGTGCTGTTCTGCCCGGATTGCGGCGCGATCCTGGTGCGCACGGAGGAGTCCGGAATCTGATCCTGTAGTCTGGGATGAAGAATGGGTCGGCAAGACGGCCGCGTCAGCCGGTTCCCTTCGGGGGATCGGGTGCCGAGGAACGTCCGGGCTCCACAGAGCAGGGCGGTGGGTAACACCCACCCGGGGTAACCCGCGAGACAGTGCCACAGAAAGTAGACCGCCACCGTTTTTCGGTGGTAAGGGTGAAACGGTGGTGTAAGAGACCACCAGAGGCCAGGGTGACCTGGTCGGCTCGGTAAACCTCGTCCGGAGCAAGGTCACACAGGAAACGTTAAGGCGGCTCGCCGAGTTTCCGGGTAGACCGCTAGAGGGCTGCGGCAACGTAGTCCCGAGATAGATGGCCGTCCCCGGTGAAAACCGGGACAGAACCCGGCGTACCAGCCGGCCCATTCCCCCTTTTCCACCGATGGGGCCGCCCTCCCGAGTGCAGCGCCGCGCACCTTCTCCGGGCGATCCCGGTTCGGGTCTAGTTCAGGTCCTGCACCGTGAGGGCTGCCGCACCGAGGATGCCGGCGTTGTTCTTGTGCGCGGCCGGGACGATCGGCGTGTGCAGGGAGAGCAGCGGCAGGAAGTCGTCGTGGTGCTTGGAGACGCCGCCGCCGACGACGAACAGGTCGGGGGAGAAGAGCGCCTCAAGGGTCGAGTAGTACTTCTGCAGCCGCGTGGCCCAGGCCGACCAGGAGAGGTTCTCCCGTTCCCGTGCCGAGTAGGAGGCGCGGGTCTCGTAGTCGACGCCGTCGATCTGCAGGTGACCGAGTTCGGTGTTGGGCACGAGGACCCCGTCGTTCAGGAGTGCCGTGCCGATGCCGGTGCCGAGCGTGGTCAGGATCACCACGCCATCCACCCCCTGTGCTGCGCCGAATTGGGATTCGGCGTACCCCGCTGCGTCCGCGTCGTTCACGAACGTGACGGGCGTGCCGAGGCTTCTCGCGAACAGGGCGGAGGCCTCGAGGCCGATCCACTTCTTGGACACGTTGGCGGCGGACATCGTGCGGCCGTGCCTGACGACGGCGGGGAAACAGATTCCGACGGGGACATCCGTCACTCCCGCCGCGGCACCGACCCTTTCGAGGATGACGCGGGTCGTTTCGACGATGTCGGCTGGACGGCCGCCCTTGGGTGTGGGGAGCTTGACCCGGTCGGTCAGCAGGGCGCCCGTCGCAAGATCGACGAGGGCCCCCTTGATTCCGGTCCCGCCGATGTCGATGCCGATGGCCGTCTGAGAATTCATAGTAGAAAACCTATCGTCTAGGGAAGGGTCAAGACCTCTGCGCCGCGTTCGGTCACGACCAGGGTGTGCTCGAACTGGGCCGTGATGCTCTTATCCCTGGTCGTCACGGTCCAGTCATCCGCCCACAGGTCCCAGTCCGTGCCGCCGAGGGTGAGCATCGGTTCGATCGTGAAGACCATGCCGACCTCCATCACGGTGTCGTACTGCGGGGCAGAGTCGTAGTGGGGGACGATCAGGCCGGAGTGGAACGCCTCGCCGACGCCGTGGCCGGTGAAGTCCCGCACAACGCCGTAGCCGAACCGCTTCGCATACGACTCGATGGTCCGGCCGATCACGTTGACCTGGCGGCCGGGGGCGACGGCCTTGATGCCGCGGGCGAGCGCCTCCCTCGTGCGGTCGACGAGGAGCGTGACCGCCTCGCTCGCCTCGCCGACGATGAACGTGACGTTCGTGTCTCCATGGACGCCGTTCTTGGAAGGCGGTGATGTCGATGTTGACGATGTCGCCGTTTTCGAGGACCGTCGTGTCGGGGATGCCGTGGCAGATGACCTCGTTCACCGAGCCTGCACAGCGACTTCGGGTAGCCCCGGTAGCCGAGCGTGGACGGGTATGCGTCGTGCTCGATCAGGAACTCGTGGCCGATGCGGTCGAGCTCTTCGGTGGTCACGCCGGGGCGGATTCCTCTGCCGACCGCCTCGATCGCCTCAGCGGCGATCCGGCCGGCCTCACGGATCAGTTCGATCTTCGCGGCGGGGTACACGTCGGAGCCGGTGAACGGCCTGGGAGCCGGGTGGCCGACGTACTCCGGACGGGGGATCCTGGTGGGGACGGGACGGGTGGGGGAGACCGGGCCTGGCAACAGGTGACCGGCGGAATCCTTAGGCATAGGATCTAGCTTATGGCCGAAGATACTGAGCACCAGTTCTGGTACAACCTGCGCACGGGCGCCGTCGAAGAGGGAATGGTCTCTCTCGCCGTCGATCGTGTCGGGCCGTTCGCAACCCGCGACGAGGCCGCCCATGCCCTCGAGAAGCTCCGCGCGAACAGCGCCAAGTGGGCGGCGGAGGACGCTGCGGAGGACCGCTGACCGCTATTCGTAGCTGTGCTCGGGACCGGGGTACACGCCGGTCTCGACGTCCGACTTGAACTGGTGCACCGCATCCGTGAGGACGCTGCGCACGTTGGCATACTGCCGCACGAAACGCGGCACCCGGCCCTCGGTCATGCCGGCGAAGTCCGTCCAGACCAGGAGCTGGCCGTCGACGTCGGGCCCGGCCCCCACGCCGATCGTGGGAATCTCGAGCTTGCTGGTCACCTCTGCCGCAACGGTGGCCGGCACCATCTCCAGGACGACCGCGAACGCGCCGGCGTCCTGGACAGCGAGGGCGTCTTCGAGGAGTTGCTCTGCGGCGTCGCCGCGACCCTGGATGATGTGGCCGCCGAGGCCGTGCTCGCTCTGCGGCGTGAAGCCGATGTGGGCCATCACGGGGATTCCGCTCGTGACGATGCGCTTGATCTGCTTGTGGCTGCGCACTCCTCCCTCGAGCTTGACCGCGTGCGCCTGCGCTTCCTTCATGAACCGCACCGCCGTGTGAAGCGCCTCGGTCTGCCCGGTCTCGTATGAGCCGAAGGGCATGTCGGCGACGACAAGGGCGCGGGTGACGGCCCGCGCGACCGCGCGGGTGAGCGGGATCAGTTCGTCGACGGTGACGGGGAGCGTCGTCTCGTAGCCGAAGACGTTGTTGCCTGCCGAGTCGCCGACCAGGAGGAAATCAATCCCTGCCTGGTCGAAGATCTGGGCCGTGAGCATGTCGTAGCTGGTCAGGCCGGTAATCGGGATGCCATGTTGCTTCGCGTTCGAGAAGTGGCGGGTGCGCACCCGCTTGGGTCCTGCCGGAGCGGGAACGAAGGGATTCAGATCATTGACGGAACGGGGAGCGTCTGACGCGGTCGACTCTGGCATGCCTCCAGTGTAGCCAGCGACCGATTCCGCTCACGGGGGCCCTTTTCGCACGCGAGGTCACGACAGCCAGTAACCTAGTGATCAACAAGAAAGGGCGTGGATGGACAAGCAGCGCGACTTCGTTCTTCGTACCATCGAGGAACGGGGCATCAAGTTCATTCGTCTCTGGTTCACGGACGTCGTCGGCACGTTGAAATCGGTTGCGATCGCACCGGCCGAGGTCGAGGGCGCATTCGCGGAAGGTCTCGGTTTTGACGGCTCGGCCATCGAGGGCCTGACCCGGTCCTTCGAAGCGGATGTCCTCGCGCATCCGGATCCCACAACGTTCCAGATCCTGCCGTGGCGGGGCGAAGTCGACCCGACCGCGCGCATGTTCTGCGATATCACAACCCCGGACGGGCAGCCTGCGGTTGCCGACCCGCGCAACGTGCTCAAGCGCACGCTCGCCAAAGCGGCGGATCGCGGCTTCACGTTCTACACGCATCCGGAGATCGAGTTCTACCTGCTGAAATCGTCGAAGTACGGCAAGGACGGGCCCGTTCCCGTCGACTCCGCCGGTTACTTCGACAACGTCCCCGGCGGGACCGCGCACGACTTCCGGCGCCGCTCCGTGCGGATGCTCGAAGAACTCGGCATCTCCGTGGAGTTCAGCCACCACGAAGCCGGCCCCGGCCAGAACGAGATCGACCTCCGCTACGCGGACGCTCTGTCGACGGCCGACAACATCATGACCTTCCGCACGGTCATCAAGGAGGTCGCCATCGAGCAGGGCGTCTACGCGACGTTCATGCCGAAGCCGATGTCCGACCAGCCAGGCTCTGGCATGCACACCCACCTCTCCCTGTTCGAGGGCGAGACGAACGCCTTCTACGAGGCGGGCGCGCAGTACCAGCTGTCCCGCACGGGGCGCCAGTTCATCGCGGGCCTGCTCAAGCACGCGCCGGAGATCACCGCGGTCACGAACCAGTTCGTGAACTCGTACAAGCGGCTCTGGGGTGGCGACGAGGCCCCGAGCTTCGTGTGCTGGGGCCACAACAACCGGTCCGCGCTCATCCGCGTTCCGCTGTACAAGCCGAACAAGGGCAACAGTTCCCGCATCGAATACCGGGCGATCGATTCCGCGGCGAACCCGTATCTCGCATACTCGCTCATGCTCGCTGCCGGACTCAAGGGCATCGAAGAGGGCTACGAACTGCCGCCGGAAGCGGAGGACAACGTCTGGGGTCTCAGCGACACCGAACGTCGCGCCCTCGGCTACCGCCAGTTGCCGGCAAGCCTGGACCACGCCATCCAGTTCATGGAGGAATCCGAACTCGTCGCCGAGACCCTGGGCGAGCACGTGTTCAACTACGTGCTGCTCAACAAGCGACAGGAGTGGAAGGAATACCGCTCCCAGGTGACTCCGTTCGAGCCTGCAAAAGAACCTCGAGATGTTGTAGCGCACGATGGCGCGAGAGGCGCTGACCCTCACCGAACTCGCGAGGGTCGGCTTCGCTGATCTCGGTGAGGTCCGGGCGTGCCTCGACGAGGTCCTCAGCCTCGGCGGACCCGATTCTGCAGAGCTGTTGCCGTTGCTCGCGCGCACGGCGAGCCCGGACGCGGCACTCTCGGGCCTGATCAATCTGCTCCGGCAGGCGCCGACGGAACTCCTGGCGCTCCTGGCGTGCCCGGGTGCACCCGTTCGCCTCCTCCTCGTGCTCGGCGCGTCCCGCGGCCTGACCGAATTCTTCCTGCGGCATCCGGAGGAGCTCGGCGTCCTCGCCACCCGGTCACAGGTCCTTCCCGGACCAGAGGAGCCTCACCCGGGACCTGCTCGCCGCGGTCGGCGCCGTCGACGGCGTCGCGACCCTCGTCGACGACGCCGGCTGGGTGGCACTGCGGGTGCGATATCGGCGGAGGCTCGCGGAGGTCGCCGCGTTCGATCTCGAGCAGGCCGACCCGGTCGCCGGCCTCGACGGCGTCGCGCGGGTGCTGTCCGATCTCGCCGCAGCGGCGCTCGAGGGCTCCCTCGCGGTGGCTCGCGCGATGTCGTCGGCGCCCGTTGCCGCGCCTGGCGTCTTCCCCGTCGACCAGGTACGCGCGACCCGGCTCGCCGTGATCGGCATGGGCAAGGCCGGAGCCAGGGAACTCAACTACGTCAGCGACGTCGATGTCATCTTCGTCGCGGAGGCAGACCCCGACTCCGGGCTCGAATCCGGCCGTGCCGTCGACATCGCGACCAGGCTGGCGATCCTGCTGATGCGCGGGCTCAACCAGCCGACACTCGAACCCGAGCTGTGGGAGGTCGACCCGAACCTGCGCCCTGAGGGAAAGTCGGGGGCACTCGTGCGTTCCCTGGACTCGCACATCGCGTACTACGAGCGGTGGGCGAAGAGCTGGGAGTTCCAGGCCCTCCTCAAGGCGAGGCCGCTCGCCGGCCATGCCGGGCTCGGAGAACGGTACCTCGCGGCCGTGGGGCCGAAGGTGTGGACGAGCGCCAGCCGGGAGAACTTCGTCGAGTCGGTCCAGCGGATGCGGGAACGGGTGACCGACAACATCCCCGACGACGAGGTCGACGTTCAGGCTCAAGCTCGGCCCCGGCGGGCTGCGCGACATCGAGTTCACCGTCCAGCTCCTCCAGCTCGTTCACGGGCAGGCCGATGAGGGCGTCCGCCAGGCCGGGACGCTCCCCGCACTCGCAGCCCTCGCCGAATCCGGCTACGTCGGCCGTGCGGAGGCGGCGGAATTCTCCCAGGACTACCGGATGCTGCGGTTGATGGAACACCGCCTGCAGGCTCTACCGGCTGCGGCGCACCCACCTCGTGCCGCGGGACGAGGCGAGCCTGCGCATCCTCGCCCGTGCGACCGGGCTCGCCGCGGGCGCCGCCCAGCTGAGCACGCGGTGGGCGGACACGAAACACCGGGTGCGCGGACTGCATGAGCGCCTGTTCTACCGGCCGTTGCTCTCCGCCGTCGCTGCGCTCCCCGACGGCGACCTCGTCCTCACGAGCGCGCAGGCGGAGGCCAGGCTCGCGGCGATCGGGTTCCGCGACACCAAGGGCGCCTTCGCCCACATCGCGGCACTCACGGGCGGCGTGTCGCGGCGTGCGACGATCCAGCGCCACCTTCTTCCCGTGCTCCTGCAGTGGTTCTCGGAAGGTGCAGACCCCGACTACGGCCTGCTGGCCTTTCGGCGACTCAGCGACAGTCTCGGATCGACGTACTGGTTCCTCCGGATGCTCCGTGATTCCTCCGGCGCCGCCGAACGGCTCACCCGGGTGCTGTCCTCCTCCCGATTCGTCGGCGAACTCCTCGAAACGATTCCGGAATCGGTCGCGTGGCTCGAGAACGAGAACGACCTGCGCCCACGACCCCTCACCGTGCTGCGTGAGGAGACCCGCGCGGTCCTGGCCCGCCACCAGACACCGGATGCCGCGGCATCCGTCCTGCGGACGGCCAGGCGCCGCGAGATCCTGCGCCTGGCGTTCTCGTCCATCCTCGGGCGGATCAGCATCGACCAGCTCGCGACGGGCCTCACCGACGTCACCGCGACGGTGATCGAGGGTGTCACGGCTGCGATCCGCGGCACCGGCCTCCGCGGTGAGCCGGACGGGGACGCCGACGGCATCGAATTCGCGGTGATCGGCATGGGTCGCTTCGGGGGAGCGGAGCTGGGCTTCGGCTCGGACGCCGACGTGATGTACGTGTTCCGGGCGGGAGTCGTCACGGGCGAGGCCGCTCACACCCGGGCGATGTTCATCGCCCGCGAACTCAAACGTCTCACGGAGGACAGCCGCCTGCCGCTCGACCTCGACCTCGGGCTGCGTCCGGAGGGAAAGAACGGTGCCGTCGCCCGCTCCCTCGACTCCTACGAGGCCTACTACCGGCGCTGGTCGCTGACCTGGGAAGCGCAAGCGCTCCTCCGGGGCAGGGGCGTCGCCGGGGATGCCCGCCTTCTCGCCGACTTCGAGGCCCTCGCTGACTCGGTTCGCTTCCCCGTTGCGATCGACGACCAGGCGGTCAGGGAGATCAAACGGATGAAGGCGCGCGTCGAGAAGGAACGGCTGCCGCAGGGCGCAGACCCGAACCGTCATCTCAAGCTCGGGCGCGGTTCGCTCAGTGACGTCGAGTGGTTCGTCCAGTTGCTGCAGCTTCAGCACGCAGCGGCGATCCCCGAACTGCGCACGCACTCGACCCTCGGCGCCCTGCACGCCGCCGCCAGGGCCGGGCTCGTGAGCGATGCCGATGCCGAGACCCTCCGGGCGGCGTGGATCTTCGCCTCCCGGTGCCGTTCGGCCATGACCCTGTGGATGAACCGGACCGCGGACACGCTCCCGACCGATCGCATCCAGCTCGAGGGCATCGCCCGGATCCTCGAATACCCGCCGGGATCCGCCAACCGGCTCGAGGACGACTACCTCGCCGTCACCCGGCGTGCCCGCGCCGTGTTCGAGCGTCGTTTCTACGGCCCGGTCGAACACGCGGGACCCTTCGCCGGGTAGATATCCAGCCGATTCACGGCGACGATTCAGGCTGTTCCCGACCAAGACCGGGTGACGGATTGGGTCGGCCAGGTTAAATCCCGGAGAACTGTCATCGTCGAAAGCTCCGTACTCGTTCGGATCTGGGCGGCGTGAGGCCGGCCGGGACCTCCGGATCCGGCGCACGGCGACGTCGGAAGCTGTGACGTGCGTGACACGCAGCCGCACACGATGGCTCGGCGGAATACGGCGTTCACCTGTGCATTGGGTGCGCTTGCGCCTGCGCACAGAGGGGGAGAAGATCGGCGGCGGGTCTCGGTCCTGGTGTGCCGGTGACGCGTCCCGGCCCGTTTTCGACGGTCCGGCGGCCCGCGACGCGAGCGTCACGCCGCGCGTGTCGCGCATTTGCGCCCCGGGCGGGGGGCGGTCACTATTCAGGTACCCCGAAACACAAACCGTCCTCACTGCCGCGGACTTCAGCGTGACTAATGAGAATCGGGGTTCGTCATGTTCATCTTCATCCTGCAAATCCGGCACATGCTGGAGGGGCATCCAGAGGTCTACATGTTCGCCGTGTACTCGGCGCTCATCTGGTTCGTCTGGCTCCTGAAAGTCATCCTGTCCTCGAGGTATCGCCCGTACACCGAGTCCTGTGACCTCACCACCAGCGTCGTCGTGCCCGTGCTCGACGAACCTCTCGACCTCTTCCGCGACGTGATCGGTCGAATGGTCGAACAGCGGCCCGGCGAGATCATCGTCGTGATCAACGGCCCGGAGAATCCGGGTCTCGTCACGGTGTGCGAGGAGTTCGCCCCACTCGTCCGCTGGGTACACACGCCCATCCCCGGCAAGCGCAACGCCGTGATGATCGGCACCACGTTGTCGACGGGGGACATCACGATCCTCGTCGACTCCGACACGGTGTGGATGCCGAACGCCCTCGAGGAGCTCATCAAGCCGTTCGCCGACGAGAAGGTCGGCGGCGTCACCACCCGGCAGCGGATCCTCGATCCGGACCGCAACTGGATCACGCGGTGGGCGGACTGGCTCGAGAATTCCCGCGCCCTGTACTCGATGCCGGCGCAGAGCGTCGTCGGCCAGGTCGGCTGCCTCCCCGGGCGCACCATCGCGTTCCGGCGGACGATCATGATGCGGGTGATGGACAAGTTCATGACCGAGAAGTTCATGGGCGTCTTCCTCGAAGTCTCCGACGACCGCACCCTGACCAACCTCACCCTCAAAGAGGGATACCGCACGGTCTACCAGCACACGAGTCTCGTCTACACGGACGCACCCCTGAAGGTGAAGAAGCTCTTCAAGCAGCAGCTGCGGTGGGCTCGCGGAAGCCAGTACAACACCCTGCGGATGCTCCCGTGGATGCTAGGCCATGCCCCGCTCCTCGCGTTCTTCATGGTGTTGGACATCGCGCTGCCATTCATTCTCGCCGGGGTCTTCCTCGGCTGGATCTACCGGTCGGTGACCGGCCAGGGCTTCAACTTCTACCAGGGCTTCCTCGACGAATACGGTGTCCAGGGCGGACTCGTCACCGTCGTCCTGCTGATGGTGGCCTCGTCTGTGGTCAGCATGGCGATCCGTCAGGTCCGCCACCTCGCGGAGAAGCCGACGGATTTCTTCCGGCTCCCAGTCTTCATCCTCATTTCGACCTTCTTCCTCATGCCGATCCGGCTGTTCGGCTTCTTCCGGATGGCGCACGCGAGCGGCTGGGGAACCAGGTCAGGCGCGTACGCAGGGGGGACAGGCGGCACCGACACCGACCTGTCGAATCTCAGGTCATCCGAGAACCCCGCATCGTCACCGGTGCGGCTCGGGGCGACCATTCCCACCGACTTCGATCCCGAGTTCGAAACCGAATTCGCCGAGGCCAGGCTCCTACCCCGGTGACGACCTCGTGGTGCGTCTCGGGTTCGACGACGGCAGAGGGCAGACCCGTGTCCTCGAGCGGCCGGTCGTGAAGGTCGCATCGAGCGAGGTCGTGCGGCGCACCCGTCCGATCCACCGTCACAACCTCAAGGCCGGCATTCCCTATCTCATCGGCTTTTCGATTCTGTTCCTGGAGGCGTTCTTCATTGTCTAAGCAACCATCCTGGTGGGCCGCCACGTCGGCCCAGTCACGCCGGTCCGGTGTGGGCATCATCGCGCTCGTAGTCGTCCTCGCCACCCTCTCCTGGGTCGTCTGGTCTTCACCGGGAAGCCCCGTCTCCCAGGCACTGTCCGCGGTCATCTCGGGAACAGAACAAGCCGACGGTTCCCTCGTGGCGCAGAACAAGGATTTGAAGGCGCAACTCACCGCCCTCCAGGGCCGGCTCAACACGCGCTCCAGCGAACTGGCCCGTGCCAAGCAGGCCGCGTCCGTCGTCGCCGCGGGCAACACCAAAGGACTCGCCACCGCTCAGGAGCGGGTGCGCGCCGCCGAGAGCGCACTCCTGGGAGCCCAGAACGAGGTCGCCCAGCTCGCGGCCCAAGCGGATGCCGCGCACGCCGCGCCCGTCGCGGGTCCCGGCAAGGCGCCAACGGTGAAGACCGGGTCCAGCACCGCAAGCGTGACGCCGATCTCGGCGCCGACTCTGGCTGAGATCCGGAATCCCACGAGCCGCTTCTTCGGCATGTACACGCAGCAGGCGCCGTTCAACTGGGCGACGTTCGATGCGACGAGCGTGAGCGTCGGCGTGCAGCCGACGGTGACGGGTTACTTCAGCGGCTGGGACGAGGCATTCCGGTCCGAAGCCGTCACCCGGGCCTGGGCCCACGGTTCCATGCCGTTGATGACCTGGGAATCACGTCCGATCAACGCCAAGAACGGCGTCACGGACGCGCCGGACTATTCGCTGCCGAACATCATCGACGGCTCGTTCGACGAGTACCTGCACCAGTACGCCAAGGATGTCGTGGCAACCGGCCTTCCGGTCGCCATCCGGTTCGACCACGAGATGAACTCGGTGTGGTACCCGTGGGCGGAGGATAACGGGAGGGGTAAAGCCATCAACGGCAATAACCCGGGCGACTTCGTGAAGATGTGGCACCACGTGCACGACATCTTCGAGACCGAGGGCGCGAACCAGTTCGCCCTGTGGGTGTGGGCACCGAACATCATCAACAACCTGACGGCGACCCACCAGACCCCCGAATACCTGGCCAGCATGTACCCCGGCGATGACTACGTCGACTGGGTCGGCCTGTCCGGGTACCTGCGCCCGCCGACAAGCACGGACACCAGGAACAACTACACCTTCGACTACACCTTCGGTCGGAGCCTGGCCCAGCTGCGCCAGCTCACCGGGAAGCCCATCGTGCTCGCCGAGGTGGGCGCGACCGAGACCGGTGGCCACAAGGTCGCGTGGATCACGAGCCTGTTCGAATCGCTCGCGAAACCGGAGAACGACGACATCATCGGCGTCTCGTGGTTCGACCTCGCGGTCTCGAGCTTCGTCGGCGGGGAGCTCAGCACCAATGACTGGCGCATCGACTCCCGGCCGGAGAGCCTCGCCGCATTCAGTGCGGGATTGAGTAACCCGGCGGCCAACTTCACCCTGGTACCCGCCAAGTGACCCTCGAACCCACCGACCGTACTCCGCACCACCTCGTGACCGGAAGGACATCATGACCACGACACCTGCAACCACCGAGGCGGCCGACGTTGGAACGACCGGCGCCCCAACCCCGCGTTCGCCGCGGATCAGCGTCATCGGCACCGGTTACCTCGGGGCAACCCACGCGGCGGCCATGGCTGAAATGGGGTTCGAGGTCATCGGGGTCGACACGGACCAGCGCAAGGTCGACGCGCTCAGCAAGGGCATCGTGCCGTTCTACGAACCCGGTCTGCCCGAGCTTCTGCTGACTCATGTGACGAGCGGCCGCCTTCGGTTCACGACCGACATCGCCGAGGCCACCGCGTTTGCGGACGTGCACTTCGTGTGCGTCGGAACCCCGCAGAAATCCACGAGCTTCGCGGCGAACCTCAGCTACGTGGAGGACGCCACCAGGCAGGTTGCCGCCAACCTCGTCCGGGACGGCCTCATCGTCGGCAAGTCGACCGTGCCGGTCGGCACGGCCGCGCGCCTGCGCGAGATCGTGGCCGAGTCGACGCCGGACTTCGTGACCGCTGAACTCGTCTGGAACCCGGAGTTCCTGCGCGAGGGCAAGGCCGTTGAGGATACTCTCGCCCCGGATCGCCTCGTCCTCGGCGGAGCGTCCGCGGCCGCCGAAGCTCTCTTGCGCGAGGTGTACGCCTACCCGATCGGAAACGGCACACCCGTCATCGTTGTCGACCTGCCGACCGCTGAGCTGGTCAAGGTCAGCGCCAACGCGTTCCTCGCGACCAAGATCTCCTTCATCAACGCGATCTCCGAGGTCTGTGAGGCCGCGGGCGCCGATGTCTCCCAGCTGGCGGATGCGCTCGGGTACGACAAGCGGATCGGCCGGCAGTTCCTGAATGCCGGGCTCGGATTCGGCGGCGGCTGCCTGCCGAAGGACATCCGTGGCCTGATGCACCGTTCCAATGAACTCGGTGCGTTCGCCGCGGCCGGCCTGCTCCAGCAAGTCGACGAGATCAACATGGGCCAGCGGCAGCGCGTCATCGACCGGGCCATCGACGCCTGTGGCGGTTCGGTCCTGAACCGCCGGATCGGCGTGCTCGGGGTGGCCTTCAAACCGCACACCGACGATGTCCGCGACTCGCCCGCACTCAACGTCGCTGCTGCCCTGCAGTTGCGCGGCGCCCAGGTCGTCGTCTACGACCCCCGGGCGCGCGGAACGGCGGAACGGATTTTCCCGACGCTCGGTTATGCGGACTCGGTTGCGGATGCCGTCTCCGGAGCGGATGCCGTTCTCGTGCTGACCGAATGGCCGGAGTTCCTGGCTGCGGATCCGGCAGCACTGGGTGCGCTCGTTCGCACGCGCACGGTGATCGACGGCCGAAACTGCCTGGATTCCGCAGCCTGGGCGGCGGAAGGCTGGAACGTGCTGTCGATCGGGAAGGCGACGGTACACCCTGCCCGCGCCGCCGAGGCCCACGGCATCGCGGACCGCACCATCCAGCGTGAGCCGGCGTTCATCTTCGGCTGACCAGAACCCGGCCCGGACAAACGGAAGGACCGCACCCATTCCGGGTGCGGTCCTTCTGTCCGTGCTGCGGCCGTCGTCCGGCCTGCGTGACTCAGACCCCGTAGTACAGTTCGTACTCGAACGGGTGCGGGCGCTGGGCGAGCGGCTTGATTTCCTGCTCGCGCTTGAAGCTGACCCAGGTCTCGATCAGTTCAGGCGTGAACACGTTGCCGGCGAGGAGGAAGTCGTGGTCGGCTTCGAGGGCCAGCAGAGCCTCCTCGAGGGAAGCGGGAACCTGCGGGATGTTCTTGGCTTCTTCGGGCGGGAGCTCGTAGAGGTCCTTGTCGACAGGCTCGTGCGGCTCGATCCGGTTCTTGATCCCGTCGAGGCCGGCCATGAGCTGGGCGGCGAAGGCGAGGTACGGGTTTCCGGAGGCGTCGGGCGCACGGAACTCGATGCGCTTGGCCTTCGGGTTGGTGCCCGTGATCGGGATGCGGATCGAGGCCGAGCGGTTGCCGGCCGAGTAGACCAGGTTGACCGGTGCTTCGAAGCCGGGGACGAGGCGGTGGTAGGAGTTCACCGAGGGGTTCGTGAACGCGAGGACCGCCGGGGCGTGCTTGAGCAGGCCGCCGATGTACCAGCGTGCGATGTCGGAGAGTCCGCCGTAGCCGGCCTCGTCATAGAACAGCGGCTTGCCGCCGGCCCACAGGGACTGGTGGGTGTGCATGCCGGAACCGTTGTCGCCGAAGAGCGGCTTGGGCATGAACGTTGCCGTCTTGCCCCATTCGTGCGCCGTGTTCTTGACGATGTACTTGAACTTGAGGAGGTCGTCCGCCGCGTGGACCATGGTGTCGAAGCGGTAGTTGATCTCGCCCTGGCCGCCGGTGCCGACCTCGTGGTGGCTGCGTTCGAGGATCAGGCCGGCGTCGATGAGCTTGAGGCAGATGTCGTCGCGCATGTCGACGTGCTGGTCGACGGGGCTGACGGGGAAGTAGCCGCCCTTGTACGGGGTCTTGTTGGCGAGGTTGCCGCCCTCTTCCTTCTTGCCGGAGTTCCAGGCACCTTCGCTGGAGTCCACGGCGTAGAAGCTCGAGTACTGGTTCACTTCGTAACGCACGTCGTCGAAGATGTAGAACTCGGCTTCGGGGGCGAAGAAGGCGGTGTCGGCGATGCCGGTCGACTCGAGGTACTTCTCGGCCTTCTTCGCGACCTGGCGGGGATCCTTGGAGTAGATCTCGCCGTTGCGCGGGTTGTAAATGTCGAAGAGCATGATGAGGGTGCGCTCGGCGCGGAAGGCGTCGACGTATGCCGTCGTCACGTCCGGGATGAGCTGCATGTCCGACTCGTGGATGGAGGCGAAGCCGCGGATCGACGAACCGTCGAACATCTGGCCGACCGTGAAGAATTCCTCATCGACCGTCGACGCGGGGATGTTGAAGTGCTGCTGCACACCGGGGAGGTCGGTGAAGCGAATGTCAAGAAACTTGACGTCAGTGTCCTTGATGAACTTGAGTACTTCTGACGAATCGCGGAACATGCGGGTTTACTCCAAACGACGAGGGCGTTAATGACAGAAAGTCGCGCACGGCGGCTACCCAGAGAGTATTACGGCAGCATTACTCAGCTGTGACGGCTTTGTTTCTCACATGTTACAGGCGGTGCCCTTGGCTAGGATCATCCCGTGCCTCCCTCAGCCTCGAAACCGACCACCTTCGGACAGCTCCCGCCGAGCAGATGGCCGGGGGAGCGACTCGGGCTTCCCGACCAGGGTCCGCTTTCGGTGGGCCGTGCCGGGCGACGGATGCTCGGACTGCTGATCGACTACGCCCTCGCGATGGCGCTCGCCTTCACGGTGTTCCGCTACACGTTCCTCGACTACAACGGCTTCGTCGTGACGGGGACGTACGTCCTGCTCCAGGTCGTGTTCATCCCGACGATCGGCGGGAGCATCGGCCACCGCCTCGTCGGACTCCGCGTGATCCCGCTCGCGGGAGGCTGGGTCGGGCCGTGGCGGCCGATCGTGCGTTCCGTGCTGCTCGGCCTGGCATTCCCCGCGTTGGTCTGGGACTCCGACCAGCGGGGCTTCCACGACAAGGTCGCAGGGACCGTCCTCGTCCGCGGCTGAATCACGCGCCGCGTGGGCTGCCGCGCCGACCGACCGCCGCGTCGACCGACGCGAAAACCCCTCGTCGCGATGACGAGGGGTTCTTTTTCGTGCGGTGTGGACGGGTGGACGAGCCTAGTTGCCGCGCTGGGGGCGGGCCTTGGTCGGATCGACGCCCTTCGGGATCGGAAGCTTCTTCGTGATCGAACTCAGCCGGTTGTTGACGGCAAGCACCTCGGCCTTGGTCAGGCTGGGCTTGATCTTGCGCAGGCGACTCGCGAGCTTGTGCAGCGGCACGGCGTCGGAATCGGGGCCGACGGACAGGACCGTGACGGGCACGTGGCCGCCGAGACGGGTGACCGTGCGGCGTTCCTCTTCCAGCATGCGGGCGGTCCGGGTGCGCGGGCCTTCGCTGATCAGCACGACGCCGCCGCGACCGACGGCACGGTAGACCGCGTCCTGGGTCTTGCCGTTGACAGCGATGGGCATCTCGCTGCCGACCCACCCGCCCTTGAGGGAACTGCGCAGCACGGCACCGACCGCGCCGGGCTGGCCTTCGATCTGGGAATAGGCGGCCTTCTCAGCGCGCCGGCCGAGGATGATCAGCATCGCGAGCACCCCGGCGAGGAGCCCGGCGATGATCCAGAGGACGAGCGTGAGAACGTTTCCGTCGGTCGCAAGGATCGCGACGATGATCGAGGCCACGAGCGGCACGAAGAAGCCCACGAGGAGAAGCGGAACGATTTTGGAATCGTACCGCCGGGTCATCTGGAACACCTGCCACATCTGCTTGATGCGGCCGGGTTCCTTGTGGGGTTTGGGAGTCTTGTCCTTGCTGCGTGCCATGCTGTCGAGTTTACCGAGTCGCCAGAATCTCCGATGACCGATTTTCCGTCGAGTCAGCGCTGATGCCGCCCGGACGGGCGACGGCCTGGGCGAACCCGAGGGAGGCGTCAGCCAGGTGGCGGAGTTCGGCGGGCACCTCGCGGTTCGTCGCGAGCATCGACTGCGCCCAGAGGCGTCCCGCCCGGTAGGAGGATCGCACGAGCGGGCCGGAGAGCACACCGAGGAATCCGATGGCTTCCGCTTCGGCGTTCAGCTCGACGAACTCCTCCGGCCGGACCCACCGGGCGACGGGGAGGTGCCGGGCGCTCGGCCGCAGGTACTGGGTGATGGTGATGATGTCGGTTCCGGCATCGTGGAGGTCCTGGAGCGCCTGGCTGACCTCTGCGCGTTCCTCGCCCATGCCGAGGATCAGGTTCGACTTGGTGATGAGGCCTGCGGCGCGACCCTGGGTGATGACGTCGAGGGAACGGTCGTACCGGAAGGCCGGGCGAATTCGCTTGAAGATGCGCGGAACCGTCTCGACGTTGTGCGCGAAGACCTCTGGCTTCGCGGAGAACACCTCGCCCAGGAGCTCGGGGTTTCCCGAGAAGTCGGGGACGAGGATCTCCACTCCCGTTCCGGGGCTCTGCGCGTGGATCTGCCGGATCGTCTCTGCGTAGAGCCAGGCGCCCTCGTCGGGAAGGTCGTCGCGGGCGACGCCCGTCACCGTCGCGTACCGGAGGTTCATCGCCACGACCGATTCCGCGACCCGTCGCGGCTCGTCGGTGTCGTACTCCGCAGGCTTGCCCGTGTCGATCTGGCAGAAGTCGCAGCGGCGGGTGCACTGCGAGCCACCGATGAGGAAGGTCGCCTCGCGGTCCTCCCAGCACTCGAAGATGTTCGGGCAGCCGGCCTCCTGGCACACGGTGTGCAGGTTCTCACCCTTGACGAGGTCTTGGAGCTTGCGGTACTCCGGTCCCATCTTGGCGACCGTCTTGATCCAGGCCGGTTTGCGTTCGATGGGCGATTCCATGTTGCGGATCTCGAGCCGGAGCATCTTGCGGCCCTCTGGCACGGCGCTCACGCGGCGGCCACCAGCTCGGCGGCGAAACGGGCCCGGATCGGTTCCACCAGCTGCTCCGGCGTCACCTCCCGGCCGAGGACGCGGGAAATGGTGGTGACCCCGGCGTCGCGGATGCCGCACGCGATGATGTGCTCGTATGGTTCGAGCGAGTTGTTGCAGTTGAGGGCAAAGCCGTGCATGGTCACACCTTCCGCGACTCGGATTCCGATGGCAGCGATCTTGTCTTCGAAGCCGGGCAGGCCGACCCACACCCCTGACCGACCCGGGACGCGGCGGCCGTCGACTCCGAGCCCGGCGAGGACGTCGATGAGGATGCCCTCGAGGCGGCGAACGTAGCCGACGACGTCGATGGGTTCGGCGAGGCGGAGGATGGGATAGCCCACGAGCTGGCCGGGACCGTGCCACGTGATCTTGCCGCCCCGGTCCGTGTCGATGACCGGGGTGCCGTCCGTCGGCCGTTCGTCGGCGGACGTGCGTCTCCCGGCGGTGTACACAGCGGGGTGTTCGAGGAAGATGACGGTGTCCGGGCGTTCCCCGGAAACAACGGCACGATGGACGGTGCGCTGGAGCTCAAGGCCCACGAGATACGGCACGGAGTTGGCGCTTAGCCCCGCGACGAGAAAGTCGAGCATTGGGCCAGTCTAGGTCAGCCTGTCCTCACCAGCTACCGGAACGGACGGAGTGTGCACAGCCCGATCGGCGCGGGCGGTCGCGGTGTCCGGGCGGGCGATGATCGGCGCGTGACAAAACGTGCGGGAGGTCGGAGAGGCAGGTCACCTGTCGGGGCATCCCGTGCCGGCCAGCGCTCTGCCGGCGTGAGCGCTTCCGGGGCACAGCCAGCGGATGTCGTCGGGAGCGTTGCCGGCTACCGCGTGCTCCGGCGCATCGGTTCGGCTGACAGGTCGGACATCTATCTCGGCGCCTCTGCCGGGGTCGGCACGAACGGCCAGAGGGAGGTTGTCGTGCTCAAGGTGTTCCGTGACGCATCCGCCAGCGATGCGGCCGGCGACGCGGCGATCGACAGGGAGGTCCACGCCCTCGAGAGCATCGCGGACGGCGGGGTGGGCCGGTTGCTGGACGTTGCGACGCTGCCGGACGGCCGCGTCTGCCTCGTCCTGGCCGAGGACCGCGGCGGATCCCTCGGCGTGCTCCTCGCCGGCGAGCGAATGCTCGACCCGGGGGAGGCGGTCTCGATCCTGGCCCCTGTGCTCGCGACCTTGGCGGGCCTCTACGACCGGGGCTGGGTACATCCGGAGATCGGGCCAGGTCACGTGCGTTTCGACGACGCCGGTCGCCCCGTCGTCGGGGGCCTGGGCGGCCTGCGCGACCTGCCGCCGCCGGGCCAGGCACGGGACGAGCCTGCTGGACGAAGCCCGGTGCGGGTGCGACGAGCTGGTTCAGGCCGTCCTCGACCGAGTTCCGGAACGCGTGCGTCCTGCGGCGGCTGAATTGTTCACGTCGCGGCGGTCCGGCGCGTTCCGGGAGGCCCTGGCCGGGCTCGAGCAGGCCCTGTTCGACTGGTCTCCTGCCGCACCGGTCCGGCTCCCTGGCCCCGAGGTCTCCCTGGGCGGCGGGGCGACGATCGACACCCGGAGGCTTTTCCCCGACCGGGGTCGCCTTGCTCGGCTCGAGTCCGCTCTGGACACACCCGTCGGGCCGCTCCTGCGGGCGTGGGCGGTTCAGGTCGCGCGAACCATCGGTGGACGCCTGACGGGAGGGCGGCTCGGGCCACCGGCGGTTCGGGCGCACCGCGGCCGGGCGGCGCACGCGTTCGAGCCAGGAACGAAGCCGTTTCGTGACCGACACTCCCGACCAGCGACGCGGCGGCGCACGTGGAGAGCCGCGGACGACCCCGCTCGCCGGCGGCGCCGCGTTCTCATTCTGTCCGGCGCGTCCCTCGTCGTCATCCTGCTCGTCGGAGGCTGGGCCATGCTCACACCGCGGGCGGCCGGCTCCGGACCGGACCCGACTGCGGTCGGCACTGCTTCTTCATCGCCTCTCGACACGAGCGGGGGAGTGTCCGCCGCGGTGGACCCGCTCGTCGTCGCGGGTCCGCGCGCGACCGACCAGGAGGCCCTCCGGGGTGAGGACCCCGTCGGTGCCACGGTGGAACTGCTCCGGCTGCGGGCCCGGTGCATTGTCGCCGCGGATCGGGAGTGCCTTGCGGACATCGCCCAGCCGGACTCGCCGGCACTGGCCCAGGACAGCGGACTGATCGGGCAGGCGCCAGCAGAGGGGAGGGATGCCAGCGCGCAGACGGTCGTCGACGGTTCCGGCCCGATTCTCGTCGACCGGATCGGGAACCTGGCCCTCGTGGCCCTGTCCAGCAGCGACCCGGAGGTGGGACCGGGAAACGACGAACCGGCCTCGGTCCTTGTGGTCAAGGGCGAGGCCGGTTGGCGGTTACGCGAGTTCTTCGGCGCCGGCTGACAGAACCTGCCGGCTCGACGACTCAGATGCCGAGATTGGCTTCGAAGTCGCCCGCCTCGAGACGCTGCTTCATCGTGACGAGGAAGCGCGAGGCATCCGCGCCATCGATGATGCGGTGGTCGTAGGACAACGCCAGGTAGACCGACGACCGGATAGCGATGGCGTCGAGGCCACCGCTGGACACGACGAGCGGCTTCTTGTAGACGACGCCCGTTCCGAGGATCGCGCTCTGCGGAAGGAACACGACGGGAGTGTCGAACAGCGCCCCACGCGAACCCGTGTTGGTCAGCGTGAACGTGCCGCCGGAGAGCTCGTCGGGCTTGAGCTTGTTGTCCCTCGTGCGCTGAGCGAGGTCGGCGATCTGGGCAGCGAATCCGGCCAGATCGAGTTCGCCGGCGTTGCGCACGACCGGGGTCAGCAGACCGCGTTCGGTGTCGACGGCAATGCTGATGTTCTCCTGTGCCGGGTACACGATCGTGTCGCCGTCGATCGTGGCGTTGATGATCGGGTTCGCCTGCAGTGCCTCGGCGGCGGCGAGGGCGAAGAACGGCAGGAACGACAGCTTGTTGCCGGTCTTCTCGAAGAACGACGCCTTGACCTTGTCGCGGAAGATCGCGACGCGCGTGACATCGACCTCGACGACGGTCGTCAGCTGCGCCGACGACTGCATCGAGATGACGGCGCGTTCTGCGACAACCTTGCGCAGCCGGGACATCGGCTTGGAGGTGCCGCGCAGCGGCGAAACCTCGAACGTCGCAGCGGATACCGCGGCGCCGGCGGCCGGGACGGCCGCCTCGATGTCCTGCTTGCGAATACGCCCGCCGACACCGGTTCCGGTGACGCTGGACAGGTCGACGCCGGCCTCGTTCGCAAGCTTGCGGACGATCGGGGTCACGTAGCCGGAGGTGCCTGCGTGGGAGCCACGGGAGACGGCGGGCTCTGCCACGACGGGGGACGCGACGGGTGCCGGCGCTGCGACCGGTGCCGGGGCGGCGACCGGAACCGGCGCGAAGACCGGAGCAGGTGCTGCGACGGGGACCGGGGAGTAGACCGGCTGGGCGACGGGCGGCGCGACCGGCGCGGGTGCGTAGACCGGGGCTGCGACAGGGGCGGGGGCTGCAGGAGCTTCAACCACGGGAGCCGCGGCCGGAGCCTCGACCACGGGAGCCGCGGCCGGTGCGGGAGCGGCGGCGGCAGAACCATCACCGATCATCACCAACGCGGTACCCACCTCGACGGTTTCATCCTCCTGAACCAGGATCGCTTCGATGATGCCGGCAACGGGGGACGGGATTTCCGTGTCCACCTTGTCGGTCGATACTTCCAACAGGGGTTCGTCGACCTCGACGCGGTCGCCCACGTTCTTCAGCCAGCGGGTAACCGTACCCTCTGTGACACTCTCACCGAGTGCCGGAAGGCTAACGGATTCGCTCATGCGTTTGTCTCCTTCAAAACCATTATGTGATCTGTACTTAGCTTATAGACGGTCGATAGCCGGGAATCGGCTACATCGCGTGGAGGGGCTTCCCGGCAATGGCCAGGAATGCCTCGCCGAGCGCTTCGTTCTGGGTCGGGTGCGCGTGCAGGAACGGGGCGATGTCCTCCGGATACGCCTCCCAGTTCACAACCAGCTGGCCTTCGCCGATGAGCTCGCCGACGCGCGCGCCGATCATGTGGATGCCGACGATGGGGCCGTCGTTGACCCGGACGACCTTGATCGAACCGCTCGTGCCGAGGATGGAGCTCTTGCCGTTGCCGCCGAGGTTGTACTCGTAGGACGAGACCTGGTCGGCGCCGAACTTCTCGGATGCCTTCGCCTCGGAGTACCCGACGGACGCGATCTCAGGGTCGGAGTATGTGACCTTCGGGATGTTCAGGTCTTCGACGATGATCGGGTTGAGGCCGGCGATTTCCTCGGCGACGAAGATGCCCTGCTGGAAGCCGCGGTGCGCGAGCTGGAGGCCGGGAACGATGTCGCCGACGGCGTAGACGCCGGGGATGTTCGTCGCGAGGCGTTCGTCCGTGAGGACGAAACCGCGATCCATTGCCACGCCGACCTCGTCGAAGCCGAGACCGGCCGTGACGGGACCGCGTCCGACGGCGACGAGCAGGATCTCGGCCTCGACGGTCGAACCGTTCTCCAGGGTGATGACCACGCCGTTCTCGTGCTGGGTCACGCTCTGGAAGCGGATGCCGAGCGAATACTCGATCCCGCGCTTGCGGAATGCGCGCTCGAGCCTGCTTGGAGACCGATTCCTCTTCGTTCGGGACGAGGTGCGGCAGCGCCTCGATGATGGTGACGTCGGCGCCGAAGGACTTCCAGACGCTCGCGAATTCGACTCCGATGACGCCGCCGCCGAGGATGGCGACCTTGTTCGGGACGAAGTTCAGATCGAGGGCCTGCTCGCTCGTGATGACGCGGCCGCCGATCTCGAGGCCCGGGAGGGATCGCGAGTACGAGCCCGTGGCGAGAACGACGTTCTTGCCGACGATGCGGTCGTCACCGACCTGGACGGTGTTCGGCGCCACCAGGCGGCCTTCGCCCTCAATGACGGTGATACCGCGTGCCTTGATCAGGCCCTGGAGGCCCTTGTACTTGGACGCGACGATTCCCTCACGGAAAGCCGTGACGGCCGCCATGTCGATGCCCTCGAACTGGGTCTTCACACCGTACTTCGCGGCCTCGCGGCTCACGTCGGCCACCTCGGCCGAGTGCAGCAGGGCCTTCGTCGGGATGCACCCGACGTGCAGGCAGGTGCCGCCGAGTTTGCCCTTCTCGATCAAGCCAACGGTCATGCCGAGCTGGACGGCCCGCAGTGCTGCTGCGTAGCCACCGCTTCCTCCACCGAGAACGACAAGGTCAAAATTCTGTTCCGACACTCAGGGACTCCCTTTTATTCACATACGGGCGCTGGTCACAAGCGCGTAATCACAAGCGGAAATGCACAAAAAGTCTGCGGGACGGGAATCGATGACACCCGTGAGCCGGGCGCTTTCTTCCCCATGCCACCTCGACTGTACTACGGGCGCGAAAAGTCCTCGGCCAGACGCAGCAAAGCGCGCACCGAAATGCCGGTGGGACCCGCGTTCGTGAAGCCCCAGCCGCCTCCGGTGTTGTGCGCAGGTCCGGCGATGTCCAGGTGCGCCCAGGGGATCGTCACGGCGTCGTCCCCTGTCCCGCGGGTGCCGATGAATTCGCGCAGGAAGACGGCGGCGAGGAGCATTCCGCCGGCGCTCGAGCCCATCTTGGCGTTCGCGATGTCCGCGACGTCGGAGTTCAGCGTGGCACGGAGCTCGTCGGGGAGTGGCATCGCCCAGAGCTGTTCGCCGACACCGGTGCCTGCTGCCAGCACCCGGGCGACGAGCGCGTCCTCGCCCATCACGCCGTAGTAACGGTTTCCGAGAGCGGTGATGGCCGCGCCCGTGAGGGTGGCGACATCGATGATCGCGTCGGGTTCTTCCTCTCCTGCTGCGACAAGCCCGTCGGCGAGGACGAGCCGTCCCTCGGCATCCGTGTTCAGCACTTCGACCGTGCGACCGCCGCGGATGCGAAGAACGTCATTCGGGCGGATCGCGTTGCCGGAGGGCATGTTCTCCGCGATGCAGAGCCAGGCGGTGATGCGCACGTCGAGGGACAGTCTGGCCGCGGCGAGCACGACCGCGAGAACCGTTGCCGCGCCGGTCATGTCGTACTTCATGCCGACCATGGAGCCGGCCGGCTTGAGGGAGAGTCCGCCTGTGTCGAAGGTGATGCCCTTGCCAACGAGCGCGATATGACGGGTTGCCGTCTCAGGGGCATAGCTGACCTTGACCAGGCGCGGCGGCCGGGTGGAACCCTGCCCGACGCCGGCAATGCCGCCGAAACCGTCGGCGGCGAGTTCGGCCTCGTCCCAGACCCTCACCGTGACGGGCAGGTCCGCGGCGGCGGCGACCGCCCGGTTGGCGAGCGCCTCGGGGTACAGATCGGATGCGGGCATGTTCACGAGGTCCTTGACGAGGGCGACGGCCTCCGAGACGACGATGGCGTGGGCGAGGGAGTCCGTTCCGTCGAGCGCGCTGTGCACGGTGACGCGGCCGGCGGGAAGCCGGGTCCCCGCGAGGGAGGACTGGCGGTACTCCGTGTACGAATAGGTGCCGAGCGCGGCGCCCTCGACGACGGCGGTGAGTTCCGCGCCGGTCGTCAGCGGGAATGCGAAGGCGACGCTCTCGACGCCGGTCAGCTGGCGGACGGCGGAACCGGCGGCCGCGCGCAACGCGTCGACGTCGGCATCCTTGCCGAGCCCGACGATCGCGATCGTGCGCGCGCCGCCGACGGATGCCGGGATGCGGACCACCTGGTCGCGCGCGCCCGTGACGCCGAGGTCGGCGAGAACGGTCGACAGGGCCGAGAACGCCGGGTCGGCGAAGAGCACGGCGGAGTCTGCGGATTGGAGCGCGCCCACGATGAGGACGTCGGCGGTTGATTCGATGGCGGGTTGTGCGGACACGGAGAGAACGGGAGCGGTCATCCTCCGATGGTACTGGCCGCCCCTGTGCGCCGGTGCGGCCTGTGCGGCCTGTGCGGCCTGTGCGGCCTGTGCGGACTGCGCGGCTGCCGCACCGTGTGCGGGCTGTTCGCTCACGGCACTACTCCGGGTGCCGCGGATTCCCACCCGGCCGCGATACGCAGCCTAGAGTTAACGGCATGCGCGATCCTGGTGACATCTACGAGCTGACGGCCGAGGCGGCATCCGTGCCAGAGGGCCTGAACCTCGTCGCGGGCCTGACCGGGTTCGCGGACGCCGGGGGAGCGGTGGCGCAATTCACCGAGTACCTCCTCGGAAACCTGACCCACACGATGATCGCGTCCTTCGACGCGGACGTCCTTCTCGATTACCGGGCCAGGCGCCCGATCATCTACTTCGATCGCGACCACCTCACCGGCTACCAGCCGCCGATGCTGCGGCTCTACCTCGCGCACGACGAGATCGGCCAGCCGTTCCTGCTGCTGTCCGGCTTCGAACCTGACTTCCGCTGGGAGCAGTTCACCGCCGCCGTTCTCGAGATCGACAGGCGATTCCGCGTCGCGGCGACGACGTGGGTGCACGCGATCCCGATGCCCGTTCCGCACACCCGCCCGATCGGTGTGACCGTGAGCGGCACCCGCTCTGACCTGATCGAGAGCATGTCGGTCTGGCGTCCGCACACCCAGGTTCCGTCCAACGTCCTCCACCTCGTGGAGTTGCGCCTGCACGAGAGCGGCGCCGCGGTCGCCGGGTTCGTCCTGCTCGTGCCGCACTACCTCGCGGACACGGAATTCCCGGCTGCGGCACTGTCCGCCCTCGAGAGCACGAGTGCGGCAACCGGCCTGATCTTCCCGACCGACCAGCTGCGCGAGCAGAATCGCGAGTTCATCAATCGGATCGACGAACAGGTGCGGGAGAACCCGGAACTCGCGAAGCTCGTCGGAACCCTCGAGGAACGCTACGACACGTACATGGAAGGCAGCAGCGTTCGGTCACCCCTGACCGATGAGGACGGCGAACTTCCCAGCGCCGACGAAACCGCCGCAGAACTCGAGAATTTCCTCGCGGCCCGCCGCAGCCGCGACGACGGCACCGTCGCCTGAGCCGGCCACCCACCCGGACCGGATAGATTGGGAGCAATGAACTCCCGTCGCTCCTGGCTCATCTTCTCCATCGGGTCTTTCGCGTACCTATCGGCAGTCCTGCAGCGCACGTCGCTCGGCGTCGCCGGTGTCGCGGCGTCTGAGCGCTTCGGCGGCACCGCCGCGCTGCTCTCCAGCCTCGCCGTCGTGCAGCTCGTGGTCTACGCCGCGGCCCAGGTTCCCGTCGGGGTGCTCATCGACCGGTTCGGACCGAGGATCCTCGTGATCGTCGGGACAACGCTCATGATCGGCGGCCAGGTCACCCTCGCGTTCTCGACCGATATCACCGCCGCCGTCGCCGGCCGGATGCTCGTCGGTGCGGGAGACGCCGCGATCTTCATCTCCATGATCCGCCTGATCGGATCCTGGTTCGACGGCCCGCTTGTGCCCCAGGCTCTCACAGTGGCTCGGCAACATCGGCCAGCTCGGCCAGGTCCTCTCCGCGGTTCCGCTCGCCTGGGTGTTGCACAGCTTCGGCTGGACGCCCGCGTTCCTGTCCGCGGCCTCCGTCGCCGTGGTCGCCCTCGTCGTCGTGATCGCCGTGATCGAGGACCGGCCGGAGGGATCGACGGACGAGGCTCGGCCGACGAGCCTGCGAGAGGCGCTCGTTTTGCTCAAGAAGAGCTTCCGCAGGCCGGGAACGCAGCTCGGCTTCTGGTCGCACTACGTGACGCAGTCGCCGGGAACCGTCTTCAGCATGCTCTGGGGCTTCCCCTTCATGGTGTACGGCCTGGGCTACGACCCCGGGCTTGCCGCTTCGATGCTCATGGTGCTCGTCGCGGCCGGGATGGTGTTCGGTCCGGTTCTGGGCATCCTCACCGCCCGGTTCCCGCAGCGCCGCAGCAACATCGTGCTCGCCGTCGTCATCCTGATGGCGGCGGCCTGGACCGTCGTCCTCGCCTGGCCGGGAACCCCGCCGTTCTGGCTCATCGTCGTGCTCCTCGTCACCCTCGGCATCGGCGGGCCCGGCTCCCTGATCGGATTCGACTTCGCACGCAGCTTCAATCCGAAACGCAGCCACGGCTCGGCCAACGGCGTCGTGAATGTCGGCGGCTTCACGGCGAGTTTCGTGATGGTGTACCTGATCGGAGTCCTGCTCGACCTGCAGAACGGCTGGCGGGTCGCCGGGGGAGCACCGAGCAACCTGTACTCCCTGGAATCCTTCCGGGTGGCCTTCCTCATTCAGTTCCTGGTCGTCGGGATCGGCGTCGTGTTCCTGCTCCGTGCCCGGCGCCGCACCCGGTTCCTGTTGTCCCGCGACGAGGGCGTCGAAGTGGCGCCGCTCTGGATCGCCGCCGCCCGGGCCCTGCGGCGCCCGCGTTCGCGTTGAGCGTGTCCGAGAGGCCGCGCACTGGCTCGGTATATACACAAAGCATGCAATAATTGTCAATAGGGCCCGTTCTGGTCCTGGGTGCACCGTTACCAGTTGATGGTGCGCGGCCCGGGACTTGACATGGGTCCTAGTACTGCCCAAAATTCATATCTGCCCGGCTTGGCGCACGAACCGTTTCCCCCGGTTCACCGCACCGGCGGGCAGCGCCGCCGGTGCACACCCGACGGCATGAGAGGTGTTCGAATGGCAACCCGCACAAAGACCGAGCCAACCGAAGAGACCACCGTTGCCGAGGCGGATGCCGCGACGAAGGTTCCCGCCAAGGCCCCAGCCCGCAAGGCACCGGCCAAGGCCCCCGCCATCAAGCGCGCGCCCACCAAGGCCGCCGTCGCGAAGGCCGCAGCAGCTGCCGCCGCGTCCGATGCCGCAGCCGTCGCCGCCGCCGGCTCAGGCCATGACGACGATGACGATGACGAGGACGAGCACCGTTCGCCGCGCAAGCGGGCCGGCGCGAAGTCCAAGGCCGGCGCAGACGACCACGACGACCTGAACGGTCACGATGAGGTCGAGGATGACCACAACGACGATGACCACGGCAAGAAGACGCCGACGGAGCCCCTTCCGAGCGGTGCACTCGTCCTGTCCCTCGTCGACGACGAGGACGAGGTCCCCGTCTACTCGAGCGCCATCACCGGTGCGACCGCCGACCCGGTCAAGGACTACCTGAAGCAGATCGGCAAGGTCGCCCTGCTGAACGCGGCCGAAGAGGTCGAGCTCGCGATGCGCATCGAGGCCGGGCTGTTCGCCGAGGACAAGATGTCCCAGATGACCGACGCGGAGAAGAAGAGTGCCCTCGGGCGCGAACTGCTCTGGGTCGCCAAGGACGGCGCGCGCGCCAAGAGCCACCTGCTCGGCGCGAACCTGCGCCTCGTCGTCTCCCTCGCCAAGCGCTACACGGGCCGCGGAATGCAGTTCCTCGACCTGATCCAGGAAGGCAACCTGGGGCTGATCCGCGCCGTGGAGAAGTTCGACTACACCAAGGGCTTCAAGTTCTCCACGTACGCCACCTGGTGGATCCGCCAGGCGATCACGCGGGCGATGGCCGACCAGGCCCGCACCATCCGCATCCCCGTGCACATGGTCGAGGTCATCAACAAGCTCGCTCGCGTGCAGCGCCAGATGCTCCAGGACCTCGGTCGCGAACCCACGCCGGAGGAACTGAGCCGCGAGCTCGACATGACCCCTGAGAAGGTCGTCGAGGTGCAGAAGTACGGCCGCGAACCGATCTCCCTGCACACCCCGCTCGGCGAAGACGGCGACAGCGAATTCGGTGACCTCATCGAGGACACCGAGGCCGTCGTCCCCGCGGACGCCGTCGGCTTCACGATGCTGCAGAAGCAGCTCGAGAGCCTGCTCGACTCGCTCTCCGAGCGCGAGGCGGGCGTGATCCGGATGCGCTTCGGCCTCGGCGACGGCATGCCCAAGACGCTCGACCAGATCGGTGACACCTTCGGGGTCACCCGCGAGCGCATCCGTCAGATCGAATCCAAGACGATGGCCAAGTTGCGTCATCCGTCCCGGTCGCAGTCACTACGCGACTACCTCGAATAGAATCCCGTGCGCTATGCACCGGCGATCCTGGTCGGCCGAACTGTGCGGGTCCTCGCGCGCTGGCGAAAGCCGGGCGGGGGGATCCGCCGTTCCCGGCCTCGTCGTCAACAAGATCGCTCCGGGGTTCCTCGCGAGCGTTCTGAACGGTTTTCCAGACGGTCTCGTCATCGTGTCCGGATCGAGCGGCAAGTCCACGACCACCAAGATGCTCGTCGCGGCTCTGCGCGCGCACGGCGTCGCAGTGTTCACCAATCAGTCGACCGCGAACATCAGCCAGGGACTCACCTCGGCCCTGCTCGAGGAGGTCAGCCTGTCCGGCCGGATCCACGGCGACATGGCCGTGCTCGAGATGGATGAGGGCCATGGTGCACTCATCTCGGCGACGCTCAACCCCCGGGTCGTCGCTCTCACGAACGTCATGGTCGACCAGATCGACCGTTTCCACGACTCCGACATGGTCGTGGCCATGCTCGCCAGGATCGCGAACCGTGCGAGTGGGACGGTCGTCATCAACGCAGACGACGCATCCCTCACGGGACTGGCCGAACGACTCGACGGGCCGGCCGTCATCGCCCGCTACGGGGTGACTGCCGAGGTCCTCGCGGAGAACCCGCGCGGCCTGGGCTACAGCCTGACCGCGTCAGAGCGGATGCCGGCCGCAGGCGGGGTCCTGCTCACGAGCGTTTCCGGGCGCTCGGCTTCGGTGCTTCTCGAGGGCGCGAGCTTCGATCTCGAACTGCCCGCCCGCGGCGTCCACTACGCCGTGGACGCACTCACGGCCATTGCGGCCGCCCGGGCCGCGCTCGGGGACCGCTTCGACGCGGCAACGGCCTGTTCCGCCGTTTCCACGATCCCTCCCGTCTTCGGCAGGGGTGAGATCGTCACCGTCCGAGGCCACCGGGTCGAGTTCGTGCTCGTGCAGAACCCGGCGAGCTTCCAGCTCAACGTCGACAGCCTTGAGCCCGGCCTCGACCAGGTCCTCGTCGCCATCGGGTCCGATGTCCGCGATCCCTCGTACTTCTGGCCGGTGGATACGTCCGCGCTGGGTCGGGTGTTGATCGCGTCTGGTTCGAAAGCCCACGATATCGCGCTGCAACTCGCTTACGACGGGGTGATCGTGGACCGGATCGAACCTGACCTCGGCCGCGCGCTCGACGACTTCCTCGCCTTGCCCGATCCGGTGCACGGCATCAAGACCATCATCTTTTCGGCGGACTCGATGCGGCGCACCCGCGCACACCTCGGCCTCGCCTCGAACCGGGAGGGTTGATCCATGCGCGCACTCACGATCCTGTCCGTTCTTCCCGAACTTCTCGACACCAACGGGGACGCCGCCAATGCCCGGGTGCTCGCACAACGCGCCCGCTGGGCCGGTTTTGAGGCGACCATCGTGCCGGTCAGGTCCCTCGACGACCTCCCGAGCAAGGTCGACGCGATCGTGATCGGTTCCGGCAACGACTCCGACCTCCTCGAGGCCCGGGATCTGCTCGCACCGCTGGTCAATGCGTTGCGCGCCTGGACCACGGCTGGCGTCCCCGTGCTCGCGGTCGGAACCGGCTGGGAACTACTGAGCTGGGGAATCGAGCTCCCAGACGGTACCGTCGTCGAAGGTCTCGGCCTCGTGGCCGGGCGCGCGGTCCCGCTTGCGGTGCGCGCGACGGACGACCTTGTCGTCGAATCCCCGTTCGGCCGGCTCGTGGGCTTCGAGAACCACGCCCGCAGTTACGTCGGCGCTGAGGCATCCGTTCTCGGCCGGGTGCTCAGCGGGATGGGCAACGGGGCGAAGACGGAGGGCCTCCGGATGGGGAGCTTCCTCGGCACCCACCTGCACGGCCCGGTCCTGGCCCGCAATCCTGGTCTGGCCGACCACATCCTCTCCGCAGCCGTGACGCGGGCGGGGGGCGTGTACGTGCGCTCGGAGCGCGCGGCGGACGTCGATGCGATCGCGGAGGCGGCGACCGACGTCGTGGTCTCCGCCCTGAGCCTCACCGCCGATTCCTAGCGGGCACGCGGGCACACAAAAACGGCGCCGCCGCGACCACTGTCGCAACGACGCCGTTTCGGGTCGTACTGCGGTCTCGCTACGAGCGCTGGTCTTCGAGGAGCCTGCTGGACTCGTCGTGCCAGCTGTCTGCGATGGCGGAGAGCTTTTCCTGGTGCTTCCGGCCGTGGTGGGCGCAGAACATCAGTTCGCTGTTGTTGACGCTGACGCGAATGTACGCCTGCGCGCCACACGCGTCACACCTGTCGGCGGCCGTGAGTTGGTGAGTGGCGCTCTGGTTGTCGATGGCACCATGTGCTGCGATCTGGGACATTCTTTTCCTCCTCCAGACTGATACCAAGCGATACCAATTGAACTAGGTCCTATCCAAACACGGCCGCGCCCCGATCGGGAGTCGATTCGGTTACATTTCGCTTACCGCGTAGCGGATTGCTCACTGCAGTGACGAGGTGAGTCTCGCGAGGCTGTCACCGACCTTCTGGGCGACAGGCCGGGCGAGCCAGTCGGCCAGGTCGAGCCTGACGCTGTTCGCCCGGTAGTCGTCCTCGACCAGTCGCATGCTGTCGGTGAAGTCCCGTCCGTGCACGAGTACCGAGATCTCCATGTTGAGACTGAATGAGCGGATGTCCATGTTGCTGGATCCGATCACGGCGATGTCATCGTCGATGGTGAAATGCTTGGCGTGCAGCACCGTCGGGGCTCGGTAGAGGTAGATCGAGACGCCTGCGCGAAGCAGCGCCTCGTAGTATGACCGCTGGGCGTGGTAGACGAGGGCCTGGTCGCCGATGGCGGAGACGAACAGCTCGACGTCGAGGCCACGGGAGGCCGCGGTGATGATCGCAAGGAGGGTCGACTCCTCCGGCACGAAATACGGGCTCGTGATGCTCACGCGGCGTTCGGCCTTGTGGATCAGGAGGGCATACAGCTTGAGGTTGTTGTCGTTCTCGAAACTCGGCCCGCTCGGGACGACCTGCGCATCCAGGTACTCCGTGCGGGAGTCGACGAGCACCGGGGTCGTGTCGAGGGGAAGAAGGACATCTGTCTCGCTGTACCAGTCGGTGACGAAGACGGCGTCGAGTTCACGGACGACGGGACCGTCGAGTCGCACCATCAGCTCATGCCAGCGCAGGCCTCGCGCGAGGTTCTTCTTCTTCAGGTAGGTCGGGTCGATCAGGTTCTGCGAACCGGTGAACCCGATCCGACCGTCGACGACGACGAGTTTGCGGTGGTTGCGCAGGTCTGGTCGCTGCCACTGCCCCTGGAACGGCCGGAGCGGGAGCATGGCGTGCCATTCGGCGCCCATGTCCGACAGGGCGGCGAGCGTCTCCGCGCGCCGGGGCAGGAGGAACCCGGACAGGTGGTCGGAGAGCACCCGGACGGCGACGCCTCGCGCGGTCGCGCGGCGCAGTGCGTCGAAGAACGGCTCCGTCACGCTGTCGAGCACCAGGATGTAGAACTGGACGTGCACGTACTCCGTCGCCGTGTCGACGGCCGCCGTCATGGCCGCGAGGGAGCCTTCGTATTCCGGGAGCAGTTCGGCCCGGTTGCCGCCGACCATGGGGAGCGCCCCCAGGTTGAGGTTCAGCGAGACCGCGGACGGGAACCACTGCGGCCACTGGTCGCGGTGGCTGACCTGATGGAAGCCTTCCGTCCGGGAGAGGATGAGCTCGTTGACCTCGCGTTGCTTCTCCCGACGGCGTGCGGGGAGCCGCCCGAACCCCACGAGCAGGAAGGCGATGGCTCCGAGGTAGGGGATGAAGACGATCGTGAGCACCCAGGCGATCGCGCTCGAGGGGGTTCGATTTGCCGACACCAGCACGGTCGCCGTGGAAGCCGACGATGACGTGCACGAGGATCAGGACGAGGGTGATGGTTTCGAAATCCTGCATAGCGGGCGCCTCAGCGGGTGTTCTGGGCCGGCACGACGACCTTCTTCATGATCAGGAGGACGGAGGCGGTCGTCGGGCAGGCGATGAGAGCTCCGAGTAGTCCGAGCAGTGTGCCACCGACGAGCGCGCCGATCAACACCAGCGACCCGGGAATGCTGATCGCCTTGCCGACGATCCGCGGCGTCATGACGTAGGACTCGATCTGCACGTAGACCAGCATCACGACCAGCACGACGACCGCCGTAGACGGGGAGCCTGAAGAGCGCGACGGCCGTCACGATGACGGTGTTGATCACGGGACCGACAAGCGGGATCAGGGTGATCGGGAAGGCGAGGGCGGCCAGGACGGGTGCGAACGGCACTCCGCAGGCCGTGAGAAGAATGAAGGTGAAGACGGCGTTCATTGCTGCGAGGATCACCATTCCGCCGAGGTACTTGCCGACAGAGGCGGCGATCGTTTCGGAGAGCTCGATGAAACCGGCACGTTTGCTCTTCGGGATCAGGGAGTACACGCCTTCCTTGATCGTCTCGAGGCTCGACACGAAATAGAGCGTCAGCACGACGACGAAGATTGTGCCCGCCGTTCCGTTCAGAATGCCTGCCCCGACCCTGAGGGCGCCTCCTCCGACGAAAAGCCAGACGGTGGGGTCCCCGGTCGCCGCGATGAGCCAGTCGAGAGCCGGGGTGAGTGCCCCGCCGAATGCGGCGTTGACCGAAACGAACCAGTCCTGGTGCTCGACCTGATCGAGTCCCTTCGGCAGGTACGCGGCGAGCTGGCCGGCCTGGGTGACCAGGATCGGCACGATCAGCCACGCCAGCAACCCGATGACCAGGACGAACGCCCCGAGGACGGTGAGCACGGCCCCGGTGCGGGAGAACCCCCGGCCCTCGAGGCGTTGAACGACGGGGTAGAGCCCCAGGCAGATGAAGAGCGCGAGGAAGATCAGCGTGATCGCGGTGCTGAGCGAGATCACCGCCGAACCGAGAAGGAGGGCGAGGAGTACGCCGAGCGTGGCGATGAACCCGGTCTTGAACGGGCCTCCCGAGAGGAGCCTGGTGTCGTTCACCCTGCCGAATGTCATGCGCGGTTCAAGCGATCGTCTGGGCCTTGAGGAGGGCGAATTCCGCGTCGGTGAGGGCACCGGATGCGTGCAGTGCCGCGAGGCGCTCGATCTTGCTGATGATGTCCTCCCGGGGCGTCGCGACCGGGACCGCGACGGGTACCGCCGCAGCAACGGGTGCCGCGACGGCCGGGGCTGCTGCGGTAGCGGCCGCCTGTTTGCGGGCTGCGGAGCCGTGAACGGCATTGCTCGTTGCGGTTGCTGTCCCGACGATGACGGCAGTGCGTCCCGCACTTGCCGCGAGTCCGCGTGAACGTCGTCCGAATGCCATGGTGTTCCTCTCGAGTGGTTCAACTGGGTGGTGTCGGTGGTGGAGCGGGTCAGGTCACGGGTGGAATGGCCAGAAGACGGGGACCAGGAAGGTGGCCCCGGCGATGAAGAGCAGCAGGAGGGGCAGCCCGAGTTTCCAGTAGTCTCCGAACCGGTACGCGCCCGGTCCCATCACCATGGTGTTGGCCGGGGTCGCGACCGGCGTGAGGAACGACGCCGCGGCGGCGACAGTGACGCCCATCAGCAGCGGGAGCGGCGAGATCCCGGTTTCGGTCGCGATGGCGATGGCGATCGGACCGAGGATCAGGGCGGTGGCCATATTGCTGATCAGTTGCCCGAGCACGCTCGTGACGACGGCGATACCGAGGAGGAGCAGGTACGGGCTCGAGGTGCCGACGGCGGCGACGAGGCCATTCGCGATGGCGTCGGCCGCACCGGAAACCTGGATCGCGGTCGACAGCGGAATCATCCCGCCGACGAGGATCAGCGTGGTCCACGAGATCGAGCGATGTGCCTGGGCCACCGTGAGCACCCGCAGCAGCACCATGGCCGTCGCGGCGGCCATGGCGGCCACGGCGGCAGGCACGATGCCGGTGGCGAGCAGGATGACCATGCCGGCCAGGATCACGAGTGCCGTCGAGGCGCGCGGCCCCATCGGCACGGCCTGGCGGCGGATCAGCTGGGGTGCGTCGACGACGACGACGTTGGGGTCCGCGGTGTTCTGGTCGAGCGCCTGCCAGGTTCCGCGGAGCAGCAGCACGTCCCCCTCGGCGAGGACGGCGGTGGTCAGGTCCTCCCCGCTGCGCTGGATCGCGATGACGACAAGCTCCCCGCTGTCTGTCACCATTCCCGTGAAGACACTTTCTCCGACGAAGGACGAACGGGGTGCGATGACGACCTCTGTGACACCGTTCTTCCGGTTCAGGAGGCTTCCGGCGTCCTCGAGCGAGTACTGCGCGGCGAGGGTACGCGCGTGGTCGCTGAGGTCCTTGGGTGCGACCTCGGCAGCTCGGTCCGGCAGGAGTCGTGGGCCGAGGAAAACGGTGACCAGAATGGTTCCGGCCACGAGCGGGAGGCCGACGAGACCGAATTCGAAGAATCCGAACGGGGCATGCCCGGTGCTGACCGCGAGCTCGGAGACGAGCACGTTGACCGGGGTCCCGGTCAGCACGAGCAGCGACCCGGCGTGTGCGCCGAAGGCGAGCGGCATTAGCATCCGGGACGGAGGCTGCCGGATCCGGATCGCGAGCACGACGACCATCGGGAGCAGGGACGCGACGGCGCCGTTGACACTGATCAGGGCCGTCACGACCGCAACGAGCAGCATCACGAACGTCACGACGATGCGCTGGTTCGTTCCGGTGCGTTTGGTGAGCTGCTGGCCGGCCCAGGTGGTCACCCCGGTCGCGTCGAGTGCTTCGCTGACGACGAAGAGGGCCGCGATGAAGACGATGACCGGGTCACCGAACCCCGCGAGGGTCTGCTCGAAGGAGAGCACCCCGGTCAGGAACAGCGACAGGGCGACGCCGATGGCGACGATCTCCACGGGAACCGCGTTCCAGACGAAGAGCACGATCGCGGCCAGAAGCACGATCAGGGTGATCGAGATGTCACCCACGAGTGCTCCCCGGGATCCCGAGGGCGGCGTCGCCGCGTGGCCTCGCCATCTCAGTGTGCCGATTTGTCCAGGTCGGCGTCATCGGTTTCTGTGCCGCTTGAGAGGACGGCGGGGATGTCCCCGGGGAGGTAGTCGGGCATCCGTCCGGCGGGGATGATGGCGAGGAGTGCGATGCCTGCGAGGCCGAGCAGGGAGATCTGCAGGGCGCGGAGCCGGGCGTCTTCGTTGATGGCGATGCCTTCAGCGATCTGGTCCGGGGTCGCGGATGTCTGGCCCAGGACCGTTTCGAGCTGGTCGTTGGTGACGAAGTTGACGCTGTCGAGCGGCACCTGTGCGGTCAGTTCGGGAGGCAGTGTCGGGCTGCTGGCGACGCTCGCCGCGATGATCGACCCGAGGATGCCGACGGCGAAGACGCTCGCGACGGCGATGCCGACGCTGCCGGAGATGTTGTGCACGAGGCCGCGCCAGGCGCCCACGTCTCCGGCGAGGCGTTTCGGGGCGGCGGACAGCAGAGTGTTGAACACGAGGGCGACGATGGCGCCCTGGCCGAGGCCGAGGATGATCAGGCCCACGATCACGAAGAACTGTTCCCAATCGTTGCGGATCGTGAAAGCGAGGAGGGTGAGCCCAGCCGCGACGACGACGAACCCGACCCGGCCGATCCGGTGCGGCGGGTACCGCTTGTACAGGGTCGCGACCACGGAGCCTGGCGATGAAGATCGACAGGGTGTACGGGATGATCGAGATCGAGGTCTGGAAACTCGACCGGCCCTGCACGATCTGGATGTACAACGGGATCAGGAAGTTCGCCGCCGTGCCCACGAACAGCATCGCGGCCATCGCGAACGTCGTCGCTTTCTCGGGGCCGGACTTCAGCACCTCGAGGTCGAAGATCTGCGGAAGGTGCGCGGCTTTCCGCCGACGCAACCACACGAAGAACCCCTGCCCGCCGATCGCCCCGAGCAGGATCAGGATCGGTGCCGGCGACACCCCCAGCATCGCGAACGGTGCCGCGGGCGTCGCCAGGAGCACCCCCCAGGAATTCAGTCCACTGAACCCGAAGCTCAGCAGGATGATCGACCCCGCCGCGAGGAACGCGCCGACCCAGTCGATCACCACCCCGGGCTGGGGCGGGACGACCTTCAACCGGAAACTCAACAGCAGGTTCACCGCCGCGAGCACCACGATCAGGGCGAAGGAATACCGCCACCGGATCGTGGACGCGAACGTCCCCGCGATCAGCAGCGCGAGCACCCCGGCCGCGGGAATCGCCGCGGCGAGGAACCCGATCGACCGGGCCTGCTGCTCACCCGAATAGTTCGCGGCGATGAACACCACCAGGGCCGGAGCGATCAACGCGATCACCGCACCCGACGCGGCCTGCGCGATGAACAACATCGCCGGGCTCACACTCACCGCGACGGCCGCCATCGCGAGTCCGTGGATCACGACCGCGATCTGGAACACCCGGCGCGACCCGAACTTCGCCCCCAGCTTCGCCCCCAACAGTATGAACGCCGCCATCGCGAACGTGCCCGCCGTGATCGCCGTCCCCACACTTGTCGCCGGAGTATTCAGATCCGTCGTGATGCCCTGCATCGACACCGTCAACGCATTCACCGCGAACGACGCCTGAATCTGTGTGAGCACCACCACGATCAACGGCAACCACGACGCCGTGACTGTGTCGGCGGTACCCCCCGGTGCGATGTTCTGTGAGGACACGAGTCACGCTCCCAACTGATTTCTGTGCGAGTGGTTGCCAGACTAGGGCCACGGTTTCGGCGTGCGGCGGAGTTGGCGCGAAACTGCGCCTGTGCTGGCGCAAAACCGCTGCGGGGGTGCGAGGCCGTGACGCTGCAGTCCGGAGTCAACTCGTGAAGCATTGTGTTCCCGTTTGGGGGGCGATATTCTGCCGTTCTGTAAGAGAGCGCAGTCAGGGGTTCGGATGTGGGTGCCAGTGCCGAGCGACGCGGTGCGGCGTCTCACGGTGCAGTCAGGCATCCCGGTTCCCCTTCCCGACCACGCTGTCGGCTCCCTCCGGCAACGCCTCGAGGTCCCGGAAGAGGGAGTGTTCCATTTTTCGGCGACCAGGAAGGCGATCGGCAACACGACCGTGACGCTCGCCACCCAATCGGCCTTCCGGTATTCCGGGGGCACCAATTCCACCGCGAGCGCCCTGCACGTCGGCTTCGTTCTCAACGGCAGCATGACGATCGGACTCGGTCACCACCCGCCCCAGCGGTTCAGCCCGATCAGCGCCTACGTGATGCCTGCGGGGGTCGCGTCGTCCGTCCAGGCCACGGAGGTCACAAGGGGACTCGGCATCCAGCTGCCCCAGGCCCGCCTGACAGCCCGGGGGATCCAGCTCGCGGGCGAACGTCCGCGCCTCGAACGGTCGGCGTCCCTCGCTGCGCCCTTGCGGGTGCTGGCCCTCGCGGTCGTCGAAGCGGCCTGGACACCGACGGCCATCGGAGCATCGGTCACGGAGCGGACGATCGAGGACCTCGTGGTCGGCATGTTCCTGGAGGGCGAAGGGTATGCTATGGACAGCATCGACCTCCGGGCGGGCCTGCGCATGCGCGCCGTCGCCCACATCGCGGCCCGGCACCGGAACCGGGACCTCAGCCCGTCCGTCGTGGCCGCGCAGGCTGGGGGTGTCCCTGCGGCACCTGCAGCGGGCGTTCGAAGGCGGGGGCAGCACCGTCGCGGCGGAGATCAGCCGGTGTCGCGCGGAGTCGGCCGCACAGTTGTTGCTCGCACCGCGCACGGCGGGGCTCACGATCGCAGACATCGCGACACGTTCCGGGTACACCTCGGCCTTCGAGCTTCGCGCCGGGTTCCGCGCACGCTACGGCGTCCTGCCCTCCCAGTTCCGCGGCGGCGGCATGGCGCTGCCGGCGACACGAGCGTCCGGACGTGCAGAGTCCCCGGTCCCCGGCCAGTATTCTTGGGATGGTGAGTTCTTCTGACTATTCCGCCCGCCACCTCTCGGTACTCGAAGGCCTCGAGGCCGTGCGCAAGCGCCCCGGGATGTACATCGGCTCGACGGACTCCCGGGGGTTGATGCACTGCCTCTGGGAGATCATCGACAACTCCGTCGATGAGGCGCTCGGCGGTTTCGGTGCCGGGATCGATATCGTGCTGCACCCGGACGCGAGCGTCGAGGTCAGCGACACTGCACGCGGTATCCCCGTGGACATCGAACCGAAGACAGGACTGACCGGCGTCGAGGTCGTGTTCACCAAGCTGCACGCCGGCGGCAAGTTCGGCGGCGGTTCCTATGCGGCATCGGGCGGCCTGCACGGAGTCGGCGCGTCCGTCGTCAACGCCCTCTCGGAGCGCCTCGACGTGGAGGTCGACAGGGACGGCAAGACCTGGGCGATGTCGTTCCACCGCGGTGAACCCGGACTGTTCGCCGACACCGGGGAGAAGAGCCCGGACGCACCCTTCACCCCCTTCGAGCACCAGAGCGAACTCCGTGTGATCGGCAAGGTCCGTCGCGGTGTCACGGGAACCCGCATCCGCTATTGGGCCGACCGCCAGATCTTCACCAAGGGCGCGACGTTCCAGACCGAGGAACTGCTCGAACGGGCCCGGCAGACGGCGTTCCTCGTTCCCGGGCTCGCCCTGTCCATTGACGATCGCCGCGGCGATGAGCCCGTTGTCGAGGTGTTCCGGTTCGAGGGCGGCATCTCCGAATTCGTCGAGCACCTCTCAACGGATGCCGCCATCACGGACACCTGGCGCCTTACCGGCCACGGCACATTCACCGAGACCGTTCCGGTGTTGATGCCGACGGGTGCCATGGTCCCGACCGAACTTGTCAGGGACTGCGCCGTCGATATCGCGCTTCGCTGGGGGACCGGCTACGACACGATCGTCCGCAGCTTTGTGAACATCATCGCGACCCCCAAGGGCGGCACCCACCAGGCCGGTTTCGACGCCGGGCTGATCAAATTCCTCCGGGCGCAGGTCGAGTCTCAACGCGCGCAGGCTCAAGATGGGCTCAGACAAGCTGGAAAAGGACGATGTCATGGCAGGGCTCACCGCCGTGCTCACCGTGCGCCTGCCCGAGCCGCAGTTCGAAGGACAGACGAAGGAGGTCCTCGGAACGCCGGCTGTGCGCGCGATCGTCGCGAACGTCGTCGCGCAGGCGATGAACGAACGGTTCGTCTCGACCCGGCGCGACGACAAGACCCAGGCGGCCGTGCTGCTCGACAAGATCGTCGCCGAGATGAAGTCGCGTATTTCCGCGCGCGCCCACAAGGAGACGCAGCGGCGCAAGAACGCCCTGGAAAGCTCCTCGCTGCCCGCGAAGCTCGTCGACTGCCGCAGCAACGACGTGCTCAACAGTGAGCTGTTCATCGTCGAGGGCGACTCGGCGCTCGGCACCGCCAAGCTTGCGCGCGACAGCGAGCATCAGGCGCTTCTGCCCATCCGGGGAAAGATCCTGAACGTGCAGAAGGCGTCCGTCGCCGACATGCTCTCCAATCTCGAGTGCGCCTCGATCATCCAGGTGATCGGCGCCGGCTCCGGCCGCAGCTTCGACCTCTCGGCGGCGCGCTACGGCAAGGTCATCATCATGAGCGATGCGGATGTCGACGGCGCTCACATCCGCACCCTGCTGCTGACCCTGTTCTTCCGGTACATGCGCCCGATGATCACCGAGGGGCGGGTGTTCGCCGCAGTGCCGCCCCTGCACAGGGTGGTCGTGATGAACCCGGGCTCGAAGCCCAATGAGACCATCTACACCTACTCGGAGCCCGAACTGCACAGCGTGCTCGCGGCCCTGAAGAAGAGCGGCAAGCGGTACCAGGATCCGATCCAGCGGTACAAGGGGCTCGGCGAGATGGACGCGGACCAGCTGGCGACGACGACGATGGAGAGATCGCACCGGATGCTCCGCCGCGTGCGGGTCGCCGATGCCGAGCAGGCCGGCAAGGTCTTCGAACTCCTGATGGGCAACGACGTCGCCCCGCGCAAGGAGTTCATCATCGACAGCTCTGACAAGCTCAGCAGGGACCGCATCGACGTGTAATGCCTGATCTGCGGTGATATGGTCACCGCACACTGCCGGCATTGGCGCCGGCACAGGCGGAGGGCGCAACAGATGAACACTCAGGCGGACCAGGCACCGTTCCAGCCGGCACGATTCAGCGGCCGGACCATCATCGTGACCGGGGCGGGCAGCGGCATCGGAAGGGCGACGGCGCTCCGGCTCCTCAGTGAGGGCGCCCGGGTCATCGCCGCCGACATCTCCGCCGAGCGACTCGCCGTGCTGCAGGAGGATGGCGGAAGCGATCGGCTCGTCGGCGTGACCGGCGACGTGAGCCTGCAGGCTGACGTCGACGCGCTCTTCCTGGCCGCGGGCCCCACGGTCGACGGGCTGGTCAACAATGCCGGGATCATGGACTCGTTCCTGCCGACCGCCGAGATCACCGATGAGGTCTGGGACCGGGTCTTCCGGGTCAACGTGACGTCGCAGATGCGGCTGATGCGCGCCGTGCTTCCCGGCATGGTCTCGGCCGGTTTCGGGCGAATCGTGAACATCGCAAGCGAGGCGGGCATCCGCGCCGGGGCGTCCGGCACGACGTACAGTGCGTCCAAGCATGCCGTGATCGGACTGACCAAGAGCACTGCGCTGTTCTACGGGCCGAAGGGGGTGCGGTGCAACGCGGTCGCTCCCGGCGCGGTCAAGACGAACATCGAGGCTCCGTTCCTCTCCGCGTGGGCCGCTGAGCGCCTGGGACCGATCATGCAGACGACCATTCCGGCCCCCGCGGAGCCGGAGGAACTCGCCGCGTCCATTTGCTGGTTGCTGAGCGAGGACTCACCCAACGTCAACGGCGCCGTCCTGATGTCCGACGGCGGCTGGTCGACGATCTAGCGAACGCCGGTCTGCGGCGCTCAGGCGGGTGGGGCGAACGCGGAACTGGGCAGGTCGCGCTCCCCGGCGGCGATGGCGGCGACGATCCGCGCCGCGACGTCCCCTGGGTGGAGACCGGCAGGGAAGGCGGGCGCGACGCCTGAGATCGGGTGGTCGGCGAGACCTGTTTCGGTGTGGCCTGGGCGGGCGTCCATCACGCGGATGCCGCTGCGCCGAAGTTCTCGCCCTGCGGCCTGGCCGAATGCGGCGAGGGCGGCCTTGGAGGCCGAGTATGCAGCGAGGCCGGCGGTCGGGCTCTCGCTCACGACGCCGCTGAGAGTCACGAAGAAGGGTTCCCTTCCGGCGGCCGCGGATGCCGCGAGGCTGTCCGTCGCGGCGCGGAGAAGCCGGATGGGCGCGAGCGCGTTGACGGTGAAGAGTTCCTCGAGGGTGGCGTCCGTGAGCGTTCGGGCCGGCCCGAACGCGACGACACCCGCCGCGTTGACGACGCCGTCGAGCCCTCCGTTGGCCAGGACTGCGCGCGCGACGAGGGCGTCGACGGCCGGAGCGTCGGTCAGGTCGCCCGTGACGATGGTGCCGGGGATCCCGAGGGCTTCGAGCCTGGCCGCGTCACGCCCGGCCAGGACGAGCGTCGCGCCGGCGGCGGAGAGCTGCCTGGCGATTTCGCGGCCGAGGCCGCCCGTCGCGCCGACGACGAGGACGACAGAGCCGGGAAGTGTAGTCATCCGAACACTGTAGCCGGGAGAGCCGGGAGAGCCGGGCGGGCGGAACGCTCAGACCGCCGGGGCCGCCCGGACCGACGGGCGGGATCAGGCGATCCGGGCACCGATCGTGCCGATCAGGGCTTCGAGCATCGTTCCAGAGGCATCGCGCCGTGCCCCCGTCTCCGGAAGGGTGCGCGGCGATCCATCCGGACCGACCGCACGGGCCGGCATCGGACCGACCCAGGCGACCGCGATGGCGTCCTCTCCCTTGAGGAAGCGATGGGCGCGGACGCCGGACGTCGCGCGCCCCTTCGCGGGGAATTCGGTGAACTCGGAGACCTTGGCGCTGCCCGGGTCTGTGCCGGCGAGGGTGTGGCTGGACGCGGCGACGGTCGCGACGACGGCGGTCTCCGCGTCGTCGGCCGGCAGGCTCGTGAAGAACACGGCCCGCGCATCCGCCGCGAGCTTGATCCCGGCCATGCCGCCGGCGAGCCGACCCTGCGGCCGCACCGACGCCGCCGGGAAGCGCAGGAGCCTGGGCGTCGGACGTGACGAAGATGAGTTCGTCGTCCTCCGCGCCCTGCACGGCGCCGATCACGGCGTCCTTCGGCTTGAGCTGGATGATCTCGAAGTCCGGTCGGTTGGCCCAGTCGCCGGCGACGACGCGCTTGACGGTCCCGAACGCCGTTCCGAGTGCGATGGAGCGGTCGGACTCGAGGGACACGAGCGCGAGCACCGTCTCGGACCGGTCGGTCAGGCCCAGGTAGTCGGCCACGCGTACGCCTGCCCCGAGCTGGATGGACGTGGGAGGCATGACCGGCAGGTCGACCGGTGTGAACCGGATGAGCCTGCCGCGGCTCGTGACGGCGCCGACCTCGGCGCGGCTCGTCGTGTCGAGGGTCCCGAGAACGGCGTCGTGCTTGCTGCGGCGCTGGGTCGGCACGGTCCTGGTGCGGGGCGCGGATGCCGCATCACCGGTCTCGGTCTGGGCGGTCTCAGTGTGGAGCGGATCGAGATCGAAGGGGTTGTCATCGGCGGGCCCGATGGCGGCGAGGTCGACCCTGGCGATGCGGCCGGTCGCACTCAGGTAGACCCGGGTCGGCGTGTCGGTGAGTTCGAGCACCGGGGCGTTGCGTTTGGCGACGGCGCCGGCGATGCTCGGCTTCGCCTCGGTGAGGAGGGTGCGGCGGGGCGTGCCGAACTTCTCGGCGACGGCGGCGAGCTCGTCGGAGACGAGGGTGCGGATGGCCTGCTTGCTCCCGAGCAGCTTTTCCAGGAGGGCGATCTCGGCGAGGAGCCTGGTCGCGTTCGGCCTCGAGCCTCGATCTGGGAGAAACGGGTGAGGCGGCGCAGCCGGAGTTCGAGGATGTACTCGGCCTGGATCTGGCTCAGGCTCAGAAGACGTCGATCAGGCGCGTGCGGGCCTGCTCGGTGTCGTCGCTCGTGCGGATCACCTGGATGACCTCGTCGATGTCGACGATGGCGACGAGAAGGCCCTCGACGAGGTGCAGTCGTTCCTTGCGCCTGGCCAGGCGGTAGGCGCTGCGCCGGGTGACGACCTCGATCCGGTGGCCGACGTAGACGGAGAGGAGCTCGCGCAGGCCGAGGGTCTGCGGTCCGCCGTCCACGAGGGCGACCGCGTTGATGTTGAAGGAGTCTTCGAGGGGGGTGTACCGGTAGAGCTGCTCCAGAACGGCCAGGGGGCTGAAGCCGGTCTTGATGCCGATCACGAGCCGCAAGCCATGGGTGCGGTCGGTGAGGTCCGTGACGTCGGAGATGCCGCTGAGCTTCTTGGACGTGACGCCGTCCTTGATCTTTTCGATGACCCGCTCCGGGCCGACGAGATAGGGGAGTTCGGTGACGACCAGGCCCGATTTCCGGGCCGTGATGGCCTCGACGGAGACCTTTGCGCGAGTCTTGAAACTGCCGCGGCCCGTGAGGTAGGCGTCCTTGATCCCGGCGAGGCCGACGATCGTGCCCCCGGTCGGCAGGTCGGGACCCGGCACGTATTCCATCAGGCTCGTCGAGCGTCGCGTCGGGGTGGGCGAGCAGGTGCCGGGCCGCGCCGACGACTTCGATGAGGTTGTGCGGCGCCATGTTGGTCGCCATTCCGACGGCGATGCCCGCTGCCCCGTTGACGAGCAGGTTCGGGTACGCGGCGGGGAGCACGTCCGGCTGGGTCAGCTGGTTGTCGTAGTTCGGGACGAAGTCGACGACGTCTTCGTCGAGGTTCTCCGTCATCGCGAGGGCGGGGGCTGCGAGGCGCGCCTCGGTGTACCGCGGTGCGGCGGGGCCGTCGTCGAGGGAACCGAAGTTGCCGTGGCCGTCGATGAGGGGCACGCGGAGGGTGAAGGCCTGGGCCATCCGCACGAGCGCGTCGTAGATGGCGGTGTCGCCGTGCGGGTGCAGCTTCCCCATCACCTCGCCGACGACGCGCGCCGACTTCACGTGGCCCTTGTCCGGACGCAGGCCCATCTCGGCCATCTGGTAGAGGATCCGGCGCTGCACGGGCTTGAGGCCGTCCCTCGCGTCCGGGAGGGCACGGGAGTAGATCACCGAGTACGCGTACTCCAGGAACGATCCCTGCATCTCCGTCGAGACGTCGACGTCCTCGATGCGTTCGGTGAAAGCTGCGGGCGGGGTAGCGGGTGTGCGGCTCATTCGTGAATTCTGCTTGGGGTGCTCCGGTGGCAGGACCAGCGGCACGATCGGGTGGGCGCGCAGGCTGCGCGCCAGTGCAGGGCCCGGTCCGTGACAGACTTGACCCAATGCCCCCCATGCTACCGGCCCGCCAATTCAGTGCGCTGCGCCTTGCCGACGTCCTGTCAAGTTGCCTCTCGGCGGTCCTCGGCCGGGAGAATGCACTCCACCTCGCTGCCGTCGACAAGGCCGTCGTCGTGCTCGTCGACGGCCTCGGTGTCAGCTCGCTGCGGGCCAGGGCCGGCCATGCGCGCTACCTCACCTCGAAACTGACCAGGGCCGGGGTCGTCGACACCGTCTTCCCCGCCACGACCGCCGCCGCGATCACCAGCCTGACCACCGGGGTCGAACCCGGCCGGCACGGTCTCGTCGGCTACCGGGCCCTCGACGCCGCCAACGACAGGGTCGTCAACCAGCTGAGCGGCTGGGACGACCGGATGCCGCCGGACACCTGGCAGCGGACCCGTACCGTCTTCGAGCGCGCCACCGACGACGGTGTGCCGAGCTTCACCATCGGCCCGAAGCGGTACGCCCACTCCGGCTTCACCCTGGCGTCCCTCCGCGGCGCCCGCTACGTGCCGGCGGAGGGCATCGCCGATCGGTTCGCGGCGGCCCGCGCCCTGCTCGATGCCGAGCCGCGCGCCCTCGTCTACCTGTACGTGCCCGAACTCGACGTTGCCGCGCACGCGCACGGCTGGGAGTCCGCGAAATGGCTCGCGGCCCTCGAAGCCCTCGACTCCGCGGCGGGACGCTTCGCTGCCGGACTACGCCGGGACGAGGGGCTCATCGTCACCGCCGACCACGGTGTCCTCGACGTTCCCGCCACGAAACACGTGCTCTTCGACAGCGTTCCCGAACTCGTCGCCCCGGTGCGGCACATCGGGGGAGACCCGCGCTGCCTCTACCTGTACCTCGACGAGACCGCCGGGGAGGCCGCAGGGTCCGGATCGGAGGCAGCGACCGCGCTGGCGGAGACCTGGCGCGAGGTCGAGGGCGAGCGGGCCTGGATCTTCACGCGTGCGGAGGCCGTCACGGCCGGACTGTTCGGCAGCGTCGACGACGAGGTCCTGCCGAGGATCGGTGACGTGATCGTCGCAGCACGGAAGGCCGTGGCATACTATGACTCCCGCGAGCCGAACCAGTCGGCCAGGTCGATGATCGGCCAGCACGGTTCGCTCACGGATGAGGAACTGCGCGTCCCAGTGATCCGCGACGGTGCGTTCGGAGCGTAGCCGCGGCATCCGCCGGGGAACGCGTCAGGCCCGCCCCCCGAGGGGAACGGGCCTGAGGAAGGGCAGAAGGAGGCTCAGGCGGGGTACTGGCCGCGCTTGACCTGGGGCTTCGGAAGCCGCATCGCTCGCAGCTGGAGGGCGCGCATCGCCGCGTACCAGCGCACGCGTTCCGCCTTGGCGTCGCCGAACTTCGCCTTGACCTTGCGGGTCAGGGTGAAGCCGAGCAGGACGCAGTCCACGACGGCGATCAGGAAGAAGGCCCAGAGGGCGAGGATCCCGTAGGTCTGCACGTTGCGGTCGGGGAAGAAGGTGAGCAAGATGACGAGGAACATGACCGGGATCATGAACTCGCCGATGTTCACGCGGGCGTCCACGTAGTCGCGCACGAAGCGCTTCTGCGGGCCGCGCTCGCGGACGGGGAGGAACTTGTCCTCACCTGCGGCCATGCCGATCCTGGCCCTGTCGCGGGTCTCCGCGGACTTGGCACGTGCCTGGCGTGCGGCGAGCTTGCGGTCGTCCGGCACGAGGGGGCGCCGGTTGGCGGCCTCCTGCTCCTTACGGCTCGGCGTCGGCTGGCCTTTTCCTTCCGGGTGGCCGGCAGGGTGGGCGGCGGCGAGGCGCGCCCTCGTCTCGTCGATCGATTCAATCGGCGATTGTGCGTCTGGGTTCACTGGCTTGGCCACATCAGTTCCTTGCAATTAGTTGGATTAAGATTACCTGATGACCGTTACTCCAGATACTGCACCCGAAGCCGGGATCGCGGATGCGCCCGTGCGCGCCGCCGTCGAGGCCGCCCTTCCCGCCACGATCGCCGACCTGTGTGCCCTCGTCCGCATCCCGTCCGTGTCCTGGGACGCGTTCGATCCGGCCAGGGTGGCGGAAAGCGCGGAGGCCGTCGCCGACCTGGTCCGCGGGCTCAACGTCTTCGACGAGGTCGTCGTGACCCGTTCCGGAATTCCCGGCACCGCCGAACTGGGCCAGCCTGCCGTCCTCGCGCACCGGCCGGCCCGCAACGGCCGTCCCACCGTCCTGCTTTACGCCCACCACGACGTGCAGCCCCCCGGCCACGACATCGACTGGGAATCCACTCCGTTCGAGCCGACCGTCCGCGGAGATCGGCTCTACGGCCGGGGAGCCGCGGATGACAAGGCAGGCGTGATGGCACACGTCGCGTCGATCCGGGCACTGGCCGAGACCGCCGGTCCCGACTTCGACCTCGGAATCGCCGTGTTCATCGAGGGCGAGGAGGAATTCGGCAGTCGCTCATTCGCGGCATTCCTCGAGGACAACCGGGAGTCGCTCCGCGCTGACGTCATCGTCGTCGCCGACTCGAACAACTGGGATGTGGACACCCCCGCCCTCACGGTCGCCCTGCGCGGCAACGTCACCTTCCGCCTGACCGTCCGCACCCTCGAACATGCGTCCCACTCCGGCATGTACGGGGGAGCGGTACCGGACGCCATGATGGCCACCGTGCGCCTCCTCGCGAGCCTCTACGCGGAAGACGGCTCCGTGGCCGTCGACGGGCTCACAAGCCGGGACGTCCCGACTCCCGAATACACCGAGGAACAACTGCGTCTGGAGACCGGGCTCCTCGACGGTGCCACGCCCATCGGCCACGGCCCGCTGCTCAGCAGGCTCTGGTCGCAGCCGGCCATCACGATCACGGGCATCGACGCGCCGAGCGTCGCGAACGCCTCGAACACCCTGTCCCCGGTCGTGAGCGTGCGGCTGAGCACCCGGATCGCTCCCGGCCAGCCCGCTGTCGAGGCCTACCGAGCCCTCGAGGCACACCTGCGCGCCCACGTTCCGTATGGGGCGACCATCACGATCGACGACGTCGACACCGGCGAGGCGTTCCTCGTCGACGACAGCGGCTGGGCCGTGCCCCTCGCCCTCGGGGCGATGACGGATGCCTGGGGCAAGCCCCCCGTCAACGTCGGCATCGGCGGCTCCATTCCGTTCATCTCGGACCTCGTCCGGGTGTTCCCGGAGGCCCAGATCCTCGTCACGGGCGTCGAAGACCCCGATTCCCGGGCGCACAGCCCCAACGAGTCCCTGCACCTGGGCGTGTTCAAACGGGCGGTCCTCGCCGAGGCCTTCCTGCTCGACCGGCTCAACCGCCGCACGGGGACTCCGGCCGACCGGTGAGCGCATCCGCCCGGGTCAGCGGCCGAAGGCCGCCAAGCGGGAATTACTGCGGCGGTCTCACCGTTGCTGCAGGTAGAATCTGTCAGAATTCGAGCACAGCGCAAGGAGCGTCATGACCGACACCATCACAACCAGCACCGCCGCCCACGGAGTGGGCCTGAGCGAGGCCGCAGCACTGAAGGTACGAAGCCTGCTCGCCCAGGAAGGCCGCGAGGACCTGCGCCTCCGCGTCGCCGTCCAGCCCGGCGGCTGTTCCGGCCTTATCTACCAGCTCTACTTCGACGAGCGTGTGCTCGACGGTGACGCACTCGTCGATTTCGACGGCGTCGAGGTCGTTGTCGACAAGATGAGCGTCCCGTACCTGGACGGCGCCTCCATCGACTTCGAGGACACCATCCAGAAGCAGGGTTTCACCATCGACAACCCCAACGCGGGCGGCAAGCTGCGCCTGTGGCGACTCGTTCAGCTAGGGAATACGTAGGATGCCGGGCGGGCCGCCCGGCATCTTGGCGTGGATTCGTTACCGGATCAGCGCCTGCGCTGCACCCCGGAGCTCATCCCGCGCAGTAGGCTGTCATTCACACAGAGGCACTTCCGATGAAGTGATGTCGAGACTCCCCGAAAGGTTACTGGTGCGCAAAAACCACCGTCTCCGATGGGCTGCAATTCCGATCGCAGCGTCGTTGGTCATTGTTCTAGCGGGGTGCACCCAAGCCCAGGCTCCACGGCTTCCTGCCCGGCTTCGTCGAGGGCGAACCGGCGGTGACGAACCAGACCGACCGCGTAGCCGGTCTCTGGACGACATCCTGGATCGTGCTGCTGGTCGTCGGCCTGATCACCTGGGGCCTGACGATCTGGGCCGTGGTCGTCTACCGGCGCCGCAAGGGCCAGACCGGACTCCCGGTGCAGCTGCGGTACAACATGCCGATCGAGATCTTCTACACGATCGTCCCCCTCATCCTCGTCATCGGCTTCTTCGCATTCACCGCGAGGGACCAGGCCGCGATCGAGGCACGGTTCGACTCTCCGGACGTGAAGATCGAAGTCATCGGCAAGCAGTGGGCCTGGGACTTCAACTACGTCAACGAGGACGTCTACTCCGCGGGCATCCAGGGCCAGCCGAACCTCGACGGCCCCAAGGGTTCGCTCGTCGAATCCGAATTGCCGACTCTCGTCCTCCCGGTGGGCAAGAAGATCGAACTGGCGCTCGAGTCCCGTGACGTCATCCACTCCTTCTGGGTCATCGACTTCCTCTACAAGAAGGACATGATCCCCGGCAAGACCAACTACATGTCGGTCATCCCCGAGCGGATCGGCACCTACTCCGGCAAGTGCGCAGAGCTCTGCGGTGAGTACCACTCGCTCATGCTCTTCAACGTCAAGGTCGTGTCTGAGGCCGACTACGAGGCATACACCGCCTCGCTCAAGACGGCCGGCAACACCGGACAGCTCGACAACGGGTACAACCGCAACCAGAATCTTCCGGGCACGTCCGCCCCGGCGGCAGAGGAAGGCAAGTAGGCCATGACCACAACCGCACCCGCAGCAGCCGCGACGCCGGCCGCCCCGACCGCCCCGCGTCGTCCGACGGGCGTCGAGCGCAAGGGCAACGTCCTCGTTCGCTGGATCACCTCCACCGACCACAAGGTGATCGGGTACATGTACCTCATCACCTCGTTCGTCTACTTCTGCCTCGCCGGTGTGATGGCGCTCGTCATCCGCGCCCAGCTTTTCGAGCCAGGCCTCGAAGTCGTTCAGACCAAGGAGCAGTACAACCAGCTGTTCACGATGCACGGCACGATCATGCTGCTGATGTTCGCGACACCGTTGTTCTTCGGTTTCGCGAACTCGCTGATGCCGCTGCAGATCGGCGCCCCCGACGTCGCCTTCCCCCGCCTCAACGCCTTCTCGTTCTGGGCCTTCTTCTTCGGCAGCCTCATCGCCGTCGGCGGGTTCCTCACCCCACAGGGAGCGGCATCCTTCGGTTGGTTCGCCTACCAACCGCTTGCTAGTACGACGTTCTCACCCGGCGTCGGAGGAAACCTCTGGATGGTCGGCCTGGGACTGTCCGGGTTCGGAACCATCCTCGGAGCGGTCAACTTCATCACGACCATCATCACGATGCGCGCCCCCGGCATGACCATGTTCCGCATGCCGATCTTCACCTGGAACACGCTCGTCACGTCGTTGCTGGTACTGATGGCCTTCCCGGTGCTCGCCGCAGCGCTGCTCGCCGCGGCCTCTGACCGCATCTTCCTCTCGCACATCTACGATCCGGCCAACGGTGGCGCCATCCTCTGGCAGCACCTGTTCTGGTTCTTCGGCCACCCCGAGGTGTACATCATCGCGCTGCCGTTCTTCGGCATCGTCTCCGAGGTGTTCCCGGTCTTCAGCCGCAAGCCGATCTTCGGGTACAAGACGCTGATCTACGCGACCATTTCGATCGCCGCCCTGTCGGTCGCGGTCTGGGCCCACCACATGTACGTAACCGGTTCGGTGCTGCTGCCGTTCTTCTCGCTCATGACGATGCTCATCGCCGTTCCGACGGGTGTGAAGATCTTCAACTGGATCGGCACGATGTGGCGAGGGTCGCTGACCTTCGAGACGCCGATGCTGTGGGCGCTCGGCTTCCTGGTCACCTTCACCTTCGGCGGGCTGACCGGCGTCATCCTCGCCTCGCCGCCACTCGACTTCCACGTCTCGGACACCTATTTCGTCGTGGCGCACTTCCACTACGTCATCTTCGGCACCGTCGTGTTCGCCATGTTCAGCGGCTTCTACTTCTGGTGGCCGAAGTGGACGGGCAAGATGCTCAACGAGAGCCTCGGCAAGTGGCACTTCTGGTTCCTGTTCATCGGGTTCCACACCACCTTCCTTGTGCAGCACTGGCTCGGCGTCGTCGGCATGCCGCGTCGTTACGCCTCGTACTCTCCGGAGGACGGCTTCACCTGGATGAACCAGCTCTCCACCATCGGCTCGATGATCCTCGCGGTCTCGATGATCCCGTTCTTCCTGAACGTGTACATCACGGCCCGCAAGGCGCCGAAGGTCACGGTGAACGACCCGTGGGGCTTCGGAGCATCCCTCGAGTGGGCCACGTCGTGCCCGCCGCCGCGGCACAACTTCACGTCGATTCCGCGCATCCGCTCGGAGCGCCCTGCTTTCGACCTCAACCACCCCGAGGTCGCCATGCCGGTCGGAATCGGACCGGGCAAGGATGGTCCCGATGCACCTGTCTACGACGCCGGAACGAACGAGGTCAAATAAATGAGGGCAAACACCAACCTGCTCTGGCTGCTCGCGGGCTTCTTCGCCCTCGTAACGGTCGCGTACATCATCTGGGGCCTCGTCGACCCGCACCAGCACAGCATCGAATGGGCGGGAACCTTCGCCCTCGCGCTGAGCTCGGTGTTCGTGAGTTTCGTCGCGTTCTACCTCTCCCGGGTGCACGGCGCCCAGGGCGGGGAGCTCCCGGAGGACCGCCTCGACGCGAACGTCGATGACGGCGACCCCGAGGTCGGCTTCTTCAGCCCGTGGAGCTGGTGGCCGATCCTTCTTGCCGCGAGTGCGGCGTTGCTGTTCCTCGGCCTGGCGATCGGCTTCTGGATCTCGATCATCGCGCTCGGCGTCGGCGTGATCTGTCTCATCGGCTGGGTGTACGAGTACTACCGCGGAAACTTCGCGCGCTAAGCATCCTGGTTCGCGAAAGCGGGTGAATCGTCGGTCTCAACTTCTGAGACCGGCGATTCACCCGCTTTCGCGTTGACGGGGGAGAGCGGGCACGGCGCGGCGACGGAAGCCGAGCACGTTGAAGGAGAACGTCACCGGGTTCCTGGCGGGCCAGCGGTCCGCGACCGTCTCCGTCCCCGTGTGGTGGGCTGAGGGACCCATCCCGATCAGCGCGGCAACCTCGTCCGCGCCGAGGTAGTGACGGCCGGAGACCCCGATGCGGGCCTCGAGTGCGAACCAGGGCCCCAGGGCGACACGGAGGTCTTCCGCCTTGTTCGGCGGGATGTCGAGGGCCAGGCCCGCGTCACGAAGCTCACGGAGATGGTCGTCGTGGGGCACGACGACCGCGAGGAGACCGTCGTCCCGGAGCACACGATAGAACTCCGGGGGATTGCGGGGGGCGAAGACGTTCAGGAGCACGTCGGCGATGCCCGTCCGGACCGGAAGGTCGGTCCACACGTCGGCGACGAGTCCGTCCACGAGGGGCGGGTCCGGGAGCCTCTCGTCTGCGACGGCAGCATGTCCGGGTCGTGAGGCAGCGCGGGCGGCGGCCACGGTGCGGGCGACGGCGACGGGGGAGAGGTCCATTCCGAGGAATCCGGCGGCCGGGCAGGCTTCGGTCACTCCGCGGAGGTAATACCCGGTGCCACAGCCGATGTCGAGGACCCGATCGGGACTCTCCGGAGCGACGAGCGTCATGACGGCACTCCGCAGGTCTGCGTACCAGCCCGCCTCGAGGAAGGCCGTACGCGCATCGAGCATTGCGGCGCTGTCACCCACCACATGGCTGCGACCGCTCAGAAGCGACACATAGCCGCGCCGGTTGGCGTCGAACGAGTGCCCCGCGGAGCATCGCAGCACGAGGTCGCCCGCGGGTGTGAGAGGCGAGAAACAGTTCGGGCACCGAAGCCACTCCGACAAGGTCTGGAGGGACATCGATGCCCGATCTGTTCATGTTGTGTTGTGGTGAAGGTGGGACCGCTTGTTAGTGGTGATCCCCGTGGCTCTGCTCGAGTTCCGTCGTGGTGACCGGAACGATCCGATCTTCGAAGAACCAGCGGGAGAGTCCGCCGCGCACGCGCTGGCCGGCCGTGATCCTGCCCTGGTCGTTCGGGCGGATCATCAGGGGCTTGTAGTCGGAATAGCTCACGAGCTTCCAGCGCTCGTACTCGTCGACGGGCTGGTGCACCTCGATGTACTCGCCACCGGGCAGACGCACGATCCGGCCCGACTCGTAGCCGTGCAGGACGATCTCGCGATCCTTCTTCTGGAGTGCGAGGCAGACCCGTTTGGCGACGAAGAACGCGATGAATGGTCCGACGATCGTGGCGAACTGGCAGGCGTGGATGACGCCCTCCATCGTCACGTGGAAGTGCGTGGCGATGATGTCCGAGGATGCGGTCGACCACAGCGCGGCGTAGAAGGTGACGCCGGCGGCGCCGATCGCGGTGCGGGTCGGAGCGTTACGCGGACGGTCGAGGATGTGGTGCTCGCGCTTGTCCCCGGTCACCCAGGCCTCGATGAACGGGTAGATCAGCACGACGAGGATGAAGAGTCCGAGGCTGACCAGAGGAATCAGGATGTTGAACGACCAGGTGCGGTCGAGCCAGACGAACTCGAGCCCCGGCGGAATCAGGCGCAGCGCCCCATCGGCAAAGCCGATGTACCAGTCGGGCTGGGTGCCGGCCGAGACCGGGGAGGGGTCATAGGGACCGTAGTTCCAGATCGGGTTGATCGTGAACAGCGAAGCCATCAACATCACGACGCCGAAGACGATGAAGAAGAATCCACCGGCCTTGGCGGCGTACACCGGCAGCACCGGGTAGCCGACGACGTTCTGGTTCGTACGCCCGGCACCGGGGTACTGGGTGTGCTTGTGCACGACGACGAAGAGCAGGTGCATTGCGATGAGGGCGATGATGATGGCCGGCAGCAGCAGGATGTGCAGCGAGTACAGCCGTCCTACGATCGCCTCGCCGGGGAACTCTCCGCCGAAGAGGAGGAAGGAGATCCAGGTTCCGACCAGCGGGATCCCCTTGACCATTCCGTCGATGATGCGCAGGCCGTTGCCGGACAGCAGGTCGTCGGGGAGGGAGTAGCCGGTGAAGCCCTCGGCCATCGCGAGGATGAAGAGGATGAAGCCGATGACCCAGTTGAGTTCGCGGGGCTTGCGGAACGCGCCCGTGAAGTAGATCCGGAGCATGTGCAGGCCGATCGACGCCACGAACAGCAGTGCCGCCCAGTGGTGCACCTGGCGCATCAGGAGGCCGCCGCGGATGTCGAAGGAAATGTTGAGCGATGAGGACATCGCCGCGGACATTTCGACGCCCTTGAGCGGCACGTAGGAGCCCTCGTAGTGGACGGGGGCCATCGAGGCGCTGAAGAAGAACGTCAGGAACGTCCCGGACAGCAGGATGATGACGAAACTGTAGAGGGCGACCTCACCGAGGAGGAAGGACCAGTGGTCGGGGAAGATCTTCCGGCCGAGTTCCTTCACCGCGGTGGAGATGCTCGTGCGCTCGTCGATGTAATTCGCCGCCGCGCCCGTGAAGCCGCCGTTGCTCTTCGTCGTCTCGACCACGCCTGTGGTCGTTTTCGTGATACTCAATGCCGCTCCCAGAAACTCGGTCCGACGGGTTCAGTGAAATCGCTCTGCGCAATGAGGTAGCCCTCAGAGTCTACCGCGATGGGCAGCTGGGGGAGCGGCCGCTTGGCCGGTCCGAAGATGACCTCGCAGTGGTTCGACACGTCGAACTGTGACTGGTGGCACGGGCAGAGCAGGTGGTGGGTCTGCTGTTCGTAGAGGGCCACGGGGCAGCCGACATGGGTGCAGATCTTGGAGTACGCGACGATGCCGTCGTACGACCAGCCTGCACGCTCGGGGAGCTCGTTGAGGTCCTCGGGCTTGAGCCGCATCAGCAGGACGGCGGCCTTGGCCTTCTCTTCCAGGCGACCGCTCGGGAGGTCCTGCAGACCTTCCGGAATGACGTGGAAGGCGGAGCCGAGGGTGACGTCGGACGCCTTGATCGGCGTACCCGTCGGGTCGATCGCCAGGCGGGTCCCCTTCGTCCACATCGTGTGGGTGAGCAACTCAGAGGGGTTCTCGTTCATCGGACCGAGGCCGCGGAAGAGAACGACCGCGGGAAGGGGGAAGGCGATGAGCGCACCGATCAGGCTGTTGCGGATGAGGCTGCGGCGTCCGATCCCGGACTCCTCGTTTGCCTCGGCGAAGATCTCGACGGCCCGTGCCCTGGTCTCCTCCGAGCCGCGGACAGGGTGCCTGACGTCGATGCCTTCGTGGTCGCTCATCAGCGCCTTGCCCCAGTGGACGGCGCCGATGCCGATCGCCAGCAGCGCGAGGGCGAGGCCGAGGCCAATGAAGAGGTTGTTCAGCCGCACGGAACCCGGGTCGGTGTCCACGATCGGGAACGCCATGTACGCGGCGATCGCAAAGACGCTGCCGACGATCGACAGGTAGAAGAGCGTGTAGACCGTGCGCTCGGCACGGCGTTCGGCGCTCGGGTTCAGGTCGGTGACGCGGGGGCGGTGCGGCGGGAATCCAGGGTTGTCCACGGCGTCGCGCACGACAACGGCCGTGCCGGCGTTTGCGGGGTTGTGCCCGGCGCCGGAGTCAGCAGCGGTGAGGTCCTTCCCGCTGTTATCGTCCGTGGCCATTGTGCTCCTTTGTCTGCTGTGTGTCGTGCAGTTGTGTGCCGAGCAGGTGTGTCTGCTGCATGCTTCTGATTCCGCGCCCTGTTCGGATGCGGGTCAGTTCGATTTCGCGGTGATCCACACCGTCAACCCGACGATCGCGCCGAGTCCGAAGATCCAGAGGAACAGTCCTTCGGAAACGGGGCCGAGCGAGCCGAGGGCGTAGCCGCCCGGGGACGGGTTGTTCTCGAGGTACTTGAGGTAGGTGATGATGTCGCGCTTGCTCTCCGGGGAGATGTTCATGTCGTTGAAGACCGGCATGCTCTGCGGCCCCGTGATCATGGCCTCGTAGATGTGCTGGGCGGACACGCCGTCGAGAGCGGGGGCGAACTTGCCCTGGGTGAGGGCACCTCCGGCGCCCGCGACGTTGTGGCACATGGCGCAGTTGATGCGGAAGAGCTCTGCGCCCTTCGCGGAGTCGCCCTGTGCGTCGAGGTAGCGCGCATCGGGGACGGCCGGTCCGGGGGCGAGGGAGGCGACGTAGGCGGCGAGGGCTGCGATCTGTTCTTCCGTGAACGAGACGGCCTTCTTCTCTGCCTGAGGACCGTCCATCTGCATGGGCATCCGGCCGGTGCCGACCTGGAAGTCGACGGAGGCCGCACCGACACCGATGAGGCTGGGCCCGGATCCGGTTCCGGCGGCGCCGAGGCCGTGGCAGGTGGCGCAGTTGCTCGCGAACAGCTTCTGACCTTCTCCGATGGTCTGCTGAGACGAGGCATCGGTCTGGGCGCTCGCGGTGCTCGTGCTGAACAGCGCATAGGCGCCGCCGGTGAAGAGCAGTCCGATGGCGATCAGGGCGACACTGGCAAGTGGGCTGCGGCGGCCGGATTTGCGCACGCGGGCCGGCTTGGGGGTGTTGGTCGTGGTCATTCTGAGGTGTCCGCTCCGGATCTCTATTTGAGGACGTAAATGACGAGGAAGAGGCCGATCCAGACGACATCGACGAAGTGCCAGTAGTACGAGACGACGATGGCGCTCGTCGCCTCCTTGTGACCGAAGTTCTTGACCGCGAACCCGCGGCCGATCACGAGGAGGAAGGCGATCAGGCCGGCGGTGACGTGGATGCCGTGGAAGCCGGTGGTGAGATAGAACGCCGAACCGTATGCGTTGCTCTGCAGCGAAACACCCTCGGAGACCAGGGTGGCGTACTCCCAGATCTGCCCGGATACGAAGACGGCGCCGAGGGCGTAGGTCAGGAAGAACCACTCGACCATGCCCCACTGGCTGGGCTTCCAGCCCGTTGAGCGGGCCTGGAGACGCTCAGCGGCGAACACGCCGAACTGGCACGTGATCGACGAGGAGACGAGGATCAGGGTGTTCACGAGCGCGTAGGGGAAGTTGTGCTTCTCGGCCTCGAACTGCCACAGTTCCGGCGAGGTCGACCGCAGCGTGAAGTAGATGGCGAACAGGCCGGCGAAGAACATGACTTCGCTGCCCAGCCACACAATGGTGCCGACAGCAACGCTGTTGGGCCGATTTACCACGGGCGCTGTGGCTGAATAAGTTATCGAAGGGCTCGTCACTCGTCCATTATGGCCGATTTCGCAGCGGGGGTGCGCACCATGCGGATGCGGGTGGGTCATTTGCCCAAAAGGTGACCAGATTGGAACGAAAGCGCCGCTGGGGCAGATTCGGAACCCGGCAGCGGATTCGCTTAAGATCGGGTTCATGCTCGATATCCAGTCCTGGCCCAATGTCCTCAGCGCCCTGCTCAACGGGGAGGACCTGAGCGTGTCCGACGCGGCGTGGAGCATGGAACAGGTGATGCAGGGCAACGCGACGCCGGCCCAGATCGCCGGGTTCCTCGTCGCCCTGCGCGCCAAGGGCGAGACCGTCGATGAGATCGTCGGCTTCCGGGACGCCATCCTCGACCACGCCGTCGCCCTCCCGGTCAACCCGATGGCCCTCGACATCGTCGGCACCGGCGGCGACCGTTTCGGCACTGTCAACATTTCGACGATGGCGTCGATCGTCTGTGCCGGCGCGGGCGTTCCTGTCATCAAGCATGGGAACAGGGCGGCGAGTTCGGCATCGGGGGCATCTGACGTCCTGTCGGCCCTCGGGATCGACCTCACCCTGTCTGCGGAGAAGGTCGGGGCGATCCTCGAGGCGACGGGAATCACTTTCGCATACGCCGCCGCGTTCCATCCCGGTTTCCGGCACGCCGGAGCGGTCAGGTCCGAACTGGGGATCCCGACCGTCTTCAACTACCTCGGGCCGCTCTGCAACCCGGCTCGCCCGGAGGCCTCCGCCGTCGGCGTGGCCGGCCTCGACCGAGTTCCGCTCATCGTCGGCGTCTTCCAGACCCGGGGAGCGGCGGCGCTGGTGTTTCGCGGGGACGACGGACTCGACGAGCTCACGACGACCGGCCACAGTCATGTCTGGGAGGTGTCGAGGGGTCTCGTGACCGAGCACGACATCGACCCGCGCGATCTCGGCATCCGCCGCGCCTCGATGAGCGAACTCGTCGGCGGAGACCCGGCACACAACGCGGAAGTGGTGCACCAGACGCTCGCCGGGCAGGCGGGCGCCGTGCGGGACATCGTGCTCCTCAATGCGGCGGCCGGACTCGTCGCCTTCGATCTCGCGAAGAATCCGGTGTCCGCGCAGTCGAGCATCCTCGACCGTTTCCGCGACAAGCTGGCCGTGGCAGCGGAATCCATCGACTCCGGGGCGGCTGCGGCGAAACTGGCCGAATGGGTCACCGCCAGTCGCGTGTAGCCGCCAGACCCGAACAGCGAGCCCTCAACCGGTTCGACGGAGATTTCGACAGCGCCAAAATCTCCGTCGAAACGGTGAGGTGTTCTTCTTACAGCACGTCCTCGTCGACCCAGCCGAAGGTCTTCGTGACGGCCTTCTTCCAGTTGCGCAGCTGCCGGTCGCGCTCGGCGACGGTCATCTGCGGGGTCCAGCGGCTGTCTTCCTGCCAGTTGGCGCGGAGTTCGTCGAGATCGCTCCAGAAACCCACCGCGAGCCCCGCGGCGTATGCCGCACCGAGCGCCGTGGTCTCCGCGACGACGGGCCGGACGACGGGCACGCCGAGGATATCGGCCTGGAACTGCATGAGCGTGTTGTTGGCGATCATGCCGCCGTCGACCTTGATCTCGGTGAGCGGAACCCCGGAGTCGGCGTTGACCGCGTCGATCACCTCCCTGGTCTGGAACGCGGTCGCCTCGAGTGCTGCCCGGGCGATGTGGCCCTTGTTCACGAACCGGGTCAGCCCGACGAGGGCGCCGCAGGCGTCCGAGCGCCAGTACGGCGCGAACAGCCCCGAGAACGCGGGCACGAAGTAGGCGCCGCCGTTGTCGTCGACGGACTTTGCGAGAGTCTCGACCTCTTCGGATGAACTGATCATGCCGAGGTTGTCGCGCAGCCACTGCACGAGCGCTCCGGTGACGGCGATCGACCCCTCGAGTGCGTAGTGCGGTTCCGCGTCGCCGAGCTTGTAGCCGAGGGTCGTGAGGAGGCCGTTCTTCGAGTGGACGATCTCGGTGCCGGTGTTGAAGATCAGGAAGTTACCGGTGCCGTAGGTGTTCTTCGCCTCGCCCGCGTCGAACGCGGCCTGGCCGAACGTCGCGGCCTGCTGGTCGCCGAGGATGCCCGAAATCGGGACCTCGCGCAGCAGGCTGTGTTCGTTGACCGTGCCGTAGACCTCGGAGGAGGAACGGATCTCGGGCAGCATCGAGCGCGGCACGTCGAACGCGGCGAGGATGTCGTCGTCCCACTGCAGGGTCTCGAGGTCCATGAACATCGTGCGGCTCGCGTTGGTGACGTCGGTCGCGTGCACGCCGCCCTCGAGGCCGCCGGTGAGGTTCCAGAGCACCCAGGAGTCCGTCGTGCCGAACATCGAACATCAGCTCGCCGCCATCCGCCTTGGCCCTGGCTCCCTCGACGTTCTCGAGGATCCAGACGATCTTCGTGCCCGAGAAGTACGTGGCGAGCGGCAGTCCGACCTGCTTCTTGAAGCGCTCGACGCCGCCGTCGGCGGCGAGGCGGTCGACGATGGGCTGGGTACGGGTGTCCTGCCAGACGATCGCGTTGTAGACGGGGGAGCCCGGTGGTGCGGTCCCAGACCACGGCGGTCTCGCGCTGGTTGGTGATGCCGACGGCGACGATGTCGTGCCGGGTCAGGTTCGCTTTGGACAGCGCCTGCCCGATGACCTCACGGGTGTTGTTCCAGATCTCCATCGGGTCGTGCTCGACCCAGCCTGCCTGGGGGAAGATCTGTTCGTGCTCGAGCTGGCCGGTCGAGACGATCGACCCGGCCTTGTCGAAGATGATCGCCCGGGAGCTCGTGGTGCCCTGGTCGATGGCGATGACGTATTGGGCCATGGAATACCTCCTTGTATTGTTCTGACTCATGCTGATACTGACTGACTAGCTCACTAGCTGACGTGCTGAGGAGCGATTCACATGCAGAAGCCGACCGGCCGGTCCCGGTGGGGGACCGGCCGGTCGGCCGGTGCACTAGGCGAGAATGGGCAGAAGAGCGTACGAGGCCCATCCTGCGAGGACGCCGCCGATGATGGGGCCGACGACCGGCACCCAGGAGTACGACCAGTCCGAGGAGCCCTTGCCCTTGATCGGCAGGATGGAAGTGCGCGATGCGCGGCCCCAGGTCACGGGCCGGGTTGATCGCGTACCCGGTCGGCCCACCGAGCGAAGTGCCGATCACGATCACGAGCAGGGCCACCGGAAGCGGGCCGAGCGCGGCCAGTCCGCCGTTGACGCCCTGGCGACCGCCGCCGAAGGCGATGATCACGAAGACCAGCACGAAGGTGCCGATGATCTCGGTGACGAGGTTCCAGCCGTAGGAGCGGATGGCCGGACCGGTCGAGAAGACGCCGAGCTTGTTGGCCGGGTTCGGTTCCTGGTCGAAGTGCTGCTTGTACGCCAGCCAGCAGAACACGGCGCCGATGATGGCGCCGAGGAGCCTGTGCGGCGATGTAGACGAGCACGGACAGGAAGTTCACCGGAACCCCGGAGCCGAATTCGGTCGCACCGGATGCGACGAGGCCGAGGGTGACGGCGGGGTTGAGGTGCGCACCTGAGTTGTATGCCACGATAACGCCGGAGAAGACGGCGAAACCCCATCCGATGGTGACCATCAGGAAGCCGCCGCCGAGACCTTTGTTCTTGGCCAGGGCGACGTTGGCTACGACACCGGTACCGAGGAGGACGAGCATCGCGGTGCCCACGACCTCCGACAAGAATACGACTCCAATATTGTCCACGTTGACCTTCCTTGGTAGGGCTCGAGCGCTGAACAGCCTGGTCGCGGTGAGCGACTGGCAACGCCATAGCGCGCTGGTATCCCGAGCGAAATAGGCAGGTAGAGGCGTGGTTCGTCCCTTACCTCGCCGCGTTCGTGCGCGTAGGTTAAGGACAGGCTCCGTATCGTCCGGGAGCCTGCGACGCCGACCGATCATCACCATCCGACCCGAAGGAAGAGTCATGAAAAAGCTCGTCAATGATCCCAAGAACGTTGTCGATGAGGCAGTGGCCGGGTTTGCGGCCGCGCACGGAGACATCGTGCGCGTATCCAGTGACCCCACGTTCATCGTCCGCGCCGACGCCCCGGTGTCCGGCAAGGTGGGCCTGGTCAGCGGAGGCGGAAGCGGCCACGAGCCGCTGCACGGCGGATTCGTCGGCGTCGGCATGCTCGACGCCGCCGTGCCCGGTGCGGTCTTCACCTCGCCGACCCCTGATCCCATCTTCGCGGCGACGCAGGCGGTCAACGGCGGTGCCGGCGTGCTGCACATCGTGAAGAACTACACCGGTGACGTGCTCAATTTCGAGACGGCTGCCGACCTTGCCCTCGCCGAGGGCATCGAGGTCCGCACGGTCATCGTCAACGACGACGTCGCCGTGAAGGACTCGCTGTACACGGCTGGACGTCGCGGAGTCGCCGGGACGGTCCTCGTCGAGAAGATCGCCGGGGCGGCGGCCGAACGCGGCGACGACCTCGCCGCCGTCGCCGCCGTCGCGGAGAAGGTCATCGGACAGGTGCGCACGATGGGCGTTGCACTGACGCCGTGTGTCGTCCCCCACGCCGGAGAGCCGAGCTTCACCCTGGCGGAGGACGAGATCGAGATCGGCATCGGCATCCACGGCGAGCCCGGCAGGGAACGGATCCAGCTCGAGCCCGCTGACGCCATCGTCGATCGCCTTCTCGGTCCGATTCTGGAGGACATTCCGTTTGTGAGCGGGGACTCCGTGCTCCTGCTCGTCAACGGCATGGGCGGAACCCCCCAGATCGAGCTCTATATCGTCTTCCGAAGGGCCGCCGAGGTCCTGGCAGCCAAGGGGATCACCGTCACGCGCACGCTGGTCGGGAATTTCACTACCTCCCTGGAAATGCAGGGCATGTCCATCAGCGTTCTCAAGCTCGACGACGAGCTCACCGAGCTCTGGGATGCGCCGGTGCAGACTGCGGCGCTACGGTGGGGACGGTAGAAGGAGATTCCATGAATCTGAGTGTCACCTGGGCTGAAGCCTGGATCCGGCAGTGTGTAGACGTCATCGCCGACCATCGCGTGGAGCCTGATCACCCTTGACAGGGACATCGGCGACGGCGACCACGGCGAGAACATGGACAGGGGCTTCCAGGCCGTGCTGGGCAAACTCGATACGCTCCCGGCAGATGCCGTCCCCGGCGACGTCTTCAAACTGGTGGCGACGACACTCATTTCCACGGTGGGCGGCGCGGCAGGGCCCCTCTACGGCACGGCGTTCCTGAAGGCCGCCGTCGCCGTAGCGGGGAAGCCCGACCTGGACGGTGCCGCCGTCGTTGCACTGCTGACGGCGGCTCGCGACGGAATCGTGCTCCGGGGCAAGGCGGCCAGCGGCGACAAGACCATGGTCGACGCCTGGACGCCAGCCGTGGACGCCGCAGCGGCCGCGGAACGCGCCGGAGCGAGCCCCGTGGCCATCCTCGTCGAGGCCGCGGATGCCGCGGAGGCCGGCGCCGTCGCAACCGAGCCGCTCGTCGCCCACAAGGGACGCGCGAGCTATCTCGGGGAACGTGCGATCGGACATCGCGATCCGGGCGCCCAGTCCAGCGCCCTGCTCCTCCGTGCGGCAGCCGAGACCGCCGAGCGGGTCGCCGATGAATGATTCGACGCCCACCGCCCCCGGCGCACTCGTCGGCCTCGTCTTCGTGTCGCACAGCTCGCTGATCGCGAAGGGCCTCGTCGATCTCGCCCGCCAGATGGCGCCGACCGTGCGCATGCTCCCGGCAGGCGGAACGGACGACGACCGGATCGGGACGAGTTTCGCCAAAGTGGCGGCGGGCATCGAGGCGGCGGAGGCCGGCAGGGGAGTCGTGGTGCTCTGCGACCTCGGCTCGGCAATCCTGACCGCGGAATCAGCGCTCGATTTCCTCGACGATGAGACCAGATCCCGGGTCGTCATCGTCGACGCACCTCTGGTCGAGGGCGCCGTCGCCGCCGCCGTCGCCGCGCAGATCGGCGGCGACCTGCCCGCCGTGGAGTCTGCGGCCCGGTCGGCCGGGGCACCGCACTCCGGCGGGGCCTCGGTACAAGCACCGGTGCCGGCCACCGATACCCAGTCCGGCCCGGCCAGGGACGACTCGACGGTGACGCGGACGGTGACCCTGATCAACGCGGACGGTCTGCACGCCCGTCCCGCCGCGGAGTTCGTGACTCTCGCCGCGACGCTCGGCGTTCCGGTCACGGTCAACGGCAGGGATGCCGCGAGCCTGCTGGCCATCATGGGCCTCGGATTGACGCGTGGCGCACGGGTCGAACTCTCGGCAACCGGTGACGGCGCGGCTGCGGCGGTCGACGCTCTCGCCTCTCTCCTGGAATCCGGGTTCGGCGAGGCCTAAGCAAAAATTCGGCTCACATCAACCCGATTGGATCTATGCTGGCCGCATGATGCAGGACAACACAGCGCCGTGTCCCGTGTGCGGCCATGCCATGAGTGAACACACGATCGTGCACGGCGCACACGACACGATCCTGAACTGTCCGGTGCCCCATCCGGGGGCATGGGACAGGGACGCATTCGAACCGGTCAACGAATTCGGCATGGTCACCCACCAGTACCCCGCGGATGACCCGCCCGTTCCCGGCTGAATTCTCGGACCCCACACCAGCAACGGCCGGTCAGCGCCTAAGTTCACCACGCCTGCGTTCACCAAGATTTACCCCTGATGCCCTATTGTCTGCAGTGCAGATGTCCTGCACAACGTCGTACCACCGAATCCAGACGGTAGCCATCGAATGAGCGCCACAGTCAAGCGTGTGATCGGGCTCGTCCTCGCGGGCGTGCTCATCGTCGGCGTGGTCGTCGTCGTCGTCGGTGGTCGCCTGTTCGGAGGAACGACAGGCACCGCTCCTGGGGCCACGGACCTCACGGTCGTCCATGGGGTCATCGGCTCGGAGAAGAAGCCGTTCTTCGACGATCCGGCCGTCCGGGCGGTCTTCGCCGAGAAGGGCATCGACGTCGAGGTCGTCACGGCGGGATCACGCCAGATCGCCACCTCCGTCGACCTCACCGGCGTCGATTTCGTTTTCCCGTCCTCCGCGCCCGCCGCCGAGAAGATCCGGCGCGAAGCCGGGGCGCGAAGCGTGTTCTCCCCGTTCTACTCGCCGCTCGCGATCGCGACCTTCACGCCGATCGTGACCCTCCTGCAGTCCGCGGGGATCGCGAACCAGGACGCCGCAGGCACCTGGCATCTGAACGTCGCTGAATACCTCAAGGCCGTCGCAGCGGGAACCCGGTGGAATCAGCTCCCCGGTGCCGCGGCGACCTACAACAGCTCCCGCTCGATCCTGATCTCGAGCACGGACATCCGCCAGTCGAACTCCGCGGCGATGTACCTCGCCATCGCGTCCTACGTCGCGAACGGGGACAGCGTCATCAGCTCAGCAGCCGCTGAGACAGCCGTCATCGACCCGATGGCGGCGCTCTTCCTCGAGCAGGGCTTCTCGGCCTCCTCGTCTGAGGCTCCGTTCGAGGACTATCTGTCCCAGGGAATCGGGTCCAAACCCCTCGTGATGATCTATGAGGCGCAATTCCTCGGCCGACAGATGAGCGCCACGGGCCGCAGCGCCATCACCCCCGACATGGTCCTGATGTATCCGGATCCGACCGTGCTCTCGAAGCACACCGTTGTGCCTCTTTCCGATCAGGGAACCCGGGTCGGCGAGCTCCTCCAGTCCGACCCCCGCCTTGCCCGGCTCGCGGCGCAATACGGGTTCCGGCCGGCCGACCCGGCCGTGTTCACGGCAGCACTCGCCGACAATGGCCTCACGGCGCAGGCAAGCCCCGTCAACGTCATCGACCCGCCCAGCTACGAGACGCTCGAGTCGATGATCACGACCATCAGCGGACGCTACGACACGCCCCTGGCGTCGCCGGACGCGAACGTGGACAAATGACCCGACAACACTCATTGAACGCACCACCTGCTGAACGATCCACCGGAGACCAAGGAGCACCATGGCAGACGCATCCCTCGATCTGAGCACTCCCACACCGGGCGAAAGGCCGGCCGCTGCCGCGACGAAGGCACCGCGCGTCGACACCGGGCTGGTGCTCGTGCCCCCGAACCCGGTCCCGGACATCGGCGGCACCCAGGCCAGCGCGATGATGCCGGTCAACGATGCCCGCACCGAGGAACTCGCCGGACGCGCACGAGCCTTCGTCGCCGACCTCATCGACCTCGACCCCTCGGCCCCGGAATTCCAGAAGAAGATCTCAGACGTCGCCCAGATGGGCAGGGACGAGATCCGGGCCGCGTCGGAGGTCAGCAACCGGATGCTCCAGCGCCCGGTCGCCGCGCTGGCCGCCGCGCGCGGGAAAGGCGACGAGGCCGACGCGCAACGGCGCGTTGCCAGCACCCTTGTCGAACTGCGCGGCACGATCGAGGACCTCGACCCGTCCAGGGCCGATGGCGGGGTCGCCCAGTTCCTCCTGAACCTGATCCCCTTCCGGGACAAGCTCCGCAGCTATTTCGCCCGGTACGCCTCCGCACAGAGCCAGCTCAACAAGATCATCCACTCGCTCCAGAACGGCCAGGACGCCCTCCTCAAGGACAACGCCGCCGTGGAGGGGGAGAAAGTGCGGCTCTGGGAGACGATGAACCGCCTGCAGGAGTACGCCCTGCTCACGAGCGCACTCGACGCCCAGCTCGTGGAACAGATCGACACGGTCAGGACGACCGACCCGGCCAGGGCGGACGCGCTCACGAGCGATCTCCTCTTCACGATCCGCCAGAAGCACCAGGACCTGCTGACCCAGCTCGCCGTGAGCGCCCAGGGGTACCTCGCCCTCGACGTCGTGCGAAAGAACAACGTGGAACTCATCAAGGGCGTTGAGCGGGCAACGACGACGACCATCTCCGCCCTGCGCACGGCAGTGATCGTCGCACAGGCACTGGCCAACCAGAAGCTCGTCCTCGACCAGATCACCGCCTTGAACACGACGACCTCGAACCTGATCGTATCGACCTCGCAGATGCTCAAGACCCAGTCGGTCGCCATCAGCGAGCAGTCGGCATCCGCCACCATCAGCCTCGAATCATTGGAAACGGCCTTCCAGAACATCTACGAGACCATGGACGCCCTGGACAGCTACAAGCTCAAGGCCGTCGCGACGATGGCCCAGACGGTCGACACACTGCAGGCCAGACTGACCGAGGCGACCGCATACCTCGAGCGAGCCCGGCCGGAAGCCCACTGAGCATGCGCCGCCTCCTGAAGAGCCTCGGCCTGGCCATGGTCACGGCGCTGGTGCTGGCCGGCTGCACGGTTACGCAGCCGAACGAGCAGGACGGCCTGCCCAACGACGCCACGACTCTTCGGGTCCTTGCGGGCAGCGAGGTCAAGGACATGGCTCCCATCCTGGAGTCTGCGGCAGCCGACCTGGGAATCCGGGTCGTCTTCGACTACACCGGTACCCTCGCCGGAACGGAACTCGTGGCATCCGGTCGTGCCACCGGTCGTTATGACGCGACGTGGTTCCCGAACAACCGGTACCTGTCGCTGCTTCCCGGTGCCGCCCGGGCCGTGTCCTCGAGTGTCAAGATCATGAGCTCACCGGTCGTCCTCGGACTCCGGCCGGCGGTGGCGGCCCGGCTGGGCTGGGACACCGCCCCGCCGACCTGGGCTGACCTCGCCGCCGCAGCCGCCGACGGCAAGTTCACCTACGGCATGACCAATCCCGCGGCCTCGAATTCCGGGTTCAGCGCCCTGGTCGCCGTCGCAACGGCCCTGTCCGGCACCGGGACCGCGCTCACGGATGCGGACGTCACGGCGGTCAGTCCTGTACTGACCCGGTTCTTCGCCGGGCAGAAACTGACTGCCGGGTCCTCCGGCTTCCTCGCCGACAAGTTCGTCGCGGACCCCACCCTCGTCGACGGCGTCATCAACTACGAGTCCGTGCTCCTCGGCCTCGACACCAAGGGCGCACCGCTCAGTATCATCCGGCCGACCGACGGAGTCGTCACGAGCGACTATCCGCTCACCCTGCTGGCTTCGGCCGACGCCGGCAAGCGCCCGCTCTTCGACAGCCTCACTGCCTGGTTGACCACGGACGCCGTCCAGAAGAGGATCGTGGCGGAGACCCATCGTCGCCCGGGCGTTCCCGGGATCGACACCGGGTCGGCCTTCCCTGCCGGAATCCTTTTCGAGACGCCATTCCCGAACACCCTCGACGTCGCAAACACCCTGATCCAGACCTACCTCGACACGGTGCGTGCGCCCGCACAGACGCTCTTCGTGCTCGACACCTCCGGGTCGATGGCTGGGGAGCGGCTCACGGCGCTCCAACAGGCGCTCAAGAACCTCGCCGGGGCGGATTCCTCGACGACGGGCGGTTTCGCAGCATTCCGCAACCGAGAACGCGTGACCCTGATCCCGTTCAGCACCGCCCCGGACGCCCCGACCATCGTCGACGTGCCTGCGGCGGACAAGACCGAGGCCTTGCAACGGATCCGTCATGTCGCGGACGGGCTCTCCGCGGACGGTGGCACGGCCATCTACGCCTCGCTGGAGCGCGCCTATGCGCTGGCCCGGCAGCAGAAGGCGGAGCGACCGGACACCTTCGTCTCGATCGTGCTGATGACCGACGGCGAGAACACCGACGGGGCCACGGCGAAGGACTTCGCGGAGTACTACGGGGCCCAGGACGCGGACACCCGCTCGATTGCGACCTACGTCGTGCTCTTCGGCAACGGCAACGTGGAGGAGCTCACCGGCGTGGCGAAGCTCACGGGAGGCCAGGCCTTCGACGCGTTGAACGGCGACCTGTCGAGCGCATTCCAGGACATCCGTGGGTACCAGTAGCGTGTCGCGGTGGCTCGCCTCCACCAAGAACATCGTCGGTTCGGCATTGGGCCTCGCGGCACTCGGCGCGCAGGTCGTCGTCGGCCTCGGCCCGCTGTGGCCCGGTGTCGTCGTCGCGATGTACCTCGTCGGTGCGCTCGTCGCACCGCGCGACAGGATCGACCTGCGGCCCGGACCATTGCACGGGAACGGGGGAGTGGCGTCAGCGGCGGACCTCGCCGCCCAGCTGGCCGTGTTGAGGCGATCGATGACGGCGGAGAACCGCCGCCTGCCTGACGAAGCGACCGCGCGGCTCGCCCGGATCCTGGACGCCCTCGATCAGATTGTCGCCCGCTGGACGGATCTCACCGAAGCGGCTGACCAGGCCCACACGGTCGAGCAGATGATCCTCGACTATCTGCCCACGTCGATCCAGCGCTTCCTGAACCTGCCACGCAGCTTTGCCATCGGGAGCCGGATCGAAGGGAAGAAGACGGCCCAGGACGAACTGATCGAGCAGCTCGACCTGCTCGAGACCGAGAGCGATCGCATCCGTACCGCGCTCTACGCGAAAGATCTCGCTGCGCTCGAAGACCAGAGTCGCTTCCTGCGCGAGAAGTTCGGCCGATCTGAACTGGACCTGTAGGTCAGGCGAGTCCGGGAAGAGGCACCGGCGGCGCCGGTGGGACCGGGGCGGCGGGGCGATAGGTCGCGATGATGACGCCCGTGCTCGTCGTCCGGCTGTCGACGAGGTCGAGGGACGCAGAGGGACCGCCATCGGGGAAGAGGCGTCGACCCGTGCCGAGCACGAGCGGGTGGATGAGGAGGGTGTACTGGTCGATCAGGCCCCAGCGCATCAGGGCGCGGACGAGTTCGCCGCTCCCGAGGATGACGATGTCCTTGCCGGGCCGCTCACGCAGTTCCGCCACGGTGGTCGTGGCCTCGCCGTTCAACAGGATCGAGTTGTTCCAGGCCAGGGGGCCGGGAAGGGTCTTCGACGTCACGTACTTCGGGATGTTGTTGATGACCTCGGTGTACGGGTTGTCCAGGGTCATTGCCGGCCAGATCGAGGCGAAGTCCGCGTACGTCTTGCGTCCGAAGAGCAGGGCGTCTGCGTCGCCGATTCCCGCTGCCATGACGCTGCCCATCACCGAGTCGGCATAGGGCTGGGCCCAGCCGCCGAGGTCGAAGCCGTCCCTGCGATCCTCGTTCGCCCGGCCGGGCGCCTGCATCACGCCGTCGAGGGTCACGCTGTTGGTGACCACGATTCTGCTCATCGAAACTCCTTTCCTCCGTCTGCAAACTTACTGCCCGCCGACGAATCTCCTAATTCGGGGGGACAACGGATCTCCCGTCGCTTCCTGTAGTCCTCCGATTGCACCAGGACCGAGCGGGTGATGCGTGCCACGGGTCTAACGCCTGTACGGCTGACGAGGGGGATCGGGAACCCGGGGAATCGGGAGACGGACCTCTGGAAACCGGGGGACGTGCGCGCTACCGTGGCACCATGAGCGCAATGGATCTGGCCACCCTCCGTCGCCTGGCCGCGGAGGGCAACGAAGAGGCCTCGAACCGGCTCGTCGAACTCGCGGCCGAGCGCGGCGACCTGGTCGAACTGCGCGCGTTGGTGGATTCCGGCAACGAACTCGCGGGAGAACAGCTCGCGCGGCTCGCGGGGGAGCGCGGTGACATCGACGAGTTGCGCCATCTGGTCGACGAGGGCAACGAGCTCGCGGCGGACAAGCTCGCCCAGTTCGCCGCGGCGCGGGAGGACATCGACGAACTGAGCCGTCTTGCCGACGAGGGCAACGAGGTCGCGGCGACACTTCTGACCCAGCTCATCCGGGGGACCGGGTCGGGGAGCGAATCATGGCAGTGACGGGCATCGGCGGGCTCTTCTTCCGCAGCAATGATCCGGACACCCGGGCAGCCTGGTACCGGGAGCACCTCGGCATCGAAGCGGGCCAGGCCGGTGTCTGGCACCAGCAGGCCGGCCCGACCGTGTTCGCGCCTTTTCCCTCCGAAAGTGACTATTTCTCGGAGAAGCAATCGTTCATGCTCAACCTTCGGGTCACGGGACTCGATGCACTCGCCGCGGAGCTCACGGCGGCGGGCATCCCGGTCGAGCGTCGGCCGGAGTGGGACACGACGGACTACGGCTGCTTTGCGCGTATCCATGACCCCGAGGGGCTTCCGATCGAGCTGTGGGAGCCACCGGCCTGAACTGACATGAGTTCGTTCGGACTGACATTAGTTCGTTCAAACTGACATAAGCTCCATTCAAACTGACATAATGTGCATTATCGGTCATTGTCGGATAGCTGGTTTTCAGGGTTGTTCAGGCTCCGACGTACGTCGCGAGGAAGGTGCCGGTCAGGGTCGACCGGGCGGCGACGAGATCGGCGGGTGTCCCTTCGAACACGATCCGACCGCCGTCGTGGCCGGCACCCGGACCCAGGTCGATGATCCAGTCGGCGTGTGCCATCACCGCCTGGTGATGTTCGACGACGATGACGGACTTGCCGGAGTCGACCAGCCGGTCGAGCAGGCCCAGGAGCTGTTCGACGTCGGCGAGGTGGAGGCCCGTGGTCGGCTCGTCCAGGACATAGACGTCGCCTTTCTCGGCCATCTGACTCGCGAGCTTGAGCCGCTGCCGTTCGCCCCCGGACAGGGTCGTCAGCGGCTGGCCCAGGCTGAGGTAGCCGAGTCCGACATCCGCCAGCCGCACGAGGATGGCGTGAGCGGCGGGGGTGCGCGACTCCCCCGAACCGAAGAATTTCTCCGCCTCGGTGACCGACATCGCGAGAACTTCGCTGATGTCGCGGCCGCCGAGGTGGTAGTCGAGCACGGATGCCTCGAATCGCTTCCCCTCGCAGACCTCGCAGGTAGTCGCGACGGTGGCCATCACGCCGAGGTCCGTGTAGATGACGCCGGCCCCGTTGCAATTGGCGCAGGCGCCCTCTGAGTTGGAACTGAACAGGGCCGGCTTCACGCCGTTGGCCTTGGCGAAGGCCTTGCGGATCGGCTCGAGCATTCCGGTGTATGTCGCCGGGTTGCTGCGCCGGGACCCCCGGATACCGCCCTGGTCGATCGACACCACGTCCGCGCCGGCCGGGATCGACCCGTGTACGAGGGAGCTCTTTCCCGACCCGGCTACCCCGGTCAGCACGACGAGCACGCCGAGCGGGATGTCGACGTCGACGTTCTGCAGGTTGTTCTTCGTCGCGCCGCGGATCTCCAGCACTCCCGTCGGGATGCGCACGGTGTCCTTGAGGCTGGACCTGTCGTCGAAGTGGCGACCCGTGAGGGTGCCGCTGGTGCGGAGTTCCTCGACGGTTCCTTCGAAGCAGACGGTGCCCCCTGCGGTCCCTGCGCCGGGACCGAGATCGACGACGTGGTCCGCGACGACGATGGTCTCGGGCTTGTGCTCGACGACAAGCACCGTGTTCCCCTTGTCGCGCAGCTGCAGCAGCAGCGTGTTCATGCGTTCGATGTCGTGGGGGTGCAGTCCGATCGTCGGCTCGTCGAAAACGTAGGTCACGTCGGTCAGCGAGGATCCCAGGTGCCGAATCATCTTGGTGCGCTGCGCCTCGCCACCGGACAGGGTTCCGGCGGGCCTGTCGAGAGACAGGTACCCGAGTCCGATCTCCACGAAGGAGTCCAGGAGCTGGCGCAGCGCGGTCAGGAGCGGCGACACGGACGGTTCATCCAGGCCGCGCACCCAGTCGGCCAGGTCGCTGATCTGCAGGGAGCAGGCATCCGCGATGCTGATCCCCGAGACCTTCGAGGACCGCGCGGCCGCACTGAGGCGGGTCCCCCGGCACTCCGGACAGGTCGTGAAGGTGACGGCACGATCGACGAACACGCGGATGTGCGGCTGCATCGCCTCGCGGTCCTTGGAGAGGAACGCCTTCTGGACCTTGGGGACCAGGCCCTCGTAGGTCATGTTGATGTCCCCCACCTTCACCTTGACCGGTTCCCGGTACAGGAAGTCCTCGAGTTCCTGCGCGCTGTAGTCCCGAATCGGCTTGTCCGCGTCGAGGAAGCCCGATCCCGTGAAAATCCGCACGCCCCAGCCGTCCGGCGTGTATCCGGGAATCGTGAGCGCCCCCTCGTTGAGCGACTTGGCCGCGTCGTAGAGCCTGCGTGAGATCGATGTCGTTGATCGTTCCCATGCCCTCGCAGCGCGGGCACATGCCTCCGGTGACCGTGAAGCTCCGCCGTTCCTTCACGGTCTTCCCCGCCCGTTCGAGCGTCACCGCTCCTGCCCCGCTGATCGAGGCCACGTTGAAGGAATAGGCCTGGGGCGAGCCGATGTGCGGCTGTCCCAGCCTGCTGAACAGGATGCGCAGCAGCGCGTTCGCATCGGTCGCGGTGCCCACGGTCGACCGGGAGTTGGCGCCCATGCGTTCCTGGTCGACGATGATCGCCGTCGTGAGGCCCTCGAGCACGTCCACATCCGGCCGCGCGAGGGTCGGCATGAAACCCTGCAGGAAGGCGCTGTACGTCTCGTTGATCATCCGCTGCGACTCCGCGGCGATCGTGCCGAAGACAAGCGAGCTCTTTCCCGAACCGGATACACCGGTGAAGACCGTCAGGCGACGCTTCGGGATGTCGATGCTGACGTCCTTGAGATTGTTCTCCCGTGCTCCCCGCACCCGGATCAGGTCGTGGACATCGGCGGCGTGCGGAGGAAGGCTCGTCATGGCTCCATTCAAGCAGCATCAAGCACGTCGGCGGGCTTGTGCCATTGCGCCCGAGGTGCCGTCTTCGCTACAGTCTCGGTGACCGAACCCCTCCTTCGGGGGTTCCCAAGTCCGAGGAGCGCAGCCATGTCGAACCCCGTCGCGGTATTCGATCTCACGATCGATCCACGGAAACTGAGCAAGTCGGAAGTGACCACCATCCGAACGGCCATGGCCATCGGCGGTGTGGTCGCCGTGATCCTCGGAGTGATGATCCTGGTCTGGCCCGGCGCGACCCTCAACGTCATCGCCGTGCTCTTCGGCCTCTACTTCCTCGTCGGCGGGATCGCTCGCATCGTCCGCGGCATCGCGATGGCCGGGGGCAGTGCCGGCGTCCGCGTGCTGAACATCCTGCTGGGAGTGCTGCTGCTGGTCGCGGGCATCGTGGCGATCCGGAATCCGATCGGGTCCCTTGCCGTGCTCGGTATGGTCATCGGGATCTCGTGGCTGATCGAAGGCGTCGCGGCGCTCGTTGAGACGGCTTCGGATTCCAGCCGATGGTTCGGGATCCTCTTCGCGGTGATCAGCATCGTCGCCGGCATCGTGGTGCTGCTGTCCCCCGTCAACTCGCTGGGGGTGCTCGTCGTCGTCGGCGGCGTCTTCCTGATCGTCTCCGGCCTTGTCCAGCTGGTGATGTCCTTCACCCTCGGCCGTGGAGCGCAGACGACCGTCACCGACTGACGTGCCGTCCTGCTTGCGAGTCGTCGCTTGCTAGTCGGTGACCATGTCCGTGGTGTCCCCGACGTACCGGGTGTTACCCGCGGGAATCGGTTCGACGGCGGCCAGGGCGACCTCCGCGGCGAATTCGCTCACGTTGTAGAGGCGACCGGCGGCGACCTTGCGGGCGCTCATCGTTCCGGGGCTGGAGCGTTCGAGGAGAGTCGCGGTGACGGTGCCCTCGATGATGTCGCCGGAGACCACGACAAAGCCGATGCCCTCGGATTCGAGCTCGGGGATGAGCGCACGCAGGGCGTCCTCCCCCGCTCGCTTGCTCCGTGCGACCGGCACGTACTCCGGCATGGTCGGGGCGGTCTCGAAGAAGTGCGCCTGGTGGCTCGTGACGAACACGACCCGGGCGCCGGCGCCCAGCAGCGGCCGAACGGCAGCGAGCAGGTTGAGCTGGGCATCCCGGTTGAGCTTCATCGCGTAATCGGGGGCCATGCCGGTCTCCATGCCACCTGAGGCATTCATCACCAGGATGTCGAGTCCGCCGTATTCCGCCCGGATCGTGTCGATCATGGCCGTGACGGAGGCCTCATCGGTGAGGTCGGCGCCCGCGGTGATGGCCGTTCCGCCGGCTGCGCGGATGGCGTCGGCGACTTTGATGGCCCGCGCCTCTTTGTTGCGGAAGTTGATGACGACGCTCGCTCCGGCCTCCGCGAAGATTCCGACGGTCGCGGCTCCCACGCCCCGGGAAGAACCGGTGACGAGGACGCGCTGTCCGTTCAGTGAACCTGCGGCAAGTGGGTTGGTCACGCGAACTCCTCAAATAACGAACTGGGTCTAGCAGAAGACCTTACCAAGAACCCCGCCCCCGCCCTTGTCGGCACACCTGCTAGTTTGAGAAGGGGAACACAACGGGGAGGGTCACGATGGACGTATTCGCCGCGAATTACGCGTGGGTTGTCTGGCTGGTGCTCATACTGATCTTCATCACGATCGAGATGGTCACTCTTGACCTCACGTTCCTGATGATCTCGCTCGGCAGTCTCGGCGGCCTGGTCTCCGGCCTGTTCGGTGTGCCGTGGTGGGGCCAGCTCGTGATCGCAGCGCTCCTGTCCATGGGGCTGCTGCTCGGCATCCGCCCGCCCCTGCTCCGCGTGCTCAAACGCGGCAGCGACCCCACGCTCAGCAACGTCGACGCCCTCCTCGGCCAGGACGGCCACATCGTGAGCTCGACCGGCCCCCTCGCCCAGGTGCGCCTCGCTAACGGTGAGACCTGGACCGCGCGCTTCTCCCCCTCGTCGAGCCGGCCGTTTTCGAGCCGGGCGAACGTGTCATCGTCATCGCCATCGACGGGGCGACCGCAGTAGTCATCCCGGCAGAAAGGAACATTTCATGAATGATCCGACCCAGGTTGTCGTGCAGGTGATCGTTGTGGCCTTTGTCGCCGCGCTCGTCATCTTCGTGATCGTGACCCTCGCGAAGTCCATCCGCATCATCCCCCAGGCCAGGGCCGGGGTCGTCGAGCGGCTCGGCCGGTACCACAAGACACTCATGCCGGGCCTCAACATCCTGATCCCGTTCGTCGATCGGCTGCGTCCACTCATCGACCTGCGCGAGCAGGTCGTGTCCTTCCCGCCCCAGCCGGTCATCACCGAGGACAACCTCGTCGTGTCCATCGACACGGTCGTGTACTTCCAGGTGACGGATGCCCGCGCCGCGACCTATGAAATCGCCAACTACTTGGGCGCGGTCGAACTGCTCACGACGACGACCCTCCGTAACGTCGTCGGCGGGCTGAATCTCGAGGAAGCGCTCACGAGCCGCGACAACATCAACGGCCAGGCTCCGCATCGTGCTCGACGAAGCAACGGGCAAGTGGGGCATCCGGGTCGGCAGGGTCGAGCTCAAGGCCATCGACCCGCCGCACTCCATTCAGGACTCGATGGAGAAGCAAATGCGCGCCGAGCGTGACCGTCGCGCCCTGATCCTGACCGCAGAGGGCACAAAGCAGTCCGCAATCCTCACCGCCGAGGGCGCCCGCCAGGCGGCCATCCTTTCCGCGGAGGGCGACGCGAAGGCGGCCGTGCTCCGGGCCCAGGGCGAGGCCGAGGCCATCACGACCGTCTTCCGGGCGATCCACGAGGGCGACCCCGACCCGAAACTCCTCGCATACCAATACCTGATGACCCTGCCGAAACTCGCAGAGGGCAGCGCGAACAAACTGTGGATCGTGCCGAGCGAACTCACCGAGGCGATGAAGGGCATCGGCCGCGCGTTCGGCGAGCGGCCCGTCGACGGGTCCGCCACTCCTCCGGCTGCCACTGCCCCCGCCGCTCCCCAGGCCGCCGCACCGACGTCGCCCCCACCTGTCGCGGAGACTCCCGCCGGCACCACCGCCGGCTCGCACGCCGCCGAGGGGTAGCCGCGTGATCTCGGGCGGCCCCTCTACTTTCCTGGCCGGGTCGCCCCCGCGCATCTTCGCGCACCGCGGGCTGGCACTGAATGCCCCCGAGAACACGGTCCTCGCTTTCAGTCATGCCCTCGCGAGCGGTGCGACCCACCTGGAAACGGACGTCCACGTGTCCAGGGACGGGGTCGCCGTGCTCAGTCATGACGCCCGCCTGGCCCTCCCCGAACTGGACATCCAGCTCGAGGCGCTGCGCATCGCCGAACTGCAACGAATCGACCTCGGCTTCGGCCAGTCCTTCGCCTCCCTCGCCGAAGCGCTCGACGCCTTCCCGGAGGCCCGGTTCAACCTCGACGTGAAATCAGAGGACGCCATTGCCGCAACGGCGACGGCCGTCCGTGCCGCGGGCGCAACCGACCGGGTGCTGGTGACCTCGTTCTCTGAGGATCGCCGGAGAAGGACGGTCCGGCTCCTGCCCGGCGTCGCCTCGAGCGCATCCGCATCCGTGGTTGCTCAAGCCGTCGTCGCCGCCCGGGTCGGGAACAGGGCGCTGCTCCGGCGCGTTCTCAGCGGATGTGTCGCGGTCCAGGTGCCGGAGACCGCGTCGGTGCTGCACGTGGTGACACCCCACTTCGTGAGGGCCGTGCACTTAGTCGGCGTCGAGGTGCATGTCTGGACGGTCAACGAGCCCGCAGCCATGGACCGCCTCCTGGACACCGGCGTGGAAGGCCTGATCACGGACCGATCGGACGTTGCTGCCGCACTCATCAGCGACCGATCCCAACGCTGACCCATCTCGGAACCGACCACGACACGCCCGGAACGCCATGAAACTCAGTTCCGAAACTGAGAGTTATCACCGAGTAAGGGCATAACGGAAAGATAACGCCCAGCTTGACGGTTTATAACTGAGAGTTGCATCGCGAGAGGAGACCACACAATGGCGGATCGCAGTTTGCGTGGCATGAGGTTGGGCGCACAAAGCCTTCAAAGCGAAGAGGGCGTAACCTTTTCACCACGAGTTAGTCACACATACCTGTGTGCAACGTGCTCACGAGAGACGGTGATGATCTTTTCGGCGGAGGCGGAAGCCCCCGACGAGTGGGAATGCCGGTTCTGTTCCCAGACGGCCACCCGGCTCGTCGATTCCAAGCCCGTCATCGTCGATCACTCGGCCGAGAAGGTACCGCGCACGCACTGGGACATGCTCCTGGAACGTCGCACCCGTCCCGAGCTCGAGGAACTGCTCGAGGAACGCCTCGCGTTCCTGCGCGCACGTCGCGGACAGCAGAAGATCGGCGCCTAACGCCGATCAGACACTACGCACGCACCCGATTCGTTCGGGTGCGTTCTGCGTTAACCGGTCGCGCCGCTGCCTCGGCCGCTCGCCGGCGCGCCTCACGCGGTGCCGAGGGCGCGAAGAGCAGGCAGAAGACGAGCCCCGCGAGGCCGAGCCCGGAGACGAGCCACTCGATGCCCCGCCCCGCCGCCATCGCGGGCGTCCGGGTCGTACTGAGCGGAACGGTCTGCACCATGGAACCGGGGACCCAGGTGGGGAGGCTGTCCATCGTGTGGCCGTCCGGCGCGATGATGGCGCTCGTTCCGACCGTCGAGATGTTGACGACGGTGCGTCCGGCCTCGATCGCGCGCAACCGGGCGATCGCGAGCTGCTGGACGCTCTCGTCCGTATGTCCGAAGTCCGCGTTGTTGGTCTGCGCGAGGATCACCGTCGCCCCGGAGTCGATCATCTGGTGGACCAGCTGATCGTCGGCGATATCGAAGCAGATCGCGATTCCGGCCAGGATCCCGTTGACGTCGAAGACGTTCGGCTGGGTCCCGAGCTGGTAGTCCCGCGAGATCAGGTCGATCAACTCCGGGGCGAAGGGACGCCAGAAGGCCCGATCAGGCATGTATTCAGCGAACGGTACCGGGTGCACCTTGTCGTAGAGGGCCGTGACGCCCTCCCCCGCCTTCCAGAGCAGGCTCGTGTTGTAGTACTTGCCGTCCCGGTAGGTGATCGTGCCGGTGATGAGCGGGGCCATCATCGCGCGGCTGACATAGTCGAGGACGTTCGCAGCGTCCTGAGACCGGGTCGGGTCGATGTCACTGCCGTTCTCCGGCCACACGACGAAGTCGACCGGCTGACCGACCAGCGGCAGGGTAGCCGAGGTGTGGTCGGCGAGGATCTGCCCCGGCGAATACTGCGCAAAGAGACCGGCATCGGACGCGCCCTGGACGGCGGCGATCCTGGCCTCCCCCGACTGGGCGATGGGCACCGCCGGCACGACGAGGAGCAGGGCGACGGATGCCGTGAGCACGGTCCACCTGGCCAGCGCGCCCCAGCCGACCTCCCGCAGCAACTGCAGCGCGAGCGCGCTGAGCCAGACGATCAGGAAGCTGAGCCCGGACATCCCGACCCAGGCCACGAGGCCGGCAAACGGGCTCTCCGACTGTGAGATGGCCACCCGGCCCCAGGCGAAGCCGCCATACGGCCAGACCGCGGAAATCGCCTCACGTGCCGTCCAGAGGCCGGCCACGACCAGCGGAACGAGGCCGAGGCGTCCCCATCGGGTCGGCCAGGCGCGCGGGCCACGGTTCAGGACCACGGCGATGAGCCAGAGTCCGACGCCGAAGAAGATCGCCTCGAGTCCTCCGAGGGCGAGCCAGGGCACCGGGCCGAGGTAGAGGGTGATCCAGCTGATGTGGATCAGCCAGAACGACAGCCCGGCGACCATGCCGACGAGAAGCGCCGGCGCCGGCCGGCGACCGAGCAACGCGACGAACATCAGCAGCACCCCGAGCGGCGCGAGGACCCACCAGGAGCGGTCGGGGAACCCGCCGTCGAGGATTGCTCCCGCGCCGGCGGCCAGCAGGACGGCCGCAGGGAGGGGCAGCCGGAAGGCCCCCGCTCCGCGTTCATCTCTCTCGCGTTCATCTCTCTCGGGTTCACCGGCACGGCCTAGGCGAACGAGGAGTATGCGACGATGCCGCGCCGAATGGCGTCGAGCGCGATCCGGGCGGTCACGCCGACCGGGGCGTCGGCGACGACGGACAGCTGGTCGAGAAGGTCGATGGTCTGCTTGGTCCAGCGCACGAAGTCCCCTGCGGCCATCTCCGCCTCGTCGAGAACGTCGATGAGCGAGCCGTCGCGGGCCCATTTCCACATCGCGAGGCTGAGCCCGACCGCGAGCGGGTTGCTTCCCGGCAGCTGGTGCTCCCGCTCGAGGTCGTCCAGGCGGCTCCAGAGCTCTTGGGTGTCGTGCAGGGCCGCCCGGAACGGTCCCCGGGGCAGATACCGCTCGTCGATGAGCCCCTCCTCGCGCCGCGGCTCGAAGACGAGGGCGCAGGCCATCGCTGCGAGTCCGGCCGGGTCGAGGTCGTTCCACAGTCCGCGGCGCAGCGACTCGGCGACGAGCAGGTCCCTGTCGGCATAGATCCGCCGGAGAATGAGGCCGCTCTCGCTCAGCGTCACCGCGCCGGCGTGGTCTTCGAGCAGGTATCCGTAGCCGAGCAGGACCTCGGTGACACGGTCGAAGACGCGGGCGACGGCGCCGGTGCGCGTCGTGATCTGCTTGGTGAGGGCATCCGTCTCTCGACGCAGTTTCCACCAGCGCTGCGCCCAGCGGGCGTGGGACTCGCGTTCGGGGCAGTTGTGGCACGGATGCGCGCGCAGCCGCTTCCGCAGGCTCGCGAGCTCGCGCTGGCGGCGCTCCTTCGCCGCGCGGGCGCCGGTCTCCCCCGTGAGCGTCTCCCGTTCGACCTCGGTGAGCCGGCGGCGGATTGCCGAGTACTCGGTGAAGTCGCCGAGGTGGCAGACCATCGAGGCGGCGAAGCCCGTGAGGGATGCCTCCTGCTGGCGAACGGCCCTGGCCATGTCGACGACGGCCCTGTCGGCCTGGAACTGGGCGAACGAGGATTCCAGGACCGTGCGAGTGCGGTCACGCCCGAACTGGTCGATGAGGTTCACGGCCATGTTGTACGTCGGCTTGAAGCTCGAATTGAGCGGGTAGGTGCGGCGGGAGGCGAGCGACGCGACGGTCTGCGGGTCGAGTCCTGCGGCCCACTGGATGACCGAGTGGCCTTCGACATCGATGCCGCGCCGGCCGGCGCGGCCGGTGAGCTGGGTGTACTCCCCCGGCGTGATCGGTACCCGGGCCTCGCCGTTGAACTTCTCGAGCTTGTCGAGGACGACGGTTCGCGCGGGCATGTTGATCCCCAGGGCGAGCGTCTCCGTCGCGAAGACCGCCTTGACGAGCTTCTTCTGGAAGAGCTCCTCGACGACCTCCTTGAAGGCGGGCAGCATGCCGGCGTGGTGGGCGGCGACACCGCGTTCGAGACCGTCGAGCCACTCGAAGTAGCCGAGCACGCCGAGGTCCTCGTCGAGCAGGGTGCGGCAGCGTTCGTCGACGATCGCGCGGATCTCGGCGCGTTCGGCGGCATCGGTCAGGCGGACGCCCGCCCGCAGGACCTGGTTGACCGCCTGGTCGCAACCGACCCGGCTGAAGATGAAGAAGATCGCGGGGAGCAGGTGCTTGCCGCCGAGGAGCCGGACGATCTCGGCGCGGTCCATCCTGCCCGGTTCGAAGGTCGACCGCGGAGGCTGCGCGCGGCCGCGGTTGCCCCCGTGCCTGCCATCCTGGCGGACGGAGACCCCGCGGCCGGCGCCCTGGGCGAGGCGGACCAGTTCCGGATTGACCCGGTGGGTTCCCGCAGCCCCCGCGGAGTCGAACAGGTCGAGCATCTTGCTCTTGACGAGCACGTGCTGCTCGAGCGGCACGGGCCGTTCCTCGGAGACGATGACGTCGGTCTCGCCGCGAACGGCCTGCAGCCAGTCGCCGAACTCCTCGGCGTTCGACACGGTTGCGCTCAGGGACACCATCCGCACGTTCTGCGGCAGGTGGATGATGACCTCTTCCCAGACGGCGCCGCGGAACCGGTCGGCGAGGAAGTGCACTTCGTCGAGCACCACGAAGGCGAGGTTGGTGAGCAGGTCGGAGTCCGCGTAGAGCATGTTGCGCAGCACCTCGGTCGTCATGACGACGATGCGGGCCTGCGGGTTCACGTTGGTGTCACCGGTGAGGAGGCCGACTTCGTCTGCCCCGTACTCCGCGACGAGTTCCTGGAACTTCTGGTTGCTCAGCGCCTTCATCGGGGCGGTGTAGAAGACCTTCTTGGTCGACTGCTTCATCGCGAGGTAGATCGCGAACTCCGCGATCAGGGTCTTGCCCGCTCCGGTCGGAGCCGCGACGAGCACGCTGTTGCCGTCCTCAAGGGAGGCGCAGGCGGCGATCTGGAACGGGTCGAGATCGAACCGGAGGCCGGCTCGGAAGGCGGAGAGCCTGGGACGGCTCGCCCGGTCCCGAGCCGCTGCGAAGCGCTCGGCCGGTGTCGGCTCGGCCGGAGTCTGGAGAGAGGTCATGGGGGACGCCTAGAGCGCCAGGCTCCTGTTCGAATGCGAGGGCGCGCCGGGCGGCACGCCGGTCATGCAGCACGGCAACCCCGTACGCGGCGAAATACAGCACCACCATCGGGACGGCGAGGAGGAACATCGACACGACGTCGGCCGCGGGGGTAGCGATGGCGGTGAAAAGGATGATCACGAGGATGGCGACCCGCCAGGACTTGATGATCGACGTCGCACTGATCACCCCCGCGAAATTGAGCAGAACGATGAACACGGGCAGCACGAATGCGATCCCGATCGCGACGACGAGCTTGAGCACGAAATCGAAATAGCTCTGAGCGGTGATGAGCGCGGCGTCCTGCGACGGTGCGAAACTCGTCATGAGCTCGACGACGTGCGGCAGGACGTAGAAGCCGGCGGCACAGCCCGCCAGGAAAAGAGGCACCGCGGTGAAGAAGAAGCCGAAGGTGTAGCGCTTCTCGGTTCGGGTAAGTCCGGGCATCAGGAAGGCGAAGACCTGGTACAGCCACATCGGGCTCGAGATCACGATTCCGACGTAGACGGAGATCTTGAGCTTGAGGTCGAAGGCACTCGTGATGTCCGGGTAGTTCAGCTGCGCGCTGCGCCCCTGTGCCGACGCGATCGTGTAGATCGGCTCCCTGAGGGCGTTCCAGACGAAATCGGACAGGAAATAGCCGATCACCGCGCCGACGAGAATTCCGGCTGCCGCGAGGAAGAGGCGTTTCCGCAGGCTCGAGCAGGTGCTGCCCGAGGGACATCTTCCCGTCGGAGTTCGTGCGCCGAGGAGTGCGCCCAGGCACGGAGGTTACGGCTTTGTCGTCGGATCGGGCGCGTCGGCTCCCGGGGCGGAGTCCGTCCCCGGTGCGCTCTTCGTCTCGGCGGGCTCGTCGCTGCGGATCTCACTCTTGAAGATCTTCATCGACTGGCCGAGGCTGCGCGCGAGTGCGGGAAGCTTGGGCGCACCGAAGAGCAGCAGAACGATGACAAGGATGATCAGGAAGTGCCATCCGGTCAGGTTGTTAAGCATGAGGTTGCGTCCTCTTCATCGGTGGGTCAGGTCTAACGATCGGGCCGTGTTGCAATAGCTTACCTCTGGCGATCCGGCGATCCCGCCGTTCCTGCCTGTGGCGTTCACGGGCGGTGCGTTGCAGGTCGACGGCCAGGGCGAGTTCGCTCCAGTCCGCGAAGATCGCCGGACGTCGTGGTGGCGTCTCCTCGGCCGGGTCGGCGTCGAGTCCGCCGACGAGGTCGCCGAGCGCGCCGACCGCATCCGCAAGGGCCATCAGCTTCCGGAACAGCGTCACGGCGAACCAGGCCAGCATCCCGAGGAGGACCAGGACGAGGCCGGTCCAGATCAGGACCCAACTCCACCACGGCATCGGCTACTCCCCCGGCCCTGCCGCTGCAGTGGATGCCGCAGCCTCCGCGTACCGCGCCGCACCGGCATCCGCCCACGCCCGCACGATCTCGCGAGCTGCGGCGGGTTCGACGACGGTGACGACCCCGGAGAGACCCGCGACGAGGCGTTTGAGCGCGTGATAGTGCGAGACACGCAGGGTCGCCCTGACCCGGTCGCTCTCGAGGGGCTGGACCGGGCGGCCGGAGAGGTAGTCGCCGAGGAGGGGCAGCGCACCGGCGGCGAGCTCGACGACCACGTTCAGGTCGGATTCGGAGCCCTGGAACAGGGTCTCGGGCAGGATGAGTTCCTCGGTGCGGCTTGTCACGGGGCGATCGGTCGCGGTGAGCGCGCTCATCCGGTCGAGCCGGAAAGTCCGGACGGCGCCGCGCAGGTGGCACCAGCCGCGCAGGTACCAGTCCCGGTCGACGGATTCGACCCGGAGCGGGTCGACATAGCGTTCCTCCTGCCCGCCGCGGGCGTTCAGGTAGTCGAACCGCACCTGGACGCCGGTCCGCAGGGCGGACTGAATGACGGAGATCGCTGCTCCCGAGGTGCTCGCGGACACGGCGAGCTGGCTCGGCGCGGCGGTGGCGCTCCGGGTCAGCTTGGCCATCAGGGATGCGATCGCATCGCGGTCGGCATTCTCGGGAAGGGACGAGAGGTACTGCAGCCCGGCGATGAGCGCGGCTGCCTCGCGGGCGGAGAACCGGGGGGAATCCTCGATCGCCACGAGATGGGTCAGCACGATCGTGTCGTCGGCCTCGAACTGGCCCCACTCGATGTCGAAGAGGTCCCCCGGCAGGTACTGGCTCGTGTCGCCGGGCACCCCGGACACGGCGATCAGGGTGACGGCGTCGCGCACGCGCTCGGGGGCGACGCCGAAGTGGGCCGCGACGTCCGTGACGCTGATGCCGTCGTGGTCGATGAGATACGGGACGAGCGAGAGCAGGAACGTGAGCTTGTCGGGTGCGCCGAGCGGCACGCGGGGGCTCATGAGCGCGCCTCGAGCGGCTCGTGGGCGTCGCGGACGCAGAGAAGCCGGTCGAGCACGGCGTCTCTGAGCGCCTGCGGGGCGTGCACGAACACCTCCGGCCCGAATCCTGCGAGCTCGTCGGCGAGGATGTTCAGGTCGGTGTAGTGCAGGACGAGCGCCGCGGTCGGCTGGGCGCCGGAGGCATCGGCTGCCCGCTTGCCGAGGCGGACGGCGGCATCGCTGCCCGGGAGGACCTCGATCTCTGCGACGTTGGCCGTGAAGAGGGCGTCGAGTTCGGCGAGGGCGGTCTGGCCCGCGTCCGGCCCGGATTCGGGGGCGACGAGGTCGGGGACGACCGTGACCGGTCCGACGATGCGGGACAGCAGGAACGTGCGGGTGGCCCCGGCGTCGAGGTCGGTCCCGAACAGATGCCAGCGGCTTTCGTGCTGGACGACCGCGCGCGGCGCCACCTTCCGGCGTCGCGGGGCGGCCTCGCCGGGCTTGAGGTAGAGGAAGGAGACGACGTGCCCACGGTCCATGGCCTTGCTGAGCGGTTCGAATGAGGCCTCTCGGACCCGGAGGGTCGGGGCGTATCCGAGGACGGGGTCGCCGTCCGCTCCGCCGAGCGCGTTGAGCTTGGTCAGGGCGCGCCGGGACTCGGCGGACAGCGAGCCCTCTTTCCAGACCGTCGCGGCGAGTTTGAGCAGCATCAGTTCGTCGCCGGAGAATGATACGTCCGTCGGGAGTTCGTAGAGGCCCTTGGGGATCCGGTAGCGCAGGTTGCGGTTGTTGCCGGGATCCTCGGGCTGCTCGACGGTCTCGAGCGGGATCCCGAGTTCGCGGATGTCGTCCTTGTCCCGCTCGAACTGCCGCTCCAGGCTCGCATTGTCGCCACTGTGCACGTAACGCTGCCGGTAGCCCTGGACGGTCGAGAGAATGTCGGCCTTCGTCAGGCCGTTTTCCGTCGCTATCAGTGCCAGCACGAGGCTGAACAGGCGTTCTTCAACCGTGACGCGGTTGATCGGTTCGGGGGTGGTCGACACGCTGTGAGTCTAACCGAGCCCCGGTAGCCCGCCCGTGTCGAGCAGTGAGAAGCGGATGCGACACGGTGCCCGGGTCCCTGTTCAGTCGCGGCTGGGTGGTCCGGTGAGGACCTGGTGGGCGCGGTGCCGGTTCGGTGGCCGCCACAGTCGCTGCGGGTCGATGAGCCCGGGAGCTCGGACCTGTGGTGAGCCGTTCACCATGCGGATCTCCCACCCGGAGGTATCAATCGTGTGGTGATGGAACCAACAGAGCAGGACACCGTTGTCGACCGTGGTGGGCCCGTTCTGCGCCCACGGCTTCACGTGGTGCACTTCGGCCCAGTGTGCGGGTGCTTTGCAGCCGGGGATGATGCAGCCGCCGTCGCGGGCGGTGATCGCCCGGCGCTGCGCCCGGTTGAAGTACCGTCGCTCCGGTCCGAGTTTGAGGACCTGGTTGTTCTCCCCGAACAACACCCCTTGGAAGCCGCCGTCACAGATCCGCTGATGCACCGTCTTCAAAGACACCGGGGCTTCGACGCCGTCGATCCACCCGACGCCGACCCCGGAGGCGAGGTCGGCGGCGTTCACGTGCACCATCACGGTCGGGGCTGACCCGCCCATCGACGGGGTGTCTTCGTCCCGGGCGGCGTGCTCGAACAAGGCCCGAAGGATGTCTGCACGTTTCTCCCCGCCGGTACGGGTATCCGCACGGCGCTCCCGCAGCTCGGCCTCGATCACATCCAGCTCTGGGCCCGTACCAGCCTCGCCAGAGGTCTCGGCGCCGGGGATCAGCTGCCCGGAGTCCATCAGGGCTTGCTCCTCCTCGGTGGGGAACGCGGGCCGGGCGTGGAAGCTGAGGAACGCGTCGAAGAGGGTGTTCATCATCCCGTAGAGCTCCGGCGTCACCCCACCCTTCACCGGGTACAGGCCGTTCTTCAATTGGCCGAAGCCGATGTTCGACTTCGCCTCGAACAGATCCTCCTGGGGCAGGACCCCGTCGGGGTCGAGGATGGCTTGCCATTGGAGCACCATGCCGCGGATCAGGTCTGCGGCCGCGGGCACCCCGGCGCCGGCGAGGATCTCGGTCTCGGGCGTGATCCACCCGGCCGCCGTGGCGACCAGGGCACGCTCGGCGACCTCCACCTCCGCCGGGACCGCCCGGTGACTGACCGACCCGAGCCCCGTGGTGATCAGCTCGGCCGCTTCCACCCCGATATCCCCCGCCGCCAGCGCGGCGCCCACGACCGGGAACAACGGCGGCAACACCGCCAGGCCCGCCCGGCGGGGCAACACCGCATCCCCGAGCTTGATGCGCCGCTTGACCTCCCGGGCAGACACCCGCGTCACCCGCGTCAGTACATCCCACGGGCCCCGGCACCCCATCCGCCACGCCAGACCCTCCCGGCCCAGCACCCGCGCCCGCCGGTCCACATCGGTTGCGGTGGTCACCCGGGCCGCATCCACCGACCGCCCAATGGCCTCGACCTCTTTCAGCGCAGTGACCGCTTCCGCATCGCTGAGCAGCCCGACCGGGATCGCGGCTAGAACGTCCGCGAGAGCCGCCTGGATCTCGGCGAGCCGGGCGACAGCATCCGCATGCACCGACGGCACCGACCCGGCCAGCCCGACAGCACCCTCGAATCCTTCTGCGACCGCAACGGGATGCGCCGACTCGACTTGCCCGTCCGAGGAGTTGACCGACGATTCAGCCGACGATTCAGCCGACGATTCGGTGGAGGCGAGCCCCACCGGTGTGGGCTGATCCCCCGAGGCCAGATCGTCTGCCTGTGGGGGGTGTGACTGGGGATCCGTAGCTCCTGCCATACCCCGATTCTACCCCAAATCGAACACGAATACGAGACTTACTCACCTAATTTCTGAGTTTTTATCCTGATTTTCAGACGTTTGGCCGCATGCACGCCAGCACACTGTGTGGCGAACTCAGGAGATCCGCCCGGGAGAGCAACACCGGCCCGCGGACCAGTGCGGCCGATCCCACCCGGCAGCACGGATCTCCTGAATTCGACACACTCACGAGCCCAGACGCGCCCGCATTGTCCTGGCCCGAGGTTCGTGGGGCATGCGTGCAGACACGGCCGATCCGGCGAAAGTACGGGACAGTCCCCGGAAAACAAGCATCACCCCCCGTTGTCGTGAACGGAGGGTGACGCGTGAGGTTGCGGAGCGGGCTGGCTAGCCGATGCCGAGGATGTCGATGACGAAGACGAGGGTGGAGCCGGCGGGGATGGTTCCCTGCACTGCGTCCCCGTAGCCCTTGGCGGGCGGGACGACGGTGAGGACCTGCGAACCGACGGTCTGGCCGATGATCGCCGTCGCGAAACCGGGGACGACGCCGCCCTGGGTCTTCGAGCCGTCGACGGCGAGCAGCTGTGCCGGTGCGCCCTTGGTCCAGCTGGAGTCGAAGACCTTCTTCTCGGCCCAGAGGACACCGGTGTAGTGCACGGTGACCGTGTCGCCCTCCTTGACGGTGTCGCCGGTGCCCTTCTTCAGGACGGCGACCTGGAGGTCAGCCGGCGGTGTGCCGCCCGGGATGGTGATGCCCGGGGTGCCGTTGGCGTCGAGCACGACGGCGGGAAGGCCGTTGACCGGGGCCTGATCGGCACCGTTCGCCCGGAGCAGGTAGGTCTTGACAACGTCGATCACGAAGACCAGCGAGTCGGTCGCGGCGATCCCGAGGGTGGAGTTGCCGCCCTGCGGTCCGAAAGCGTCATCCGGGGAGACGACGACGGCGATGCGCGAGCCTGCCTGCGCGCACGCGAGTCCGTCGGTGATGCCCTTGATGGTCTGGTCGTTGAGAGTGAGCACGTTGGCGCTCGTGCTGTCGTACTTGCTGACCTGGATCGGCGAGCCCGTCGTCCCGTTGTAGACGTTGAGTTCGATCTTCGCCTGCTGGCCGGTCACGAGCTTGTCGCCGGAGCCGGGGACGATGACCCGGCCCTGGGTTGCCCCGGTCATGAGCGGGGTGGGGAAGTCGACCTTCGGGACTGCGCCGAGGTTGTCGCTGACCGTGACGAGCTTCGAGGCGGCGCCATCGCTGATGGGTGCGACGCAGGCTCGACGCGGCATCCGCACTGCTGCTGCACCCGGTGAGGGCGGCAAGCAGAAGGCTGGCAGTCGCAATGAGGGCAGAAGCTCTACGCACAGGATCTCATTTCAGTGTGGGACGTTCAGCGTGCGGCGCCCTCGGGGCGCCCACAGTCGGGAGGCCGAACACGGCCGGAGCCTATCCTAACCGGCGTCGGCTGCGGTATCGGTCGTGGTGTCGGTCTCGGTGTCGGTGGGCGTCTCGGTGGTTCCGGGCTCGTCCAATTGCGTGGCGACGACGGCCGGCCCTCGCCCGTCGAGGCCCCGGGCCTTGGAGGTGGCCGCGCCGGCCTCCGCGATCCGGACCCGCTTGCGCATGACCTTCCCGCTCACGCTGCGTTCCCCGAGTGCGCCGGGGGTCCAGGCCTCGACATCCGCATCCGAGAAGTCGGTCTTCGAGGGCCTGCGCTTGAGCTCGGGCAGGATCGTGTCGGGTGCGAGACGCCGGGCCGTGATGAGGAACCCGGTGTGCCCGATCATGCGGTGGTCAGGGCGGACCGCAAGTCCTTCGACGTGCCAGCCGCGCACCATGGTCTCGTTCGAATCCGGGTTCGTGTAGAAGCCGGTTCCGCGGATGGCCTCGGCCACCCGGGAGAGCTGGGTCACGGTCGCGACGTAGCAGAGCAGGACGCCGCCGGGCTTGAGTGCGGCGGAGACGGCCTCGAGGCATTCCCAGGGGGCGAGCATGTCGAGCACGACCCGGTCGGCCGTCTGGTCCGGGACCGCCGACGGCAGGGCGTCCGCAAGGTCACCGAGGGTGATCGTCCAGTTCGACGGGTCGGCGCCGAGGAACGTCGCGACGTTGTCCCTCGCGACGTCGGCGAACTCGGCGCGGCGTTCGAAGGAGGCCAGGTGCCCGGCCGGCCCGATCGCGCGAAGCAGCCAGAGCGACAGGGCTCCGGAGCCCACCCCGGCCTCGACGACCGTCGCGCCGGGGAAGATGTCGGCCTGGGCCAGGATCTGGGCTGCGTCCTTGGGGTAGATGATCGCAGCGCCCCGCGGCATCGACATCACGAAGTCGTTGAGCAGCGGGCGCAGCGCGAGGTGCTCGACCCCGACGTTGTTCACGACGACGGATGCATCGGGCAGGCCGATGATGTCGTCGTGCGCGAGGATTCCCCTGTGGGTGTGGAAGACCTTGCCCGGCTCGAGCGTAATCGTGTTGAGCTTGTTCTTGGGGCCGGTCAGCTGCACACGGTCACCGACCCGGAAGGGCCCGCTGCTCTGGATGACCTGGGTGTACTCGCCGTTCGGGGTGGTGCCGGTGTCGCTCATGTTGTCGGTGTCGCTCATGCGTGGGTGTCGTCCTCGATCGGATGCGGGCCGGAACCGGGCCGCGCGGGTACCTCGGCGGCATCCGCGCGCCGCTCGGCAAAGACAGTGTGGACGCCGGCCAGCGTGCGTCCGTGCAGGGTCGGCCACAGTTCGTACCGGGCGCTGGCCTCGATCTCGACCATGTGCGGAACCGCGATGACGACGGCGCCGGAGGCGACGGCCGCCGCAATGCCGGGAAGGGAGTCTTCGACGGCGACGCAGTCTGCGGGGGCGACACCGAGCAACCGGGCGGCGGACAGGTAGGCCTCGGGGTGCGGCTTGCTCTGGACGACCATGTCCCCGGCGACGATCGCGTCGAACGCTGCGAATCCGACCTGGTCGGACACCTGCTGCGCCATCCGGTGTTCTGACATGGTCACGAGGGCCATCGGGATGCCCGCGGCCTTGACCTCCGTCATCAGTTCGAGCGCTCCGGGACGCCATGGCGCCCCGAATTCGCCGAGGAGACCCTGCACCCGGGTGGTCAGTCGGTCGACGATCGCTTCGGCGTCGAGGCGGACCCCGCGGTCCTGAAGTATGGACGCGGAGTTCAGCAGGCCACTGCCGACCAGGAGCATGCAATCGCTGTGCGTCCAGACCCCGCCGAAGCTTTCGACGAGCTCGGTTTCGGCGCGCATCCAGTACGGTTCCGAGTCGACGATCGTGCCGTCCATATCCCACAGCACGGCCGCGGGCAGGGGCGAATTCAGACGGAACGGGTTCACAGGGTCCAAGTGTAAGGGGCACCGCTTATCCTTGACTGACGGTGCTTTTCCGGGCGCCCCGGCAGATCGAGGTTTCACGCAGTGACAGATGGCAATGGATTCCTGGGCGGACGCCTCCTCGTGGTGGCGTTCGCGGGCTGGAACGACGCGGGTGAGGCTGCGACCGGTGCCGTGGGCATCCTCAGGGACCTCCTCGACGTGTCCTCGCTCTTCGAGGTGGACCCCGAGGTCTACTTCGACTACCAGTTCAACCGGCCGACGATCTCCACGGATGACGAGGGTCACCGCCAGCTCGAATGGCCCGGCGCGACCCTGTTCGGTCCAGCCGAACCCGGAGTAGTCGGCGAGCCTCTCGCCGATGACGCGCAGTTGCGCGTGAGCGGCAGCAACGCGGGCAATATCTACCTGCTGCTGGGCACCGAGCCGAGCCGCAGCTGGAAGGGATTCACCGCTGAGGTGCTCGACGCCGCCCTCGCGGCGGACATCGGGGGAATCGTCTTCCTCGGCGCCATGCTCGCCGACGTTCCGCACACGCGCCCGATCTCCATCTTCGTCTCGAGCGAGAATCCCGAGGTGCGCAGCGAGCCTGCAGATCGAGCGCAGCAGCTACGAGGGTCCCGTCGGCATCCTGAGCGTGCTCTCGCACGCGGCCGAGCTCGTCGGCATCCCGACCCTCTCGATCTGGGCGTCGGTCCCCCACTACGTGCACAACGCGCCGTCGCCCAAGGCGATGCTCGCCCTGATCGACAAGCTCGAGGAGATCATCGACGTGGTGATCCCACGCGGCGACCTCGTCACCGAAGCCGAGGAATGGCAGACCGGTATCGACACCCTCGCTGCGGACGACGAGGAGATGGCCGCGTACATCAACCAGCTCGAACAGGCCAGGGACACGGTCGACTCGCCGGAGGCGAGCGGCGAGGCGATCGCCCAGGAGTTCGAGAAGTACCTCCGCAAGCGCGGAGACGGCCGCGACGGCCAGGCCGGCCGCGCAGACGGTCGTCCAGGACCAGACGGGCCGCGTCAGCCGTAGCCCTTCGTCTGGCTAGAGCGCGATGCCCAGCAGGGCGTCGATGGCCAGGGCCACGAGCTCCGGCTCGGCCGCGCCGGCAACGGCTGCGGCGTCGAGGGTCCGCAGCGCTGCCGGGGTGTCGAGGTCGTTGACGAGCGCCGCCCGCAGCGTGACGATGACCTCGTCAGCGCTTGCGATGGCATCCGTGTCGACATCAGCGAGTGTGCCATCGGCGTTCGCGGTCGTGTCTGCGGTGGCCCGACCGAAGGCGTTCGTCCACGCCTCGAGGCGCGCCTCTGCCGCGGTGAGCGAGTCAACCGTCCACTCCCAGTCGCTGCGATAGTGCTGAGCGAGCAAAGCCAGGCGGATGGCCCGGGGATCGGTGCCCCCGGCACGCAGCGCCGACACGAGCACGAGGTTGCCGAGCGACTTGCTCATCTTCTCGCCCAGGTAGGCGACCATGCCGGTGTGGCTGTACACGCCGGCGAGCGGATGCCCGGAGAGGGCGGCCGCGTGGCCGCCGCTCATGTCGTGGTGCGGGAAGATCAGGTCTGAGCCGCCGCCCTGCACGGTGAAGTCCGTGCCGAGTTCCTTGAGCGCGATCACGGAACATTCGATGTGCCAGCCGGGTCGGCCGGCGCCGACGCGGGAGTCCCAGGCCGGTTCCCCCACCCGGGCGGCACGCCAGAGCAGCGGGTCGAGGGCGTCGCGCTTTCCCTCGCGGTCAGGATCGCCGCCACGCTCGGCGAAGAGGGTCAGCATCTGCTCGCGGTCGAGGTTGCTCTCGTCGCCGAGTCGCCAGGGTGCGACCCGTTCTGCGGCGGCGATGTCGAAGTAGATGTCGGAGCCTGCCGACTCTGCCGGGCCGTCGGTGTCGGAGAGCTCGGCGGCGTCGACGGCGACCGCGTAGGCGAGGCCGTCGTCCCAGAGCTGGGCGACCGCGTCGGCGACCTCCTCGATGACCTCGGTCACGGCGACGTAGTTGTCCGGAGGGATGATGCCCAGGGCTTCCATATCGGTGCGGAACAGGTCGACCTGGGATGCTGCGAGGTCCCGCCAGTCGACACCGGTCGCCGTCGCCCGCTCCAGGAGCGGGTCGTCGACGTCCGTCACGTTCTGCGCGTAGTGCACGCGGTATCCGGCGTCGAGCCAGACCCGCTGGAGGGTGTCGAAGGCGAGGTAGGTGTTCGCATGCCCGATGTGCGTCGCGTCGTAGGGCGTGATCCCGCAGACGTAGAGCCGGGCGACGTCGACCGGTTCCGCGAGCACGAGAGCTTCCGTCGCCGTGTCGTACAGGCGCGGAGCTTCGGAGTTTCCGGGGAGGACGGGGATGTCGGGGTGTCGCCAGGCGCGCATTCAGGGACCCCTATGCCGCGATGGTGTTGGTCGCGAGCAAGGCCATCAGTGCGAAGCCGAGCACGATGCGGTAGATGACGAACGGCAGGAAGCTGCGCTTGGAGATGTAGTTCATGAAGAATCCGATCACGAACAAGGCGACGATGAAGGCGACGACGGTGGCGACCACGGTCTCGGCCGGACCGAAGATTTCCGGGGTGCAGTTGGTGGCGCCTTCGAGGCACGGGTGCGCGATGGCCTTGTACATCTCGTAGAAGCCGCTGCCGAGCACGGCCGGGATGGCGAGCAGGAACGCGTAGCGGGCGGCGGCGCGGCGCTCGTAGCCCATGAACAGGCCGGCCGTGATCGTTCCGCCGGAGCGGGAGACGCCGGGGATCAGCGCGAGCGCCTGGGCGAAGCCGTAGATGACGCCGTGCGTGACCGTGATGTCCTTCAGGCGGCGCCGGTGGGCCCCGACCGCATCGGCGACGCCGAGCAGCACGCCGAAGACGATGAGCACGGTCGCCGTGATCCACAGGTTGCGAAGGGTGGACTCGATCTGGTTCTGGAAGACCAGGCCGAGCACGACGATCGGGAGCGAACCGAAGATGATGAGCCAGCCCATCCGCGCGTCGGGATCGCTGCGCGGGATCTTGCCGAACAGGGCCTTGACCCAGTGCGTCACGATGCGCGAGATGTCCCGCCAGAAGAACAGCACGACGGCCGCCTCCGTGCCGATCTGGATGATCGCGGTGAACCGGGCGCCCGGGTCCCCGCCCATTCCGAGCAGTTCGCCGACGATGCGGATGTGGGCACTCGAGGACACCGGGAGAAACTCGGTGAGACCCTGCACGAGTCCCAGAATGATGGCGTTGAGGAAGTTCACCGGTGGCTCGCTTTGCTAGTAGGTCGACAACAGGTCGGTAAGGACCCGCCTGCCAAAGACTAGCGCGTCGAGCGGAACCCGCTCATCGACCCCGTGGAACATGCCCGGGAAATCCAGCTCGGCGGGAAGCCGGAGCGGGGCGAACCCGTACCCGCGGATACCGAGCTTGGACAGGGCTTTGTTGTCGGTTCCCGCGGACAGAAGGTAGGGCAGCACGGGGGCTCCCGGGTCGTGCCGGTGCAGGCTGCCGACGACGGCGTCGACGAGCGGGCCGCCGAAGTCGGTCTCGAGGCCGATGTCCCTGTGCATGACGACGATCTCGATATCCGGGCCGATGAGGCTCGCGACCTCGGCGAGCACCGCGTCCTCCTCGCCGGGAAGGGTGCGGATGTCGATGAGCGCCTCTGCGAGGTCGGGGATCACATTGTGCTTGTACCCGGCCTTGAGCAGCGTTGGGTTGGTCGTGGTGCGGAGGCTGGCCTGGATGAATCCGGAGGCGGTGCCGGTCGCGAGGGCGAGTTCGTCCGGGCCGACGAGCCTGCGGGTCAACGTCGAGGATCCGGGCGATCTCGGCGAGCAGGCTGGGTCGTCGTGCCGGTCAGCCGGATCGGCCAATCCTGGCTTCCGATCGCAGCGACAGCAGTCGCGAGTTTCGTGACGGCGTTGTTCCTGATCAGCCGGGAACCGTGGGCGGCGTCGCCCCGGGCTACGAGCTTGATCCAGATGAGGGCCTTCTCCCCCGTCTGCAGCAGGTAGGCGCGCTGGCCGCCGAGGGTGATCGAGTAGCCGCCGACCTCGCTGATCGCCTCGGTGGCGCCGGCGAAGAGCCCCGGGCGGGTGTCGACGAGGTGGTGCGAGCCGAGCACTCCCCCGGCCTCCTCGTCGGCGAAGAACGCGACGACGAGGTCGCGGGCCGGCGCGTCCCCTGCCCCGAGGATGTCGCCCAGGGCGGCGAGGATCATCGCATCCATGTTTTTCATGTCGACGGCTCCGCGGCCCCAGAGCAGGCCGTCCTTGATGACGCCGGCGAAGGGGTCGACCGACCAGGCCTCCGGGTCGGCGGGGACGACGTCGAGGTGGCCGTGGACCACGAGCGCGCCCGCATCGCGGTTCCTGCCTGGGACGCGCACGACGACGCTCGTTCGGCCCGGCTCCGAGTCGAAGAGTTCCGGGGTGAGTCCCAGGCCCCTGAGGTGCTCGGCGACGTACTCCGCGGCATCCGTTTCGCCGTTGGATCGGCCCTCGCCGTAGTTCGTGGTGTCGAACCGGATCAGGTCGCGGGCGAGTTCCGCGGTCAGATCGGGGGTGTTGCCGGATCGGTGTCGTCTGCCCAGGAAGCCATGACTTCACGCTATCGGTAGTCGTCGTCGAGAGGGCTCGTGGGCGGTCAATGACCGTCATCTGACAGGCGCGTGGCCGGGGTGTGCCGGAGGGCCTCGAAATCCGTGCTAGATTATTGACTCGTCAGCCGGTCAACGGCTGGCCAGCACCAGCCCGGGTGGCGGAATGGCAGACGCGCTAGCTTGAGGTGCTAGTGCCCTTATGGGCGTGGGGGTTCAAGTCCCCCCTCGGGCACAGAATGAAGATCCGGCAGGTCAGGTTCTTCGCTGTGAAATGAAATAGGTCGCGACATCCAGCGGATGTCCGGCCTATTTTTTTGCCCGGATCGGATGCTCAGCGATTCTTGCGATATAGGCAGCCTGCAGTTTGCTGACAGTGGCCCAAGGACTCATTCCGATGCGTTCCCGATCGTGCCGCCCGAGTCCTGAAGAACGACTGACGTACCTGCCCTCTCGTTGTGCGACGGGCGCGGGAGTGATCGCGCTATGCGGCGGTCATTGGACCGTTGCCGTGAGCCGGCTGAGGTTGTCCAGGACTTGTGTGCGCAGCGGCCGCTCGAGCCACTCGTCGAGGAGCACCTCCCGAGAATGGGTCCGGTAGTCGTCCTGAATGCTGCGCAGCGCGTCGACGAAACGTCTCCCCCGGACGAGCAGCGAGACTTCGAAGTTGAGGCTGAACGAGCGCATGTCCATATTGCTCGACCCGATCACCGCGACTTCATCGTCGACAGTGAAATGCTTGGCATGTAGGACGACCGGTTTCTCGTACAGGAAGATGCGCACGCCCGCCCGCAACAGGGTCTCGTAGTACGAGCGTTGTGCGTGGTAGACGAGGGCCTGGTCGGCGACTTCGCAGGCGTACAGGTGCACCGTTACTCCCCGTTCCGCGGCCGTCGTGATCGCGTAGAGCATGGAGTCGTCGGGGACGAAGTAGGGGCTGGCGATGACGAGTCGTTCCTGGGCCGAGTAGAGCAGGGCGTTGAAGACCCGCAGGTTGTTCTCGCCTTCGAATCCGGGCCCACTCGGGACGACCTGGCAGTCGAGGGTGTCCTCGGTGGTCACTGAATAGATCGGGTCTGCCTCACGGGTGAGGAGATCTTCCGTCTCGGAGTACCAGTCGGTGATGAAGATCGCGTTGACGCCCGCGACGACGGGGCCTTCCAGCCTCACCATGAGATCCTTCCACCGGAGGTTCCGTCTGATATTTCCCCTGGTGTTGTAGCTGGGGTCGACCATGTTCTGCGAGCCCATGAATCCGACGATTCCGTCGATCACGAGCACCTTGCGGTGGTTTCGCAGGTCCGGGCGCCGCCATTGCGTTCTGAAGGGATGGAAGGGCAGCATTTCGTGGGAATCGATGCCGACGTTCCTCAGCCAACGGCGGGTCGCCCGGCCCTGTGGGCTCCGGATCGTCGAGATGTGGTCATAGAGAACCCTGACGATCACACCCCGTTCATGGGCTGCCAGGAGGGCGTCGAAGAACGGCATCGTCGTCCGGTCCCGGCTGAGGATGTAGAACTCCACGTGCACGTACCGTTCGGCCCTCATCACTTCCTCGGTCATCGCGGCGATCGACTCCTCGTAGTCAGGCAGAAGCACAGCGTCGTTGCCGCCGACGAGCGGCATGGCGCCCAACGTGTGGTTCAGTTCGACGACGGATTCGAACCATTGGGGCCAGGTCTCCGTCTTGGAGACCTGGTCGAGGCCGGCGGTCGTGCCGAGGATGTAGTCGTTGATGTCCTGTTGCTTCTCGCGCCGTGTCTTCGGGAGCCTGGTGCTGCCGAACAGGCTGAAGAGGACCGCTCCCGGGATCGGCGCAATGAAGATCGCCATCAGCCAGGCCATCGCCGACGTGGGACGGCGGTTCGGCGGAATCCTGATGACCGCCCCGACGCGGATGGCCATCTCGATGACGAGGAGCGCGATCGGCAGGGCCTTGGGCAGCTTTCGCAGGTTCACTCTGGAAGTCCGATCTGACGGGCGGCCGCGCGGATTCACGTGTCCCCACCTTAGTTGGGTCGACGGTACCCCGGGAGGTAAGCTCGCTTCACCTTCGATCACCGCACGAGCATGGTGACCGATCGGTGCCCATCAAACGATCCTTTGGCTGGAGTCATGGCCGGTAGTTCGACAGAACGCTCGGATGCAGCGCCCGGTGTGCGTCCTGAAGGTGCGGCAACGTCGGGTGCACGCCGCGTCTCCCGGCGGTGGCCCCTGATCAGTGGCCTCGCAGCCGTCGCCCTGGCGTGTGCGCTGGGCGCTCTGATTGCAACCCGCGACCATGGGCTGCCGCTGTCCATCGACGTGGAATGGATGAGGGAACTGGTTGAGAATCGCGAACCCCTCTGGCAGGTCCTGGCACTGTCGATGGACTTCCTCGGAGGAGGCGTGGTGGCGACCCTCGTCGTGCCGGTGCTCGTCGCCGCCGCACTCTTCCTGGCCCGACGTCCCTGGGCGGCGGCTTACTACCTGGTCGCGACCATCGTCACCGGAGCGGGCGTCCAACTCCTGAAACAATTCTTCGGACGCGCACGCCCAGAAAATTTCCTGACGAACCTCGATTTCGGGTCTTTCCCATCGGGCCACGTTGCCAATGCCGCGACGATGGCGGCCGTCCTGGCGATTCTCGCACCGCGGATCTGGGTCGTAGCCGCGGGGACCGTCTACACGGCCCTCATGATGATCAGTCGCACCTATCTGGGTGCCCACTGGCTGACCGATACCGTGGGCGCCCTGCTGCTCGGAATCGGCGTCGCAATTGTCGTCTGGGCACCGCTCGCGGCCAAGCTCGACGGTGAACGCGCACTTGCCGTGGATCGCCGGTCACGTTCGACACACCGTGGTGCCTCGTGACTTCTCCCCACACCGATGACGAGCGGCCTACCGTGCGCGGCATCCGCTCGAGATTCATCGCGGAGGAGCGCGTGCTGGGACCCGACTCACGCCGGCGACTCTATCTGACGTCGATGATCCTCGCCGGTTCCGGTGCCGCCTGTTTCCTGGCGATCCTCGCCTCCGTTCTGCTGCACGGTGGACTGACCGGCGTGGACGCGCCTGTGCAGGACTGGCTCTTCGGACTGCGGTCGCCGACCATGACGGCGGTCATGATCGGACTGGCGATCCTTTTCGGGCCCGTCGCCCTTCCCGGCCTCCTGCTCGTCGTGTGTGTGGTCTGGGGCATCGTCGGCAAGCACGCCCGACGTCCACTGATCCTGGCATCGGCCATGTTGGTCGGAGTCGTGCTGGCGCAGCTGATCGGCCATGCGGTGGACCGCCATCGGCCGCCGACCGATCTCATGCTGTTCGGCCCCGATCCATCCTTTTCCTTTCCGTCCGGACACGTCCTGGGCGCGTCAGACTTCGTCCTGTTGACCGCATATCTCGTGTTCTCCCGTCGTGGAAGCATCCGCGGCGCATGGGCGGGCTTCGGCTTCGCGCTCCTGTGCATCGTCGCCGCGGCGGTCAGTCGCGTGTATTTGGGCTACCACTGGGCAACGGATGCCCTGGCATCCGTCTCGCTGTCCCTGGTGATTGTGGGCGGCGTGATCGCCTACGACACGTGGCGAAGCCTTCGGGCTTCCGATGAGCCCAAGATCACGATCCCGCCTGCTGCGGACTGACCTGGACCCGCGTGAACCTCAGATGTCAGAGCCGGGCGCGCCAGGCCCTGACGAAGCAGTACAGCCCATACGCAATCAGACCCGCCCCCAGAGCAGACAGGATAAGCCCGCCGAACGGGAGAGCGACGAGGGACCTCAGCGCCCCATCCAGACCGGTCGATTGGCTCGGGTCCAGGGTTATGGCCGCAACCACGATGAGGACCGCCACGACACCCAACACAATTCCCTTGGCGACGTAGCCGACGATTCCCAAGCCGAGGACAACCTTTCCAGCAGACCCGCTCGGCACCGAGATATCTGCCGTGAACTTCTGCAACGCACCCTTGCGCACGAAGTAGACCCCGATGGCCAGCACGAGGAGACCCCCGGCCAGGAGGACGATCACGCCTCCTGGCGCCGCAAGAAGCGATGCGCTGGCATCACGGGTACTGCCGGCGGAACTCGTCGCTCCCCCTGCGCGAAGGTGTACGCGGTACCCGCAAGGAGTAAGTAGACAACCGCCTTGCCGACTTCAGTGACGCGCCGGGACCACTTACGTTTGGGGTCTGCGCCGCGCATCAGGAACGCTCCCAGAAGCAGCCAGAGCCCGAGAGCAGCCATTCCCGCGACCACAACCCACAGAACGAATACTCCGCCCGGGCTCGTCGCGAGCTGCCCGAGAGCACCGGACTGGTCTGCACTACCGCTTCCGGCGCCAACCGCGATAGCGATGGCTATCGCGGCGATGAGGATGTGCAACAAGCCGTTGACGGCGAAGCCCAGACGGGCAAGCATCTGCAAAGCGCGGCTGTTCTTTGCTGTGCTGGCAACGCCGGCCGCTGAGTTACTGATCACGCCTCAGCTTAGGACGACATCGGTTCTCCGGACCATCATTCTTCCCCAACGAGCTTCCCCAACGAATCAGGGCGTCCACCACGGTCGTAGGGGCAGGTCAGTGAGGCCCTCAGCGCCTGACGGCTTCACAGCAAGGACCTGGTGCAGCTGGATTCCCCCGGTCTCGAAGGCGAGCCGTGAGCCGGCCATGTACAGGCCCCACACCTTCGCGGTCTGCAGCCCGACCTCGGCGACTGCCTCATCCCAGTGCTCGACGAGGTTGGCGCACCAGTCCCGCAGGGTCGGTGCGTAGTGCTGGCGCAGGTTCTCCTCGTGCAGCACCTCCAGGCCGGTGTCCTGTGCGGCGCTGATGATGCGGCCAGAGCCGGTGAGCTCGCCGTCGGGGAAGACGTACCGGTCGATGAACCCGCGGGTGGACGCCTCAGAGTGGTTGTCCGGGCGGGTGATGCAGTGGTTGAGCAGGAGCCCGCCCTGGCGCAGGCGGGACTGCAGGAATTCGAAGTACGCGGGATAGTTGCGCACGCCGATGTGCTCGAGCAGCCCGATCGACGACACGGCGTCGAAGCCGGTGTCGGCGATGTCGCGGTAGTCGCCGAACCGGACCTCGGCGAGGTCGGCCAGGCCCTCCTCGGCGATCGCACGCTGCGCCCAGCCGGCCTGCTGTTCCGACAGGGTCACTCCTGTGGCCCTCACGCCGCGGCGGGCGGCGTAGCGCACCATGCCGCCCCAGCCGCAGCCGACGTCGAGCAGCCGGTCGCCCGGCTTCAGCCGCAGCTTCTCGAACACCAGCCGGTACTTGTTCTCCTGGGCCTCGTCGAGGGACGCATCCGGACCCGGGTAGCACGCGCACGTGTAGGTCATCGACGACCCGAGCACCCACTCGTAGAAGGTGTTCGAGACGTCGTAGTGGTGGTGGATCGCCTCTGCGTCCCTGCCCTTGCTGTGCCGGAGTCCCCCGGCGATCCGGCGCCAGCGCGGCGGTGCCTCCAGTTCCGGCGGTTTGATCGGGCGCAGGTGCCCGACTCCGATCGAGCGGATGATGGTGGCCATCACCCGGGGCGACGGCAGCGTGAAGACCAGGTCGCCGGTGAGCGCTCTGAGAAGTTCGTACGGGTCGCCGGGGTGCACCCCGTGGATCTCGAGGTCACCGGCGATGTAGGCGCGGGCCAGGCCCAGGTCGCCGCGGCCGGTCGCCAGGTAGGTCGTCCCCCGCGGCGTTCTCAGGCTCCAGCCCGAGCGGTGCATCCGGCGGGCCGGCCGAACTCCCGTCGTAGGCGGTGAAACGGAGCGGGAGCCGTCCGCCGGCCAGGATTTCGAGGATCCCGGCGAGGGCGAGCTTCCCCTCCGCCTCCGACGTGCGAGCCCCTTCCGTGGCTTCCGAGGATCGCTGCTGGAACGTGGTCATCGTCGTTGCACCGCCTTTGCGTAGAGATCGAGGAGACGTGAGTCGGGGTCGTAGCGGTTCTTGACGCTCCGATAGGCGTCTCCGCCATAGAGTTCATCGAATCTCTCCGGAGAGTAGTACGAGTCGGAGTAGAGCGACTTGTGGCCGTCGAGCTCGCTGACCGCAGCCTCGATCAGACGGTTCGTCGCCCCTTCGATGGACCCCACCGGTACCGTCGACCAGAATCCGACGTTGACATAGGTCTGCCGGGGCCGCAGCGGGTAGAGCGGCCAGTCGCCGTCGTCACGCAGCCTCAGCGGGCAGAGCCAGATCGGTTCGATCGGCACCGTGTCCAGGAACCAGCCGAGGAACTCCGCACATCGCTCGATCGGTATCTCGACGTCCTGCACGACCCGTTCCCGGGGCGGACGATTCCGGAGTCGCTCGAGGCGATCGCCGATGTGGAATCGCTGTTCGTAGCGCATCAGCTTCCCGTAGAAGCTGCTGCGCCGAAGCGTTTTGGGCCACAGCCTGCGCACGAGCGGACGCTGGGCACCGAATGCCTCCGAGCACCAGAACCAGTCCGTGTCCCACCGCCACAGGTAGTCGTGGATCGTCAGCCGGTCGACCGTGGTGCCGTCATCGTGCTGGATGGAGCGGTAGTAGATCTTCTGGCCGGTGTAGTCGCTCACGGGGCCGGGCGCCGCGGTCTGCGTGCCCAGGCAGAGGTAGCTCTCTGTGGCGCTGAACACCACGCCATCGAGGTAATCGACGCGGTGACCGTCGAATTCCCCGGTCGCGACGATTCGGCCCATCGCCGCGACGAGGTCGGGAAGCGAGTGGAACCGAACGTGCCGGATCTCGACGAAGGGTTCCACCGGCTCCAGCTCGATGCGCAGGCGCACCGCGTAACCGAGGGTGCCGTAGGAGTTGGGGAAGGCACGGTAGAGGTCATCGTGCTCGGTGGGCGAAGCGGTGACGACCTCGCCCGTTCCCGCGAGGATGTCCAGCTCCAGCACCGACTCGTGCGGGAGTCCATTGCGGAACGACGTCGACTCGATGCCCAGGCCCGTGACCGCACCGCCGAGGGTGATCGTCTTCAGCTGCGGCACCACGAGGGGCGCCAACCCGTGCGGCAGCGTCGCGGCGACGAGGTCGGCGTACGTGCACATGCCGGCCACGTCGGCCGTCTGCGCCTCCGGGTCGACCGCGATGACGCCGGTCAATCCCGACGTGTCCAGGCCCGGTGCGTCCGGCTTCGTGCGTGACCGGAACAGGTTCGAGGTGGGCTTGGCCAGCCGAACGGATGCCGCCGGCGGGACCGCCCGGTAGCTCGCGAGGAGTCGCTCGACGCCGGCGGCGTGAGCGGTGCGTGCGTCGATCGCAGGAGTGGTCACGCCGCCAAGCTAGTCCTTCGTCGGCGAGCCCGCTGACGACACCTTCGGACTCGCGTTTCGGGCCGCGTTGTCAAGCGAATCCCGGAGAATCGCAGCGCAGGGTTGACGACCGGGTGAGACTGGGGCATGCAGATTCCTAAGCCGACCGACGAGGTCAAGGAGCTCTTCCGCTCGGTCGTTCCGGACGGGCCGTCCGTGGTGGTCAAACCGATGTTCGGCAATCTGGGGGCGTTCGTGAACGGGAACATGTTCGCCGGCCTGTATGGCCCGGCCATCGGCATCCGTCTGTTGGATGCGGCGTCGCAGCGGGAGCTCCGGGCTATCGAGGGCACAGGCCCGTTCGGACCGGAGGAACGCCCCATGGGCGGGTACATCGCCCTGCCGGAGGTGTGGAAGTCGGATCCCGACCGTGTCTCGGAATGGATGGAGACAGCGTTCACCCAAGTCAGTGAGCTGCCCGCCAAGCAGCCCAAGATCCGAAGGAAGTAACCGCCACTCGGTATGTGACCGTGGTGGACGGCCTGCAAGAAGCGGGTGGACGTGGACAGGCCTCTCAGATCGGTTTCGACGGTAGCCTCAGCGACCGTGACATCGACCGTCACTCCGATCCCGAGCGCCCGAAGGGCACGGGCTTGGGCTGCGGAATCGCGTGCGGCGTCCCGTGCGGCCGCCTCGATGCGACGTGAGAACGCCTCAAGCCAGGCGCCCAAGTGCAAACTCATCCAACCACGACGGGAGCAAGAATCAATCCGAGGCAGAGAAGGATTCACACCGCGACGGCCAAAGGAAACATTGCCGACGTCCTGCGCGCTTCCCGGCCGTTGACCGACTGGCTCGACGCCCACGTCGGCCCAACACGATTAGAACGGCGCCGCCAACCGGCTGGCCGCACCACCCGGGTTTCGCTTGACCGCTGAGCGAAAACCGGGTGGGAGACCGGGCCTTTGTCGCTACAGGGTGGCGCGCACCTGCACGACGCTGCCGGCCGGGGCGTACGGCACCGTGCGGCCGTCGATCGCCACTCCGTCGACCTCGAGGCTCGCGCGGGACCCCTCACGGCCCGAGTTCGCCACCGTGATGACGTAGGTCGCACCGCGGGCGCGCCGGGTGACGGTGAATTCCGCGACGTCCGGCCCGAGCTGCGGGTCGACGACCAGGCCGTCGTAGTCGGTGCGCACGCCCAGGAGGTACTGAGAGACCGTCACGAAGTTCCACGCCGCCGTTCCGGTGAGCCAGGAGTTCTTGGCCTCGCCGTGGCGGGAGGCCTCCTTGCCCGCGATCATCTGCGCGTACACGTACGGCTCGAGGCGGTGCACCTCGGAGATGTCCTCCCGGTACGCGGGCGTGATCTTGCGGTAGTGGTCGAAGGCCTTGGCGCCGCGGCCGAGGACCGTCTCGCCGATGATGACCCACGGGTTGTTGTGGCAGAAGATTCCGCCGTTCTCCTTGTAGCCCGGCGGGTACGTCGAGACCTCGCCGAGCTCGATGCGGTAGCTCTTGTACGCCGGGTACTGCAGCACGAGTCCGTGCTCGGAGCCGAGCAGGCGGTCCACGGAGTCGAGGGCGCGGAACGCGGGGCTCGTGGCGGACGGGGTTCCGTCCGCGTTGTGCTCGACGCCGACGCCGGCGAGGACCGCGAAGCCCTGGGGCTCGATCCAGATCCGGCCCTCGGTGTCTTCGTGGGTGCCGACCTTGTTGCCGTAGAAGTCGTAGGCGCGCAGGAACCATTCGCCGTCCCAGCCGTCCGTGAGCAGAACCCGGCTCATGGTCGCAGCGGCCTTGCGGGCGCGGTCGGCCTGCTGGGTGTCGCCGCCGCGTTCAGCGATGGTCGCGTACTGTCCGGCCGCGAGGACGAACTGCGCTGCGATGAAGGTCGATTCCGCAACGCCGCCTGCCTGGTTCTCCGTGGTCTGGAAGGACTCGCCCGGCGTCGTCGAGAAGCAGTTCAGGTTGAGGCAGTCATTCCAGTCGGCGCGCCCGATCAGGGGCAGGCCGTGCGGGCCGAGGTTGTTGAGGGTGAACTCGAAGGAGCGCGTGAGGTGGGTGTACAGCGTCTGCGCGAGCGCGTCGTTATTGTCGAACGGCACGACCTCGTCGAGGATGCTGAAGTCCCCGGTTTCCTTGAGGTAGGCATCCACCCCGATGATCAGCCAGGCCGGGTCGTCGTTGAAGCCGCTCCCGAGCTCGTTGTTTCCGCGTTTCGTGAGCGGCTGGTACTGGTGGTATGCCGACCCGTCCGGAAGCTGGGTGGCGGCGATGTCGAGGATGCGTTCGCGTGCGCGGTCCGGGATCAGGTGCACAAAGCCGAGCAGGTCCTGGGTCGAGTCTCGGAAGCCCATCCCGCGCCCGATTCCGGTCTCGAAGTAGGAGGCCGAGCGGGACATGTTGAACGTGACCATGCACTGGTACTGGTTCCAGATGTTGACCATCCGGTTGAGCTTGTCGTCCGGCGAGGTCACGGTGTACGCGGAGAGCAGGGTGGTCCAGTATTCCCCCAGGGCCGCGAACGCGGCATCCGCCTTCTCGGTGGTGTCGAGGCGGGCGAGCAGTTCGTGTGCCCGGGTCTTGTTGACGACCTGCTTGGCGTCGTCGGCCCACTTGCCCTGGCCGTTCTCCTCGGTGTTCTCGACGTAGCCGACCACGAACACGAGCTCGCGGGTCTCGCCGGGCTGCAGGGTGGAGTCGACCTGGTGCGAACCGATCGGGTACCATCCGGACGCCATCGAGTTCTGTGCCGTGCCGGCGTTCGGGACCTTCGCCTCGGCCAGGGTCTCGTAGAGCCCGACAAAGGTCTCCCTGTCGGTGTCGAAGCCGGCGATCTCGGCGTTCACCGAGTAGACGGCGTAGTGGTCACGCCGTTCCCGGTATTCCGTCTTGTGGTAGATCGTGCTGCCCTCGACCTCGACCTCGGCGAGGGAGAGGTTGCGCTGGTAGTTGGTCTGGTCGTCCTGGGCGTTCCAGAGGCAGAACTCGAGGTAGGAGAAGAGGGAGAACGTCTTGACGTGGTCCGAGGTGTTGGTGATCGTCACCTTCTGCACCTCGGCCGTCTCGCCGAGGGGCACGAAGTAGAGCGTGGAGACGCGCAGGCCGCCGCGCTCGCCGGTGATGCGGGTGTAGCCCATGCCGTGCCGGGTCTCGAAGAAGTCGAGGTCCTTTTTCATCGGCAGCCAGCTGGGCGTCCAGACGTCGCCGCCGTCGTTGATGAAGAAATATCGTCCGCCGGAGTCGGTGGGAATGTCGTTGTAGCGATACCGGGTGAGGCGACGCATCTTCGCGTCCTTGTAGAACGTGTACCCGCCGGCCGTATGAGAAATCAGGGAAAAGAAATCTTCGCTGCCCAGGTAGTTGATCCACGGGTATGGCGTGAGCGGGGTCTCGATCACGTATTCCCTGGCCTCGTCGTCGAAATGACCGAACCTCATGTGTGCACCTTTGCGATATGCGGAGAACCGGATGGCGATGGGTTCCAAAATAGTGGACTCCAACGACGAACCAGACCCAAACCTTGTGAGAGCGCTCTCATTGGCGCCCGCGGCTACTCTAGCAAAGGAAGTCACCGGGGTGCCACACCGCACGCACTGCGCATGCACTTCGCCCGGGTGTGACACGCTGGGACCATGGATCTGGAGGTGTCGCCCGCGCTCACGATTCCCGCAGCGGAACTGGGCTGGCGGTTCTCGCGGTCGCCGGGACCGGGCGGGCAGCACGTGAACACCTCGGACAGCCGGGTCGAAGTGTCCTGGAACGTCGCCCTGTCCCCGACACTGTCCGAGGACCAGCGGGCACGGCTCATGGTGCGACTCGACAGACGACTTGTCGGCGGAGTGGTCACCATGGCCGCATCGGAGCAACGATCCCAGCTCAGGAACCGCGAGATCGCCCTGACCAAACTCGCCGAACTCGTGGCCACGGCCCTCGCTCCGGATGCTGCTCCCCGCCGGGCCACCAAGCCGACCAGGGGCTCGACCCGTCGTCGACTCGCGAACAAGGAACAGCGTTCGGCGACGAAACAACAGCGCCGGAAGCCGTCGGAGGAGTAGCGCCGGTCAGCGGGAGGTCCCGTACGCTGATCGGATGAAACCGATCCGTCCCGCCGTGCCCGCCGATGTTCCCGAGATCCTCAGGCTGGTCATCGAGCTCGCCGAATACGAACGCGAACCCGACGCCGTTGCCGCGACAGAGGAGGGGTTCCTCACCGCCCTCTTCGGCGACGACCCCGCGGTCCATGCATTCGTCATCGACGGCGACGAGGCCGGGACCCTTGCCGGGATGGCCGTGTGGTTCCTCACCTTTTCGACCTGGGAGGGCGTGCACGGCATCCATCTCGAGGACCTCTACGTGCGCCCGGCCTATCGCGGCAGCGGTCTCGGTACCGCGCTGTTGACCGGCCTCGCGGCACTCTGCGTCCAGCGCGGGTATGCGCGCCTGGAATGGGACGTCCTCGACTGGAATGCGCCCGCCATCGGCTTCTACGAGTCGCTCGGCGCCCGGCCCCTCGACGGGTGGACGACGTACCGCCTCGACGGCGAGGCGTTGCTACACTCGACCTAGACTTCCGTTCGCACATAACCAAAGCGACCGGACGAGCGCTGGTTGAGACAGTGCAGGAAGGCCCCCGGATTCGTCCGGGGGCCTTCTCTTTGCCTCAGGTCGAATGTGCCCCTGCCCGAGTTCTTATTCCGGAATGGGAATGCCGGACCGCCCGTAAGGATTACATCCCTCGTACCGAATTGACGACGGAGGCCGAATGAGCACCACTGAAGTAGGTTTCCGGTCCGCGCGCGGCCCGATCCTGATCGCCCTGATGCTCACGACGGGACTCGTGGCGATCGACGCGACAATTCTCGCGACCGCGGTGCCGACGATCGTCGGCGACCTCGGCGGCTTCGCCCAGTTCCCGTGGCTGTTCTCGATCTACCTGCTCGCCCAGGCCGTCTCCGTGCCCGTGTACGCAAAACTGTCCGACACGCTCGGCCGCAAACCGATCGTGATGATCGGCATCGGGCTGTTCCTGCTCGGCTCCGTGCTCTGCGGCCTGGCCTGGAGCATGCCCGCCCTGATCGCCTTCCGGGCGATCCAGGGCCTGGGAGCCGGCGCCGTGCAGCCCATGGCGATCACGATCGCCGGTGACATCTACACCGTCGTCGAACGTGCGAAAGTGCAGGGCTACCTCGCGAGCGTGTGGGCGATCTCCTCGGTGGTCGGCCCGAGCCTCGGCGGGATCTTCTCGCAGTTCCTGTCCTGGCGCTGGATCTTCTTCGTGAACATCCCGTTGTGCCTCATCGCGGCGTGGATGCTGCAGCGCACCTTCCACGAGACCATCACGGTCCGCCGCCACCGGGTCGACTACCTCGGCGCCGTCCTCCTGACCGCGGCGCTCACCCTCCTGATCCTCGCGGTGCTCGAGGGCGGCCAGGCCTGGGCCTGGGACTCCGTGCCGAGCATCGCGGCCTTCTCGACCGGGGCGGTGCTCCTCGTGCTGTTCGGCTTTGCGGAGCGTCGGGCCGCAGAGCCGGTGCTCCCGCTTTGGGCGTTCAGCCGGCGCCTGCTCCTCAGCACAGCGCTGATCTCGGTCGGCGTCGGTGCGATCCTGATCGGGCTGACCTCCTTCGTGCCGACCTACCTCGAGGGTGTACTCGGCACGCCGCCGCTCGTCGCCGGCCTCGCCCTCGCCGCCCTCACCATCGGCTGGCCCATCTCGGCGGCACTCTCAGGCCGGCTGTACCTCAGGATCGGATTCCGGAACACGGCGCTGATCGGTGTCTCGATCGTGCTGACCGGTGCCCTGATCCTCGCGGGGACGGCCCGCACGCCGCTTCTCGGCGTCACCGCGCTCAGCTGTTTCGTGGTGGGACTCGGCCTCGGCCTCGTCGCGACTCCCACGCTCATCGCCGCGCAGTCGAGCGTCGAATGGAACGAACGCGGCGTCGTGACGGGTGCGAACCTGTTTTCCCGGTCCATCGGCAGCGCCGTCGGAGTCGCGATCTTCGGGGCAGTGGCGAACGCGATCATCGGCGCCTCGGCATCGGGCGTGCGGGATGCCGCAAGCGTCCAGGCGGCATCCGCTGCGGTCTTCGTCGCGGTCGCGATCACCGCTGCGCTGACGGTGGTCGCCGCGGTGTCGATGCCCCGGCGCACCCGGGCCTGAGGCAGGCCCGGTCAGGAAGTATCAGGGAGTCTCGTCGACGATCCCGATGAAGCGGGTGCCGACACCGTCGACCTCTGTCCGGCTGAGCCCGGCCGCGGGCTCCGGCAGTTCGTCCGCGCCATGGTCGTCACAGGTCAGGTAGGTGAAGGCAGGCCACCACTTCTTCGGGCGGGCCGCCTCCGAGAAACCGCAGACGTCGCAGCGGAGTTCAACCCAGACGGGTTTCTTGCCCGTTCGGTTGGCCCGCGACTGCACGAGCCAGTCAGGCGGGTTGCTTTCGATCTGGGCCAGTTCCGCCTCGGTGAGGCGCGCAGGGAGGTCGTGTCGTTGCGCCATCTCGAGCGGAATATCCAGGCGCAAGGCGGCCATTCGTCTCGTAATCATCGTGTTCAAGGATAATCGCCGCTGGCCGGGAGTGCACTCCAGGTCGCCACCCCGGCCTCCGCCGGTGCTTCGGGGCTTCCGACCGTGTCCGCGGGCCGTGCAGGCGCGTAGGATAATCTCTGCACTGCGCGACCTCCACACCAGTAAGGGCCCCTCGTATGCCTCACTCCTCGACGGAGGCCGGCTCCACCGCGGCTCCCCGCACCGTTCCCACCCGGCGGGACCGTTTGTCGCACTGGCTCCTGCAGGACAGTGAGCGTCCGCACCAGGGCCCGCACGCCCGGACCGCGGAGAAGACGCACAGCTGGTGGCGGGTCATGTGCCTCACCGGCGTCGACTATTTCTCCACGCTCGGCTACCAGCCGGCCATCGCCGCGCTCGCGGCCGGCCTGCTGTCCCCGTTCGCGACGATCGTTCTCGTCCTGCTCACGCTGCTCGGTGCGCTCCCCGTCTATCGGAGGGTCGCCCGGGAGAGCTTCAACGGCTCCGGTTCGATCCACATGCTCGAACATCTCCTGCCCTGGTGGGCGGGCAAGCTCTTCGTCCTGGCCCTGCTCGGCTTCGCGGCAACCGACTTCATGATCACGATCACGCTCTCGGCGGCGGATGCCACGGCCCACGCCATCGAGAACCCGTTCGCCCCTGAGTGGTTCCACGGCAACGAGATCGGCATCACCCTCGCCCTGATCTCGCTCCTCGCGATCGTCTTCCTCAAGGGGTTCAAGGAGGCGATCGGCATCGCCGTCGTGCTCGTAGGCATCTACCTCGCGCTCAACCTTGTGGTGGTGTTCGTCTCCCTGGCGCAGATTGCGAGCCAGCCGGTGATGATCACCGACTGGTGGAGCGCCCTCAACGCCCAGCACGGTGACCCGTTGATCATGGTCGGGATCGCCCTGATCGTCTTCCCGAAGCTCGCCCTCGGACTCTCCGGCTTCGAAACCGGCGTCGCCGTGATGCCCCAGATCACCGGGGACCCCAGCGACACCCCCGAGCGCCCCGCCGGGCGCATCCGAGGCGCCGGCCGACTGCTGACGACGGCCGCCGTGATCATGAGCGGCTTCCTGATCCTGACGAGCTTCATGACGACGTTCCTGATCCCGCAAGCCGAATTCCAGCCCGGCGGGCAGGCCAACGGTCGCGCGCTCGCGTACCTCGCGCACGAGTTCCTCGGCCCAGTGTTCGGAACCGTGTACGACATCAGCACGATCTGCATCCTCTGGTTCGCCGGGGCGTCCGCCATGGCCGGACTGCTCAACCTCGTGCCCCGCTACCTGCCGCGTTACGGCATGGCGCCGCAGTGGGCCCGCGCCGTGCGGCCGCTCGTGCTCGTGTTCACCGCGATCGCATTCATCATCACGGTCGTCTTCCAGGCCAGCGTCGATGCCCAGGGCGGCGCATACGCGACGGGCGTGCTCGTGCTGATCACCTCGGCGTCCGCCGCGGTGACCCTGTCTGCCCGCCGGCAGGGCCAGCGCAAGCGCACGATCGGTTTCGGCGCCATTTCCCTCGTCTTCGCGTACACGACCGTGCTCAACATCATCGAACGCCCGGACGGCCTGCGCATCGCGGCGCTGTTCATCGCCGGGATCCTGCTGATCTCCCTGATCTCCCGGGTGCGCCGTTCCTTCCAGCTTCGGGCGACATCCGTGGTCCTCGACGAGACGGCCCTCGCGTTCGTCAAGGCGGATGCCACTGACGGTGCCGTCCGGGTCATCGCGAACGAACCCGATGACGGCAGCGAGCACGAGTACCGGCACAAGGACCGCGACGAACGTCGCTACTCGCACATTCCCCGAGACTCCCAGACGATCTTCCTCGAGGTGCACGGCACGGACTCCTCCGAGTTCGAGGAAGACCTCCTCGTTCGCGGCGTGGTCAAGCACGGCTACCGGGTCCTCGAGGTCTACAGCGGGAACATCCCCAACACCCTGGCTTCCGTGCTCCTCGAGATCCGCGATCTGACCGGAGTCGTCCCCACGATCTACTTCGAGTGGACAGAGGGCAGCCCGATCTCCAACATGGCCAGGTTCCTGTTCTTCGGAAACGGCGAGGTCGCCCCGGTGACCCGCGAGGTGCTCCGCGTCGCCGAGCGCGACGTCAAACGCCGACCGGCGGTGCACGTCAGCTGACCCGCTGCGCCAGGCCTCCTGCCGCGCCGGGTGAGCGCGACCCGGGTATGGTCTGCTGCATGAGCGCGAGTGCGACACCGCCGGCACGACCACCGATACCGCCCCCGAGCGCCCAGGACCAGGCCGCCGCATCCTCGCAGCCGGCCCGGCGCCGCGGAGGACGGGCCGGCCTCATCGTTGCCGTGGTCGTGCTGGCGCTCGTCATCCTCGCCGGGGCCGGGCTGCTCGTCCTCCTGGTCACCGGCGGCGCGGTCGGCACGCCCGTCCATCTCGCAGCGGATGCCGAAGCCGGGTCGAGTGTTGACGTCCGGGTTCCGAACTCCGCCCTCCGTTTGGAGTCCAGCCCCGACGCCCAGGTGCACGTGCGTGCCGACGGCAGCTCCCTCGGTGCCACCCCCACGCTGGAGATCACCACGGCGAACGGCGTGACCGAGGTCACCGGAGGATGCCCGAACCAGTGGCTCGGCTTCTGCTCCCTGACCATGACCGTGGCCCTGCCCGCGGCCCTCTCCGTCACGACAGACGGGGTGAACGGGCAGATCGAAGTGTCGGGGCTCACCGGCGCCCTCAGGCTGACGACCACGAACGGAGCCGTCGAGACGACCGGCACGCTCGGCCGGGTGGAGGTCCACACCACCAATGGCGCCGTCAGGGTGCGCGATGCCGGTTCCCGCCGCGTGGTCGCCACGACCACGAACGGAGCCGTCGAGGTCGATTTCCGGGATGCCCCCGAGGCCGTCGAGGCCCGCAGCACCAACGGTTCGATCACGGTGCGGATGCCCGAAGCCGGACTCTCCTACCGCGTCGACGCGCGCACGACGAACGGGAACGTCGACACCGGCTCCATCCCGAGCGATCCCTCGGCGCGGCGCACCATCATCGCGCAGACCACCAACGGAGACGTGAGGGTCACGACCCGCTGACGCAGCGCCGGCGGGTCGTGGAACAGGCGGGCCATGAAACAATGGGGGCATGCCAGACAGCCTTCCTCCCCTCGGCCTCCTCCTCGACGTCGACGGGCCGATCGCCAGTCCGGTCACCCGGACGATCCGGCGCGACAGCATCATCGCCGACCTGATCACGCTCGCCGCCGCGAACGTTCCGATCGCCTTCATCACCGGCCGCTCGTCGCTTTTCATTCGGGAGCAGGTCATCTCGCCTCTCCTCGCGGCCGGCCTGCCCGAGACCATGCGCATGTACGGAGTGTGCGAAAAGGGCGCCGTCTGGTTCCCGATCACCGCGGCCGGAATGGGCACGGCCGTCGTCGATCCGAGCGTCGCACTGCCGACGGCGGCCGTCGACGCGATCCGTTCGCTCGTGCACAACCGCTTCGCCGACACGATGTTCTTCGATGAGACCAAGCAGGCCATGGTGTCCGTCGAGCAACGCACGGATGCCGCAGACGCGGACTACGCCGCGGCAGCGGCCGACTTCAACGACGCCTCCTTCGCGATCCTCACGGGCCTCGGGCTCGGGGTCCGCTTCGGCGACCGGGTCTCACCGGACGCGTCCGGCGCCGTACCGTTCCGGATCGATCCCACGATCATCTCGACGGACATCGAGTCCGTCACCCTCGACAAGGACCACGGTGCAGAACGCGCCCTCGCCTTTTTCGCCGAGTCCGGCCCGCTCCCCCGGGTGTGGCGCTCCGTCGGCGACTCCCGCAGCGACTACCTGATGGCCGACCACCTGCACACCGCCGGGTACGAGGTCGCCCACGTCGACGTGCGCCCGTCCGACGGGGTCCTCGACCGGCCGTACCCGGTGATCGTCGAGGGTGACCTGATTCACGACGCCGCCGGTGCGAGCTTCCTGTCCTACTGGGTCGACAAACTGGGTCTTCGCCAGCGCTGAATGACCAGGCCGAATGACTAGTCGGTGACGAAGCGGATGCCGTCCTGAAGGCGGCTGCGCAGCTCGAACACCTTCTCGAAGCTGCCGCGATCCATGCCGGGCAGCCCGTCGCGTAACAGGCCGACGAGCCGCGACCGTGGAATGATGACGACCGAGGGACGCCGTCCGCGACCGGGTATTCCCAGCGGCTCGGAGAGTGCGTCGTCGGGGAGCACGACCACGAGGGCGGTGAAGCGCACGCCGAGGGCGCGGGAGAGCGCGCGCGCGGCGTCCTCGAATTCGTGCACGGGACGGTCTTCCGGCCGCAGGGTCTCCGCGAGGAGCTCCCCCCGCGGCGGAGTTCGACCGGGGCGCCCCAGTCCTCGGAGAGGATCGCGAACAGGCCGGCCGGGCCGAGGACGACGTGGTCGACCGGGTCGGGGTGCGAGCCGGCGAGCACGTCGTGCCAGGCCGTGTAGCCGATGCCGAGCAGGGAGACGAGGTGGGCCGTCGATTCCTGGGCGAGGGCGCGGGCCAGGCAGTGCCGGATCTCGCGGGGCGCGGAGCGGACGAGCTGGGGCGCGTATGGATCCTCGATGACGGTGCCGCGGCCGACCCATTCGCGGAGGAGTTCGAGGTACCGTTGCCGGGCGTGGCCACCCGGGTGGCCGTACATCCGGGCGCGTGGACCCGTCGCCGCAGACGACGCACGCGGCGAGCCTGAACCGGTGGCGGAGCCGGTGTGCACGGTCCCCGGATCGTTGTCCGGGTACCGGCGCCGGTCGTAGTCCGCCCGGCTCTCGGGATTGCCGATCCGTTCCCACGCCACCTGCACGGCCTGGAAGTCGGCGGCGCGACCCCCGACATCCGGGTGGGTGAGACGCAGCCGCTTGCGATACGCGCGCCGCAATTCCTCGCTGGTCGCCTCCGGGCTCACGCCGAGCACCTCGTATGGCGATGCCGCGGCCGGGCTGTCTGACATCCTCGCGGTCTCTTTCGTTCGATCGTGTGCGGTAAGCCGCAGTTGTCCTGGGCCAGACCTGCGTCTGACGTTCTCTTCACCTTATCGAGCGATTCTGGCATCTCGCCCCACCCGTGCCGCTCACGGACTCCGGGCGGATCTGTGGGACGATCGGGCCATGAAGACCTGGGATACCCTGCGGGTGCGTCGCTCGAGCACCCGCCTGATCGTTATGGCCGTGATCGGCGTGGCCGCCGCATTCGTGGCGTCGATCTGGGGCGACTGGGTGCTCACCCCGATCGTGGGCTGGGCGGCAGCGTGCGTCACGTTCATCGGCTGGGTCTGGATCGTGATCGCGCCGATGGACGCCGCGACGACCGCGACCCACGCGACCAGGGAGGACCCGTCCCGGGGCGTGTCAGACCTGCTCGTGCTCCTGATCAGTCTCGCGAGCCTCGGCGCCCTCGGCCTCCTCCTCATCGAGACGCATTCCACGACGGGGGCGGCTCAGGTCGTGCTCGCCCTGGTGTCCGTGCTGAGCGTCGTCCTGTCCTGGACGCTGCTGCACACCTTGTTCACGCTCCGCTACGCCCGGCTCTACTACGAGGGAGCGGATGGCGGGATCGAGTTCAACCAGACCGAACCGCCGAGCTACGGGGATTTCGCCTACCTGGCATTCACCCTCGGCATGACCTTCCAGGTGTCTGACACGAACCTGAAGACGCACATCATCCGGATGACGGCGCTCCGCCACGGACTGCTGTCCTACCTTTTCGGATCGGTCATCCTCGCGACGATGATCAATCTCGTCGCCGGGCTGCTGCACTGATCTGATTCGGGCCAGGTGCGAGCGCCGGGCGGGCTGCTCAGCCGGCGAACTCGCGCACGGGCTGGCCGGTGACCCCCGCATCCACCCGGAAGAGAGACCCGGCGAGGGCCTCTTCGCCCTCGTCGAGGCCCTCCCGGGAGGTCGTGATGAAGAGCTCGTCGAGGTTCGGGCCGCCGAAGGTGCACGCCGTGACCCGGCTTGCGGCGACCTCGACGACGCCGTCGAGTCGGCCATCCGGCGTGTAGCGGTGCACGGCGCTTCCGCCGTACAGGGCCACCCAGACCCCGCCCTGGCTGTCCACGGTGAGGCCGTCCGGGAAGCCCGATTCCGCGGGGATCTCGGCAAAACTGCGCTGGCCGGTCAGGCCGGTCTCTGCGCTGTAGTCGAACACGGCGACCCGGCCGGTCGCGGTGTCGTTGTAGTAGGCCAGGGAGCCGTCGGGGCTCCAGTCCAGACCGTTGGAGATGGTCAGGCCGGTCAGGACGACGTCGACCGACCCGTCCGGATCGAGGCGGCGGAGCGAACCGGCGCCGTGCTTCTGGTCGAAAGCCATCGACCCGCAATAGAACCGGCCGTCCGGGTCGCACCCGCCCTCGTTCAGCCGGAGAAGCGGATCGCTCCAGAGGTCACCGAGCTCCGTGATCGTGCCGTGTGCGTCCTCGAGGGCGAAACCGCGCTGCAGGGCCAGGACGGCGCCGCCCGCGCGGCGCGGACGCACGGTCACGACCATGCTGCCGACGTGCCTGCGGTGCACGGTGTCGCCGTCCAGGGAGAGGATGTCTCCCGCGAACATGTCGAGCCAGCGCAGGCCGCCCCAGGACGGGGACCATACCGGACCTTCGCCGTGGAAGGCGAGAGGATCTGTGCGCTGTTCGGCCTGCACGGGGCGGCTCAGTCGCGCAGGATCTGGACGGGAATCGCGACCGCGAGGGCCACGCAGAGGATCCCGCCGAAGAAGATCGGAAGCTGGCCCGCGGTGACGGTGAACGCGAACCCGAAGAGCCAGAGTCCGAAGACGAACACGGCCATCGCGACGATGAAGGCGACAACGTTCATGGGAGGGGTCCTTTCCACACCGGCCCGGCCGTTCCGCGCCATGACGAGCGTAGCCGTTCGGACGACCGGTGCGTTGAGCAGGTCAGGCGACCGGTTCGGGCACCAGGTTCAGGCGACCGGTTCGATGAGTTCGGGACCGTCGCCGGTGAGCGGCGCGACCTCGTAGAAGGTGAGTCCCTCCACCGACTCCGCAGAGGCGCCGACGGCCGCATCCACGAACTCCTGGTCGCCGACGGTGTGCGGGTCGAGCCACTGGTCCCAGGTCTCCTCCGGCAGCACGACGGGCATCCGCTCGTGCAGGCCCCCTGAGACGGCCGCTCGCCTCCTGGGTGAGGATCGTGGCGCTGAGCACCCAGCGCGCCGGGTCGTCTTCCGCGAGGGCGGGGTTGCGCCACCACGCGTAGAGACCGGCGAGGGCCAGGGGCAGCCCATCGTCCGAATGAACGAAGTACGGGGTCTTGACCGCGCCCTCGGTGTGCCATTCGTAGTACCCGGTGGCCGGCACGAGGGCACGGCGTGACGCGAGCGACGGCTGGAAAGTGGCCTTCTCCCCCACGGTCTCCGACCGGGCGTTGAACGTCGGGAAGGTCGACACGAGCGCCGACGCGAACGAGGGCACGAGCGACCAGCGGGCCGACTCGAGCCTGCGCACGACGGCTCCCGATTTCGCAGACTCGAGAACGATCGGAATCCGCTCGGTCGGCTTGATATTCCACGACGGTTCGGGGAGGTTCTCGCCCTCATGCTCGACGTCGAACATCGCGGCGAGGTCCGGCGCCGTGTCCGTGATAATGAATCGACCACACATGGTCTCAGGCTAGCGCGGCCCACCGACACCCCGGTTCCCGGGCGTCGGCGGGGCCCCAGCGCGCCGCGGCCCCTCTTGACTTAATCGAATGTCTGTTCGAATATGGTGGGGTGTCCAGTCTTCCCGTCCCCCGCAGCGGACCCGGACCGCGAGAACTCGCGGCCGGGCTTCAATCGCGCATCCGCGGGATGGAATCCACTCGTCGGGGGCTCGAAACCCGTCCGGCCGCTGCGGGATTCTCTGGCCTTCTGCCGGGCGGCGCGCTCAAGCCTGGTTCGGTCTACACCGTCGACGGCTCCGTGTCCCTCGTGCTCGCCCTGCTCGCCGGGCCGTCCCTGGCCGGGTCCTGGTGCGGCGTCATCGGACTGCCGGACCTCGGCCCCGAAGCGGCGGCGAGCCTCGGAATCGACCTCGCCCGGCTCGTCCTGGTTCCCACGCCGGGCGACCAGTGGCTCACCGTCACCGCGGCGCTCGCCGACGTGCTCCCCGTCGTCGCCGTGCGGCCGACCCGGCGGGTCTCGGAGACCGAAGCCTCGCGTCTGGGTGCCCGGCTCCGGCAGCGCGGCTGCACACTCCTCGTCGCCGGCGACTGGCCGCTCGCGGAGGCGAGGCTCGCCCTGCGCACGAACACCTGGAGCGGGCTCGGCTTCGGACACGGCCACCTCACCGGGCGAGAGGTCCTCGTCGCCGCCTCCGTGCGCTCCGGCCCTTCCCGCACCGCACGGATGTCGCTGGGAGGCCGGCCGCCGGATGCTCCGGGAGCGCAGACAGCCGACCTCGACCTGACTCTCTCCGCACAGCGATCCAGCGAGGCGGTGTGACCGCGCTCGCCGACCCGACGATCGGGCGCCGGTCGGGTCCCGATCGCACCCTGGTGCTCTGGTGCCCTGACTGGCCCGTCACGGCAGCGCGGGTACGCGCCGGCCTCGCGGCGGATGCCGCGCTCGCGCTCGTCGACCGCGGAATCGTCTTCGCGTGTTCGCCCGTGGCGCGGGAGGCAGGGGTGCGGCGAGGACTCGCCGCACGCGAGGCCCAGTTCCGCTGCCCCGACCTCGTCGTGCTCGGCTACGACCGCGTGCTCGACGATCGGGCGTTCGAGCCCGTCATCGAGCGCCTCGAGGACACGACCCCCGGCGTGCAGGTACTCCGGCCTGGACTCTGCGCCGTCCGCTCCCGCGGACCCGCGCGGTTCTACGGCAGCGAAGAGGCGGCCGCGGCGGCACTCATCGCGTGTGTCACGGGTCTGGGGATCACCGGCGCGAGGGTCGGCATCGCCGATGGGACCTTCGCCGCAGAACAGGTGGCCAGGGAGGCCGGTTCAGCCCCCGTCAGGGTCGTCCCCTCCGGCGACTCAGCGGCATTCCTCGCCGTCCGCCCGGTCACGACGCTCGTCGAGACCGGGCTCATCGACAGGGAACTCGCGACCCTGCTCCGGCGCCTGGGCGTGCACACCCTGGGCGATTTCGCGGCGCTCCCCGACGACAGGGTCCGGCACCGGTTCGGGGCAGCAGCAGCCCGCGCCCACCGGATCGCCGGGGCGACGGACGACGGCCGCGTCGTGCCGCGTGTCCCGCCGCGCCACCGCGAGGTGGCCTTCGACTGGGAGCCTCCGCTCGACCGGGTCGACCAGGTCACCTTCGCCATCCGGGCGGGACTCGATGACTTCGTCAGCGCCCTCGCCGCCTCACGCCTCGTCTGCACCGAAGTCACGATCGAGGTATGCACGGAGGCCCTGGCCGGAGCGGGAGGCGTGCACACGCGTTCGTGGCGGCATCCGCGCTGGTTCACCGGCGCCGACATCGCGGACCGGGTGCGCTGGCAACTGCAGGGCGCCGGCCCGGGCACGAGCGAACTCGACGCCGCCATCACCCGGGTGCGCATCATCCCCGAGCGGGTGGACTCGACCGCGGATCACGAGCAGGGACTCTGGGACTCCGGGCCCGACGAGAGGATCCACCACGCGCTCACCAGGGTCCAGGGCCTGCTCGGCCACGACGGGGTGCTCACCGCGGTCAACGGCGGCGGCCGGCTGCTCAGGGACCGTCGGGTGCTCGTGCCGTGGGGGGATGCGGCGCCCGCCGCCCGAGTCCAGCCCGCCTCGGCGCGCGAACGCACCGAATCGGCGCCCTGGCCGGGCAGCCTGCCCGGGCTCTCCCCCGCCACCGTCTTCGCCGACCCGCCCCGGGTCCTGCTCGTCGCGCCGGACGGCGCCGCCGTCGGAGTCGACGACCGCGGCGTGCTCTCCGGCGCCCCGGCCTCCTTCTCGCCCACCCTTCGGCCGGAAGGCCTCGGCCCGGTCACGGCCTGGGCCGGTCCGTGGCCTCTCGTCGAGCACTGGTGGGATCCCGTCCGGACGAACCACTGCCAGCGCCTTCAGCTCGTGGACGGATCGGGCACGGCCTGGCTGCTCCTGCTCGACGCCGCCGGCTGGGTCGCCGAGGCGCGCTATGACTGAAGACCGTATGGCCGGGACGCGTCTTACCGAAGACCGTGTCAGTGAGAAGGGTGCTTACTGATGGGCTGGAGCAATCCCCCGATCCCGTGGTCGGACCTCGAGCGCGCCCTCTCCGATCAGCGCAGACCCGGCGGCCCGCCGCCGGGAGCCGACGGCGGCGACAGCCCGGCCTGGTCAGGAAAGCGCATGCCGTACCGTCCGGCCGCACCAACGGCCCCGGTCGGCTCTCCCGCCGCTGGTGCTGTCGTGCCGTACGCGGAACTGCACGCCCACTCCAACTTCAGCTTCCTCGACGGGTCGAGCTCCCCGGAGGCCCTTCTCGAGGAGGCCGCGAGACTCGGGCTCTCCGCCCTGGCCCTGGCCGACCACGACGGACTCTATGGCGCCGTGCGCCTTGCCGAGACGGCCGAGAGCTTCCCCGGCGTGGCCACGATCTTCGGCGCCGAACTCTCTCTCGGCCTCACCGAGCCGCAGAACGGCAGTGCGGACCCGGCAGGCACCCACCTGCTCGTGCTCGCCCGCGGCCAGGCCGGCTACCACCGCCTCGCCGCCGCACTCACGAGCGCCCATCTCGCGGGAGGCGAGAAGGGCAGGCCGCTCTACGACACCGAGGAACTCGCCGCCCAGGGCGACGGGACCTGGGCCGTCCTGACCGGATGCCGCAAGGGCGCCGTGCGCAGGGCTCTCGCAACCGGGGGGCCCACTGCCGCGGCTCGGGAACTGGCCGGACTCATTCGTCTCTTCGGAAGGGACAACGTCTTCGTGGAACTGTACGACCACGGCTACCCGGCGGACAGCGCCGCGAACGACGTCCTCGCCGGCCTCGCCGCAGAAACGGGCGTGCCGGTGCTCGCCACGAACGCCGTGCACTACGCCACCCCGGAGGGCTCCCGGCTCTCCGCCGCCCTCGCGGCCGTGCGCGCCCGGCGCAGCCTCGACCAGATGGACGGCTGGCTCCCGGGCTCCGACGGGGCCCACCTGCGCAGCGGCGCGGAAATGGCCGCTCGTTTCGCGCGCTACCCCGGCGCGGTCGCGAACACCGTACCGCTCGCGACCGAGCTGGCATTCTCACTGCGCCGGGCGCGCCCCCGCCTGCCCCGCCAGGATGTCCCCGCCGGACACACGCCAATGACGTGGCTGCGGTCCCTCGTCACGGACGGCGTCGCCGAGAAATACCCGGGCGCTGCTCCGTCGGTGCTCGAACGCATCGAGAAGGAACTCGCGGTCATCGAGGCCAAGGACTTCCCCGGATACTTCCTGATCGTGCACGACATCGTCCGGTTCGCGCGCAGTCGCGGCATCCTCTGCCAGGGCCGCGGCTCTGCGGCCAACTCCGCCGTCTGCTTCGTGCTCGGCATCACCGCCGTCGACTCGATCTTCTACCGGCTCCCGTTCGAACGGTTCCTGTCGAGCCTCCGCGACGAGGAACCGGACATCGACGTCGACTTCGACTCCGACCGGCGCGAAGAGGTCATCCAGTACGTCTACGGCCGCTACGGCAGGCTCAACGCCGCCCAGGTCGCGAACGTGATCACCTACCGGCCCAAGATCGCTGTGCGCGACATGTCCAAGGCGCTCGGCTTCAGCACCGGCCAGCAGGATGCCTGGTCGAAGCAGATCGAGCGTTGGGGAGAATCGGCCTCGAGCCCGGAGCACGACATCCCCCCGCTCGTGACCGACCTCGCCGAGCAGGCTCCTCGGGGCGCCCAGACACCTCGGCATCCACTCGGGTGGAATGGTCCTCACCGACCGCCCCGTCGGAGAGGTCTGCCCGATCGAACCGGCCAGGATGGACAACCGGACGGTCCTGCAGTGGGACAAGGATGACTGCGCCTGGATGGGCCTCGTGAAGTTCGACCTGCTCGGACTCGGGATGCTCGCGGCCATCCAGTACACCTTCGACCTCACCGCAGAACACCTCGGCGAGACCTGGACCCTCGCGACCATCCCGAAGGAGGAAGCCGGCGTCTACGACCAGCTCAGCCGGGCGGACTCCGTCGGAGTCTTCCAAGTCGAAAGCCGTGCCCAGATGGGCACCCTGCCCCGCCTGCAGCCGCGCCGGTTCTACGACCTCGTCGTCGAGATCGCCCTGATCCGGCCGGGGCCCATCCAGGGCGGCGCCGTGCATCCGTACATCCGGCGCAAGCTCGGGCAGGAGCCGGTGACCTACCTGCACCCGAAACTCGAGCCTGTGCTCGAACGCACCCTCGGCATCCCGCTGTTCCAGGAGCAGCTCATGCAGATGGCCATGGCCGTCGGCGGGTGCTCCGGCGAGGACGCCGACCTGCTTCGCCGCGCGATGGGGTCCAAGCGCGGCATCGAGAAGATCTCCACCCTCCGCGACCGTCTCTACGCCGGGATGGCGTCGAACGGGATCACCGGGGACGTCGCAGACACGATCTACGCCAAGATCGAGGCCTTCGCCAACTTCGGCTTCGCCGAGAGTCATTCGATCAGCTTCGCCCTGCTCGTGTACGCGAGCGCCTGGCTGCGCCTGCACTATCCGGGCGCCTTCCTGGCGGCCCTCCTCCGCGCCCAACCGATGGGCTTCTATTCTCCGCAGTCCCTCGTCGCGGACGCGCGCCGCCACGGCGTCACCGTGCTCCGCCCGGACATCCTCCGTTCGGGCGCCGAGGCCGGCCTCGAGGCCTGCGTCGCAGCCGCCGCCGTTCCCCCGGCAGTCCCACGAACGGCTCGCGGTGCCGCGTGCCTGTACCCCGAGCAGCCGCCGGTGCCGCTCTTCGACCGCCTGGTTCCTCCGGACTGGGCCGATCACCGCAGGGACGGCGCCTTCGCCGTCCGCCTCGGCCTCGCCGAGGTATCCGGCATCGGCCGTGACCTCGCCCGCCGCATCGTCTCCGAGCGCGACCGGGGCGGGCCGTACCTGTCGATGGCGGATGCCGCGGGCCGGGTCGGGCTGAACACGGAGCAGGCTCGAAGCGCTCGCCGCCGCCGGCGCCTTCTCCGGCCTGGGGCTCGAACCGCGGACCGCGCTGTGGACGGCCGGAGAGGCGGCTACCGAGCGACCCCAGCACCTCAGCGGTACAGCGGTCACCGTGCAGCCGCCGCTGCTCGATCTTCTCAGCCCGGTCGAGCAGGTCGTCTACGACCTCTGGGCGACCGGCATCTCCCCGGACGACCATCCGATCAGTCACGCGCGCGCGGGCCTGGCCGCACGCGGCGCCGTGCCGATCGACCGGCTGCCCACCGTCGAGTCCGGACGCCGGATCCAGGTCGGTGGCGTCGTGACGCACCGGCAGCGACCGGCGACCGCCGGTGGGGTGACCTTCCTCAATATCGAGGATGAGACCGGGACCCTCAACGTCATCGCCGGAATCGGCGTCTGGAACCGGTACCGTCGGATCGCACGGGAATCGCCCGCCCTCGTGGTGCGCGGCATCCTGGAGCGCTCCCCGGAGGGAGTCACGAACCTCCTCGCCGACAAGTTCGACACCCTCACCCTCGTCGCACCGACGACCTCCCGGGACTTCCGCTGAGGACCCGCGCATCGCCGGCTGATCTCTTCGGCTAACGTCGAACGGGTGAATGAGGACCGATACGGACAGGACGCCCTGAGACCGGGCTGGCGCGACGTGGGACGGAAGGTCGTCCCGACCCAGGAGGCCGTCCGCGACCTCGTCGTCGAAGAGGTCGCGACCGGGTTCTGCGGTGCGATCGTACGCCTCGAGAAGCAGATCGTGACCCTCGAGGACCGCCACGGCGCCCTCCGGCTCTTTCCCCTCGGCTCCGCCTTCCTGATCGACGGGGAGCCCGTGCGGCTCGTCGTCCCGGCCAGGGCGCCCCAGCAGCGCGCCCGGACGGCCTCCGGTTCCCTCGCTGTGGCTTCGTCACCCGCGCGGGTCGCCCGCGGCAGCCGGATCTTCGTCGAGGGCAGGCACGATGCCGAGCTCGTCGAGAAGGTCTGGGGGCCGACCTGCGGATCGAGGGCGTCGTCGTCGAATACCTCGAGGGCGTCGACAACCTCGAGGAGCTCCTCGCCGAATTCAAGCCGGGATCCGGACGTAAGGTCGGCGTGCTCGTCGACCACCTCGTGCGGGGGTCCAAAGAGAGCCGCATCGCCGAGAGCGTCTCTCGGGGGCCGCACGGTCGGAGCGTGCTCGTCGTCGGACATCCGTACGTCGACGTCTGGCAGGCCGTGAAACCGGAGCGGCTCGGCATGACGGGCTGGCCGACGATCCCCCGGTCGGTGGAGTGGAAACACGGGATCTGCCAGCACCTGGGCTGGCCGCACGAAGACCAGGCCGACATCGCCAGGGCCTGGCAACGCATCCTGGGCCGGGTGCGGTCGTATGCCGACCTCGAGGCCGCCTTCCTCGGCAGGGTCGAACAACTCATCGACTTCGTCACCGTTGATTGACAGTTCGACTGGATACTGCCCCTGTTCGAGCGAAATATTCATAAAACGTAACGGTTATGACTCGAATTCGCCCCGATTCGGCTTCTTACCGAGCGAAGTGGTCTAGTCTTGTCCCAGTAGTTGTAGTGCTTGCACGTCTTAAAACGCACGGACTTCGGTCCATGCGGCGTATTCCTTTCGGAAGCGGACGACGAATACCGCGACGAACGGCCCCGACAGTCGGGGTCGGTCTAACACTCCTGGAGGAGTTTCAAAAATGGCAACAGGTACCGTGAAATGGTTCAACGCTGAAAAGGGCTTCGGATTCATTGCTCCCGACGACGGAAGCGCCGACGTGTTCGCGCACTACTCCGCGATCGCTTCCAATGGCTACAAGTCCCTCGACGAGAACCAGAAGGTCGAGTTCGAGGTAACCCAGGGCCCCAAGGGTCCCCAGGCCGAGAACATCCGCGCCCTCTGATTCTGCTCAGTGCTGAATCAGCACACTGCTTGAACTGCGACTGACCCAGTCACTCGCCCAGAGAGCTCCAGTAATGCCCCCGCTTCGGCGGGGGCATTACTTCGTTAAGCCCTGAAGCAGTTCTAAGAACTGAAGCGGTGCCGGCGCATCACTCTTCGCGGCCCTCGCCGACGAAACGCTCGACCCGCCGGTCCGGTACCAGCCAGATCAGTGCGGCCACGGCGAAGACGCCCATGGACGCGAGCGGCTGCACGAGGGCAAGCAGAACCCCGGCGAGGTAGATGAACGGCGAGGCCTTGCCCTTCCAGTCCCGCCCGAGGGCCGTTGCCAGGGCTCCGTCTGCGCCCTGGTAACGGATCAGCGCCTGCTGCAGGATGAAGAACGCCACGGCGGCCAGGAGCAACGTGATCCCGTAGACCATGACCGGAACCTCGGCGAAGCCCGACTCGTCGCTCCACCTCGTCACGAACGGGAACAGGGAGAGCCAGAACAGAAGGTTCAGGTTCGCCCAGAGGATGCCGCCGTTCACGCCGGAGGCGAGGCGCAGCAGGTGGTGGTGGTTGTTCCAGTAGATCCCGATGTAGAGGAAACTCAGCAGGTAACTGAACAGCGTCGGCAGGAGGGACGCGAGCCCCTGCCAGGTCGGTTCTTCCGGCACCCGGATCTCGAGCACCATGATCGTGATGATGATGGCGAGCACGCCATCGCTGAACGCTTCGAGCCTGTTCTTGGTCACGATGCCTCCGAGTCCCTCGTGAAGAGCACAATGCAGTCAGGGAATCCTCCCAGATTCCGTGAACCCTGTCAGGAGCCAGTTTCCGAGGCGACCGGGGCGGCCGGCGGTGGCAGACTCAGGGTATGACTGAGCGCACCCTGATCCTGCTGCGGCACGCCAAATCGGACTGGTCCGGCGAGGTCTCCGACCTCGAGCGCCCGCTCGCGGACCGGGGACTCCTCCAGGCGCCGCTGGCGGGCGCGTGGCTCGACCGGAACATCGGTCACATCGATCTCGCGGTCGTCTCCCCCGCGCACCGTGCCCGCAGCACCTGGGACATCGCCGCGGGTGAGCTGGCGGAAACGCCGCCGATCCGGGTCGACAGCCGCGGCTATGCGGCATCCGCCGGTGAGCTGCTCGACGTCGTCCGGGAACTTCCGGACGAGTTCGATACTGTCGTTCTCGTCGTGCACAACCCCGGGATCGCCGGCCTCGCCGAACTCCTCACCGGTGCGTGGATACCGATGCCGACGAGCACACTCGCCGTGCTTGGCCTGACCGGACCGTGGTCCGACGCCGGCCGGCAGCCGGCCGAGATGCTCGCGACCGGGCGCCCGCCCGAAGACATTCCGCACCGGCACCGCGACCGGTGACGAGACGGTCGTGGGACTAGTTGACGAGGTCCTGCCAGCCGTCGCCGTCGACGTACTCGAAGATGAGGTTGGTCTCGGTGTGCGCGACCGCAGGATGCTCGGCGAGATGTTCGAGCACGAAGTCACGGAGCGCTGACGCGTTCGCCGCCGCGACGTGCAGGAGGTAGTCGTCCGCCCCCGCGGTGTGGAAGAGGCCGATGACGCCGGGCCAGTGCGGGGCGGCGTTGCGGAAGTCGTCGATCTGTACCCGGGCGTGCTTGACGAGCCGCACCGAAATGAGCGCCTGCAGGGAGGCACCGAGGGCCGCGAGGTCGATGTTCGCCCGGTACCCGCGGATGTGCCCGAGCTGCTGCAGCCGGCGCAGCCGGAGCGACACCGTCGACTCGGCGACACCGATTTCGGCAGCCAGTGCGGCGCCGGAGGCCCGCGCGTTGACCGAGAGGGCCTTCAGCAATGCCCGGTCGACCCTGTCGATTTCGGCCTTCTTCGGTTCCATCAGTCACACTCTTTCGTCATTGAGAGTTTATGCGACAAAACTCCCCCAGACGCAAGGGTCTGCGGCCAAACCGGATAACGATCGAGGATCGATCGCCTCTCTCCCTGGCTTTAGCTGCGGCCGAGACGGCGGCGCAGGAGGTCGATCCGGTTCTGGAGCTGGGTCACGCTCGCCTGGGCGACCGCGGGTCCTCCGCACACGCGCCGAAGTTCGGCGTGCACGATTCCGTGCGGTTCGTTCGCCAGTTTCGACCACATGCCCACCAGGCTCGCGAGCAGGGTGCGCTGTTCCTTCAGGGTGCGGTAGAGCGGCGGCGGTTCCTCCGGGGCGACCTCGCCCGTCACCGGGTTCTTGCGCCGGTCGGTCGAACGTTTCGCCTGGCGGGACTGCCGTTGCCTGAGCAGCTCGGACACCTGTTCCGGTTCGAGGAGCCCGGGGATGCCGATGAAGTCGAACTCCTCGTCGGTTCCCGGTTCGGCGAGCTGGCCGAATTCGTCGCCGTCGAACATGACCATGTCGAAGGTCGCCTGGGAGTCGATGGCCTGCCAGGTGAACTCGTCCTCGCCGAGACCGTCCGACCCCTTCTCGTCGCGGTTGGCCGCTGCCACCATCGCATCTTCGGGGTTGTACATCCCGTCGTCGCCGTCGTCCCGGTTGCTGCGGTCCAGGGCGTGGTCGCGCTCGAGTTCGAGCGCGTTGGCCAGGCTCAGGAGGCTCGGCACATTGGGCAGGAAGATCGAGGCAGTCTCACCGCGGCGCCTGGCGCGCACGAAGCGGCCGATCGCCTGGGCGAAGAACAGCGGCGTCGACGCGCTCGTCGCGTAGACACCGACGGCGAGCCGGGGCACGTCGACACCTTCGGACACCATTCGCACGGCGACCATCCACCGCCGGGTGTTCTTCGAGAACTCGTCGATCCGGTCGCTCGACTCCTTCTCGTCCGAGAGCACGACGGTGACCGGTTCCCCGGAGATCTCCTCGAGGATGGTGGCATAGGCCCGAGCGGCCGACTGGTCGGTCGCGATCACGAGACCGCCGGCGTCCGGGATGCCGTGCCGCACCTGGGTGAGGCGGGAGTCGGCCGCACGGAGGACCGCGGGGATCCACTGCCCCGTCGGTTCGAGCGCGGTGCGCCAGGCCTGGCTCGTGATGTCCTTGGTGTTGCCCTCGCCGAGTTTGGCTTCCATCTCGTCGCCTGCGCGTGTGCGCCATTTCATGTGCCCGGCGTAGACCATGAACATGACGGGTCGCACGACACCGTCGGCGAGAGCGCGACCGTAGCCGTAGTTGTAGTCACTCTGCGACAGGCGGATGCCGTGCTCGTCGGGCAGGTAGCTGACGAAGGGGATCGGCGAGGTGTCCGACCGGAACGGGGTCCCGGTCAGCGAGAGGCGGCGGGTCGCCGGTTCGAAGGCCTCGCGGATCGCGTCGCCCCAGGCTGAGGGCGTCGCCGCCGTGGTGCACCTCGTCGAGGATGACCAGGGTGCGGCTCGACTGGGTGAGCTCTCGGTGCAGGGCGGCCCGGCTGGCGACCTGGGCGTAGGTGACGGCGACTCCGTGGAAGTGGTTGCCGTAGCGCCCGTCCGCGTTCTTGAACGAGGGGTCGAGGCGGATGCCCGCGCGAGCTGCGGCATCCGCCCACTGGCGCTTGAGGTGTTCGGTCGGGGCGACGACGGTGATGCGGTCGATCAGGTGCCGCGCGCGGAGCCTCGGAGGCGAGCCGGAGTGCGAAGGTGGTCTTGCCTGCTCCCGGTGTCGCGGCGGCGAGGAAGTCCCGGGGCTGGTGCACGAAGTAGGCGGCGAGGGCCTCTTCCTGCCAGGCACGCAGCTTGGTCGCGGTGCCCCAGGCGGCCCGGCCGGGGAAGGACGGGGACAGGTGTTCGGCTGCACTCGTTCCCTGGTTCGGTTCGAACGCTGCTGAGATAGTCACTTCAATAGAACCTAGCAAGGTGCACGGACAGTTTCGTGCAAACGAGGAGAATGGACTGATGACAACCCCATTGCATCCTTGGTCGCGGTACGTAGCCGTCGGCGATTCCTTCACGGAGGGCGTCGGGGACCCCGAGCCCGCGTGCCCAGGCGGGTTCCGGGGCTGGTCCGACCGGGTCGCCGAGGTGCTCAGCCAGGGCTCGGCGGACTTCGCATACGCGAATCTCGCCGTGCGGGGCAAGCTGATCCGGCAGGTGATGGACGAGCAGCTGGAGCCGGCCCTCGACCTGCACCCCGACCTGATCACCTTCTCCGCGGGTGGCAACGACGTGATCCGGCCGGGGTCCGACCCCGATGAGATCGCCGCCCGATGCGACGAGGCCGTTCGCCTGCTCAGCCGCGACGGGGCCACGGTCGTGCTCTTCACGGGCGCCGATGTCGGGTTCGCCCCGGTCTTCCGCGGGATTCGCGGCAAGATCGCGATCTACAACGAGAACATCCGCGCGGTCGCGGCCCGGTACGACTGTGTCGTCGCCGACCTGTGGGCGCTCACCGAGATCCAGGACGCACGGATGTGGGCGCCCGACCGGCTGCACCTGAACGCCCTCGGACATCACACCGTCGCCCGGATGGTCCTCGACGTGCTCAACGTGCCCAATAGCCTCGAACCCTCGCAGCCCGAGCCGCTGCCCGCGCAGACCTGGCGCCAGGCCCGCAGCGAGGACATGGTCTGGGCGCGGGAGTATCTCGTGCCGTGGGTACTGCGCCGCATCCGGCACCAGTCGTCCGGGGACCACGTGCTGCCCAAGCGCCCGCAAGCCGGCCCGTTCCGCCAGGCCGTCAAGTAGCGCCAGGCCGTCACGTAGCGGGGGTCAGCGGGACGCGAGCAGTTCGCCCGGGTGCGTGAAGCGCCAGCCGGGTCCGGGATCACTCAGGGTGCCTTCGAGTACCAGGGGCACACTGATCTTCTCGGTGCCGACCGTGAAATCGAGGGACCCGACGGCGTCCCCGTTCGAGCCGACCCCGACCGAACGAGCCGTGGCGACGCCCGTGACGGGCGTGTCTGACCAGACGAGGGCGGATGCCGGCTCGGCGGCCACGACCGTCCCGTTCTGTCCCCAGACGCTCGCGTACGCTCCGTAGGGCGCACCCGCCTGTGTGAGGGCGACCTCACGGAAACCGGGTTTGACGCTCTCGATGAGCCGTCCGATGTCGGCGTCGAGGCTGTTGTGGGTGGTCCCGCCGAGCAGGACCCCGACCAGGGTCACGGTCTTGTCTCCGACGGTGAAGTCCGCGGAGAAGAGCAGGCACGCGCCGGCTTCGTCCGTCGTCCCGGTCTTGATGCCGTCGACGCCGTGCTCGCCGAGCATCTCGTTCGTGTTGGTCACGGTTCCGATCGTCGGAAGCGTGGCCGTCTTCTCGGAGACGATCGAGGCGAGCGCCGGGTTCTTCAGCACGAGCTTGCCGATCTCGACGAGGTCCGCGGGCGTGCTTGCGCTCAGCGGGGAGAGCCCGCTGGTGTCTGCGATCGTGGTCCCGGTCAGGCCATGGTCTGTGAGCCAGGCCCTGGCGACCTTCAGGTAGGCGTCCACGGATCCGAACGCCCAGTTGGCGAGGGTGATGCTGTAGTTGTTCGCGGAGGGCAGCAGCATGCCCTCGAGGGCCTGGCGCTGGCTCAGCACCATGCCGGACACGACGGGGGCGACCGAGCCGTCCTGGGCGAGCACGTCGTAGTAGATCTGCACGTCGGCGTCGGTGAATTTCAGGGCGGGTCCGGCCTCCGTGGCTGCGAGGGGTTTCGCCTCGAGCAGCACGAGGGAGGTGATCATCTTGGTGATGCTCGCGATCGGCACGGCGGCCTGGCTGCCGTTGGAGCCGAGGACACCGTCGTAGCCGACGGCGCCGATCGCGCCCTCCCCGATTCCCGGCCATGCCATCGCCGTCGCCGGCTGGGTGAGCGCGGCGGGCTGGGTGAGCGTCGCCGCCGAGGCCGGGAGGGCTGCGATACTCGTGGTCGCGAAGTAGCCCCCGAGGAGGATCACGACGAGCAGGCCGCCGAGGACCGCGAATCGGCGACGCAGGATGGTGGAACGACTCGCGGAAGGCATCCGTTCACTTTACCGATCCACGGATAGGGAAACGCTGGGCACCGCGGCGCGGCGCGGGTCAGCGCAGTGCGTACAGTGCGACCGCGCTCGCCGATGCGACATTGAGCGAGTCGACGCCGTGCAGCATCGGGATCGTCACGACCGTGTCCGCGACCGCGAGCGCCTGTCTGCTGAGCCCGTCGCCCTCTGCGCCGAGCACGATCGCGAGCCGCTCCGGCGGGTCGATCGCGAAGTCGTCGAGGCTCACCGCGTTGTCGGCGAGGGCGAGTGCTGCGAGGTGGAAACCGGCGTCGTGCAGCAGCGGAACGGCCTCGTCCCACTCCGGCAGGCGGGTCCACGGCACCTGCAGCACCGTGCCCATGCTCACGCGCACGCTGCGCCGGTACAGCGGGTCGGCGCAGCGCGGGGTGATCAGCACAGCGTCGGCGCCGAGTCCGGCGACGGAGCGGAAGATGGCGCCGACGTTGGTGTGGTCGACGATGTTCTCGAGGATCACGATCCGGCGGGCGTCCCGGATCAGGTCGGACACCGGCGCGAGCGCGGGCCGGTGCATCGCGGCGAGTGCCCCCGGTGCAGGTTGTACCCGGTGAGTTCTTCGAGCACGGATGCCGCGCCGACGTAGATCGGTACGTCCGGCCAGTCGGCGAGCAGTTCGAGGGCGTCGGGCAGCCACTGCTCCTGCAGGAGCACCGAGCGGGGGCGGTGTCCGGCCTCGAGGGCGCGCGCGATGACCTTGGTCGACTCGGCGATGTACAGGCCGCCCGCCGGTTCGGACTTCCGCCGGAGTGCGACATCCGTGAGCTGGGAATAATCGGCAAGACCGGGAAGGTCGAGGGAGTCGATGTGGATGATCTGCACGGTGATTGCCTTTCGAAGGAGAACACGTCCAGCCTGCCAGTTGTCCCGCCCGGTCCAGTACCCGAGGTGACGTACCCGAGGTCACGTACTCGGGGTCCGGTACCTGGGTTCTGTAACAAGGACGAAAACTGGCCCGCCTAGACTCGGAGTGGACAGGACGGAGCGTTATGACCACCGAGACGATTCCGGTCGCGGGCGAGGTTTCGGCAGACACCCTTGACACGGTCGCCGAACTCCTGCGCGGAAAGCGTGCTGCGGTGCTGACCGGCGCCGGGCTCAGCACGGATTCGGGCATCCCCGACTATCGGGGGAAGGGCGCACCGGTCCGCACCCCGATGAACTATCAGACCTTCATCGACGACCCGAGGGCCCGGGTCAGGTACTGGGCAGGCAGCCACCTCGGCTGGCGTCGGTTCCGCGCCGCCGAGCCGAACCTCGGGCACCGTTCCCTCGTCGCCCTCGAGGCGGGCGGGGTCATCTCGGGCGTGATCACCCAGAACGTCGACGGGCTGCACACCCGGGCAGGCTCCCGCCACGTCGTCGACCTGCACGGGTCGATGGATCTCGTCGTCTGCCTCTCCTGCGGCCAGGCCTTCGACAGGGAGAGCATCGCGGCACGCCTCGAGGCGGACAACCCGTCGCTCCGGCGACCCGACTCCGCCCGTCTGGCACCGGACGGTGACGCAGACGTCACCGACCTCACGGGCTTCGTCATCCCCGCGTGCACGGTCTGCGGTGGGATGCTCAAGCCCAACGTGGTCTTCTTCGGCGAGCTCGTGCCGACGGTGAAGTTCGTCGAGGCCACCGCCCTCGTCGCCGGGGCCCAGGCGCTCATCATCGCCGGGTCGTCCCTCGCGGTGAATTCGGGCATCCGCCTGCTCGAACAGGCCCGCCGCCGCAAACTGCCGATTATCGTCATCAATCGGGGCGTGACCAAGGGAGACGCGCGCGCACTGGTTAAACTGGAAGCCGGCACCTCCGAGGTGCTGTCCGGGCTCGCTCAGCGCCTCGCGGGGTAGCGGGGTCCGGTTCGCCAGGGCGGGGAAGCACCGAAAACCGCCAGACAGGAGCCACGCGAGACCATGCACCGGTTGCAGACCAGGCTTTCGATCGTCCGCCACGGCCAGACCGACTGGAATCTCGCCACCCGCATCCAGGGTCGAACCGACATCCCGCTGAACTCGACGGGACGAGCCCAGGCGGCCGAGACCGGTCTGCGATTGCTCAAACGGAGTCGCGAAGGTGCGGCGCCGAGCCTCGACGGCGGCCAGACTCCGAGTGCGGCAGGCTGGGAGAAGATCGTGTCGAGCCCGCTCGACAGGGCTGCGGAGACGGCCCGCATCATCGCCGGGGAACTCGGCCTGCCACGGCCGGAGATCATCGACGATCTCACCGAGCGCCACCACGGCCACATCGAGGGCCTCACGTTCGCCGAACGACAGCGCCAGTTCCCGAACGGGATACCCGTGCCCGGGCTCGAGTCGCGCCAGCAGGTCCTCGACAGGGTCCTTCCGGCGCTCGGCCGTGTGGCCGATGAATTCCCGGGCGACGCGGTGCTCGTGGTCTGCCACGGCGGCGTGATCGGAACGCTGATCCGGTACCTCACCGCCGGCGTGCGCCCGCACCCCGACGAGATCATCGCCAACGGATCCGTCCACGACTTCCTCTGGACAGACGGCCACCTCGAGCTCGAGCACTTCGACGCGACGATCCGCGGCTTCGCGGAGAACACGCACTATTCGGGCTGAGCGGTCTCCCGGATCACACGGAGCAGGATCTGGGCGGAATCGGCCCAGTTGTACCGGGCGGCCTGCTCGATGGCGAGCCCGGAGCGCTTCGCCCACTCCCCCGGCTCGTCGAGCCGGTGCACGACGGCGGCGAGCCCGCTCGCGTCGCGCGGTTCGAAGTAGAGCGCAGCCTCACCGCCGATCTCGCGGAAGATCGGGACATCGCTCACGACGACCGGGATCCCGAGGCTCATCGCTTCGACGAGGGGGATTCCGAAGCCCTCGTCGAGGGACGCGGTCACGAGGGCAGTCGCCGAATCGAGCAGGGACACGTACTCCTCGTCGGAGACCCCGTCGTGGAACACGATCCGGGCACCGGGGGCGAGCGCCCCGAGACGGGCCCGTTCTGCGGTTCCGATCCGGCTGAGCAGGTGCAGCTCGTGGCCAGGGAGGTCCACGAGGGCGCGCACGAGCGTGTCGACGTTCTTGTACGGCATGAACGAGCCCATGTAGACGAGGCTGCCCGTTGCCGGCCCGGTGCGCCGCACCACCGTCTCCGCCCCGGCCGCCCCGCCGAGGGCGCCGGCGGCATTGGGGACGACCGTGATGGGTTTGCGGGTGAGGCGGTGCTTCAGCATGAGCGCCCGTGTCGTCTCGGACACGGTCACAACGCCGTCTGCGCGGTTCAACAACATCCGCTGGGGCCACCAGGACAGGTGGTAGAGCCGCCAGAGCAGCCGGATGAAGCCGGGCAGGTCGCGCGGGGGTGTTCGGTTGCGGTAGTAGATCAGGTCGTGCACGGTGAGCAGCAGCCGGTAGTTGCGGCCCCACGATCCCATGGTCTGCATCGGGCTGAAGACGACATCGGGGTGCAGCCGGTTGACGCTGAGGGCGACGAGGGGTTCACGGATGCTGGTGGGCGCGTTCACGAGCTGCCACGGGAGTGCGGGCAGCATCGCGAGCTGCCGGTGGTCGCTGATGAGCATCGTCACCGTGTGCAGCCTGCTGAGCTCGGTCACGAGTTCGGAGGTGTAGCGGCTGATGCCGTCGTGCCGGTCGAACCGGGTGTAGCGGCAGTCGAACACGATTCTCATGCCGGTCGGCCGTTCATGAGGAGGCCGTTTCGTCGAGGAAGCGACGCAGCTGTTCCGCCGCTTCGGCGGGGACTTCATAGTGGATGAGATGCCCGACGTGGGGGATGACATAGAGACGTGCGTCGGGGAACAGCCCGCGCAGCCGATACTGGGCCTCGACGGGGGTGATGTCGTCCTTGTCCGCCGCGATCAGCAGGGTGCGCTGCGGGATGCGTGCGGCGAATTCACTGACATCGCTTCCGACCGAGGCGCGGAAGGCCTCGAGCACGACCCGACGATCGGAGAAGGCGGAGAAGTACCGGTCGTGCTGGTTGTGGATCCAGCGGCGCAGGGCGGGGTCACGGGTCTTGGCCATCGCGATGCTCATCACGCGCACGATGACGCGGTTGCGAAGCAGGGCGAAGCCGAACCGTTCTGGCAGGGCGGCCGCCGACCAGTAGTAGAACACCGCGAGTCGGGTGAGGATGCCGCGGGGACCGGACAGGGCCGGCGCCGCGATCGGGTTGACCAGCACGACGACATCGGCGGGCAGCCCGCCGGCGACGGCGGAGGCCACGATGATCGAGCCAAAGGAGTGCCCGAGGATCACCGTGCGCCCGGTCGGGGCGACCGCAGAGACGAACCCCCTGAGCCACTCCGAGTAGCCGGGCACATCGTGTGCCAGGGCCGTGAGGGGCGCCGATTCGCCGAAGCCGGGCAGGTCGGGCGAGAGGATGCGGTACCCCGCGAGCTGGGCGACAACGGGCTCGAGGCCGTGATGGTCACCGCGGAAGCCGTGCACCATCACGATCGTCGTCGTCGCGGCCGGATCCCCGTACTCCCAGTAACGGGTGTCGGTCCCGAGCACCGGGACGGTGTGGACGCTCACCGGGATGCGGGCGAGCTGGGCGTCGTATGGCGAAGGAACAATCATCCGCTCCAGTTTACGGTGACGCGCACGGCGGACGGCGGTGACTCCCGGGGATGTCGGCGGTCGGCCCTAGGCTGGCCCCATGAGCAACTGGAGTGACACCCTCGCCGTCTTCGACCTCGAAACGACCGGAATCGACGTGGAGACGAGTCGCATCGTCTCGGCGACGGTGGCCGTGATCGACGTCTCGGGGGCCGTCGTCGAACGCATCGACTGGCTTCTCGACCCCGGCGTCGAGATCCCGGAACAGGCGACCAACGTGCACGGCATCACGACCGCCCAGGCCGTCGCGAACGGCCGCGTCGCCGGGGAAGGCGTCACGGAGATCGTCGCGACCATCCGCGAGCTGCTCGGCCGGGGCCTTCCGATCGTCGCGTACAACGCTCCCTACGACCTCTCCCTGCTCAACCGGGAGGCACTGCGCTATGGCGTCGCACCGCTCGTCTCCCCCTCACCCGTCGTCGACCCACTGGTGATCGACAAGCAGGTGGACCGCTACCGTAAGGGCAAGCGCACGCTCGAGGTCACGAGCGCCTACTACGGGGTTTCCCTCGACGACGCCCATGACGCCGGCGCGGACGCGATCGCCGCTGGGAGGGTCGCCCAGGCCATCGCCAAGGCGCACGTCGCGGTGCTGCCTGGCACGGTCGCCGAGCTGCACGAGCTGCAGGTGCAGTGGTCGATGCAGCAGGCGGAGCGCTTCCAGGACTACATGCGCCGCGAACGCGACCCGAAGTTCGTCGCGACCGGCGCGTGGCCTGAGCGGTAGCGCGGGTACAGAAAAGACGAGCAGACAGGGCTGCTCGCCTTTTCTAAATCGCGCTTGAGTGCGTCGGTCTTATTTGCCGAAGCCCTTGTAGCGGGAGTTGAACTTCTCCACGCGTCCGGCGGAGTCCATGATGCGCTGCTTGCCCGTGTAGAACGGGTGCGACTCGGAGGAGATTTCCACGTCGATGACGGGGTAGGTGGTGCCGTCTTCCCACTCGATCGTCTTGGCGCTCGAGACCGTCGAACGGGTCAGGAAGGTCGCACCCGACGCGAGGTCGCGGAAGACCACGGGGGTGTAGGTGGGGTGGATGTCAGACTTCATGAAAACTTCCTTATATGAGTTGCGCCGGTCCGGACCGGGTGGACCGGGGAACGGCGGCAGGAAAAAGTTGCACGGCCCGAGGACCGACTGTCGAGTCTAGCAGAAGCCGGCGTCAGGCCGCACGGGCCGTGAAACGGCCGCCATCCTGGCCGAGGTCGATCGGCAGGCCGAACGTTTCGGTGAGGGTGTCCGCCGTGAGCGACTCGGCGAATGGGCCGGCCGAGACGACCCGACCGCCGGAAAGCAGCAGGGCGTGGGTGAAGCCCAACGGGATCTCTTCGACGTGGTGGGTGACCATGATGATCGCCGGGGAGCTCGCCTCGAGGGCATAGCCGCCGAGAAGGCGCAGCAGTTCTTCGCGGGCGCCGAGGTCGAGACTGGCCGCTGGTTCGTCGAGCAGGAGCAGTTCGGGGTCGGTCATGATCGAGCGGGCGATCTGGACGCGCTTCTGTTCGCCGTCGCTCAGGGTGCCGAAGGTGCGGTCGGCGAGGTGGTCGAGTCGCCATTCCTGGAGCACACGCTGGGCACGACGCTCGTCAATGGTCTCGTATTCCTCGGTCCAGCGACCGGTCACCGAGTACGCGGCGGTCATGACGACGTCGAGCACCTTTTCCCCGGCCGGAACCTTGCGGGCGAGCGCTGTCGACGCGAAGCCGATGCGGGGACGCAGGCTCGAACAGGTCGGTGCCGCCGATCGGCTCTTCGAGCACCTCTGCGGTGCCCCTGGTGGGGTGCAGCATCGCGGCGGCGATCTGCAGGAGCGTGGTCTTTCCTGCTCCGTTCGGGCCCAGGATCACCCAGCGCTGATCGTCATCAACACTCCAGTTCACTGAGTCGAGGATGGTTGTGCCAGCCCGGACGACGGAGACGTCGGTGAAGTGAAGAACGTTGACCATGCATCCATGTTATCTGCCGACGCCGACGCGCCGGCACGCCGGGCGGGCCTCAGAGCAACCCGGCGTAGATCTCCCGCGTGCTCGTGGCGATCTGGCTCCAGCTGAACTTTTGCTCGGCCCTGATCCGGCCGGCCCTGCCCATCTCCGCGGCGCGGTCGGGGTCTGCGAGGACCTCGATCAGGGTGCCGGCGAGGTCGGCGACGAAACGATCGGGGTCGATCGGCGTTCCTGTTCCGTCGGTGACCTGGTCGAGGGGAACGAGGCGTCCGGTGACGCCGTCGTCGACGACCTCGGGGATGCCGCCTGTCGCCGACCCGACAACGGGGAGGCCGCAGGCCATCGCCTCGAGGTTGACGATGCCGAGCGGCTCGTAGACCGAGGGACAGACGAAGACGGTCCCGGCGGTCAGTACGGCAGAGAGGTCGTGCTGGGACAGGTGTTCGGGGATCCAGACGACGCCGGTGCGCTCGGCCTGCAGCGCCCTGACTCCCGCCGTCACCTCGGCCATGATCTCCGCGGTATCCGGTGCCCCGGCGCACAAGACGAGCTGGACCTCAGGCGGGAGCGACGCTGCGGCCCGGAGAAGGTACGGCAGACCCTTCTGCCGGGTGATCCGTCCGACGAACACGACCGAGGGCCGGGTGGGGTCGATGCCGAGCGAACGAACGATGTCTTCGTCTGCGGTCGGCTTCCACTTCTCGAGGTCGATTCCGTTGTAGACGACGTGCACCCGGGACTCGTCGAGTGCCGGGTAGCTGCGGAGGATGTCCGCCCGCATGCCACCGCTCACGGCGATGACGGCATCCGCTGCCTCGAACGCCGTGCGTTCGATCCAGCTCGAGACCCGGTAGCCGCCGCCGAGCTGTTCGGCTTTCCACGGCCGGAGCGGCTCGAGGCTGTGCGCGGTGACGACATGAGGGACGCCGTGGAGGAGCTTTGCGAGGTGCCCGGCGCCATTGGCGTACCAGGTGTGCGAGTGCACGATATCGGTGCCCGCGGCGTCCTGGGCCATCAACAGGTCGACGCCGAGCGTCGACAGGGCACCGTTCGCCGTGGCCAGCTCGGCGGGGACGCCGTAGGCGAAGGTATCCGGCTCGTCGCGTGGAGAACCGAAGCAGCGCACCACGACATCGATGTCGGTACGGAGGGCCTTGACGAGCTCGGCGACGTGCACGCCGGCCCCGCCGTAGATCTCTGGTGGATATTCCTTTGTCAACAGATCGACTCGCATGAAAGTAAAACTAGCGCAGCATCGCGTCCGACACACCGTTTTCGGGTGGCCCCCGGCCCCGGATGCCCTTACTGTAAAGACATGGCATCGAAGAAGATCTTTGGAATCGTACTCGCTGGTGGCGAGGGCAAACGACTGATGCCGTTGACGGAGGACCGCGCAAAGCCGGCCGTACCGTTCGGCGGCAACTACCGGCTCATCGACTTCGCACTGTCCAACCTGATCAATTCCGGGTTGACCCAGATCGTCGTCCTGACGCAGTACAAGTCGCACAGCCTCGACCGTCACGTCTCACAGACCTGGCACGTCTCCGGCGGCTTGTTCAACTCATACATCGCCTCCGTCCCCGCGCAGCAGCGCCTCGGCAAGCGTTGGTTCTCCGGTTCTGCGGACGCGATCCTGCAGAGCCTCAACCTGATCCACGACGAGAAGCCCGACATCGTCGTCGTCGTCGGTGCAGACCACGTGTACCGCATGGACTTCAGTCAAATGATCGCCGCCCACATCGCCTCGGGGGCGCAGGCCACCGTCGCTGCGATCCGCCAGCCGATCGGCCTCGCCGACCAGTTCGGCGTCATCGAGGTCGACGGAGCCACTCCGGACCACATCCGCGAGTTCCGCGAGAAGCCCAAGGACGCCGTCGGTCTGGCCGACGCACCGCACGAGGTGTTCGCGTCCATGGGCAACTACGTCTTCAACGCAGACGCCCTGATCGAGGCCGTGCTGCGTGACGGCGAACGAACCGACTCGAGCCACGACATGGGTGGGGACATCATTCCCGACTTCGTGTCCCGCGGTGAGGCCGGTGTCTACGACCTCCAGCGCAACGAAGTTCCGGGTTCCACCGATCGCGACCGGTACTACTGGCGCGACGTGGGAACCATCGACTCCTTCTTCGAGGCGCACCAGGACCTGATCAGCGCGCTCCCGGTCTTCAACCTGTACAACCAGAAGTGGCCGATCTTCAGCCAGCAGCTCAACTCGCCGCCGGCCAAGTTCGTCCGGGACGGCCGTGGCTCGCTCGGCACGATGATCGACTCGATCGTGTCCCTCGGCTGCGTCATCTCCGGTGCCCACATCGAGCGCAGCGTGCTCGGGCCGTGGGTGGCGATCGATTCCGGCGCCCACATCGCCGACTCGATCCTCTTCGACCGGGTGCAGATCCTGCCCGGCGCGACCGTTCGTCGGGCCATCCTCGACAAGAACGTCGTCGTCGCCGCAGGGGCCACCGTCGGCGTCGACAAGGATCGCGACCTCGCGCGTGGATTCAGCGTCACCGAGTCCGGCATCACCGTGGTCGGCAAGGGCGTGCACGTACACCCGTGACCCGTCCCACTCGTTTCCTGGTCGTCCTCGATTCCGATTCCACCCTGATTGAAAACGAAGTCATCGAACTCCTGGCGGATGCCGCGGGTTCGCTCGAACTCGTCGCCGCGGTCACCGAACAGGCCATGCGCGGCGAGATCGACTTCGCCCAGAGCCTCCGTGCCCGGGTGAAGACGCTCGCCGGGCTGCCGGAGAGCGTCTTCACCGAGGTCGGCCGTCTGGTGCGCCCGACTCCGGGCGTCCACGAGCTCATCGCCGGCCTGCACGCCCACGGCAGTCGCATCGGGGTCGTCTCGGGAGGCTTCCACGAAGTGCTCGATCCGCTCGCGGAGAGCCTCGGAATCGACCACTGGCGAGCCAATCGGCTCGAGGTCGCCGACGGCCACCTCACCGGCAACCTGGTCGGGCCGATCATCGACGCGACCGCGAAGGCGGACACCCTCCAGGAATGGGCGGCGGAACTCGGCGTCGCACTCCCCCAGACCGTCGCCGTCGGCGACGGCGCGAACGACCTGAAGATGATGCACGTCGCGGGCCTCGGCATCGCGTTCAACGCGAAGCCTCTCGTTCGGGCCAAGGCGGACGTCGCGATCGACATCTGCGACCTCAGCCAGGTCCTTCCCATCCTCGGCCTCCGCGGCTAGCGCTTCCGCACCAGGCGCCGCCGTGTCCGGTGGACTCAGTCGCGGTTGGGTGGTCCGGTGAGGACCTGGTGGGCGCGGTGCCGGTTCGGTGGCCGCCACAGTCGTTGCGGGTCGATCAGCCCCGGGGCCCGGACTTGCGGCGACCCCTTCACCATGCGGATCTCCCACCCGGAGGTGTCGATCGTGTGGTGATGGAACCAACACAGTAAGACACCGTTGTCGACGGTCGTGGGTCCGTCTTTCGCCCATGGCTTCACGTGGTGCACTTCGGCCCAGTGTGCGGGTGCTTTGCAGCCGGGGATGATGCAGCCGCCGTCGCGGGCGGTGATCGCCCGGCGCTGCGCCCGGTTGAAGTACCGTCGCTCCGGTCCGAGTTTGAGGACCTGGTTGTTCTCCCCGAACAACACCCCTTGGAAGCCGCCGTCACAGATCCGCTGATGCACCGTCTTCAAAGACACCGGGGCCTCGACGCCGTCGATCCACCCGACGCCGACGCCGCTCGCGAGGTCGGCGGCGTTCACGTGCACCATCACCGTCGGGGCCGACCCGCCCATGCTGGGCGTGTCCTCGTCCCGGGCGGCGTGCTCGAACAAGGCCCGAAGGATGTCTGCACGTTTCTCCCCGCCGGTACGGGTATCCGCACGGCGCTCCCGCAGCTCGGCCTCGATCACATCCAGCTCTGGGCCCGTACCAGCCTCGCCAGAGGTCTCGGCGCCGGGGATCAGCTGCCCGGAGTCCATCAGGGCTTGCTCCTCCTCGGTGGGGAACGCGGGCCGGGCGTGGAAGCTGAGGAACGCGTCGAAGAGGGTGTTCATCATCCCGTAGAGCTCCGGCGTCACCCCACCCTTCACCGGGTACAGGCCGTTCTTCAATTGGCCGAAGCCGATGTTCGACTTCGCCTCGAACAGATCCTCCTGGGGCAGGACCCCGTCGGGGTCGAGGATGGCTTGCCATTGGAGCACCATGCCGCGGATCAGGTCTGCGGCCGCGGGCACCCCGGCGCCGGCGAGGATCTCGGTCTCGGGCGTGATCCACCCGGCCGCCGTGGCGACCAGGGCACGTTCGGCGACCTCGACCTCGGCCGGGACCGCCCGGTGACTGACCGCCCCGAGCCCCGTGGTGATCATTTCGGCCGCTTCCACACCGATGTCCCCCGTCGCCAGGGCGGCCCCGACGACCGGGAAGAGCGGCGGCAACACCGCCAGGCCCGCCCGGCGGGGCAACACCGCATCCCCGAGCTTGATGCGGCGCTTCACCTCCCGGGCCGAGACCCGCGTCACCCGGGTCAGCACATCCCAGGGGCCCCGGCAGCCCATGCGCCACGCCAGGCCCTCCCGGCCGAGCACCCGGGCCCGCCGGTCCACATCCGTGGCGGTGTTCACCCGGGCCGCGTCCACCGTCCGGCCGATCGCCTCCACAGTGCTGAGCGCCTTCACCGCTTCTGTGTCACTGAGCAGTCCGACCGGGATCGCGGCCAGGGCTTCTGCGAGAGCCGCCTGCGCCTCGACGAGCCGGGCGACAGCATCCGCATGCACCGACGGCACCGACGGCACCGACCCGGCCAGCCCTTCCGCACCTTCGAAACCCTCGGCAACGGCGACCGGCTGGGCCGGCTGGGCCGGCTCGACACCGACGGTGGGCTGGTCTCCCGCGGCCCCGGAATCGGGTGTCTGCGGGGTGTGTGACTGGGGATCCGTAGCTCCTGCCATACCCCGATTCTACCCCGAATCGAACACGAATGCGAGACTTACTCACCTAATTTATGGCTGATCATCTCAAGTTTCACACCTGCAGACGAGAGTAAGCATCGCCCGTGGTGGCTACCTCATGAGATCCGCCCGGGCGAGCGCCTCAGGTCCGCGGACCAGTGCGGCGGATCCCTCCCGGCAGCACGGATCTCCTGAGGTAGCCACCACTACTGCCCGAATCTCCTGAGGCTACTGCGTGAGGCGAGGGTCTCGCGCAGGGTCGCGCCGACCTCCATGTCGCCGTGGGCGCATCGCTGACCTGGTCAGTGACCCATGCCGAGACCGCCGTCGACCGGGATCACGGCACCGGAGATGTACCCGGCGTCGTCGCCCGCGAGCCACGTGACGACCTTCGCGACCTCGGTGGCAGACGCAAAGCGTCCTGCCGGGATGTTCTTCTTGTACTCGGCCTGAACGGCATCGGAAAGCTCGGCGGTCATCTCGGTCTCAATGAAGCCGGGCGCGACGACGTTCGCGGTGATGCCGCGGGCACCGAGTTCGCGCGTGACGGAGCGGGCGAGCCCGACCAGCCCGCTCTTGGAGGCGGAGTAGTTGACCTGCCCGGCGGAACCGTAGAGGCCGACCACGCTCGAGATCAGCACGATCCGGCCGAACCTGGCCTTGAGCATGCCCTTGGACGCGCGCTTGACGACGCGGAAGGCGCCGCTCAGGTTCGTGTCGATCACCGAGGTGAAGTCGTCCTCGGTCATCCGCATCAGGAGGGTGTCCTTGGTGATTCCGGCGTTGGCCACGACCACTTCGACCGGTCCGAGGGACGCCTCGATCTCGGTGAACGCGGCGTCGATCGATGCGGCGTCCGTGACGTCGGCCCGCACCGTGAGGGTGCCCTCCGGGCCGGACCCGGAGCGGGCGGTGACCGCCACGCGGTGGCCCTGGCGTACGAATTCTTCGGCGATGGCAAAGCCGATCCCGCGGTTGCCCCCGGTCACGAGAACGGTCCTGACGGAAGGCATCCGGTTCCAATCTATTCCCAGCGAACGACCAGCCGTACGCACGTATATTCCAGTTTACGGTGTCATCCCACAGACCGGGCGAGACGTAGGCTTATCAGGCAAAACCTCGACCGGTTGACCGAAGCGATGAGAGTATGAAACAGCAGTCGATCACTTCCCTGCCTCCGTCTCCGGAGGCCGAACGACACGCCCGGATGATCAAGTACTCCGTCACCATGGGCATCCGCATGGTGTGCATCGTCCTGATGCTCTTCGTGCACGGCTGGTGGCTTCTGGTCTGCGCCGCCGGCGCGATCGTGCTTCCGTATTTCGCCATGATCATCGCGAACGTCCACGGCACGGGCGAGGCAAGCACCGTCGTACGCCCCGGCGCCGTGCAGCTGTACCGCGGGCAGTCCGAGTCGTATCGGGGACCCGCGTCAGAGGCCCACGCATCGGCGGAACCCGGGTCGACTGAAGCGACCTCGGCTGAATCGAACTCCGCGCGCCCGGATGGGTCGCGCGGCCCGGCAGAGGCCGCATGATCGGTTTCGACGACGACCTCGAGATCCCCCGGTGTTCCCGGGCAGGGTGCCAGGACGACGCTACCTGGCGCATCGACTGGCGCAATCCGCGCATCCACGCCGAGGACCGGGTGAAGACGTGGCTCGCCTGCTCCGGGCACGTCGACTTCCTCCGAGAATTCCTGAGCGCCAGGGACTTTCCAGTGGCTGTCGTCGCGCTCAACGCTGCGCCGGGCACGACTCCGGGCCATGCCGCCGTCGGGACGAACCCGTCATGATCGGCTGGAAGTTCGCGTTCACCCGACGGTGGGCCGGATACCTCGTGCTGACCATCATCTTCGGCGCCGCGTGCGCCGGCCTGGGCATGTGGCAGTTCGCCAGGCGTAACGAGGCCCTCGTCGAGATCAACAAGGTCGACGCGAACTACGACCACACGCCGGTGAGCCTGACCGAAGCCCTGCCTACCCTCGATTCGTTCAACGAGTCGCAGAAGTGGCTCCCGGTGACGATGACGGGCACCTATCTCGCCACCGATGAGCTGATCGTGCGGAACCGCCCGATGAACGTGCACCCCGGTTTCGAGGTGCTCACCCCGCTGCTCCTCGCCGACGGCACCGTCTTCGTCGTCGATCGCGGCTGGGTCCCGACCGGCGAGTCAGCGGATGCCCCCGGCCCGGTTCCCGCCGCCCCGTCCGGTGAAGTCACCGTCATCGCCCGGCTCAAGGCTGGGGAGCCGACCCTTCCCGGGCGCACGGCGAGCGGTAACCAGATCGCCACGATCCATCTCGCCGACGTCGCCGAACGGGTCGGCGCGCCGACCTATACCGCGGCATACGGGCTGATGGCGTCCGAGGACCCCGCGCCGGCCACCCGGCCCGCCGGCGTGACCCGGCCCGTCGCGGACGAGGGATCACACCTGTCCTACGCGTTCCAGTGGATGCTGTTCGCCCTGCTCGGCTTCATCGGGCTCGCCTGGGCGGTTCGCCAGGAGTTCCGCGCTCTCAACGCGGACGACCCCGAGGAACGCACCCGCGCAGCGGAACGCGCCCGCCGCGTGGCCGCCAAGCCCCGCTCGGACGCAGAAGTCGAAGACGACCTCATCGACAGCACGCACTAGCAGCGAGCACGCACCGCTCGCGAGCAAGCACCGTTTGCGAGCATGCACCGGCGGATGGTTGCTGGCGACTAGGCCAGCATGATCAGGTCGAGGTAGTCCTTGTTCCAGTGGTCCTCAGTGCCCTCAGGCATGATCAGCACGCGTTCCGGGTTGAGCGCCTCGACGGCGCCCTCGTCGTGGCTGACCAGGACGACGGCACCCTCGTAGTGCGCGAGCGCGTCGAGGATCTCGTCGCGGCTCGCGGGATCGAGGTTGTTGGTGGGTTCGTCGAGAAGCAGCACGTTGGCGCCGGACACGACGATCATGGCGAGGGCGAGCCTGGTCTTCTCTCCACCGGAGAGGACCCCGGCCGGCTTGTCGGAATCGTCACCCGTGAACAGGAACGAGCCGAGGACCCGGCGGGCCTCCATCTCGGTGATGTTCGGTGACGAGGACACCATGTTCTGCAGCACGCTGCGCTTGACGTCGATGGTCTCGTGCTCCTGCGCGTAGTACCCGATGCGCAGACCGTGGCCGGGGACGATCGTGCCGGTGTCCGGCTTGTCGACGCCCGCGAGCATCCGCAGCAGCGTGGTCTTGCCCGCACCGTTGAGGCCGAGGATGACGACCTTGGACCCGCGGTCGATCGCGAGGTCGACCGCTGCGAAGATCTCGAGCGAACCGTAGCTCTTGGACAGGTCGTTTGCCATCAGCGGTGTGCGACCACACGGCGCCGGCACCGGGAAGCGCAGCTTGGCCACGCGATCAACGGCACGCACGGCGTCGAGTCCGGAGAGCAGCTTCTCTGCCCGGGCGACCATCTGGTGGGCCGCTGCGGCCTTGCTCGCCTTGGCGCCGAACTTGGCGGCCTGCAGCTGCAGGGTGGACGCCTTCTTCTCGGCGTTGGCACGTTCCTTCTTGCGACGGTCGGCGTCCGCGAGGCGCTGGCGCTGGTAGTTCTTCCAGTTCATGTTGTAGATGTCGATGACCATGCGGTTCGCATCGAGGTAGAACACCCGGTTGACGGTCTCGCCGACGAGTTCGATGTCGTGCGAGATGATGATGACACCGCCGCGGTAGTTCTTGACGAACTCACGGAGCCAGACGACGGAATCGGCGTCGAGGTGGTTGGTCGGTTCGTCGAGGATCATCGTTTCCGCGGCGGAGAAGAGGATGCGGGCGAGCTCGATGCGGCGGCGCTGGCCTCCGGAGAGCGTCTGCAGGCTCCTGGTCGAGGATCCGGTCCGGAAGGTTCAGGTTGCTCGCGATCGAGGCGGCTTCCGCCTCCGCGGCATAGCCGCCGAGGGAGTTGAACTGGTCGGTCAGGTTACCGTAGACCTTCATGGCCTTCGCGGCGACCTTGGGGTCGTCGCTGCCCATGTCGAGACCGGCCTGGTAGAGGCCGAGCGAGATCGTGCCGAGGCCGCGCGCATCGAGGATCCGCGTGCGCGCGAGCATCGTCGGCTCACCGGAGCGGGGGTCCTGGGGAAGGTAGCCGATCTGACCGGACCGGTCGATCTGGCCGTGCGTCGGCATCGTCTCGCCCGCGAGCGTCTTCGTGAGGGTCGTCTTTCCCGCACCGTTGCGGCCGACGAGGCCGATCTTGTCGCCGGCGGAGACGCGGAAACTGACGTCTTCCATGAGCACGCGCGCCCCGACTCTGATTTCGAGGTTTTGCACACTGAGCACAGCAATAGTCCGTTCGGAATGTTCGTGGGAGGGGTTCGGCCCGACCGGGCCAGCTATTTAGTATATTCTCGCGCGGCGACCAGCCGGGACGCTCAGAAAAGTGTCGCCCTCAGCGTGTTCGCAAGCCACTCCCGGTATGCCCCGACCGACCAGTCCAGGTCGAGGACGAGCGATCGGTAGACCTGCGGGTGGGCGAGTGCCCAGATCGCCGCGGCGGCCTCGTGGTCGCTCAGTCCGCTCCGCAGCGCATGGCGGTCGCGCAACGCCGTTGCCGTCTGGCTGAAGTTGTGCAGCAATCGCGCGGACTGGCGCAGGCTCGAGCCGAGCCACGTCGGCGTCCACCCCGGCTGCCTGCGCGACGACCCTCCGCAGTGCGGCGGTGCGCACGTTCGTCTCAACGCACCAATCGACGAGCAGGCGGATGATGTCGGTCGCCGAGCGCGGTCCGCTCCCCGACCGGGGTGCCGAAACCGGATGCTCATGCGCGGACTCCCCCAGGCCGGCGGGCCCCGTGGCGCCGCGCTCGAGCACGGCAGCGAGGAGGTCCGCCTTGAGGCCCACGGAGTTGTAGATGGTCTGCACCGCGACACCCGCCTCCGCGGCGATCGCTGCCACGGAGGCCGCGATGTACCCGCGCTCGAGCATGAGGCGCTCGGCCGCGTCGAGGATCTCGGTCCTGGTCGCCTCACTTTGCACCGATCGACGGTTCGGCCGCGTCTTTCCAGGGAAATCCATTTGATTAGCATACCGTTCCAGTGAGTGGAAGAGCATACTAAGTCAGCCACGGGCGCGGGCGGGCCCCGGTTGGACTGCCGGTCGACGGCATCCGCCGGTTAACGCAGTGTCGCCCCGGATCGGAATCCGGGGCGACGTTGCTGCTGTGCGGGTGATACCGGTGCGACGGTCAGATCGCGAAGCCGAGGGCGCGCATCATGTCGCGGCCGTCGTCGGTGATCTTCTCCGGGCCCCACGGCGGCATCCAGACCCAGTTGATCCGGAACTGCTCCACGACGCCGTCGAGTGCTTCGGCGGTCTGCTCCTCGAGCACGTCCGTCAGCGGGCAGCCTGCCGAGGTCAGGGTCATGTGGATGATCAGGGCGTCGTTCTCGTCGTCCCAGCCCAGGTCGTAGATGAGTCCGAGGTCGACGACGTTGATGCCGAGCTCGGGGTCCATGACGTCTTTGAGCGCCTCTTCGATCTCATCGAATCGCTCGGGTGCCAGCGTTGAAACCATGCGGTCAGCCTACGTTCGAATCGACGAGAAAGCGATCATAACCTTCGTCCTCGAGCCGGTCGGCCAGCTCGGGCCCGCCCTGCTCCGCGATCCGCCCGTTGACGAACACGTGCACGAAGTCGGGCTCGATGTAGCGCAGGATGCGGGTGTAGTGCGTGATCAGGAGGATGCCGAGGCCGGTGTTCGCCTTGGCGCGGTTGACACCCTCTGAGACGATCTTGAGCGCGTCGACATCGAGGCCGGAGTCGGTCTCGTCGAGGATCGCGAACTTGGGCTTGAGCAGTTCGAGCCTGCAGGATCTCGTTGCGCTTCTTCTCGCCACCGGAGAAGCCCTCATTCACGTTGCGCTCAGCGAAGCTCTTGTCCATGCGCAGGTTCGTCATGGACTGGCGGACGTCCTTGATCCAGGAGCGGATCGCGGGCGCTTCGCCGTCGATCGCGGTCTTGGCGGTGCGGAGGAAGTTGGTGACGGTGACTCCCGGGATCTCGACCGGGTACTGCATCGCGAGGAAGAGCCCGGCTCGGGCGCGCTGGTCGACGGTCATGGTGAGGACTTCCTCACCGTCGAGCAGGATGGAGCCGCTGTCGGCGTGGTACTTGGGGTGGCCGGCGATCGTGTACGCGAGGGTCGACTTGCCGGAGCCGTTCGGCCCCATGATGGCGTGGATCTCGCCCTCGTTGATCGTGAGGTTGACACCCTTCAGGATCTGCTTGGTGCCCTGGTCGGTCTCGACGCTGACGTGCAGGTCCTTGATCTCAAGAACTGACATGAATTCTCTGGTCTCTTTCATTCAAACGGCGCCGAGGCGCCGGTACGTGGTGGGGCGAAACGCGAAGGGTCGGAGACCCGTTACGCGGGAACGCTGATGGGGGTCGGGTCGATGTAGACGTCGCCGTCGATCAACTCGACCTTGAAGACGGGAACGGGTTCGTACGCCGGGAGGTTGAGCGGGCGACCGCTCTTCAGGGAGAACTTGGAGCCGTGCGCCCAGCATTCGACAGTGTCGTCCTCAACGAATCCCTCGGAGAGGGAGATGTCACCGTGCGTGCAGGTGTCGCCGATCGCGAAGACGTCGCCGGCGCTGTCCCGCACCACGACGATGGGGACTCCGTCGATCTCGACCTTGACGGCCTGGTTCTCTTCGAGCTCGTCGAAGGCGCAGATCTTCGTGGACGCCATGGTCAGTTCTCCTCGGTTGGTGCGGGTGCGCGGACCTCGTCGGTGCTGCGCAGTTCCGCTTCGATGGCCGCCTGGAGACGGTCTTCGAGCGGTTTGGATCCGATGTGCTGCACGATCTCGCTCAGGAAGCCGCGCACGACGAGTCGTCGCGCCTCGTCTTCCGTGATTCCGCGGGACTGCAGGTAGAACAGCTGTTCATCGTCGAAACGCCCGGTCGCACTCGCGTGCCCGGCGCCCTTGATGTCACCGGTCTCGATCTCGAGGTTCGGGATCGAGTCCGCGCGCGTGCCTTCGGTCAGCACGAGGTTGCGGTTCTGTTCGTAACTGTCGGTCCCCGGGGCGTTGCGCCCGATGAGAACGTCGCCGATCCAGACGGTCCGTGCACCGGTGCCCTGCAGGGCGCCCTTGTAGGTCACCCGGCTGCGGCTGTTCGCCGCGTCGTGGTGCACGTACACCTGCTGTTCGAGGTGCTGGCCGGCATCCGCGAAGTACAGCCCGTAGAGGTCGGTGTCCGAGCCGGGTCCGGCGAGACGCACCGAGGGGTTGACCCGCACGATGCTGCCGCCGAGGGACACGACGACGTGCTTGAGGTACGCGTCGCGGCCGACGGATGCGAAGTGGTTGGCCAGGTGCACGGCACCGGTGTTCCACTCCTGCAGGGAGACGACCGTGAGGTGCGCGGACTCCCCCACGATGATCTCGAGGTTCTCGGTGATGCGTGCATCGCCGGTGTTCTCGAGGATGATCGTCGCCCGGCTGAACGGCCTGGCCTCGATGATGGTGTGCGCTCCCCGGGCACCGGTGCCGAGTGCGGCCCGGGTGATCGTGATCTCCTTGTCCTCTTCACCTGTGACGGTGATGGCGAGGGCCTTCTCGAAGCTCGTCCAGGCGTTGGCGGCTGCGCGTTCTTCCGGGGCGCCGACGGAACCGATCCGGGCGTCGTCGCGACCGACCCAGTCGATAGCGACACCGTCGGTCGGGGTCGAGTCGACGCCATAGGGTGCGCCGTCGAGCTCGCCGGCCGTGAGGTCGGTGAACTTGGCGACCGGGGAGAGCTTCCACACGGCTTCGCGCCCCGTGACGGGGGCGAAGTCGTCGACATCGACGCTCTTGAAGCGATCGTTCCTGGTCTGCACAGGGACGAAGCCGAAGCGTCCGTCCGAGTGGGCCTTGATTCCGTGCTGTTCGCTGGTGGGCAATGCTGCTGTGGTTGAAGTCGGGGCGGCGGACATTTAGCCGACGGATCCTTCCATGCCCATTTCGATGAGCTTGTTGAGTTCGAGGGCGTACTCCATCGGGAGCTCCCGTGCGATCGGTTCGATGAAGCCTCTGACGATCATGGCCATGGCCTCGTCCTCCGGCATGCCGCGGCTCATCAGGTAGAACAACTGCTCCTCGCTGACGCGGGAGACAGTGGCCTCATGGCCGAGCTGCACGTCGTCGACACGGATGTCGATGGACGGGTAGGTGTCGGAGCGGGACTGGGTGTCGACGAGGAGCGCGTCGCAGCGCACGGTGTTCGCGGAGTGGTGCGCACCGGCATCCACCCGCACTTCACCGCGGTAGCCGGAGCGCCCGCCGCCGCGGGCGATGGACTTGGACACGATCGAGGACTGCGTGTACGGGGCCATGTGGATCATCTTGGCGCCGGCGTCCTGATGCTGGCCGGGACCGGCGAAGGCCACGGACAGGGTTTCGCCCTTGGCGTGCTCGCCCATGAGGTAGATAGAGGGGTACTTCATGGTGACCTTGGAGCCGATGTTGCCGTCGATCCATTCCATGGTCGCGCCCTCTGCTGCGGTCGCGCGCTTGGTGACGAGGTTGTAGACGTTGTTCGACCAGTTCTGGATCGTCGTGTAGCGAACGCGGGCGTTCTTCTTCACGATGATCTCGACGACCGCGGAGTGCAGCGAGTCAGACGAGTAGATCGGGGCGGTGCAGCCCTCGATGTAGTGCACGTAGCTGCCCTCGTCGGCGATGATGAGCGTGCGTTCGAACTGGCCCATGTTCTCCGTGTTGATGCGGAAGTAGGCCTGCAGGGGAATCTCGACGTGAACGCCCGGCGGCACGTAGACGAACGAGCCGCCCGACCAGACCGAGGTGTTCAGCGCGGCGAACTTGTTGTCACCGGAGGGGATCACCGTTCCGAAGTACTCCTTGAAGACCTCCGGGTATTCCTTGAGCGCGGTGTCCGTGTCCATGAAGATGACGCCCTGGGCTTCGAGTTCTTCATTGATCTGGTGGTAGACGACCTCGGACTCGTACTGGGCCGCGACGCCGGAGACGAGGCGCTGGCGCTCCGCCTCGGGGATGCCGAGCTTCTCGTAGGTCTTCTTGATGTCGTCAGGCAGGTCTTCCCAGGTCTGGGCCTGCTTCTCCGTTGAACGCACGAAGTACTTGATGTTGTCGAAGTCGATGCCGGACAGGTCGGCGCCCCACGTGGGCATCGGCTTGCGCTCGAAGAGCTCGAGGGCCTTGAGCCGGCGCTGCAGCATCCAGTCCGGCTCGTTCTTGAGCTTCGAGATGTCGGTCACGACCTCTGGCGAGACGCCGCGGCGAGCGGATGCTCCGGCCGCGTCGGAATCGGACCAGCCGAATTCGTACGTTCCCAGGCCCGCGAGTTCGGGCCGGTCGAGCAGGACGTCAGACATATTTACCTCTTCTCCCATCCACGACAACCCGGATATTAGTCCGGTCATTCCCGTACGGCTCCAGGCGAAGACGTGCGGTGAACGGGTTGCGTGGGCGGCTACGTTGCGTACCTAAGATGATTAGAGGCGGCGAGGTGTCGAACCGCGGTTCAAACAACCGCGTGATCACCGCCCAGAAACACCTAATTCTACAGGTTCCCGATGCATTAAGTGGCCCGCCCGGCGATTTCACATGCACCAGGCCCGAGAGGAAGCAGAACCCGTGAAACGGATTTCCGAATGGCTGCCCACGAGCGTTGACCGACGGGTTCGCGTGATCGCGTGGGTGTACCTCGCCGCGCAGATCCTGCTGGTCGGTACCGGCGGCCTCGTCCGCCTCACCGGCTCAGGGCTCGGCTGCCCCACCTGGCCGAAGTGCACGGACGGATCGCTCGTCAACACCCCGGAGATGGGCATCCACGGGGTCATCGAGTTCGGCAACCGCCTGCTCGGCGTCGTGCTCGGCCTCGTCGCCGTACTCGCTTTCCTCGCCGTCGTCCGGCTGCGGCGCGAACGCCCCGACCTGTTCCGCCTCGCGCTGTTCGCCGGTCTCGGCATCCCCGCCCAGGCAGTCATCGGCGGCATCAGCGTGCTCACGCAGGCTCGACCCCACCGTCGTCGGCCTCCACTTCGTCATCTCCGCAGTGCTCGTCGCCCTCTGCACCGCGTTCGTCTACCGGGTTTACACCGGCAACGGCGAGCGGGCGACGGTGGTTCCCCGCTGGTACGCGATCCTCGCCCATGTGACGAGCGCAGTTGTCGCGATCACGATCATCGTCGGCATTCTCACGACCGGTTCCGGACCGCACGCCGGCGACGAGAACGCGCCGCGAAACGGGCTGGACTCGGAGTTCCTGCAGCACGTCCACAGCTGGCCCGCGTACCTGACCGTCGCCCTCACCATCGCCCTCGTCATCGGCTCCTGGCGCGTGGGGCGGTCGCTCCGCACCTGGACCCTCGCCCTGCTCGCAGTCGAAGCAGCACAGGTCGTCGTGGGCCTGGTGCAGGCCAACACGGGCCTTCCGGCCGGCCTCGTCGGCATCCACATGGTGCTCTCCTGCGTGCTCGCGGCCGCGATGACCGCCGTCGTGCTGCACCTCAAGGAACCGGTGGCGCTGAACGTCGCCGGCACTCCCCCTGTGCCGCAGCAGGCAGCCGCCCGCTGACCGACCCGGCTCGCCTCGGATCTGCAGGGCTGGGTTCGGCTGGGCTCGGTTCGGCTGGGCTCGGAAGCCTCCGTGCGGCCTAGAAGGGCAGTAGCGGGTCGACGCCGACGGCGACGAAGAGCAGCGTCAAATAGGTGATCGAACCGTGGAACACTCGCATCGGCGAGACCACCTCGTGGCGGATCGCGAGGTTGTACAAGCGGTGGGTCTCGTAGATGAACCAGCCGCCGGTGACGAGTGCGACTCCGGTATAGAGCAGGCCCATCGAAGCGACCGGGATCAGCAGCAGCGAGCACGCGACGGTCGCCCACGCGTACAGGATGACCTGAAGGCCGACCTGGGCGCGCCCGCGCACGACGGCGAGCATCGGGACGCCGGCGGCCTGGTACTCGGCCCGGTATTTCATGGACAGCGGCCAGTAGTGCGGCGGGGTCCACAGGAAGATGATCGTGAACAGGATCAGCGGCGGCCAGGAGAGATCGCCGGTGACGGCCGCCCAGCCGATCAGCACGGGCATGCAGCCGGCGATTCCGCCCCAGACGATGTTCTGCGCGGTGCGGCGCTTGAGGATGATCGTGTAGAAGACGACGTAGAGCAGGATCGCCCCGAGCGACAGGGCCGCGGCGACCCAGTTCGTGAAGACCAGCAGCCAGACGATCGAGGCGGCGCCGAGTGCCCAGGCGAAGACAAGAGCCTCGCGGTCGCTGAGCTCGCCGGTGACGAGCGGCCGGTTCATCGTTCGCTTCATCACGCGGTCGATGTCGCGGTCGATGTAGCAGTTGAACGCGCCGGCGGATCCCGCGCTGAACGCCCCACCGATCAGGGTCGCGAGCACGAGCCACAGGCTCGGGATCCCGCGTTCGGCGAGCAGCATGGTCGGCGCGGTCACAACGAGCAACAGTTCGACGACACGCGGCTTGGTCAGCGACAGGTAGGCGAGGAAGGTGCGACGGAAGCCTCTTGCTCCCCTGCCGCCGGGCGCCTGCACGCCCGCGGGGGTCGCGTCCTGGGAGATCTGCATAGTGGATTGAGTCTAACCAGTCCCGGCAGGGTGGAAGCTCAATCGAGGATCGTTCAGCTTCACGTCGGCCAACCTCACCCCGCCGTGCCGACTGCCTATACTTGGGGGTGCTCGCCAATCATGGCGCGTGCTGGTGCGTCCTGAAAATGGGCAGTCGCCTGCCGCGCCGGATGACGTCGATGTCCACGGGCGCGCTCAATCCAACGGGTGCGGGTTTCCAAGGCCTGCCCTAGCTTGACGAAGGGTAACTACGAAGTGGCAGCACTGCAGTGGGATTCGATTGACAACAGGGCGGTCGACACGGCTCGCATTCTCGCGGCGGACGCCGTCGAGAAGGTCGGGAACGGCCACCCGGGCACGGCGATGAGCCTCGCCCCCGTCGCCTACCTCCTCTTCCAGAAGGTCATGCGCCGCGATCCCACTGACAATGAATGGATCGGCCGCGACCGCTTCATTCTCTCCGTCGGCCACAGCTCCCTGACCCAGTACGTCCAGCTCTACCTGGGCGGCTACGGCCTCGAGCTCGACGACCTCAAGGCTCTCCGCACCTGGGGCTCCAAGACCCCCGGTCACCCGGAGTACGGCCACACCGACGGTGTCGAGATCACGACGGGCCCGCTCGGCCAGGGTCTCGCATCCGCCGTCGGCTTCGCATACGCGTCCCGTTTCGAACGCGGACTGTTCGACCCGGAGACCACCACGGGCGAGAGCCCGTTCGACCACTTCGTCTACGTCATCGCCGGCGACGGCGACATGCAGGAGGGCATCACGAGCGAGGCATCCTCGCTCGCCGGCCACCAGCAGCTCGGCAACCTGATCGCCATCTACGACTCCAACCAGATCTCGATCGAAGACGACACCAACATCGCCTTCACCGAAGACGTCGCCGCCCGGTACGAGGCCTACCACTGGCATGTGCAGACCGTCGACTGGAAGAAGACCGGCGAATACGTCGAAGACCTCCACGCGCTCAATGACGCGATCGAGGCGGCCCAGGCCGTCACGGACAAGCCCTCGCTGATCATCCTGAAGACGATCATCGGCTGGCCGAGCCCGAAGAAGCAGAACACCGGCAAGATCCACGGCTCGGCGCTCGGCGCCGCCGAACTCGCCGCCGTGAAAGAGGTCCTCGGCTTCGACCCGGCGGAGAGCTTCTTCGTCGCCCCCGACGTGATCGAGCACACCCGCGAGGCACTCACCCGCGGCGCGGACGAGCACGCCAGGTGGACGGTGCAGTTCGACGCCTGGGCCGCCGCCAACCCCGACCGCAAGGTCCTCCTCGACCGGATCCTGGCCGGCGACCTGCCCGAGGGCGTGGATGCCGCGCTGCCCGTCTTCGAGGCCGGCACCGAGGTCTCCACCCGCGCCGCTTCCGGCAAGGTCCTCACCGCGCTCGGCGCCGTCATCCCCGAGATCTGGGGCGGTTCCGCCGACCTCGCCGAGTCGAACAACACCACCATCGGCGGTGCGCGCTCCTTCATCCCCGCCGAGCACTCGACCCACGAGTGGACCGGCACCCCGTACGGCCGCGTCCTGCACTTCGGGATCCGCGAGCACGCGATGGCCGCGATCCTGAACGGCATCGTGCTGCACGGCAACACCCGCCCGTTCGGCGGCACCTTCCTGATCTTCAGCGACTACATGCGCCCGGCCGTTCGCCTCGCCGCGCTGATGAAGGCGCCGTCGATCTTCGTCTGGACCCACGACTCCGTCGCCCTCGGCGAGGACGGCCCGACGCACCAGCCGGTCGAGCAGGCTCGCGACGCTCCGCGCCATCCCCGGACTCGACGTCGTGCGCCCCGGCGACGCGAACGAGGTCTCCTGGGCGTGGAAGACGATCCTCGAGCGCCGCGAAGGCCCGGCGGGCATCGTCCTCACCCGCCAGAACATTCCCGTGTTCGAGCGCGGCGACGGCGACGCGAGCGGCGAGGTCTTCGCCTCGGCCCGGAACGTCGCCAAGGGCGCGTACATCCTCGCCGAAGCGCCGAACGGTACCCCGGACGTGATCCTGATCGCCACGGGTTCCGAGGTCCAGCTCGCCGTCGACGCCCGTGCGGCGCTCAAGGCGGATGGCATCAACGCCCGCGTCGTGTCCGCCCCGAGCCTCGAGTGGTTCCGGGAGCAGACGGCGGAATACCGCGAATCCGTGTTGCCCGCGGGCATCACCGCCCGCGTGTCCGTCGAGGCCGGCATCGCGCTGACGTGGGACCGCTACGTCGGCGACCGCGGCCGCAGCATCTCGATCGAGCACTTCGGCGCCTCCGCAGACTACAAGACGCTGTTCCGTGAATTCGGAATCACCACCGAGGCCGTCGTCGCCGCCGCGAAGGACTCGCTCGCCGCTCACTGAGCTCCCCGCCGGGCGGGGAGCCTGCGGCAACGCTGCTGAGCTCCCCGCCCAACTCCCGCACACGTCACACCCCACGTATCACAAGGAGATTGTCCCCATGACCGATACCACCCCCACAGCCGAGCTCTCCGCCGCCGGCGTCAGCATCTGGCTTGACGACCTCTCCCGCCAGCGCATCGCCTCCGGCGGGCTGCAGGACCTCATCGACACCAAGAACATCGTCGGCGTCACGACGAACCCGACCATCTTCGCCGGCGCACTCAGCAAGGGCGAAGCCTACGTCGAGCAGGTCGCCGCCCTGGCCGCGTCCGGCGCGACCGTGCAGGAGGCCGTGTTCGAGATCACGACCGACGACGTCACCGCAGCGAGCGACATCTTCCGTCCCGTCTACGACCGCACCAACGGCGTCGACGGCCGCGTCTCCATCGAGGTCGAACCCGGCCTCGCCCACGACGCCGCAGGAACCGTCGCCCAGGCCCAGGGAGCCTGTGGGCCAAGGTCAACCGCCCCAACGCCATGATCAAGATCCCCGCGACCATCGAAGGCCTCGAGGCCATCACCGCGACGATCGCCCTCGGCATCAGCGTCAACGTCACCCTGATCTTCAGCCTGCAGCGCCACCGTGAGGTCATCAACGCGTACCTGTCCGGCCTCGAGAAGGCCAAGGCCGCCGGCATCGACCTCAGCACGATCCACTCCGTCGCGTCGTTTTTCGTCTCCCGCGTGGACACCGAGATCAACCAGCGCCTCGAGGCCATCGGCACCGAGACCGCGATCGCTCTCAAGAGCAAGGCCGGCGTCGCGAACGCGCAGCTCGCCTACGAGGTCTTCCAGCAGGCGTTCTCCACCGAGCGCGCCCTCGGCCTCCTCGCCGCCGGCGCCAACAAGCAGCGTCCGCTCTGGGCGTCCACCGGCGTCAAGGACGCCGCTCTGCCCGACACCCTCTACGTGACGAACCTCGTCGCCCCCGAGGTCGTCAACACCATGCCCGAGAAGACCCTCGACGCGACGTTCGACCACGGGGTCATCCCGGCGGACTCGATCACGGGCGCGTACGACGAGGCGAACGCTGTTCTCGACGCCCTGGCCAACGAAGGCGTCTCCTACGTCGACGTCACCCAGGTCCTCGAAGCCGAAGGCGTCGCGAAGTTCATCATCTCCTGGAACGAACTCCTCGACACCGTGACGGTTGCCCTGGACGCAGCCAAGAGCAACACGGAAGCCCCGTCGGCACTGTGAGTTTCCGCATCGCGGTGACCGGGGCGGCGGCCGACGCGGCACGCCGCACCGTTCCCACCCTGGTGTCCGACCTGGTCGCCTCGGGAATCACGGCCCTCGACCCCGCATTGTGGGGTCCTGAGGCCGAATCCGAGGCGGCCAAGCGTCTCGGCTGGACCGAGTCCGTTGCCGTTTCACGCCCGCTCGTCCCCGAGATCCTCGCCCTCCGGGCGACCCTGGCCTCGGCCGGGGTCACCCGGATCGCGCTCGCAGGCATGGGCGGTTCCTCACTCGCACCGGAGGTCATCACCCGCACGGCCGGCGTCGCGCTCACCGTCCTCGACTCGACCGACCCCGGCCAGGTCCTCGCGGCCCTCGGCGACCGCCTCGCGGAGACGGCGCTCGTCGTCTCCTCGAAGTCCGGGTCGACCGCGGAGACCGACAGCCAGCGTCGGGTGTTCGAACGCGCCTTCCGGGAAGCAGGCATCGACCCCGTCGGCCGCATCATCGTCGTGACCGATCCCGGGTCGCCGCTCGACACCTCCGCTCGCGCGGCCGGCTATCGGGTCTTCAACGCGGACCCGACCGTCGGTGGACGTTTCTCCGTTCTCACCGCGTTCGGGCTCGTCCCGTCCGGGCTCGCCGGGGTTGACATCGGTGAGCTGCTCGACGAGGCCGAGGCCGTCTCGCTCGCCCTCGCCGTCAACAGCCCGGAGAACCCCGGACTCATCCTCGGCGCCGCGATCGCTGCCACAGAGCCACGGCGCGACAAGCTCGCGCTCGTCGCAGACGGCACCCACATCGTCGGGTTCCCCGACTGGGCGGAACAGCTCATCGCGGAGTCGACCGGCAAGAGCGGCACCGGTATCCTCCCGGTGGTCCTCGAGGCCGGCGCGACCGAACTCACCCAGAAACTCCCGGACGTGCAGGTCCTCCGCCTCGTCGACGATGCCGGCACGACGATCTTCCCCGCGGACGGCACCGACGAGATCCGCGTGAGCGGCACCCTCGGTGCACAGTTCCTGGTCTGGGAATACGCCACCGTGGTCGCTGGACGCCTACTCGGGATCAACCCCTTCGACCAGCCAGACGTAGAGGCCGCCAAGGTCGCCACCCGCGCACTTCTCGACGGTCGACCTGAACCGGCGCCCGCAGCGTTCATCTCCGACGGCATCGAGGTGCGCGGCACCGCACACGTCATCGGCGCGGCCAGTGACCTGGCCTCGGCGATCGACGCGCTCCTCGAGGAGCTCGGCCCCGACGGGTACGTCTCCGTCCAGGCCTACGTGAACCGCCTCGAGCCTCCCACAACTCGCCGAGGTCCGTGACCTGCTCGCGAAACTCGCGAAGCGGCCGGTCACCTTCGGCTGGGGCCCCCGGTTCCTGCACTCGACCGGCCAGGCTCCACAAGGGCGGCCAGCCGACCGGTGTGTTCCTGCAGATCCTCGCGACCGCACACGAGGACCTTTCGATTCCTGACCGTCCGTTCACCTTCGGCGAACTGATCCAGGCACAGGCCAGCGGCGACGCGAGTGTTCTCGCCGAGCACGGCCGTCCGGTGCTCACCCTCACCCTCACCGACCCCGCGGCGAACATCGCCGCACTGTTCGGCGCCCTGAAGTAGAAGTCGTCCCCTGTTGCGGGGTTCGCTTCGGCGGGCCTCAACGCCACTGAAAAGGAGTTGCATGTCCCCGGTGGAAATCACCCCGGAGTTCAATCCGCTGCGGTCGTCCTCCGATTACCGTCTGAATCGCATCGCGGGGCCCTCGAGCCTCGTGATCTTCGGCGTAACCGGCGACCTGTCCCGGAAGAAACTCATGCCCGCGGTCTATGACCTCGCCAACCGCGGACTCCTTCCGCCCGGCTTCGCCCTCGTCGGCTTCGCCAGGCGCGACTGGGACGACGAGGACTTCTCGCAGGTCGTCCATGACTCGGTCAAACAGTATGCACGCACCGAGTTCAACGAGGATGTCTGGGCCCAGCTCTCTGAGGGCATCCGCTTCGTGCAGGGCACCTTCGACGACGACGACTCCTTCGAACGGCTGGAAGGACACGATTGCCGAACTCGACCGCGAGCGCGGCACGATGGGCAACCACGCGTTCTACCTGTCAATCCCGCCGAAGGCGTTCCCGCAGGTCGTCGGCCAGTTGCGCCGGTCCGGCCTCGCCGAGCAGAAGGACGGCCAGTGGCGTCGTGTCGTGATCGAGAAGCCCTTCGGCAGCGATCTCAAGACCGCCCGTGAGCTCAACGACGTCGTCGAATCCGTCTTCCCGCCGGATTCTGTGTTCCGGATCGACCACTACCTGGGCAAGGAAACGGTCCAGAACATTCTTGCGTTGCGCTTCGCGAACCAGCTCTACGAACCGATCTGGAATTCGAACAACGTCGACCACGTGCAGATCACGATGGCCGAGGACATCGGCGTCGGAGGACGCGCCGGCTACTACGACGGAATCGGCGCCGCCAGGGACGTGATCCAGAATCACCTCCTGCAGGCTCCTCGCCCTCACGGCCATGGAGGAGCCCATCTCCTTCGACGCGGCGGACCTGCGCACCGAGAAGGAGAAGGTCCTCGCCTCCGTTCGGCTCCCGGACAACCTCGCGACCGGGACCGCACGCGGCCAGTACGCCGGCGGCTGGCAGGGTGGTGAGAAGGTTCTCGGCTTCCTCGAGGAAGACGGCATGGACCCGGAGTCGCTCACCGAAACCTACGCTGCGCTTCGCCTCACCATCGAAACGCGCCGCTGGTCCGGCGTGCCGTTCTACCTGCGGGCGGGCAAGCGCCTCGGCCGCAGGGTGACCGAGATCGCCGTCGTGTTCAAGCGCGCCCCGCAGCACCTGTTCGCGAAAGAGAACACGGCCGCCCTCGGGGCGAACGCCCTCGTGATCCGGGTGCAGCCCGACGAGGGTGTCACGATCCGCTTCGGCTCCAAGGTTCCCGGCGTCGGAATGCAGGTGCGCGACGTCACGATGGACTTCGGTTACGGCCACGCTTTCACCGAGGCAAGCCCGGAGGCGTACGAACGTTTGATCCTCGACGTGCTCCTCGGAGACCCCCCACTGTTCCCCCGCCACGAAGAGGTCGAACTCTCGTGGAAGATCCTCGATCCGGTCGAAAAATTCTGGTCAGAACAGGGCCAGCCGGAACAGTACCGCCCCGGAACCTGGGGACCCTCGTCCGCGGACGAACTACTGGCCAGGGACGGCCGTCAATGGAGGCGCCCATGATCGTCGATCTGCCAGACACGAACACCTCGAAGATTTCGAAGGCTCTCGTGCGCATCCGTGAAGAGGGCGGCGCCGTGGCCCTCGGCCGGGTGCTGACCCTCATCATCGCGTCGACCATGGGACGCGAGGAGGAGGCCATCGAGGCCGCCAACGACGCGTCCCGTGAGCATCCGATGCGCGTCATCGTGGTCTCCACCCAGGAGGAAACCGACTCGAAGACCCCCGTGGACGCCAAGGTTGACGCGGAGATCCGCGTCGGCGGAGACGCCGGAGCGAGCGAAGTCATCGTGCTGCGCGCGTACGGCGACGCCGCGAGCGACCCCGAGAGCCTCGTCACGGGCCTCCTGCTGCCTGACGCCCCCGTCGTCACGTGGTGGCCGGGAGTCGCCCCTGTGATCCCGGCGGACTCTCCGCTCGGGCGCCTCGCGTACCGACGGATCACGGACTCGTCCGCCCAGCCGGACCCGCAGGCCGCCCTGCACCGGCTGTGCTCCTCCTACCGCCCCGGCGACACCGACTTCGCCTGGACCCGGCTGACGCTCTGGCGGGCCCAGCTCGCCGCGGTCCTCGACCAGCCGCCCTACGAGGCCGTCACGGCCGTGCAGGTCTCCGGCGCGGCCGACTCCCCTCGACGACGCTCCTCGCCGCCTGGCTGCAGCTCCAGCTCGCCGTGAACGTCGACTACGAGTTCACCGGAGGAGCCAAGGCGAGCGGAATCCACGGGGTGCACTTCACCCGGGCATCCGGTGTCATCTCACTCGAACGGGAGCTGCCGGGCATCGCAACCCTCACCCAGCCAGGCCAGCCTGTGCAGGACCTCACCCTCAAGCGCCGCAGCCTTCGGGACTGCCTCAGCGACGAGCTCCGTCGGCTCGACCCCGACGAGTTGTATGGTGAAGTGATCACCCGCGGACTGCCGAATCTGGACGCGGTTGCCGAAAAAACCGGAGGACGACCGTGACCCACGAACGACGCGTACTAGTGCATGCCGACCGGGCGGCCCTTGCCGCCTCGGTCGCTGCACGATTCATCACGACCGCGGTCGACCTCCTGCATGAGGAGGGCGACATCCATGTCGTCCTCACCGGCGGAAGCGTCGCGACCGAGGTGCTCGAAGCGGTCAACGCCTCCGCGGCCAGGGACACCGTCGACTGGCAGCACGTGAATATCTGGTGGGGTGACGAACGCTGGTTGCCATACTCCGACCCGGAACGCAATGAGCTCCAGGCCCGGACCGCGCTCCTCGACGACCTCGACATCCCCGCGGAGAACATCCACCCGTTCGCGTCCTCCGACGGACCGCTCGACCTGGACGCAGCAGCCGCAGCATACGCGGAGGAACTCGAGGCGGCGTCGAACGACGGCACCGTGCTGCCGCGCTTCGACATCACCTTCCTCGGCGTCGGCCCGGACGGGCACATCGCCTCGCTGTTCCCGCACCTGCCAGGCATCCGCGAGGACACCGCGAACGTGCTGACGGTGCTCAACTCGCCCAAGCCCCCGGCCGAACGGCTCACCCTGAGCCGTCCCGCCCTGAACTCGTCTCGCTGCATCTGGCTGGTCCTCGCAGGACCGGACAAGGCATCCGCCCTCGGGCTCGCCCTCGCCGGCGCCAGCAGGGACGAGGTGCCGGTTGCCGGGATCAAGGGCCGCCGGTACACGAACTTCTTCGTGGACCGGGAAGCGGCCGCCGAGGTCCCGGAGAACCTGACCGCGTCCTCGTTCTGACACCGTTCGCACACGAAAAAGCCCCGACCGAGGTCGGGGCTTTTTCGCGTCCGGGGGACGAATGGACCGGAGCTAGTTGGTGGCGGAGAGCTTGCCGCGGCGAATGCGCAACTGCAGCAGGGCTTCCTCGAGAAGCGAGTCGGCTTCCTCTTCCGTGCGGCGCTCCTTCACATAGGCGAGGTGGGTCTTGTACGGCTCGAGCTTGACGACGGACGGCGGGTTCTCCTTGTCGCGGCCCGCGGGCAGCCCGGAAGACGGGCAGTCGATCGTCTCGGGGATTTCCTCGTCCGGCAGGTTCGCCGCGAAGAAGCGGACCGTCTCGTTGCCGAGTGCGTCCCAGTAGGAGACCCGGATCCGGTCAGCCTGGAAACCGCGGTCCTGCTCCCCCATGGGGCCGGCTCCGACCCTGGATCCACGAATTGCGCTACCACCAGATGCCATTGTGTTCCTCCATGAAAGGCGATTGTGCTTGCGGCCGCACGGCCACGGTTGTGGGAAAAAGCGAAAGGGTGAGGGAGTTACAGTGCCGTGTCGAACTTGGTGATGAGGCCCAGGACGACGATGCACGCGATCCAGAGGACGGCAAGGATGACGGTGATGCGATTGAGGTTTCGCTCCGCGACGCCCGAGGCGCCGAGGTTCGACGTGACGCCACCACCGAACATGTCGGAGAGGCCACCACCGCGGCCCTTGTGCAGGAGGATGAGCATGGTGAGCAGGAGGCTCGTCAGTCCGAGGACAACCTGCAACACGACCTGGAGAATCTGCACGCGAAACCTTTCAGAGTGGTGGAGTTTCTCCACCGGGATCAGTGATCATCATAGCCTGACTGACGAACCAGCCCGCCTCCCCTGGCGGGGTGGCGGGCTGGAGCGGTGATATCAGGTGGAACTTCGGGCTAGACGCCCACGTGTTTCTGGAATCGGACGATGCTGGAGAACTCGTCGATGTCCAGGCTTGCTCCGCCGACGAGTGCTCCGTCGACGTTGGGCTCGCGCATGTAGCCCGCGATGTTGACGCCCTTCACGGAACCGCCGTAGAGGATGCGCGTCTTGTCGGCCACATCCTGTCCGAGAGTTTCGCTGAGGACCAGACGCAGCCTGGGCCGCGACCTGTTCGGCCTGCTCAGGCGTCGCCGCCTGGCCGGAGCCGATGGCCCACACGGGCTCGTATGCGACCACGATGTCCGCGGCACTGTCGATGCCGGACAGTGCGGTGCGCAGCTGGGCGACGGGAACGGCGCTCGGACCATGCAGTTCCAGGTCCGCGGCGGTCTCGCCGACGCAGATGATCGGAACGAGGCCGTGCTTGACGGCGGCGGTGACCTTGGCGGCCACCTCCTCGTCATTCTCGCCGTGCAGCGTACGACGCTCTGAATGCCCGATGAGCACGTAGGTGCACTCGAGCTGGGCGAGGAACGCACCGGAGATCTCACCCGTGAAGGCGCCGGAATCGTGAGCGGAGACATCCTGTGCGCCGAAGACGACGGGCAGCTTGTCGGCCGACACGAGCGTCTGCACGGATCGAAGGTCGGTGAACGGCGGGAACACCGCAACCTCGACGGACGCGAAGTCGTGCTTGGCGTCCTTGAGGTTCCAGGCCAGCTTCTGCACGAACGCGATGGCCTGGAGGTGGTCCAGGTTCATCTTCCAATTGCCTGCAATCAGCGGGGTGCGCTGAGTGTTTACTGCCATCCGAGGACCTCCAGTCCTGGGAGACGCTTGCCTTCGAGGAACTCGAGGCTCGCGCCGCCACCGGTAGAAATGTGACCGAACTGGTCGTCCGTGAAGCCGAGCGTGCGCACGGCGGCGGCGGAATCGCCACCTCCGACGACGCTCAGGCCGTCAACCTCTGTGAGCGCTGCGGCCACCACACGGGTGCCCTCTGCGAACGGTGCGAGCTCGAACACGCCCATCGGGCCGTTCCAGAACACCGTCTTCGAGGAGCGGATGATCGCGGCGAATGCCGCTGCCGTGTCCGGTCCGATGTCGAGGCCCAGACCGGTGGCACCGAATGCGGTGTCCTCGATCGAGTCAGCAGCGGTGATCACGTGCTCGGCGTCTGCCCCGAACTTCGAGGCGACGACGACATCCGTCGGCAGGACGATCTTCACGCCCAGGCGCTCAGCCTCGACCAGGTAACCGCGGACGGTTTCGATCTGGTCGGCCTCGAGCAGGCTTGCGCCCACCTTGTGGCCCTGGGCTGCAAGGAACGTGAAGAGCATTCCGCCACCGATGAGCAGCGAGTTGACCCGCGGCAGCAGGTGACCGATCACGCCGAGCTTGTCCGAGACCTTCGAGCCGCCGAGGACGACCGTGTACGGCGCCTCCGGCTTCTCGGTGAGGCGGTCGAGCACGTCGAGTTCGGCGGCGATCAGCAGGCCGGCAGCGCTCGGCAGGATTGCTGCCAGGTCGTACACGCTTGCCTGCTTGCGGTGGACAACGCCGAAACCGTCGGAAACGAGGACGTCGCCGAGGGCGGCGAGCTCGGTTGCGAAGGCAACGCGCTCTGCGTCGACCTTGCTCGTCTCCCCCGGGTTGAACCGGAGGTTTTCGAGCACGACGACGTCGCCATTCTTGAGGGCCGCGACAGCGGCCTTGGCGGCGTCACCCACGGTGTCGCCGGCGAAGGCGACGTCGTGGCCGAGCAGCTGCGCCAGACGGACCGCGACGGGCGCCAGGCTGTACTTGTCCTCCGGCGCACCCTTCGGTCGTCCGAGGTGCGAGACGATGACCACGCGGGCGCCCTGTTCGAGCAGTGCCTTGATGGTCGGGAGGGACGCGCGAACGCGACCATCGTCCGTGATCTCGCCGTCTTTCAACGGCACATTCAGATCACAGCGGACGATGACGCGCTTTCCGGTGAGCAGCCCCAGCGATTCGATTGTACGAAGCGTCACTGCGGGCCCCGGTTACAGGCTCTTGGCGACGAGCGCGGTGAGGTCAACCATGCGGTTGGAGTAGCCCCACTCGTTGTCGTACCAGGACGACAGCTTGACCTGGTCGCCGATGACGCGCAGCAGGCCGGCATCGAAGATCGAGGAGTGCGGGTCGGTGACGATGTCGCTGGAGACGATCTCGTCTTCGGTGTACATCAGGATGCCCTTGAGGGGACCGGACTCCGCAGCGGCCTTGTAGGCAGCCTTGATCGCTTCGATCGTGACGGGGCGCTCGGCGATGACGGTGAGGTCGGTGATGGAACCGGTGGGAACCGGAACGCGCAGCGCGAAGCCGTCAAGCTTGCCCTTGAGCTCGGGGAGGACGATGCCGAGGGCCTTGGCCGCACCGGTCGAGGTCGGGATGATGTTGATGGCGGCGGCGCGGGCGCGACGCAGGTCGGAGTGCGGGCCGTCCTGGAGGTTCTGGTCCGCGGTGTACGCGTGGATCGTCGTCATGAGGCCGGACTTGATGCCGAAGTTGTCGTTGAAGACCTTGGCCAGCGGCGCGAGGCAGTTCGTGGTGCAGGACGCGTTGGAGATGATGTCGAACTTGGCCGGGTCGTAGTCCTGCTCGTTGACGCCCATGACGATCGTGGCTGCGTCGCCTGAGGCGGGAGCGGAGACGATGACCTTCTTGGCGCCGGCGGTGATGTGCTTGCGCGCATCCTCTGCCTTGGTGAAGCGACCGGTGGACTCGATGACGATGTCGACGCCGAGGGCTCCCCAGGGGAGGTTGGCCGGGTCGCGCTCGGCGAGAACCTTAATCGGCTTGCCGTTGACGAGGATGGAGTCGCCCTCGACGGAAACGGTGGCGTTCAGACGGCCGGTGATGGAGTCATATTTAAGAAGGTGAGCCAGCGTCTTCGTGTCGGTGAGGTCGTTGACGGCGACGATCTCAATGTCGCTGCCCTGCGCCAGGGCGGCGCGAAGATAATTGCGGCCAATGCGGCCAAAGCCATTAATACCGATCTTTACAGACACGAATGTCTCCTAATCTTGTGCGCCGAAGCGCGGTTTCTTGTGGGTGAAATGCACGGGTGGGGAGCGGGCCCCTGTCGGGGCCCGCTCCGCTGCCTGCTAGGAAAGAAGCAGAAGCCCGTTGGTCTTTTCGCGGGCGATCGTGAAACGCTCCTGGACGTTGGCCCAGTTGACGATGTTCCAGAATGCCTTCACGTAGTCCGCACGCACGTTGCGGTAGTCGAGGTAGTAGGCGTGCTCCCAGACGTCGAGCATGAGCACGGGAATCGTGCCCGCGGCGAAGTTGGACTGCTGGTCGAAGAACTGCTGGACGATCAGGCGCTGCCCGATCGAGTCCCAGGCGAGAACCGCCCAGCCGGAACCCTGCACGCCGAGGGCTGCCGCGGTGAAGTGCGCCTGGAACTTGTCGAAGGAACCGAAGAAGTCCTCGATGGCGCTCGCCAGCTCGCCGGTGGGCTTGTCGCCGCCGTCCGGGGAGAGGTTGGTCCAGAAGATGGAGTGGTTGACGTGACCGCCGAGGTTGAAGGCGAGGTCCTTTTCAAGCTTGTTGACGTTGGCCAGCTGGCCGGAGTCGCGAGCTTCCGCAAGCTGCGCGAGGGCGGTGTTCGCGCCGGTAACGTATGCCTGGTGGTGCTTGCTGTGGTGAAGTTCCATGATGGTGCCGCTGATGCTCGGCGCAAGTGCCGAGTAGTCATAGGCGAGAGCGGGCAAAGTGTATTCAGCCATTCATATCTCCTCTGTCGAGTTGGCGCGAAGTGCTCCGCCACGAGTGTGTAAGCGACGTTTCAAGTCTACTCAGGTCAGGGTGTCCCGCTGACGAGGGGCCTCAAACATCGTCGAGATCGGCGGGAAGGTTCGCGTCTGTTCCAGGGATCCCCTGGTCGACGGCCTTCTTGTCCGCCATGGCGAGCAAACGGCGGATGCGTCCGGCGACGGCGTCCTTCGTCATGGGCGGATCGGCGTGATGGCCCAGTTCGTCGAGGCTCGAGTCGCGGAAGGACAGTCGCAGGCTCGCCCGCGTAGCGGAGGTGCTCCGGTATGTCGCTGCCGAGGATTTCCATGGCACGCTGCACGCGGGCGCATGCCGCGACTGCGGCCTGTGCGCTGCGGCGGAGGTTGGCGTCGTCGAAGTTGACGAGTCGGTTCGCGGTGGCTCGCACCTCACGGCGCTGCCGGAGCGCTTCCCAGTTGAGCACGGTCTCCGCCGCGCCCATGTGCACGAGCATGACGCCGATGGCGTCGCCGTCGCGGATCACGACCCGGTGCACCCCTCGCACTTCTCGGGCCTTGGCGACGACGCCGAGCCGCCCGGCCGTGCCGACGAGAGCCATCGCGGCCTCGTTGCCCGGGCAGGTCACTTCGAGGGCCGCCGAGCGGCCAGGGTCGGTGAGGGAGCCGTTCGCGAGGAACGCTCCACGCCAGACGGCGGCGATCTCCTCCTTGGAGCCGGTGGTCAGCCGGTTGGGCAGGCCGCGAATGGGGCGACGCCGCGCGTCGAGCAGGCCGGTCTGCCTGGCCAGGGTCTCGCCCCCGTCGAGCACGCGCACGAGGAAGTGGCTCGTCCGGCGCAGCCCGGAGGCCGAGATCACGGAGACTTCGCTGCGGACGCCGTAGAGTTCGGCGAGGTCCTTGCGCACCCGGCGGGCGAGCAGCGCGGTGTCGAGTTCCGATTCGATCGCGATCCGGCTGTTGATCATGTGCAGGCCGCCGGAGAACCGCAGGATCGTCGCGAGCTCCGCCGCCCGGACCGTTGTCTTCGACACGTCAACCCGTGCAAGTTCATCTTTGACGTCGGCCGTGAGTGCCAATCGCTTGTCCATTCTGTCGTACTGGCCCCAAATGGGCCGGTTTGTGGTCTGTGTGGCCCGGCGCAGGCTCGCTGGTGGCGCACCGGGCGGGTCTTACTCCCGGCCGAGGTCGCGATTCTTCAGGCTGATCGCGACACCGGGAAGGTCCTCGATCCGATGGGCGAGTTCGCGGGCCATCGTGACCGAGCGGTGTTTGCCCCCCGTGCAGCCGATGGCGATGGTGGCGTGGCGCTTGTTCTCGCGCTGGTAGCCGGCCAGCACCGGGGCGAGGGCCAGGGAGTAGTGCTCGATGAATTCCAGGGCACCCTGCTGGGCGAGCACGAAGTCCCGCACTTCGGGGTCCTGTCCGGTGTGGGAACGGAGTTCCGGCACCCAGAACGGGTTCGGCAGGAAGCGGACATCGGCGACCATGTCGACGTCGGTGGGAAGACCGTACTTGAAGCCGAAGCTCATGACGGTGACGTGCACGCCTGCGGCGTCTTCTGCGGCGAAGCGTTCGCTGATGGTCGTCGCGAGCTGGTGGATGTTGAGGTCGGACGTGTCGATGACCATGTCGCACGACTCACGGACGGCACGCAACCGGGTGCGTTCGGCGTCGATGCCGTCGAGGATGGTGCCGTCCCCCTGCAGCGGATGCGGTCGGCGCACGGACTCGAAGCGCCGCACGAGGACGTCGTCCCTGGCCTCGAGGAAGATCACGCGGAGCTGGGAGCCGTTGCGGAGGGACTGCACGATCTCCTGGAAGTCCGCGAAGAAATCACGGCCGCGGATGTCCACGACGGCGGCGATCTTGGGGGAGGCTCGTCCCTGCCTTGCCTGCGAGTTCGACGAGGGGGCGCAGCATCTGGGGCGGAAGGTTGTCGACGACGTACCAGCCGAGATCCTCGAGGGCGTTGGCCACTGTCGAACGCCCGGCCCCGGACATTCCCGTGACGATAAGCATTTCCTGCTTGTCGTTCTCCGTCGTCATCCTGGGGGTGCGCCTTCTGTCGGTGGTGGGCCTGTCAGTCCAGCCTACCGACCGAGATCGCTTTCAGGCGCGAAAGTGCTGGTGGATCGTCGCAGCGAGGCCGGGTCCGATGCCGCGGACCTCGGCGATTGCCTCGATGGGGGCCTCTTTGAGCCGGGCGACGGATCCGAAATGCTGCAGCAGCACTTTGACCCGTGCCGGGCCGAGTCCGGCGATCTCGCCGAGGACCGTCGCGATGTCGCGCTTGCGGCGGGCGCGCTGGTGGGTGATCGCGAAGCGGTGGGCCTCGTCACGGATCCGCTGGATGAGGAAGAGGGCGTCGCTGTTGCGGGGCAGGATGACGGGATAGTCCGAGTCGGGCAGCCAGATCTCTTCGAGCCGCTTGGCGATACCGCACAGCTGGATGCCGGTGACCCCGGATTCGCGGAGCGCCCTGGCAGCCGCGGTGACCTGGGGCTGACCACCGTCGACGATGAGGAGGTTCGGCTGGTACCGGAACTTCTTCCGCTTGGCGGGGGTATCTGCGGACTCACCCGCCGAATCCGTGGGGACGTCCGTGGGGGCATCCGTGGGCGACTCGGTGCCGGCGTCCGCCGCCGGACCGTCGTCGGGCACGAGGTAGGCGAGGCGCCTGGTCAGGGTGCGGTAGATCGAGTCGGTGTCGTCTGTGGACTCCGGAATGCTGAAGCGCCGGTACTCGTCGGTGCGCGGAAGTCCGTCTTCGAAGACGACCATGGAGGCGACGATGTTCGTGCCGCTCAGGTGCGAGACGTCGTAACACTCCATCCGGAGCGGGGCCGACTCCATCCCGAGCGCCTCCTGGATGTCTTCGAGCGCCTTGGACCGTGCGACGAAGTCGGAGCCTGCGGCGGGTCTTGTAGAGCATCAACGCCTGGCGCGCGTTCTGCGTGGCCGTCGCGAGCAGGGCGGCCTTCTCGCCGCGCTGGGCGGCGGCGAGGTGCACCTTGCGCCCGGCGATGCCGCCGAGCCATTGCTCGAGCGCTGCGGAATCTTCGGGAAGCAGCGGGACGACGACTTCGCGGGGCGGAACGGCATCGCCGGAATATGCGGTCTGCAGCAGGGAATCGATGAGCTCCCCCGTGGTCAGGTCGAGTTCCTTGTCGACGACCCAGCCGCGGACACCGCGGATCCGGCCGCCGCGCACGATGAACAGCTGCACGGCCGCTGCGAGCTCCGTCCTCCTCGACGGCGAACAGGTCGATGTCGACGTTGTCGCGCAGGACGACCGCGCTCTTCTCGAGCACGTTCGTGAGGGCCTTGACCTGGTCACGCCGTTTCGCCGCGAGCTCATACTGCTGGCTGAGTGCTGCGGCCTTCATCTCGTTGGTCAGCCGGTTGATCATGGTGCGGTCCTGGCTGGCCATGAAGCTCACGAACTCGTCGACGATGACCCGGTGTTCCTCGATGGACACCTTCTGGGAGCACGGGCCGAAGCAACGGCCGATCTGGCCGGCGAAACACGGCTTTCCCGATTGCATGGCGCGTTTGTAGTTGGCGTTGTTGCAGGTGCGGATCGGGAAGGCCTTGAGCATCAGGTCGATGGTCTCGTGCACGGCCCAGACCTTCGGGTACGGGCCGAAATAGCGGGCGCCGCGGATGCCGGTGGTGCGGGTGACGAGTGCGCGCGGCGCCTCGTCGGCGAGGGTCACTGCGAGGTAGGGATAGGACTTGTCGTCCTTGAACTGCACGTTGAACGGCGGGTCGAACTCGTTGATCCAGGTCCACTCCAGCTGGAGAGCCTCGACCTCGGTGCCGACGGTGGTCCATTCGACGGACGCTGCGGTCGTGACCATCCGCCGGGTGCGCTCGTGCAGGCTGCTGAGCGGCGCGAAGTAGTTGCTGAGTCGCGCGCGCAGGTTCTTCGCCTTGCCGACGTACAGCACCCGCCCGGTGTCGTCGCGAAAGCGGTACACGCCGGGGACGGTGGGGATCTCCCCCGCCTTCGGCCGATAGCTCAACGCGTCCGACATGAACTCTCCTGATCCTTGTTCTGGCCGAGAAGAATTTTAGCGCCCCGCCAGGATCTCCTTGAGGAAGGTGCCCGTGTGGCTCTTCTTGACCGTCGCGATGTGCTCCGGCGTGCCGGTCGCGAGGACGCGACCGCCGCCGGAGCCGCCTTCCGGTCCGAGGTCGATCACCCAGTCGGCCGACTTGATCACGTCGAGGTTGTGCTCGATCACGATCACGGTGTTGCCCTTGTCGACGAGGCTGTTCAACACGAGCAGGAGCTTGCGCACGTCCTCGAAGTGCAGCCCGGTCGTGGGCTCGTCGAGGACGTAGACGCTGCGGCCGTTCGAGCGCCGCTGGAGCTCGGTGGCGAGCTTGACGCGCTGCGCCTCACCTCCGGAGAGCGTCGTCGCGCTCTGGCCGAGGCGCACGTAGCCGAGGCCGACCTCGACGAGGGTCTTCAGGAAGCGGTGGATCGCCGAGATGGGTTCGAAGAAATCGGCGGCCTCGCTGATCGGCATATCGAGGACTTCGGCGATGTTCTTGCCCTTGTAGTGCACGGTCAGGGTGTCGCGGTTGTACCGCGCTCCCCCGCAGACCTCGCACGCGACGTACACGTCGGGGAGGAAGTTCATCTCGATCTTGATCGTGCCGTCGCCGGAGCAGGCTTCGCAGCGACCGCCCTTGACGTTGAAGCTGAACCGGCCGGGGAGATAGCCGCGGGCCTTCGCCTCGATCGTCTCGGAGAACAGGGTGCGGATCTTGTCGAACACGCCCGTGTACGTGGCCGGGTTGGAGCGCGGGGTGCGCCCGATCGGGGCCTGGTCGACGTGGATGACCTTGTCGAGCTGTTCGAGCCCGGTGACCCGGGTGTGCTTGCCGGGAAGCTTGCGGGCGCCGTTCAACCGGTTGGCGAGCACGCGGTAGAGGATGTCGTTGACGAGGGAGGACTTGCCTGAGCCGCTCACCCCGGTCACCGCGGTGAAGGTGCCGAGGGGGAACGTGACGGACACCTTCTTGAGGTTGTTCGCCTCGGCTCCGATGACGCTGATCTGGCGGTCCGGGTCGATCGGGCGGCGGGTCTCGGGAGTCTCGATCGACTTGCGGCCGGCGAGGTAGTCGCCCGTGAGCGACTCGCGGTTCTCCAGCAGGCTCGCGTACGAGCCGGAGTGCACGACGTGGCCTCCGTTGACGCCTGCACCGGGCCCGATGTCGACGATCCAGTCGGCCATCTTGATGGTGTCCTCGTCGTGTTCGACGACGATGAGGGTGTTGCCGAGGTCGCGGAGGGCGACGAGGGTCTCGATGAGCCGGCGGTTGTCCCGCTGGTGCAGGCCGATGCTCGGTTCGTCGAGGACGTAGAGCACCCCGGTCAGTCCGGAGCCGATCTGGGTGGCCAGGCGGATACGCTGGGCCTCGCCGCCGGAGAGGCTCGCGGCGGCGCGGGCGAGGTTGAGGTAGTTGAGCCCGACCCGGATGAGGAAGTCCAGGCGTGCCTTGATCTCGCGCAGCACCTGGGCGGCGATCATGGCCTCCCGGTCGGTCAGTTCGAGCAGGTCCATGAAGGACCGGGCGTCGGCGAGGCTCAGGTTGCAGACATCCGCGATGCTGGAGCCGTGGATCAGCACGGCGAGGACCTCGGGCTTGAGCCGGGTGCCCGAGCAGACCGGGCAGTCGATCTCACGGAGGTACTCGCCCCAGCGGGCGCGCTGGGTGTCGGACTCCGCCTGGAGGTACTGGCGTTCGATGTACGGCACGACGCCTTCGAAGCCGGAGGTGTAGCTCATCTCGCGGCCGTAGCGGTTCTTCCACTTCACCCGGACCTCGAAGTTGTCCCCGCGGAGAACGGCATTCTGAACATCGAGGCTGAGGTCGCCCCACGGGGTGTCGAGGGAGAAGTCGAGGTCGTGGGCGAGGCCGTCGAGCAGCTTCTCGTAGTACCGGAAGAGGCCCTTGCCCTGGGTGGTCCAGGGCAGGACCACGCCCTCCGCGATGCTCAGGCTCAGGGTCGCCGAGGAGGAGATCCTGGTCGACGGACATCCGAGTGCCGAGCCCGGAGCACTCGGGGCAGGCACCGAACGGCGCGTTGAACGAGAAGGTGCGCGGTTCGATCTCGGTCAGCTGCACGGGGTGGTTGTTCGGGCACGAGAGCTTTTCGGAGTAGCTCTGCCAGGCCGCGTCGCCCTCCCCGTCGACGTAGTTGATCTGGACGATGCCGTCGGTGAGCTTGAGTGCTGTCTCGAGGGAGTCGGTCAGGCGACTGAGGAGGCTCCGGCGCCGCCACGAGGCGGTCGACGACGACGGAGATATCGTGCTTGAGCTGCTTCTTGAGCGTCGGCGGTTCGCTGAGCTGGATCTGCGTGCCGTCGACCATGGCACGGGAGTATCCCCCAGCGGCGAGCTCCTTGAACAGGTCGACGAATTCGCCCTTTTTCTGGGAGACGACCGGGCTCAGGATCTGGTACCGGGTGCCCTGCGGAAGTTCCATGAGCTGGTCGGCGATCTGCTGCACGGTCTGCGCCTGGATGACCTCGCCGCAGACCGCGCAGTGCGGCACTCCGATACGGGCCCAGAGCAGGCGCATGTAGTCGTAGACCTCGGTGATCGTGCCGACCGTGGACCGCGGGTTGCGGTTGGTGGACTTCTGGTCGATCGAGACGGCGGGGCTGAGGCCCTCGATGAAGTCGACGTCCGGCCGGTCGACCTGGCCGAGGAACTGGCGCGCATACGCCGAGAGCGACTCGACGTAGCGGCGTTGGCCCTCGGCGAAGATGGTGTCGAACGCGAGCGAGGACTTGCCCGAGCCGGACAATCCGGTGAAGACGACCAGGGAATCCCGGGGGATCTCCAAATCGACGTTGTGCAGATTGTGCACGCGCGCACCGCGGACACTGAGCTTGGACCCGGACGTTACCTTCGAAATTGACACCGTTCGAGTCTATTCAGTGCCACCGACACACTCGTGCCGCCGGGGCACGCCCTAAGCGAACAAACGTTCGAATTCCGATCGAGAGCGGTCGGGAACGGATCAGATGTGCCCGGCCTTCTCCATTTGCCGGAGTTCACGCTTGAGTTCGGAGACCTCGTCCCTGAGCCGGGCGGCGAGTTCGAACTTCAGGCTCTCCCGCGGCCTCGAGCATCTGCCCGCTGAGGTCGGCGATGATCGATTCGAGGTCGTTGGCGCCGTTCGCGGCGATGCCGGTGCGGAGCGGGGTCGCCGCGACCTTGCGCCGCGCGTCGCGACCGGAGAGGAGCTCGGCGGTGTCCGCCTGCTCGCGGGCGAGGATGTCGGTGATGTCGGCGATCCGCTTGCGGAGCGGAGTGGGGTCGATGCCGTGCAGGGTGTTGTAGGCGACCTGCTTCTCGCGGCGGCGGTCGGTCTCGTCGATCGCGCGTTCCATCGATGCAGTCATCCGGTCGGCGTACATGTGCACCTCGCCGGAGACGTTCCGGGCGGCACGGCCGATGGTCTGGATGAGGGACGTCGCGGAGCGCAGGAATCCTTCCTTGTCCGCGTCGAGGATCGCGACGAGCGACACCTCCGGCAGGTCGAGGCCCTCCCGCAGGAGGTTGATTCCGACGAGCACGTCGTAAACGCCCGCGCGGAGTTCAGTGAGGAGCTCGACCCTCCGCAGCGTGTCGACGTCGGAGTGCAGGTAGCGCACGCGGACGCCGGCCTCGGTGAGGAAGTCCGTGAGTTCCTCGGCCATCTTCTTGGTGAGGGTCGTGACGAGCACCCGCTCGTTGAGTGCGACGCGCTTGTGGATCTCCTCGAGGAGGTCGTCGATCTGCCCCTTGGAGGGCTTCACGACGATCTGCGGGTCGATGAGCCCGGTCGGGCGGATGATCTGCTCGACGATGCCGTCGGCGATGCCCATCTCGTATTTTCCGGGCGTTGCGGACAGGTACACGGTCTGGCCGACCCGGTCCTTGAATTCGTTGAATTTGAGCGGGCGGTTGTCGAGGGCGCTCGGGAGCCGGAAACCGTGCTCGACGAGGGTGCGCTTGCGGGAGGAGTCTCCTTCGTACATCGCGCCGATCTGCGGGACGGTGACGTGGGACTCGTCGATGACCATCAGGAAGTCGTCCGGGAAGTAGTCGAGGAGGCAGTGCGGGGCCTCCCCCGGTGACCTCTGGTCGATGTGGCGGGAGTAGTTCTCGATGCCGGAGCAGAAGCCGATCTGTTCCATCATCTCGAGGTCGAAGGTCGTGCGCATCCGCAGCCGCTGCGCCTCGAGCAGTTTGCCCTCCCGTTCCAGCTGGCCGAGCCGTTCGGCGAGTTCTTCCTGGATGGTGACGATGGCGCGTTGCATGGTCTCGGTGCTCGCGACGTAGTGCGAGCCGGGGAAGACGGACACGGAGTCGAGCTTGCGGACGATGTCGCCCGTGAGCGGGTGCAGGCTGTAGAGCGCTTCGATCTCGTCGCCGAACATCTCGATCCGGATGGCGAGTTCTTCGTACATGGGGATGATCTCGATGGTGTCGCCGCGCACCCGGAAGTGACCGCGGGAGAAGTCGACGTCGTTGCGCTGGTACTGCATCGCCACGAACTTGCGGATCAGCCAGTCGCGGTCGACCTTCTGGCCGATCTGGAGGGCGATCATGGCCTCCATGTAACCCTCCGGCGTGCCGAGGCCGTAGATGCAGGACACGGTGGAGACGACGACGACGTCACGTCTGCTCAGGAGTGAATTCGTGGTGGAGTGCCTGAGCCGCTCGACCTCGGCGTTGATCGAGGAGTCCTTCTCGATGAAGGTGTCCGTCTGCGGGACGTACGCCTCCGGCTGGTAGTAGTCGTAGTACGACACGAAGTACTCGATGGCGTTGTTCGGCATCAACTCGCGGAACTCGTTCACGAGTTGCGCGGCGAGGGTCTTGTTGTGCGCAAGCACGAGCGTCGGGCGCTGCACCTGTTCGATCAGCCAGGCCGTCGTCGCGGACTTGCCGGTTCCGGTGGCACCGAGGAGCACGATGTCGGTTTCACCGGCGTTGATGCGCTCGGCGAGGTCTTTGATCGCGGTCGGCTGGTCGCCGCTCGGCGTGTATTCGCTCACGACCTCAAAGGGATGTACGGATCGCGTGGGTTCCATCTGTCCAGTCTAGATTCGACCACCGACACTCTTCGTTCCGGCAGCGTTTCCGTCGCCCCGCACGCGTTCCCAGAGCTCGTCGACCTGCCGCAGGGTGTGCTCGAGGGTACCGTCGGTGTCGATCACGACGTCGGCGATCGCGAGCCGGTCGGCGTCGTCCGCCTGGGACCGGATGCGCCGGGCCGCGTCATCCTGGCTCATCCCCCGGAGCCCGACCATCCGTTGCATTCGGGTGTCCGGGGTCGCCTGGGTGACGACGACGAGGTCGAACGGATGTTCGACGGCCGCCTCGACCAGCAGGGGAACGTCGTAGACGACCACGGCCGAGGGGTCCGCGAGCCCCGCCGCACGGATGCGTGCGTTCGTCAGCGCACGGACGGCGGGGTGCACGATCGCGTTGAGCCGGGCCAGTGCCGCCGCGTCGCCGAAGACGATCGCTCCGAGCTTCGGCCGGTCCAGCGCACCCTGCGGTCCGACGAGGTCGGCGCCGAATTCGGTCGCGATATTCGCCAGGACGGGGCTGCCGGGTTCGACGACCTCGCGGGCGAGGCGATCCGCATCGATGACGACGGCGCCGAGGTCGGCGAGGGCGCTCGCGACGGTGCTCTTGCCTGATGCGATCCCGCCGGTCAGTCCAATGAGGTACACCCCGGCAATGCTACCGATGCGGCCAGGGCGCAGAAAACCGGCCGGGCCCCGAAGGGTCCGGCCGGTTCTGGTGTTGCGGTGGAGCCTGCGTGCTAGTTGTTGCTGCTGAGCTTCTCGCGCAGTGCGGCGAGTGCCTCGTCGTCAGCAAGCGTTCCGGCTCCGGCCGTCTCGCTCGAGAACGAGTTGCCCGCTGCGGAGGGAACGTCGCCGACGGCGATGATCTCGTCGTTCGCGGAAGCAACCTGCTTCTTGTGGGCTTCCCAGCGAGCCTGGGCTGCAGCGTAGTCCTGCTCCCACTTCTCGCGCTGGTTCTCGAAGCCTTCGCGCCACTCGTTGGTCTCCGGGTCGAAGCCCTCGGGGTACTTGTAGTTGCCCTGGTCGTCGTACTCGGTGAGCATTCCGTAGAGCGCCGGGTCGAACTCGGTGCCCTCGGGGTCGACACCCTCGTTGGCCTGCTTGAGGCTCAGCGAGATGCGGCGACGCTCGAGGTCGATGTCGATGACCTTGACGAAGACCTCGTCGCCGACCGAAACGACCTGCTCGGCGAGCTCGACGTGCTTGCCGGAGAGCTCGGAGATGTGAACCAGGCCCTCGATGCCCTCTGCGACGCGAACGAACGCGCCGAAGGGGACGAGCTTGGTGACCTTGCCCGGTGCAACCTGGCCGATGGCGTGGGTGCGGGCGAAGACCTGCCACGGGTCTTCCTGGGTGGCCTTGAGCGACAGCGACACGCGCTCGCGCTCGAGGTCGACCTCGAGGATCTCGACGGTGACTTCCTGACCGACCTCGACGACCTCGCTGGCGTGCTCGATGTGCTTCCAGCTGAGTTCGGAGACGTGAACCAGGCCGTCAACGCCACCGAGGTCGACGAACGCACCGAAGTTGACGATCGAGGAGACAACGCCCTTGCGGACCTGTCCCTTCTGGAGGTTGTTGAGGAAGGTGGTGCGGCTCTCGGACTGCGTCTGCTCGAGCAGGGCACGACGGGACAGCACAACGTTGTTGCGGTTCTTGTCGAGTTCGAGGATCTTCGCTTCGATCTCCTGGCCCAGGTACGGGGTCAGGTCGCGAACGCGGCGAAGTTCGATGAGCGATGCCGGCAGGAAGCCACGGAGGCCGATGTCGACGATGAGCCCGCCCTTGACGACCTCGATGACCGAACCGGTGACAACGCCATCGGATTCCTTGATCTTCTCGACGTCGCCCCACGCACGTTCGTACTGGGCGCGCTTCTTCGAGAGGATGAGGCGGCCTTCTTTGTCTTCCTTCTGGAGAACAAGTGCCTCGACCAGGTCGCCGACCTTGACAACCTCGGAAGGGTCAACGTCGTGCTTGATGGAAAGTTCGCGGGAGGGAATGACGCCCTCGGTCTTGTAACCCACGTCGAGGAGGACCTCGTCGCGGTCGATCTTCACAACGGTGCCCTCGATGAGGTCTCCGTCGTTGAAGAATTTCAGAGTCTTTTCGACCGCGGCAAGAAAGTCTTCAGCAGATCCAATGTCGTTGATGGCGACCTGCTTAGGTGCCCTATCGGTCGTTGCGATTGTCATGTAGTAGTTGCTCCAGGATGGACATAAATCGGGCCATACGCGAACGGGTGTGGATTGTGGACTCCGCGCATGGCAGCGGATAGTTCGTCACAAACGTGACAGTCAAGCTTAGCGGTTTGCAGGGGCGACCGGCAACATCCGCTCAAGCCCCGAGGGCTCGGGTCTGGGTCAGGACAGCAGTGCCGCGCGGAGGGTGTCGAGGCCGACACCGCCGAGGTCGAGGGCGCGCCTGTGGAAGTCCTTGATCGAGAACGCTGCACCCTCCCTGGCCTTGCTCGCGTCGCGGAGTTCCTCCCAGATGCGCTGGCCGATCTTGTACGAGGGCGCCTGTCCGGGCCAGCCGAGATACCGGTTGACTTCGAACTGGACCGTGCTCTCGTCGACGTTCGCGTTTCGGCGGAAGAAGTCGAAGGCGTGCTCGGCGGTCCAGGGGCCGCTTCCGTCCGGCAGGGTCTTTCCGAGGTGCACGCCGATGTCGATCACGACGCGGGCGGCGCGCATCCGCTGGCCGTCGAGCATGCCCAGGCGGTCGGCCGGGTCGTCGAGGTAGCCGAGTTCGCTCATCAGGCGTTCGGCGTAGAGCGCCCAGCCCTCCGCGTGCCCCGACGTGCCCGCGAGCTGGCGACGCCAGGTGTTCAGGATGCCGCGATTGTGTACCGCCTGTCCGATCTGCAGGTGGTGGCCGGGGACGCCCTCGTGGTAGACCGTCGACAATTCGCGCCAGGTGGAGAATTCGGTGACGCCTGCCGGTACCGACCACCACATCCGGCCGGGCCGGGAGAAGTCGTCGCTCGGCCCGGTGTAGTACACGCCGCCGTCCTGGGTGGGGGCGATCAGGCACTCGAGGGCGCGGATCTCCTGCGGGATGTCGAAGTGGTCGACCGACAACTCGGCGACGGCGCGGTCGCTCGTCTCCTGCATCCAGCGCTGGAGGGCGGCCGTGCCGTGGAGGGTGCGGCTCTGGTCGGCGTCGAGGTGGGCGATGGCCTCCTGCACGCTCGCCCCGGGGAGGATCTGCCTGGCGATGCCCTCCTGCTCCGCGACCATCCGGGCGAGTTCCTCGATTCCCCACTCGTACGTTTCGTCGAGGTCGACAGCGGCACCGAGGAAACGGCGGGACTGGAGGGCGTAGATCTCCCGGCCGACGGCATCCGCCTCTGGCGCGACGCGTTCGAGCTCGTCACCGAGGAAGGCGGCCAGGCCGGAGTATGCGGCGGCGGCGCGGCGGGCGCCTGCGCCGAGGTCGGTCGCGAGACTCGCAGGCAGGCTGCCGGTCGCCGGGCTCGCTTCTGCGGCGAGCGTGGCGAAGAAACCCGTCTTCGCCGCGTGCCGGCGCGCCTGCACGGCGACCTCGCGCACCTGGCGCTTCGCGGGCATGATGCCTTCCCTGATGCCCAGGCGCAGGGTCTCGATGTAGCCGGCGACGGCGTCCGGAACGGCTCCGAGCCGCGTGGAGATGGTGCGCCAGTCTTCGATGGTGTCCGTCGGCATCAGGTCGAAGGCCGCACGGATGTCCTGCGCCGACGAGGCGAGATTGTTCAGGTCCCGCAGGGGCAGGCCGGCGTCGGCGCTCTCGAGGCCGAGGGCGAGTTCGCTGCGCAGGTCGGTGCGGGTGACCTCGTCGACGGCGTCGACGACGGCCGCGGCATCGAGGCGGGCGATCGTGGCGAGGGACGCACTGCGGTGCCGCTCGAGGCCGATCGGAGAGTAGTCGCCGTAGCGGTCGCCGCCCCCGGTGCGGCCGATGTAAGTGCCGATCGTGGGGTCGAGGTCGACGAGGGTGTCGACCCAGTCTTCGGCAATCGCATCGATCGCTGTGGGGGTACGCGCGGTGTCTGGGCTCATGGACCGAGCCTAGAACACCGCACCCGCGGCGGCGCGGCGAGACAGCCGTGGCCTCAGTGCGCGGCGGCGTCCCAGTTAGCGCCCCTGCCGACCTGAACGTCGAGCGGGACGAGCAGAGCGGCTGCGGTCTCCATCCGGTGAGTGACGACGGTGCGGAGGGCGTCCCACTCGCCTGGCGCGACCTCGAAGATCAATTCGTCGTGCACCTGGAGCATCATCCGGGACTCCAGGCCCTCCTCGAGCATGTCTTCCGCGATGTTGTTCATCGCGATCTTCATGATGTCGGCGGCCGAGCCCTGGATCGGTGCGTTGAGCGCAGCGCCGCTCCGCGTTCTCCCTGAGCACGCGGTTGGAACTGTGGAGTTCGGGGAACGGGCGTCGACGGCCGAAGATCGTCGCGGTGTAGCCGTCGACCTTGGCCTGTTCAACGACGTGCCGCAGGTAGTCGCGCACGGCGCCGAACCGGGCGAAGTAGTCCGTGATGAGCTGGCGGGCTTCCTTCTGGTCGATCCGGAGCCTGCTTGGAGAGGCCGAAGGCGCTCAGCCCGTACGCGAGGCCGTAGGACATCGCCTTGACCTTGCTGCGCATCTCGTTGGTGACGTCCTCCGGAGTGACCCCGAAAACGGATGCGCCGACGAAGCGGTGCAGGTCCTCTCCCGCGTTGAACGCCTCGATCAGCCCGGCGTCCTCGGACAGGTGCGCCATGATGCGCATCTCGATCTGGGAGTAGTCGGCCGTCAGGAGGCACTCGGCTTCCGGACCGGAGTGGAAGGCCGCGCGGATTCGACGGCCCTCCTCCGTGCGCACCGGGATGTTCTGCAGGTTCGGATCGGCCGAGGAGATGCGCCCGGTCGCGGTGCCGATCTGCACGTAGGTGGTGTGGATGCGTCCGGTCGCGTCGATCGCCTTGTCGAGCGTCTCGACGATCTGGCGGAGCTTGGTCGCGTCCCTGTGCTGCAGAAGGAGACCGAGGAAGGGATGCGGGTTGCTCGCCTGGAGATCGGCGAGGGCGCCGGCATCCGTCGTGTACCCGGTCTTGTTCGCGCGGGTCTTCGGCATGCCCAGTTGCTCGAACAGGACCTCCTGGAGCCTGCTTGGGCGAGCCGAGGTTGACCTCCCGGCCGATCTCGGCATAGGCGCCCGCCGCGTACTCAGCCGCCCGCTCGCCGAGCTGGCCAGACAGGACGGAGAGTTCCTCGTGCGAGACGGCGACGCCGGTGAGTTCCATGTCGACGAGGGTCAGCAGGGTCGGCATTTCGATGTCGGTGAGCACGGACTGGGATCCCGGGTCGAGCAAGGCCCCGAGCGCGGCGGAGAGCCGGTAGGCGTACCAGGCCTCGGTGGGCACGCCGCCGGACTCTGACTCGTCCGGCACCAGCTGGTTGGGATCGGCGACCGGGAGCGTTTCGTCGAGGTAGCGGGTGACGAGGTCGGCGAGGGTCTTGTCGGGCCCGCCCGGTCGCAGCAGCCAGGCGGCTACGAGGGTGTCGGTGACGAGCCCACCGAAGCCGAGGCCGCTGCGGCGCAGTGCCTTGAGCTGGTGCTTTGCGTCGTGCATGATCTTGGGCGCGTCGCTCGCGAGCCAGTCCTCGAAGGGCAGGTAATCGGTGCGTCCCGGCTGCCACGGAAGGTTCACGGATTCCTCGAGCCCGGACACGCCGAAGCCGATCGCCTTGCCGTCCTGCACCTCGATCTGGAGACCGAGTCCGCCCGGGTTGGTCGCGATCACCCGGGTGAGCCAGGCGTCCAGCTCTTCGTCGAGAAGATCCTTGGCCACCGGTGCGGTGGGCACATCGTCGCGCTCGACCGGCACGACGGTCGCGCCTGACTCGTCCGCACCGCCCTCGAGCTTGATCACGCGCTCGAGCAGGTTCTTGAACTCGAGGCGGCCGAAGACCTCGCGCACGGCGGCTTCGTTGACCGGGGCTCGGACGAGGTCGGGCAGTTCGACGGGGAGTTCGAGGTCGGTCACGAGCCGGTTGAGGCGGCGATTGCGGATCGCGTTCTCCTTCTGCTCGCGCAGGTTGTTGCCGACGACGCCCTTGATCTCGTCCGCGTGTTCGAGGATGCCGTCCAGGCTGCCGTAGAGGCCGAGCCACTTGACGGCGGTCTTCTCGCCGACCTTGCTGATGCCGATCAGGTTGTCGCTCGTCTCGCCGACGAGCGCGGCGACGTCGGGATACTGGGCCGGGTCGATGCCGTACTTCTCCCGCACGCGGGCGGGGTCGTACCGGGTGAGGGCCGAGACGCCCTGGCTCGCCGGGTAGAGCAGGGTCACGTTGTCGTTGACGAGCTGGATCGAATCCCGGTCGCCGGAGACGACGAAGACGTGGTACCCCTCCGCGGTTCCGCGGACGGACAGGGTCGCGAGGATGTCGTCCGCCTCGAAGTCTTCCTTCGTGATGGTCGTGATGTTCATGGCCGCGAGGGCCTCCTGCAGCAGCGGGACCTGACCCTTGAATTCCGGCGGGGTGCTCGCCCGGGTGCCCTTGTATTCGGGGTACTCCCGGGTGCGGAACGAGGCCCGCGAGATGTCGAAGGCGACGGCGATATGGGAAGGGTTCTCGGTACGCAGCAGGCTCAGCAGCATCGAGATGAACCCGTGGATGCCGTTGGTGTGCTGGCCGTCCCGGGTCTGGAAACTGTCGACCGGGAGGGCATGGAACGCCCGGTAGGCCAGGGAATGGCCGTCGATGATCATCAGGGTAGGCTTTTCGGAATCCGACACACAGACAGCCTACAAGCGTCGTCCGACGGCGCTGGGCTCTATCCAAGGTGACCATGACGCAGAAGACCGAAGACGCCCTTGCCTGGGTGCAGCAGCGCGGCGGCGGAGCCCTCGCCGACAAGATGGGCATCGAATTCCTCGAGTTCAGCCTCGAGCGGGCGGTGGCACGGATGCCGGTGTTCGGCAACACCCAGCCGGCGATGCTCCTGCACGGGGGCGCGTTCGTGGTGCTCGGTGAGAGCCTCGGTTCGATGTCGGCGAACCTGCACGCGGGGCCGGGGAAGCTCGCGGTCGGCATCGAGATCAACGCGACGCACACCCGCTCGGCGACGAGCGGCTGGGTCACCGGCGTCTGCACGCCGATCCACCTCGGGCGCACCCTGACGACGCACTCGATCGAGATCGACGACGATCAGGGCAGGCGCTGCTCCACGATCCGGATCACCAACCTGATCACGGACCGCCCCGGCATGGCCTGACCGGACACGCACGCCGCGCAGATACAAGAAAAGGCGGGTCCGGTCGCCATTGACCGGGCCCGCCTTTCGTTTGTGCTGTTGTGCTACTTCGCTGTGGTGCTACTTCTTGGCGGAGAGCTGCTCGATGATCGCCTGGGCGACATCGTGCATCGTGAGGCGGCGGTCCATCGACGCCTTCTGGATCCAGCGGAACGACTCCGGCTCGGTGAGGCCCATCTTCTCGTTGAGCAGGCCCTTGGCCCGGTCGACGAGCTTGCGGGTCTCGAAGCGCTCGACCAGGTCGGCGACCTCGGCCTCGAGGGTGATGATCTGGCTGTATCGGGACAGCGCGATCTCGATCGCGGGCAGCAGGTCATTCGGAGTGAACGGCTTGACGACGTACGCGAGCGCGCCGGCCTCCGTCGCCCGTTCGACCAGTTCCTTCTGGCTGAACGCGGTGAGGAGCACAACCGGAGCGATGTGGGCCTTGGTGATGCGCTCTGCGGCGGAAATGCCGTCGAGGTGCGGCATCTTGACGTCCATGATCACCAGGTCGGGTCGCAGCTCGGTCGCCAGGGCGACAGCGGTTTCGCCGTCGCCAGCCTCGCCGACCACCTCGAATCCGGCGTCACGAAGGATTTCGACGATGTCGAGACGAATGAGGGACTCATCCTCTGCCACGACAACACGGCGAGGAGGTACTGGGGTGGAATCTTGGTCGGTCACGGGTCAAAGCCTACGGTATTCTGAACCAGGTGTTGTGAGCCGGTGTGGCGGAATGGCAGACGCGGAGCACTCAAAATGCTTTGTTCGAGAGGACGTGTGGGTTCGAGTCCCACCACCGGTACCAACACAGGTCAGTCATGACGCGGAACTAGGGCGAATCAGGCGCCGATGGCGCACACGTGAAGCAGTGATTGCGTGATCGAGCCGGTCTGCTACAGCGTCCAGGTCGTCGTCGTCGTCGAAGAGGTCTTCTGCATCAAGTCGTCGAGTCCTGCTCGGCCTCCGATTCGCCATCCGCTTGTTCGAGCAGGTCTGGAGCGCAGAGCACATCGAGCGAGTGGATATCGTCTTCGACGAGACCCTGGGCCTCGAGGGTCGCGCCGGGATGGCGCTCACTTCGATGGTGCCCCGTCAAGTCTGGACGCCGACGATCAGAAATGGCGCATCACCTACGAGAGCTGCACACTTCCCAAAGCTATGTGGAGGATTCAGGAAATCGAACCTGACGAGGTGCACCAATTTGCACATCCCCCGAAGACACTAAATTTACGCCGGACCACTTCCCCGCGCAATTGAGGGTCTGCTAACCGGATCCGGACGCCGATCCCCTGCGCGCGAAAGGAGGTCGGTTCCGACTGTGAAATCCTGCCGCGTCCACGACGGGTCTGGCAAAGCTCCTCCAGTGGTCAACCTCGTCCGGGGTTCCCAATCGGAACAGCACGGGGGATGATCGAGCCAACACCTCGAGCGCGAACACTCACCGTTTGACATTGTTGCGCAGGAAGAAGGCACCGATGGGGGTCGCCAAGCCACAAGACCAGCCGCCGGCGCGGCCGGGACCACGTAACGATCCGCCGGTGCGGCTGCCCGCCAGGCGGCCGTTGCCGGTTTACGCGTTCGATCCGATGTCAACGCGATTGAGCGGCCGATTTTTGACGGTCGATGTGCCGTTCGAGCGCGATTTGGAGCCGGGACCATCGGGCCGGCTTGTGCAGGTGGTGGACTACGACGCGGTCCGCGATGTCTGGTATCGGCCGGTCGATCTGAATGATCCGGCGATCCTGGCCCAGGGCGGGCTTCGTCCGTCCGAAAGCGACCCGCGCACCCACCAGCAGGTTGTCTACGCCGTCACGATGAGCGTGATCGAACGGTTCGAACGTTTCGGTGGGCAGCGTTTCCGTTGGCGGGGCGGTCGGGAGTTGCGGATCGTGCCGCACGCGTTTGAAGGCCGCAATGCGTTCTTTGATCCAACGCGGCGTGCGGTGCTCTTCGGCTACTACAAGGCCGACGAACGCGATCCGGGATCGAATCTGCCCGGGCAGGTGATGTTCACCTGCCTGAGCGTCGATGTTGTGGCGCACGAAGTGACGCACGCGATCGTCCATCGCATCCGCAAGTACTTCTCGGAGGCATCGAATCCGGATGTGTTCGCGTGGCACGAGGCCTTCGCCGACCTGGTGGCGCTGTTTCACCACTTTCTCTTCCCGGACGTGGTGGCTGAGGCGGTCGCCAACTCGAGCACAGACCTCCGGGAAGGGTCGGCGTTGCTCGACCTCGCGCTTGAATTCGGGGTGTCGACGGGCCGCGGTGCGGCGCTGCGGTCGGCCATCGGGTCGCCGCGCACGCCGGACGCGTTCCTGGCGGCGACAGAGCCGCACGCGCGGGGGGCGTGCTTCGTGGCGGCGGTCTTCGACGCCTACCTCGACACCTATTTGAAACAGATCAACGATCTGCGCCGGCTGGCTACCGGCGGAACCGGAGTTCTCCCGCCAGGCGCCTTGCCAACCGACCTTGTGAAACGGGTGACGGTCGAGGCGATCCGGAATGCAGACCGTATCCTCGGGATGGTCGTGCGGGCTTTCCAATACCTGCCGGTGGTCGACGTGACGTTCGGAGATGTGGTCCGCGGTATCGTGACGGCCGACCGGGCACTCTACCCGGATGATGTGATGCGTTTGAGGACGAACCTCGTTGAGGCTCTGCGGCGGCGCGGGATCTATCCGCCGTCGGTGTCCTCGCTGACAGAGGAAGCATTGACCTGGCCCGGACCGGCGGATCCGGAACTCAGCCTGACCCGCGGGGCACACAGTGTCGATTTGGCGCCCCTCATTCTGGAGGCGACGCAGAACCTCGACTTGGGCGGCGAGGCGTCGACGACCATCACCGGCGCAGACGCGGACCCGGAGATCGAGGGGCCGGATACCTCGGATGCACCGCCACGGGTATCCACTCGTGCGAGACCTGTGGAGCCGACGGATCCTGCGGCAAAGCCGGGAACCCTGAAACCGGCCTCGGCGGCGACAGCGAATTCCGCGACGGTCGTGGCGCTCATCGACTGGGGCAGATATCACGCGTACGAACTCGGCCTGGATCCGGACCTCCCTCTGGAATTGGTGGGCGTGCACGCGGTGTTCGTGCAAGCATCCGACCTGCAGCCTCGGCCGATCGTGGTGGCGCAGTTCGCGCAACGCCATCAGGAGCTCGAAGACCAGTCCCTGTCCGCGGGTAAACGACTGGCTATCCGAGCAGGAACGACGGTGATCGCCCGCGTCGACGGGCAAGTCGTACACGTGGTGGTGAAGCCACTTCCTTTGTCGAACCCTGACGCGTTGACGAAACCGGAGACATTCACCGGGAAACCGGATGCGGTGCGAGCGTTCGCGGAATCGTGCGCTGCGATCGGTGCGAAGCGCGCGAAAGCGTTGCAGGCGTGGAGCGACCAAGTAACGTCGGCGGATGCGCTCGCGGCCTGGACCGACCAGCCCTCGCTGCTTCGCATGACGTTCGCGGCTCTGCATGCCGCAGAGGAGGTCCCGATGCCGAAAGTCGTGCCCCATGCCTGACCAAACGACCGTTGCCGTGCGGATGTACAACGTTGGCTTTGGTGACTGCTTCCGAGTCACGATCACACGCGGGCTGCAGGTGTGGCGGATGCTCGTCGATTGCGGTGTGCACAGTCAGGGCCGCGCGACGATCAACGGTGTGACACGGGACATTTCCGATGTGGTCCACACGGTCATCGCGGACCTCACAGCGGTTGCCCCTGCCGGCTCTCCCCCGCACCTCGACGTTGTCGTCGCCACCCACCACCACCAGGACCACATCAGCGGCTTCGCAGTCGACGAGTGGACCAGCGTCGACGTCGGCCAGGTGCTGGTCCCGTTCGTGGAGGACACGAGCGATCCGGCGGCCCAGGCGCTGCGCAATTCGCTCGTGTCGACGGCGACCCAGATCCACGGTTTCATCGAGGCGAAGGCCCAGGCGAGCTCAGGGGACCTGCCGGCTCCGCTGGCATTGGCCAGCTCCCTGGCAGCGAACTCGATGGGCAACGCGAAAGCAACCGACCGGCTGCTCAGTCGCAACGGCACCCAGTTCAAGAACACGCCGCCGGTCAAGTTCGTACCCAACCGGGACCCCGCGAAGAACGTGATCGCCGTGCCCATCGAGGGGGTGAGTATCCACCTGCTCGGCCCGTCGCGCGATCCGAAGCAGCTGGCGTTGATGGACCCGCCGGCGTCAGCACAGTGGCTGCAACTCGACTCCGACCAGAACCCCGACGACGACGAAACACCGACCATCTTCGATCCGATCTATGTCGTGGCGGATGAGGACGTCCAGTCGATCCCTTCGGAGCCTGAGGGACGCGCGCGCATCCCTGCGCCTGACTCAGGCTCGGCACCGACGACGACGCGCTGCTCGACGCAGCAGCCGTACTCGAACGTTCCGTCAACAACACGAGCGTGTACTTCGTGCTCGACGTATCCGGGACGCGGTTGCTGTTCGTGGGCGACTCGCAGGAAGGGGCCTGGGAGCACGTGCTCGACGACCCCGTGTCGAAGGCACTCGTCAGCAGTGTCGCGTTCTACAAGATCGGGCACCATGGATCGCACAACGCGACTCCGAAGCCGTTCGTTGAATCCGTGCTCGGGCACGGGGCCTATGCGATGCTGCCCTGGGGACTGGTGAAACAGTGGGAGAACACCATTCCGAAGGCAGAACTTCTCACGGCCCTGGCTCAACTCAACACGCATGTGGTTCGAGCGGATGCGCCAGTCGCCGCGCCACCCGCGGTAGAGGTCGACCCGGGACTGCTGTGGAGTCAGGTGACCTTCACGGTGTAACAGGTCGGGTCGCTACGGCCGTTGGCGCCGGGTGCTCCGGAGGCGCGAGCGCGGACTCGATCGGATTGGCGGCTTGGACGGGGATTGGCGCGAGGTCTCTCCAATTCGGGTCAGCCCACTTCACGCCCGACGGGATCCGCGTTCGATAGAGTCCCGTGGCCTCCGTGCGGGGCCTGACGCTCGAGTGGATGATCGCGTTCGCCGGGATCGGGCGTGTTCGGTCGACAAAGATCTTCCAAATCCAGCTATTCGAGTGCACGGTTCCGTCGGAGCTCAGCTGAGTGACCGTGCACGCTTTCGCGTACTGACCAGGTTCAACGAGCATTCCTTCCTCAAGGGCGCCCTCGATGATCCACTTGAGGGTGATGTTCGAGAGGCGCGGGTCGTCCTCGAAGGTACCCCCGACATCCGTGTGCACACCCGCGAACCAGACCTCCTCAAGCTGGGACTGAGGCGACGGCGTGACGAGGTATTCGCGGAAGGGTCGGCGCTTCTCATCGATCGACACGGCATGACGCACGCGCACATCGTTGTCCAGCTTGCGCGTATAGGGCCATTTGATATCCCACTTGAGGAACCCCGCCGCCTTCACCGTGTCGAATGCGCCGAGGTACGCGACGGGCACGGTACTCCGCCCGTTGACTTTGCGGGCGAAGTTCTCGGAGAACTCGTCGATTCCGGCCCAGAATGCCCTCGACGCGACGGTCTGCGGGGTGCGAGGCGCGGCGCGGGTGGGGGGTCTTCCCGCTCGGGATAGCGTCGCCGTCCTGTCCCCTGGGGCGGTCATCCTTGCTGCGCTTGGTGAACTCGGAAACCGCATAGGGCACGAGGTTCTCAGAGCCGGCGTGAAGAAGGCCGATCGTGCGCAGCATGCCTGATAATGCGCGGGCGGTGTAGGCGCCGCGGCTGAATCCGAACACGAAGATGCGGTCACCCGGATCCCACTCCTGCATCAGCCAGGTGTATGCCTCGCCCAGGTTCTGGCGGAGCCCGTTCCCGAAGGCAAGCCCGCCGACACGCGAAAGCCAACGTGCGAGCGGACCCCACGAGGCGGACGACGAGAATGTGCCCACCCCCGGGTCGTAGTAGGCGATCTGTTTCGTCGGGTCGGTGAGGTCGAGCATTCCGAACACCTTGATGACGTTCGAGTCGCCCCGTGCTCGCGGTTGGGCGCCCGTGCCATCAAGACAGATGACCAGATTCCTAGCCATGAAGATCCTCCCCTGGCTCGCGTAGCGGTATCAACCGGTCGGGTAACAAGATAGCCGTGGTTTGAGCGCAGTCGCCAGGGTGATCACGCGGGATGGGTGCAGCGGCACCTTGCGTCGAAGCGGCCGGTATCCTCCTCCGTGTGAAGACCCGCTACCGCTACCAACACAGGTCGGCCATAGAGTGGCATCCTCTGCCGGGATGCGGACTTGTCTACCGGGATGCGGCATTGTTGCGGCCGAAGGAGATCCGCGCACGGACGCTCCGCCACAACCCGGCGAGATTACTGACGGTCATCGACAACGCTTGTCCAGCCGCCGGAGCCATCGCCGCGATGACTCCCAGGATCACGACCCATCCGACGTTCCCAAGCTTCTTCTTCGTTGACACGCGGTTCCCCCTACAACGAGCACGCAACTGCACGCCCTGATCAGAACCACCAGTAGAGCAACAGTTCCTGTGCGCCTCATGCACGGGCGACAACCCACAATCTCGACGGCGAGCCAGCGCGTCTCTTGCTTCAGGATCGTGTTGTCGCGCGTGTCGCCCGCAGTTCCGAAATGTGGGCGCAGGCTGTAGATTGCTCTGTGCCCTGCTCCTCCCGAGCCGACTGAGAGGTTCATCTCATGATTCTGGTGACCGGTGCCACAGGCAACATCGGCTCTCATCTGGTTGCAACTTTGCTCGACCAGGACGCCCCTGTCCGAGTCCTGGTACGCGACGCAAACAAGGCCCGGGCCGCATTCGGGGACAGCGTCGACATCGTGTCCGGTGATCTGCGTGACGCCTCCTCAGTGAGCGCCGCGCTCACGGGCGCCGAGAGGGTCTTCCTGAACTCGCCGTCACCCGAAGGGTTCTTCGACCTGCAGCGGCCGCTCATCGACGCCGCTGAGGCTGCCGGCGTCGAACAGCTCGTGCGGCTGTCGGTGCTCGGAGCCGCGCCCGACGCCACGACGAGCTTCGGGCGCGGGCACTTCTCACTGGACGAGCACCTCAAGGCGTCGGCCCTGAGCTGGACGATCCTGCAGCCGAACGGTTTCATGCAGAATCTGCTCAGTAGCGCCGAGACGATCAAGGCAGGGGCCATCTACGCCTCGGCCGGAGACGGGCATGTCTCGATGATCGACGCACGCGACATTGCCGAGGTCGCCGCAGCCGTCCTCACCACGGGCGGGCACACCGGAGAGTCGCTCGTGCTGACCGGAGGCGAGGCCTTCACGTATGGCGACGCCGCAGCCGCCTTCGCCGCGGAGCTCGGCCATGACGTCCACTACGTCGACACGCCACCGGAGGTCACCCGCAAGAACCTGCTGGGATTCGGACTGCCAGCCGGGCAGGTCGAGGACATCCTCGCGCTGTTTGAAATCTTCCGGGCTGGCTACGCCTCCACCGTCACGCCCACCGTCGCGAACGTGCTCGGTCGGGCACCACGCTCCCTGGCGACGTTCGTCCATGACTACCGGGGGGCCTTCACGGACCACGCCTGAAGCTCCGCCGCTCGCCATTCCTGATCGGGGACAGAATTCGTCGGCCTAGGCGCGCTCCGCCAACCGTTCATCGCCACTCTCTGACCGTCGTGCGGCGAGCCAGACCACGTCGCGCCCGAAGGATTCGACCAGCAGGACGAGCGCCAGCGCGACGAGCAGCGCATCAACACCGGGGAGAAGCCGTGTCGCGGCCGTCGCCAGGGCGATGCCCTGCACGGCCGTGACGACCTTCCGCCAATAACGGTAGGGCAGCTGCCGGCAGAGCCAGGGGAAGATCCACCCGGCAACGACGAAGAGGTACCGCATGGTGCCGATCCAGAGGACCCAGGTACCCAGGTCCTTCGCCACGTAAACGCTCAGCACGAGCAACAGGAACGCGTCGACTTCCATGTCGAACCGCGCGCCGAGCTCGCTCGCGGAATTCGTACGCCGTGCGACCCAGCCGTCGACGGCGTCCAGAACGAGGGCAGGCACGACCAGGGCCACCATCAGTGCGACGGGTATCGGCGCGAGGAACGACACGACGACGATCCCGCTAATGACCCCGACGAGCGTCGACCGCGCCGCCGTGACCATGTTCGCGGGCCCGAAACGAGTCGCGTGTCTCCGCTGGAGCTCGCGCAGAAGCAGCGCATTCGAAATCACGAGGTAGCCGAGGGCCACCAGCCAGCCGACGGCAGGCACCCACGACCGGCCCCAGGACCCAGCGGCCAGGCCGAGGAACGTCGCGGCGGCGGTCCCGGCGATCACCGACGAAATCGGAGCGAATTGAACTCTATGCATCCCTGTCTCGTTTCTGTGTTAACCCATCTGTTAAGACGGCGCTCCGGCATCAATCGTTCACGAACGGGAGGGACTGTGCTCGAGTCTTCCGCTTTCTGGGTGGAATCGCCCAACGTCGGGGTTCTCCGGCGGGAACCCTTGCCGCAACCCGGCGAGGGAGAGGTGCTCGTGAGGACGCTCTATACCGGAGTCAGCCGAGGCACCGAGGCTTCGGTCTTCAGCGGACAGGTCCCGGTCAGCGAGTTCGAGCGGATGCGCGCCCCCTACCAGGACGGCGACTTTCCGGGGCCGGTCAAGTACGGGTACCTGAATGTCGGCGTCGTGGATCGGGGACCCGAATCCCTCCGAGGCCGGATCGTGTTCACGCTTTTCCCCCACCAGTCAGCATTCGTCGTCCCTGCCGATGCGGTCGTGCCGGTTCCCGCCGGGATCCCGGCACGCCGCGCCGTGCTCGCAGGCGCGGTCGAAACGGCCGTCAATGTGCTCTGGGATGCCCGTCCTCTCGTCGGCGACCGCGTGTCCGTCATCGGCGCGGGCATGATCGGATGCTGTGTCGCACGACTGCTCCGCGGCATCCCCGGAGTCGAAGTCGTTTTGATCGACGTCAACCCGGCGCGCCAGGCGGTGGCCGATCGATTGGGCGTTGGCTTCGCCGACGCCGCGCGGCCGCCCGGTGACCGGGACATCGTCATCAACACGAGCGGCTCGGCCGCCGGCTTGCAGCTCTCCCTCGAAACAGTGGTCACCGATGGTGAGGTCGTGGAGGCGAGCTGGTACGGCGATCGACCGGTCACGCTCATGCTGGGTGCCGATTTCCACTCGCGACGACTGACGATCCGGTCGAGCCAGGTCGGAGCGGTCGCAGCGAGTCGCCGGGGAAACCGGTCGACGCGCGAACGCCTTGAGTTGGCCCTGCGGCTCCTGCACGACCCGGCCTACGATGCCGTGCTGACCGGTGAATCCTCGTGGCGCGATCTTCCCGAGGTGATGGCGACCCTCGCCCGGGGGGCTCCGGATGTCCTGTGTCACACCATCGTGTGGGGAGAACCAGAATGACGTACACGGTTACGGTCCGGGACCATCTGATGATCGCCCACAGTCTCACGGGCGACGCCTTCGGCGCTGCCCAGCGACTCCACGGAGCCACATTCATCGTCGACGCAACCGTCGCTGCGGGCGGCCTCGACGCCAACGGCGTCGTGGTGGACATCGGCAGACTCGCGAGCGCGCTCGCGGAGATCACGGGGTCGCTCACGTACCGCAACCTCGACGAAGACCCGCGGTTCCGGGGCCGGAACACAACCACGGAAGTGCTCTGCACAGCGATCGCGGATCGGCTGGCCGAAGAGGTGCAGGCAGGGTCGCTCGGCCCCGTTCAGAAGCTGGACTCCATCACGGTCACGCTCCATGAGTCACACATCGCGTGGGCAAGCTACACGAGGACGCCATGAGCGTGTCCGCCGAAAGTCGGGTCTCCTTCTTCGTGCCCGCAGCGATCGACGACCCCGCCAGGGTCAGCGGCGGCAACGTCTACGACCAGCACGTTCGCGATGGGCTCCGACGCCGCGGCTGGGAGGTGCACATGGTTCCGATCCCGCCGGATGACGGCACGCTCGCGGCCCAGACCCTGTCGAGGCTGCCGGACGGTGCGCTCGCCCTGGTCGACGGCCTGGTCGCCGCCCGCGAATCGGTGGCATTGGGCCTCCAGGCCACCCGGCTCCGGTTGGTAGTCCTCGCGCACATGGTCACTGACGACAGCCGTGAACGAGACGCATTCCGGGCTGCGAAACGCATCATCGCCACGAGCGGATGGACCCGGTCTGAGATCGTCACGCGTCACGGCTCAGAGCCCGGCGACGTCGTCGTCGCCTACCCGGGGACGGATCCCGCCGCCACGACGATTGCTTCACCAGCAGGCGACCGGCTGCTGTGCGTCGGCGTGGTCGCCCCGCACAAAGGCCAGGACCTGCTGCTGGACGCGTTGGCGCACCTCACCGACGTTTCCGGGTGGACGTGCACCTTCGTCGGATCACTCGACGGTGCCCCCGGTTTTGTCGACGAGCTGACGCGCGCCCGCCGCCGGACTCGCCTCACCGCGAGGGCACCGTTCACGAGTGCGCTGGTCGGACCACAGTTGGACAACGCATACGCCGGGACCGACCTTGTCGTCGTGCCGTCCCGGTACGAGAGCTTCGGGATGGTCGTCACAGAGGCCCTGGCCCGCGGCATCCCCGTCCTGGCCTCCCGTGTCGGTGGGATACCGGAAGCGCTCTCGAACGAATCGGCCGGGATCCTCGTCGCGCCGGAGGACCCGCGGGCGCTCGAAGTCGCGCTGCGCCACTGGTTCGCGAGTGGGGTACTGAGGTCGCAGGCTCAAGGGAGCCGCCGTGGCGGCCAGCAGACGGGCCAGGCCCTGGAGCGCGACGGTCGCCACTATTGCGTCGACGCTCACCGAGGTGGCACTCAGCGAAACGGCGGTTTGCCCATGACGAGTATTCCCCTCGTCAGTCAGGAATGGCTGGCGCTGCGTGAGCCGGAGGACGCCGTTGCGCGCTCACACGACCTTGCGCTCGCCGCCGCGACGAAGGTCCCTGAGGGACCCGTCATCGTTCACGATCTCGGCAGCGGGACCGGTTCGATGATGCGCTGGCTCGCTCCCCTGCTTCCCGGACCCCAGACGTGGATCCTGCACGACTGGAATCCGGACCTGATCGAATCGGCCATCAATCGGATCCGTCCGCAGGACAGGAACTCGGCATCGATCTCCGTTGTGGCCCGACCGGGAAATCTCGCCGACCTGCGGGCATCCGACCTGGCGGGAGCGTCCCTGGTTACCGCATCCGCTCTGCTCGATGTGCTGACCTCCCACGAGACCCACACCATCGTGGACGCCTGCGTCGGAGCCCGCTGCCCCGCTCTTCTGACTCTCAGCGTGACGGGCCGGGTGCGCCTGCGACCCCGGGACGACCTCGACGCGGCATTCGAGGACGCCTTCAACGCACATCAACTCCGACTCGCAGACAATCGCAGGCAGCTCGGTCCGTATGGCGCGGCGATTGCGCGCGGTCTGTTCACACAGGCCGGCTGGGATGTGCGCCAGACCGTCACGGAATGGCTGCTCGACCACAGCAGGCACCGCCTGCTCGTCGACTGGTTCAGCGGATGGGTGGACGCCGCCGTCGAGCAGGATCCTCGGCTGAGCGCTGAGGCCGGGCGCTACCGGCGACTTCGGATGTCCCAGATCGGACGCGGGGAGCTGGCAGCGCGCATCCGCCACGTCGACCTGCTGGCCTGGCCGCGCGGATGACCCTCCGCGTCCGAACCCGGATTCGCCAGGCGTTACGGTCGGCGGGTTTCCGCCGTGCCCTCCGTCCGGTCCTCGGCGCCGTCGTCCTCGTCGGCGTCATCGGCCAGGTGGGCACGGGCCCGTTCCTGCGGGGAATCCTCAGCCTGGACGGACCGACGATCGGTGCGGCCCTGCTCCTTGCTGCCGTTGCGACGGTGGCTGCCTCGTGGCGGTGGCAGCTCATCGCGACGCGCCTGGGAGTTCCGCTCCGCTTGTCGACCGCCGTCGGAATGTACTACCAGTCCCAGTTCCTGAACACGATCCTTCCCGGCGGAATCGTCGGGGACATCCGCCGAGCAGTCGACAGCGGCCCGAGCGGTACAAGCGTCAGGCCCGCCGCGCGCGCGGTCGCAGTAGAACGCGTGTCGGGGCAGGTGGTGCAGCTCGCCCTGGCGCTGGTCGTGCTGGCGTGCTTCGGAACCGAGTTCGAGGGCTACCTGCTGCCGGCGCTCGGGTTCGGATTCGGCATTGTCGTCGCCGGGCTTGCCGCTGCGATAGCGCTGAGCGCACGCGCCCGTGCGGTGCTGCTCAGCGAGGCGCACGAACTCCGGGCCGGCCTCGGATCACTGCGCACCTCCCTTCAGGTCGCGCTCGCGTCGGTCATCGTCGTCGGCTGCCATGTCGCGACACTCACGCTCGCAACACTGGCCGTTGGCGAGAGGATGTCCGGGGTGCGGATGATCACTCTCGCTCTCGTGATCCTGCTCGGCGCCTCGATCCCGCTGAACATCGGCGGCTGGGGACCTCGCGAGGGCATCGCCGGCTGGGCATTCGCAATCGCGGGTTCAGGCGCGCCGGCGGGGGTGGCGGCATCCACCCTGTTCGGTGTGCTCACGATCCTCTCGATCGCGCCGGGCGCGCTCGTCGCCGCCGCTGTCGTCGCTCGTCTGCGCCGACCGGAGTCCATTCTGGTTCCGCACGCTCTCGACCACGCTCTCGACCACGCTCTCGACCAAGAGGAGACATCGTGACACTCACGCCATACGTCACCCTGAGCAGCGCCATCTCGCTCGACGGGTATCTCGACACAGCGCGTCCACCGCGGCTCACCCTGTCGAATGCGGCCGACCTCGATCGCGTTGACGCCGTGCGGGCACGCCACGACGCCATCCTGGTCGGTGCACGAACCGTGCGAGCCGACAACCCGCGATTGCTGGTGAGGAGCGCCGCACGGCAGAACCGTCGAGAGGCAGCCGGCCTGCCGCGCTCACCGTGGAAGGTCACGGTGACGGCGACGGGCGATCTCGATCCGAACGCGGCATTCTTCACCTCCGGCGACACCACTCGGCTCGTGTACTGCCCCGCACCGCTGGCCGGTGGCCTCCGGCGACGGCTCGAACCCGCCGCCGTTGTCGTCGGACTGGACGGTGGCGTGAGAATGTCCGACCTCCTGGCCGACCTGGGCCGGCGCGGGATCGGCAGGCTCATGGTCGAGGGAGGAGCGATAGTCCACACGCAGTTTCTGGCCGCGAATCTTGTCGACGAGCTCCAGTTGTGCGTGGCGCCGTTCTTCGTCGGCTCGGCCGGGGGTGCCCGATTCGTCGGCGACGCCGTGTTTCCCTGGACCAGTGAGCGGCGGGCTCACCTCGCAGAAGCCAGGCCGATCGGCGACATGGTCCTGATGCGCTACGCGCTCTCAGATCGGTTCACCGAGCACGACGCGGACGCCCACCCGGCTGTGGTCACGACGCCGGTCATGGTGGGAATGCGGTGAGCGCCAACCGTCCGCCGACGGTTCGACGACGGGTGGGCCTGGTCGCCGCCCTCGTCCTGGCCTTGGTCGCCGTCCTCGCTCCTGGATGGATCAGCACGGGGTCGGTGCTGGCCCTGGTTCGCGTTCCCCTGGAAGCGGTCGTCGTCGTCGTGATCCTGGCGGGACTGCGGCGTCCGTTCGCTCGCCGGAGCGTCTCGATCCTCGCCGCCCTGGTCTTCGTCGCAACCATCGCCCTCGCGGCTCTCGATCGTGGGTTCAGATCGACGGTCGGTCAGCCATTCAACGTCGTGACCGGCTGGCCGGCGGTGCGGGATGCCTACGGTGTCCTCCGGGATTCTGCCGGCCCGGTCGCATCGGTCGCGCTACTCGTCCTGATCCCGCTCGCCTTCCTGGCTGTCTCTCTATTACTCGCTCGCGTATTCCTTCGGATCACGGACGCCCTGCGTCGGCACCGCCGCCCGGCAGCGATCGGTGGGGTCGTGATGGCAGCGAGTTGGATCGTGCTCGGACTCAGCGGCGCCCAGGTCGTGCCCGGCGAATCCGTCGCCGCTGCGGACACGATCCACACGGTCGTCGAGAAAGCCGAGCAGGTCAGGATCGCGGATGCCGACCAGGCCAGCTTCGCGCGCGCGAGCGCAACCGACGAATACGCCCGACTGCCGTCATCCGCTCTCCTCACCGGACTGAAGGGAAAGGACGTCATCGTCGCGTTCATCGAAAGTTATGGCCAGGTCGCCGTTCAGGACGCGTTCTTCTCCGTCGGCGTCGACGACGTCTTGCGCAGGGGAAACGCAGCGCTCGCAGCCAGGGGTTACCAGGAACGCAGCGCCTTTCTCACCTCGCCGACGTTTGGCGGAATCAGCTGGCTCGCCCACTCCACCCTGCAGACCGGGCTCTGGATCGATTCACAACAGAAATACGATCAGGTCACCGCTGGAAACCGGCTCACCCTCAGCAGGGCATTCTCCGAGGCGGGCTGGGACACCATCAGTGACGTGCCCTCCGACACCGGGCCGTGGCCGATCGGCCGATCGTTCTATCATTTCGGCACAGAACTCACCTCCCAGAACGTCGGATATCAGGGTCCTCCGTTCAGCTATGCCCTGATACCCGACCAGTACACCTGGGCATACTTTCAGAAGCACGAGCTGGCAGGACCGCACCGTCCGCTGATGGCGGAGATCGACCTGGTGTCCTCGCACACCCCGTGGACTCCCCTGCCCCACGAGGTGCCGTGGACCGCGGTCGGGGACGGCTCGATCTACGACCCCCAGCCGGACCAGGGGCTGTCTCCGAGCGAGGTCTGGCAGAACCCGCATCTGGTGCAGCAGGCTCTACGGACAATCAGTTGAATACACGCTCAGCACGCTCATCTCGTTCCTCACCACCTACGGCAACCCGAACCTCGTCCTCGTCGTACTCGGCGACCACCAACCGGCGACCGTTGTCAGTGGCGAAGGCGCGAACCACACTGTGCCGATCAGCATCATCTCCCAGGACCCCGGTGTCATGAGTCGGATCGCTCCCTGGCACTGGCAACCGGGAATGCTGCCGGATCGCACGGCACCCGAATGGCGGATGGACGAGTTCCGTGACCATTTTTTCGAAGCATTTGAGTGACGACCTGTCCTCAACAGTTTGCTGGTCAGAGTTAGTTTCCACAGACCTGAGCGATACTCAGAGAGTGTCGGTGGTCGGTCGTACCGTGGGGGCATGACCACCCTCCCGGAGTCGCCCGCTTCGCCCGATCAGCCGTATCGCGATCGGGTGGTCCGCGAGTCGGCGCAGGGCGGCGGTGTACTCGCCGGGTTACGGTCGCTGGCGGATGTCATCGCCGGGCTCGGTGGCTCGTCGACGATTGTCGACGCGCTCACCGACGAGGCCGTGCTGGAAGGACAGGTGCTCATCGCCGGGGCCCGGCGGGCCCTCGACACACAGGCGGCCTGGTTCGCCGCGACCCTCGCCCGCCGGTCCCGGCCCGAACTCGGCGGGAAGGGCCTCGCCGCCCGGAAGGGCTACCGTTCCCCGGAAGACCTGCTCCAGGACGTTTCCGGGTCGAGCAAGGGCGACGCGGCCAAGCTGCTCGCGGTCGGCCGTTTGCTAGCCGAAGCCGACGCCGCCGAGAAAGCCGCCCGGGAGGCCGCCGAGGCCGAGAAGCTGCTCGACGAGACTCCGCCCCTCGACGGGGCCGCTCCCGACCGGCGACCGATCGAGCATCCGGTGCCGCCGGCCGTGGTGCCGCCGTGGCACACGCCGATCGGCCGGGCCCTCGCCGAGGGCTGGCTCAGCGTCGAGAAGGCAGACGCGCTCCGCAAAGGTCTCGGTGACCTGGACCGGGCGATCACCGCGGAGAAACTCGCCACCGCCCTCGCCCGACTCCTGACCGAAGCACGCACCCTGAACGCGGACCAGCTGTTCAAACGGGCCCGAAGGGTGCGGGACGTACTCGATGAGGCCGGCATCGCCGCCCGCGAGAAAGCCGCCTACGACGACCGGTCCCTGCGGTTCTACCGGCTCCACACGGGGCAGGTGCGCCTGGTCGGCCTGTTCGCCCCGGAAGACGGCGAATACCTGATGCAGACCTACGACGCCATCACGAGCCCGCGTCGGGGCGGGGTGCGGTTTGTCGACAAGGAGCAGGCTGCCTGGGCGAAGCGGGTGCAGGATGACCCGCGCACGACCGAGCAGCTCACCGCGGACGCGTTCGTCGCCCTGACCAAACTCGGCGTGAAAGCCGACCCAAAGCGCATCGCCGGGGGCCGCAGCCCCGCCGTGCGCATGGTCACCATCCGCCCCGGTAACACCGCACCGAGTGGCACGGCCCCGAGCGGCACCGCACCGACCGGGGCGGTATCGACCGGTGCCTCATCGACCAGTACGGCACCCACTCGGTCAACGTCAACCAGCACCGCTCAGACCGGGACCACACCGACCGGCACATCGCCGACTGGGGCGGCGCCGACCGGCTCGTTGCCCGCCGGGCCAGCGTCAAGCGCCGCCGGACCGACCGGGACCGCACTCACGGGCGCCTCACAGTCCGAAACCACACCCACCGGGACCGCGTCTGTCCGGACCGCGGCCGGTGGGACTGAACCGGGCAGGCCGACTCCCGATGCCGTGGTCGAACCCGTGGTTGTTGCCGGGGCCGGCCTCGAGACCGAGGCACCCGCACTCCAGCCCGGTGTCATCGAGGGGACCGCGGTCACCGTCTCCACCGAAACCCTGGAACGCAACCTCTGCGACACCGGGCTCCTCGACGTCACCTTCGACGACCACGGCAGCGGCATCAACCTCGGCCGCGAACAACGCACCTTCAGCCCCGCCCAACGCGCCGCCCTCGCCATCCGCGACGGCGGCTGCAGGTGGCCCGGCTGCGACCGACCACCCTCCTGGACCGAGACCCACCACATCCAGCACTGGACAGACGACACCGGCCAGACCAACCTCGACGACGGCATCCTGCTCTGCCGGTCCGACCACCTGCGGCTCCACAACGAACACTGGCGAATCACTCGCGACGACAGGGGCCGTTACTGGCTCACCCCACCACCCGGACTCGACCCCGAACAGAGACCCCTCCTCCTCACCAGCACAAGCCCGATCCTCCGGGACGACGACTGACGAGGAAGATCGGCGGTGTACCGGGGACGGCGGCAACTCCAGCAGCAGCGGCTTAGCCACCGTGTTGCGCACTATCGGCGTTCGAAACTGCGCATTTCGGACCCCGGCAGTTCAGACATCGGCGCTTCAGACTTCACCGCTTCAGACGCCACCGCTTCAGACTTCGCGGTTTCAGACCCGCCGTCTGGCCCGCGTCTGGTCTGACCCCCGGCTCCGCTCCTACTGCTGCGGCTCCTACTGGTGCGGGACCTCGGCGGTGTCGCGCAACGGGGCGAACATCTTGTCGAAGACGTTGCGCCGGTCGAACTGCATCGCGTACTCGCGCGCTCGGTCTGCCCAGTCCCTGCGTTCATCCGCCGTGGTTTCGAGAATTGCGTGGTCGATCGCCTCGGCGATCGCCTGCGGGTCCTCGACGGGGATGATCAGGGCGTGGTCGCCCACCGCTTCGCCGATGCCGCCTGTGACCGTCGTGATCACGGGACCGCCGCCGGCCAGCATCTTCTCGGCCAAAGCGATGCCGAACGTCTCCACGAACTCCGGCCGTGGTTTGCTCGGAAGCACGAAGGCGGCACATCCGGCCATCAGGTACGGCTTCTCCGCATCACCGACGTCATCGAGGAACCGGATGCGGTCAGCGAGCGGTGAGGCCGCTGCTATCGCCCGGAGCGCCTCGGACTGCGGGCCACGGCCCGCGATCACGAGGATCTTGCTCTGGCTGGCCGCGCTGATCGCGTACCCGGCGATGAGATCGTCGACGCCCTTCGCCGCGGTGAGACGGGAAAGGAACAGGATGTACCCGTCGCGTTCGAGACCGCGGGCGGTCAGCACATCCTCGACGACACTCTCGTCGAGGTGCAGGTACGAGTCGGCGTCGATCGCCGGGTAGGAGATCGTGATCCGCTCGCGGCACTGGGCCGCGTACCGGGTGCCATGGTGCTCGTCGACGAGCTCCGCCTCGGTGATGATGAGCTGACGGGTGTATTCGGAGACGGCGACACAGTAGTCCTGGCCCAGGTAGCTCGACAGGATGTGCGCTGCGGCGCCGAACCGTCCCTCCTCGACGGCGGTACGCACCACGTTCGTGACATCCGAACCGACCGCCTCTGCAATCGTCGTGACGTTGACCGGCAGCCCGGTCCCCCACGCGGCCCGGACTGCATCGGAGACCGCGAGCGTGTGAGGGGTCAGGTAGAGCGACAGGCACACCGTCGGCACACCGTCGGTGAAGAGCTCGATCAGCCGACCGGTGACCCCGGCGAGGTGGCGGCCATCGAGCACCTTGTAGTCGCCGACCGGAGCAGGCCGGTCGACAAAGATTCCCTTGCTGTACGGCAGCACGGAGTCGAGCGGCTTGAGCGGCAGCCCGGAGGCCTGGAGCTTGTCGATCGGCCACGTGACGATCCGCACCTCGTCGAAGCCGCGCTCGAGCGCGGTCTCCGCGAGGTTGCGCGCTTCGACGGAGTGGCCGCAGATGACCGGATCGGCCCGGACCACGATGACAAGCCGGTTCTCAACAGAATTCATGGTGTCTCTCCCGTGGATCGTGACGCTCGTGATGGTGACAAGGATGATGGCGTCGAGGGTGGGAGGTCCGTCGTTCCCCAGCTGCTCGGCTCAGGCCCTAAGTCCACGACGAGGTCGCCACCCGCGTGGAATTCGTTTCCGCTGAGCCACGTGCGCTCGAGCGGTTCCCCGTTGAATTCAATAGCCTGCACATACTGTACGGGTCCGCCGGGTGTCGGTTCAATGAATCCACGAGTACGGATGGTGAACGAGTGCTTACCGACAGAGAACGTCGACTTCTCGAACGATGGCGCATTGACGAGGAAGATGTTCTGGCCGGCGACGGGGAACAGCCCGAGTGAGGCCCACACGAACCAGGAACTCAGTCCACCGGAGTCGTCGTTGCCCGGGAGCCCGCCCCGCCCGGTGCCGAACTGCTGGTGCACGATGTTGTGCACGATCTCGGCCGTGCGGTCCGGCCGACCCACGTAGTGGTACGACCACGGCGCTTCCATGTCGGGTTCGTTGTTCAGCCCCTCGAATCGGCCAAGGCGATAGCCGGCAATGATTTCCTCCGGGCCGGAGCCCCGGACGAGCTGCTTCACCGGCTCGGCGCCGTAGCCGAAGAACTCGTCGAGCCTGCGCGATGAACCGCTCGGCCCCTCCACTCAGGGCGATGCGGGCATCCATGTCGTGCACCAGCCGGAACGAGTAGTTGTGCCGGGTGCCCTCGTAGTACGTGGAGTCCTTCAGGAGGCCGGTGACCGGGTCGTAGGCGTTCACCCAGCGCTCGGCCAGGGCGACGAACTGCTCGACGAGGGCCCTGTCGCCGACATGCCCGGCGACCTTCGCGGTGCACCAGTATCCGAACGCGAGGTCGAGGGTGTGGCTGATCGGATGCGCCTCCCCGTGCACCAGGAACTCCTCACCGTAGGTGCGGCGCAGGTCGTCGGACATGTGCACCAGGGCCCAGTCCCAGTCGATACCGGGCAGGCCGAGCTGGCACAGGTCGGAGAGGAAGGTGTGGGCCAGAGCACTCGCCTGCCGCGAGAAACGGTCGCTCCCCGGGCCATCCGGTACCCGATGGGGAAGTTGCCCTCCTCCTCCGAGATGGTGATCATCGCGTTCGCCAGCTCGACGGCCCGTTCCGGCATCAGTGCGGTGATCAGCGGCAGCTGGGTGCGGTAGATGTCCCACATCGTGCTGATGTCGAACACGAACGGCCCGTCCGTCGGCCAGAACGGGCTCTCCGACGGGGCCAGGCAGGGCTTGATCAGGGCGTGGTACAGCGCCGTCGAGAACACCGTCTGGCGAGCGGCAGACGGTGTCCTCACCGTGATGCCCTTGAGCTTCTTGCGCCAGACCTTCTGGGTCTGCTCGCGGCGAGGCGTGAATTGCGCCGGTCCGGTTCCGCAGTCCGCCTCGAGGTTGCGCTTGGCCTGCTCGACGCCCCGCAGGGAGAATCCGATCCGCAGCTCGATCGTCTGGCCCTCCTCGCTCGGACCGGCCCACATCAGGCCGAACGGACGCAAGGTCGTCGGCCGGATATGGTCGAAGTCGAGCCGGGTCCCACCGGGCATCAGGCGCCTGTCGTACCAGAGCATCTGACGCCACTGGGGGTTGTCGCACTCGATGTACACCGAGAGAGGGGCGCCCTCCACGACGATCTCGCCACTCGCGACTCCGGGCTCGAGGCACTCGAGGTGGGCCCGCACCGGGATCGTGGCGCCGTACGGGATCGACAGGCCGCCGTGCGAGAAGTCGATGACGACCCGCGCCTTGGAGTGTGCGGGGAAGGTGTACCGGTGCACCGCGCTCTTCGGCCCGACGGTGAGCTCCGCGGTGATGCCCGAGTCGAGGGTTCCGGAATACCAGCCCGGCTCGGCCTGTTCGTCGGTCAGCTCCCAGGTACGGCCGAGCACGTCGAGGGGTTCGATCATCGGCGTGACGCGGAAATAGTTGTAGTACTTGCGGATGGCGCCGGTACCGGACTGCTGGAAATGCGCGAATCCCGAAGCGAGGTGACGCTCATGCAGGAGGGGCGGGATGCCCTCGAGCGAGAGGTCGTACCGGCCGTACCCCGTCGGATAGGCGCCCGAATAGGCGCAGGCCGACACCATCCCGAGAGGGTAGGTGGCGCCAGGGTGCGTGTTCCCGATCTGCGGCTTCGGCCACCACCACGTCGCGGCGAGACCGGTCTGGGGAGGAAGGTCCGTTACCTCGGTGCCGATAAACGGGTCAACGCGACCGATCATGCAGTATCTCCTCTGAATGCCTTCCTCGGAGAGTAGCCGCTGCACATCATCCAGAATGACGCGACTCCGTTACCGCGAGGTAAATTCTCGCGCTGTGTCATCTCGCGCCACCGCTACCGTTGAGGAATGACCACCCCAATGCCCGAGGGCGCAGACCTGAAGCCGAGCTACATCGAACCGGGACAGCCCTTCGATCGCGACACTCACTATATTGAGGACCGCATCACCCGCGACGCTCGCGACGGCTGGCCCGTTGAGCCCGGCAGGTACCGGCTCGTGGCCGCGCGGGCCTGTCCGTGGGCGAACCGAACGGCGATCGTCCGGCGCCTGCTCGGGCTGGAGGAGGTCATCTCGCTGGGCCTTCCCGGACCGACACACGACAAGAACAGCTGGACCTTCGACCTCGACCCCGGCGCCGTCGACCCGGTGCTCGGCATTGAACGGCTCCAGCAGGCCTATTTCGCGAGATTCCCGGACTACCCGCGCGGCATCACGGTTCCCGCGATCGTGGACGTTCCGAGCGGACGGGTCGTCACCAACAACTACCCGCAGATCACGATCGACTTCGAAACCGAATGGGTCGAGTATCACCGTCCCGGTGCTCCCGATCTGTATCCCGTCGAGCATCGCGCCGAAATCGACGAGGTCGCCGACCTGATCTTCCACGATGTCAACAACGGCGTCTACAAGTGCGGTTTTGCCGGCAGCCAGAAGTCCTACGAGCGGGCATACGACACTCTGTTCGCCAGGCTGGACTGGTTGGAAGACCGCCTCACGACCCAGCGCTACCTCGTCGGCGACACCATCACCGAGGCCGACATCCGACTCTTCACAACGCTCGCACGCTTCGACGCCGTGTACCACGGGCACTTCAAGTGCAACCGCAACAAGCTCAGCGAGATGCCCGTGCTGTGGGCATACGCGAGGGACCTGTTCCAGACGCCGGGATTCGGCGACACCATCGACTTCGATCAGATCAAACGCCACTACTACGTCACCCACAGTGACATCAATCCGAGTGGCATCGTCCCGAAAGGGCCGGATGCGCGCGGCTGGCTCGAACCGTCGGGTCGCGAGGCCCTGGGCGGGCGTCCGTTCGGCGACGGGACCGCGCCCGCGCTTCCCCTCCCGGCCGAGCGAGTGCCTGCGCTGTGATGCAGGCCCGGCACCGGTGTCGCCGGCCTGCTCCAGCACGGTGACCCTGCGCGTCTGACGAATTCCGATTCCGGCTTGCCGCTCAGTATTCTGGGGGGCATGAAGATGCCAGCACTCGTTACGCTCACCCTGCTCGGAGCGCTGGCGCTCAGCGGTTGCGCCACCGGCTCGTCCACCTCGACCGGCGCGACCGCCACGCCCGGAACCGCCGCAGCGGCCGCTCCCACGGAGTCTGCCTCGCCGGAGGCCTGCTCCGGTGTCAGGGTTGTCGTCGATTTCGGAACCCTCGCCGCACCGAAGATCACCGACTGCGTGGCGACGGCGACCACGATCGCCGCGAGCGACGTGATGAAGACCGCCGCGGTCTCGACCGAGGGAACCGTCCAGTACGGCGACCAGGTCGTCTGCCGCGTGAACGGGCGCCCCGCCGCCGACGAAACAGTCACGGTCACGGGCCAGGCCTCGTTCGTCGAATCGTGCCAGTCGATGGCACCCGCATACGCCTACTGGGCGCTGTGGATCCAGCCCACCCCGGGGGCGGCCTGGGAATACGCCCAGGAGGGCCTCGGCAGCCTCCAGGTGACGCCGGGACAGTCCCTCGGCCTCGTGTTCACCACGGGCACCGAGACCCCGACACCCGGCAGCTAAGGCTCCGACCCCGGTGTTCCGCTTCCGTCCGGCTCCCCTGCGCGCGGCCATGCTGCTCGCGCTCGGATTCATCGGTCTGCGGGTGGGCTATCGGTTGCTCTTCGGCGGAGGAGGCGGCGGCGGCGCGGTGCTGCTCGACCTGCCCCGCATCCCGCTCGCCGGCCCATTCAGCCACGTGGCGCTGTTCGGAACCGTCACGACGGGCGGAATCTGGAACGCGGCACTCAGCGCGCTCCCGGTCGCCGCGGTGATCGTCTTCTTCGGGGCGCTCAACGCGGTCGTCGACGTGAGCCGCCTGTTTGCCCGCGGCGCTCGCCGCGGGCCGCTGCGCACGGTGTCCCGCGCTCTCGTGATCGCGTGGGCCACGTTTCCCGCGCTGCTCGACTCGGTCAGGCGGGTCCGCCTGGCCGCCGCACTCCGTGGTGAGCGGACCGTGGCAGCGCTGCTGGTCCCGGTTTTCGAGCAGACCATCGAGCGTGCCCTGTCCCTCGCCGCATCGATGGAGACCCGCGGATTCGCGTCGACCAGGGCGGTGGACGGTGCCTGTGAGGTGCCCGTGCTCATGACGGATGCCGCGCTCGATTTCGACGGGGACTGGCGCCTCGAGCACCTCGACCTCGCGCTCGCCCCCGGCACGCTCACGGTCATCGTCGGGCCGACCGGTTCTGGCAAGTCCGGCCTGCTCCAGGCGATGAGCGGACTGTTCCAGCACTTCCACAATGGTCACCAGGCCGGCCGGATCGAGATCGGCGGCGCCGACCGGGCCGAGACTCCCCCGCGCGACACGGCCGGCTTCGTCGGCCTGGTGCCCCAGAACGTGCGGCTGTCCTTCGTCGCCGAGACCGTTACGGAGGAGATCGGTTTCGCTCTCGCCGTCCGCGGCCTCGCCGCGGTGATCGTGGAGCAGCGGGTGCGGGAGGTGGCGGAGCAACTCGGCATCACGCAGTTGCTTGCCCGCCCCGTCTCGGCGCTCTCAGCAGGAGAGGCCACCCTCGTCTCCCTCGGTGGCGCCCTGATCCGGCGTCCGGTGCTCCTGCTCATCGACGAACCGCTCGCCGAACTCGACCTCATCGCGAAGGACAGGGTCTACGTGGCGCTCGACCGGCTGGCCCACGAAGCCGGGGTCTGCGTCGTGGTTGCCGAGCACAACACCCGCGAATTCGGTTCGATCACGGATGCCTGGCTCGTGCTCGAGGGGCACCGCGCGCGCATGCTGCTGCCCGGTGAGCTCCCGCCCGGCCGGGTCGGCGACCACGGCCTCGCGACGCCGGGCGCTGGCTACGGACCGCCCGCCGAGGTGCCTGCCGACGAGGTGCCGGCCAACGAGGTGCCGGCCAACGCAGGGCCGCTCGCCGGCATCCACGGCCTGACGGTTCGACACGGTGACCGGACCGTCGTGGACGGGGTGTCCCTCGAACTCGCGGCCGGCGAGATCGTCGCCCTGGAAGGCCGGAACGGCGCGGGCAAGAGCAGCCTTCTGAACGCGCTCGCGCTGCCCCCGGCCCGCGGGACCGTGATCGTCGCCGGGCAGGACGTCGCTCTGCTGCCCCGGAAGACCCGGCGCCGGGCCGTCGCACTCGTACCGGAGAATTTCGACGACCTGTTCTTCGCCACGACCGTCGCGGACGAGTGCCGCCGCAGCGACCGGTCGACGGCGGACCGAAGGACCGGGAGAAGGGCGGGCCGGCGTGGCGGGCGAAGCGCGATGTCCGACCCGGGCTCCACCGCCGGGACGTTCGCGCGGCTTCTCGGCCACGACTCCGCCACAGCGGCACCGCTTCTCGAGCGCCACCCGCGGGACCTGTCGGCGGGCCAGCGGCTCTGCCTCGCGATCGCGATCCAGCTCGCAGCCGCACCTCGGGTGCTGCTCATCGACGAGCCCACCCGCGGCCTCGACGCCGCCGCCCGCGCGCTCGTGGGAGCGGCGCTGCAGCGCGCGTCCAACCGGGAATGCGCGGTGCTGTTCGCGACACACGACCGCGACTTCGCCCGGCACTTCGCCACCCGGGCACTTCACCTCGAGGCCGGACGGGTGACCGGCGCTGAGTACGGCGGCGCGGAAACCGGCGGCGAGTCCTCAACGGAACCGCGCTCGACGACGCGCACGACAACGGGAACGAAGACGGGAACGACGACGGGCACGGCCCCAGCCGCAGGAACTCTCGGCGCTGTCTGCACCACCGGCCCTGACCCGCGGGTGACCCAGTGAAGCGCAGAAGCGGTCGCTGGACATCCGCCGTTTTGTGGGGCGGCAGCCTGCTCGCCGCCGCGGGATTCGCCTGGCCGCTGTTCGCCGCCGCCGTACCCCGGGACGCGCAGGACGCCGTTCCGTTCATCGCGTTCGCTCTCGTGCCTGCCGTGATCGTCGCGCTCGCCCTCGTGGTGGACCGCGAAATGTACACCGCGAAGACGGTGGCCCTCCTCGGGGTGCTCGCGGCCGTCGGAGCCTGCGGTCCGGATCGCGGGCACGGGCGTCGGCGGTGTCGAGGCCGTGTTCATCCTGTTGATCCTGGCCGGTCGGGTCTACGGCGCACGGTTCGGCCTGCTGCTCGGACTGCTGACCATCGCGGTGTCTTCGGTGCTCTGGGGCGGGTTCGGGCCGTGGACCCCGTTCCAGATGTTCGCCTGCGGCTGGGTGGGCGCCGGAGCCTGCCCTGCTGCCGCGGCTCGGGAGCGAAGGTCGGGTCGGCCGGATGGGACCGCGCGCGGGCGCGCGCGTCGAGATCGCCATGCTCGCGTGCTACGGCGTCGTTGCGTCCTACCTGTTCGGGCTCGTGATGAACCTGTGGTTCTGGCCGTTCGCCGTTGGCTCGGGGACCGGCATCTCCTACTCCCCCGGTGCGTCCCTGGGCACGAACCTGGCTTCCTTCGGCCTCTACTCGCTCGTTACGTCGACGCTCACGTGGGACACGGTGCGAGCCGTGACGACAGTGCTCGGCATCTGCCTGGTCGGACCGGCGGCCCTCGCCGCCCTGCGCCGGGCCAAACTGCCCGGCGCGCGGCGCGACCCTAGACCGAGAAGTACTTCGCTTCCGGGTGATGGAACACGAAGGCATCCGTCGACTGCTCCGGATGAAGTTGCAGGCTCCTCGGACAGCACGACACCCATCCGCTCGGGCCTGAGCAGTTCGACGACCTTGCGGCGGTCCTCCATCTCGGGGCAGGCCGGGTAGCCGAGCGAGAAGCGGGCGCCGCGGTACACGAGCTTGAACATGCCGGCCACGTCGGTCGGGTCCTCGGCGCCAAGGCCGAGCTCCGCGCGCACGCGGGCGTGCCAGTACTCGGCGAGGGACTCGGTGAGCTGCATGGTGAGGCCGTTGAGCTCCAGGTAGTCGCGGTATTTGTTCGCGGCGAAGAGCTTCGCGGTCACGCTGTCGACATTGGCGCCGGCCGTGACGAGCTGGAGCGCGACGACGTCCACCTGGCCGGACTCGCGCGGGCGGACGAAGTCGGCGAGGCACAGGTGCCGGTCCCGTCTCTGGCGCGGGAAGGAGAACCGCAGCCGTTCGGTGCCGACCGGTCCGCCGGAACCGCCGTCCGGCGCGCGCAGGCCCGGCGTGCCGAGGCTTCCGTCCGGGTCGTCGCCGTGGTGCAGCACCACGAGATCGTTGCCCTCGCTGTATGCGGGGAAGTAGCCGTACGCGACGGAGGCGTCGAGCATGCCCTCTGCGAGGATCCGGTCGAGCCAGTAGCGCAGCCGCGGCCTGCCCTCGGTGTCGACGAGTTCCTGGTAACTGGCGCCATCTTCGGCCCGGCTGGGCTTGAGGCCCCACTGGCCCATGAAGGTCGCCCGTTCGTCGAGGAACGCCGAGTACTCGGCGAGGGCGACGCCCTTGACGATCCGGGTCCCCCAGAACGGCGGCACCGGCACCGGGTTGTCCGCGGCAACGTCGCTGCGCACCGGCATGGCGTCCGGCTCGGTGACGGTGAGCAGGCTGCGCTTGTGAATGCGTTGTTTCAGGGGCGGCAGCCCGACGGATGCCGGGTCGGCGCCGCGGGCGATGGCCACGAGCGGCTCCATCAGCTTCAGGCCCTCGAAAGCGTCCCGCGCATACCGGACCTGCCCGTCGAACAGGCCGGCAAGGTCTTCCTCGACGTAGGCGCGGGTAAGTGCTGCGCCGCCGAGGATGACGGGCCACTTCGTGGCGAGCCCCCGGTTGTTCAGTTCGAGCAGGTTCTCCTTCATGACGACCGTTGACTTGACGAGCAGCCCGCTCATGCCGATCACGTCGGCGTTGTGCTCCTCCGCTGCCGCGATGATCTCGTTGATCGTCTTCTTGATCCCGATGTTGACGACGTCGTAACCGTTGTTGGTCAGAATGATGTCGACGAGGTTCTTGCCGATGTCGTGCACGTCTCCGCGCACAGTCGCGAGCACCATCGTGCCCTTGCCCGCCGCTTCCGACTTCTCCATGTGCGGCTCGAGGAGCGCGACGGCGGCCTTCATCACCTCGGCGGACTGCAGCACGAACGGCAGCTGCATCTCTCCGCTGCCGAACCGGGCCCCGACGATCTGCATGCCGGCGAGCAGGTGCACGTTGACGATGTCGAGGGCGCTCATCCCGCCGGCGCGGGCGAGGTCGAGGTCGGCCTCGAGCCCCTTGGCCTCTCCGTCGATGATGCGACGTTCGAGACGCTCACCGACCGGCAGGGCCGCGAGCTCAGCGGCGCGCTCGTCCTTCAGTGCGGCGGAGTCGACTCCGGCGAACAGGTCGAGGAGAGCGGCAAGCGGGTCGTAGGTGAGGTTGCCGTCGACGTCGTACTCGCGACGATCCCAGACCAGGTCGAGCGCCACCTTGCGCCGGTCGTCCGGCACCGAGGCGAGCGGCACGATCTTGGCCGAGTTGACGATGGCGGAGTCGAGCCCTGCCGCAGTCGCCTCGTGCAGGAACACGGAGTTGAGCACTGACCTGGCCGCGGGGTTCAGTCCGAAGGACACGTTCGAGACCCCGAGCGTCGTGTGGATGCCGGGGTACTTCGCCTTGATCTGCCGGATCGCCTCGATCGTCTCGATGCCGTCCCTGCGGGTCTCCTCCTGGCCGGTGGCGATCGGGAAGGTCAGCGCGTCGACGATGATGTCCTCGACCCGCATCCCCCACTCGGTGACGAGGGTCTCGACGAGCCGGGTCGCGATGCGCACCTTGTGCTCCGCGGTGCGGGCCTGACCCTCCTCGTCGATGGTCAGGGCGATCACGGCGGCCCCGTGTTCCTTCACGAGCGGCATGATCCGGCCGAAGCGGCTGCCGGGGCCCTCGCCGTCCTCGAAGTTGACCGAGTTCACCACCGGGCGCCCGCCGATGAGTTCCATGCCCGCCTGCAGCACGGCCGGTTCGGTGGAGTCGACGACGAGAGGCAGCGTCGAGGCGCTCGCGAGCCGGGAGACGACCTGCCGGATGTCCGCGACGCCGTCGCGCCCGACATAGTCGATGCAGACGTCGAGCAGGTGGGCGCCGTCGCGGACCTGGGCGCGGGCGATGTCGACACAGTCGTCCCAGCGTTCCTCGAGCATCGCGTCGCGGAAGGCGCGCGACCCGTTGGCGTTCGTGCGCTCCCCGATCGCGAGGAAGGCACTGTCCTGATCGAAGCTGACGTGCTGGTACAGGCTCGCGACCCCGGGGTCCTCTTCGATCGCGCGCTCACTGACGGAGGCGCCGCGCAGGCGGTCGACGACCGCCTGCATGTGCGCGGGAGTGGTCCCGCAGCATCCGCCGACGAGGCCCAGCCCGAACTCCTTGACGAACTGTTCGTGCGCCGTGGCGAGCTGGTCCGGCGTGAGCGGGTAGCTTGCCCCGGTTGCCGTGAGCATCGGCAGGCCGGCGTTCGGCATGCACATCACCGGCACGTGCGAGTACCGGGCCAGATGACGCAGGTGTTCGCTCATCTCGGTGGGGCCGGTGGCGCAGTTCAGCCCGATCGCATCGATGCCGAGCGGCTCGAGCGCCGTGAGCGCCGCTCCGATCTCACTGCCCATCAGCATGGTGCCGGTCGTCTCCACGGTCACCTCGACGAAGATCGGCAGGCGGATGCCGGTCTCCGCGATCGCCTGCTTGCACCCGTTCACCGCTGACTTGGTCTGCAACAGATCCTGGGAGGTCTCGATCAGGAAGGCGTCTGCGCCCCCGCGGATCAGTCCGACGGCCTGCTCGGCGAAGGTCGCCTTGAGGTGAGCGTATGTGGTGTGGCCGAGGCTCGGGAGCTTGGTGCCCGGCCCCATCGAACCGAGCACCCAGCGCACCCGGCCGTCCCTCGCCTCGTAGTCCTCGACACTTTTCCTGGCGATGGCCGCGCCGAGCCTCGCGAGTTCCTCGATGCGGTCCTCGATGTCGTAGTCGGAGAGGTTCGACCAGTTGGCTCCGAAGGTGTTGCTCTCGACGGCGTCGATGCCGGTATCAAGGTACGCGCCATGGATCGCCTCGATCATGTCGGGACGGCTGACGTTCAGGATCTCGTTGCAGCCCTCGAGCCTGCTGGTAGTCGTCGAGCGTCGGGTTATGCTCCTGCAGCATCGTGCCCATCGCACCGTCGGCGATGACGACCCGTTCCTTCATCGTGTCGAGCAGGGCCTGCGACCGGGCCGGGCGCACCGCATCCACGAATTCGGGGGGCTGCACGGCATCGGATTTCACTGTCAGTTCACTCACCCGTCTAGAGTAGCGGCGCGGTCCCTGGCCGCGATTCGCTCGAGCTCAGGTGCGATTCCGATATCGGCAACGACGACCCGCCCGGCCAGCCCGGCGGCCGGCCAGCGGAGCAGTCCCGGTTTGCAGCCGCCGAAGGTCACGGTCACCGTCGCGGGCAGCACCGTCGGATCCGGCACGGCACCGTCATCCACGCCGACACCGCTCGGCAGGTCAACGGCGACGACGACCGGCTCCCTGCCGGTTCCGTCAGACGCCTGCGCGGCACCGGGGTGCAGCACGGCCAGGATCGCAGCCACGACTTCCCTGGCCCTGCCGCGGAGTGCTGGGTCCGTGCTCGTGCCCGTTCCGAGGATGCCGTCGAGGATCACGTCGCACGACGCCGCTTCCCGTGCGACAAGCGCGGGCGACTCCTCAGGACCGAGCGCCCGCGCACCGGCCGCCACCGCGGCGGCGAGGCCCTCCTCGTGCATCGTCCGCGCTGTCGGCGCCACGATGACCCTGGCACCCTCCGCCGCGAGCGACGCCGCCGCGAACAGCGCGTCTCCACCGTTGTTTCCCGTTCCCGCGAGGACAAGCAGCCCGGCGCCTCGCACCGTACCGCGGCGCGCCACGAGCAGCGCCGCCGTCTCCGCGGCCAGCGCGGTCGATGCCCGCTGCATCAGCGGAATACCGGCGGCGAGGTAAGGCTGCTCTGCCTCGCGCTGCTGGGCAGCGGTATACGTCTTCATGTCGCCAGATTACGTCTGACCCCGCCGACTCCGCTGCGGCGACCGTCCCCACCACTCCACCGTGGTCAAATGGTGACTGATGAACACACGAACAGCGCCCGACCATCGCTACGTCTATTCCGCGGACGGGGTGAACCTCGCGACCTACGAATTCGGCGATCCGGCTCACCCGACCGTGCTCGCCGTGCACGGCTTCGCGTCGAGCGCCGTGGCGAACTGGCACGCCACCGGCTGGACCAGGGACCTCCTCCGCGCCGGATTCCACGTGATCGCCATCGACCAGCGCGGCCACGGCCTCAGCGACAAGCCGCACTCCCCCTCCGCGTACTCGATGGACACGCTCGTCGCGGACGTGCAGCAGGTGCTCGACGCCTACCTGCTCGACGAAGTGGTGTACGCGGGCTATTCGTTGGGAGCGAGGGTCGGCTGGCAGGCAGCCAGGGAACTCGAGGGGCGCATCGTGCGGGCGGTTCTCGGCGGGATTCCCGACGGCGATCCGCTCACGCGGTTCCAGGTCGCGGATGCCCGCGCGCACATCGAGCACGGCGCCGAGGTGGGCGACCGGCTCACCGGCGCGTACCTGACCATGGCGAAGGCCCTGCCCGGCAACGACCTCGGGGCGCTCGTCGCACTCGTCGAGGGCATGCGCGGCGGACCCCAGCCCGGAGCCGACAATGCCCCGCCCCAGCCGCTCCTGTTCGCGACCGGGAGCGAGGATCGCATCCTCGAGGCTTCGCGGGCCCTCGCGGAGGCCACGCCTGCCGGGTCCTTCTTCGAGATCCCCGGCCGCAACCACTTCAACGCGCCGACTTCCCGCGCCTTCCGCGACGCGGCCATCGCGTTCCTGGGCGCGACGGGCTGATCCCGCCCGACACAGGAAAAGCCCCGCCGACCGGAACGGTCGACGGGGCTTTCCTTTCAACGGGACTACTGCTTGACGTATGCCGGAGCAACCTCGTTGTGGGCGTCGCCGATGCGGTGCACCCGGATGTCGTTCGTCGAGCCGGCGATTCCGGGAGGGGAACCGCTGATGACGACGACCTTATCACCGAGCTGGGCCAGGCCCTGGCCGAGCAGGATGTCATCGACCTGGCCGAACATGGAGTCCGTGTGCGTGACCCGGTCCACGAGGAACGTCTGTACGCCCCAGGTGAGCGCGAGGCGGCGGCGGATGCCGGGCTCGGGCGTGAAGGCGAGCATCGGGATCTTCGACCGCAGGCGGGACATCCGGCGGGCGGAGTCTCCGGATTCGGTGAAGATGCAGAGGAACTTCGCGTCGACGAACTCCGCGACCTCGATCGCGGCGAGGGTGATCGCCCCGCCCTGGGTGCGCGGCTTGTTCGTGAGCGGCGCGATGCGCTCCAGACCGTGGTCTTCGGTGGATGCGACAATCCGCGCCATGGTCTGAACCGTGACGACGGGGTATTCGCCGACGCTGGTCTCGCCGCTGAGCATGACCGCGTCCGCGCCGTCGAGAACGGCGTTCGCGACGTCGGACGTTTCCGCGCGCGTCGGGACCGGGCTGTGGATCATCGATTCGAGCATCTGCGTCGCGACGATGACCGGCTTGGCCATCCGTCGGGCGAGCTCGACGGCGTGCTTCTGCACGATCGGGACGGCTTCGAGCGGAAGCTCGACGCCGAGGTCGCCACGGGCGACCATGATCGAGTCGAAGGCGTCGATGATCTCTTCGAGGTGCTCGACGGCCTGCGGCTTCTCGATCTTGGCGATGACGGGGACCTTGCGGCCCTCCTCCGCCATGATCTCGTGCACGCGGGTGATGTCGGCCGCATCGCGCACGAAGGAGAGGGCGATCAGGTCGGTGCCGAGGCGGAGGCCCCAGCGCAGGTCTGCTTCATCCTTCTCGGACAGTGCGGGAACGTTGACGGCAACACCGGGCAGGTTGATGCCCTTGTTGTTCGAGACCGGGCCGGCGACGATGACCCGCGTCGTGACGACGATCCCGTTGGTCGCGACGACCTCGACCTTGACCTTGCCGTCGTCGATGAGGAGGAAGTCACCGGGCTTGACGTCGTTGGGCAGGCCCTTGTACGTCGTGCCGGAGAGTTCCCTCGTGCCGAGCACGTCATCCGTGGTGATCTTAAAGATGTCGCCGACGGCCAATTCATAAGGGCCGCCTTCGAACTTGCCGAGCCGGATCTTCGGGCCCTGCAGGTCCACCAGGACGGCGACCGCACGACCGGAATCATTCGCTGCCTTGCGGATGTTTGCGTAGACGGACTCGTGCACGGTGTAGTCACCATGGCTCAGGTTCATCCGGCAGACATCGACACCCGCGTCGATCAGGGCTCGAATTTGATCGTAACTGGCGGCTGCCGGCCCGAGGGTAGCGACAATTTTGGCGCGTCTCATTCTGAAAGTGCTCCGTTTTCCGCGCCGGGTAGGCGCATTCTTGATCTGTGGTTCTGGAGGCCGCTTGGTGGCGTCCTCCGGCTAATCGTTCGCTTCACAGGGACCGTTAGATGGCGAAGGCATGGTCGGTCGGTTTGACCGGAGCAGGTAGTTGTGTCTCACCTTCGAGGAATCGATCGACGGCGGCTGCAGCAGCACGACCTTCAGCGATCGCCCAGACAATGAGGGACTGTCCGCGACCGGCATCGCCGGCGACGAACACGCCTTCGTGGCTGGTTTGGTAGTTACCGTCTCTAACGACATTACTCCGCCCATCGAGCGGCACGTGCAGCTGGCTGGTGAGCTCCGTCGATTCCGGGCCGGTGAATCCGAGTGCGAGGAGTACGAGGTCCGCGGGGATTTCACGTTCCGTACCCGCCTTGGGCACGCGCCGGCCATCGAGGTACTCGGTTTCGGCGACGCGGATGGCGCGAACCTCGCCAGCCTCGTTGGAGAGGAACTCGATCGTCGAGGCGAGGTATTCGCGGGTACCGCCCTCTTCGTGGGCGCTCGAGACCTCGAACAGCGTCGCGTTCATCGGCCACGGCTGGTGTTCGGGCCGTTCGGTGCCCGGCTGCCTGCCGATCGCGAGGTTTGTGACGGATGCCGCGAGCTGGCGGTGCGCCGTCCCGATGCAGTCGGCACCGGTGTCTCCACCGCCCAGGACGACGACGTGCTTGCCCTCCGCGGTGATCTGGCTGTCGACCGCGTCGCCCGCGCCCGTGCGGTTCTGCTGCACGAGGTATTCCATGGCGAAGTGCACGCCGGGGAGGTCACGCCCGGGGACGGGCAGGTCGCGGGGCACGAGCGCGCCGGTCGCAACGACGACGGCGTCGTACCGGGCACGGAGGTCGTCCCAGGTGATGTCGACGCCGATGTTGACGCCGGCCCGGAACCGGGTTCCCTCCGCCGTCATCTGGGCGAGGCGCAGGTCGAGGTGCTTCTTTTCCATCTTGGAAGTCGGGGATGCCGTAACGGAGCAGGCCGCCGATCCGGTCGTCGCGTTCGAACACGGCGACGGTGTGGCCGGCACGAGTGAGCTGCTGGGCCGCTGCGAGACCCGCGGGACCAGACCCGACCACGGCGACCGTCTTGCCGGTCAGGCGCCCCGGCGGCTGCGGCTGCACCCAGCCCTTGGCGAAGGCCTGGTCGATGATCGAGACCTCGACCTGCTTGATCGTCACGGCCGGCTGGCTGATCGCGAGGACGCACGCCGACTCGCACGGGGCGGGGCAGAGGCGCCCGGTGAACTCGGGGAAGTTGTTCGTGGAGTGCAGGCGCTCGATGGCCTGCCTGCCTTCCTCGCGCCAGGTCAGGTCGTTCCATTCGGGGATCAGGTTGCCGAGGGGGCAGCCCTGGTGGCAGAACGGAACACCGCAGTCCATGCAGCGGCCGGCCTGGCGTTTGAGAACGGCGGCGTCTCCCTGTTCGTAGACCTCTTTCCAGTCCATCAGGCGCACGGACACCGGGCGGCGCGGCGGCAGTTCGCGCGCCGTCGTCTTGAGGAATCCCTTCGGATCAGCCATTGGTAACCTCCAGGATACGGTTCCAGACGATGTCGCCGTCGGGGTCAAGACCCTCGTCGACGGCGCTCTGCCTGGTCGCCAGGACGGCGGCGTAATCCCGCGGCAGCACCTTGACGAATGTGGACATGGTTGTTTCGAGATCCGCGAGGAGAGCCGCGGCGAGCACGGAATCCGTCTGGTCACGGTGCTGCTCGAGGAGATCGCTGACGATCGCCCTGTCGGCGCTGCCGAGCGGGAGGAGCGTGAGCTCCCCTGACTCGAGCGCCTGGCTGTTGACGTCCTCCGTGCGGAGTCCGTACACGTATGCGGTGCCGCCGCTCATGCCCGCACCGAGATTGCGCCCTGTCTGGCCGAGGATCAGGGCGAGCCCACCGGTCATGTATTCGAGGGCGTGGTCGCCGACGCCTTCGACGACCGCGGTCGCTCCGGAGTTGCGCACCAGGAACCGTTCGCCGACGATGCCGCGGATGAACATGCTGCCCTGGGTGGCGCCGTAGCCGATCACGTTGCCGGCGATGACGTTGTCCTCTGCAGAGAAGACGCTCGTGCGATCGGGGCGAACGACGATCTGTCCGCCGGAGAGACCCTTCCCGACGTAGTCGTTCGAGTCGCCTTCCAGCCTGAGCGTGATCCCGCCAGGCAGGAAGGCCCCGAAGGACTGTCCGGCCGACCCGGTGAGCGTCACGTCGATCGAGCCGGCCGGAAGGCCGTTCTCGCCGTGACGGATCGTCACCTCGTGGCCGAGCATCGTGCCGACGGCCCGTTCGGTGTTGCGGATCGGCAGGGCGATCTCGACCCGGCCGCCGTGTTCGAGCACGCTTCCCGCGCGTCGGATCAGTTCGTTGTCGAAGTGCTTGTCGAGTTCGTGTTCCTGGGGCCGGCCGGACTGTCTCGGCTCGGAGTCCGGGAAGTCCGGTCCGTCGAGGATGGGCGCGAGGTCGAGGCCCGCCGTCTTCCAGTGTTCGAGCGCCCCGTCGACATCGAGGATCTCGTGGTGGCCGACGGCCTCCTGGAGGCTGCGGAAGCCGAGTTCGGCGAGGTACTCGCGTACCTCCTGGGCGATGAACTCGAAGAAGTTCACGACGTGGTCCGCCTTGCCGGTGAACCGCTTCCGCAGTTCAGGGTTCTGGGTGGCGACGCCGACCGGACAGGTGTCGAGGTGGCAGACCCGCATCATGACGCAGCCCTCGACGATCAGGGGCGCGGTCGCGAAGCCGAACTCCTCCGCTCCGAGCAGGGCGCCGATGATGACGTCCCTGCCGGTCTTGAGCTGGCCGTCGACCTGCAGGACGACGCGGTCGCGCAGACCGTTGAGCATCAGGGTCTGCTGTGTTTCGGCGAGTCCGAGTTCCCACGGCGTGCCCGCGTGCTTGAGCGAGTTGAGCGGGCTCGCCCCGGTGCCGCCGTCGTGGCCTGAGATCAGGATGACGTCGGACAGCGCCTTGGCGACGCCGGCGGCGACCGCTCCGATGCCGGACTGGCTGACGAGCTTCGTGTGGATGCGTGCATCCGGGTTCGCCCGTTTGAGGTCGAAGATGAGCTGTTTGAGGTCTTCGATCGAGTAGATGTCGTGGTGCGGGGGCGGTGAGATCAGGCCGACACCCGCTGTGGCGTGCCGGGTGCGCGCGATCCAGGGGTACACCTTGGTCGGCGGCAGCTGGCCGCCCTCACCGGGCTTGGCGCCCTGCGCCAGCTTGATCTGGATGTCGTCCGCGTGCGACAGGTACATGCTCGTCACGCCGAACCGCCCGGACGCGACCTGCTTGACGGCGCTGCGGCGCTGCGGGTCGATCAGCCGGTCGAGGTCCTCGCCGCCCTCGCCGGTGTTCGACTTGCCGCCGATCCGGTTCATGGCGATCGCGAGGGTTTCGTGGGCCTCCGGGGAGATCGAGCCGTAGCTCATCGCACCGGTCGCGAAGCGCGTGACGATCGACGCGACGGATTCGACCTCGTCGAGGGGCACGGGGTGCCGCTTGTGCTTGTCGAAGGTGAACATGCCGCGGAGCGTCATGAGGCTCTCGGCCTGGTCGTCGACGAGCTTGGTGTACTCGCGGAAGATGTCGTAGCGGCCGGTCCTGGTCGCGTGCTGGAGCCGGAAGATCGTTTCCGGGTTGAACAGGTGCGGCGAACCGTCGCGGCGCCACTGGTACTCGCCGCCGGTGCTGAGGCGTTCGTGGGCCGTGACCGCCGCGTCCTCCGGATAGGCGGAGGCGTGCCGCGCTTCGTTTTCGGCGGCGATGACGTCGATGCCGATGCCGCCGAGCTTGCTCGTCGTTCCGGTGAAGTACTGGGCGACGAATCCCTGGCTGAGGCCGACGGCCTCGAAGGTCTGGGCTCCGGCATAGGACGAGACCGTCGAAATGCCCATCTTGGACATGATCTTGAGGACGCCCTTGCCGAGGGCCTTGATGACGTTGCGCACGGCCTTCTCGGGTGAGACGTTCGTGATGTACCCGCTGCGGACCAGGTCCTCGCAGGTCTCCATGGCGAGGTAGGGGTTGACCGCTGAGGCGCCATAGCCGATCAGGAGCGCGACGTGGTGCACCTCGCGCACGTCACCGGCCTCGACGACGATGCCGACCTTCATCCGGTTCTCGGTCCGGATCAGGTGGTGGTGCACGGCCGCGATCATCAGGAGCGATGGGATCGGTGCGAGGTCCTTGTTGGAATCGCGGTCGGAGAGCACGATGAAGCGGGCTCCGGCCTCGATCGCGTCGTCGACTTCGAGGCACATCGCGTCGATGCGGTCGGCGAGGGCGTCCGGACCGTCGTCGAAGCGGTACAGGCCGCGGATGGTCGAGGTCGTCCGGCTGCCGGGTGCCGGGTCGATGTGCTGGATCTTGGCGAGTTCGTCGTTGTCGATGACCGGGAAGTCCAGGACCACCTGGCGGGCGTGTTCCGGTCCGACGGACAGCAGGTTCCGCTCCGGCCCGAGGCCGAGCTTGAGGGAGGTGACGACCTCTTCGCGGATCGAGTCGAGCGGCGGGTTGGTCACCTGGGCGAACTGCTGGGTGAAGTAGTCGAAGATCAGCCGGGGCCGGTCGCTCAGCACGGCGATGGGTGTGTCGCTGCCCATGGCACCGAGGGGTTCCGCACCGGTGCGCGCCATCGGCGCGAGCAGGATGCGCACTTCTTCCTCGGTGTAGCCGAAGGTGCGCTGGCGGCGCACGACGGATGCCGGCGGGTGCACGATGTGCTCGCGCTCAGGCAGGTCCTTGAGGTTGATCCGACCGGCGTCGAGCCAGTCTCCCCACGGTTCCTTGGCGGCGAGTTCGGCCTTGATCTCGTCGTCCTCGATCAGCCGTCCCTCGACGGTGTCGACGAGGAACATCTTGCCGGGGCGGAGCCGGCCCTTGCGGACGACCCGGGCGGGGTCGATGTCGAGGACGCCGATCTCGCTCGCGAGCACGACGAGGCCGTCGTCGGTGATCAGGTACCTGCCGGGGCGGAGTCCGTTGCGGTCGAGGGTCGCACCGACGAGGGAACCGTCTGTGAAGACGATCGCGGCGGGTCCGTCCCACGGCTCCATCAACATCGAGTGGTACTCGTAGAACGCGCGACGTTCCTCGTCGAGCGCGGTCTGGTTCTCCCAGGCCTCCGGAACCATCATCATGACGGCGTGCGGCAGGGAGCGGCCGGAGAGGCTGAGGAGCTCGACGACCTCGTCGAAGGACGCGGAGTCGCTGCCGCCAGGGGTGACGATCGGCAGCAGGGGTGCCAGGTCTCCGAGCAGGGAGGATTCGAGCTGGGACTGGCGCGCGCGCATCCAGTTGCGGTTGCCCTGCACGGTGTTGATCTCGCCGTTGTGGGCGATCATGCGGAACGGCTGCGCGAGCGGCCAGGACGGGAAGGTGTTCGTCGAATACCGGGAGTGCACGAGCGCGAGCTTCGACACGAAGCGCGGGTCGGACAGGTCCGGGTAGAAGGGCTCGAGCTGGAGGGTCGTGACCATGCCCTTGTAAACCAGGGTGCGGCAGGAGAGCGACGCGAAGTACGTCTCGAGCTCCCGCTCCGCGCGCTTCCGGAGGCGAACCGTCTGGCGGTCGAGCGCGATGTCGGCGAGGCGCTCTCCGTCGTCGTCGATGCGCGTGCTCTGGACGAAGAGCTGCTGGATGGCGGGCATGGCCGCCCTCGCGAGGTTCCCGACCTCGTCTGGACGCACGGGGACCTCGCGCCAGCCGAGGATCTCGAGGCACTCCTCCTGGGCGATCCGGCCGATCTGGCGTTTCACGGCGCTGCGTTCGGTCGGGTCTGTCGGGAGGAACACGTTGCCGACCGCGTAGCGTCCGGCGCCGGGAAGCTCGAATTCGACGACCTCACTCAGGAAGTCGTGCGGGATCTGGGTGATGATGCCTGCACCGTCGCCGGTGCCGGCGTCGGAACCGACCGCGCCGCGGTGTTCGAGGTTGCGGAGGGCGTCGAGGGCGATCGTGATGATGTCGTGCCCGGCGGTTCCGCGGAGTGTCGCGACCATGGCGAGCCCACAGGCGTCCCGTTCGTCGGCAGGGGTTGTACAGCCCCTGGGGCTGGGGAACGGTGCTGAAGCGGGAAAAGAGGGGTGACTGCGGCATGGGACCGTCCTCAGAGGTAGCTGGCAAGTGGGGACGACGCTGGCCCGCGGGGGTGGAGATCATCTGCGTACAGTGGGCGCCGACCCGTCGTACCGGGAGGGAGGCGGGAGCCGGGTGTACGGTCTCAGGCCTGGAGGCGCGGGTTGCTGGTGCTTGTGGCTGCAACGTCGCCCGATGCGGCGGGTTCGACGGCCTCATCACCGTGGTCCTCGAAATCCGTATCAAACTCTTCAGATTCTACCTCAGGCACGGGGCGCTTCCATTCCCGACCTGTGCGATACACGCTGACTTCGAGTCCGGGGTGCCTGCGGCCCTGCACGACGATCAGGATGATGCCGAGGACCACGGCGATGATCGCGGCCCAGACGTTGGTGCGGATGCCGAAGAAGATCTCGCTCGGGTCGATGCGGATCGACTCGAAGAAGGTGCGGCCGAGGCCGTACCAGACCAGGTAGACGCCGAAGGCGCGTCCCCAGCGGAGCGTGATCCGGCGTTCGATCAGGAGGATGAGGATGACGCCGATCGTGTTCCAGATCATCTCGTAGAGGAAGGTCGGGTGGAACAGGGTGCCTGCCGGCAGCCCGACGGGGAATGCCGCGTTCGTCGACGGCACCTCGAGCCCCCAGGGCAGGGTCGTCGGCAGGCCGAACAGTTCGGTGTTGAACCAGTTGCCGAGGCGTCCCATGGCCTGGGCGATGAGCATTCCGGGGGCGAGGGCGTCCGCGAAGGACCAGAATTTCACCCCGGAGATCCGGCAGCCGATGTATGCGCCGACGGCTCCGCCGATGAGCGCTCCGAAGATGGCGTTTCCGCCGTTCCAGATTGCGAAGACTTCCCAGGGGTTCGCACCGGCGAAGAAGTAGTCGGCGGGGTGGGTGAGTACGTGGTACGCCCTGGCGCCGACGATGCCGAGCGGAACGGCCCAGAGGATGATGTCGAGTACGACTCCCGGCTCGCCGCCGCGGTTGCTGAGGCGCCTGCTCGTCATGACCGTCGCCGCGATGATGCCGGCCAGGATGCACAACGCGTACGCGTGCACCCGGAACATGCCGAGGTCGAAGTAGCTCCACTCGGGGCCTGGGCTCGGAATGCTCAGCAGAAAAGACACCTGGGTATTACCTTTCGTAGCGGGGAAGCGTGGGAGCTCGCCTCGGTCAACTTACCCTAAACGGGCGCACGCCCTAAACGGCGGCGCGGATCCCGGTCGCCCCGGCGGCGAGCCGGGCAGCGAGCTCCCCGAGTGCGGGAACTCCCCCGTCGGACAGAGCCTTGACCAGCGCGGAACCGACGATTGCGCCGTCCGCATAGCCGAGGATTTCGCGCACCTGCTCCGGCGTCGAGATCCCGAGGCCGACGCACGCGCTCGTCGCGCCGGCGAGGCGCAGCCGGTCGATCAGGATGCGGGCGGCGGAGTCGACGTCTGAACGCGCCCCGGTGATACCCATGGTGGAGACGGCATACACGAAACCCCGGCTGACCTCGACGGCGTGGGCGAGCCTGGCGTCCGAGGACGACGGCGCTGCGAGGAAGACCCGGTCGAGCCCGGTGCGCTCGCTCGCGGCGAACCAGTCCGCGGCGTCATCGGGGATGAGGTCGGGGGTGATCAGGCCTGCGCCGCCCGCGGCGAGCAGGTCCTCGGCGAAGCGGTCGACCCCGTACTGCAGGATCGGGTTCCAGTAGGTCATCACGAGGACAGGGGCGTCGACGCGGGCCGTGATGGCCGCGACGGCTTCGATGCCGTCACGCAGCCGGAACCCGTTCGCGAGCGCCTGCTGGGTCGCAGCCTGAATCACGGGGCCGTCCATCACGGGATCGGAGTACGGCAGCCCGAGCTCGATGATGTCGACACCGTTCTCGGCGAGGGCCACCGCGGCCTCGATGCTCTCCGCGAGGGTCGGGAATCCCACGGGAAGGTAGCCGATCAGGGCGCCGCCACCCTCGGCCCTGCGGCGGGCGATCGTCGCCTCGACCCGGCTCGTGCGGTTGGGTGTCACGGTTGTGGTGGTGTTCGTCGTTGCGGTCATAGCTGCTGTGCACCTTCGTCGAGCAGGTCGAAGTATCGGCCGGCCGTTTCCATGTCCTTGTCCCCGCGGCCGCTGAGGCTCACCAGGATGGTCGCCTCCGGTCCGAGACGTTTGCCGAGCTCGAGGGTTCCGGCGAGGGCGTGGGCCGACTCGATTGCCGGGATGATGCCCTCCGTGCGGCTGAGGAGGCGGAACGCGTCCATCGCCGCTGCGTCTGTGACCGGCAGGTAGGTGGCCCGTCCGATGGTCGAGAGCCAGGAGTGCTCGGGTCCGACGCCCGGGTAGTCGAGCCCGGCCGAAATGGAGTGCGACTCGACGGTCTGGCCGTCCTCGTCCTGGAGCATGAGGCTGCGTGCCCCGTGCAGGATCCCCGGGCGGCCCTTGGTCAGGGTCGCGGCGTGGCGAGGGGTCTCGACGCCCTCTCCGCCTGCCTCATACCCGTAGAGGGCGACGTCGGGGTCGTCCAGGAAGGCGTCAGAAGATTCCGATGGCGTTGGAGCCGCCGCCGACGCAGGCCGTGACGGCGTCGGGGAGGCGCCCGGTGAGCTCGAGTACCTGGGCGCGGGCTTCTTCTCCGATGATCTTCTGGAAGTCGCGCACCATGGCGGGGAACGGATGCGGACCTGCGACGGTGCCGAAGATGTAGTTGGTGGTCTCGACGTTCGTGACCCAGTCGCGCATGGCGTCGTTGATCGCGTCCTTGAGGGTGCGTGACCCGGTGCGGACGGAGACGACCTCTGCGCCGAGGAGGCGCATCCGTGCGACGTTGAGGGCTTGCCGTTCGGTGTCGACCTCGCCCATGTAGACCACGCAGTCGAGCCCGAACAGGGCGGCGACGGTCGCGGTCGCGACGCCGTGCTGGCCGGCGCCGGTCTCGGCGATGACCCGGGTCTTGCCGATGCGCTTGGTGAGGAGCGCCTGGCCGAGGGCGTTGTTGATCTTGTGTGACCCGGTGTGGTTGAGGTCTTCCCGCTTGAGGATCACCCGGGCGCCACCGGCGTGCGCGGCGAACCGCGGCACCTCCGTGATGATCGACGGGCGTCCCGTGTAGCTCTTGTGGAGTTCCATCAGCTCGGCCGCGAAGGCCGGGTCGACCTTTGCCAGCGAATATTCTTTCGTGAGCTCGTCGAGGGCTGCCACGAGCGACTCCGGGACGAACCGGCCTCCGAAGTCGCCGAAGTAGGGGCCTGTTTCGGTTCGAAGGGACGTTGACATTTAAAACCGCCAGAAATTCGGTAAGGGTGAGGATGGGATCGTTCGTGACGAGCGCTTCGCCGACAAGGACGACGTCGGCGCCGGCGGCACGGTAGTGGGCGACGTCCGCGGCCGTCTTGACCGCTGATTCGGCGACGCGGACGACGCCGGAGGGGATGCGGTCGGCGAGGCGGCCGAAGAGCTCCTGGTCGAGCTGGAACGTCGACAGGTCGCGGGCGTTGACCCCGACGAGGCTCGCACCGACGTCGAGTGCGCGGTCGACCTCTTCGGCACTGTGGGTCTCGACGAGAGCCGTCATGCCGAGTTCGCGCACGAGGGCCTGAAGGGATCCCAGGGTGGCCTGGTCGAGCGCGGCGACGATGAGGAGCACGAGGTCGGCTCCTGCGGCCCTCGCTTCGAGGACCTGGTACGGCTCGCCGATGAAGTCCTTCCGGAGCACGGGGACGGACACGGCGGCGCGCACCTGTTCGAGGTCGGCGAGGGACCCGAGGAACCGGCGTCCTTCGGTGAGCACGCTGATGGCGCTCGCCCCACCGAACTCGTAGGAGACGGCGAGGGCCGCCGGATCGGAGATTTCGGCGAGGGTGCCACGGGACGGACTCGCCCGCTTCACCTCCGCGATGATCTTCACCCTCTCGGCCGGTGTGAGGGCGTGCAGGGCGTCTATGGCGGGGGAGCGATCGAGGGCCGCCGATTCAACGGCGGCATACGGGCGGGTCAGGCGCCGTTCTGCGGCGTCGGACAGTGCCCCGGCGAGGAGTTCGGAAAGCACTCGGCTAATGACTCTCGTGCGGCGCGGCGTCGGCGACGCCGTAGCCCAGCCGGCTCAGAACGAAGCCGACGATGGGGCCGAGGACGAGGAGCACCGCAGAGGCCCACACCAGCCATGGCACGTTGAGGAAGAAAGCGACGGTGCCGATCGTGATCGCAACGAGCATGACGACGACGGCCGTCCAGGCCGCGATCGAGTGGCCTTCGCCTGGGTCTACCGACTCGAAGCTCATGGTTCTCCTTTTGGGCGTCAACTGCGTACGGAGGGGCGTCCTCTGCGAACGCGTGGAATGTGGGTCCTGGTGCTGCTCAAGTCTAGCGGCGGCGTCGATCACAGGTCACCGGTCACCGGCCGTATCGGTGGGGTCGTCGCCGCGGGTCAGCCCGTCCCAGGTGATGACGGCATCCTCGCGATCGTCCGCACCCGCCGTCGTGCCGGGGGCGACGGCCGCTGCACCGAGGGCGCCGGGGGCACCGTCTGCGGACTCGAAACGCACGGCCTGGTATCTGCTCGTCGTGCCGGGCCAGCGGGGACCCGTCACGAGGATGCCGACACCGGCGGCGACCATCACGACGCCGGCCGCGAAACCGGCGAAGGCCCAGGGCGTCAGGGCCGCAGCCGTCACGCCGTCCTGGATCGAGGCGTTGCCGGCGATGCCGGTCGCCTTGGTGATGGCGGCCGCGCTCGCGGCCGCGGGGTTTCCGATGGCGAGGCCGGCGCCGAGCGAGACCGAGAAGCCGAGCAGCACCTCGAGCGCGCCGAGCACCACCCGGATCACGGGGCCCGCGATCGTGAGCGCGCCGGCAAGGGCGATGCCGGCCAGGGAGAGGGCGCTCAGCGCGCCCGCGGCAGTCGAACCGCTGATCGGGAGCTGGACGGTCGAGGATCCCTGCACGACGCGCACGTCGACCCAGACCTGGCTCCAGGCGAGGAGTGCGAGTCCGCTGGCGGCGATCACGAGGAGCACCAGCCGGAGCTTGAGGGTGCGGCCGGTTCGCTTCACCTAGTGCACCCGCTTCATGGCGTTGGCGATCGCCACGGCGCGCAGCGGCGCCGTGGCCTTGTTGACCGATTCCTGGAACTCACTCGCGGGATCGGAGTCCGCGACGAGGCCTCCCCCGGCCTGCACCCTGGCGACGCCGTTGCTGATCGTCGCCGTACGGATGGCAATGGCCAGGTCGGCGTCTCCGGCAAACCCGAAGTAGCCGACCACGCCCCCGTAGACACCGCGCTGGGTGGGTTCGAGGTCGTCGATGATTTCAAGCGCCCGTGGCTTCGGGGCCCCGGACAGCGTTCCGGCGGGAAAGGTCGCCCGGAACACGTCGATGGCCGTCTTCCGAGGCAGCAGGTTGCCCTCGACGGAGGAGACGAGGTGCATGATGTGGCTGGAAGCGTTCGATGCGCTTGAACTCGGTGACCTCGACGGAGCCGGGTGCGCAGACCTTGAGCAGGTCGTTCCTCGCGAGGTCGACGAGCATCAGGTGTTCAGCACCCTCCTTGGGGTCCCCGGCGAGCTCGGTCTCGAAGTCGGCGTCCTGCTCCGGGGTTGCGCCGCGCGGCTTGGATCCGGCGATCGGGTGGGTGAACACGCGTCCGTTCTGCACCTTGACGAGGGCCTCAGGGGAGGATCCGACGATCCAGTACGGCTCCCCCGCGGCGGATTCGAGGCCGAGCAGATACATGTACGGGCTGGGGTTGAGGCTGCGAAGCACCCGGTAGACGTCGATCGGGTCCGCGGTGCAGTCCTGGTCGAAACGCTGGGAGATGACGACCTGGAAGATGTCCCCATCGACGATGTGCTGCTTGGCGGTGTCGACGGAGGCGAGGAAGTCGTCGCGGGTGGTCCTGGCGCGCATGGTCGCGGGGGCCGACATGTCGACCTCGGCGAGCCAGGCCTCCGCGGGCACGGCGAGCCGGGCCTGCATCGAATCGAGCCTGGCCTGGGCGCTCGCCCACAGGGTGTCTGCGGCATCGATCCCGTCGTTCAGGACGTTGGCGATCAGCTGGACGGTGCCGAACTTGTGGTCGATCGCGACGAGGTCGGCCACGAAGCTGAAGGCCTGGCCGGGTACGTCGTAGTCGGCGGTGGGCTGGTTGGGCAGCCGCTCCAGCTGGCGAACGGCCTCCCAGCCGATGAAGCCGACGAGACCACCGGTCAGGGGCGGGTGCTCGGGGAGCCGGGGAGTCTGCCAGCGGGCGTACAGGGTGGCGAGGGGCCTCGAGCGGCGGCTGGGCCGCCGCAGGGCCGAGGACGCGTGCGGCGTCGACGCCGTACGGGATCCACCGGGTTTCCGAACCCTCCTGGGTGAGGACGCCGAACGAAGACACCCCGACGAAGGAGAACCGGGACCAGATCCCGCCCTGTTCCGCCGATTCGAGCAGGAAGCTGCCCGGCTGCCCGGCCGCGAGCTTGCGGTAGATGCCGACGGGGGTCTCACCGTCGGCGAAGAGTTCGCGAATCACGGGGATGACGCGGTGCCCGGCCACGAGCTCGTCGAACTGCGCCGCCGTCGTCGTGCCTGCCGTTGTGGTACCAGCGGTTGTCGTGCCTGCCGTCGTCGTGGGGGCATCCGTCGTCATGCGTGTTCTCCGTCCGGGGCGTCGGGGGTGGCAGCGGGCGTTACGCCGTGGGCGACGTCGATGTCCCGCCCGTCGAAGCACGTGCGGGTTCCGGTGTGGCAGGCGCCGCCCACCTGGTCGACCTGCACGAGCAGGGTGTCTGAGTCACAGTCGAACGCGGCGCCGTGCACGTACTGGGCGTGCCCGGACGTGTCACCCTTGCGCCAGTATTCCTGGCGCGAGCGCGACCAGAACGTCACGCGGCCCTCTGAGAAGGTCCGCCGGAGGGCTTCCTCGTCCATCCAGCCGAGCATGAGCACCTCACGGGTGTCCCACTGCTGGATCACGGCGGGCAGGAGGCCGTCCGCATTGAAGACGGCGCACCCGAGGGCGTCCTCCATGGTCTGCAGGGGTGTCATCAGCGCACCACGAGTCCTTCCCTGGCGAGTTCGTGTTTGACGTCTCCGATGCTGAGCTCGCCGTTGTGGAAGACGGATGCCGCAAGAACGGCGTCCGCGCCCGCCCGGATGGCGGGCGGAAAGTCTTCGACCCGCCCGGCGCCGCCCGAGGCGATCACCGGAACGGTGCTCAGATCGCGCATCAGGCCGATGAGTTCGAGGTCGAACCCGGCCTTGGTGCCGTCCGCGTCGATGGAGTTCACGAGCAGTTCCCCCGCGCCGAGTTCGATCGCGAGCCGCGCCCAGGCGAGGGCGTCGAGGTCGGTCTCGGTGCGACCGCCGTGGGTCGTCACGACGAAGCCGGACTCCGTGCGGCCGCTGCGCTTCACATCGAGCGAGAGCACGAGCACCTGGGAGCCGAAGCGGTCGGCGATCTCGCCGATCAGGGCTGGGCGGAGGATCGCGGCGCTGTTGACGCCGACCTTGTCGGCCCCGCTCGCCTGCAGCCGGGAGACGTCCTCGACACCCCGGATGCCGCCGCCGACGGTGAGCGGGATGAAGACCTGTTCTGCGGTGGCGCGCACGACGTCGTACGTCGTCGCCCGGTTGTCGACGGTCGCGGTGACGTCGAGGAACGTGAGTTCGTCTGCGCCCTGCTCGTAGTACCGGCGGGCCAGTTCGACCGGGTCGCCCGCATCCCTGAGGTTCTGGAAGTTGACGCCCTTGACGACCCGGCCGTTGGCCACGTCGAGGCACGGGATGACCCGCACGGCAAGACTCACGATTGCACCTCCGCTGCTATTCTGCCCACGATCGGGCCCTAGAGGCGGGCGTTGTGGATGGCGCTGATCAGGATGGCCCGGGCGCCGAGTTCGTAGAGGGCGTCCATGATGTGGTTGCTGTCGTGGCGCGGGACCATCACTCGCACGGCGACCCAATCGGGGTCGTGCAGGCTCGACACCGTCGGCGACTCGATTCCGGGAGCCAGCAGGCAGGCCGCGTCGAGTTTGACGAGGGGGATGTCGTAGTCCATCAGCACGTACTGGCGTGCGACGAGCACGCCCTGCAGGCGACGGAGGAGCGTGTGGATCCCGGTGTTCTCATTTTCGGAGGTGATCAGGACCGCCGTCGATTCGAGGATCACGGGGCCGAAGATCTCGAGGCCGGCCTTGCGCAGGGTCGTTCCGGTCGAGACGACGTCGGCGACGGCATCCGCGACACCGAGCTGCACGGCGGACTCGACGGCGCCGTCGAGGGTCACGAGGGTGACCGTGACGGAGTGACGGGCCAGGAAGGCTTCGACGAGACCGGGGTAGCTCGTCGCGACGCGGAGCCCTTCGAGGTCGCTCAGCTCGCCGAAGCGTCCGGCGGGGCCCGCGAAGCGGAAGGTCGAGTCGCCGAAGTCGAGGCTCGCGATCTCTCGTGCCGGGGAGCCGGAATCAAGCAGAAGGTCCCGGCCGGTGATTCCGACGTCGAGCGCCCCGCTGCCGACGTAGGTGGCGATGTCCCGCGGACGCAGGTAGAAGAACTCGACGCCGTTGCGCGGGTCGGACACGACGAGGTCGCGCGGGTCGCGACGCCCGGTGTACCCGGCCTCGTGCAGCATCTGCGCCGCGGTTTCGGACAGGGAGCCCTTGTTGGGCACGGCAATTCTCAGCATCTCAACACTCTCAACAGGTCAGTTCTTGGGGGTAGCGTCTCGGGAACGGCGGAACCGGCCGCCGCAGCGACGGTTCAGAGGTGCTTGTAGACGTCGGCGAGGGTGAGCCCCTTCGCCAGCATCATGACCTGCACGTGGTACAGCAGCTGGCTCATCTCGGCAGCGGTTTCCTCGTCGCTCTGGAACTCCGCGGCCATCCAGACTTCGGCGGCTTCCTCGACGATCTTCTTGCCGATGGCATGCACTCCCGCGTCGAGTTCACGGACGGTTCCGGAGCCTTCCGGCCGGTTGAGTGCTTTTTCGCCCAGTTCAGCGAAGAGGTCGTCGAATGTTTTCACTCCCCTAGGTTACTAGTGCGCGTGCGAGTGCGCGGTCGCGGCGGTTCTCAGGAGTGCGATCCTGGCCTCGGGATCGGGATAGCCGAAGACGCTCGAGCCGGCGACGAAGGTGTCAGGCTCCCGCCTCTGCGGCCACAACGATGGTCTCCTCGGTGATGCCGCCGTCGACCTGAAGCCAGATGTCCCTGCCACTGGCGCTGACGGCATCCGCCACCGTGCGGAGCTTGCGCATCGTCGACGGCAGGAAGGACTGGCCCCCGAAACCGGGCTCGACCGTCATCACGAGGATCTGGTCGAATTCGGCGAGGAATTCGAGATAGGGCTCGACGGCGGTGCCTGGTTTCAGGGCGATGCCCGCGCGTGCGCCGGCTGCGCGGAGCTTGCGGGCGAGCTGGACGGGGTTTGTCGTCGCCTCGCCGTGGAACGTCACAGAGAATGCACCGGCGCTTGCGAATTGCGGTGCCCACCGTTCCGGCTCCTCGATCATGAGGTGCGCGTCGACGGGCAGTCTGGAGACCTGCATGATGCGCTCGGCGACGGGGAGTCCGAAGGTCAGGTTCGGCACGAAATGGTTGTCCATCACGTCGACGTGCACGAGGTCCGCTGTGCGGATGCGGCCGAGGTCGCGTTCCAGGTTCGCGAAGTCGGCGGCGAGAATGCTGGGGCTGATCCTGATCGGCATGCCTTCACCCTAGCGCCGCGGGCACGCCGCCCCGCTCCGTGAGGTGTCGCACATCGACCTTCATTCGCCCGGCGAACGTCGATATGCGACACCTCAGGAGTATTGCCCAGCGGTGCGCTCGAGCAGGGTGATGAACATCGCGTCGGTGCCGTGGCGGTGCGGCCACAGTTGCACACTCGTTCCGTCGCCCGGCAGGTCGAGCGGGGTACCGCTGAATCCCTGGACGACCGCGGCCGTGTCGACGGCCCGCACGCGGTCTCCCCACTTCTTCAGCGCCGTCGCGACGATACCGCGGCTCTCCGCGATATGCGGGGAACACGTGACGTACGCGAGGAGGCCGCCGGGCTTCAGGGCGCCGAGAGCGGCGTCGATGAGGCCGGACTGCAGGTCGGAGAGTTCGGCGACGTCGCGCGGGAGCTTGCGCCAGCGCGCCTCGGGCCGGCGTCGCAGGGCACCGAGGCCCGTGCACGGGGCGTCGAGCAGGATCCGGTCGAATTCCTCTGCGTGATTGACGGCGATGCGGGTCCCGTCGAGTTCCCAGACCGGCACGGTGCCGGGAACCGCGGCGAGGGCGCGGCGCACGAGCGTGGCCCTGGCCGGAACGAGCTCGTTCGCGACGAGTTCGGCGCCGCCCGCGCGTGCTTCGGCGGCGAGCAGTGCGGCCTTGCCGCCGGGTCCGGCGCACAGGTCGAGCCAGCGTTCGCCAGGTGTGATGGGGCGGGCCCGGCTCAGGGTGAGCGCCGCGAGCTGGGAGCCCTCGTCCTGCACCCGGATGCGGCCGTCATGATCGTTGACGAGGTGCACGGGATCCCCGCCCGCGAGCATGAACCCGACCGGGGAATACTCGTTGGGGCGGCCGAGGCCCGCGGTCTCCTCCGCCGTCGTGATGCCCGGCAGCGCGACCATGTTGACCCGGGGTGCGGCGTTGTCGGCGATGAGCAGGTCTTCGAGTTCGGCCTCACGACCCTCGAGGCGCAGCGACTGCCGAAAGGCGCGCACGACCCAGACCGGGTGCGAGTGTTCGGCGGCGAGCCGGTCGTCTGCGGAGCTTGCTCCGGCGAGGACCCGTTCGCGCCACTCCTCCGGGGTCGAGCGGGAGATGGTGCGGAGCACGCCGTTGGTGAAGCCCGTGGCGGCGCGGGAGCCGACCTGCCGGGCCAGTTCGACGGATTCGTTGACGGCGGCGTGGGTCGCCACGCGCGTCGCGAGCAGCTGGTGGGCGCCGAGGCGCAGCACGTCGAGGATGGCCGGGTCGATCGCGGTGACCGGCCGGCCCGCCGCTTCCGCGATCACGAGGTCGTAGTAGCCCTGCATGCGCAGGGTGCCGTAGGTCAGTTCGGTCGCGAGGGCGGCATCCGCCGTGCTGAGTGCGGCCCGCTGGATGCGGGTCGGCAGCAGCAGGTTCGCGTAGGCATCCGACTCGCGGACAGCGGCGATGACCTCGTATGCGACCCGGCGGGCGGGCTGGACGAAGCCCTGGTGCTGCTGGACGCTCATGAGGCGACCACGTCCGTCGCTGCCATGCCGCGCCACCAGTCGATTGCCTTCATCTGTGTCTTTCCAGCCGGTTGCACCGTGACGAGCTCGAGCGGCTCCGTCCCGGTTCCTACCAGCACTTTCTTGTCGAATTCGCGAATCACGCCCGCCGGAAGCGGCTGGGCGCCGTGGGTCGGCGCGAGGTCGAGGACCTTGAGGCGCGCGTCGCCGAGCATGGTGAAGGCTCCGGGTTCCGGCGTCACGCCGCGCACCCGGTTGTAGACGGTGTCAGCGGATGCGACCCAGTCGATCCTGGCATCGGCGAGGCCGAGCTTGGCGGCGGTGGTCGGCTCGCCCACTTGGGGCACTGCCTCGATCGTGCCGGCCTCGAGCTGGTCGACGACGTTCCTGAGCAGCACGGCACCGCTGTGGCTCAGGGACTCGAGGAGCCCGCCCGCGGTCGCGTGCCGGGAGATCGGTTCGGAGAAGCTCGCGAACACGGCACCGGCGTCGAGCTCGGCGACGAGCTGGAAGACGGCCGCTCCGGTCCGTTCGTCGCCGGCCATGATGGCGCGCTGCACCGGCGCGGCACCGCGCCAGCGCGGCAACAGGGAGAAGTGCAGGTTGATCCAGCCGAGGCGCGGAACCGAGAGCAGGGGCTCCCGGACGAGCCCGCCGTATGCGACGATGACGCCGAGGTCTGGTGCGAGGGCGTCGATTTGTTCCGTCGCCGCAGCGTCGAGGCGATTGGTCTTGAGCAGAGGTAGCCCGAGCCCGGCAGCGGCCTGCGCGAGGGGCGACGGGGTGAGCACGCGCTTCCGGCCGAGGGGGCATCCGCCCGGGTGATGACGGCCGCGATGGAGTGCGGCGAGTCGGCAAGGGCCTGGAGACTGGGCACCGCCACCTGGGGCGTGCCCGCGAATACGAGTTTCATTTAGAGCAGGCTCCGGGTCGTCGAATCGTACTTTGAGTGTAGGTGCCGGGCGGAAGGCGGCGCCTTTCGGCCGGCGGCGGCGGGCTGCATTGCGCACGATCGCGGCCTTCACGAGCCTGGCCACCTCGTCGCCGTCCGCGTAGTTGAATCGCACGACGGCCCGGACAAGCGGATCGTCGGTCGTGACCGGACCGAGCACGTCGAGGCCTGCCACGTCCGCGAGGCCCTCGACCGCTGCGGCGACGTCGGCCGCTGTCCCCGTGACCGAGGCGACGCGCACGGCGGGCGGGAAGCGCAACTGCCTGCGGTCCGCGAGTTCTGCCGCCGCGAAGGCGCCGGGCTGCCACGCGTTGAGCGCCGTCGCGAGGGCCCCGCCGACCCCGGCGAGCATGACGGACGCGCCGGGCGCTGCAAGGGCAGCTGCATTGCTCCACCACCGGAGGCAGTCCTCTGCGACGCCGAGGGACTCGCGGGCGAGCATCTTCTCACCGTCGAGGAGGAGGATCGCCCGGTAGCCGCCCGCGGGGATCGGCTCGGCCCCGCGCGTCGCGACGACGAGGGCGGGGGCCGCCCCGATCTGCTGCAGCGGATGCTCCCCGTCGGCGACGAGGACGAGCGAGCCGGGAAAAGCGCGGCCCAGTTCCTCTGCGGTGCGCCCGGTTCCGAGCGACACGACCCGCAGGGACGTGCCCTCGCAGTGCAGGCAGGCTCCAGCCGGCGGCGAGCTTGCCGCACCAGCGGCAGGAGGGCACGGCGTTCGCGCTCGCGAGGGCGAGCGGTCCCTGGCAGTGCGTGCAGCGGGCCGATTTCTTGCAGGTCTGGCACGCGAGGGTCGGCGCGTACCCCGGGCTTGCGACCTGCACGAGCACAGGTCCTTCGGCGAGGGCGGCTCTGGCCACCTGCCAGGCGGCGGAGGGGATCCGGTTGGTCCGCTCCTGACGGTCGGGGCTGAGCTGGAATTCGGTGGGGATCACCCGAGGATGACGCGGGCTCAGGGGATGCGCCTCGCCGAGGAAGCCCAGTTCGAGCAACCGCTGCACGGGCACGCTGCGGGTGTACCCGACGAACATCAGTGCGCAGCCGCTCAGGGCCTGGCGGACCAGTGCGGCGTCGCGGGCGTTGACGTACGGACTGAGCGGTTCGGAGTGCAGCGGGTCCCCGTCGTCCCAGAGCAGGATCGCCCCGAGGTTGTGAGCGGGCGCATAGACCGCGGACCGGTTGCCGAGAATGATCCGCGGAGTGGGTTCCAGGCAGGAGAGGAAGGCCCGGTAGCGCTCGGGGTTGGGCTGGCGGGCGTCGACCCTGCTCACCGTGCCTGCCGGCGCGCAGACGTCGAGGGCGGCCTGGAGCTGGTCCTGGTCGCGGTAGTCGGGAACACAGAGGATGGCGCTTCGCCCGCTCCGTACGGTTGCTGCGGCGAGTTCGGCCATCGTGGTCGCCCAGTGGCCGACGGTGCGCCCGTCCGGCAGGGCGACGAGGGCGGGTACTGCGGCCACGCTGAGCCGCTTCTGCTCGGCGAGGGCCGCGTCGAGCAGACCGGCCGGGTAGTCCGGGAAACCGGAGGCTGACGCCGGCTCGGTTTCCGAATCGGGTTCGGCCTGGTCCTGCGCGGCCTGCTCGCCCGCGTCCTGCTCCTGCGCGGCGAGCCACGCCTTCTCGACCCGCACCGCGCGAGGGGGGATCGCGAGCCGGAGCACATCGCTCGCGTTGCCGGCCGCGCGATCGGCGACCCGGCGGGCGAGACGCCAGACCTCCGCCGTGAGCACGGGCGCCGCGGACACGATGGCCTCGATCGGGCTCAGGGCGCCGTGGAAGTCGGCACCGGCACCCTTCGGGGGCTCGGTATCGCCCGCCGGTGCGTTCAGGGTGGAGACGACGGATCCCCCGGCATCGAGCACCTCGATCAGGTACGCGTCGGCGACGCGCCCGGCCGAGCGCAACGGCACCCGGACCCGCACCCCTGGCCGCGCAGCGGCGGCGAGCTCGTCCGGGATGCCGTAGTCGAAGAGATGGTCGAGCTGGGGCAGCGTCGACTCGATCAGGACGCGTGCCACGAGGCCCGTGCGTCCCACGATCAAATCCCGGAGGCGCTTCTCAGTTCGTCGACGCGGTCCAGCCTCTCCCAGGTGAACTCGGGCAGTTCGCGACCGAAATGACCGTAGGTCGCCGTCTTCTGGTAGATCGGGCGGAGCAGGTCGAGGTGGTGGATGATCGCGGCGGGGCGCAGGTCGAAGACCTCGCGGATCGCCGCGGTGATCTCCTTGTCGGGCAGTGCCCCGGTTCCGAAGGTCTCGACGTAGAGCCCGACCGGCGCAGCTTTGCCGATCGCGTACGCGACCTGGATCTCGAGTCGTTCGGCAAGCCCGGCGGCGACGGCGTTCTTGGCGACCCAGCGCATCGCGTATGCGGCGGAACGGTCGACCTTGGACGGGTCCTTACCGCTGAAGGCGCCACCGCCGTGACGGCTCGATCCGCCGTAGGTGTCGATGATGATCTTGCGGCCGGTGAGTCCGGCGTCGCCCTGCGGCCCGCCGATCTCGAAGCGACCGGTCGGGTTGATCAGCATGGTCAGGCTCGACGAATCGAGTTCGACGCGAGACAGCACCGGGCGGATCACGAGCTCTTCGATCTCGGCGCGGAGACGCTCCGTCGTGACGGAGGGGGCGTGCTGGGTGGACAGGACGACGGTCTCGACGGTGCGCGGGATGATGCCGTCATAGCCGATCGTGACCTGGGTCTTGCCGTCGGGGCGGAGGTAGTCGAGTTCGCCGGACTTGCGAACCTCGGCGAGGCGTTCGGCGAGGCGGTGCGCGATCCAGATCGGGATCGGCATGAGCTCGGGAGTCTCCCGGGTGGCATAGCCGAACATGATGCCCTGGTCGCCTGCACCCTGGCGGTCGTAGTCTTCGACACTGGCCTGTTCGCGGTGCTCGAATGCGTCGTCGACGCCCTGTGCGATGTCCGGAGACTGGCCGCCGATCGAGATTTCGACCCCGCAGGAGCGACCGTCGAACCAGACGTCCGAGGAGTCGTACCCGATGTCGGTGATGCACTTGCGCACGATCGACGGGATCTCGACGTACGCTTCCGTCGACACTTCTCCCGCGACGTGCACGAGGCCGGTCGTGACCAGGGTCTCGACGGCCACGCGGCTGTTCGGATCCTCGGTGAGGAGGGCGTCGAGGATGCTGTCGGAGATCTGGTCGCAGATCTTGTCCGGGTGACCCTCGGTGACGGATTCGGAAGTGAAGAGGCGAAGATCGCTCATCTGGCCTGTCTCTGTGTTGATGATGGAAAAGAAGTATGCACGAAGGTGTCAGCCGAGTCCGGTGACCACGACATCAAGGATGCGGCCGGCCACCGACATTTTCGTCCCCGCGGCCTCCGCCACTATAACTCCGGCCGAATCGATGATCCGAACCTCGTTACGTTCCGCGGCGAAGCCTTCTGTCCAGCCGACCCTGTTGAGAACGAGGTAGTCGCAGCCCTTGCGCGCGAGCTTCTCCCGGCCGAGGGAGAGGAGCCGGTCAGGGTCGGCCTCCGTCTCCGCCGCGAAACCGATCACGAGCTGACCCGCCGTCTTCGCCGCCGCGAGGCCGGCGAGGATGTCCGGGTTCCGGACGAGTTCGAGAGTGAGGGTGTCCCCCACATCCTCTTTCTTGATCTTGTCGCCCCGGACCGTCGCCGGGCGGTAGTCGGCCACGGCTGCGGCCATGATGACGGCGTCCGCGCCGACGGCCGCCTCGGTCACGGCGGACTGGAGTTCGAGTGCTGTGCCGACGAGGCGCGTCTCGATGCCCGCCGGCACCGGAATCTCGAGGTTCGCGGCGACCAGTACGACCGACGCTCCCCGCGCCGTGGCGGCCTCGGCGAGGCGGACGCCCTGCTTGCCGCTCGATCGGTTGCCGAGGAAGCGGACGGGGTCGAGGGGTTCCCTGGTGCCGCCCGCGGTGATGACGATGCGCCTGCCGGAGAGGTCCCTGGCCGGGCCGGCCGGGTGCAGGGCCGCGAGGGCCGCAGAGACGATGACGTCCGGTTCCTCCATCCGGCCGGCACCGGAATCCGATCCGGTCAGGCGCCCAACGCCGGGGCCGACGACGATGACGCCGCGGTTTCGAAGGGTCTGCACGTTGTGCACCGTCGCCGGATTGTTCCACATCTCGGTATGCATCGCCGGGGCGATCACGAGTGGCGCGGTGCTCGCGAGGATCGTGTTGCCGAGCAGGTCGTCGGCGAGGCCGGCCGCGAGCTTGGCGATCGTGTTCGCCGTCGCAGGAGCCACGACGATCAGGTCCGCGGACTGGCCGATGGCGACGTGGCGCACTTCAGCGACACCTTCGTAGAGATCGGTGTGCACGGGGTTCCGTGAGATCGCCTCGAGTGTCGGCCTGCCGACGAAGCGCAACGCCGCGGGCGTCGCCACCACGTGCACGGAGTCCCCGAGCAGCACAAAAGCGCGCACGATGTTGACCGCTTTGTACGCGGCGATGCCGCCGGTGATTCCGACGACGATCGTGCGTCCGTGCGACATCCTGCGCGCTTCGCGGGGCGCTACTCGACGATCGGGCGGGAGACGAGCTTGTCTTCGTTGATTTCGCGAAGTGCCACGGAGAGCGGCTTGTCGTCGACGGTGGAGTCGACGAGCGGACCGACGTTGTCGAAGAGGCTGCCTTCGTGCAGGTCGGCGTAGTAGTCGTTGATCTGGCGGGCGCGCTTGGACGCGAAGATCACGAGCGCGTACTTGGAGTCGACCTTGGTGAGCAGGTCGTCGATGGGCGGGTCAATGATACCGGTGGGCTTGTTGGCCAAGGTGGCACTCCTTCAGAGCGTTTGCGGCGAGTAGACGGATAAGTCGGGGTGCGTCAAAGCAGCGAGGGCGCTTTACGCAGATTCATCAAGTCTACGACTTCCCGGGCCGCTACATTGACCTCCTGGTTGACCACGCGGAAATCGAACTCGTCCTGGGCGGCCAGTTCGAGCTTCGCGGTCTCCAGGCGGCGGGCCTGTTCCGCGGGGCTTTCGGTGCCGCGGCCGATCAGTCGGCGCACCAGTTCGTCCCAGCTCGGCGGAAGCAGGAAGACCATTCGCGCTTCCGGCATGGCCGCGCGGACGGAGCGTGCCCCCTGCAGATCGATTTCGAGGAGGACGCTGTGGCCGCTCGCGAGCGCCTGTTCCACGGGTTCGCGCGGGGTTCCGTAGCGGAAGGCATTGTGGACGACGGCCCACTCGAGGAGCTCCCCCGACGCGACCATGCGGTCGAATTCCTCATCGGTGACGAAGAAATAGCTCTTTCCTTCGACTTCGCCAGGCCGAGGGGCGCGGGTCGTTGCCGACACGGAGAGCAGCACATCGGGGTAGTTCTCCCGGATGTAGCCGGCGACGGCACCCTTGCCGACCGCCGTCGGCCCTGCGAGCACGACGAGGTGTGCGTCGGAGGACCCACGACGGGAGACGGTCCGGGTGGCGAGGAACTCACGCAAACGGTCGCGCTGGTGCTTGCCGAGGCCGCCGAGCCGTTTGGACGGCGAGATCTTGAGCTGGGTCATGATCCGGCGCATCTTCGTGACTCCGATGGCCGGGATGCTGACGAGGAACTCCGTCGCGCGCAGGCGTCCTTCGACGCCGTCCGGATGATCGATGGCGGTGGCGAGCACGGCAAGCGGTGTGCGCTTCCCTGCCGCGATCTCGGCCTTGACCGCTGCGCGCGCTCGGCGCGCTGCGACGGCTGCGCGCGATGCGGCAACTCGATCGACGTCTGGTGGGGTAGGGCGATTCTCAGCCACGGGCCGCTCCTGCTTCAAGTACTCGGCGTGCGATCGCCTGTCCGATTCGTTCCGGGCCTGCCGACAATACGCTACGAGATTCACTCACTATTACGGTTTGAGCGTACCCCCCAAAGAGGTTTCCCAGATCAGCGACATGCGCACCCTGGTGACCAAATCCGGGAGCGAGGATCGGAGTGGCTCCGAAAGGGGGTGCCGCAGAGAGGTCGAGGCCGAAATCGGCAAGGTCGAGGGTCGCGCCGAGCACGACGCCGATGGAGCCGAGCCTGCCGGTTGCCCCCGCCCCCAGGTTGCGCTCGGCGACGTCGTCGAAGACGGCGCGGGCCACCGTGCCCCCGGCATAGGGACCATCGGGGACTCGGGCGCGCTGGACAGCGCTCGCCTCCGGATTCGAGGTCGCGGAGAGCACGAAGAGCCCCTTGCCCGCAGCGGCGGCCAGTTCGAAGACCGGCTCGAGAGAACCGACGCCCATGTACGCGTTGACGGTGATCGCGTCCACTTCGAGCGGGGACCCGGGGGTGAGCCAGGCCTCGCCGTATGCCGCGACGCTCGTTCCGAGGTCGCCGCGCTTGACGTCCGCGATCACGAGCAGTTCTGCGGCGTGGGCGTCCGCGAGCACGCGTTCGAAGGCGAGGTAGCCCCGCGACCCGAACCGCTCGTAGAAGGCGAGCTGGGGCTTGACGAGGCCGACCCGGCCCGCGCACGCGGCGACGACGAGACGCCCGAAGGTCTCGGCGCCGTCAGCGGTGTCCGGCAGGTTCCAGTCCGACAGCAGCCAGGCGTGCGGATCGATACCCACGCAGAGCTGGCCCCACCGGCCGAAGGCGTCGTCGAGGCGGTCGCCGAACGTGGCGCCGGTCACAGCAGGGCTTCCCGCGTGAGGGCATACTCCTGGAGCGATGTCACCTCGAACCCGCCTCGAATCGCGTCGATGGAGGCGACCGCGGCGCTGAGCTCCGCGATCGTGGTGAACAGCGGCAGGTCGGCGGCGACGGCCGCCGCCCGGATCTCGTAGCCGTCTGCGCGGGCGGTCCGACCGCCGGGGGTGTTGATGACGATCTGCACCTCTTCCCTGCGAATCAATTCGACGATCGACGTGTCTTCCTCGTCCTGCTTCTCGCTGAACTTCGTGACGACACGCGCCCGGATTCCGTTGCGCTGCAACACCTCCGCGGTGCCCTCGGTCGCGGCGATCTCGTAGCCGAGCTGCTGCAGGCGCAGCATCGGCAGGATGATCGCACGCTTGTCGCGGTCGGAGACCGAGACGAACACGGTTCCGCTGAGCGGGATTCCGCCGTACGCGGCGAGCTGGCTCTTGGCGAAGGCGCGGGGGAAGTCGCGGTCGATACCCATGACCTCGCCGGTCGAGCGCATCTCCGGGCCGAGCACGGAATCGACGACGTGACCCTCCGGGGTGCGGAACCGGTTGAAGGGCAGCACGGCCTCCTTCACGGCGACCGGCGATTCCATCGGGACACGGGAGCCGTCGATGAGCGGCAGCTTTCCACTCGCCTTGAGCTCGGCGATGCTGGTTCCGACCATGATGAGCGCGGCGGCCTTGGCGAGGGTGATCCCGAGCGCCTTGGCGACGAAGGGCACCGTGCGGGAGGCCCGCGGGTTGGCCTCGAGCACGTAGAGCACACCGGCGCCGATGGCGAACTGCACGTTGAGCAGGCCGCGCACGCCGATGCCCTGCGCGATGCCGAGGGTGGCCTCGCGGACCCGGTTGATCTCGGCACGGCCGAGGGTCACTGGCGGCAGGGTGCAGGCTCGAGTCCCCGGAGTGGATGCCGGCTTCCTCGATGTGCTCCATGACGCCGCCGATGTAGAGCTCGGTCCCGTCGTAGATCGCGTCGACGTCGATCTCGATCGCGTCGTCCAGGAACCGGTCGACGAGCACAGGGTGCGACGGGCCGATGATGCCCTGACCCTGCATGCGCTCGAAGTAGTCCGCGAGCGACAGGGAATCGTAGATGATCTCCATGCCGCGTCCGCCGAGCACGTAGCTCGGGCGGACGAGGACGGGGTAACCGATCTCCTCTGCGACGACGACCGCACCGGTGAAGTCGGTGGCGACGCCGTTGCGGGGAGCGAGCAGGCCGGCCTCGTCGAGGATCTTCGAGAACAGGCCGCGCTCCTCCGCGAGGTCGATCGCGGTGGGCGAGGTGCCGAGGATCGGAATGCCCTCCGCCTCGAGTCCCTTCGCGAGTCCGAGGGCCGTCTGGCCGCCGAGCTGCACGACGACGCCCACGAGTTCGCCGCTCTGGCTCTCCGCGTGGATGACCTCGAGCACGTCTTCGAGGGTGAGCGGCTCGAAGTAGAGCCGGTCGCTCGTGTCGTAGTCCGTCGAGACGGTCTCAGGGTTGCAGTTGATCATGATGGTCTCGTAGCCGGCCTCGGAGAGGGCGAACGAGGCGTGCACGCAGGAGTAGTCGAACTCGACGCCCTGGCCGATGCGGTTCGGACCGGAGCCGAGGATGACGACCTTGCGGCGGTCGCTCGGGACGACCTCGGTCTCCTCGTCGTAGCTCGAGTAGTGGTACGGGGTCAGGGCCGGGAACTCCCCCGCGCAGGTGTCGACGGTCTTGTAGACCGGGCGCACGCCGAGGATGTGCCGGACCTTGCGGACATCCGCTTCACCGAAGCCGCGGAGTTCGCCGATCTGGGCGTCGGAGAAACCGTGGTCCTTCGCGGTGCGGAGGATGTCCGTGTCGAGCCGTTCGGAGGCCGCGACCTCGTCGGCGATCTCGTTGATGAGCACGATCTGGTCGATGAACCACGGGTCGATCTTGGTGGCTTCGAAGACCTGGTCGATCGTGGCGCCCTTGCGGAGGGCCTGCTGCACGGTGACGATTCGTCCGTCCGTCGGGATCGACGCGACCTCGAGCAGGCTCCTCGAGCGTGCGGGTCTCCTCGCCCCAGTGGAACGACGATCCACGCTTCTCGAGCGAGCGCAGTGCCTTTTGCAGGGCGGATGCGAAGGTGCGGCCGATCGCCATGGCCTCGCCGACGGACTTCATGGTCGTGGTGAGGCGCGGGTCTGCGGCGGGGAATTTCTCGAACGCGAAACGTGGCACCTTGACCACGACGTAGTCGAGGGTCGGCTCGAAGCTTGCGGGGGTGACCTGGGTGATGTCGTTCGGGATCTCGTCGAGCCGGTAGCCGAGGGCGAGCTTCGCGGCGATCTTCGCGATCGGGAAGCCGGTGGCCTTGCTCGCGAGGGCGGATGACCTGGACACCCGGGGGTTCATCTCGATCACGATGATGCGCCCGTCGGCCGGGTCGATCGCGAACTGGATGTTACAGCCGCCGGTGTCGACGCCGACGGCGCGGATGATGTCGATGCCGATGTCGCGGAGCTTCTGGTATTCGCGGTCGGTGAGCGTGAGCGCGGGGGCGACGGTGATCGAGTCGCCGGTGTGTACGCCGACCGGGTCGACGTTCTCGATCGAGCAGACGACGACCGTGTTGTCGGCCGTGTCGCGCATCATCTCGAGTTCGTATTCCTTCCAGCCGAGGATGGATTCCTCGAGGAGGACCTCGGTTGTCGGGCTCTGGTGCAGGCCGTCGCCGACGATGCGGCGCAGTTCCTCTTCGGTGTACGCGAAGCCGGAACCGAGGCCGCCCATTGTGAACGACGGGCGCACCACGAGCGGGTAGCCGAGGTCTTCGGCGAAGCCGATGGCCTCGTCGACGGTGTGCGCGATGTGCGAACGGGCGACGTCCGCGCCGGCGTCCAGTACGAGCTGCTTGAAGATCTGGCGGTCTTCGCCCTTCTGGATCGCCTCGAAGGATGCGCCGATCAGTTCGACGTCGTACTTCTCGAGGATGCCGCGCTCGTGCAGCTGGATGGCCGCGTTGAGCGCGGTCTGGCCGCCGAGGGTCGGCAGGATCGCGTCCGGGCGTTCCTTGGCGATGATCGTCTCGAGGATCTCCGGGGTGATCGGCTCGATGTACGTCGCATCCGCGAAGTCGGGGTCCGTCATGATCGTGGCCGGGTTCGAGTTGACCAGGATCACCCTGACGCCCTCGGCGCGGAGCACGCGGCAGGCCTGGGTTCCGGAGTAGTCGAATTCGCAGGCCTGGCCGATCACAATCGGCCCGCTTCCGATGACCAGGACGCTGTTGATATCGTCGCGCTTGGGCATTACTTGGCGTCTCCTGCTCCGGCGGCCGCCGTGTGGGCGGTCACCATGTCCCTGAACCGATCAAAGAGGTAGTTGGCGTCGTGCGGGCCTGCCGCAGACTCGGGGTGGTACTGCACGGAGAACGCCGGGATGTCGAGGCAGCGGATGCCTTCGACGACCTGGTCGTTCAGGCTGTAGTGGCTGACCTCGACCCGTCCGAAACCGGTTCGGGAGTCACTGACGCCTTCGATCGGCATGTCGACGGCGAAGCCGTGGTTCTGCGACGTGATCTCGACGCGGCCGGTGGTCTTGTCGAGCACCGGCTGGTTGATTCCGCGGTGGCCGAAGGGAAGCTTGTAGGTGCGGAAACCGAGCGCCCTGCCGAGGAGCTGGTTGCCGAAGCAGATGCCGAAGTACGGCACCCCGGCCCGGAGCACTTCCTGCAGCAGGGTGACGTGCGCGTCGGACGCGGCGGGGTCGCCTGGTCCGTTGGAGAAGAACAGCGCGGTCGGGCCCAGCGAGAGCACGTGCTCCGCCGTGACCGACTGGGGCAGGACGAGTACTTCGAAGCCGCGTTCGGCGAGGTAGTTCAGCGTCGAGGTCTTGACGCCGAGGTCAAGCACGGCAACGGAGCCGATCCGCTCGCCCTTCGCCGGAATCTGGAAGGGTTCGACCGTTGAGACCTGGTCCGACAGGTTGCGGCCGCGCATCGCGGCGCCGCCGCGGACGAGTTCGAGCTGTTCCCCCGCCGACAGGTCGAAGGCGGGGCCGGAGAATATGCCGCTCTTCATGGCGCCGGCGGAGCGGATGTGCCGGGTGATCGCCCGGGTGTCGATGCCACTGATCCCGACGACCTCATTGTTCGTGAGGTCCTCGTCGAGGGTGCGCGTCGAGCGGAAGTTCGAGGCGATCCTGGCCGGTTCGCGCACGATGAATCCGGCGACCCAGATCCGGGAGGACTCCATGTCCTCGTCGTTGGCCCCGGTATTGCCGATGTGCGGGGCGGTCATCAGGACGATCTGGCCGGCGTATGACGGGTCGGTCAGGGTTTCCTGGTAGCCGGTCATCCCGGTCGCGAAGACGATCTCGCCGAGAGTCTGTCCGCGGCTGCCGTATGCGCGGCCGACGAAGCGCCTGCCGTCCTCCAGGACGAGCACGGCGGGGGCCGTGGTCGGCGTGGTGGGTGTGCTGGGTGTCGTCTCGTCGGGTGTCGCCTGGGCCTGGGCCTCGGTGTCGCTCACGCTACGCCTCGCTTTCGTCGTGCGCGGCCGGGCGCAGGGCACCCGCCGCTTCGGTTCGGATCGACGCGCTCACGCGGGCGCGCTCGGTGGGGTCAAGGATGCGGAAGTAGCTGTCGACGACCTGGCCCGCGGCATCCGCGTGCGGCTGGAGGCGCCAGCGGAGCAGGAGCAGGCCGCCGGTCTCGACGGCGCGGTCGATGGTCCAGGTGGCGTCTTCGAGAGCCGTCACGGCTTCTGTGGGGATGAAGACCGGGTTCTCGCCGACCAGGTCGAGGAGCACGCCGGCAGTCGTCACGGTGATCAGGGCGCGGGCCCGGAAGCCGAGGCCGCGGATGTTAAGACGTTCGAGCTGTCGGCCTTCCCGTGTGGTCGCGACGTAGAACGCTTCGGCCGTTGCGAGCACCGCGGCGGGCGCGTCCGCCCCGGGGAGTGGGTACCCTGCGGTCAGCGCTTGGTCGCGACGGGTGCGCGCACGCCAGCTGCGGAGCATGAGCGCGAGCACGGCGACCAGGACCAGGCCGATCAGGATGGCGGGGATGGTGCTATCCATGGTGGGGTTCCTCTCGTCCGCCGAGTTCGGCGGGGGCCCTGAGGACCCCGTCGAGTACGGTCGCCGTGCCGCGGTGGAAGACGGCGACGACCCGTCCGGGCAGGGTCATCGCGAGGTAGGGCGAGTTGGTGCTCTTTCCCGCGAGCTTGTCCCTGCCGAACTCCCGGCTCGCTGCCGGGTCGTAGAGGGTGACGTTGGCGGGGGCGCCGACCTCGAGTGCCCGGCCCTGACTCGCGAGGCGCCCGATCCGCGCCGGGGCCGCTGAGAGCACCCGCGAGACGTCCCTCCAGTCGAGCAGTCCGGTGTCGACGACGGATGCCTGCACGACCGAGAGGGCGGATTCGAGTCCGACCATCCCGTTGGCGGCTGCATCCCATTCACAGTCCTTGGACTCGACGGGGTGCGGCGCGTGATCGGTCGCGACGATGTCGATCGTGCCGTCTGCGAGGCCGGCGCGAAGCGCGTCGACGTCTTCGCGACGGCGCAGCGGCGGATTGACCTTGTAGCGGGCGTCGTAACCGCGGACCAGGTCCTCGGTGAGGAGCAGGTGGTGTGGGGTGGCTTCCGCCGTCACGTTGATGCCACGCGCCTTGGCCCAGCGGATCACGTCGACGGCGCCGGCCGTCGAGACGTGGCAGACGTGCAGGCGGCTCCCGACGTGCTCGGCGAGCAGCACGTCGCGCGCGATGATGGATTCCTCAGCGACGGCGGGCCAGCCGGCGAGGCCGAGTTCGCTCGAGAGCGCACCCTCGTTCATCTGGGCCTTCTCGGTGAGTCGCGGGTCCTGGGAGTGCTGGGCGATGACGCCGTCGAAGGCCTTGACGTATTCGAGGGCGCGACGCATCAGGAGGGGGTCCGAGACGCAGAATCCGTCATCGGAGAAGACCCGGACGCGGGCGCGGCTCGTCGCCATGGCCCCCAGTTCGGCGAGGCGCTCCCCCGCGAGGCCGAGGGTGACGGCGCCGATCGGCTGGACCGTGACATACCCGGCCCGTTCGCCGAGGGCGAGTACCTGCTCGACGACGCCGGCGGTGTCCTGCACCGGAGAGGTGTTGGCCATCGCGAAGACGCTCGTGAAGCCGCCGACGGCGGCGGCCTGGCTGCCGGTGAGAATGGTCTCGCTCTGCTCGTAGCCCGGTTCACGCAGGTGGGTGTGCAGGTCGACGAGGCCGGGAAGGGCGATGAGGCCGTCGGCGTCGATCACCGTGGCGCCGGCGTGAGAGAGTGCGGTGCCGAGTTCCTGAATGCGACCACCGAAGAGCAGCAGGTCGGTGCGGGTGCCGTCGGCGAGGCTCGCGTTGCGGATCAGGTAGCGGGTGGCCGTGTTGTCCATTTAGCTTTCCTCCCGGTCGCCCGACATGAGCAGGTACAGTGCCGCCATACGTATCGAAACACCGTTCGCGACCTGCTCGAGCACGGTCGATGCGGCCGAATCTGCAGCGGCTGAGGAAATCTCCAGGCCGCGGTTCATCGGGCCGGGGTGCATGACAATGCTAGTCGGCGCGAGACGGGCGAAGCGCTCATCGTCGAGTCCCCAGCGCCGGGAGTACTCCCGGCTGTTGGGGAAGAAGGCCGCATTCATTCGTTCCTGCTGGATCCTGAGCATCATGATCACGTCCGGCCCTGAGTCGATCGCGTCGTCGAGATCGAAGCTCACCGCTGCCGGCCAGCCGGTCATGTCCATCGGGAACAGGGTGGGCGGTGCGACCATCGTGACTTCGGCTCCGAGTGTCGTGAGCAGCCAGAGGTTGGAGCGCGCGACCCGGGAGTGCAGCACGTCACCGACGATGGTCACCGTGACGCCGTCGAGGCCCTTGCCGCGGGAAGCGGCCTTGTGCAGCCGACGGCGGATGGTGAACGCGTCGAGAAGCGCCTGGGTCGGGTGTTCGTGAGTGCCGTCTCCGGCGTTGATGATGCCGGCGTCGATCCAGCCGCTCGTTGCGAGCACCTGGGGGCGCCGGATGCCGGGTGCCGGATCACGACGCCGTCCGCGCCGATCGCGGCGAGGGTCTGGGCGGTGTCCTTGAGGCTTTCGCCCTTGGAGACGCTCGAGCCCTTGGCGCTGAAGTTGATCACGTCAGCACTCAGACGCTTCGCGGCGGCTTCGAAGGAGATCCGGGTGCGGGTGCTGTCTTCGAAGAAGAGGTTCACGACGGTTTTGCCGCGGAGCGTCGGGAGCTTGCGCACCTCGCGCGTGGAGACATCCGCCATGTCTTCAGCGATGTCGAGGAGCGTGATGGCGTCGTCGCGACTGAGGTCTTTGGTGGAGAGGAGGTGCTTCATTCGGCGCTCCCCCGTCGATGCTCACGAATTCGTCGCCGTCGACCTCGAGGAGGTGCACGTTGATGCGTTCCTCCGTGGAGCTCGGGAGGTTCTTGCCGACGAAGTCCGCACGGATCGGCAGCGCCCGGTGGCCGCGGTCGACGAGGACCGCAAGGCGTACGATCGCGGGACGGCCGTGGTCGCCGAGGGCGTCGAGGGCCGCGCGGATGGTGCGGCCGGAGTAGAGCACGTCGTCGACGAGCACCACGGTTGCACCGTCAATGCTCGCGGGCACGAGGGTGCGGGAGGGCGTGCGCGTGCGCGTGTGGGCGAGGTCGTCGCGGTACATCGTGACGTCGAGGGAACCCGAACTCACGGGTGCCGCGGCCGGTTCGATCCGCTCGATGATGTCGGCGATCCTCCGGGCGAGGGCAACGCCCCTGGTCGGGATGCCGAGGATGACGAGGTTGTCCGGTCCCCGGTTGGACTCCAGGATCTCGTGGGAGATCCGAGTCAAAGCCCGGGTTATTTCAGCCTGGTTGAGCACGATGCGTGACAAAACTAAGGCCTCCTTCCCCGCCTCACCGGACGGTTGTTAAAAGGATGGCTGTTACCACTGTCCAGACTAGCAGCAGCCCCGGCCAGGCCCGGTCAGTCGTGTTCAGTCGCGGTTGGGTGGTCCGGTGAGGACCTGGTGGGCGCGGTGCCGGTTCGGTGGCCGCCAGAGCCGTTGCGGGTCGATGAGCCCCGGGGCCCGCACTTGTGGTGAGCCGTTCACCATGCGGATCTCCCACCCGGAGGTGTCGATCGTGTGGTGATGGAACCAACAGAGCAGGACACCGTTGTCGACCGTGGTGGGTCCGTCCTTCGCCCACGGCTTCACGTGGTGCACTTCGGCCCAGTGTGCGGGGGCTTTGCAGCCGGGGATGATGCAGCCGCCGTCGCGGGCGGTGATCGCCCGGCGCTGCGCCCGGTTGAAGTACCGTCGCTCTGGACCGAGTTTGAGGACCTGGTTGTTCTCCCCGAACAGGACGCCTTGGAAGCCGCCGTCGCAGATCCGCTGATGCACGGTCTTGAGCGACACCGGGGCCTCGACGCCGTCGATCCACCCGACGCCGACGCCGCTCGCGAGGTCGGCGGCGTTCACGTGAACCATCACGGTCGGGGCTGACCCGCCCATCGACGGGGTGTCTTCGTCCCGGGCGGCGTGCTCGAACAGGGCCCGAAGGATGTCGGCGCGTTTCTCCCCGCCGGTGCGGGTGTCCGCGCCGCGCTCTCGCAGTTCGGCCTCGGTCACGTCCAGCTCCGGGCCCGTACCGGCGTCAGTGCCCGCTCCGGCGCCGTCAGTGGTGCCCGCGGTCTCGGCGCCGGGGATCATCTGCCCGGAATCCATCAGCGCCTGCTCCTCCTCGGTGGGGAACGCGGGCCGGGAATGGAAGCTCAGAAAGGCGTCAAAGAGGGTGTTCATCATCCCGTACAGGCTCCGGCGTCACCCCGCCCTTGACCGGGTACAGCCCGTTCTTCAACTGGCCGAAGCCGATGTTCGACTTCGCCTCGAACAGGTCCTCCTGCGGGAGCATCCCGTCGGGGTCCAGGATGGCCTGCCACTGCAACACCATCCCGCGGATCAGGTCCGCAGCCGCGGGCACCCCGGCGCCGGCGAGGATCTCGGTTTCCGGGGTGATCCACCCGGCCGCCGTGGCGACCAGGGCCCGCTCGGCGACCTCCACCTCCGCCGGGACCGCCCGGTGACTGACCGACCCGAGCCCCGTGGTGATCAGCTCGGCCGCCTCCACACCGATATCCCCCGCCGCCAGCGCGGCCCCGACGACCGGGAACAACGGCGGCAACACCGCCAGGCCCGCCCGGCGGGGCAACACCGCATCCCCGAGCTTCGTTCGCCGCTTGACCTCCCGGGCCGACACCCGGGTCACCCGCGTCAGTACGTCCCACGGGCCCCGGCACCCCATCCGCCACGCCAGACCCTCCCGGCCGAGCACCCGTGCCCGCCGGTCGACGTCGGTTGCGGTGGTCACCCGGGCCGCATCCACCGTTCGGCCGATCGCCTCGACTTCTTTCAGCGCAGTGACGGCTTCCGCATCGCTGAGTAACCCGACCGGGATCGCCTCGAGAGCGTCTGCGAGAGCCACCTGGATCTCGGCGAGCCGGGCGACAGCATCCGCCTGCACCGACGGAACCGAGCCCGCCAGCCCTTCAGCGCCTTCGAAACCCTCGGCAACCGCAACCGGATGCGCCGACTGGCCTTGCCCATCCGACGATTCGGTGGATGCGAGGCCCACCGTGATGGGCTGATCCCCCGCAGTCCCGGAACCGGGTGTCTGCGGGGTGTGTGACTGGGGATCCGAAGCTCCTGCCATACCCCGATTCTACCCCGAATCGAACACGAATACGAGGCTTGCTCACCTAATTTATGGCTGATCATCTCGAGTTTCAGACATTTTAAGTGCGCGCGACAGGACTGTGTGGCTTTCTCGGGAGATGCGCCCGGGTGAGCGACACCTGCCCGCGGATCAGTGCGGCCGATCCGACCCGACACCAGGAATCTCCTGAGTTAGCCACGCTCGCCGTCGCGCTGGACAGCGCGCGGCGCGCTGCTCGCGTGCGAGAGCGTCCCCACCGGCTAAGGAGGGCGCGGAATCGAGTCACTGGGCGATTCAGCGGAAGCTGGTCTCCTTGACCAGGCGGCCGTCCCTGGCCCAGGTGCGCCAGACGCCGACCTGACGACCGCGGTCGAATTCTCCCGTACGCATCAGCGTACCGTCCGTGCGGAACCATTCCCACGCACCGTGCAGTTTCCCATCGAGGGTGCTCCCCGCGTGCCTTGGTCTGACCGTTGGCGTAGTGGTCGACTCGAGGCGCGGGCGACGGCGCGTGCGGACCTTCTGGTGCAGCGGACGACGGGATCGGCTCTGGACTCACGCCCCCAGTCTCCCAGCCGACGACTCACGCCAACAGTGGCGGAGCGGCCTCAACGCCGCCGACGGTGCAGGGTCCCCGCCGACCAGAGCGCCCAGACCACGAGAAGGGGCTGGAAGAGGAGTCGGATGCCGCGGGCCCGGTCCGAGTCGAGGCCGAAGGCATCCGTCCTGGTCACGAACTGCGCGATATTGCCGGGGAAGACGGCCACGAAGAACAGGGCGACAAGCCACCCGACCGTGATCCGCCGGCCGGGCAGCCCGACGAGTGCACCGCCAAGACCGACCTCGGCGACACCGGAGAGAAGCACGACGGTGTCCCGTTTGAGCGGCACCCACGCGGGCACCTGGGCGAGAAATTCCGAGCGACTCCAGGTGAGGTGGCTGATGCCGGCGAACACCAGGAAGGCACCGAGCACGATCCGGCCGATCGTTCGGGGTATGGATGTGGGCGTAGACGACCTGCGGACCGACACGGACTTCTCTGCTGCTCTCGACATCTCCCCAGTCTGACAGCCGTTTCTGCGACACGGCCGTGCCCTAGCATCGAGGACATGGCACTCATCCACCGCGCCCAGCTGCGGCCGTCCAAGCTTGAACTCGTCGAACCCTGGCTGCGCACGCAGTCGTGGTTCTCCGGCACTCCCGCCGCCCTGTCCGCCGTCGGGGCCTACCGTTTCGACGATCCGGATGGTGAGGTCGGCATCGAGACTCTCCTCGTTCGCTCCGGCGACGGCCCGGTGCTCCAGCTGCCGCTGACGTATCGCGATGCACCCCTCGAGGGCGGAGACGCCTGGTTGATCGGCACGATGGAACACTCGGTCCTGGGCCGTCGCTGGACCTACGACGCCACCGGAGACCCCGCATACCTCGCCGCGCTCGCAACGACCATCCTCCGCGGCGGCACCCAGGCCGACGAGTTCGTCGACGTCGACGGAACACTCGTCTTCCGCGAGTCCACGGCAAGGTTCTCGGGCAGCGGCACTGCGGATGCGCACACCCCGTCCCTGCCGCCGGTGACCGCTCCCTCGACCAGGGACGAGTCTGGTTCGACGGTTATCGAGGCCGGTTCGCTCCGCCTCGTCGTGCTCCGGGTGCCCGGCGACCCTGCGGCGGAGACGATCGTGGTCGCGGCCCGGACGACCGCCGGCGGCGTCCCTGAGCATCTCTCCGGCACCTGGCCCGACCAGCCGCAACCGAGGATCCTGGCCCTGGCCGTCGCACTCTGAGGAAACAGTCTCGGTTGCCGGACTTCACACGGTGTTTACCGGACAGCAGTTGCGGCCACGCCCGGCACACGTCAGTATTGTCCCGCGGCAGGCATCCGCTGGCGAAAGCACGCACAGATAAAGGATTTGAATGGACCGGACGGACCTCATTCAGTTGTTTTCCGTCGTCGACGCCGGCCCGGCACGCTGGGAGGTCCGTCACGATGTGACAGACGAACTCGCGGGCATCCTCGAACGCACGCCGCGCGGGTTCCTGCTGGTCGACGAGGACGGCCAGCGCATCGGCAGTTTCGACTCGATCCCCAGTGCCCTCGAAGGCCTCTACGCCGTTCTGTAGCCGGGCCGGATGACGCTCAGGCGCCGGACGACCCCTGGGTCGTCGGCTGGCCGGATCCGGAACCGGAACCGGAGTCGAGGAATGCCTGGAACTCGCTGCTGTCGGTGAGTCCGCCCGGGTACTGGGCTCCGTCGACGAGTACGGTCGGTGTTCCCTGGATCGAATCGATTTCCGCACCGGGAATCGGCCCGTTGAGGGCGGCATCCGTGTTCGCTTCCGACCACAGCTGGTAGTCGCCCTGGGCGATGCAGGCGGAGATGTCGGTTCCCGCCGGCGCAAGCGCGGCGAGGTGGTCGTCGGTCAGGCCCTCGGTGTTCTCCTGCGGCTGGTTCGCGAACAGTGCCGCGAGGTAGTCGAGGGTCGATGCCGGTTCGAGGGTTGCGACGCAGGTGAGGGCAGCGGATGCCCTGCTCGAGTAGTACGTGCCCTGGGAGGCCTGGTCGAGGAAGGTCAGCGCGTGGATGCGCAGTGTGATCGAACCGTCGTCGACGCGGCTCGCGAGCAGCGCGCCGTTGGTCGCCTCGAACTGGCCGCAGTACGGGCACATCGGGTCGATGTATTCGTCCACGATCGTGCTCCCGGTGCCGACCGAGAGGTACCCGTCGTCGAAGTGGGCAGCACCGAGCGTGCCGCTCGGCAGGGCACCGCCCGAGGCATCCGGTTCGCTCGTCGCAGAGGTGACCGGCCCGCCGAAGCCGCCGTGCTGCGCCATGTTCAGGAAGACGCGACCGAAGGCCGCCGCGAACAGGATCGAGACGACGACGAGCACCACGGTGGACGCGAGACCGACATAGCCGAGCACGAGCCCCGCGATCGCGAGGCCGCGCCCCCGCTCACCGCGGCGAGCGATCTGGCCGAGCGCGATGTGCCCGGTGATCACGGCCACGAGGGACACGACGAACGCGGACACGAGCGAGACGATCGCGAGCGTGTTCGTGCGCGGCACCTGGGGGTACTCCTGCTGCGGGGCCGGCTGGAGCGGCTCCTGGTGCCCGGTCGCGTGCTCGGGGGACGCCGGCAGCCCGGACTGGTCCGGGTAGAACGGGAACGGCTCTGGCCTGTCGTTGCTCATGATCTTCCCCTGGACGAACGGAACGGTGCGGGACGAGCCTAGGACGCTGCGGGAGCAGCCGGCGCCGGCGGTGCCGTCTGCGCGATCCTGCCGAGCAATCCGTTGACGAACCCGGCGGAATCATCCGTCGACAGGATCTTCGCGGCCTCGACGGCCTCGTCGATCGCGACGGCGTGCGGGACGGCATCGTTGAACAGGATCTCCCAGATCCCGATCCGCAGGATGGCCCGGTCGACGACCGGCATCCGCTTGAGCGTCCAGCCCTGTGAATACGTCTCGATGAGTTCGTCGATCTCCTCGCGGTGATCGACGACACCGTCCACGATCTCGCGTGCGTACAGCCAGGAGGCCATCCGGGCGGGTTCGCTCGCGGCCCGCTGCGCCTCGGCGGCGAGAGACTCCGGGATCGTCGTCTGCCGCACATCGGCGGCGTACAGGATGTCGAGGGCGCGCTTACGCGCCTTCGTGCGTGCGCTCACTAGTTGACGCGGCCGAGGTAGTCACCGGTGCGGGTGTCGACCTTGACCTTGGTGCCCTGCTCCAGGAACAGCGGGACCTGGATCTGGAAGCCGGTCTCCACGGTGGCGGGCTTGGTTCCGCCGGTGGAGCGGTCGCCCTGCAGGCCGGGCTCCGTGTACGTGATTTCGAGCACGACGGATGCCGGCAGCTCGACATACAGCGGGTTGCCGTTGTGGAGCGCGATGGTCACGTTCTGGTTCTCGAGCAGGAAGTTCGAGGCTTCGCCGACGACGACGCTGGAGACGGTGAGCTGGTCGAAGTCGGACACGTCCATGAAGACGTAGGAGTCGCCGTCCGCGTACAGGTACTGGAAGTCCTGGCGGTCGACGTTCTCGGTCTCGATCTTGGCTCCGGCGTTGAAGGTGCGGTCGACGGTCTTGCCCGTGACGACGTTCTTCAGTTTGGTGCGAACGAAAGCGCCGCCCTTGCCCGGCTTGACGTGCTGGAAGTCGGTGACGGCCCAAAGCTGGCCGTCCATGTTGAGGACGACGCCATTTCGGATATCGGCGGTTGATGCCATGGAAAGCGTTTCCGTTCATTCAGTTCAGTTAGGAAGGTGCGCGGCCGAATCGGCCTCAAACGAGTGTAGTTGCCCGGGAGCTCACAGCCAAAGGCTGGTGCTGTGCCGTTCTGATCCCGGTCGCTCCCACGCCACCGTCACTCCGCGAGCTCGGACACCCCGGTGTCATGGGCGACGAACAGGCCGAGGATCGGCAGGACCTTTCCGAACGAGGCTCTCAGGCTCTCGGGCCCAGGCCTGGTCCGGTGCGGTGAGCTCTGCGGAGCCTGGGCGCTCGAGGGTCAGCACGATGCTCCCGCCAGGCGCGAAATCCGCAAGCACCGCGGTGAGGGTGGCGGCCATGCCGGCGCCGTCGCCGGGCTCCGGACGCAGCGGCAGGCCCCCGACGGGGATGAGCACCGGCAGTTGCCTGCCGTCGGCGTCGAAGAGCATCAGCCACAGCTGGTGGCTGATGGCGTGGCCGACGAGGTCGGCGACACGTTCGCGTGCCTCCTCGCGGGAGGTGACGGGCGGCTGGTCTTCGATGGAGAGGGAAGAAGAAGTCATGCCGGACAGAATGCCCGGGCGGGCTCGCTCCGCGGCGGTTGTCCACAGGCGGATGCCGGCAGCCGGCCTGTTGAGGATGGGCCGCCGAAGGAGTCAGCCGAAGCTGTCCATCAGACGGGACCGGATCAGAAAACGCACGCCGCGCGGAGCTTCGAGGGAGAAGCCACTGCCCCGGCCGGGGACGAGGTCGACCGTGAGGAAGGTGTGACTCCAGTATTCGAACTGCTCTGCGGACATCCAGAAGTCGACGACCTGGGCGGTTTCGCCGGCCGGCGCGATGTCGAGCCGGCCCAGCAGCACGTCGCGGTCGGAGGTGATGAACTCCCCTGCCGGAAAGCACATCGGGGAACTGCCGTCGCAGCATCCGCCGGACTGGTGGAACATGAGCGGTCCGACCTCGGACCAGAGCTCACGCAGGGTGCCGACCGCGGCCGGCGTGAATTCGACTCGCGGGGTCGTCTCCCCCGGAATGGTGACGGCGGCGATGACCGTGGTGAGTGCGGGCGCTGCTGGCGACATTGCCTGGCCTTTCAGATTCGATTCACACTCGATGGTCATCGGGCGGGATGTGCACCAACGGTACTCGGGGTGCGGTTCGGTCGAAAGGGGCCGCCGGTCGATGCCGGCGACCCCTGTCGATTCGATGCTGGTTTAGAAGAAGCCGAGCGGCTTCTCCGAGTAGGACACGAGCAGGTTCTTGGTCTGCTGGTAGTGCCCGAGGGCGAGCTTGTTGTTCTCGCGGCCGATGCCCGAGCTCTTGTAGCCGCCGAAGGCAGCACCAGCGGGGTAGTGGTGGTAGTTGTTCACCCACACCCGGCCGGCGTGGATGTCGCGGCCGGCCCGGTAGGCCACGTTGCCGTTGCGGGACCAGACTCCGGCGCCGAGGCCGTAGAGGTTGTCGTTGGCGATCGAGATGGCGTCCTCATAGTCGGAGAAGCTCGTCACAGCCAGGACCGGTCCGAAGATCTCTTCCTGGAAGATGCGCATCTTGTTGTTGCCCTCGAAGATGGTCGGCTGCACGTAGTAGCCGCCGCTCAGCTCGCCGCCGAGATCGACGCGCTCGCCGCCGAGGGCGAGACGGGCGCCCTCCTGCTTGCCGATGTCGATGTACGACAGGATCTTCTCGAGCTGGTCGTTGCTCGCCTGCGCCCCGACCTGGGTGTCAGTGTCGAGCGGGTTCCCCTGGATCGCCTTGCGGGTACGTTCGATCGCACTGCCGAGGAAGCTCTCGTAGATCGGCTTCTGCAGGAGCGCCCGGCTCGGTGCCGTGCAAACCTCGCCCTGGTTGAAGGCGAAGAGCACAAAACCTTCCTGGGCCTTGTCGTAGAAGCTGTCCTGCTCCTGGGCGACGTCACTGAAGAAGATGTTCGCGCTCTTGCCGCCGAGTTCGACGGTGGCAGGGATGATGTTGGCACTCGCGTACTGCAGGATGAGACGGCCGGTCGTGGTCTCCCCCGTGAACGCGATCTTGCGGATCCTGGGGGAAGAGGCGAGCGGCTTGCCTGCTTCGAGGCCGAACCCGTTGACGATGTTGAGCACGCCGGGCGGCAGGATGTCGCCGATCAGTTCGATCAGCACCATGATCGACACCGGGGTCTGCTCTGCCGGCTTCATCACGATCGCGTTCCCGGCCGCGAGGGCGGGAGCGAGCTTCCAGACGGCCATCAGGATCGGGAAGTTCCACGGGATGATCTGGCCGACGACGCCGAGCGGCTCGTGGAACTGGTAGGAGACGGTGTCGTTGTCGAGTTCGGCGTGGTCGCCGTCCTGCGAGCGGATCGCCGCGGCGAAGTAGCGGAAGTGGTCACTCGCGAGCGGAAGGTCGGCGTTCAGCGGTTCGCGGATGGGCTTGCCGTTGTCCCAGGTCTCAGCGACGGCGAGCAGTTCCTTGTTGGCGTCGATGACGTCGGCGATCTTGTTGAGCACGGCGGCGCGCTCAGTCGCCGTGGTCTTGCCCCAGGCGGGCGCTGCCCGGTGGGCGGCGTCGAGGGCGAGTTCGATGTCCTCCGCCGTTCCGCGGGCGACCTCGGCGAAGGGCTTGCCGTTCACCGGGGAGATGTCCTCGAAGTACTGGCCCTTGACGGGCTTGACCCAGCCTCCGTTGATCCAGTTCTCATAGCGGGGCTTGAAGGTGACTTTGGCGCCCGGGGTTCCGGGGTTGGCATAGACGGTCATTTCTCTCCTCGTCGACGACGGTGTCGGTGGGGTCCGCCTGCTGCGGACCTGGGCCGAGCGTACGGTGAGAGACCGTTGCGTCAGGGTTGCGGGAGGTTGCGCCCGGCACCCGGGGGGCCGGCGTCGGCCAGGTCTGCCTCGATCTTCGCGAGGCGAGCGACGACGGCTGCCCGTTTCGGCGACCGGGGCGGCAGCAGTTCCAGGCACGCGCGCCAGACCTCCTCGTCCCAGGCGGCCTCGTCGCTGCGGGCGTACTCGAGGAGCAGGTCGGGGCTCGCGTCGCTCAGCAGCGCCTGCCGCAGCCGGGAACTGATCTCCGATCGGATTTCGACGATACCGGGGGCGACGGAGGCGGGCAGCAGCGGCCCGCGATAGGTGCCGAGCGCCACCCGGTGGGCGCCGCGCTCGAGGAGGGCGAGCACGCGCTGCGCGTCCAGTTCGACCGGCGAACCGAGCCGGTATGGCCGGGAGGCGATCGAGAGGGGCGGCGTCGTTCCGTCGAGGACCTTCCGCAGGCGGACCATCTCCGCGCGCAGGTTGTCGACGGAGTTCGACTGGTCGCTCAGCAGCTGGGACAGCCGGTCGGCGGTCAGGCCGTCCCGGTACCACGCGAGCAGAGTGAGGATCTCTGCGTGGCGCGGGCTGAGCTCAAAGGTACCGAGACCGTTCTCGAGGAGACCGGTGTCGCGCCCGAGCACAGAGACCCGGGCATTCGTCGGGCGCCTCTGGGTCGGGACCGCCGGCGCCTGCGCGAATCCGGCGACACGTACGACCGCGCGTTCGAACGAGCCGCTGTGTCCTGGTCCGTTGCCGCTTCGATCGCGCAGCCGCTGGATGCGCAGTTCGGCCTCCACCGCCCAGGCTGCCGCCTCGACGAGCGGAAGCGTCTGGGGGCCGACGGCATCGTCGCCGCCCGTGACGTCGATGACGCCGAGGATCGTGCCGGAGTCCGGGTCGTGGATCGGCACGGCCGTGCAGGCTCCACGAGTGCGCGAGCCGGTTGAAGTGCTCCGCGCGCTGGATCTGGATGCCGTGGTCGAGCGCAAGGGCCGTGCCCGGGGCGCTTGTGCCGACCCGGCGTTCCGACCAGTCGGCTCCCTCGACGAACAACATGCCCTCGGCACGGCGACGCACGGTGCGGTCGCCGTCGATCCAGAGAAGCCTGCCGGACTCGTCCCCGATGGCGACGATGAGACCGGACTCGAGGGAATGCCGGATCAGAAGGCTCTGGACGACAGGGAGCACGGCGGAGAGCGGATGCCGGTCGCGCAGCTCCCTGAGCTCGTCGGACGACAATTCCGGCTCGGGTGCCGGGCGGGCGGGATCGATGTGCAGTGACAAGGACCGTTCCCAGGATTCCTGGACGAGCCTGCGCACGCCGCCGCGGGCATCCGCGATCAGGTTCGAATCGGCGAGGGCGCCTGCACCGAAGGCGGGAAGGAGGCGGGCCGGCCCCGGACCGGCGCCGGCAGCGAATGCCGAGCCCAACGCGGACTCGTGCGCCCTGGCGAGTTTCAGCACGACGTCCCGAGCGGGTTCACCTGTCGACCCCACGGTCCATTGGTTCACCCTGTTCTCCGATCGGCTCTGGTCGGCGACCGGGCGCCTGCCCGCTCAGTCCATCATTCTAAGACCCATTCCTCGACGACGGCGTCAGGACCCGATTTCCTGGTACGCGGCGAAGAGCAGGGACGAGTCCGGGCCTTCGAGCACCGTCGGCTTCCCGATGTCGTCGAGCACGATGAAGCGGAGCATGCCACTGCGGGTCTTCTTGTCGCGCTGCATCGTCGCGAGCAGGGTGTTCCACCGGCCGACCGGGTAGCTCGTCGGCAGGGTGAGTGACTCGAGGATACTGCGGTGCCGGTCGGCCGCCTCGTCGGACAGCCGGCCGCTCAGCCGCGCGAGCTCTGCGGCGAACATCATGCCCACCGAGACGGCTGCGCCGTGCCGCCAGCCGTACCGTTCGGCGTGCTCGACGGCGTGGCCAAGGGTGTGCCCGTAGTTGAGGATCTCGCGCAGCCCGGATTCCTTGAAGTCGGCGCCGACGACGCGGGCCTTCATTTCGATCGAGAGTTCGAGCACGCGGCGGAACTGCGGTGTCTTCGGGTCCGTCACGGCCGAGACATCCGCCTCGACGATGTCGAGGATCTCGGGCACCTGGATGAAGCCGGCCTTCACGATCTCGGCGAAGCCGGCGAGGACCTCGTTGCGGGGCAGGTCGTCGAGCACGTCGAGGTCGCAGATCACGGCGGCGGGTGCGTAGAAGGTGCCGACGAGGTTCTTGCCCTCCGCGGTGTTGATGCCGTTCTTGCCGCCGACGGCCGCATCGACCATGCCGAGCACGCTCGTCGGAAGCTGGACGAGGCGAACGCCGCGGAGCCAGGTGGCAGCGACGAAACCGGCGAGGTCGGTCGCGGCTCCGCCGCCGAACCCGATCACGGCGTCGGTCCGGCTGAAGTCGGCCTGGCCCATCACCTGCCAGCAGAATGCGGCGACCTCGACCCGTTTGGCGGCCTCGGCATCCGGGACCTCGGCAATGAGCACCTCGTAGTGGGCGAGCAGGCCCTCTCGGAGGGCAACGGCGCGCGCGCCGAGCGTGGAGGTGTGCACGATGAGCACCTTGGCGACCTTCGGGCCGAGCTGTTCCGCGACCTCGGAGAGCAGGCCGCGACCGATGATGACCGGGTAGCTGTCGACTCCCGACACCGTGATGACGGTCGTCTCCGCTGTCTCGGTCTTCTCTGCGGTCTCTGTGCTCACGGTGTTGTCAGGAACGTCAGTCATGCGTGTTCTGCCCTCTCAGGGTCCAGGCCACGACATCGTCGGCGATGGAGTCCATCGGGCGATTCGAGGTGTCGATGTGGAGGCCGGCGAGCTCTTCGTAGAGCGGGCGGCGAAGTTCGTAGATGCGGGTCCAGTCGGAGAGCCCGCCGGCAAGCAGCGGCCGTTTTCCACCGTTGATCCGCCCGGCAACGGCCTGCTCGGTCACGCTCAGGTAGACCACCCGGCACCGGGCGAGGTCGGCACGGGTGCCCGGATCGAGCACAGGCTCCCCCGCCGAGGGAGACGACGGCCCGGGTGGCGAGGGCCTGGCCGACGGCAATCCGTTCCAGCGCACGGAAGTGCTCTTCGCCGTACCTGCTGAAGAGGTTCGCGATGGAACCGTGCCCGGAGACGACGAGCGCATCCGTGTCCACGAATGGAACACCGAGGACCCGTGCCACCCGCTTGCCGACCCTGGTCTTTCCCGCAGCCATCGGCCCGATCAACACGAGCGGGAACTCGGGCCGGTCGCTGTCCCCTGCCGGTTCCGGCACGGCGGGCAGGTCCGGCGTCACAGTGCCGCCGTGATCACAGCGAAGCGTCGCTCGACGCGCCCGTCTTGAGGTTGGCGGGGATGTGCGCGAGGTAGGACTCCAGGTTGCGCCTGGTCTCGTCGATCGAGTCTCCGCCGAACTTCTCCAGCACCGAGTTGGCGAGGACGAGCGCGACCATGGCCTCGGCGACGACGCCGGCCGCCGGAACGGCACAGACATCCGACCGCTGGTGGTGGGCCGGGGCGGCCTCGCTCGTCGTGACGTCGACGGTGCGCAGTGCCCGCGGGATCGTAGCGATCGGCTTCATGCCCGCCCGCACCCGCAGCACGGTTCCCGTGCTCATGCCGCCCTCCGTGCCGCCAGCGCGGTCGCTGACCCTCTGGATGCGGCCGTCGGACTGCACGAGCTCATCGTGGGCGTGCGAGCCGCGGCGGGTCGTGGTGAGGAACCCGTCCCCGACCTCGACGCCCTTGATCGCCTGGATGCCCATCAGCGCCGCCGCGAGCTGGGAGTCGAGTCGCCGGTCCCAGTGCACGAACGAACCGAGACCGGGCGGCAGGTTGTACGCCAGCACCTCGACGACACCGCCGAGGGTGTCGCCGTCCTTATGGGCCTGGTCGACCTCGGCCACCATCAGCGCGCTCGTCGCAGCATCGAAGCAGCGCAGCGGGTCGGCGTCGAGGGTCTCGACGTCGTCCGGATGCGGCAGCAGGGCGTCCTCCGGCACGCGCACGGGACCGATCGCGAGGGTGTGGCTGACGAGGCGGATGCCGAGTTCGGCCAGGAACGACCGGGCGACGGCGCCGAGGGCGACCCGGGCGGCGGTCTCGCGGGCGCTGGCTCGCTCGAGGACGGGCCTGGCTTCGTCGAAGCCGTACTTCTGCATGCCGACCAGGTCGGCGTGTCCCGGCCTGGGCCGGGTGAGCGGGGCGCCGCGGCCGCGGGTGCTCTGCGCCTCTCCCGGAGCGGTCTCGACGGGATCCGCACTCATGACCTCTGACCATTTGGGCCATTCGGTGTTGCCGATCCGCAGCGCGACAGGCCCGCCGAGGGTGAACCCGTGCCGGACGCCGCCGGAAATGGTGAGCTCGTCCTGTTCGAACGTCATCCGGGCACCCCGGCCGTAGCCGAGTTTGCGGCGCGCGAGATCGAGGCGGATCGAATCGAGTGTGATCGGGATCCCTGCGGGCAAACCCTCGACAATGGCGACGAGTTCGGGGCCGTGGGACTCTCCTGCGGTGAGCCAACGAAGCATGCCCACTATCCTTCCACAGGCTTTCCCTGGCTCAGGCGCTCAGGCAGTGGCAGTAGCGGTGTCCGTGTCATGCGCTCAACCATATTCGGGGTGGTCCTTCATCCAGGCCTGCCACTGGGCGACGCCGGCTTCGTGTTCTGCTGCGGTGGTCGAGAAGATGGTCTCGCCGGTGTCGAGGTTCCAGGTCACGAAGTACAGCCAGGTCCCGTCGGCGGGGTGCAGGGCGGCGTTGATCGCGAGGTCCCCCGGGTTCGAGATCGGGCCGACCGGGAGACCGGGGTGCACATAGGTGTTGTATGCGTTGCCTGCGTCTGCGCGTTCGGCATCCGTCGTCGTGACGACGTTCGTGTGCCCGGTGCCGTATGCCACCGTCGCGTCGGACTGCAGCAGCCCGCTTTGCCACTGGGCGGGGTCGAGCCGGTTCAGGAACACCCGGGCCACCTTGGGGTAGTCGGCGGCGAGGCCGGCCTCTTTCTGGATGAGGGCGGCGAGAACGACGGTCTTCCACCGGTCGGCTGCCGCGACCCCGGCGGAGTCCAGGGCCTGGAACTGCCGGTCGACGAGGGTCTTGAGTGCGTCCTTCGCGGTGACGCCCGGAGCGAAGGTATACGTCGCGGGGAACAGGAACCCCTCGAGCTTGGTGGCCTCGGCGGGAAGGCCGAAGGCCGCGACATCCTTCGACGCCGCCTGGAGGTCGGCGAGCGGGAGGTTCGTCCCCTCGCTCACGAGTTGCAGGATGTCCGCCTCCGCCGTTCCCTCCGGGATCACGACGGTCTGTTCGAGCCTGCTCGCGGGGTCCTGGAGCGCGGTGAGCGCCGCGCTCGCGCTCATCTTGGTCATGAGCTGGTACGCGCCGGGCTGGAAGACCGGAGCGGGGGTGACCTTCAGGAGGAGCTTGTAGAAGGCCTCGTAGCTCTTGACGACGTCCTGGGACACCAACGTGTTCGCCACGTCGGACCCCGTCTCACCGTCGTGGATCATGACCACGACCTTCGTCTCGCCAGACCCGGAATAGTCGGCGGGACCCGCGAGGGTCGCCTGCAGCTGGGAGATGGGGCCCTGGAGGGCAAAGACGGCGCCTGCCACGAGCGCCACCAGCACGACGAACGCGATCAGGCAGCCCCAGGCGCCCCTGCGGCGCCGTTTGGTCGGTCGCGGTGGCTCGGAGCCGAGTTGGGAGCGACGGGCCGACCGCGACGTCGGCGGAGCCTCCGTCGTGGTTCGGAGGGACCGGCGGGTGGGGAAAGCTCCGTCGGCGGCGGCTCCTGAGCGGCCGGCGTCGACGGCGGCCGGTGTCTCGTCATGCGGAGTCAGCAGGCCAGCCCAGGGATTGACCGGGGTTTCCGCGCCGGGCGCCGGGGTCGCGTGGGTACCGTGCGGCTGGGACGGCGGTGAACTCAGACGTGCCGGGTCGTCCCGGGGGTCGAGCGAGGGGTGGGACACGATCAGGACCCTTCGGTCGGGGCGGCGGGCGACGTGGTCACGGGGGGAACGGCCGGCACGACGGCCGAACCGGGCGGACGCCCGAGGGCGCGTTCCGTGTCGAGAGCGTGCTGCAGGATGATGGTCGCCGCGACCTGGTCGATCACGGGGCGCTGCGTTTTTGTCTTGCGGCCGGCGGTGCGGAGGACGCTCTGGGCCGCGACGGTCGAGAGTCGTTCGTCGACGAGGCGCACGGGGACGGGAACGGCCAGGGCGAGAACCTCCGCGAAGCCGACGGCGTCATTCGTCGACGCGGTGTGGTTTCCGGAGAGGGCGAGGGGCAGGCCGACGATGACCTCCATGGCGCCGAGGTCCCGGACGACCGCACCGATGCGCGCGATGTCGGCGACTCCGTTCCCGTCCCGGGGCACGGTCTCGACGGGGGTCGCGAGCATGCCGTGCGGGTCACTCATCGCGAGGCCGATCCTGGCCTTGCCGACGTCGACTCCGACCCGCACGCCATGCCGCATTCTTCAGCCCGCGATCGTGGTGCGGACGGCCACGAGGGCGCCCGCGATCTTGTCGACGTCGGTTCCGCCGCCCTGGGCGAGGTCGTCCTTGCCACCGCCGCCGCCGCCGAGGATTCCCGCGACAAGCTTCGCGAGGGCGCCGGCGCGCTGGCCGGACTCCCGTGCTGCCGCGTTGGTCGCCACGATGATGACGGGTTTGTCGTCGACCACGGCGGCGAGTGCGACGACCGCGGGGTCGGAGCCGAGTTGCGCCCGGGTGGCCGTGACCAGCATCCGCACCTCATCGGGAGAGTGCAGGGTGCCGAGGTTCTCGGCGACGAGGCGTACCGCGCCTGCGCGCTGGGCTGTCGCGACGAGCGCGGGGACGCGTTCCGTGAGTGCCTTCGCCTCGAAGGCCGCGATCTTCTTCTCCGCGGCCTTGAGGCTCGTGAGCAGCTCACCGATGCGTTCGGGCAGCTGTTCCTTCGGCGTCTTGAGGTTGGCGGTCAGCTGGGAGACGATCGCCCTCTCCGCCGCGAGGTCGCGGAAGGCCTCGAGGCCCACGAGGGACTCGACGCGGCGGTTCGTGGACCCGACGGAGGCCTCGCTGACGAGATTGATCATTCCGATCTCGGCGCTCGAACCGACGTGGGTGCCCGCGCAGAGTTCCCTGGACCAGGGTCCGCCGATGTCGACGACGCGGACCCTGTCGCCATACTTCTCGCTGAAGAGAGCCATGGCCCCAAGGGCCTTCGCTTCTGCGAGGGGAAGCTCACGGGTGACGACGGGCAGGTTGTCGCGGATCGCGTTGTTGGAGATCTCCTCGATCTCGCTGCGGGTCGCGGCAGAGAGCGCCTGGTTCCAGGAGAAGTCCAGTCGGAAGAAGCCGGCCTTGTTGTACGAGCCGGACTGGTGCGCATTCGGGCCGAGGACCTGGCGGAGTGCTGCGTGCAGCACGTGGGTTCCAGAGTGGGCCTGGCGGGCGCCGCGGCGCCAGTCAGGGTCGACGACGCTCGTCGCGGGGTCTCCGACACCGACCTCCCCGCTCGTGACATGCACCTTGTGACTGATCAGGCCCTTGACAGGCTTCTGGACGTCGAGGACCTCGAGCTCGTAGCCGCGACCGACGATGATTCCGGCGTCGGCTTCCTGGCCGCCGGACTCCGCGTAGAGCGCGGTCTCGCCGAGGATCACTTCGGCGATGTCGCCGGCGACCGCCTTCGTGACGGATGCGCCGTCGACGATGATTCCGAGCACGCTGGATTCGGTCTGCAGTTCCTCGTATCCGGTGAACACGGTCTCGCCGGTGGCACGGAAGGCGCTGTAGACGGAGAGGTCGGCGAGGTGGGTCTTCTTGGCCTTCGCGTCGGCCTTCGCCAGTGAGCGCTGCCTGGCCATCAGTGCGTCGAATGCGGACCGGTTGACGCTGAGCCCGGCTTCCTCCGCCATCTCGAGGGTGATCTCGATCGGGAATCCGTAGGTGTCGTGCAGCAGGAACGCGGTGTCCCCCGGCAGTTCCGTCTTCTGCGCCTTGATCGTCTTCGCGACCGCGACGTCGAGCACGGTGCTGCCGCTCGCGAGGGTGCGGAGGAAGGTCTCCTCCTCCGCGTATGCGCCCTGGCTGATCCTGGCGTAGTCGCCGTGGACCTCGGGGTATGCGCTCATCATGGCGTCCCGCGCGGCGGGGAACAGTTCGGGGAAGGTCGCCACGTCCACGCCGAGCAGGCGCATGGCGCGCACGGTGCGGCGCATCAGGCGACGGAGGATGTAACCGCGACCCTCGTTGGACGGCGTCACGCCATCGCTCATCAGCATGAGGGAGGAGCGCACGTGGTCTGCGACGATGCGCATCCGCACGTCGTCGTCGTTGACGGCGCCGTAGCGGCGTCCGGAGAGCGCGGCCGCGCGGTCGAGGACCGGGCGGACCTGGTCGATCTCGTACATGTTCTCGACGCCCTGCTTGAGGAAGGCGACGCGTTCGAGACCCATGCCCGTGTCGATGTTCTTCTTCGGCAGGTCGCCGAGGATGACGAAGTCGTTCTTGCCGGTGCCCTCGCCCCTCAGGTACTGCATGAAGACGAGGTTCCAGATTTCGACGTACCGGTCGTCGTCCGTTGCGGGCCCGCCGTCGGCTCCGTAGGCGGGGCCGCGGTCGAAGAAGATCTCGGAGCAGGGGCCCGCGGGTCCCGGCTGGCCGGTCGACCAGTAGTTGCTGTCCATTCCGAGGCGCTGGATACGGTCTTCAGGGAGGCCGAGTGCGCGCCAGTAGCGGAACGCCTCGTCGTCGTCCTGGTAGACGGTGACCCAGAGGTCCTTCTCCTGGAATCCGTAGCCGCCGTCGGCCTCCGACGTCGTCAGGAGCTCCCAGGCGTAGCCGATGGCCTGTTCCTTGAAGTAGTCCCCGAAGGAGAAGTTTCCGTTCATCTGGAAGAACGTGCCGTGGCGCGGCGTCTTGCCCACTTCTTCGATGTCGTTGGTCCTGATGCATTTCTGCACGCTCGTGGCCCGGGGATACGGCGCGGGGACGAGGCCGGTGAGATAGGGCACGAAGGGCACCATCCCGGCGACGGTGAACAACAGGGTGGGGTCGTCGCTGACGAGCGACGCCGACGGTACGACGGTGTGTCCGCGGTCGGCAAAGAAGTCGAGCCAGCGCCCGCGAATTTCAGCAGTCTGCATGGGTTCCGTAGTTCGTTGAAGAATGAATAGGCGAAAAAGTTTCGAGGGTCGAGCGGATGCTCAGGGGCGGGTCGTTCCGCCGAGTGTGTCCGTTCCGGCGTCGGCGACGTCGCCGAGGGCGTCACGAAGCTCGGCCTCGCGCTTGCGGTAACCGTCGGAGATGGCTTCGCCGAACTCGCGGGCCTTCGTGTCGAGGTCACTGAAGAACAACTTGCCCTGACGAGTGTTGTTGGCTTCATGCGCGATCAAGAATCCGACGCCGACCCCGATGACCAACCAGATGAAATTCTTCATGACAAATGCTCCCTGAACGGTGTGGAGACCCTGATAAGAAATGCGCGATGGCCGCGCGTGTGGTGCGGCCGGCGTATCCCGGACTCGACCAGCCTCTTTCCAGCGTAGCCGACTACCCGCGACGACGGCCTGCGCGCGTCGGGGATGCGGCGCGGAAACCCGCCCTGACGGCGGCGGAGAAGCCTGCGAGTTTGATGAGCGGTCCGCCGACGGTCGCGGCGAACAGTGCAACGAGTGCCGAGACATTACCCGTCACATCCGCGACGTTTCCGGTGATCGTGTCGACCCTGGCCAGCTGTTTGTTGGTTTCCTGCAGGGTCGTCGTGGTTTCGGAGAGAAGCGGCGTGACGTTTTCGCTCAGCTCATGGATGGCCAGGGTCGTCTCGTCGAACACCCGGCCGAGCTTGAGCAGCGGGACGGCGAGGAGCCCGACGAGAACGGCAAACACGACGGCGGCGGCGAGGCCCGCGATATCTCCACCTGACACTGGTGACTCCATCCATTCCGAGAGGGGCATGCATTGGCACCCGGCGTTCAACACCGGTTAACGCACGAAGCGGACCACCCCTTGGGGTGATCCGCTCTCCAGCGTAGTTCAGATGCCGCCAGACGACGGGCAGGGGAACCTAGCGGGCTGCGTAGTACTCGACGACGAGCTGGACTTCACACGTCACGGGGATTTCGATGCGCTTCGGGCGACGCACGAGGCGGGCCTGCAGCTTGTCGATCTCGACCTCGAGGTACGGCGGGAGCTTCGGGAGCACGTCGACGTGTCCGCCGGCAGCGGCGACCTGGAACGGCTCCATGCCCTCGCTGCGCGCCTTGACGTGGATGAGCTGGCCCGGCTTCACGCGGAAGGAGGGGCGGTCGACGAGCTGGCCGTCGACGAGGATGTGACGGTGCACGACCATCTGGCGGGCCTGCGCGGTCGTGCGGGCGATTGCCGCGCGAACGAGAAGGGCGTCAAGACGGGTCTCGAGGATCTCGACGAGGTTTTCACCGGTCAGGCCCTGGGCGCGACGGGCCTCTTCGAATGCGATCTTGAGCTGGGCTTCGCGGATGCCGTACTGGGCCCTTAAGCGCTGCTTTTCGCGGAGACGCACGGCATAGTCGGAATCGGTCTTGCGCTTGGTGCGGCCGTGCTCGCCCGGAGCGTACGGACGCTTCTCGAGGTAGCGGGCGGCCTTCGGGGTCAGGGCGATGCCCAGGGCCCGCGAGAGGCGGGTCTTACTGCGGGTACGTGACTTGGTAGACACGGTGTCCTTTCAATGGAACGAGCAACAGAAAAAGTGGAATCCAGGGCGTCCGCGCGTGCGCCGGCGTCATGGGAGATCAGAGGGGTGTGCCACGGGGCGCCCGGCTACAGGGCTCCCACTCCAACCTGGAATCGGACGCAGCCGCATGCCGATGCCAGTTGTAGGCCTCAACAGATTACCACACCGAACTCGAGCGGCCGTGCCGGCGCTGAGTGCGGGGGCCCGCAGTCACTCGCCGCGGATGATCCGGCGCAGCTTGACCAGGCGTGCCGACACTTCTCGTTCGTTGCCGTGTTCTGTGGGTTCGTAGTAGCGAACGGCCTTGAGCTCGTCCGGCGGATACTGCTGCTGCACGACGCCGAGGGTGTCGTCGTGCGGGTAGCTGTAGCCCTTGCCGTGCCCGAGTCGTTTCGCGCCCGCATAGTGGGCGTCGCGCAGGTGCTTCGGCACCCGGCCGGTCTTGCCCGCGCGGACATCAGCGATGGCCGCATCGAGCGCCATATATGCGGCGTTGGACTTGGGTGCGGTCGCGAGGTGCACAACCGCCTGGGCGAGTGGGATCCGCCCTTCCGGCATCCCGATCAGCTGCACGGCGTCAGCGGCCGCCACGGCGATCACGAGGGACTGGGGATCTGCCATGCCGATGTCTTCCGAGGCCAGGACGATGATGCGGCGCGCGATGAACCGCGGATCTTCACCGGCCTCGATCATCCTCGCGAGGTAGTGCAGGGACGCATCGACGTCCGAGCCGCGTACCGACTTGATGAAGGCGCTGATCACGTCGTAGTGCTCGTCGCCGTTTCGGTCGTAGCGCAGGAGGGCCCTGTCGACGGCGAGGGCGACCGTGTCGCTCGTGATGACGGGGCGGGCATCGGGCTCGCCCGCGGCATCGTCCCCAGCGCTCGATGCCTCAGCCCGTGAAGCGGCAGCCCCCGAAGCAGCAGCCCCTGAAGCTGCAGAGACGGATGCCGCCTCGAGCGCCGTGAGGGCACGGCGGGCGTCGCCAGAAGCGAGCCTGATGATCGTGGCGCGGGCGTCGGGTTCGAGCACGAAGCGATCGGCGAGACCCCGGGGATCCGTCACTGCCCTGTCGATCACGACCCCGAGGTCTTCGTCGCTGAGCGTCTCGAGGGTGAGCAGGAGGGACCGGGAAAGGAGGGGTGCGATCACGGAGAAGGAAGGGTTCTCGGTCGTTGCGGCGACGAGGATGATGACCCCGTTCTCGACGCCGGGCAGCAACGCGTCCTGTTGGGCCTTGCTGAATCGGTGGATCTCGTCGAGGAAGAGCACGGTCGACAGTCCGTAGAGGTCGCGGCTCGTGCGCGCCTCCTCCATGACCTGCCGCACGTCGCGCACGCCGGCGGAGACCGCGGAGAGTTCGACGAAGCGGCGGCCGGGAGCCTGTGCGCGATCGCCTGGGCCAGGGTGGTCTTTCCGGTGCCGGGCGGACCCCAGAGAATCACCGAAACCGCACCGCGCGCCCCCGACTTGTCGCTCGCGAGGCTGACCAGGGGGAACCGGGGGTGAGGAGGTGCCGCTGGCCGGCGACTTCAGCGAGAGTCGTCGGGCGCATCCGTACCGCGAGGGGAGTTGCGCCGCTGCGCAGTCCGGGTTGTCCATCGACCATCCCTCCAGCGTAGTTCGCACCGCTGACACCGGCGTTCGGGCGGCAGTGCTCGCGTTGTAGAGTTCAAGCTGGTTGCGGAACAAGTCCGCGTGAATTCCTGGAGGACAGCCGTGGCAGCGAACAAGAAGCAGGATCGCGACGAGCGCGAGGCCCGCATCCGGGTTCGCGGGTACCAGGCACGCCGGGCTGTGCACGAACACCAGCAGTCTCGCCGCCGCAGGGACAACGTCGTGGCAGGCATCGCCGTCGTCGTCGTCGCCGTGCTCGCCGTCGTCGCCCAGGTCTACTTCTTCAACGGCGGTCCGGGCACCCCGGCGCCGAGCTCCTCCGCAACCGCAACGCCCGCCGCCACACCGACGGCCACCCCGGCCGCCGGCGCGAACACCGGAACCGTCCCACCGAGCACGCTCGCCGAGGGTCGCACCTGGACGGGAACCCTCGGCCTCAACGGCATCGACCTCGGAATCACACTCGACGGCGCAGCGGCCCCGCAGGCGGTCTCGTCCACGATCAGCCTGGTGCAGGCCGACTTCTACTCCGACCTGACCTGCCACCGACTGACCACCTCTGGCATCTTCGTGCTCCAGTGCGGAGACCCGAAGGGCGACGGCTCCGGCGGCCCGGGCTACAGCTACGGCCCCGTCGAGAACGCGCCTGCCGACAACGTCTACCCGGCCGGAACGATCGCGATGGCGCGGCAGAGCGCCAACGGGTTCAGCCAGGGCAGCCAGTTCTTCATCCTCTATCAGGATTCGACCATCCCTGCGGATGCCGCGGGCGGCTACACCGTGATCGGCCATGTCACGAGCGGGCTCGACCAGGTGAAGGCCCAGATCACGGATGCCGGAGTCGCCGACGGTTCGACGGACGGCACCCCCAAGGTCACGACCTTAATCAGCGCCTTCAGCGTGCAGTAGTTCCAGCCGTCCGGGCCTTGCAATAGGCTTGACCGGGTATTGGCCCAGTGTGGGCACACACACATCGACATCTAAGGTGAGACTCTTGACTACGACAGATCAGCAACCATGGGGTCGCGTAGACGAATCCGGCACGGTTTTCGTGCGCGAAGCGTCGGGCGAACGCGCGGTCGGCCAGTATCCTGACGCGACGCCGGAGGAAGCCCTGGCCTACTTCGAGCGCAAGTACGTCGAACTCAACGGACAGGTCACCCTTCTCGAGCAGCGCGCCAAGGGCGGCGCTCCGGCTGCGGACATCGCAAAATCGGTTTCGCACCTCGCGAAGACCGTTGCGACGGCCAACGCCGTCGGTAACCTCGCTGCCCTCGTTGAGCGTCTCGGCGCCCTCGGCGGCGCCGTCAGCGAACTCACGGAGCAGCAGGGTGCCGAATCCAAGGCCGCCGCCGTCGCCGCGGTCGCCGAACGCGCCGCGATCGTCGAGGAGGCCGAGGCGCTCGCAGCGGAAGACCCCGCCAAGACGCAGTGGAAGCAGACGAGCGCCGCCCTCGACGCCCTGTTCGCCAAGTGGCAGGCACACCAGCACGATGCCCCCCGCATCCCCAAGGGTGAGGCCAACGAGCTCTGGAAGCGTTTCCGCGCGGCACGCACGACCATCGAGCAGAACCGCAAGGCGTTCTTCGCCGAGCTCGACACGGCCCACAAGGACGTTCGCAACCGCAAGCAGCAGCTCATCGAGCAGGCGGAAGCGCTTGCGCCGAAGGGCGCGGACGGGATCCCCGCCTACCGCACGCTGCTCGACGAGTGGAAGCTCGCGGGCCGCAGCGGCAAGAAGCAGGACGACGCCATGTGGGCGAAGTTCAAGGCGGCGGGCGACGTGCTCTATTCCGTGGAAGTCGGAGATCGACGCCCAGGACGACGAGGAATTCGCCGGGAACCTCGTCGAGAAGCTCGCGCTCCTCACTGAAGCCGAAACCCTCCTCACCGAAACCGACCGCACCAAGGCTCGCACGACCCTCAGGCTCCGTGCAGCGCCGCTGGGACGCGATCGGAAAGGTTCCGCGCGACTCCGTCAAGCTCGTCGAAGATCGCATGCGCAAGGTCGAAGCCGCCGTCCGCAAGCTCGACGACGATCACTGGGTACGCAACAACCCGGAGACCAAGGCTCGTACGGAGGGCCTCGCCGGCCAGCTGCACGACGCGATCGCCAAGCTCGAGGCCGAACTCGCGACCGCCGAGGCAGGAACGGACGCCCGCGCGATCAAGGACGCCCGCGAAGCGCTCGAGGCCCGCAAGGCATGGCTGAAGGCCATCGGCCAGTAGCCGACCATACAGTCCGTCCACAGGCGACGGGGCTCGGTATCTGTCCACAGATCACGGCGCCCCGTCGCTTCCGTGTTTCCTCCAGGCGCATCCTGTCCAGGTGTCCGACCGGCTCCCCGACGCCCTCTCCCCCGGCGATCTCCCCATCGCCGAACTCTCAAGCCTGTGCCTGGACGGCGAACTGTTCCGGGTCGGTGATTGCTGGAGCCCGCTGGACGTAGCGGAAGACCGGGACCAGCGGGCGCGGTCCCTGGCCTGGCTTGTCCCGGTTCGCGCGATAGCGGAACGGCTGACCGCCGCGTGGATCCATGGCCTCGCTCCCGAGCCGCAGCGTCACCAGTTCTGCGTGCCCATCACGGCCCGGGCCTATTTCCCGCCGTCACCGCGCTTCGGCGTGCGCGAGGTCGTCTGTGACCCAGAGCACATCGTCCGCCTCGGTGCCCGCCCCGTGAGCCGGACCGGCGCCCGGGCGGGCGGTCTTCTCGTCACCCGGCCACTGCGCACGGCACTCGACCTCGCGCGCTGGCCTCCCCCTGAGCTCCCTGCCCCGGCTCCGCTGATCGCGGCACTGCTCCGCCTGGCCGGCCACCCGGACACCTCGGCGGCAAGGCTCGCGTGCGCGGTCGACAGTCTGCCGTACACCCACAGGGCGCTGGTCCACCTCCAGGCCGCGGAAACCGCCATGGGGTGCGTGCCTGGCCCTGGGCTGCCGGGTCCTAGCCGTCGTTGACGCGGTAGACGTCGTAGACGGCGTCGATGCGACGCACGGCGTTGAGCACCCGGTCGAGGTGGGTCGTGTCGCCCATCTCGAAGACGAAACGACTGATCGCCAGCCGATCGCTCGAGGTGTGCACCGTCGCAGAGAGGATGTTGACGTGGTGCTCTGAGAGCACCCTGGTCACATCCGACAGCAGCCCGGAGCGGTCGAGGGCCTCGATCTGGATCTGGACCAGGAACAGGCTCTTCGACGTCGGAGCCCAGTCGACCTCGATCATCCGCTCCGGTTCCTTGAGCAGCGACTGCACGTTGCGACAGGATGCCTGGTGCACGGACACTCCGGCGCCGCGCGTGATGAAACCGACGACCTTGTCGCCGGGAACCGGAGTGCAGCAGCGGGCGAGCTTGACCAGGATGTCCGGGGCGCCGCGGACGAGGATCCCGGAGTCGCTGTTGCGCAGCGTCTGCGTGCGTCCGTTCGGTGCGAACGGCAGGTCGGTCGCATCGCTCTCCTCGACGCTCTGCAGGGTCGCGACGACCTTCTCCAGCACAGACTGCGTGCTGATGTGCCCCTCGCCGACGGCGGCGTACAGCGCGGAGACATCTTCGTATCTTCATCACCGCCGCAACCTCGGCGAAGGAGTCCTGGTTCATCAGTTTCTGGAGGGGAAGGTTCTGCTTGCGCATCGCACGGGCGATCGCGTCCCTGCCCTGTTCGATGGCCTCGTCGCGACGTTCCTTGGTGAACCACTGCCGGATCTTGTTCCGTGCCCTCGGGCTCTTGACGAAGTTGAGCCAGTCCTTGCTCGGCCCGGAGTCCGGGTTCTTCGAGGTGAACACCTCGACGACGTCGCCCGTGACCAGCGGGCTCTCGAGCGGAACCAGTCGCCCGTTGACCTTTGCGCCCATGGTGCGGTGGCCGACCTCCGTGTGCACGGCGTAGGCGAAGTCGACAGGGGTCGCGCCCGTCGGCAGGCCGATCACCCGGCCCTTCGGAGTGAAGACGTAGACCTCCTTGGCGCCGATCTCATAGCGCAGGGAGTCGAGGAACTCGCCGGGGTCCGCGGTCTCTGCCTGCCAGTCTGAGATGTGCGCGAGCCAGGCCATGTCCGTGTCGCTCTGCGGGCCGGGCCCGGAACTCTTTCCCGTGGTCTGTTCCTTGTACTTCCAGTGCGACGCGACGCCGAACTCGGCGCGCTGGTGCATCTCCTGGGTGCGGATCTGGATCTCGACGGCGCGACCGCTCGGGCCGAGCACCGTCGTGTGCAGGGACTGGTAGAGGTTGAACTTGGGTGTCGCGATGTAGTCCTTGAACCGGCCGGGCAGCGGCGTCCAGCGGGCGTGGATCGCTCCGAGCACGGCGTAGCAGTCGCGCACCGAGTTCACGAGCACGCGGATGCCGACGAGGTCGTAGATCTCGTCGAACTCACGTCCCCGCACGACCATCTTCTGGTAGATGGAGTAGTACTGCTTGGGCCGACCGGCCACCTTCCCGCGGATGCGTGCGGCCTTGAGGTCCTCGACGATCGCGTCGATGACGTGCTGCACGAATTCCTCGCGCTGTGGGGTGCGCTGCTTGACGAGGCTTTCGATCTCGGCGTAGAGCTTCGGGTACAGGACCGCGAAGGACAGGTCCTCGAGCCTCCCACTTGATGGTCTGGATCCCGAGGCGGTGCGCGAGCGGCGCATAGATCTCGAGCGTCTCCGTCGCCTTGCGCACTGCGGACTCGGCGGGGACGAAGCCCCAGGTACGCGCATTGTGCAGGCGGTCGGCGAGCTTGATGATCAGCACCCGGATGTCCTTGGACATCGCGACGATCATCTTGCGCACGGTCTCTGCCTGGGTGCTGTCGCCGTACTTGACCTTGTCGAGCTTGGTCACTCCGTCGACGAGCATGGCGATCTCGTCGCCGAAGTCCGCGCGCAGCTGATCGAGGGTGTATTCGGTGTCCTCGACGGTGTCGTGCAGGAGGGCGGCTGCGACGGTCTTCGGCCCGATGCCGAGATCGGCGAGAATCTGGGCGACGGCCACCGGATGCGTGATGTACGGTTCGCCGCTGCGTCGCACCTGGCCCTCGTGGGCGTGTTCTGCGGCGGTGTACGCGCGTTCGATAATCGACAGGTCGACCTTCGGGTGGTGCATCCGCACAGTCCGGAGGAGGGTGTCCACGGCGCCGACGGGCTGGGCGCGGGAGAAGATCCTCGGCACGAGTCGCCGGAGGGAAGCGGCGGGCAGCGGCGCGTTCGGTGGCGGTGTCGTCGTTTCCGTCATCTCACACCTCGTTCGCGAGCGCCCGGCCAATCCCGGGCATCCAGCAATTATCGCGCCTTTTTCGACCGTTCCGTGCCGCACCCGGGTATTTCGCCGTGGGGCGGCACGGTTGACCGCATTTCGGCGGGGCTAGACGGTGACGCGGACGTCCGTCTTCGGCGCGGAGGACGCCTTGGCGCGGAGAGCAAGCGCCTTCTTGTCACGCTTCCGCACGGCGGGCTCCCTGGTGCGGAGCCTGGGCGTAGAGCGGGGAGGCGATGAAGATGGTCGAGTACGCGCCGGCCACGATACCGATCAGCAGGGCGAGTGAAATGTCGCGCAGGGTCCCGGCGCCGAGGACGAACGCCCCGATGAAGAGGATCGATCCGACCGGGAGGATCGCGACGACGGATGTGTTGATGGAGCGCACCAGGGTCTGGTTCACCGCGAGGTTGACCGAATCGGCGAAGGTCCTGCGCGACTCCGGGCCGTCTTCGCGGGTGTTCTCGCGGATCTTGTCGAAGACCACGACGGTGTCGTAGAGGGAGTAGCCGAGAATCGTCAGGAACCCGATCACGGCGGCCGGTGTGATCTCGAACCCGGTGATGCCGTAGAACCCGGCGGTGATGATGAGGTCGTGCAGCAGCGCGACCATCGCGGCGAGCGACATCTTCCAGGTGCGGAAGTACAGGGCCATGCCGATCGCGGCGAGCACAAGGAAGATCCCGAGGCCCCTGAGGGCCTGGCCGGTGATGTCCGCGCCCCACGACGGGCCGATGAACGATGCGGTGACCTGCTCGGCAGGTACGCCATATGCGTCGGCGAGTGCTGTGCGCATCTGCCGGGTCGCGTCGCTCGACAGCTGGTCCGTCTGGATGCGGACGCCGGTGGTGCTGACGTTCGACACCTTCGGAACGGCGGACGGCTCGATGCTCGTCACGGCCTTGACGGCGAGGGACTGGTCCTGGTTCGCGACGTCGCTCACGACGAATTCGGAGCCGCCGGTGAATTCGATTCCGAAGACGAAACCGCCGCGAAGCTGGGGTACGACGAGGGCGATCAGGATCGCGATACCGGCGAGGGAATACCAGAGCTTACGACGCCCGATGATGTTGAAGGAGCGCTTGCCGGTGTGCAGGTCGTTGCCGAACTGGGAGAAGCTGGCCATTAGGAATCCTTCCCGTCGGTCGACCGATCCGTGGAGGATCCGACGAGTTCTGATGCCTTGCGCTCGGCGATGGTCTGCCGCTTGGCGGCCTCACGACTCGCGGAAGACAACTTGGCCGAAGCGACCTCGTCGGAGGGCCGGAACTTCGCCCTGCCTCGGTAGGTGGCTCCGAGAGCTCTCGGGTCCAGCCCGCTGAAGCGGTGGCCCTCGCTGAAGAATCTGGTCTGGGCGAGCAGCTGCAGCGTCGGGTGGGTGAAGAGCGCCACGACGGCGACGTCGACGATCGTCGTGAGGCCGAGCGTCAGGGCGAAGCCCTTGACGTTTCCGACGGCGACGATGAAGAGCACGCCCGCGGCGAGGAAGTTGACCGCGTCCGAGGCGAGGACCGTGCGGATGGCACGCTTCCAGCCCGCTTCCACTGCCGATTCCAGTCCGCGACCGTCGCGCAACTCGTCGCGCACTCGTTCGAAGTACACGATGAAGGAGTCCGCCGTGATTCCGATGGCGACGATCAACCCCGCCACACCGGCGAGCGAGAGCCGGTAGCCCTCACGCCAGGACAGGATCGTGATCAGCAGGTAGGTGATGACGGCGGCCACGACGAGGGAGGCGACCGTGACGAAGCCGAGCAGCCGGTACTGCAGGAGCGAGTACAGCACGACAAGGATGAGTCCGATCAGCCCGGCGATGAGGCCGCTCACGAGCTGGGTCGAACCGAGGGTCGCGGAGATGGTGTCCTGGCTCTGCACGGTGAAGCTCAGGGGCAGGGCGCCGAATTTCAGCTGGTCCGCGAGCACCTTCGACGATGCCTGGTCGAAACTACCGCTGATCTGGGCGTTGCCGTCCGTGATCACGGCGAGGGTGCGCGGTGCGGAGATAACCTTGCCGTCGAGCACGATTGCGAACTGGTTCTGCACGCCGGTGAGCCCGCTCAGCCGGGTGCTGACCGTTGCGAAGTCCTTGGTGCCCTGCTCGTCGAACTTGATGTTGACGACCCACTCGCCGGTGGTGGCACCGGACTGGGTCGTCTTCTGGCCGTTGGTGGCGTCGGAGACGTTCTCGCCGCTGACCTCCACCGGGCCGACGATGTACTTGACGGAGCCGTCTGTCTCACAGGTCACGAGCGGCTGGTCGGCCGGTGCGACGTTGGAGGTGTCGATGGTCGAGCAATCGAAAGCGTCGTACTTCGCCTGGAGCGCCGGGGTGACCCAGCTGAGGTCGCTGCCGTTGGTGGGGACGGCCGTCGGCGTGCTCGACAGGCTCGGGTCGACCGTGGCTACCGGGGTCGGCGTTGCGGTGCCGTCGGCGCCGACCGCGGCCGTCGAGGGCGCTGCGGCGACCAGGACGGGACGGAACTCGAGCTTCGCGGACGATTCGATCCGGTTGATGGTTGCGTCGTCGGGGATTCCCGGGATCGACACGACGATGTTCTGGCCGCTCGTGTTGATCTCCGCCTCGGACACACCGGAGGAGTCGATGCGCTGCCGGATGATCGACACCGCCTGGTTCAGCTGCTCCTGGGAGACGGACTGACCGGACTCGAGCTTCGGCGCGAGGATGATCTGCGTGCCACCCTCGAGGTCGAGAGCCAGCTTGGGCGTCCACGATCCTCCGGCGGTGAGGACACCGAAGAGGTTGACTGCGATCAGGCCGATGACGATCACCCCCAGCCACGTCAGGGAACGCCAGGCCTTCTTGGCCGGAGTCGACTTTGCCACCTTGGAACTCAGCTTTCTATACGCGTGCGGGCGCCACGAGGACGCGAGCCGGGCGAGGGTTGGTTACGCGTCGCCCTTGGTGGGGTCGCTCTTGGTCGAATCGGTTGCGGGCGCCTCGTCGGCGACACGCTCGCCGAACTCGGGTTCGCCCAGGACGATCGCATCGTCTTCGTTGAGCCGGGCCGTGCGGGAGTCGTCCAGGGAGGACTCGAGTTCGGCGTCCGCTTCGTCGGCAGACTCGTCGGTGACGGCGGGCTCGACGACACGGGAGATCGCCTGGCGGTGCATCTGCACGACGGTGCCGGGAGCAATCTCGAGCTCGACCTTGTTTGCTTCCTCGTCGATCGACAGAATGGTTCCGTACATACCGAAGTTGGTCATGACGTTCGCGCCCGCGACCATCTGCGACTGCAGCGATGCCTGTTCCTTCTGGCGCTTGCGGCCGTTGCGGAACATAAAGAACACCAGCAGCGCCAATACGGCGAGCATCACGAGAGTCAACGGATCCATAGTGCAGCAAAGCCTTTCAGTTGCGGCGCGGTGGCCGAAGCGTGTGCGTACATGCGGCTCGGAGCGAACCACATCGAATTATAGGTCATCAAGCGGAAGGGCGGGTTGGCGGCCGACGTCGTTCGGATCAGCGAGCCCGAAGTGCCGCCAGGCGGCCGCAGTGGCCAGGCGACCGCGCGGGGTGCGCGTGAGGAAGCCTATCCGTACCAGGAACGGCTCCACGACAGACTCGACGGTCTCGGATTCCTCACCCACCGAGACGGCGAGGGTGTTCAGTCCGACCGGCCCACCCCCAAAACGGGTCAGGATGATGTTCATGACCTCGCGGTCGAGCCGGTCGAGGCCGATCGGGTCGACGTCGTAGAGCTCGAGGGCCGCGTGGACGGCCGCGAGGTTCGCTGCACCGCCGTGGACGAGGGCATAGTCGCGCACTCTGCGCAAGAGCCGGTTCGCGATGCGGGGCGTTCCCCGGCAGCGGCCGGCGATCTCGGCGATGGCCTCCCTGTCGATGTCGAGGTCGAGCATGGTCGCCGCACGGGCCAGGACCTGTTCCAGCTCCTGGCTCGCATAGAACTCGAGGTGAGCCGTGAACCCGAAGCGGTCGCGGAGCGGGTTCGGGAGCATCCCGGACCGGGTCGTCGCGCCGACCAGGGTGAACGGCGCGAGGTCGAGCGGCACGGAGGTGGCGCCGGCGCCCTTGCCGACCATGATGTCGATCCGGAAGTCCTCCATGGCCAGGTAGAGCATTTCCTCAGCGGACCTCGCCATCCGGTGGATCTCGTCGATGAAAAGCACCTCGCCCGGCACGAGGGAGGACAGCACCGCAGCGAGGTCTCCGGCGTGCTGGATGGCGGGGCCGCTCGACATCCGCAACGGGCGGTTGCCCTCGTAGGCGATGATCATCGCGAGGGTGGTCTTGCCGAGGCCGGGAGGGCCGGCGAGCAGGATGTGGTCAGGCGTACGATTCTGCATCGTTGCTGCGGTGAGCATGAGCTGCAACTGGCCGCGCACCTTCTGCTGGCCGACGAATTCCCTGAGGCTGCGCGGCCGGAGCGCGCCCTCAAAGGCGAGCTCGGCCTCACCCTCGAGGAGCGGGCTCGTCAGTTCGACGCCGGGGTCAGGAGTGCCTGCGAACGGTTCTGCGCTCACTGTCGGTCCTCCGAAGCCTGGTGCGCCGGTCCGAGCCGGGCGAGCACGAGCCGCAGCAGGGCGGCGACCCCGATCAGGTCGGGTTCTGCGGCCTCGGCCAGGGTCTCCCTCACGGCCTCCTCTGCGACCCGTTCGGACCAGCCGAGGCCGATCAGGGCGCCCTGGACGCTCGCGGCGGGGCTCGCCGCGGCGGGACGCTTCGTGCGGGGCGCGCCTTCGACGGCGGAGACGACGATCTTGCCTGCCAGCGACAGGATGATGAGCTTCGCGGTCTTCGGCCCGATGCCGCTGACCTTGCGGAACACGGCGTCGTCTTCACCGGCGACGGCCTGGGCCACCTGGTTCGGCGTGAGCACGCCGAGCACGCCGAGTGCGGACTTCGGGCCGACTCCCGTGACACCGACGAGGAGTTCGAAGACGGCGAGTTCGTCACCGGTCGCGAAGCCATAGAGGGTGAGCGAGTCCTCCCTCACCAGAAGGGTGGTCAACAGGCGCGCCTCGGTGCCGTGCCGGAGGCCGAGGGCGGTCGTGGGCGTCACCTGAACGGCGAGCCCGACTCCCCCGACCTCGAGCACCGCCGTCGAGCCGACGGCGGAGAGGACGAGTCCACGTACGGAAGAGATCATCGCTTAAAGCCTACGGGGCACCACCGACGCCGCCGCGCCGCGCTCCGCGGCGCGCCACGCAGCCTGGGCAGGGGGTGAGTGCGCCCCCGACCGCTCCGGCTGCCGTCGGCAGAGTCCCGCCTGACGCCCCGGTTCGCCAGGCGTGGCAGATGGCCAGTGCGAGCGCGTCCGCGGCGTCCGCCGGTTTCGGCACCTCGCTGAGGCCGAGGACCCGGGCGACCATGGCGCCGACCTGGGCCTTGTCCGCCGATCCGTAACCGGTGATCGCGGCCTTGACCTCGCTCGGTGTGTGCAGGGTGACGGTGAGGCCGCGCTGGGCGGCGAGCAGGAGTGCGACCCCGCTGATCTGGGCGGTGCCCATCACCGTCCGCACGTTGTGCTGGGCGAAGACGCGCTCGATGGCGACGAAGGCCGGCTTGTGCCGATCCATCATCTCCTCGAGTCCACGGCTCAACAGCAACAGACGTTGTTCGAGCGGGAGGTCGGGTGAACTGCGCAGGACCGTGACGTCGACGAGTGTCGCCGTGCGATTCGGCGCGACGTCCACGACCCCGACGCCGCAACGGGTGAGCCCGGGATCGATTCCGAGCACCCGCACGGCCACTGTCGACTACTCGTTCTCGGCTTCGAGCTCCGCGGAGACTGCGGCGGACACGGCATAGTTGCTGTAGATGTTCTGCACGTCGTCGAGTTCCTCGAGCGCGTCGATGAGCTTGAATACCTTGCGGGCGGTTTCAGCGTCGACGTCGATCGTGAGCTGAGGGACGAAGGCGATGTCGGCCGAGTTGTAGTCGATTCCTGCGGCCTGCAGTGCCGTACGGGTTGCCACGAGGTCCTGGACCTCGCTGAAGACCTCGAAGGTCTCCCCCTCGTCGACGACTTCTTCTGCACCCGCGTCGAGGACCGCTCCGAGAACGTCGTCTTCGGTCACGCCGTTCGCCTTGGAGACGACGACGATGCCCTTGCGATGGAAGTTGTATGCGACACTGCCCGGGTCGGCCATGTTGCCGCCGTTGCGGCTGACCGTCGTGCGGACTTCTGCCGCCGCGCGGTTCTTGTTGTCGGTGAGGCACTCGATCATGATGGCGACGCCGTTGGCGGCGTAGCCCTCGTACATGATCGTGGTGTAGTCGACGACGACGCCGGCGAGGCCGGCTCCGCGCTTGACCGCACGGTCGATGTTCTCGTTGGGGACCGAAGTCTTCTTGGCCTTCTGGATCGCATCGACGAGAGTCGGGTTACCCGACAGGTCGGCGCCGCCCATCCGGGCGGCGACCTCGATGTTCTTGATCAGCTTGGCGAAGGCCTTGGCCCTCCGTGAGTCGGTGACCGCCTTCTGGTGCTTGGTAGTCGCCCACTTGGAATGTCCGGACATGAATCTCCCGTTGTCGTGCTTGGCTGTCTGATTGTGGTGCCGGCCGTCTGCCGCCAGTGGCAGAAAAGCGAATTCGTCGCACCAATGCGCTGCTGGCCAGTCTAACCCGAGGTGCCCGATCCGCCCCGCCGGAGCCGTCCGGCAGGCGCGGCGGACGCCCCTGACGAAGCCCGAAGATCAGAGCGTGATGATCTTCTGCAGGGTGTTCAGGTTGCGGGTCGTCGTCGTGGCGCGGTATTTCACCTTGGCGCACTTCTTGCTGAAGGCGCTCTTGATTCCGACGGCACGCCGGACCTCCCAGTAGAGGACGCCGTGGCCGAGTTCGATCCGCTCGTCCGCCTGGTCGAGTTCCCTGGCATGGCCGGCGAGGCTCCGCGAGGTGAGAGGGGTCCGAGCCGAACATGACATAGGCGTGCCAGCCCTCCCGCTCCGGGAACGGGTATGACCGCACCTCGCGGGCGAGTTCTGCCTCGTCGATCAGCACGATCCAGGCCTCGTAATCGAAGCGCTCCGACAACGCAGCCTCGATCCGGCTCTTGATCGCGTCCGGCGAAGCCTCGGCCGCCTCATCGACGGTGAAGACGACGTTGCCGCTCGCGACCACCGTCTTGACGTCCGAGTAGCCGAGGCCCTCGAAGGTGGCCACGAGATCATTCATGGCCACGGTTATGCCGTTGACATTGATTCCCCTGAGCAGGGCTCCGTATCTCATCATCGTTGACTCATGCCAGAACCCTAGTCCCGCAGCCGGCAGGCGGGAAACCCGGCCGGTTCAGCCGAGGAAGCGGGCGGCCGAGACCGTGCCGAGGAAATACTCGTGGAACCGGTGCTCCCCCGTGATCTCCGGGTGGAATGAGGTGCCGAGGAGGCGCCCCTGCTCGACCGCGACGCACCGGCCGTCGGCGAGCCTGGCCAGCGCCGTCGCCCGCGGGCCGACCGTGTCGACGACCGGCGCGCGGATGAACACGGCGTGCACCGGCGCCTCGCCGAGCACCGGGACGTCGAGGTCGGTCTCGAAGGACTGCGTCTGCGAGCCGAAGGCATTGCGTCGGACGCTGATATCGAGGCCGCCGATGCTCTCCTGGCCGCGGATGCCGTCGACGACGGTGTCCGCGAGCATGATCAGTCCCGCGCACGTGCCGTAGACCGGAAGGCCCTCCCTGACGGCCGCGCGCAAGGGATCGGCGAGGCCGAAGGCCCGGGCGAGCTTGTCCATCACACTGGATTCCCCGCCCGGAATCACGAGCCCGTCGACGCGGGCGAGTTCTTCCGGGCGGCGCACCAGGACGACATCCGCTCCGAGGGTGCGCAGTACCTGCGCATGCTCGCGAAAGTCGCCCTGGAGGGCGAGTACTCCAACCGTCACCTGTGCGAGCTACCAGCCGCGCTCGGAGAGGCGGTGCGGTGCCGGGAGGTCGGAGACGTTGATGCCGACCATGGCCTCGCCGAGGCCGCGCGAGACGGATGCGATGACGCTGGGGTCGTCGTAGAACGTGACGGCCTTGACGATCGCGTTCGCGCGGGCCTGCGGGTTGCCCGACTTGAAGATGCCGGAGCCGACGAAGACGCCGTCGGCACCGAGCTGCATCATCAGGGCGGCATCGGCCGGGGTGGCCACGCCACCGGCGACGAACAGGACAACGGGGAGCTTGCCGGTCGCGGCGATCTCCACGACGAGCTCGTACGGGGCCTGCAGGTCCTTGGCCGCGACGTAGAGCTCGTCCTTGCTGAGCGAGGACAGGCGGGTGATCTCACCCTTGATCGTGCGGATGTGCTTCATGGCTTCTGAGACGTCGCCGGTGCCGGCCTCGCCCTTCGACCGGATCATCGCAGCACCCTCGTTGATGCGACGGAGCGCCTCACCGAGGTTGGTAGCGCCGCACACGAACGGCACGTCGAACTTCCACTTGTCGATGTGGTTCACGTAGTCGGCGGGGCTGAGAACTTCGGACTCGTCGATGTAGTCGACGCCGAGGGCCTGCAGCACCTGCGCCTCGACGAAGTGACCGATGCGGGCCTTCGCCATCACGGGGATGGAGACCTCGGCGATGATGCTGTCGATCAGGTCAGGGTCGCTCATCCGCGCGACGCCGCCCTGGGAGCGGATGTCCGCGGGAACGCGCTCGAGCGCCATGACGGCGACGGCTCCGGCATCTTCGGCAATGCGGGCCTGCGCTGCAGTGACGACGTCCATGATGACGCCGCCCTTCATCATGTCGGCGAGTCCGCGCTTGACGCGGCTCGATCCAAACTGCTCGATGGATGTGGTTTCAGTCATAACGTGAATTCTATTCCTTGCGAGTTGGTGAAATACCGCAGCGGAGGGCTGCGCGGACTGGGAGTGTGGCGCTAGTTTTTGTCGTGTGGCCAGCCATCCGCGACCATCCGGCGTACGTCGCCGAGCAGCTGCGGGATGGCCTTGGTCCTTGCGATGATCGGGAAGAAGTTCGAGTCTGTCGCCCAGCGGGGCACGATGTGCTGATGCAGGTGTTCAGCGATGCCGGCACCGGCGACCCGGCCCTGGTTCATTCCGATGTTGAAGCCGTCGCAGTTGGAGGTCTCCGCGAGAACCCTCATTGCCACCTGGGTCAGGCTACCGATCTCGGCGACCTCCTCTGGCGTCGCTTCGTCATAGGTCGCAATGTGTCGGTACGGGCAGACGAGCAGGTGGCCGCTGTTATAGGGGAACAGGTTGAGCAGCACGTACGCGTGGACGCCGCGGGCGACGATGAGCGCCTTTTCGTCGCTCATCGCCGGAGCGAGGCAGAACGGGCAGGCATCGGCGTGCGGCTGGGTGCCGTCCTGGATGTAGACCATCCGGTGCGGTGTCCACAGCCGCTGGAAGGCATCCGGCACGGCGGCGAAGTCGCCGGACGATTCGATCGTCTCGTCTCCGGCGTCCATCTCAGACCTGGGCCTTCGTCGCGATCGCGTCGACGATACGGGCGATCGCGTCTGCGACGGGGATGCCGTTCTCCTGGGTGCCGTCGCGGAAGCGGAAGCTCACCGATCCGGCAGCCCGGTCGTCCTCGCCGGCGATCAACTGGAACGGCACCTTCGCCTTGGTGTGGGTGCGGATCTTCTTCGGCATCCGGTCACTCGAGGTGTCGAGCTCGGCGCGCACTCCGAGTGTCTTCAGCTGGCGGATGATGTCGCCGAGGTACTCCTCATAGGCCTCGGCGACGGGGATGCCGACGACCTGCACCGGGGACAGCCAGACCGGGAAGGCTCCGGCATAGTGCTCGAGCAGGATCGCGAAGAAGCGTTCGATGGAGCCGAGCAGGGCACGGTGGATCATCACGGGCTGCTGGCGGGTTCCGTCGGAGGCCGTGTATTCCAGGTCGAAGAGTTCCGGCTGGTTGAAGTCGAGCTGGACCGTGGAGAGCTGCCAGGTCCTGCCGATCGCGTCCCTCGCCTGCACCGAGATCTTCGGTCCGTAGAACGCCGCTCCGCCCGGGTCGCTGACGAGTTCGAGCCCTGATTCGACGGCGACCTGCCGGAGGGTCTCTGTCGCCTCGTCCCACTGCTCGTCGGTGCCGACGAACTTCACCGGGTCCTTGGTCGAGAGTTCGAGGTAGAAGTCGGTGAGCCCGTAGCCGCGCAGCGTCTCGAAGACGAACACGAGCTGGCTGGCGACCTCCGTCTTCACCTGGCTCGCTGTGACGTAGATGTGGGCGTCGTCCTGGGTGAGCCCGCGCACCCGGGTGAGGCCGGACAGCGTTCCGCTCTTCTCGTAACGGTAGACCGTGCCGAATTCAGCCAGGCGCAGCGGCAGTTCCCGGTAGCTGCGGCCCCTGGCCTTGAAGATCAGGTTGTGCATGGGGCAGTTCATCGGCTTGAGGTAGTAGTCCTGACCCTGCCGGGTGATGTTCCCCTCAGCGTCGACCTCTTCGTCGAGGTGCATCGGGGGGAACATGCCGTCCTTGTACCACTGCAGGTGCCCACTGGTCTCGAAGAGGTGCGCCTTGGTGATGTGCGGCGTGTTGACGAGGTCGTAGCCGTTCGCGAGCAGCTGCTCGCGCATGTAGTTCTCGATCTCCGCACGGATGATCCCACCCTTGGGGTGGAACACCGCGAGTCCGGAGCCGATTTCCTCCGGGAACGAGAACAGGTCGAGTTCCTGGCCGAGCTTGCGGTGGTCGCGTTTGGCGGCCTCCTCCTGACGGGCCTGGAAGGCCCGCAGTTCGTCCTTGGTCGGCCAGGCGGTCCCGTAGATGCGCTGCAGCTGAGGGTTCTTCTCCGAACCACGCCAGTAGGCGGCGGCAAGCCGGGTCAGCGAGTAGCCGTTGCCGATCATGCGGGTGTTCGGCAGGTGCGGGCCGCGGCAGAGGTCTTTCCAGACCGTCTCGCCCGACTTCGGGTCGACATTGTCGTAGATCGTGAGCTCGGCCCCGCCGACCTCGACGGATTCGTTGTCCGCGGTTGCCGCGACCGCGCCGCCCTTGAGTCCGATGAGTTCGAGCTTGTACGGTTCTGCGGCGAATTCGGCCCTGGCGTCGTCGTCGGTCACGACGCGTCGGACGAAACGCTGGCCCTGGCGGATGATGCGGTCCATCGCCTTCTCGAGGGCCTTGATGTCCTCTGGAGTGAAGGGCACTTCGACGTCGAAGTCGTAGTAGAAGCCGTCCGTCACTGGCGGCCCGATCCCGAGGCGCGCCGCCGGGTTGACGTTCTGCACGGCCTGGGCGAGTACGTGCGCCGCCGAGTGCCGAAGGATGTTGAGGCCGTCCGGGGACGAGATCGTCACGGGTTCCACGACGTCCGTCGGAGTCAGCGTCGCGGCGAGATCCTTGAGTTCACCGTTGACGCGCATGGCGACAACGGACCGGTCGGTGAAAAGCGCAAAGCCGTCAGCCACGTGTGGTACTCCTCAGTATTGTGCGAACCCCTCCAACTTTAGCGGCGCGGTCGCGACCGGGTTTCCCCGTGCAGGCTCCTGAGGATGCCCGGCTCAGGCCACGAGGACGGTGTCGCCCACGCGGGGCGGCACGGGTGCACCCTGAGGCAGCCGGCGGAAGAGATGCGCGATCACAGCCGGTGAGCAGGCGATCACCTTGACGAGGCCGGGCCGGTCGGGAGCGAGGTGCGGGTCGGCCGCGAGAGTGACGGCGAGCAGTCCGGCTCCGTCGTCGAGGAGCGAAGCGAGTCCGGCCGCGATCCTCGGGCTGACGTGACCGACCGGGCGTCCGGTGGCCGCGTGCACGGCGATCGTACGCGGGCCGGGACGGCCCGCCTGCTCGCGGACGAGGCCGACGACTGCTCCCGGTTGGAGGAGGCCCTCCCGGGCGACGATCGTGCGCGGGTCGACATTACGCAACCAGAAGCTCCAGATGCCGAGTCCGCGCAGGTGACGGTTGCCGAGAGCGACGACCCGGCCTGTGCTCGGCTCCGTCAGCCACAATGCCCCGGCATCGGCGGCGAGGTACAGGGTCGGCAGTCCCCCGGCATCCGCGACGAGCAAGCGGTCCCAGTCCTGCGGTGGCAGGTACCGGCTTGCGGGTACGCCGCGGCGGGGGCGCGGCCTGGGCGCGCGGAAGCTCCGCGATGTCCGGGGTGACGGCAGCCGGGAAATCCGTTGCCCGTCTGAGCGGCCGGATCCCGGGCGACAGCGTGTGCGAACTCATGGCGAACCTCCCCTTCGAGAGTGCTGCACCCGGCGCCCGACCGGTATCCCCCGTCCGGTGGACGCTTGAACCCGGTGCCTGTTTAAACCCGGTGCCTGCTTAAACGAAAAAACCCCGGCCGGAGCCGGGGGTTTATCTGTGGGCGATACTGGGATCGAACCAGTGACCTCTTCCGTGTCAGGGAAGCGCGCTACCGCTGCGCCAATCGCCCAAATCTAGTGCTTCAAGAACTTCGTTCTCCAAGACTGGAGGTGGATACGGGATTCGAACCCGTGTATACGGCTTTGCAGGCCGCTGCCTCGCCTCTCGGCCAATCCACCGTATTCGGGTTCATACCAAAGAGAATCGGCCTTTCGGCCGATTCAATTCGAGCGGATGACGAGATTCGAACTCGCGACCCTCACCTTGGCAAGGTGATGCGCTACCACTGCGCCACATCCGCAACTGCGCGCATTTCTGCGTGCTTTGAAGACTGTACCGGTAGTTTTCCGGATATACAAACCGAGCGGAACTTGCGCGTGGGATGGCGCGTCGGTGCGCGACAGGGGCCGGGTCTGGGCTAGTATCGAGAGTCGCGGTCGAACATTATTCGCTCGCCGCGGGCGATTGGCGCAGTTGGTAGCGCGCTTCCTTCACACGGAAGAGGTCATCGGTTCGAGTCCGGTATCGCCCACACAACAGCATGACAAAACCCCGCCGGAGCGGGGTTTTTTTGTACCCTCGCACTGGGGGGTCCAATCCCGCCAACCTGAGTGCGTCCTGTGCCAAGCTCTTGTTCAAGCCAAAGGACCATCCCATTGGATCCCCGGCCCAGCGAACCCTCCTTCGTCTTCATCACGAAAGAGCGCTGCACTCCCGTCCTGTTCCGTGACGTGAACCGGGTCCCATCGTTCGATTCCCGGGACTCGTGAACGCCGCACGAAGCCGGCTGCGTTCGATCTGCCGTAGCAGCGCCGCGGCAGCCCGCTGCGCGTCCGGCGTCGACCGTTCCAGACACCAGCACGTACTCCCCCCAGCAAAGTAGTTCGTCAGCCAGAAAGGCTCCTCACATGACTTCCGTCGCAACCACAACGGCCACCCCCGGCAAGATCCTCGGCATCGTCGGGTTCATCCTCGCCTTCATCCCCTACCTCCAGCTTCCCGGCCTCATCGTGAGCATTATCGGCTTCAACCAGGCCAAGAAGGCCGACGCGCCCAGGGGGCCTCGCCAAGGCCGGCATCATCCTGAGCGCTGTCTTCCTCGTGCTCTTCGTGGTCATCCTTGTCGTCATCTTCTCGGTGGCGGCCGCCAACCCGACGCCCAGCGCCTAGGCACACGGCTCAACGCGTCCCGCTCCCCCTCAGGCCCCGGCCTCCAGGGGGAGCGGGACGTTTTCCATGTCCGGCGCCCGGGCCCCCGACGAGCGTCAGAAATCCTCCTTGCACTCTGAGCGTCCGCTGTGCAACGCTCAACCCAAGCCAGACAAGAACTACAGTTCCCGACGACTGACCCAGCGAACCCTCCGGTGTATGAGTGCGCCAGAGCGCATTTTCTTGTCCAGCATCGACCTCTCGGCTCAGCGCGCACGACGCCTCCTGCTGCCGCTCGTTCTTCTGCTGCCGCACGTCACCCGAGCAGTGTTCAGCCGGATCGGCACCCGACCGCCGTCCGGTTCCATCAGCCGCCGGGATCTCCTCGTACCCATATGCCGCGCACCCGTCCGGGTTCCGGCGTCCTCAGAAAGGCCGTCCCATGACGACTCCCGTAGCTTCCGCAGTCAACCCAGGCAAGACCCTCGGAATTGTCGGTCTCGTGCTCTCCCTCATCTCGCTGCAGCCGTTCGGGCTCATCGTCAGCATCGTCGGACTCGTCAAATCCAAGAAGTCCGGGCTCGGCAACGGCTTCGCCCTGGCCGGAATCATCATCAGTGTCGTCGGCATCATCGTCGTCGGCATCGTGATCGCCGTCGCGGTCAGCGCGGGCGTCAACCTCGCGGCATTCTGCACCGAGCACGGCGCCGGCGTCTTCGACAACAACGGCGTCACCGTGACCTGCGGGGCGTAACACCGCCGGCAAGGCCCCGTCCCCCGAGCTCCTGCCGCGGGACGGGGCCTTTTTTCCGGTCGGTGCACCGACGCATTCAGCGCATCTCCGTGAGCGTCGCGCCGATCAGGACGAGCGTGTTCGCGGCCGCGAGGAAGATGTTGAGATGGTCTCCTGGACCTTCTGGGACAGGAGATATCCCATCAGCTTGTCGGCGTTGTCCTTATGCGGTGCTCCCGCCGCGAGACCCATCACGTACGGAACGGCGACCGTGGCCCTGGTGCCGTCTGAGGCGGTCGGAGAGAAGATCTCGTAGGCGGACTTGTCGGCGCTGCTCGACTGCAGGGCCATCTGCACATCACTGTTCGCCACGCTCAGTTCCCCCGTGGACACCTTCGGGCCGAGCTTCCCGGTCGACGCGCTCGGTCCGACATCGTTCGCCTGCAGTGCCGTGAAGTAGTCCACGGCACCCTGCTGCCCAGCAGGTGCTCGAGGAGCACGAACAGTGCAGTGCCGTCACCGGCCTGGCCCGGAGTGGAGTACTGGATCTTGCCGGCATACTCGGCAGCCAGCAGGTCGGTCCAGGAATCGGGGCGGCCATGGAGAGGACCGGAGTCCTCGACGTGCGCCTCGTGCTCGCCGCAGGAGACAGGGTGGCCGACGTGCAGGCCGCCGTCAACTCCGGCGCCATCGCCGTCGGTGTGCTCACCGGCCAACTGGAGCGTGAGGGGTTCCTCGGGCACACCCACGACTACATTCTCGAGAGCGGTGTGGAGACCCTGGGGCTCGCAGAAACCCAGCCTGCCTGATCGGCGTGACCCGGCGTGCGGCCGGGACGGGTCGCCTTCTGGTGAGTGGCTAGTCTGGAACGATGGATTTCCTGCTCGTTCTGTGGGCCCGCCTGACCGAACGCCAGGACCCGCTGCCCCTGCCGATTGCGTGGCTGACGATCGCGGCCGCCGCGGCGATCGTTCTCGTCCCCGTGCTCTGGCATCCGTCCCGGAATGTCGTCACGATCGCGCACGAGGGCGGCCACGCTCTCGTCGCAACGCTCGGTGGCCGGCAGCTCGGCGGCATCCGCCTGCACTCCGACACCTCGGGCCTGACGGTCAGTCGCGGCAAACCGCGCGGCATCGGAATGGTCCTGACCCTCCTGGCCGGCTACACGGCGCCGGCCGTACTCGGCCTCTGCGCCGCCTGGTTGCTGAGTCTCGGCTATTCCGCCGGGCTGCTCTGGCTGTTGCTCGCCGCACTCGCCCTTCTCCTTGTCCAGGTGCGGAACTGGTTCGGCCTGTGGTCAGTGCTCCTGACATCCGCTGTGATCTTCGTGATCACCTGGTACGGCTCTGCCCTCGTGCAGAGCGTCTTCGCCCTGCTCGTCACTGCTTTCCTCCTGCTCGGGGCCGTTCGCACGGTACTCGAGCTCCAGCAAAGCCGGGCCCGCCGCGCCGGCGCCGCTTCCGACGCCGACCAGCTCGCCCGACTCACCCATGTTCCCGGCCTGCTCTGGGTCGGTGTGTTCCTTGTCGTCACGGTCGGGTGCGCCGTCGTTGCGTTCGGGGTGCTCGGCCTGGCCGGCTGATCCTCCGCGACGGGCCGGTCGGTGGCGGCTCCTCGCCCTTGCCGTCACGCGAGCGGGGGCGCGCGGACGCGGCCGTTACGCCCCGGTGCCGAACCTCGTGGTGACTCCCTGTGAGAAGAGAACCGAATCCGGCGCGCGATCGGCGAGTCCGGGAAATCCACCCGCTTCGAGAAGCGTGTCGTCGAGACGAACGAGTTCGGCATCGAACAGGTCCCACGGCTCGTGGTGGTTGCGGAGGTAGACGGTACGTCCCCTGACCCTGGTGAAGAGCGCCCACCGCGCGGTGAGGAAATCGGCCAGTGGGTCGTCGAGCACCCGTCGGTCGACCGGGCGCACCACGATCTCAGAGCGCGCAGCCCGGTTGACATGGCGAACGGATGAGTAGCGGTACTCTCCCGCCGCGACGGTGAGGCGGGTCCTGGACCAGATGTACGGGAGGGCGAACAGGCCCCTGGCGACGAGCACGGCCGCGAGCCGGGACGCCTCGAGGGACACGAAGACCACACCGCGTCTGCCGAGCGCATCGACGGCGTACAGCCGCACGTTGACTTCGACGAAGTCTCCGAAATAGGGAATGGGCGGACTGCCCAGCACGGTGGCGCGGTCGAGGACGAACGGGATCAGCCCGACCCAGCTGCTCCCCTCGTATTCGTCGGGGACGAGTCCGGCAGGCAGGAGCGGCGCCACGAGGGCCGCGTCCACGCGCCAGTGCAGGAAACACAATCCAGACCAGCGCTGGCTCGCCACCGAACGGCCGGTCAGCGCCGGCGCAACGCCTGAGATCGGGTCGAGCCGGGCATCCGTCATCGTTCGATTTCCTTCTCGGTGCTGAACTCGGTCATCAACGCCAGCCGTAACGCCCGCGGAGTGCGGATGCGATGCGTGCGTAACGCGCCGAGTCGACCAGCGCGGCTTCCCGGCGCATGCCACTCGGTTGGACGGCGAAGATCCTGTCGATGTTGACCCAGCTTGATCGACCGGTCCTGTCCCAGTCGCCGACGCCGAGAGCGACGTAGTCGGGGTGACCTGTGCGGTCCTTGCTGGTCAGCTGGACGGCGAGGACTGCGCCCGCACCGAGTGCGGCGACGACGACGACCGGGCGGTCCTTGCCTCGCCCGTCACGTTCCTCGAAAGGCACCCAGGTCCAGACGATTTCCCCGGGGTCCGGGCTGGCGTTTCGCGTCGGCCGGTAGTCGAGGCGCACATCCCGCAGGTTCCGCGGATCGACTTCGACGGTAGCCGAACGGCCGCTGCGGCCGGGGCTGGGTGTGGTCGACCGGTCAGGGGGCCGGCGTACGGGCGCGAAGAGGCTGCGCAGGGCGTTGAAGAAACGACGGAAGCCGGACACAGGCACACTATATCCCACCGAGATGCGCGGCCAGAGGACACGAGGACGCGTGCACAGGACTGGGCCGACACTACTCGGCAGACACGAAAGATGGGCGCATCCGCGGGAAGCGGATACGCCCATCATCACGCGACGCTGGGCCGCAGGGTAGAACGGGAATCGGGTGAAGCGTGTGCGATGTGCGTGTGCGACTTCTTAGACGGCGTCGAGCGCGTAGCCCTCTTCGCCGTGCACGATGGTGTCGACGCCGGCTACTTCGTCTTCGTTCGTGATGCGGAAGCCGATCGTCTTCTGGATGATCCAGCCGATGGCGTATGCCATCACGAAGGAGTAGATGCCGATGCCGAAGGCCGCGAGGGCCTGCACGCCGAGCTGGTTGAAGCTGCCCGTCTGGAGGAGGCCGATGTTGTTGCCGACGAGGCCGACGTAGAGCGTTCCGATGATGCCGCCGACGAGGTGGATGCCCACGACGTCGAGGGAGTCGTCGAAGCCGAGCTTGAACTTCAGGTCGATCGCGACGGCACAGACGGCGCCGACGATGAGCCCGAGGAGCATGCCCCACATCGGGGTGAGGATGTTACATGCGGGAGTGATCGCGACGAGGCCGGCGACGGCGCCCGATGCTGCACCGATCATGGTCGGCTTGCCGTCCTTGATCTTCTCGACGATCAGCCAGCCGAGGATACCGGCGGCAGGTGCGGCGAGGGTGTTGATCCAGGCGATGGCGGCGATACCGTCAACGGCGGCTTCGGAACCGGCGTTGAAGCCGAACCAGCCGAACCACAGCAGTGCGGCGCCGAGGAGGGTCAGCGGCACGTTGTGCGGCTTGGAGATGCCCTTCTTGAAGCCGACGCGCTTGCCGAGGACGAGGGCGAGGGCGAGGCCCGCCGCACCGGCGTTGATGTGCACCGCGGTGCCGCCGGCGAAGTCGTTGACCTTGAGGAGGAAGGGAGCCCAGCCGTCGGTGAGGTTGAACACCCAGTACGCGACCGGGAAGTAGACCAGGGTGGCCCAGACGCCGGCGAAGATCATCCACGCGCCGAACTTGGCGCGGTCGGCGATCGCGCCGGAGATGAGGGCGACGGTGATGATCGCGAAGGTGGCCTGGAAGCCGGCGAACGCGAGGGCGTTCAGGTTTGGTCCGCCGTCGGCGCCGCTCGTGAGCAGCCCGTTCAGGCCGATCAGCTCTGACGGGTTTCCGAGCCAGCCGCCGATGAGGGGCGGGCCGAAGGACAGTCCGTAACCATAGAGGACCCACAGCACACCGATCAGGCCCATGGCGCCGAAGCTCATCATCATCATGGAGATGACGCTCTTCGCCTTGACCATGCCGCCGTAGAAGAAGGCCACGCCCGGAGTCATCAGGAGGACGAGGGCTGCCGCGACGAGGAGCCACAGGGAATTGATGTTTGTGGTAAGTGCATCAGTCGTATCGTCCAGCAGGACCGACAGTTCAACCATGGATATGGTTACCTCTCTCTAACTAACAGGGATGACCGCCGACGTGCACAGGGTGAGCGTGAAGCGTGTATCGGCAGGTACAGACACAGTGTGGAGTGCACACGTTTCCGCACACGCTCAGGGATGTTTCGACTGGGTTACGCGATTGTTGGAGGTGTTAACATCGTGTTTCCTAACGCCCGGTATCCCCCGACCGCGCGTTTCGGGGCTTGACCCAGACGCCGATTCACCCGGTCCGCGCCCGCGAACAGGCCCGTCAGAGCGGTATTCGGCCGCGAAAGATCCCGGATTCAGTCGTGCGGGGGGAGCTCACCCGTCGTCAGTGCGACCAACCGCGACTGGGAGCGCTGGTACTTCTTCCGGTAGCCGCCCGCGAGCATCTCCTCGTCGAAGACCTCGGCGAGGGGCAGCCCGCTCGCGACGATCGGGATTTCGGCGTCGTAGACGCGATCGATGAAGGCAACCAGGCGCAGGGCATCCGTCTGATCGGTCAGCAGGTAGCTGTCGGTCAGGGCGATGACCTCGATGCCGGCGATCAGCTTGATGTACTTCGACGGATGCACCGTGCTGAGGTGACGGATCAGGGAACCGAAGTCGTCTTCCGTGACGTTCGCTCCTCTCGCGACGAGGGCCGCGACGAGGCGGTCGAGTTCCGGCCCATCGACGGCGACGGAGTGGCCCTCGATGTCGCGCCGACGATAGTCGAGCCCGTCGATGCGGAGGATGTCGAAGTTCGCGGACATGGCGCGGATCTCACGGAGGAAATCGATGGCCGCGAACCGGCCCTCGCCGAGCGAATTCGGCGGCGTGTTGGAGGTCGCGGCGACGCGGGTGCCCGAGGCGACGAGTTCGCCGAGCAGACGGGTCATCAGCATGGTGTCGCCCGGGTCGTCGAGTTCGAACTCGTCGATGCAGATGAGCTTCGCCCCGGAGAGCTGCCTGACCGCAGCAGCATAGCCGAGCGCCCCGACGAGTGCGGTGTATTCGATGAAGGTACCGAAGTACTTGGGCCCTGGCGCGGAGTGCCACAGTGCGGCCAGGAGGTGGGTCTTCCCGACGCCGAACCCGCCGTCCAGGTAGATCCCCGGGAGTTGCGCAGGAGCCTTACGGGTACGCGAGAAGAATCCGCCTGGCCGCTGCGGCCGCCAGGCCTCGGCGAAGGCCGTGAGCCGGTCGACGGCCTCGAGCTGGGAGGGGAAGTTCACATCGGGCCGGTACGACTCGAATGAGGCGTGCTCGAACTGGGGAGGCGGCACGAGCTCGGCGACGATTTCGGCCCCCGTGATCTCGGGAGAACGTTCCGCCAGTCGGTGCAGCCGACTGGGAGCCCGGGGCGCCTCTGGAACCATCGTGGAATACCCGTGTTTCTGTCTCGGTTGGCCATGGGGACTGCTTTTCGGACATTCGTGTTGAAGTATTTCACCACGAATGCGCGACCCGGCCGGACCGCGTACATTCGAAGCGCGGGCCGGAAGACCAGCCTAAACCGCGCTCAAATGATCCCGGGGCACAGCCCGGCCCCACTGGAGGTTCCCATGCCCGTCGATCTCGATCCGGACGCCAAGTTCGCCGCATACGCCCATCCCGAACGGCTCGTCAGCACGGCCTGGCTGCGCGAACACCAGCACGATGCCGGACTCATTGTCCTCGAGTCCGACGAGGACGTGCTTCTCTACGAGAGCGGCCACATCCCCGGCGCCGTCAAGATCGACTGGCACACGGAACTCAACGACCAGGTGCAGCGCGACTTCGTCGACAGCGCGGCCTTCGCGGCCGTCCTGGGTTCAAAGGGCATCACGCGCGATTCCACCGTCGTGATCTATGGCGACAAGAACAACTGGTGGGCCGCGTACGCGCTCTGGGTGTTCAGTCTCTACGGGCACCCCGACGTGCGCCTGCTCGACGGCGGCAGGGACAAGTGGATCGCGGAGGGCGGAGCCCTCACCCGCGAGGCCACGGACGTCGCTGCCGAGGAGTACCCCATCGTCCCCCGCAACGACGCGCCGATCCGCGCCTTCAAGGAGGATGTGCTCGCACACTTCGGCCACCCGCTCATCGACGTACGCTCCCCGGAGGAGTACACCGGGGAACGGACCACGATGCCCGCATACCCCGAGGAGGGCGCCCTGCGCGGCGGGCACATCCCCTCGGCGGCGTCCGTGCCCTGGGCACGCGCCGCGGCGGCGGATGCGACGTTCAAGACCCGTGAGGAGCTCGAGGCGATCTACCGGGGCGAGGCCGGACTCCGCGAGAACGACGCCGTGATCGCGTACTGCCGGATCGGAGAGCGCTCGAGCCACACCTGGTTCGTGCTCACGCACCTGCTGGGCTTCGAGGATGTGCGCAACTACGACGGCTCGTGGACGGAATGGGGCAACGCCGTGCGGGTCCCGATCGTCACGGGCCCCGCTGCCGGCGAGGCCCCCGAACCGCGCTGAACCAGGACAGGAACCTGTTGATGACTACCACCGCACTGCCCGCGAAACTGGCCGAGATCCAGGAAGACTTCCTCGAACTCGAGCAGAAGGACCGTTTGCTCCTGCTGCTCGAGTTCGCCGATGAGCTCCCCGAGCTTCCGAGCCGGTACCGTGACCACCCTGACCTGCTCGAACGCGTCGTCGAGTGCCAGTCCCCCGTTTTCATCTTCGTCGACGTCGACGACCAGGACGCCGTGCACCTGCACGCGACGGCGCCCCGGGAGTCCCCGACGACGCGGGGATTCGCCTCGATCCTCGCGCAGGGGCTTGACGGCCTGTCGGTCGCCGAGGTGCTCGACGTTCCGGATGACTACCCGCAGACCATCGGCCTCACCCAGGCGGTGTCGCCGCTGCGTATCCGTGGCATGTCCGCGATGCTCGCCCGCACCAAGCGCAGGCTGCGCGAGCGTCCCTGAGCCCCGCTATCCGGCCGGATGGGCCGGATCATCAGGCTCGGCCGGTTCCGCCCCGGCTCGGAGCTCGCCGAGCCACGTCTCGATCGCCGCGTTCCAGCCTTCCCTGTCGTAGTTCCAGAGCTTGGTGTGCCGGGCGACGGTGAACGGGAGAAAGGTCACGATGTCTGGGCGGCGCACGGCGAGGGCACGCGACGGGCTCGACGGCACGTAACCGTCGTCGTCGCTGTGCATCAGGAGCACGGGGAGTTCGAGGTCGTCCGCGCGGGTCACGAAGTCGAGCCTGCGGAAGTCGATCGGACTCGACTGGCCGGTGAGACGACCGCCCCACCGCCGACCGAGGACCTGCATGGCCCCCGTGGCCACGAGGCCGGGCAGGCGAAGCGTGCTGCCCTGGTACGCGACGACATCCGCCCAGTCGATCACGGGCGAATCGAGCACGATGCCGGACACGAGCTGCGGGAATGCCGTGCGGGTCGCGGTCTGCAGCACGATCGCGCCGCCCATCGACCATCCCATTAGCACGACGCTCGTCGCGCCCCGCCCGGCGGCGAAACCGACCGCCGCATCGATATCGTGCCATTCGGTGTCCCCGAGCCCGTATCGTCCGTCGCCGCTTTCCGGTGCATCGCCGTCGTTGCGGTACGAGACGAGGAGGCAGGTGTATCCGCTGTCGTGGAACACCGGGACTGCCCGCAGGGTCTCCTGCCGCCGCACCCCGCGCCCGTGCACCTGGATCACCCAGCGACCGTCCGGCCGCTCGGCGGGGAGCAGCCAGGCCGGAGCCGGACCGAGCTCCGTCTGCACCTGGACCTGCTCGAACGGAAGACCGAGATCCCAGGGACCCAGGTAGGAATACCCGCCGAGGCGGCCCCGGCGGGCCTCACTGAGGTCCCCGTAGTCGACGCGGTCGATCCGGCGGGTGACGGCCGTCTTCGTCACGCGGAGGATCTCACCGAGCCGGGCGTGCCCGGACTCGCGCTCGAACCAGAAACTGTAGTCACCGGGCAGGACCGAGTCCGGAGTCACCGCGAGCGTGATCGTCGAGGCCTCGAGGTCGACGCCGAGAACATCGGTGTCGTCCGAGCGTGTCACGGCAGGGGTCACGATGCGGCGCGCCATCACAGCGGCCAGCACACTCACTCCCGCGACCACGACCGTGGCCGCACCGGAAACCAGGAGAGCGGTGACTGCGACGACCAGTCCGCCCGGCGTCCCTGACCTCGATTTTTCCCGCACGCGTACCTCCGGCTGCCCGGCGTGCCTCACCGACCCGCCCGGAAAAAACTCTAGTCTGCAGACGTGCCCGAAACACAAGAACCACTCCCCCGGAGTTCGCCGCTGCGCTCGCGGCCATCCGCAGAGCGCACACCCGCACCGACCTCGTCCTCAGTGAAATCCCGGCTCCCGGGAAGCTCGCCCCGCACGCCGTCGCCCTCTCCGCGGATGTGGCCCCCTCACGCCACGGAGGCAACTCCGAACTGGGCACCGGACGTTTCATCCTGTTGTACGACCCCGATGAACCGGAGGCCTGGGGCGGGGCATTCCGGGTGGTCTGCTTCGCGCAGGCTCCCCTCGAAACGGAGATCGGTGTCGACCCGTTCCTCGCCGAGGTCGCCTGGGCCTGGCTGATCGATGCCCTCGACTCCCACGGAGCCCGATACACCGCGGCATCCGGAACCGCGACTAAGATTATTTCGTCGGGCTTCGGCGAACTCGCGAAGCAAGGCGACGGTGCGCAGATAGAGCTGCGTGCTTCGTGGACACCTGTGGACCACAATCTCACCGCTCACGTCGAAGGCTGGGGCGAATTGATCTGCATGCTCGCAGGTCTTCCCCCCATTGGCGAAGGAGTCAGCATGTTGTCCGCACGCCGAACCGGTCGTGGTTGATCACCACGTGATCGATACGCGGGACGCCTATCTGGCGGCTACCGCGGCCATCAGCGCGGGAACGGGACCGATCGGCATCGACGCCGAACGTGCATCCGGTTTCACATACTCGCAGCGCGCGTACCTGATCCAGATGTACCGGCGCGGAGCGGGCACCTTCCTGTTCGATCCGCCGGCGATCGGGGACTTCTCCGAACTCAACGCGGCGATCGCCGGGGACGAATGGATCTTCCACGCCGCGAGCCAGGATCTCGCCTGCCTCAGGGAGGTCGGCCTCGACCCGCACCTCATCTTCGACACCGAACTGGCCGCACGCCTCCTCGGGCTGCCGAGGGTCGGCCTCGGCACGGTCGTCGAGGAACTCCTCGGCATCCATCTCGCGAAGGAGCATTCCGCGGCGAACTGGTCGACCAGGCCTCTCCCCGAGAGCTGGCTCGTCTACGGCGCCCTTGATGTCGAACTCCTCCCCGACCTGCGCGACCGCATGGTCGAGATGCTCGCCGCCGATGAGAAGACCCAGATCGCCGCCCAGGAATTCCAGGCGACGCTCGACCACGAACCCAAGCCGGTCAGTGCAGAGCCGTGGCGAAGGCTGTCTGGGGTGCATTCGATCCGTTCCCAGCGCAACCTCGCCGTGGCGAGGGCCCTCTGGCTCGCGCGCGACGACCTCGCCAGGCACCTCGACGTGTCGCCGGGGCGCCTCGTGCCCGACGCATCCCTCGTCGCGGCCGCACGGGTATTGCCGGCCAGCAGGCAGGCGCTTGCCGACCTTCGCGAGTTCAGTGGACGGGCGAGCCGCAGCGAACTCGACCGCTGGTGGACCGCGATCCAGGACGGCGTCCAAGCGACGGACCTTCCTTCGCTGCGCGGGACCGGCGATGCACTCCCTCCTCCCCGGGCGTGGTCCGACCGGAACCCCGAGGCCGACCTGCGGTACAAGGCCGCGAGGCTCGCTCTCGGCCGGATCTCCGAGGCCTTCGCGATCCCGATCGAGAACCTCGTCACGCCGGACTTCGTGCGCCGGATCGCCTGGACTCCACCGGAGCCGATCGACGTGGAGTCCGTGAGCGAAGCCCTCGTCGCCCTCGGCGCCCGCGACTGGCAGATTGACCTGACTGCACAACAGATCGCGGATGCCTTTGTGGAAGCCAACCAAAACATCGCCGTGTCCGTCGAGGTCGATTCGTAGGATCCGTCCAAGGATTCGACCCGACAATCGTGCCACCCTAGGATCAACCGACACCTGATCTGATTGATGGAGGCACCGTGGCCGAAAGAGCAGAAGTCGTGTTTGTGGATGGGGTTCGCACCCCGTTCGGACGCGCCGGCGAAAAGGGCATGTACTGGAACACCCGGGCGGATGATCTCGTGGTGAAAGCCATGATCGGCCTGCTGGAACGGAACCCGGAGGTTCCCGGAGAACGCATCGACGAGGTCGCGATCGCCGCGACGACGCAGTCGGGAGACCAGGGGCTGACCCTCGGTCGCACCGCGGCCCTCCTGGCCGGGCTGCCGAAATCGGTGCCCGGATACGCGATCGACCGGATGTGCGCCGGAGCGATGACCGCCGTGACCACGGTCGGCGCCGCAATCGGCTTCGGCGCCTATGACCTCGCCATCGCCGGCGGCGTCGAGCACATGGGGCGGCACCCGATGGGCTCCGGCGTCGACCCGAACCCGAGGTTCCTCTCCGAGCGGCTCGTGAGTGAGGACGCCCTCAACATGGGGTCGACCGCAGAGCGAATCCACGACCGCTTCCCCGAATACACCAAGGACAGGTCGGACCGGTACGCGCTGCGCAGCCAGCAGAAGGTCGCCGCGGCGTACGCGGCAGGCAAGATCCAGCCGGACCTGGTCTCCGTGGCCATCCGCAGCGACCAGGGCTGGGGACTCGCGACCCGCGACGAGGCGCCGCGACCCGAGACGACCCTCGAAGGCCTCGCGACGCTGAAGACCCCGTTCCGTCCCTTCGGCCGGATCACGGCCGGAAACGCATCCGGGCTCAACGACGGGGCGAGCGCGTGCCTGCTCGCGAGCGGCGCAGCCGCCAAGGAACTCGGTCTCGGCGTCAAGATGAAGCTCGTGAGCTTCGCCTTCGCCGGCGTCGAACCAGAGGTCATGGGCCTCGGACCGGTGCCGTCCACCGAGAAGGCGCTCCGCAAGGCGGGCCTCAGCATCACCGACATCGGGCTCTTCGAGGCTCAATGAGGCGTTCGCGGTCCAGGTCATCTCGTTCCTCGACCACTTCGGCATCGACGACGACGACCCCCGGGTGAACGAGTACGGCGGCGCCATCGCGATCGGGCATCCCCTCGCTTCCTCTGGCGTTCGCCTGATGAACCAACTCGCCCGCCAGTTCGTGGAGCACCCTGAGGTGCGCTACGGTCTGACCGCCATGTGCATCGGCCTCGGCCAGGGCGGCACCGTCATCTGGGAAAACCCGCACTTCAATCGGAAGGCAAAGTAAGCGATGACCGACTACTCCGCACTCGACTTCTCCGAACTCGTCGCTCTCTCCGGAGACGAGGTCGTCACGCATTCCTTCGTGCGCGACGTTCCCCTGTCCGGGGCGCGCACCCTCGCCCTGGTCACCCTCGACAACGGCAGGGACCACACCCGGCCGAACACCCTCGGTCCGGTCACCCTTCTCGAGTTCGCGGCGACCCTCGACGGCCTCGCCGAGCGCGCTTCGCGCGGGGAGATCCACGGCGTCGCGGTGACCGGCAAGCCGTTCATCCTGGCCGCAGGCGCCGACCTCGGCAAGGTCAGCGAGATTCCGTCGCTCGCGACGGGCAAGCTGCTCGGCCAGCTCGGCCACCACGCCCTCGGGAAGCTCTCCACCCTCGGTGTGCCCTCCTTCGCCTTCATCAACGGGCTCGCGCTCGGCGGCGGTCTGGAGATCGCCCTGAACGCCGATTACCGCACCGTCGACGCATCCGTCGCCGCCGTCGCCCTGCCAGAGGTCTCCCTCGGGCTCATCCCGGGCTGGGGCGGCTCCTACCTGCTGCCGAACCTGATCGGCATCGAGAACGCCCTCACGGTGATCATCTCGAACCCGCTCAAGAACCGCGTGCTCAAGGCACCTGACACCGTCGAACTCGGCATCGCCGACGTGCTCTTCGGATCTGCCGCGTTCCTCGAGCACTCCATCGCCTGGGCCGACGGCGTCATCGCCGGCACGACGACGGTCGCACGACCGAACAAGCCGGGCAAGATCGAGCGTCTGGTGAAGTGGGACGCCGCGATCGGCATCGCCAGGCGGATGCTCGAGACCAGGATCGGCTCTGTCGCGCTCTCGCCGTACATCGCACTCGACCTGCTCAAGGCCGCCAAGAGCGGGACACGCGAGGAGGGCTTCGAACGGGAGGACGACTCCCTCGCGGCTCTCATCGCCGGCGACCAGCTCCAGGCCAGCATCTATGCGTTCAACCTGGTGCAGAAGCGGGCCAAGCGCCCGGCCGGTTCTCCGGACAAGAAGCTCGCCCGCCCGATCACGAAGGTCGGCGTCATCGGTGCCGGCCTGATGGCGAGCCAGTTCGCGCTCCTGTTCGTTCGCCGCCTGCAGGTGCCCGTCGTCATCACGGACCTCGACCAGGCCCGGGTCGACAAGGGTGTCGCATACATCCACGGCGAGATCGCGACCCTGCAGTCCAAGGGCCGTATCACCGCAGACGAGGGCAACCGGCTCAGGGCGCTCGTGACGGGAACGACGGACAAGTCACAGTTCTCCGACGCCGACTGGGTCATCGAGGCCGTGTTCGAAGAACTCGGAGTCAAGCAGGATGTCTTCGCCGAGATCGAGAAGTACGTGTCGCCGGAGGCGATCCTCGCGACGAACACCTCATCGCTCTCCGTTGAGAAGATCGGCGCGAAGCTCGCCCACCCCGAGCGTCTCGTCGGCTTCCACTTCTTCAACCCGGTCGCCGTGATGCCGCTCATCGAGGTCGTCAACACGCCGCAGACGAACGAGACGACGCTCTCGACCGCGATGGTGATCGCGGGCAAGCTGCGGAAGAACGCCGTGATCACGCGCGACACCCCCGGTTTCGTGGTCAACCGGATCCTCGCGAAGCTCCTCGGTGAGGCCATGCACGCCGTCGACACCGGCACCCCCTTCGAGGTCGTCGACGGTGCCATCGCACCGTTCGGACTGCCGATGACGCCGTTCGAGCTCCTCGAACTCGTCGGGCTCAAGGTCGGAGCCCACGTGCTCGACACGCACCACGCCGCGTTCCCGGACCGGTTCTTCGAAAGCGACAACCTGCACAGGCTCGCGGAGCACGGCAAAATCCTCGAGCGCGACGGCAAGGGCAAGGTCACGGGCTTCGACAAGACCGCGAAGAAGATCGTCGCCGGCGGCACGACGCCGATGACGGGCGAGGAGATCCTGCGGCGCATCGAGGACGGCCTCGCCGACGAGATCAAGCGGATGCTCGACGACGACGTCGTTCACGCTGCGGAGGACATCGACCTGTGCGTGATCCTCGGCGCGGGCTGGCCGTTCCAGATGGGCGGGGCAACCCCCAACCTCGACAGGGTCGGCGCGAGCGAGCGCGTCTTCGGCGGCACGTTCCACACGCCGATGATCCGCGGCGTCGCCTCGGAGGTCCCGGTCACGCTCTAGCGCCCCCTGCCAGCGGTGAGTTACGCAAAAAACACCCTCGTCGAGTCGGCGAGGGTGTTTTTTGCGTGACTCAGGCGGAGACGCGCCTGACGTTACCGGTTGACAGGGGACATGTCGGCGTAACGGTCGCCGACGGGGGCGTCGAGCGCGCCGAGGGTGGCGAGCTGCGCCTCCGTGAGGGTGAGGTCACCGGCTGCGACGTTCTCCTCGACCCTGGAGACCCGTTTGGTGCCGGGGATCGGCGCGATGTCGTCACCCTGGGCCAGCAGCCAGGCGAGCGCCACCTGGGCCGGGGTCGCGTCGAGTTCGGCGGCGACGGCATCCACCTGTTCGACGATGCGGATGTTGGCGGCCAGGTTCTCGCCCTCGAATCGGGGGTTCGACCGGCGGAAATCGCTCGCGTCGAGCTCATCGAGCGAGCGGATGGTCCCGGTCAGGAAGCCGCGGCCGAGCGGCGAGTACGGCACGAAGCCGATGCCGAGCTCGCGCAGGAGCGGGAGCAGGCTCCTTCTCCGGGTCGCGGCTCCACAGCGAGTACTCGGTCTGCAGTGCCGTCACGGGGTGCACGGCGTGTGCGCGGCGGATGGTGTCCGGTGCGGCCTCCGAGAGCCCGTAGTGGCCGATGACGCCCTCTTCGATGAGTTCGGCGAGGGCGCCGACGGTCTCCTCGACCGGGACGCCCGGGTCCATCCGGTGCTGGTAGTAGAGGTCGATCCGGTCGGTGCCGAGCCGGGCGAGCGAGCCATGCACCGAAAGGCGCACGTTCTCCGGGCTGCCGTCGAGGCCGCGCCCGCCGTCGCCGCGGTGCAGGATGGTGCCGAACTTGGTCGCGACAACGACCTGGTCGCGCCGGTCGGCCAGTGCTTTTCCGAGCAGTTCCTCATTGAGGTACGGCCCGTAGATCTCCGCGGTGTCGAAGAGCGTGACGCCGAGGTCGATCGCCCGGTGGATGGTGCGGATGGACTCCGCCTCATCCATTCCGGCTCCGGAATAGAACGCGGACATGCCCATGCAGCCGAGTCCGAGCCGGGAGACGATGAGGCCGGTGCTGCCGAGAGTGATGTTCTTCATGCTGGGGAGAGCCTTTCCGATTCTGAGTAGAGGGAGATTTTGTAGTCGATGGCGTCGAGGCTCGTGCGCATGGACTCGAGCTGGCCGGCGACCGTGATCCGGTGCCGCTGCAGGAGTTCGAGGCGGTCGGCGCGGGACGAATCGCCCTGCCTGGCGAGCTCCGCGTAGTCGCGGACCCGGGCGATCGGCAGTGCCGTCGACCGGAGCTTCGTGAGGAAGACGATCCACGCCACGTCCTCGGCAGAGTATTCGCGGTGCGTCGAGCTGCCCCGGTGGATCGGGGCGAGCATGAGCCCGGCCCGTTCGTAGTAACGCAGGGTCGCGACGGTGAGGCCGGTGTGGTCCGCAACCTCTGAGATCGAGAGCGGGGTTGTCGGTGTGGGCATGGTGCAACCCTAAAACCTCGAGCGCGGTTCAGGTCAAGCCGGGACGGTCCTCGCACAGCAGGCACGCAGTTTCGGGCGCCCGCGGCGGGGAGGCCACGGCGGGCACGGTCCCGGTTCAGGGGTGACGGATGCCGACGCCGGCCAACAGGGACCGGTACCCCTCTCGATAGCTCGGGTAGGCGAAGCGGAACCCGCTGGCGAGCAGGAGGGCGTTGCGACAGCGCTTGTCGCCTCCGCGAGGTCCGGTCGAGGCCCCGCCCATCGGCCGTGCCGGATCGTCCGCGGACTCCCCCGCAACTGTCGACCGGCGGCTCGCGACCGGATCGGGCACGCCGAGTTCCGCGGCGAGGAAGGCGAGCACGTCCCCACGTCGCGCGGGGACGCTGTCCGCGCCGAGGTAGAGCGGCGCGGGCGGGGCGTCGCCGGTCACGAGGTGGACGATGGCCGCTGCCGCGTCGTCCCGATGGATGCGGTTGGTGTGGCTGGACAAGCCGACAGCAGAGGCCGTCCCCGAGCGGACCTGGCCGATCAGGCGCTCCCGTCCCGGACCGTAGATCCCGGCGAGTCGCAGCACAGTGGCACCGGGGGCCCGGCGGCGCAGCAGGTCCTCGGCTTCGAGGAGCACCGCACCGGTCGCGGACGAGGGCAGCGCGGGAGTTCCCTCGTCGATCCAGCTCCCGTCGTCGACGCCGTACACGGCGGTCGAGGACACGAGCAGGAAGCGGCTCGGTGAGACGCCTGCCGCATCGAGGGCGTCAAGGAGATTCCGCAGGCCGTCGACGTACGAGGTGCGGTAGGCATCCGCTGTCGGGCCTGCCGCGGCGATGGCGACGATCACGATGTCCGTGTCGGCAGGGACAGCGGGCCGTTCACGGGTGAGATCGACGGCCTGGCCCTCGATCGCGGCGGGGAGGACCCCCGGCGACCTGCGCAGCCCGACCACGCGGTGACCGAGGGACACGAGGCGCAGCCCGACCTCGGTGCCGAGGTCGCCGCAGCCGGCGATCAGGACTGTCACTCCGCGCGGCCGCCGCGCATCGTGATCGATCCCGTGTCCGTCCGATCGGCAGGCAGCGGCCGCGCGTGCGGAAGCTTGCTTCCGAGCACCATCGCCACGACGTCGCGCGCGATGTGCTGCGGCGTGAGGCCGACCCGTTCGAGGATCTCGGCGCGGGTGCCGTGGGCGAGGAATTCGTCGGGCAGCCCGAGTTCGGTGACGGCCGTGTCGACGCCGGCCTCGCGCAGGTCCTGGCGGATGCGCGTGCCGATTCCCCCGACCCGGATTCCGTCCTCGATGCTCACGACGAGGCGGTGTTCCGCGGCGAGCCCGATCAGGCTTCGGGGAACGGGCACGACCCAGCGCGGGTCGATGACGGTCGCGCCGATCCCCTGGGCAGACAGGCGCCTGGCGACGTCGAGGCCCATGGCAGCCATCGGGCCGACCGTGACGATGAGCACGTCCTTCTGTGCCGATTCGAGCAGAACGTCGACGCCGTCGTCGAGGCGCGCCACGGCGTCGAACTCGACCCCGGTGCTGCCCTTCGGGAAACGCAGCACGGTCGGTGCGTCCTCGACGGCGATGGCCTCGCCGAGCTCCTCGCGGAGCCTGGTCGAGTCGCGCGGGGCGGCGAGGCGGATGCCGGGAACGACCTGCAGGATCGCGAGGTCCCAGATGCCGTGGTGGCTCGGCCCGTCCGGGCCCGTCACACCTGCCCGGTCGAGGACGAAGGTCACCCCGGCCTTGTGCAGTGCGACGTCCATCAGGACCTGGTCGAAGGCACGGTTGATGAAGGTCGCGTACAGGGCGACGACGGGGTGCAGCCCGCCGAACGCGAGGCCCGCCGCGCTCGCCACGGCGTGCTGTTCGGCGATGCCGACGTCGTGCACCCGGTTCGGGAAGCGTTCCGCCATCCGGTGCAGCCCGGTCGGGCGCAGCATGGCCGCGGTGATCCCGACGATCCGCGGATTCCCGGTCGCGAGGTTCAGGAGCTCGTCGGAGAACACCGACGTCCACGACGGCGCGCCGGGGGTCTCCGTCGACTCCCCGGTCTCCGGGTCGATCTGCCCGACCGCGTGGAACTGGTCGGCGGTGTCCTGCATGGCGGGGTCGTAGCCCTTGCCCTTCTGGGTGATCGTGTGGACGATCACCGGCGCGCCGTAGTTCTTGGCCTGTTGGAGGGCTTCGAGCATCGCTTCCATGTCGTGCCCGTCGACCGGGCCGATGTACTTGATGTCGAGGTTCGAGTAGAGCGCCTCATTGTTGGAGAACCGCGCGAGGAAGCCGTGCAGGCCGCCGCGTACGCCACGGAAGAACGCCCGGGCCGGTGCTCCCATGTTGTCGAAGGCGCGACGGCTGCTCAGGTACGCCGCGTGGTAGCTGCTGCGGGTGCGCACCGTGTTGAGGAACCGTGCCATGCCGCCGATCGTCGGCGCATAGGAGCGGCCGTTGTCGTTCACCACGATGATCAGGCGGCGCGTGTTGTCGTCGCTGATGTTGTTGAGCGCTTCCCAGGTCATGCCGCCCGTGAGCGCGCCGTCTCCGACCACCGCGATCACGTGCCTGTCGCTCTGCCCGGTCATCTCGAACGCCCGGGAGATCCCGTCCGCCCAGGACAGCGAGCTCGAGGCGTGCGAGCTCTCGACGATGTCGTGCACAGACTCGGAGCGCTGGGGGTACCCGGCGAGGCCGTCCTGCTGGCGGAGTCCGCTGAAGTCCTGACGACCGGTCAGGAGCTTGTGCACGTACGACTGGTGCCCGGTGTCGAAGACGATCGCGTCGCGCGGGGACTCGAAGATCCGGTGGATGGCGATGGTCATCTCGACGACGCCGAGGTTAGGCCCGAGGTGCCCGCCGGTCTTGGAGACTTCGCTGACCAGGAAGCCGCGGATCTCCGCTGCGAGCAGGACGAGTTCGCCCCGCGAGAGGCGGTCGAGGTCACGTGGACCCGTGATGGTCTTCAGCAGGCTCATCGGTAACACCTTTCGAGTACGACGTCGCGGGTAGAAAGGAACCGGCGCGTAGCGTCAACAGGAGTTGAGTCTACGCGCCGGTCCCGAACGATAACCGTGACGGTTACGCGACCAGTGATCGAAGAACGTACTGCAGGATGCCGCCATTCCGGTAGTAGTCGGCCTCGCCGGGCGTGTCGATCCGGACAACGGCGTCGAATTCGATGGTCGCCTTGCCCGCTGCCGAGTTCTCACTCGGGGACGCGGTCACGTGCACCGTCTTCGGGGTGACGCCGGCGTTGAGTTCCGTCAGTCCGGCGATCGAGACGATCTCCGTGCCGTCCAGTCCCAGGGACGCCCAGCTCTCGCCGGCAGGGAACTGCAGGGGCACGACGCCCATTCCGATCAGGTTCGAGCGGTGGATCCGCTCGAAGCTCTCGGTGATGACCGCCTTGACGCCGAGGAGGCTGGTTCCCTTGGCCGCCCAGTCGCGTGAGGACCCGGAGCCGTACTCCTTGCCTCCGAAGATCACGAGCGGGATACCGGCGGCCTGGTAGTTCTGGCTCGCGTCGTAGATGAACGACTGCGGGGCGCCCTCGATCGTGAAGTCGCGGGTGTAGCCGCCCTCGACGTCGTCCAGGAGCTGGTTGCGCAGCCGGATGTTGGCGAAGGTGCCGCGGATCATGACCTCGTGGTTTCCCCGGCGCGATCCGTAGGAGTTGAAGTCGCCGCGGGCGACGCCGTGCTCGACGAGGTAGGCGCCTGCGGGGCTGTCCGCCTTGATGTTGCCTGCCGGGCTGATGTGGTCGGTCGTGACGGAGTCTCCGAGCTTTGCCAGCACCCGGGCGGCGACGATGTCGCTCACCGGTGTGGTCTCGAGCGTCATGCCGTCGAAGTACGGGGGCTTCCGCACGTAGGTGGACTCGCTGTCCCACTCGAAGACCTCGCTGTCGGGTGTCGGCAGGGAGCGCCAGCGCTCGTCGCCCTCGAAGACGGCGCCGTATTCCTTCGTGAACATCCCGGTGTCGATCGAGCTGTCGATCGTCGACTGCACCTCCGCGGAGTCCGGCCAGATGTCCCTGAGGTACACCGGGTTGCCCTCGGTGTCGTCACCGAGAGCATCCGTCTCGAAGTCGAAGTTCATCGACCCGGCGAGGGCGTATGCGATCACGAGCGGGGGGCTCGCGAGGTAGTTCATCTTGACGTCGGGGCTGATGCGGCCCTCGAAGTTGCGGTTGCCCGAGAGCACGGCCGTGACGGCGAGGTCGTTCTCGTTGATCGCAGCGGACACCTCGTCGATGAGCGGGCCGGTGTTGCCGATGCACACGGTGCAGCCGTAGCCGACGGTGTAGAACCCGAGGGCTTCGAGGTCACCGGTGAGGCCGGCCTTCTCGTAGTAGTCCGTGACGACCTTGGAGCCCGGTGCGAGGGTGGTCTTGACCCACGGCTTGCTCGTGAGGCCCTTCTTGACGGCGTTGCGGGCGAGGAGCCCGGCCGCGAGCATGACGCTCGGGTTGGACGTGTTCGTGCACGAGGTGATCGCGGCGACGGCGACGGCCCCGTGGTCGAGGGTGTAGCTCGCCCCCGCAGCTGTCTCGATCGCGACCGGCGAGGAGATGGTCCGGGGCGGGTGGCTCACGTGGGTGTGCGAGATCGCGTGGGCGCTGCTCTCGTCCTGGGCGGTGAACCCGATCGGGTCTGAGGCGGGGAAGGTCGCCTCAACGGCGGCATCGACCTGGGACAGGTCATGCGTCGCGTAGCTCTGGAGGTCGGTCTCGAACTGGTCCTTGGCGCGGCTGAGCTCGACCCGGTCCTGCGGACGCTTGGGGCCGGCGATCGAGGGCACGACGGTGCCGAGGTCGATCTCGAGGTACTCGCTGAAGACGGGCTCGCGGGCCGGGTCGTGCCAGAGGCCCTGCAGCTTCGCGTATGCCTCGACGAGGGCGACCTGTTCCTCGCTGCGGCCGGTGAGGCGCAGGTAGCCGAGGGTGACGTCGTCGATCGGGAACATGGCGGCGGTCGACCCGAACTCGGGGCTCATGTTGCCGATGGTCGCCCGGTTGGCGAGGGGAACCTCCGCGACGCCCTCCCCGTAGAATTCGACGAACTTGCCGACCACGCCGTGCTTGCGGAGCATCTGGGTAATGGTGAGGACGACATCCGTAGCGGTGACGCCGGTGGGGATGGAGCCGGTGAGCTTGAAGCCGACGACCTTGGGGATGAGCATGGAGACGGGCTGGCCGAGCATGGCCGCCTCGGCCTCGATGCCGCCGACGCCCCAGCCGAGCACGCCGAGGCCGTTGACCATGGTCGTGTGCGAGTCGGTGCCCACGCAGGTGTCCGGGTAGGCCTGCAGCACGCCGTCGACGACACGGGTCATCGTGACGCGGGCGAGGTATTCGATGTTGACCTGGTGCACGATGCCGGTTCCCGGCGGGACGACCTTGAAGTCGTCGAAGGCGGTCTGGCCCCAGCGGAGGAACTGGTACCGCTCGCCGTTGCGCTCGTATTCGATCTCGACGTTGCGCTCGAGGGCGTTCTCGCTGCCGAAGAGGTCGGCGATGACCGAGTGGTCGATGACGAGTTCGGCGGGGGCGAGCGGGTTGATCTTGTTCGGGTCGCCGCCGAGGCTCCGCGACGGCCTCGCGCATCGTGGCGAGATCGACGATGCAGGGCACGCCCGTGAAGTCCTGCATGATCACGCGGGCGGGCGTGAACTGGATCTCGGTGTCCGGTTCGCTCGTGGGAACCCAGGCGCCGAGGGCGCGGATGTGATCGGCCGTGATGTTTGCGCCGTCTTCGGTGCGGAGGAGGTTCTCCAGCAGCACCTTGAGACTGAACGGCAGCAATTCGTAACCCTGCACCGAGTCCAGGCGAAAGACCTCATAGTCTGTCGCTCCGACGCGGAGGGTGTCCTTGGCTCCAAAACTGTTTAACGCAGACACGATGCCCTCTCCTTTGTGGAAACTGACGGGAATCCGTCCGCAGTCCCCAATCCTGACGAACGGACCAGCACAAGGCCAGCAAGGGTTACCTAACCGGCGGCGCTACCGAACGATGTCGCCGTCAAACTATCTTGACGTAGAGATAACTCTAGCAGGGCGCGCCAGCGAGGTCCTCTCCGGTCCTGCCCTATTCGCGGTCGAAAACGAGGCCGGTGCGCCGCGCGTACCGGTACATGAGCTCGATTCCCGCCGCTCCGAGCGCCCCGACGCCGATCCCGACGAGCAACGGGAGGTCGAGGCGCACGTCGATGACGAAGAACGCCCGGGAGAAGGGGATCGTGCACGCGAGCAGCATGGCGGTCGCCATCCCCGCGACGAGCGCCAGGCGGGGCCCGGTGAGCGGCCGGGCGAGCACACACAGGATCCAGAGCGACACGACGAAGAGGGAAACGGTGGTGACGCTCCTGGCCTCCGCGAGTGGGATCCTGTCGTGCAGGGCGACGAAGGTCACGAGGGCCGTCGCCGCGGCGATGGCCCCGGTCGGCACGGCATAGCGGACGATGCGGCGCAGGACCCCCGGGGTGTAGATCCGCCGGTTCGGGGCGAGCGCGAGGACGAACGCGGGGATGCCGATCGCGAGGCCGGAGACGAGGGTCAGCTGCCGCGGCAGGAAAGGGAACGGCAGGGCGAGCAGCGACGTCGTGAGCGCGATCAGGATGCCGTAGACGGTCTTGGAGAGGAACAGGTTGGCCACACGTTCGACGTTGGCGATGACCCGGCGACCGAGGCCGAGCACCTCGGGCAGGCGGTCGAAACGATTGTCGAGCAGGACGAGGCGCGACGCGGCCTTCGTCGCCGGCGTCGCGGAGCCCATCGCGATGCCGAGATCGGCGTCCTTGATCGCCATCGCGTCGTTGACGCCGTCTCCGGTCATGGCGACCGTGCGCCCCTCTCCCTGCAACAGGGCGACGGCCGTCCGTTTCTGTTCCGGGCTCACGCGTCCGAACAGGCTCGCGGTCGTCAGCGCCGCCGCGAGGGCCTCATCGTCGGCGAGTTCCGCCGCGTTGACGGTCGCACCGCCGACACCGAGCTGGCGTGCGATCGCCGCGACCGTCACGGGGTTGTCCCCGCTCATCACGATCACGCGCACCCCCTGCGCCGCGAAGTACCGCAGGGTCTCCGCCGCGTGGGGTCGCACGGATTCCCGGAACACGACGAGGCAGACCGGGTCGAGGGCGCATTCCTCGGGGTCCACCGCGCCGTCCAGGGCCGCCGTGCCGGCCAGGCGCACGAGTGCGAGGGTGCGGTGCCCCTCTGCGGCGATGACGGATGCCGCGGCGAGCGATTCGGGATGCGCCGCGAGCAGCCGCTCGGGAGCGCCGAGCAGCCAGGATGCGGCGGCACCGGGGCCGGCGAGGGTCAGGCCGCTGAACTTGCGGGCCGAGCTGAACGGAAGCCGGGCGCTCACGATGGCCGGGCCCGGGTCGAAGTGCGAGCCGAGCGCCCGCGCGGTGAGGTTGGCGGCGTCATCCGTGCCGAAGACGCCGAGCACGAGCCGCGCATCCGCTTCGTGGACAGCGGACTGCACGACGAGCCGGTCGAACTCGAGCCTGCCGCTCGTCAGGGTGCCGGTCTTGTCGAGGCAGAGCACGTCCACCCGCGCGAGCACCTCGACGGCGGCGAGCTCCTCGATGAGGACCTTGTGCCGGGCCAGCTGAACCGCTGCGAGGCCGAAGGCCAGGCTGATCAGCAGGACGAGCCCTTCGGGGATCATGCCGACGACGCCGGCGACCGAGTCCCGCAGGGCACTCCGCCACGGCCCGTCCATCCCGGTGAAGAGGGAGTCCAGACCGCCGTATGCCGCGATCCGGCCGATCAGTGTGAGCAGGATCACGGGGCCGAGCAGCCAGGACAGCACGACGAGGATGCGGTTGGTCGCCGCCCGCAGGCTCGGAGTGTACGAGGGAGTGCCGCCGGATCTCGGCGGTGAGCCGGTTCGCGTACGACGCGGCGCCGACGTGCGTCAGCCGTGCGTACCCGGAGCCGCCCGAGACGTACGAGCCGGACAGGAGCTCGTCCCCGACGACCTTGACGACGGGATCCGACTCCCCGGTCAGCAGGGATTCGTCAGCGACGAGGTCGTCGCCCTGGAGCACCACGGCGTCCGCGGGGACCTGGTCGCCCGGCCGAAGGATGATCACGTCGTCCTGGACGACGAGTCCGAGCGGGACGATGTGCGCCAGGCCGTCACGCCTGACCGCGACTTCGGGGATCGCCAGGAGCGCGAGGCGGTCGAGCACGATCTTGGCCCGCACTTCCTGCACGATCCCGATCAGCGCGTTGGCGACGACGATGATGTAGAACAGGCCGTCCCGGTAGTCGCCGAGCACGGCGACCGCGATGAAGCAGACCGTGAGGATCGCGTTGAACAGGGTGAAGACGTTCTCGCGCAGGATGTCGGCGACGGTGCGCGAGGTGGGCTGGCCGGCATCGTTGCCCCTGCCGTCGGCAAGGCGCTCGGCGACCTCTGCGCTGCTCAGCCCGTCGTGCGGCAGTGTTTCGCTCATTGCTCGGAGCCGGTCACGACGCTGCGGCAGACACGGGTCAGAGCTCGGCTTCACCGACGGACGGCGTGCTCGGCCGGTAGACCGAACGCACCATGAGCCACGACACGATGAGGAGCGGCGCGTACAACGGAATACCCATCAGGAGCTTGGTCGCGCCGAGCCAGGCGACGTTGCCCGCGTAATAGAGCGGGAGTTCCACGGCGAGGCGCAGGAGGAACAGCCCGGCCCACAGGCCGGTCAGCAGGGAGAGCACCCGGCGCTTGGACGGGTCGGACCGCCAGTTCACGCCGTCGCCGACCAGGAAGCCGACGGCGAGGCCGATGAGCGGCCACCCCACGATGATCGAGATCACGAGGGCTCCCCCGTACACGCCGTTGATCCAGAACCCGGAGAGGTAGAAGTCCTCTGCCTTTCCGGAGAGCAGGGCGAGCACGGCGCTGATGCCGATGCCGACGAGGCCGCCGACGGCTTGGGTCACCGTCTGCCTGGCCGCGACGCGCAGCCCGGCCATCACGACGCCGATCACGATCGGGGCGACGAGGGAGGGAATGAGGTCGCGGGTCAGGGTGTACGTCACGAGGAAGACGAGTCCGGGCAACACGGCCTCGACCAGGCCGCGGATGCCGCCCATCGCTGCGAGCAGCGCGTGGCCGCTGATCGGCTCGCCCTCCGCCGCCGGCGAGAAGCCGGCACGTCGGGCCGCAGCGGCCATGCTGTCGGCGAACACGCCCTTCGGGGTCGGCTCCGCCGGGTCGGGGGTCTCGGGCTCGTCGCGGGAGGCTGGGGTGTCCGTCATGTCGGGGCGATCTTCCTGGCGGTCGGGTCAGGCGTCGGAGGGTTCTGCGGGGCCGGCGGGCGTGACCGGCATCCGCAGCGGAATCAGGTCGCGCGGCGGCATCGGTGCAGACCCGCGCACGACGACGATGCTGCGGAAGAGGTCCTCGATCTGGGCGGCGGCGTCCGGGTTGATGGCGCCTTCGCCCGCGATCACGCCGCGGAGGAACCAGCGGGGCCCGTCGACACCGATGAAGCGGGCCAGCCTGCTGGTTTCGGAGGCCTCCTGGCCGGTCGCGACGGGGATCTCCGCGACGAGCTCCGGTCCGAACGGGCCTTCGCGCAGGGTCGTCGTACCGCCCTGCTTGCTGATCTGGTCCGCGATCTGGTCGCGGATCTCGTGCCACAGACCACTGGACCGGGGCGCGGCGAACGGCTGGACCTGCAGCGTGGAGCCGGCGTAGTCCAGGCCGATGGCCACGACCCGCTTGCTGCCTTCTTCGATCTCGAGGCGCAGGTGCAGGCCCTCACGCGGCAGCACCTTGACGCCGCCGAGGTCGACGTACGGTCGTACCGGGTTCGCCTCGCTCTCGTCGAGGGGTCCCTCGGTCTCCCGATCCTCTGGCGCCGACTTGGGCAGTGGTTCCGGGAATTGGTCCGCATTCGCGACGTCGGTCACGGGGTGTCTCCTGACATTGGTGAGCCGGCGGTCTGCCGGCCGGTTCCCGTTTCACGCACGCCCGTCGATCCGAAACCGCCCTCGCCGCGCTGGCTGTCCGGCAGCCGGTCGACGGGTATGAAGGCGGCCCGGGAAACCGGGGTGACGATGATCTGGGCAATGCGATCGCCCACGGCGATCGCGAAAGATTCGGTCTGGTCGGTGTTGAGCAGCGAGACCTTGATTTCGCCGCGGTAGCCGGCGTCCACGGTACCCGGCGAGTTCACGATCGTGATGCCGTGCTTGGCAGCCAGGCCGCTGCGCGGCACGACGAACGCCGCATACCCGTCGGGAAGGGCGATCGACACGCCGGTCCCGACCAGGGCGCGCTCACCGGGAGCAAGAACAAGCTCTTCGGCCGAGTGCAGATCTGCTCCGGCGTCGCCCGGATGCGCGTACCGCGGAACGATGGATGCGGTTATCAACACTTCGACGCTTTCTGCCACGTGTCGAGGGTAGTGCAGAAGTCTGATCGAATAGAGCCATGCCTGAATATCGTGAAAAACTCTGGGCCTCACCAGCCCCATTCCTCGCGAGCGCACTGCTGATGCCTGCGAGCATCCTCGTTTTCGCACCGATCTCGATGGTCTGGGGAATCATCATCGCCGTCGTGCTCTACGGTGCCGCCGTGCTCACCCTGCTGCTGACAGCCCCGGTCGTCTCCGTCAAGGACGGCGTGTTCACCGCGGGTCGCGCGCGGATAGGTACGGAGTTGATCGGGGAGGCCGTTCCCTTCGAGGCCGCAGAAGCGACCCTCGAGCGCGGGCGCAGGCTCGATGCGCGGGCCTGGCTGTTGATCAGGGGCTGGATCCGTCCCGTCGTGCGGGTACCGATCGAGGATCCCCAGGATCCGGCGCCGTACTGGCTCGTTTCGACACGCCACCCAACGACGTTGGCCGCCGCGATCAATGGATCACGACGGCCGGCATCAAGTAACTAAAACGCGCTTTTAGGAGTCGCACTCCAGGCAGACCGGACCGAGCTTGGTCTCGTGCGACATCTGCGAGCGGTGTTTCACGAGGAAGCACTCTACGCAGGTGAATTCATCGGCCTGCGGGGGCAGGACGACGACATCGAGGTCGAGGTCGGACAGATCGGCACCGGGTAAATCGAACCCACCGGGGTTGTCTGAGTCGTCTACATCCACGACGCCAGACATCTTGTCCGGTACGCGCTCCTTGAGGGCCTCAATCGACTCAGAGTCGTCTTCGGACTTTCGGGGTGCGTCGTAATCGGTTGCCATGCCCATCCATTCATTTAATGCCGATTAACAAAATCAGCGGGCACAGTTTGCAACAATCCCGAAGGAATAGCAAACTCTCGCCGCTGATTAACTTCGGCTGAGTGGTCAACTTACGGCACGCCCGGCGTATTCCCCGGAATGAGGGGCGTTTCATGACAGTGTTGGCGAATCAGTGATCGCGAGAGGGCTTTCGCCATGCAGGATTTGAAGGTAATCGGAGTAGAGAACGGCGCGCTGCTGGCAGCGAGCGAGGATGGTGACCGTTTTCGGATCCCCATCGACGAGGTTCTCCAGTCCCGGCTTCGCCAAACCCAGATAGAACACACCCCGAAAACGAAGCTGTCCCCGCGGGACGTGCAGGCGCACATCCGTGCGGGCATGTCTGCGGAAGATGTCGCAGCGGTGACGGGTGCCCCGATCGACTTCGTGCGCCGTTTCGAGGGGCCCGTCGTGGCCGAACGCGAGTACATCGTTTCGTGCGCCCTCGGCGTGCCCGTGCACACCGCGATCGAACCCGATCCAGGTGAGGGTTCCGCGACCTTCGGCGGCGTGATCCGCGAGCGTCTCGCGTCCCTCGGCGCGACGGATGAGCGTTGGGCCAGCTGGAAGGAACCCGGCGCCGGCTGGATCGTCAAGCTCGCGTTCACGGCCGACGACATCGACCACGACGCGCGTTGGTCCTTCGAACCGAAGAAGAACGCTCTCTCCCCGCTCGGCAACGAGGCCATCGCCCTGTCCCAGCAAGGCGAGCTCAAGGGCGCCCTCATCCCCCGTCTCCGGGCGGTCGGCGCGGAGACGAGCCCCGCCGACGTGTCCCGCTTCGACAGCGGCGCGTTCACGTTCAAGGAATCGCTTCCGGACGAGCTCATGAACGACACCGCGCCGCAGCTGGATCCGATTCCCTATTCCCGGTCCGCCGGGACCACGGAGGCGGTCTCCAAGGCCGCGATCAAGCGGGCCGCAGAACCGCCCAAGAGCCTCAGCGAGACCGCCGACCTGCTCGAGTCCCTGCGTCGCCGTCGCGGCGAACGTGAAGCCGCGATCCTCGGCTCGAGTGCGCAGACCCCGGATCCCCGAACCGAAACGCCGGCACCCGGCGGCCCGCGGCTCATCGACGACCCTGCCCAGGCATCCGTCGCCGACACCCCGGTCGAGGCCCCGCGTACGGACCCGACCCGCAACGCCTGGGCCTCCCAGGCGGCCACCGGGCAGCCGCGCAACACCGGCAACCTGGGCAAGCGCGGGCGCGCCTCGATGCCGAGCTGGGACGAGATCGTCTTCGGCGCCCGCACCGACGACGACCTCGCCTGAGCGGAACGCGCCCGTTTCGCCGTTTCGCGCCAGGCATGCCTGGCGCGAAACGGCGAAAATGGTGCGCGCGGTCTGTGGGGAGCCCGCCGTGGAGCCCGTCTAGTATTCTGCCGACCCGCTTGTTATAGTTTTCTCGAACATACGTTCGAGAAAACGAGGCGAGGTGAGGTATGGTGCCGATCGACGGGCAACGCCCTGAGCCCGTCACGGTCCTGACGGACAGCACGGGAGAGCCCAGCCGGATCGTGTGGCGCTCGCGACGGTTCCGGGTGACGGACACGCCGACCGCCCTCGTCGGCACGGCGGACTGGTGGCGCCCCTTCGCTCCGCACACCTTCGGTGTCGGGCATCCGCCACTCTGCATCGCCGGCTGGCGGTTCCAGGCGACATCGGAGGACGGCGAGACGCACGTCTTCGACGTGCAGCACGCGGCTGAGGACGACGACTGGGTGTTGCTCCGCACCTTCGACTGACCAGCGGCTTCGAGAGTGTCCCCGCTCCGCGTCATACTGGCCGCATGCCCCCGCACGCCTCCCGTTCCGACGTCCTCCGCCTCCGCCTGGTGAGCCACGGACTCTCCGCGCCCGCCCCAGAAAGCACTGCGCTCACCGGCCCACTCGCCGTGGTCGAGCGGATGCTCGCGGTCCAGGCCCAGGATCTCCCCGCGGCCACCTGGGCGCTCGGGGTGCGCTCCCCCGGCACCGTCGCCGCAGACGTCACAGCCGCCCTTGACGCCGGGTCGATCGTGCGCTCGTATCCGATGCGTGGCACCCTGCACCTGGTCCCCGCGACCGACGTCCGGTGGATGCTGGACCTCACCGCCACGAGGGTGGTCGCCTCGATGGCCACGCGGCAGCGACAGCTCGGGCTCGACGACACCATCATCGCCGCCGCCGCGGAGGTGGCCGCCGGCCTCCTCTCCGGCGGCAGACACCTCAGCCGTAACCCGTTCCTCGCCGGGCTGCGGTCGGCCGGAATCGACCCGGACGGACAGCGCGGCTATCACCTGATCGTGTCCCTCGCGCTCGCGGGGCTCGTGGTGTGGGGTCCCCACCAGGACGGCCAGCCTGCCCTTGCCCTGCTCGACGAGTGGGCACCCGAGCAGCGCCGCCTGGACCGTGCAGAGGGCCTCGCGGAATTCCTGGTGCGCTACCTCGACGGCCACGGGCCCGCCTCCCTGCGTGACTTCGCCTCGTGGTCGCAGGCTCCCGGTCACGGACGCCCGCGTTGCCCTCGCGGAGGCCGGCGACCGGCTGGAGGAACTCGAGGTGGACGGCGAGACCCTGCTCCTGCCCGCGGCGCTGGAACGCGGCACCCTCGGCTCACGGCCGGCACAGCGCACCCCCGTGCTGGCGCTGCCCGGCTTCGACGAGTACCTGCTCGGCTACCGCGACAGGTCGTACGTCGTGGACGACGCCGATTTCCCGCGGGTCGTCCCCGGTCTCAACGGGATCTTCCTGCCGCTCATCGTCGCGGACGGGCGCGTGATCGGCACCTGGCGGAAGGAAACGACGCACACGAGGGCGAACGGAACGACCGTCGCGGTCGAAGCAGCGCCGTTCGGGACCCTCACCGCACGGCGATCGACCGGCTTCGGCCGGGCGATCCGGGACTATTCACGCTTCACCGGGATTCCCGCGACGATAAGACCCTCCCTTGCTCCGTCCGTCGAAGCGGGCACGATATCCTGAACGGGTGAGAATATCGGCCCGCGTTCGATCCTCGAGCCGGATTCCGTTGCTCCAGGCTGTGAAGACCTCACTCGCCGTCATGCTCGGCTGGGTGCTGTCCCAGGGCCTCCTGCACACGGGAGCCTCCCGATCTTCGCGGCGATCGCAGCGCTTCTCGTTGTGCAGCCGAACATCAACCAGACCCTCGGCCGGGCGATCGAGCGTAGCCTCGGCGTCGTCGGCGGGGTGCTCGTCGCCTACGGAGTCGGCGTCGCGTTCGGCAAGTCGAGTTGGATCGTGCTGCTCGCGATCGTGTTCTGCATCCTGCTCGCCTGGGCGCTCCGCCTGGCCCCGAGCTCGGCGAGCCAGATTCCGATCAGCGCCATGATGGTGCTCTCCATTGGGGCGACGACACCGGAATACGCCAGGGACCGCATCATCGAGACGATGATCGGCGCTGCGGCAGCACTTTTCGTCAACGCGCTCATCGTGCCGCCGGTGTTGCTCGCGCCCGCGCACGACACGGTCATCCGCCTCGCCCGGGAGGTCGCAGACACCCTGGACCGCATCGTCGACGCGCTGCGCTTCCCGCAGACGCAGACCCAGATCGAGGAAATGATGATCAAGGCACGGCTGCTGCGGCCGATGCTGAACAAGGCGGAGAAGGCGCTCAAGTCCGCGGAGGAGAGCCTGACTCTGAATCCGCGCCATACGACGAATCGACGCCTGCTCGACGTCGATGAGGAGTTCTACAACCGGCTGACCTCTCTCGTGACCCGTACGATCGGCATGACCAGGTCGCTCAGGGACCACTACGACCATTCCCTGCACCTCGAGCCGACCGTGCTGGCGATCACCGTCGAGCTCAGCCGATCAGCGCACGACCTCCGGCTCCTCGCCGCAGAGGCCGACTATCCCGACCGGGATCATCTGCCCGTCGCGGTGGAACCGCCGGCCCTCACCGAACCGCTCCTGATCATGACGCCGCATCCGCAGCACTGGATCCTGATCGGTTCGCTCATGGAGGACCTACGCAGGGTTCGCGAAGAGATCAAGGGCGAGTAGCGGCTCAAAAAAGGGGCCCCACCGAAGTGGGACCCCTTTTCACGAACCGGGAAGACTACGCCTGGTTGAGGACGGCCTGCAGTTCGATCGTGATGGTGACCTTGTCACCGAGGAGGAAGCCGCCGGTCTCAAGTGCCGCGTTGTAGTTGAGGCCGAAGTCGGCGCGGGTGATCTCGGCCTTGGCCGTTGCACCGGCCTTGTAGTTGCCGTACGGGTCGGTGCCGAAGCCGCCGAACTCGAAGTCGAAGGTGACGGGCTTGGTGACGCCCTTGATCGTGAGGTTGCCGTCGACGAGGAACTCGCCCTTGACTTCACGAACACCGGTGGAGACGAAGTCGATCGTCGGGTAGGTCTCGGCCTCGAAGAAATCGCCGGTACGGAGGTGGCCGTCGCGGTTGGCTTCGTTGGTGTTGATCGAAGCGACGTCTGCCGAGGCGGTGACGACGGAGTCGAGGGGGTTCTCGCCGGTGACGAAGGTCGCTGCGAAGCTGTCGAACGTGCCCTTGACCTTGCTGATCATGATGTGGCGGATGCTGAAGCCGACCTCGGAGTGGGTCGGGTCGATGGTCCAGGTTCCGGCCTTGTAGCCCGGGATGGTCGTCGCGGTGGTTTCGGTCATGATGCTCCTCAAGTCTGCGTGACGGATGGATCGCCGCCCTCGGATACATGCAAGCGCATAGAGAGCGGGTTTATTCCGGATCGGGGAGAAACTTCCGAAATACTTTCGCCGGACTACACTCGGCCTTCACAGGGGAAGCCGGTCATGCTGCAGCTTCGGGACATCGCGGGCGAGGCCGTCATGCTGCTCGCGGGCGGCCGCTCCATCCTGCTCCAGCTCGCGGATCCGGCGATCGGGCACGGCGTCGCCCACCACAGCGATTTCGAGAACCGGCCCCTCGACCGGCTGGCCGGCACCCTGAGCTACGCCTATGCCGTGACCTGCGGCACTCCCGATCAGGCAAGGACCGCGGTCCGGAGGGTGAACCGAGCCCACGTTCCCGTCGTCGGCGCGGCGGCGGGCGGAGCGCCCGCATACAACGCCTTCACGCCCGAGCTGCAGCTCTGGGTCGCTGCGACGCTCTACGACTCGGCGATCGGCATGTACGAGCAGGTGTTCGGTGCCTTCGACGAGACCACCGCCGAGTCCCTGTACCGGGAGTACGCGGTGCTCGGCACGGCGCTCCAGGTCCCGGAAGCGCTGTGGCCGCGCGATCGGGCGGCCTTCGCGGTGTACTGGCAGCGGAGGATCGAGGGACTCCGGACGGACGAGACCACGCGGGAGGTCGCGAGGCGGCTCCTGTACCCCAACGGTGGGCCGTTCCTGCTGCGCCTGGTGATGCCCCTGGCCCGGCTGGTCACCGTTGGCCTGCTTCCTCCCGCCGTGCGCGACCTGTTCGGGCTGTCCTGGTCCCCCCGCCGGCAGCGTCGCTTCGACCGGATGCTGCGCCTCACGACCCGGCTCTACCCGCTGCTCCCCCGGCGCGTCCGGCACTGGCCGCGCGACCACTACCTCGGCTCCCCCGGCGGGTCGTCTGTCCCGGTTCGCGTTCGCTGAACCGGACCCCGCGTCCCCCGTGCCGAGCGATACACTCTCGCCATGGACAGCATGACGGACACCGTTCGCCCCACCACAGTGCAGCACGAAGAGCTCGGCCGTGCCGCGCGGCGGCGGCTGCCGCGCTCGTCGCTCGCCGCCTGGGAGGCCCCGGCCGATCGCGCGGATCCGGTCGGCCTGCTGCTGGGCCAGGCTGAGACGAGGGACCCGTCCCTGATCCCGCTGCGCCACGCGCGGATGGGCGTTTCGCCGTTCACGTTCTTTCGGGGAACCGCCCTCGTGATGGCGCGGGACCTCGCCGCACTGCCAGACACCGGCCTCGAAACCCAGCTGTGCGGCGACGCGCACCTGTCCAACTTCGGTCTGTTCGCGAGCGAGGACCGCCGTGTCGTCTTCGACGTCAACGATTTCGACGAGACCTGGCGCGGACCCTTCGAGTGGGACGTGAAGCGCCTGGCAACCTCGTTCGTCCTCGCGGCGGCGGATGCCGGACTGCCGGCCGACGTCGGCAGGGCGGCTGCCCTCGAGGCCGCGCGCAGCTATCGCAGCACGATCGAGGACTATGCGAGCATGCCCATCATGCGGGTCTGGTACGACCGGATGGAGTCGAGCCACGTGGAGGCCATCATCTCCGCGTCGACGGGCAAGACCGGTCGCCGGGCGGTCAGGGACAGCGTCGCCAAGGCGGAGACCCGCGACACGTGGTCCGTCGTCCGCAAGCTCACCCGCGTGGTGGACGGGCACCGGCAGTTCCTCGACCAGCCACCCCTGCTGACGAGGATCCCGCTCGCCGGCTCGACGGCCGAGATCGTCGAGACGACCTTCGCCGCCTATCGCGAGTCGCTCAACGACAGTCGCAGGCGCCTGCTCGACCGATTCCACATCATCGACTTCGCCCACAAGGTCGTCGGGGTCGGCAGCGTCGGCCTGTATTCCTGGGTCGCCCTCCTCGAAGGGATCGGACCTGACGATGTGCTCGTGCTCCAGCTCAAGGAGGCCCAGCGGTCCGTGATCGATCGGAGCGACTCCGAGCCTGGGTCGCCCGGTGGGCCCTCCCACGCCGGCCAGCGCGTCGTCGAGGGCCAGCGGCTGATGCAGGCCTCCGGAGACGTGTTCCTCGGCTGGGCGACGACCCCGCTCGGCGGGCAGTACTACGGGCGTCAGCTGCGGGACATGAAGTGGTCGCCGGACCCTGCGACGTTCACCGCGGCCGGGCTCCTCGCCTATGCCCGGCTGACCGGAACGACGCTCGCCCGGGCCCACGCACGCTCGGGCGACCCGGTGCCCATCGCCGCATACCTGGGCCTGAGCGGCAAGGCCGACCGGGCGTTGGCCGACTTCGCGGTCGCATACGCCGAGCAGGCGACGAGGGACTATTCCGGTTTCGTCGCAGCGATCAGGTCGGGGCGCCTCCTCAGCGCCTAGAAGACCGGGCCTGGAAGACAGTGCAGCCTAGAAGAAGCCGTCCGGCGTGCCCGCTGCCTTGGTGACCTCGTCGGTGCCGATGTGTGCGGCGGTGAGCTTGGCCATCGCCACGCGGAGTCCCGATTCCATCTGGGCCGCCCAGACCTCGGTCTCCCGGCTTGAAGCATCCGCGACGTCGGCCCGCTTGATCGCGGTTTCCTTCTCGGCGCGCTCGTTCTTGACCTGCTGGATGCTCAGGGTGATTCCGTAGTACGCCGCGACCATCGACGCGATCGGGGTCGCGAAGACGGCGAGGGCGTTGATGCTCTCGCTCGAGACGCCGACGAGGATCATCACGACGAACGCGAGTCCGAGCATCCCGATGGCGGTCAGCACGACGAGCGCCGTGCGGGACGCGCCGCTGCCGCTTGCCGAAACGGCGGGGGCGGGCCGCGGCTGCTTCTCCGGCGGGGCCGAGATGGCCCGGGACCCGGTCTCCGTCCCGACGACCGGGGTCACGGCCGTGTTGTCCCCCGTGTTGTACGGTGTGGTGCGGTTGAAGTTCTCTGTCGGAAAGTCAGTCATGGTGGTACTCCGTCATCCCTGTGGTTTCGGCACGTGTGTGGTTTCGGCGCGTCTGTGTTTTTCTGAAGCGCCGTGTGGGTCTGAAGCTGCGGGCAGCCGCCCGATCCGGCTCAGTCGGCCTGGCCGGACGCGTCCTGCGGGCCAGGCACCTCGTCCGCTGCATCGAGGAAGACCCTTTTGTACGAGCGGCCGTCCGGCAGCTCGATGGTCTGGCTGGCCAGTTTACCCCGGCTCACCCGGAGGTAGACGGCCTGGACGGTGAGACCGAGTCTCGTCGCCGCCTCGGCGACCGAGTATCCGGGCAGTTCGGTCGGCACGGAACTCGGACGGGCCGATCGCTTCCGGCCGGCCTCGAGGCGGGCTGCGATCTCGGAGTCCGACCCGCTCCAGCGCCATCTGGCCGCCGGTGGCTTCAGCCCGGCAGCCTCCGCGATGGCCTCCCAGCCCGTACCGGCGGCGAGGGCGTCCCGCACCGCTGCGAGGGTCGCCGGGTCGGCATCGAGAGCGAGCAGCAGCCGCCGGATGCCGCGCACGCGGTCGAGCGGGTCCGCTGCGACGTCAAGGGCCGCGAGTGCGGCCAGGGCCGTTCCGGTCTCCTCGGACAGGAAGCGGCCAGCACTGCTCACGAGGACGCCTCGGCGAGGACGAGGACGGAGTGCGGCGCCAGCAGGACGGACCCGTCGTCCTCGCGGGAGAGGAGCGCAGGCCCGTCGGTCCCGAAGTCGAGCAGCACGGCGCCGGTCCCGACCGGCATGCGCCGGGCATCCGCTGCAAGGTTCACCACGATCTCCGTGGAACCACGGACGAGGCGCAGCCAGGACCCTGCTGCGTCGAAGTCGACGCCGACCCGGTCGAGGCGCGGTTCGGTGAAGGACGGCACGTCGCGGCGCAGTTCTGCGAGCCGTCGATAGAGGCCGAGCATTCGCGCGGGCCCAGGCCGCTCCGCCTCGTCCCAGTCCAGCCGGGACCTCGTGAACGTCTCCGGGTCCTGCGGGTCGGGCACGAGTGCGGGATCCCAGCCCATCCGGGCGAACTCGCTGATCCGCCCGGTCGCGGTCGCCGCTCCGAGTTCCGGTTCCGGGTGCGAGGTGAAGAACTGCCAGGGCGTGGTCGCGCCCCATTCCTCTCCCATGAACAACATCGGGGTGAAGGGCCCGAGGAGGGTCAGGGTCGCGGCGATGGCGAGCTGGCCCGCGTCGAGCGTGCCGGTCAGGCGGTCGCCGATGGCGCGGTTTCCGATCTGATCGTGATTCTGGCTGCCGACGACGAGACGCCAGGCCGGCATCCGCTGCCTGTCGATCGGACGGCCGTGGCTGCGGCCGCGGAAGCTCGAGAACGTGCCGTCGTGGAAGTAGCCGTGCGTGAGCACCTTGGCGAGGGCCCCGAGCGGGGCGAAGTCGGCGTAGTAGCCGGTCGTCTCCCCGGTCAGGGCGACGTGCACGGCATGGTGGAAGTCGTCGCTCCACTGCGCGTCGAGGCCGTAGCCGCCCGCCTCCGCCGGCGTGATCAGGCGAGGATCGTTGAGGTCGGACTCGGCGATCAGGGTCAGCGGACGACCGGAGAATGCGCTGAGCGCGGCGACCTCCCCGGCCATTTCCTCGAGCAGGTGGGTGGCCCGGTCGTCGCGGAGGGCGTGCACGGCGTCGAGGCGCAGCCCGTCGACGTGGTACTCGTCGAGCCACATCAGGGCGTTGTCGATGATGTGTCGCCTGACCGGATCGGAGTCCGGTCCGTCGAGGTTCAGCGAGGAACCCCAGGTGTTCCCGGCCGCCTCACTGAGATACGGTCCGAACTCGGGCAGGTAGTTTCCGCTCGGTCCGAGATGGTTGTAGACGACGTCCTGGATCACTCCGATGCCGGCCTGGTGGCAGGCATCGACGAAGCGCTGGTAGGCGGCGGGCCCGCCATAGCCCTCGTGCACGGCGTACCAGAGCACGCCGTCGTAACCCCAGTTGTGGGTTCCGTTGAAGGCGTTGACCGGCAGGAGCTCGACGAAGTCGACCCCGAGGGACACCAGATGGCCGAGGCGGGCCGCCGCGGCGTCGAGGGTGCCCTCCGGGGTGAAGGTTCCGAGATGCAGGCTCGTAGATCGTGCCGCCCGCGAGCTGGCGACCGGTCCACCGCGAGTCCTGCCAGGCGTGCGCGCCAGGGTCGAAGCTGCGGGACAGGGCGTGCACGCCGTCGGGCTGGCGGCGGGAGCGCGGATCGGGGAACGGGCCGGCGCCGTCGATCACGAATCCGTAGTCGCGAGGCTCCGCCCCGGCGTCGGGCGCGCGCAGGCGCCACCAGCCGCCGTCCGCCCGGTCCATGGGCCGGATGACCGGTTCCCCGGTGGAGCCGGCGACGGTGGAGCGCAGGAACAGGTCGACCGCCTGGGCGTTCGGCGCCCAGACCTCGACGTCCCCGGCGTCGTGAGTGGGCTCTGCTGAGCTCATCGGTCGGCCTTCCCCGTGACGATCGGACCCGTGACGATCGGTGATTCGATTCCCTGGCCCTGATCCGGGACGAGGAGGGCCACCGGGTAGCGGCGCAGCAGGTCACTCACGAGGAGGGTGCCGCCGGAGAACCGCTGCCCGGTGAGGACATCGGTCACCGGGATGGCGGCGAGAACGATCGTGGTGTCCCGCCAGCCTCCCGCCGCTGCGAGGCCGAGCGGAAGCCGGGTGGCGACCGTGACGGCGTCGCCGCGGTCGAAGGCGAGCAGGTGTTCTGCGGCGGCGCCGAATGCCGGAACGGGCGCATGGCGGAAGAACCGTTCGGGGGCGTCCCGGCGCTGGCGCAGGGCCCGACTCGTGACGAGCAACTTCGCGGCGCCGCTCTCGTCGACGGGCGGCAGCCATCCGTCGTCGATGCGGGCGAGGATGCCGCGACGCACGGCATAGTCGACGGGGCGCCGGTTGTCCGGGTCGACCAGGGACGTCTCCCAGAGTTCGCTGCCCTGGTAGACGTCCGGTGCGCCCGGCATGGTGAGCTGCACGAGTTTGGCCGAGAGGGAGTTGCTCCAGCCGGCCTTCCGCACCCGTTCGACGAAGTCCGTGAGGGCGGCCGTGACAGCGGGGTCGTCGAAGGCCGCGTCGATGAGGTGGTCGAGCTTCGCCTCGAAGACGGCGTCGGGCGCGTTCCAGGTCGTCGACGTTCCGGACTCGCGGGCGGCCTTGAGCGCGTATGCGCCGAGGCGTTCGCGGCTGGCGGGCCAGGACCCCACGACCGCCTGCCAGAGCAGGTTCTCGAGCGGGCCGTCGCCGAGTGGCACGTTCGTGCGCAGTGTGTCCAGGGTCGCCTCCCACTCCGCGGGGATCTCGGCGATGACGGTGATGCGGGCGCGGACGTCCTCTCCCCGTTTCGTGTCGTGGGTGGAGAGCGTCGTCATCGAGTCCGGATAGGTCGCCGCCCTGGCCTGCTGGCGCGCGTGGAAGGTCTCAGCATCGATCGAGAACTCCGAAGGGTCTGCTCCGACCTCGTTGAGCGAGGTGAGCCGGCTGTAACGGTAGTACGCGGTGTCCTCGACGCCCTTGGCCATCACCATGCCGGAGGTCTGCTGGAAGCGGACGGCGGCGGAATTCCGCGGGTCGGCCAGTACGGTCAGGAGCCTGCCGATCGTTCCGGCGAGGTCGGGCCTGCGGGCGGATGCGCGCCGTGCGGCCTTGTCGAGCAGGCTCGAAGCCGAGCGGAAGGTACGAGCGATACACCGGCATGGCGGTCAGCAGTTCTGCAAGGCCGTCGATGGCCTCCGGCCCGGGAATCTCGGGGACGAGGCGGGCGATCCGGCGCACCTCCGAGTTCAAGATGCCGTCGGCGATGCCGCGCTTCCGCTCGGAGACGAGCTCGGCCCAGGTCTGCGGGCGTCCGCCCTGTCCCGGAGCCGGGGAGTCGTCCTGCAAGCGTTTCTCGAGCGCGTCGAGGGCCGGCCGGCCCGCCGGGTCGACGAAGATCCGGTCGACGTCTGCGAGGGCGTCGTAGCCCGTCGTGCCCCTCGTCGACCAGCTCGTGGGAAGGGTCTCGTCGCCCTCGAGGATCTTCTCGACGAGCACGTACGTTCCGTCGGTCGCCAGGCGCAGCCGGTCGAGGTAGCCGCCCGGGTCGGCCAGGCCGTCGGGGTGGTCGACGCGGATGCCCTGGACGAGGTCGTCCCTGACCCAGCGAACGATCTCGCGGTGCGACTCCTCGAAGACCCAGGGGACCTCGACGCGGATGCCGGCGAGGCTGTTCACGGCGAAGAAGCGACGGTAGTTGAGCTCGTGGTCTGCGCGGCGCCAGTTGACCAGCGTGTAGTGCTGCCGCGAGTGCACCGTACGGCCATCGGCCCCGTCGTCTGCCGTGCCGGGGAGGATCGGGAACCGGTGGTCGTAGTAGTGCAGCTCGTCGCCGACGATCTCGAGCCGGTCGAGTTCGCTGCCCTCTCCCGGCGTGTCGTCGCCGAGGGCCGGCAGCAGGATCTTCCCGTCGCCCGCTGCCCAGTCGACGTCGAACGCGTCCGCGTAGCGGGAGTCCTGACCGAAGCGGAGCAGGTCCCACCACCACGCGTTGCGGTGCGGGTCGTCGACGCCCATGTGGTTGGGCACGATGTCGACGAGGATGCCGCGCCCGGCATCCGCCACCGCTGCCGCGAGCCGGCGGAGCCCTTCGGGCCCGCCCCTGGCGGGGTCGATGGCCGCGTGGTCGACGACGTCGTAGCCGTGGTCTGAGCCGTCGGCGGAGGTGAGGAGCGGCGAGAGGTAGATCCAGTCCGCGCCGAGGCCGACGACGTAGTCGAGGACCCCTTCCGCGGCGGCAAGGTCGAAAGCGGCCGTGATCTGCAGGCGGTAGGTCGAATGCGGGATCCTCATGGTTCGACCGGGTGGTCCGGGTTGAGCGCGAGCGCCGTAGGCGTTCCGGCGAGGCCGGCGAGGGACGCGGCGACGGAATGGTCTGGGATGACCTCCGGCGCCTCGTATGCGCGCAGCACGACGACGGACCGGGACTTGACGGTCTGGATCGCGCCGGCCGGGCGCGGGATCGCGTCGGCGCCTTCTCCGGCGGTGTCGACCACGATTTCCCACTGCGGCGCGTAGATCGCCGGGGGCAGCCTGAATTCGACGTCCTCGGCATCCGTGTTGAAGCACACAAGGAAGTTGACGTCGACGACGGGCTGGCCCCGGGAATCGCGTTCGCGGATGCCGTCTCCGTTGAGGTACATGGCGACCGTGCCTGCCCGGCCCTCGTCCCAGTCCTCCGTGCGCATTTCCTGGCCGTCACTGTTCAGCCAGACGATGTCGCTCAGGGTATCGCCGTCGGCGGCGAGGGCATTGGGGTGCCCGTCGAAGAATCGGCTGCGGCGGAAGGTCGGGTGGTCCTTGCGCAGCCGGGAGATCGCCGCGGTGAATTCGATGAGCGGCTGGTCTGCCGTGTCCCAGTGGATCCAGCTGAGTTCAGAGTCCTGGGCGTAGGTGTTGTTGTTGCCCTGCTGGGTGCGGCCGAGTTCGTCGCCGTGCAGGAGCATCGGCACGCCCTGGGACAGGAGCAGGGTGGTCAGGAAGTTGCGGTGCTGCCTGGCGCGCAGGGCGAGGACGGCAGCGTCGTCCGTCGGACCCTCCGCACCGGAGTTCCAGGACCGGTTGTGGGACTCGCCGTCGTTGTTGCCCTCGCCGTTCGCGTCGTTGTGTTTCTCGTTGTAGGAGACGAGGTCGGAGAGCGTGAAGCCGTCGTGGGCCGTGACGAAGTTGATCGAGGCCACCGGGCGTCGGCCGGAGTGCTCGTAGAGATCGGCGGAGCCGGTGATCCGCGAGGCGAACTCGCCGAGCGTCGATGGCTCGCCGCGCCAGAAGTCGCGGACGGTGTCCCGGTACTTCCCGTTCCACTCCGTCCATTGGGCGGGGAAGTTCCCGACCTGGTAGCCGCCAGGGCCGACGTCCCACGGCTCGGCGATGAGCTTCACCTGGGACACGATCGGATCCTGCTGGACGAGTTCGAAGAAGGTCGAGAGCTTGTCGACGTCGTAGAGGTCCCGGGCGAGGGCCGAGGCGAGGTCGAACCGGAAGCCGTCAACGTGCATCTCGATGGCCCAGTACCGCAGCGAGTCCATGATCAGCTGGAGGACGTGGGGGTGGCGCACGTTGAGGGTGTTCCCTGTCCCCGTGTAATCCATGTAGTACCGCTTGTCGTCGTCCATCAACCGGTAATAGGCCTCGTTGTCGATGCCCTTGAACGAGATGGTCGGGCCGAGGTGGTTGCCCTCTGCGGTGTGGTTGTAGACGACGTCGAGGATGACCTCGATGCCGGCGTCGTGCAGGCTGCGCACCATGCCTTTGAACTCCTGCACCTGCTGGCCGCGATCGCCCGTCGAGGAGTACGCGTTGTGCGGGGCGAAGAAGCCGATGGTGTTGTAACCCCAGTAGTTGCGGAGGCCCTTCTCCTCGAGCGTGCCGTCGTTGACGAACTGGTGAACCGGCATCAGCTCGATGGCGGTGACTCCGAGTTTCTGCAGGTGGTCGATGACCGCGGGGTGCGCAACCCCGGCGTACGTGCCGCGCTGGGACTCGGGGACGAGCTCCATGAGCTCGGTCAGGCCCTTCACGTGGGCCTCGTAGATGAAGGATTCGCTGTACGGAGTGCGGGGCGGTCGGTCGCCGAGCCAGTCGAAGAACGGGTTGACCACGACGCCGAGCATCATGTGCGGTGCCGAGTCGTCGTCGTTCCGGGAATCGGGATCGCCGAAGTTGTAGGAGAACAGGGACGGGTCCCAGTCGATCGTCCCGGAGGTGGCCTTCGCGTACGGATCGAGCAGGAGCTTGTTCTCGTTCAGCCGGTGACCCGCTGCGGGGTTGGAGTCCCCGTGCACCCGGTAGCCGTAGCGTTGCCCCGGCTGGACGAGCGGCAGGTAGCAGTGCCAGATGAACGCACTCGACTCGATGACCTCCACCCGGGTCTCGGTGCCGTCATCGTCGAAGAGACACAGTTCGACGCGTTCAGCCGCTTCGCTGTAGATCGCGAAATTCGTTCCGGTTCCGTCGAACGTCGCTCCGAGGGGGTACGCGGTGCCTGGCCAGGTTTCCAAGGGACTCCTTATGCTGTATTTCGGTGGATGCGCTCACCCCATCGGGCGGGCGACACCCCTTGTACGCTACCGCGTCACGAACCTCCCTGGCTGGAAGATCAGCGCAGCGCGTCCCGAACCAGCGGTGCGACCCGGGTGCCGTACAGCTCGATGCTCGTCATGAGTTTCTCGTGGCTGAGGGTGCCGAGGCTGTACTTCAGGTCGAAACGGGAGAGGCCGAGTCCCTGTGCGATGACGACGATCTTCGCCGCGACGGTTTCCGGTGAGCCGACGAACAGGGCGCCGTCCGGTCCGGCGTCGTGTTCGAACTGCTCGCGGCTCACGGGACCCCAGCCCCGTTCGCGCCCGATACGTTCCTGCATCGCGGCATAGTGCGGCCACATCTCTTCGCGCGCCTGGGCATCCGTTGCGGCGATGTACCCCGGGGAGTGCTCGCCGATGGGCTGGGTCGGGCGCTTGAATTCACCGAGCGCGCGATGGTAGAGCTCGACGAGGGGCGCGAAGGCGAGCGGCGAGCCGCCGATGATCGCGAGCATGAGCGGGAGGCCGTAGTGGGCGGCCCGGACAACGGACTGCGGGCTGCCGCCGACGCCGATCCAGGTGCGGATGGACCCGGACTCGGTCGGCGGGTACACAGTCTGGTCGGTGAGCGGCGCGCGGGTCTCCCCCGCCCAGGTCACCGGTTCTTCCTTGAGGAGCTCGGCGAAAAGGTGGAGTTTCTCCTCGAAGAGCCGTTCGTAGTCGCCGAGGTCGAGGCCGAAGAGCGGGAAGGATTCGGTGAAGGAGCCGCGGCCGAGAATGACCTCAGCGCGGCCGTTCGACACGCCGTCGAGGGTCGCGAACCGCTGGTACACCCGGACCGGGTCGTCGGAGCTCAGCACGGTCACGGCCGAACCGAGGCGGATGCGACTGGTCTGGCCCGCGATCGCCGCAAGCACGACCTCGGGCGCCGACACCGCGAAGTCCGTGCGGTGATGCTCTCCCACGCCGAAGAAGTCGAGGCCGACCTGCTCGGCGAGGACGCCTTCCGCCACGACGTTCCGGAGCACCTCTGCATGGTGCAGGGGTGCGCCGTCGGCGTCCCAGGTCACGTCTCCGAAGGTGTCGAGTCCGAGTTGAATCTCCTGTGCCATGCCATGCTCCTCTGTTGCCGGTCCTGGGGTGCCGGGTCTGGTCCTGCCGCGCATTCCTGCACGCGCCAACCGGGTACGTATCTATCCTGCACGTGTCTATGCAAATGCATTCACTACCGGAACCCGGCGCACCACGCTGGTATTCCGCCCGGATCGCATTATCGTGTCAGCATCCGTCGTTCACCGCCACGTCGCGACTGAACGCTCCAGGAGCTTCCGCCGCGCGACTCCTGACGAAACGCCCCCGCCGGGCAGCGACCGGGATGGGTCACCCGTCGGCGTCGAGGTAGTACCACCGCCGGGCGACGCGGGTGAAGCGGCTCGCCTCGTGTTGGGTGCTCCGCACCCCGCCCTGGCGGCAGTGTGCGGTGAATTCGACCACTCCGGCCGAATCGAATGGTCCGCCCTTGTCGGTGCGTTCGATGTCGAGGCGCGTCCAGCGCAGGGTCTCGTCGAGTTCGAAGTGCGCAGGCCGGGTACTCGGATGCCAGGTGTCGAGCAGGTAGTCTGCGTCGCCGATCGCGAAGGCGGAGTAGCGCGAGCGCATCAGGCGTTCGGCCGTCGGTGCTGAGGTGACGCCGGCGTGCAGCGGACCGCAGCAGGAGGAATAGCGTTCGCCGCTCAGGCAGGGGCAGTGTTCCGGACGGTGCGCTGCCGGATCGGAGCGGGGGTCGCGGGGATTCGGCACAGCACCATTATCGCCGTTCCCGGAAAACAGCGGGAGAATTCCGGCAATGGGATCAGGGGCGGCCGTTCAGTGCTGGACGTCCGACTCCGGTTGGGCGCGCAGGCTCGGTGGCATCGTCTCCCCCGGCGACGCCGAGCAGTCCGGCGGGCTCTCCGGCTTCACCGGACTCCGGCGTGGCAAGCAGGTAGGACACGAACCAGTCGCTCGCGAGGTTCGCCGCCGTGGCCAGGGCCCCCGGTTCCTCGAAGAGATGGGTCGCCCCCTCCACGACCGCAAGCCGGTTGCGGCACCGCATCCGGGCCCTGGCCCGGCGATTGAGGTCGAGCACTCCCGGGTCGGCGCCGCCCACGATCAGGAGCGTCGGGGCCGTGACCTCCGGGAGCCGGTCTCCGGCGAGGTCAGGGCGCCCGCCGCGACTCACGATGGCCGCGAGGCGTTCGTCGGCGTCGGCCGCGGCCCAGAGGGCCGCACCGGCGCCGGTGCTCGCCCCGAAATAGCCGATCCGGCATGACCGGGTGTCCGGCCGGCCGAGGAGCCACTCGGTTGCCGCCGCCAGCCTCCCGGCGAGGAGCCCGACGTCGAAGACGTTGGCCCGGTCCGATTCCTCCCCGGGCGTGAGCAGGTCCAGGAGCAGGGTGCCGAGGCCGGCGCGATGCAGCACGTCGGCGACGAACTGGTTCCGGGGGCTGTGACGGCTGCTTCCGCTTCCGTGGGCGAACACGACGACAGCCGGGGCATTCTCCGGGAGGTACAGGTGCCCCTCGAGGACGACAGTGCCGACCGGGATCTCCACGTCCCGGTCCAGGCCCGACCCCCGGCGTGGCGACCGGTGCGGATCCGCCGGGCCGCGGCGTCCAGCAGGGCGGTGACTTCGTCGTCGGTCGTGGCCGCGAAGTCGATGTAGTGGTTGCCGACGGCCACGAGCCGCCGCGGGACATTGACGCAGACGAGTTCGTCGAAGCCGCTGAGGTCGAACAGCGATTCCGCCGAGGCCACGGGGACGGCGAGGATCACCCGCTCGGCGCCGTGCAGCCGGGCGACGTCTCCGGCCGCCCGGGCCGTCGCTCCGGTCGCGATGCCGTCGTCGACGATGACAACGGTGCGACCGCGCACGTCGATCCGTTCCCTGCCCTTGCGCAGGCTCGGCAACGCGGGAGTCGAGAATGCCCCGTTCGCGGCGTTCGACGGTCGCGAGTTCATCGTCGCTGATGCTGGCCATCGTGAGGATGTCCGGGTTGAGTTCCCGGACGCCGCCCTCGCCGATCGCCCCCATCGCGAGCTCCGGCTGGAACGGGACCCCGAGCTTGCGGACCACGATCACGTCGAGCGGCGCGCCCAGCACCCGCGCGACCTCTGCGGCGACGGGCACCCCGCCCCTCGGCAGTCCGAGAACGATCGTGTCGGTACCCCGAAGATACTCGAGCCGCTCGGCCAGCTGCCGGCCGGCATCCACCCGATCACTGAACAGGACCATCGCCCCCACCTCCTCTGGACTGCAGAATCGTTCACCATCATGGTCCGGTGAGGCGGATCGCAACAGGGCCGATCCGGGCCGGGCCCGGCCGGACGCCGACTCATACCGCAGCGGGAATGGACCGGGCGCACGGGCAGCCCCGGAGGAACAAGGGTGCGACGGCGGAGAATGCCTGTTCAGACCGCGACGAGTGCGCGCAAACCCGGGTGCAGGTCACGCAGGGCGCGCTCGACGCGAGCGTGCAGGGTGAACCCGACGGCGGGGCATCCGCTGCAGGAACCGGTGAGACGCACCGTGACGACATCGTCATGCGCCGAGACGAGCTCGACGACGCCGCCGTGGGAGCGGATGAAGTCGCCGACCCGCCCGGTGAGCACGGTCAGGGTGGCGGCGGCGAGGTCGGCATCACGCGTGCCGGGCGTGGCGGGGAGGACGGGAACCCACTCCGCGGGATTCTCGAGGGCGTTGTGCAAGGCGCTCCTCACGAAAGCTCCCTGGGACGCCCAGCTGCAGGCTCGCGGAGAGGCAGGTCGTGACGGCCCCTGCCTCGACCGTCAGTCCGGTGAGCACACCGGTGTCGACCAGGCGACCGAGCTCCCCCGGGGCCGACCGGACCTCGCCGGTGAATGCGAGCGTGCCGGGCGGCATCACCCAGCGGAGCGCCTCGGGGCGGGAATGAACGGCTTCCGGGTGCAGCGGGATCATCTCAGGCCGTCCCGGTCGCGAGTGCGACGATGCCGTGGACGACCCACGCCGAGCCCCAGGCCAGCACGAACATGTATCCGAAGGCGATGGCCGGCCACTTCCAGGTGCCCGTTTCCCGCTTCATCACGCTCACCGTGGACATGCACTGCAGCGCATAGACGAAGAACACCAGGAGAGCGGCGATCGTCGGGGCGGTGAAGACTCGTTCTCCCGCGTGGCCACCGTCCGTGTATGTCATGGCGGCGAGGGCAGCTGAGGGGTTGTCCGGGTCGTCGGCGGCCGCGATCTGGCCGAGCGTGGCCACGAAGGTCTCCCGCGCCGAGAGGGAGGCGACGACGCCGATGTTGACGCGCCAGTCGAAGCCGAGCGGCGCGAAGACCGGTTCGACGGCCCGGCCGATCGACGCCGCGGCGCTGTGGTCCATCACGAAGGACGTCACCGCGCCCTCGTCCGTGACGTCGACGCCGGAGGCCGTCAGTTCGGCGGTCGAGTGCAGCGGGAAGTTCAGGAGGAGCCAGAGCACGATCGTCGTCAGCATCACGATCGTTCCGCACTTGCGGAGGAACGCCCGGGAAGAGTCCCACATGGTGAGGCAGATGGACCGCAGCGTCGGGACCCGGTACGGCGGCATCTCCATGTAGAACGGCATCAGGAGGCCGTTCCGTTCTTGCACGGTCTTCACGATCCACGCGGCGAGCATGGCTGAGACGGCCCCGAGGAAGTAGAGGCAGAACATGATGACGCCCTGGGTCTGCAGCGGGCCGATGCGGGACTCGGGGCTGACGAGCATCCCGATCAGGAGGATGTAGACCGGCAGCCGTGCCGAGCAGGTCATCAGGGGCGCGCCCATCATCGTTGCGATGCGGTCCTTGGCGGAGGGCAGCGTGCGGGTCGCCATGATGCCGGGGACCGCGCACGCGAAGGAACTCATCAGCGCGACGAACGCCCGGCCCTCGAGCCCGGCCTTCGACATGATCCGGTCCATCAAGAACGCGGCCCTGCACATGTAGCCGACGCCCTCGAGCAGGGAGATCAGCAGGAACATCAGCATGATCTGAGGGATGAAGACGACGACGGCGCCGACCCCGCCGATGATTGCGTCGCCGAGCAGGCCCGCGAGCCAGGGCACCGGCACGAAGACGTCGACCAGGTCGGCGAGCCAGCCGAAGAAGGTCTCCACGAGTCCCTGCAGGGGCGCCGCGAAGGAGAAGATGATCTGGAAGAAGGCGACCATGACCGCGACGAAGATCGCGGTGCCCCACACGGGGTGCAGCAGCACCGCGTCGATCCGCTGGGTGGTCTTGTCCGGCTGCGCCGGGCGGTACTCACTCGCCAGGAGGATGGATTCGGTCCAGGCTTCGAGCTCGGCAGGGTCCGTCGGTGGATCGAGCACGGGCCGGGACCAGCTCCGCCAGCCCGCGATCTTCGTGCGGAGTTCGGGGATGCCCACGCGCCGGTTGCCGATCACCCGGACGACCGGCACACCGAGAGCGCGTTCGAGACCGGGAATGTCGAGGCGCCCGCCGCGGGTGACGAGTTCGTCGGTGAGGGTCACGGCGATGCACACCGGCCGGTGCAGGCGCAGCACCTGCGACACGAGCCGCAGCGATCGCCAGAGGGTCGTCGCGTCGATCACGACGACCAGGGCGTCGGGTGATTCGACGCCGGTGAGCCTGCCCTGGAGCAGGTCGGTGACGATCTGCTCGTCCGGGCTCACCGGTTCGAGGCCATAGGTACCCGGGAGGTCCTCGACGATGAAGTCCTGGCCGGCAGCGCGGAAGACGCCGACGGACCGGCCCACGGTCACGCCGGGATAGTTGCCGGTCTTCGCCCGGAGGCCCGTCAGTGCGTTGAAGATGCTCGTCTTGCCTGCGTTCGGGCTGCCGACGAGTGCCGTGCGGGGAGCACCGGTGACGACGGTGCCCCCGGTCGGACCGCCGTGGCAGTCCGCCCCACTCGATGTGTCTGTCACAGTGTCGTGGTCACACGGATACCGCGAGCCTGGGCCAGGCGGAGGCAGATGTCGTAGCCACGCACCCGGTACACGGCCGGGTCGCCGAGCGGCGCCCGACGGAGGAGTTCGATCCTGGCGCCGGTGACGAAGCCGAGGTCGCCGAGGCGGCCGGAATACGGGGCTGTCCCCCTGTGCCCTACGTCGACGATGCGGGCGGGCACTCCGATCGGGAGTGCCTCCAGCCCGCAGGGATCCGGCAACGGGAGTGTCACAGCCGCACGCGGTCCATCAGCCCGGCTGGTCATTCTCACCGCAGGTACTCCTCAGCATCGTCCGGCTTCCCCGCAGGGTGCGGAGCGCTCACCCTCAGCCTAGCCGAAGTTAGGGAAGCCTTACCTATGGCTGTCGTGCGGCCGGGTGAGGTCGCCTGCGCCCGGTATGCCGGATACTGGGTGCGGAAAGCAGGAGCGAAAATGACAGGGATCACACCCGGGCAGTACCGGCACTACAAGGGCAATCTGTACGACGTGATCGGCGTCGCCCGCCACTCGGAGACGGAGGAGGAGCTTGTCGTCTACACGACCCTCTACGGTGATCACGGACTGTGGGTGCGCCCCCTGGCGATGTTCCTGGAATCCGTCACCGTCGACGGCCAGACGGTACCCCGGTTCGCCCCGATCGACGCCGTCGACAGACCGGAGTGATGTGCCGGGCAACGGCGGCCGAAAGTCGGCGACTCACGTCGCGCGATTAACGGCCCTGAGACAGGAAAAGCCCCGACCGAAGTCGGGGCTTTTCCTGTTTTGGTGGATCCGAGGGGATTCGAACCCCTGACCCCCTGCATGCCATGCAGGTGCGCTACCAGCTGCGCCACGGACCCAGATTGTGTTTCAGGTTTTCCCCCGAAACAACTTCTCTAGGCTACTACACGCGGAAGCCTGTTGTGACCACTGTCAGTCCTGGACCTTGTGGACGGGCAGTTCGATCGGGATGACGGGGCAGTCTTTCCAGAGCCGCTCGAGGCAATAGTACACGCGCTCCTCTTCGTGGAAGACGTGCACGACGAGATCGCCGAAGTCGACGAGAACCCAGCGGCCCTCGGCACGGCCTTCGCGGCGCAGCGGCTTGTGCCCTGCCGCGGTGAGCTGGTCCTCGATCTCGCCTGCGATGGCGACGACGTTGCGTTCGGAGCGGCCGGTGACGATGAGGAAGATGTCGGTCAGTGGGAGAGGGCTGGAAACGTCGATCGCGACGAGGTCCTCCCCCGCTTTCGAGTCTGCGGCGGCGGCGGCCAGCTTGAGGAGCTCGAGAGCGTGGGCAGAAGCGGTCATCGAATGAATCCCTGTGTTAGTGAAAGCGAGTGAAATGGCATTAGAAGATGTGGAGGAAGTAGCCGACCGCGAACAGGGCCAGCACGCCGACGGCGAGCACGCCGACGGTCACGGTGAGAACGGTGGGCAGGGAGAGTCCGCGCTGTTTCGGCGGGGCCATGACGCCACGGGTCGAGGCGTGGGTGCTCACGGCGCGGCTCGCGCTGACCGGGGCGATCCCGCTGCGGTGACCGCCCTCGTCGAGCTGGTCGAGCATGCGGTCCATCTCCGACGAGTCGTAGACGTCGGGGTGCACCCCGGTTTCGCCGAGGCTGCGCGGCAGGTCGATCGAGCCCGTGATCATGATTTCGCCGGTGCTCGTGAGCGGCCCTGAGGTGGTGCCCTGGTGCGGGATCGACGGGAGGATCAGCGCGTTCGTCGTGGTCGGGATGCCGCCGGCGCTCACGCCCTGGTTCATCAACTGGTCGAACGGGGCAAGCAGGTCGAACCCGGGCAGCAGGTCGTTCTCTTCGCCGCGGTCGAGCGACCAATGACCGACGGGAGGGTGCAGGACGCCGGGACGGGTCTCGCCGAGAGGGCTCGGCACGGCGTCGACCATGAAGGCGATGGGCTTCGGCTCGACGGGGCGTGCCGGCTGGCGGATGCCGTCAGGAACCTCGGTGCGGACGGCCGGTGCAACGACGGGGCGGGAAGCGGTGAGCGTCGCGACGGCCGCAAGCAGGGAATCCTCTGCCGGAGGCGCACCGGCGGCCTGCAGGGCGCGGAGTTCGCGACGGGTCAGGGTGTGCTCGCGGACCGGAACGTCGACGGGAGTCTCGGTGCGGGTTTCTCCGGGAGTCTCGACGGCATCGGTCGCAGCGCCGGATTCCGGCGCGGCCGGGGATGCGGTCGCGTTTGCGGTCTCGGCTTCGGCTTCGGCTTCCGCTTCCGGGAGGAGCTCAGCGACAATGACGGGTCCGGATTCGGCCGCGGGTCCACCGGTTGACGGCAGGACCAGAAGGGACTCCGGCTCGACGGTGGAGGCATCCGCCGACGGGTCCGCCGGGGCGCCAGATTGCGCGGGCTGCGGGTGGTTCGGGGAGTGTTTCTGCGCAGCGGAGGGCGCGTCGGGCTGCTGCCCGTTTGCCAACTCGCGCGCTTGACGACGCGTCAGTGGCGGTGGGTTGGTACCCAACGTCATGCCACACTCCGATACAGATGATGCTTTGAGATGTACTGGACGACCCCGTCGGGAACCAGATACCAGACCGGGAAACCCCGGTTCACGCGTGCACGGCAGTCGGTGGACGATATCGACAATGCCGGAACTTCCAGCAAGCTTACGTCCTGGTTCGGCAATCCCGAAATGGTGAGCTCATGTCCCGGTCGACTCACAGCGACGAAATGGGCGAGATCCCAGAGTTCCTGGACGTCTTTCCAGCTCAGAATCTGGCGGATGGCGTCGGCGCCGGTGATGAAGAACAGTTCGGCATCCGGACGCTGCGCGTGCAGGTCGCGCAGGGTGTCGATCGTGTACGTCGGACCCACCCTGTCGATGTCGACGCGGCTCACCGTGAAGCGGGGGTTCGACGCCGTCGCGATCACGGTCATCAGGTACCGGTGTTCGGTTTCCGTCACGTCGTTCTTCTGCCACGGCTGCCCGGTCGGCACGAAGACGACCTCGTCGAGGTGGAAGCTCTGAGCCACCTCACTCGCGGCGACGAGGTGGCCGTGGTGGATGGGATCGAAGGTGCCGCCCATGACGCCGATGCGGGGGCGGCGCGCAGTCACGGAGACGGTGTCCCTAGTGCTGGTCGACGCGGCCGTGGGCTGCGGCGTACGCGCGCGCCTTTTCGGCGTGGCGGTTGGCGACATCGCGGTAGGACCAGACGACCCCGCCGAGGGCGCCGAAGGTGGCCAGGGCAATCAGGCCGTAGACGAACGTCGGCATATACACTCCATTTCTGCGGGACGGCACGCGTGACGTGCAGTACCGCACCATTCTAGTGGGGCCGTTCGGACTAGGCCCGCACCTGCCCGCTGCCGCGCACGATCCACTTCGTGCTCGTGAGTTCCTGGAGACCCATCGGGCCCCGCGCGTGCAGCTTCTGGGTGGAGATGCCCACCTCGGCGCCGAAGCCGAATTCGCCGCCGTCGGTGAACCGGGTCGACGCGTTCACCATCACGGCCGCCGAATCCACCTCGTTCAGGAATCGTTCGGAGTTGACGATGTCGTTGGTGATGATCGACTCGGTGTGTCCGGTCGAATACCGGCGGATGTGCGCGAGCGCGTCGTCGAGCCCTCCAACGACGGCGACGGCGAGGTCGAGGCTCATATATTCCGTTTCCCAGTCGAATTCGGTCGCGGGGACGGCGTCGGGGAAGAGCGCCTGCACGCGCGCGTCTCCGTGGATGGTGACTCCTGAGGCGGCGAGGCGGCCGAGGACGGCAGGGAGGAGGCGATCGGCGGCGCCCTCGTGCACGAGCACGGTCTCGACGGCGTTGCAGACGCTCGGGCGTTGCACCTTGGAGTTGTGCACGATCTCGACGGCCCAGTCCCGGTCGGCGCTCTCGTCAAGGAAGATGTGCACGACACCGGCGCCGGTCTCGATGACGGGGACCGTGGATTGGGTGACGACGGCAGCGATCAGGCCGGCGCTTCCGCGCGGGATGAGCACGTCCACCTGGCCGCGGGCCTGCATGAGTTCGGTGGCTCCCCTCTCGCCCGAAGGGATCGATGGTCTGCACCAGTTCCCCCGGCAGGCCGACGGATTCGATGGCCGTCTGGAGGAGGGCGACGAGGACCCGGTTCGTGTTCTCGGCAGCGGATCCCCCGCGGAGGACGACGGCGTTGCCGCTCTTGAGCGCCAGGGCGGCGATGTCGACGGTCACGTTGGGCCTCGCCTCATAGATGACACCGACGACGCCGAAAGGCACCCGAATCTGGCTGATCTTCACGCCGTTGGGCAGGCTGCTGCCGCGGACGACCTCGCCGACGGGGTCGGTCAGGAGAGCGATCTGGAGCACGGCGTCCGCGAGGGCGGCCACGCGGTCCTCGTCGAGGGTAAGCCGGTCGAGGAGGCCCGCGCTGAGCCCGTTGGCGGCGCCGGCCGTGAGATCGTCGCGGTTCGCCGCCAGAATGTCGGCCGTGTTGCGGCGCAGGGAGTCCGCGATCGCGGTGAGCGCCCTGTTCTTCTGCAGCGTCGGAGTGGACGCGAGGACGATCGATGCGCGCCGTGCCGAATCGAGGGTCAGGGTGAGCCGGAGGGAGTCGACGGGTGACTGCAACATGCCGGTAGTTTACGGCACCGTGCGGGTCCCCGCAGGGCAGGGACCGGACGGATTACGGCTGGGGCGTCGGTTCGAACCAGGTGCCGACGTGGTCGCCGCGCAGGGCTTGGGCGACGAGCCCGGTCGAGGTGACCAGCACGGCCGTTCCGGCCTCCGCGGCGATACGGGCCGCTGACACCTTGGTCCCCGCTCCACCGGTGCCGACGCCGGAGGCGCTCGCGCCGAATTCCACGCCGGGGAGCCTGTCCCCCGCCGCGATGTGCGGGATGCGTTCCGCCCCCGGCAGGTGCGGCGGGCGGGTGTACAGCGCGTCCACGTCGCTCAGCAGGACGAGGAGGTCGGCTCCGATCAGGGTCGCGACGAGAGCGGCGAGCCGGTCGTTGTCGCCGAAGCGAATTTCGTGGGTCGCGACGGTGTCGTTCTCGTTCACGATCGGGAGGATCCGCAGCCCGAGCAGCCGGTTCATCGCGCGGCGCGCGTTGGACCGGTGTGACGGATTCTCAAGGTCGCCTGCGGTGAGCAGCACCTGTCCGGCGATGATCGAGTAGCGACGGAGGCTGTCCTGGTAGCGGAAGATGAGCAGGTTCTGCCCGACAGAGGCGGCGGCCTGCTGGGTCGCGAGGTCGGTGGGCCGTTCCTCGAGGTTGAGGTACGGCATCCCGGTTGCGATCGCACCGGAGGACACCAGCACGATCTCCGCGCCGCGGGCGTGCGCCTCGGCGAGGGCATCGACGAGCGGGGTGATCTGCGACACGTTCGCACCGCTGATCGAGGAGGACCCGACCTTCACGACGATGCGTGCGGCCGTCTTGATGTCATCCCGCTCGAGCACGCTCACTCGGAGTCTTCCTCGCTGCCTTCGGAGCCGGCCGGTGCGCTCTCGCCGTTGTACTCGACCTCGCCGGACGTCCACATTCCGGCGTCGCGTTCGCGGATGAGCTCGGCGCGGGCGGCCGCCTTGGCGTCCATCCGGCCGAAGTATTCTTCGCGGCGTTCGCTGCTGGTGCGGCGCTTCGAGTCGTCGAGGCGGGTGTCCGTGCCCCGGGGGGCTGTGATGAGTTCCGCCGTCGAGGTGAGCGTGGGCTCCCAGTCGAAGACGACACCGTTTCCGGCGCCGATGATGACGGTCGAGCCGGCGACGGCTCCGGCCTTGAACAGTTCGTTCTCGATGCCCAGCTTGGCCAGGCGGTCCGCGAGGAAGCCGACGGCCTCGTCGTTGGTGAAGTCGGTCTGCTGCACCCAGCGCTCGGGCTTGGTGCCGATGATGCGGTAGATGTTGCCGAATGAGCCGCCCTCGACCTTGACGATGAAACCGCTGTCGTCGACGGCCTTCGGGCGGATGATGATGCGCGGCTTGGCGGCGAGGGCTGCGGCGGACTCGACGCGGCCGGCTTCGACGAGTTCGGCGAGGGCATAGTTCAGCTGGCGGAGGCCCTCGTGGCTGACGGTCGAGATCTCGAAAACGCGGTAGCCGCGGCCTTCGAGGTCCGCCTTGACGAAGTCTGCGAGTTCGCGGGCTTCCGGAACGTCGATCTTGTTGAGCGCGACGAGCTGGGGACGGTCGAGGAGAGGTTTCTGGCCTTCCGGAACCGGGTAGGCGCCGAGTTCTCCGAGGATCACGTCGAGGTCGCTGATCGGGTCGCGGTCGGGGTCGAGGGTCGCGCAGTCGAGGATGTGCAGCAGAGCGGTGCAGCGTTCGACGTGGCGCAGGAATTCGAGGCCGAGGCCCTTGCCCTCGCTCGCGCCCTCGATGAGGCCGGGAACGTCGGCGACGGTGTAGCGCACCTCGCCGGCGTCGACGACGCCGAGGTTCGGGAACAGGGTCGTGAAGGGGTAGTCGGCGATCTTGGGCCGGGCGGCGGACATGGCCGCGATCAGGCTGGACTTGCCTGCGGAGGGATAGCCGACGAAGGCGACATCGGCAACGGTCTTGAGTTCGAGCTGGACGTCGCCTTCCCAGCCGTAGGTGCCGAGGAGCGCGAAGCCGGGGGCCTTGCGCTTCGAGGAGGCGAGTGCGGCGTTGCCGAGACCGCCCTGGCCGCCGGGGGCGACGACGATCCGGAAGCCCGGTTCGGTCATGTCGGCGAGCTCGTTGCCGTCGACGTCCTTGACGACGGTGCCGAGGGGCACGGAGAGTTCCATGATTTCGCTGCTGAAGCCGGCACGGTGGTCGCCCATGCCGGGGCCGCCGTTGACGGAGCCTGCGGTGCGGGGACCGGTGGAAGCCGAGGAGCGTGGTCACCTGGGGATCGGCGACGAGGACGATGTCGCCGCCGTTTCCGCCGTTTCCGCCATCGGGGCCTGCGAGAGGCTTGAACTTCTCCCGCTTGACGGACACACAGCCGTTGCCGCCGTTGCCCGCGCGCAGGTGCAGCGTGACCTGGTCAACGAATGTGGCCATGGGGGTGCCCCTTTCAGGTGGCGTAAAACAAGCAGAGGGCGAGCCGAAGCCCGCCCTCACGCTTAGAGATTGTGGATGCCTAGGCGGCAGCCACCACGATGTTGACGACCTTGCGGCCACCCTTCGCGCCGAACTCGACCGAGCCGGCCTCGAGGGCGAACAGCGTGTCGTCGCCACCGCGGCCGACGTTCACGCCGGGGTGGAAGTGGGTGCCGCGCTGGCGGACGATGATCTCGCCCGCTCCGACAACCTGACCACCGAAGCGCTTCACGCCGAGGCGCTGGGCGTTGGAGTCGCGACCGTTGCGAGTGGAACTCGCACCTTTTTTGTGTGCCATTTGTTCTGCTCCTCGGGCCTAGGCGATGCCGGTGACCTGAACGCGAGTGAGCTCCTGACGGTGCCCCTGACGCTTCTTGTAACCGGTCTTGTTCTTGAACTTCTGGATGACGATCTTCGGGCCGCGGAGGTCGTTGAGGACCTCGGCGGTCACGGTGACTTTGGCCAAAGACTGCGAGTCAGAGGTGATCTTGTCGCCATCGACGAGGAGCACTGCGGCCAGCTCGACGTTGCCGTCCTTGTCAGCCTTGATTCGGTCCATCGTTACGATGGTCCCGACCTCTACCTTCTCCTGCCGCCCACCGGCGCGCACAACTGCGTAAACCACGTTACGTACCTATCTCTGGGGAGCCGCGAGGCCCCGATTCCTATGATGGAAAGTTACTGCGTCAACGGGCCAAGTCGGCCCGTCTCTGTCAGAAAACCTTAGGTGTCAGCGCGGACTCAGGCCCAACGCACACCAACAGTCGACTCTAGCTGATCGACCGGCCCCCGGTCAAACTGGGGCTGGGACCAACCGGGTGATCGTCTGCTCCCCCGGCACAAGGCCGCCGGGAACATACAATCATGGGATGACCGTGTTGATAGATCAGCCTACATGGCCCGCGCACGATACGGTCTGGTCGCACCTCGTCAGCGACGTGTCGCTCGAAGAATTGCATGATTTCGCCGCCGCGAACGGCATTCCACGGCGCGGTTTCGACCTGGACCACTACGACGTGCCCGCGCACCGCTACGAGGCCCTCGTGGCGGCTGGGGCACTTCCCGTGGGCAACAGGGAGCTCGTGCTGCGCTTGCGCGCGAGCGGGCTCCGCGTGTCCGGACGGGAACGTTCGGGCCGCTGAGCAGCAGCGGTCCGGCTGCGTGTAAGCATCAGCAGTCCGGCGTGTCCCGGCGTGTCGCGGACCGGAAAACGGCGGCCGACCGAAGTCGACCGCCGTTCGCCCGCATTTCCCGGGAGGGACTAGTTCTGCGTCTCCCGTGCCGGAAGCACGATGGGCTGCGCGTTCGACGTCGAGCCGCCTGCCGTCGTGACCCGGCGGCTGCGCGAGCGGCCCTGACCGGGCTGCTTGGGCTCGGGGAGCGACTCGAGCACCGAGTCGAGCAGCTGGTCGGTGACCTGCTTGCTCACGGTGCGGCGCGTGCGGGACGACTTCCGCACCGGGATGTCGAGGATCTCAACGGAACCGGTGTTCGCCTCGATCGGGTCGGGGTTGAAGCCCTGGGCGACGGCCTCCGCGACGGCGTGCGCGATGTCCGCCGTCTCGACGGGGGCGACGGGCGCTGGGGCGGCCTCGGCCGTGGCCTCGTGTGCCTCGGGCTCTGCGGAGGCGGGGGGTCGACACGGGGGCATCCGGCACGTGGATGATCGGGATGGACCCGGTCAGGGCGCGTGGGATGGTCCTCGCCGCGATCAGGGCGAGGGCGTGCTTGGCATCCTCGGTGATCCCGTGGGTGCCCGACGTGGCCTTCGCCTGCTCGGTCGACGGCGCCTGGGAACCGTTGTTGCCGGAGCCGCCGCGGTGGCCGTTGTTGCCACCGTTGCCGTTGCTCCCGTTGTTGTCGTTGCCGTTGCCGGAGTTGCCCGCCTTGCTGCGCGGGCGTCGCTCCTGGGGCGGCTGGGCCGTCTGGCGGTGCTTGGTGACGGGGTCGTGGTGGATGACGACTCCGCGGCCCGCACAGGCCTCGCAGTTCTCGCTGAAGGACTCGAGAAGCCCGAGTCCGAGCTTCTTGCGGGTCATCTGCACCAGGCCGAGCGAGGTGACCTCGGCGACCTGGTGCTTGGTGCGGTCGCGGCTCAGGCATTCGAGCAGGCGGCGCAGCACGAGGTCACGGTTGGTCTCGAGGACCATGTCGATGAAGTCGACGACGATGATGCCGCCGATGTCGCGCAGCCGGAGCCTGGCGCACGATCTCCTCTGCGGCCTCGAGGTTGTTCTTCGTGACGGTTTCCTCGAGGTTTCCGCCTGACCCGACGAACTTGCCTGTGTTGACGTCGACGACGGTCATGGCCTCGGTGCGGTCGATCACGAGGGAACCGCCGGAGGGCAGCCAGACCTTGCGGTCGAGCGCCTTCTCGATCTGCTCGGAGATGCGGTACTCGTCGAAGGCGTCGTTTTCGCCCTCGTAACGCTCGACCCGGTCGACGAGGTCAGGGGCGACCTGGCCGAGGTACGTCTGGATCGTCTCGCGGGCTTCGTCCCCGGAGATGACCATCTTCTGGAAGTCCTCGTTGAAGACGTCGCGCACGATCTTGATCAGCAGGTCGGGCTCACCGTGCAGGAGTGCGGGGGCCTGGACGGTGTCGACGAGCTTCGAGATGGACGCCCACTGCTCGGTGAGCCGGTTGACGTCGAGCGTCAGCTGCTCGTCGGTGGCGCCTTCCGCGGCGGTACGCACGATCACGCCGGTGTTGTCCGGAAGGACCTCCTTGAGGATCTTCTTCAGGCGGGCGCGCTCGGTGTCCGGAAGCTTGCGGCTGATGCCGTTCATCGACCCGTTCGGCACGTAGACGAGGTAGCGACCCGGAAGCGAGACCTGGCTGGTGAGCCGGGCGCCCTTGTGGCCGATCGGGTCCTTCGTGACCTGCACGAGCACCTTGTCGCCCGGCTTGAGCGCGAGCTCGATGCGACGGGCCTGGTTGCTGTTGGCGGCGTGTTCCGCGGCAGCTTCCCAGTCGACCTCACCGGAGTACAGCACGGCGTTACGTCCGCGTCCGATGTCGACGAAGGCGGCTTCCATGCTCGGGAGCACGTTCTGCACGCGGCCGAGATACACATTCCCGATCAGGGATGCATCCTGGTTCTTGGCGACATAGTGCTCGACGAGCACGCCGTCCTCGAGGACGCCGATCTGGATCTTGTTGTGCTTGGCGCGGACGACCATGACGCGGTCGACCGATTCGCGGCGGGCGAGGAACTCGGCCTCCGTGATGACGGGACGGCGGCGACCGGCGTCGCGGCCGTCGCGGCGGCGCTGCTTCTTGGCCTCGAGGCGGGTCGAGCCCTTGATGCGCTGCGGCTCCGTGATGAGTTCGGGTTCGCGCGGAACGCGGACCCGGACGACGGTGTTGGCGGGGTCGTCCGCACCGGAACGGTTCTCGTCTCCCGGCCGGCGGCGGGCGCGGCGGCGGACGGTCGACGTCTCGTCCGGGTACTCATCGCGGTCGGAGCGGCCGTCGGGACGGTTGTCCGAACGGTTGCGGTCGTGACGGTTGTCCGCGCCGTTGTCCTGGCGGTTGGAGTCCGATCGATTGCCGTCCTGGCGATTGCCCGAACGGTTGTCCTGACGGTCTCCGTCTGAGCGGTTGCCGTCCTGACGGTCATCGAAGGCACGCGAGTCGTCGCGTCGCCCCCGGAACGGGCCGGAAGCGGCACGATGTTCGGCGCCTGGAAGAGAAGAGAGGTCGATGGCCTGCGAACCGGCTGTGCGGGTTCGACGGGCGGAGTCGGCTGGTCCACGATGGTGTCCTGTTCGGCTGGGGTCGTCTCGGTGTTCGCCCAGGGTGCGGGCTCCCCCTCGAGGAATGGTGCTGTCGGCGGCTCCACGGTCTCGGTCGCGGCGCTGGGCGCCGGGGCCGGTGCTTCCGCGGGCGCGATCGCCGCGGCGGCTACCCGTCGACGGCGGGATCCGAACAGACCTTTGCGTTTTTTGGTGTTTTCGTTGTCTTCCACCATTACTGGTGCGCTCCTTGACCGTTTTGGGCGACCGCGCCACCCATCCGGCTACTCTCTCGTGCGAGAAAAACGCTTGCGCGCCCACCTCGGGAATCCTCTTCGTTCGCAACCGGCTCTTGGCTCTGGCTGCTAATACCTTTGGTCGTGGGACCAATGAATCTGGGCTGTTACGGCCCATTAAGCCTTCTCTGGCTGTGCTCGAGCGCGGCTCAAGCATCCTCGATGATTATCGCATGTATTGTTCAGGATCGAGTGCGAGGCGCATGACATAATCCTGAGGTGCAACACACCGAGCAATCCAAGCGCCCCGTCGGGCTCGCCGTCTTCATGATCATCGGAGGTGCGATCGCCCTCGCCGCCGCCTTCGCACTGACCCTGGACAAGATCGCGATCCTCGAGGACCCGCAGGCGCAGCTCTCCTGCAACTTCAGCGTGCTCGTCGGCTGCAGTACCAACCTCGGCTCCTGGCAGGGTGCGCTGTTCGGTTTCCCGAATCCGCTGATCGGGCTCATCGCCTGGACGGTCGTCATCACCATCGGATCCGCGATCCTCGCGGGCGCCCGGTTCGCCCGCTGGTTCTGGATCGGACTGAACGCCGGCGTGACGCTCGCGCTCGTCTTCGTGATCTGGCTGATGGGGCAGAGCTTCTTCGTGCTCGACGTGCTGTGCCCGTGGTGCATGGTGACCTGGGTCGTCACGATCCCGATGTTCCTGGCCGTGACCCTCTACAACCTCCGGACGGGCACCCTCCCGGTTCCGACGGGGGTTCGGCGCTTCGCCGCCGGCGCATCGTCGTGGATCGTCGTGATCACAATCGGGTGCTACCTCGTCGCCGCCACGGTCGCCCAGGCTCAAGATGGACTTCCTGCACCGTCTCTAGACCTGACCCGGCACCCGCCCCACCCGCGGCATCCGCCCGGCCGAACGGATGCCGACTGTCGCCTTAACCGCCGAGTGTCGCCGTTCCGCCGGCTACTTTCGGCGAAAACGGCGACACTCGGCAGGTTTGGCGGGGGCTAGTCGAACCAGAGCGCGAGTTCGCGGGCCGCGGACTCCGGCGAGTCCGAGCCGTGCACGAGGTTCTGCTGGACCTTGGCGCCCCAGTCGCGGCCGAGGTCTCCCCGGATCGTGCCGGGCGCTGCGGTCGTGGGATCTGTCGTACCGGCGAGGGAACGGAAGCCCTCGATGACGCGTTCGCCGGCGATGCGGATCGCGAGGATCGGCCCGCTCTCCATGAACTCGACGAGCGGCTCGAAGAAGGGCTTGCCCGCGTGCTCCGCGTAGTGCTCCGCGAGAAGGGAACGGTCGGCCTGGACGAGTTTGATGTCGACGAGGGAATATCCCTTCTGCTCGATGCGTCGCAGGATCTCTCCGGAGAGGTTGCGGGCGACGCCGTCAGGCTTCACCAGGACGAGGGTTTCTTGGACCGGGGTGCTCATGAGTTCTCCTTGTTGTTGTCTAGTCTCGAGCCGGTGATCATGCAGTATGCCCACATGCCGGTGAACAGTGCGCCGACGATGAACATGGCCGGGTTGACGAACCCGGTCAGGACGATGACGGCCTGGACCATCCAGCCGATCGCGTATGACCAGGTGTAGCGGAGCAGGCCGATCGTCGCGACCATCACGAGGCAGAGCAGCGCTCCCCCGCCGAGTGCGAGCCAGGCCGGCAACGAGCCGAGCCCGAAGAGGAGCAACGCCGCGAGAAACACGATGATCGTCTCGAAGCCGAGGACGATCGACGCGAGCGACTCGCGCACCGACCGAGCACGCCGCGGGCGCGGGGCGTCGGTCACTTCTTGAGCCATTCCCTCGCGGCGGCCAGGGACAGGGCCTCGCCGACGAGGGTGATCGAACCGGTCACGATCACGCCGCGGCGCGGAGCGTCCGCGGCCCAGGTCCTCGCGGCGTCGAGGGCGTCCGCAACGTCGTCGAAGCGACTGACGGCATCCTCGTTCGTTCCGGCGGCAACGATGTCGGCGAGGTCGTCGACGGGGATCGCCCGGTCGGACTGCGACTGGGTGACATGGAACCGGGTCACGACGGGGGCGAGCGCCGCGACGATGCCCGCGGCGTCCTTGTCGGCGAGGATCCCGATCACGGCGACGACCTCATCGAAGTGGAAGTAGGTGCCGACCGCCGCGGCCAGGGCGCCCGCCCCGTGCGGGTTGTGCGCGGCATCCACGAGCACGGTCGGTTCGATGCCGATGAGCTGCAGCCGGCCGGGTGAGGTGGCGGTCGCGAGCCCCTCCGTGAGGATGTCGTGGTCGAGCGGACGGGTCCCGGCACCGAGGAAGGACTCGACCGCCGCGATCGCGACGGCCGCGTTGTGGGCCTGGTGGGTGCCGTACATCGGCAGGAACAGGCTCCGAGTATGTCGCGGCCAGACCGCGCACCGTGATGAGCTGCCCGCCGACGCCGACCTGGCTGTCGAGCAGGGCGAATTCCTCGCCCTCGCTCGCGAGGGTCGATTCGGTCAGTTCCACGGCGCGTTCCAGTTCGGCCTGCACGGTTTCCACCTGCCGGGCGCTGACGACGGATGCCGCCGGCTTGATGATCCCTGCCTTGGTGCGGGCGATCTCCGCGACGGTGTTGCCGAGCCGTTTGGTGTGGTCGAGGGCGACCGGTGTGACGACGGCGACGAGGCCGTCTGCGACGTTCGTGGAGTCCCACTCTCCGCCCATGCCGACCTCGATCACGGCGACGTCGACGGGGGCGTCGGCGAAACAGGCGAAGGCGAGCACGGTGAGTGCCTCGAAGAAGGTGAGCGGTTCCTCGTTCGTCTCCGCGAGCTCGGCGTCCACCATCGCGAGGTACGGCTGGATGTCCTCCCAGTTCGCGGCGAGGTCGCGGTCGCTGATCGGTTCGCCGTCGATCACGATCCGTTCGTTGAGGCGGACGAGGTGCGGGCTCGTCATCATGCCCGTGCGCAGCCCGTACGCGCGCAGGATGCTCTCGGTGATCCGGCTCGTGCTGGTCTTGCCGTTCGTGCCGGTGATGTGGATCACCGGGTAGGTGGTCTGCGGGTCGCCGAGCAGTTCGACGACGCGCCGGGTCGGGCCGAGGCGCGGTCGCGGGGCGGCCTCGCCGACCCTGTCGAGCAGGGCTGTGAAGACGGCCTCGCCCGCGTCGCGGTACTCGTCGTCTTCCGGCAGGTTCTGGTCCATCGAATCAGACATTCACGATTCCGTTCTCTCGGGCGACGGCGACGAGCACCGGCCCGCGGTTGGCGTAGTGGCCGGCCTCGAAGCGCACGTAGTGCTCGACGGGGGCGCCGGCGAGGTGTTCGAGCCATTCGGAGGGCACGGCGCCCGCGAGGATGACCGGGTCGACCTCGGTCGGGGCGTGTGCGGCGAAGCGCACGGTGAGCGTTTCCGCGGCCACGTCGACGCCCGGCGCGAGGCGCAGGGTGTCGAGGTCGGCCTGGTCGAAGAAGACGAGGTCGAGGCGGATCCGGTCGGCCACGAAGAATCCGGCTGACTTGCGGGTGTCCTGAACGGCGCGGATCAGGTCGCGGGCGAAGCCCTCGGCCTCGAGCTCCGGCGTGGTGACGGTGTCGAGCAGCACGAAGCCGCCGCCCTGGAGCAGGGCGAGGGCGGGTCCCGCCGCGGCGCCTTCCGCGGATGCCGCGTCGGTGCTGCCCGCGCCGGTGTCCGCCTGCAACACGAGTTCGTACTCGCCGGCCTCGAGCGCAATGCCGCCCGCGGTCACGATTCCGTCGGTTTCGCTCCAGTCGCCGCTGCGCGCGGCCTTGATCGCGGCCTGCACCTGCTTGCCGAGCCGGGGCCCGGCCGCGCGGGCGTTGACGGTGAGGCGGGAGGTGATGCCGTAGTTCGCCGCGCTGTCTTCGGCGAGCTCGACGAGGTTCACGCTCTTCACGTTGAACTCGTCGCGCAGGATGGCTTCGAAGGGGGCGAGCGCCGCGGTTCCGGTCGTGACGACGGTGAGCTGCGCGAGCGGCAGCCGCACGCGCAGGCCGGCCTGCTTCCGCAGCGACAGCACGGTGGAGCCTGATCGTGCGGATCTGGTCCATCGCCGTGACGAGGCCGTGGTCTGACGGGAAGAGGTCGGCGTCGGGCCAGTCCGTCAGGTGCACGCTGCGGCCGGCGGTCAGCCCCTGCCAGATTCTTTCGGTGACGAGCGGCAGCAGCGGGGCGGCGACCCGGCACACGGTCTCGAGCACGGTGTAGAGAGTGTCGAAGGCTTCTGTGGCGGTGCCGCCTGCGACGGCGCCGGTCCAGAACCGGTCCCGGGAGCGACGCACGTACCAGTTGGTCAGCACGTCGGCGAAGTCGCGGAGCCGGGCGGTGGCCTGGGTGGAGTCGAGGGCCTCGAGGTCGCTCGTGACGTCGACGATGACGTCGCGGGTCTTCGCGAGCAGGTACCGGTCGAGGACGTCGGTCGAGTCGGTGCGCCAGACGGCGTCGTAGCCGTTCTCCCCCGAGGCGTTGGCGTAGAGCGAGAAGAAGTACCAGGTGCTCCAGAGCGGCAGCATGACCTGGCGGGTGGCCTCCCGGATGCCCTCCTCCGTGACGATGAGGTTGCCGCCGCGCAGCACGGAGGAGCTCATCAGGAACCAGCGCATCGCGTCGCTTCCGTCGCGGTCGAAGACCTCGAAGACGTCGGGGTAGTTGCGCAGCGACTTCGACATCTTCTGGCCGTCGTTGCCGAGCACGATGCCGTGGCTCACGACGTTGGTGAACGCCGGCCGGTCGAAGAGCGCGGTCGAGAGCACGTGCAGGAGGTAGAACCAGCCGCGGGTCTGGCCGATGTACTCGACGATGAAGTCCGCGGGGTTGTGGGTGTCGAACCAGTCCCGGTTCTCGAACGGGTAGTGCACGGCGGCGAAGGGCATCGAACCGGAGTCGAACCAGACGTCGAGCACGTCCGTGATCCGGCGCATGGTGGACTTCCCGGTGGGGTCGTCGGGGTTCGGCCGGGTGAGCTCGTCGATGTACGGGCGGTGCAGGTCGGTCGGGCGCACCCCGAAGTCGGCCTCGAACTCGTCGAGCGAGCCGTAGACATCCGTGCGGGGGTAGTTCGGGTCGTCGCTCTTCCAGACCGGGATCGGCGATCCCCAGTACCGGTTGCGGCTGATCGACCAGTCGCGGGCGTTGCCGATCCACTTGCCGAACTGGCCGTCCTTGACGTTCTCCGGCACCCAGGTGACGTCCTGGTTGAGTTCGACCATGCGGTCGCGGAACTCCGTGACGCGCACGAACCAGCTCGACACCGCCTTGTAGATCAGCGGGTTGCGGCAGCGCCAGCAGTGCGGGTAGGAGTGCTCGTAGCTGGCCTGGCGCAGCAGCCGGCCCTCGGCCTTGAGCATCTGGGTGAGCGGCTTGTTCGCGTCTGACCAGAGCAGGCCGGCGACCTCGGGCACGTCGGCGAGGAACTTGCCGCCCTCGTCGAGGGAGATGATCACGGGGATCCCGGCGGCCTCGCAGGCCTTCTGGTCTTCCTCGCCGTATGCGGGCGCCTGGTGCACGATGCCGGTGCCGTCTGCGGTCGTGACGTAGTCGGCGAGCAGGATCGTCCAGGCCTTCTGGGTGTTCCAGACGGAGGCGTCGGCGTAGTAGTCGAAGAGGCGGTCGTATGCGACACCCTCGAGCTCGCGTCCCGTGACCGTGCGGTCCACGGCAGCGGAGGCCTCCGCGGGCGTGTCGTAGCCGAGGTCCTTCGCGTAGTTGCCGACGAGGTCGATCGCGATCAGGTACTCGGCGCCGAGGACGGACACGTCCACGCGAGCGGCGTCACTGCCGGAGGCGGCCTCCTCGCGGAGCACGGTCGCGTCCGGGGTGCCGTTCGGTCCGGCCGGGACGACGGCGTAGACGATGTCCGGACCGACGGCGAGGGCGAGGTTGGTCGGCAGGGTCCAGGGGGTCGTCGTCCAGGCGAGGGCGCGCACCGCGGTCAGGCCGAGGGCTTCCGCCTTCGTGCCGACGAGCGGGAACGTCACGGTGACGGTCTGGTCCTGGCGCATCTTGTAGACGTCGGCGTCCATGCCGAGCTCGTGGTTGGAGAGAGGAGTCTGGTCGCGCCAGCAGTACGGCAGCACCCGGTAGCCCTCGTAGGCGAGGCCCTTGTCGTGCAGGGTCTTGAAGGCCCAGATCACCGATTCCATGAAGGTGATGTCGAGGGTCTTGTAGTCGTTCTCGAAGTCGACCCAGCGGGCCTGGCGGTTGACGTAACGCTGCCAGTCGTCGGTGTACCTGAGCACGGAGTCGCGGGCGACCTTGTTGAAGGCGGCGATGCCGAGCTTCTCGATGTCGGCCTTGTCGGTGATGCCGAGCTGCCGTTCGGCCTCGAGCTCGGCGGGGAGGCCGTGGGTGTCCCAGCCGAAACGGCGGTGCACGAGCTTGCCGCGCATGGTCTGGAAGCGCGGGAACAGGTCTTTCGCATACCCGGTGAGCAGGTGGCCGTAGTGCGGCACGCCGTTTGCGAAGGGCGGGCCGTCGTAGAAGACCCACTCCGGGGCATCCGTGCGGTTGTCGATCGACGCCTGGAAGGTGCCGTCGGCCTCCCAGTATGCGAGCACCTCGGTCTCGATGGCCGGGAAGTTCGGCGACGGCACGATGGGAGCGGATGCGGCGAGCGCGGCCTGGTCGTGCGCTGCGGGCTGGTCGTCTGCTGCCGGGACGGGCGGGGCTTTGGGGTACACGTGCATCTCCTGGACAAAAGGGGCCGACAGGCCCTGTTCCACGAGGACGCCGGCTCCGGGAAGATTCGACGCGGTACCACCTCGCTTGCCGTCTTAACGCTGTGACGACCGCTTGTTCAGAGGCTGTGACGGGCCCGACCCGTTCGGTTCTACCAGGGGCCCGTCTTGCGACGATTCCCGTTCTTCCGAAGACTCACCGGTGATGGCCGGATCACTGTCATGCGAGCGCAATTCTATCCCGTCGGAGCAGCGAGTGCGGGAATTTCGGGCCGGACCGTGATGTTTTACGATGGGACCCGGCCCGGCCCCGCTACGCCGAGAGAGATTCCTTCCCCATGACCCCTCTGGTTCACCACTCCCACGTGCCGCGTTCGCTCGCCGTGGTCTCCGCCATCGCCCTGCTCCTGACCGGGTGCAGCGCATCCCCGCAACCCGCGGAGAACACCTCTCCCGTCTCCGGCGGCACGCTCAACTATGCCTCCGGCGACGCCGAACCGACGTGCCTCGACCCGCACGTCGGCGGCAACTATCCGCAGGCCCTCGTCGGCACCCAGTTCCTCGAGTCCCTCGTCTCCCGCGACAGCGCGGGCACGATCATCCCGTGGCTCGCGTCGAGCTGGTCGCAGAGCGCCGACGGCCTGGCCTGGGACTTCACCCTGCGCGGCAACGTGACCTTCACAGACGGGACCCCCTTCGACGCCGCGGCCGTGCAGGCGAATATCGCGCATGTGCAGGACCCGAAGACGGGGTCGTCGACCGGGTACCTCGCCGTGCGGAAGGTCGTGTCGACCTCCGTCGTTTCCCCCACCGTCGTGCGCCTGACCCTCAGCGAACCCGACAGTGCCCTGCTCGAGTCGCTCAGCCAGCCGTGGCTCGCGATGGAGTCGCCGAAGGCCCTCGCCCGCAGCCAGGACGAGAACTGCGCGGCCCCCATCGGTACCGGTCCGTTCGAGGTCGCCTCCTGGGCCAAGCAGAATGCGATCACCCTGGTCAGGAACGACGCGTACACCTCCCCGCCTGCCGACGCCGCCCACACCGGGCCCGCCTACCTCGACTCCATCGTGTGGCGGTACATCCCCGACTCGGCGTCCCGCTACGCCGCCCTGCAGTCCGGGGCCGTCGACGTGATCGACAATGCGCAGCCCGACACGATCGTGCAGGCCGGGAAGAGCAGCAGCATCCGCCACCTCGACGCGCCCCGGCCGGGCGCGTCCAACCGGATCGAACTCAACTCCGGTCGGGCCCCGTTCAACGACCCGCTCGTGCGCGAGGCCTTCGTCCGTGCCGCCGACGTCGACTCCGCCGTCTCGAGCCTCTTCCAGGGCACGGCGACCCGCTCGTTCTCTGCGCTCTCGAGCATCGAGCCGCTCGGGGTGTCCCGGCCGGACCTGTTCGGCTACGACCAGGCCGCAGCGGGCACCCTGCTCGACTCGGCGGGCTGGACCGGCCGCGACGCGGACGGCTACCGGACCAAGGACGGTGTGCGCCTCACCGTGGTCTTCCCGGTGAGCACCAACCAGTCGATCCCCGCGGAACAGTCCCTGTTCGAGCAGCTGCAGGCGACCGCGAAGACCGCCGGCTTCGACGTGGTGCTCTCGCCGCTCGACCTGTCGGCCTGGTACACCGCCCTCGGTTCGAACGCCTACGACGCCGTGAGCGCGCCGTACACGAAGGTCGGTCCCGACGTGCTCCGCACCCTCTTCGACTCGGCCGGCATCGTGCCGGCACCGAGCGGGTACTTCGCCAACCACGCCCAGGTGAACGACGCAACGGTCGACGCCTGGCTCACCGAGGCCTCCCCAGACGGCTGACGCACCCAAGCGCGCCGCACTCTACGCGCAGGCGCAGAACCGGGTCCTCGAGGGCTTCTACATTCTGCCGCTGTACGACCAGCAGAACCACTACCTGGTCTCCTCTGTCGTTTCCGGCACCCGGGCGATGCCGACGGTCTCGACGCCCACGTTCTACGACGCGTGGCTGAACCGGTAACGAGGTCCAGGCCGGCCGACCGCTCCCGGCCGGCCGCGCTGCGGCGCGCCCTGTTGCGGGCGACCGCCCGGCTCGGAGGGGCCGTTCTCGTGCTCTGGCTCGTCGCGACCGTCACCTTCTTCGCGATGAGGCTCGTCCCCGGTGACCCGGCTGAGGCCGTGCTCGGCGGACCGGGCTCGCAGACCTCCCCGGAGGCACTCGCTGCGGTGCGCGCCCAGTACGGCCTCGACCAGCCGCTCCCCCTGCAGTACCTCGCCGAACTCGGCCGCCTCGTGACGGGTGACCTCGGCCGCTCATACGCACTCCGCGTCCCCGTCGCACCACTCCTGCTCGGGCAGCTCGGCGGCACGCTCCTTCTCGCCGTGCTCTCGCTGGTGCTCGCGTGGCTGATCGCGATCGGCCTCGCCCTGTTCGGGGCCGGTGCGGGGCGTTGGGGGGCGGATGCTGGGCTCGGGCCTCGAGATCGGTGCCGCCGCGCTGCCGCACTTCTGGCTCGCGAGCGCGCTCATCGTGGTGTTCAGCGGCTGGCTCGGCCTGCTGCCGCCGGTCAGCACGCCCGGCCCTGCCGGACTCGTTCTGCCCGTGCTGACCCTCGCTCTCCCGCTCGCCGGTTTCCTCGGCCAGGTGATGCGCGAGTCGATGCTCACGGCACTCGAGGCCCCGTTCGTCATCTCCGCGCGGGCACGCGGCGAAAGCGAGGCGGGCATCCGCCGGGTGCACGTGCTCCGGCACGCGAGCCTGCCCGGGATCAGTCTCTCCGGGTGGGCGTTCGGGTCGCTGATCAGCGGGGCCGTCGTCGTCGAGACGATCTTCGCGAGGCCGGGACTCGGCCGCACCCTGCTGAACGCCGTCACCGTGCAGGACGTGCCCGTCGTGATCGGAGTCGTGCTGTTCGTCGCCACCGCCTACATCCTGATGACCCTTCTGACCGACCTCGCCCAGCGGGTCGCCGACCCGAGGCTGCGACGCTCATGAGCGATCTCGAGATCCAGGCCGGCCTCGCCGGCGCTGCGGCACGGCGCCCCCGGGGCGCGGGTCGCCCGGGTCCTGCTGGCGGGAGGACGGGCGCCGCCGGCCGCGGATCCGACGGCCGGAGATTCGGCCAGTGGTTCGGCGGTCAGATCGGCCTCGCCGAGGTCCTCGCGGCCGCCTTCGTACTGTTCCTGCTCGTCGCCGCCTTCGCGCCCGGCCTCGTGGCGCCGGGAGACCCGCTCGCGATCGACCCGCGCTCGGCGTTCCAGGGCCCCTCGTGGGTGCACTGGTTCGGCACCGACGAATCCGGGCGCGACGTCTACACCCGGGTCAGCCACGGCACCGGGAGCTCGCTCCAGATCGGCGTGGCGGCGACCCTGATCGGCCTCGGCCTCGGGGCCGTGCTCGGCACCGTGGCCGGCATGCTCGGTGCGGTCGTCGACTTCACCGTGAACCGCCTGCTCGAGGTCATGTTCGCCTTCCCCGGCCTGTTACTCGCCCTGCTGTTCATCATGATCTTCGGGCCGGGACCTGCGACGGCGACCTTCGCGGTGGGGCTCGCGACCGCACCGGGCTACGCCAGGATCATCCGAGCCCAGCTCCTGTCGGTGCGGTCCTCCGCCTTCGTCGAGGCCGCGACCGTTCTCGGTCGCAGCCGCGCCCGCATCCTCGTGCGGCACATCCTGCCCAACACGCTCGCGCCGCTCCTCGTGCTCGGCACCCTCGGCATCGGCCAGGCCATCATCTGGGCGGCGGCGCTCAGTTACCTCGGCCTCGGGGCCCAACCGCCGGCCGCCGAATGGGGCGCGATGCTCTCGGCGGGCCGCACCTACCTGAGCACAGCCGTCTGGATGAGTTTCTTCCCCGGGCTCTTTGTCGTGCTGACCTCGATCTCCGCGACCGTCCTCGGTCGTGCCGTCGAACGACGACTGAGGCACGCATGACCGGGGCACAGGTGACCGGGCCGGGCTCGCTGGGAACAGTCTCCGCGGTCAGTCGAGCGGATGCCGCGGCCCCGACGGGCGGACCGGCCCTGCTGGTCCGCGGGCTCAGCGTCGGCTTCGGCAGCGACGCCGGTCGGAATCCCCTCGTCGATGACGTCTCCTTCGAGGTCGCGCCCGGGGAATGCCTCGCCATCGTCGGCGAATCCGGCTCGGGGAAGAGCCTCACGGCGCGCAGCCTGCTCGGCCTGGCCGGGCCCGGCTCGTGGCTGCGCGCCGAGGAGCCTGAGCCTCGGCGGGGCATCCGTGCTCGGTCTCGGCGAGGCCGGCTGGCGGCGCAGGCGGGGTCGCGACGTCGGACTCGTGCTGCAGGACGCGCTCGTGTCGCTCGACCCGCTGCGGCCGATCGGACACGAGATCGCAGACAGCCTGCGGCTGCACACGAACCTCTCGGCGGCCGCGCGGGCGCGCCGGGTCCTCGAGCTCCTGGCCGAGGTTGGGCTTCCCGACGGCGAGCTCAGGGTCGGTCAGCGTTCCGGCCAGCTCTCCGGCGGCCAGCGGCAGCGCGCGCTGATCGCCTCCGCGATCGCCCTGCGCCCGCCGCTGCTCATCGCGGACGAGCCGACGACTGCCCTCGACGTGACCGTGCAGGCGCGGATCCTCGACCTGTTCGAGGAGCCTGCTGCACGCGGGGACGGCCCTCGTGCTGATCAGCCACGATCTGGCCGTCGTGAGCCGGATCGCCGACCGGGTCGCGGTGATGAGCGGCGGCCGGATCGTCGAGACCGGCGCGACCCGTGCGCTCCTCGCCGACCCGCAGCATCCCGAGACGAGGAAGATGATCGCCGCGGTCCCGGCCGGGCGCCCCCGCGGCACCCGGCTGTCGGCGCAGGACCGCCCGCACCGGCCGGCAGCTGTGGTCGCTCCTGCAGCCGTTTCCACGCCCGTCCCTGCGGGCCTCAGCCCCTTCGTGCTCGAGGCTTCCGGGCTCGTCAAGAGTTTCCGGATGCCCGACCGGAGCCGGCTGCTCGCCGTCAACGACGTCTCGTTCACGCTCGACCGCGGCACGACGCTCGGCATCGTCGGTGAGTCCGGTTCGGGCAAGACCACGCTCGCCCGGCTGTTGCTCGCGCTCGAGTCCCCGGACGCAGGCGACGTGAGGATGCTCGGCGAACCTTGGAGCGGAGTCCCCGAGCGCGCCAGACGACCCCGACGTGCGGCAGTCGGCGCCGTCTACCAGGATGCGCTCGCCTCCTTCGACCCGCGGCTCACCGTCGGCGCCGTCCTCCGCGATGCCGCCGGCTCCGCTGACCAGTCGCTCGAGCTCCTCGACCGAGTCGGGCTCAGCGCCGCCGTGCTCGGCCGCCGCCCGCTCGAACTCTCCGGAGGGCAACGGCAACGGGTCGGCATCGCCCGTGCCCTCGCGAACCGCCCGCAGATCCTGATCTGCGATGAACCGGTGTCCGCGCTCGACATGACCGTGCAGGCCCAGGTGCTCGACCTCCTCGACGAACTCCAGCGCGACCTCGGCCTGAGTCTCGTCTTCATCTCGCACGACCTCGGCGTCGTGCAGCACGTCAGCGACCGGATCGTCGTCATCGAGAACGGAGCGGTCGTCGAGTCCGGCCCGACGGAACAGGTCTTCGCCGCGCCGGCGCATCCGTACACCCGGCGCCTGCTCGACGCCGTGCCGCGCCTGCCCGCCCCCTGATCTGCCTCCGGAGACCCGGTGGGGCCAACTCAGGAAACCTGCCCCGCGCCCCTGAAGAAACCCCGGAATCCCGAGGGTCCACTCATGTGCACCCATCGGATCTCCTGAGTTAGCCCCGCAGGCAACGGTGGTAGGGCGGACGCCCCCGAATCGCCGGTGAACGGGGCATCGGGTAGGTTGGATTAGGCCAATATTCAGGCACCTCACCGCAGACACGGTGCCGCAGACAGTGAATCGGAGAAACATGACGATCCCGAACGTTCCGGATAAGCCAGCCCTCGAGGGCCTCGAGAACAAGTGGGGCGGCACCTGGGACACCGAGGGCACCTACCGCTTCGACCGCGACTCCACGACCCGGGCGAACATCTTCTCCATCGACACTCCCCCGCCGACCGCGTCCGGCTCGCTGCACATCGGCCACGTGTTCTCGTACACCCACACCGACGTCGTCGCGCGCTTCCAGCGGATGCGCGGCCGCGACGTGTTCTACCCGATGGGCTGGGACGACAACGGCCTTCCGACCGAACGCCGGGTGCAGAACTATTACGGCGTGCGCTGCGACCCCTCGCTGCCGTACGCCCCCGACTTCACCGCGCCCTTCGAGGGCGGCGACGGCAAGAGCACCAAGGCCGCCGACCAGGTCCCGATCAGCCGCCGCAACTTCATCGAACTCTGCGAACGCCTCACCATCGAAGACGAGAAGCAGTTCGAAGCGCTCTGGCGCGACCTCGGCCTGAGCGTCGACTGGACCCAGACCTACCGCACGATCGGTTCACACTCGATCGCATCCTCCCAGCTCGCCTTCCTCGGCAATGTCGCCCGCGGAGAGGCCTACCAGGCGATGGCGCCGACCCTCTGGGACGTCACCTTCCGCACGGCCGTCGCGCAGGCCGAGCTCGAGGACAAGGACATGCCCGCCGCGTACCACCGGGTCTCCTTCCGGAAGCCCGACGGTTCCACCATCGAGATCGAGACCACCCGGCCCGAGCTGCTGCCGGCCTGCGTTGCCCTCGTCGCGCACCCGGACGACGAGCGCTACAAGCACCTGTTCGGCACCACGGTGCGCACCCCGCTCTTCGACGTCGAAGTTCCGATCCTCGCCCACCACCTCGCCCAGAAAGACAAGGGCAGCGGAATCGCGATGATCTGTACCTTCGGCGACGTGACCGACGTGGTCTGGTGGCGGGAACTCGACCTGCCGAACCGCGCGATCATGGGCTTCGACGGCCGCATCATCGCCGAGGCGCCTGAGGTCATCACGAGCGAAGCCGGAATCAATGCGTACGCCGAGCTCGCCGGAAAGACCGTGTTCTCGGCCAAGCAAGCCGTCGTCGCGCTCCTCAAGGCGAGCGGCGACATGATCGGTGAGCCGAAGCCGATCGTGCACCCGGTCAAATTCTTTGAAAAGGGCGACAAGCCCCTCGAGATCGTCTCGACCCGCCAGTGGTACATCCGCAATGGCGCACGCGACGAAGCACTGCGGTCCCGACTGCTCGCGCACGGCGCCGACCTGCAGTGGCACCCCGAATTCATGAAGGTCCGCTACGACAACTGGGTCAACGGCCTCACGGGCGACTGGCTCGTGTCCCGCCAGCGCTTCTTCGGTGTGCCGCTCCCGGTCTGGTACCCGCTCGACGCCGAGTCGAACCCGGTCTTCGACCAGCCGATCGTCGCCACCCGGGACCAGCTCCCGGTCGACCCCTCGTCCGACACCGCGCCAGGGTACGAAAGCATCCAGCGCGGCCAGGCCGGCGGTTTCGTCGGCGAGGTCGACGTGATGGACACCTGGGCGACGTCCTCGCTCACCCCCCAGCTCGCCGGCGGCTGGGAGCGCGACCCCCAGCTCTTCGACCTGGTCTACCCGTACTCGCTGCGCCCTCAGGGCCAGGACATCATCCGCACCTGGTTGTTCTCCACCCTGCTCCGCGCCGAGCTCGAGGACGGCCGGTCACCGTGGAAGCACGCGGCCCTGTCCGGGTTCATCGTCGACCCCGACCGCAAGAAGATGTCCAAGTCCAAGGGCAACGTCGTCACCCCCGCGGACATGCTCGTGCAGCACGGTTCGGATGCCGTGCGCTACTGGGCCGCCTCCTCCCGCCTCGGCACCGACGCGGCATTCGACCCCAAGAACCCGACCCAGATCAAGATCGGCCGTCGCCTCGCGATCAAGATTCTGAACGCGTCGAAGTTCATCCTGAGCTTCGACGGGGCGGCGGATGCCGCGATCACCGAGCCCCTCGACCGCAGCATGCTCGCGCGCCTCACGAGCGTCGTCGCCCAGGCGACGACCGCGTTCGAGGGCTACGATCACGCCCGCGCCCTCGAGGTCACCGAGAGCTTCTTCTGGACCTTCTGCGACGACTACCTCGAGCTCGTCAAGGAACGCGCGTACGGCGAAGCCGGCACCGGGCAGGCCTCAGCCGTCGCGGCGCTCCGCACCGCGCTGTCGACCCTGCTCCGTCTGTTCGCCCCGTTCGTGCCGTTCGCGACCGAAGAGGCGTGGTCCTGGTCGAACGAGGGGTCCGTTCACCGGGCGGCCTGGCCCGTCGCCGCAGACCTCGAGGCAGGCGCAGGAGGCAACCCCGCGCTGCTCGAACTGTCCAGTCGGGCACTCACCGGCATCCGCCGCGGAAAGACGGATGCGAAAGCGTCCCAGAAAACCGACGTCGCATCTGCTGTAATTAGCGGAACGGCCGCGGAGGTGGCCCTGCTCGCGCAGGCTGCCGCTGACCTGCAGGCGGTCGGCCGGATCTCGGAATTGGTTTTTGTCGAAGGCGGCGAGTTGGCAGTCACGGAAATCGTGCTCGCCACGGTGTCGGAGAGTTAAGGAGAACCAGATGGCTATACACGTACGAACATTGGGCGACAAGGACTTTTTCGCCTGGCTGGGACTCTTCGAGGGCTACAGCGAGTTCTACAAGAGCGAACTGACCGATGAGAAGGCCCTCCGCGTCTGGAGCTGGATCATCGATCGGAACCACGTGCTGAACGGCGCGGTCGCGGTCAGTGACGACGGCGACTTCGTGGGATTCGCGCACTACCGGGAGGTGCCGAATACGCTCAGCGCAACCCGCGGTCTCTTCATCGACGACCTGTTCGTCGCGCCGGAGCACCGCACGTCCGGGGTCGGCCGTTCGCTGATCGAGTTCGCGAAGGAATACGCGACCGGGCACAAGCTCGCGACCGTGCAGTGGATCACCGCCGCGGACAACGAGACCGCCCAGCGTCTCTACGACGACGTCGGCACCCGCACCGACTGGGTCACCTACGAGATCGAGCTCTGAGCCCGATGCAGGTGGGAACCCGCTGGCCGTTCGGCGGCACGGCGCCGTCCGGGCTGCCCGAGGTCGTCCTCCTCGCGGTCAGCACGGTCGAGGAGGACCTCACGGTCGCCCCGAAGGACGGCACGGATGCCTGGCGCTGGACACTGACCTGGCTGGAAGCCAAGCCCGTGATCGACGAGCTCGACGACGGCACCGTCATCCGCTATGACCCGGTCGACGACAGCGCCACGATCACGCAGCCGTCCATCGAGGTCGAGGACGACGAGGACTGGATCTAGGCCCCTGCGGTTCCGCGGGTTCTAATCCCGCGGGGCCGCTGGGTTCGTCGCACCCTGCCGGTCCGCTCTCGCCGAGCGGGCGAGTCGGATCATCGCTGCGGCGCCCAGGATGGGACCGGGCACCAGGACCAACAGGGCGAACTGCCAGCCGACGAGTCCCGCGAGCACCGGGACGATCTGGATCGTGATGACCGTGATCAGGAAGCCGATTGCGGTCTGAACGGTCAACGCGGTGCCCACGTAGCGCGGATCCGCGGACTCGCTGAGCGACGTGGAGAACACGCCGGAATCGGCGATAACGGATGCGCCCCACACCGTCAGCGCGATGACGAGTACCAGCGGCGCCGCCGCGAAGAACACCGGCGACGCGAGGGCACAACTGCCGCTCACGATCAGGGCTCCGGCACCCGCGGGGCCGCGCCCGTAGCGGTCGGCCGCCCACCCGCCCAGCAGGGCGCCGGCCGCGCCGGCCACTCCGATCACGAGGAAGATGACGAGCGTGTCCCACGCCGCAACGGGCTCTCCCGCCATCGACCGTCCGGCGCGGACGAACGCGGGCAGCCAGGTCCACAGGGCGAACAACTCCCACATGTGGCCGAAGTAGCCGAAATTGGCCAGGCGGGAACGTCGGTCCCTGAACATGTCCACGGCGTACCGGGGGTTGATCGGGCTGCTGCTGGATGCTCCGTGCGGGCCCAACCGGATCAGGAGCGCAGCGACGACCGCGGCGACCGCCGAGAGCACCGCGGAGACGTTCATCACATCCCGCCAGGCGAGGTCGGGCAGGCCACGGATGAGGTGCGGCAGGGCGGAGCCGAGGGTCAGGGCCGCGATCATGAGGCCGAAGGCCCGTCCCCTGGCGCGGGGCGGCGCCCAGGATGCCGTGAGTTTCATCCCGACCGGGTACACGCCTGCCAGCAGCGCACCGGTCAGGAAGCGTGGGAGCAGGGCTGTCGCGAGGTCGGTCGCCGTCGCGGTGAAGGCGAGAATGCATCCGGACGTTCCCAGCGCGCACCCCGCCATCAACAGCTGGGGCGGGATCCGGTCCGCTGCGTTCAGGACCGCGGACACGACGGCGCCGACCACAAAGCCGAGTTGCACGGATGCCGTCAGCCAGACCGCGTCGACCGCCGAGATGTTCCAGTCCAGGCTGAGCGCAGGGACGACGGCGGATGCTGAGAACCAGGCGGACATGGCGAGGACCTGGACAAGTGCGATCAGCAGCCGTTGGCGCCTCTGCCCGGTCATGGCCGGTCCCGGCTCGCCGGAGCCCGGCGGCGGGGACTAGGCCGCCGGGCGAGCTGATCCGGCCTGCGGCACAACATAGCGCAGGTACACCATTCCGTTTCGGAAGCGTCGTTCGCCGCGGAGCTCGAGCGGCATCCGCAGGTGCTCCGGCAGGAACCGGGTACCGCCGCCGACGATGATCGGCGTCACGAACCGGTGGATCTCGTCGACGATGCCGGCCTTGAGGGCGTGCGCGGCAAGCCCTGGACCCCCAACGGACACGCTCAGCCTGCTCTCGGTCACCAGGCGACGCACCTCGGCGGCGTCGAATGAGCGCTCGACCCGGGTCCGCGTCGTCGTGACCGCCTCGAGGTTGTGCGAGTAGACGACCTTTTCGGCGGCCTGCCAGATGTCGGTGTACTCCCGCACCACGTCGGGCGGATCGACGAGTTCCCGCGCGGTCTCCCAGAACGCCATCGTCTCGTACATCCTCCGGCCGTACAGGTAGGTGCCGATCTTGCGTTCGAGGGCGTTGATGAAGGCGTGCACCTCGTCGTCTGGCGTCGCCCAGTCGAAGTCACCTGCGGCATCCGCGGTGTACCCGTCGAGCGACGTGATGCCCGAGTAGATCAGCCTGGCCATGTGTGCTCCCGTCGCCCCGCGTCCGCAGCTTCATACTGGCCTGCCCTGTCGCCCAGCGGAAGAGCCCGCACGGGAGCGAGACCTCAACCGGTCGAGACCTCAGTCAGACGAGCCCTCCCAACGGAAGAGCGCGGCGAGCCCGAGACCGCCGGCGATGCTGACCATGGCGAGTGCGTGCGCCCCCTCCACCCCGTCTGTGCGGGCCTGCGCCAGAAGCCGCAGCACGAGCAGGGCGCCGGATGCCCCGAACGGGTGCCCGAGGGCGAGTGCGCCGCCCTGCCGGTTGGCACGGTCCTCCGGCACGCCGATCAGGTCGAGGGAGGCGAGCACCTGGGCGGCGAAGGCCTCGACGACCTCGACCCGGGCGAGGCCGTCGGCCGGGACGCCCGTGCGAGCGAGCAGGGAGCTGGCCGCCGCGCCGCCGCCGGCGCCGAGGAGGTTCGGATCGATTCCGGCAGGGACGGCGTCGACGAACGCGAGGAAGCCGGGGCTGTCCGTTCCGGCCTGGAACGCGCCGCCGGCCTGGAGCTCCCGGGCGCGGGCACTGCTCGTGACGAGCACGACGACGGCCCCGTCGGCGTCGGCGCAGGAGTTGCCGGCCGTGACGGTGCCGCCCGGACGGAAGGCCGGTGGGAAGCGACGGAGCAGGGCGGCGTCGAGCTTCGGGCGGGGGCCGTCGTCGGTCGTGACGGGCGCGCCTGACGCATCGCTCCCGACGATCCCGACGATCTCGGCTTCGAACGCACCCGATCCCTGCGCAGCGACTGCGAGCCGGTGGCTGCGGGCGGCGAAGGCGTCCTGGCGTTCCCTGCCGATGCCGAAGTGCGTGGCCACATTCTCGGCGGCGACGCCCATGTCGGGGTCGCCGACCGAATCCGGCGCGAACCGCACCCTGTCAAAGAAGTCGGGTGCCCCGGGCGCCGACGTCATCCGGTGCGCGCGCAGCGGCGCAGTGCTGCAGCTCTCGACCCCGCCGGCGAGGTAGAGGCCGCCGGCGCCCGCGGCGACGAGCCGGCAGGCGAGCAGGATCGCCTCCAGCCCGGACCCGCACTGCCGGTCGACGGTCAGGCCGGGCACGGCCACCGGGAACCCGGCTTCGAGCAGCGCGAGGCGGGCGAGGTTTCCGCCGCCACCCGTTGCATTCCCGATGATCACGTCGTCGAGGTCCGCGGGATCGAGACCGAGGTCGGTGACGACCGCGGAGAGCACGGGGGCGAGCAGCCGGTCTGCGGTGACCCGGGACAGGGCTCCGCCCCTCCTGCCGAAGGCCGTGCGGCGTCCCCAGACGATGACGGGCTCGCGGTCGGCTGCAGAAGTCGCGGCGCCGGCCTCAGACGAGGCGGTCGACTCAGACGAGGCGGTCGACTCAGTCGAGGCGGTCGACACGGGGGTCTCCTTCGGTGATCCAGGCGGCGAGCAGGCGCCGGCTGATCTTTCCCGCCCCGGTGAGCGGCAGTTCGCTGAGGCGGTAGTAGCCGCGTGGGCGTTTCGGGGCGGCGAGGTCTGCGGCGGCCGTCCTCAGGTCGGAACGGGTGAGTGCCGGGGCGTCGGGGCTGCCTTCCTCGAGGACAGCAGCGACGAGCAGCGTGCCACGCCGGGCATCCGCGACACCCGTCACGACGACCTGTGCGACGGCACTGCCCGGGGAGACGCCGAGGCCGGAGAGGAGGGTCGCCTCGACCTCCTGCGGGTAGACGTTGTGGCCGGAGGTGACGATCATGTCGGCCCGGCGACCGGCGAAGTGCAGTTCGCCGGCCTCGTCGAGGTGCCCCTGGTCGCCGACCGTGCACCACTCGCCCCCGTGGTCACCGGCGACGCGGGCGAACGCGGAACCGTCGTCGCCCCAGGCATAGCCGGCGCTGACGAGGCGGCTCCTTACACAGATGGTCCCGGTGACTCCGGGGGCGGATGCCTGGCCCGCGTCGTCGAGGACCCGGACCTCGACGCCGGGGAACGGCCGGCCGACGGCCGTCGGCGACGCGGTCCGGTGCTCGCCGGGGTCGAGTCGCCGGGCGGTCACGAAGCTCAGTTCCGCGGCGCCGTAGTAGTCGTAGACGGTGGCCCGGGGCGCCCAGGTGCGGACACGGGCGAGAGTGGCTCCGTCCAGCCGGGCGCCCGCGCTGACGATGCCGGTCAGTGCGCTTCCGTCCACCGCGTTACTCAGTCCCCGTTCACCGAGCAGGCGGAGAGCGGTCGGGACGGCGACGATGCGGGTCACGGCGGCGTGTGCGACGGAGTCGAGGGCATCGCCGACGTCGAAGTGCGGCAGGGTGTGGAACGCGGCCCCCGCGGAGAGGGTTTCGGCGAGGGCGTAGAGAGTCAGGCTCGCCGAGAGCGGTCCGGGGGCAAGGACCCGGTCGTCAGCGCCGATGTCGAACCAGGCGCTACTCGCGGAGAAGGCGCGCTGCCAGGAGTCCCTGCTGCGGGTGAAGGCCTTGGGCAGCGCGGTGGTGCCCGAGGTGAAGCCGTAGAGGAAGAGCGAGTCCGGTGGGCCGTCGCGGAGATCTGCGGGCGCAGGCGGGGTGTCCGGCGGGCTCGAGGCGGCGGCGTCACGCAGCATCCGCTCGACGGCGGAACGCTGCAGGGCCGGCCAACCCGGGTCGAGCACGGCGACGCTGCCGGTGCCCGCGACCGCGGCGACGAAGTCCACGACGAAGTCCAGACCATTCGGCCGGCAGAGCACGGTCGGACCGCCGGACGACTGGGCGACCAGTTCGCGGGCGCGCATGCTCGCCCGGTCGCGGAGTTCGGCGTAGCTGAGCCGCTCCGCACCGATCGTGACGGCGTTCGCATCCGGCTGCAGGGCGGCCCAGTGCTGGAGGCGGTCGAGGAAGGGCACGCTCGAGTCTACTTTTTCCGGGGTCCCCCTGACCGAGACGGTGCTACTTGACCGCGATGATCTCGCCGTGCGGCATGCCGAACCAGCCATCGGGGTCGCCCGCCCACTGGTGCCACGCTGCGGCGATGGTGCGCAGGTCGGAAAGCTCGGCGGCCCCGGATTCGATCGCGTGGGCGGCGAAATCGGACTCGGTCGCGCGCAGGGCCCAGGATTCCCCCCACCAGTCGCGCTCGGCATCCGTGGCGAAGCACCAGATGGACGCGCTGCTCGTCACGGCGTCGAAGCCGGCGAGCCTGGCCCAGGCCTTGAGCGCGCGGCCGGCGTCGGGGTCGCCGCCGTTCCAGTAGTGCACCGCGCGGTAGGCGGTCATCCAGGACTGGAGGCCGGGGAGCTTGGGGTACCAGGCCACGCCGCCGTAGTCGACATCGCGGGCGGCGAGGATTCCGCCGGGCTTCAGCACGCGGCGGAGTTCCTTCAGGGCGGCGACCGGGTTGGCCAGGTGCTGGAGCACCTGGTGCGCGTGCACGAGGTCGAAGCTGTCGTCTGCGAAGTCGAGGGCATAGACGTCGCCGACCTGGAAGGCGACGTTGGGCACGCCCTCGTCGACGGCGAGCCCGGCCGCCCTGGCGACGATCTCGGCGGAGGCGTCGACGCCGGTGACAGTGCCCGGAGACACGCGGCGGGCGAGGTCGACCGTGATCGTTCCCGGCCCGCAGCCGACGTCGAGGACCCGCAGCCCCGGCGTGAGGTGCGGGATCAGGTACGCGGCCGAGTTCAGGACGGTACGCCAGGTGTGCGAGCGGAGCACGCTCTCGTGGTGTCCGTGCGTGTAGGTGTCGCGGATCGCCTCGCCGGGCGGGGGCGATCTCGACCCGGTCGGCGTCCGTGTCGTCCGGCTGGGAGTGTGTTGGCTCGTCGGTCATGCTGACAGCCTAGGACCTGGACCGAATTCAGGAGTCGGGATCCGGGAGGTCAGCGCCGGCCGGCATCCGCCGCACTGATCCGGGCTCCGGCACCCCACCGGCGGGTCGTACTCCTGAATTCGGAACTAGGTTTAAGGCATGGACCAGCACAACCCCTTCGCCCGGCCGAGCACGCTCCCGTTCCAGCTCCCGCCGTATGCCGTCCTCCGTGACGAGCACTATCGCCCGGCGTTCCTCGAGGGCATGGTCGAGCAGCTCGCCGAAGTGGAGGCGATCTGCTCCGACGCCGCCGAACCCTCCGTCGAGAACACCCTGCTGCCGCTCGAACGGAGCGGCCGGCTGCTTGACCGGGTCGCCGCGGTGTTCTTCAACCGGAGTTCCTCCGATTCGAGCCCGTTCACCATCGCCCTCGAGGAGGAGCTCGCTCCCCTGCTCGCGACGCATTCCGACGCGATCCGGCTCCGCCCCGAGCTCTTCTCGCGCATCGCGGCGCTGCACGCGCGCGCAGACGAGCTCGGGCTCGACCGGGAGACCCGGTACCTCCTCGAGCGGTACTTCACCCAGTTCACGCTCGCCGGGGCCGGACTGTCCGAGGCCGACAAGGCACGGCTGCGCGAGTTCAACACCCGCCTCTCGGTCGCCACCACCCGCTTCGAGAAGAACCTCCTCGCCGACACCAACGACCTCGCGCTCGTGGTCGACGACGCTGCGGAGCTCGACGGCCTCTCCGCCGGCCAGCTCTCGGCGGCGGCCCAGGCCGCGACCGACCGGGGCATGCCCGGCCGTTTCGTGATCACCCTGGTGCTCTTCACCGGGCACCCCTACCTGGCACTGCTGACCAACCGGGGCGTGCGGGAACGGTTGCTCGCCGCCTCCCGCGCCCGGGGCATCCGTGGCGGAGAGCACGACAACCGCGCCCTCGTGCTGTCGATCACCCGGCTCCGCGCCGAGCGTGCCCGGCTGCTCGGCTTCGCGACCCACGCGGCCGCGGTCACGGCGGACGAGACCGCCAGAACCCCCGCCGCCGCCGGGGACCTGCTGCACCGGCTCGCCATTCCGGCCGCCCGCAATGCGCGCGCCGAGCAGGCCGAACTGCAGGCCCTCGTCGACGCCGACGTCGCGGCGGGGGTTCTCGCCGAGGGCTTCTCCATTGCAGCCTGGGACTGGGCGTTCTACTCCGAGCGGATGCGCCGGGCCAGGTACGACGTCGACACGGCCGCCCTGCGGCCCTGGTTCGAGCTCGAGAGCGTGCTGCGTGACGGCGTCTTCTACGCCGCCCAGCGGCTCTACGGGGTGACCTTCACCGAACGCCCCTCGCTCGCAGCCTGGCACCCCGATGCGCGGGTGTTCGAGGTGTGCGAGGAGGACGGCTCCCCCGTCGGCCTGTACATCCTCGACGTGTACACCCGGGATTCCAAGCGCGGCGGCGCGTGGATGAACTCCCTCGTCTCGCAATCGGAGTTGCTCGGCACGCCCGTGATCGTCTGCAACAACCTCAACGTGCCGCGGCCGTCCGCCGGGGAGGCCACGCTGCTGAGCCTCGACGAGGTGACCACGCTCTTCCACGAGTTCGGGCATGCCCTGCACGGGCTGTTCGCGCGGGTCACCTACCCGAAATTCGCCGGAACGAACGTGTACCGGGACTTCGTCGAGTTCCCGAGCCAGGTCAACGAGATGTGGCGCTTCGACCCGGAGGTGCTCGCGAACTACGCCCGCAACCGGGAGACCGGCGAACCGCTGCCCCCGGAGGTCGTCGCGGGCATCCACGCGTCTGAGACCTTCAACGAAGGCTTCCCGACGAGCGAATACCTTGCCGCCGCGCTGCTCGACCAGGCCTGGCACGGCATCGAAGCGGATGCCGGCACCGACGTCACCGATGTCGCCGCCTTCGAGGCCGCGTGCCTTGCCGCAGCCGGACTCGACAACCCGGCCGTGCCGACCCGGTACGCGAGCACCTATTTCGCGCACACCTTCTCCGGCGGGTACGACGCGGGCTACTACGCGTACATCTGGAGCGAGGTGCAGGACGCGGACACGGGCGCCTGGTTCGCGGAGCACGGCGGGCTGACCCGGGAGAACGGCGAACGGTTCCGGGAACGCCTGCTCGCCCGAGGCGGCAGCATCGACCCTCTCGAGGCGTACCGGGACTTTCGGGGACGCGATGCACTCATCCAGCCGCTGCTCGACCGGCGCGGCCTGAACTAACCCACCCCTCACCCCTCGCCCGGCAAATGCGGTCGCTGCGGACAACTGTGGCCGGCGTACGGGCCACCGTTGTCCGTTACGGCAACAGCTGGCCCTAGAGACTCAGTGATACAGCGCGCTGTATGCGTTGATCGCCGGCTGGCCGCCGAGGTGGGCGTAGAGGACGTTTCCGTCCCGGGCAATGTCGCCGGCCGTGACGAGGTCGATCAGTCCGGCCATTGACTTTCCCTCGTAGACGGGGTCGATGATGACGCCCTCGAGGCTCGCCGTGAGCCGGATGGCGGCGTTCGTCGACTCCACCGGTATCCCGTAGAAGTTCCCCGCCCAGCCTTCGAGCACGGTGATCTCCTCGTCAGTGATGGGACGCCCCACGCCGATCAGTTCCGCCGTGTTGCGCGCGATGCGGGCGACCTGGTCGCGAGTGGCCTCGATCGTGGCGGATGCGTCGATCCCGAGCACGCGCCGCTTGCGACCCCCGAAGTTCGCCTCGAGGTCGGCGAATCCGGCGATCATGCCCGCGTGGGTCGACCCGGTGACGCTGCAGACCACGATCGTGTCGAAGAACACACCGAGGTCTTTCTCCTGGGCGGCAACTTCGTGGGCCCAGTTCGCGAAGCCGAGTCCGCCCAACCGGTGGTCGGAGGCACCGGCCGGGATCGGATACGGGATTCCTCCCGCGGCCTCGACGTCGGCGATGGCCTGCGTCCACGAGTCCTTGAAGCCGATTCCGAAGCCCTCTGATGAGATGCGCACGTCGGCGCCGGTGAGCCGGGAGAGCAGGATGTTGCCCACCCGGTCGTTGACGCTGTCCGGCCAGTCCACCCACTGTTCCTGCACCAGAACGGCCTTCAGGCCGAGGTGGGCGGCGACCGCGGCGACCTGCCGGGTGTGGTTGGACTGGATGCCGCCGATGGAGACGAGGGTGTCCGCACCCTGGGCAAGGGCCTCCGGAATCAGGTACTCCAGCTTCCGGGTCTTGTTGCCGCCGAAAGCGAGGCCGCTGTTCACGTCCTCACGCTTGGCCCAGACACGGGCGCCACCGAGGTGGGCGCTGAGCCGGTCGAGCGGGTGAATGGGGCTCGGGCCGAAGGTGAGCGGGTGACGGGGAAAATCGCGCAGTGCCATGGGGTCCTTTGGATCGGGGTGAGGGGTTCAGGGGTTCAGGGGTTCAGGGGTTCAGGGGTTCAGGGGTTCAGGGGTTCAGGGTCACGTTGGCAGTCGCGGCCAGCATCCGCCCGAGGGTGAGCCAGTTCTCGCGTACGGCCGTGCCGGCCTGGTCGGCTTGCCCGGCCGCGCAGAATCCGATGATGCGCTCGTGGTCGGCAACGGATGCCCGCCCCGCGAGCGAGGAGAACCGGGCGCGTTCCAGCCGCCTCAGGGTGGGCGTGACCTGCTCGAGCAGCGCCGGAAGCAGCTGGTTCGCGCTCGCGCGCACCGCGACGTCGTGGAAATCGTCATCCGCCGCGATGGCGGCATCGACGTCGTTCGTCGTCAAGGCGAGCCGGAACCGGTCGTTGGCCGCCTTCATCGCGGCGATGTCCCCGGCGGTGAGCTGGGTGACCGCCTCGCGCGCGGCGAGCTCGTGGAGCGCTGCGGCGATCGCCTGTGCGTTCATTGCAGTTCGTTCGTCCAGCGGCGCGACGACGGTCTGCCTGGCGCGCTCGGTTCGAACGAGACCTGCGGTTTCGAGCCGGGCGATGGCCTCGCGGATCGGCGTGCGACTGACCCCGAGCCAGGACTCGAGCTCGGCGTCACGAAGCTTCTCGCCAGGGGCGAGCGTTCCGTCGACGATCGCGGTGCGGAGTGCCTCGTAGGCATAGTCGCGCAGGGAGGCTGGGCGATGCAGCGCATCGGGAACGGGAACCGGCATGCAATATATTAGATATTGGCCGTGGCGCCCTGTCAAGTCGCCGCGGACCCGCCTGCACCAAAAACCGCCCCCGACTGTGGTCGGAGGCGGTTCAGGTCGTGATGGGTTTCGGGGCTAGGCGGACTTCTCGACGCGGCGGGCGGCCTTGTGCAGCACGATCGTCGGCGCCGCGTTGTCGAGCACGGCGGCCCTGGTCACGATGACCCTGGCGACCTCGCTCGAGGACGGCACCTCGAACATGATCGGCCCGAGGACCTCTTCCATGATCGCGCGGAGGCCGCGGGCGCCGGTCTTGCGCAGCACGGCGAGGTCCGCGATCGCCTCGAGTGCGGGCTGTTCGAAGTCGAGTTCGACGCCGTCGAGCTCGAACATGCGCTGGTACTGGCGCACGAGGGCGTTCTTCGGAACGGTGAGGATCTGCATCAGCGCGACCTGGTCGAGCTGGGTGACCGTCGTGACGACGGGCAGGCGGCCGATGAATTCGGGGATGAGCCCGAACTTGTGCAGGTCTTCGGGGAGGACCTCGCTGAAGAGGTTGACGTCGTCGCCCTTGCTGTGCAGCGGGGCCCCGAAGCCGATGCCCTTTTTGCCTGCGCGGGTGGAGATGATGTCGTCGAGGCCGGCGAACGCGCCCGCAACGATGAAGAGCACGTTGGTCGTGTCGATCTGGATGAATTCCTGGTGCGGATGCTTGCGCCCGCCCTGCGGGGGAACCGAGGCTACGGTGCCTTCCAGGATCTTCAGGAGTGCCTGCTGCACGCCTTCACCGGAGACGTCGCGGGTGATGGAGGGGTTCTCGGCCTTGCGCGCGATCTTGTCGATCTCGTCGATGTAGATGATGCCCGTCTCGGCACGCTTGACGTCATAGTCTGCGGCCTGGATGAGCTTGAGCAGGATGTTCTCGACGTCTTCGCCGACGTAGCCTGCCTCGGTCAGCGCCGTCGCATCCGCCACGGCGAAGGGAACGTTGAGGCGCTTCGCGAGCGTCTGCGCGAGGTAGGTCTTTCCGCAGCCGGTCGGGCCGATCAGGAGGATGTTGGACTTGGCGATTTCCACGTCGTCGTGGATCGCATCGGCCGCGGTGAGCGTTGCACGGGAGCGCACGCGCTTGTAGTGGTTGTAGACGGCGACGGCCAGGGCGCGCTTGGCGGCTTCCTGCCCGATGACGTATTCCTCAAGGAACCCGAAGATCTCCTTGGGCTTGGGCAGTTCGAACTCGCCCGTCGTTTCTTCGGCGCCGGCCTCGGCCAGGCGCTCTTCGATGATCTCGTTGCACAGCTCGACGCATTCGTCGCAGATGTAGACACCGGGGCCGGCGATCAGCTGCTGGACCTGCTTCTGACTCTTCCCACAGAAGGAACACTTCAGCAGGTCGGCGCTTTCGCCTATTCGGGCCATCCGTCAGCCTCCTCCATCGGTCGTGCAGGTCATGCTTGTCTCGCTGAACCGAGCCTAGCCTCTGGGTGTGACACTGGGGTGCAAGCGACGCGGATCGGTGGAAACCCGTAACAATCCTCGCGCGGGCCCGGCCGCGGTGCCCGACCGGCGGAAACCGGAACGCGGCGGCCGGCCGGTGCGTGAGCATCCGGCCGGCCGCCGCGCGGGCGACAGGAGAACGGGGACCTGCCCCGTCGCGAGAGGGAACTGCTACTTGACGAGGACCGGAACGTTCTTGCGGCTCGTCAGGATCTGGTCGATCAGGCCGTATTCGAGAGCCTCGGGGGCGCCGAGAATCTTGTCGCGGTCGATGTCCTTGTGGACCTGCTCCGAGGTGCGGTTGGAGTGGTGCGCGATGGTCTCTTCGAGCCAGTCTCGCATCCGCTGGATTTCCGCAGCCTGGATCTCGATGTCGGACGCCTGTCCGCCGCCCTGTCCGCCGGCGGAGGGCTGGTGGATGAGGATGCGCGCGTTCGGCAGTGCGAGGCGCTTGCCAGGGGTTCCTCCGGCCAGCAGCACGGCGGCGGCGGAAGCCGCCTGGCCGAGGCAGACCGTCTGGATGTGCGGACGGATGTACTGCATCGTGTCGTAGATCGCCGTCATCGCTGTGAAAGAGCCACCCGGTGAGTTGATGTACATCACGATGTCGCGGTCAGGGTCCTGGCTCTCGAGCACGAGGAGCTGGGCCATGACGTCGTCAGCGGATGCGTCGTCGACCTGAACGCCGAGGAAGATGATGCGGTCCTCGAAGAGCTTCGCGTACGGGTCCTGGCGCTTGTAGCCGTAGGCCGTGCGTTCTTCGAAGGTGGGGAGGATGTACCGAGACTCGGGAGCCTGCGGTGCGCGGCCACCGGCCTGGTGACCAAAATTCGTGAATTCCATGTCGTGTACGCCCGTCCTAGATCTTGTTCACTGAGTCGTCGGTGCCGCCGCCGCCGATTACTTCCGACGCGGAGCCGCGCAGGTGGTCGACGAAGCCGTAGGTCACGGCCTCCTGGGCGGTGAACCAGTTGTCGCGGTCGTTGTCGATCAGGATCTGCTCGACCGACTTGCCGGTCTGCTCGGCCGTGAGTTCCGCCATCCGCTTCTTCATGTCGAGGATGACCTTGGCCTGCGTCTGGATGTCCGCCGCCGTGCCGCCGAAGCCGCCGGACGGCTGGTGCAGGAGGACCCGGGCGTTCGGCGTGATGTACCGCTTGCCCTTGGTGCCGGAGGACAACAGGAACTGGCCCATGGAGGCGGCCAGCCCGATGCCGACGGTGACGATGTCGTTCGGTACGAACTTCATCGTGTCGTAGATGGCCATGCCGGCCGTGATCGAGCCACCGGGAGAGTTGATGTACAGGAAGATGTCGCGCTCAGAGTCCTCTGCTGCGAGCAGCAGGATCTTGGCGCAGATCTCGTTGGCGTTCTCGTCCCGGACCTCCGAACCGAGCCAGATGATGCGGTCTTTCAGCAGTCGGTCAAAAACGCCGGGTGTTGGGGTCATATCGGCCATGTCGCGCTCCGTTTCACTTGTCGCTTGAGATTGAATCTATAGGAGCCTGAGAGCCAGAACGGCCGTGTTCGCCCTCGGCAGATTGCGCGGCTCCCCGAGCCCGGGAACGCCGAAGGGCCGGGCGTCCTGAGACGCCCGGCCCTTGTTCGCTGGAGTCAGCGGGTGCTGGCAGCGGATGCCGCGCAGCGGGTGTTACTTCTTGGCTGCGGCCTTCTTCTTCGGCTTCGCGGGGACCTCTGCGGCCTCGTCCTCGTCGTCAGAGTCGGCGGCTGCCGCTTCCGCGGCGGGGTCGACCGTGACGGAGTCGATGTCGACGTCGACGGAGGTGGTGCCGTCCGTGGCCTCGGGCTCGTCGCCCGCGATCGCGGTGAACTCGGCGAGGTCGACGACGGCGCCGTTGCCATCAACGACCTCCGCCTTGCCGAGGGCGATCGCGAGGGCCTTGTTGCGGGCGACCTCTGCGACCATCGACGGGATCTGGCCGTTTCCGCTGAGCGCCTGGACGAACTCGCTCGGGTCCATGCCGTACTGGGCTGCGCCCTGGATCAGGTACTGGGTGAGCTCGTCCTGGCTGACCTGGACCTTCTCGGCCTCGGCGATCGTGTCGAGCAGGATCTGCTGGCGGAAGGTCTTCTCGCTCGACTCGGTGACCTCGGCGCGGTGCACGTCGTCTTCGAGGCGGTTCTCGCCTTCGAGGTGACGACGCACCTCGTCCTCGATGATCGCGGTCGGGATCGGGACCTCGACGGAGGCGAGGAGGCTGCTCGATGAGGAGTTCGCGGGCCTGGGTGCCCTGGCCGAAGATCTTGGAGCGCAGCGCCTGCGCCTTGAGGTCTTCGGTGAGCTCTGCGACGGTGTCGAATTCGCTGGCGATCTGCGCGAAGTCGTCGTCGACGGGGGAAGCTCGCGCTCCTTGACGGCGAGGACCGTCACGGTGATCTCCGCGGTTTCGCCTTCGTGGTCGCCGCCCATGAGGGTGGAGTTGAAGGTTGTGGTCTCGGTCGCGCTGAGCGAGTCGAGTGCCTCGTCGATGCCGTCGATCAAGTCGCCGGTGCCGACCTCGTAGGAGATGCCGGTCGCGTTGTCGACCTCGACGTCGCCGATGGATGCGACGAGGTCGATCTGCACGAAGTCGCCGGTCTTGGCGGGGCGGTCGACCGTGATGAGCGTGCCGAAGCGGCTGCGCAGCTTGTCGAGCTCCTCGGTGACGTCCTCATCGGTGACCTCGGCCGTGTCGACGACGAGCTTGAGGCCCGTGTATGCGGGAAGGTCGATCTCGGGGCGGACGTCAACCTCGATCGAGAGCTTGAGGTCGCCGGAGAAGTCCTTGTCGGACGGCCATTCGACGATGTCGGCCTCGGGGCGGCCGAGCGGGCGGAGCTTGTGCTCGTCGACGGCGGCACGGTAGAAACCGTCGAGGCCTTCGTTGACGGCGTGCTCGAGGACGGCCGACTTACCGACGCGCTGGTCGATGATGGGCGGCGGAACCTTGCCCTTGCGGAAGCCGGGGATGTTGATGTCTTCGGCAATGTGACCATATGCGTGGGTGATGCTGGGCTTCAGGCTCCTCCGGGGTCACCGAAATGGTGACCTTGGCGCGCGTGGGGCTCAGCTTTTCGACCGTGGACTTCACGTGGGTTATCTCCTGTGTTCGATCTGGTTCAGAGGGGGGTGATGGTCGGGGCGACAGGATTCGAACCTGCGACCTCTCGGCCCCAAACCGAGCGCTCTACCAAGCTGAGCTACGCCCCGGATATTGTCTCAACCCGTTGGAGTCAGCCTGACGCCACGCAGGTACACGCGACAGCGGATTGACCTCGGTAAGTCTACTGCACCGACCGGATGCCCATGGTCGGTTCGCGTACGCGAGGTCCCCGCGGCTGTACTAAGGTATTGGAGTGCGCAGTTCGGCACGCATGGGGATGTAGCTCAATGGTAGAGCCTCAGTTTTCCAAACTGATGGCGCGGGTTCGATTCCCGTCATCCCCTCCAGATTCCCCGGCCTCGTCAGCCTCTTCCACCTTCGCTATCGCTTCGCGAGGTAGTTGGCCAGAGCGGTGACCGCGAGCTTCTTCGCACCGTCCAGGTTGCCGGTCGGCTGCGCGTACTGCTGGACGAGCACCCAGACGTCACCGGAGAGCACGTCGACCTCGCAGGTGTCCCCGCCGCAGCCGGCGAATGCCTCGTCGCCCAGTCCGGTCGCTTCCTCGAAGCGGATGCTGGATTTCGCCTGGTTCGGAGGTGTCGCCTGCCAGGTCGCCCGGGCGCCGGGCAGGACGTCCACCAGGACGCCGCCGGACGAGGCCCCCGCTGCGGAGCTTGTGTCGGAGCTCGTCCAGCCACAGGTGACCAGGCCGGCCAGGCGCTCGGCTGCGCCCCGGGTGCCCATCCGGCCGGACTCCGACGTGCCGTAGTCTGTCGATGTCGCCTGCGTCATGTCGACTGCATTCGCGAGGTCCGTCGAGTCGAGCAGGGCGTCACAACCGACACGACGACGGACCGCCGCGGCCGGAACGGCGTCTGCGGTCCGGACAGCCGCGACGACGGTGCGGGCGAAGGTCACGAAACTCTCCTCGGTGGGTTGCGGGCTGACCGTCGCGTTGACCCAGGTGGTTCCGACCAGGATTTCTGCCCGGCACGAGTCGTGCTCCGGCGGATGGCAGGCCACGTACGCCGTGTCGCCGAGGTCGACCGGGTGCAGTCCCCGCAGGCCGTCATCGGAGTCCGGTTCGCCGGCGGTGAACTCGTCGGCGGCGTTCCGGAGGACACGGACGCTCACTCGCGGGAGCATCCGACTGCCGTCGTCGGTCAGCGCTCCGGTGCCGTTGTCAGGGGCAGACCAGCTGCAGTCGACCAGGCCGCCGAGGACTGCCGCCGCGTCCTGCAGGACGATCCGGGTGGCGCCGCTACTCGGCTGCTGTTCGGCTGCTGCCTGGGTTGCCGGATCGAAGAGGCTCTTCGCCGGGAGCCCGAGCGCGGTCGCGGCCCGGTCGACCGGCAGGACCAGGCCACAGTCGAGCGCAACGGGCAGGGACGTCGGCGTCGCGGATGCCGTGGGTTCCGGCGAGGCGCCCGGAGAGGAACCGCCGGAACCCTGCGTGCACCCAGCGAGCGCCAATGCCGCGGTCAGGGCGCAGATCAGACTCATGGAGCGGACCAGTGCTGAAGCGGCTGACGTCATGTGAATTCCCCCGCGATCAACCTACTCCGGACAGCTCCTCCACGGGTAGAACAGTCAGGAGCGGAGCAGCAGGTTGACCAGTGCGACGATCCCGACGGTGATGATGATCACACGCAGGAGCGTGGGCGGCAGGCGGCGTCCGATGCGCGCACCGAGGATCCCGCCGAGGCCGGCCCCGACGGTGATGAAGGCGACGACGAGCCAGTCGATGGAGTCGCGTGCGAACAGGATGAAGACGATCGAGGCCATCACGTTCACGGCGGTGACGAGGAGGTTCTTGACGGCGTTGAGCGAGCCGAGCGAGACGGATGTCAGGGCGCCGAGGACACCCATCATCAGGATTCCCTGGGCCGCGCCGAAGTAGCCGCCGTACAGACCGAGTACGAAGACGCAGACGACGATCGCGGTTCGTTTGCCCGCACCGCCCAGGGCGCCCCAACCGCCACTGGAGGCGGGACGGTTGCCGGCCGGGTCGCCAGGGGTTGCCGGCGCAGTCGTACCGGTTGTGACGGTTGGGGCAGGACCTCTGCCGGAGCGTGCCGCCCCGGCGGCGACGCGGCGCTGGATCCACGGTCCGATGGCGACCAGGACGATCCCCATGAGGATGAGGACGGGCACGATCGCCTTGAACGCGCTGCTCGGCAGGACCAGCAGCAGCCCGGCCCCGGCCAGGCCGCCGGTCAGGGAGACCGGCAGCAGGGCGAATGCAAAGTTCCGGTGGGCCGCGATCTCGCGCCGGTACGCGATCGTTCCGGAGACACCGCCGGCGACGAGGCCGAGGTTGTTGGAGACGTTGGCGACGAGCGGCGGGTAGCCGAGGAGCACGAGGATCGGGAACGTGATGAGGGTGCCGGATCCGACGACGACGTTGATCATGCCGGCGGCGAAACCGGCCGCGACGATGACGAGTGCTTCAGGCCACATGCATCCCACCGTAGCGGCGCAGACGCCCCGCTCGCCGCCGGTGTCCCCGGTCGGGCCGGTGTAACCGATCCGGCCGGTGTGCCCCTATTTCAGGCCGAGGGTGTCGAGCGTGGCCCGCAGGGTGTCGGCCGAGTGCTGGAACAGGGCCTGTTCAGATTCGGAGAACGGCACCTCGATCACCCGGGAGACCCCCTCGGCGTTGACGACCGTCGGAACGGACAGGGCCACGTTGCTCACGCCGCGGTAGTCGGTCAGCACCGAGCTGATCGGGAGAACGGCGCCCTCGTCGCGCAGCACAGCCTCGACGATCCGGGCGCCGGAGAGCCCGATCGCGTAGTTGGTGGCGCCCTTTCCGGCGATCACCCGGTATGCCGCGGTCTTGACGTCCTCGGTGATGGCCGCGAACTCGGCCTCGGAGAACTTCTCCCGTCCGTTGGTCACCGGGGAGATGTCATCGGCGACCCACTGGTCCAGGGAGATCGGTCCGACCCTGGCCTGCGACCAGAGCGGGAATTCCGAGTCGCCGTGCTCGCCGACGATCGTGGCGTGCACGTTGGCAATGGCCACGCCGACGCGGTGCGCGAGCAGCCAGCGCAGCCGGGAGGAGTCGAGGACCGTTCCGGAACCGAACACCCGGGTGGAGGGGAGTCCGCTGAAGTGCAGGGCGGCGTAGGTGAGGATGTCGCAGGGGTTGGTGACGATCATGTAGATCGCGTCCGGCGCGCGCTTGATCAGCTTGGGCATCAGTTCGCGGAGGATTCCGACGTTGACGCCGGACATTTCGAGGCGGGACTGCCCGGGGTGCTGCCGGGCACCGGCGGTGATCACGACCATGTTGGCGTCCGAGATCATGTCAAGGTCGGCGCCGCCGGACACGCAGGAGGCACCGGTGAACTGGGTGCCGTGCGCGAGGTCGAGCACCTCGGCCTCGACCTTGGGCTCGTTGATGTCGTAGAGCACCACTTCGCGGGCCGACTGCCGGATCAGGGAGGCATACGCGAGGGAGGTGCCGACGGCGCCCGCTCCGATGATGGCCAGCTTGGAATTCTCGATTGCGCTCATGGTTCCAGTCTGCCCGCACCAGGACGCGTTCGCACCTGTTTCTTCAGATTAAACCGAATTATCTACGTTCAATTCGCCTCTTGGCAGCGGAATACTCAGTGGCGGAGGAAGGCGAGGACCGCGAGCACCCTCCGGTGGTCGGTGCCCGAGTCGTCGAGGCCGAGTTTCTGGAAGATCGCGGTGACGTTCTTCTCGACCGCACCGACGCCGATCACGAGCCGGGAGGCGATGCTGACGTTGGTCCGGCCCTCGGCCATCAGCCCGAGGACGTCCCGTTCCCGCGGCGTCAGGCGCTCGAGCGGGTCCGTGCGCCGGCTGAGGAGCCTCGCGCACCACCTGGGGGTCGAGCACGGTTCCGCCGGCGTGGATCCGCAGCACCGCGTCCTGGAGCTCCTCGAGGGAGGCGACCCTGTCCTTGAGCAGGTAGCCGAGCCCTCCGTCGCCTGCCGCGAGCAGTTCGTGCGCGTAGGTGGCCTCGACGTACTGGCTGAGGAGCAGGATCCCCACCCCCGGGAGCCGGCGCCGCAGCTCGAGGGCGGCACGCACCCCTTCGTCCCGGAAGGTCGGCGGCATCCGCACGTCGAGCACGGCGACGTCGGGCCGGAGACGATCGACGTCGGCGAGCAGGCCGTCCGCGTCGCCATAGGCGGCCACGCAGTCGAAGCCGGCCTCGTCGAAGAGCCGTACGAGCCCCTCGCGAAGCAGAAGCGAGTCCTCCGCGAGAACGAGCCGGAGCGAAGCCGCGGATTCCGGGCTGGTCTGCTCTGTCGAGGTCACCCGATCAGGATACGACGATCGAACCGGGCAGGGTTTCGGCCAGCGGGATGTGCGCCCCGACAATCGTGGGGCCTCCGGCCGGGCTGTCGATCGACAGCAGGCCACGGAGCCCCCGCAGGCGCTCGTCGAGGCCGCACAACCCGTGCGACTCTGTGAGGACTGCTCCACCGATGCCGTTGTCGATCACCCAGACGTCGAGCCAGGTGGAGTCGTCGTCCGGCACCCGCCGCAGGGCGAGGTGCAGGCGGATGCCGGTGGCGCGGGAGTGCTTCGCGGCGTTCGTGAGGAGCTCGGCCGCGATGAAATACGCGCTCCGTTCGATCTCGGAGGGCAGCCGCAGCCCGGGCTCGAGCTGGAACTCAAGAGCGACGGGAATGGTGCTGCGGGCAGCGAGAGACTCGAGGGCGACGGTGAGGCCGCGGTCCTGGAGGATCGGCGGGACGAGCCCCCTGGAGAGCGCCCTGAGCTCCTCGAGGGTGTCGTGGGCCTGCTCCCTGGCCTCGGCGAGCAGGGCCCTGGCGGCGGCCGGGTCGGTGTCGAGTTTGCGTTCGGCGCTCGCGAGGTCCATCTGCAGGCGCACGAGGCGCTGTTGCGGTCCGTCGTGGATGTCGCGTTCGAGCCGGCGGAGGCCGCGGTCCTCTGCGAGAACAGCCGCTCCCCGGGAGGCGCTCAGGTCGGCGACCTCCCGGGTGAGCGCCTCGGAGCGCCAGGCGCCGAGCATGCCCTGCCCGATGAACTGGTGCGCCAGCACGAGCCCGCGGGTGACGTATGGCAGGGTGGCGAGGAAGGCGAGGCCGAGCGCGAGTTCGAGCAGGCTCTCCACCAGGTAGGGGCTGTCCACGGCCTGGCTGCCGGGGAGGATCCGCTCGGCGAGGCCGATCAGGCCCATGCCGCCATCCCCGCCCTGAGGGACCGACCAGCCCCACAGCCAGAAGGTGACCCCACCGAGGGCGACCGAGAGCCACACGACGGTGACGGTCCAGCTCACGAGGGAGATGACGAAGTTCACGACCATGCCGTGCAGGAGGTAAAGCCAGTAGTGGCCGCCGACCAGCGGGCCGAGCATGGTTCGAAGCGGCGTGACCGGCTGGCCGTCTCGTTCCCACCGGGGCGGCCGGATGGCCGGCTGGCCGGCCCAGCGCAGGCGGGTCAGCTCGACGAGGCCGAAACCGCGCGCGGTGTAGAGGGCGGCGACGATCACGAACAGCCCCACGAAGATCGCGATCATGCCGACGCCCGAGAAGAAGACGGTGCTCAGCACGCTCAGGGCGATCACAGCGACGGGAAGGGCGAGCAGGAGGAAGCCGAGTTCCCGCGGAACCGATCGCCACAGGCCTCGATAGCCGGGCTTTTCGCTCAGAGCTGTCTGCACGGTCTCCAGACTGCCAGATTCCCCGGAGTGCGGGACGGTTGCGGGTGTCGTCGTGGTCATGGTGTCCTCCTTGGTGGATGACTCCAGCCTCGCCGTCATCGTGCACTGGGCCCATCGGGCCTGCGCCCCAATCGCTGCGGGGAAAACCCCCGCAGCGCGGCGGCTCAGAGCGCGCGGTGGGTGAACCGACCGCCGAGCAGGGTCGCGGCGACGGGCATCCGCCGCAGGTCGTCGAGGGACGCGACGAACGGGTCGGTCTCGCAGACGGCAAGGTCGGCGGGGTCGCCGACCGCGATCCGGTGCCTGCCGCGGGCGGATGCGGCGAGAGCGGCCTGGCGGGACACGCCCTGCTCGGGGTGCCAGGATTCGCGGCCGTCCCTGGTGCGCCCGACTGCGGCGGCGATGCCGATCCAGGGGTCGAGCGGGGCGACGGGCGCGTCGGAGCCGAGTGCGAGTCGAGCCCCGGCCCTGAGCAGGCTCGCGAGCATGAACGCACGGTCGGTGCGGCCGGCCCAGTAGCGGTCGGCGACGTCGCGGTCGTCGACGGCGTGTTCGGGTTGCACGCTCGCGACGACGCCGAGGGCGGCGAACCGGTCGACGTCGGTGAGGCTGAGGAGCTGGGCGTGTTCGATGCTCCCCGCACAACCGAGGGTCTCGAAGGCGTCGAGGGCGATGCGGTTGGCGCGGTCGCCGATCGCGTGCACCGCGGGGCGGATGCCGGACTCGCTCGCGAGGCGCATCCAGCGCAGCAGGTCGTCGGGTGCGACGCTCAGCACGCCGTGGGCGTCGTCGCCGGTGAGCCCCGGGTAGTCGTCGAAACAGTATGCGGTGCGGGTGTTGAGCGAACCGTCGGTGATGACCTTGTAGGGGCCGACGCTGAGCAGCCCGCGGGTTTCGGCGATGACCGCGCCGGAGCGGAGGCCCGCCGCGACAGCACGCTCGAGGTGTTCGGTGTAGATGCCGAACTCGACCCGGAGCGAGTCCGCGCCCGCGGCGATGCGGCGGCGCCAGACGTCGAGGTTCCAGACCATTTCGAGGTCGACGATCCCGACGACGCCGCGGGCAGCGGCCACCCGGGCCGCTTCGTCTGCCCAGGTGTCGCTGATCGCGTCCGGAACGGCGTCGAGTGCCCGTTCGACGTCGAAGGCGTCCTCCTCGCGGAGCAGCCCGGTGGGGTGGTCGCCGAGCCCGCGGGCGGAGAGTGCAGCGGAGTTGAGCCAGACGCTGTGCAGGTCGCCGCTGACGAGGACGACGGGGACCGTCCCTGAGACGGCGTCGAGGACGGCGCGGCCCGGGGTATCCGGCCAGAGCCCGTCACGGAAGCCAAAGCCGATCAGGGTCTCCCCCGGCGCGAGAAGCGGGATGCGCCCCGCGACGATGCGGGCGGTCGCCTGAGCGCTGCCCGCGGTCGACACGTCGAGGCGGCGGGCGATCTGCGCCCACTGGGTGAAGTGCACGTGGTTGTCCCAGAGGCCGGGGATCAGCCAGCGCTCGCCGAGGTCGATCGACTCGGCCGCCGAGCCGCCGGCGCCCTCGCCGCCGAGGAAGCCGAGCCTCGTGACCGTGCCGTCGACGATCTCGACATCGGTGAGTTCGTCGCTCCCGGGCAGGCGGGCGTTGCGAAGGACGAGCGGATCGGTGCTCATGCGTCGTCTCCTGACCGGGCGGCGCGGGCGAGCCGCCCGTGCGCGCGACGCATCTCGGCGGCGAGGTTCACGCTCGCGTACGGACCGGTCCCCTCGAGTTCGGAGATGATGCGATCGACGGTCTCAGGGGGCTTGTTCTGGCTGAGCTTGTTCTTGGCGACCACCCGGGTGACCCGGAGGCGGAGTCCGACGGTACCGGCCGAGATCCGCTCGGCGTATGCCGAGTTCGCAGCCGTCCCGTGCAGGCGGCGCGGTTCGGGCATGCGGTCCTCGAAGTGGTCGACGAGCCGGTCGAGCACGAGCAGGTTCTCCTCGGCGGTGAGGATCTCCGGCGTGCCGTAGAGGTGCGCGGTGATGAAGTTCCAGGTCGGCACGGCCGGGTTGGCGTCGTACCACCCCGGGGACACGTACCCGTGCGGGCCCTGGATGATCACGAGCATCTCGTGCTGGCCGAGCTCGTGCAGTTGCTCGTCCGGACGGCCCACATGGGTGACCAGCACGAGCTCGCCGGAATCGGCATCCGGTCCTGCACCGGACTCGTCGAGAAGCATCGGGTAGTGCGAGGCGACGAGATCGCCCGTGCTCGTGTGACTGATCAGGGTCGCCCACGGGTTCTCCCGGATCAGCCGCCGGATCTCGGCGGGATCGGTGAGCACGAAGCTGGGGGTGTGGCGCATCTGGGGGCGTCCTGTCTGTCTCGCAGTCGGCGGAGCGGTGGTGTTCGTGGTGGGCGGTCTCAGGCCTGGCAGGTCGGGCACCAGTAGAGCTTGCGGGCGCCCATCTCCTCGAGCAGGATGTGGGTGCCGCAGACCCGGCACGGCAGGCCCTCGCGTTTGTACACCCAGTGCCGGTCGGCGCGGTTCTTCATCGCACGCGCCCAGTCGGCCCCGGCCAGGTCGTCCATGGTCATCATCTGGCCGGTTTCGACGCCGATCGTCAGCAGCCGCGACCAGTCGCGCCAGAGACCGCGCACGGTGTCCTCGGCGAGGCTCTTGCCCGGCGCATGCGGGTTGACCCCGGCCCGGAACAGAAGTTCGGCGCGATAGACGTTGCCGATGCCGCTGACCACGGACTGGTCCATCAGGAGCAGCCCGATCGGGGTGGGCTTGCGGCGCACGACGGCCGTGAACCGGTCTTCCGCTGCGGGGCTGTCATCGAGCAGCGGGTCGGGTCCGGCCTTGTCGATCACCGCCTGCACCTCTGCTGCGTCGAGTACCTGGCACGCGGTCGGGCCGCGCAGGTCCGCGCACACCGTGTCGGTGAGCAAGCGCACCCGCACCTGTCCGACCGGTTCGGGAGGGAAGGTGCCCCGCTGGTCGATCTCCTTCTCCTGCTCCGCCATCCGCACCCGGGTGCGCCGGGGAGCCCCGATGCTCCGAAGCGAGTTCTCCCCCGCGGAATCGAGGACGGCATCCGCCTGCCCGTCGAGGTCGGTGCCGCGCTGGTTGGTCTGCCCCATCCGGCCGTTGGCGGATGCGATCGTGGCGTCCATCAGGATGTCGCCGGCGAAGTCCCACGCGCCGTACATGCCGAGGTGCACCCGCAGCCAGAGTCCGTTGTCGAATTCGAGGAACATCTGCTTGCCGACGGCGCGCGCCCGGGTCATCGCATGCCCGTCAAGCAGCGCGGCACCCTCGACGAATCGGCCCTGCGGCGAGGACAGCTGCACCCGGTGGCCCACGAAGTTACGCGCGAACTGCCGGGCGATCCTGTGGACGGAATGACCCTCTGGCACGTCAGCGCGCGGTACGGGCCGGGTCGACGCTGGACGGGTCTACGCGCGCAGGATCGACGCTCACACCGGCAATGGACCCGGTCGTCTCGTATTCGAAGAGCTGGCGGATCCGACGCACGTGCCGTTCCTCGCCGGTGAACGGTTCGGCGATGAACGCGTCGATGAAGGAGGTCGCCTCCTCGATCGTGTGCTGGCGGGCGCCGATCGAGATGACGTTCGCGTTGTTGTGCTCGCGAGCGAGCCGGGCGATGTCCAGGTTCCAGACCAGCGCGGCACGGGCCCCGACGACCTTGTTGGCGGCCATCTGCTCGCCGTTGCCCGAACCGCCGAACACGACGCCGAGCGCGTCAACGCCCGCGGCCTGGTCGTCGACGACGCCCTGGGCGGCGTTGATGCAGAACGAGGGGTAGTCGTCGAGCGGGTCGTAGCTCGTCGGCCCATGGCCGACGACCTCGTGGCCTGCCTCGGTCAGGTGACCGACGAGGTAACGGCTGAAATCGTGGCCGGCATGGTCGGTGGCGAGGTGAATGCGCATGACCCCATACTATTTGCCGTCCCGTGTGGTCGCCGTCCCGTGCCCGGCGCCGCCGGCATCCGCTCAGTCGAAGATCGGACCGACCGTGCGCGTGCGCTTCATCTCGAAGAATCCGGGATACGCGGCCACGGCCACGACGCCGTCCCACAGCTTCGTCGCGGCTTCGCCCCGGGGCACCGGCGAGATGACCGGGCCGAAGAAGGCGACGTCGTTCACCGCGATGACCGGGGTGCCGACGTCCTGGCCCACCCGGTTGATCCCGTCGAAGTGGCTCGCGCGCATCTCGGGGTCGTAGTGGTCGCTGTCGGCCCAGGCGGCGAAGTCCGCGGGAAGGCCGACCTCGGCGAGCGCCGCCGGGATGACCTCGTCGGGATTCGTGTTGCCGCCGGGATGGATCCGAGTGCCGAGTGCGTCGTACAGGGCCTTCACGGTGGCCTGGCCGTGCAGGCTCCTGCGCCGCCTGCACGAGGCGGGTGTATCGGAGCGCCCGGGGGAAGAACGCGGCGTACTCTTCGCTCACGTCGTTGTCCTCGTTGAGCACCGCGAGGCTCATCACGTTCCAGGTGACGTCGAGGTCACGCTGCGAGGCCACCTCATCCACCCAGCGGGAGGTCATCCAGGCCCAGGGGCAGGAGAGGGTCGAACCAGAACTTCACGGTGTCGGTCATCGCACCAGCCTAGGTGCTCGGATGCCCGCATTCCCTCACTCGCGGAACGCGAAGAAACCCCTGCCCAGAGTCGGTATCCGCATAAAAAATTCGGTTTGACGGCGTTTTTGTACTAAAATTGCTCGCTATGCCCGAAAAGGGCCAGGCTCCACGTCGCGAGCAAGTGATCTCCACGAGAGAAGTTCAAATGCCCAGAGACCGTAGTTTGTCAGACTCTATGCCCGGTGCCGCGCGCGCCATAATCAAGACCAAAAAGCCCCTCAAGCAGCGTCGCCTGAGGGTCTCCCACGTCAACGTCGTCGACCAGCCGATGCTCAAGAAAGCACTCGGCGGAACCATCGTGGGAAACACCATGGAATGGTACGACGTCGGCGTGTTCGGCTACCTCATCACGACCATGGGCCCGGTGTTCCTCCCCGAGGCCGACAAGTCCGTCCAGACCCTGTTCCTGCTCGGCACCTTCGCCGCCACCTTCATCGCCCGCCCCATCGGCGGCGTCTTCTTCGGCTGGCTCGGCGACAAGATCGGCCGCCAGAAGGTCCTCGCCATGACACTGATGATCATGGCCGCGTCGACCTTCGTCGTCGGCATCCTGCCGAACTACGCGATGATCGGCAGCTGGGCCGCCGCGCTCCTCGTGCTGACCAAGCTCGTCCAGGGCTTCTCCACCGGCGGCGAGTACGCCGGCGCCACCACCTTCGTCAGTGAGCACGCCCCCGACAAGCACCGCGGGTTCTTCGCGAGCTTCCTCGACATGGGCAGCTACCTCGGCTTCGCGATCGGCGCCGCACTCGTGTCGATCCTGCAGGTCACCCTCGGCCAGCCCGCCATGGAGGCCTGGGGCTGGCGCCTGCCGTTCCTGCTCGCCGGACCGCTCGGCCTCATCGCCATCTACTTCCGGATGAAGATCGAGGAATCCCCCGCCTTCCAGGCCACCCTGGACGCCAAGGAAGCAGCAGCCCTGGATCCGAACAGCGCCGACGCGGCGCCGAACGGCCCGCTGACCATCTTCAAGGCGCACTGGCGGGGCATCCTGCTCGCCATGATCCTCGTCGCAGCAGCCAACACCGTCGGTTACGCCCTCACCTCGTACATGCCGACCTACCTGACGAGCTCGCTCGGCTACGACGAACTGCACGGCACCCTGCTCACTATCCCGGTGCTCGTGCTGATGGCGCTGTGCATCCCCCTGACCGGGCGCCTGTCCGACAAGATCGGCCGTCGCCCGGTGCTCTGGATCGGGGCGATCAGCACCGTCGTCCTGTCCATCCCTGCCTTCATGCTGATCGGTGTCGGCGAGATCTGGTCGACCCTGCTGGGACTCGCCATGATCGCGTTCCCGGTCACGTTCTACGTGTCGAACCTCGCCTCGTCCCTGCCCGCGCTGTTCCCGACCGAGAGCCGGTACGGCGCGATGGGCATCGCGTACAACTTCGCGGTCGCCATCTTCGGCGGGACCACCCCGTTCATCATCGCAGCCCTGATCCAGGCCACCGGCGACGACATGATGCCCGCGTACTACCTGATGGCCACCTCGTTTATCGGTGCGGTCAGCATCTTCTTCCTCAAGGAGAGCGCCCAGCGCCCCCTGCCCGGCTCGATGCCGAGCGTCGACTCCGTCTTCGAGGCCCGTGAGCTCGTCGCCACCCAGGACGAGAACCCGAACCTCGACACCGACGAGATGCCGTTCGACCACACCTACGAGCCGCCGACGAGTTCCATCGACGCCATCCTCCCGGAGCCCGAAACCGAGCCAGAGCGCCACCCGGTCGGCGTCTAGCACCGCCGGCATCCGCCCCAGGGGTAAGCGGCGTCCGTCCCCTGGGGCGGACGCCGCTTCTTCGTTCGCCGGGCGGCGCCCGGGTGCGGCCCGTACTATTGACGGATGACCATCGAGCCTTCCGCAGAGTCCGTGCCCGTTCCGAGCATCGACCCCGGCGACCTCGAGACCGCGCTGCGAGTGCTCGCCTCCCTCGCCGCGCTCGACCAGGAGGACCCGGACTTCGTCACCGTGCGCCAGGCGACGGCCAAGATGTTCAAGTCGGTCAAGCAGGTGCGCCGCGGCGAGAAGCGGGCCCTGATCGCCGAGGCCGACCGCGAGGTCATCGCGGCGACCGCGACGGGCGCCCCGACCCGGATCGACGACGAGACGATCGGCGCCCAACTGCGCCTCGGCACCGACCGGGCCTCGGCAGGCGAGCTGCTCGTTCCGCGGGCGTGCTACATCTGCAAGCAGAAGTACACCCTTGTCGACGCGTTCTACCACCAGCTCTGCCCGACCTGCGCAGCGATGAGCCATGAAAAACGCGATGCCCGCACCGACCTGACCGGCAAGCGCGCACTCCTTACCGGGGGCCGCGCGAAGATCGGCATGTACATCGCGCTGCGGCTGCTGCGGGACGGCGCCCACACCACCATCACGACCCGATTCCCCCGCGACGCCGTGCGCCGCTTCACGGCGATGCCGGACTCCGGCGACTGGCTGCACCGGCTCAGGGTCGTCGGCATCGACCTGCGCGACCCCGCCCAGGTGATCGGCCTCGCCGACTCCGTCGCGGCAGCAGGCCCCCTCGACATCCTGATCAACAACGCCGCTCAGACCGTGCGCCGCTCCCCCGGTTCGTACTCCATGCTCGTCGAAGCCGAATCCTCCCCGCTGCCGGCGGATTCCGTTCCCGAGATCGTCACCTTCGGCCACACCAACGACGCCCACCCGAGCGCCCTCGCCGCCTCCGTCACGAGCCACCCGATCCTCGCCGCGGCGACCGTCTCTGCGACAACGGCCCTCACCGCGGACGACCTGACCGCGCTCGCCCTCGCACCCGGGTCGTCCTCGCTCGCCCGGCATGCCGCAGGCACCGCGATCGACGCGGGCGGCCTCGTGCCCGACCTGCACTCCGTGAACAGCTGGACCGCCAACGTGGAGGACGTAGACCCGCTCGAGATGCTCGAGGTGCAGGCTCTGCAACACCACGGCGCCGTTCCTGCTCGTGAGCCGCTTGCGGGCCTCGCTCGCGGCATCCGCTGCCCGGCGCACCTACATCGTGAACGTGTCGGCGATGGAGGGCGTCTTCGGCCGCGGCTACAAGGGGCCGGGCCACCCGCACACGAACATGGCCAAGGCCGCGCTCAACATGCTCACCCGCACGAGCGCGAAGGAGATGCTCGACGACGGCATCCTGATGACGAGCGTCGACACCGGCTGGATCACCGACGAGCGACCGCACCCGACGAAGCTGCGCCTGGCTGAGGAGGGCTTCCACGCCCCGCTCGACCTCGTCGACGGCGCGGCGCGGGTCTACGACCCGATCGTGCGCGGCGAAGCAGGCGAGGACCTCTACGGCGTCTTCCTCAAGGACTACAAGCCCGCCGCCTGGTAACCCCCCTCCCCCCAACCAATTCGACGGAGTTTTTGGGTTTTCGGCACGTAGGAGCGCGATTTAAGCGCTTTCCGGTCAAAAACTCCGTCGAATTGGTTCAGGGCGCGACGGATGCCGCGGCACGTCAGTCCGCCGGAGTCCAGACGTAGGGGGTCGCCGTTGTGACGGCCTCGAAGCCGAGGCGCAGCAGGATCGGCAGGCTGTCGTCCGAGGCGTCGACCTGGAGGTAGGGCACGCCGCGGCGGGCGGCGAGCCTGCGCGCGGGCCGCGACGAGGGCCCGGTAGATGCCCCTACCCCGCCACTCGGAGAGGGTCGAGCCACCCCAGAGCCCGGCGAAGTCTGTGCCGGGCTGGAATTCCAGGCGGGCGGAGGAGACGAGGCGGTCCCCCGCCTCGACGACGATGATCACGACGTCGTCGCCCGCCTCGCCGACGCTCGATTCGAGGTCGTCGGCGAGCCAGGAGTGGTCTTCGCCCCACACTTCGGTCTGCAGCGCGGCGATCCGCTCGAAGTCTGATCGTGAGGTGACCCGGCGCAGGATGATACCATCCGGAACGGTCGGGGCGGATGCGAGCGGCCCGGTGAGCCCGATCACGACCGTCTCGCGCTCCTCAGCGACAAAGCCAGCGGCACCGAGCCGTTCGGCCAGGTCGGTGGGCAGGTCGTGGCTGCGGGTCTTCCACTCGACGGCCTCGCCTCGGGCGGCGAAGAAGTCACGGTGGCGGCGGATCAGCGCGTCGAGGTCCGCGCCGCGCACGCCCACGTCCGGCGCCGTCTCGACAAAGCCGCGGGTGCGGCCGACGACCCGCAGAACCGGCCCCTCGAGCTCGTAGACGGGCGAAACAGGCGGCTGAGCGGGCACCCACAGGCGGAGCCTGGGCGTCGTAGGCGGCGAGGAGGGCGGCAGGCGATGCGACGGCGGATGTCATTGCCGTCAGCCTAGGACGCGGCGGGATCGACGGCATCCGCTGCGCTGGTCGCTTCGGTCGCCGTTCACGCCCCCGGGGTTTCGGCGAGCGCGGCGTGCCGGGCGAGCCCCTCGCGGAGGCCGAGGCGCACGGCCGGCCACTCGGCAGCGATGATCGAGAACACCACGGTGTCGCGCACGGCGCCCTCCGGCCCGACGGAGTGGCTGCGGAGCACGCCGTCCTGTTTCGCACCGAGCGCGGCGATCGCGGCGCGGGACTGCCGGTTGTGCCAGTGCGTGCGGAACTCCACCGCGATGCAGTCGAGCTCCTCGAAGGCGTACCCGAGCAGCAGCAGTTTCGCCTCCCGGTTGGCTCCGGTGCCCTGGGCACCCTTCCCGAGCCAGGTCGAGCCGATCTCGAGCCGCTGCTGGTCGGGGCTCGGGTGCATGAATGTCGTCATGCCGACCATCGCCCCCGTCGAGGCCGAACGGATGCCCCACGGCATCATCTGCCCGGACGCGGCAAGCGCGAGGCGCCGGTCGATCTCGGTGGCCATGACCTCCGGTCGCGGGACCGCCGTGTACCAGGTGCGCCACAGCTCGCCGTCAGCGACCGCGATGCTCAGCTCGGCGGCATGCCCCGGATCGAGCGGCTCGAGCGTGACGCGGGTTCCGGCGAGGGTGGGCGCTGCGGCGAATTCCATGCCTCGACCCTATTGGATCGACTTCTGCTGCCAAATGCCGACTGGCGGTTGTCGCACCGACCGTGCCGCCGAGGATCGGTAGGCTTAAAGAGACGTGCGACCGGCGCCAGAAGCGCCGGTCGAGACTGAGATGGAGAAAACGTTGCCAGGAGAGAACCTCACCCGGATCGAAGCCCAGGAGCGCGCAGCGCTCGTCACTGTGCAGAAGTACGCGATCAGCCTTGACCTCACGACGGGTCCCGAAACCTTCGCGAGCACCACGACGGTCACCTTCACCGCGACCCCGGGCGCCTCGACGTTCATCGACGCGATCACGCGCACGGTGCACGCGGTGACCCTCAACGGAGTCGACCTCGACCCGGCGATCGTCAGTGACGGCATCCGCATTCAGCTCGATGGTCTCGCCGCAGAGAACACGCTCACTGTCGTCGCCGACGCCGAGTACACCAACACCGGTGAAGGCCTGCACCGTTTCGTCGACCCGGTCGACAACGAGGTCTACCTTTACAGCCAGTTCGAGGTTCCGGACTCCCGCCGCGTCTTCGCCGTCTTCGAGCAGCCCGACCTCAAGGCCGCGTTCCAGTTCACCGTGACGGCGCCCGGCGAATGGGAGGTCGTCTCCAACTCGGCGACGCCAGAGCCCACGGATGCCGGCAACGGCGCGAAGACCTGGGCCTTCGAACCCACCCACACGATCTCGAGCTACATCACGGCACTCATCGCCGGTCCGTACGCGGTCATCCGCAGCGAGCTCACCTCGAGCGACGGCCGGATCATCCCCCTCGGCCTGTTCAGCCGTAAGAGCCTCTCCCAGTTCCTCGACGCCGACTACCTCTTCGAGAAGACCCGCCAGGGCTTCGCGTACTTCGAGGAGAAGTTCAATTATTCCTACCCCTTCGACAAGTACGACCAGCTCTTCGTGCCGGAGTTCAACGCTGGCGCGATGGAGAACGCCGGCGCGGTCACCTTCACCGAGACCTACGTCTTCCGGTCCAAGGTCACGGACGCCATCAAGGAACGCCGCGTCGTCACGGTGCTGCACGAGCTCGCGCACATGTGGTTCGGCGACCTCGTCACGATGAAGTGGTGGAACGACCTCTGGCTCAACGAGTCCTTCGCCGAGTGGGCCTCGACCATCGCCACCGCCGAAGCGACCGAGTGGACGGAAGCCTGGACCACCTTCGCCGTGATGGAGAAGAGCTGGGCATACAAGCAGGACCAGCTGCCCTCGACCCACCCCGTCGTGGCGACGATCACCGACTTCGACGACGTGCTCGTCAACTTCGACGGCATCACCTACGCCAAGGGCGGCTCCGTCCTCAAGCAGCTCGTCGCCTGGGTCGGCCGGGACGAGTTCTTCGCCGGCGTCGCCTCCTACTTCGCCAAGCACCAGTGGGGCAACACCGAGCTGAACGACCTCCTCGTCGAGCTTGAGGCATCCAGCGGGCGCGACCTGTCCGGCTGGGCCGCGAAGTGGCTCGAGACCGCGGGGGTCAACACCCTCCGCCCCGAGATCACCGTGGACGCCGCCGGGGTCATCACCGGCTTCTCCGTGCTGCAGAGCGCGACCGTCGACTACCCGACGATCCGCCCGCACCGCCTCGCGATCGGGTTCTACGACCTCGTCGACGGGCAGCTCGTGCGCAGCCACCGGGTCGAGATCGACGTCGACGGCGAGAAGACGGATGTCGCGGAGCTCGTCGGCCGTGCCCGACCGGCCCTCGTTCTCCTCAACGACGACGACCTCGCCTATGCGAAGATCCGGCTCGACCCGGCCTCGCAGGAGGTGGCCCTCGAGAACCTCGCCGCGATCGAGAGCCCGCTGGCCCGCGCCATCGTGTGGGGTGCGATCTGGGACGCGACCCGCGACGCCGAGACGGGCGCCCGCGACTTCGTGAGCCTCGTTCTCGGCAACATCGCGAGCGAGACAGAGTCGACCACCCTCCGCACCGTGCTCGGCCAGCTCGTGCTCGCCGCGAACTACTACGTCGCTCCGGAGTTCCAGGCCTCGACGCTGACCGAGGTCGGCGACGCGCTCTGGTCCCTCGCCCAGCATGCCGAGCCCGGCAGTGACGCACAGTTCCAGTTCGTGAAGTTCTTCGCGTCCGTCGCCGCGACCGACAGCCAGCTCGCGAGCGTCGCAGCGCTCCGCAGCGGCACGGTCCCGCTCGAGGGCCTCGAGATCGACACCGACCTCGCCTGGGAGCTGCTCATCGCCCTCGCCGCCGGCGGCAAGGTCGACGGCGCGGAGATCGACGCGGCGCATGCCGCTGACAACACCGCGACCGGCGCCCAGTCGGCCGCGCAGGCCCGTGCGGCCCTCCCGACCCCGGAGGCCAAGCAGGCCGCCTGGGATTCCCTGATCGAGACGGATACGGCACCGAACACGATCGTGCGCGTCACCGCGGCCGGGTTCCTGCGCGCGAACGACACGAGCCTGCTCGAGCCGTTCGTCGACACCTACTTCGCGATGCTGCAGCCGATCTGGGTCTCCCGCAGCTTCTCGATCGCGGAGAAGCTCATCATCGGCCTCTACCCGTCCCCGCTCGCCAACCAGGCGCTTGTCGAGGCGACTCTCACGTGGCTCGAGACGAACCCCGAGCCGGTCGCGCTGCGTCGCCTCGTGATCGAGAACCTCGCGGGAGTGGAACGCTCCCTCGCCGCCCAGGCGCGCGACGCCGAGTAGCCACCGGCGGCATCCGCACACCGAACGACCCCGCACCGAAAGGTGCGGGGTCGTTCGTCTGTTGGTGGCGCGCTCAGGGTTCGCCCGGGCGGCTCTCGGTAGACTCGAAAGCGCTATGAACTGGGAAAACCTCTGGACTGAAATCGTCAAATACTTCTCGGTCACACTCCCCCGCAACTATTGGGAGTACTGGGGGTCCTCGTCGTCGCTTTCGCGGCGCACTGGATCCTCCAGTTCGTGATCCGCCGCGTCGTGATCCAGATCGTCACGGGTGTCAAACGCACCCAGAAGGTCGACGACACCCGGGCACTCAACGTGTCCCCTGTCGCCGCCGTGCGCGTCGTGCAGCGCACCCGCACGCTCGGCTCGGTGCTCACCAACATCGTCAACGTCCTCGTCGTGATCATTGCGGGCTTGATGATTCTCCAGGTGCTGGCCCCCGACATCCTCGGCTCGTTCGCCCTGCTCACGGCCGCGATCGGCGCCGGCCTCGGCTTCGGTGCCCAGAACATCGTCAAGGACATCCTGAACGGACTGTTCATGGTTATGGAGGACCAACTCGGCGTTGGCGACATCGTCGACACCGGGTTCGCCTCCGGCGTCGTGGAGACGGTCGGCATCCGCATCACCCAGATCCGCGATGTGAACGGCACGCTCTGGTTCGTGCGCAACGGCGAGATCCTCCGGGTCGGCAACATGTCGCAGGGCTGGGCACGCGTCATCATCGACCTGCCGATCCCGTACAGCTCGGATGTCGAGGCCGTGCAGTCGGAGTTGCTCCGGGTCGCGACGGCGCTCGCCTCGAGCCGCAAGTGGCGGTCGATCATCCTCGAGAAGCCGGAGATCTGGGGCCTCGAGTCGATCTCCGCAGAGGCCCTGGTCACCCGGCTCGCCGTGAAGGTGCGCGTGTCGGCGAAGTGGGACTTCGCCCGCGACCTGCGCCTGCACCTCAAGCTCGCCCTCGACAGCCTCGGTGTCTCGCTCACGCCGCTCAACAGCGTCGTGATGACCGGATCTGACGACGGCTCGGATGCCACGCCGCCGACGAATCCCGTCGACATCGCCGCCGTCGCCGCCGCCGCGGAGCCCGATCCGCTGCCACACATCACCGTCGTTCCGGCCAAGAAGGCCCGGACCCCGCGCGGGCCCCGCAAGGCCAAGTCCGCGGCTCAGCACGACGTTCCCGTCGAGGACGCCGCTCCCGGCGCGACGGCGCAGGACGCGGCTCCGCGGACGCCCGCACCCCGCGCTCCGCGAGCCCAGAAGGCCGCCGCCAGCCCTACCACGGCAGAGACCCCAATCGCTCCCGTCACTCCGACAGCCCAGGGCACACCCAAGGCCCCAGCCGCACCGAAGGCCCAGGCAGCACCGGCTGCTCCGACGCCGGACGCCGCCCACCCGAGCCCGCCGACTCCTGAAACCGCACCGACCCCCGAGGGATCCCATGACGACTGACCCCGCCCAGCCACCGGCATCCGCCCCGGCCCCGACCCCGGTCGACCCGGCACTGCCCGCCCGGGTGTTGCTGCGCAACGGAGAGAACGGCGCGGCGATCGGCGCCTCGTTCTACGAGCAGGTCGGCGGGCGACCCTTCTTCGAGAGGCTCGTCACCGAGTTCTACCGAGGCGTCGCGGGTGACCCAGTGCTGAAGCCGATGTACCCGGAGGACGACCTCGGCCCGGCGGCCGAGCGCCTCACGGGTTTCCTCGAGCAGTACTGGGGCGGCCCGGGCACCTACAGCGAACAGCGCGGACACCCGCGGCTGCGCCAGCGGCACCAGCCGTTCAAGGTCAACCCGGACGCCCGCGACCGCTGGCTGCTGCACATGCGTGCCGCGGTCGACTCCTGCGAGCTGCCCGAGCCTGCAGCGCACCGTGCTCTGGGACTACCTCGAGCGCGCGGCACACGCCATGCTCAACACCTTCGACGACTGACCGCGGCCTCTCCCCTTGGTACTCCCCTGGTATCCACGGCCGACGGTGTTCCGTCGACGCCCACTCGGGTTCAGTCGGGTCCTAGCGGGCGTCCGAAGTGGGTCCCTCACGTGGCGGGGGCCAACTCAGGAGATTTGTGTGCGGCGGTGTCCAGCGGAGCGGAATCTCGGGGCTGTTCACGCGCATCCGCCGGTTCTTCCTGAGTTAGCCCCCACTCACCGGGAATGACGGGGTGGGCGGGTGACCGGGATCGCTACGGCGCACTCTCTCTCGGGGGTCTCTCCTCAACAGAAACCTGATCAGGGGATGTTTCCACAAAACTGAGCCTGGCTCAAGGGATGTCGGTGGTCGGTCGTAACTTTGAGGCATGACCACTCTCCCGGAGTCGCCCACTTCGCCCGATCAGCCGCACGGCGGTGCGTCTCCCCGTGCCTCCGCCACTGTGCTGGTGCCGGATGCTGTCGCGGCCCTGGGCAGGTCGTCAGCTGACTACGACGCGCTCAGCGACGAGCAGGTTCTCGCCGGCCAAGCGTTGATCGCAGATTCCCGGCGGGCGCTGGAGACGTGTGCCGCGTGGATGGCGGCGACCCTCGCCCGGCGGTCGCGTCCCGAGCTCGGCGGAAAGGGGCTTGCGGCCCGGAAGGGGTTCCGGCCCGGAAGGGGTTCCGGAACCCGGAGGACTTGCTGCAGTCCATCTCCGGGTCGAGCAAGGGCGACGCCGTCAAGCTCCTCGGGGTGGGACGGCTGCTGGCCGAGACCGATGCCGCTGAGAGGGCCGCCCGGGAGGCCGCAGACGTGCAGAAGCGGCTCGAAGGAACCCCGCCCCTCGACGGCCCCGACGGGGCCGACGGACCGCCACCCCGCGACGGGACAGTGCCGAACCTGCCGCCGGTGGTGCCACCGGCCGCGGTGCCGCCGTGGCACGCCCCAATCGGCCGGGCCCTCGCCGAGGGCTGGCTGAGCGTTGAGAAGGCCGATGCGCTCCGGAAAGGCCTGGGCGACCTGGACCGGGCGATCACCCCGGAGAAACTCGCCAGCGCCCTCGCCCGGCTCCTCGCCGAAGCACGAACCCTCAACGCGGACCAGCTCTTCAAGCGGGCCCGCCGGGTGCGGGACGTACTCGATGAGGCCGGCATCGCCGCCCGCGAGAAAGCCGCCTACGACGACCGGTCGTTGCGGTTCTGGCGCCTCTCCACCGGCCAGGTACGCATGGTCGGCCTGTTCGCCCCGGAAGACGGCGAATACCTGATGAGCACCTACGACGCCATCACGAGCCCCCGCCGGGGCGGGGTCCGGTTCGTCGACAAGGAGCAGGCCGCCTGGGCGAAGCGGGTGCAGGACGACCCGCGCACGACCGAACAACTCACCGCGGACGCGTTCCTCGCCCTGACCAAACTCGGCGTCAAGGCCGACCCCAAGCGCATCGCCGGCGGCCGCAGCCCCGCCGTCCGCATGGTCACCATCCGCCCCACGAGCACCACACCCGCCGGTACTTCACCAAGCGGGGCCGTATCGACCGGTATGGCACCCACCGGGACCGCACCAACCGGGACCGCATCGGCCGGGACTACTCAGGTCCGCACCGCGTCTATCGGGGCCGCAGCCGGTGGGACGGAACCGGGCGGGTCGACTCCCGCCGCCGCGGATGAGCTCGCATCCCATGCCGGGGCGAACCGCGCGACAGAGACGCCCGCACTCCAGCCCGGCGTCATCGAGGGGACAGCGGTCACCGTCTCCACCGAAACCCTGGAACGCAACCTCTGCGACAGCGGGATCCTCGACGTGACCTTCGACGACCACGGCAGCGGCATCGACCTCGGCCGCGAACAACGCACCTTCAGCCACGATCAACGAGCCGCCCTCGCCATCCGAGACGGCGGCTGCATGTGGCCCGGCTGCGACCGACCACCCTCCTGGACCGAAACCCACCACATCCAGCACTGGAAAGACGACACCGGCGAAACCAACCTCGACGACGGGATCCTGCTCTGCCGGGCCGACCACCTGCGGCTCCACAACGAACACTGGCGCATCACCCGCGACGACACCGGCCGATACTGGCTCACCCCACCACCCGGACTCGACCCCCGACAGCAACCCATCCTCCTCACCAGCAAAAACGCGCTCACCGGCTGGAGTGAATCCGGGGAACCGCACAGCTAGCATGGGATCCAGCATCGCGTGAAGCGACGCCCCGCGGGCCCGATAAGCATTCGACTCCCGCTGCCCTTCTGACACTGGAGTCACGATGAGCACGGTTCCCCCGCACACGACCGGACCCCGAGCGACATCCCCGCGTGGCGGTCCGAGCGAGGCCGATGTGATCGTGGTCGGGGCCGGCCTCGCCGGGCTCGTCGCGACGGCTGAGCTCGTCGCTGCAGGAAAACGGGTCATCCTGCTCGATCAGGAGCCGCCCGCTTCCCTCGGCGGCCAGGCCTGGTGGTCGTTCGGCGGCCTGTTCCTTATCGACTCGCCTGAGCAGCGCAGGCTCGGGGTGCACGACTCCGCAGGCCTCGCCAGGCAGGACTGGTTCGGCACCGCGGGCTTCGACCGTGACGAGGACCTCTGGCCGAGCCGCTGGGCGGAGGCCTACCTGGACTTCGCGGCCGGCGAGAAGCGCGCCTGGCTGCACTCCCGCGGCATCCGCTTCTTCCCGGTCGTCGGTTGGGCCGAGCGCGGCGGCACGACGGCCCTGGGACCCGGCAACTCCGTGCCCCGGTTCCACATCGTCTGGGGCACCGGTCCGGCGATCCTCGCCCCGTTCATCGAGCGCGTGCGGGAAGGCGTGCGGTCCGGCCTCGTCACGGCGCTCCACCGCCGCAGGGTCGACGAGCTCCTCACCCGGGACGGCGCCGTGGTCGGCGTGCGCGGCAGCATCCTCGCCCCGAGCGACGCGCCCCGAGGCGCACCCAGCTCGCGCGAGGTCGTCGGCGACTTCGAACTGCGGGCTTCCGCCGTCATCGTGACGAGCGGCGGCATCGGCGGCAATCCCTCACACGTCCGCGCCCAATGGCCGGCCCGGCTCGGTACGGCGCCACGAGAGCTGCTGTCCGGCGTGCCCGCACACGTCGACGGACGGATGCTCGGCATCAGCGAGCGGGCCGGCGCCCGGCTGATCAACGGGGACCGGATGTGGCACTACCCGGAGGGCATCGCAAACTGGGACCCGGTCTGGGCGGCGCACGGAATCCGGATCCTGCCCGGTCCGTCCTCGCTCTGGCTCGACGCGACGGGGACTCGGCTGCCCGCGCCCCTGTTCCCCGGCTTCGACACGCTCGGGTCGCTCGAACACATCCTGCGCACCGGCCACGAACACAGCTGGTTCGTCCTGACCCAGAAGATCATCGAGAAGGAGTTCGCACTCTCCGGCTCCGAACAGAACCCCGACCTGACCGGCAAGAACCTGGCCCTCTTGGCCAAACGGGTTTCGAAGGGTGCTCCGGGCCCGGTCGAGGCATTCAAGAAGCACGGTGCCGATTTCGTCGTCGCCGACACCCTGCCGGACCTGCTCGCGGGCATGCGCCGGCTCTCCCCCGATGCTCCCCTCGACCTCGCCCAGGTCGAGCGCGAGATCCGCGCCCGCGACCGGGAACTCGACAACGCTTTCACCAAGGATGCCCAGATCACAGCGATCCGCCAGGCCCGGCACTACCGCGGCGACCGCCTGATCCGCGTCGCGAGCCCGCACCGCCTGCTCGACCCACACGCGGGCCCGCTGATCGCGGTCAAGCTGCACATCCTGACCCGGAAGAGTCTCGGCGGCATCGAGACGGACCTCTCCGCCCGCGCCCTCGGCCCGGACGGTGCGCCCGTGCCTGGCCTCTATGCCGCCGGCGAAGCGAGCGGCTTCGGCGGCGGCGGCATGCACGGCTACCGGGCGCTCGAGGGAACGTTCCTCGGCGGATGCCTGTTCTCCGGACGCATCGCGGGTCGCGCCGCCGCCGCCGCCGCCGCCGCGGTCTGACCCCCGGCCGCACCGGTAACGGCGCGCGGCGCGTCTCGCGGCGCGCGGTGCGTCTCGCGGCGCGCGGTGGAAGCGACGCCGCGAGACGAAAGACACGCCACGAACACGACAACGCGCAACGGCCACGCCGAGGCGCAGCATCCGTCTCGGGGCGCGGCCGCGCGCTCGCGGCGCGTCTCGCGGCGCGCGCTCGATGCACCGCCGCGAGACGTAGCCGACGCCGCGAGCGCGCGCCCGGCGGCTGCCTAGTTCAGGACGCTCGTCAAAGCCCCGACCGGCTCGAGCACCGGCTCAAGCACGGCCGCGATCGCGGCAGCGGTGTCGCGACCCATCCGGATCGCCCCATCGACGTGCTGGTAGCCCTTGCCGGCCAGGTCGCTGCAGGAGAAGTGGATCGGCCCGACAGGGGTGCGCAGGTCCGCGCCGTAGCGGGCGAGGCCACCGAGGTCGAAACTCGCGGCGTATGCTCCGCGGGTCCATTCCTCGTTGCCCCAGTCGCTTTCGTAGTAGACCGCCGGCGAGAGCGCCTTGTCCCCGAAGTAGTGCGAGAGCGAGAGCAGGATGCGCGCCCGGCGCTCCTCCGCGGGGAGCCGGAAGACGGCATCCGCTGCCTCATCGGAGACGAAGCCGACGAGGGTGCCGCGGTCGTCGCCAAAGTTGGTGTTGTCGTAGGCCTCGTGCACGAGCTCGTATGGACTGAACGCGGTGCCGGAGAGGCCGTCCTCGCGCCAGAACGGGGTCTCGTAGACCGCGTGGACCTTGATCACGAGGCCCATCGACAGGTGCTGGTGCAGCTGGTGCTGGCGGCGGGGCAGGGCGGGTTCGAAGGAGATCCGGCTGAGCAGTGTCGGTGGAAGCGCGAGGATCGCCCGGCGGGCGTGCACCTCAAGTCCGTCGGTGACCGCGACGACACCCTCGTCGTCCCAGCGCAGGGTGCGCACCGGCTGGCCGAGGTGTACGTCGTCTCCGAGCTGCTCCGCGAGCAGCAGCGGGACCTGCTGGAGGCCGCCGACGACGCGTTCGTCGAGGATGAAGTCGGCGTCGACGAGGTTGCTGAAACTGCCGGCACTCGCGGCCATCAGCAGGGCCTGCAGGGCGGAGAAGGCGTGCGCGGGCTTGGTCAGCATGGCGCCGGCGATGAACATCGCGACGTTGTCGCGGGCTTCCTGGTCCTCCGTCTGGGTTTCAAGCCACCCGGCGAAGGAGATCCGGTCGAGTTCCGCGGCCCGGGGGTGCGCCCACGGCCGGTCGGGGTCTACCTCGGCGACGAGCTCGTCGAGGGCGGCGATGAGGGCGACGATCTCGGCCTGGGTTTCCGGGGAGACCGGGAAGATCTCGCCCTCGAAGCGGGTGCGTACCCCGGAGTCGTTGATGTAGACGTTCTCTCCGGCGCGGTACCGGGAGTAGGTCTGGAGACCGAGCTCGGCGAGGGTCTCCTTGAGCGCGTGCTGGTCCGGCGACACCCACTGGCCGCCGATTTCGAGCGTCGCTCCTTCGATGTCGTCGGTCCACAGTCGGCCGCCGACCCGTTCGCGGGCTTCGAGCACAGCGACGGTCAGGCCGGCCCGGCGCAGCGACGTCGCTGCGGTCAGTCCGGATGCCCCTGCGCCGATGATGACGATGTCGCGGTCGATTCTGGTTGTCATGAAAACTCCTCTATACGTGGGTGCTGCGAGGTCGTTCGAAGATCGTGCGGGTCGTTCATGACGCGGGGATGAGGGTGTATTTCGGGGACAGGTACTCGTGGATTCCCTCGAGGCCACCCTCCCGGCCGAGCCCGGACTGCTTGACGCCGCCGAACGGCGCGGCGGCGTTGGACACGAGTCCCGTGTTGAGTCCCATCATGCCCGTATCGAGCCCGGCGATCATCCGCTGGCCGCGGGCGATGTTCTCGGTGAAGACGTAGCTGATCAGCCCGTACTCGGTGTCGTTGGCGAGGCGGATCGCCTCGTCCTCGTCGGCGAAGGTGATGATTCCGACGACAGGTCCGAAGATCTCCTGGCGGAGGAGGTCACTGTCCGCGGCCACATCGGTGAGGACGGTGGGAGCGTAGAACGAGCCCGGCCCTTCCGGGCGGAACCCACCGGTGAGGAGGGTCGCTCCGCGGTCGAGCGCGTCGCGGACCAGGTTCTCGGTGTTGGCGACGGCCGCCTCGTTGACAAGCGGGCCGATCGTCACGTCCGCCTCGGTGCCTCGGCCGATGCGGAGGGCTTCGACCCGGAGAACGAGGCGGCGCGCGAATTCGGCCGCGACGGACTCGTGGACGATGAAGCGGTTCGCGGCCGTGCAGGCCTGCCCGATGTTGCGGAACTTGGCGAGCATGGCGCCGTCGACGGCCCGGTCCAGGTCCGCGTCCTCGAAGACGAGGAAGGGCGCGTTGCCGCCGAGCTCCATGGAGGTGCGGAGCACTCCCTCGGCGGCCTGACGAAGCAGCGCCCGGCCAACTCCCGTCGACCCGGTGAAGCTGAGCTTCCGGAGCCGCGGGTCTGCGATCAGAGGTGCGGCGACCGCGGCGGAGTCCGAGGTCGTGATCACGTTGACGACTCCGGCGGGAACGCCCGCGTCCTCGAGCAGCTGGGCGAAGAGGAGCGTGGTGAGGGGGGTGAGTTCGGCGGGCTTGATCACGACGGTGCACCCTGCGGCGAGCGCGGGGGCGATCTTGCGGGTCGCCATCGCGAGCGGGAAGTTCCACGGGGTGATCAGGAGGCAGGGGCCGACCGGGCGCTGGGAGACCACCATCTGGCCGGTGCCCTCCGGCGTCTGTCCGTAGCGTCCGCCGACCCGGACTGCCTCCTCGCTGAACCAGCGCAGGAATTCCCCGCCGTAGCCGACCTCCGCGCGAGCCTCGGCGAGCGGCTTGCCCATTTCAATTGTCATGAGCAGGGCGAAGTCCTCCCGGCGTTCCTGCAGCAGGTCGAACGCGCGACGGAGGATCTCGGCCCGCACCCGGGGTGCGGTCGCCGCCCAGGCGGGACCGGCGGCGACCGCGGCGTCGAGGGCACGGCCGCCGTCGGCGACGCCCGCGTTGGCGATCCGCTTGAGCTCGTGCCCGGTGGCCGGGTCGGTCACGATGATCGGCTCCCCCGTGCCGGGCTGCCAGGCACCGTCGACGTAGAGACCGTCGGGGACCCGGGCGAGGAGTTCGGTCTCCCGCTCGGTGCCCGTGCTGGTGTTCTCGCGGGAGGCGGGGCTCAGGGGTCGGTTCTCGGTGGTGAGACTGGTCACGGGTGTTCTCTTTCGGTCACGGAGCAGGTGCGGCAGACGATGGGAAGCGAACGGGTGTCAGGGGTAAAGTCCGCGGAGGAGGTGCGCCTCGGCGACGCGTTCGACGGCGAGGACCGTCGCTGCTGCCCGCAGGGAGAGGTCCCGGGAGGCGGCGGTTTCGACGACCTGCTGCCAGGCGGCGAGCATCCGCTCTTCGAGTTTCTGTTCGACCTCTGCGGCGTTCCACCAGTAGGCCTGGTTGCCCTGCACCCACTCGAAGTAGGAGACGAGCACCCCGCCCGCGTTCGCCAGGATGTCGGGGACCACGAGTTGTCCGTTCGCGGCGAAGATCCGGTCGGCGGCCGGGGAGGTCGGGCCGTTCGCGCCCTCGACGATCACGCGTGCCGTCACGCGGGAAGCGTTCCCGGCGTGCAGGACACCTTCGACCGCTGCGGGGACCAGCAGGTCGACGTCGAGCTCGAGCAGGGCGTCGCCGTCGAGCGGGTCCGCACCGGCGAAGCCGACGACCCGCCCGGTCGCCGCGACGTGCGCGTCGAGCCCGGCGAAGTCGATGCCGCGCTCGTTGTAGACGGCGCCGTACTGGTCGCTGACCGCGATCACCCGCACCCCCGCGTCAGCGAGGAAAATGGCGGCGTCATGGCCGACCTTGCCGAACCCCTGTACGGCCGCTGTCGCGCCGTACGGGGTGATCCGGCGGTGCCGGAGGGCGGCGAGGGCGACGTGGGTCACGCCGCGGCTGGTCGCGCTCGCCCGGCCGTGCGAGCCGCCGAGGCTGATCGGCTTGCCGGTGACGATCCCGGGAACGGTGTACCCGACGTTGACGGAGTAGGTGTCCATCATCCAGGCCATGGTGCGCTCGTCGGTGCCGATGTCGGGGGCCGGGATGTCCTTCTCCGGGCCGATGATCGGCAGGATCTCGCTCGTGTACCTGCGGGTGACGCGCTCGAGCCTCCGGGAGGGAGAATTCGCGCGGGTCGATCGTGACGCCACCCTTGGCACCGCCGTACGGAACGTCGAGGAGGGCGCATTTCCAGGTCATCCACATCGCGAGGGCGCGCACCTCGTCGAGGGTCACGTGCGGGCTGTAGCGCAGGCCGCCCTTGGCCGGGCCGCGGGAGAAGTTGTGCTGCACCCGGTAGCCCGTGAACAGGCGGGTGCTGCCGTCGTCCCGGCGCAGCGGCACGGCGACGGTGAGCTCGCGGCGCGGGGTCGCGAGCAGCGCGTGCAGGCCGTCAGGGTAGCCGAGCAGGGCCACGGCATCGCTGAGTCTGCGACCGGGCGTCGACGAGCGGGGTGGCGGCTGGTGTGGCGGGGCGGATGCCGGCGACCGCGCCGGTCGGCACGGCCGGCCGGGCCTCGAGCAGGCTCATGCGTTCGCCAATGCGCGTGCGACGACCTGGAGTCCCTCGACGAGGAGCTCATCCGAAATGCTGAGCGGCGGCAGGAACCGGATCACGTTCCCGTAGGTTCCGCAGGTGAGGACGATGACGCCCTGCGCGTGGACGGCTGCCGCGACACGGGAGGTGAGGGCGGCATCCGGTTCGCCTGTCGCCGAGTCGACGAGTTCGATCGCGATCATCGCGCCGCGGCCCCGGACGTCTCCGACGCGCTTGTCGAAGGCACGGATGGCGTTCAGCCGGCCGGTGAGGATCGTGCCGATCTCGCGGGCGCGCTCGACGAGGTTCTCACTCTCGTAGGTGTCGAGGGCGGCGAGGGCCGCAGCGCAGGCGAGCGGGTTGCCACCGTAGGTGCCGCCGATGCCGCCGACCTGCGGGGCGTCCATGATCTCGGCGCGGCCGGTGACCGCGGAGAGCGGGAGGCCGCCGGCGATGCCCTTGGCCATCACGATCAGGTCGGGCACGATGCCCTCGTGGTCGCACGCGAACATCGCGCCCGTGCGGGCGAAGCCGGTCTGGACCTCGTCGGCGATGAAGACGACCCCGTTGCTGCGGCACCAGGTCAGGAGGGTCTGCAGGAAGCCCGCGGCCGGGACGATGAAACCGCCCTCGCCCTGGATCGGTTCGATGATGAGCGCGGCGAGGTTCTCGGCGCCGATCTGCTTCTCCATCTGGGAGATGGCGCGCTTCGCGGCGACGACGCCGTCGAGTCCGCCGTCACGCAGCGGGTAGGACATGGGCGCCCGGTAGACCTCGGCGGCGAACGGGCCGAAACCGTTCTTGTACGGCTGGTTCTTCGCGGTGAGGCTCATGGTCAGCGTGGTGCGGCCGTGGTAGGCGTGATCGAAGGCGACGACGGCCTGCCGTCCGGTGTAGTGCCTGGCGATCTTGACGGCGTTCTCGACGGCTTCGGCACCGGAGTTGAACAGGGCGGTGCGCTTGGCGTGGTCGCCGGGGGTGATCCGGTTGAGCGCCTCGGCGACCTCGATGTAGGAATCGTACGGGGCGACCGTGAAGCAGGTGTGGGTGAACTGGGCGAGCTGGGCGGCGACGGCCTCGACGACGCGGGGCGCGCTGTTTCCGACGCCGGTCACGGCGATGCCGCTGCCGAGGTCGATCAGGGAGTTGCCGTCCACGTCGACGAGCACTCCTCCGCCGGCAGCGACGATGTAGACGGGCAAGGTCACTCCGACGCCCGCGGAGACCGCGGCGGTCTTTCGGGCCTGCAGCGCCTGCGACTTCGGGCCGGGGATGCTGGTGACGAGGCGGCGTTCCTGAGGGAGGGACGGGCCGCCGACCGGAATGGAGGTGGGCGGGGATGCGACGATTGTCATGGCTGCTCCAGTTCGGGACCGAGGTGCATCGACTGTGCGGCGTCGATGTCAGGTGTCATGGTAGGCAGACCGTCGACCGCGGCGCGCTCGCCGCACTGTACAGATTGCCTGGCAACTTTCGACACGTTGTACACTCGGCGCATGTCCCCGATCACCGCACCGCCCCCACTTCCCGGACTGCGCCGCCTGCTCGGCCAGCCGGACCTGCGGCTGCGCCTCCTCACCCCCGAGGCCGGCCTGCCGCCGCACGCCCTCGACCAACCCGTCGAATGGGTGCACAGGCTCCGACCTCGCCGACCCGACTCCGTTCCTGTCCGCACACCAGGTGCTGCTGACGACCGGGCGCCAGTTTGCGGAAGTCCTCACGGACGCGTTCTACTTCGACTACGTGACCCGGCTGCGCGACCGCGGCATCGTCTGCCTGGGCTTCGGCACGGAAGTCCTCCGCTCCGGCACCCCAGACGCCCTCGTCGCGGCCTGTCAGTCCCGCGGACTCCCGCTCGTCGAAGTGCCGTACGAGACGCCGTTCATCGCCGTCGCCCGGGCGGCGGGCGACCTCGTCGCCGAACTCCGCTATGCCAGGAACACCTGGGCGCTCAGCGCCCAGAGGGCGATCGCGCTTGCGGCGCTCCGCCCGGACGGGCTCAGCGCGACCCTCAGCGAACTGTCCCGGCAGCTCGGCCACTGGGTCGCACTCTTCGACATGAGCGGGTCCCTCGACCGGGTCTTCCCCGGGACACCTTCGCGGGGGCATCCGCTTCACGCGGCTCCCTCGACCGGGCGCAGCGCGAAGCGGCCCAGCTGATCCGGCGCGGGCAGCGGGCCAGCACCTCCATCTCGGCCGGCGGGGAAACGGTCACCCTGCAGACCCTGGGCAGACGCGACCAGTTACGCGGTGTCCTCGCCCACGGGGGGCCCGGCGAGCTCGACCAGGCCAGCCAGGAGGTCGTGACGAGCGTGATCGCGCTGGCCGGGCTCGCGCTCGAGCAGAACAGTGCGCTCGACCGCGCGCGCGGTCTCCTCCGGTCGGGTCTGTTGCACGCCCTGCTCGGCGGCGACATCGACCTCGTGCAGGCGACGTCCGCCGAGATGTGGGGGCCGCTCCCGTTCGAGCCGGTGCGGGTCGCCGTGACCGACCCCGCGCCGGGGCGGCTGGACGCCCTGACCGAGTTCCTCGAGCTCCGGGTCGAGGAGAGCCCCGGTCACCTGTTCTTCGCACGGCAGGGCGGCCTCGTGGTCCTGTGCGTCGACGCGACCGCCGGGCCCCTGCTCGATGAGCTCGTCGGCTTCGGGCTCCACCTCGGCCTCTCCGACCGTGCCCGGTATCGTGAGCTCCCGCACGCCCTCGCCCAGGCCCGCCAGGCCCTGGAACGATCGCACGAGGGTTCGCCCGGCATCGTCGAGTTCGACGTTATCTCCCGGCAGGGCGTTCTCGCCTTCCTCGCCGGCACGGATGCCTCGGAAGTCGGCCGGGCGACCCTCCAGCCGCTCACGGCGCACGACGACGTCCACGGCACCGATCTCGTCCGCACGCTGCGGGTCTGGCTCGAGCACAACGGCCAGTTCGGACCGGCGGCCACGGAACTCGGTGTGCACCGGCACACCGTGCGGGCCCGGGTGAGCCAGGCCGAGACGCTCCTCGGGCGCGACTTCGGCACCTTCCACGCCCGTGCCGACATCTGGGCGGCACTGCTCGCGTCGGGTGATGGCGCCGGATCACCCGCTGAGCACCTCAGTATCTGAGATACCGCCTCACGGGCGGTTCTGTTCCCCTGCACTCCAGTGCGAGGGCCGGACGAATCCCCTGGGCAGGAGGGTGCGGTCGTCGCCGCGGCCGCTCGTGACCTGCATCTGGGTCAGGTAGATAGCGCCCGAGAGGTCTGCTCCGGCCAGGTTCGCATTGCGCAGGTCAACGCCGAGCAGGTCACAGTGCGACAGGCGGGCGCCGCTGAGATCCGCTCCGATCAGGAGGGAGCCACGCAGGCTCAGTCCACGAAGGTCCGCACCGGAGAGTGCCGCACCCATCAGATCGCTGCCCGGTCCGAGCCGGCGCCGAACTCCTCGGTCCCGTCTCGCTCCGGCGACGACCCTGCGCGCGTCCTCGCTCGCCCGGAGGAGCAGCGGGCGCGCGGCCGCGTACTCCGCGTCGACGTCGAGGCTCATGAGCGTGTCCGGCCGCTCGCGACTGAGTGCGCTGACGTGATCGAAGCGCGCCAGCAGTGGCGCCGGGTCACCCGCATCTCCGACGAGTCCGATCGCCTGGTCGAGGTACCAGAGGAGTTCGTGCAGCCGCCGCACGATCGGGAAGGTCGCGAACATGGCGTCCCTGGTGGCCGGGTCGTCCCGCCAGGACCGGCCGGCGAAGGTGTGCTGCGAGACCTTCTGGCCGGCACCGAAGCAGTCGAACACCGTGCAGCCGGCGAATCCCCGGGGGCGCAACTCCGCGTGTACGCGGCACGCGTCGTGTTCGTCGAGGTTCTCGCACGGATCGCCGGCCGCTTTGTCGAACGGGAAGTCGGCCGACCTGGCGAAGGCCAGGGCGACACAGCAGAGTCCGAAGCACCTGGCGCAGTCGGCGCCGAGGTCCTCCCGGCGCCCGAGCTCGACCCTGGTTCGTTCCCTCATCGCGTTCATCGTAGTTCATGCTCCCGTCGGGACCCCGGCGGACGCGTACTCCGGTCAGGCGCGCAGGGACCAGGGCTTGCGGCGCACGAGGATGTGGCCGCGGCTCGTGCTGAGCCGGGTCCACGGCCCGGTCTCGAAGAGACGCACCGGTTCGTCCTTCGGCAGGAAGCCGAGACTCACCGCCGCGAATGCCGCTCCGGCCGGAACAATCTCGAGTCCGGCGATCGGGCGGCCCCACACCTCGGAACGGACCCGCTGCACGACCTGCGCACCCGAGTCCCGCGGCACGGTGCCGGCGACCTCGTCGATACCGGCGGCCGCGGCGCCCGTGAGGAGCGCGGCATCCGTCTCGCCGAGCAGTTTCCAGCCGCCCCGCGGCGGAGAGATGCCGGCCCAGGTCACCGTCGTGACCTCGAGGGGAACGGTCACGGCGACCGGTGCCTCGGGGTCGCCGCCCGCGGCAGCGAGGCGGGCGACCCGGTCGAGGAGGGAACGCACCGGCACGACCGCGTCGAGGTCGACGGGTTCGTCGAGGCCGAAGGTGCGCAGGCCGAGCACGGTCGGGCTCCCGTCGAGGAGGCCGCGCGGGTAGAGGATCGCGGAATACACCGCGAGCGCCCCGGCGGCCGAAATCAGGCGCACCGAACCGTCCTCGACACGGCTGGCGCGCGACAGGTAGACCTGCAGATCGCTGAGGGCAAAGGAATCCGTGAGAATAAATGACTGGCTCATCTGCTCCTAAACTACCAAGGTACGGCGAGGCTCATACCGACTTCGCACACACTGCCGAGGAGGACGCATGGACATGCCGATGGAAGGTCTCTTGAACGCCCTCGACCTGACCGATACCGGGGCCCGCACGAGCGAAGACATCTTCACCGGCCCGTCGCAGTGGATGCCCCTCGGCCGGGTGTTCGGCGGACAGGTCCTCGCGCAGTCCCTCGTCGCCGCGATGCGCACCGTGCCCGACGACCGCCACGTCCACTCGATGCACGGCTACTTCCTGCGTCCCGGCGACGTCAGCCAGCCGATCACGTTCTCCGTTGACCGGATCCACGACGGCCGCTCCTTCTCCACCCGGCGCACGCAGGCCTACCAGAACGGCAGCCCGATCCTCTCGATGATCGCCTCCTTCCAGGACGACGACGAGGGCCTCGAACACCACATCGACATGCCGACCGGGCTGCCGGAGCCGGAGTCATTGCCGACGGCCGCCGAGTCCCTCGCCCAGGTCGACCACACGATCGCCCGCTACTGGGCGAGCGAACGCCCCTTCGACATGCGGCACGTTCCCTCGCCGATCTACCTGCAGGTCAAGGGTGAGCACACCAGCCACCAGGCCGTCTGGATGAAGACCCTCGGCGCGCTCCCCGACGACCCCGACCTGCACCGCGCCGCCCTCGCGTACGCGAGCGACTACTCGATCATGGAGCCCGTCATGCGCCGCCACGGCATCGCCTGGGCGACGCCGGGCCTCAAGGTCGCGAGCCTCGACCACGCGATGTGGTTCCACCGCTTCGGACGCGTCGACGAATGGATGCTCTACGTCCAGGACTCCCCCACCGCCCAGGGCGGACGCGGCCTCTCCACCGGCAGCATCTACAGCCGGGCAGGCCTCCTCCTCGCGACCGTCGCCCAGGAGGGCATGGTCCGGGTTCCCGCCAACAAGGAATAGGGGCGGTTACTGCGCCGACTCCAGCCCCGGCTCGGCCGCGAGCAGAACGATGCCCCTGGGCTGCAAACGGATGTCCACCGACGAGATCTCGTCCGCGGCCAGTTTCGTGGTGCCCGAGAGAGGGACGGTCATCCCCGGGCCCGCGAGCCAGCTCGCGACCTGCGTCGCCTCCCCGTTCCGGTCCGTGACGAACATCGCGTACGCCCGCTCCGCCGCTGTGCCGTTACCCGTGCTACTGCCGGTGCCGGATTCGGGCAGGCCGTAGCTGCACGAGCCGTCGATCCGGGTACCGCCGGGCTGAGCGACCAGGCGGACATCCGCGCTCAGCGGGTTGGGGACCACCTGGTGCAGCGTGACGAGCGCGCCGGCTGGTTCCGTCACTCCTGCCGGGGCGAGCCGGGCCGGCAGCACGATCGCCACCGTCGCCGCGACGGCCGCCACGGCGACCAGGAGCCCGGCCTGCAGCATTCGCCCGCGCCGGCGGCGCCGTCGCGCAGCAGCGAGCAGCCGCGGCAGGCTGTCGTCGCCGGAAGGTGAGGCGGCGGACTCCGGGGATTCCGTGGACCCAGGGCGGCCCGGCGCGACAAACGCATGGTCTTCGGACTCGAGCACCTGGGCCGTCGGGACGAGGCCGAGGAGCCCGGGAATCCCGGCAATCTCGGCGACCCGCTGGGTGCAGTCCGCGCAGTTGCGCAGGTGGCGTTCGTAGTCGTGGCGTTCCTCGGTCGCGAGCGCGCCGAGCACGTATGCGGCATCCCACTCGGCGTAGCGGTCGCGCTCGCTGCCCGCGGCGCCGGGTCCTGTCGTCGTCATCGCTCTGTCACTCCCCTTTCGGTGAGGCTCAGGCGCATGGCGCGCAGGGCGTAGTGCAGGCGCGATTTCACGGTGCCTTCAGGGATATCGAGGGAGCGCGCCGTCTCGGCGACCGACTGGCCGCGGTAGTAGGCGCAGACGACGACGGCCCGGTGGTCGGCGGAGAGGCCCTCGAGGGCATCCGCCACGAGCCACGAGTCCAGAAGCGCTGCCGTCGCGTCATTCGTCAGGCGTTCGGGGAGAACGTCGGTGCTGATCTCGTGGCGGTTCCTGGCCGAGCGCCATTCGTCGATGACGAGGTGGCGGGCGACGGTGAAGAGCCAGGCGCGCGCGGAGTCGGCTTCTTCGAGCACCCGGGGCAGTCGCCAGGCGCGCAACAGCGTCTCCTGCACGACGTCGTCGGCGAGGGCGGAATCCCCGGTCAACCGGGACACATACCGACGGAGGGCCGCGGCGTGCGTGTCGTGCAGGGCGCGCAGCAGGTCGGCACGCGCGTCAACGGGCCGTTCCCCGCCTCCGGCTTTCTCCGTCACCGCGCACCTCCTATCGTTAACACGGGCTCGCGGCGCCGTTCGTTCAGTTTCCGTCGAAGTCCGTCGAAGTCCGACGAGGTTGGCCGGGTTTCATTGACCGGCTTTGAACCGATGACCGGCCGGTCTCGTAGTAACTAGTAGCACCCTAACGAGTAGCGCCCGCTTTCGAACGAGGAACAGCCGCATTCGCCGTCACCGACCGCCACGACCACCATCACCATCACCAGGAGAATCATGACGAACGACACCGCGGTCTCGCGCCGCACCGCACTGCTGATCGGCACCGCAGGCACCGCCGCCGTGACCCTCGCCGCGTGCGCTCCGACCACGACGGGTGGCACGGCCGCGGGGTCGGGAGGTTCGACGGCTGCCGCGACGCCCTCCGCCGGCGGCACCGCCGCTGCCGGGAGCGGCGGGACCGTGGTCGCCAAGCTCTCGGACATCCCGGTGGGCGGCTCGATCGAGACCGCCCTGAACGGCAAGGCCATTTTCGTCAGCCAGCCGACCAAGGGCAACGTCGTGGCGTTCAGCGCCGTGTGCACACACCAGGGCTGCATCGTGAAGCTCGTCGACACGTCCTTCGACTGCCCGTGCCACGGTTCGAAATTCGACACCAAGACGGGCGCCGTTCTCGCGGGCCCAGCCCCGAAGCCGCTGATCGGCATCACCGTCACGGTTTCGGGAGACTCGGTCACCGCGAGTTGAGCGGGCGGAGGAACCGGCGGCGGAGCCGGCTCCTCCGCCGCCGGGCTCCCCGGGTCGACCGGGGTGATCCAGCCCCGGTCCGGTCCGGTCCGTCCGCGAGTCGTTCAGTCTTCCGGGACGGCCGCCCTGCGGGTGAACCGTACCGGGTCTTCGAGGTAGGGCAGCCAGGCGGCGCGTTCGCCGGCGCTGATCTTGCGCGGGCGCTGCGTCGCGGCGTCGATGAGAACGATCGTCGTACTGGCCTGCGCGTACATCACGGCCGGCTCGGTGTCCACCGGCCCCCAGACCTCGTAGCAGACCTCTAGGCTCGCGCCGCCGAGCTTGCCGAGCCAGAGGCGGATGTCCACCGGCTGCCGCAGGTACGGGATCGACAACAGGTACTCGGCTTCGAGCCGCGCGATCACGGTGAGCGTTGCCGCGCCGGGCCGGCCGTCGAGAACGGCGGTCCCGGTCCCCGAGCCCGGGTCCACCTCGTCGTCGAGCCAGAACGCCTGGATGCGCGCCTCCTCGAGGAGGCGCAGCATCGAGGCGTTGTTGACGTGGCCGTACGCGTCGAGGTCTGACCAACGCAGGCTGATCGGCACGTGCAGCTTCATCAGGGACCTAGTCGCGCGTGAGCTTGCGGTACGCGGACCGGTGCGGCTTCGCGGCGTCGGGGCCGAGCCGCTCGATTTTGTTCTGCTCGTAGGATTCGAAGTTCCCCTCGAACCAGTACCAGCTCGCCGGGTTCTCGTCCGTGCCCTCGTAGGAGAGGATGTGGGTCGCGATCCGGTCGAGGAACCACCGGTCGTGAGTGATGACCACGGCGCAACCGGGGAACTCGAGGAGCGCGTTCTCGAGGGAGCCGAGGGTTTCGACGTCGAGGTCGTTAGTCGGCTCATCCAGGAGCAGCAGGTTGCCGCCCTGCTTGAGGGTGAGCGCGAGGTTCAGGCGGTTGCGCTCTCCACCGGAGAGCACGCCGGCCTTCTTCTGCTGGTCGGGCCCCTTGAATCCGAACGTCGACACGTAGGCGCGGGACGGGATCTCGGTCTTGCCGACCTGGATGTAGTCCTGGCCGTCGGAGACGACCTCCCAGAGCGACTTGTTCGGGTCGATGCCGGTGCGGTCCTGGTCGACGTAGGAGATGTCGACGGTGTCGCCGATCTTCAGCTCGCCGCCGTCGAGCGGCTCCTTGCCGACGATGGTCTTGAAGAGGGTGGTCTTTCCCACGCCGTTCGGGCCGATGATGCCGACGATGCCGTTCCGCGGGAGGGTGAAGCTGAGCCCGTCGATGAGTACGCGGTCGCCGAAGCCCTTGTGCAGCTTCTTCGCGTCGATGACCTGGGCACCGAGGCGGGGACCGACCGGGATCTGGATCTCTTCGAAGTCGAGCTTGCGGGTGCTCTCGGCCGCGGCGGCCATCTCCTCGTAGCGGGCGAGGCGGGCCTTGGACTTGGCCTGTCGTCCCTTGGCGTTCGAGCGGACCCACTCGAGTTCGTCGGCGAGACGCTTGGCCATCTTCGCGTCCTTCTTGCCGGCGATCAGGAGTCGTTCCTGCTTCTTCTCGAGGTAGGTCGAGTAGTTGCCCTCGTAGGGGTAGAGGTGGCCACGGTCGACTTCGGCGATCCATTCGGCGACGTGGTCGAGGAAGTACCGGTCGTGGGTGACGGCCAGAACGGCGCCGGCGTACTGGGCGAGGTGCTGCTCGAGCCAGAGCACGCTCTCGGCGTCGAGGTGGTTGGTGGGCTCGTCGAGGAGGAGGAGGTCGGGCTTCTGCAGCAGAAGCTTGGTCAGCGCCACGCGACGCTTCTCACCACCGGAGAGGTCGGAGACTGCTGAGTCTCCCGGGGGCGTGCGGAGGGCATCCATCGCCTGCTCGAGCCTGGGAGTCGAGGTCCCAGGCGTCGGCGGCGTCGATGGCTTCCTGCAGGGTGCCCATCTCGGCGAGAAGGGTGTCGAAGTCAGCATCAGGTTCGCCCAGGGCGGCGCTGATCTCGTTGAACCGGTCGACCTTGGCCTTGATCGGGCCGACGCCTTCCTGCACGTTCTCGAGGACCGTCTTGGTCTCGTCGAGTTCCGGCTCCTGCATCAGGATGCCGACGGTGTAGCCCGGTGAGAGCTTCGCCTCCCCGTTGCTCGGCGTGTCGAGGCCGGCCATGATCTTGAGGATCGTCGACTTTCCGGCACCGTTCGGCCCGACGATGCCGATTTTGGCACCGGGGAAGAACGACATCGTGACGTCGTCGAGGATGAGCTTGTCGCCTACCGCCTTGCGTGCGCGGACCATCGTATAAATAAATTCGGCCATAGTGCTTACCAGTCTATTTGCCGCGTGGCCCCGATCAGACACCGGCCGGTCGAGATCACTGCGGTGGCCATGCTGTGGAACCCGCCGGACTTCGGCCCGTTCTGTCCGATCAGGCACCCGTCAGCGAAACGGACCGAGAATTGCACGGAGTCGGCATCGAGATTGACGCTCGTCTTGTCGAACCCGACCTCGATCATCGCCTTGTCGAATCCGGCGGCGACGAGCGCGTCCACGAAGCCGCGACCGCCCGACGCGGGATCCACGGCCGCTGCGACCTGGTTGGAAGTATGCGATGTTCGCCTGGGCGCCGAGTTCGGGTCGCACTGCGGGCGCGGGGGCCGCGGCGGTCGGCGTCGCGGAGGCGACCGGAGTGCTCGTGGGAGTGGTCGCCACGGGCGTCGGTACGGCGGCGCCTGAGGCACAGCCGGCCAGGGCTGCGATAACGAGGCCGCCGATGACGACGCCCAGAGCGGGTCGGAGTGTCGTCCTGTGTGCTGCCGGCACGTCTGTCCTCCCGAGGCCGCGGTGCGGCCAGTGCCATCGAGTCTAAACCGAGCTCACGGCCGGCTCGCCAGCGCCGGCGGCTGGGACGGCGGTTGGGCCAACGGTTGGGGCAGCCGTTTGGGCGGCGGTTGGACCAGCGGTTGGGGTGGCCGCTGCCGTGTCCGTCACCGGGCGCAGGTAGTTCGTTGTGCACCAGGACAGGTCATGGCCGACCGCCTCGGCCTCGACCTCGACCGAGGTGCCGGATCGTTCGGCGTTCTGCCACGCTCGCACCCGCAGCTGCCCGGCCACGAGGACATGCTCGCCCTTCCGTACCGACCGCACGACGTTGTGGGCCAGATGGCGGAACGCGGTCACGGTGTACCAGTTCGTGTCGGCGTCGACCCAGCTGTGCAAGGTCCGGTCATACCGGCGCTGTCCCGAGGCCAGCCTGAAGGACGTGATCGCGAGGCCGGCGCTCGTCACGAGGTGGCGCGGCGTCGTCGCCACGATTCCGGTCACGGTGATGCTGTTGCTCATGGTGTCTCCCGTCCTGGTCGGCGCCGGACGCTCGCCCGGCGTAGGCCCGGGGGCGACGCTCGTGCCTGTCTCCGACGCCCCCGGGTCACGTCCGAGTGTGCGTCCGTGTGCACACGGACGATCCGCGGCATCCGTTTGCGGGGACGAGACCGCAGAACGGATGCCTGTTGAGGAGGGTCCCCTCCCCCTGCGGCCCTAGAGTGATCCCATGAGCTTCGTCGCCGCTGAAAACCGCTACTCGGACATGACCTATCGCCGGACCGGACGGAGCGGGCTCAAGCTCCCGGCCCTCTCGCTCGGCCTCTGGCACAACTTCGGGCACGAACGTCCCATCGACACCCAGCGGGCCATCCTGCGCAGGGCCTTCGATCTCGGTGTCACGCCCTTCGACCTCGCCAACAACTACGGCCCGCCATACGGTGCAGCGGAAACCAACTTCGGCCGGATCTTCGCGGAGGACTTCAGGCCGTACCGCGACGAGATCATCGTGTCGAGCAAGGCCGGCTATGACATGTGGGCGGGCCCGTACGGCGACTTCGGGTCCCGCAAGTACCTGCTGTCGTCCCTCGACCAGAGCCTCGGGCGCCTCGGCCTCGACTATGTGGACATCTTCTACTCGCACCGTCCGGACCCGGAGACCCCGATCGAGGAGACGATGGGCGCCCTCGCGACCGCCGTCCAGCAGGGCAAGGCCCTCTACGTCGGCGTGTCCAACTACTCGCCGGAGGAGACCAGGGCGGCCGCCGCGGCGCTCGCCGAGCACAAGATCCCGCTGCTCATCCACCAGCCGCGCTATTCGATGTTCGACCGGCACATCGAGGACGGCCTGTTCCCCGTGCTCGACGAACTCGGTATCGGCAGCATCGTCTTCTCCCCACTCGCCCAGGGCCTCCTCACCGACCGGTACCTCGGCGGCAGCGTCCCGGAAGGGTCGCGCGCGGCGACGAGCCGTTTCCTCTCCGAGAACGCCCTGACGGACACCTACTTCGAGCGAGCCCGTGCCCTCAATGAGATCGCTCTCGGCCGGGGCCAGACGCTCGCCCAACTCGCGGTGACCTGGATCCTGCGCCAGCCGCAGGTGACGAGCGTGCTCGTCGGCGCCAGCAGCGTGCACCAGCTCGAACAGACCGTCGCCGCCCTCGATGCGCCGACGCTGACCGAGGCCGAGATCACGGACATCGAGCCGTTCGCGGTGCACGGCACCGGCCGGGATTCCTGATTGGGGTATCTGTACGCGCTCCTCGCGTCCCTGCTCTTCGGGCTCAACGGGTCGACGACGAAAGTCATCGTTGAGGCGGGGTTGTCCCCCGCGCAGCTGACCTTCGTCAGGGTCACGGTGATCATGGTGCTCGCGGGCGCCGTGCTGCTCGTCACGAACCGCACGGCGTTCCGCATCGACCGACGCCAGCTCGCCGTGATGGCCCTGCTCGGCGTCGCCGGGGTCGCGCTGATCCAGTGGTTCTACGCCGTCGCGATCAGCCTGCTCCCGGTCGGTATCGCACTCATGCTCGAGTACTCCGGCGTTCTCCTGATCGCCCTCGTGGCGCGGTTCGTCTTCAACGAACGGGTCAAGCCCCGGATCTGGTGGGCGATCGGGTGTGTGCTCGTGGGCATGGCCGTCGTCGCGCAGATCTGGGCGAGCCCACTTTCCGGGCTCGGGGTCGTCGCGGGCGTCGCGGCGGCGATCTGCCTCGCGGTCTACTTCCTCGTCGGTGAGCGCCAGGTCGCGAGCTCGTCTCCGCTCGCCGTGGCCTTCTGGTCGATGCTGTTCGCGAGCGCCTTCTGGCTGCTGCTCAGCGGATGGTGGCAGATCGACCCGGCACTCCTCACCGAGTCCGTGCGCCTGCACGGCAATCTCGCCACCGTGGCGGCCCCGCTCTGGACGCTCCTGCTCTGGAACGGGGTGCTCGGTTCCTTCGCCCCGTACCTGCTCTCGTACATGGCCCTCGCGCGCCTGACCGCGACCGCGGCGGGAATCGTATCCGCATCGGAGGTCATCTTCGCGTTCGCCTTCGCGTTCCTCTGGCTCGGCGAGACCCTCGACGGGGTCCAGGCGCTCGGCGCCCTGCTCGTCCTCGCCGGGATCGTGGTGGCCCAGACGGCCCGGGCCAATCGGCCGGTCGACCTGGACCTGGCCGGTCCCGGTGTCACCAGCGCCATCCAGCTGCCCTAGCCCTCCGGCGTCCCGGTCTCCCCGGGGACACCGGGACACGGTTCGAATGTCGGGGGTCCCCCGTAGCGTGCTGAACACAGCACCAGCCACCCGAGACCCCGCCACCCGGCACCGGAGGACCCCATGACCGACACCCCGTTCCTGGCCCCGCTTCGAGCCCCTCGCCGCGACATCGCGGCCGTTCGCGGCCTCGCCCTGGTCCCGGTGAAGGACGGTCTCTGGCGGGTCACCGGCCGGTCGGGCGCCGTCCTCGGCCACATCGAACGCAAGCTCGACGACCGCGGAGAATCGTTCGCCGCGCGGCGGCTGCTGCCGGCCACCCGCACGCTTGACCTGGGCACCTTCTGGCAGCTGGCGGATGCGGCGGATTGCTTCCGATGAAGAGCCGGGCCGCCATGGGTTCTCCGACCACATTGAGGCACCCACATTGAGGCACGCCGTCGGCAAAGCAGCCCAAGCCGCCGAGCTCGCGATACAGTGCGGCACATGACGTGGTGGAATAGTTTCGTATCCTGGCTCACGGCAGCCAGCAACCAGACCGTGGTGAACACAGCCGTGGTGTTCATCGTTGCGATCGTGATCGCCGGCGTTCTCACAGCCCTGATCGGGCGCGGCGCTATCAAGCAGGCTCCTCGTTCAGCACGACCGGGAGCTCAAGGCCGCCGCCATCGGCGCTCTCATCGATGCCGCGACCGAGGCATCCGTCTGGAATTCCCTCACCCCGCAGGAGCAGGTCATGGCGGACCGTGCCGTCGGTCAGGCCGACATCCAGGTGCGCCTTCTTCCGATTCGCGGCGCGGGCGTCGCGGCCGACTGGGCCTCGCACCAGCTCAACGAGCTCAAGCGCACCTCGGCGACCTTCGGTTACCAGTTGGAGCCGGCCCTTCTGGAGTTCCGCGATCGCCTGATCGAGTGGCAGGACAAGCCCCGCCGTACCCGCAAGGTGTTCCAGAGCGACCTTGACCGGTGGAAGACGCAGAATTCCAGCTCGGAATCGAGCCTTCTCGCCCAGCAGGATGCGTGGGCTGCCCAGCAGCATCATGACCAGTTCAACGAGGCCCTTCCGGCCGCACCCGTCCCCGCCTCTCCCGCACCGAGCGTGCACGCGGCCAGCCAGTCCACGCCGTCGACGGAGACCCAGCGCCTCCTCGATGACGTGCAGGCCCTCGAGGTGCGTCCGGCGCCGATCAACCACCCGTAGCGCTGCCACGCACAAAGAATCGCCCGGAGCATTCGATGCTCCGGGCGATTCGTGCTTAACGGTGTCCGGCGGGCGCCGAGCGGCTCAGCGCCACCACTCGTCGAAGAGGGACGCCGGCACCTGACGCTTGTGCTCGGTGTTCAGGAACCGGGCCTCGATGGCCGCAGCGACCTCGTCGTCGACGGGGAGACCCTCGAGGTAGTCGTCGATCTGCTCGTAGCGCAGGCCGAGGTTGTCCTCATCGGTCTGGCCGGGGTTGCCGTCGAGCAGGTCGGCCGTCGGCGCCTTGAGGTACAGGTGCTTCGGCGCGCCGAGTTCGATGAGGAGCGCCTTGCCCTGGCGCTTGGTCAGTCCGGTGAGCGGCAGCACGTCCGCACCGCCGTCGCCGTACTTGGTGAAGAAGCCGGTGACGGCCTCTGCGGCATGATCGGTGCCGATCACGAGGAGTCCGCGCGCCCCGGCGATGGCGTATTGGGCGACCATGCGCTCCCGGGCCTTGGCGTTGCCCTTGTCGAAGTCGGGCAGGGCCTCCCCGGTGCTGTCTTCGTATTCGGCCGCGATCCCGTCGACCGCGCGCTGCACGTTGAAGGTGAGAGCAGTGTGCGGCTGGATGAAGTCGAGCGCGAGTTCGCCATCGGCGTCATCGTGCTGCACGGCATACGGAAGTCGGACCGCCACGAACTCGAATTCCTGTCCGGCGTCGTCGAGCTCCTCGATGGCGAGCTGGGCCAGTCGACCGGCGAGGGAGGAGTCCTGTCCGCCGCTGATGCCGAGGATCAACCCCTTCGCACCCGAACTCACCAGGTATTCCTTGAGGAAGTCCACCCGTCGGCGAATCTCGGCAGCCGGATCGATAGTCGGTGACACATGCAGTTCGGCGATGATGCGCGCCTGAAGTTCTCCCATGCATCGAATCTATCAAAACGGTCTGACCGGTCGCCCCGAGGTCACTGGGTTTCTGCTCTGGTGCGGGCTGTGAAATCAGCGGCCGGAGGTCTTGACTGGAGGCATGCAGATCACGAAGGTGTCCGCGCGCGTTCGGGACACGGACGCAGCAGCGGGATTCTTCGAGAACGTTCTTCTCCTGAAGGTCGACGGAAAGGTCGACGGGGATGCGGACACCGTTCAGGTGCGCATCGGGGCGACCATGCTCGAGCTCACGGAGGACCGGGAGACCGTCGGCCGGCACCACCTGGCCATTACGATCCCCTCCAACAAGTTTTCAGCGGCCCGGGACTGGCTGGAGCCCCGATCCACCCTGATCGGCACTCCCGATGCCGACGAGTTCGAGTTCGCGGCCTGGAATGCCCGCTCGCTCTACTTCTCCGGGCCGGACCGTTCGGTCCTCGAGCTCATCGTCCGGCGCGACCTCGACAACGACACCCGCGGCGCCTTCACGAGCGCCGACCTGCTCTGCATCAGCGAGGTCGGCGTCGCGACGAACGACGTCCTTGCGACGGCCGAATTCCTGAGGACCGAAGCGGATGTCCGGCCGTACGCCGGTGACCCCGGCCGCAACTTCGCCCCGGTCGGAGACACCGACGGCCTGCTGATCCTCGTCTCACCCGGCCGGCCCTGGTTTCCCACGACGGATCGCGGGGCGTCGCCTGGGCCGATCCTGGTCGAGGCCACGGGATCCCGGCCGGGAGACTATCCCCTGGGCGTCGGAAGCATTCTCCGGATCCGGTGACTGGTTGTCGCGGCATCCGCTGCGCGGAAGTGCCGTACGCGGCGTGATGCGGTGCCCCCGGTTGGAATCGAACCAACGACAAGCGGATTAGAAGGCCGCTGCTCTATCCACTGAGCTACGGGGGCGCGGAGCGCTTCAACGATACCGCAGACCCGGACCCCGCCGCCGCGGTCGGCCCGGCCGGGCTCGCTGGCGGGCCGGGGCCCGCGTCGGAGCCCGCCGCTAGACTCGGACCATGACAAAAAGCAGTGACCGGTTGGTCTGGATTGATTGCGAGATGACCGGGCTCGACCTGGAAAACGATGAACTGGTGGAGATTGCCGTGGTCATCACCGACTACGACCTCAACGTCATCGACCCGGGCCTCGACATCATCATCAAGCCGAACGCCTCCGCGCTCGCGAACATGAACGACTTCGTGCGCAACATGCACACGACCTCCGGCCTCATCGAGGAGATCCCGAACGGGGTCAGCGCGGCCGAGGCCGAATTCGAGGTGCTCGAGTACGTGCTCAAATTCATCCCGGCGGAACAGAAGGCCCCGCTCGCCGGCAACTCGATCGGGACGGATCGCTCGTTCCTCGCCAAATACATGCCGCGCCTGGACAACCAGCTGCACTACCGCAACGTCGACGTCTCCTCCATCAAGGAACTCGCCCGCCGCTGGTACCCGCGGGTGTACTTCAACGCCCCGACCAAGGACGGCGGCCACCGTGCCCTCGCCGACATTCTCGAGTCGATTCGCGAGCTTGCGTACTACCGCCAGACCGTGTTCGTGGCCGACCCCGGGCCCACGAGCGACGAGGCAAAAGCACGCGCCGCCGACGCCGTGTCCACATTCAGTCCAAACGTGTAATAGAATTCTTGAGTTGCCGCTGATCCTTCGGGAAAAGCGCAGCACATGGTGGTTGTAGCTCAGTTGGTAGAGCGTCCGGTTGTGGTCCGGAAGGTCGCGGGTTCAAGCCCCGTCAGTCACCCCAAGTGAAGTCGGCAGTCCGTTCAGCATCGTATTCCTATGACATGCTGAACGGATGCCGCAGCTCAGCCCAGATGACTTCAACGCCGAGAAGTTCAGTCACGACGAGTTCGAGAAGCTCGTCGTCGACGAACTCGATCTCCTTCCCGATGACATGGTCGACGGGCTCGAGAACGTCATCTTCGTGGTCGAGGATCGTCCGGAGGACGGTTCCCTGGACACCCTCGGCCTCTACGACGGGGTGGCCCTGACGCACCGCGACCAGTACGGTTTCGGCGAGATGCCGGACCGGATCATCCTGTACCGGGAATCCCTGCTCGCGATCGTCGGTTCCCTCGACGAACTTCGCGACCAGGTGCACATCACCCTCGTGCACGAAATCGGACATTTCTACGGGATCGATGACGACAGGCTGCACGAGCTCGGCTGGGGATGACCGGCACTTGTTAGCCTCGACTCATGAGTAAATTCCGGCCCGGCCGCGCCTTGGGCATCACGGTCGGTGCCCTCGCCATCCTTGTCATCGGCGTCTATGGGCCCGCGACGCTCCTCGGGCCGCTCCCGATGGTGAAGGCGACCGTGGTCTCTGCGCCGGTGGCTCCGGCAGCCGCCACTCCCCCGGTGCTCCCCGCTGCGGGCACGAGCGCAGTCGTGAGCCTCGTGCCACCGGCCGCAGGTGCGGCAAACGCCGCGACGACGGTCGCACCTACCGCGATCGCCGCAGCAGGCAGCACAACGCCGCTGCCGATGGCCGCAGCGGCGAAGATCGTCACCGCCCTCGTCGTGCTCTCGGCCAAGCCGATCGATGCGGGCGCCGCCGGGCCCGGCGTGCCTATCACGCCCGCCGACTACCAGGACTACCTCGACTACGTGGCCAATGGCGCGCGCACGGTCATCGTCTTCCCCGGTGAGACCTGGACGCAGCAGGAACTCCTGCAGGCGATGATCCTCGGCTCGAGCAACAACCACGCGGACACCCTCGCCCGGTGGGCCTTCGGCTCGGTCGACGCGTACGTGACCGCCGCCAACGCCTGGCTCGCCAAGGAAGGCCTCGCGGGCATCCACGTCGCAGATGCCACCGGCCTCGCGGATGCGAGCGTCGGGACCGGAACGGACCTGGCGCGGCTCGCGGGCCTCGCCGCGACCAACCCGGTGATCAGCCAGATTCTGGCGAGCCCGGCATCCGCTCTCGTCGGCCAGCGCGGAGTCGACAATACGACGGCGTACCTGGCCGAAGAGGGCATCACCGGCCTCTCCCGCAGCTATACGGATGCCGGCGGCGTCTGTTTCCTGTTCACCGCTAGCGTCGGAACGGCACCGGCGACCTTCACCTTTGCAGGGGCCGTGATCGGCGAGCCGGACTACGACACGCTCACGGCCGATCTGGAAGGCGCTGATGGCCAGCGCGAAGGCGGGCGTCACCGACCTCCCGATCCTCGCGGAGGGCGCGGCATACGTTCGCTTCGACGCCCCCTGGGACGCGACGGCATCGGGCGTCGTGAAGACCGGCAAGACCCGGTTCGGCTGGCAGGCCACCCCGGTGGGAGCAGCAACACTCGACCTGGACGCGTTCGCGACCGGTCGCTCCGGTGCGACGGTCGGCCGGGTCACCGTGGATGCGAGCGGTGAGGCCGTGACCTCACCCCTCGTGCTGGATGCGACGATCAGCGCTCCCGGACCGGGTTGGCGACTGCTCAACCCGGTGCCGATGATCTCGGCGCTCCTGGAGCAGTAGGCGACTACTCCGGCTGGTCTTCCGGCACGTACGGGTCGCTGTCCGTCGCGTCGAAGCGGTAGCGCACGTGGATGCGGCCCTGCACATCGCGTTCGTCGACCTCGTCGTACCAGAACAGGGTCTCGATGCCCTCGACGAGGGAGACCATGCTGATCCGGCTGTCATGCGCACCCTGCACGAGCACTCGGGAATCGACCTGCCCTTCGAGGGGGCCATCGATGAATTCGGCGGTGTAGAAAACTTCTTCGGGAGCTGGACTAGTCATGTCCTAACGGTAGTCCGATTTCCCCGTTCTCAGCGGAGGCCGGGGGTTCCGTCGAGTTCGATCGTCGCCCAACGCGCCGGGTCCTCACGCACGAGGAATCCCTGCCATTCCGCCTGCCACTGGTCCCAGTGCGACCGGAACGCCTCACCGTCTCGTGCGAGGGCCCGCTGCTTGCGTTCCGCGTCGTCGGCCGTGAGCCAGATCCGTACATCGCTCAGTCCGGCATTGGCCGCCGAGAGGGTGCCGCAGCCCTCGACGAGCAGCGGGCGGGCCGGGTCGACCGGGTGCCATTCCGCCGGCGCGGCGGAGCCCCAGTCATAGCGACGCCAGGCACCGGGCAGCCCGGCACGGTGTCGGCGCAGCACGTGTTCGGTCAGGTGCGCGCTCGCGGCGGCGAGTCCGTTCCAGCCGGGATAGATGTCGTCGAGCCGGATGAGCGTGGGCCGCCCCGCCGTCCGCCCAGACGTCCGCCCAGCCGTCGAAGGCCACGCGTCGAGGATGCGGTCGGCGAGGGTGCTCTTGCCCGCACCGCTCGGCCCGTCGATGAGGATGACGACGGGTGCGGCATCCGCCCTCTGCTGTGCGGCTATTGCGGCCACCACCGGTGCGAGCCGCACCTGGTCAGGAGAGGACAAAGTGCCACGTTCCCGCCCAGATCGCGACCGCGATCGAGATCCCGGCGACGCCGACGCCGAGCCCCAGCATCACCGCATCCCCGGCCCCGATCTCCGATTCGCGGGCCCAGGTGCGCGGCGCGGTCCCGAAGCCGCGGGCCTCCATGGCCGTTGCGAGCTTGCTCCCGCGGCGGACCGAGATGACGAGCAGGGCGAAGGCCGGACCGAATAAGCGACGGAGGGCCCCGATCGGTCCGCCGCCGTCACCGACTCCCCGCGCGCGCCTGGCGAGGCTGAGGAAACGCCAGTCTTCGATGAACATCCCGACGAGGCGCAGGCCGGCGAGTCCGCCGAGCACGAACCGGGCAGGCAGGCGCAGCACCTGCGCGAGCCCGTCGGCGAGGTCGGTCGGGTCCGTCGTGGCCAGGAGCACGATCCCCGGCAGGCCGATCGCGAGAACGCGAAGCGCGATGGCCAGGCCGAGCTGGACCGAGCCATCCGTCACCGTCACGAAACCGACGGTCAGGAGCACCGCTCCGGAGTCGCGGCCGTACAGCACCGTGGTCAGGCCCGCGAAGGGCGCTGCGAACCACAGCGTCGAGGTGCGCAGCCAGAACTGCCGCGCACTCAGCCCGCACCAGAACAGCAGGACGCCTTCGAGCGCGAGAGCGACGAGCGCGGAGACCCAGTCGATCGAAAGCAGCAACGCCAGGCTGACAACGATGGCGGCGCCGAGCTTGGAGATGGGGTTGAGCCGGGCCGCCGCGCTCGGGCGGATGCTCGGCGTGAGGAGGCTCATCGGCGCGCCCCGGCCGCCGGCCCGGGCGCCGACCCGGCCAGCCCGCCGGTGAGTCGGTATTCGGAGCCGGCGATCGTGTCGACCAGGAGCCTCATCGTGGGTGACGAAGACGAGAGCGGTGCCCGCGCTCTGCACATCGACGAGGAGGGAGACGAGTTCCCGCCAGGTGCGGGAGTCCTGGCCGAAGGTGGGCTCGTCGAGCACGAGCAGCCGCGGGCGGCTCGCGAGCACGGTCGCGACCGAGAGCCGGCGTTTCTCGCCGCCCGAGAGTGTGAAGGGGTTCGCCTCGGCGAGGTGGTCGAGCCGGAGCCTCTCGAGGAGCTCATCGACGCGGCGGACCTGCTCCGCCGGGGCGAGGCCGAGGGCGTGCGGGCCGATGGCGAGTTCGGCGCGCACGGAGCCGGCGAGGAACTGGTGTTCGGGGTCCTGGAAGACCATACCGATCCGGGTGAGGAGGGCCCGTGAGCGCCAGCGGACCGGTTCGGTGCCGAGGCCGCCCGCGAGGCCGGGACTCGCAGCGAGACGACCGCCCGCCGGGGCGAGCAGGCCGGCCAGGGTGAGTGCGAGCGTCGATTTGCCCGCGCCGTTCGGGCCCGTGATCGCGGTCGCCGTTCCTGCCCCGATGGCGAGGTCGATCCCGCCGGCGACGACCTGGGCGGTGCGGCGGGCGAACGGCACCCGCCCGACGAAGAGCTCGGTCGCGGACAACAGGAGGCTCCGGAACCGCTGCTCTCCCCGGCCCGGAGTCCGAGGTCGGCAGGCAGCCGGCTCGGCAGTCGGCCGGGAAGCCGCGGCGGAAGATGCGGCACCCAGACCCCGGCCGCTGCGAGCCGTTCGCCCTCGGACTGCAGCACGGTGCCGGTCGGCCCGTCGGCCAGGACTCCGCCGGCGGCATCGAGCACGATGACCCGGTCGACGAGGTCCTGCCACACGGCGACCCGGTGTTCGATCACGATCAGGGTCGCTCCGGAGGCGTCGAGGGTACGACGGACGGCGTCGCGCACCTCGATCACGCCGTCGGGGTCGAGGTTGGCGGTCGGCTCGTCGAGCAGGAGCAGGCCCGGCCGCATGGCCAGCACGCCGGCGAGGGCGAGGCGTTGTTTCTGGCCGCCGCTGAGCGCGGAGGTGGGGTGATCGAGCGGCAGCCGCAGGCCGACCGCCTCGAGGGCGACACCGACCCTGCGCCAGATCTCGTCCCGCTGCACGGCGAGATTTTCGCAACCGAAGGCGACGTCGTCGCCGACTCTCGCGAGCACGACCTGGGAATCCGGGTCCTGCAGCACGAGACCGACCCGGCCACGGGCATCCGCCGGCCGCCAGCCGTCGATAAGCAGTTCGCCGGTCTCGTCGCCCTCATCCTCAGCGCCGAGCACTCCGGCGAGGGCGTGCACGAAGGTGCTCTTGCCCGCGCCGCTCGCGCCGAGCAGCAGCACGCGTTCGCCCGGGCGGATGTCGAGGTCGAGTCCGGAGACCGCGGGCGCGCGCCGTCCGGCGTGCCGCCAGCCCCAGCCGCGGGCGCGCACATGCGCGCCCGCGACCGGGCGTACGGAATCGGGATCCAGGGGCATCCGCTACACGGTGGCGCGCTGGGTGGCGCGGCCGGCGGCGAATCGGCTCAGGGCCCCCGAACGCACTAGACCGCGCAACACCAGCCAGGAGACAAGTCCGCCGAGGACCACGCCGGAGACGACGGCGGAGACGAAGTAAGTCACCTTGATCGCGTCGTCGACGGCGGCGTAGCTGTTCAGGACGTCGAGGATACCGACCGCGACGCCGGCTCCGGCCCCGGCGAGGAGGGCGGTGCCGAGCTTCCAGCTCGAATAGAGGAACAGCGCGAAGACGATCTCCGCACCCAGGCCCTCGACGACGCCCCAGATCAGGGTCGAGAAGCCCCACTGGGTCCCGATCAGCATCGAGACGACGGCGGCGACGACTTCGGTATAGACGGCGGCGCCTGGCTTTCGCACGACGAGCCCGCCGAGCACGGCGGCGAAGAGCCAGCCGCCGGCGAGGAGGCCCTCGAGGCCGGGAGTGAAGGCCAGGACGGCGCTGAGCGGCGTCCAGGCCAGGCCCCAGGCCCAGAAGATGACGCCGCTCGCGACGCCGATCACGCTGGCGACGACGATGTCGACGACCCGCCAGCGGTAGTTGCGAACCCGGGCTGCGGGTGTGGTGGTTGTTGAATGCATGGTGTCGCGCCCTTTCAATGGCAATTGAGGGCACGGGTATGAGTGTTTCTGCCTCCCTGCGCTGGCATGATCCAGATCAGGTTCGACGGTCGAAGCCTAGGAAGCTTCCTCTCAGCCCGGTTGACCGGACTCCCGTGTTCGATACTGAGTATAGACCCGGGGTATAGACCGTGCCGGGTTCCCGCAGTGGGCAGGGGCGCGGAGGGGCCCGTGTACAGTTAAAGCAGGTGTGCCGGGAAGTCTGGTCGGCGTCCGCTCATCGAGCCCGAAACCAGAGGATCCACCCATGAATGCACCCGCGAACCCATCAGGAGCCTCCCCCGCCCCCCGCAATCCCCGGGGCATCGGCGCGGTTTTCCGGCGCAGCAGCTATCCGGAATACGTGCGGATCAGTCAGATCCTCCGTCGCGAAACGGTCGGCGGGGCACTCCTGCTCGTTGCGACGGTCATCGCCCTGATCCTCGCGAACTCGCCGGCTTCCGGACTCTACTTCGCCGTGCGGGACTTCGAGTTCGGCTACGAGCCCTGGCACCTCCAGCTCAGCGTCGGAGCCTGGGCGGCCGACGGCCTGCTCGCGATCTTCTTCTTTCTCGCCGGCCTCGAACTCAAACGTGAATTCGTCGCCGGGGACCTGCGCACCCTGGATCGCGCGGTCGTCCCCGTTGCCGCGGCCATCGGCGGCGTGCTGACCCCTGCGGTCTTCTTCACACTCGTGAACCTCGGCGGCGGGGCGGAGGCGCTGCGGGGCTGGGCGGTGCCGACCGCGACGGACATCGCCTTCGCCGTCGCCGTGCTTGCCGTGATCGGCTCACACCTTCCGAGCGCCCTCCGGGTGTTCCTGCTGACCCTCGCGGTCGTCGACGACTTGCTGGCGATCACGATCATCGCGTTCTTCTACACGAGCGACCTGCAGCCGCTCCTTCTTGCGGCGGCTGCGGTGCCGCTCGCCCTCTTCGCATTCCTCGCGCACCGATACTCCTTCCACTTCGGGACGCAACCGTGGCTGGCATGGCTCGTACTCGTGCCGCTCGGCGTGGTGACCTGGGTCCTGGTCCATGCGTCCGGCATCCACGCCACCGTCGCCGGAGTGCTGCTCGGTTTCGCGGTGCCCGTACTCCGCAGCCGTCGGGGCGGCGGACCCGACGCGGGCGCCGGGCTCGCCCAGACCCTCGAGCACCGGATCCGGCCGTTGTCGGCGGGATTCGCCGTCCCGGTCTTCGCCTTCTTCTCGGCCGGGGTCGCGATCGGTGGGCCCGCCGGTCTCGCGGCGGCCCTGAGCGACCCCGTCGCGATCGGGATCATCGTCGCCCTCGTGCTCGGCAAACCGGTCGGCATCCTCGGTGCGACCTGGCTCGTCACCCGCACGACGAAGGCATCGCTCGACCCCGACCTGGCCTGGGTCGACGTGATCGGAGTCGCCATGCTCGCCGGAGTGGGCTTCACGGTGTCGTTGTTGATCAGCGAGCTCGGCTTCGGGCACGGCACAACCGAGGACGACCACGCCAAGGTGGCCATCCTCACGGCGTCACTGCTCGCGGCCCTGCTCGCCGCCGTCGTGTTGCGCAGCCGTAACCGGCACTACCGGCAGATCGACCTCAAGGAGACGGCGGACGCGGACAACGACGGAATCCCCGACGCATTCGCGTAGGGCTACTTCTTGAGTGCCCGGATGACGTGGCTGAGCGTCTTGCCGACGACCCAGACGAACGGGATCCCGACGGCGAGCAGGGAGATGACGTTGGGCTCGAAGCGCACGGTGCCCTCGGACTTCACGTAGGCGCCCACCGGGATGGACACTCCGCCACCGCCGCCGCCGGCGCCGTGCCCGGGGCCGCCGAAGCCACCCGTGCCGGCTCCCTCGCCGGATTCGCCTTCGCCGCCGCCGAAACCGTAGTAGACGAGTGCGACGGGAACGATCGTGATCCCGTCGACGAGGACGGGGTCACCGTATGCCGACCGAACACCGGCGGAGCGTGAGATTTCTGCGAGCTTTTCGGGGAGGCTAGTCATATTCTCAAGATACCCCGTCACGCTCCGCCACGCCCGGCATCAGGGATTGTCGTCTCCGCGCTCGCCCGCGCGGGGGTTCGGCTTGGTGGCGTCGAGGCCGACCGGGCGAGCCTGGCTCGGCCCGAGGAGCGAGGCAGGCCGCACCGAACCGCGACCGAAGCGCGCGCTGACGGAGTCCACGGCGAGTTCGGCACCGCGCCAGTCGTCGTCAGGGTCCCAGAGGCCGAGGCCGGCCCCGTCACCGTCGCCGAGCTGTTCCACCCGCACCCCGATCAGTCGCACCCGGATGCCGCGTGCGGCGAGCAGGTCGAAGCTCGCCGCGGCCTCCTCGTAGATGCGCCGGCCCACGTTGGTCGCCTCGGCGAGGGTGCGCGAGCGGGTGACGGTGCTGAAGTCGGTGTACCGGAGTTTCAGCACGACGCAGCGGCCGACGAGCCCGGCCCGCCGAAGGGAGACCGCCACCGCGTCGGACTGTCGGAGCAGTTCGCTGCGCAACCGGGCGACATCCGTGACGTCGTGTTCGAAGGTGATCTCGTGGCCGACACTCTTCTCCTCGCGCTCGAGGGTCACCCCGCGCGGGTCCCTGCCCCACGCGAGCTCGTGGAGCTTGCGGCCCGCTACCTCACCGATCGTCTTTTGCAGCACCGGCAGCGGCATCGCGGCGAGGTCGCCGATCGTGCGCAGGCCGAGCCCGAGGAGCGAATTCTCGGTCACGGCGCCGACGCCCCAGAGCGAGCCGACGGGGAGCGGATGCAGGAACGCGAGGGTGTCTTCGGCTGGAACCACGAGCAGGCCGTTGGGTTTTGCCCTGCTCGACGCCATCTTGGCGACGAACTTCGTCGACGCTGCGCCGACGGAACAGGTGAGCCCTGTTTCGCTCTGGACCCGCTCGCGGATCAGCGCCGCGATCACGGCGGGCGAGCCGTGCAGGCGGCGGGCTCCGGAGACATCGAGGAATGCTTCGTCGATGCTGAGCGGCTCGACGAGCGGGGTCATGTCCGTGAAGATGCCCATCACCTGCTCGGAGAAGTCCCGGTACCGGCCCATGTGTGGTTCGAGGACGACCGCGTCGGGGCAGCGCCGCAGGGCGAGCGCCATCGGCATGGCCGAGTTGACGCCGTAGCGCCGCGCGACGTAGTTGGCTGCCGTTACAACGGAGCGTCCGGAGCGATGGCCGACGATGACGGGCTTGTCGACCAGCTCCGGGTGGTCGAGCAGCTCGACGGACGCGAAGAACGCGTCCATGTCGATGTGGAGCAGGGTCGCGGAGGAGTCGTCGACGTTCGCCGCCGAGACCGTGCGGTCGCTTCCGTCCTGCCTGCTCACCCTGAGACCCTAACCCACACCGCCGACCCTGCGAGCAGACCCGGTCTGCGGGTAGCGTGCGAGGCGGAATGCACCGACGACCGCAGGGGTTGCATCGTGCAACGAAAGGAGCCCTCATGGAATCGAACTGGATCGCACTGCAGCAGCAGGCCCACCAGGAGTTCAGCGCCCGGCTCGCGCACGTCACAAGCTGGGACGCGCCGACCCCCGACTCGGAGTGGACCGTCCGCGACCTCGTGCGCCACGTCGTCCGAGGCCAGCAGACCGTGCCTCGGCTCCTGGCGGGACGCTCGGGCCTCGAGGCTCGCCTCACCCGCGCCCCGCTCGGTTCTGACCTCCAGGCGGAATGGGATACGTACTCCGCCCTCGCGACCGCCGCCTGGTCAGAGGCTCCCGCGGATGCTCCCGTCCGGCTGGCGTCCGAGACGGTCACCGCGGAGGCATACCTGCGGGAACAGGTCGCGGAGGTGACCATCCACACCTGGGACCTCGCCCGCGCCGTCTCCGCCGACGAGTCCCTCGACGACGACCTCGTCGCGGCCGTCTGGACTGTCTTCGAGCCGCAGAAGGACGCCCTCGAAGCGAGCGGCCTCTTCGCTCCCCCGGTTCCCCTTCCCGACGACGCGCCGCTGCAGGCCCGGCTGCTCGCACTCACCGGGCGCGACGGGCGCTGAAATCGCCTCGTGGTCAGCGGGTGACTTTCTCCGCCCCCGCGAGTCGCTGCGCGACGTAAATCGGCACGATCGAGACCAGCACGAGGACAACGGCGATGACGTTGACGATCGGGGCCTGATTCGGCCGGAACAGATTGTCGAGGATCCATATCGGCAGGGTTTTCACGCTCGACCCCGCGGTGAACGTCGTCACGATGATCTCGTCGAAGCTCAGCGCGAAGGCGAGCAGTCCGCCCGCGAAGAGCGCAGAACGCAGCTGCGGGAAGGTCACGAGTCGGAAGGTGGTCCAGAGTCCCGCTCCGAGATCGGCCGACGCCTCCTCGAAGTTCATGCCGACGCGGCGGAGACGGGCAATGACGTTGTTGAACACCGTGACGATGCAGAAGGTCGCGTGCGCGATGATCACGGTCGCGATCGACAGCTGAATGCCCAGGATCGTGCGGAAGGCATTGTTGAGCGCGATGCCCGTGATGATGCCGGGGAGCGCGATCGGCAGGATCACGAGGAGGCTCACGGCGTCGCGTCCGAAGAACGCGAACCGCTGCAGGGCGAGCGAGATCAGGGTGCCGAGGACGAGGGACACCAGGGTCGCCACGATCGCGATCTGCACGCTCGTCGCGATCGCGTTGAGGGCGCCCTCATTGCGGAAGGCCTTCACCCACCACTCTAAGGTCAACCCGGGCGGCGGCCAGGTCAGGTTCGTGCTCGTACTGAAAGAGTTGATCAGCACGACGATGAGCGGCAGGTAGATCACCGCGAGAATGATCCCGGTCAGGGCAGCGAGGACAGCTCGCGCCGGTCTGCTGAGTCGCATCTCTCCTCCTACAGGTTGTCCAGGGCGCCGGTGCGGCGCACGGCGGCGAGGTATCCGAAGATGATCACGATCGGGATGAGCGCGATCGCCGCCGCAAGGGGCAGGTTGTTCGCCGCGCCGACGTTCGTGTACACGAGATTGCCGAGCATCTGGTTGGCCCCGCCGACGATGTTGACCGTGATGTAGTCGCCGAGGGTGAGCGAGAAGCTGAAGATCGAACCGGCGATGATCGCCGGCCAGATCATCGGCAGCACGACGAGCCGGAGGGTGGATCCGGTCCGGCCACCGAGGTCGCCGGATGCCTCGAGCAGGGAGTCCGGAACGCGTTCCAAGCCGGCGTAGATCGGCAGGATCACGTACGGCAGCCAGAGGTAGGCGAGGGTGATGACCGTCGCAGGGAGCCCGTAGCCCGGGGTCTGGCCGCCGAACGGCGCAACGAGCCAGTCGACGATGCCGTCGCTCGACAGCACCGAGCGCCACGCATAGGCCTTGACCAGGTAGCTCGCCCACAGTGGCATCAGCACGGCGATCACGAGCACCCGCTGCCACCGGGTGCTCGCAACCTTGGCCATGTAGAACGCGATCGGCAGGGCGACCAGCACGTCGACGACGGTCACGACCACGGCGACGCCGAGGGTGCGCAGGGTCACCGTCTGGTACAGCGAGCCGGTCAGGACGGTCACGATGTTGTCGAGCGTCCACGTCTGCGTGATGGTTCCCGTGAACGTGTCGACCGTCCACAGTGCCGTGATCAGGAGCGCCGCGAGGGCCACGATGTAGACCAGTCCGAGCCAGAACAGCGGGGCCGAGAGCAGCAGGGAGAGTCGGAGCCGGGGGTGCCGGCTCAGGAAGACCGAGATCCGGCGGGCCCCGGTGTCGCGGGGCGCCGGGACCGGCCCGCCGGATTCGGGTTGGAGCATCAGCCCTTGATCTCCTGCCACGCGGTCGTCCAGGCCGCGTAGTCGGTGCAGGTCACATCGGTCCGGCCGTCGATGCATTTGGCGATCGGCGTCGTCCAGTACCAGATCTTCGACGCGTAGTCGGCGTCTCCGGCGTGATAGGTCGCGCACTGGTTGGGGTCGGTCATGAACTCGCAGGCCTTCTGGTTCGACGGTGCCTCACCGAAGTACTCGGTCGCCTGCGCGTTCGCCTTCGGGCTTGCGATGTAGTTGAGCCAGGCGTATGCGCAGTTCGGGTGGGCGGCTTTCGAGGCGATCATCCAGGTGTCCGACCAGCCGGTGACGCCCTCTGACGGAACCGTGACCTCGGCAGGGGTCCCGGCAGCGAGTGAGTTGCGGATCACCTGCCAGGTGGTGCCGACGACCGTGTCTCCGGTCTCGAAGGACTGCACCGACTTGAGGTAGTCGGACCAGTATTCTCCGATGTTCGGGCGCTGCTGCTTGAGCAGGTCGACGGCCGCTGCGAGCTGCTTCTCATCGAGGGCGTATGGGTTTTTGATCCCGAGATCGGGCTGGTGCTTCATCAGGTACATGGCGGCATCCGCGATGTAGATCGGGGAGTCGTAAGCGGTGACCTTGCCCTTGTAGGCGGAGGACTTGTCGAACACGACGTCCCACGAGGTCGGGGCAGGCGTGACGACATTCTTGTTGTACATCAACAGGTTGGCGCCGTAGCCGTGCGGGATGCCGTAGGAGATGCCGTCGACGCTGTTCCAGGCCTGGAGCTTGAGGAAGTCGTAGATTCCGGCATAGTTCGGGATCAGATCGGTGTTCACCGGGGCGACGTCTCCGGCGGCGACCAGGCGCAGGGAGGCGTCCCCCGACGCCGCGACGACGTCGTAGTCGCCGGTCTTCATCAGGTTGAACGCCTCGTCGGAGGTGCCGTAGGTCTTGCTCGTGACCTTGCAGCCGGTCTCGTCCTGGAAGGCGCTGACCCAGTCCACGGTCGGGTCGTTGCTGCCGTCCTCGACATAGCCGGGCCACGCGAGGATCGAGACGGCGCCCTCGTTCGCGCCGAGGGCGGTGGGCGCGGATGCGGTGGGCTTGGTCGCCCCGGACGTCGTGGTTCCGCACGCCGTGAGGAGGGCGATCGAGGCGATGGCGAGCCCGGTCAGGGCGGTCAGTTTGGAGTTGCGGTGGGGCGCATGGCGGTTCATTTCGGTCTCCATTCTTGGGTGGGCGGGTTACGGTGTCGGATCCAGGGAATCCGCGTGCCGGTCTGCGACGATCGTGACCGTGTCCAGGTCGGACCAGGCCACGCGCACGCGGGCGCCGCGTTCCTCGTCCCCCACCCGACGCGCATCGTTCTGTTCCTGCACGACGACGCGCATTCCCGCGTCGAGGTCGACGATGATCCGGGTGCTGCTGCCCAGATAGATCACTTCGGCGAGGATGCCCGGCGCCGAGCGGTCGCCGCTGATCGGGGACTCGAGCCTCGCGACCGTCATCTTCTCCGGCCGCACGGAGTGGATACCGCCGCGACCGAGCACACGCAGCGACAGTTCGTCGCTGAACACGTTGGACGTGCCCACGAAGGCGGCCACGAACGGCGAGATCGGGTGATCGTAGATCTCGGCCGGGGTGCCGAGCTGCTCGATCCGGCCCTCGTTGAAGACGGCGATCCGGTCGCTGAGCGTGAGCGCCTCCTCCTGGTCGTGGGTGACGAAGATGAAGGTGATGCCGAGTTCGCGCTGGAGTTCCTTGAGCTCGACCTGCATCTGCTCGCGCAGCTTGAGGTCGAGGGCTCCGAGGGGCTCGTCGAGGAGCAGCACCTTGGGTTGCACGACCGTGGCCCTGGCCAGGGCCACGCGCTGCCGTTGCCCGCCGGAGAGCTGTCCGGGCTTCCGGTCGCCGAAGCCACCGAGTCGCACGGTGTCGAGGGCCGCCCTGGCCCGCTCGCGACGTTCGCGCCTGCCGACACCGCGCACCCGCAGGCCGTATGCCACGTTGTCGAGCACGGTCATATGTGGGAAGAGCGCGTAGTCCTGGAACACGGTGTTGACGTCGCGGTCGAAGGGAGCTCGGTCGGTCACGTCTTCTCCCTGGAGGGACACCGTTCCGCTCGTGGGTTGTTCGAAGCCCGCGATCAGCCGGAGGACGGTCGTCTTTCCGGAGCCGGACGGGCCGAGCATCGAGAAGAATTCGCCCTCGACGATGTCGAGATCGACCCCGTCGACGGCGTTCCCCGCACCGAAGGATTTCGTCAGCCCCCGCAAGCGGATGGCCGGTCGGTCTACGGACACAGAGCCTCCTTCGTCACCCTCGGCTAAATCATATGGAAACGGATGTCTGAAATCCGGTTCCGCATGTTGCGGTCAGGTCACGATGACCGAACGCCTCCGAGAACGACACCCTATAGCGACGGCCCGCGTCCGGCGCGGCCCCCGTTCGCCCGGTCCGTCGTGCCGGTCAGTCGGACCGGTCACCCGCGGTTGGGTGGTCCGGTGAGGACCTGGTGGGCGCGGTGCCGGTTCGGTGGCCGCCAGAGCCGTTGCGGGTCGATCAGTCCGGGGGCCCGCACCTGCGGTGATCCTTTCACCATGCGGATCTCCCACCCCGAGGTGTCGATGGTGTGGTGATGGAACCAACAGAGTAGGACACCGTTGTCCACGGTCGTCAGGCCGTCCTTCGCCCACGGCTTCACGTGGTGCACCTCGGCCCAGTGAGCCGGTGCTGTACAGCCTGGGATGATGCAGCCGCCGTCGCGGGCGGTGATCGCCCGGCGTTGCGCCCGGTTGAAGTACCGTCGCTCCGGACCGAGCTTGAGGACCTGGTTGTTCGCCCCGAACAGGACCCCTTGGAAGCCGCCGTCACAGATCCGCTGATGCACGGTCTTGAGCGATACCGGGGCTTCCACGCCGTCGATCCACCCGACGCCGACCCCGGAGGCAAGGTCGGCGGCGTTCACGTGCACCATCACCGTCGGCGCCGACCCGCCCATGCTGGGCGTGTCCTCGTCCCGGGCGGCATGCTCGAACAACGCCCGGAGGATGTCCGCACGTTTCTCCCCGCCCGTGCGGGTATCCGCGCGTCGCTCCCGCAGGCTCCGCCTCGATCACGTCGAGTTCCGGGCCGGTGTCGGTTTCCTCGGTCTCGGCGCCGGGGATCAGCTGCCCGGAATTCATCAGGGCTTGCTCCTCTTCGGTGGGGAACGCGGGCCGGGCGTGGAAGCTGAGGAACGCGTCGAAGAGGGTGTTCATCATCCCGTAGAGCCTCCGGTGTGACCCCGCCCTTCACCGGGTACAGGCCGTTCTTCAACTGTCCGAAGCCGATGTTCGATTTCGCCTCAAAGAGGTCTTCCTGCGGGAGCGTCCCGTCGGGGTCGAGGATGGCCTGCCATTGGAGCACCATGCCGCGGATCAGGTCCGCGGCCGCGGGCACTCCGGCGCCGGCGAGGATCTCGGTTTCCGGGGTGATCCACCCGGCCGCGGTGGCGACCAGGGCACGTTCGGCGACCTCGACCTCGGCCGGGACCGCCCGGTGACTGACCGACCCGAGCCCGGTGGTGATCAGTTCGGCCGCTTCCACCCCGATGTCCCCCGTCGTCAGGGCGGCCCCGACGACCGGGAACAACGGCGGCAACACCGCCAGGCCCGCCCGGCGGGGCAACACCGCATCCCCGAGCTTGATGCGCCGCTTGACCTCCCGGGCCGACACCCGCGTCACCCGGGTAAGTACATCCCACGGCCCCCGGCAGCCCATCTTCCAGGCCAGGCCTTCCCGGCCGAGCACCCGAGCCCGCCGGTCCACATCCGTGGCGGTGTTCACCCGGGCCGCGTCGACGGTCCGGCCGATGGCCTCCACCTCCTTGAGTGTCGTGACCGCTTCCGCATCGCTGAGCAGTCCCACTGGGATCGCCGCCAGTGCGTCTGCGAGAGCTGAACGCGCTTCGGTTAGCCGGGCGACAGCATCCGCATGAACCGATGGAACCGACCCGGCCAGCCCCTCAGCGCCCTCGAAGCCTTCGGCAACCGCGACCGGATGGGCTGACCCGGCTTGCGCGTTCGGGGATTCGGCGGACGCCTCACCGGATGCGGGGCCCACCGTGATGGGCTGATCCCCCGCGGCCCCGGAACCGGGTGTCTGCGGGGTGTGTGACTGGGGATCCGAAGCTCCTGCCATACCCCGATTCTACCCCGAATCGAACACGAATGCGAGACTTACTCACTTAATTTTAGGCTGTCCAGCCCTATTTTCATACCTGAAAGCGAATGCGCCGAGCTCGTGGTGGCTGATTCAGGAGATCCACCCGGGCGAGCGACACTGGCCCGCTGACCAGTGCGGCCGATCCCGCCCGACGCAAAGAATTTCCTGAGTTAGCCACCGCGTGCACGCCAGAGGCGTCAGTCGGCAACACCGCGGACGAGCGGTGATACTCCGCGCGCTGTGGACGGCCGTGCAGCAACCTCGGGCGCGGCGCGGAGACCGACACCCCGCCCGCGGATCGCTCCCGAAGGCGCTACCCGAGCGAGGTGCCGAAGAGCAGGCCGAGCACGTAGGTGACGCCGGCGGCCGAGAAGCCGATCAGCAGCTGGCGAAGCGCACGCCGAAGGGGCGGCCCGCCGGAGAGCAGACCGACAATCGCGCCCGTCGCGAGGAGGGCGAGTCCGACGAGCACGGACGCGACCACGATCGCCGCGAGGCCTTCGAGACCTAAAAGGTACGGCAACACGGGGAGGATGGCACCGGAGGCGAAGAAGCAGAAGCTCGAGGACGCGGCGCCCCAGCCGGTTCCGATCGCCTCGTGCTCGTCGGTCGCGGGGTCGAGTGCCCCATGCGCCGTGTCGGCGCCCGGGACCGGGGCGGCAACCGAAACCGGTCCGGTAGCCATGGTCAGGGTGCGCAGCACCTCATGGGCCTGCGCCTCGGCCTCTTCCGCCGCCATGCCCTGCGCCCGGTAGACGAGCGTGAGCTCGTTGGCGGCGAGGTCGAGGTGCGAGAGCACCGTGCGCGCGGTCGCCTGGGGGGTGGATGCCTCGAGCAGGCTCCCGCTGCGACCGCACCGAGACGTACTCTCCCGCACCCATCGACAGGGCGCCGGCGAGCAGGCCGGCGATGCCCGTGAACAGGATGGTCGCCGCGGGGACACCGGTCGCACCGATACCGAGCACGAGGGCGAGGTTGGAGACGAGGCCGTCGTTGATGCCGAACACGGCTGCGCGGAACGACCCGGCGAGGCGCTGGCGTCCCCGGGCAGCGAGTCCGCGCACGACCTCCTCGTGGATGCGTTCGTCGGCAGCCATCGTCTTCGTCGCGTCGACGTCGGAATCGTATGGCGAGCGCGCTTCCGCCCGCTGGGCGAGCGCGAGCACGAAGACCGAACCGAATCGTCTCGCGAGGAACCCGAGGAACCGGGTGCGCACCGCGCCACGTTTCGGCGGGCCGGCCTGGTCACCGAGCAGGTCCCGCCAGTGTGCCTCGTGGCGGGCTTCCGCCTCGGCTAGGGCGAGCAGGATCTCCTTCTCCTCACCGGTTCGCCGGGAGGCGAGGTCGCGGTACACCGCGGCCTCAGCGCGTTCGTCGGCGAGGTACTGGCGCCAGCGGCGGATGTCGGCGGGGGTCGCGGGGCTCTCCGCGCTCGAGGGCGCCGGACGTTCCTGGGCTGCGCTCATCGCCATCACGCTTCCGGCGCCGGCTCAAGAGAGGCCTGGGCGACCCGGGCCGACAGGTGCGGGCCCGAGCCGTCGAGCCCGTAGAACGGCTCGTCGAACTGCACGGTCCAGATCGCCTCCCGACCCGAGACCGGGGCGTACAGTGCTGCGCCGTCGGAGTCCCCCGCACCGACGATGACGCCGATCGGGTCTTCGACCATTGACTCCGGGTAGCGACTCCGGTCGAGCCGCACCAGGACCTGCATGCCGACGCCGAAGACGGCGCGGCTCGCAGCCCCGTCGGGCGCGGGCTCGCGTCGCTTCCAGAGGGCCATTATTCCGCCGCTCCCGCCCTTTCGAGTACGAGTTCCCGTACCCGAGCGGCATCCGCCTGCCCGCGCATGGCCTTCATGACGGCGCCGATCACGGCACCGGCCGCCTGGACCTTGCCGTCGCGGATCTTCGCGAGGACGTCGGGCTGGGAGGCGAGCGCGAGGTCGATGGCCTCGATGAGCGGGCCGTCGTCGGAGACGACGGCGAGGCCGCGGATCTCCACCACCTCGAGTGGGGTGCCTTCGCCGGCGATGACGCCCTCGAGCACCTGGCGTGCCAGGCGGTCGGTCAGCGTACCCGCGGTGACGAGTTCGATGAGCGCGGCGAGCTGCGCCGGCTCGACGAGCGAGTCAGCGGAGACGCCCGCGACGTTCGCGAGGCGGGCGACCTCGCCGGTCCACCACTTGCGGGCCGACTGGGCGGATGCCCCGGCGGCGACGGTGGCCTCGACCGCGTCGAGCAGGTCGGAGTTGACCACGTCCTGGAACTCGAGGTTCGCGAAGCCCCAGTCGGCCTGCAGGCGCTTGCGGCGTGCGGCGGGCGGCTCCGGCAGGGTCGCGCGGAGTTCTTCGACCCAGGCGCGGGAAGGCGCGACGGGGACGAGGTCGGGCTCCGGGAAGTAGCGGTAGTCGTCGGCGTCGGACTTGGGCCGGCCTGCGGACGTGATTCCGGTGTCCTCGTGCCAGTGCCGCGTCTCCTGCGTGATGGTTCCGCCGGCGGCGAGGAGCGCGGCCTGGCGCTGGATCTCGTAGCGGACGGCACGTTCGACGCTGCGGAGCGAGTTGACGTTCTTGGTCTCCGTGCGGGTGCCGAGCTTTCCCGAGCCGCGCGGGCGCAGGGACACGTTCGCGTCGCAACGCACGTTGCCCTCTTCCATCCGGGCGTTGGATACCCCGAGTGCCTTGACGATCTCGCGGATCGCGGCCACATAGGTGCGGCCGATCTCGGGTGAGTCGGCTTCGCCGCCCTCGATCATCTGGGTGACGATCTCGACGAGGGGCACGCCGCCGCGGTTGTAGTCGACGAGCGAGTAGTCGGCGCCCTGGATGCGGCCGGTCGCGCCGCCGACGTGGGTGAGCTTTCCCGCGTCGTCTTCCATGTGCGCACGTTCGATGTCGACCGTGACCAGGCGTCCGCTTTCGAGCTCGATCGTCAACTGCCCGTTGAACGCGATCGGCTCGTCGTACTGCGAGGTCTGGAAGTTCTTCGCCGTGTCGGGGTAGAAATAGTTCTTGCGGGCGAAGCGGGAGTATTCGGCGATCTCGCAGCCGAGGGCGAGCCCCAGGCGGATGCTCGACTCGATCGCCTTCGCGTTCACCTGCGGGAGCCCGCCGGGGAGTCCGAGGCAGGTCGGGCAGGTGTTCGTGTTCGCACCCTGGCCGAATTCGTTGGCGCAGCCGCAGAACATCTTGGTCTTGGTGTTGAGTTCGACGTGCACCTCGAAGCCGAGCACCGGCTCGAACAATTCGAGGGCCTTGTCGTAATCCATCAGTTCAGCCTTCTTCATCAGACGGCTCCCCCTTCGCTCGCGAACATTTGTGTGGGCGCCAGCTTCGGCGCAAGGCTGAGCAGGGTGTGTCCCCAGTGCGCTTCGAGCAGCTGCTCGACGGCGGCACCGAAGGTGTACAAGCGGGCGTCCTGCTTGGCGGGCGCCATCACCTGAAGCCCGACCGGGAGGCCGTCCTCCGGCGCGAGGCCCATCGGCAGGCTCATCCCGGGGATGCCGGCGAGGTTCGCCGGGATCGTGGTGACGTCGTTGAGGTACATCGCCATCGGGTCGTCCATCTTTTCGCCGAACTTGAACGCCGTGGTCGGCGCGCTCGGGGAGAGCAGGACGTCGACCTTTTCGAAGGCGGCGTCGAAGTCGCGCTGGATCAGGGTGCGCACCTTCTGGGCGCTGCCGTAGTAGGCGTCGTAGTAGCCGGCGCTCAGGGCGTAGGTGCCGAGGATGATCCGGCGCTTGACCTCGGGTCCGAACCCGGCGTCGCGGGTCGCGGCCATGACGCGTTCGCTCGTGAGCGGTCCCTCCGCCGGGTCCACGCGGATGCCGAAACGCACCGAGTCGAAGCGGGCGAGGTTGCTCGAGGCCTCGGCAGGGAGGATCAGGTAGTACGCGGCGACGGCGTATTCGAAGCTCGGCGCACTGACCTCTTCGATCTCGGCGCCGGCTGCGACGAGCATCGCGAGGGTCTCGTTGAAGCGCTGCAGGACTCCGGGCTGGAACCCGGGGCCGGACAACTCCTTGACGACACCGATCCGGACGCCGGTGAGGGCGCCGTCGACCCGGCCCGCGATCGCGGCGGCGGCCATCGAGGGCCAGCGGTCGGTCAGCGAGGTGGAGTCGAGCGGGTCGTGACCGCTGAGCACGTCGTGCAGGAGCGCGGCGTCGTAGACGGTACGGCTGACCGGACCGACCTGGTCGAGCGAGGAAGCCAGGGCGATCGCCCCGTAGCGGGAGACGCCGCCATAGGTCGGCTTGACTCCCACGGATCCGGTGACGGCGGCGGGCTGGCGGATCGATCCGCCGGTGTCGCTGCCGAGGGCGAGGGGCGCTTCGAACGCGCTCACAGCTGCGGCGGATCCTCCGCCGGAGCCGCCGGGGATCCGGTCGAGGTCCCAGGGGTTGTGGGTCGGGCCATATGCGGAGAACTCGGTGGAGGAGCCCATCGCGAATTCGTCCATGTTGGTCTTGCCGAGCGGGATCAGTCCCGCCTCTCGGACGAGGCGCACGACCGTCGCGTCGTAGGGCGGGATCCAGCCCTCGAGGATCTTCGAGCCCGCGGTCGAGGGCATGTTGCGCGTCGCGAGCACGTCCTTGATGGCGATGGGCACCCCGGCGAGCGGACCGAGCACGGCACCGGCGGCACGCTGGGCGTCCACGACGGCGGCCGCGGCGAGGGCGTTCTCGCCGGCCACGTGCAGGAACGCGTGCACGTCGGTGTCGACGGCAGCGATGTGGTCGAGGTGGGCCTGGGTGGCCTCGACGGAACTGACGGCACCGCTCGTGAGGAGGATGGACAGGTCGGCGGCGGAGAGACGGGTGAGGTCGGTCATGGTTACTCCTCGTCCAGGATCGCCGGCACGCGGAATTTGTCGCCGTCGAGGTCGGTCGAGCCGGACAGTGCTTCTTCAACGGACAAGGACGGCACGACGACGTCGGCGCGGAAAACGTTGGTCAACGGCATCGGGTGGCTCGTCGCGGGAACTTCGGGCGTTGCGACTTCGGCGACCTTCGCCACCGAGTCCACGATCTGGCCGAGTTCGGCGGTGAGGCGGGTGATCTCCTCCGGGCTGAGGTCGATCCGGGCGAGGTTTGCAAGATGCGCAACCTGCTCGGCCGTGATTTCAGACATGTTGCTCCGATTGTGGTTGAGGTGAAGACCCAATTCTATTCGGAGCCGTTGGTGACCAAGTCCGCGTTGTCCGTTCCGATCAGCGCCATGTTGTGCAGCGACTCGCTTCCCGGCTCGAAATAGGCGTTGTGGCCGAGCGAGGCCGCGAGGCTGGCGCCGGTGATCCGGTCGGTCGAGCCGCCGACCCCGAGCGGATGCGCCCCGTACGATTCCGCCCCCGGGTCGCTCCCGAAGAAGGCACTGTTCACGGCCGGATCCCAGTCCGCCTTTCCGACCCAGACGTTCTCACCCGTCACATGCAGGCTGGCAGCCGACTGGATCTGGCTTCCCGGCGATCCCACGAGCACAAGGGCGTCCACGTCGAACGAGCCGCGGGCGAGGGCGGTGAGCGCGACGGTGGAGCCGTAGGAGTGCGCATAGACGGAGATGAACGGTTGGTGCGACCGACGGTCCGAGCGGATGCCGAGCGAGGACTTCTCGAGGAAGTCGGCTCCGACGATGGCCTTGTCGAGGCCGCCGACACTGAACAGGTCGGGGACCTCGTAGCCGATCCAGGCGACCGTCGCGATGCTCGCATCCGCTTGGCGCGTGGCAGGGGTCGCGCGTTCGGCGAGCACCTTCTCCTGTTCCGTGTACAGGGCGTTCGCCGTGTCCGTCCAGTGCACGATCTCGGCCTCGACGGTGTAGTTCATGCCGGGAACGAGGAAGCCGACGTAGTCGGCGGTGTCGGGATTGCCGAGCGCGATGGCCGCGCGACCCCCGCCCGTGCTGTCGAGCAGGATCAGGGAGCGGCGCGGTCCCGCATCGGATTGCCGGAGTGCGGTGCGCACCTGGTCGAGGATGGCGAGCTCGTGGGTGGCGCTTGTGCGGTCTTCGTCGCTCAGCGTGCCCGCGAGGCGCTGCTGGGTCTCGGTGATGCTCTCAGTGAGGTAGCGGGCGTTCGCGCGGCCACGCTCCCGGAACGGGATGCCCTCGAGGTTGCCGACGAGGCGGGGTGCCGCTGCGAGGAGCGACGAGCGTTCGCTGCCGCCGAGAGACGTCCACCAGCCGGTGACCTCGGTCGCGGCCGGTGGGACGGCGAGGAGGGAGTCGAGCTGCTCGGGGAAGTCCAGGACGAAGCTCGAGATGTCCGCGACGGGGAGCCTGGCCAGCCCGGCGAGGAGGCTCGACCCGCGCAGGAAGCGGAGGGAGTTGACGTCTCCGTCGATCGACGAGACCGGTTCGAGGCCGAGGGGCTGCAGTCCCAGGTCCGTGTCGCTCGACGCGACCGCGTATTCGTGCACCTGAAAGGCCTCGCTGGCACCATTGAACACCAGCGAGGAAGCTAGAAGAATTGCCGCGCCTACCAGCAAACCTGGGTACGTCCCCTCACGAACACCGAGCGGTGGATCAGCACGGTATCAAGTGCACACCCTGCATTTTTAGAATATCGAAATTGACGACGGTTTTGGTTGAACTTTGTCCCCGGTCCGGGTGAGATTATTCGAGCCATGAAACCGGGTATTGCGCTCTCGCATATATGCATGGTCTTATATACCCATGTCGCTCACCATTGCTCTCCTCGGGATGCTCGAGCTCTCGCCCCTCTCCGGGTACGACCTCAACAAGAAGATCGAGGCATCCGTCATTCATTTCTGGTCTGCGGATCAGTCCCAGATCTACCGCACGCTCAGCCGTCTGGTCGCCGACGGACTCGCCGAGGTCACGGTCATCCCCCAGGACGGCAAGCCCGACCGGCGCGAACACCGGATCACCGCGGCGGGCCGCGAGGCTCTCGACGCCGCGCTCAGGGCGCCGCTGGAACCGGAGACCCCGCACGAGTCCTTCCTGATGCGCCTCTTCTTCGCCGACGGGCTCGGAATCGACGGTGTCCGCGAACTCCTTCACGCGCGAAGAGAGGACGCGACCGGGCTCCTCGCGCGCCTGAAAGTGATCGACGCCCGGGGTTCGGGGCGACCGGACGACGTCGGCCAGGCACTGCGACGGGCCACGCTCCGCAACGGAATCGTCCACGCCGAGGCTGAACTCGCCTGGCTCGACGAGACCGAATCCGCCCTGGTCACGGCCGCACGGTGACCGGCTATCCGCTCGAGCACGGCGCCGAGGCGCCCGGCTCGGAGACGATCGTTCTGCTGCACGGCGGCACAGTGGCCTCCTGGTCCTGGCAGCCTCAGGTCGAGGGCATGCCGGACCGGCACGTCCTCACACCGGACCTGCCTGGCTTCGGCTCCCGGTCGGGGGAAGAGTGGCAGTCGCTGGATCGCACCGCGGACGACGTGGCCGAGATCATCCGCTCCCGGGCCAGGGGCGGGAGCGCCCACGTGATCGGGCTCTCTCTCGGCGGGCTCGTCGCCGTGCGCCTGATGGCGAGGCACCCGGAGCTCATCCGGTCCTGTCTCATCTCCGGCGCACCGCTGGCCGGCATCCACGGAGCTTCGCGGTTCCTCAACACCCTCCAGCTGCGCCTGTGGGACAAGGCCTGGTACTGGAGGGCGCAGGCGAAGGCGTTCGGGCTACCTGCGGATGCCGTCGATCTGTTCGTCGACCACGGCCTGGGGATCCGGGCAGACAACGCGGCACGCGTGTTCGCGGACGTCAACCGGGGCGGCTGCCCGGATTCTCTCGGCGACTACCGGGGTCCGCTCCTCGCCGTTGCAGGGGGAAGGAGTCGCGCCTGGTGCGGCGGAGCTTTCCCGAGATGCGCCGCAGGCTCCCGCAGACCCTCACCTGGATCGCTCCCGGCATGCACCACGTCTGGAGCATCGAGAACGTCGGGCTCTTCAACCGGATGGTCCTCGGCTGGGTCGACGACCGGACGGCTCCCGAGCCCGACTGACGGATCACCGGATCGGCCGGCCGGTCCGGCGCCGGTCAGTCGGTCGGTGCGGTGGCCGTGCCGTCGGTCGGGTCAGCGGTCACATCGGCGGTCACGTCGGCGTCGGCGCCATCAACCACGTCGAGTGCGGCAGGGCCGCCGGTGACGAGGAGCCGGAATTGCGCGGCGTCGAGGATGCGCAGCCCGAGGGCCTCAGCCTTGGTGAGCTTGGAGCCCGCGCCCGGCCCTGCGGCGACGAAGTCGGTGTTCTTCGACACGCTCGATGCGCTCTTCCCGCCTGCGGAGATGATCGCCTCCTGGGCTTCCTCCCTCGTATAACCCTCGAGCGACCCGGTCGCGACGACGGTCAACCCGGCGAGCACTCCCCCGGCCGCAGCGGCGGCGCCAGGACCCGGGTGGCCGGGCGTCTGGAACTGCACGCCGGCGGCGGTCCACTGGCCGACGATGTCGCGGTGCCAGTCGACCTCGAACCAGTCGATGATCGCGTCGGCGATGATGCCGCCGACCCCGTCGACTTCGGCGAGTTCGTCGCGGGTCGCCGAACGGATCGCGTCAAGGCCACCGAAGTGGCCGGCGAGGGCGCGCGCGGCAACCGGACCGACGTGGCGGATGTTGAGCGACACCAGCAGGCGCCAGAGCGGTTTCGTCTTGGCGAGTTCGATTTCGGCGAGCAGCTTGACCGCGCTCGACGACGGCTGCGGACCGGCGAGGCCCGACCGCTTCTCGGCGGCCGTCGGGTTCCGCCGGAACGGCGTGCGCAGCCGGATCGTGCCGTCTTCCTCCTCGCGGGGCAGCCCGGTCTCCGCGTCGCGCACGACGACCTCGATCGGGGTGAGGTCGTCGAGGGTGAGGTCGAAGAGGCCGGCCTCCGTGCTCAGCGGCGGATCGATCGGCACGGTCGGCTGGGTCAGGGCGGCCGCGGCAACCTCGCCGAGCACCTCGATGTCGAGTGCGCCTCGGGACCCGATGTGCTCGACCCGCCCGCGGACCTGAGCCGGACAGCTGCGCGCGTTCGGGCACCGGAGGTCGATGTCGCCCTCCTTGGCAGGGGCGAGCGGAGTGCCGCACTCCGGGCAGTTCGCCGGCATCACGAACGCGCGTTCGCTGCCGTCGCGCAGGTCGACGACCGGGCCGAGAATCTCGGGAATCACGTCGCCGGCCTTCCGCAGCACGACCGTGTCGCCGATCAGTACCCCCTTGGCCTTGACGACGTCCTGGTTGTGCAGGGTGGCCTGCCGCACCTCGGAGCCGGCGACGCGCACCTTCTGCATCACGGCGAAAGGGGTGGCGCGGCCGGTTCGGCCGACGCTCACGACGATGTCGAGCAGCTTCGTGTTGACCTGCTCCGGCGGGTACTTGTATGCGATCGCCCAGCGCGGCGCCCGGCTGGTTGCCCCGAGCTCGGCGTGCAGGGCGAGTTCGTCGACCTTGATCACGATGCCGTCGATCTCGTGGGAGACACTCGCCCGGTGTTCGCCGTAGTACGCGATGAAGGCGGATGCCCCGCTCGCCTCCGGCTCGACGCGGAAGTAGCTGCTCGTCGGCAGCCCCCAGCCGGCCAGGAGCGCGTAGACCTCTGACTGGGCGTCCGCCTGCGGATCGGCCCAGGCCCCGATGCCGTGCACGAGCATCCGCAGCCGGCCGAGCCGTGCGCGCATCAGGCGCAGGGCCTCAGGGCTCTTGCCCTCCGCCTTCTGGCGCAGCGAGCCGGCCGCGGCGTTGCGCGGGTTGGCGAAGGGGCGTTCCCCGGCGGCGACCTGTTGGGCGTTGAGGTCCGCGAACGCGGCGACGGGGAAGAAGACCTCGCCGCGCACCTCCATCAGCGCCGGATGGCCGGTACCGGACAGTTTTTCGGGGATGCCGGGGACCCAGTGGATGTTCTCGGTCACGTCCTCGCCGACGACGCCGTCGCCGCGGGTCGCCGCGGTGACGAGCACGCCGTTCTCGTAGCGGAGGTTGATCGCGAGGCCGTCGATCTTGAGTTCGCACAGGTAGTGCACGGGACGGCCGGCGTCGCGCTCGACCTTGGCGGCCCAGGCCTCGAATTCCTCGACCGAGAAGACGTTGTCGAGGCTCAGCATCCGCTCGGCGTGCTGCACGGGCGAGAACAGGCTCGTCTCTGCACGGCCGCCGACGGTCTGGGTGGGGCTGTCCTGGCTCGCAAGCTCGGGGAACTCGCCCTCGAGAACCGCGAGGCGCCGGACGAGTGCGTCGTAGTCGGCGTCGGAGATGACGACCTCGTTGCGCTCGTAGTACGCGTCTCGGGCGTCGATGATGCGCGCGGTGAGGTCCGCCACCTCGGCGGCGGCCCGCTGGAGCTCCGGCGGCGTGGAGTCGTCGGGTACGGCGCTCGCGGTGTCAGGCACGGGCGGCAGGAGCGTCGACCAGGGTCGGTTCAGCGGATGCAGCGGACACCGGTGCTGAAGAAGGCTCGGGCACCACCGAGGGCACGGCCTCCGCGCCGGGAACGGGAACGGCGCTCACCGTGCGGTCGATCGTGCACTGGCCGAGCACGCGGGTGCCCACATAGAGCACAGCGGTCTGGCCGGGGGCGACGCCCGTCAGGGGCTCGCGGGGGGTGATCACGAGTTCGGTTGTTCCTGCGCCGGTCGATTCTGCGCCGGCCGGGACCGGCACGCTCACGACCTGTGCGACGGCGGGTACCGGGTCGGCGTGCGCGCGAATCTGCACGTCGCAGTCGAAGGCGGTGCCGGGGTGCTCGGGCGGCAGGCCTGTCCAGGTGAACTTCGAACCGGCGATGAGGCCGATCGCAAGCGCTTCCTTCGGGCCGACGACGACGGTGTTGCTGATCGGGCGCACCTCGAGCACGAAGCGCGGTTTGCCGTCTGCGGCCGGCGTGCCGATCTGGAGGCCCTTGCGCTGGCCGACGGTGAACGCGGCGGCGCCCTCGTGCCTGCCGAGGGTGTTGCCCTCGCGGTCGAGGATGTCGCCTGCGGTCGCCGGGACGCGCTCGGCGAGCCAGCCGCGGGTGTCGCCGTCGGGAATGAAGCAGATGTCGTAGGAGTCGGGCTTGGTGGCGACGGAGAAGCCACGCTCTGCGGCTTCCGCACGCACCTCGGCCTTGGACGGCGTCTCGCCGAGCGGGAACATCGAGTGGGCGAGCTGCTCGGCGGTCAGAACGCCGAGCACGTAGGACTGGTCCTTCGCCCAGGCGCTCGCACGGTGGAGTTCCCGGTTTCCCGCGGCATCCGTCTGGATGCTCGCGTAGTGGCCGGTGCAGACGGCATCGAAGCCGAGGTCGAGGGCCTTGTCGAGGAGGGCGGCGAACTTGATGCGCTCGTTGCAGCGCATGCACGGGTTCGGCGTACGCCCGGCGGCGTATTCCGCGATGAAGTCGTCGACGACGTCGAGCTTGAACCGCTCGGAGAAGTCCCACACGTAGTAGGGAATGCCGATGATGTTCGCGGCCCTCTGGGCGTCCATCGAGTCCTCGATGGTGCAGCAGCCGCGACTGCCGGTGCGCAGGGTTCCGGGCATGCGGCTCAGGGCGAGGTGCACGCCCACGACCTCGTGCCCCGCTTCCACCGCGCGCGCCGCTGCTACCGCGGAGTCGACCCCGCCACTCATTGCTGCCAAAACCTTCACCGGGCAAGTGTAATCGGGAGCCCCGGTTTGACCAATGCGGGTTTCCGGTCGCGGGCCGGGACGGCGCACGGGGTCAGCGGGTCAGCGGGTGGGCGTGCGGTCGTTCATGCCGGCGCGGCTGGCCTGGGCGTGCGCCACCGGCAGGGCAGTCAGGAAGGCGTCGACGTCGGCCTCCGTCGAATCCCGGCCGAGGGTGATCCGCAGCGCGCTCCTGGCCTCCGCCTCGCTGCGGCCCATCGCCCGCAGCACGTGCGAGGGCTCCGGGATGCCGGCCTGGCAGGCCGAGCCCGTCGACACCGAGATTCCGGCGGCGTCGAGAAGGAAGAGGAGCGACTCCCCCTCGCAGCCGGGGAAGGTGAAGTGCGCGTTGCCCGGCAGGCGCTGCTCGAGCGGCCCATCGGGTGTCGGACCGTTGAGCACTGCGGTCGGGACCGCAGCATGCACGCCGGCGATCAACCGGTCCCGGAGCGTGCGGAGGCGCTGGTTGCGTGCGGGCAGATCGCCGAGGGCGGATGCCGCGGCTGCGAACGCGACGGCGGCCGCGACGTCCTGGGTGCCGCTGCGGACCTGGCGCTGCTGCCCGCCGCCGTGGATGAGGGGCACGATGCTGGCCCGGCGCGAGAGCACGAGGGCGCCGATGCCGACCGGCCCGCCGATCTTGTGGGCGGAGAGGCTGAGGGCGACGATGCCGCCCGCTGAACCGCCGGTGCCGCCGGACGTGCCTGCGCGGCCCGCGCCGCTGAGCGCACGGAAGTCGATCGGAACCTGGCCGTAGGCGGACACGGCGTCGATGTGCACCGGGATCCCGTGGGCCGCGGCGAGCTCGCCGATCTCGGCGACGGGCTGCAGGGTGCCGACTTCGTTGTTCGCGGCGAGCAGGCTGAGCAGCGCCACGTTCCCGGGGTCGCTCGCGAGGGCATCCGCCACCCGGGCCGGGTCGACCCGGCCGGCCCTGTCGAGCGGAAGCCACCCGGGTTCAGCGCCGTCATGCCGTTCGAGCCATTCGACGGTGTCCATGGTCGCGTGGTGTTCGCCACCGGGAAGGAGGATGCGGGGACGCGGGGCTCGCGCCCAGAACAAGCCTTTGATGGCGAGGTTGATCGCCTCGGTGCCGCCCCCGGTGAAGACGACCTCGATCGGGTCGCAGCCGACACTCCCTGCGACGATCTCGCGGGCTTCCTCGAGCATCCGCTTGGCGTTCTGACCCTGGCTGTGGATGGAGGCGGGGTTTCCGACGACGCTCATGGCGTCGACGTACGCCTCGATGGCCTCGGGCAGCATCGGTGTCGTCGCGGCGTGGTCGAGATAAATCGACAAAATACCCTCTTCCGCTCGGTTTTCGGCTGGCCCGGCGCACGCCGGTGGTCACGGCCAGTCTCCGTACTCATTACTCTAGAACGCATGACTCACGCCGATCCCCTGCACAACCTCGGCGTGCGGCTTTCCGCCGGGGTCGGTGAACTCCGTGTCTGGTCGCAGAACGCCGAGGCCATGGACCTCTGCATCTTCGATTCGACGGACCCGAACTGGATCGTCAAGACCGTGCCGATGACCCGCGACGCAGACAATGTCTGGTCCGGTCGCAGTCGCACCCTGTCCGCGGGCCGCCACTACGGCATCCGTGTCTCCGGGCCTGCAGCGCCCACGAATTCGTTCCACCCCGAGAAGACCATGGTCGAGCCATACTCGCGCGGCCTGGTCCGGGTCGGCCCGGAGCAGTGGCAGTCCGCCGTCGTCGACGACGCCTTCGACTGGGCCGGTTCGGTGAAGCCGAAGATCGCGCTCGACCACACCGTCGTCTACGAGGCGCACGTGCGGGGCATCAGCAAGCTCAACCCGGCCATTCCCGCCGACCTTCGCGGCACGTATGCCGGCCTGGCGCACGAGTCGACCATCGCGTATCTCAAGGAACTCGGCGTCACCACGGTCGAGCTCCTCCCCGTGCAGGCGTTCGTGTCCGAGCAGCGACTGCTCAAGCAGGGCCTGACGAACTACTGGGGCTACAACACCTTCAACTTCTTCACCCCGCACGCCGACTACGCGACGATGGCGTCCCAGTCTGCGGGCCCGGAGGCCGTGCTGCGCGAGTTCAAGGGCATGGTCAAGCTGCTGCACGAGGCCGGCCTCGAGGTGATCCTGGACGTGGTCTACAACCACACCGCAGAGGAAGGCCCCGGCGGCCCCGCGAGCAGCCTCCGCGGCATCGACAACGCGACCTACTACCGCCAGAACGGCGCCGGCGGCTACATCGACGTGACCGGCTGCGGCAACACCCTCAACGTCTCCCACGAGGTGCCGAGGCGGCTGGTGCTCGACTCGCTCAAGTACTGGGCGAACGACGTGCAGATTGACGGCTTCCGCTTCGACCTCGCGGCCACGCTGAGCCGCGGCGACAACGTAGAGTTCCAGCGGGACCATCCGCTGATCAGGTCCATCCAGTCCGATCCGGAACTGGCCGGGGTCAAGCTCGTCGCCGAGCCATGGGACGTGGGCATGGGCGGCTGGCAGACCGGTAACTTCCCGGACGGCTGGACGGAATGGAACGACCGGTACCGTGACCGCATGCGCTCCTTCTGGCTCACCGACATCGCGGCTGCGAGGGACGGCCACTCCGGCAGCGGCATCGGCCGGTTCGCGACCCGGCTGGCCGGCTCCGCGAACACCTTCTCCAGGGAGCGCGGCCCGCTTGCGTCGCTCAACTTCATCACGGCGCACGACGGCTTCACGATGGCCGACCTGACCGCGTACAACGTCAAGCACAACGTCGGAAACGGCGAGTCCAACCGCGACGGCACCGACAGCAACAACTCCTTCAACCACGGCGCAGAGGGGCCCACGCGCGACCGCGGCATCCTCGCGACCCGGCGCAAGGCGATGCGCAACCTCCTCGGCACGCTCTTGCTCTCCGCCGGCATCCCGATGCTGACGGCCGGTGACGAATTCGGTCGCAGCCAGCGCGGAAACAACAACGCGTACTGCCACGACAGCGAGCTGACCTGGCTGAACTGGGACCTCGACGACTGGCAGATCGACCTGCACCGTGTCACGAAGAAGCTGCTCCAGCTGCGCCGTGAGAACCCGGCCCTCCGCCCGGTGTGGTTCGGCCGTTCCGGCGAAACCACCCTGAGCGCGAGCGAGATGGACTGGTACAACATCGAGGGCAAGTCGATGTCGGAGGACAACTGGCACTCCCCGAAGGAGCGCACCCTGCAGTACCTCGCCGCGTCGACGCCCGAGTTCGAGGAGTTCAACCGGATCCTCCTCATCGTGCAGGGCCGCGAGCGCGACGTGACGGTGACGCTGCCAGAGCACGCCGGCGTCTCCTCGTATTCACTGCTCTGGGATTCGAGTCACGACGACCTGAGCGACGCGGTCATCGAGCACATCCCCGGCACCCGCCTGCTCGTGCCGGGTGCGTCGATGCAGTTGTTCCGGGCGAGCTAGTCCGGCCCGGTCGCAGAGGAGCAGGAGTGGTGAAGAAGCACGACGGCGCCGGTGGGACTCCCGCGACGGTCGCGCTCACGCACGCGGGCATCCGTTTCACGCCGCACGCCTACGACCACGACCCGTCGGCGACGGGGTACGGCCTCGAGGCCGCTGCCAAACTCGGGCTCGACCCGGCCCGGGTGTTCAAGACACTGCTGGCGGATGCCGATGGCACGCTCGTCGTCGCCGTCGTGCCGGTCGCCGGCCAGCTCGACCTCAAGGCCCTGGCGCACGCGGCCGGCGCCAAGAAGGCCGTGATGGCCGACCCGAAACTCGCCGAGCGGAAGACCGGCTATGTGCTCGGCGGCATCAGCCCGGTCGGGCAGAAGACCCGCCTGGTGACCGTCGTCGACGAGACCGCCCTGCTGTACGACACCGTGTTCGTGTCCGGCGGCCGCCGCGGGTTCGACATCGAGCTGGCGCCGGCGGACCTCCTCGCCGCCACCGACGCCCTCACCGCCGCTATCGCGCGCTAGCCGGCTACGGCGATCAGGCCCATCTCGGCCGAGCTCACGAGCAGGTCGTTCTTCGGGACGACGCGCACCGTGTACCCGAACGCGCCGCCGCGGTCGAGCGCGACCGTTCCCGTGAAGAGGGTCGCACCGCCGGTTTCGGGCGTGTCGGAACCGTCAGCGGCATCCGGGTCGACGACCGCTTCGAGCGCGAGGGTGTGTACACCGCTCAGCTCGTCGTTGGCGAGGCTCTTCCCGTAGACGACCTCGACGGTCACGTCTGCGGGGTCGAGCCCGTTGAGCCTGAACATGGGCACGCAGGTGCAGCTCGTCGCCGACCTTGGGAACGGAGGCGACCCCGCCGGACTCCACGTGGGCGACGGATACGCCCGGCCACTTGGCGACGATGCGCCCCTTCCACACGGCGAGTTCGCGCGCGGCGCGGTAGTTGTTCGCGGACAGGCGTGCCTCGGCGGCCCCCGCGGGGCGGTAGAGCTTCTGCACGTACTGGCGCACCATCCGGCCGGCGTTGAGCTCCGGGGAGAGGGTGGCGAGGGTGTGCCTGATCGAGGCGACCCAGCGCTCAGGGACCCCGTCGGAGTTGCGGTCGTAGAAGCGGGGCGCGACGTGGTGCTCGATGAGTTCGTAAAGCGCGTCCGCTTCGATGCGGTCGCGCTCGGCGGAGTCGCCGGCCGCATCGGCGGACGGGATCGCCCAGCCGTTCTTGCCGTCGTAGTACTCGGGCCACCAGCCGTCGAGGATCGAGAGGTTGAGCGCTCCGTTGAGTGCCGCCTTCATGCCGGAGGTGCCACACGCCTCCAGGGGCCGCAGCGGGTTGTTGAGCCAGACATCCGTGCCCGGGTACATCAACTGGGCCATGCCGATGTTGTAGTCAGGCAGGAAGGCGATGCGGGTGCGCAGGCTCGGGATCGGCCGCGAACTGCACGACCTTCTGGATGAGGCGCTTGCCCTCTTCGTCGGCGGGGTGCGACTTGCCGGCGATCACGATCTGGATCGGGTGCTCCGGGTGCAGCAGCAGGGCGCGGAGCCGCTCGGGGTCGTGCAGCATCAGGGTCAGGCGCTTGTACGTCGGCACCCGGCGGGCGAAGCCGATGGTGAGCACCTTCGGGTCGAAGACCTGGCCGATCCAGCCGGGAACGATGCCGCCCGGGTTCTGCACGAGCCAGGCCGCTGCGATGCGCCGGCGGGCGTCCTCGACGAACTGCAGGCGCATCGTGCCGCGCACGGACCAGAGGTCGTCGTCAGTGATCGCGGGCGACGCCCAGTCGGCCTCGGAGGTATCGCTCGTGCCGAGGCGGTCTTCGGCGAGGTGGAGCAGAGAGGGGTCGGTCCAGGTCGGGGCATGCACACCGTTGGTGATCGAGTCGATCGGCACGTCCTCGGCGTCGAAGCCCGGCCAGAGCCCCTTGAACATCCGCCTGCTGACCTCGCCGTGCAGCTTGGAGACGCCGTTGGCGCGCTGGCCGAGCCGCAGGCCCATCAGGGCCATGTTGAACACGTCGGGCGAGCCGCCCGGGTAGTTCTCCGCGCCGAGCGCGAGGAGCTCGTCGACACCGACGCCGGGAAGGAGATCGGTCTCGAAGTACCGGCGTACGAGGCTGCGCTCGAACCGGTCGATTCCCGCGGCGACGGGAGTGTGGGTTGTGAACACCGTTCCGGCGCGCGCGACCTGGAGCGCCTCGGCAAAGCTGAGTCCGTCTCCGATCAGGCTCGAGATGCGTTCGAGGCCGAGGAAACCGGCGTGGCCCTCGTTGGTGTGGAACACCTCGGGTTCCGGCCGGTTGTTGAGGGCACTCCAGACCTTGACAGCGCGCGCGCCGCCGATGCCGAGGAGCAGTTCCTGCAGCAGCCGGTGCTCGCCGCCGCCGCCGTAGAGCCGGTCGGTGACGAGGCGCAGGTCGTCGGCGTTCTCGGGGATGTCCGTGTCGAGCATCAGCAAGCGGATGCGGCCGACGTTCGCCTGCCAGACCCGGGCGTGCAGGGTGCGGTTGTCGGGGAGCGCGAGGGGACACCTGTACGGCGGAACCGTCGGCCCGCCGCAGGACGGACAAGGGCAGCCCGTCGGGGTCGAGCAGCGGATAGCTCTCGATCTGCCAGCCGTCCGGGGAGATCGCCTGGCTGAAGTAGCCGGCGCGGTAGAACAGGCCGACGCCGATGAGAGGGACGCCCAGGTCTGATGCGCTCTTGAGGTGGTCACCCGCGAGGATCCCAAGTCCGCCGGAGTATTGCGGAAGCGCGGCGGCGATGCCGAACTCCGGGGAGAAGTACGCGATCGACTCCGGCTTGTCGCCCTCGAGGCCCTGGTACCAGCGCGGTTCCTGCAGGTAGGACCGCAACCCGTCCCTGATCGAGTTGACCCAGGAGACGTATTCGTGGTCCGCGGCGAGCGCCACGAGCCGGGCCGGATCGACGGCGCCGAGCAAGGCAACGGGATCAGTGCCGATCTCGCGCCACAACTCGGGTGAGATGTGTTCGAAGAGTTGGCGGGTCGGCTCGTGCCAGGACCAGCGCAGGTTGCCGGCAAGCTCATCGAGTGCTGCAAGAGCCTCGGGCACGACGGTACGGACTGTAAATTTACGGATCGCCTTCACGCGTCCCAGCCTAGAGGCGCTGGCGCGTCTGTGTGCTGTTCCTCCCCGGAAACCGCACAATTCGCGCTACGGTCATCTTGTGGCAAAGACAGCTAAACGTGCGAATGTTGTTCCCGAATCCGTGGCAGGCGCCGGCGCCGGTACGGACCTGATTCCCCCTGCGAGCCCGGGCAGGCGAGGGAGGGAGGAACCGACGCGCATCACGCGCATCCCGATCCTCGACCTCGCGCCCCAGCTGGCCGACAACCTGTGGCCCGCCAAGGCCTTCGTCGGCGAGGCCGTCCCCTTCGCGGCGACGGCATTCCGCGAGGGCCACGACCTGATCGGGGTCACCCTGCTCCTGACGAATCCCGAGGGCGCCCGGACGGAGCACCGGATGCATCCGGGTGCTCCGGGAACCGACCGCTGGACCGCCCTCGTCACCCTCGACCGCCAGGGCGTCTGGCAGTACCGGGTGCGGGCGTGGGCCGACGAATGGGCCACGTGGGTGCACACCGCCGAGATCAAGGTTCCCGCCGGGATCGACATCGAGCTGACCTTCCTCGAAGGATCCGTGCTCCTCGCCGCCGCCGGAACGGACAAGCGCCGCCCTGCCGCAGAACGTCGCGCCTTCGCGCAAGCCGCAGCGAGCCTCACCGACCCGGGCATCTCGGTCGATGATCGCCTCGCCCTGTTGGACACCCCGTCGCTGAACGCGTTCATCACTGCTCGCCCGCTCGCCGGACTGTCGTCGACCTCGGCGCAGCGCGCCGTGCGGGTGGAGCGCACCCGGGCCGGCGTCGGCTCCTGGTACGAGTTCTTCCCCCGCTCAGAGGGTGCCGTGCAGCGCGCAGACCACTCCTGGCAGAGCGGAACCTTCCGCACCGCGGAGGATCGCCTGCCGGGGGTCGCCGCAATGGGCTTCGACGTGCTGTACCTGCCCCCGATCCACCCGATCGGCCGTTCGTACCGCAAAGGCCCGAACAACACCCTCAACGCCGGGCCGAACGACCCCGGCTCGCCCTGGGCGATCGGATCGGAGGACGGCGGCCATGACGCCATCCACCCGGACCTCGGCACCGTCGACGATTTCCGGCACTTCCTCGCCGCGGCCGCGGAGAACGACCTCGAGGTCGCCCTCGACCTGGCCCTGCAGGCCTCACCGGACCACCCCTGGGTGAGCGAACACCCGGAGTGGTTCACCACCCTTCCGGACGGCAGCATCGCCTACGCCGAGAACCCGCCCAAGAAGTACCAGGACATCTACCCGATCAACTTCGACAACGATCCCGCCGGCATCCGTGCCGAGGTGCTGAGGATCGTGCGCTACTGGATGGGCCTCGGAGTGCGGATCTTCCGGGTGGACAACCCGCACACCAAGCCCCTCGATTTCTGGGAGTGGCTGATCAACCGGGTCACCGAGGAGAACCCCGACGTGATCTTCCTCGCCGAGGCCTTCACCCGTCCCGCGCTCATGCAGGCGCTCGGCAAGGTCGGATTCCAGCAGTCGTACAGCTACTTCACCTGGCGCAACACGAAGACCGAACTCGAGGAGTTCTTCCACGGCCTCGCGACGACGACGGCGGACTTCTACCGGCCGAACCTCTTCGTGAACACCCCCGACATCCTCTCCGAGTTCCTCCAGGTCGGCGGCCACGCCGCCTTCAAGATCCGGGCCGCCCTCGCCGCGACGGCCGCCCCGACCTGGGGCATGTACGCCGGGTTCGAACTCTTCGAGAGTGAGCCGCGCCCCGGTGCCGAGGAGAACATCGACAACGAGAAGTACGAATACCGCCCGCGCGATTTCGCGGCGGCGGAAGCGGCAGGCGAATCGCTCGCGCCGTACGTCTCGTTGCTCAATTCCATTCGTCGCGCGCATCCCGCGCTCGGCCAGCTACGGAACCTCGACCTGCACACAAGCGACGACGGCGCCGTGCTCGTCTACAGCAAGTACCTCGACGCGGCGCACACCGGTACCGGCAGGCTCCGACGCGATCATCGTCGTCGTCAATGTCGACCCGCATTCCGTGCGGGAGACCATCGTGCGACTCGACGTCACCCGTTTCGGGCTCGAGCCCGGCACGGTCTTCGAGGTCGAGGAACTGATCACCGGGGCCGTCTGGACCTGGACAGCCGACAACTTCGTGCGACTGGATGCCGCTGCCGAACCGGTACACATCCTGCACGTCAGAGGAGCAGCACGATGACGCCACAGTCCCCCCGCCCCGCCACCGTGCCCGTGGTCGCCCCGGACATCCTGCAGGCGGTCGCCGAGGGCCGGTACTACAACCCGCACGAGATCCTGGGCCAGCATCTCGTCGGCGGAACCAAGATCGCGGATCCGCTCACCGTCATCCGTGCGCTGCGTCCGCTCGCGAGCGAGGTCTTCGCGATCCTCGAGTCCGGCGCCCACGTCGAGCTCGCGCACATCGGCTACGGAGTCTGGCAGGGCGTGACCACGGTCGGGCTGCAGGCATACGAGCTCGAGGCCCGGTATCCCGACGCCCCCACCTGGATCGTCGACGACCCGTACCGCTTCCTGCCGACGCTCGGCGAACTCGACCTCCACCTCATCGGCGAGGGCAGGCACGAGCGTCTCTGGGACGTGCTCGGCGCCCACTATCACCCCTCCTCGGCCCTGGCCCCGCTGCCGACCGACGAAACGGCCGGCCTCGTCGCAGGCACGTCCTTCTCGGTGTGGGCCCCGCACGCGCGGGCCGTCCGGGTGATCGGCGACTTCAACTCGTGGAGCGGCATCCTGCACGCCATGCGCAACATGGGCAGCACGGGCGTCTGGGAGCTCTTCGTCCCCGGCCTGCAGCCCGGGTCCAACTACAAGTTCGAACTCCTCGCCCAGTCGGGCGAGTGGGTGCGCAAGGCCGACCCGATGGCCCGCTACACGGAGGTGCCGCCCCTGACCGCCTCGGTCATCGGCGAGACGCACTACGAGTGGGCGGATGCGGAATGGCTCGCCGAGCGGGCCAGGACCCAGGCCCACAAACGGCCGATGAGCATCTACGAGATGCACGTCGGATCCTGGCGTCCCGGGCTCGGCTACCGGGACCTCGCCGACCAGCTGATCGGCTACCTGCACGAACTCGCGTACACGCATGTCGAGTTCATGCCGCTTGCCGAGCATCCGTTCGGCGGGTCGTGGGGCTACCAGGTGACCGGCTACTACGCACCGACCAGCAGGTTCGGCCACCCGGACGACCTGCGCTACCTGATCGACCGACTGCACCAGTCCGGCATCGGCGTCATCATGGACTGGGTGCCCGGGCACTTCCCCAAGGACGACTTCGCCCTCGCCCGCTTCGACGGGCAGGCGCTCTATGAGCACGCAGACCCCCGACGCGGCGAGCAGATGGACTGGGGAACCTACGTCTTCGACTTCGGCCAGACCCAGGTGCGGAACTTCCTCGTCGCGAACGCGCTGTACTGGCTCGAGGAATTCCACATCGACGGTCTCCGCGTCGACGCGGTCGCCTCGATGCTCTACCTCGACTACTCCCGCGAGGACGGCCAGTGGGAGCCGAACATCTACGGCGGAAACGAGAACCTCGAGGCGATCAGCCTCCTGCAGGAGGTCACCGCGACGGCGTACAAACGCAACCCGGGCACGGTCATGATCGCCGAGGAATCCACCAACTGGGGCGGGGTGTCTGCGCCGACCAGTCGCGGCGGCCTCGGCTTCGGCTTCAAGTGGAACATGGGCTGGATGCACGACTCGCTCGAATACACGAGCATCGACCCGATGTACCGCTCGTACCACCACAACGAGATCACCTTCTCGTTCGTCTATGCGTTCAGCGAGAACTTCCTGCTGCCGATCAGCCACGACGAGGTCGTGCACGGCAAGGGCTCGCTCGTCACCCGGATGCCGGGAGACGACTGGCAGAAGCTCGCCAACGTGCGGGTCTACCTGTCCTTCATGTGGGCGCACCCGGGAAAGCAGCTGCTGTTCATGGGCCAGGAATTCGGCCAGGCTCCAGGAGTGGAGCGAATCGCGTGGCCTGGACTGGTGGCTGCTCGACCAGTCCCCCCATCGCGGGCTGTTCACCCTCGTCGGTGAACTCAACCGGGTCTACCGGGGTAACCCGGCGCTCTGGGAACGCGACACCGACCCGTCAGGGTTCGAGTTGCTCGACGGCGGGGCCGCGGCGCAGAATGTCGTCTCGTTCCTGCGCTGGGACGATTCGGGCACGCCGATCGCATGCGTGTTCAACTTCGCCGGCCAGCCGCACACGGGCTATCGGGTGGGCCTTCCGTTCGCGGGAGTGTGGGACGAAATCCTGAACACGGACGCACAGAACTTCGGCGGTTCCGGAATGGGGAACCTGGGCCAGGTCACCGCGACGGAGGAACCGTGGACCGGGCGACCGGCATCCGCCCTCGTCACCCTCCCGGCCCTTGCCGGAGTCTGGCTGCGCCTGCGCCGCTAGACGCCGCTGCTCGCTGTACTCCGCGAGAGTACGAAAATGGCCCCTTCCCTGGTCGGGAGGGGGCCATTTTCGTACTCTCGCGGAGCTACGCCGGCTACGGAGCTACCCCGGCTAGGGGAGCTGCGCTGGCTAGTAGAGCAGCATGGTGAGGCGCTTGCGCGTAGGCGCGACCCTGGGGTCTTCCTGGCCGATGACCTCGAACAGGTCGAGGATGCGTTCGCGGATGCGGTTCTTGCCCGCGGCGTCCTGGTTCGGGAAGAGCGTGAGGAGCCGATCGAAGGCGTCCTCGATGTGCCCGCCGGAGAGATCGAGGTCGGCGACGAGGAGCCTGAGCGTCGAGGTCATCCGGTGCCGCAGCAGCCGCTGCGCGGATTTCGGCAAGCGTCTTGCCCTGGAGCCTGGCGAGCAGTCCCACCTGGGCGAGGCCGGCGACCGAGAGGTTGTCCCTGGGGTCCCTGGCAAGGGCCGTCTTGTAGATCGCGATCGCTGCGTCGTAGTCGCCGCGTTCGATCGCCTCGTAGGCCTCGACATGGTGAGGCGGGAGTTCGGGCTCTGGCGGGGCGACCGGGGTCGCGGCGTCCGGTCCCTCCGGAGCGACCGCCGTCCCGACGACGCCGTGCTCTGCCGCGAGCTCGAGCACGCGCTCGAAGACCGCGCGGACCTGATCGTCAGCGATCACGCCGTTGAAGAGCGCGACGGGCTGGCCGCCGATGACCGCGGCGACGGTCGGGATCGACTGGGCTTGGAAGGCCTGGGTCAGTTGCGGGTTCGTGTCCACGTCGACGGTCGCGAGCACGAACCGCCCGGCGTACTCGAGGACCAGCCTGGTGAGGACGAGGGTGAGCTGGGCGCTCTGGTCGCTGCGCGCCGACCCCAGATCGACGATGACCGGAACGGTCGCAGACAGGTCGAGGATCTCGCCGAAGTTCGCGTCCGTCCCCTGGAACACGAGGCTCGGAACCGGCACGGCCCCTGCAGGGCCCGGCTGCCCGGGCGCTCCGCCTGCACCGACTCCCCCGGCCGCCGGTGCCGGCGGACGGTTCAGCAGGGACGACAGATCGACGGCACCGCGCATGCTGGCGGCGGACGGGGGGACAAGACTCATGGAAGCTCCGTAGACGAGATCAGTCCCTGGGCGAAGCCAAGGAGGACAATTTTATCGCTCGAACCGGCGGCGGGAACGTGGAACAGGAGCCTGGTCGGCGTAGGTGTTCTTGAAGCCCTTCGCGGTGGCGGTGAGGCCGGAAAGGGCCTTGCTCGCGACCGCGCCCTCACCGGGGCTGACCGTTGCGGCGGCATCGACGGGTTTGACGGTTTCCGTCTCCTCGAGACTCACGGCGACGATGCTACCCGAATCGTTCGTCGCGAGGGCGAGCGTCGGGCCGGTGCTCGCCTTGGCGCCGAATTCGATCGACGCCGTCGTCGGCAGCTTGGCTTTCTTGTCCGCCTTGTTCGCGTCGATCTGGGTACGGAAGCTGTCGCCGGTCGCCTCGAACAGGGCGAACGACGGGCTCGCCTCGCCTTTGCTGAGGATGTCGGCGTATGCCGCCGCAACCTGGTCCGGAGGCAGGAGCATCAGTTTCGAGTCCGGGGCAATGATCGGCGCACCGATCGTGGCGGGGGCCAGGTCCGGGATTTTCGCGGACGGCTCGAGCTGCACGGCGTATTCGACGAGGTAGCTCGCCCGCGCAGACTCCTGGCGCAGCACGACGACGGTCGGGGCGACATCCGGTGTGTCCTTGTTCTGCACTACGGTCATCACGACGCGGGGCCAGGTCGCAGACTGCTGCGGGAGTGAGAGCGTGAGCGGACCCGCAGGGAGCGCTGCGAGTGCCGGGAAGTCGGGGGCGATGGCGCGCACCTTGTAGTTGGCGAGGCGCTGCTCGAAGGCGGGACCGGTGAACCGGGTCGAGAGAATGTCTGCGCTCAGGTTCTTGTCGCCGTCTGCGGCGACCGCGGAGATCTTGGCCATGATCCGCTCGAGCCTGCGGCACCGTCACCGCTGCCGGAGGCACGTCCTTGATCACGACGGCCGCCCCGCTCGCGTCCGGCGTCGGGCTGAGGGAGGCCGCATCGGTGGGGGTCGTGCCCGGCCAGAATTCCGAGGAGCACCCCGTGAGCACGAGTCCGGATACGAGCATCACGGGAACGACGGCGATCAGGGACCGCCCGATCGACCGTCGCCCGGTGATCTCGCTGGCCTTGATGGACTTGGGGCGCGGCGCGCGCGGAAGTCGCGGCATCCGTGGCCCCTTCGGCAGGTTGCGGCGCGGGCCGCGCGACCTGCGCAGGTGGAGAAGCGCCCACAGGTACAGGATGAGCCCGATCAGGGCGAGGATGGCGCCGCCCATGATCAGCGGGCCGGCCCAGGGGGTCGAGTTGTCAACGGGCCAGGTGATGCGTACCGTCGACGGGGCGGGATTGGTGCCGTCAGAGGCGACGATCATCGAAATGCCCTCCGGCAGGTTCACGGTCGCAGTGAGCTCCTTCGTGCCGGTGAATTCCTCGAGCCAGAGGTCTGAGCCCGCCGGATTCTTCACGGTCGCGGCTGCTGCAGGCGCCGTGCCCGCCGGAACGTCGGCCTTTGCGGCGACGATGTCGCTTCGGAGGCCGGGGTCCTTCTCATCGGTCGCATGAATGCTGACGTACGCATGTCCGGCCAACCACGCCTTCACATCCGCCGTGCGCCCATACGCCGCGAACACGGTGTCCGCCCCTGACAGGGTCACGGTCTGAGCGCCCGGATGTTCCGTGAGCGCGCTGGAATCGATCACAGCGTACGGAGCATCGGCGGCAATGGTCGCGCTCAGGCTGCTCGTCGCGGGTTCGAGGAAGACCGTCCGCTGGGCAATGCCGAGGACGATCATCACGCCCGCAAGAACGAGCGCCACAATGGCAAAAAGAAAACGCACTGATACCCTCCTGTGTCGCCAGCCACTCCGCACACACGGGTGTTCGAACCCGGAGCGGGTCCGGGGAGCAGCAGACAGGACATTCCACGATACTGTCTCGTCCTGAAAGCTGCCTAATAGACCCCTGTAGACGGTACGCGCAACTGATGCGTCAACCCACTAAAATTATCATGGCCCCGTCGGCCGGACTAAATGCGGGGTCAGAGTTCCAATACAAGGAGATAGCGTGGCGATCGACGAAGCTGATTTCACCCAGGTTTTCCGTGGGTACGACAAGGAAGAGGTCGACAGGGCCATTCAGGGTCTCCGTCGTGACCTGATCCAGGCGAACAGCCAGGGTACGGAAGCCAACAAGGAAATCAAGCGCCTCACCGCGCACATCGACGACCTGAACGCCGAGATCGAAGAGGTCGGCAGCCCCACCTTCTCCGGACTCGGTACCAAACTCGAGAACACCCTGCGGGTCGCCGAGGAACAGTCCACCCGGGTGATCGCCCAGGCGGACATCGACGCTGAACGTCTCCGTGCCTCCGCCGCGAGCGAGGTCGACACCCTGCGCCGCGAAGCCACCGAGCGCGCAGACCGGGCCCTCTCCGACGCGACGGTCAAGGCCAGCCGTCTCCTCGACGACGCCCGCGCCGAAGCCGACGACCTGCTCGCCCGAGCCCACGACGACTACACGACCGTCACCGGCGACGCCGTGCAGGAGGCGGCCGCCATCCGCGGTGCCGTCGCCACCGAAGCCGCGGAGCCTCCGGGCGACCGTCAAGCGCGAGGTCGCCGCCATCCGCTCCGAAGCAGAGCGTGAGGCCGCGGAGGTCCGCGTCGTCGCACAGCGTGAGGCAACGGATGCCCGTGAGATCGCTGCAGGACTGACGCGCGAAACCGAACTCACCCGCGCCGAGGTGGCCCTCGATCTCGACCAGCAGCGCGCCGACCTGGCCAGGGAGACGGAACAGGCCCGCATCGACCTGACCGCCGAGACAGGCCAGGCGCGCTTCGACAGCGCCCAGGAAGCCGAGCAGGCCGCGATCGACCTCGCCCACCTGACCGAGCAGACCCACGCGGCGCTGGCCGCGGAGGTGGACCAGGCCCGCACCGACCTCGCCCGCGAGATCGACCAGGCCCGCATCGACCTCGGCCTCGAACGCGAACAGGCGCAAACCGACCTCGCGCTCGACCTCGCCCGCCAGCGCGCCGCCCTCGCCCAGGAACTCGAGAAGGCACGAGCAGGCTCAGGCCGCGAAGGCCGAACAGGCCGCCGCCGACCTCGCCAGGGAGAACGAACAGGTTCGCGCGGACTTCACCGCCGACGGCGAACAGCTCCGGATCGACCTCGACAACCAGCTCACGGCCGAGCGCAAGCGCGGCGAGCACGAGCAGGCCCGTTTGCGCCGCGATATCGACCAGACCCGCGCAGACCTCGACGTCGAGCTCAAGGCCCGTCGCGACGAGGCGGAGCAGGGACATCTGGCCCGGCACCAGGAGGCCGTCGCCCAGACCCAGAAGTTCCTCGATGACGCCACGAAGCAGCTCGCAGAGACCAACCAGCGCACCCTCGAGCCTGCGCGCGTTGAACGAGCAGCTGGACTCCGGCGCCCGCGCAGAGGCCAAGACGGCCCGCCTGGCCGCTGAGGCCCACGCCGAGCAGATCGTTCAGGACGCGGAAACGCGAGCCACCGCGCTCGTCTCCGAGGCGGAGAAGCGGACACGCGCACTTGTCGCTGACGCGGAAGAGCGCCTCTCCCAGATTAGGATTGAGCGCGACTCGGTCGCCGGCTACTTCGAGAGCCTGCGAGGCCTCCTCACGCAGGCGGAAAAGGTCACAGCACTGGACGATTGAACACCGCCGCCACTCCGAGGAGATCCCCGTGAAAATCCAGAACGCATTCCGCCTGGGCCTGATCGGAACCCTCGGGGTAGGGGTCGGAATACTGATCCTCAGGCTCGATTGTCAGCCTGTCGACGATCATCACCTACATCGGTGCCGCGCTGTTCATCGCGCTCGGACTGGACCCCTCGGTGTCCTGGCTGGAGAAGAAGGGCTTTCCGCGGTGGGCGGCGATACTCGCCGTCCTGATCGCGGTGATCGGGGTGCTGACCGGGGTCATCTTCGCGATCGTTCCGATCATCGTCGACCAGATCACGAAGCTGTCACAGGCGATTCCGGAACTGGTCAAATCCGTCAACTCCTCGACGTTCCTGTCGGACATCCAGAAGCAGTTTCCGGCGCTTCCCGTTTCCGGAATCGTGAAGTCGATCACCGACTACGTGAGCACCAACGTGACGACGATCACCACCGCGATCATCCAGTCCGGGCTCGCCGTGGTCAGCGGGCTCTTCGGCGCCCTGATCATCGTGATCCTGTCGCTCTACTTCACGGCCTCGCTCCACAGCCTCAAGACCGCGACATACCAGTTGGTGCCCGCGTCGAAGCGTGAACGGTTCGCCGACCTCAGCGAGCAGATCACGACGTCCGTCGGTCGCTTCGTCGTAGGGCAGGCCGCTCTCGCCTCGTGCAACGGCGTGCTGAGCTTCACGTTCCTGTCGATCATCGGCGCCCCCTTCCCCGCCCTGCTCGCGGTGATCGCTTTCCTGGGGTCGCTGATCCCCCTCGTCGGCACCATCAGCGGTTCCGTGATCATCGTGCTCGCCTGCCTGATCCCCGGCATCGGCAGCTCGACCCTCACGGCCCTGGTCGCGGCGATCTACTACATCGTCTACATGCAGGTCGAGGCCTATGTCCTCAGCCCCAACATCATGCGACGCGCTGTGTCGGTACCGGGCGCCGTGGTCGTCGTTGCAGCACTCGCGGGCGGGTCACTGCTCGGCATCCTCGGCGCGCTCATCGCGATCCCGGTCGCCGCCGCGGTGATCATGATCATCAAGCAGGTCGTGATTCCCCGCCAGAACGAGCTCTGACCGGGGCTCGGACGTCGCTCAGTCGAGCCACTCCGTCGGAAGCGGTGCGGCCGCCGGGTTCACGACGGAGACGATCTCGTTGAGGATGCGCTTGGTCTGGGTCTCCCCCACCCACAGGTGCTTGCCTCCGTCGACGCTGATGAACAGGGTCTCGGGGACGCTCCTGAAGCGTTCCCTCGCGGCCTCAGGTCGCAGGTAGTCGTCGTGCTCCGGGATGATGGCCACGAGGCGGCGCGAGTTGCCCGCCCAGGCCGCCAGTTCCGCATCCGTCGCCCGGTGCAGCGGCGGGGACAGCAGGATCGCTCCGACGATCGGATGCTCGAGGCCGTACTTGATCGCGAGTTCGGTGCCGAAGGACCAGCCGACCAGCCACGGGTTGGGGAGCTTCCTCTCAGCGACGAACGCCATGGCCGCAGCGACGTCGAGCCGTTCGGCATTGCCGTGGTCGAAACTGCCGCCGCTCGTGCCGCGCGGTGAGGTCGTCCCCCGGGTGTTGAACCGCAGCACGGCGAGGTCCGCGAGGGCAGGCAGGCGCCCTGCGGCCTTGCGGAGGATGTGGGAGTCCATGAAACCGCCGTGAGTCGGCAGCGGATGCAGCGTCACGAGTGTCGCGACCGGCTCGCGGTCGAGCGGCACGGCCAGTTCCCCGACCAGGGTGAGGCCGTCACTCGTGTGAAGCTCGATGTGCTCGCGGCGGGCGGGCAGCTCGATGCCGCCTCGGATCTCGGTCACGGTCGAACTCACGGTGTCTCCCTCGTGCCGGTATCGCCCGGCATCATCTGATTCTCCAGCAGTGACTGTGCCAGTGCCGGCGCCCGGCCAGGTCTGCCGCCTCGCCCATGAGCCCATCGGCGCGCCACGCGACGAGGTGGGGAGTCTTCGGGGCGATCTCGAGATTGCACCCGGGGCAGACGTAGCTCTTCGTCGCCCGGATCGCCGTCACCGGCTGAACGGTCCAGAGACCGTCGCGTCGTTCCTCGGTCCGACGCCAGCCCGCCCGCATGCGGTCGAGAGTCTCGTCATCGCCGGAATCGTCCGAACCGGGCCTGCGGCCCCTCGGATGATTGCTGCGTGGCATTGGGTCAGTCTACGTCGCGTCGGTGGGCGCGGCGAAGCCGGCCCTCCGGGAGCGGGGGCTGCTAGTACCAGCCGGAGTCGACCGAGTGCGCCCAGGCGCCGCACGGGGTGCCGTAGCGGCCCGTGATGTAGCCGAGGCCCCACTCGATCTGGGTGCCGGCGTTCGTGGCCCAGTCGGCACCGGCAGACGCCATCTTCGAACCGGGAAGCGCCTGCGGGATCCCGTAGGCCCCGCTGGGGTTCTCCGCGGTGACGCGCCAGCCGGATTCCTTGTTCCACAGGGAGACGAGGCAGTTGTACTGGTCCCCGCCCCAGCCGCGCGAGGCTACGGCGCCGGCGGCGTACTCCTGCGCCGAACCGGGGCTCGCGACGGCTGCCGTCGGTGCCGAGGAACTCGAGCTTGACTTGGTCGACGATTTGGCAGCGACCACGACGGGTACCGGGACCGGGACCGGCTTGGGCTTCACGGTGACGGTGTACGAGTCACGAACGATCGTGTTCGCATACGTGCCGTTGACCTGGACCACTTGCGTGACCTGGCCGGCGAAACGGCCGCCGGCGGACTGGTAGTACGGGGACGCAGTCGCGCCGGAGTAGGGATCGACGATGGTCACGAGGACGAACGCGGCGGCAGCAGTGAAGGCGAAGACGAACAGGAGGCGGGCGCGAGGTCGGGGTTTCTTGACCCTCCGAATGATCGGAGTGGTGGTATTCCCGGACTCAATTACGCTTAGGTGTCTTCCCACGATTTCTCGAGCCTAACCCAGATTCCGGATAACAGCCAGATAACGGTGCGTGATTCACCGAACGGCGAGCATGACGTCGACGACGTTGTCGAGCACGACATCGACCTGCACTTCGCGATATCCCCCGCGTTGCGGACGAAAAACGGCCGACCGAACGTCGTCCGCGGTGATCGGGAATCCATCCTCGAAGTACTTCACAAGCTTGTTCGCGAACCGGTCGACATCCGCTCGGTTGTACCCGACGCTCAGGAAGCTGACCCGGCTGAAACGGTGGCCGGCCGGGCGTCCGAGTCGGTTGACGAGCTCCTGTGCGCGGTCCCTGGCTCCTTCGAGCCAGGCCTGCTTGCCGTGGGCTCCCGACGCCCGCTCGCGATCGCGCACGGCGAAGGCGTCCTCGAGGCGTTCGAGGGCAGCGTCGACGTGCGCAGACGAGTAGCCGCCCTTCTGCATCGAGAATGCGGTGTGGCGGATGCTTTCGGCCGTCAATGGTTCGGAGTCGTCGGTCGCATCGTACGCACGACGCGCACTCGCCAGAAACTCGTCGACCTGGGTGACGTTGTAGCCGAGCGTCTTCTTGCCGGCCCGGGGGAATGTGGTGCTCACTGGATCATTCTGCCCCACGGGGACGCCGCTGTCGAAAGCGTGCCCCCCACCGGGGGGTGCTTTCCACTTGTCAGCGGAAGATGAGATACAGCGCGTACGTTGCAGCCGCCGAGGGAAGAATCGAGTCCATTCGGTCGAGGAAACCACCGTGGCCCGGAAGCCAGGAACTCATGTCCTTGATGCCGAGGTCGCGCTTGATCAGAGACTCCGCGAGGTCGCCGAAGGTGGCGCTCAGCAGGATGACGAGTCCGAAGACCAGGCCGAACCACCAGGGTTCCCCGATCATGAACAGGGACAGCACCACACCGACGATCAGGCACGCCAGTCCGGCGCCCGCGAACCCTTCCCAGGTCTTCTTGGGACTGATCGTGGGCACCATCCGGTGTTTGCCGAAGGACAGCCCGCTGGCATACGCCGCGGTGTCGTTCGAGATCACCAGCAGCAGGAAGGCGAGGGTCCACCACTGCCCGTCGGGCTGAGAGACGAGCAACACGGCGAAACTGCCGAGAAACACGACATAGGTCTGGATGAAGAATCCGGCCCCGATGTCACCGAACACTGAGCGGGCAGTCCCCCGGTGCGCGGGACTGAGCAGCAGGAACACCCGCCAGAGACCGATGAAGAGGATTCCGGCGAGGGTGACGAGGAACTGGCCGCCCGCTCCCCAGTAGAAGGCAGCGGGGACCACGGAAATCGCTGCGATGACGACGGCGACACGCGGCACGTTGCGGCCGGACTGACGAAGTGCCTGAGCGAGTTCGAAGGCCGTGAAGCCGACGAACGCGGCGGCGCACACCATGAACAGCTCTTTGATGAAGATCAGGCTCACCAGCATGAACAGGCCGAGCGCGAGGCCGATCAGGGTCGCCAGGATCAGGTTGCGCCCCGTTCGCGCGGCAATCCGCTCGTTGGTTGCGTCGAGCTGCGCCCGCGTCGCCTGCATCTGGCGTTCGATGTCTGCACGGGTCGACTGCATCTGGCGTTCGATGTCGTTGCGGGCTGCGTGCACCTGGGCCCGGAATTCCGAACTGCCGGCCCCGTGGGGTCGTTTGGGTGGTACCGGCACAGTGTTGCCGGTTTCGTCGCGTGGCTCGTGCGTCATGACGCTGGCTCCGCCCTTAAATCTCGAGGAGTTCGGCCTCTTTGTGCTTGAGAGCGGTGTCGATCGCGTCGACGTGAGTCTTCGTGATCTGCTCGAGCTCCTTTTCCGCCCGGGCCACATCGTCGTCACCGACTTCGCTCTTCAGCGCATCGAGTTCGTCCTTCGCCTTGCGGCGCAGGTTGCGCACGGAGATCTTGGCATCTTCCGCCTTGGTCCGCACGATCTTGACGTATTCCTTGCGGCGGTCGGCCGTGAGTTCCGGGAGCGTCGCCCGGATGACGTTGCCGTCGTTGCCGAGGTTGGCGTCGAGGTTCGGAGTGTCCCGAATGGCCTGCTCGATGTCGCGCAGGGCACCCTTGTCGTACGGTCCGATCAGGAGCGTGCGCGCTTCGGGGTTCTGCAGGGATGCCAGCTGCTCGAGGGGTGTCTGGGATCCGTAGTAGTTCACCATGATCTTCGCGAACATCTGCGGGTTCGCCCGTCCGGTGCGCACGGTCCCGAAATCGTCTTTGGCGGCTTCGAGGGCCTTGTGCATTCGTGCGCTTGCATCGGACAGAACATCCGCGATCACGGTAACTCCTTCGTTGAGGCTTCGACCTGGGTGATTTCGACCTGCTGGCTGAGACCTGAGGCCGTTTCGACCGCAGGGGACATCGACAAGTTTAGTTGGAGACGAGGGTTCCCAGATCGGCTCCGAGGATGGCGGCGGTGACATTGCCCTGTGGCGCCATTCCGAAGACCTGCATCGGCATCCCGTTGTCCATGCAGAGGCTGAAGGCGGTCGAGTCGACGACCTTCAGGCCGCGCTGCAGGGCGTCCTGGTACGTGAGGTGGTGGATCAGTTCCGCGTCCGGGTTGGTGCGCGGGTCGTCAGAGTAGACGCCGTCGACGCCGTTCTTGGCGACGAGGACGATGTCGGCGCCGATTTCGAGGGCGCGCTGCGCCGCGACGGTGTCCGTGGAGAAGTACGGCAAGCCTGCCCCGGCACCGAAGATGACGACGCGTCCCTTTTCGAGGTGGCGCTCGGCCCGCCGCGGGATATACGGCTCGGCGACCTGGGTCATCGCGATCGCGGACTGGACCCGGGTCTCGGCTCCCGCCTGTTCCAGGAAGTCCTGGAGGGCGAGGGCGTTCATCACCGTGCCGAGCATGCCCATGTAGTCGGCCCGGCCTCTGTCCATTCCGCGCTGGGATAGTTCCGCGCCGCGGAAGAAGTTCCCTCCGCCGACGACGACGGCGATTTCCACGGTCTGCGCCGCCTCGGCGATCTCCCGGGCCAGTGAGCTGATCACATCCGGGTTCACTCCCAGGCTTCCTGCGCCGAACGCTTCGCCGGAGAGTTTGAGAAGGACTCTGCGCTTCTTACCCGAATCTGACATGCCCTGGGGGTCCTTCCGTTGTGCCTGATCTAAAACTACTGTGTGCCGACTCAGTGCGGACACAGCAATGGAGACCGGCCTGCTCGCGCAAGCCGGTCTCCATCATTGGTACTGCGAGCCTATTGCCTAGGCGCCGACCTTGAAGCGGGCGAATCCGGACACCGTGAGACCGGCGTCCTTCAGCACCTGAGCGACGGACAGCTTGTTGTCCTTCGCGTAGTCCTGCTCGAGCAGGGCGACCTGCTTGAAGTAGGCGTGGATGCGGCCTTCGACGATCTTGGGCAGTGCCGCTTCCGGCTTGCCCTCGTTCTTCGAGATCTCGGTGACGATGCGGCGCTCGGCCTCGACGAGGTCCGTGGGGACGTTCTCGCGGTCGAGGTACTCCGGGTTCGCGAAGGAGATGTGCTGGGCGACGCTGCGTGCGGTGTCAGCGTCCTCTCCCGAGTAACCCACGACGACGCCGACCTGCGGGGGCAGGTCCTTGCTCGTCTTGTGCAGGTAGATCGCGAACTTCTCACCCGTGACGGATGCGACGCGACGCAGGCTCGAACTTCTCACCGATGATCGCGGCTTCGCCGTCGATCAGTTCGGCGACGGTCTGGCTGCCGGCGGGGGCCGCGAGGCCTTCCGCGACCGAGGTGGCTCCGGCAGCGGCAACCGCGTCCAGAACCTTCTCGGCGAGAGCGCCGAACTTGACACCCTTGGCGACGAAGTCGGTCTCGCACGCGAGCTCGATCAACGTTGCGGTCGTGCCGATTTCCTTGGCGGCGACGAGGCCCTCAGAGGTGGAACGGTCAGCGCGCTTGGCGTTGCCCTTCGCACCCTTGAGACGCAGGATCTCAACGGCCTTCTCCATGTCGCCGTCGGCTTCGACGAGGGCGTTCTTGGTGTCGACCATGCCCGTACCGAGGCGTTCACGGAGGGCTTTGACGTCTTGCAGGCTGATGCTGGCCATACCGGGTTCCTTACTTGGTTTCTTCGGCGGGAGCTTCGGTGGCAACAACGGCTGCCACGTCGGCTGCTTCTTCGACGACCTGCTCGGTGGCGACGGTTGCGTCGGCGACCTCAGCGGTCTCGGCAGAGGACTGCTCGGGGGTGGCGTCGGTTGCGGCGACATCCTCGGTCTTCAGCAGTTCGGCTTCCCAGGCGGCGAGGGGCTCGATTTCGGCCTCCGGCTTGGCGTGGCGCTGGATCAGGCCTTCGGCTGCGGCGTCCGCGATGATGCGGGTCAGCAGGCCGACGGAACGGATGGCGTCGTCGTTGCCCGGGATCGGGTACTGCACGTCGTCGGGGTCGCAGTTGGTGTCGAGGATCGCGATGACGGGGATGCCGAGCTTGCGGGCTTCGTCAATGGCGAGGTGCTCCTTGTTGGTGTCGACAACCCAGAGCGCGGACGGCGTCTTCGTGAGGTTGCGGATACCGCCGAGGCTCTTGTGCAGCTTGACGAGCTCGCGCTTCTTGATGAGCATTTCCTTCTTCGTGAACCCGCTCTTGGCGGTGTCCTCGAAGTCGAGCTCTTCGAGCTCTTTCATGCGGGCCAGACGCTTGGAGACGGTCTGGAAGTTGGTGAGGAGGCCACCGAGCCAGCGCTGGTTGACGTACGGCTGGCCGACACGGATGGCCTGCTCGGAGATCGATTCCTGCGCCTGCTTCTTGGTGCCGACGAAGAGGATCGTGCCGCCGTGGGCGACGGTCTCCTTGACGAAGTCATAGGCCTTGTCGACGAAGCCGAGGGACTGCTGCAGGTCGATGATGTAGATGCCCGAGCGCTCCGTGAAGATGAATCGCTTCATCTTCGGGTTCCAACGGCGGGTCTGGTGTCCAAAGTGCACGCCGCTGTCGAGCAGCTGGCGGATGGTGACGACGGCCATGAGCCGTACTCCTTGTCCGGCGCGCCGCGTACGCGGCAAAACGCCAATCGGTTCGTGTCCTGATCGGTCGATCACGACTCCTGGTGCCCGGCGCACCTCCGCCTGGCTTCCGAGGAAGCCGGACCGAATGGAGGTGGTGGCCGAATGGGCACGCGTAGTCAGCGCACGAAGCGCTGCTGCCATAACTTTAGCACCCGGCGAACCCGGTTCCCGCCAGGTCTCGACCGTTCCGATGAGTGGATGTCCCCCTCGGCCTGTCCTCACCAGCCGGCGCTGTTCTCGACTTCTGCACCACCCGCTGCGAGCGGGCCCGACGCCCCCACCGAGTGCCGGAGTCTGGGCACATGCCGATTCACCGCCGCACCGCAGTCGCCCTGGTCGCCGCCCTCCTGGTCTCCTTCGCCGTCGCACCAGCGTCGGCCGGTCAGGGCGAACCAGTCGCCGAGCGAGAGTCGATGCAGAACCCGGCGGCGACGCCGAGGCCGACGGAACCGGTGGCGTGGGCATGGCCGCTCGCTCTGCCGCATCGCGTCCTCCGGGAGTTCCGTGCGCCCGTCTCGGAGTACGCCGACGGGCACCGCGGAATCGACCTGGCCGCGCACGCCGGCGACCCGGTCTATGCCGTCGCGGACGGTACCGTGACCTTCGCCGGGATCGTGGTCGACAGACCCGCGGTCTCCCTCAGCCACGGCGACGGCCTCGTGTCGAGCATGGAACCCGTCCTGGCGCTTGTCGCGGCCGGGGACGCCGTGCGGCGTGGCCAGCTCATCGGCCGGGTCGCGACAGGTGGCCACTGTGGTGACGGCTGCCTGCACCTCGGGGCACGAACCTCCGGCCGGTACGTATCGCCGATGCGGTACCTCGGCGGGGTCCCGCACGCCGTGCTGCTTCCGGCCGAGTCGGCCACCGTGCTCAGGCAGCGGCAGGATTCCCGTCGCAGTGCGCGCGATCAAGAATTGTGGCGCGCCGTGCTGCAGGAAGACGGGCTCGAGAAAGACGGCCACGTGCAGGACCCACTCCGGGGAATCGGCGGAGGTCAGGCCCGCGGGTGAGCGTTCTGGTAGCTCTGCCTCAATCGTTCCGCAGAGACATGCGTGTAGATCTGGGTCGTGCCGAGGCTCGCGTGACCAAGCAGTTCCTGCACGGCGCGCAGGTCGGCCCCGCCGTCGAGGAGATGAGTGGCCGCGGTGTGGCGCAAGGCGTGCGGCCCGGCGGGCCCGTTGCCTGGAATTTCGGCGAGGAGCCCGGCGACCAGGCGGTACACCGCCCGCACTCCGATGCGACGTCGGTGGGTCGCGAGGAACAGCGCGGCTGGGCGTCCGGCCGGGCCCGAAACGGGGCCCGCAGGAGTGCTCCCGTCGGGTTTCTCCACTGCCGTGAGCAGCAGCGGGCGGGCACGGTCGAGGTAGGCGACGAGTGCGCGCTGGGCAGGAACGCCGAAGGGAACGACACGCTCCTTGGAGCCCTTGCCGGTGACCCGCACGGTGAGCTGGGCGAGATCGACGTCGGGAACGTCGAGACCGACGAGCTCGGACACGCGCAGCCCGGAGGCGTAGAGCAGGCTCGACGATGGCCTGGTCACGCAGGCTCATGCGGACCGCCGACCCGGGCCCGCAGGCTCGAGATGATCGAGGAGGGCCTGCATCTGCGCCCGGTTGATCACCCGGGGCAGGGTTCGACCCGGTTTGGGCGACCGCAGGCGTACGGCCGGGTCGAGGGGGCTCACTCCGGTGCGGGTCAGCCAGGCCGTGAAGCTGCGGGCGGAGGCGGATCGTCGTGCGATCGTCGCCTTGGACAGGCCGGCCTGGGTCGCCACCCACAGCCAGTCGCGCAGCAGGTCGAGGGTGAGGCCGTCGGCGTCGCAGACCGCGCGGCCCTCAGCAAAGGCGAGAAGACCGCGGAGGTCTGTGCGGTAGGCGCGGACGGTGTTCGGCGAGAAGCCGCGCTCTGCGGACAGATACACGGTGAAGTCCTCAAGCAGGGCGTCGAGGGGCATCCGCCCGCCGCCCGCCACCGCACTCACGCCTGGCGTGAGAAGGCCTCGGTGCGCTCGTCGGGGCTCATCGCTTCGATACGGGCCAGGAACGCGGAGTCGAAACGGGTCGCCGGATCGAAGTCGCCGAGCACGACGTGGGAGTGCACGATGCTCTCCGGGTACACATGCACGAGGTTGATCGATTGGCCGCCGCGCACGCCCGTGAGTTCCCTGGCCGGCGCGCTCGGGTCGATCGTGTAGCAGGTGGCCGCGGCGACCGAGACGGGGACGCCCGCGAACATCCCTGTCGTGGCGTAGTGCAGGTGCCCGCCGAGAATGCCGCGGATGTCGCTTCCGGCGACGACCTCGGCCAGGCCGGCCTGGTCCCTGAGCTCGAGCAGGCTCATGAGGGGCACCATGGTCGGAATCGGCGGGTGGTGCAGGGCGAGGAGCGTGCCGTGCGGGGCCGGTTCGCTCAGTACCTCGGCCAGCCATTTCAGCTGCCCCGCGGTGAGCATGCCATGGTGGTAGCCGGGAACGCTCGTGTCGAGGACGATCAGGCGGAGTCCGTCGAGATCGTGCACCGCGTCGACGGGTTCGGCGGCGGATGCCCCGTACCCGGTCTCGCCGAGCAGCTCACTGCGGAAGGGCGCCCGTTTGTCGTGGTTTCCCATCACCCAGACGACCCGGGCGCCGAGCCGATCGGCTGCGGACTCGACGAGGTCCCTGATGCGCCGATAGGCAGCCGCTTCGCCGGTGTCGGCGATGTCACCGGTGAAGACAAGGGCGTCGATCGGCTGCCCCGAGCGTTCCAGCTGGGCGAGGGCTTCGTGCACGGGAGTGTCGGTGTCCACGGTGCCGTACAGGGGTTTGCCTGCGCTCAGGAAGTGCGTGTCGCTGATGTGCGCGATGACGTGGCTCGCCGGTCCGTACTGGCCCAACTGGATCTGGCCCATTGGAACACCGCTCATGGCTCACCCTTCGTCCGCTCCAGACTAGGGCCTGGCACCGACACAGCATCGGAGCCCCGGCCGCGTCGATCAGTCCTGCGGGTCTTCCCCGACGCTGCCGTCGGTTCGCTCCCGCAGCAGGTCGAGGTGACCGACGTGCCGTGCGGTCTCCTCGACCAGATGGATCAGGATCCAGCGCAGGCTGAAACTGCGGCGCACCGAGACGGCGTCGAGTGAGACGGCCGCCGCGATGATCGCGTCGCAGCGACGCGCCTCCGCCGCGTAGTCGGCGAGCAGCTCGGCCATGGTCACTTCGGGTGGCACGTGGAACTCGCCGTCGGGATCCTCGTCACTCCAGTCGAAGGGCAGCCCCTCCTCTCCGGCGAAGACGTCGCGCACCCAGGAACGCTCCACATTCATGAGATGACGGACGATGCCGTGCGCGGTCATTCCGGTCGGAGTGGCGACGGACCGGAGTGCTGCGTCGGACGCATCGCCGACTTTCCAGGCGACGAGGTCCCGCTGACGCCGCAGGAACCCCGATATCGTCGTGCGTTCGTCGCCGAAGTGCGCGGCTTCGGTGACTCCGGCGCGCATGCCGTTCTCACGGCCGGAGCCGTCACGTCCGGGATCTGAGTACTCGGTCATGCCCCCTGTCTACCCTGTTCTCCCCCGTCAGTTGGGCATACCTCCTTCAAATTCTGCCCGGCGAGATCGTCAGCCGCGGAATTCCGGGACTCCGTTTCGGTGAGCCGGAAATTTGCAGGAGTCATGCCCGACGCCGTTGCGGGCACGGACTGTTCGGGGTGGACGGCCGGGACTAGCATGGCCCCATGTCAGCTCAGCCCGGCGCATACGACGAGGCACTGGGGCGGGCCAGGGAGCACGCGCTCGCGTGGCTCGGTTCGCTCGGCACCCGCCCGGTGGGGCCGCGCGCCGACGCGGATACTCTCGCGGAACTGTTCTCAGGACCGCTGCCGGAGTCCCCGACCCCCGCGGCATCCGTGGTCGATGAGCTGGCCGCCCTCGCCGAACCCGGGTTGATGGCCATGCCCTCCGGCAGGTTCTTCGGCTGGGTGATCGGCGGGACCCTTCCGGCAGCGCTGGCCGCAGACTGGCTCGTCAGCGCCTGGGACCAGAATGCCGCCATGCGCTTCGCGACGCCGGCCACTGCCGCTGCCGAGGAGGCCGCCGGAGCGTGGGTGCTCGATCTGCTGGGGTTGCCGTCCGGTTCCGACGTCGGATTCACCACAGGGGCCACCATGGCCAACTTCGTCGGGCTCGCTGCCGGGCGCCAGTGGGTGCTCGAGCGGGTGGGCTGGAACGTCAGCAGGGACGGGCTGTCCGGTTCGCCGCGCGTGCGGGTGTTCGTGGGTGAGGAGCGGCACGCGGTGATGGACCTCGCGCTCCGGTACCTCGGCCTCGGCGAACCCATCGCCGTTGCGGCCGACGCGCAGGGCAGGCTGGATCCCCGCGCCCTGGCGGCCGCGATGCAGGACGGCGAGGGTCCGGCCATCGTGTGTCTGCAGGCGGGGAACCTGCACTCCGGTGCCTTCGATCCGATGACGGCGGCGATCCGGGTCGCGCGGGAACACCACGCCTGGGTGCACGTGGACGGCGCGTTCGGTCTCTGGGCCGCGGCGAGCCCGACCTACCGCGGGCTCGTGGCGGGCGTCGAGAGGGGCCGACTCGTGGGCGACCGACGCGCACAAGACCCTCAACGTGCCCTATGACTGCGGGATCGCGATCGTCGCGAGTCCGGCGACGGTCCGGTCCGTGTTCGGCGTGCACACGAGTTACCTGCTTCAGCCGGCGACCGACGGCCCTGGCGATCCCTTCGAGAAGGTGCCGGAGTTGTCCCGCCGGGCCCGCGGCATCCCGGTGTGGGCGGCGTTGCGGTCGCTCGGGCGATCCGGCACGATCGACCTCGTCGAACGCCTGGCCGGTCACGCCCGTTCCCTCGCCGAGGGCCTCGCGCACATTCCCGGCGCCGAGGTCGTCAACGATGTGGTCTTCACCCAGGTGTGCGTGAGCTTCGGCAGTGACGCCCGCACGCGGCGCGTGACCGAGCTGTTACTCGGCCAGGGCACCACCTGGATGTCCGGTTCCGTCTGGCGCGGGCGCGCGGTCCTGCGCATCTCGGTCAGCAACTGGTCGACGGATGCCGCCGATGTCGCTGACTCCCTCGCGGCCGTGCGGCGGGCGTGCGACACCGCCGGCCACGACGGCGAGGAGACGCCGGCCGGCCTGTACCAGGGCTGACGGTTTCGCGGCAGGCCGATTTCGGGGCCGGCCAGCGGCTGTCCGTTCCGCCGCAGCCATCGCGGCAGCGGCCGTCGGTTCGGCCGCAGGAATCTCGGTAGCGGCAGTCGGTTCCGCCGCAGGCAACGCCGCAGCGGACACCGGCCGACACCCGCGGTGATCCACCGTCGTCGTCTGGCCGACTCAGGCGTTCCGCACCCAGCCGGTCGAACGCTCGCGCGCCGCGCCTTCAAGTCCGAGGGCTCCGAGCGCGGCACGCACGGACATGGTGGAGAGGCCGGCGCGACGGGCGAGATCGCCGATCTCGCGTGGAGACCGGCCGCTCAGGGCGTCGAAGACCCGCACCTGTTCGCTGGTGCGCCCGGTGCCCTCGATCCCGTTCTCCGGCTCCGGGAAGTCGAGCGGCACCTGGACCAGGTGCTCGGCGACGAGCTCCGCCATCTCTGCGGCCGTCGTCACGCAGACGGCGTCGTACTCCCGGATCAGCCGGTGGCACCCGGCAGAGGCCGGTGAGGTGACCGGGCCGGGCACGGCGCCGAGCGGCCGCCCGAGGGTCGCCGCATGGCCGGCGGTGTTCAGCGACCCGGAGCGCCACCCGGCCTCCAGGACGATCGTGGCGAGGCTGCTCGCCGCAATCAGACGGTTCCGCTGCAGGAACCGCCACTTGGTGGGCGCGGCCCCGCACGGAAGCTCGGAGATGACGGCGCCCTCCCCCGCGATCCGCTCGAGGAGGTCGACGTGCCCGCTCGGATAGGGGCGGTCCACTCCCCCGGCGAGAAACGCCACCGTTCGGCCACCGCTCGCGAGCGCGGCTTTGTGCGCCATCCCGTCGATCCCGTAGGCCGCACCACTGACGATCGCGAATCCCCGGTCGACGAGGCCGGCTGACGCTTCCATCGCGACATGCTCGCCGTAGCGGGTGGCGGCCCGGGCTCCGACGAGGGCGATCGACCGGCCGAACGCGCCGAGGGCATCCGCCGGACCGCGCCACCAGAGGGCGAGTGGGGCGTGAGCGCCGAGGTCGTCGAGTCCGGCCGGCCAGTCGTGGTCACCGGGAATGGCGAGCCGCGCCCCCGATCGGGCTGCCTGCCGCAGCGCGATCGTGACGACTACGGGATCGAGCCGCGGACGCCAGCGCTCGAGGGCGCGGTCGATTCCCGCGGCGGCGACCGTTCCCTGCTCCACCCCGACGGCGAGGAGCTCCCCGGCGACGCGATCGTGCGGCCAGGCCTCGATCACGAGTCGCAGGGCGGGGACGGCGCCGAGCGCCGCAACGAGGAGGCCCGCGGTTCCGTCGCCAGGTTCGCTGATGCACGACCAGGCCGCACGCGCGTGCAGGCTCGGCGGCGAGTTCTGTCGTCAGGGCGGCCCCGGGTGGGCGTACGCCGGCCGCGAGGTCGATCATCGTGGTCTCGTCGGGTTCGAATGGCATTGTGCGTGTCGTCCTTCCGTCGGTGGATGTCCGGCTTCAGCCGGTGCGCAGGTAGAGCGCCTGCCCGAGCTCCTCAGTGCCTGGCCGATCGGCGCCCTCGAGATCGGCGATAGACCAGGCGATGCGGAGCACCCGGTCGTAGCCGCGCATCGTGATGCCGCCGCGTTCCAGTGCCCGGTCGAGCGCGGCCGTCGTCGCCCGGTCCAGGCGAAGCTGCCGGCCGCGGAGCCACGACCCGGGCACCGTGGAATTGAGCGACCAGGGCGTGCCGGCGAGGCGCTCGCGTGCGGCGCCTCGGGCCCGGGCCACGCGTTCCCGCGCCGCGGAGCCTGGTGAGGCGGGGCTCCTCCCCGGCGAACCGCAGCTGGGCGGCCGTGATCCGGTTCACGTGCAGTTGAATGTCGATCCGGTCGAGCAGCGGCCCGGAGATGCGGGCGAGGTATCGGCGCCGCGCGCTCGGCGGACACGAGCACTCGAGTCCTGCAACGCCGTACTGCCCACACGGGCACGGATTCGCGGCCATCTTATGAATACAAGAATTAAGTGTCAGAGTGTCGATTTTGGCCTGGCTCGTGAATTCGGCTTTGTCTCACTGTAGAAACTCACATGGCCCTCAAAGTGCATCTGAGAGTTCGATGATCCCCGCAGCACACCCACGTCCACATCGCCGTCGACCCGAACGACACCTACCCCATGAAACTCGGCAACTGATGCCCCACCTGCATCCGACGCCCTGGCGCACCCAATGGTGGTTGCACCCGTAGGCCATTGCTCGGTTCAAGGCCCTCTGGCACGCCAGAATGCAAGCCGATGCCAGCGTCGTGGACGGCGACGCAGGCGCCATTTCCTTCTGGTGGATCAGCCACTGGGACCGTCAAGCCGCCATCAACTTCGACAAAGGAAACGGGCCATTCCGCGACAGCAACCCCGCCCAAGGACATCTCCACCGGCGTAAGGACAAAGCTGCCCGGATCGTACCTACGACGATCCCTCCCGAGGACGTGGAACTCTAGCTGTCGTCCGCCCACGTGGCCTCCAAAGGTCGGGGACGGGGCGATAACATCATCGTGGCCAGGTCGACACAGCGGCCATACCGGGCAAAATGGGACTGGGCGCAACCCTTGCCGCGCGCATCGTCCTTTCGTTCTAGTAACCGACGAGAGTGAGTTCTCTGTTGTGTGCCCAAAGTATTGGGTATCTCGCCTGATTGAAGCGCACCGCTGGCGACAGAACGGATCCCTGCAATTCACAGAAGTCTGCATCCTGCGTAAGCGGCCTACATTCTCCGGTCTCCAGATCATAGCCATCAGGCCGAAGCTTCCAAGCGCCAATCACTATTCGAAAGGCAGGATCTCCGAGGACTGCAATCAGTGCCTCGGGAGGATTCTCCGCCACTTGGCGACCTCGAGTCATCGACGTCGGCCACCACTTGAGGCACCGTTCCGCAAGCTGCGCACTTGTCGTCCATGGCGAGATAGGCGGTCGATCAGCCGACTCTTCGTGATTGATCATCACCACAAAGGCGGACGATATCCCCTCCCGGTCCAGGCGATCGTGCAGGTCAATGGCTGAAACGCGATCAATGGGCTCCCCACCCTGGGGCAGGAATTCGAATCGCGTAGGAAGAGGCTTTTTGTCAATCAAGAGGTCAATACCCTCACGAACCGCCACCCTATTGGATTCTCTGCAGAACTCGAACGACCACAACTGGTCGGTATCGAGGCTCTGACGTGCCAGTAGGTCTGGATACTCTGATGACCCTTGCGCCGGGAACCACTTCGTGCCACCTTCATTCCGGCCGTTGAAGCACTCAGTCCCGTCGAGCGTCCTCTCGATTGCGATAAAGGCAGACTCACCGATTCCGAGATCACCATGACACTTCTCCGGCAGAAGCATGCACTGGATCGAGGGCCAAGTCGTGGCATTGGCCAGTCGAGGCCTCAGCTTCCTATTCGATGACGAGCTGAGATGCGACAGGACACGTTGGGCGCTGCGTGCTTGGCCGATGTAGGAAAATTCCCCGTCCTCTGTAGGCCCTGAGACCTTGTAGAGGTAGTAGCCAGTGGGTGGGAGAGCGCTCACCGTGAAGGTCTCGACAATCTGAACGTTGGTTGGTCTGCCTCCTTAGCAGACTAGCCCGCAGCCGCCGCCGGAGAAGCCATGTTGCAACCACTGATCTCGCGGGATGCGCGCAACCCAACAGCTGCAGGGGTTCTACGCGTTCCGGCCGACCGAAAACGGTAGGTCTGCGCGCCGTTGGCGCCCTTAGCCCGCACCGTCGCCCTCGGGACAGATCTGGCGAAAGGACCAGCCCGAGATGTTACTCCCGCGATAGATCTCGCCTGTCCCACCGTCCAGCCGGAGGGCAATAAGTGTCGGGCACCCCGTAAAATACCGACAGACAGGGGCGTTGTGATAATCGCAACGTGCGAGATAGAGTGATGCCATGGACGAAATTGCTGGACGCATTGCAGAGCGCCTGCACGCCGCTTTACCTGGGGTGTCGCAAGCGGAGTTAGCGCGCCGCATTGAAATGGACCCGTCAGCGCTGTCCCGAGTGATGACGGGCAAGCGCGGGTTGGCCGGCTCCGAAGTTGCCGCACTTGCGGCGCAATTGCGTGTCAGCACCGATTGGCTGCTGCTCGGCGAGGATCCGTTTCCGATCGCACTTGCAGCGCGCCACGATTATGCAGCTGGCGAATACTCGTCCTCATTAAGCGAGGACACGATGTCTCTCGTCTCTGGCATCGCGCTCGCCTACGAGCAGGCGGGCGAACTGCCCGCCTTGGACGTAGCCGTGCCAGTGCCCACAGACCCGGCTGAGGTTCGTCGTCTATTGGACTTGAAGTTCGGAACGGATTGGCCTCGCCACTTCGCGGACGCAGTCGAGCGTACGTTCGCTGTCGATGTCGTAAAGGCTGAACTTGCGGGGCACTCGGGGCTGTCGCTGAAGCTGCCTAACGCGACTGTCATCGTCGTCCCAACTCAAGTGTTCTGGGGACGTCAGAACTGGACGATCGCACACGAGCTATGGCATGTTGCGAACGGTCATTTCGCCCCGTTATACGGTGGCGCGGCCGCCGACGGAGAATTTGCGGCAAACAGATTCGCAAAGGAGTTGCTGCTTCCAGAGAAGCTCATACGTGATACGAATTGGGAGTCAATCTCCGACGCAGAACTTTCTCATTTCCTCTGGCGGTCAGGGGCGTCGATGCAGGCGCTTTCAACCCGCCTCACGTCGCTCGGACTCCCGGCCCCAGTTTGCAACGAACCGCTGCTATCTATGCTTCGCCGACATGTCAGCGTCGAGGGGCCGAGCCAAGATCCGGTTACCGCTCGAGTGCGCGATGCGGCCGCGCGACGTTTCCCCACGCGACTTCTGGTGGAGCACGAGGAGTCCGACCAGCATCCGAAGACGCTTGCGTGGATGCTAGGAGCTCCTCTGGAAGCCGGGGAGGATCCCTACGCGCTCCCGGAACCAGCCGACGTCGATGAACTGGTCGAACTATTTGGGTTGTCAAAGGCGTGACCGCACCGGACTACATCTTCCCGGACAATACCGTCCTGATTAACTTCGCCATCATTGGGCAACTGCCGTTACTAAAGGAACTCCTCCAGGGAAAAGGTGCGTGGGTAGCTGCCGTCGCTGCAGAATGTGAACTGTCGGTGCTTACTGGCCTCTACCCCACGCTGGGAACTGTGGCCGCAATGATGGCTGAGCCTCTAATGCCCACCGCAGCAGAGAGAGTAGACGGGCGCGCCATTCGCAACGACATTGCCGCCCCATATGAGCCGTTTCCGAAGAGTTATGGCGAGGCGGAGACTCTGGCCATCATAGAAAGACGGAATCTTTCTGCCCTCGTGATCACCGACGACGGAGGCGTTGGCCGTTACGTCAAGGACAAAAAGCTTGGTGTCAAGGTGCTTTCAACCACTGACATACTCGCCCTGTCCGTGCGGACCGGCCGCTTGACGCAGTCGGCCGGGGAGGTGCACATCGCTACGCTTTGCGCCGCCAATCGACGTCGCGTCAGTCTCAATCTGTTTCGCGCTGCCCTCCCACCGGCGGCTACTGGCCAATTCGTCAAGAAGTAGTTTTTCTGGTTTTTCCGGGCACCAATACCGTCTCGGGCCATCGCCCGATTGTCTCCCGGCTAGGATCCGTCATCATCCCACCCGCTCCCTCACCACAAATCCCTAGTCGGCGGCGATGTATGACCGCACAGCGGCCACGACATCGGCGCTGTCGTAGCTGCGCTGCAGCTTTCGTTGGATGATTTCCAGAGCCTCAATGGAATTATCACTATTGAGGATTTCTGGCGAAGAGTGACGGCTGGCGATTCCGTGGAGGCCGTCACAGGTTCGATCGAGGACGAAGTTGTGAGTCGCTTCACTGGTTCCCAGATTCGGGAGATTCTCACAACGGCGCGACAGGACGACGGGCCAGATAGGTTCACGCAGGCCTTCGAGGGGCACCCCGACCATCGTGAGCCAATCGAGTGGCCGGTGTCGTCGGCCCCGGTAACTCCTGACTGGGCACTGCTCTTCGCGCGCCTACGTGCGCTAGCCCTGGCTGCCCAGAATGCGTTCAGGGATGTCGCTGCGATACCTCGCGTTGGCGAGGGCTGGGTTTCCGAAATGACACTTCTGCGAGGAACGATGGTAAATCAGGCCCGCCCCGGCTGGCTGGCTGGCTGGCTCCGCAGAGTCTGGACATCTATTTTTCCGATCACAACATCGGCGTTGAGTGCTTCGGTGCCCAGCAATCGGATCCTGTTGAGTATTTTGGGGACGCTGAAGCGTTTGAACGCCAGCAAGATCGCGATATTCGGAAACGATCGATCTGCAAAGGCAACGGTTGCTCGCCAATCGAGGTCCATCCCGGCTACTCCCTCGACAACGTGATCGCCAGGCAAGTGCAGCAATCCGCGGCCAGGAAGTACACCAGCAAGTGCCAATGTTTCGGTCACGTAGCTGAAGGCGGCAGGTAACTCTCGACAAAGTCAGAGTCAAAAATGGCCCACCGTCTACGATGAGGCAATGTTTGCGCCGAAGGACCGAGCGGCCGGTCAATGGGCGAAAGCAGCCATGCCATCTGCCGCGATCTTCGCCGTGCTTGCGGCAAAAAGAACTGTCGATTTCGCGAATTCGTTGACCTCCGGCTCAAAGCCGAGGTAGGTCGTCATAACGATGCGCATACTGGATCAACACAAAGGACCTACAGATGTCCAAATGAAGTTCTGGTAATGGCCATTTCGCAGTTCTATAGGTTTTGCCTCGCCCATCGAGCCCAGTGAAGTCGACGTCGAACGACCCCCCAAGTACCGAGTGGATCCTATCTGGGACGTCATATCGGCCTAGTGGCTGCACGGAGCGGCGCCCACTAGCCGTATGAGTTCCCTTTCCGGGAGTCAAGTGTCCCGTTCCTTTCGCGACTCCCCCGATTCGTTCTCCGCATCCGGGAACCCCCAATCGGCACTTGCAACGTCGCGCCTCGTTTCCGGGTCCATATCCGCCAGTGCGTGTACATACTTTAAAGTCGTCAACTTTGACGCGTGTCCAAGCCGTATCCGCACCCAATCCAGCGGATCGCCGTGGATTAGCCGGGCGTACGTCCTTCGATCGGGTTCGGACATGCTCAGAGCAAGTAACTGCATCTGCTGTCTCCGTTCAAGCTCAATCACTGCATACGAGTGCCGCAGGGCATGCGGATGGCATTTGATCCGAACGTCATGACGCTCGCAGCGGGAGTTGGCGTCTTTGAACACGCTCTGCCAACTGCGGGTGGACATCGGGAGCCCACCTTGAGTCAGCCAAACCAGAGCCGGCTCCCAGTATCCGTCGCGACGTACCAGGACACGCCTACGCTCAGCCGGGTTCAATTTCGCGATTCGTACGCTTCGTCCGTCCGGAGTCCGAGCAATCGGGATTGTCGGGTCATGCACGAGAAAGGAATCAGAACGAGGAATGTTGTGACCATTTGCATAGGCACGCTCGATGGATTCCGCTCGATCCCCGCGAACGTATGCTTCAAGGTCCCGAAGCACAGTGCTCGGGTAATATACGGTCCGTCCTGATTCGTACTTGGCAGTACGCTTCGATATCTTGCCCGCGACGTAGTCCCTATGAACATCGCGAGGAGGGATGTCGAAGATCGTGAGGCTAGCTTCTTCCGACAGCCGCAGGCCAGTACGGATCATTAGATCCGCGAAGACCACGTTCCGGCCAGCCAAATCTCCACGGAAGTTCCGGTCACGGAATCCGTCCGCGCCAAACCCCCTGATTCCGACGTCACGCCACCGACGGTATTCGGACGGGGTTAGCCAGTTGACACTGGGTTCGCCAGTATCTCGTCGCTTCTCGCTCGGGGTCTCGATGCTCCAGTCTTGGCGTGGAAAGGTGCGGCCGAACGGACGCTTGCGAGAAGGCCGCATGGACATTGGCGACTTTCCAATGAGTCGTTTTTGACTGGCCCATGTATAGAAGCCGCCCAGAGTCGCAACTTCCCGATTCCACGTGCTCGCCTCCACCCTTGGACCTCTCTCGTCCAAGTTCCTCCAGACGAAATATGCGCGGCGATCTTCGACTGTCGCATCTCGCCAAAGCCTAGGACCGTTGCTGTCGCGATTATGCCAAAGAAAATCAAAAAAACGAGCCATGTCAACGGCATAGGCGGTCTGGGTATTCGCGGAGAATCCGGCCATCCGAACCGTCAAGAAGAACGAATTCAGCTCGACATCAAAAGCCCCGTCCGGCGCTATCAAGAATGGAAGTCCCTCCTGAATCGCGTGTTCATCTAGCCATTCGACCCGTGACTGTAAACCGGGAGCGAGCGCCCCAAACTCATCCGCGTGGCCGACACCCCGCGTGGTGTACCAAACTTTCCAGCGGGCACGCAGATCTAGCGACGACCGCTTCCTCGGCAAATCCGCACCGTTCACACCGGGGAAGCTACCACCAACGTGTCAACAAGTACATAAACATAAACGAGCTGGAACCGCGCCGGGAAGTGCGCGACGGCGTTGGCACGGTGGATGCTGATCGTCCCTGATTCGAGCGGCTGCCGGAGGGCGTCGAGCACGGTGGATGCGAACTCGGGAGCCTCGTCGAGGAAGAGCACACCGTGGCAGGCTCGGGCAGCGGCACCCGGCCGGATCTGTCCGCTGCCGCCGCCGACCATGGCCGCGGCCGTCGCGGTGTGGTGCGGCGATTCGAGCGGCGGCCGGGTCACGAGGGAACGGCCGAGTCCGCGGCCGCCGAGGGATCGCAGCGAACTCGCCTCGAGGGAGGCGGCCGGGTCCAGGTCGGGCAGAAGTCCAGGCAGGCGGGCGGCCAGCATGGTCTTGCCGGATCCCGGCGGACCCAGCATGAAGAGATGGTGCCCGCCAGCCGCGGCGATCTGCAGGGCCAGGATCGCGTCCTCATTGCCGATGACGTCGGCAAGGTCCATCGAACCGGTTTCGGCGTCATTCCCGGCTGGTCCGGCTTCGGCGGGCCACTCGATCGCGTCAACCGGCACGGGCGTGAGCTCGGCCCCGTGCCAGATCGCCGCCTCACGGAGGGAGGCGACCCCGATCACGGTGACGCCGGGCACGAGTTCCGCCTCCGCGGCATTTCCGGCGGGAACCATGACGGTACGGTGGCCGAGCCGCGACGCCGCGATCACCGCGGGAAGCATGCCCGGGACGGGTCGAAGGCGCCCGTCGAGCGCGAGCTCGCCGATGTGGACGACCGAGCCGACCGAACCGGCCGCGACCACCCCGTCCGCGGCGAGGCACGCGAGCGCGATCGCGAGGTCGAAGCCCGAACCGTGTTTGGGGAGCGCCGCGGGCGACAGGTTGATCGTGAGCTTGTTGTGGGTCAGCGGGGAGCCGGAGTTCTTGGCCGCGGCCCTGACCCGTTCGGTCGCCTCGGACAGCGCGGCGTCCGGCAGCCCGATCAGCACCATGCCCGGGAGCTGGCTCGAGATATCGGCCTCGACTTCGACGAGTGCCCCGGTCAGCCCGAGCAGGGCGACGGCGTGAGTGCGGGCGAGGCCCATCAGCTCGCGCCCATCAGAGGGCACGCACGAGAACACGCTCGCTGGACACGCTCACTAGAACACGCTCACTAGAACACACCGGGCAGGTGCTCGATCACCGGCACGGCGCCGGGGGCGAGGAGGACCGCGATCGCGTCGATCCTGATCCGACCCGGCCAGGTATCCGCCTCCTCGCACCACGCCGCTGCGAGGCGGCGGAGGCGGGCGAGCTTCACGACCGTGATCGCCTCGAACGGATGCCCGAAGCCGGTCCCCGACCGCGTCTTCACCTCCACGAAGGCGACCTCCCCGTCGTGCTCGACGACGATGTCTATCTCGCCCTGTTCGCACCGCCAGTTGCGGGCGAGGAGCGTGTACCCGGCCTTCATCAGGAACCGTGCCGCGTGCTCCTCACCGAGCCTGCCCAGATCGTCTTTGCGTGCCACGAGTGCCTCCCACGGACAGGATGCCGCGGGTGGGCGACCATCCGCAGGGCGGTCGTCGACCGGTGGACAGCAGGCCGAAGCCGACGCATGGTGAGGAGAGTCGGGAATTGGCCCTCGGAGTATCCGTCGCCGCGCGACTCCTAGACGCCGAGGCTCCTGAGTGCCTCGTCCATGCGATCGGCGAGCACGCGATACCCCTCATCGTTCGGATGCAGGCCGTCGCCGGCCTTCCACTCCGGGTGGCCGTCGAGCCAGTGCGAGGCACCGGGAATGTAGTCGGCATCGATCGCCGCCGCGCCCGCGCTCTCCCAGTCGATGATCTGCTGCACCGAGCCGGGCCGCTCGTCGGTGTACCAGAACGGTTCGACCACGATGACGCGTGCGACCGGCAGCGCCTCACTGATTCTGGTGAAGTCGGCCGTGATGGCAGCGCGGATGCGGTCGGCGCGAGCGGGCATCGAGAAGTTGTCGTTGAGACCCATCGTCACGATCACGATGTCGGGGTGGGCTGCGATGACCTGGTCGACGAGATCGTCGGACACGTCGGCCCGGTGGTTCACAAAACCGAGACCGTTCACGCTCGGATTCACCTCGGTCCAGCCGTGCTCCACGGACAGGAGCGTCGACCACCGGTGTTCAGTGCCCGAAGCTCCGGTCCCGAGCGTGTAGGAGTCCCCGTAGAACGCCACGACGGGACCGGCACCCGGAGACCCCGCCGCCGTCTCCGGAATCGGTTCGGCCGGTACCGCACGTCCGACCGAACCGATCACGGCGACGAGTCCAACGACGACGGCCACGGACCCCACCCATAGGGCCACGGCTGCTCGGGTCATTCGTCGGGGTGCACTCACACCAGTCATTCGGAGCGGGATTCGTTCTGGTTTGCCCGGCAGTGCGGGAAAAGACCGGTCACGACACGAGGAGCGGCGTGCCGGTCCCCGCGGCCGCGAAAGCGGCATCCGTCGCCCGGAGCACGCGGAGCACGTTCGCCCCGGCGAGGGCGGCGAGCTCGACGGCGGTCCAGCCCCTGGCTGCGAGCTCGGTCAGGAGCGCCGGATAACCGTCGACACCCTCGAGCCCGACCGGGAATTCGTCGGTGCCGTCGAAGTCGCCGCCGAGGCCGATGTGCCGGATCCCGGCGACCCGGCGGGCGTGCTCGATGTGGGCGATGACCTCGTCGAGAGTCACCGTGGGCGCGGGGCCGTCGCGGGGCCCGTCGAACCAGGCGGCGAAGTCCGGGGAGAGGAACTGCGGCACGAAGGTGAGCATCAGCACCCCGTCGTTGTCGCGCAGGCGCTCGAGCACATCGTCCGGCACGTTCCGCGGGTGGTCCGTGACGGCGGCGCACGAACTGTGGCTGAAGATCACCGGCGCCGACGTGACGGAGAGCGCCGCGTGCGCGGTCGCCGGCGACACGTGGGACAGGTCGACGAGCATGCCGAGCCGGTTCATCTCCCGCACGTATTCGACACCGCGCTCGGTGAGGCCGCCGTGCACGGGCTCGTCGGTGCCTGAATCGGCCCAGGTCGTATTGTGCACGTGCGTGAGAGTGAGGTACCGCACGCCGAGCCTGGCGAACATCCGCAGCACGGCCGGGGAGTCGTTGAGGCTGTGCGCGCCCTCGGCGCCGAGGAGGGACGCGATCCGGCCGTGCGACCTGGCCGACTCGACGTCTGCGGCGCTGCGGGCGATCTGGAAATCGTCCGGGTAGCGCGCGGCGAGCCGGTAGACCCAGTCGATCTGCTCGAGGGTGCCCTGGACGGCGTCGGCTCCGACCGATTCGTCACTCACGTAGACCGACCAGAACTGAGCGCCCACCCGGCCGGCCCGGAGGCGCTCGATGTCGGTATCGGTCGTCAGTCCCCGTTCGAGTCTCTCGACCGAGTATGCGCGGTTCTCGCGGCACTCCCACGCCCAGTCGTTGTGACCGTCGACCAGGGGTGCGAGCTCGAGGGCGTGGTCGACGACCGCGGCACGGGAGTTCGTCGTGGCGGCGTCGTTCTCTGCAGCGGATGCGAGGTACATGCTCCCACGCTAGTGCCGCGGTTCCCGCCGCGGAACCCGGGTTCCGCCGTGCACCGGTGCCGGCTCGGGTGCAGGTTACTAGGCTGGACCCATGGGACTACGCGACAGGTTGGTCGACCTCGGCATGAAGACGATGAGTCTCACGCACCGGGCGGTGCTCAAGGCATCCGGTGGCCGGTTGCTGGCGTCGTTCGGGCCCATCCCGGTCGTCGAACTGCACACGATCGGTCGCTCGACAGGCAAGCGCCGCACGACGATGCTCACGGCACCGATCCACGACCGAAACCGCTTCGTGCTGATCGCCTCGAAGGGCGGCAGCGACCGGAACCCGCAGTGGTACCTCAACCTCGTTGCACACCCCGACATCGAACTCACCGTGCACGGCACGACGAAGAAGCTGCGGGCACGCACCGCCGACGCGGCGGAGAAGGCGACGTTGTGGCCTCAGATCGTCGCCGCGTACAAGGGCTACGAGGGCTACCAGCAGAAGACGAGCAGGGACATCCCCGTCGTGGTCTGCGAGCCCCGCTAGAGGGACCTGCCGGCTACTCGTCGAGCGCGAGTTCCTTGGGCAGTTCGAATTCCTTCGAAGCCAGTTCCTCGACGTTGACGTCCTTGAACGTCAACACGCGCACCGACTTCACGAAGCGGTCGGACCGGTACACGTCCCAGACCCAGACGTCCTTCATGTTCAGTTCGAAGTAGAAGTCGTGCTCGGTGTCCCGGCGCACGAGTTCGACCTCATTGGCCAGATAGAAGCGCCGTTCCGTCTCGACGACGTACTGGAACTGCCCGACGACATCCCGATATTCGCGGTACAGGGCCAACTCGACCTCGCGGTCGTAGTCTTCGAACTCTTCTTCTTCCATGGTGAGACAATCCTACGCTGAGATGGTCAGCCACGATTTGCGATGGAGCCCCGTCGGGCCGAGGCGCCCGATCGCAGCCATGTGCTCCGCACTGCCGTAGCCCTTGTTGCCCGCCCACCCGTAGCCGGGCGTGACGGCATCCGCTTCGATCATCAGCCGGTCGCGGTGCACTTTCGCGATCACGGATGCCGCGGACACGGACGCACAGTCCTGGTCGGCCTTGATCCGGGTCAGCACGGAGAGGGGCGTCGCGAGGGCCTTGTTGAGGTAGTCGTCGTTGCCGTCGAGCAGTATGACGCTGCCCCGGACGTCCACGCCGGCGGCGAACAGTTCGGCGAGGGCCCGTTTGCCGGCGAGGCCGAGGGCGGCGATGATGCCGATCTCGTCCACTTCCCTGGCGGAGGCGAGTCCGACCGCGGAGTGCAGCACCCAGGCGACCGCGAGCGGTGCGAGGGCCTCACGACGGGGCTGGCTCAGCATTTTCGAGTCGCGGAGGCCGACCGGCATCGTGCCGAGGGTGCCGTCGATCGCGGCGACACCGACCCCGACCGGTCCGGCGAGGGCGCCGCGTCCGACCTCGTCGCAGCCGATCACGCAGGTCGCGCCCTCGGCGAGCAGGCCGAGCTCGACCTCGAGGGTCGGATCGCAGACGGCCATCTACTTCGTCTCCGGGGAGACCCCTCGGAAGACTTCCGGGTAGTCGTCGAGCCAGGTCCAGCGCGACAGCGGCCAGCTGATCACGAGGGCGCGGCCGACCACGTTGTCGATCGGGACGAAGCCCTTGCCGGGGGTGTCGCCGTTGTACCGGGAGTCCTTGGAGTTGTAGCGGTTGTCCCCCATCACCCAGAGCGAGTTCGCGGGCACGACGACGTCGAAGTTGTCCTTGGACACGGCCGTGGCGCCTGCGGGGAGGTTCACATACGGCTCGGAGAGGGGCACGTCGTTGACGCTCAGCTGGCCGAGGGCGTTGCAGCAGCTGACGTGGTCGCCCGGCAGTCCGATGACACGCTTGATCAGGTGGTCGTTGCTGTCCGGTGCGGAGAGACCAACGACGGAGAGGAGCCAGTCGAGGCCGGCGGCGACCGGGTTCTGCTGCACCGCGGCCTGCGGGAGGAGCCAGCCGCCGGGATCGCGGAATACGATCACATCGCCGCGCTGGATGGGCATGAGCTTGGGTTCGAGCTCGTTCACGATGATGCGGTCGTTGACCAGGAGGGTGTTCTCCATCGACCCCGAGGGGATGTAGAACGACCGGACGAGGAAGGTCTTGATCAGGAATGAGATGAGCAGCGCCACCACAAAGATGATCAAGAGGTCGCGAAAGAAGATCGCAACGCCACGCTTGCCGCGCTGTGGTGCTTCTGATGCCAGGCGATCCGATCGCGTGGGCAGAGAGTTGTCTGTCATTAAACCGCCTGAGGCTCCTGACCCAGTGTACGGGTCAGGAGCTCAGGGTGAAACGCAGCCGGAGCCTGGGAATCGGGTATGACGAGTCTTAGTCGCGCTTTTCCTTGATCTTGGCCTTCTTGCCACGCAGGTTGCGCAGGTAGTACAGCTTCGCGCGACGCACGTCTCCGCGGGTGACGACCTCAATGTGGTCGATAACCGGGGAGTGCACCGGGAAGGTACGCTCGACGCCGACCTGGAAGCTGACCTTGCGAACGCAGAACGTTTCGCGGACGCCTTCGCCGGAACGGCCGATGACGACACCCTGGAAGACCTGCACGCGCGAGCGTGCGCCTTCAACGATGTTGACGTGGACCTTGACGGTATCGCCGGCGCGGAACGCCGGGATGTCCTTCCGGAGTGATGGGGCATCCACCTGGTCGAGAATATGCATATTTGTTCGCTCTCTGTATCCGCCACAGGACGAAGACGGCTGAGGTCGCCCGCGCACACACGTGCTGGGCGACGACTGATGGGTCAAGACCGTGCCGAATAGTGCAGGCTCCCCTGTGGCAGAGGCATGCTACGGCACAATCGCTCATTATGCCACGATCCGCGCCCCCGGCAAAACCGGTCCGGTTAGGAGTCTGTCGGCTTTTTCCCGGACCACGATGATCGACGGGTCGGGCGTGGGCTCGAAGCCGACGGGCGACGGATGCTCCGCGGCGCCCGGTCCGGTCGGCGCGCCCCCTCTGGCCGTCTCGTCGAGAAGCACCATCATCGCCTGCATCCGGCTCCGGGCACTCGCGAAGAGTTCCCAGATGGCGAACCAGAAGGCCGCGAGGCCGACGAGCACGACCAGGAACGGCAGCCAGCTCGCTCCCGCAGTGAAGCCGGAGGCCACGATCAGGGCGTGCCAGAGCGTGAGCACGCCGACGTCGCGCCAGGACACCGCCCGCTCCAGACGCACCTCGGTGCGGGCGAAAAACAACAGGGCGACGGCCAGCAGCCCGAGGCCGAGGATGATGCCGCCGAAAAGGCTGCCGAGTACGGCCCATCCACTCGATTTGAAGAGGGATGCCCCGATCAGGAGCCACGCCGGAAGTACGAGCACGGCAAGGAATTGCCAGCGATAGAAGACCCTGCGTACGAACACGAAGCCAGACTACTCGTGGACGCCTTCGGCAGGCTCTGCGTTCGCTGGAGGCAGAAGGTCGGGCCGGACGCGCCGGGTGCGCTCGAGCTGCTGGTCGTGCCGCCACGTGGCGATGGCCCCGTGGTTGCCACTCAGGAGCACCGGCGGAACGTCGAGGCCGCGCCAGCTGGACGGCTTGGTGTAGCTCGGGTACTCGAGGAGACCGTCCTCGTGGGACTCCTCGACGAGGCTCTCCGGGTTGCCGACCATGCCGGGGATGAGCCGGCCGACGGCCTCGATCATCGCCATCACGGCCACCTCTCCCCCGTTGAGCACGTAGTCGCCGAGGCTGACCAGCCTGACGCGCCCACGGGAGGCGAAGTGGTCGAAGACGCGTTGGTCGATGCCCTCGTACCGCCCGCAGCCGAAGACGAGGTGGGGTTCGGCGGCCAGCTCGCGGGCCATCTTCTGGGTGAAGAGGTCGCCGGCCGGGGACGGGAAGATCAGGAGCGGTCCCGCGTCGTTCGCCACGGCATCCGCTGCCGTGTCGCCGGTCGCGTCGATTGCCTCGTCCGTGACGTCACTTGTGGTCTCGTCGAGGATGGCGTCGAGCGCCTCACCCCAGGGTTCCGGCTTCATCACCATGCCGGCGCCGCCGCCGTACGGGGTGTCATCGACGGTGTTGTGCCGGTCGTGGGTGTGGTCGCGCAGGTTGTGCACGAACACGTTGATGAGCCCGGACTGGCGGGCCTTGCCCAGCAGGGACACATCGAGGACCGAGAAGAACTCCGGGAAGATGGTGAGGATATCGATGCGCACGAAGAAAGCCTAGGCGTGGACCGGAACGGGCTCGCCCGCGGTCTCGGCGGAATCGGTCGTCACGGCGGCATCGAGGTGGGCGGCACGGTTCACCCGGGTGCGGTGCGAGAAGTAGACCGGGAGCGCGGTGAAGAGGATCGCGCCGAGCAGGTTGCCCACGAGAACCGGGATTTGGTTCCAGAGCAGCCACTGGCCGATGCTGATCGGGGCGCCGAGCATCATGCCGGCCGGGATGACGAACATGTTGACGATCGCGTGCTCGAGTCCGAGGCTGAAGAAGATGGTGACCGGGAGCCACATCGCGAGGACCTTTCCCGCGGTGGACTTCGACGTGTAGAACATGATCGTGCCGATCGCGACCATCCAGTTACAGAGCATCGCCTTGATGATCGCGACGACGATTCCGCCGGGGCCGACCGCTTCATAGGGCAGCACCTTGTGCTCGGCGAGATGCACGATCGCCTGGACCATCGGGTCGGTGGTCACGGTGCCCATGTATGTGATCGAGACGACGTAGAGGAAGCCGAAGAGCACGGCGCCGAACAGGTGGGCGGCGATGACGACGCCGAAATTGGTGAGGCCCTTTTTAATGGTCGTGCGACCCTCGAGGATCGCGAGCGGGATCAGCGCGAAGCTTCCCGTCACGAGCTCGAGGCCGAGCAGCAGGATAATGGCGAAGCCGACCGGGAACAGCACGGCACCCACGATGGGGAGCCCCGTCTGTGCGGCCGCAGTGAGGGAGACCGCCGTCGCCGCGCCGAGGATCGCCCCGGACAGGGTGCCGCGGATGATCATTTGTTTAATGGTCAGGTTCGATTTAACGACACCCGAATGGATGATGTCATCGATGAGTTGATCGGGCTTGACGTACGACACAGGCGGTTCTCCTTGCAAGGGCTGCCGCGTCGTGGGGAGTGGAGGAGCCAGCGGGCGCGGCGCGCCTTCCCCCGGGTTGATCCCGGTCGCGCCTATGCGCCGTTCTGGTCTGGGGTGTGCTCGGCGTCCGGCTCGTCGCCGGCGTCGGGTTCGGATGCCGCGGCATCCGCTTCGGACACGGTGTCGGGCTCGTCGTCCGGTTCGTCTGGAAGCTCTTCGAGGAGTCCGGGCGGAGGCGTGATCGTGACGATGCCCGTCGCGATGTCGACGGAGGGCACGATCGCCTTGACGAACGGGACCATGACGTCGCCGGTCGCGGTCTTGACGATCAGCAGGTCCTGGGCCGGCAGGTGTTCGAGACGGCCGATGGTGCCGATCTGGACGCCATCCCGCACGACCTTGAGGCCGACGAGCTGGTGGTCGTACCAGGCGTCTTCTTCGTCTGATTCTTCGTCGTCGTCCTGGTCGATCCACAGGATGGCCTTGGCGAGTGCCTCGGCAGCTTCCCGGTCGGGGACGTCTTTGAAGAAGCCGACGGCGTGCTGGTTGTACCAGCGGAGCCTCGACGAGCTCGATCTTTTTGCCGTGCCATGGGGACCCGGTGGGAACCTGGAGCGTGAACACGGCGCCCGGGACGAAACGTCGCCCCGGGTCATCCGTGAACAGTTCGAGCTTGATGGCGCCCTTGAGGCCGTGGGCCTTCGTCAGGCGACCGACCCGCAGCTGGGCTCGGGGCGACTGGGCTCTGGGTACCAGAGTGTCGTTCACGAGGCTCACCGCCGGCTCAGAAATCGGTGTCGACGACGTCGACCCGCACGCGCTTGCCATCGGCCAGGGCAGCCACAAGGGTGCGCAGGGCCTTTGCGGTACGTCCGGAACGACCGATGACGCGGCCGAGGTCCTCGGGGTTCACGCGAACCTCGAGCACCTCGCCACGCGGTGAGTTCTGGGCGACAACGTGCACATCGTCCGGGTGGTCAACGATTCCCTTGACGAGGTGCTCAAGCGCGGGTGCGAGCAAAATTACGCCTTGTCCTCTTCTGTTGCGTCAGCGGCTTCGGCGACGGGCGCCTCTTCCTTGACAACGGGCTTCTCGGCCTTGGGCTTGAGAACCGGCTTCTTCTTCTCGTCGGCGACGAAAGCGACCTTGGCCTCTTTGATCTTGACGGTGCTGACGGCGTTCTTGTCACCCTTGAACTTGCCCCAGTCGCCGGTCAGCTTGAGGAGAGCCTCAACCTGCTCGGTGGGCAGGGCGCCAACGCCCAGCCAGTACAGTGCACGCTCGGACTTGATCTCGATGACCGAGGGCTCCTGCGTGGGGTGGTAGATGCCGATTTCTTCAATGACGCGACCGTCGCGCTTGGTGCGCGAGTCGGCCACAACGATGCGGTAGTACGGCGCACGAATCTTGCCCATGCGCTTCAGACGGATTTTGACAGCCACAATTCTCCTGTGTATTTGATTTTTGGCGAACTGAGGGCCGTGAGCGTGGGGGCACACTCGGCACAAGCTCAAAGATGGTTTTTTCCTGCGTCTGAGTAGAGGGTCGGGCGCAGGAGAACTCGACTAATCATTCTGTCAGATGTCGGCCCCAATGTGATAATCGACCGGGCACAGAGTGTCCCCCCAATTCGGATTCCGCAGTCGTGCGGGAGGCCGCCCGCAATCGGTGTCAGGATTGTGACCAGCGCCCGACCGGGTGCAACGCGACCAAAGGACCGCACGTGGGAATCGAATTCGCCCGATCCGCGCGATCGACGATCGGCATCGAGTGGGAGATCGCTCTCGTCGACCGGACGACCGGTGACCTCGTCTGCATCGCCGACGAGGTGCTCGAGGCCCTGCGCGGCCCCGACGGGTCGCCGCACCCGCACATCACCGGGGAGCTGCTGCTCAACACCGTCGAGCTCGTCTCCGGTGTCCACACGACCGTGGCGAGTGCCGTCGCAGATGTCTACGGCCAGGTCGACGAGGTCAGGGCGATCACGGACCCGCGGGGCGTCGACCTCATCTGCAGCGGCTCGCATCCGTTCGGCCAGTGGTTCGACCAGGAGGTCACGGACAAGGAGCGATACCACAAGCTCATCGACCGCACCCAGTGGTGGGGCCGGAACATGATGATCTGGGGCATTCACGTGCACGTCGGCATCGAAGACCGCGACAAGGTCATCCCGATTCTGAACGGCCTGCTCGGCTACCTCCCGCACCTGCAGGCGCTCTCGGCGTCGAGCCCGTTCTGGGCGGGCATCGAGACCGGTTATGCGTCGAATCGCGCGCAGATGTTCCAGCAGCTGCCGACGGCGGGGCTTCCGTGGATCCTCGAGGACTGGGCGAGCTGGGAACAGTATGTCGAGGACATGACCCGCACCGGGATCATCGACGACATGACCGAAGTGCGCTGGGACATCCGCCCGTCTGCCCGCTGGGGCACCATCGAGATCCGCGCCTGCGACGGCGTGTCGACGGCCACCGAACTCGGGGCGATCGCCGCCCTCATCCAGTGCCTCGTCGAGTGGATGTCCACCGAGATTGACGCCGGACGCCCGGTTCCGAGCATGCAACCGTGGTTCGTGCGCGAGAACAAATGGCGCGCGTCGCGGTACGGACTCGATGCGGAGATCATCCTCGACTCGAGCGGCGCCGAACGACTCGTGACCGACGATGTGCGACGCCTGATCGGCGTGCTCTCCCCCACCGCGGAACGGCTCGGCTGCCTCCCCGAACTGCTGCAGCTGAACGGCATCCTGGATGCCGGAGCGAGCTACCAGCGCCAGCTGCGGGTCGCCGCCGCGAACGGTGGCAGCCTGCCGGCCGTCGTGGCCGCACTCAGCGCGGAACTCCGCGGCGGCACCCTGCCCGTCTAGCCGGCGTTCTTCGCGTCCCGCCAGGCGAGCCAGTTCGTCAGCGGAGCGAGGTCGTAGTTTGGACCGGAAAGCCCGATCGTGAACAGGCGAGCCCCGAGCGCGTAGAGCTCGTCGGCCTCGGCGACCGTGCGACCGCGAAGTTCGGTGGAGACTTCGATCTCGGCCGGGTCACGGCCGACCTTCCCGCACCACTCCGCGAGCACCCCGAGCTTGTGTTCGAGCACCTCGGGGCTCGCGAAGGAGTGCCAGATGTCGGCGTGCTTCGCGACGAGGCGGAGGGTCTTCTTCTCGCCGCCACCGCCGATCAGCACCGGGATCTTCCGGGTGGGCGGCGGGTTGAGCTTGCCCCACCGGGCCTCGATGCGCGGGAGGTTCTCTGAGAGGGCGTCGAGCCGGGTGCCGACGGTGCCGAACTCGTAGCCGTACTCGTCGTAGTCGCGCTCGAACCAGCCGGAGCCGGTGCCGAAGATGAACCGGCCGCCGCTGATGTGGTCGATCGTGCGGGCCATGTCGGCCTGCAGGTCGGGGTTGCGATAGCTGTTGCAGTTGACGAGGGCGCCGATCTCGATCCGGGAGGTCTGCTCCGCCCACGCGGCGAGGATCGTCCAGGATTCGAAGTGCAGCCCGTCCGGGTCACCGGAGAGCGGGAAGAAGTGGTCCCAGTTGAAGGCCACATCGGTGCCGAGTGCTTCGACCTCTGCGACCGTGGCGCGGATCTTCGTGTACTCGGCGTGCTGGGGCGCCACCTGCGCGCCGATGCGGACGGGACCGGGCTTCGTGATCATCATGCGCCCAGCCTAAACGTGCGCGGTGCGCACCGTCTGCGCCGCTCCGCGCCGGATCCAGTCACGCGCCACTTCCGCCGCTGCGCGCCAGTTGTCCCCTGCCGCGCGCCATGTGCGCCGCTTCGCGCCAGCATGCCTGGCGCGAAGCGGCGCATGTGGCGCGCGAAGCGGAAAGGCCGCCGGGCGAGAACCGTGCGACCCTACCGGCCGAGCATCTTCTGCAGGGCGGCCATCTCTTCGTCGGTGGGACCGCCGGGCTTTCCGGGGACGGCGGGCTTGCGGCCGCCGAGGCCGAAGCCGGTTCCGCCACCGGTCGGCGCAGCAGCGCCGGCGCCAGCCGGCTTCTCACCTGAGGCGATCGCGAGGTTCTCCGCAGCGCGCTTGGCCGGGTTGCCCGACTTCGAGCCCTTCTTCTTCGCCTGCTGCGGCTTGCCGCGGCCTCCGCCGGGCATCGGCCCCATCCCGGGAATGTTCGGCATACCGCCGCGAGCGACGGTCTTCATCATCTTCGCGGCCTGCTCGAAGCGTTGCACGAGCTGGTTCACCTCGGTCACGCTCGATCCGGAGCCGCGAGCGATCCGCAGCCGGCGCGAGCCGTTCAGGAGCTTCGGGGTGGTGCGTTCCGCCTTGGTCATCGACTGGATGATGGCCTCTGTGCGTACGATCTCACGCTCGTCGAAGTTCTCGAGCTGCTGCTTCATGGCCCCGGCACCGGGAAGCATGCTCATCATCTTCTTGATCGAGCCCATGTTGCGCAGTTGCTGCATCTGGCCGAGGAAGTCGTCGAGAGTGAAGGTGTCGGTCTGGAACTTCTCGGCGAGCTTGCGCGCCTCGTCCTCGTCGAAGGCGCCCTGCGCCTGTTCGATCAGGGTGAGGATGTCACCGAGGTCGAGGATCCGGCTCGCCATCCGGTCCGGGTGGAACGGCTCGAAGTCGTCGAGGCTCTCACCCGTCGAGGCGAACATGATCGGGCGACCGGTCATCGACGCGACCGAGAGGGCGGCGCCACCACGGGCGTCGCCGTCGAGCTTGGTCAGCACGACGCCGGTGAAGTCGACACCGTCCTGGAACGCCTTCGCGGTTGCGACGGCGTCCTGGCCGATCATCGCGTCGATCACGAAGAGCACTTCGTCGGGGTCGATGGCCCGGCGGATGTCTGCGGCCTGCTTCATCATCTCGGCGTCGACGCCGAGGCGGCCGGCCGTGTCGACGATGACCACGTCGTGGAGCTTCTGCTGGGCGAACTTCACGCCGTCGCGGGCGACCGTGACAGGGTTGCCGACACCGTTGCCGGGTTCCGGGGCGTAGACCGGAACGCCGGCCTGCTGCCCGACGACCTGGAGCTGGGTGACGGCGTTCGGACGCTGCAGGTCGGCGGCGACGAGGATCGGGGTGTGCCCGTCCTTGGCGAGCCACTTGGCGAGCTTGCCGGCGAGGGTCGTCTTGCCCGCGCCCTGGAGGCCGGCGAGCATGATGATGGTCGGCGGCTTCTTCGCGAACTCGAGGCGACGCTGCTGGCCGCCCAGGATGCGGATGAGCTCCTCGTTGACGATCTGCACGACCTGCTGGGCCGGGTTGAGCGCCTTGCTGACCTCGTCGCCGAGGGCGCGCTCACGCACCTGCGCGGTGAAGTCCTTGACGACGTCGAGCGCGACGTCGGCGTCGAGGAGGGCGCGACGGATCTCGCGCACGGTGCCGTCGACATCCGCCGCACTGAGCTTGCCCTTGGTGCGGAGATTCTTGAACGTCTCGGCCAGGCGATCTGAGAGGTTTCCAAAAGTAGCCATTGTTCTTCTACTTTAACCGGGTCCGGGGACGAACGCTGCGCCCCGGGCCGATTGTCGACCGGCGAGCGTACGGTGGAGACTTCGCTACAACCCTCGCCAGATCAAGGAGCACTCGTGTCCGTAGTCGTCGTCGCCACCATCACCCCGCTGGACGGGCATCTCCAGAATGTCGTCGACGCCTTTGCCGTCGTCTCACCGAAGGTGCACGCCGAACCCGGCAACGAGCTCTATGCCCTGCACCGGGACGCCGGAACGGTCGTCATGATCGAGCGCTGGGCCAGCCCCGCCGACCTGGCCGCCCACGCGGCCGGCGACGCGATCACCGAGCTCAACGCCCTGGTTGCCGAGCACGTCTCCGGCCCGTCCGAGGTTCGCGTACTCGAGAACGTACCCCTCGGCGACCCGCTCAAGGGCAGCATCCAGTAGCGGTCCTCCGGCGTGCGCGGCGCACGGCGACCCGGTCGGCTCAGCTGTCGAGCGAGATCACGATCGTGTCGCCGTGCACATCGAGCGTCACGACGAGCAGGGCGTCGGTCTCGGTGGGACTGATCGAGTAGTCGAGCACCGCGAAGTGCTCGTCGTTCTTGATGTGGTGCGGGTGGAAGCCGATCCGTTGCAACTGGATGGAGCGGAGGAAGTCGATCTGCTTGTCCCCGGAGTCCCAGATGAGGGCGTCCTCGATGACCTCTTCGTCGAGTTCCTCGAGGCACTGGTTGATGTAGAGCGCGGTGACGGAGCCCTCTGCGCTCAGTTCGGCGACGAGCGATTCGCGGGCCTGGGAGTCGAGGTCTTCGAGGGAATTGATCATGAACGCGGCGATGTCGAGGGCCTCGAGGGAGACGGACGGCTCGTCGGGCGAGCTGAGGTCGATCTCGATGTCCTGGTCACCCAGTTCCGCCGAGTCGGACCAGTAGATCTCACCTTCGTCGTCGCTGCCGAGAATTCCGAAGAAATCGTGTTCGATGGTCATTGCGTCCTATCCGACGAGTTTTTGCGCGAAGACATGCGGAGTGAATCCGGTGAGGTCGTTGATGCCCTCGCCCTGGCCGACGAGCTTGATCGGAATGCCGGTCTTCTCCTGGACGGCCAGCACGAACCCGCCCTTGGCGGAACCGTCGAGCTTGGTGAGCACAAGACCGGTGACTCCGGCGTGCTCGATGAAGGCCTCGGCCTGGGCGAGCCCGTTCTGGCCGGTTGTCGCGTCGAGCACGAGCAGCACCTCGGAGATCGGCGCCTGCTTCTCGATCACCCGGCGGATCTTGGTCAGCTCGTCCATCAGGCCGCCCTTGGTCTGCAGGCGACCCGCGGTGTCGATGATCACGATCTCGGTGCCGGTCGCGATCGCGCGCTCCACGGTCTGAAAGGCGACGGATGCCGGATCCTGGCCCTGGGCCTGCGGCTTCACGATCTCGGCGCCCGCGCGTTCGGCCCAGGTGGCGAGCTGCTCGACGGCGGCGGCCCGGAACGTGTCCGCCGCCCCGATCAGCACACTGCGGTCGTAGACGCGGAGGAACTTGGCGAATTTGCCGATCGTGGTCGTCTTGCCGACGCCGTTCACTCCGACGACGAGCACGACGGCAGGGCGCGCGCTGAGGTTGAGCGTCGAGTCGAGCCGGGAGAGGCGCTCCTCGAGGCCTTCGCGCAGCATCCGCTGCAGGTCGGCCGGGTCGGTCGTGTGGTACCTGGCGACCTTGGCCCGCAGGTCCGCGACGATGTCCTCGGTGATCTGGGGGCCGAAGTCGGCCTGGATCAGTGCGTCCTCGAGGTCGTCCCAGGTATCGGCGTCGATCGTCTTCTTCGCGAACATGCCGCGCAATGCGCCGGAGAGTGACCACGGGGTGCGTTCTGCCATGTCTCTACCCTAAGCGCGGGACCCCGCCTCCGGGCGCGAGCCCGCGATCAGCGCCGGTCGGCACCGGTAGGCGGCGGTTCCGCCTGGGGATTGGCTGCGCGGCGGGATAGGCGTGGCGATCATGGCGGATGCCCCGCCGGAGTTGAGCATCTTCTTCGGCCTGACCGACCTGGCGTCAAAGGAATAGCGTTCAGTTGAGTAGTGTGCTCAGCCGCCGCCGGGCACGGCTCTGGGACCAGCGTGAGGAGTGAACTGGACGCTCAAGGGGACCCTCATCTTGCGGTCACTCCTCAACGGGTACCTGATCAGAGGGAGTTTCCACAGACCTGAGCCATGCTCAAGGAATGTCGGTGGTCTGTCCTAACTTTGAGGCATGACCACTCTCCCGGAGTCGCCCGCTTCGCCCGATCAGCCGCACGGTGGGGCGTCTCTCAGTGCGTCCGCCGCCGTGCTGGTGCCGGATGCTGTCGCGGCCTTGGGTAGGTCATCTGCTGACTACGACGCGCTCAGCGACGAGCAGGTTCTCGCCGGCCAAGTGTTGATCGCGGATTCCCGGCGGGCGCTGGAGACGTGTGCCGCGTGGATGGCGGCGACCCTCGCCCGGCGGTCGCGTCCGGAACTCGGCGGAAAGGGCCTCGCGGCCCGGAAGGGCTACCGCTCCCCGGAAGACCTGCTCCAGACCATCTCCGGGTCGAGCAAGGGCGACGCGGCCAAACTGTTCGCGGTCGGCCGCTTGGTCGCGGAGGCCGATGCCGCCGAGAAAGCCGCCCGGGAAGCCGCCGAAGCCCAGAAGCTGATCGACGAGACCCCGCCCCTCGACGGAGCTGTTCCGGACCTCCCGCCGGTCGAACAGCCGGTACCACCGGCCGCAGTTCCGCCGTGGCACGCCCCGATCGGCCGTGCCCTCACGGAAGGCTGGCTCAGTGTTGAGAAGGCCGATGCGCTCCGCAAAGGCCTGGGCGACCTGGACAAAGCGATCACCGCGGAGAAACTCGCGTCCGCCCTGGCCCGGCTCCTCACCGAAGCACGCAGCCTGAACGCGGACCAGTTGTTCAAACGGGCCCGCCGGGTGCGGGACGTACTCGATGAGGCCGGCATCGCGGCCCGCGAGAAAGCCGCCTACGACGACCGGGCCCTGCGGTTCTACCGGCTCCACACGGGGCAGGTGCGCATGGTGGGCCTGTTTGCCCCGGAAGACGGCGAATACCTGATGAGCACATACGACGCCATCACGAGCCCGCGTCGGGGCGGGGTGCGGTTCGTCGACAAGGAGCAGGCCGCCTGGGCGAGACGGGTGCAGGATGACCCGCGCACGACCGAACAGCTCACCGCGGACGGATTCGTCGCTCTGATCAAACTCGGCGTCAAGGCCGACCCCAAGCGCATCGCCGGCGGTCGCAGCCCCGCCGTGCGCATGGTCACCATCCGCCCCAGAAGCACACCCATCAGCACCGCGCCCACGGGCACTGCGCCCACCGGCACCGTAACGGCCGAGGCCTCAACCGATGCCGAGGCGGAATCCGCGACCGAGGCTCTCACTCTTGAGCCGGGCGTCATCGAGGGCACTGCGATCACCGTCACCACCGAAACCCTCGAACGCAACCTCTGCGACACCGGACTCCTCGACGTCACCTTCGACGACCACGGCAGCGGCATCAACCTCGGCCGCGAACAACGCACCTTCAGCCCCGACCAACGGGCCGCCCTCGCCATCCGCGACGGCGGCTGCATGTGGCCCGGCTGCGACCGACCACCCTCCTGGACCGAAACCCACCACATCCACCACTGGAAAGACGACACCGGGCAGACCAACCTCGACGAGGGCATCCTGCTCTGCCGGGCCGACCACCTCCGGCTCCACAACGAATACTGGCGCATCACCCGCGACGACAGGGGCCGGTATTGGCTCACCCCACCACCCGGGCTCGACCCCGAGCAGCAACACATCCTCCTCGCCAGCAAGAACCCGATCCTCCGCGACACCGACTGACCCAGGCACCGGGTCGGAGGGCCGTCGGTGGACCCTACCGCCCGAAAACCGTCCGAACACCATCCACACATCAACCGAACAGTGCCCCTGGCTGAACACCGTCGGATCGGATCGGGCAGGCGCGCTCGCACGAGCCCGTGCAGAATAGAGGGGTGACGGCCTCTACCACTCCCGCCCTCGTCGGCATCGCCCACGGCACCTCGTCAGCGGCCGGGCAGGCCGCCGTCGCCGGGCTCATGGCCGCCGTCACCCTGGCCGAGCCCGATTTGCTGACCGCCCTCGGCTACGTCGACGTCCAGCAGCCCGACGCACCCTCGACCCTGGCGGCGCTCCCCGCCGGTGTGCCGGCCGTCGTGGTCCCGCTGCTGCTCTCCGCCGGGTACCACGTGCACGTCGACCTGACCGATGCCGTCGCCGGCGAGACCGCAGCATCCGCCCGATCCGTCACCCTGACCGAGGCGCTCGGACCAGACGACCGGCTCATCGAACTCCTCCGCGAACGGCTCAACGAGGTCGCACTCGACGCCGGTGATTCCCTCGTGCTCGCGGTCGCGGGCTCGAGCGACGCCCGCGCGGTCGCCGCGTGCCGCATCGTAGCCGAACGGCTGTCCCTCGCCGCCGGACGCGACGTCGCGCTCGGCTTCCTGTCCGCGGCACGCCCTCGCCTCGCGTGCGCCGTCACGATCGAGCGGATCCAGCGGCCCGGCCGTCGGGTCGTCGTGAGCAGTTACCTGCTGGCCCCGGGGTTCTTCCAGCGACTGGTCGAGAAGGCGGGGGCGGATGTCGTCACCGCGCCCCTGCTCCTGCCCACGGAGCCCGCGAGTCCGCTCCTCGTCGCCGTCGTCGTTGACCGCTACCGGAACGCCCTCACCCCCGCGAACTGAGCTGCTGGCACGCACACACGGGGACACCAATCCTCGGCGAGCGCCGAATCATCCTCGGCGAACGCCATGTACCACCCGGTTCGCGGACATCCGCTCGCCCCGCTACCGTTTCGGCGGCCCGCGCCCGCCATTTCGGGTGCGGCCTGCCGAAACCGGCGCGGCGGCGCGGACACCAGCAATGCCCGGGTTCGGCTAGCGGCGCACACGATAGGTGAGGTTAGCGAACTGCCCCTGGGCGGTCGCGCTGACCAGCTCGAGGCGGTCGGACTCGAGTCGCCGCGGCAACAGCGGGGCCCCACCGGGCAGGGCGACCGGCGCCACCGAGAGCATGATCGTGTCGAGGGCGCCGGCGTCGAGGAATTGGCCGGCGAGGTCGCCGCCTCCGACCATCCACACGTCTCTCTCGCCGGCGGCGGCGAGAATCGCCGGCAGCGCAGCAGCAACGGTCCCGTGCACGAAGCGCACGTCGGCCCCCTCGGGCGTCGGCAGCTCGCGCGAGGTGAAGACGAACGTGGGCCGGTCGCCGTAGAACTCCCGCCACTTGTGGGGCTTGGCGAGCAGTTCTTCCTCGCGCAGCACCCATTCGTACGTCGTGGAGCCCTCCACGAGAACACCGATGCCAGCGAGGAACAGGTCCTGTTCCTCGAGTCCCGCCGTGTCGACAGCGAAGAGCCAGGCCAGTGAGTTCTCCGAGTCCGCGATGTAACCGGTCAAGGTCGTCGCGGTGTTGTAGATCACCTGTGTCATGCGGCGAGACTATGCCGAACCTCCGACAGCAGACAGTGACCGACACAGGGCCAGAACCGATACGGGAACGACCGACACTATAGGAGCGGATGCCGCCCGGCGCATCCGTGTGACGCTCTGCTACGGTGCGTGACCGGCCGTTACGACACACACGAGTGAATTCGCCTCAATCTCGATAGATTCTTCGAACGCACCCCGGCTCACGCTGCACTGTTGTTCACGCTTCGCCGGCGCCGAAGGAGGATCCCGTGTCACCCAACCAGACCGAAGCGGCCACGCCGGCCAGGCCCCACCGCCAGGCCGGCCGTCCCAACGGCCAGTGGAAGGTGGACGGCACCGCCCCCTCAACGGCAACGAGGTCTGGAAGCAGGAGGACGGCGGCCTGAGCGTCCGCGACCGGGTCGAGAACATCTACTCGAAGCAGGGTTTCGACTCCATCGAGGGGACCGACCTGCACGGCCGGATGCGCTGGTGGGGCCTCTACACGCAGCGGAAGCCCGGCATCGACGGCGGCAAGACCGCGACCCTCGAGCCCCACGAACTCGAAGACACCTACTTCATGCTGCGGGTGCGCATCGACGGCGGCCAGCTGACGACGACCCAGGCTCCGCGTCATCGGCGAGATCTCCCATGAATTCGGCCGCGACTCCGCCGACCTCACCGACCGGCAGAACATCCAGCTGCACTGGATCCGGATCGAGGACGTGCCCGAGATCTGGACCCGCCTCGAAGCGGTCGGACTGCAGACCACGGAGGCCTGCGGCGACGTTCCCCGGGTCGTGCTCGGCTCCCCCGTCGCCGGCATCGCCGCGGACGAGCTGATCGATCCGAGCGGGCTGATCACTGACATCGTTGCCCGCTACATCGGCGACGAGAGCCTTGCGAACCTGCCGCGGAAGTTCAAGACGGCCATCACCGGGAGCCCCAGCCAGGACGTCGTGCACGAGATCAACGACATCTCCTACGTCGCGGTCGACCACCCCGAATTCGGCGTCGGCTTCGACCTCTGGGTCGGTGGGGGCCTCTCCACCGCCCCACGCTTTGCCGAACGGCTCGGCGTCTTCATCACTCCCGACCGGGTCGCCGAGGTCTGGCATGGCGTCGCGAGCCTGTTCCGCGACTACGGCTACCGTCGCCTGCGCAACAAGGCCCGCCTCAAGTTCCTCCTCGCCGACTGGGGGCCCGCGAAGTTCCGGCAGATCCTCGAGGACGAGTTCCTTGAGTCGCCGCTCCCCGACGGCCCGGCCGCCCCGCCGCCCACCCGCCCCGGAGACCACGTCGGCGTGCACAAGCAGACCGACGGCCGCTACTACATCGGTGTCACCCCGTTCGTCGGCCGGGTCTCCGGCCCCACCCTGCTGAGCCTCGCCGCCCTGCTCGAGGCGAACGGGTCGACCCGGCTTCGCACGACCCCGCACCAGAAGCTCGTGCTCCTCGACATTCCGGAGGAGAACGTCGAATCCCTCATCGTTGCCCTCGACAAGATCGGCCTCGCAGCCCGGCCCAGCCTGTTCCGACGGTCGACGATCGCCTGCACGGGCATCGAGTACTGCAAGCTCGCGATCGTCGAGACGAAGAAGTCGGCGACGGATGCCGTGCTCGAGCTCGAGAAGCGGCTCGCGTCCATCAACGTCCCCCAGCCGATCAGCCTGCACGTCAACGGCTGCCCGAACTCCTGCGCCCGGATCCAGACGGCGGACATCGGGCTCAAGGGCCAGCTCCTGCCCGACGGCAACGGCGGCCAGGTCCCCGGCTTCCAGGTGCACCTCGGCGGCGGCCTCGCCTCGCATGACCGTGAGGAGGCCGGCCTCGGCCGCACCGTCCGCGGCCTCAAGGTGACGGCGGACGACATCGCCGACTACGTGGAACGGATCGTGCTCCGCTTCCTCGCGGACCGCCGCGACACCGAGACCTTCGCCGTCTGGGCACACCGAGCCGACGAGGAGGCCCTGCAGTGAGCGACATCACAACCGGAACCGGACCCACCACCGTGACCACGACGGCCGTCCCTCCCCGGCGCAGCGCCGAGGAACTCAAGGCGCTCGCCGCCCGCGGAGCCGCGGAACTCGGCGAGGCCGGCTACGCCGAGGTCGTCGCCTGGGTGGCGGCCAACTTCTCCGTCGCGCACGTCGCTGTCGCCTGTTCAATGGCCGACGCCGTCCTCCCGCACGTCGTCGCAGCGCAGCTTCCCGGCGTGGACGTGCTCTTCCTCGACACCGGCTACCACTTCCCGGAGACCTACGAGACGCGCGATACCGTCGCCCGGCTCCTCCCGGTGCGGATCGTCGACGTGCTCCCCGCGAAGACCGTCGCAGAGCAGGACGCCGAGCACGGCGCGGAACTCTTCGGCCGCGACCCCAACCTGTGCTGCGCGATGCGCAAGGTGGAACCCCTGCAGCGCTCGCTCACCGGCTACGAACTCTGGTTCACCGGCGTGCGCCGCGACGAGGCCCCGACCCGGGCAAACACCCCGCTCGTGACCTGGGACGAGCGCAACGGCCTCGTCAAGGTCAACCCGCTCGCCGCGTGGAGCTTCGACGACATCCTCGACTACGCCGGCTACCACCGGGTGCCGGTGAATCCGCTGCTCGAGCAGGGGTACCCCTCCATCGGCTGCGCGCCGTGCACGAAGCCCGTCGCCGCGGGCGACGATCCCCGATCCGGACGCTGGGCGAACCTGGCCAAGACAGAATGCGGGCTCCACGAGTGAACGCCGTCACGACCGCCCCGACCGCCCCCACGACCGAGCCGCCCGTCCAGGCGGCCGGGAGCCACCGTCTCTCCCAGCTCGACGTGCTCGAGAGCGAGGCGATCCACATCATCCGAGAGGTCGTCGCCGAATTCGAGCGCCCCGTGCTGATGTTCTCCGGCGGCAAGGACTCCGTCGTCGTGCTGAACCTCGCCGCGAAGGCCTTCTGGCCGGGCAAGGTCCCCTTCGGTCTGCTCCACGTGGACACCGGCCACAACTTCCCGGAGGTCCTCGCGTTCCGCGACGCCACGGTCGCCCGACTCGGCCTCCGCCTCACTGTCGCGAAGGTGCAGGACTACATCGACGACGGCCGCCTGCAGGAGCGCGCCGACGGCACCCGCAACCCGCTGCAGACCCTTCCCCTGCTCGACGGCATCGCCGCAGGTCGCCACGACGCGGTCTTCGGCGGCGCCCGCCGCGACGAGGACAAGGCCCGCGCCAAGGAACGCATCCTCTCGCTCCGTGACGAATTCGGCCAGTGGGACCCCCGCAACCAACGCCCCGAACTCTGGAACCTCTACAACGGCCGCCACACCGTCGGCCAGCACGTGCGCGCGTTCCCGATCAGCAACTGGACCGAGTACAACGTCTGGCGCTACATCGAACGCGAGGGCATCGAACTGCCGGCGCTCTACTACGCCCACGAGCGCGAGGTCTTCCGCCGCGACGGCATGTGGCGGGCCATCGGGCCCGTCTCCGAGCCGCGCCCCGACGAGGCCGTCGAGACCAGGACCGTCCGGTATCGCACGGTCGGCGACATGAGCTGCACCGGCGCCGTCGACTCTGACGCCGCATCCGTCGCCGCCGTCGTGCGCGAGGTCGCCCTCTCCACCATCACCGAACGCGGCGCGACGCGCGCCGACGACCGCATCTCCGAAGCGGCCATGGAAGACCGCAAGAAGGACGGGTACTTCTGATGACTCAGGCATTGCTCACCCCGGCGGACGCCGCCACCCACGACGCCGCAGACGCCCCGGGAACCCTGTTCCGGTTCGCGACGGCCGGCTCCGTCGACGACGGCAAGTCGACCCTCGTCGGGCGTCTCCTGCACGACTCGAAGGCGATCCTCGCCGACCAGCTCGAGTCCGTCACCCGCACGTCGACGGAGCGCGGCTTCGGCGGCGACGCCGGCGGCATCGACTTCGCCCTTCTCACCGACGGTCTCCGTGCCGAACGCGAACAGGGCATCACGATCGACGTCGCCTACCGCTACTTCGCGACGGCACGCAGGCTCCTTCATCCTCGCCGACTGCCCCGGGCACGTGCAGTACACCCGCAACATGGTCACCGGCGCCACGACGGCCGACGCCGTGATCATGCTGATCGACGCGCGCAAGGGCGTGCTCGAACAGACCAGGCGGCACCTCTCCGTGGTGTCCCTGCTCCGTGTGCCGCACGTGATCATCGCGGTCAACAAGATCGACCTTCTCGGCTACGACGAGTCCGCGTTCGCCGCGGTCGCGGCATCCGTGCGCGCCGTCACGAGCGAGCTCGGCCTCGACGCCGTGCACGTGTTGCCCGTCTCGGCGCTCGTCGGCGACAACGTCGTCGACCGCTCCCCGCGCACCCCGTGGTATGACGGGCCGAGCCTGCTCGAACTGCTCGAGAGCCTGCCCGTCGTCGACGAGGTGGACACGGCGATCGAGGCGTTCCGACTGCCCGTCCAGCTCGTGCTCCGGCCGCAGGGCGCCGTCGCCGTCGCACCGGAAGACGCCGACGCCTTCCGCGATTACCGGGCGTATGCCGGGCAGGTCGCCTCGGGCACCGTGCGGGTCGGTGACAGGGTGAGCGTCGCCCCGGGCGGGGCGACGACCGTCGTGACCGGCATCGACTTCGCCGGCACCGAACTCACCGAGGCGTTCGCGCCGATGTCGGTCGCCCTGCGCCTCGCCGACGACCTCGACATCGCCCGCGGCGCGGTCATCGGCGCGGCAGGCACCCTTCCCGAATCGACGAAGGAACTCACGGCATCGTTGTTCTGGCTGGACCCACGCGCTCTCAAACCGGGCGACCGCACCCTGGTCAAGTTCGGCACGAGCACCGTCCAGGCGCTGGTTGCCGCCGTCACCGGGCGCCTCAACCTCGACACGCTCGAACTCGAACCGGCCGCCGGCCTCGAGGTCAACGACATCGGCGAGGTCGCCCTGCGGCTGGCAGCTCCCCTGCCGATCGAGACTTTCACCGAGAACCGCCGCTCCGGCGCGTTCCTCGTGATCAACGCGCAGGACGGCGCCACCCTCGCCGCGGGCATCGTCACCGGCTCGGGAGCGCGGTGAGCGCCGTGTCCGTGACCGAGCGCGACCGAACCGACATCCCGGGGAATCGCCCGCCGGGCATCATCGTCAGCACGAACACCGCGCCCGCGGCGATCGTCGCAGCGGACGTCGAGACGGCCATCAGGGTGGAAGGGCTGTCCAAGCGTTTCGGCAAAGCCGGGCCCGTGGTGCTCGACAACATCAACCTCACGATCAAGCCCGGCGAATTCGTCTGCCTGCTCGGCGCCTCCGGGTGCGGTAAGTCGACCCTGCTCAACATCATCGCGGGCCTCGAACACCCGTCGGAGGGAGCCGTCACGGTCGCGAGCGGCAAGAGCGCCGTCATGTTCCAGGAGTCCGCCCTGTTCCCCTGGCTCACCGCGAGCCGCAACGTGGAACTCGCCCTCAAACTGCGCGGGGTCCCGCGCGGGCGCCGTCGCGGCGAGGCGCGCGAGCTGCTCGACCTGGTCAACCTCGCGGATGCCGCAGACAAGCGCCCGCACGAACTCTCCGGCGGCATGCGCCAGCGGGTCGCCCTCGCCAGGTCCCTCGCCCAGGACCGCAAGGTGCTGCTCATGGACGAGCCCTTCGCCGCCCTCGACGCCATCACGCGTGACCTGCTCCACGAAGAACTCGAACGGGTCTGGCGAGAGACCGGGCGCACCATCGTGTTCGTCACCCACAACGTCCGCGAGGCCGCCCGGCTCGGACAGAGGGTGCTGCTGATGTCGAGCCGGCCCGGCCGGATCCGCAACGAGTGGCGCATCGAGGACAACGGTCCGCGCCGCATTGAATCACCCGAGGTGTCCCGCCTCGCCATCGAGATCACCAACCACCTCCGAGAGGAGATCCGCCGCAATGCCGCCTGAGACGACCACAGACACCATCGTTCCCGGCTCCCGGGAACCCGACGCAGTATCCGGCTCCACGGCGGGCAGTCACGCGGACTTCCGCACGCTCGAGGCCGGGCTCGACGCCCTGCAGACCTCGCCGCTCGCCGAGAAGGGCCCGTGGCGCCGGTTTGCCGACGGCGTCCTGCCTCCGGTCGTGCTCCTGCTCGCCCTCATCGCAGCGTGGCAGTTCTACATCGTGATCGCCAAGCCGCGCCCCGACCTCACACCCGGCCCGCTCGACGTGCTCACGTCGATCACCGACCTCTGGTCGACCGGTCACCTGCAGACGGCCGTGGTCACGAGCCTCTCCCGCGGCGGAATCGGATTCCTGATCGCCGTGGCGATCGGAACCCCGCTCGGCCTTCTCCTAGCGGAGTGGCGGCTGCTCCGCCGCGCGCTCGGCCCGCTGCTTTCCGGGCTGCAGGTGCTTCCTTCCGTCGCCTGGGTCCCTGCCGCGATCCTCTGGTTCGGCCTCAGCGACGCGACCGTGTACTTCGTCGTGCTGATGGGCGCCGTCCCCTCGATCGCGAACGGCCTCGTCGCCGGCGTCGACCAGATCCCGCCGCAGCTGCGCAGGGTGGGCACCGTGCTCGGCGCCAACCGCGTCGAGATGGCGACCCTCGTCGTGCTGCCCGCCGCGATGCCCGGCTACCTCGCCGGCCTCAAGCAGGGCTGGGCGTTCTCCTGGCGGTCCCTGATGGCCGCCGAGATCATCGCCGTCGGCGGGTCCATCGGCTTCGGGCTCGGCTCGATGCTCCAGCAGAGCCGCGAGCTCGCGGACCTGCCCGGGGTGCTCGCGACGATCCTGGTGATCCTGTTCGTCGGCATCCTCGTCGAGCTTGTGCTCTTCGCCCCCGCGGAACGCCGGCTGCTGCGCCGCCGCGGCCTCTACCTCACGGCAGGCCGGTGAGCGACGCACGCGCCCGGGTCGGCACCGTGCACCTCGTCGGCGGCGGGCCCGGCGACCCCGGCCTGATCACCGTGCTCGGCCGCCGCGTGCTCGAAGAGGCGGATGTCGTCATCGCCGATCGGCTCGGCCCGCGCTCCCTGCTCGGCGAGCTCGACCCCGGCGTGCTCGTGATCGACGTCGGCAAGCTGCCCGGCCACCACCCGGTGCCGCAGGACCAGATCAACGCGCTCCTCGTCGAGCACGCCCGCGCCGGTCGCCGGGTCGTGCGCCTCAAAGGCGGCGATCCCTACGTGCTCGGTCGCGGCGGAGAGGAAGCCGAGTTCTGCCGGAGCAACGGCATCCCCGTCGAGGTCGTCCCCGGCGTCACGAGTGCCATCTCGGTGCCGGCGGCCGCCGGCATCCCGGTCACCCACCGCGGGGTCGCGAACGGATTCACCGTCGTGACGGGCCACGAGCTACTTCCATCCCTGCCGGGGGAAGCGACCACACCGTCCTGCTCCTGATGGGCATCTCCGGCCTGCCCGCCTCGGCCGCGATGCTCGCGGGCGGTCCCCGCGGCGGAGACTGCCCGGTCGCCATCATCGAGGACGGCTACGGCCCGAACCAACGCGTCACCTTCGGCACCCTGGCGACCATCGCCGGCCTCGCCGCCGAACGGGGCGTCCGCTCCCCCGCGGTCGTCGTGGTGGGAGACGTCGTCACCCTGAGCCCGCTCCACCCCCGCTACCGCAAGCACCAGCTCGCACCGGACGAGCCCCGTTCCGGCCGGCTCATCCCAGAACCATCCCGAAAGGCCCATTCATGACCACCCATACTCTCCGCGTCGCCATCATCGGCGCCGGACCCGCGGGAATCTATGCCGGCAACATCCTCGGCAAGGCCGTGCGCGACGCCGGCGGCACGGTCGGCATCGACCTCTTCGACACCCTCCCAGCGCCATACGGCCTGATCCGCTACGGCGTCGCCCCCGACCACCCGCGGATCAAGGGCATCGTGACGAGCCTGCACGAGATGCTCGATGCCGGCAGCATCCGGTTCCTCGGCAATGTCGGCTATGGGACCGACCTGAGCCTGGACGACCTGCGCGCCCACTACCACGCGGTCATCTTCGCGACCGGGGCGATCCGCGACGCGCAGCTTTCGATCCCCGGCGCCGAGCTGCCGGGTTGTTTCGGCGCAGCCGACTTCGTCTCCTGGTTCGACGGGCACCCGGACGCCCCCGGGAATGGCCCCTCGACGCCCGCGAGGTCGCCGTGATCGGCAACGGCAACGTCGCGCTCGACGTGGCCAGGATGCTCGCGAAGCACGCCGACGACCTGCTGCCCACGGACATCCCGGGCAACGTCTACGCGGGCCTCGCGGCCTCAGCCGTCACCGACGTGCACATCTTCGGTCGTCGCGGACCCGCCCAGGTGAAGTTCACCCCGATCGAGCTCCGGGAGCTCGGCGCGGTGCCCGACGTCGACGTGATCGTCTACGAGGAGGACTTCCCGAGGGACGAGGCCTCCGAGCAGTTCCTCGCCGCGTCGAACAACCAGGTCAAAGTGATGAGCCGCACGCTGAACGGATGGCTCACGAAGGAATCGAGCGGGGCCTCGCGCCGCCTGCACCTGCACTTCCTGCACTCCCCCGTCGAGGTCTACGGCACGGAGCGGGTCGAAGGCATGCGCTTCGAGCGCACCGCGCCAGATCCCGCCAACCCCGGAGGGGTCACCGGGACAGGGGAGATCCTCGATTACCCGCTCCAGGCGGTCTATCGCGCCGTCGGCTACCGCGGCAGCCCCCTCGCCGAGGTGCCTTTCGACGAGACGCTCGGCGTCATCCCGAACGACGGCGGCCGGGTCCTCGACCCCGCCGCGCAGCCCGTCCCCGGCCTGTACGCGACCGGCTGGATCAAACGGGGACCCGTCGGCCTGATCGGCCACACCAAGAGCGACGCGCTCGAAACCGTCACGCGACTCGTCGAAGACCTCGGCAACGGCCTCCTGCCGGAGCCGGTCGAAGACGACGCGGACGCGATCCTGTCCGTGCTCTCCGCCCGCGGCATCAGCTTCACCGAATGGGACGGCTGGCTCGTGCTCGATGCCCACGAACGGGCCCTCGGAGCCGCGGACGGCTCGCCGGTCGATCGTGAACGGGTCAAGGTCGTCCCGCGGGACGAGCAGGTCGGCATCAGCCGATCCGTGGAACTCGTCGCCTCGTGACGTACGTCATCGCGCTGCCGTGCGTGGATGTCAAGGACCGCGCCTGCGTCGACGAGTGCCCGGTCGACTGCATCTATGAAGGCGAACGGTCCCTGTACATCCACCCCGACGAATGTGTCGACTGCGGGGCCTGCGAGCCGGTCTGCCCGGTCGAGGCGATCTACTACGAAGACGACCTTCCCGAGCAGTGGAGCGAGTACTACCGCGCGAACGTGGACTTCTTCGAGGAGATCGGCTCGCCGGGCGGCGCGGCCAAGACCGGGGTGCTGACGTTCGACCACCCGCTGATCGCGGCGCTGCCCCCGCAGGCCTGACCGGACGCCACCGACGGGGCTACAGTGGTGGCATGTCCGGTGGTGGGTTCGGTGCGAGCGAGTTCAACGTGCTCTCGGCACGGACCGCGGCGTGCGTCGCCGCCTGCGACGCGCTCATCGCCGCGAGCGAGGATTGTGCCGACGCCTGCCTGGCCCAGTCCGGCGACGGCGATGTCACCGCGTGCTTCCTGGCCGACCTCGACTGCATCGAAATCTGCACCTCGACGAGCCGGGTACTGTCCTGGCACACCCGGACCGACGGGACGACCGCCGCATCGATGCTCGACACCTGCGTGGAGGCCTGCAACGCGTCCTCGATCGCGTGCGAGCGGATGCTTCAGCAGCGGCCGGACTGGACGAGTTGCGCCCCCGAGTGCCGCAGGCTCACCGACGCCTGCGCGTAGGTCCTCGCCCTGTTGTGACGCGTGACGCGGCTGTGACGCGGGCACGACCTTTTCCGCCTGTCCGTGCTCACGACGCCTGTTCCTCCTGGCGTACGATCCGCTGGCCGACGACCGCTGACACCCCGTCCTGCCGCATCGAGACCCCGTACAGCGCGTCGGCGATCTCCATCGTGCGTTTCTGGTGCGTGATGATGATGAGCTGGCTGGCCTCGCGGAGGTCCTGGAAGATCGTGAGCAGCCGACCGAGGTTGGCATCGTCGAGGGCGGCCTCGACCTCGTCCATGATGTAGAACGGGCTCGGGCGCGCCTTGAAGATCGCGATCAGCAGGGCGACGGCGGCAAGGGAACGCTCCCCGCCGGACAGCAGCGAGAGCCGCTCGATCTTCTTCCCTGCCGGCTTGACGCTGATCTCGATACCCGTCGTCAGCAGGTCGTCCGGGTCGGTCAGGCGGATGCTGCCGGACCCGCCGGGGAACAGCACGGGGAAGACCTCGGCGAAGGCCAGCCGGGTGTCCTCGAAGGCGCTGCCGAAAATGGCGCCCATCGTGACGTCGAGGTCGTCGATGATCGTGAGGAGGTCTGCCCGGGTGTTGGTCAGGTCGGTGAGCTGCTCGGTGAGGAATTTGTGTCGCTGCTCGAGCGCCGCGAATTCCTCGAGCGCGAGCGGGTTGATCCTGCCGAGCTGGGCGAATCGGCGCTCCGCGGAGGCGTGGCGGCGTTGCTGCTGCTCGCGGTCGTAGGCCACCGGAGCGCCTTCCGGGTCGTTGTCCGGTGGAACCGGCTGGTCCGGACCGTATTCCGCGACAAGGATCTCCTCAACGAGGCCGAGTTCGCTGCCGGCGCGTTCGAGGAGGCCGGAGAGGTGCAGCTTCTTCTCGTAGATCTGCAGTTCGAGGCCGTGCACGCTCTCGGTCACGGCCTGCAGTCGGCTGCGCAGGGCTCCGTCCTCGCGGCGCAGGGCTGCGAGTTCCTCGTTCTGGCTCAGGCGTTCGGCCTCGGCGGTGGCAAGGCGGAGCCGGGCGTCACTGACGGAGGCGTCGACGGCGGCGAGCACGGCCGGGAGCGCTTCGGCGACGTGGGTCGCGGCATCCACCTGGCGACGGCGGATGACCGCACGCCGGGCGGCGGCCTCGGCTGCGGCCTGGTCGCGCTCGAGCCTGCCGCGCGAGGCCGGCGGCGCGGGCCTCGCCGGAGCGCACGCGCGCTCGCGCGCGGTCTCCACGCGGAGCCGCGCCTCGACCTCGTGCTCGCGAGCAGCCTCGAGTTCGGCGTGCAGCGCGTCACGGACCGACACGTCGAGGATCGGACGCGGGCGGGACAACAGGGTGACGAGCGCGGCCTTGGCGCGTTCGGCCTCTGCCTCGGCGCCGGCGACCGCCTGTTCAGCGACGAGGACGCCGGCCGCGATGCGCTGGAGGCTCCGCGGAAGCGGCCTCGAGCCGCACCGTCGCGCGGTTCGTCTTCTCGGCCTGTGCGGCGAGGCGGGCGTCGAAAGCGCGAAGCGCGGACAGGGCAGCGGCGGACTGGTCCTTGCCGAGGCGGAGCAGGCTCCGCTGTTCCGCGAGGTCGCCGCCGACCTGCTCGATGCGCGAGCGGACCTCGCCGAGGCGGTCTGCCGCGGTGTCGCGGTCGGCGACGAGTTCGAGCTTGCTGCGCTGGGCTCCTGACCCGCCGCGGAGAACGAACTCGCTCAGCACGTCGCCGGTCCTGGTGATGATCGTGAGGGGACGGCCGGTGGTGCCGGTGGCCTCTCGCCCTGGCCCGGCGAGGCCGGGCGTGAGCAGGTCCACTGCGGCACGGGCGGCGTCGAGGTCTGCGGCGATGACGGTGTTCTCGAGGAGTCCGAGGACACCGGCCGGGGCGTCGAGCACCGAGCCGGCCCAGACCAGGCCCGCCCGGTCGGCGAGGCTCGGGCGTGCGGGTCCGCCGGAAGCGCGCCGGTCGGGGGCGCCGCCGGCGGCATCCGCCGGGGATACGTCAGTGTCTGGGGCCGTCGGCGTCGCGAGGATGAGTTCGACCCGGCCGAGGTCGTCTGCCCTGACCCGGTCGAGTGCCGCGAAGCCGGCGGTGCGATCGTCGGCCAGTACCGCGTCGGCGAGGGAGCCGAGCGCTGCGGCGATCGCCGCCTCGTACCCGGGGTGCACCCGCACGTGTTCTGCGACGAGCCCGCGGATGCCGTCCAGCTGTGCGCCGAGGAGGGCCGAGGAGCCGTCCTTCTGGTCGAGGGCCAGGGACAGGGCGCTCGTCCGGGCGGCGAGCGCGTCGCGTTCGCGTTCGAGGAGGTGGAGTTCTTCGCGGAGGCGTTCGACCTCGCCCTCCGCGGCGGATACGACGGCCTGGGCCGACTCGTAGTCTTCGGACAGCCGGGTGTTCCCGTCGAAAGCGCCGGCGTCGGCCGAATCAACGGGCGCCGTGCCTGTCCCCGCGTTCTCCGCGTTCGCCTGCTCGGTCTCCGCTTCCAGGGCGGCGAGGAGGGCCTGGGCTTCCTGCACCCGACCGGCCGCGGCGCTCCGGGTGTTCTGCTGGCGGAGCACGTCGCCACGGACGGAGGCGAGCCGGGACGCCGCGGTTTCGGCCTGGCCGCGCAGCTTGGACGCCTCGAGGTCGTGGCGGGAGATGAGCGCGGACTGTGCGGCGATGTCCTCGTCGACGGCGTCGAGCTCGAGGCGCGCGGTCGCGGTGGCCGCGCGCGCGGCGGCCCACGCCGACTCGGCGACCGCGATGCGTTCGGTGAGCCGGACGATCTCCGCGGCGGCGTCCGCGAGCATCGCCGGGGTCACGCTCGGGCCGGCGTCGACCGCATCGGCCTGGGAGCCGAGCAGGGCGAGACGCTGGTTTGCGAGCGTGTACAGCCCGCGGAGGCGTTCCTGCACGGATTCGAGGCCGAAGCTCGTGCGCCGGGCGACGTCGACGGCGTCACCGATCTGGGCCTCCTCGAGGCGGCGCAGACGAAGCTGCTTCTGGTCGAGTTGTTCCTGGAGCACGATGCGTTCGGAGTGCCGTTCGCTCTCGCTGCGGCCGTGGGCGTCGAGGGTCCTGCGCAGGCCGACGACGTCGTCGGCGAGCAGGCGGGCGCGGGCGTCACGTACAACGGCCGCGATGGTCTGCGCCTCGCGGGCGATCTCGGCCTGGCGCCCGAGGGGTTTGAGCTGGCGGCGGATCTCCCCGGCGAGGTCGCTCAGCCTGGTCAGGTTGGCCTGCATCGCATCGAGCTTCCGGAGGGTCTTCTCCTTGCGGCGGCGGTGCTTGAGGATGCCGGCGGCCTCCTCGATGAAACCGCGCCGGTCCTCTGGGCTCGCGCGCAGGACCGCGTCGAGCTGGCCCTGGCCGACGATCACGTGCATCTCCCGGCCGAGGCCGGAGTCGCTCAGCAGGCTCCTGCACGTCGAGCAACCGGCAGCTCTGGCCGTTGATCGCATACTCGCTTCCACCGTTGCGGAACAGGGTGCGCGAGATGGTGACCTCGGTGTAGTCGATCGGCAGTGCGCCATCCGTGTTGTCGATCGTGAGCGTCACCTCGGCGCGGCCGAGCGGGCCCTTCGTCGAGGTTCCGGCGAAGATGACGTCCTCCATCTTGCCGCCGCGAAGCGTCTTGACGCCTTGCTCCCCCATCACCCAGGCGAGCGCGTCGACGACATTGGACTTCCCGGAGCCGTTCGGGCCGACGACGCACGTGACCCCGGGCTCGAAGGCGAAGGTCGTGGGCTGAGCGAACGACTTGAACCCCTTGAGGGTGAGGCTCTTCAAGTACACCGTTGCGCCCTTCCCGTGAGTAGATATCGGCCCTCCCACGGTACCGGACGCATCCGCCGGTGCCCGGCAGGCGCGGCCGCCCCGCTGCCCGAACCAATTCGACGGAGATTTTGGGTTGAAAACACGTGGGAGGCGATTTTGAGCACGATTTAAGCAAAATCTCCGTCGAATTGGTTAGCCTGCCTGCATGGACGACCTGATGCGCAGGATCGAGGAACTGACGATCCCGGAGGAGCCGGGTGCCGAGGGCTGGGACGACTTCGCCGCCGCCGCCGAGGTCCACAACGCGGTCGAAGCGGCTGCCTATGGAACCGACGAGCTGTCCGTGACGGCTGACGAGGAGCTTCCGGACTGGCTCGACCAGGAATGGGATCCGAGGCGGCTGTTCGTGGTGCGGGCGGCGGACGGTTCGACTCCTGCCGGAGGGGGCGACGCGCTCCCGGCCGACGCCGAGGCGGACGACGCCGCAGACACCGACGTGCCCCGCATCGTCGCGCGCGGAGTGTGCGAGTTCGAGGGCCCCGGTTCGAAGACGGCGTGGCTTCGGGCCGATGTCCTGCCCGGCCACCGCAACCGCGGAATCGGCACCGCCCTGTTCACGCTGCTCGAGTCGGTTGCCGAGGCCAAGGGGTGCGTCAACCAGATCGTCTATGCGGCCTCGCCGGACGCACCGGGCGAACGACTGGTCGCACCGACCGGTTTCGGCTCCCTGCCGCTGCGAAACCCGGAGGTGCGGTTCCTGCTCCGTCGCGGCTACCGCCTCGAACAGGTCGAGCGAGGCAGCCGCCTCACACTTCCTGCCGACCGGGAGCGGGTCGAGCGGCTCCTGCGCGTGGCCGAGGAGCGCGCGGGCCGCGACTACGAGATCGTGCAGTGGCACGGCGTCACGCCGATCCGGTGGCAGCGGGACCTGGCCAGGCTCTACGAGAAGATGAGCACGGACACTCCCACCGCGGGGCTTGAGGAGCCGGCAGAGCCCTGGCCTCTCGATCGGTTTCTCGAGAGGCAGGTCCTGCTCGCGGACGGGCCACGGACCGTCTACACCACGGCCGTCGTGCACCGCCGGTCCCGCGCACTCGTCGGATTCACCGAACTCTCCGTTCCCGCGGAGACCGACCGGCCGATCAATCAGGAGGACACCCTCGTAGTGCGGGAACATCGCGGACACCGGCTCGGTCTGCTGCTCAAGTGCTCGAATCTGGAGAGCATCCGACGGGACGAGCCCGGACATCCGTCGGTGATCACCTTCAACGCGGAGGAGAACCGGCACATGCTCGCCATCAACGAGGCGCTCGGCTTCGAGCCGTTCGGCTACGAGGGCGGCTGGCGACGCCGCACACCCGAGTCCTCCGGTCCCTGACCGTCCGTCTGGGCATAACTCCTGCACATTCTGCCGCCGCCGGAAACCGGCCTCGGAATTCCGGGGCAGCCGCCCCCGCTACCCGGAATCTGCAGGACCTCACCGGAGTCAGCGGAGGCGTTGGCAGACCGGGCAGAGGTGCGAGGACCGGTTCATGAACTGCTCGCGCACGATCGGCGTTCCACACCGCGGGCACGGCTTGCCCTGCTGGCCGTATGCGGCGAGGCTGTGCGAGAAGTAGCCGGACTGGCCGTTGACGTTCACGTATTGGGCGTCGAAGCTCGTGCCGCCTTCCGCGAGGGCGCGCTGCAGCACTGTGCGCACAGCATCGAGCAAACGGATGCCCTCGGCGCGGGACAAGGACGACGCCGGCTGCTCGTAGTGCAGTCCGGCCGCGAACAGCGCCTCGTCAGCGTAGATGTTGCCGATACCGCTGACCCAGGTCTGGTCGAGCAGCACCCGCTTGATCCCGGAGCCGCGCCGCGCGAGGGCGGCGAGGGCGGCATCCGTTCCGAAGTCCGGGTCGATGAGGTCACGGGCGATGTGCGCAACCTGGCCGGGGATCAGCCTGCTCCACGCACCCGTGCCCGCCCCGGCGAATCCGCCGGGCAGTCCGTCGCCGGTGGGCTGCATCCGGTCGACCGCCATGCTGCCGAAGATCCGCTGGTCGGCGAAGTTGAGCCACAGTTCGCCGTGGTCGGGGTGATCGAGGTGCAGGCGGATGCGCAACTGACGGTCTGCCTCAGAGCCCGGTTCCCGGAGCAGGACCTGGCCGCTCATGCCGAGGTGGATCACCAGGGCGCGACCGGAGTCGATCGGCACCCAGAGGAATTTCCCGCGACGGACGGCGCCGAGCAGGCGATGTCCCTCGAGGTGCTCGGCGAACGGGCCGGTCAGCGGGTCGTGCCTGCGGAGGGAGCGCGGCTCGAAGACCTCGACCGCGGTGACGCGTGCACCGGTGACGGCGGGTTCGATTCCGGCGCGTACGACTTCGACTTCAGGAAGTTCGGGCATCGGACCGTCCAGTCACAAGTTGTGCGGTCACCCGGTGCGCAGCCATCGGGTGCGTAGCCACCGGGCTCACAGTCACCGGGCATACCGTCACCGGGTACACGGACGTGCGGTGTCCGACCAGCGGCCGAACGGGCATCCGTTGCATGCGCGACACGCGACTAGCGCGGGACGAGCCGGTTCCACGCCTCGAGGGCGGCAGCCATCTCAGCGTGCTTCTTACTGGTGCCCTCGCCGGTCGCGACGACGACGCCGACGGTGACCGTCGCGATGAAGACCTTGGAGTGATCAGGGCCACTCTCGGCGATGGCGTAGACGGGGACACCGGCGTCAAGCCGAGCCGCGGCCTCCTGCAGGCTCGTCTTCGGGTCCATCGAGACGCCGAAGTGACCAGGGTCGTTGAGCATCGGCGCGATCAGGCGCAGCACGAAGGCCGTCGCCGCATCCGCCCCTGTGTCGAGGTAGACGGCGCCGATCAGCGCCTCGACGGTGTCGGCGAGGATCGACGACTTGTCGCGGCCACCGGTGAGGATCTCGCCGCGCCCGAGCCGAATGTAGGCACCGAGGCCGAGGCCTCGCGCGATTTCGGCAAGGGCCACGCTCGACACCAGGCTGGCCCGACGCTTGGCGAGGTCGCCCTCGTCGAGCAGCGGGTACGTGCGGTACAGCATGACCGTGACGGCCTGCCCCAGGATCGAGTCACCGAGGAATTCCAGGCGTTCGTTCGTGGGTACCCCGCCGTTTTCGTAGGCGAACGACCGATGGGTGAGCGCCAGCGCGAGCAGGCTCTCATCGATCTGGACGCCGAGCGCAACGACGAGGGCCGAGGGGTCGGCCTCCGCTCCGGTCATCGTGTGTCCGGATGCGCGGTTGCCGGTCATACGGCGACCGCCCCGATGGTACCGCGACGAACCGCGCGGATGACCCGGGTCAGAAGACCCGGCATCCGTCGGATGAGCGGTACCAGGGGCGTATGCATCGCCGAATTAAATGTCGGCGACCTTGCGGCCCTTGTATTCCATGAACATCGCGGTTCCGGCGGTGTCGGTGACGACCTTGGCGCGGTGCGGGAGGCTGTAGACGACTTTGCCGTTTTCCATGGTCTTGACCAGGGTGGGGGCTTCGGCCTTCCAGCAGGAACGACGTGAGCGGGTGTTGGAGCGTGATTGCTTGCGCTTCGGGACTGCCATGACTACTTCTCTTCTCTTCTATCCGTTTCAGCGCGGATGTCTTCATCCGTGCCGATGCTTTCGGAAGCCTGGAAATTCACAAGCGCTGCCCAGCGGGGATCGCGCATTACTTCTGGTTCGAATTCAGGGGAAACGGCAAGCCGCTGCCCGGTCTCGGGGTCGAGACCCGGGCAATCCTGCCGGCAGACCGGCTGGAAAGGCAGTGACAGAACCACTGCATCCCTGATGAGCGGTTCAAGATCCACATGGTCCTCGACAACCGCACACTCATAAGCTTCATCAAGAGAGTACGCGAAAACCTCGTGAAACTCGACTCGGACAGGCAAGTCGATGTCAATCAGGCATCTTCCGCACTCGCCGGACGCGATTCCGGAGATCTGCGCGGACACCAGAAGGCTCTCGTGCAGCGTCTCGAGGCGGATGTTGACGTCGAGCGTCGACCCTGCCTTGACGGCAACGAGTCCCTCGCCGAGGTCGTCGGGAACGATCAGGTCGATGTGGCGCTCACGCATCGTGCCGGGGCGGTTGATGAGGTCACGCACGTCGACCTTGTACGGGGTCTTCTGAAACTTGGTCACGGGGGAGATTCTACGCGTCTGTGACGGGTACGCGCCCCCGTTCGCCGAGGAAGCCCCAGAGGGACGCCGGAAGCAGGCGGGCACGCCAGCGCACTCCCGTGGTCGCACCCATGCTGATCCGCATCGAGACCGTGTCGAGGTCGCCGAGGAGCTCGGGTTGCGGCGCCCCGTCGGCAGGGCGCCCGTACCGGTGTCGCTCGGCCGCGGCGAGCAACCGGGCAAGTGCTGCACCGGCTGCGGCCCCGCCGGTGCCGGTGAGACCGGGCAGGGCGCCGATTCGCGCCGCGAATTCCCGGGGCGTCTCGGTGGCGCGCACGATGACCCCGAAATCGAGTGCCGTGTCGACGAGCTCCCGCCAGGCCTCTGCGCCTCCGGCCGTGCCCCTGGCGAGGTCGTTGCGCCGGCGTCTGCGCCGCAGCAGGCGGATGCCGCCCGGCGCGGCGAGGAGGACGACGAGCGCTCCGAGGATGAGAGCCACGCGTCCGGGGGTTCCGGCGTCGTTCCCGGCCGTCGTCGCGGAACCGCCTCCCGTCGACAGGGCCTGGCCGGCGTCGTCGAACGGGCGCGGCGCGGTCGACGGCGCCCCGACCACTGGGCCGCCGAGCGGGGTGGACTGATCGGCCGGCCGGGTATAGCTCGGAACGGTTCCGCGCCCAGGGGTCGGTTCGAACGGCAACCAACCGATTCCGGTGAAGTACAGTTCCGGCCACGAGTGCAGGTCGTGGGCGTCGACGTTGAAGCGGTCCCTGTCCTCGATGAAGTTCGAGGAGCGGGAGCCGGGGAGGTAGCCGATCGCGATGCGGGCCGGGATGCCGAGAGACCTGGCCATCACGGCCATCGCGGAGGCGAAGTGCACGCAATAGCCGCGCTTGACCTCGAGGAAGGTGCCGACCACGTCGACCCCGCCGCCGTCGTAGCCGTCCGCGACCGGTGCGGTGGTGTCGTAGGTGAACTCGTTCCCCCGCAGGTACTCCTGCAGGGCGACGGCGGCGTCGTACGGCGTCGTCGTGCCCGCGGTCACAGCGCGTGCGGTCTGTTCGATGATCAGGGGACTGTCCCTCGGCAGGCGCAGGCTCGACTCGACGCTGACCGGGTACCGGCCCGTCGCTGCGCGCAGTTGCTCAGGAGTGGGCTCGAGGGTGAGCGAGGTGACGGTGTACTTCTGGCCGCGGGTCGTGCTGTTCGTGCTCGCGATCGTCCCGGTCGGGCCGTTCCAGTACCAGGCACCGACGAGCCCGGACACCTTCGTGGCCGCCCCGGGGGTGGGCAGCCAGGCCGAGGCTACCCCGTCGATGACGATCTGGGTGGACTCCTCCGTGGTGGCGACCTGGACGGAGAGTCCAGGCGGGCGGTCGATCGCGTCGACGGTGTTCCCGGTGTTGGTCGGCTCGAGACGGGCCGTCCAGCTCGGCCCGACGAACCGGTCCAGGGTGAGCAGTTTGAGGTAGGGCGGCTGGGCGGCGCTCGTGCGGTAGTGCAGGGCGGCTCCTGCCTGGGAACTGCGGAGGTCCTGGCCGAGGTTGACCATGGCGCTCACACCGTCGCCGAAGAGCAGCGGTCCGGTGGCCCGGCCGCCGACCCGCCCGTCTCCGGGCAGGTTAGGGACGGCGATGCTGAGCACGAGCGCCGTGGCGACGCCGAGCCCGCCGATCAGGAAGGCCTCGGTGACGGGCCAGCCGCGTCCGGCCGTACCGCGAGGGCCGGCGGTCCCGACGCCCTCGCGTCGCCCAGCGGCGGCCCCGCGGCGCCGGCCGAGCACATCGACCCCTAACAGGAGCAGGAAGGCCGCGGCCGTGAGCACAAGGGTGAGCTTGTCAGTACCGTTGTCCAGGATGAGCCCTGGCACTCCGACGGGCACCAGTACGGGCAGCCCGGCGAGCGCCGGTGTCCGCAGGGTGATCGCAAGGGCGTCCATCAGCAGTGCGATCACGCCGGCCCCGATGCAGAGCAGGAACAGGATGCCGGTGACGGGATCGGCCGGAGTGCCCTGGGACTGCACGGAGGCGGTCCCCGATTCGACGAGCGCGCTGGAAGCGGTCGATCGTGTCGCCGGTCGGCACAAGCCAGAGCAACCCGGTCCCGCCGCCGAAGAGCAGGGTGACGCTCCCGACGATCACGCCGGCACCGGCCAGTGGCACGACCCAGGGTTTGGGGCCGAGCGAGCGGATGCCCGCGGAGACGACGAGCACGGCGACCGCTTCGACCGCCATCAGCCACCACCACCCTGCGCCCTGCAGGAGGGGGCCCAGCGCGGTCATCGCGACGAGCAAAAGCAGCGCGAGGGCACCGGTCACGGGCCAAAGGGAGCCGGAGGAGCGCCGCGGCGGTCCCCGGCGACCCGCCGGTGCCGACGGGGGTGCAGGCATCGGGGCGGGTCGCTCGGGCAGGATCCGTTCACGCAGGCTCATGGAGCGCCCCCCGCCCGCCGACGGCGTCGAGCCACGCTGCCGGCAGCGCCGTGGCGGATCGCACCGGTATGCACCGCCAGCCGGCCTCCCTGAGCCGCTCGAGGGCATCCGTGGGCACGAGTTCGAGCACGAACGCGATCGCCGGCCGGGCACTGGCCGCGAGCCCGGCGAGGACGGCGAGGTCGAGGGCGCCCCCGGCGCCGAGAACGGCGAAGGTCGGGAGTGCCCCGCGGGGGACGCGTGCGCGCGGTGTCGCGCGGTTCCCGACGTGTTGGCCGTCGCCGTCCCGCCCGGATTCAGCGGGGAGCTGGACGATTCCGGCGAGGTCCTCGAGGAGGTGTGAGATGCCACCGGATCCGCGGTAGGAGACCGGGTCCCCCGACCGGACCGGGTCTGCATCGCCGCTGCCGGCCGGAGGCGAGCCGCCGAACCCGGCCGCACCGATCGGCGCTGCGCCGGTAGTGCCCGGTGCACCGTGCGGGGCGCGGCCGAGCTGGGCAGCGCCGAGTTGCGCGGGGCCGAGTTCGACGACGTCGACCCGATAGCCTGCCGCGAGCAGGTGCGTGCAGACGGATGCCGCGATTTCGACCGCGAGCTCGAACGCGTTCGCGCGCCGCCCCCGGTCGGCCTCGCGCGTTCCCGTTTCGGCCTGCTCGAGCGTGTCGAGCACGAACCGCACGCCGGAGTCGCTCCGGTGTTCCTCCTGCCGCACCATGATCTCGCCGTGGCGTGCGGTGGCCGGCCAGTTCACCCGGCGGAGGGAGTCCCCCGGCCGGTACTCACGAGCGATCAGCTCGTCCGAGTTCTGATTGAGCAGCCGCTGCCGTTCGAGGGCTTCTCCGCCGCCGAGCATGCTCGCGAGTCCCCGGCCGGGGAGGGGGTGATCCGCGGGGTGACGACCAGTTCACGCCGACCGCCGACCGCCCAGCGGGCCGTGACGAGTCCGAACGGGTCGGACTGACCGAGCACGACCGGCCCGTATTCGTACCGTCCCCGTGCGTGCGGGGAGAGCGGGCACTCGAGCCGCACGGTCCGGGCCGCCGCATCGGGGCCCTCACCGAAAGCGTCGCCGACTCCGCGACGACCCCAGGCTCCGCCGAGTCCGGCGAGCGTCGGCAGGGGAAGGTCCCTCGGCATCGGAGTCATCCCCATCGGGCCGGTCTCCCGCCAGAGCGCACCGGACAGGCGTTGCGCCCCGAGATTCTCGAGAATCAACAGCTCGGTCGTCTCACCGCCCGCTGACACGAGGTTGGGGCGGAAGTCGCGACCGACGCGCACCCGGACGGGCCGAATGGCCACCGCGAGCCCGGCGACGAGCGGCACCGAGATCAACAGGAGGGCGATGAACAGCAGGTCCCTCCGGTTCTCGGAGAGCGACACGAGCACGAGCGCCGCTCCCCCGCAGAGGAACGCGCCGCCCCGGAGCGTTGGCCGGGGAAAACGAACCGGCCGTGAGGAAGGTCGCCGCGCAGGCATGGCGGCTAGGGGTGGCCGGACGCGCCGAGTGGCACCGGGGTCGCCGCGAGGATCCGGCGCACGATGTCTTCGAGCAACGGGCTCGAATCCTGGTGCTGGTGCCCGAGCACACGGCTGCTCGCCACCAGCCGGTGCCCGAGCACCGCGACGGCGAGCGCATCGATGTCGTCGGGGAGCACGAAGTCACGGCCCTGCAGCGCGGACTGCGCCTTGGCCGCACGGATGAGCTGCAGGGTCGCCCGCGGGCTCGCGCCGAGACGGAGATCCTTGTCCGAACGGGTGGCCCTGACGATGTCGACGGCGTACTGCTTGACGGCGCTGGAGGCGAAGACTCCGCGGGCCGCGCTCATCATGGCCCGCAACTGCGCGCCCGTGACCACGGCGTCGATTCCGGCGAGCGGGCTCGAGGTGTCGCGGGAGTCGAGCATCGCGAGCTCGGAGGTCGTGTCGGGATAGCCCATCGAGATCCGGGCCATGAAACGGTCCCGCTGGGCCTCCGGGAGGGCGTAGGTGCCTTCCATTTCGATCGGGTTCTGGGTCGCGACGACCGTGAACGGGAGCGGCAGGAGGTAGGTGGCGCCGTCGACGGTGACCTGGCGTTCCTCCATGCACTCGAGGAGAGCCGACTGGGTCTTCGGACTCGCGCGGTTGATTTCGTCGCCGATCACGATGTTCGCGAAGATGGCTCCCGGCTTGAACTCGAACCTGCGGTCGACCTGGTTGAAGACGCTCACACCCGTGACGTCCGACGGGAGCAGGTCCGGTGTGAACTGGATGCGGCTGACCGAGCAGTCGACGGAGCGGGCGAGGGCCTTGGCGAGCATGGTCTTGCCGACACCGGGCACGTCCTCGATGAGGAGGTGGCCCTCGGCGAGGAGCACGGTCAGTGCCGTGACGACAGCGGGGTGCTTGCCCGCGATGACCGTTTCGACGTTGCGGATGATGGCCCGGCCGGCCTCGGCGACCACGTCGAGGCCGAGGGCGACATCGGCCTCGGCCGCGGGGTCGTGCCCTGGTCCGGCTGCCCCAGCCGAGCGGATGCCCGCGGCACGCTGCGTCGGGACGCCTGCGGGGGCATCCGTTGTCGCGCCTGCGGGCAGGGCAGTCACACGGGTGCCTTCTGCAGGTACTGCGCGACGACGCGGGGCACGTAGGGCGAGATGTCGCCACCGAGCGCGGCGACCTGCCTGACGAGGGAGCTGGAGACGTGGGCGTTCGCCGGGTCCGGCAGCATGAAGATGGTCTCGACGCCCGCGAGGTTGCGGTTCACGATGGCCATCGGAGTCTCATAGGCGACGTCGACCTGGGAGCGGATGCCTTTGATGAGCACACTCGCCCCGACCTCGAGGCAGTAGTCGACGAGCAGTCCCATGCTCCAGGACGCGACGATGATGGTGTCCGGCAGGCCGGCGTCCGCGATGGCCCGTTGCAGCAGGGAAACCCGCTGGCTGATCGGCAGGAGGGCCGTCTTGCCCGGGTTGTGCACGACGAGCACGTGCACTTCGTCGAAGAGGCCCGCCGCCCGTTCGATCACGTCGAGGTGCCCCAGTGTGACGGGGTCGAATGAACCAGGGACAACGGCGATCCTGCGCATACGCAATACCCTAACCCGCGAGCATGCCCCGCGCCTCCCCGAGCACAACACTCTCGGCAAATCCGCCGGTGCATGGCGCATTCGCGCAGGGTAAATGTCGCTTATCCCAGGATCCGGGTGCTGTCGTCCGCCGCTCGCCGTTCAGCCCTTGGTGAGCGAGGCGCGCCCTGCGTCGTCCAGCCGCCGGCGCACCGCGTCGCGGAGGGCCGGCACCGTCGCGAGCTCGGGGTCACGCGCGGCAAGCTCCTGCGCGTGTGTGCGCGCCTCCAGGATGAGTTCGCCGTCGGTCGCGACCCGCAGCAGCCGCAGCGACGAGCGCCCGCCGGACTGCGTGCTGCCGAGCACATTGCCCTCCCTGCGCAGGCTCGAGGTCGATCTCGGCGAGCTCGAAGCCGTCGAGGGTTGCGGCGACGGCCTCGACCCGCGACCGGGCGAGTGAGTCGATTTCCGCACGGGTGACGAGAAGGCAGAGCCCCGGAACCCCGCCACGACCGACCCGCCCGCGCAATTGGTGCAGCTGCGAGACCCCGAACCGGTCTGCGTCGAGCACCACCATCACCGAAGCATTCGGCACGTCGACGCCGACCTCGATCACCGTGGTGGCGACGAGCACGTCGATCTCCCCCGCGGCGAAGGCCAGCATGGTCTGGTCCTTCTGGTCCGCGGTCATCCGGCCGTGCAGCGGCTCGATCCTGGCCGCCGCGAGCTCCGGCCGGGCGCGCAGCCGCTTGAGCACGACCTCGACGGACTCCGGCGGCACCGCGGGCCCCGCATCGGAGGCGCCGGCCTCTGTCACGGCCGACTGTTCGACGTCTTCGCCCTCTTCGAGTTCCTTCGGCGCGATCGCAGGGCACACGACGAAACCCTGACGGCCGAGGGCGAGTTCCTCGGCCAGCCGGGTCCAGACGCGCGAGAAGGTCTGCGGTCTTTCGGCGAGCGCCACCACGTAGGTCTCGATGCCCTGCCTGCCGGCCGGGAGCATGGCGATCGTCGACACGTCGAGGTCGCCGAAGACCGTCATGGCGACCGTGCGCGGGATCGGCGTGGCCGTCAGCACGAGGAGGTGCGGTGGCACAGCCCCCTTCAGGCGGAGTGCCTCCCGCTGGTCGACCCCGAAACGGTGCTGTTCGTCGATGACCACGAGTCCGAGGTCGAAGAACGACACCGATTCGGCCAGCAGGGCGTGCGTTCCGATCACGATCCTGGCCTGGCCGGAAACCGCACGCAGCAGCGCCTTGCGCCGGAGGGCGACCGGCAGCTTGCCGGTGAGCAGCACCGGCACGAGTTCTGCGGCAAGGTCTGGGCCGAGGATATGCACGATCGACCGGAGGTGCTGGGCCGCGAGCACCTCGGTCGGCGCGAGCAGGGCGGCCTGTCCCCCGGTGTCTGCGACGGCGAGCATGGCCCGCAGCGCGACGAGCGTCTTGCCTGAGCCGACCTCGCCCTGCAGGAGCCGGTTCATCGGGGCGGTGTTTGCGAGGTCCCTCGCGATCTCGGCCCCGACGGTCTGCTGGTCGTCGGTGAGAATGAACGGAAGTCGGGCATCGAAGCGCTCGAGGTATCCGCCGGGGACGGGAACCCTGGCGGTCGACTTCGTCGCCCTGGCGGCGTTGCGCTGCTGCACGAGCGCGCTCTGCAGCACGAACGCCTCCGTGAACCGGAGGGTGTCTCGGGCCCTGATCCAGTCGGCGTCGACGGCGGGTTGGTGGATGAGCTCGAGGGACTTGCGTTGCGGGAGCAGGCCGCGTTCGGCGCGGAGCGCCGGCGGGAGCGGGTCCTCGACGGGGCCGAGGTGCTTGAGTATTTTTCCGACGATCGTCTGGAAGTCCCAGCTCGCAACAGCGGCGGTCGCCGGATAGACCGGGACGGGCTCGACGAGCCAGGCCTCGCCCTCCGTGGGGATCTCATGTTCCTGTTCCTCGTCGCTCCCGGCGACGAAGAGTTTGTAGTGCGGATGCGCCAGCTGCAGCTGGCTCTTGAACGAGGTGACCTTGCCGGTGAACATGCCGCGGGTGCCGGGCGCGAGCAGCTTCTCCCGCCAGGCCTGGTTGAAGAACGTGAGAGTGAGGATGCCGCGGCCGTCGGAGATCTTGACGGTCGTGATCGACCCCCTGCGGGTCTTCATCTCGTGGGTGGAGATCGAGCGCACCTCGGCGAAGATCGTGACCTGTTCGTCGAGCGGCAGTTCGCTGATCGCGCTGAGCTCGCCGCGTCTGGCGTAGCGGCGCGGGTAATGGCTGAGCACGTCGCCGACCGTCCGCATGTCGAACGCCTTGGCGAGCGATTTCGCCTCGGCAGGCGTCACGGTGCGGATCGCCGTGAGTGGGGTATCCAGGGTCAGGGCACCGATGAACTTCACACCGGCCGCCGCGGTCGCATCCGTCATGCTTCGATCGTAGGCGGGGCCGCCGACACTGCGGTCCGGCTAGGCTCGAACGGACATGACGCGCATCATCTCCGGGTTCGCCGGTTCCCTGCCCCTCGCCGTTCCCAAGTCGGGCACGCGCCCCACGAGCGACCGGGTGCGCGAGGCGATCTTCTCCGCCCTCGACGCCCGCGATGTCATCAGGGGCGCCAGGGTGCTCGACCTCTACGCGGGTTCCGGTTCTCTCGGGCTCGAAGCTGCAAGCCGGGGCGCCCGCATCGTGACCCTCGTGGAGAACAGCTACGGGGCCGCCCAGATGTGCCGGAAGAACACCGACGCAGTGCTCAAGGCCGCCCCGAAGAAGGACGGACCGTCGATCCGCGTCTCCGCGCAGGCCGTGCAGTCATTTCTCGCGGCGACGGGCGACGGGTTCGAACTCGTGTTCCTCGACCCGCCCTATGAGCTCTCCGACGTCGAACTCGGGCACAACCTGCTCGCGCTGACCCCCTGCTCGACCCGGACGCCCTCGTCGTCGTCGAGCGAAGCTCCCGCTCCCCCGAGCCGTCCTGGGGTCCGGGCCTGGCCGCCGAGCGCCGCAAGGACTACGGCGACACGACCGTTTGGTACGCCGCCCCGGTGCTCGCCGGCCAATAGCCGCCGCCCTGCCGCCGCAGCCGCGTCGAGTGTCGCCGTTCGCGCCGACCGTCGCCGTTCGAACGGCGACACTCGGCGCCGGGGGCGAGTCTCGGGCGGATACGGCAGCGTGGCCTCAGCCCAGGGCGCCGTCCCAGCCGCGATACGGGTCCCAGCCGCCCTGCTCGTGCGTGCGGCCGTCCACGAGGACCGTGCCGGCGGCATCGGTCGCCATGCCGATGAGGCGGAACCCCTCCGGCAGCACGGCGCCGGCCGGGAAGGTCGCGAGCAGGCCGTGGTCCTCGCCCCCGCCGAGCGCGAGTCCGACGCTGTCGCCGAGGGAGTCCGCGGCGAAGTCGATGCCGACCCCGCTCGCCGTCGCGAGGCGCCCGGCGTCGATGAAGAGGCCGTCGGACAGGTCCATCATCGCGGTCGCCCCCGCGAGGGACGCGGCCGGGCCGAGGTCGATCGGCGGCCGCGGGGCGAGCTGGGCGCCGACCTCGACCGGGTATTGCTCCCGAACCGCCGACGCGAGCGCGGCATCGGGGACGCCGTTCGCGTCGACCCCGTGACGGAAGAGCAATGCGAGGCCGGCCCCGGCCTCACCGAGGCCTCCGGCAAGCGCCACACGGTCACCTGGGCGCGCTCCTGAGCGCAGCACCGGTTCCCGGCCCTCGAGGTCACCGAAGGCCGTCACGGCCAGCGTGAGGGCGTCGGAGGCGGACAGGTCGCCGCCGACGACGCCGCAGCCGGGCGCGAGCGCCTCGCAGCAGTCGCGAAGGCCGTCTGCGATGCCCTCGATGACCGAGATCGGGGTCGAGGGCGGCGCTGCGATCGCGACGACGAGGGCGGTCGGCCGGGCACCCATGGCCGCGACGTCGGACAGGTTGGTCGCGGCGGCCTTCCAGCCGAGGTCGTGGGGGGTCGACCAGGCCATCCGGAAGTCCGGGCCCTGGATCATCATGTCCGTCGTGACGACGAAGCGTCCGTCGGGGGCGCGCAGCACGGCGGCGTCGTCGCCGGGTCCGAGCAGCTGGGTGGCGGCTCCGGGCAGCCGTGGGAAGATCCGGGCGAGCACCTGGCCCTCGCTGAGCTCGGCGAGGGTCTGCTCCGGCCTGGCGGCCGTCGGTGAGGTCGCGGCAGGGGTCTTCGCAGCAGGGGTCATCTTCAAACGGTAGCCTGAATGCGATGACTTCCCGCAGCACCCCCCGCCGTCTCCCGGCCGCCATGACCCTCGCCCTGGCCGGGGTCGTGCTCCTGAGCGGATGCACGGCGAGCGTCGCCCTCGAACCCGCGGCGGACGCGGTGAACCCCGGCTGTGCCGACATCGTCGTGCACCTGCCGACGCTCGTCGCCGACCAGGCCGAGCGCGAGACGAACGCCCAGGCGACGGGCGCGTGGGGCAGCCCGGCCGCCGTGCTGCTGCACTGCGGGGTCGCGGTGCCCGCCCCGACAACCCTGCCGTGCCTCAACGTCAACGGGATCGACTGGATCGAAGACGACTCCGCCGCGCCGCTCTACCGGTACACGACATACGGCCGCACCCCCGCGAGCGAGGTCGTCATTGACTCGGGCACCGTCAGCGGCTCGACCGTGCTCGTCGACCTGGCCGCGGTGATGGCTGTCATCCCCGCGACGGCCAAGTGCCTGGGCGCTGCCGACGTGACCCTGCCGACCGACGGCGGAACCCTCGCGCCGACCGCGACGCCCGCGCCGTAGTCCCGGCGGTTTCCTCGCCCGGCCGAACCGCAAGGTCGGAGTATTTCGCGACCCACGGCATCCGCCGCCGGATGGCACGGCGTGTCGCGAAAATCTCCGACCTTGCGTCGGGCGGCAGCCCCCACCCTGACGCACGCGGGCCGGCGATCCGTGCCCCGACCCCGACCCGAACCAATTCGACGGAGTTTTTGCCAAAAAAGGACGTGGGAGGCCGTTTTCGGGCCGTTTAGACCAGAATCTCCGTCGAATTCGTCCGGACGCCGCGGCGGGCGAGCGCGACGGAGATCAACTCGTCGATGAGCGCGGGGTAGGTGTAGCCGCTCTGCAGCCAGCAGGTCGGGAACATCGAGATCGGCGTGAAGCCGGGCATGGTGTTGATCTCGTTGATGACCCAGCCGGTGTCGGTGAGGAAGAAGTCGACCCGCGCGAGTCCGGCGCCGTCGATGGCGTCGAACGCCCGGATCGCCATCCGCTGCATCTCGGCGAGCTCGGCCGGGGTCAGGGCGGCCGGGCACACCAGTTCGATGCCCGCCGCTCCCAGATACTTGGCGTCGAAGTCGTAGAAGTCGCGCCCGGTGACGAGCACCTCCCCGGCGACGGATGCCCGGGACGGCTCCCCCGGACGGCCCTGCAGCACGGCGACCTCGAGTTCACGGCCCACGAGGCCGGCCTCGATCAGGACCTTGTCGTCCTCCGCGAGAGCGGTCTCCATGGCACGGACCAGGCCGGCGGGGTCCGTAACCCGGCTCACGCCGACGCTCGACCCGGCGCGGGCCGGCTTCACGAAGGCGGGCAGACCGAGTTCGGCGAGGGCCGCATACGCCATCCCCGGCGCCTCGGCCCAGTCGGCCGCGGTGATCGTGCGCCACGGCGCCACCGGGAGGGAGGCCTGCTGGAACACGGTCTTGGTGAAGTGCTTGTCCATCCCGAGCGCAGACGCGAGCACTCCGGAGCCGACGAATGGCAGGCCGAGCAGTTCGAGGAGGCCCTGGATGGTGCCGTCCTCGCCGTATGGCCCGTGCAGGATCGGGAAGACGAGGTCGACGGTGCCGAGGGAGCGAGCGGATGCGCCGGGCGCGTCCACGACGCGGAGGGTGCGGTCGAGCGCTGATTCCGGCCAGTGCACCCGGCTGCCGTTGTCGGTGACCACGGGCAGGCTCTGCGGCCGAGGATCCGAGGGCGAAGTGTGCCGGGTCATCCGCTTCGAGCACGAATGCGCCGTCGCGGGTGATCCCGATCGGGATCACGTCGTAACGCGACCGGTCAATTGCCGCCAGGACTCCGCCGGCCGTGGCGCAGCTGATCGAGTGTTCGCTTGACCGACCCCCAAAGAGCAGCGCTACCGTGAGCTTGTCCGTCATCAATTGTCCTTTCGCCCTGCGGCTCCGCCGAATCCGTGGTGAGGTGAGGGGCGATGTCCCGCGGTTTCAGCGTACCGGCCAGCACCTGCCGCACCTGTTCGACGATGGGCATGTCGACGCCCTTGGCCCTGGCGAGATCGAGGATCGGGCCGACGGACGCGAGGCCCTCCGTGGTCTGCTGCATCTGTTTGACGACGTCCGCGATGCTGTAGCCCTGGCCGAGGAGACGCCCGGCGGTGTTGTTGCGCGAGAGCGGGGACTGGCAGGTGGCGATGAGGTCGCCGAGGCCGGCGAGGCCGGCGAGGGTCTCCGGCTGCGCTCCGTATGCGACGGCGAAGTCGGTCATCTCGACGAGGCCGCGGGTGATGATCGAGGCCTTGGTGTTCTCGCCGTAGCCGACACCGTCGACGATACCGATCGCGACGGCGATGAGGTTCTTCAGCACGCCGCCGAACTCAGTGCCGATCACGTCGGTGTTGACGTAGGAGCGGAAGTACCCGTTGGTCGCGAGGATCGCGACGGCCTGGGCCGTCTCGAGGCTCGTCGAGGACACGACGGCGGCGGTCGGCTGCTCGCGGGCGATTTCGAGGGCCAGGTTGGGTCCCGAGATCGCCGCGATGTGGTGCGGATCGATCGGAAGCATCTCTTCGATGATCTGGCTCATCCGCTGGCCGGAGCCGCGTTCGACGCCCTTCATGAGCGAGACCAGGATGGCCCCGGGTTCGAGGAACGGCTCCATCAGGACCAGGTTCTCCCGCAGCGACTGGCTCGGAACGGAGATGAACACCTGTTCGGCACCCGCGAGTGCCTGGTCCAGGTGCGGCGTCGCGCGCAACCCGATCGGGAGGTTGATGCCGGGGAGGTAGTCGCTGTTTCGACGACCCTCCGTGATCTCGCGGGCGAGTTCCGGCCGGCGGGCCCACAGCACGACATCGGCGCCGCCGTCGCTCAGGATCTTGGCGAAGGTGGTTCCCCAGCTTCCGGCTCCGAGCACGGCGACGCGGGTACCGACAGGGACGCCCTGCGGTTGCTTAGCCTTCAAAACGGCCGGTCTCCTTCTGGTCGTGCTCTGAGGGGTTCCAGCGCTTCGCCGGGGCCTTCTCGCCGCGGAGGTCTTCGAGAAGCCCGGTGATGGCATCCATCAGGATTGCCGTCGCCTCGTTCAGGGTCGCAGTGTCGAGGCTGCGTCCCTTGAATTCGTCGAAGGACAGCGGATCGCCGATCTTCACGTGGACCGTCTTGCGGGGGAACGGGCTGATCCGCTTCGAATATCGCGGCATCAGGTCCTGGGTTCCCCAGTGCGCCATCGGCACGATGGGAATGCCCTGCTCGAGTGCGATCCGCACGGCACCGGTCTTCCCGCGCATCGGCCACAGCTCGGGGTCGCGGGTGAGTGACCCCTCGGGGTACACGATGACCATCTGTCCGCGGTCGACGAGCCGCCTGGCCGCCTTGACGGGTTCGTTGCCGCGCGCGACCCCGCCGCGTTCGACGGGAATCTGGCCGGACTTCCGCAGCAGCCAGCCGAGCACGGGAATTTTGAACACGGATGCCTTCGCCATGAACCGGGGAGCACGTCCGAGCTTCCACGCGAGCGCCCCGACGACGATCGGGTCGATCTCACTGAAGTGGTTCGGCGACAGCACGAACGCCCCGGCCTGCGGGAACTTGCGGGCGTCGGTCACCCGGTAGCGCACCGCGAGGTTGACCGCGGGCAGCACGATCGTCGCCAGGATCCAGAACACGGAGGGTTGCAAGGTCTCCTTGCGCACCCTCACCGGCTTCACTGTCGAATCGGGATCGGCGGACGGTTCGGACGGACTTGCTCCATTGACTGGCACAGGGCCATTATCCTTCGAGATCGAAGTCCGCCCCCAACAGCCGCAGCTTGGTGATGAAGTTTTCGTATCCGCGGCTGATGATTCCGACGTTGCTGACCGTCGAGGTGCCCTCGGCCGTGAGCGCCGCGATCAGATGGCTGAAGCCGCCGCGCAGGTCGGGAACCTCGATGTCGGCGCCGTGCAGCTTCGTCGGACCTGCGATGACGGCGGAGTGGTTGAAGTTGCGCTGCCCGAAGCGGCACGGGTGGCCGCCGAGGCATTCGCGGTGGATCTGGATCGTCGCGCCCATCTCGACGAGCGCGTCGACGAAGCCGAAACGCTGCTCGTAGACGGTCTCGTGCACGATCGACACGCCGTGCGCGTGCGTGAGGGCGATGACGAGCGGCTGCTGCCAGTCGGTCATGAAGCCGGGGTGCACATCCGTTTCGATGACGACGGGCTTGAGGTCGCCGCCCGGGTGGTAGAAACGGATGCCGTCGTCGTGGATCTCGAAGGCGCCTCCGACCTTGCGGAACACGTTGAGGAAGGTCAGCATCTCGGACTGGCGGGCGCCGCCGACGAAGATGTCGCCGTCGGTCGCGAGCGCGGCTGCCGCCCAGCTCGCCGCCTCGTTCCGGTCGAAGAGCGCCCGGTGGTTGAAGCCCTCGAGTCGTTCGACGCCCTCGATGCGGATGATCCGGTCGGTGTCGACCGTGATGATCGCACCCATCTTCTGCAGGATGTTGATCAGGTCCATGATCTCGGGCTCGATCGCCGCGCCCTTGAGCTCGGTGATGCCCTCTGCGCGCACGGCGGTGAGCAGGACCTGCTCGGTCGCGCCGACGCTCGGGTACGGGAGGGAGACCTTGGCGCCGTGCAGCCCGTTCGGGGCGGACATGCGGATGCCGTTGGGCTGCTTGTCGACGACGGCGCCGAACTTGCGCAGCACCTCGAGGTGGTAGTCGATCGGCCGGTCGCCGATGCGGCAACCGCCGAGGTCGGGGATGAAGGCTTCGCCGAGGCGGTGCAGGAGCGGCCCGCAGAAAAGGATCGGGATGCGGGAGGACCCCGCGTGCGCGTCGATCGCGGCGAAGTGCGCGCTCTCGACGTCGACGGGGTCGAGCAGGAGCTCTCCGGGCTCGGGGCCATCGGTGACCTTGACGCCGTGCACCGCGAGCAGGCTCGCGCACGATGCGTACGTCGCTGATGTTGGGGACGTTCTTCAGGATGCTCGGGCTCTCGCCGAGCAGGGAGGCCACCATGGCCTTGGTGACCAGGTTTTTCGCGCCCTTGAGTTCGATGCGGCCGATCAGCGGGATGCCGCCGCGGATCGTGATCTTGTCGCCTTTCAGCCCCACAGCGGCCCCCCAGCTCTGTGCGTTCTCACGGTTTTGTTCGTCTTCGAGGAGCCTGCGCCTTTACGGCTGCGTCTTCACGGTTCTGGGCGATCTCGCTGATGGTGCTCACAAATTTACCTGCCTTGCGGGGAGAGTACGGGGCCGCCACGGCTCCCGATGGGATTCGAATTCTGCGATCCGCGCTTCATCACGCAGGGTCAGGCCAATGTCGTCAAGGCCTTCGAGGAGGCGCCAACGGGTGTAGTCGTCGACCTGGAATGGCACTGTGAAATCGCCGACGCGTGCTGTACGCGCAACCAGATCGACAGTGAGTTCTATTCCCGGGTCGGCCTCGATGATGCTCCAGAGCTTCTGGGCATCGTCCTCGGTGATCTGCGCGGCAAGCAGGCCCTGTTTGCCGGCATTGCCGCGGAAGATATCGCCGAACCGGGGGCTGAGCACGACGTCGAAACCGTAGTCGCGCAAGGCCCAGACGGCATGTTCGCGGGATGAGCCCGTGCCGAAGTCGGCCCCGGCCACCAGGATCCGCGCGCCCGTGAACTCCGGCCGGTTGAGCACGAAGTCCGGGTCGGTCCGCCACGCCGCGAAGAGGGCGTCTTCGAAGCCGGTCTTGGTGACGCGCTTGAGGTAGACGGCCGGGATGATCTGGTCGGTGTCGACATTGGAGCGGCGCAGCGGCAGCGCGACGCCCGTGACGGTGAGGAACTTGTCCATGGTCAGAGTGCTCCATCCAGTGCCGGTGCCGCAGCAGGGGCCAGTTCGGCGGGGATCGCGTCGGCCGTGACGAGGCCGGCGGCGACGAGGTCCCACGGGCTCGAGAGGGTGCCGCGGATCGCCGTGGCAGCCGCGACGAGCGGGGAGACCAGGTGGGTGCGTCCGCCCTTGCCCTGGCGGCCCTCGAAGTTGCGGTTGCTTGTCGAGGCGCACCGCTCGCCGGGGGCGAGCTGGTCGGGGTTCATGCCGAGGCACATCGAGCAGCCGGCGAAGCGCCATTCGGCGCCGAAGTCGGTGAAGATCTTGTCCAGGCCTTCGGCCTCGGCCTCGATCCGCACGCGAGCGGAACCGGGCACGACGAGCATCCGCAGGCCGGGCGCCATGGTCTGGCCCTTCACGATTTCCGCGGCAGCGCGGAGGTCTTCGACGCGGCTGTTGGTGCAGGAACCGAGGAAGACGGTGTCGACCCGGATGTCCTTCATGCGGGTCCCCGCGGCGAGGTCCATGTATTCGAGGGCGCGCTGGGCGGCGGCGCGCTCGTTGGCGTCGGTCACGTCGGCCGGGTCAGGCACAGTCTCGCTCAGCGAGACGCCCTGGCCGGGGTTGGTGCCCCACGTCACGAAGGGCTCGAGGGTGTCGGCGTCGAGAACGACCTCGGCGTCGAAGACGGCGCCCTCGTCGGTCGCGAGGGTCTCCCAGTACGCGATCGCGTCGTCCCAGTCCTGGCCGGCCGGCGCGTGGGCGCGACCCTTCAGGTAGGCGTACGTCGTCGCATCCGGCGCGACCATGCCCGCGCGGGCGCCTGCCTCGATGGACATGTTGCAGATGGTCATGCGGCCCTCCATCGAGAGGGCGCGGATGGCGCTGCCGCGGTATTCGAGCACGTAGCCCTGGCCGCCGCCGGTGCCGATCTTCGCGATCACGGCGAGGATCACGTCCTTGGCGGTGACGCCGGGTCGCAGGGTGCCGTCGACTGTGATGGCCATGGTCTTGAACGGCTGCAGCGGCAGGGTCTGGGTGGCCATGACGTGTTCGACCTCGCTCGTGCCGATGCCGAGCGCCATGGCCCCGAAGGCGCCGTGGGTCGAGGTGTGCGAGTCTCCGCAGACGACGGTGATGCCCGGTTGGGTGAGCCCGAGCCTGCGGGCCGACGACGTGCACGATGCCCTGCTCGATGTCGCCGAGCGAGTGCAGCCGCACGCCGAATTCCTCGCAGTTTCGGCGGAGCGTCTCGATCTGGGTGCGACTCGTGAGGTCCTTGATCGGCCGGTCGATGGCGAGAGTCGGAGTGTTGTGATCCTCGGTCGCGATCGTCAGGTCCGGTCGGCGCAGTGGGCGCCCGGCGAGGCGCAGACCGTCGAACGCCTGCGGGCTCGTGACCTCGTGCACGAGGTGCAGGTCGATGTAAATCAGGTCAGGGGTACCATCGGAACCCTTGCTGACCAGGTGTTTGTCCCAGACTTTCTCGGCCAGGGTGCGTGGGCGTTCGCCCGACATCGATGCGTTAGTCATGTGTGTGCGTCTTCCTCAAGATTTGATGGCAGCCAACGACAGTCTCCGCGACGAGGGAGGCCTCAGAATTGGGACTCGTCGCGGCAGATAAGAAGGAGTCGACCGAACAGCACCCGGACAGGCTAACACTTCGCGCCGAGTCTTCGCCGGAGGTCACGATGGCGACACGACGGATTCGACGAAGACGACCGTGACGTTGTCGTGCCCGCCGCGCGCCAGCGCCTCGTCGACGAGGGCGTCCACGACGGCCTGCTGGCCGTCGGCCTGGTGCTCAGCCAGGAGCCTCGAGATGTCGTCCGGTTCGAGCTCCTTGGTGAGGCCGTCTGAACAGATCAGGAACGCGCGGCGACCGGATGCGGGGACGAGCCACACATCCGCGTCGACGAACTCATCCGTTCCGATCGCCCTCGTGATGATGTTCCGTTCGGGATGGAGTTCCGCGGACCGCGGCGTGATCAGTCCCGCGTCGACGAGTTCCTGCACCGCAGAATGATCGACAGACAGCTGGGTGAGGTGCACCCCGTCCCACGTGTAGATGCGGGAGTCGCCAACGTTGAAAGCCATCCAGTGCAGGCCGACATCGGCGCCGGCGTCGACGAAGGCCACCCCGGCCAGCGTCGTGCCGCTCACCGCGGTTCCGAAGTCCCCTGCGCCACTCAGGTCGCGCACGGCGTCGTTGGACGAATGGATCGCGTCGAGGATGCGCTCGGGCGTTGAGGGACGACCGGCCTCGATGTGTTCTTCGAAGACCCGCAGCACGGTCTGGCTCGCCTCGTCGCCGTGGGCATGCCCGCCCATGCCGTCGGCCACGAGGAACACCGGAGAGTGGGCCATGAAGCTGTCCTCGTTGAGCCTGCCGCACCTGGCCGACCTCGCTCCGCGCCCCCATTGTGAATGAGACCGTCACCGTTGGGAGGGTCATCGTGTCTGCGCTCTGGACCAAGCCGGTACTCCCTCGTGCTGCGGCGCGTGTTCCGAGCCGACCCGATCGCGCCTCGGCGAGGCGTCAGAGTTCCTACGGTACCAATTCGGGGGCTTTTCGCGCCGCCGCGCACTCCGCGCCCGGGCTACTCCTTTTCGGTGAGCGACAGCTCCTCGCCGAGGCTGCGACCGCGGGCGCGGGCGTCGCGGTTCGCCTTGATCAGGCTCGCGACCGTGGCGATGGCCATGGAGACAACGATCACGCCGAGCGAGGTCCAGGTGTCGATCTCCGGCGCCCAGCCCACCCCGTTGCCGCCGTTGATGAACGGGACCTCGTTGGTGTGGAGCGCGTGCGAGACGAGCTTGACGCCGATGAAGAACAGGATGAAGGCGATCCCGTACTTGAGGTAAACCAGTCGTTCGAGCAGCCCGCCGAGCAGGAAATAGAGCTGCCGGAGTCCCATCAGGGCGAAGACATTGGCCGTGAAGACGATGAACGGGCTCGTCGTGATCCCGAAGATGGCCGGGATCGAGTCGAGGGCGAATACGAGGTCCGTCGTACCGATTGCGATGAAGACGATCAGCATCGGGGTGAAGACCCGACGTCCCTTGACGGTGGTGCGGATCTTCGACCCGTCGAAGGTCGGGGAGATCCGCAGGCGGCGACGGATCATCTTCACGAAGGCGTTGTCGGCCTCATTGGCGTCCGGTTCCTTGGCGACGGCCTGGTGCACGGCCGTATAGAGAAGGAAGGCCCCGAAGATGTAGAAGATCCAGCTGAAGTTCTCGATGAGGGACGCGCCGAGGAGGATGAAGATCAGGCGCAGGACGAGCGCGATGATGATGCCCACCATGAGCACTTCCTGCTGGTATTTCCGGGGAACGGAGAATCTCGCCATGATAATGACGAAGACGAAGAGATTGTCGATGCTGAGGCTGTACTCGGTGAGCCAGCCGGCGAGGAACTGCCCGGCGTGCTCGGCATCGGCGAGGAGCAGCATCGCGAGCGCGAACAGCAGGGCGAGCACGACATAGAAGACGACCCACAGGCTGGCTTCGCGCATCGAGGGCACGTGCGGTCGCTTGTACACGATCAGCAGGTCGGCGACCAGGACAAGGGTCAGGACGACCAGGGAGCCGATTTCGAACCAGAGGGGAAGGGCAAGATCCACGGAGGGGCCTTTCAAGGAGAGGAGGGCAGGCAGATAACCTGAAAGTCTCTCCCGCGACGAAGACACGCCGCCGATCCGACCGGAACCCCTGCACCGCGGTCCGTGTTGACGATCAGATCATCGAACCCACTGATAACTCACCCAGTGGACTTTGAGGGATACTCCCCTTCACGGGGGGACAGTCTAGCGGAATTCCGTGCCGAATCCGACAGTCCGCGCCATAATGTGGCTGAGCAAGAGACTGGCGCGCACTCGCGAGAGGCATGGACCCGATGGCGCAGATCGAAACCCCCGAGCAGCAAATCGAACGTCTTTCGGCCCAGGTCGCCCAGTTGCAGGCCCGGCTGGAGACCGCACCGCCGAGCACTCCCGCGGTGTATGAACCCAGCAGGGCATCGCTCCGGCTCCGCGCATTCTGCGCAGCGCTCCTGATCACCATCGGGGTCATTCTCGCCCCGGTCGCCGTCGTCGCCGCGTGGACCAAGACCGAGGTCACCGACACCGGCCGATTCGTCGCCACCCTGTCTCCTCTTGTCGACGATCCGGCATTCCAGGCGTTCCTCGTTGACCAGATCACGACCGTGATCGACGACCAGGTCGACTTCGAGGCCATCGCAACGGACCTCTTCGATGGGATCGCCCAGCTCAACCTGCCGCCGCGGGCTCAGGTCGCCCTCCGCTTGCTCAAGCAGCCGGCCGTCGAGGGCGCCCGTTCCCTGGTGCGCACGGCGACACAGCGGCTGATCGCCTCCGACGCCTTCGCGAACATCTGGGAGCAGACCCTGCGGGTCAGCCACTCCCAGGTCATCGCGGCGCTGCAGGGCGATACGAACGGGCCGCTCACCATCGGAGCCCAGGGCGAGGTCGGCATCCAACTGGCGCCGACCATCGCAGCGGTCAAGAGTGCCCTCGTCGCGCAGGGCTTCGCACTCGCCGATCGGATCCCGGAAATCAACCGCACCATCCAGGTCGCCCAGTCCGACGCCCTTGTCCAGGCACGGGTCGCCTACCAGATCCTCGACATCCTGGGTTTCGTACTGCCGTGGGCCAGCCTGTTGCTCCTGGCCGCCGGCATCGTGGTGGCGAGGCGGAAGGCGCGAGCGCTGATCTGGGCCGGCCTCCTGCTCGCGCTGTCGATGGCGGTGCTCGCAACGGGAATCTCGGTCGGGCGCATCCTCTTCGCGGGTTCCGTCTCGCCGCAGTACATGCCGCGGGATGCCGCACTGGCCACCTATGAGGCGATCGTGCCGTTCATCAGCGCGACGGCGGTGGCAGTGGGGACCGCAGGGGTGACCGTGGCTGTGGTGGCGTACTTCGCTGGTCCGTTCCGCGGCGCGATCGTGGTGCGCCGGCTGACCGTCGACTCCGCCAGGAGCATCCGCTCGTCGGCGGAACGGCGCGGCGGAACGACGGGAGCGTTCGGAGTCTGGCTCTACACCGTGCGGCGATACGCGCGGATCGTCGTGGCCCTGGCGGCTGCGGCCGTCGTGCTGTTCGTCCGCCCGCTGTCGCCCGGCGTGATCATCGGCACCGCCGTCACGGCCCTCGTCGCGATTCTCCTGATCGAGCTCCTCCAGCGGCCGCCCATGGATGGCGTTGCTGCCAGCCTGTAGCCTTCGACCGTGAACGTTGAGAGCACGGATGAGAGCACGGGCGGGACCGCGGCCGGAACGTCGAGTCAGGACGGCCACGCCGCGAACCAGGTCTCCCGGCCGCCGGTAGCGGCACGCCGTGCCCGGATCGCGGTCGGCGTTCTGTTCTTCACCAACGGCGCGATCTTTGCGAACCTGCTCCCGCGTTATCCCGAGATCAAGGTCGACCTCGGCCTGACGAATGCGGAATTCGGCCTTGCGGTCGCCGCATACCCGCTCGGCGCGCTCATCGCCGGGTTGACGGCCGGGATGCTCGTGCGCCGCTTCCGCTCCTCGCGGGTGGCGATCATCGCCACGGTTTTCACGGCGATCGGTATCCTGCTCGCCGGGGTGGCCCCTGCCTGGCTTCCGCTCGCGGCCGGGCTGTTCCTGGCCGGCGCAATGGACTCGATCACCGACGTCGCCCAGAACTCACACGCGCTTCGGGTGCAACGCCTGTACAAACGCTCCATCCTCAACTCGTTCCACGCGGTCTGGAGTATCGGTGCGGTATCCGGCGGAGCACTCGGGTCCCTCGCCGCGGGGCTCGGCATTCCCCTGGCCGTGCACCTCACGCTCTCCGCCGTGCTGTTCAGCCTTCTGGCCGTGCTGTCGTACCGCATGCTCCTGTCCGGCCCCGAACCGGACGAGGCGCGCGCCGCCAGTACTCCGGCCGGAGTGCAGACGCGCACCGGACGGGCGGTGGGCGTGCTGGCGAAATACGCGGTGCTCCTCGCCCTCGTGCTCATCGCTGCATCCGGGGCCATCGTCGAGGACGCCGGCAGGCTCCTGGTCGGCGATCTACCTCTCCGTCGACCTCGGCGCATCAGCCTTCGTCGCGGGCCTCGGCTTCATCGCGCTCCAGGGTATGCAGTTCATCGGGCGGATGCTCGGCGATCGGCTCGTGGACCGGTTCGGCCAGCGCGCGGTCGCGAGAACGGGCGGGGTGATCGTCTGCGTCGGCATGGGAAGCGCCCTCCTGATCCCGTCGATCCCGGGCACCGTGGTCGGATTCGGCCTCGCCGGGCTCGGGGTCGCGACCCTCATCCCTGCGGCCATGCACGCCGCAGATGAGCTTCCGGGCTTCAGACCCGGTTCCGGCCTGACGATCCTCGCCTGGCTGCTCAGGGTCGGCTTCCTGGTCTCGCCGCCCGTGGTCGGCGCGATCGCTGACGCCTCCTCACTCCGGCTCGGCCTGCTCGTCGTCCCGCTGGCCGGTGTGCTCGCCGTACTGTTCGCCGGGGTCCTGTCGGGCCGGGCGTCTCGGGACGCCAGCCGCTGATCTTCGCCACGCCCCAGCGAGCGCGGGCGTTGCGTCCCGCGCTCGCGGTCAGCGGGCCGGCTCAGCCGCCGGCGGGGGCCAGCCGGCCGACCACGATCGTGACCGCGTCGCCGGGGTGGACCGCGCTGCCTGCCGCTGGCGACATCGTAACGACAGTGCCGGTGACACCGGGGTCCGTCACGATGGTCTCGTTCTTCACCACGGTGAAGTTCGACAGGGCGGCCCGGGCTTCGGCTTCGCGTTTGCCGGACACGTCCGGCACGATGACGAGAGCCGCGTTGCTCGTGTGAACCGTCACCGCGGCGCCGCGGGCTTCGCTGGTTCCTCCAGCGGGATCGGTGTTCGCGACGACGCCGGTCTGCAGTTCGGAGTCGATGCTACCGCCGTTCACAAAGAGGAAGCCGGCGGACTCGAGTGCCGACTGCGCCTGGGTAAGGCTCTTGCCCCGAAGGTCGGGAATCGGGACCTGCACGGCATTGACAATTGATCCTGACGCCGCAGGGAAGGCGTCGCCGCCGTACTTTGCGTTCGCGACGCTCATCACCTCCGGCCACATCCGGTGCCGGGCCGTGGCCGCCTGCACCGTCGAACGCAAAGCGCCAGGGCTCCGGAGACTGTCGAAATATGTGGTGCGCTGGTCAGTGTCATGCCCAGTGACGCTCATCACGCCGACGACCGTGGCGACCTTGGTGCTCGCACCGCTCATCCAGGTGTCCTTGTTGCCGTCTGTGGTTCCGGTCTTACCGATCATCGGCACGCGGGGCTTGGTGGCCGAGTACGACGCGGTCGCCGTGCCGCCCGTCATGACCTGCTGCATCGCCGTCGTCATGCCTGCTGCAACGACCGGGTCAACCGACTGGTGGCACTCGGTTTGCGGTACGCCGAGTGCGCCGCCATCGGAACCGGTGATGTGGTCGATCACGATCGGGCTGCAGGTGGTGCCCTTGTTGGCGATGCCGGCGAAGGCGACCGCCATGCTCAGCGGCGCGACCTCGTTGGTGCCGAGCACCGCGGAGGCACCCTGCTCGAGCGGGGCGCCGTCGGCCCGGGTCACGCCGAACGCCTCGGCGGTCTTGCGGATGCCGCACAGGTCGAGTTTCTTGGCCATGCCGATGAAACCGGTGTTGATCGAGTTGATTGTGGACTCAAGGGCGCTGTAGTTGGCGCCGGCTTCACCGGAGTCGTTCTTCGGGTTGTAGCCCGGGAAGCTCACCGTGCCACCAGTCGCGCAGCTGTCCCGGAAGGTACCCCAGTTGGCCTTGCGCCGAGAGTCGACCCGTTCGTTGAGCGAGTGACCTTCGGTGAGCCACTCCGCGAGGGTGAACACCTTGTACGTCGATCCGGGCTGGAACCCGTGCGAGCCGCCCTGGTCGACATTGGTGCTGTAGTTGATCCCGGTCAGGTTTGAACCCGTGATCGGCACATCCCTGTCCTGGCTGTAGTCCTTGTTCTGCGTCATGGCGAGCACCTTGCCGGTGCCAACGCCGACAGAGACGATCACGCCACCGACGTCCCAGCCGGGGTAGGTGTCGGGAACGTTGGCCTTTATCGTGGTCTCGGCGGCAATCTGGAGTTCCAGGTCGAGGGTCGTGTAGACGTTGTACCCGCCCCGGCGGAAGTTGGCCATCCGGGTGGTGTCGTCGGCTCCGAAAGTGGGGTCGTTCTGCAGGGTGTTCACGACGAGGTCGCAGAAGTACGCGCTGCCGCCGGCGGTCTGGCAGCCGGTCGAGGGCTCGTGGATGCTGGGCTCGATGGCCGAGGCGATCGCGGCATCGTGGTCGGCCTGGTTGATCTTGCCGTACTTCAGCATCTCGTCGAGGATGTAGTCGCGGCGGTCCTTGTTCGCGGCGTAGCCGTTGGCTGCACCGTTGGTCGCGCTGTCGGGCTGGTCGAGCTGGAACTTGACCGGGTTGTTCACGATCGCGACGAGGCTCGCCGCCTGCGGGAGCGTCAGCGTCGCCGCAGTCGAGCCGAAGTAGTACTCCGCCGCGGACTCGATGCCGTAGACGGTGCCGCCGAAGCCGGTGATGTTCAGGTACGAGCGGAGGATGTCATCCTTGCCGTACTTTTTCTCCACGCCGATCGCGAGGCGCATCTCCTTGAGTTTGCGGTCGGGACTCTGTGCGATCGCCGCGTCATAACAGTCGGACTTCTTCTGGGCATCCGTGAGCACTTCGCACTTCTGCACCAGCACGTTCTTCACATACTGCTGGGTGATCGAAGACCCACCGCGGGCGTCCCCCGTGGCAACGGTCGTGACGATCCCGGTCACAGTGCCCTGCAGATCAATTCCGCCGTGTTCATAGAAGCGCGGGTCCTCCGCGGAGGTCGCGGCGTCCTTGACAAACTGGTTTATCGCATCCGAGGCGACCTCGACCCTGTTCTGGTCGTAGAACGAGGCCAGAAGGGTCTGCGTTCCGTCACCCGTGGTCGCGTAGATGTTGCTCTTCTGCGAGAGCTGGTCGATCTTCAGGTAGTCCGGCAGATTCTCGAAGACATTGATCGCGTTCGTTGCAGCCATGCCCGACAAAGCGAGAGCGGGAGTGACCGCAGCCGCCACGAGAACGCCGGCAACGACACTCATGCCGACAAAACCCAGCAATCCGCCGAATGCTTCGAAATGTAGCCCTGTGTTCGGTTTCCTGTTCACGTGTCCCCCATTTTTATACCCGGCCATGCGGCAAATTCACAACCGCGCTGGCTCCCCGGGATCAATATATATCGACTTGTCCCACGCCGGGGTTTATTTCGAACGCGACCGACGCAGCTAGGTTTATCGAGAGGGAGAACTATGCCAGTCGAGACCAGCACGGAACGCGTCCGCGCGACTCAGGGAACGGGCCGATCCGGCCGATGGCCGAACTGGACCCTCGGGCTGATCGTGGCTGCCTTCGCGGTCGCCACAATCTTCGGTACCGCAGGCGACGTGAGTTCGCTCGTACTCGGATTCTTCGCCTTGTGGATTCCCGTCATCGTGTGCTGGATTGCGATCGGCCAGGCGCGCTCTCCACGTACTGACCTCGTGCTGATGTCGATGGCGATCACCGTCCTCGCGGCCGGGGACACCTATTTCGGCCTCGCCACGGCAGCGGGAGAGTCGCTCCCACATCCGTCATGGGCGGACATCGGCTTTCTCGGCTTCTACCCCCTCATGTTCGCGGCGCTCGTTGTCCTCGCGAGACGGAATGTCCGCGGCCTGGCGTCGCCGGTCCTCCTGGACAGTGCCGTCGGCTCCCTCGGCGCGGCCGCGCTGCTCGCCGTCCTCCTCGACCCGATCCTCAGCGCGGCACTCGCCAGCCCAGGGTCGTTTGCTACGACGGTCGCATTCGCGTTCCCGCTGTGCGATCTCCTGCTCGTGTCCTTCTTCGTGGGCATCGCGGCATCGCACGGAACCGCCATCGGTCCCGGTTTCCCCCACCTCATTTTCGGTCTCGCGGTCTTCACGGCCGCCGACATCGTCAGCGTCTTTCTGCACCTGAACGGCCTCTACGTGCTCGGCACAGCACTCGACATCGGCTGGCCCCTGAGCCTCGCCCTGATCGCGTCTTCGGTCGACAGGGAGGCCCGCCTCGGCTCGCAACCTCGCCGTTCGACCTGGGCGATCCCCGAACAGACGGTTCCGGCGATCGCCACGGCCGCGGGTCTTCTGGTCCTGATCCTGGGAACCCAGCTGAAGATCTCTCCTCTCGCCGTCGTCCTGGCGGCCCTGACCCTCACCCTCGCGGCACTGCCCCTGGTATTTCGCCAGCGCATCCGCATTGCGGACGCGCATCGCCAGGCACGGACCGACGAACTCACGGGGTTGCCCAACCGGCGCGCCCTCTACGCCGATGTGCCCGCTCGGCTGGCCGCGAATCCGCTCCGTACGAGCGCGCTTCTCCTGCTCGACCTCGACAAGTTCAAGGAGGTCAACGACAGTCTCGGTCACGATGTCGGCGACCTGCTCCTTTTCCAGGTCGCCGGCCGCATTTCCGCTCAGCCTGCGCACCGAGGATCTCTTCGCGCGTGTCGGCGGTGACGAGTTCGTGATCTTTCTCGACGGTTCGGATTCGGTCAGGGCGGAAGCGGTGGCGTTGAAGCTGCGCGCGACCCTGGCCCAGCCGTTCATCCTCGCGGGCATCTCGGTACAGGCCAGTGCCAGCATTGGGATCGCCGGCTACCCCGACCAGGGGGAGGACCTGACCATGCTCCTCCGCAAGGCGGACATGGCGATGTACACGGCGAAGGCGACCCACAGCGGCCATCACGTCTACCGCGGCACCGACGACCATCACGGGGAAGAGCGGTTGCACCTGCTCGAGGAGTTACGTCTCGCGCTCGTCGACGACCAGCTGGTCATGCACTATCAGCCCAAGATCGACCTCAAGACGGGTGACGTCTGCGGCGTCGAGGCCCTGGTCCGCTGGAACCACCCGACGAGGGGTTTGTTGCAACCGGACGATTTCCTCGGACTCGTCGAGGAGTCCGGGCTTATGCACGCCATGACCGAGATCGTGCTGCACCAGGCTCTTGACCAGGCCGCGAGCTGGTCTGCCCAGGGACGAACGCTGACGATGGCGGTCAACATGTCCCCGAGTTCCCTGATCGACACGGTGCTTCCCGAACGGATCAGTGCGATGCTGTCTTCCCGCGGCCTGTCCCCCGCCATGCTGGTCCTGGAGATCACCGAAGATTTCCTCCTCTCCGACCGGGAGCGCGCGCGCAGCATCCTCACCCGGTTGCAGGCGACGGGAATTCGAATCTCCATCGATGACTTCGGAACCGGCTACAGTTCCCTCGCGTACCTGCGTGACCTGCCGATCGACGAGCTCAAACTCGACAAATCCTTCATCATCCCGATGAAGGACGACCCGCGCGCAACGGCCCTCGTCGTCTCGACCATCGACCTGGCCCACAGCCTCGGGCTTCGCATGGTCGCAGAGGGGGTGGAAGACACCACGGCATACTCCGAGCTCATCGGCTACGGCTGCGATGTCGCTCAAGGGTTCCTGATGTCCCACCCTGTTCCTGCCGCCGAGCTGGAGGACTGGTTGGCCGCGAGAGCGCTCGATGCTAGCGCTCTGGGCCAGATATCCGGCTGAGGGGTTCGCTCAGGGACGGGCACCGGCCTCGTCGACCTGCAGCGCGTCGGCCTCCACGATGACGGGGATGCGAGCGGCTTGGGCGCGCAGGTAACCGGCGAACCCCCGGGTGTGCGTCCGATGAGTCGCCCACTCGTGCGAACCGGGATGCGTGCCGTGCGAATCTCGCACACCCGCAGTCTCCGGAGTGCCACGACGAGTGCGATGTCCTCGTCGGCGTCACTCCCGGGGAATTCCCCGGCAGCGAGGTACTGGTCCGCCCGCACCCCGAGATTGGCCCCGTGCACGTGCGGATGTCCCTCGACGAGCAGCTGCTCCGCCGCCCAGCGAGCGCGCATTTCGCGGCCGAGGCAGTCATCCGGCTCCACAGTGCCGAGGACCAGGTGCACATCGTTCCTGGCGAAGGCAAGCTGGCTCGTGAGCCAGTTCTCCGGGACGGCGGAATCGGCATCCGTCGACGCGATCCAGGTACGGCCCGTGAAGTCGCCCGTCGACTTCAGGATGCTGCGGACCCCCGCACGCCGCGCCGCGCCGACGGCTCCCGTGTCGCTGCGGACGAGGTGCACGCCCGGGAAACCGGCGGCAATCGACTCGGTCCCGTCCGTGCAGCGGTCAAGCACGATCACGACCGACACGATCGGGGGCGCCGGATCGAGGATCGCGACCAGTGACTCGATCGCGGCCCCGAGGGCGGCGAGGCACCGCGGAAGCAGTTCCTCCTCGTTGTGCGCGGGGATGACGATGATCAGGTGGTCGATTTCACCGGGACCGGTCACTGGACCAGCCCCTCCTGCTGGGCCACGGATCTCGCCGGCCCGGGTTGCCACACCTCGAGCAGGAAGTCGGTTTCGCGATGCGCGACGGTTCTCACGAGTCCGGGCACGGTCGCGAGCATGTCGTGGACACTGTCACCGCTGAGCGGGTACTCCGGAACCGGGTGCCTCCAGTGGCAGGCGAGGAGGACTCCGCCAGGGGCGAGGCTGTCCCGGCACCGCTGGAAGAACCGTTCCAGGTCTGCGGTCGCGAGGTAGTAGCCGACTTCGGATACGACGATGAGGTCGAAGACGCCGGAGGGCCATTCACCGGGCAGGGTCATCCGCGCGAAGCGGACGCCGGGGCGCCCGGCGAGCCGTTCGCGGGCGATCGAGAGCGGTTGCTCCGCGATGTCGACTGCCGTCACGGTGTCGCACCGGGCGGCGAGGTCGGCCGTGAGCACTCCGATCGAGCAGCCGAGTCTCCAGGGCGGCGCCGAATCGTTCGCGTGGCAGCGCAGCGAGGGTCAGCGCCCGTTTGCGACGTTCGTACCAGCGCGTCTCGAAGCCCCACGGGTCGCGCGCCTCCCCGTAGAAATCTTCGAAGAAGGACCTCGTCAGGCTTGTTTTCCCGGTCACATCCGGGGACGCCGCCTCGGTCGCGATGTCTTCGACGAAGATCTCGAAGCCTCTCGCGAAATGGGCGGCCATCGCCGGGGGCACGACGGCCTCGTCTCCGGGTTCGTCGGACAACGGCAGGACCTGGCTGCGGTGCAGTGCGAGAGCCTGCAGCTTCAGCGCGTGGTCCTCGGGGCTGAGGTCAATCCTGCGGATCAGGTCCAGCGACCATTCCCCATCCGGTGTCGACCAGTGCCAGGCCCAGATCGGGTATTCGAGCAGCCGGGCGCCGGACCAGGCCGCTCCGGCGGCGGCCACCTCGCCGGCGAGACTGTGGTCGGGATGCCCGTCGGCACGCCATGGTGCCACGATCCAGATGCTCGCGACCGATCGTTCCTCTCCGGGCTCTGCGCCGGAAGGCGGCGTCCCCAGTACAGAGGCAAGCGCCCGCGCCGCCGCCTCCCTGTTTCCGGTGAGGTCGCCGTCGGGCAGTCCGGCGAAGTGCAGGCGAGCGGATGGCGCCAGGTGCGCGACGGCATCCGTCACTTCGGTCCTGCGCACCCGGGACAGTCGTTCCTGGGTATGTGTCGGGGATTCCGGGTGGGACGCTTCGCCGTCGCTGAGGACCAGGACATCGACCGGGATCCCGCGTCTTGCCGCACCGGCCATCAGCCCGCCGGCACCGAGCGTCTCGTCGTCAGGATGCGCGGCGACGACGATGAGCCGGGCGAGACCATCGGGGTCGAGCCGTGCTGCCGTCGTTATCCAGGGCGCGTCGGCCCAGGCCCGCTCGGCGGTGCCGGGGTCCCGGTGGCTGAAGGTCACCACGGTGCGATGCCCCGCGCACCATCGAGCAGCAGCGCACCCAGCCGGGCCTCGTCGCGTTCGGCGTGGTGCTGTCGAACGTACAACTGCAGGTCGGCGACACGCTGGGCGTGACGGGCGTCAAAAGCGAGGGGTTGCGGACCGAGGGCGTGCCCGGCCCGCTCGATGACGAATTCTGCCGTGCGCGCGACGAGGCCCCGCACTCGCGCCGCGCGCACAGCGCCGTGTGCTCCGGTCGCGGTCCCGTCGTCGATCGCGCACGCGGCGGAAGCAAGCGCCTGCCCCGATGCCGTCACGAGTACGTCGATGGCGCCGAGGTGAGCAAGACCGACCTGATCAGGCGTACGCTCCCCAGCGTCCCGGTAGACGCGTCTGGCGATGCCGACGGTCCCGCCCCACCAACAGGCTGCGACCCCGATCCCTCCCCACGCGAAACCGGGTCGCTCGAGGTACCAGCCGTCGGCGCCGATCGGCTCTGCGGGAACGCCGCGAAAGTCAACAGGGCCGCTCGGAAGCGCTGCGAGTCCCCTGGCCACCCAGGATCCCTCCGACACCGTGATTCCCGGCACGCGGAGGTCGACGGCGAACAGCCGCCGTGTGGTCTCCGAGGTGTGCGCGGTGACGAGCGCGTGGCTGAGTTCGCCGGCGAGTGAGCACCACGGTTTGACGCCGTCGAGCCGCCATCCCGATTCGGTCTGGCGCGCCTCGAGGCGCGTGCCGCGTCCTTCAGCGGCGAACACGCCCCACGTTCGTCCATTCCCGGAATCGACGTGGCTTCCCGGGCCGGACTCGGCGGCCTGTTCCAGGATCGAGAGCGCATCCAGGTGTGCCTCCACGACGCGGGCAGCGGTCAGGTCTGCTGCCGCGACCGTCGCGAGAGTGTCGAAGAGTCGCTCGGTTCTCCCGGAACCCGGCCCCGCCCCGTCGAGCCGAACGCCGAGCGTCAGCGCCAGTCGCAGGGCGGCCCGGGTGTCCCCGTTCACCTGGAACGCTCGGTCGGCAACGACGCCCAGGTCGTCCTCGCCCTTGTCCAGCGGCGACCGGACCAGCCGAACCGGCCCGCTCGTGATCTCAGTATCCGACTCGCTCACTACGTCACACCGAACCCGGCCAAGGCCATCACCTGTCCCCCGTCTCACAACCGTTCATCGTGCGGAACGGCTGGTCAGCTCCCCAGTCGCTCGCTCGTATCCGGAGCACCATATCAGGAACCGAGGAAACAAAAGAGTCCCGGACGGGAAGAACTCGACGCCGACCCGTCTTGGGTGGGAAGCGCTCAGAGCCCCACGGTCGACACATCAAGCGGTTGTAGGCGGCGCCTGACCGGCTGCTCCTCAGAGTTCAGCGCGAATGTCGGCCAATTCCTGTGCGCGTTCGGCTGTGACGACCGGGTAGGCCATCTTCAGCCCCCTGAGCGCATCCACGATGATCTGGGACACGATGAGCCGGGCGTTCTTCTTGCTGTCCGCCGGGACCACATACCAGGGGCTCTCCCTGGTGCTCGTTGCTGTCAGGCATTCCTCGTAAGCAGAGATATATCTGTCCCAATACCCCCGTTCGTGAATATCAGCGAGAGTGAGCTTCCAGTTCTTTTCGGGAACATCGATCCGTTCGCGGAACCGACTCGCCTGTTCCTCTTTAGACAGGTTCAGGAAGATCTTGACGATCTTCGTCCCATTTCGGCTCAAATGCGCTTCAAGGTCCGCAATCGAGCGATACCGCTCCTTCCAGATCGACGATTCGTTGATGAGTGCAGCCGGGATACCCTCGCCGTGCAAGATCTCCGGGTGCACCCGCGCGACGAGAACTTCTTCGTAGTACGAGCGATTGAAGATGCCGATCCGGCCACGCTCGGGGAGGCGGCGGGTCGTCCGCCAGAGAAAGTCGTGCTCGAGTTCCTCGCTGCTTGGCTGCTTGAAGCTGAAGACCTGGCAACCCTGAGGGTTCACTCCGGACATGACGTGCCGGATCGCCCCATCCTTTCCTGCTGCGTCCATGCCCTGGAAGATCACCAATAGTGAGTAGTGTCCCGAGGCGTAGTGCAACCGTTGGAGCGCGGTCAGCTTTTTGACGTGCCGGTGCAGGACGTGCTTGTACGTTGTGTCGGCCCCCCAGACATGTGCAACGTCCGTCGCGCGGTCGGCAAGGTCCGCGTCCTTCCCTGCTTCGACGCGGAAGTCACGTGTGTCGATCTTCATGACAACCCCTCCGTCTCCGGCGCTGCGGCGCCTTCTGGGTGAGAATCCACGGCGGCACCGTGGGGTTCCGGAGCAGCGGAAGAGGGTGCGGCAGAGTTCGTCAGCGAGCGGCGGGTCCTCCGGTTCTTCCCTGCGGGGTCGAGAATGCGATAGGCGAGGAGTTTGATGCGGTCGTTGACCAGCGCCCAGGCGATCGCGTAGCCCCACACGAAGGCGGCCCAGCCCCAGCCGAGCGGAGTCATGAAGAGCCCGTAAACGGCAATGAGGGTCGCGACGGCCTGGGTTCCCAGGACCGCGACCCACAGTATGCGGGCCGGTCGGATCGACCAGAACGGGCCGCGGGTGCGGGTCAGGAAGATGGTGAGATGCCCTGCCACCGAAAGCTTCAGGTACATCAGGGTTTGGATATGGTCGCGATCGAGGTGGAAGACATTCTCGGCCAGATAGAAGAGTCCGAAGGCGGAGATGACGCCGGCAACTCCAAGCACGGTCGATATGCCCAACACCAGACGCATGTTCCACGCCTCTGGTGCCTTCCGATACTTCACGTTGTCGTAGGCGATCGACAGGATTGCCCCGTCGTTCAGAATGGCGAGCATCACGATCATGATCGCGGTGACGGGGTAGAAGTTGAAGACCAGGATCGATACCGTCATGAACAGCAGGACACGCAAGGTCTCTGCGATGCGGTAGATGGCGTAGGAGTTCATCCGCTGGAAGATCCGGCGGCTTTCCTCGATTGCCTTGATGATCACGGACAGACCAGGGGTGAGCAGAACGATGGCGGCCGCGGCCCTGGCGGCGTCAGTCGCTCCCGAGACTGCGATCCCGCAGTCCGCCTTCTTCAGTGCGGGCGCGTCATTGACGCCGTCTCCCGTCATCCCGACAATGTGACCGCGCTTCTGCAGCACGTCGACGATGTGGTATTTGTGCTCGGGGAAGACCTGGGCGAACCCATCAGCTGTTTCGATGGATTCCCCGACCGCCGCTGTCTCCTTCTTCTTCACGTCGCCCAAGCCGGACGCGTCAAGAATATTCGTGCCAAGACCGACCTTGGCGGCGGTCTCCTTCGCGATCGCGATCGCGTCACCGGTGACCATCTTCACCGTCACACCCATCTCCTTCGCTGTGGCGATGGTGGAAGCGGCGTCCTCGCGAGGCGGGTCAAAGAGCGGGAGGACACCCAGGAACTGCCACGTTCCATGTCCTTCTGCGCGGGCCACACCCAGAGACCGGAAGCCGCGTGCGGCGAAGTCATTCACAGCGGTGTCAACGGCGGAGGTGATATCCGCGGAATTGTCGGCGAGAGCGAGGATGACCTGGGGTGCGCCCTTGGTCACCTTGAACGTCGCGCCCCTGTCGTCGGTGACGGTGGCTTCGGTGCGTTTGTGAACCGGGTCGAAAGGTTGGTAGTGCGTGACCGTGTAGGCATCCATCGCGGTCTTCTCCGAGAGACCGCCGAGGACGGCGAGGTCGATGGGGTCATCGTTTTCCGCGCGGGAAGCCAACGCACCCGCGAGCACGATATCCGCGGCCGAAACACCGTCAAGGCTGAACGGGTCGCCCAGGGTCAGCGCGTTGCGGGTGAGTGTGCCCGTCTTGTCCGCGCACAGGATGTCTACGCCGGCGAGTTCCTCGATCGCCACCAATTTGCTGACGATGGCCTTTTCCCGGGCCAGCAGCCGTGCGCCGACCGCCATGGTGACCGACAGCACGGTCGGCATCGCGACGGGGATGGCCGCAACCGTGAGCACGAGCGCGAATTGCAGTGTCGTCAGGATCGGGTCGCCCCGGAGAGTCGACACCACCACGATCACGGTCACCAACGCGAGGGCGAGGAGGATGAGGTAGTTGCCGATCCTCAGGACGGCCTTCTGGAAGTGGCTGACGGTATGGGCATCCTGCACCAGACCGGCCGTCTTACCGAAGTTGGTATGGGCGCCGGTCGCATAGACGAGGGCGCCGATCTCGCCGCGGCGCACGATCGAACCCGAGAACACGGCATCGCCCGCATGACAGGTCACGGGAAGCGACTCGCCGGTCAGCGCGGACTGGTCGACCTCGATCTCGTCGCCCTCCAGCAGCCGGGCATCCGCGGGAACGATGTCGCCCAGCCGCAGACGGATCACGTCTCCGGGCACCAGTTCACGGGCGGCGGGTGTGACCCATGAACCATCGCGTCGAACGCGAGCGTTGATCGCGAGCGTGTCTTTGAGCGCGGCGATCGCATTCCCGGCCTGGCGTTCTTCGAAGAAGCCGACCAAAGCATTGGCTACGAGCAGCACGAGAATGATGAAGAAGTCCGGCCAGTGCCCGACCAGACCCGACAGGATCACCGCAATTTCGATCATCCACGGGATCGGACCCCAGAAGTAGGAGAGAAATTTCAGCAGTGCGTTGGTCTTGTGCTCTGCGATCTCATTCGGACCATACTTCGCCAGGCGTTTGGCTGCCTCGGTCTGAGTGAGCCCGTCCGGTGAACTGCCCAGCTGCTTCTCCACGTCCGCCATCGGGAGTGACTTCAGGTCGGAAGTCACCCTGGACGCCGCCGAACCGGCCGCCCCGCTCGTGGTGTTGTCTGAACTCATACCACGGTTCGCATTCTCATCATGATCCAATTCCGTGGGGTGACCACCTGCGACGCACGCGGTGCGCGTGCATCACGCTCGGCGACGACGCCGGAAATACCCGACCGTCCGCCTCCTCGAATAATGCTCTTATGCAAGTGTTGCACAAGAACAAGATTCTTGTTCTTGCCGACAACGAATTCCGGCCGATCGGGGCGGCAACCCGGCGCATCGTCGATGAATACCACGAGGCGTTCGCTCACTCACTGCCGTGACCACGTAATTCGCCCGGGTCGACGGCACCCAGGCGGATCTTCCGGGCCGCTGGATCCGCCCGATGACCGGATCGAGGCGTCAGCCGAGCCGGCCAACCGTGAGCGTCACAGTACCGCCCGAGTGCATCGCCGTTCCCGCACCGGGAGTCATGGACAGGACCACTCCGACCTGTTTTGGGTCAACGACGGTCGTATCGACGACGACTGGGGCGTAGGCGCTGAGCTTTGTCCGGGCCGCTCCTTCCGTCAGGCCGACAACATCCGGCAGCGACTTCAGAGCCCCGTCACTCGTGTGAAGAGTGATGGTCGAACCGGGACGGGCCTTCGTTCCGCCGGCCGGCGATGAGGTGACAACCGTTCCCGCCGCCAGGCTCCGACGCCGCGGTCCGACCGGTCACGACCGTGAACCCAGCAGACTCAAGGCGGCCGTTGCGCGCGCAGCCGATTGGCCGCGCACGTCGGGAACGGACACCGGCGTTCCATAGAGGGTGTCGGTGGATGCCTCGGCAAAGTCATCCCCGCCGTACTTCGCGTTAGCGACTGACATGACATCGGGCCATATCCGATGTCGGGCCGTCGCAGCCTGACCGCTGTCGAAGTAGACATTGCGCTGGTTGGCCGACCCTGTGACGCTCACCACGCCGACGACCGTCGCCACTTTCGAGCTGGCTCCGCTCATCCAGGTGTCCTTGTTGCCATCGGTCGTTCCGGTCTTTCCGATCATCGGCACTCGTGGCGTCGTATCGCGATAGGACTGCCACGCGGTGCCCCCGGTCATCACTCGATGCATTGCGTAGGTCATGCCTGCGGCCACTGCAGGCGACACCGACAGCGCACAGACGGAAGGTGAAATGGGAACGTCGGCGCCATTCGCGTCCGTGACGCTGTCGATGGCGACCGGTGTGCAGGTCGTGCCGTCGTTCGCTATGCCGGCGAAGGCTGCCGCCATGGTCAGCGGTGCGACCTCGTTGGTACCGATCACGGTCGCAGCACTTTGCAAAAGAGGGTTCCCGTCTGCACGATGGACGTCGAACGCCTCTGCTCTCTTACGTATGCCGCACAGGTCCAGCTCTTTGGCCATTCCGATGAAGCCCGTGTTGATTGAGTCGATCGTCGATTCGAGAGCGCTGTAGTGCGCTCCGGTCTCGCCAGAGGAATCGTTTTTCGGGTTCCATCCGGGATAGGTCTGCGGGCCCAGGCAGCTGTCCGAGAAGGTGCCCCAGTTGCTCGTGCGTCGGGAATTGACCCGCTCGCTGAGCGCATGCCCATCTGTCAGCCATTGTGCCAGCGTGAAAACCTTGTAGGTCGACCCTGGCTGGAACCCATGTGATCCACCGTCCTGGTAATCGGTGTTGTAGTTGATTCCGGTGGAGCTCGCACCGGTTGACTGGACGTCGGGGTCTTGACTGAAGGTCTTGTTCTGCGCCATCGCGAGCACGCGTCCGGTACCGACTTGGACGCTCGTGACGACGGCTCCCACGTCCCATCCGGGGTATGTGGTGGGCACATTCGCAGCCAGTGTGGCGACGGCTGCATTTTGCACGTCGAGGTCCAGTGTGGTGTAGACGTTGTAGCCGCCACGCCGGAAGGTGAGGAGTCTGGTGTCTTCGTCGGCGCCGAATGCGGGGTCGTGTAAGAGCTGTTTGGTCACGTAGTCGCAGAAGAAGGCGTTGGCTCCGGCCGTTTTGCAGCCGGTGCTCGGCTCGGTGATGGTGGGTTCCACCGGCGTTGCTATCGCGGCGTCATGGTCTCCCTGGGTGATCTTTCCATGGCGCAGCATCTCGTCGAGGATGTAGTTGCGCCGGCTCGTGTTGTCGGCGTATCCGTTTGCTGCGCCGTTGGTTGCGCTGGTCGGGGTGTCGAGCCGGAATTTTCCCGGATTGTTCACGATCGCGACCAGGCTGGCCGCTTGCGGCAGTGTCAATGCCGCGGCGGTTGAGTTGTAGTAATAGTTGGCCGCAGCTTCAATGCCGTATACGGTCCCTCCGAATCCCGTGATGTTCAGGTAGTGAGCAAGGATTTCGTTCTTGGAGTAGACCTTCTCCAACCCGATGGCGAGCCGCATTTCCTTGAGCTTGCGATCGGCTGTCGTCTCCGTCGCCGCCCGATAGCAGTCAGCAATGGCGTTCGCGTCGTCCAGAACCTCGCACCTCTGCACGAGGACGTTCTTCACGTACTGTTGCGTGATCGAGGAGCCGCCTTGGATGGCGCTGCCCGTTGCCGTTCTCAGCACGGCGCGGACGGTTCCCTGAAGGTCGATCCCGCCGTGCTCATAGAAACGTGGATCCTCCCCGGCGACGGCCGCGTCTTTCGCGAATTGGCTCATCGCTCCCCACCGGACATCAACGCGATTCTGGTCGTAGAACGACGCCAGGAGCACCGGCGTGCCATCGCTCTGTTTGGCGTAGATATTGCTCTTCTGAGAGAGCTGGTCGATCGCGAGATAGCTCGGCAGGTTCTCGAACGTATTGATGACGTTGGTGGCCGCCATTCCAGACACGGCGACCGCGGGAGTCACCGAGGCAGCCACGAGGACACCCGCGACGGTACTTATCGCGATGAAGCCGACGAGGTGCCCGAGCGCTCCGCGAACGGTATGGGGTGGTGTCGATTCGTTGCTCTTCGTCACACTGTCCTTTGATTGGTCGCGAACATATCTACGGCGCCGTCTCACTGCGATCGTCCCTGGCGCCGATCGCGGCGAGATAGGAGTTGTATGCGACGCGCTCGGCGTCGCCGTCTTGTGCTGCTTTCCGATCGGCGACTCGATCGTGGCGCGTAGCCGCACTCTGCCAACGAAGGAACAGCGCACCCAGGACGAGCAGGGTGGGCAGTTCGGTGAATCCCCAGGCGATCCCATCCCCCAGTGATTGGTCCGCCAGCGGCGAAATAGTCCAGCCAGGAACGGGGTACGTGTAAAACCCCACGATCGGGGCAACCGACATCATCACGACGACGCCGAAGAACGCATGGAACGGAACCGTGATGAACAATTCCAGGATTGCCAGCACCGGCGGAGCCAGCCTGCGAACTCCTCGAGACGCTTCCCGTGGCGAAGGGTCGACACCCAGGATCCCCCAGAAATACAGCATTCCAATCACGAGGAAGTGCACAAGCATCAGATTGTGCCCCCACATCGTGCGCATCAGATAGTCGAAGACCGGGGTGAAATAGAGCCCATACAGGCTCATCAGGAACAGGCCTGTCGTGACTCCCGGATGGGTGACGAACTGAGCGAACCGGCTGTGCAACAGCGCGAGGAGTCCTTTGCGCAGGTTCCAGCCGCCGCCGTGCCTGGTCGGGAGTACCCGCAGCAGCAGAGTTACCGGTGCACCGAGCGCGAGCAGGACCGGCGAGAACATGCTGAGCGTCATGTGCTGGACCATATGTACGCTGAACAGTCGGATTCCGTAGCCATCCAGCCCCGTGGCTGTCATCAGTATGAGTGTTGCGACGCCGAGGAGCCACCACACCGTTCGCTGCACGGGCCAGCGGATGCCGGAACGGTGCAGATGCCAGAGTGCGAAGAGATACAGGACTGCCAGCAGAAGGGCGAGAGTGGGCAGCACGGGAACTGGCTGAAGGTGCCAGGCCAGCAGGTTCGTAAGTGTCGGCGGTTGCGTCGGCATCCACATGGAACCCGTCATACTGCTCAGCGACGCGCCTTCGCCCGGGGTGGGAACCGGTGCAGGGAAAGCCTCAAAGCCCAAGGGTCAGCAAATCCGCTGCCTGGGGCTCCCCCGCCGCATCCGCGAATGCTTGCAATGCGTGCTGAAGAGCGGTCCGTTGATCCGGCGTCATGATCGACAGGATGGCGGAGATGTCCGCTCGGCGGCGTTCGGTGACGTCGTCGACGAGTCGCCGGCCACTCTCGGTGAGTTCGAGGAGGACCTCGCGCCGGCTGTCGGGACTGGCCGCCCGCTCCACCCAGCCTCCGGCGACCATTCGATCGATGAAGCGGCTGAACGTCGATGGGATGACTCCCATTCGCTCCGCCACAGCGCCCATCCGGGTTGGACCGGCCGAGCTGAGCATGACCAGGACCCGAAACTGCGGCAGAGAGACGACGTCGAGCGTTGCCACAACCGATCGGGCAACCACGCCGAGCAAGGCGCGGGAGGCGGCAAGGGTCGCGTCGGCGACCCGCGCGTCGGCTGCAGTGAAGGCATCCATCCGTCAAACCCCGTTCCAGACAAGTGATAACGTGATTATTGCATACATACAACAATTGTCTAATTACACATTACGGAGCCTTGATGGCACAGCCTACTCTGAGCCTGCGGGGACGAATGAGATCCCTGTTGTTGGAGCCCTTGCACACGTGGTTCACCCGGATCCTCACCGGCTCCGGACGACTCATGTTCATGTCTGTCGTGGTCGGCGCAGGTGTCGGTTTCGGCGCCGTTGCGTTCCGTTGGCTGGTGGCCACCGCGACTCTGATTTTCACGGGAACGGTCGATTACTCAGCCTCCGTCGGCCATCCGGCCAATCCCTGGGTTCCGTGGTTGGGGGGTGCATTCGTGATCGTCGCTCCGGCCATTGGCGGTCTCCTCTACGGCCCCTTGGTGAACAAGTTCGCACCGGAAGCCCGGGGGCATGGCGTTCCAGAGGTCATGTACGCCATCACCAAACGGGGCGGCCGGATTCCCGGCAAGGTTGCGATCGTCAAGTCGCTCGCTTCGGCCATCACAATCGGTTCCGGTGGGTCGGTGGGTCGCGAGGGCCCTATCGTTCAAATCGGGTCAGCATTGGGGTCCACACTGGGGCGGGCAGTACGGCTGCCCGAATCCCAGCTCAGAACCCTGGTCGCGTGCGGCGCCGCAGGCGCGATCGCAGCCACGTTCAATGCTCCGATCGCCGGAGTCTTTTTCGCCCTCGAACTGCTGCTCAGGGATTTCGCCGCCCGTTCCTTCGGTGTTGTCGTCCTGGCCTCAGTGACCGCATCGATCGTCGGCCGCTCGATCCTCGGCGATCACCCCTTCCTGAGCCTGCCGACGTTCACGATCGTCAACCCGTCGGAGTTCACGCTCTTCGCCGTGCTTGGACTCGCGGCCGGCCTGACCGGAGTCGGGTTCACGAAGGTCCTGTACGCCGTGGAAGACCTCTGCGACTGGGCCTGGCGGGGCAAACCGGAGTGGTTGAGGCCGGTCGCCGGCGGCCTCGTGCTCGGTCTGGTGCTCTTTGCCTTGCCCCAGATGTACGGGGTCGGTTACCCGGTCCTGGAGAAGGGCGTCCAGGGCGGCTATGCCCTGGGCTTCGTTGCGCTCTTGCTCGTCGGCAAGGTCGTGGCGACGAGCCTGACCATCGGCATCGGCGGCTCCGGAGGAGTGTTCGCACCGTCACTCTTCATCGGAGCGATGCTCGGTGCCGCATTCGGCGATGTCGCCGGCATGGTGTTTCCCGTGTTCGCCGGGCAAACCGGCACGTTTGCCTTGGTCGGCATGGGAGCAGTCTTCGCCGGAGCCACGCGGGCCCCGATCACGGCAGCAATTATCCTGTTCGAACTAACCGGGGAATATTCGATCATCCTTCCTCTGCTGCTCGCGATCGTGATCGCGACGGGCGTGTCCCGATTGCTCAGCAAGGACACGATCTACACGCTCAAACTTCGCCGCCGCGGCGTGAGCGTCGACGGCGGTCCCGGGGGAATCCTGCTGCATTCCACGCTCGTGCGTGAGGTCATGACGGATGCTCCGGGTGCGGTGAGTTCCCGGCTCACGCCCGCCGCAGGAGCGCGGATCCTGATCGATTCCGGCAAACGCGCCCTGCCGGTTCTTCATAGCGACGGAACGTTCATCGGGATCGTGACCGTCGCTGCCATATCCGACTCCCTGGGCAACGATGACGACAGCAGTGCGATCACCCTCAGCGCCCTGATCGAGACGCCCACTGCCGCGAGCCCCGACGATACCCTGGACAGCGTTCTGGATCGGGTTCTGGCGGCCAGCGAGAGCGATGGCCTGCCCGTCGTCGACTCGACAGGTATGCTCCGAGGCTGGCTCACACTCAATGCCGTCCTCCGAACCGTGACGGCCAGACCCTGACACAGCGACGATCAAGGAAGTCGAAAGATGTCAAAGCTCCCGGGCGGATTGTCGTCACGATCTCGCGCCATACTGCTGATGGCCTTCGCATTTTCCGTGATGGCCGACCCGGTCTCTTCGGTCGCCTACGCGGTCGAAGCGGCGCTGCGCGCTCTGGACGGCGACCTGAGTCTCCTTGTCCCTACGATGTTCCTGGTCATCGCCATCATCGCGCTGGTGATCGTGAACTACCGGCAGCTCATTTTCCGGTATCCCAAAGGTGGTGGAGCCTCCGCGGCTGTCGGTGAAGCCTTCGGGGATGCCTGGTCATTCATCCCGATCGGTGCCCTGGTCGTCGATTTCGTACTGACCATTGCCGTGAGCGTCTCGGCAGGAGCCTCGGCGCTCATCGCCTATTTCCCTGACCTGGCACCCTGGCGACTCCTTCTCGCGTGTGGCCTGATTCTCGCCGTGGCAATGCTGACTCTGTTCGGGCAACTCGGCCGCCTGGTCTTCGCCGCGATGGCTCTTGCATTCATCACTGTGACTGTCGTCGTCCTGTGCTTCGGTCTCGGCGCAACACCGCAAGCCGCCGCCGCAGTTCCGGAATCGTCTGGCCACGTCCCGATTGTGGCCGTTGTGCTGGCGTTCCCGGTTGCCATGGCACTCGCCACGGGAGTGGAGGCGCCATCGACCGCAATTGCCGAACTCGGCGAGCTGAATGACCGGGGTCGCCGACGATTCGGTCGGGTGACGCTCTGGCTGACCCTGGCCGTCGTTGGAACGTTGACCCTCGGCGTCGCACTGGAGGTGGTGCACTTGCGCATCGGAGTCCCCGGCGCCGACACCACCCAGATCGCGGAACTTGCGCGCCTGGCTGCCCCGGAACCCCTGTTTGCTGCATTTCAATTCACCACTGCCCTCCTGGTCGTCGCCGCGGCCAGCTCGTCGTTCCAGGCAGGACCCGGGATGCTGAAGGCTCTCGCACGCCACACCGGTCCCGACGGTCGCCGGGTCGGGATTCTCCCTGCAGTGCTCGACCGCACGAACGCCCGCCATGCCCCCGTCTGGGGAGTTGCACTGTTCGGAGTGCTCGCTGTGGTGGTGACGGTACTCGCGGGCGGCGATGATCAGACACTCGTCCTCTACTACGCCGTGTCCGTCTTCCTCAGCTTCCTGGGGGGCCTGCTTGCCATGGCCAGGTTCTCCCCACCGGGACCGGCATCCCGCTTCCCTCGTACTGAACCTCGTCGGCGCGGCGACCGTGGCGTTCACACTCATCGTGAACCTCGCTCGCGTCCTGCCACTGGTGAGCCTCGCCGCGTCACTGCTGGTGTCGGCCATCCTCTACCTCGTTTGGGCGCGCGCAGGACGCCCCGAGGGAATCCGCATGGACACCTCCGATCACGCGGATGGCGACGGCGATCCCCGGCCGTGAGCACCGGAACGCACGAACGGCCCATGCCTAAGCACGGGCCGTTCGTCATAACAGCGGCTTACTTGGTGAGCGAGTCCACGTAGTCCTGGTGTTCCGCGATCCACTTTGCAACGATGGGGCCATAGTCCTGGCCGTCATAGTCGACGAACATCGCGGTCTCGAGCGAGTACAACTGGTCGAGGTCCATCTTGTAGCCGGACAGCCACTTGGTGGCCTGCGGGAAGTCAGTGCCGAAGTCCTTCTTGCCGTAGGCGTGGATGGTCTCCGTGGCGCCCAGGGTGCCCTCGGGGTCTTCGAGGTTCTTCAGGTCGAAGGAGCCGTACGCCCAGTGCGGCTCCCAGAGGGTCACGGCGATGTTCTCACCGGTCTTCGCTGCTGCCGTGAGCTCTGTGAGCATCGCTGCGGTCGACGAGGTCTGGTAGTCCATCTTCTCGAGTCCGTAGGTCGGAATCGTCTTGTTCGTGACCGCTTCGGTCAGGCCGGCTCCCGGTTCGATGCCCACGATTTTGTTGCCGAACAGGTCGGCGTTCGCGGCCAGTTCGGCGATCGAGTTGATCGGCGCATCCGCGTTCACGGCGATGGTGTTCTTCGCCTCGGTGTTCCAGGCCGCGAGTTCGGTGATCTTGTCACCGTATTCCTTGACGTAGGTGGCGTGGGTGTTCGGAAGCCAGACGTCGAGGTTCATGTCGTAGTCGCCGGTGGACAGCCCCGCGTAGACCGCAGCGACGTCGGCGTACTCGAGTTCGACGTTGTAGCCCTGCTTGTCCAGGATGGCCTTCCAGAGCTCGGACGCCGCGACACCCTCGTCCCAACCGTTGAACACGGCGATCGTGAGGTCTTTGTTGTCGGAGTTGCCGTTGCCGACGGTCTGCGCGGGCGTTGCTGCACAGCCCGTGAAAGCGAGGAGCCCGACGGCTCCGAGAGCGATGATGCTGAGGGAACGGTTCTTCATGTGTCTTCCTGTCTTGTCACCTGCTGTGGGTGACCGGGGTTGACGGATGTGACCGGCCGCCGAGGCGGCCGGGCGTGACACGGAGACAGGTGTCTCCGTGAGTCTTGGAGGTGCCGGTCAGAACGAACTCGACCGGCGGGAATCGAGGGGGGACGTCCTCTCGCCCGGAGCCGGTCAGACTCAGGCGGGCTGCGGCGTCTTCAGGTCTGCTACGGGCGCGCTGATCGCGCTTTCGGCGGCAGCCGCGGCGGACTGCCGACGGTGCTTGCGCGCCGCCAGGAGCCGGCCGATCGGGGTGCTTCCCGTGCCGAGGGAGGCGGTCATCCGGTCGAGGAAGATCGCGAGGATCACGACGGCCAGTCCGGCTTCGAAGCCGAGCGACACGTCGATCCGGCTGAGGCTCGCCACGACCTGCTGGCCGAGACCGCCCGCACCGACCATTCCGGCGATGACGACCATCGAGAGGGAGAGCATGATGACCTGATTGATACCGGCCATGACCGTGGGCATCGCCAATGGCAGCTGGATCTGACGGAGTATCCTCGCCGGCGACGCACCGAATGCCTCGCCCGCCTCGACGACCTCACGATCGACGCTGCGGATGCCGAGCTCGGTCAGGCGGACGCCCGGAGCCATCGCGAAGATGATCGTTGCCTCAATGCCGGGCACGACTCCCACCCGAAAGAGGATCAGCGCGGGAATCAGGTAGACGAAGGCGGGCATGGTCTGCATGAAGTCGAGAATCGGCCGGATGATCTTGGATGCCAGGTCGGACTTGGCGGCCAGGATTCCCAGGGGAATGCTGACGAGGATTGCCAGGACGCTCGCGACGAGGACCAGGGCGAGCGAGTCCATTGCGTTCTGCCACTGGTCGACACCCACGATGACGATGAGGCCGACGACGGCTCCGACGGCGAATTTCCAGCCGCGGACCATCAGGCCCAGAGCGCCGGCCACGAGGACGATCACCCAGAACGGCGGAGAGGCGAGGACGAGGTCGACGAACTCATAGGCGCCGTTGAAGATGGTGCGTACAAAATCGAAGAGGAAGCTGAAGTTGTCGGTGATGAAGGCGATGAAGTCGTCGGCCCAGCTGCCGAGCGGGATACGGAAGTCGTTCACAGCTGTGCTCCTTCCGAGGCGGTCTCGCGCAGGGTTTCGGTGATCACGCTGAGCGAAATGGTCGATGGCGGTTCCGTGATCGGCAGCTCCCCCGTCGTGGTGGTGACGTTGCCGAGAGCGGCAAGCAGGGTCACCCGCGGGATGACGCCGAGCAGACGGTTGCGCGCGTCGACGACGGCGATCGGCAAGTCGCTTTCGACCGCCGGCTCGACGAGGTCGACCAGGGCGGTGTCCGTGGAAACGGCCGTTGCCTCCTTGATGATGGGGCGAAGGTCGGGGTGGTTGGCCTTGACCTGCTTGAGCACGTCCCGGTCACGCACGACCCCGACGAAGCCGAGGTCGCGCCCGACCACGAACGTGGCGGAGGTCTGCAGGTCGCGCATCGTGCGGAGGGCGGCGCGCGGCCCGGAGTTCACCGTCACCATGGATCGCACCGGCTCCATAACGCTCCCGGCCGTGAGCACCCGCGCCCGGTCGACGTCCTGAACGAACTGGGCGACGTAGTCGTTGGCGGGGTCGGTGAGGATGTCTTCCGGAGTACCGATCTGCACGATGCGACCGTCGCGCATCACCGCGATCCGATCCCCGAGGAACATGGCCTCATTGAGGTCATGGGTGATGAAGATGATGGTCTTGCCGAGTTCGGCCTGCAGCTCGATGAGCTGTTCCTGCATTTCGCGGCGGATCAGCGGGTCGAGTGCCGAGAACGCCTCGTCCATCAGGAGCACGTCGGTATCGGCGGCCAACGCCCGACCGAGGCCGACCCTCTGTTGCATTCCGCCGGACAACTCGGACGGCATGCTGTCGGCCCAACCGTCCAGGCCCACCAGACGGATGATGGTGCGAGCCTTCGCGAGGCGCTCCACGCGAGGCATGCCCTGGATCTCGAGGCCGTACGCCACATTGTCGATCACGCTGCGGTGAGGCAGCAGGGCGAAGTGCTGGAAGACCATGGACACGCTCCGGCGACGGACGTCGCGCAGCTTGGCGGCCGGGAGTCCGGTGATCCGGGTGTCACCGACGGTCACCGTCCCGGAGGTGGCTTCGAGCAGGCCATTGAGCATTCGAATCAGAGTGGACTTGCCCGAACCGGACAATCCCATCACCACGAAGATCTCGCCGCGCTGCACCTCGAAGGAGGCGTCGATCACGGCGGCCGTTCCGAGATGCGCAAGGTCTTCCCGACTCGCGCCGCCTTCGAGTTTCTTGACGATGTCATGCGGTCGGCGACCGAATACTTTGTACAGGTGGTCTGCCTTGACGGCGATTTCGGGGCTGGGGGACGTCGGGGCAGAGTGCTCCGCCGGGGCGGCGAATTGCTGTGCGTGTTCGGCAACGATCTGGGTCACGGATTCTCCGGAGCGCGACGACGAGACCGGCTTCACAGCCGGCACGTCGGGGGCTAGCTGTATCGGGCGGGTAGGCCGAGACCGGCCCTGACGCCGCTAAGCGACGTGAGCTGGAGCGACCATGGGGCCACATCCGTCTGGCCTCACCATACGACCGCGGCTCTTCCAGTCATGCTGGGGGCTGCGCGCTCGCGTCCTGATGAGGGGTACTAATTGCTTCCAGCAGCCTACCACCCTCAAGCGGGGGCCCTCAGATCACCAGGGTCTGTTCAACGAGACCTTGGGCGACGCGCGACAGCAACAAGCGGTTGGTTCGGGCGTATGTCCTGAGCAGCGTGAATGCTTCCTCCATGGAGATTCCGCGAGAGTGCGCCAACACGCCTTTGGCCTGTTCGATCACCACTCGAGACGTCAGCGCATTGGTGAGCCTGCTCGCGGACGGACATGCTTTCCCGGAGCGTGCGTTCCTGCAGGATTCCGATCGTGGCCACGTCGGCCAGGGCCTGCGCGGCGCGAACGTCTCCGGGCGGCAATGCGCCGGGAACGCTGGACAACAGGTTGAGTGCACCGATTGTCGTCTCACGCAACCGCAGCGGGATAGCGAAGACGGCAGCGAAACCCTGTTCCCGTGCACTGTCCCGAAAACGTTGCCACTCCGGCGGACTGTCCTCGACGTTCGGCAGAGATACGACAGAGCCGGTCGTGAAGGATTCCACGCAGGGGCCCGCCCTGGCACTCAATTGCATGACCTCGACAAGCCTGCTCGCCTCACTCGTCGAGGCGATCACCTCCAACTCGCCGTCGGCATCCGCCAGGAGGATGCCCGCCGCCGCAATGTCGAAGAGATCCGCGCAACGCTCGACCAGCGTCTGCAGGAGATCGACCACGTCATAGTCCGCTACGAGGGTGTCAGCGAGGGTCGCGAACGTGTCGATCAAGCGATCCTCGCGAGTGCTGTCAATCATGAGACCCTTCGATCTGCTTTTCGTTCACGGCAAAGCTCAATCGACGGTCGATGATCTCGGCTGCAATATCGAGCATGGATCGTCCGGCGGCGAATGCATGACCCTGGATCACGAGGAAGGCATCCGCAGCGGAAATGCCCAACTGCGCGAGGACCATGCCCGTGGCCTGATGAATCTCCCGGCGAGAGAATGCCCTCCGGGTGGCCATGTCGGCCTCACCGACATGTTCACTCTCGGACAACCTGAGAGCTCGAGAGAGGACCATCCGACTCACGACGGTTGTGAGGACCTCCATGTGCCGAATATCTTGCTCACCGAGTTGATACGGCTGATTCGTGTACAAGTCGATCGCCCCGATGCGCAGCGGACCCAGCATCAATGGAAACGCGAAGACCGCACCGAGGTTTTCTGCGATGATTGCTTCCGAAAAGGCCGGCCATACGTGCTTGGGCCGTTTACGGATGTCCGGCTCCAGAACGGGCGCCGCGGTCTCCAGCGCGTCCCAGCACGGACCCTCCCCAAGATCGAATTGCAGCTCGTCGAGCCGGAACGATTGAGCGTCGCTCGCAGAAATTGTTTCAGCGGCCAGAACGTGACCGAACGTGGAGATGGACAGCCCGTCGACAGGCAACAGTGCCAGGAGGGGCTCGTAGAGGCGCGACTCGTCACCCGCCAGGGCGATCAACGAGTCCTCTGTCCCTGCTAATCGGTCAGGCATTGACATCGCGTCCGCGATTCCCACTGCCGACCGGATTCACACGCTTCCGCTGCATATCCGAAACCTACTCTCCTGGCTCCGAAATGTGCAGATTCCCAGAGTGTTCCCACAACTCGAAACAAGTAACGCTGATGACCAACCGTGACTCCACCTTTTTCAGGCGACGGTTTGGCCGATCACGGTACGTTGGGAGACGTGACTAGCCGTATCGGACGCATGGCCCTGATCACCGTCGGTGTGATCGCTCTGATCCTTGGCGGGGTCTGGGCGGGGCAGGGCATGAATCTGATCCCGGGGAGTTTCATGACGGGTGACCGGATGTGGTTTTCCATCGGTCTCATCCTCGCCATCGTCGGGATCATCCTGATTATGCTCGGCCTACGAGGGCCGCGGCGCGACGGCAGGAACAACTGAGGCGTGCCATCGCCACAGACACTGAGTGAGGCTGACCAACCCCGAAAACGGGCTTCCTGAGGCGCTTAAACAAGAAGGCCCGGTTCACCTTGTTTTCAAGGGAACCGGGCAATTGTGACCCCAGCGGGATTCGAACCCGCGTTACCGCCGTGAGAGGGCGATTCTTACCGTTTTCATGCCAGAAGTAGAAACTCAAATGCCTGATCAATGGTGTCTTCATGATCATAGAGATTCGGCTTCGTCCACGTTGTTCTCAAAAAAGTGTTGCCAAAATGTTGCCATTTTGGCTGTGCGCCCATTTCGCGCCCTTTTTTCAACCTTGCTCTGCGACCCACAGTGAGCGCTCGCAAGGTGGCATCAACTCGGTGCACGCCGTCGAAAGAATGAGGCGTGTCGCAATCGGCACCTTTCAGCCTCGACCGGGTGGAACGTGTCAAGCCAGGAGCAGCCCCGCCCGAATCCGTCAGACACCGTCGTCGAGAGATTCGGCTCATGCTCGTCAGTCACTGTTCGCTCACCCAACCTCGACCGTCTCTCGCTTTCTGGCTATGGTCTTGGCCAGGCGTTGCTCTGTCCGCATCTGCATCTCAGTAAGGGAACCCTTGGCGGGCGTGCCTCAAACGGGGGCGTGAGCGCTGTAGAGTCAGGCCCATGAAGCGCAACTGCGCGCTTCTCAATGGGGGGAAACCATGAACTCTGTAAGGAAAACTCTGCTCGGAATAGGGGTGGGCATCGCGACGAGCGTGCTTATCGTTGCCGGGCTCGCGGCTCCGGCCACTGCTGCTGAGGCACCGGTTGCAAGCTCGCAGGTTTCGTCACAGGCGTCACCTGCTCAAGAACTCACCGCCGCCCAGATTGATGCCGCCTACGTGGCTTTGCGCGATTCCAGCGTGCCTCGAAAGACGTCCACGGCGAAGGACGGACAGGCGGTCACTACCTTCACGCTGCCCACTGGATCGAAGATGAGCTTTCAGGAGGCTCAAGCCAGAAGTAGCGACGGATCTCGGTGGGGTGGTTACCCCGTATCTGAGTGGCGGCATCGACGCGAAATACGGCATCTACGTCGACTTCAACAGGACTGACCAGGGCGTGATTGTCTCCGGGGGCGGCGCAGGCCTAGCTGCAGCGCTTTGCTTCATCCCCGGCGTCGGAATCCCCCTGTGCGTCGTTGCCGTCTCGGTCGTGGCTGCAGCGACGGCAGCGCTGGCCGCGCACGGACTGTGCCGCAACACTATGCGCGTCTACATTCAGGCTCCTTGGATACCCCGAGTGCCGCTAAGTGAAGTCGGCCCTCGGGCAGGAGCCATCTTCTAGAGGACAGGAAGGTCGGCGGCGCCATACCTCGGGAATTGGCGCCACCGGCTTCTTTTCATTTCGAGAACGACCTTGGCATCCTTTTTGGAAAGTTGACTTTCCATCTGTATGGAAAGTAAACTTTCCATACACGCTCGTCCAAACTAGGGAGTCCGAGATGAAGGACCGATTCATTTACATTGCCGGGATTGTTATCGTGGCCGGCGTCGCGGGCGGACTTGTCGCCTCCAGCCAAGGAAACGGCTCTCCGCAGTGGATGTCACCGCTGCTATTAGGGCTCCTGGTAATGATCGTCATGTCCGCAGGGATCGGCGCAGTGGTCCTCCGAAAGCGCTCTGAACGACAGAACTCCACTGCCACAAAAGACAGCCTTGAGCGCCAAGCGGCCGTGGAGGCGCAGTCGAAGACATTCATCGACATGCTGTTTCTCACTGTTACAGCCGGATGCCTCTTCATCATCTTCCCCACGCAGACGAATCCGGCCTGGATCTTGATCGGTATCGTCGTCGCCCTGATCGCCGATTTTTGGGTGCGCTCTGCGGTCATCATGAAGGCGGCCGCCAAAGTCACCTCATGAGGAACGACGTGGAAGTCCTAAGGCAAGCACGCAATTGGTCCCAAGAAACGTTGGCCAAGAGTGTCGGAGTCTCCAGACAGACAATCAACGCGATCGAAGCCGGCCGATTCAACCCCAGCCTCCCTCTCGCTCTGCGCCTCGCGAGGCTCTTCCAGAAGCCGGTCGAGGCCATGTTCTTCGACGGACACCCCGGCAAATGAGTCTCTCCGACAAATGGAACCCCACCCTGCGCGTTGTCCTGGTCGTCGGCCGGTGTGGTGTCCGCATAGCTAACCGCCGAGTTTCAGCTGACTCAATGACGGGCCATCTTCATGGCCGAGCCTAGCCACGGCCATTTGCATCGCCCATATTGTGTTCGGTTGAAGCTGGCAGGAGTCACTCGAGATGGCCGAGCGCGCGAATGAACTGGCCCGGAGCGTCGATGCCGCCCAAGGTCCGGCGAGAATCGAGCTTCCGCCGGTTAGCCGGACCTCGAGCGACACGGATTTGGGCCCAGTCGCAGAGTCAGGGCCGGCCCCGCTTATCGTTTCACAAGGGAACCTTGAGTGACGCGCACGGAGCGTGAGTTGCGGAGGCAGGAGGCTGCTCACTTGGGGTGTGATGGATGGGTCGCTGTTGAGACGGGCGAGCGGTTAGAGTCCGATCACGGAGTAGCAGCGTTCGATTCTCGCGTCCGGTGGTCGAATAGTTACCGGCTCAAGCACCACCAACCCGCCGCGACTACGGCACACTAGAACTCACAAGTGAGTGGCCCTGAAGTAAGTTGGCAGAAATAGCCCTGTCTTAAGTTGGCGTTTTCAGGCCACCCCCGCCCTCGGCCTCGAACACACCCCGCACCATGAGGAGCAATGAGCATCTTCACTGGCCTTAGCGCCTTCCCCCTGACCCCATTTCAGAACGATGCGGTCGACGAGCACGCGTTTATCGGCCTGATCCAAAGGTTGAGCGGGGCGAAGGTGGACTCGATCACAACGCTGGGCTCGACGGGCTCCTATGCCTATCTCACCCCGGACGAGCGTGCCCGCGTCGCAGGCTCTTGCCGTTGAGCATGCTGGTGAGACGCCCGTTTTCGCGGGGGTAGGGGCGCTGCGCACCTCCCAGATCCTCACGAACATCGACCATTCCGAACAAGCCGGTGCCGCGGGAGTGCTGCTGGCTCCGATGAGCTACCAGCCCCTCACCGACGACGACGTATTCGAGCTGTTTCGCACTGTCACCGAGCACACCGAACTTCCCGTGATCGTCTACGACAACCCCGGCACCACCCACTTCACCTTCAGCACCGACCTCTACGCCCGCATCGCCCGCCTGCCGGGGATCGCGTCGATCAAGATCCCCGGCGTGCCTCCCGACCCCGCCGCAGCCCGCGCCCACGTCTCGGCTGTCCGAGCCGTGGTGCCCAAGCACGTCACGATCGGCGTGTCCGGTGACGCATTCGCCGCGACCGGGTTGAATGCGGGATGTGATGCCTGGTATTCGGTCATCGGGGGTATCCTCCCTGCGGCTGCACTCGCAATCACGCGAGCCGCACAAGATGGCCGGGAGGCGGACGCGGCGGCAGAATCAGAACGGCTCGCCCCGTTGTGGCGTTTGTTCACCGAGTTCGGAGGCGCTCTGCGCGTGGTCGCGGCCATCGCGGAGCACCTCGGCCTCGCCCCGCACGAGTGCCTGCCGCTCCCGATCCTAGGGCTGTCCGAGGCGCGACGGGCACGAGTCGCCGAGGTGCTAAACGAGCTCCGACTCGACCGATAAACCCACTCATCCGGTCCCGTCCAATTAGGGCGGACACGGGTGGTCGCTGTCCCGGTAAGTGCTCGCGAGCAGCGTGCCGGGTTGGCCTCGCTTGAAACCGCCTGCGGCTGCGCACAACGGGGACCCCCTACGGACACTCCCCTGCGGAGACTCGGCTCTGCGGCGCGTTTGGGCGGGAGGCGCCCGCAAGACCCGCCCGTTGAGGATTCGCGCATAGGCGCCTCAAACACGACAACGGTTCCAACGTTCCAGCCGTCTCGTAACCCTAGAGATACAAGACATCTCACGACTCGCTTTCTCGGCCTCACGGATCGTCGGAGCCTCGTGCCGCGACGAGGCTCATAACTTCGTCGCACAGCCTCCGGCTTGAAATGCGGTGCACACCGCTTGCCATGAGACACCCTCAGGAGCACAGTGGCGAAGCTGATCGGCTGGCGCGCGTATCGACGTTTCAGCAATCCACAGGCCGGCAAGAGGCAGACATCCGTGCCGCCGGTGTCCGGCGCGACGTTCTCTTCATCAACCGCGGCGTCTCCGGCACTCGAGCATCACGGCCCGACTTCGACCGCGCCCTCGATGCCCTTGAGGACGGCGACACTCATGATCGCTTTCGCCGAGGAGGTCCGAGGCCGCGGCGGAGGACTCCAGGTTTTGAACCTGGGCAGCGTCGACGTCGACACGGCGACGCCCGAACTGCTGCGCCTTTCGTGTGTTCATGGGGACGCCACACCCGGAGAGCTCCCCGAGTGCACAGCGGATTGCATCCATTTCTGCCAGTCGCACAACCGTCTACCAGTCGAACATTGCCTCTTCACGGTCCGTCCACCACACCATGGTCACAATCCCCGTCCGCCCTCAAACCAGTGACTTTCTGACTGGCTTGTCCTGCTGCTTTTATCGTCTGCTCCTGTTTTTTTGTACTTCGTTTTGTCTTTTTTTCCTGTTTTTTTCTCCTACTTCTCTCTCTCCTACACTTCTTCCTCTTTCCCTGTCCCACCGCTACCCCTTTGCTTCCCAACCCCCCACACAAAGCCGTTGGGTGTGGGGGGTTGGGAAGCGAGCGCAGCGAGGGGGGCGCGGTGGGACAGGGAAAGAGGCCCCTTACCTAGTCGTTTGCCTATTCGCTCTCAACGAATACCCAAACGAATACCCAAACGAATGGGCAGCTCGATTTCGAGCCCAGTCTCGCGACGCTGATGGGCTGTGGATTCGAGTAACAAGTGAGCGCCTGAGCTACCTCTTGAAGTCTTCTCATGCCCCATCATCCCGAGGAGTGACTTCATTGCGTAGAGAGCGAACCGCGCAACGCCGCGGGCCTCGTCGGACCTCCCTTTGGCACAGCAATCGGCCGCGGATCCCAAAGCGCTCGTGCGGCCCCGATAACACGATGGGCACGATTGGCCCCGAAATGGATACCATTCCGGCCCCAACTATTCGGTGTCGGGGGTCGCCGTTACCCTTTCAGCCAGTTCCACGCGCCGACGCGAAAGGACATCTCATGGGAAGCATCGAACCCTACGACACCGCGAAGGGCCGACGGTATCGGGTGATCTATCGCCGGCCGGATCACCTCCAGACCCAGAAGCGCGGCTTCACGACCAAACGGTCCGCACAGCTCTTCCTGGCCGGCGTCGAGGTCGACAAGAACCGCGGCGCCTACGTCGACCCCAGCAAAACTCGAGCCACGGTCGATGCCTGGATGCGCGTCTGGCTGGCCACTCGACCGGATCTGCGCGCCACGACCCGCACGCGCGTCGAGGGCATCATCGCCAACCACATCTCGCCCCAGATCGGGCGCATTCCCATCGGGGAACTCAACCGGCTGCGAGTCCAGGAGTGGGCGGCGAACCTGCCCGGCTCCCCCGAATCCGTTCGCAAGGTCGCCAACGTACTCTCGGGCGCCCTGCAGCTGGCTGTCGACGACGGGCGGTTGCCTGCCAACCCGGCGCAGCGGTTGAAGCTGCCGAAGAAGGTGAAGACCGCCAAGCACTACCTCAGCCACGACCAGGTCGCCGCGCTCGCTGGAGCCGTCGGCGATCACGCTCACGGCTCGGACTACGGGTACGAGGTTCTCGTGCTCACGCTGGCGTACTGCGGCCTGCGCTGGGGCGAACTCGCCGGCCTGCGAGTGGCCGACGTCGACCTCGAGCATCGCCGGCTTGCCGTTCGCCAGACCGTCGTCGAGGACAAGGGCTACCAGCGCGTCGAAGCCCCCAAGGACTACGAGCATCGGTCGATCCCGATTCCCGGATTCCTGGTCGAGATGCTCGGTCGTCAGATTCGCGGCCGCACGGCGATGCAGCCCGTCTTCTATGGAATCCGCACCAAGACTTGGCTGCGCAATCACGCGTTTCGACAGGGCTGGTTCGATCCAGCAGCGACGGAGATCGGCCTTGACGGCCTGACGCCCCACGAGCTGCGCCATACCGCCGCGAGCCTGGCCGTCTCAGCCGGAGCCAACGTCAAGGCGGTGCAGCGGATGCTGGGTCACGCGTCGGCATCGATCACGCTCGACGTGTACGCGGACCTCTTCGACGAAGACCTCGACAGTGTTGCCACGGCCCTCGATCAGATGGCCCGTAAATCGGATGTTGCCAAAATGTTGCCAAAACCCGAAAACGGGCCTTCTGGGGCGCTTAAACAAGAAGGCCCGGTTCACCTTGTTTTCAAGGGAACCGGGCAATTGTGACCCCAGCGGGATTCGAACCCGCGTTACCGCCGTGAGAGGGCGATGTCCTAGGCCGCTAAACGATGGGGCCGTTTTTTGCAACTTACCGAGTATGCCACACGGATCGGGTCCACTCCAAACCGAGTGAACGACACGGCACGTCGTCGGCTTGCATCACCCGGTCATCTGGGTATTAGCTCGGTCCAGATACCCGAGAGAAAAGGACCCGACATGAAACTGACCAAGCTCGAGCACGCCGCCCTGATCGTCGAGGTCGCAGGACGCAAGCTCTACATCGACCCGGGTTCGTACACGACGGCATTGACCGACACGGCACGAACGGATGCCGTCGTCATCACCCACGAGCACCCGGACCACTGGACCCCCGAACAACTCGACCGCATCATCTCCTTCCAACCCCGACGTGAGGATCTTCGGGCCGGCGGGAGTCGCCGCCGCCGCAACGGGATACCCCGTCGAGATCGTGCACGAAGGCGACACCGCGACGGTCGGCGACTTCACCCTGCGCTTCTTCGGAAGCACCCACGCCGTGATCCACTCCTCGATCCCCGTGATCGACAACGTCGGCGTGCTCGTCAACGACCGGCTGTACTACGCCGGCGATTCCTTCACTGTTCCGACAGGGGTGGAGGTCGACACGCTCGCCGTTCCGGCAGGCGCGCCCTGGCTGAAGATCAGCGAGGTGATCGACTACGTGCTCGCCGTGAAGCCGAGCCGCACCTTCCCGACCCATGAAATGCTTCTGTCGCGCGCAGGCAAGGACCTCTCCAATCTGCGGATCGCCGCGGCGACCGAACAGGCTGGTGGGGAGTTCTTCGCCCTCGAACCGAACGAGTCGCTCGACCTCTGAACCGGGCCTGCTGACAGCCGCTGTCACGTCACCCGAAATGTTGGTCGTACGCTGGGATGACTGGGGTGTGTTCGTCGGCTGGTTCCCAGTCCTCTCCCAGCGAGCGCCGTGAATGTGCAGCTACTGTAAACTTATTGTCTGCGCACCGTTACCGCCAGCATCCGCTGGCCGGGACGGCTTCCGCGGGTCGAGCGAAGCGCTCCAGTCACCCAACGAAGGAAAGCCCGCATGAGTGTCCCCGTTTTATCCGCGCAGGTCATAGGCAAGTCCTATGGCAGCGGAGCCAACCGCTTTGACGCGCTCAAGGGCGTCTCCCTCGACATCCAGGCCGGCGAGTCCGTCGCCATCGTCGGGAAGAGCGGCTCGGGAAAGTCGACGCTCATGCACCTGCTCGCGCTCCTCGACGATCCGGACTCCGGCGTACTCCTCGTCGAGGGCACCGACGCCAAGAAGCTCAAGGCGAAGGAACTCAACCGGCTCCGTAACCAGGACTTCGGCTTCGTGTTCCAGCAGTTCTTCCTGACCGCGAATGCGACCGTGCTCGAGAACGTCGTCCTCCCGCTCACGATCGCCGGCGTGGGAGCCAGGGAACGCAAGGCTCGCGGCATGGCGGCACTCGAACAGCTCGAACTGGCCGACAAGGCCAAGAACAAGGCGAAGAACCTTTCCGGCGGCCAGAAGCAGCGTGCGGTCATCGCGCGCGCCCTCGTGAACAACCCCAAGGTCATCTTCGCGGACGAGCCCACCGGAAACCTCGACTCCGCAACCGGAACGGTCGTGGAAGACATCCTCTTCAAGCTCAACAAGGAGAACGGCATCACGCTCATCATCGTGACCCACGACACAGAGCTCGCCGCCCGTTGCGACCGCCAGATCTTCATTCGCGACGGCCTTGAAGAGACCGCCGACTCCCCCACGGGAACCCACAAGAGAGGCGGGGCCCACTCGTGAAGTTCCTCGACATCGTCCGCTCCGCCATTCAGAACAGTTTCCGCAACAAGCTCCGCACCGGTCTCACCGTTGTCGCCATCTTCATCGGAGCCTTCACGCTCACAATCACGAGCGGCGTCGGCACCGGGGTGACCGCGTACATCAACGGACAGGTTTCGGCGATCGGCGCCGCCGACGTGCTCACGATCACCAAGGCGGCGGATGCAACGGCCACGGCCAGCGACGGACCGGCCGCCTATGACCCGAGCAAGTCCACGACCGTGAGCCTCGGCAACGGGTCGCGCCCCGGTTCGACCATCCAGGCCCTGACCACGGCGGACCTCGCGAAGATCAAGGCGACCGCAGGCATCCTGAGCGTCGACCCCGCCGTGCGAGTATCGCCGGACTATGTCGAATATGCCGGAAACGGAAAGTTCGAGCTCACGGTGAGCCAGACCGGGACCATCACGACGGCAGACCTGGCCGCGGGGGCACAGCTCGACAACAGCAGGCTCGAGCGACCAGCTTCTCCTGCCGACGACCTACCTCGACAACCTCGGCTACGCAAACGCACAGGCCGCCGTCGGCACGAAGGTCAGCATCGGGATCACCGACTACACCGGAACCCAGCAGACCGTCGCGGCCACCGTCGTCGGCGTGCAGAACGAGACGCTCCTCGGCACCGGCGCCGCCCTCAACCGGAGCCTCGTCGCCCACCTGCACACCGTCGCGGTCGCAGGTGAACCTGCCGGCGTCACCGCCGGCTATGCCACCGCGGTCGCGCACTTCGACGCCTCCGCGACGAAAGCACAGATCACCACGATCAAGAATGACCTCAGCGCGCAGGGATACTCCTCCCAGACGGTCGCCGACACGATCGGCGCCTTCTGAGACCGTGATCAACGTCATCATCGGCGTGCTCAACGCCTTCGCGGTGATCGCCCTGATCGCCGCAGGCTTCGGCATCGTCAACACCCTCCTGATGAGCGTGCAGGAACGCACCCGCGAGATCGGGCTGATGAAGGCCATGGGCATGAACGGCGGACGTGTCTATGCCCTGTTCAGCATGGAGGCGGTCTTCATCGGTTTCCTCGGCAGCGCACTCGGCGTCCTCGCCGCGATCGGCGTCGGCTCGCTCATCAGCAATCTCCTCGCGAACGGGATCTTCTCCGCCCTGCCCGGTCTCCAGGTCGTGCAGTTCGCACCGGCCTCGATCGCAATCATCGTCGGGGTCGTGATGCTGATCGCGTTCCTCGCCGGCACCCTGCCCGCGAGGGCCGCGGCTCGTCAGAACCCCATCGACGCCCTGCGGTATGAGTAGTCGCCCGGGAGACACGCACAACATCCCCACCGACGCCGGGCAGGACGAGGGACTCCGGGCCCGCAAGCGCGCCGCCACCCAGGCCGCGCTCGAAGCGGCCGCAATCGGCCAGGCCAGTGAACACGGATACCACCACGTCACCGTCGACATGATCTGTGAGGCGGCCCAGGTCTCCCAGCGCACCTTCTTCAACTATTTCGCGACCAAGGATGCCGCCTTCCTCGGAGCGTCCCCGCCCCTGCCCACCGAGAGCGCGGTGCAGACGTTCGTCGAGGGCAACGGCGGATCCGTCCTTGCGGAGCTCGTCCTGATGATCGAGTCCGCGATCGCCGCGAGCGAACCCGACCGCAACCTTCTCCGGGCGAGGCGCACGCTGATCGAGAACACCCCCGAACTCTTCACAAGCGAGATCGTCCGCCTCGCCGAACTCGAAGACCGGCTCGCGGACGTCGTGCTGCTGCGCTTCGCGGCCCGGGGGCGGACAGAGACGACAACGCCGGACATCCTCGACGAGGCGCACATGGTCGTCGGGCTGGCGGTCAGCGTCCTCCGCTTCGCGATGCGCAAAGCCTCGGAATCCGACTACTCCGCCGATCCCCGCGCCATCCTGCGCCATGCCATCGGCCTCGTCGAACGCATCACCGGGGTCAATCCGTTCACAACGGATGCCCGCGAGCCGCGGAGAGACTAGCCCGCCTGACGGGCTCCCTGTGTATCCACACAGTGCGGTTGCAAAACCTGAGGAATTGTCTACTTTGGTTCAGTAGGGACCCATTGCCGTACTCGCGAGCGTGGCGGGGATCTCGGAACTGAATCACTGCACACCTTCGGCGAGTCAGCTCAATGGCGCCGCTGACCAGCATAATCGAGCACAAGGAACCCGATCCCTATGCCCCCAGCAACGACAGTGTCCGCCGACCCCGGCTACGCGATCGACTGGGGCGCCCTTGGAACGACGGTTGCGCACGACGCTGCAGTCGTTGCGTCCTATTTTCCTTTGGCGATCGCGGGAACCATCGTCTGGGGCCTCTGGCTCTACCGTTTCATCCTGTCGCATCGGGCCCCTCCGATCGTCACAGACTTCCGGACGTCCACCTCGGTGATCGTGCCCTCGTTCCACGAGGATCCGGACATCCTGTTGAGCTGCCTCGACACCTGGCGTGCCCAGAATCCGGACGAGATCCTGATCGTGCTCGACGTCGCGGACGTGGACACCTACGAACGAATCGTCCGGATCGGCGATCCCCGCGTTCGGCCGATCCTCTTCCACCACGTGGGCAAGAGATCCGCGCTCGGGGCCGGGATCCGGGAGGCCAGGCACACCCTCCTCGTCCTCACCGACTCGGACACCTGGTGGGAGCCGGACCTGCTCCGGAACGTGCAGATGCCCTTCGAAGACCCCCTTGTCGGAGCGGTCGGCACCCGGCAGAACGTGTACCAGAGCCGCACGAGCGTCTGGCGACGGATCGCCGACTGGCTGGTCGACCTGCGTTACCTCGACTACGTGCCCGCCATGGGGCGGGCGGGGGCTGTTCCGTGCGTGTCCGGGCGGACTGCGGTGTACCGGCGTGCCGCGGTCCTGCCTGTGCTCGACCATCTCGAAAACGAGTTCTTCCTGGGCCGACGCTGCATCTCCGGAGACGACGGCCGGCTGACGTGGCTCGTTCTCGCCTCGGGCTACAAGACCGTGCATCAGGCATCCGCCCGCGCCCTGTCGATGTTCCCGACCGGCTTCCGCGCCTTCGTCAAGCAGCGCGTGCGCTGGAGCCGCAACTCCTACCGGTGCTACCTCACCGCCATGGCCAGGGGCTGGCTCTGGCGGGTGCCGTTCATCACCAAGGTCACCGTCCTGCAGATCCTGCTCACCCCGCTCACGATGGGCATCACTCTGTTCTACCTGCTCTTCAGTCGCCTCGAGTTGAGCATCGCCGGGTTCGCCGCAGCCATCGGCTGGCTGCTTCTCGGCCGCGGCATCCGTGGGATCTCACACCTGCGCCGACACCCGAAGGACCTACTGCTCCTGCCGCTGCTCGCCCTCGCCGTCATCCTCGTCGCCCTCCCGATCAAGACGTATGCCCTCGTCACCATGAACAAGCAGGGCTGGCTCACCCGTCACAACGACACCATCGGCGGTGACGGCCAGGACGCGCGCTCCCTTACCCAAGCGGCGGTGGTCTCGTGACCCGGACCAGAGTCGCGCCGGTCCGGGTGCCCCGCACCCGGGCGCCGAGGATGAAAGTGACCGTGAGCAGGCACAGTCAGTCCGGCCGGTCACCCGGCGCACGGTATGTGCTCCTCGGCACACTCGCCGGAATCCTCGCCGGGGTGCTCGCAGCAGCGCTCATCCTCGTCGCGACGGGAGTGTTCCACTCCCCCACGAGTGCCTTCGGGCGGGCCGAGATCGCGCGGAACGGCAACGTCCAGGGCGTCCTCTATCCCGGCGACCCGACCAGGGAGACGAGCCTGGTGAACACAGAGAAGGCCCGGCTCAGCTACATCCGCAGCGTGTCGGCATCCGCTCAGTGGCGAGTGACCGGGCTCCAGGGTCCGTACCGGATCACCTCCGGGAATTCGGTGACCCTCGTCCTGCCGGCCCGAGCACAGCCCTACCTCGTCTCAGACCTGCTCACCTTCGCACCCACGACCTTCGTGCGGCAACCGGACGGCGGCTACCTGCTTTCCGAGAATATCGCCGTTCTGACCGGCGCCACCCTGTCATTGACCGCGACGGATGGGCTCACCCTGCGGCTTCGCAGCGACCCGAGCACGTTCGTGTCCGTGATCGGACTCGGAGGCTCCGTCCTCGTCAATGGCACGGCGACGGCCCCTGTGGTGATCGAAAGCTGGAATACCCGGACCGGTGCCGTCGACACCGACACGTCGGACGGTCGCGCTTATCTCCGGATGATCGACGGAACGGTCTCCGTCTGGCACGCGCGCATCGCGGACCTCGGTTTCTGGAGCGGCGAGACCGGCGGCTTCGCACTCTCCGGGACGGATGCCTCCGGCACGGACACCTCTGGGACCGATGGCTCGGTCACGGCCGACGGCTCCGGTACGACCGGCCCGGGCCCGCTCGCCGGCGCTCCTCTCGCCGGAGCACCCGTGCTCCCACCCGCGCTCCTGCGCGCCCCCGCCGGCGCCGTCTCGCCGAGCGGGCCCGCCGCCCCCACTCTGTCGGCCGGGTTCCAGGACGTCACGATCGACGGCAATGCGTTCGGGCTTTTCGTCACTCACGCCGCCGGTGTCACCATCACAGACACCCGGATCACGAACAGCCTCGTCGACGGTCTCGTCTTCCACCGGTTCGTGTCCGACACGACCGTGACCCGGACAAGCGCCGTCAACAGCGGCGTCGACGGATTCACGGTGGCCAGGTCGAGCTCGGGGATCATGTTCGACCAGATCACCGCGACGAACAACGGGCGCAACGGAGTATCGATCGACGGCCGTTCGCTGGCCGATGGTCCGAGTGCGATCGGCACCAGCGTGGAATCCTTCGGTTCGAGTACAGTGACTCGCAGCACCGTCGAAGACAACCGGAGGTATGGGATCGAACTCAGCGGAGGTCAGGCGCTCGGTGTGTACTCGAGTCTCATCGCGCGCAATGACATGGGCATCGTGCTCGACGACGGGGCATCGGGTGTCGTCGTGGCGGGGAACACCCTGAAGGACCAGTCCCGCCAGTCGATCGCCGTTCGCGACCGGGTTACCGCTACCAGTGTTCGCAACAACTCGATCAGCGGCAGCCCAACGGGGGTGTACGTCCGAAACGCCGGAGCAAGCATCACCGACAACACCATCCGGGCCGCCTCCAACCACGCCGTGAGCCTCGTCGGAGACGTCACATCGGTCAGGGTCGTGAGCAACGCCCTCTCGGGCTCCGGCGCCGTTCCGGTGTGGGACGAGACCTCGACCGGGGCGGTCGTCGCAGGCAACAACCTCACGGGCTGGCAGCGCGCGACGACGGCCCTCACTCTGGCCCGGTCCGTGTTCCAGCCACTCACCGTGGTCTGGCTGTTGCTCGCCCTGCTGCTCCTCGTGACGGCACTAACCCGCAGCGGTCCCCAGTTCGGCACGATCCGGCATCCCTACGCTGAGCGCGTGCCGCTCACGTCGCTCTCCCGGGGCATCGTTTCACGCGAGTCCGTCGGCGGCGCCCCTGATGCCCGATGCCGACGACCGGGCGGATGCCCCGGCGCGCCGCCGGACGCCGTCGCGCCTGCAATGGGTACTCACGGCCGGCGTCCTCGGAGTTGCAGTCGTCAGTGTCGCCGTCATGGTGATCGTCGCCATGACGGGTCCGACCCAGAACGCCACCCAACCCACCACGCCCCCGTCCACATCGCCGGCTTCGCCTCCACCCGAGACCGTGGCCGGCTGCCCGCCGTTCACGGTGACGGTCACGACCGCGCGCGAACTCCAGGCCGCCCTCGACGCCGTGAATCCCGGCAGTGTGATCGGCCTGGCCCCCGGTGTCTATCAGGGCACATTCACACTCCGCACCAGTGGCACTGCCGATGCGCCGGTCGCACTCTGCGGCACCGCCGGGAGCATCCTCGACGGCGGCGGTGTGCAGGGTGGGTACGTGCTGCATCTCGACCGGGTGGCGTACGTGCACCTGATCGGGTTCGCCGTGCGCAACGGCCAGAAGGGCGTGATGGCGGACCAGACCCGGAACTCGCTCATCCAGGGTCTCCAGGTGTCCCAGATCGGCGACGAGGCGGTGCACCTGCGCAACAACAGCACCGACAACCGCGTCGCGGACAATCAGATCAGCGACACCGGCCTCCGCCGGCCGAAGTTCGGTGAGGGTGTCTACGTCGGAACGGCCGAGAGTAACTGGTGCGACGTGAGCGGCTGCGAGCCGGACCGCAGCGACCGGAACACGATCATCGGGAACCGGATCTCGGCGACGACCGCGGAAAGCGTGGACATCAAGGAGGGCACGAGCAACGGCATCCTCCAGCAGAACAGCTTCGACGGTTCGGGAATGACCAGCGCCGATTCCTGGGTTGACGTCAAAGGCAACGGCTGGGTCATCGACGGGAACAGCGGCGTCAATTCGCCGATGGATGGGTTCCAGACCCACCAGATCCTCGACGGCTGGGGTGTGGGCAACACCTTCCGCAATAACCAGGCCACGGTGAACGGCCCCGGCTACGGGTTCGCCCTCAAGCCGGCGAACGACAACGTGGTCGAGTGCAGCAATACGTCCGCTGACGCCGGCGAGGGCTCCTCGAACGTCCGCTGCGCTACCGGTTGACCCGGAAAACCAAATGGTCACTTGAAATTTCCTCAGTAACGTGTAACGTCGTGTGAATAAACGTTCCAAGTTTCCGGCAGCATTCTTGCCGTAATCTGCAGGCTGCTGTTGATCCCCGCTTCGCCTCTGTCATCGTGCACGCGACCGGTTCGGCTCCTGTCTTATTACAGGGTGCTACCGATGTCACTTGCCTCATTCTGTCGATGCAGTCATGCCTTCATGCAGTCATGCCTTCATGCCTTCATGCCTTCATGCCTTCATGCCTTCATGCCTTCATGCCGTCATGCAGTCATGCCGTGATGCCGTGATGCCGTCGACGACGTTCTGTGGCGCCCTGTCCACTCCGACAGGGAGTTGTCGGCCTCGTGGTCCACCCGAGGTTCGACCGGTCAGGCAGTCTTCCTGTTTCACTCCACAGGAAGCTGTTGATTTCGTGCTCCACTCATTCACTCGTTCATCCCACACAATCCCGCTCTCCCCCGTCAAACGACGGCTCTCCCCGGGTCGCATCGCCGCCGCCACCCTCCTGACCGGCGCCGTCGCGCTGGCGGGGGTCATCCTCGCCCCCGCCACGGCCCATGCCGCGACGGTCACGAACGTGTCGACATCCGCCCAATTGAAAACAGCGCTCGGCAACGCGAAGCCCGGCGACACCATCCATCTCACCGACGGCACCTACACCGGCAAGTTCGAGGCCTCGGCCGCCGGAACCGGTGCGGCGCCCATCACCCTGACCGGCTCGCGAGCCGCCGTGCTCACTACCGGATCGACCGGTTCCGGTTACGCCCTGCACGTCACCGGGGGGCATTGGAACCTCACGGGATTCCGGGTCGACAAGGCCGCCAAGGGCATCGTGCTCGACGATTCCGACTACACGGTCATCTCGAGCGTCGACGTCGGGCACATCGGCCAGGAGGGTGTGCATGTGCGGCACAGCAGCACGAACGTGGTTCTGCGGAACTCCTACGTCCATGACACCGGCCTCACCTCCTCGAGCTACGGCGAAGGCGTCTACGTCGGCAGCGCGAACAGCAACTGGAGTTCAGTCATGGGCTCCTCGTCCTCCCCGGACAAGTCGGACAACGTTCTGATCCAGAACAACCGGATCGAGGACAACGCCGCCGATGGGATCGACATCAAGGAGGGCACGACCGGCGGACGCATCACCGGCAACACCTTCCGCCACTCCGGCTACTCCGGCGACAACTCGGCCGATTCCTGGGTCGACGTGAAGGGCAACGGCTACGCCGTCTCCGGCAACTCCGGATCCTCAACCCTCGAGGACGCCTTCCAGGTCCACTCCGTGCTCTCCGGGTGGGGCGGCGGGAACGATTTCGCCGCCAACACCGTCACCGGCGGCGTCCCCGGCTACGAGGTCAACAACGCCTCGACGACCGCGGGCAACGTCGTGCACTGCAAGACCTCCGGCGCCGGAAGCGGCCTCACCAACAAGGGCTGCAAGTAGGCATCGCGACTCCGCACTGAGTTGCGGAGAAAACACCTTTCCCGCCTCCACGAAGGTGTTTTCTCCGCAACCGGCCGGCCAGCCAGGTGCACCTCGCATTGACCGCGCGACGCAACGGTCGCATGATGGCCACACAGGGCGAGCCGTCCTGCCGAGAGAGCGGACGAATCCAATGAGTGACACCGGTGCGTTTCAGATTGTTGTGGGCGTGGATGGATCAGAGCAGTCATTGAAGGCGCTCGAGTGGGCGATCGTCGAGGCGAAGCTGCGGAGCGCGGAGCTCACCATTGTGACGACGTGGTCGTACCCGATCATGGCGGGGACCCCAGGAGACATCGTTCCAGAAGACTCGTTCAAAGAGGTCTGCGAGCGCATCCAGGCTGAGGCCGTCCAGACCGCGGCCGATGCCGGCCTCACCGCGACAGGCCGCATCGTGCGAGGCAGTGCGGTCACCGTGCTCCTGGAGGCCGCCGAATCCGCCAGTCTCCTCGTCGTGGGCTCGCGGGGCCGCGGCGGCTTCACGGGCCTCCTGATGGGGTCGGTGTCCAACCAGCTCGTGCATCACGCAGCGTGCCCCGTGCTCGTCGTCCGGTCGAAGCGCGCCCCGCAGCCCCAGGGGTGACACCAGCGCCCTGGGGCGCTGAGACTATCTACTCGGCCGGCAGAGCAACACGATCAGGATGATCACGCCGACGATCGGGAGCAACAGGAACCAGAGCCATTTCCAGGAAAGACCCGCGTCCCTCAGGCGCCGGACCGCGACCGCGAGGAACGGCAGCACGATGACGACGATCCAGAGCGTGGAGAACAACCCGAACGCCGACGAGGGATTGATCGTCGAGTCGAGCGTGCTCAATGCGAAGTCGACGATCGTCACGAAGAGCACCCACCACCAGTACTCCGAGCGGCGGGCGACTCCCGTGAACTGGCCGTACTTGCTGAAGACGGACGAAATCGCTTGGCCGAAGGTCATTGAGGTTCCTGACTCAGAAAAAGGGTGCCGGTCGTACCGGACGTTTGTTCATCCTCCCAGATTCCGGCTAGTGGCTCTTGAGATGGCGCATCTTAACGATGCTCACGACCACGGCGACGGCCGATCCCGCGACGGCCACGAACAAGGCATTGATGGCTCCCTGCGCTTCGAGGGCCGGTGAAACGGACGACGCGCCTGCGAGCACCAGGGCGATGCTCACGGCGGCGGCGCCCATGGACTGGGCCAGGGTCCGGTTCACATTCATCACCCCCGCCATCGCACTCGCGTGCCGGATGGGAGTCGCCGCCATCATGTCCCGATTGTTCGGCGGCTGGAAGATGGCGAAGCCCAGCCCGGTCAGGCCGGTGCTCGCGAGCACGAGCCAGACCGGCGGCTGGCCGCCGAGGAGCGACAGGGCGAGCAATCCGAAGGTGAAGACCGTCAGGCCGACCACGGGGAGCGTGCCGCCGGGGTACTTGTCGGCGAGACGACCGGAGAGCGGCGACATGATGACGATGAGGAGCGGCCAGGGGGTGAACAGCAGGGCGGATTGGAGCGGGCTCGCGTGATAGGCGCTCTGGAACAGGAAGGGCAGCGCTATGAAGGCGGCGCCCTGACCGAAGAACGACCAGAAGGCCGTGAGGACGGCGAGTGTGACGCGCCCGTTGAACAGGCTCGGCGGCAGAACCGGGCGGGTCGCCCGCCGTTCGATCAGCACGAACACGGTCGCCAGCAGCCCGCACACGACCAGGAGGAACCCGGCGATCCAGAGCGTCGTTGGGTCGGCGAGCTGATGGACGCCGAGCAGGAAGCACGCGATCGCGGCGGCCGCCGTAAGGGCGCCAGCCAGGTCATAGCCCCCACGCGTGGGAAACCGACTCGGCAGGAACACGCTCCCGAGCACGGTTGCCACGGCCCCGATCGGGAGGTTGATCAGGAAGAGCCACGGCCAGTCCAGATGGGCGAGGATGAGGCCGCCGAGGGTCGGCCCCGCACAGATGCCGAGGGCGACGACCATGGCGTTCATGCCGAGCACGAATCCCAGGCGTTCCGGCGGGAAGATGCGGCGGTAGATCGGGATCGCGACGGCGAACAGCATCGCGGCGGTGACGCCTTGAACCACCCGGCTGGCCACGAGCACACCGAAACTCGGCGAGAGGGCGCAGGCCAGCGAGGCGACCGTGAACGCAGGGGTGCCGATCAGGAACATCCTCCTGCGCCCGATCTGGTCGGCGAGGCCCGTCATCGCCGGAATGGAGCAGGACACCGCGAGCAGGAAGGCCGTCGCGACCCAGACGGCATCCGCCGGCCTCACGGCCAGGTCGTGCGCCAGCTGGGGAAGCGCGACATTGACGATGGAGGTGTCGATGTTGGTCATCAACATCGACATCAGCACGGCAATCATCGCCACGTTCCGGCGCACCGGGGACATCACGATCGTGTCGTCCAGGCTGGCCGGTACCGGGACGGGAAGTGCTGAAGACGTCACTGAAGATGTCCAATGGTTGATGGGGATCAACTAGTACACTATCGCGCACTCCCCCGCCGACCGCACGACCCGTCCCGCGGACGCAGTCAGGAGCGGGTTGCGACCTCATCCCGCGAAAGTTCGATTCCGGCGAATGTGGGGTCGTCGTCGAAGGACTTGATCCGTGCCACCTGGTAGATGATCAGCGCATAGACCGCCTTGGCGAGAATATCGGCGACGGAATAGCCGACCTGCTTGAAGACCCAGGCATCCGATCCGGAGATGTTGAGCAGCGGCAGCAGGTACGCGATCGGGTAGACGCCCCAGCTGAGCAGGAGCAGGAACCGCAGCTGGCTCAGGATCTTGCGGACACCGGTCGGCTGCTGGTCGAGGGACTTACTCAGTTGCACGAAGAGCACGAAGAGGATGTAGGCGAACGGGATGGTTGACAGCAGGCCGAACAGTCCGCGAAGCCCATTGTCGCCGCTGATCTCCCCCGGATAGCCGAGGATGATCATGAGCGCTGCGGCGGGAACGAGCCTCCGCAGGAGCGCGGACTGGACGGACCGCACGAGGGCGAGTACCGCGACGAGAGCTCGACGAGGAGCAACGGAACGGTGAGGAGCCAGTCGACGTAGCGGTAGCCCTCGTTGAAGCCGGCGCCGGCCGCCTGTGAATAGTCTCCCGTCCCGCCGACGGCATCGGTCACGAACGCCGCCTTGAACGAGTCAAAGATGCGGAAGTAGTGGTAGGCGGCGATGCCGCAGACCACGATCGCCACAGTGATGGCCTGACGGTACCGCGGCAGGATACGAGGCAGGGCGATCAGGAGGAAGACAGCAGTGAAGAGCTGCGCGGCGATGACGAGGGACAGGAAGTTGTAGACGGTCTCGTACTGTCCGTGCGAGAGGATATCTGGAATCATGGCGTGCTCCATAGAAGGTCAGCGTTCCGGAGATAACTTAGATCTTCAATTACATAGCAAGTAAGCTAAATGGTCAACGGTTTTCTCGCCTGATTTCGCTAAGATCAGATGTACCAGTCGTGACAAGACAAGGCTCGCTCCAGCGCAGGCCGGAGGAAACATGTACCACTCCGAAGGGACCCCCCACACGCTCAGTGGCTTTCCCGCTGCTGCTTCCGAATTCGTGAGCGCGCTCGACGGCAACCGCCGCCGGATCGCCGAGCGCGCCGGCGTGTCAGGAACGGAACTCCGAGCGCTTTTCCGCATCGCACGGCTGGTGTCCATCACTCCGAAAGACCTCGCCACGTACCTCGGAATGACCACGGGAGCCGTCACGGCGATCTCTCGGCGTCTGGTCGACATGGGCCTGCTCCACCGGATCGACCATCCCGGTGATCGCCGCAGTCTCTATCTGGAGCTGACTCCCCACGGACACGACATCATGGGCGAGATCCACCGCGAATTCAACGACATGTTGTCGGCCTCCACCGCGGCGCTGGACGCCGCGCAGCTCGAGGCGTTCACCGCTGCGCTCACCTCGGTTGCCGCCGAAGTGCGGGTCAGGTCGGCGCAGGCTCTGAGGCCTCGCCCACTGGCCGGGGGAGGCGCGATGACAACGCCGTACTATCGGAGGATGAAGGTCATCACGGTCTACAGCACCAAGGGTGGGGTCGGCAAGACGACGACGGCCGTGAACCTCGCGTGGGAGGCCTCCCGGAACTCGCGTGTCCTGCTCTGGGACCTCGACCCGCAGGGCGCCGCGACCTTCGTTCTCAACGTCAAGCCCAAGGTCAAGGGCGGCGTCAACTCGCTCGTCAGCGGCAAGACTGGAGCAGCGGCATCCGTCAAGGCCACGGCATACGAACGCCTCGACGTGCTGCCCGCCGATGAGAGCTACCGTGACCTCGACCTCGTCCTCGACGCGGCCAAGAAGTCGACCCACCGCCTCGCGCGCATCCTCGAGTCGGTGGCCAAGGACTATGACGTCGTCGTGCTCGACTGCCCTCCGGGATCGTCCCTCGTCGCGGAGAACGCCCTGCGCGCAGCCGATGTGGTGATCGTTCCACTGGTCCCGTCCCCGCTCTCGCTGCGATCGCTCGACCAGGTGGTCTCGATCGTCACGGAGTCCGCGAAGTCCACGCCCATCCTGGCCTTCCTCACCATGGTCGATCGGCGTAAAACCGGGCACCGGGCAGCAGCCGATTCAATGCACGACGCCCGACCGGAGGTGCTCGCGATCAGCGTGCCCGCGACCGTCGTGGTCGAACGGATGGGTGCCGCACGCGCGCCGGTCGCAGCCTTCGCCCCGAACACGATTGCCGCCCGCGCCTACGAGGACCTCTGGGCCGCAGTCGCCGTGGCAGTACATCTGACGAAGCCGGCCACGAAGCCCACGAAGAAGAGCCATCCGAAGTCCCGGTGACAGTGACTGCTGCGGGGAAAGGCTGCTCCGCAGGCCGAGACCTGTCTGAGACGACCACCGGAGGCAAAAAAGAACCCCTGAGGCTCCGTGGGAAACTCAGGGGTTTAAAGCTGGGGTACCTGGACTCGAACCAAGAACAACTGAACCAGAATCAGCGTCCTGCGTGGACCCTGCCAAGCCCTCGAGAACCCCCAGTATCCCAATGAATCATTGGGCTTGTAGGCCTCCACCCACGACATGAACCCTACTAAACCCGCTCAAACCCTTTGGGTTTTTGTCCCGTATTTGTCCCTAGAAACGAATACGGCCGGAATGTTGGTTGTGTCAACCCAAGTCGGACCCACTAGGGCAATCTAAGCGGGACCCACTTCGGCTGTTGCGGGGTGTCTGGGGCAACCTAAGCCGGACCCACCTTTGCTGCTCTGGGTTGTGCGGTGTGCTCGTGGTAGGTCGCCGTCTAGTGGTCGTCGTCGGCTTCGCGTTCGCCGGTGAGGACCGAGACGGGAACTGTGCAGGAGTCGCCTTTCCAGGCTTCGATGCCTTCTTTGACGGCGAAGATGACTACGACAAGTGCGGCGATGGGGTCGGCCCAGGCTCCAGCCGAACAGGGTGTTGAGAAGCAAGCCAATGAGGACGGCGCCGGAGAGGTAGGCGCAGATCAGGATCTGCTTCGAGTCGGCGATCGCCGAGGCCGAGCCAAGTTGTTGGCCGGTGCGTCGCTCGGCAAGCGAGAGGGCTGGCATGATGACCAGGCTGAGGGCAGTGAGGATGATCCCAATGGTGCTGTGCTCGACGGTGTGGACGCCGGTGAGGGAGAGTGCGGCGTCGATGGTGACGTAGATGGCCAGGGCGAAGAACGAGATCGCGATGACACGGAGCGCTGTTTTCTCGCGCGATTCAGGGTCGCGGGCGGTGAATTGCCAGGCGATCGCGGCAGCGGAGAGGACTTCGACGATGGAGTCGAGGCCGAACCCGACGAGGGCTGCGGAGGAGGCGATGCTGCCGGCGGTGATCGCGACGACCGCTTCGATGGCGTTGTAGGTGATGGTGGCCGCGACGATCCAGCGGATTCGGCGGCGGAGGGTCAGGGTTCTGACGGATGGCGCGTCGGCCGCGTTGATGCTGGTCATTGGTGGTCTGTTCCGGTTTCGTGGGCGGCGTGGGTGGCGGGTTCGAACTGGAAGGTGCTGTGTTCGACGTCGAAGTGCCCGACAAGGCAGGCCTGCAGCTCGTCCAGAACCTTGGGTGCGTGGCCGTCGTGGAAACATTCGTCGGCCAAAGTGACGTGGGCGGACAACGCGGGCAGCCCTGAGGTGACGGTCCAGGCGTGCAGGTCATGAATGGCGAGGACGTGGTCGGGCTCGAGCAGGTGGCCTCGGATGGCGGCGAGGTCCATTCCCTCGGGGGTGCCTTCGAGGAGTATCCGTCCGGAGTCTTTCAGTAGCCCCCAGGCCGCGTGGAGCATCAGCACGACGACGATCAACGAGGCGATGGAGTCGGCGCGGGTGAACCCGGTGAGAAGGATCACGATCCCGGCAATGACGGTGGCGATGAACCCATAGAGGTCGGTGAGGATGTGTTGGAAGGACCCTTCGACGTTCAGGCTCGTCCGGTTCGCTTTCGCCAGGACCCAGACCGCGACGAGGTTCACGGCGACCCCAAGGAGGGCGACGAAAAGGACCGGGCCGCCCTCGACCTTGGGCGGGTCAAGAAGTCGGCGGATGGCTTCGACGGCGACGATGCCGCTGATGACGACGAGGGTGATCCCATTGACTGCGGCCGAGAGGATCTCGGCGCGTTTGAAGCCAAACGTCCACCTGGCGCTCGACGGTTTGGCGGCCAACCGGATGGCGACGAGGGAACCGGCGATCGCGGCGGCGTCTGTGAGCATGTGCCCGGCATCTGAGAGTAGAGCGAGGGAGCCGGAGATGATGGCGACAGTGACTTCGACGATCATGAACCCGACGATCAGCGCTAAAGCGATGAAGAGGTAGCGAGTGTTCGCGTCGGGGGCGGCTCCGTGGGTGTGGGACTCTGCGTGGTCGTGGCTCACTGGTCGCCCGTTTCGGGTTCGGTGTTTTCAAGGTGCATGGCGATGGTGTGGCCGGTGTGGGTGAGACCGAGGTCGAGCAGCATGCGGACATGGCCGTCATCGAGCCGGTAGTAGGCCATCCGTCCGCGGCGAGAGACCGACACGACCCGGTGCGCGCGAAGCAGGCGCAGTGCGTGGCTGACGGAACTCTCGCTCATCAGGGTCGTCGCGGCCAGGTCACAGACACACATTTCCCCGCCTTCGAGCAGCGACATCAGAAGACGCAACCGGCCGGGATCTCCCAGGAGGGAGAACACGTCCGCCAGCTCGACGACGTCCTCCGCCTCCGGCAGGCTTTTCCGGACGGCGGCGACCTTGTCCGGGTCGACCATTTTCAGGTCGCAGGCGTCGATGACGGTTGCTTCGGTATCCACGGACTCTCCACGTCTGATTAATTGTTCAGACGTATCGTAGCAAGAGGTTCTCCGAAGCGAGCAGCTTCTGGTGGGAATGCTTAGGCTCGAAGCTGCTTCGTGTGCGCGAGCCGGTAGGAATCGGTCCCGGTTTCGATGATGGTGCCCTTGAATGTCAGTCGGTCAACAATCGCGGCGCAAAGCCTGGGGTCCGTGAATGTCTTCGTCCAGCCAGAGAACGATTCATTCGAGGCGATCGCGATGGAGTTGTTCTCCTCCCGTTCCGTCAGGACTTGGAAGAGGAGTTCGGCGCCTCTGCGGTCGAGTTCCATGTAGCCGAGTTCGTCGATCATCAGCAGGTCGACCCTCCCGTAGCGGGCGATAGTCCGGGCGAGGTTCTTCTCGTCGGCGGCCTCGACGAGTTCATTGACGAGCCGAGTGGCGAGCGTGTATTTGACCCGAAACCCTTTCTCGGCTGCGGCTGTCCCGAGAGCGATGAGTAGGTGACTCTTTCCGGTGCCGGAGTCGCCAATGAGGCAAAGCGGTTGGCCTCGGCGGACCCAGTCGCCGGTGGCCAGGGTGTTGATGGTGGCGGGGTTGATGTTCGAATTGGCGTCGAAGTCGAAATCCCCGAGCCACTTCTCCCGAGGGAACCCAGCGGCTTTCACCCGGCGGACCGAGGACCGCCGGTCGCGGTCGTCGCACTCCGCCAACAGCAACTCCGCAAGGAAGCCCTGGTAGCTGAGCTGCTCCTTCTGCGCGACGCCCGTCGCTTCCTCGACGACGGCGCGAATCGTCGGCAGCCGGAGCCGCCGACACGCCTGGTCAATGGCGGCATTCGCGGCCTCCTCGGTGAGACCTCGCCGTCTGCGGAGGGTGGTGGTGATGCTCGTCGTGGTGGTCAAGATCCTGTTCCCTTCTGAACAGTGGCTGCGTTTTCGGTTGGTTGCCGGTTCGGCAGGTGCGACAGCTGGTCGTAGGCGGCAACCGATGGCAACGGCCGGGTGTCGGCGGGAAGGCCGGCAATGACCGCGGCGGGGTCTGCGAGGCGACGCTGGGTAAGACTGACCACCCGTCGCTCGGGGCCACGACTTTGTTCGACGAGAGGACGGTCCAACCGGGACCCACCCAACGCTTCGTGCCGGCGGGCCTCGACCGCGACGACATCGGCGGTAACCGCGCCGACCGTGAGCGCTGCGGTGATCCCCGCAACCACGTCTTCCGCGGCCATCGACCGATGCAACAACAGAACGTCGATCAGGGCGCGGGTGCCGCCGGCATCACCATCGGTCTTTCGTGCCGCCGCCCAGAACGCCTCGTGAGCAGCCGTGAACTCTCCCGTCGCTCGCGCGTGCGCAAGGGCGGTCGACCCGGGAAGAGCGCCGGGCTTGTGCTGGAGAACCTCGAGGTAGTGGTCGAGGTTCACGCTCTGCCCGTGCATCGTCACCACCCGAGGGTGCCGGGCGATCTCGGTGCGGCCATCGAAGACGACCACCTCCGACGCGCGCAGCGATACCCGGACGGGCCGGCCAATGTAACGCGCCGGAACGGAGTAGGACGCCATTCGCACACGAACGAGGCTCGACCGGCTCACCCGCGGCGTCAGCGACAGGCCCGGCTCGAACCGTTCCGCGGTAATCGGCGCAAGCAACTGCCGTTCGAGGGCGAAGTCCTGAGCGACGGTGCGGAGGCGATCACCGATCCTGCGGTCCTCATCATCGAGGTCCCACTGACGGACCTTCTGATTCAGGCTCCGCGAGGGAATCGACCACCGGCATCGGAGACAGGTGGGTGCGGCGGAACCGGCCGACGCCCTCAATGCCGCCCTTCTCATGAGCGCCCTCATTACCCGGGTGGCAGTAGAACGCGTCGAATCCATAGTGCGAGCGGAAGAGCAGCCAGCGTTGATTCTCGGTGCGCTGCCTCCCGGTGCCGTAGATGACCTTCACGACGGCGTCAGTGAGGTTGTCATAGCGAATGTGCCGGGTCGGGATGCCGCCGATGTCCGCGAACGCATCGATGTGACCCTCGAGAAACGCTTCCTGCGCCTGGGTTGGATAGATCCGGTGGATCGCCTTCCCGGAGTGCGAGAGGCGGAAGGCGAACATTTGGCACTTCGTCCTCACCCCAGCCAGCACCACCCAGACCTCACCGAAGTCGACCTCCGCCTCGGCGCCCGGTGCGTGCTCTTGCGGGATAAACACCTCCGGCAGTCGGCCCGCCTCGATATTGATCTCCGGGCGGCGTCGACGGACGTAGTCACGGACCGTTGAGTAGGACAACTCGGTCGCGCCGTGCTCCTCCGCGAGGCGGACGAAAATCCGTCTCGCCGTGTGGCGCTGCTTCCTCGGACCGTCGAGATCCTGGCCGAGCATCTCGTCGATCGCTGCCTTGAACGCGTCCAAACGCGGCGCCGAACGGACCCGCGATTTCCGGGCCGGCGGTTCCGCCTGCGCGAGGGCCTGACGGACCGTCGGCCGGCCGACGCCGTGTCTCCGGGCCAGCTCTCTAATCGAGAGGCCCTCCACGCGCGCATCACGTCGGATCCGCGCGAACAACTCCACCCGAGACTCCATCCGAAACCTCCACCTTGAGCAACGAAAACACGTTGCAACAACGGTGTAGGTGGGTCCGGCCCAGGTTGCCTCGGACACCCCGCAACAGCCGAAGTGGGTCCCGCTTAGATTGCCCTGGTGGGTCCAAATAACCCTGCCATAGTCAGAATGTCCCCGCGCATGTGGGTTGTATGCCCACCACACACGACTTGATGCAACTATCGCTATTCCGTATCACCACCACCCGCTAGGTGATTCTCTACGCCCGGCACATCGTCACCGGTCGGGCTATGGCCTCACCGGCCGAAGGCATTCCTTACGCGCCATGCGCCGGGGTCCGGCTGGAGGCGGGTGCTCCTGCACTGATCGACTTCGTGGACGTCGACCGAGCCGTCCACTTCACCGGCGGCGTCGTGCTGGCGGTCGAGCAGCTGCCCGGACCGCCGTTCGGGCCGATGCCATGATGGACGACGGCCTCGGTCCTCGGCTCGTGGACCTGTCCAGCCAAAGGGGCGTGCGTTACACGGCAGTCACCGAAAATGAATTAGTGGTCGTACGGCTCTACGTGAACGGCTCGATCCGGTTGGGCCGCTCGGTCGCCCGTGGCAGCGCCGGCCCTCACCTGATCACTGATGGCCGGATGCAGTACGCCGGCAGGTTCGAGCTAAAAGTTGGGTTCCTGGCGTGGTGGGAGTATCGCGACCCGGACGACCAGACAGGCTCCGGCGGCGAGACCTCGGCACCTGTCCTTTGGATCGACGCAGAGCCCATGCCGGAGATCCGGCCGGAATGGCGGGTACCCTGACCGTGGCAGTACCGCGCATGTGCCCGGCATGGACGAACTCACAAGCACATCCACACCCGGCATCTACACTGCGACCGGCGCAGGCACGATCGCCATTGTCGAGATCGCCGGTCCGCATGCACTAGTCGCCTGGCTGCTCCGCGAAGTCTCAGATGATGACGACGACCAAGACTCGGAATCCGAGTGGCCAGGCGGACCGATCAACGATCTAAGCCTCACCATCGGCGCGCCCGGCATCCTTCACGGCGTCGGCAATGTCGGTGACACGGAGCTCGGGATCGTACGAACCATCACAAAGCTCCGTCCGCGGGTACCCTGACCGATATGGAGAGCGCGAAGGACAGCGAGCCGGCCAAACTGCCGGTGGATGAGGCGTGGGCAGCGGGTGTTGAGTTGCGCGGGGATGAGGTGTGGCTCGGAACCGAAGAGCTCGGGCTGGGCTCGGGCTGAGCTCGGAGGCATGAAGAAGCCCGACCAGGCAGTGTCTTGGTCGGGCTGGATGGCAGCCGCAGTGCCGCCGGGGCTAACCCTCTTCCGGGTTGTAACGACCGGTCACAGGATCGATCTCTCCAGGGGCCAGTTTTGGTTCGGCGTCGTCGAAGGAATCAACGTCGACGACTGAAGCGAGCCGGTTGTAGATGGCAGCTGCAAGATCCTTTTCAGGAGATTTACCCGCTTCCCAATCGTGCAGATCGCGCAGCACTCCGACGAGCGCGTGGTGATACCCCGACGCGTCTCCGATCTCCCTAGCCTCCGAATCGATCAGTGACGCCAGGATCTCGTATTTCGTTGGCACTTGATACCCCTCTAACAATTGATTCGATGACTATGACTCCCATCCTATGGACGCAGAAGGAGAGGACTGACGCAGCTGTGCACAGACAAAGAGAAAGGCGGCTCGGCCATCGGGTAGATGAGCGAGCCGCCCAGAATACGCATGTTGCCTCTATGCCGCGCGAAGCTTCGTGATGGCCCGCTTCATGTGGTTCAGGCCCTTCCAGTCCGCGCCGGCTGTGAAAAGTCCTGGGTAGACGACCGCCGGCCGACCGGTCTCCTTGTTGGTTCCGCCGAGCAGGATTTTGATGGTGGCGCCGAGTTTGTCGGTGCTCATTCCAAGATCCTCTGCGACCCGGTTCCCTTTGGTTCGTGTGGCGCGCGCCAGCGAGTCTGCGGTGACGGCGATCGCCGCGGCGTACGCGGCTTCGTCGCCAGCTGCACGTGCGGCCGCCAGCCTGTCTTTGCTACCTACGCCGGTAGTCGTGAGCTCCCATGCCATCCAGCCCATCGTGGCGGAGAGCTGCTCACTGCTGACGCCGGCTGCGGCGAACGTCGCCCGTGCGTCGTCGAGGGCCTTTGCGTTCGCCGACATGATCTCGGCGACGGCTGCTGTCGCTGCGGGGTCGGCCGGCGCGTTCATGTTGACCGGCGCCGTCTCTGCGAACTCCGCGAAGTGTGCGTCGGAGCCGGGGACAACGCACATCTCGTCGGTGTCAGCAGTCTCAGCGGCACCCTCAACATCGCTCGACCCGACGTGCACACCTGACAAGGCCTCCGACCTAGCCGTGGCGTCCGAGCACATTTTCACCTGTGACCGGCGACCGGTCCGCAAGAAGTGATCCACCTCATCCAGGACGTAGCCGGCGAGGTTTTCGCGTGTTGCACGGCCCTTTACGTCGCATAGGATCTCCCAGGCGACGGCGACGGCAGTGTTCAAATTGATGCTGACCTCGGCGGAAGTCCTGGCGAATCTGATAGACGGCTTGAGGAAAGCGGCACGGAGTAGTGCCTCGAGGTCTGCGGTTACCTCGGCACGGTCCCAGCCGGGACGCTCGACGCACGCGTGCGCGGTCCGGCCGCAAGTCCGGTGGCTGATCTTCCACGGCGTTGCTTCAATTGCTGCGACCAGACCAGTGATGCCGACGTGATCGAATCCCAATCCGGCTCGCTGTGAAGATGCGTTCTCCGTGGTGCTCATGTCCAAGGGGCCCTTTGTTTGCGAACCGCCTGACTGCCGGTTCACCACATAGAAGGGGCTGCATGCGCAAAAACTGGAGGGTGTTGCCGATTTTGGTAGGAGATACTTTTCGCGAGCTCCTCCGCTCCCGGTTCTAACGCAAAACGCCCTGGTTGCACAGGCAACGAGGGCGTTTCCATTGGTTCTGGGCCGCTACCGGGCCGGTGATCGATCCAGACTGGCCGCGCCACGGACAAGGAGAGCGCTCCACTCGGCCACGAACGAGGCGGCGATGCGCTCCGCAGCGGCTTCGGACCAGCCGACGTCAACGAGCGCTGTTTGCTGGAGCCGGCCAATTTTCGCGACTTGGTGGAAGGCAGGCTGCAAGGCGAGGAGTTTATCGCCGATCGCATCGGTGTAGGACTTCTTAAATGTTGTTGCCGGGAGATGTGTGACGGTGGCGGTCATAATGATTCCTTTCGGGATTTCTGGTCGACTGACTGGTGGTTTCTACTTAGTTCCAGTAGGACGGATCGGAGAGAGTGGTGGAAGGGTCGGGTCGGCTCGCTAGATACTCGTCGCGGTCGGCCTGATCCTGGGCGCGGCTGCGGGCGAGTGACTCCGGTAGGCCGAAGAAGCACTCGAGCATGAATTCATACGCTTCCGGGCTACCCGGCTTCGGGGCCACACCGTGCCCGTTGATACCACGGAGTAGAGCCTCGGGGACGTCCTCTTGATCGGGCACGCTCCCCGTGCGATCCAGCGGACCGTCCGACTCAGCTTCTTCTTCTGCTTCTGCTTCTGCTTCTGCTTCTGCTTCTGCTGCGGTGACGAGCCGGGTCTGGGTGGCATCCGCCCAGTTGAGCGTGATTTCCTCCGGCGTCCTTTGGGTATTCATTTTCTTGGTCCTTTACGGTCTGTGGTTTTTTGGGTTACGCGGTTGCGAGCCAGGCGGCGGTCGCCCGCTCGTCGAATATGCGGATGGTTTCCTGCTCGGCCAGCCAATGCTCGGCGATCAGCCGCTGCTCGGATGCATAGCCTTCCGGAATGCCGCGAACACCTTGGCCGGATTCGGTCAGATGATCGCATCGGTCGGCCCTGGCGGTGCTCGCGTAGGACCCGGTAGCAGGATTCGAGCATATTGGCCGCTGCTTCGCCGATCTTGTTCGCTTCCTTGCGGTCATGCATGCGCTGGCGGGTGGCTTTGATTTCTTCGGCCGGGCTCAGGCTGGGCTGGCTGCGCGCCCTCTCACTGAATGTGAACCACTCGACGTAAGAGTCGCTCGTTTCCTGTGTGTACGGGGCGCTTGCGGCGCTCAAGTTAATACATTGTTCATCAGCAATTTGCTCGTCGAGGTCGCCGTTGTACGTACTCATGGTGTTCTCGATCCTCCGGAGCGGTTCAAGGGTCCAGTTCGGGTTGTGCCGAGTGGCCTTTGACCCTCTCCTTGCTAAGGGCCGCACCAGATCCGGGGTAGCAATCACTTGGCCCAGGATCGGCCGCCGATGCTTGCGACACCGGTGAGTGTCACGCCATTTGGCAGATCGAAGGTCATGCATACTTTGAGGATACGAGCGGCGTTCTCGGCTTCAGCGGGCGCAACGCAGATCACGATTTCGTCATGGACGGCAAGCCAGATTGCGTCCGCGCCGAGGACCTCCGCGACCTTCGTGATACCCATATACAAGTAGTCCGCTCCGGCGCTCTGGCACAAATGGTTCATCCTTGTGAAGTGCCGACCGTCGGTGATTGCGGGGATCGGTCGACCGCTTGCGCTGTAGGCCGGGACACCGCTGGAGCTCGCCTGCGTCGCGCTTTCGATGAACTGGAACAGCCGGGGCCACTCGGCCCGGAGAGCATCTATGAGCCCCTGAGCGGCTGTCCTGTCGACGTTGAGCGCTGCGGACAAGGACGCTGTCCCAATTCCATAGATAGTGCTGATCATGGTCGTCTTTAGGCGACCGCGCATTTCCGGATCTGAGTCCATGGCGGTCTGTCCGAAACTCTTGACGCCGAGCCACATGTACGGGTCGACACCCGCGGCCAGCAACGCAATCAGGCCGCGTTCGTTGCTGAGCGATGCAGCTATGTGGATCTCTGCTGCGGAATAGTCCAGGCTGACAAGCACCATTCCTTCCGGCGCCTGCAGGATCCCACGGATCTTCTTCGGGACGTTCAGCAAGTTCATCTGGAAGGACTCCGAACCGGTCGTTGTCATACGACCGGTAGCTGCGCCGTGCACGTGGATGTCCGTACGAACCACACCGTCAACGTTCGTCCTCGCCGCAGCTTTTAGGACGCCGATAGAGCCTTTGAGCGACCGGGCGGCACGGTACGTCGTCCATGCTGCTTCGTGTCCTGGCTCTACCACGGCCCGCTTAAAATCAAAACGGCTGAGCGACGGCTTCCCGTCCTTGTCGGTGAGATGGATGTGGTTCTTCGCGAGCCAGGCGTGCGTCGCCGGATTGTCACGGAGAAGGTCAAGACCGGCGTCCGCCTCCATCCGCGCGCGCTCAGCGCCCGTCCTGAGCAGTTCGGCGTTCACCAGATCGAGGTCGAGCTCCCAGCCGCGCTCCTGTGCCGGACGGAACATACGGTCAACGCGGACGGAGCGCTTCGCCAGCTGACGCGCGGCCAACGGGTGGACCCCCTCCATACGCTCAACGTCCCTGGCAATTGCCAGAGCGCTGCGCAGACGGTTCGTTGCCACCGCCGGCTCGGCGTCGACGTCATCCTCGACCGACGCCGACTTCAGCTTCGTCTTCGGCTCGAGCACAGCGCTCAGAACCTCTAGGCAGCAGATCCAGTCAAGCCTCGCCACTGGGACGTCCAGTGCCCGAGCGATCACCAAGGCACTGCGGGTACCGCGCTCAGCCCAGGCAAGCCGCCCACTGCCACCCAACGCAGTGCAAATGGCGGTCGCAGCCTCGGTATTCCGCAGGTCTACTGACCAACCCGTGCCGTCACCCGTAGCGATCGTCAGTACGCCGGCCGTGGAGACGGCCAGGCCGATCGTCGGGGACAATGCCTTGCGTAGCCATGGGCGAACCTCGAACGTGTCCGCCGTTGACCTGATCTTCGCAATGACCATTAGAAATCCTGCCGAGTGTATGCGCGGACCAGGTCCGCGGTTTCGTCGAGCTTCGCGGCGGCCGGCTTCGTCGGCTTGATCGCCAGGCCCTCCTCCGATTCCTTGCGCAACTGGTACATCGTGGCCCGGCCCTTCATCGGTGCGATGACCTCCATCTTGAAGACGACACCGTCGATCGAATAGACCGCCGCGTGCTGCTTCTTGAGGACACTGGTCCACGAGCGGTCCATGATCTTCGAGGCACCGTGAGCGATGTTGGCAAGGGCAAACGGCAGCGGGTACTCGGAAGAGTCCTTGGTAGCCCAACGGCGAATGTCCGAAGCCGTCATCGGCTCCCCCGCGCTCAGGCTCCCACAAGTTCGATGCCATGCCAGCCCACACGTCCGAGAGGCGATCGCTAGCCATGGTCGCTGCATTTCCGTCCTCGTGAAGAGTAGCCAGGTCAACACCGTTCCAAGTGATGTGGTGGAGTGAGCCGAGAACGACCTGGCCCCAGTTGGACGAGAACCCACCAGTTCCGGTGGCCGCCGCCACATCGGCGGTGTAGTTCAGCAGACCGAACGTGAGCACGACAAACGCATCCCGCAGAAGGTTCGGTCGTTCCGTCCTGACATACGCCTGCAGGTCGGTGTGGCGCCAGATCTTGCGGTCCACTGCCCGGCCAGCGCCGAGGTATGCGAGCCGCAGCCACCTAGTCCGGCGAGGAAGCTCTCCGGCCACTTCGGTGAAGTTCGAGGCCGCCGTGAAGATTTGGCCGAACAGCTTCGTAGTCGCCGAGACGTTCAGGATGCGCCCGGCCTGTTCGTTGTCAACAGATGTGACCGACCTGGTAACCATGTCCGATGTGATCACAGCGCCAGCCTCGTCGTTATGCATCCAGGCCACGCCGTTGCCGCAGAGAACGGCGGCGGTTTCCGCCTTCGTGTCTTCCTCTTCGTGCTTGCCGCCGCGCCATCGGGTAGCCGAGACGTTGCCCTGACAGAGCATACGAATCATCGCAAGAATTGCGCTCTTGCCGCTTGCGACCTGGCCTGCGGTAGCTGCATAGAACGGGATCGATGTGATGAGTCGACGCGACAGGCCGCCGATCAGCAGTCCGAACGCGCGCGCCATGTCACCATCTGATTCGAAGCAGAAGTCAGATAGGAGCTCGAGTTGCAGACGCTCGAAAGAAGCCTGCGCCTGCTCCTGAGTCGGGCATTCCGGAAAGTTTGCGAACGCCTGGTTGAAAGCAGCGCGGTCGCGCTCCGGTATTGCGACGAGAGCTTTGCGTTTGCGGTCGAATCCGTGGTGCCATACGACACCCGTGGGTGTGAGGACGGGCTCACCGGCGCCAACATACGAGACGATCGGCAGCGCACGCTCCATCAACTTGAATGCGACCTGCTTCCGGATGGACTCGGGGATCGTGTGCATTACGGTGTTGATCCGCTTCTGTCCGCCGATGCCGAGTTCGGGGTCCTTGTAGTAGGAGCAGAGCTGGGCGGCCGCGGCCATGAGTCCGTCAATGTCACCATTCCAATGGTGGATGGTTCCGGTAGGCGTCATCGAAATCACGCCCGTCAGGAGACCGAGGCCGTTGGCGTCAAGCTGCATCGCTAGCGGCAAGCTCTCGTCCCATGCGCATCTGGCGTTGGCGATCGCATCGACGTACTGGATGACGATCGAGTCGGTTTCGTCGGCAATGTCGATGTAAACCTTCTCACCAGCGCGCAGGATTACGGTGGCGATCGTTGCTTCACCTGCTTCGAGTAGGGCTTCCGCGCAAGCTTCGACCCCGACACCATCCTCGCTATCCGGTCCGTGCTCGAGGAAATTGATCGCATCGAAGCCGCGGTAGATACGGTCCATCTGCAACCCGCCGGAAGTCGAGATAGCGCGTGCGATAGCATCTTCCGTTGCATCGGCAGCGTGCGTCCCGACTACTACTGAGTCACAAGGAAAGTTGCCACCGCCTACAGCCACACTGTATCCGACGCTGACGTCACCTCCGCGGGGCACGATAGGCACTCGGCCACCCTCAAGGGGCTGGCCGATAAGCCAACCTGCCTTTTCGAATGCTTCGATGATTCTCTCAGTGGTAGCCCCACGGTTGAAACTGTCACGGATCGCATTGGCCCTCATACTGCCCTCCGTGCGGATGTCATAGGCCAGCAGGCTCCTCGGGTCTTTGACAAGCGAAGCCTCGTCTAGCATGACGCCAATGCCGGCCAGCTCGCTAACGGTGATCCTGGTGAATTGTGCGAATACGCCCGCTGTGTGTGTCCATTCGACACCGCTAACGCGGCTCGGTGCCACTGCCGACTTCGTCGTGCGCAAAGAAGCGAGGATACGGTTCTTAGGACCCTCTGCCCGCTTTGCCGCCAGGCCAGCGAGCGCGATCGCGCCGTCGACTGCTGAGTCGACTGAGAGGGAAAGCATGAACTGCTGGTCTCCAAGAACTGAGGTATCAGTCCAGCCTTTGGAGATTCTGGCCATCAGCTTGCCGAGATGTGAACGATCGCGAGCAGCAGCCATCGAGTCGGTAGCCGCACTTCCGCCTGAAAGTCGAAGGACGAAGGGAAACTGGCCGGGGTTACCGGCGATGCCAGGAATGAAGCCGGCGGCGCCCAGGACGATGCGGGCGAACTCGCCGGACTGGCCGGCCTCGTAAAGGCTGATCCCCGCTGCTGTCAGCGCGGCCTCCGCGTCGCGCAGGTCAGCCGCGCGTTCCTCGGGCGTAGTCATCGCAGGGACGGACTTCGTCGCGGTCATCGACTTTATCTTCGGAGCAGCCATCGCACATTCGCTTTCAGCAGAGGAGGCCGCCTGAGTGCGCCCTACTTCACTATCGGCAACACCAGATCCGGGGTAGCAAGAAACTCAAGTGGTCTGGTGCAATCGACAAGACACTTGTCATCGTTCGCAACCACCACCGCCTCCCGCGTCCGCATTCGCTTCGGCTCGCCGTATCGGGAGCCACACGCAACGGTCACCGCACAGGATCACGAATCGGAGCGTGACGCCGCCCGAACTGCACGGTCACCTTGAAGGCGCCACCGGCAGCTGAACGGTTACGAGACGGTGCGAAGGCGTACGGCGCAAGAGGCCTATCAACTGCGCCTTCCGACTATTGCGGCACCTTCACGTGATGTCGATGCTGTGGCTTGATGCGGGGCGAAGGGAGATCGAGCACGTAGCTCTCGAAAGAAGCAAGTCAGTACAGGTACCCTTTTTCAAAGCTTCCTGGGCGATTCTCGCCGAGTTCCTGATTTTCGGGGCCGCCAATTTTGGTCACGTGAATCGAAGGCCGAATATGGACGGTTTTCACGTTCGCTTGCATCACCTGCCTCTTCGGATCTGGGGCCGGTCTTTCCGTGAGGTAGCCTGAATATTCGCTTCCGTGCGCACCACGTGTGGTGCGCTTGAGCACCAATGCACGGTGGCGCGATTGGTGTGACTCAGCACCACTGTCGGCATGGTTGGGCGCCACCTCAATCGGTTGTCAGCACAAATCGTCGGCCACACAGTCTGGGCCGAGAAGCGCCGCGATGGCTGGCGAGTCAGCCGTGTTGGTATCTGACTTCGCCATAGAGTCACATTGTGGTTGATGTAGCGAATCAGGATGGACCCCTTCTCAGACGATTGCTGTCTACTCCCGGAGCGCGCGGCCCGACAGAACTCGTATGTGGCGACGTTCAGAGCATCAGTCGTGCACTCCTGCTCCTCACGACAACAGCCGAGAAGATCACCTTCGACACGGCCAATAAACCACCGCCGGCCGGATCTGCTGCGTACGTGCTTTGGCGCGGACCGGAGGTTGGCTACGCGATCGATGGCTTCATCACGATGCAGTACGCGAACATGTCGGCCATGGACCATGCGCGGGCCTTTGTCTCCCTCATTCGAACTCCGACTGTTAGGTCGACCGCGCTGGCCACGGTCGCCAGGGGATCATTGGAATCCCTCGCACGAACCTGGCATCTGCTCGCTCGGGACACTGAGTCTGACTTCATATATCGCACGATCAGCTTGCTCAGATCCGACCTGCGCTACGCGGAACTCCTTGGCGAAAACATCCGCACGCGCGACGACGATGCTGTCGATCCTGCAGCCAGGCGCAGGTTCTATGCCGAAGAGCTAGAGCGGCTGCAACTTCCCGCACCCGCACGGGTCGACCTGGGAAGGATGGTCTCGGCAATGCTCGATGCCGAGATGGACAAAAACGACGGACGGATGCGGTACTCAGCCTTGTCGTCGATCGCACATGCGCATCGACTAGGCATCAACCAATTCATCACCACGGGCAGCAACGGGGACATAAACGGTATGGCTGCGCCAAGGCCGGTGGTGATGGACATCGTTGGCATGCTCACCGCCGCAACCTATGGAACCGTGCAGGCGTTCGTTGCGTTCTACGGAAATCAGACCCGGCACGTGGAACTTCTCGAGAAAGCCATGCAGCGCGCAGTCCGGACGCTGGGACCGATCATGGACGGCATCTGGTCTGAGTCGTGATACCGCGACTCATCGTCATATGTCGGCAACCTGCTGTACAGGCCACAAGCCACAGTGAACAGATCGCGCTTCAGCTTTGACGTAGTTTCGCAATCAGCTCGGTGTCGGTGTGATTCTCAAACTGGTTGCGCGCTCTTTCCTGGAAGAACTCCCACGACTCCGACGAGTGCAGGGCGCGCTCCATCGCCTCGCCCGCGCGGCGAGGCAGCACAGCAAGCCAGTCAAGTATCGTGCGCGACGGGGCGAATTGATCGACACCCGCGGTGGTGCCGAACAGGACAGCTGCGACGTGCTCCGCCGACTCGAGCTGGTTCGCGTTGACCAGAGCCCGGACTACCCTGACACACCAGGAGAGGAACGGATCCATATCCCTGTAGCTCAGTCCCGGCACTTCCCCCAGGAGATCCGACACCGCATCGACCATTCCTGCGCTATCGACTGCAGCCCAGTCATTCACTTCGGACTGCGAAGTCCTCGGGAGAGTCCGGATCACGCGCGTGTGTTCCCCCGGCTGCCCGGTAATGTAGGCACTCACCTCGGCCCACTCTCCTTGCTGGGTCAACGCCTCGAACGTACCCACGAACGGCTGTGTCGCCTTGGTAAAGGCCTTTACAAATTCGCCCAGGTTCGCAAAACGGTCGGGTGCGTGTGGCCTCGTCGCCCTGCGGATAGCAGCGCCGAGACGAGGGTCAAGTGGCATCGTTACATGTCCGTACGCAGGCGGCCGCCCGGTCAGCAGCCAGGATGCGATTGCCCCGAGGCTGTACACGTCTGCGGTGATCGTCGCGTCGTGGGCATCGCTGTATTGCTCCGGCGCCGCCCACCCGGTGCTGCCCGTCAATCCTCCGGCGTGAGTCAGCTTGGATGTTGTTAGGCCCAAAGGATTACGCACGATACCAAAGTCGGCAACGACCCAGCGGGCGCCCTCCTCACCGTCGAGCCACAAAATGTTGTGCGGCTTCAGGTCGCGGTGCACCTGGTCTTGAGCATGGAGAGGTCCGAGCCCTCCGGCAACAGCCTCGAGAATCTCGACGCATTCTGCTATCGAGCACGGCACTTCGGTCTCGAACAGCGAATGTGACGCGTAGGGCATGGCATACCAGCTGTGCGAAGAGTCGTAGTCCAGAACCGGCATCACGTGCCTGTTCGCATTCGCAACCATGGCTAAGAGCTCGCGCTCAAAACGCTTCTGCACCTGGGGAACATCGGCGGCGATCTTCAGCACAACCATTTGGCCAGAGGTGTTCTGTGAAGTCCATACGTGTGCTGACGGCGTTCTGCTTATTCTCTCCCTCAGGTCGTATCCGTCAGGTATTGCCACGAAGTCCCCTCACTGTTTTCTGCTCTTTGATGTCGAGCGTATCTCCCCGACAATCGACGGCAATGTCGGTTTCTTGAGGCTAGCGAACCATTGCTGACGACCGCCGGGTCAGTTGGAGTATCCCGTAAGGGATCCCCATACCGGCAAATGACGCGGCCTCCTGGAGCCGCCCATAATCATGAACGGGACGTCCGAAATGGCGTCAGCTCACAACAGACCAGCCCACCCACCCGAGTCTTTGTCCGCGAGTTGCTGAAATTTCGTTAAGATATTAGCGCCGACCGAAAATAGGGCCACTGTCGCTCTTCGAAAAGTGGCCAGTCGGACAACGGCCTGTGTTTTAGCGAGCGCAGACACTCGAAGCCTTAGACGCGTTCTCCCGTTTGGTTCGGCTCTAAGCCACAGCGAAAGCCAACTAGGGCTGGCCTGGCTCGCGGCAAAACTCCGACTGCGTCTAGCGGGCCTCACGCCAACAGTGCGGAGGCAGTGCTGTTTTGTGCTGAACACGCGCTGTTTTTCAGGCCTCCGGAGCACACATCCCAATGATTCAGCGGGTTCTGGTGCGGATGTGCTGAAAGTGCTGCATTTCGCCGATTTCTCCTTAGCCGGGGACGGGCACACTTCGGGGGTACCAACCACTCTCCGCGACCCAGTTCTATAAGGCTGAGTCAATACTTCAGAAACAGCACTTTCAGCACTTCAGCATGCGATATCAATAATTCATTGAAGTTTTCAGACTTCAAAGCAAGAAGACAGCACGAGTTCTGCACAAGACAGCACGAATGCAGCACCACCAACGGTCTGAGCGAAAGAACGAATAAATCTCAAGCCCCAGCAACGCCATCATTACATTCCGCGACGCCTTACCCGCATCGCGGAGCCTGACCGCATCCTTCGACGGCGACGATAGCGCACAGCCAGCGACTGGAGACCTCCACCGCCCAGGATCGGAACAGGTCAGAAGAAAGAGCCATCAACGTTGTCAGCGTCAGTTCGGCCACGGCCCGGATACACGCAGTGCACGCCCTAAGCTCCGAAATGTCTTGTACTCCGGTTGGCGAAGCCATGAGAAAAGCCCCCGCCGAATCGTTGGGAGGCGGTTGGGTCCGAAGTCGGGTATTCGGCTCTAGGAGACGCAGACGCAGTCGTCAGACCCTCTGCGCCATTGGGATATCGTCGACCCGCGCTAACAGGTTGGTCGGGAGGAGCGCTCGACTCACCGCCCGATGAAGATCAGGTCTCGCGACGACTTGCGCCAGTCTTGACGCATGACCACCAACGACCTCACCCTCTGGATTCAGGCTGGAGCGGTCGTCGCCGCAGTCGCCGCAGCGATTGTTGCCTTAGTCGTATCATCATTGGACCGCCAAAATACTCGCCAGATTGCGGCGAGTGATCGTGAGGCCGCTCGAAGCCTCAGCGCTGAGGATCGAACTGCGTCACTGCGACAATCTCAGCTGCTTTTTGAGCAAGAGACGCTGCTCCGGCTCCTGGAGAATGCCAGACACGGAGGCTCGACGGACGATCTCAAGCGGGCCGATCTCGGAGCCGAGGCAGGCGCACTCATCGGGCTCTTCGGCCCCGATCGGCTACCGCTGAATTGGGCGAATCGAGTGGCGAAGACTTCGGAGGAGTTAGAGGCGTTTGCTGCCGACGAGAGTAAACAACCATTCTTGAGGTATGCCGTCGAAGTTCAGCTCGCACTCGAAGAGGTAACGACTCAAATTCGCGAGCTTCTTGAGCCCTCACACCAGCTGTGATGCCTTGGCCCGTTCTAATATGTCACCGTCGAGGACGATCAATAGAGCTGCCGAGAAGGCCTAATTCTCCTCTACCTGCTCGGCACCCACCCGTCAGAAGCAAGCGTCCGGGCGGCCACTCTCGCCTGTCAATCCGAACCAGAACTTGTACGGGTACCCGGAGTGAACCTCGATCAAGCATTCACTGGAGCCAGACAGGCACCTACCGGATTCCGTCCCCGAGACGAAGATCATCGCCTCCATCTGCAATTCACTTGAGGGCGGCGCTCATCCCCCGAACGGCAAGGACTATGCCCCCGATCACAGCACCTACCGAAAGACCTTCTTTGGATCGTGAAAGGTAACGCCGCATCTTCCTTGCTCGCGGCACTCGAAAATCGGCCTCCACTGGACGAAACTTCAGTTCTTGGAGGAACCACGCATCTGAAACACGCCCGTTGCCCCACTCAACGAGCTTGCCCGCTATTTGAACGCCGATATCACGAGATTCGCGATCTGAGGCGGCAGCCATCATGAGCTGTGTTTTCGACATCACCCAGATTGCGACCGGGGAGTCTTCGTTTGGGAGCTCATGTTGCAGTCGAAGCACCGCTAGAAGGTAATCGATTTCGGGATTGGCGAACATCCGCACGAAGAAGGGCTTTTGCTGCCATCGCACGGCACTTTCCATTGTCTGGAGAACACGTGAGATGGCAGCGTGGGTGGCATCCTCTCTCGAACTCTTCGCGCGACCTCGGCCCTCAACTATGAAGAGGGCAAGAGTCACTACTACCGCGCCTGCGCTAATCGCAGCAGAGACCGCTGTCCAGTCCACTACGCCGCTTCCTTGCCGTCCTGATAGAGTGCGCGCCCGATCAGTTCGATGATCTTCGCGAGCTTCACGTCACTATTCAGCGCCTCCGAGATCATTGCGCCGAAGTTCGTTCCAGACGTGATGATCGCGTTCGTGACCGTGGTTCCAAGGTCCTGGCTGGCCAGGAACTGCTGCTCGCTGTTCGCTGCAATCTGCGTTGTGATCTTCTCGTTCTCGGCGGCCTTGCCCTTGATGTGCGTGAAGAAGCCTTTCATGTCGGCATCCGTGAGTCCGTCACCGTCGAAGAGCTGGTTGAGCTGGTTGACGGCTTCCAGGAGTCGGGCGAGCACAGGGTCGACGGGCGTCTTCGAGCCGGCCGCCGTGAGCGGGTCGAGCCCGACGTCGTCGTTGCCGAGGCCGATGTTCTGGGTGTCGTGTTTCTTGAGGCTGTAGCCGATCAGAGCGACGCTCGCGAGGTCGATGGGGCTGCGCCGGTTATCCTCGCGGATGACGCGAGCGAGGGCACGGTAGTAGAGGGCATGCTTCTCTACCGCGGTGTCCTCGTAATTAATGATCTGCGAGAGGAAATCGTAGGCATTGATGTACGACGTCAGGTCACTTCGGAACAGCTCCAGCCTGTCAACTTCGACCCGGTCGCCCGCGAGCACGGCTGCCTCGTAGCGCGTATTGAAGCGTTCCTTGCCCGGTGCGATGGCCGCAGTGAGCGCGTTATTTCCTTTCTTGAAGACCTCCACGACTGCAGCTGCGTCGACCTCGTATTCCTCGTAAATGTGCAGAGAGTCGAGTTTCGTCTTGATGTCATGCACGATATTCGGGTCGGAGACCGCCGACAGCTTCGCGTCCCGGAAGTACGGTTCGAACGATTCCCGGATCACCTCGGGATCGTTCACGAAGTCGAGGACGAAGGTGTTGTCCTTGCCCTTGGCCATCCGGTTCAGCCGCGACAAGGTCTGCACGGCCGTCACTCCCGATAACTTCTTGTCCACGTACATGGCCACGAGAAGCGGCTGGTCGAACCCGGTCTGGAACTTGTTGGCCACGAGCATGACCTGGTAGCTCTCCGTCTTGAACGCCTCCGGCAACGAACGGCCATGGAGCCCCGGGTTCATGTTGGTTTCGGTGAACGCATCCGGGCGGAGAGTCTCATCGAGGACCTCGCCGGAGAACGCGACGAGGGCGCGGATGTCCGCTCGGCCGCTGCGTTCCACGTAGTCGTCGAAGGCGAGCTTGTAGCGTACGGCCTCTTTGCGGGAGCCGGTGACGACCATGGCCTTCGCCTTGCCGTTCAGCCGCCAGGCTACGTTCTCGCGGGAAGTGCTCGATGATGAGCGCGGCCTTCTGGCTTATGTTGAACTCGTGCAGCCGCACCCATTGCATCAGTTCTTTCAGGGCCTGTGTCTTCTCGACCAATGGCTCATCGGAGTCGTACTCCTGCCCGTTGTGGGCTAGCTTGAACGCCATCTTGTACGGCGTGTAGTTCCGCAGCACGTCGAGGATGAAGCCCTCCTCGATCGCCTGCTGCATCGCATACAAGTGGAAGGGTTGCGGCAGGTCGCCGCCGGCCGGCACGCGACCGAACAGGCTCCAGCGTCTTCGCTTTGGGAGTGGCCGTGTACGCGAAGTACGAGATGTTGGAGGCGTTCGCCCGGCCCTCCATGTCGGCCGCAAGTAGGGCCTCCATGTCGACCCCGCCACCGTCAGCGAGAATCTGGATCTCCTCATCGGTGAGGACCGACTTCACCTTGTTCGAGGTAGTACCGGTCTGCGAGGAGTGCGCTTCGTCGGCGATGATCGCAAAGTTTCGGCCCGCGAGCGTGCCCTCAAGCTTCGCCAGCTCGGCCATCGCGAACCCGAATGTCTGGATGGTCACGACGATGATCTGAACGCCCTGCGTGAGCGCCGCGGCCAGCTTCGCCGACTTCGACCCACCGCCCTTGGTATCGATACCGACTACCACACCGGTCTTCGCATCGATCTGCGTGATCGCCTCTCGCAATTGCGAGTCGAGCACAGTGCGGTCGGTAACCACGATCACCGAGTTGAACACTTTGCCGCCGTCGGCCCGATGCAAGGTCGACAGCTGATGCGCGGTCCACGCGATCGAGTTCGTCTTCCCCGAACCCGCCGAATGCTGGATCAGATACCGGTGCCCTGGGCCCTCGACCCCAGCGGCCTCAATAAGCTGCGTCACCGACTCCCATTGCTGGTATCGGGGGAAGAGCAATGTCTCGGTCTTCTCGACGACCCCCGTGACTGGGTCGATGCTCGTCTCGACCTGCAGGTGCATGAACTTCCCGAGGATACCCAGCCACGCATCTTTCTGAAACACCCGCTCCCACAAGTACGCCGTCGCCGACCCGTTTGGGTTCACGGGGTTGCCTGCCTTGCCGTCGTTGCCCTGGTTGAACGGCAGGAAGAACGTGTCCGGTCCGCGCAGGTGCGTGGTCATGAACACTTCGGAGTTCGACACTGCGAAATACACCAACGCCCGATGCCCGAACGACAGCAAGGGCTCGCCCTTAGGATTGCGGTCAGAACGGTACTGCATGATCGCGTCCTGCACGTTCTGCGTGAAGTCAGTCTTCAGGCTCCAACGTCGCCACCGGGAGCCCGTTGACGAAGAAAACGAGGTCGATGCTCTTCTTGCTCGTCGTCGAGTAAAACACCTGCCGCATCACCCGCAGCCGCATCTTGCCGTAATCGGCCGTCGTCGACGGGTTCAAAGCGTCCGCCGGCTTGAACTGCGCCATCCGCAACGACACTGGCGTGAACTTGAACCCACGCCGCAACACCGACAAGGTGCCGCCATAAACCCCGGCAATGCCTTCGAACGGCGCGTCCAGAGCCTTTACTAGACGGTCGAGGAGCGCCTCGCGGGCCTTTGCTTGAACGGAAGCTGCGTCGCCCGGCTTCACAACCTTCGCCAGCGCCTTGGGCTGTGTGTCCGCCAACCAACCGAAGACATCCTCGGGGAACAGAGCGCGTTCCTTGTCGTACCCGGCGCCCGTTGGCGAATAGAGCCAGCCCTGCGACTCCAGATAGAGCGCCAGTTCCTTTTCGAACGGCTTCTCGTTGTGTTCCCCCATCAGAGCCCCCTCACATCAATCTTCCCGGTCACTGCAGAATTGATCAGCGCTTGCCGGCGCTCTCTGAGTACCTCAACAACCTCACCGGCCTTGTCGATCAATGCATCGGTGCGGGCTGTCGCCTCGCGCAGGTGAGCCACGATTTTTTCCTGCTCGTCAACTGGCGGCTGTGGGAACACAATTCGTTCCAGCTTGTCGGCCGTGAGGTGCGCGATCGTCGACTTGTTGCAGAGCATGTCGATCACACCGCGATATCGGATGACATCCAGCACGAACCCTAGGAAGCGAGCGGAGGCCTGGTCGAGGGGTCGAACTCGGTTGACGGTTTTCTGGAAGCTGACCCCTGATAGGTCATCCTCGAGATATTGGTTAACTCCGACTGCACCACCCTCGACAACCAGGAGGTCGCCCCGACGAAGAGTGAGCGACGACGCTTCCTCTGGTGAAAAGGGCATCTCATTGAGATCGTCAAGGTCCAACCCGGCCTCGTGGACATTCCCCGCGCGAACGTATGGAAGCAAGACATCATCCGAATGATGAGGCCTCTTCACGTCGAGCATCTTCCCAAGAGTCACGTCAAAGTGAAGGCTCACCTTTGGCGTCAGCCAATGAGTAGGGATTCGACCAAACCACGGCACTTCAGACTCTTTGAATTCGACGGTGGGGTCGAGGCCACGTGTGACGGCTTGAGCGATCACAGCTTGGCGGCGCTCGGTCAGAGTCTCGACCAGTTGCTCCTGCTGGGCGATGAGCGCGTCAATCTGCCCCGTCTCACGATCCAGATAATCCGATATCTGTGCTTGCTCGACCAGCGGCGGCACGACAATCGGCCACCCCATAAGAGTATTTCTGTTCATCTGTAGTGAGTTTGGACGAACTCCGGTGAGGTGGCCGGTGTACGCGTTGACGTAGATACTTGAGCGAAGTAGGTGGTGCGCGTAACGCCCAAATAGTTGCGGCCTTATCCAGTAAGCCCGATAAGCGGGACTCATGTGTCCTTCAAACGTGGACACGCCCAGTCCCGCATAGTTGAGCCACATTGTGTTTACTGCGAGCTGCCCTACGCGCACGACTCGATAGGTTTCGAGATCGGCGTCGGAGCGCTTGCGGTTCTCGTCGTCGTACTCTTTGGTCTCTATTCCTCGGTACCCCGATACTGAGAGCATGTCACCGACTGGAATTGTTCCATTCGTTTCGGCGCTTTCAATGAAAAGATGACGAAACTTCCCGACGCGCCATCCCTTTGGAATGGTTCCAAGCCACTCGACTTCAGACTCGACGTACGCAGGGTATGCGCTAAGGCCCATCACGCGCGCTCGACCTTGGCGAGGAGAGTCGTGATTTCCTGCACGAGCTCATTGAGGTCGGCATCAATGTCTTCCAGGGAACGCGGCGGAACGCAAGTATAGAAGTGGCGGGTGAAAGGGATTTCGTAGCCGATCTTGTCCTTGCTGCGGTCGACCCAGAAGTGCTCGACATGTGGAGCGATCTCTCTCCGGATGTAGGCATCTATGTCGTCCTTCAGGGGCACGTTTTCAGTGTCGCGGAGGTCTGTATCCGGGATAGCAATACCCTTGGCGTCTCTTACGATGGGAGCGGTTTCGTCGCGCTCCGAGAGACCGGCGATCAGTGTCTTGAGCTGCGCGGCGGGAACAACGAGGTTTTCGGCGGCGAGGATCTTCTTGATGCTGGTCGTGAAAGCTTTTGCGTCCGAAGTGGCGGGTCCAGCGGCACTAAGGGCCGGGGCGAGGGCCGTGCGAACCTGCTCGGCGACCTTGGCGAGCGGCTTGGAGGCGACGGCTACTTCAAGTCGCTCGGGGGTGAGCGCCCAGGTGAGCCTGAAGGGGACGTTCGACGGTGATCGTGGTGTAGCCAAACTCGTCGTTGGCGAAGATCTTGGACGCGCCATCCGTGTCGGTACCAGCGTCGGTGTTGTTGCCGTAGAGCTTCACGATGTGGGCGATCTGGGCGGCGCTGATCTGGCGGCGCTTGGAGCCGAGACCCTTTCGCATCTTTACCCACTGATCGGTGGCGTCCACGAGTTGTACGTGACCCTTGCGGCTTGCGGGCTTGTCGTTGTCAAGAATCCAAATGTACGTGGCGATACCTGTGTTGTAGAACAAGTCGGTGGGCAACGCGATGACGGCATCGAGCAGGTCGTTTTCGATGACGTATTTGCGGATGTTGCTCTCGCCGGAGCCTGCACCGCCGGTGAACAGCGGGCTGCCGTTGAGCACGATGCCGACCCGGCCACCGCCCTGCGATTTTGGGCGCATTTTCTTCACTAGGTGCAGCAGGAACAGGAGCGAGCCGTCGGATACGCGGGGAAGTCCTGGACCGAAGCGGCCGTCGAAGCCTCTTTGGGCGAATTCCTTCTGCACAAAGTCTTGTTGCTTCTTCCATTCCACGCCGAATGGTGGGTTGGAGATGCCGTAGTCGAAGGTCTTGCCGAGGTGGCCGTCGTGGGTGAGGGTGTCGCCCCAGATAATGTTCTCGATCGCCTGCCCCTTGATCACCATGTCGGCTTTGGCAATGGCGAAGGATTCGGCGTTGAGTTCCTGGCCGACCAAGGTGAGGGAAGCGTTCGGGTAGTGGGTGTGCACGTAGTCATCGGCGACGCTGAGCATGCCGCCGGTGCCGGCAGTGGGGTCATAGACAGTGCGGACCGCTCCGGGGACCGAGAGGGACCGGGCTGGATCGTCGTCTGGGTGCTCGGTGAAGAGCAGGCTGACGATCAGGCGCACTACCTCACGCGGGGTGAAGTGCTCACCGGCGGTCTCGTTGGAGGCTTCTGCGAAGCGCCGGATAAGTTCTTCGAAGATGAGGCCCATCTCGGTGTTACTGACCCGGTCGGGGTGCAGGTCGACGCCGGCGAACTTTTGCACCACCAGATAGAGCAGGTCGTTCTCATCGAGCTTGGTGACTTGTGCGGCGAAGTCGTAGCGATCGAAGATATCCCGCACGTTCGCGGAGAACCCGTCGACGTAGTTGAGGAGGTTCTCCTTCACGTTCGCCGGGTCGCCGCTGAGCTTCTCGATTGTGTAGAGGCTCGTGTTGTAAAAGTCTTGCTGCGAGACGGCCGGCAGGAGCTTTTCCACGGGGATGGCTCCGTCTTTGCGCTTCTTGAACTCCGCGAGTACACCGTCCTTTGTCGGTTCGAGGACCGCGTCAAGGCGACGCAAGATCGTAAAAGGAAGGACGATCTTGCCATAGTCCGACTGTTTGTATGTTCCGCGCAACAGGTTAGCGATCGACCAGATGAATGCCCCGTTATTTTCTTCGGCCATGGTGTTGCCGCGCTTCCCCTCGTAATACGTGACTCCAGCCTATTGGCGTCATTGCACTGAAGTTGGCGCTCGTGAGCCGAGGGCACTCAAACTGAACGCGACGGGGAGAAATATTGCTCGTGGCCGCTGACCTCACGCTCAAAGCAATTCGTGAGAATGTGCTCGTTTCAGCCCAAGGAATCAGATCTACTCGTTCCCTCCTGGTTCTCAGCGGGCTTCGTAACCACCAACAAGAAGCCCGATCTGCACCCCCCAATAGGGGTACGGACCGGGCTTTTTTGTGCGTTCGAGTGGTTGATTTTCGAGTGTGATCATAATAGCTGGTGGCATATATTTCTAGCCGTACTTGCGTTCCTGAGCCTGGGTTTGCTCTTCGGTGCGCTGGGCTCCGGCACAAAACAGCAGGTTTTTACGGGCTCCGGAGCACGAGAGTACAACGCCCTGCGTGAGCGGAGGATCCGCGAGGAGATAAGCCAGCTTGAATTCATAGTGGCCGGCTACGACATAAAATTTGCCGACCCTCAATACAAGGTGACTCGCTACGAAAAATACTTGCGAGATTTGTATACTCGGCAGGCCGACGGTGAGCTTGACGCCGCCGAGGCTGCCGAAGCAGTAGCCTTGCAAACCCGCCTGATGAAGGGCGGTCTTAAATGCGACGAAATTTACGTCCGGAAGGCTCCCAGTGGAAGCCCGGCCGAAGCAAGTGAGTAGCCGCACTCTCACCCCAGACGAGGTCGACGCACGCCTAATCGAGATCGAGAAGAGCGCCGAGCTTGCCGGCCACGAACCCAACACCGGCAACGTCGACCGGTGCCGGAGGATCCTGCTGGGCGAGCTCACCCTGGAAGGTTCACGCGCCGAGATCGATGCGAAATACCGCCAGGCGCCCACCTCGGACAACTGATCGGGCGGTGGCTTAGAGTCGTGGCTCGGTAGCTGGGACGCCGCGGAGACGGGCGATGAGCTCCACCCAGCGGATGCGTCGGCGGAGGCGGGCTGCGTCAGGGTAGCGGTTCGGAGCGTCCGAAAATCTGTGAGTGCGCCAAACCCATCCCGGGCTGATCCGGCACATCAGGCATCCGGTGAGGCTCGGATAAGTATCACCGACGAGCAGGTACCGACAGTTCCGGCAGTAGGCCGGCTCGAGATCCTCGGCGGTGAGCGGCCTGATCGTGTCTACCCACCAGCGCCAGTCTCTCGCGTTGCAGGCGGCTTTTCTGACTGACGCCCAGGTGTTATGGCGCCAGGAGCGGATGCGACCAAGCCGACGTTCGATGCGGCGGCGGAGTTCGATCCGGCGCGGGTCTGCGCCCTCGTCGCCGTCGAACCACTTCGGCTGGATGGTGCAGCGCCAGCAGGGCACGCGCAGCGGCAGGCGGCTGCCGCACTCGACGCAGAAGCCGGGCAGGCGCTGAATGGAGACGACGAGAGCGGTCTTGTGCCACGTATTTCCGTACAAATAGCTCCCGTCGCTTACCTCGAGTGAGACACGAGCGCCCACCTCAACCCTGCCGAGCCGGCGCAGCCGTGCCCACCGGCCGTCGTAAGCGGCATCGAAAGACCCCGGCGCGGGCATCCTGCGCCAGTAGAGACTGGGCTCGGTCCTGAATTCGTGAACCGTGCCACTCAGCGTTGTCACTCGCCAGTGGCCGGGGCCATCCATGATGTCGTGGTATTCGGGGGTCATAGCCAGTACATGCGCGGGCTTGTTCAACGAGCGACGCACCCGCGCATGAACCCGTTATGCCCCAGCCTCTGCGCGACCAGGACCTCAGTCTCAGCCTCGATCTGCTGACCTGGGAGGAGCCCGAGCCGGCCGAGTACCAGTGGAAGAATTCGAGCGGCGGCGGTTGGTCGCCTATGGGCTCATGGATACAGCTAGAAAGCCTAGTATCGATGGTAGGTACCGGGGTCGGGTGGAATTTTCTTATCGTGGAGCGGATTCGCGAACCGGGGCGGCCGTACCCCTCGCGGTTCGCGCAGTGCCTGGGCTCGAGCCGAGGGCTAGCTGTGGAGCTCGGATGGCATCCGGCCGAGGGGGTCGAAAACTTATGGCGGATCGGGCTGGCTGGTGGCAGGTCCTCACCGCGCTTTAATATCCACTCTGACCCGGACCTGCGTCTACTCGTTGAGCCGAAACAAGCGCTGGAGACGCGCGTAGCGCTGATAGTGATGGTTGACTGGCTGGCCGATGGTGAGCTTGGGGCAGGCTTTGTGCGGCAGCGTCTGCGGTACTAGGACACCGCGCATGCAATATGCATGAGCGAAAAGGTGCGCGGATCATTCTGGGCCTGCGGTGAAATCACTGGCGGCGAGCTTCGGCTGAGTGTGAGCACTGGCGGGTTACTGGCATCGTTTATTGACGGCTACGGAGAGCTAGGGCGTGCTGAAACCATCGTCGAGGGCGGCTCCTGGGCGGACCTGCGCAGGCAGAACCGCTACGCCTACGCCTGCGAGATCGCCGAAGATTTCCAGGCTCGCGCGCTGGTCAAAGGAACGGCTGCCGGCACTTGGTCGCAGTGGGCGGAGGACGATGCCGCGCTAGAAAGGCTCACAGAGCCTCGATGCATCGTCCCGTCATCGGAGCCGTGGATGGGCGGCCGGATGCTCCTCATAGTGGTCCATCCTGTGATCAAAGCTCTGGACTGGGATGCTCCGAAGGCGAGCCGGTCGCTGATCGTCATCGACCCGCGGACGGAGGTCAGCCTGCTTCTAAGTCTCCGGCGAGTGGGTGCACTCAGTTCGACCGGATCCCTCACAGCAAGATCTCGACTAACGCATCCTCTGGGGCTTTAAAATATTTGCAACTCGTATTTTAAACACGAGGCCGCGCATGTATTACCTATGAAACCCCACAGCACCACCTCAGCCCCCATCAATCCAACCCAAAACCTGTTCGAACCCATGTGGACCATTGCCGACAGCGCGCTCTACCTGGGCATCAGTCCGAAGACCGTTGAGAAGCTCCGCAACGCCGGCACCTTCCCAGCAGCCATCGTCATCGGAAGGTCGGTGCGCTTCGTGCCCACGGATGTACGCACCTGGGCGCTCGCGCTTCGTGAGCCGGTTGCAGCATGAGCGGCACCGGCCGCCCTCGCACTGGAATCGGCCACATCGGCAAGGTCGTGGTCACCTCTCGCAGCAGCGCAGGTAAGACCGAATACACCGCTAGGGCGCGCGTCCGCGACCGTGACGGTGTGGCCCGGAAAATCTCGGCTAAGGGGCACACGGAAACACAGGCGAAGGAAGCCCTGGTAGACGTGGCGCGCATCCGCAAGGAAAATGCGAACGGCGGGGTCACGGACGGCGCTACCATCGGGGCTCTCGTCGACCTCTACGTTCTAGGTCTCGCAAAAACCAAGCTTGCAGCCCAGACAAAAGCCCGGTACACCCAATCTGCAAATAACCACATCCGGCCTGCCTTTGCAGGTCTTGCCGCCGTAGAGCTGACCCCAAACATGGCGCTCGTATTCATCGAGGACCTAGCGGTCGAGCACCTCTCAGAGGCTCGCACCTGCCGCGTCGTGCTCAAAGCCATCATGCAGCAGGCGCTCCGTGGAGGAATTCTGACACGAAACCCGGTTACTGACGCCTCAGTTCGACTAGCGGTTCCAAAGAGCCGACCGCACGCAGTGTCTATTAACGACCTTCATCGGCTCCGCGGGGCAATCGCAGCGTGGCGGACCGGCCCGGACGTCAAGGGCCCGCGGCCCTCGACCGACCTTCTTGACCTGGTCGACATCATGCTCGGGACGACCACGCGAATCGGTGAAGCTCTAGCTATTCGAGCGGAGGACGTGCGCATCGACGACTCCGGCGTTTTGACAGTGGAAATCTGCGGGACCATCATCTGGGAAAAAGGCATTGGGACGTACCGAAAGCCCAGCCCGAAAAATGACCCCAGCTGGCGATTCATTACTCCGCCTGACTTCGCTGCCGACATCCTCCGCCGCCGCGCACATGAGGGCAAGTGGAACCTGGTCTTTGCAACCAAAAATGGGAATCCGTTTTTGCAGCAAAACCTAGGCAGGTCCCTTCGTGCGATAGTCGCCGGCACCGACCTCGAGTGGATTACCTCTCACGCCCTCCGTAAGACGAGCGCAACAACCATCGACCGTCTCGCTGAAGGCGAAAGTCGGAAAGCTGCTGCTCGAGCGCTTGGGCACGAAGGAGAAACTCTCGCTGGTACGACATACATCGAACGCGACCGGCATGTACCGGACTCACGCCGCGCTCTCGATACCCTCGCTCCACGTGAGGACCGGAGCCTGAGAGACGCCAGGCAAAAACAAAGGAAAGCCCAGCATTGCGGCCGAGAGGCTGGCCGTGCTGGGCTATTTTTTGTGATACTCAGGGACCCCCGTTAGGGTGTCAAGCAACACTTCTTGTCTCGTTTTAGTCCCATGCGGGGCTGTGAGCGCCCGCTACTGCTGGGGTACCTGGACTCGAACCAAGAACAACTGAACCAGAATCAGTCGTGTTGCCAATTACACCATACCCCATTGGCCGTTGGCCTCTCCGTGGAGTTACTCCGCGGATTGGCCGACTCGTAACTCTAACCCACAGAGCGGATGCTGGCCAAACTGAGCGCCACATCGGCGGGTTGCGAGCCCCGAATCATCGGTTCACGCCAGTCAGGCTCAAGACCACCGGCGAGCTCGCCGCGTCCGCGGCCACGACCGCAGAGAGCGCCCCGAGCCGTGCGAGCGACTCCGTGCGGCCAAGGATCTCCATCGACTCGAAGAGCGGCGGAGACACCTTGCGGCCCGAGATCGCGACGCGCAGCGGCCCGAAGGCGACCCGCGGCTTGAGCCCGAGGCCGTCGATGAGCGCGGTGGTGAGCGCCTCGTGCACGCGGTCGTGGGTCCACTCGGCCTCGGGAATGCTCTCGAGAGTCGTCGCGGAGGCGGCGAGGATCTCGGCGGCGTTCTTCGGGAGGCTCGCGAGGGCATCCGCTTCGTGCACGAGCGCCTCGCTTGTGACGAACAGGAAGCCGAGCATGCCGGGCGCCTCGCCGAGCAGGGCGATGCGCTCCTGGATCAGCGGAGCGGCGGCCGTGAGCACGGCCTGGCGGGCGTCACCGAGCGGCAGGTCGACGACTCCGGCGGAGACGAGGTAGGGCACGATCCGGACGGCGAAGTCCGCAGGCTCGAGCAGGCGGATGTGGTCGCCGTTGATCGACTCGGCCTTCTTGAGGTCGAAGCGCGCCGGGTTCGGGTTGACGTTCTCCACGTCGAACGCGGCCACGAGCTCGTCGACGCTGAAGACGTCCTGGTCCTTGGAGAGCGACCAGCCGAGCAGCGAGAGGTAGTTGAGCAGTCCCTCGGGGATGAACCCGCGCTCGCGGTGCAGGAACAGGTTCGACTCGGGGTCGCGCTTGGAGAGCTTCTTGTTCTTGTCGCCCATCACGTAGGGCAGGTGGCCGAAGCGCGGCACGAACGTCGTCAGGCCGATCTCGATCAGCGCCTGGTAGAGCGCGATCTGGCGCGGCGTCGATGAGAGCAGGTCTTCGCCGCGGAGCACGTGGGTGACGCCCATCAGCGCGTCGTCGACGGGGTTGACGAAGGGGTAGAGCGGATGCCCGTTGGGACGCACCACGACGAAGTCGCTGAACGATCCGGCCGGGAAGGTGATCTCGCCGCGGACGAGGTCGTCGAAGCTGATCTCGGTGTCCGGTACCTTGAGCCGCAGCGCGGGGGCACGGCCCTCGGCGCGGTACGCGGCGCGCTGGTCTTCGGTGAGGTCGCGCTCGAAGTTGTCGTAGCCCTGCTTGGGGTCGCGGCCGAGGGACACGTTGCGCGCCTCGATTTCCTCACCGGTCGCGAAGCTCTCGTAGATGTGGCCGGAGGCCTTGAGCTGCTCGACGACGTCGCGGTAGATGTCGTAGCGCTCGGACTGGCGGTACGGTCCGTGCGGTCCCCCGACGTCGACGCCCTCGTCCCAGTCGAGCTTCAGCCAGCGCAGTGCGTCCTTGAGCTGGAGGTAGCTTTCCTCGCTGTCGCGGGCGGGATCGGTGTCCTCGATCCGGAAGATGAAGGTGCCGCCGGTGTGGCGTGCGTAGGCCCAGTTGAACATGGCCGTGCGAACGAGGCCCACGTGCGGGGTTCCGGTCGGTGAGGGGCAGAACCGCACACGAACATCCGTGCCGGTCGCGGTGGAAAATGGGTACACAGTGGTCTCAGACATCGGTATCGAGTCTACTTGGCGCGTAGATCACACGAGTGGGCGCACGCGGGGACAGGTGCGTGCCTGCGTGCGGGGCGCTATCGGGCGGATACCGTGAGCGATGCGAGTGCGCGGAGGGTCTCCCCCAGCGCCGGCACGCCAATGGCCCCGTCAGCGGTGACGGCATGGAGCGTGCGGTACTCCCCCGGCCGGGTCGGACGGATCAGCACTCCCGACCGAGCGCCGACGGAGTCGATCGCGAGCGTCGGCAGCACGGCGACGCCGATGCCGGCGCCGACCATGCCGAAGACCGCGGCGACATTGTCGGTCTCGTAGGAGATGTCCGGAACGAACCCGCGCCGTTCGCAGAGCTCGAGCAGGTGCCCGCGGCAGCGCGGGCAGCCGCCGATCCAGCGCTCACCCGCGAGATCGCCGAGGTCGATCGACTCCGCTTCGCCGAACCGGTGGCCGGCCGGAACCACGAGCAGCACCTCGTCCCGTCCGAGCGTCGTGACCGAGAGCCCCTCCGCGCTGTCCCGGTGCGGATCGACGAGGTCGCCCGGGTAGCTGAACGTGATCGCGAGGTCGACGCGGTTCTCGCGCACGAGGGCGACGGCCTCGGGCGGTTCGGCCTCGACATAGGTGATCGACAGCCCCGGATGCCGCCTCCCCAGGTCGGCGAGCAGGCGCGGCACGATCGTCGCGGACGCAGAGGGAAAGGCCGCAACCCGCACCCGGCCGGCCCGGAGACCCTGGAGTTCGGCGAGGTCGCCTGCGGCGGCGTCGAGGGCTCCGGTCACGGTGCGGGCGTGCCGGGCGAGCAACCGGCCGGCCTCGGTGAGGCGCACACCCCGGCCGACCCGCTCCACCAGGGCGAGTCCCACCCGCAGGCTCGAGGCGTTTGAGCCTGCTGGCTGACCGCGGGCTGGCTGTAGCCGAGGGCGCGGGCCGCTGCCGTGATCGAACCGTGCTCGGCGAGAGCCTGAACGATGCGCAGCGAATGGGAGTCGAGGGCGGAATCGGCGAGAGGCATCCTCAAGGATAACGCCGGGTTATGGTTTCTATCACTCACTGGCGATTGTCGAATGAGTGCGAGCGGCGGATGCTGGAGGAATGACCAGCCCAGCCTCCCCCGACACGACCCGCTCGCGAATCGACGGCCCGCCACTGGGCATCCCCGCAGCCCGGGCGCAGTTCCCCGGCGGGCGCGGGTACCTCGCAGCCTGCACGCTCGGGCTGCCGACGGCCGGAACGGTCGCGGCCCTTCGCGCAGACCTCGACGCCTGGGCGAGCGGCTCTGCCTCGGCCGCAGGGTACGCCGCGCTCGTCGAACGGGTGCGTGCCGTCTACGCGCGGCTCGTGTCGGTACCGGTGAGCCGGGTGGCAATCGGTTCGCAGGCTTCCGTGCTCGCGGGCCTCGTGGCCGCGAGCGTTCCGGACGGGGCGGAGGTGCTCTGCGTCGACGGCGACTTCAGCTCGATGGTCTTCCCGTTCCTGAACCAGGCCCACCGCGGCGTCACTGTGCGACACGTTCCGCTCGCGCACCTGGCCGAGAGCATCACGGGTAACACCTGGTTGGTCTCCTGGTCACTCGTCCAGTCCGCGACGGGCGCTGTCGCCGAGACGACGGCGATCATCGCCGCTGCGCGCCGTCACGGGACCTTCACCCTGTGCGACACCTCACAGGCAGCCGGGTGGATGCCGGTGGACGCCTCGGTCTTCGACGCCACGATCTGCCACGCGTACAAGTGGTTGTGCGCGCCGCGCGGCGTGGCTTTCCTCACGATTGCCGAGGGGTTCGGCTCCGTCGTGCGCCCGGCCCAGGCCGGCTGGTACGCCGGCGAGGACGTCTGGGGCTCCTGTTACGGGCCGGGAATGCGGCTCGCGGCCGACGCCCGTCGTTTCGACGTGTCGCCGGCGTGGCAAGCCTGGGTCGGCGCGGAACCCGCCCTCGAGTTCTTCGGCACACTCGACCTGGCCGAGGTGCGACGGTACGACGTGGGCCTCGCGGACGCCTTCCGCGCCGGACTCGGCATCGACTCGACCGAACAGACCGGCCAGGCCACCGTGACGTGGGCGGATGCCGCGGGCACCGACCTCGCGCGCCTCACGGCGGCCGGACTCACGGCATCCGGTCGGGCGGGCCGCGCCCGCGTGGCCTTCCACCTCTGGAACGATGCCGACGACGTTCAGGACGCCCTCCGCGCCCTCGGCCGCTGACGCGACAGCAACTGACGCCGCAGCCGCTGACGCCCCAGCCACCAAAACCGCGTGAGGTGTCGCAGATCGAGGTTCGCGCGCCCGCGGAACCTCGATCTGCGACACCTCAGGCGCGCGCGGTCCTACTTCTTGGCAGCGACGACCGAGATGATGCGGGCCGCGAGCTCGCCGGAGGATGCCGGGTTCTGGCCGGTGTAGAGGTTGCGGTCGACCTCGATGTGCGCCGTGAACGGGGCCGCCTCGACGAAGTCCGCGCCGAGCGCGACCAGGCGGGTCTGGACCAGCCACGGTGCCTTGGGTGCCAGGCCTCCGATGACCTCTTCCTCGTTGGTGAAGCCGGTCATGCGATATCCCGTGAACGGCCAGCTGCCGTCCGCGCGCTTCGCGGCGAGGAGCGCAGCCGGGGCGTGGCACAACACGGCCAGGATCCGGTCGGTGTCGAGCGCCTCGGTCATGAGTGCGCCGGAGGTCGCGTCGACCGCGAGGTCCTCCATCGGTCCGTGGCCGCCCGGGTAGAAGACGACGTCGTAGTCGGCGACGACGATGTCGTCGATGCTGCGCGGAGCGTCGAGCTCCTCGCCGATCGACCCGAGGTACGCCACGATCTCGGCGGCGCGTTCCTCGCCGCCGGCCGACTGCGCCGTGAGGCTGCCGCGGTCGATCGTGGGCGGAACCCCGCCCGGAGTCGCGATGGTGATGGACCATCCGGCCTCGCTGAACAGGCGGTGCGGTTCCGCGAGCTCCTCAGCCCAGTATCCGGTCGGGTGCAGGGTGCCGTCGTTGAGAGTCCAGTGGTCAGCGGCGCTGACGACGAAGAGTACGTGGGCCATGATTCTCCAATGTTCAAAAATGGGTGGATGCGGGTCGTGGAGCGGTTGCGAGCCGACTCAGGCGGTCGTGCGCACGACCATTTTGCCGGTGTTCTCGCCGCGCATGAGGCCGAGGAACGCTTCGACGGCGTTGTCGATCCCGTCGACGACGGTCTCGTCGAAGACGACGGCCCCACTGGTCAGCCAGCCGGACATCTCGGCCGAGAACGCACCGAAGTGCTGCAGGTAGTTGCCCACGGTGAAGCCCTTCAGGGTGAGTCCGCGGGTCACGATGTTCGACATGTTGCGAGGCCCGGCGGATGCCTCCGTCGTGTTGTAGAGGGAGATCGCGCCGCAGAGGGCCGCGCGGCCGCCGTCGTTGAAGGCGCCGAGGGCGGCCTCGAGGTGCTCTCCCCCGACGTTGTCGAAGTAGACGTCGATGCCGTCGGGCGCTGCGAGGGCGAGCTGGCCGGCGATGTCGCCGTCCTTGTAGTTGAAGGCGGCGTCGAAGCCGTACTTGCTCGTGAGCAGCGCGACCTTCTCGGGCGTTCCCGCCGAGCCGACGACGCGGCCGGCGCCCTTGAGGCGGGCGATCTGACCGACCATGCTGCCGACCGCGCCGGCCGCGCCGGAAACGAAGACGGTGTCGCCGGGCTTCATGCCTGCGATGTCGAGGAGGCCGACATAGGCGGTGAGCGCGGTCATCCCGAGCACGCCGAGGTAGGCGGAGAGCGGAACGCCGGGCAGTTCGGGCACGACGCGGAACCCCTCGGCGGGTGCCTGCACGAGGTCGCGCCAACCGAACTGGTGCACGACGACGTCGCCGACGGCCACTCCGTCGGCAGCGGATGCGACGACCCGGCCGACCGCGCCGCCGGACATGGTCTCGTCGAGCGCGTAGGGAGGCGAGTAGCTCTTCACGTCGTTCATCCGGCCGCGCATGTACGGGTCGACCGACACGAACTCGTTGGCGACGCGGATCTCTCCGGGCGCGAGGTCGGGAAGGTCGACGTGGACCGTGCGGAAGTCGTCCGCCGTCGGCCATCCGACGGGGCGGGCGGCGAGCTGGATCTGGGTGCTGGTATTCGCGGTCATGGATGACTCCTGAACTTCTGATGTGCCGAACGTGGGGCTCGGAACGTTTTTGTACCGACTGGTTTACTATATGCTGGATCGAACGGTACACAAAAACCGTCCACTGACTGGAGACCGAAATGGGCCGCATGCCGAGCTTTGATGCTCCCGTCGTCGTGACCGCGGCGCGCGACCTCTTCTGGGACCGCGGCTTCGAGGCGGCGTCCCTGGCCGACCTCGAGCGGGTCACCGGGCTGGGCCGCTCGAGCCTGTACCACGCGTTCGGGAGCAAACGCGGGCTCTTCGACGCTGCGGTCGCGGACTACCTGGAGACGGTCATCCGCCCGCGCCTGCGCCCACTTCTCGCCGAGTCGGCGGGCCGTGCGGCCCTGCTCGAGTACTACGGCGGCCTGAGCCTGGCCGTTGCCTCGCTTCCGGCGGATTCACCCCGCCGGGGCTGCCTGCTGGTCAACTGTGCCGCGGGACTCGCCGGGCACGACGACCTGGCCAGGAAGGTCGTCGACGATTACCGCTCAGAGCTCACGGCGGCGCTGCGCCATGCCCTCGCGGGAGCCGCGGCCGAGACCACACCGGGCACGGATGCCGCGACCGCGGTCCTCGAAGAACGCGCCCGCACCCTCGCCTCGCTGTCGATGAGCGTCATGTTGCTCGCCCGGGTGAACCGGGACGAGTCGCTCGCGCTCCTCGCCACGGCCGCCGCCCAGGTCCGCTCCTGGCACCCCTGACGAATTCGACGGAGTTTTTGCCCGGAAAGCGCTTAAATCGCGTTCCCACGTGCCGAAAACCCAAAATCTCCGTCGAATTCGTTCGGGGCAGGTGGGGCTAGAGGCGCTTGACCGGGTTCGTCAGGATGCCGATGCCCGGGATCTCGATCTGCACCGCGTCGCCGTCGTGGACCTTTTCGGCCCGGTCAGGGGCGCCCGTGAGGATCACGTCGCCCGGCAGGAGCGTGAAGACGCTCGACACGAACGCGACGACCTCGGCGATGGAGTGCTTGTAGAGCGCAGCCGTCCCCTTCTGGAACTTCTCGCCGTTGACCCGGCCGGTCAGGTGCAGGCTGTTCCAGTCGTACTCGGTGTCGATGACGGGGCCGAGCGGGCAGAACGAGTCGAAGCTCTTGGCGCGGGCGAGCTGGCCGTCGCGCTCGAGGAGATCCCGCGCTGTGACGTCGTTCGCGATGGTGTACCCGAAGATGACGTCCTCGGCGTTCTCGACCGTCACGTTCTTCGCGATCTTGCCGATCACGATGGCAAGCTCGCCTTCGACGCGCACGTCGTGGGACTGCGCGGGCAGGAAGATCGGGTCGTCCGGGCCGATGACCGCGGTGTTCGGCTTGAGGAAGAACAGCGGCTCCCGCGGTTCGGCGTGCTCGCGTTCCTCGTCGTCGGAGTAGAACGCGTGCGCCATGCCGACGATCTTGGACCGCGGGATCACGGGTGCGAGCAGTTTCACGTCGCGCAGGGCGACCCGGTCGCCGGTGGGATCGTACCCGGCGAACATCGGGTCGCCCTTGAGCACGACGAGTTCATCGTCGTCGACGATGCCGAAGGCGATCACGCCCTCCTGGCTGAACCGCGCGACCTTCACGCCTGGTCCGCGGGCACGTCGAGGCGGGTGAGCCAGCCGTGCCGGTCGGGCAGCCGCCCGTACTGGATGTCGGTCAGGCTCCTGGCGGAGGGCCATCGTGAGCGTGCCGGCCGGGGCATCCGCGTCGCCGATGGCCAGGCCGTCAGGGCCCTTGAGCCTGCGAGATCGGGGTGACCACAGCGGCGGTGCCGCACGCGAACACCTCGGTGATGGCACCGGATGCGATTCCGTCGCGCCAGTCGTCCAGGGTCACGTCGCGCTCCTCGACGGTCAGTCCGCGGTCGCGGGCGAGCTGGATGATGCTGTCGCGTGTGACACCCTCGAGGATGGTGCCGGTCAGCCGCGGGGTGACGAGCGTGTCGGTGCCGTAGACGAAGAAAACGTTCATGCCGCCGAGTTCGTCGATGTGCGAACCGGTCTCCCCGTCGAGGAAGAGCACCTGGGCGCAATCGTTGTCGTAGGCCTGCATCTGCGGCAGGAGCGAGGCTGCGTAGTTGCCGCCGCACTTCGCGGCTCCGGTGCCGCCGCGGCCGGCGCGGGCGTATTCGGTCGAGAGCCAGATCTTGATCGGGGCCACGCCGTTGGCGAAGTAGGCGCCGGCGGGGCTCGCGATGACGTAGTAGCCGACCTTGTGGGCGGCGCGCACGCCGAGGAAGCTCTCGTTCGCGATCATGAACGGCCGCAGGTACAGGCTCGTCTCGTGGTCCGACGGCACCCAGTCGCCGTCGACGGCGATCATCTGCCGGATGGATTCGATGAAATCGCTCTCGGAGAGCTCCGGCAGGGCGAGCCTGCGTGCCGAACGCTGCAGCCGGTCGGCGTTCTTCTCCGGGCGGAAAGTCCAGATCGAGCCGTCCGCGTGGCGGTAGGCCTTGAGGCCCTCGAAGATCTCCTGGCCGTAGTGCAGCACCGATGAGGCCGGGTCGAGCCTGCAACGGGCCGTACGGGATGACCCGGGCGTCGTGCCAGCCCTCCTCGACGGTCCAGTCGATCGAGACCATGTGGTCGGTGAACTTCTTGCCGAAACCGGGGTCGGCGAGGATCTCCTCGCGCTCGGCCCTCGTGCGCGCCATCGTGGACGGCGTCAGGCTGAAGGTCAGCGGGAAAGCGCCCGTTGTCGTGGTGGTGGTGTCGCTCAGTGCTGCCTGGCTCATTGGAGTCCCTTGTCTGTCATTCGAGTCACGATGGCGTCGCCCACCTCGGTGGTACCGCGCGACGCCGTGAATGCCCCATTTTCCGTACGGGCCGCGATATCGGCGACCACCGCGTCCCGAACCCGGGCCGCGGCATCCGTCAAGCCCAGGTGATCGAGCAGAAGGGCGACGGAAAGGATGGCGGCCGTCGGATCCGCAAGCTGCTTGCCCGCGATGTCGGGGGCCGAACCGTGCACCGGTTCGAACATGCTCGGGAACCGGCCGTCCGGGTTGATGTTCCCGGATGCTGCCAGGCCGATGCCGCCGCTGATTGCGGCCGCCAGGTCGGTGAGGATGTCGCCGAAGAGGTTGTCCGTGACGATGACATCAAATCTACTCGGATTTGAGACGAGGAAAATCGTCGCGGCATCCACGTGCAGGTAGTCGACGGTCACGTCCGGGTATTCGGCGGCGACGGTCGTCACGATCCGCTGCCACAGGCCGCCGGCGAAAACGAGCACGTTGGTCTTGTGCACGAGGGTCAGGTGCCGGGCGGCGCGGCCCTGGGCGACCTCGAAGGCGTAGCGCACGACGCGTTCGACGCCGAAGGCGGTGTTGACCGAGACCTCATTGGCGACTTCGTGCGCGGTGCCCTGGCGGATGGCGCCGCCGTTGCCGACGTACGGCCCTTCCGTGCCCTCCCGCACGACGACGAAGTCGACGTTGCCTGGGGCCGCGAGCGGGCTCGGCACACCGGGGAAGAGCACGCTCGGTCGCAGGTTGACGTAGTGGTCGAGGGAGAAGCGCAGCTTGAGCAGGAGTCCCCGCTCGATGTTCGCGTTCGCGAGGCGCGGGTCCCCGGGCACTCCCCGACGGCGCCGAGCAGGATGGCGTCGTGGGCGGCGATCGACCCGAGGTCCTCGTCGGTGAGTACGTCGCCCGTCTCGAGGAACCGGGTCGCGCCGAGCGAGAACCAGGTCAGCGCGAACTCGACGTCGTCGGTCGCTGTCGCGGCGCTGAGCACCTTGACGGCTTCCGCGACGACTTCGGGCCCGATCCCGTCTCCGGGAATGACGGCGAGCTTGATGTGACGGGGCATGGGACTCCTGGGGGCTCGGAATGCTGTACCCAAACCCTACTGCGACGCGTCAGGTCGGGTGATCCCCGCATCGCCGCCGGCCCCGGCTCGGCGCCGGTTCAGCGTGCCGAGCGCAACGCGACGAGGGCGACCACGGCCGCCACGACCACGAGACCGGCACCGATCCAGGCGGTCGGACCGATCCCGGTCAGGAAGGCCTCCCGCGCAGATTCCAGCAGCATCCGGCCGGCTCCCCCGGCAGCTCGGCCGCAACGGCGACGGCCCCGCCGAGGGTCTCCCCCGCGGCGGCCCGCTGTGCGGCGCCGAGCCCGTCGGGCAGCACCACCGCAGAGCGGTATGCCGAGGTGAGGATGCTGCCCAGCACCGTGGTGCCGAGAACAGCGCCCAGTTCGTACGCGGTTTCCCCGACAGCGGATGCCGCACCCATCTTCTCGGGCGGCGCGCTCGCCACGATCAGTTCGTTCGACACCGTCTCGGCGGCCCCGATTCCGATCCCGAGGGCGACGAAGGCGACGGCCACACCGGCGGCGCCGAATCCGGCGCCGCCAACCGCGAATGCCGCGTACCCGGCCGCAGAGACCACCAGCCCGAACGGGACCACGATCGACGGCCGGATCCGCTTGGCGATCGGGACGACGATCAATCCGGCCAGGATCATCGCCAGCAGGCCGGGAACAAGCACCAGGCCGGCAGCGAGCGGTTCCAGCCCGAGGACGAGCTGGAGGTACTGCGAGACGAAGAACAGTCCGCCGACGAGCGCTACGACGCTCAGGAAGTTGACCGCGACGGCCCCGCTGAACGAGCCGCGACGGAAGAGCGCCAGGTCGAGCATCGGCGCGCGGAGACGCCGCTGCCGCCGGGTGAAGAGCAGGCCGGCCACGAAGCCCCACCGCGATTGACGCGATTCCGGCGAGACCGAACCCGGTGTCGGCGAGCGTCTTGATGCCGAACACGATCGGGAACATCGTCACGAGTGACAGCAGGATGCTGGGCACGTCGATCGCGCCCGGGTTCGGGTCCCGGGATTCCGGCACGATCAGCGGCGCCACCACGAGCAGGGGCAGCAGCAGCGGGACGGCGAGCAGGAAGACGGATCCCCATTCCCCGTTCTCGAGGATGAGGCCGCCGACCACGGGGCCGAGTGCGCTTCCGGCCGCGAAGCCGCTGGCCCAGACGGCGATGGCGAGGCGGCGCTCGTTGCGCTCGGTGAAGACGGAGCGCAGCAGCGCGAGCGTGGGCGGCATCAACATCGCCCCGAAGATGCCGAGAGCCGCACGGTCGAGGATGAGCCATTCGATGCTCGGCGCGAAGGAGGCGATCACCGACATGACTCCGAAGCCCGCGGAGCCGATCAAGAGCAGGCGGCGGCGGCCGATCCGGTCGCCGAGGCTGCCCATCGAAACCAGCAGCCCCGCGAGCACGAGGGGGTAGATGTCGATCACCCAGAGCAGCTGGGTGCCGCTCGGCCTGAGCGCCTCGGAGATCTGCGGCAGGGCCAGGTTGAGCACGGTGTTGTCGATCGACACGAGCAGCACCGGCAGCATCAGCACCGCAAGGGCCCACCAGCGTCGCACAGGCGCGGTGCCGGGCTGGAGGAGGATCCGGGGGCGGGTCGGGGTTGACACGGTGCAACAACTTTCCGGGAGGGGACGGGTGGACCCGCCGCAGGAGGGGAACGGCACAAAATATACCGTCCAGACGGTACAGTAGCACCATGACACCCTCGCCCGTTCAGCCACCGCTCCGGTCAGCCGAGCATTCCCCGACCCGGACCCGGATCCTCGACGCGTTCACCGGGCTCCTGATCGACCAGGGCGAACGTTCGGCCACCCTCGAGAACGTCGCCGCTGCGGCCGGCCTCTCGAAGGGCGGGCTGCTCTACCATTTCGGATCGAAGGAAGCCCTGGTCCAGGGACTGCTCACCCGGCTGGAGGAGCTCGTCGCCGAGGACATCCTGCAGATCCGCTCAGCGGTGGCCGGCCCCGTCGACTACCTGATCCGCACCTCGATGAGCGAGGGCACGCCCCTGGACCGAACGATCGCGGGAGCCGTGCGCCTGGCGCAGGGATCTCATCCGCTCGCCAACACGGCAGTGGTCTCGATGCGGCGCCAGTGGCTGGCCGTGATCGAGGAGACCGTCGGGGATCCGGACGTCGCAGAGGCGATCCTGTTGATCAGTGACGGGCTGTACTTCGGTTCCACCATCACGAGCGCCGCCCATCCCGCCGCCGACGTGGTGTCGGCGGCGAGACTGGACCGGTTGCTCGCTGTGATCGGTCGGATGACCGAGCGAACGTCTACTCCGTGATGGCGATTTCCACCATCACGTCGGCCGAGATCGCGTCGCGCACGGTGGCGAGCAGGCTTGCCGAGACGGGTGAGTCGACGGTCAGCACGCTCAGCGCCTTGCCGCCGGCCTCGTGGCGGGCGATCTGCATGCCCGCGATGTTGATCTGGGCGTCGCCGAACTCGCGGCCGTAGACGGCGACGATTCCGGGGCGGTCGGTGTAGACCATCACGATCAGGTGCTCGGCGAAGGTGACCTCGACGTCGTACCCGTTGACCTCGACGATCTTCTCGATCTGCTTTGTTCCGGTCAGGGTGCCGGAGACGGAAACCTGTGAGCCGTCGGCGAGGGCGCCGCGAATCTGGATGACGTTGCGGTATTCCGGCGATTCCTTGTCGGTGAGCAGGCGGACCGCGATGCCCCGCTGCTCGGCGAGCAGCGGCGCGTTCACGTAGGAGACGGTCTCGCTCACGACGTTCGTGAAGATGCCCTTGAGTGCCGCAAGGCGCAGCACGCTCACGTCGTAGTCGGCGAGCTCGCCGCGCACGTCGATGTCCACGCTCGTGAGCGGGCGCTGCGCGGTGAGGCCGGAGAAGACCTGGCCGAGCTTCTCGACGAGCGGGATGCCGGGACGCACGTAGGGGTCGATGACGCCGCCGGCGACGTTGACCGCGTCGGGCACGAGTTCGCCGGAGAGCGCGAGGCGCACCGACTTCGCGACGGAGACGCCGGCCTTCTCCTGGGCTTCGTCGGTCGATGCACCGAGGTGCGGGGTGGTGATCAGGTTTTCCAGGCCGAGAAGCTTCGACCCGGTCGGGGGCTCAGACACGAACACGTCGAGACCGGCCCCGGCGATGGTGCCGGCGGTCAGGGCGTCGTAGAGGTCGTCCTCGTCGATGAGGCCACCGCGGGCGACGTTGATCACGAATGCGGTCGGCTTCATGAGCTTGAACTGCTCGGCGCCGATCATGCCGGTCGTCTCCGCGGTCTTCGGCATGTGGATGGTGACGAAGTCGGACTGGGCGAGGAGTTCCTCGAGCGTCACGGGCACGACGCCGAGCTGCTGCGCGCGGGCGGACGTGATGTACGGATCGAACGCGATGATCTTCGTGCCGAAGGCCTGCATTCGAGCGGCGATGAGGGCGCCGATCCGGCCGAGGCCGATGATACCGACGGTCTTTTCGTACAGTTCGACCCCGGTGTACTTGGAGCGCTTCCACTGCCCTTCGGCGAGGGCGCCGCTCGCGGCGGGGATATGACGGGCCAGGCTAATGATGTGGCCGACGGTCAGTTCGGCGGCGGAGATAATGTTCGAGGTGGGCGCGTTGACGACCATCACGCCGGCCGCCGTCGCTGCTTTAATGTCCACGTTGTCGAGTCCGACTCCGGCGCGGGCGATCACCTTGAGCAGGGGCGCTGCCGCGATGGCCTCGGCATCGACCTTCGTCGCGGAGCGCACGAGCACGGCGTCCGCCGTTGCGAGCGCGGCGAGCAGGGCCGGCCGGTCCGTTCCGTCGACTGTGCGGACCTCGAAGTCGGGTCCGAGTGCATCGACGGTTGCGGGTGATAACTCTTCAGCGATAAGAACGACTGGTTTTGACACGAAAACAGAACCTCCGATAGCAGCAGCAATTGTGGCTCGCGCCGCGACCGTGGGGCGCCAGTATTGCGTCGAGTCTATCGGCCGTAATATTCCCCAATGAGCACTGTTACGTTGGACACCCTCCAGTTCGTCCTGCGCTGCCTTCTGGCGGTGTTCTTCTTCGGCGCGGGGGTCACCCATTTCATCCCGGTGGTCCAGCGCACGATGGCGGCGATGATCCCGCCGGGACTCCGCTTCACGGGACTGTTCGGTGCGCGCGGCCCCGTGGTCCTCGTCGTCTTCACGGGCGTCTGCGAGATGCTGGGCGGCCTCGGCCTGCTCTGGCCGCCGACCATTGGACTGACCGGGCTCATGCTCGTGGTCTTCCTGATCGCGGTCTTCCCGGCCAACGCCTTCGCCGCCCGCGACCCGCAGCGCTTCGGTCGGGCCGCGATCCCGCTCCGGACCCGCGTCATCGAGCAGGTCGCTCTCATCGCCCTCGTCGTGCTCGCGATTCTTTGAGCCTGCGAAGCCGGTCCGCCCCTTCGATCAGACGATCAGGCTGCCGAGCCCGAACTGGTAGATGTCGAGGGCGAGGGCGGATGCGAGGGCCAGGCCCACGAGGAACAGGGCGGCCTGCGCGTAGAGCGGCCTGCCCCGCCCGATCCGGGCGGCGAGGAGGAAGACGAGGATCGGCAGGAGCACCCCGGCGATCAGGATTCCCCAGCCGAACCCGCTGAGCCGGGTATCGAGTGACCCGGCGGCGAGGTTGAGGCCGATCAGGTTCCCGAGGGCCGCCCAGACGTCCCAGGCGTAGAACAGGCCGAAGAACACGGCGACGACCAGGAACGGCCAGGAGGGCCGGCGGCGGGTGGCCGCAGCGTCGGAACCGGTCGAGCCGGTGCCGGACGTAGCGGTACCGGACGCATCGGCGCCGGACGGGTTCGGGTGTGCGATGGGCTCGCTCATGCGACGGCCCCTCCGCTCACGAGCAGCGGCAGGGGTGCGAGCAGCACGACGCCGAGGAGCAGCCAGAGGATCCGTCCGCGCGGCCGGGTCGGGGTCAGCCAGAGCGTCACCGCGAACCATGCGACGGGGGCCGCGATGGCGAGCCAGGTACCCAGGCTGAACATGAAGCTCGCGAGCGCGTCGCCGAGCGGGTTGTCGATCCGGCTCACGCCGATGAACCAGCCGATCGTGAAGAGCAGGTAGATGCCCCCGAACACTCCGAGGGAGATCAGGGTGAATGAGCTCATCGGCGAGCGTTCTGCGCCTCGGGCCGCGGCATCCGCTTCGATTGCGGCGGTCGGTCCCTTGACGCTCCAGCCGTCCGGCAGCGGGGCATAGACCGGTTCGGATACCGGTGCAGAGGCCCGAGTTGAGGCCGGAGCCTGAGAAACCGGGGTCTGACTCGACCGGCGTGCGCGAGTTCTCGCGGGCGTCGGCGTCCTCTGACCGGGTTTGCAGGGTCGGATCGTCGTCGCCGGCCCAGCCGAGCGCGTCGTCGTCGTCGCGCGGATTTCCGCCACGTGGTGCTGAAGTCATAGGGCCAGATTAGCCGTCGGAGTGCGGCGCCGCGTCAGGCAGCGGGTCAGGATGCCTGGAGGGGGGCGTGGTGGTCACCGCTGTCGGGGCAGCGTTCGGTGGCTGCGGCAGCCCCACGAACATGGTGTGGTGCAGGGCCTCGACGTGCGCGCGGGCGATGCGCACGGCATCCACAGGGTCGGAGCGGCGGAGCGCGGCAACGAGGTCGGCGTGGTCATCGTTGACCCCGTGCAGGAACGCGATCGGATAGGGCAGGAAGTACCGGTACAGCGCGGCGAGCGCTGCGCGATAGAGCGGAAGGGCGAAATCGAGACCGCTCGCGGTGGCGATGCCGACGTGGAAGCTCTCGTCGGCCAGGTGGTACTCGGTCCAGCTTGCCGCCGTGCGCATCCGGGCGATCTGCAGGTCGAGGGCGGCCAGGTCGGCGTCGGTCGCGGCGAGCGCGGCGTGGTGCGCGATGGCGCACTCGAGGAGCACCCGGCGGTCGATGAGTTCATGGACCTCGGCGGCGTCAGCGAGGTAGCTGCGGATCTCGGCGACGGCCGAGTGCGCGGGAACATCTGCGACGAAGGTGCCGCCGCCGCGTCCCCTGCGGCGCACGAGCACGCCCTCCTCCGCGAGGCTCTCGAGCGCCCGCCGGGCCGTGATCGGGCTGACGGCGAGCGCATCAGCGACGTCCTCGACGGGCGGCACTCGTTCGCCCGGCAGCAGCAGGCCGAGGTCGACGGCGAGGGCAAGCCGTGCCCGCACGGTGTCGATCGCCGCGAGGCGGGTGATCCCGGTGACCGAAGGCGCGGTCAGGGCCGCGAGGCCGGTCGGTGCGCTCCCGGACTGTGCACGCCCCGACGGCGCGTCGTCGCCGTCTCCGGGTATCGATATGGTCACGGCACAACAGTAATCGAACCGAAACGCGCTCGTAATGTTCAAAATGATCTAATTTGGGGGAACCCGAGAGGACACCATGACACGACGTCTCACGATCGCAGCCGTACAGGTACCACCGCAGGCTCATCGGGGCATCCGTCGAGCTGTTCGCCGCCGAATTTCGGGCCGTCCTGGCCGCGGTTCCGTCCATCGACCTGGTGGTCTTCCCCGAGCTTCATCTCTTCGGCTCCGCCGCCGATCGAGGGGAAACCGCCCCTGAGCCGGTCACCGGCGAGGAGCGCAACGCGACCTTGCGAGCATCCGCCCGCCCGCTCGATGGACCGCTCAGCGACGCCCTCGGAGCCCTGGCCCGCGAGGCCGGTGTCTGGCTGGTTCCGGGCAGCGTGTGCGAGCTCGGACCTGAGGGGGAACTGTTCAACACCGCCCTGGTCTACGCGCCGACCGGGGAACGGGTCGCCTCGTACCGGAAGATGTTTCCGTGGCGGCCGTTCGAGCCATACGACCCCGGGGACCGTTTCGTCGTCTTCGACATGCCGGGCGTCGGCCGCCTCGGCCTCTCCATCTGCTACGACGCCTGGTTCCCCGAGGTGACCAGGCACCTCGCCTGGCTCGGCGCCGAGGTCGTGCTCAATCTCGTGAAGACGACGACGGATGACCGCGCCCAGGAACTCGTGCTCGCCCGGGCTAATTCGATCGTGAACCAGGTCTTCACCGTCAGCGTCAATTGCGCGGGTCCCGCCGGCCGGGGCCGGAGCATCATCGTCGACCCGGAGGGCCTCGTGCTCGCTGAGAGCGCAGGCGCACACGCCGAGACCCTCGTCACGACCCTCGACCTCGAACATGTGACCCTGGTGCGTGACCACGGCACCGCGGGCACCAACCGGCCCTGGGCGCAGTTCGCAGACACGGATGCCGCGCTCGCGTTGCCCCTGTACGGCGGGCGGATCTCCCCCTCACGTGGCGGCCCCTGGCCAGCTCTCCCGCTTCTCCCGATTCCCCGACCGATTCCGCAGCACCCCTCACCCAGTAAGGACGACGACCCATGGCCTCTCCCGCGCTCCCCAGTCCCACCCTCACTCGCTCCCTGACGCTGTCCTCGGTCGTGATCTTCGGCCTGGCATACATGACGCCGATCATCGTCCTCGGGATCTTCGGCATCGTCGCAGAGGTCACCGGCGGCGCCACCCCCGCCGCATACCTGGTCGCCCTCGTCGCGATGCTCTTCACCGCCTCGAGCTACGGACGGATGGCCGCCGCGTATCCCGTCGCCGGCTCGGCGTACAGCTACGTGCGCCGCGCGATCGACTCCCGGGTCGGGTTCCTCGTCGGCTGGGCCGTGCTCCTCGACTACCTCTTCCTGCCCATGGTGATCTGGCTGATCGGCGGGGCCTATCTCGGGGCGCAGTTCCCCGGCGTGCCCGGGTGGATCTGGATCCTCGGCTTCATCCTCACGACGACCGCGCTCAACATCATCGGCATCCGGGTGGCGCAGAAGGCGAACTACCTTCTGATGGCCTTCCAGGTCCTCGTCATCCTGCTCTTCGTCGCCCTCTCGATCGGCTCCGTCGTCACGAATTCCGGCCCGATGGCCCTGTTCAGGCTCTGCACCGTTCTTCAGCGACACCGCAGGCATCAGCGGGATCTCGGCGGGGGCCGCGATCGCCGCATATTCGTTCCTCGGCTTCGACGCGGTGACGACACTCACGGAGGAGACGATCAACCCGCGTAAGACGATGCCGCGGGCCATCATGCTGATCGCACTGATCGGCGGGGCCATCTTCGTGCTCGTCGCGTACACGACCACTCTCGTGCACCCCGGCGGCGTGTTCGAGAACTCCTCGTCCGCCGCCTTCGACATCGCACTCACGATCGGCGGCAACGTCTTCGGCGCGATCTTCATCGCCGGCCTCGTACTCGGCCAGTTCGCCTCAGGGCTCGCCGCCCAGGCCGGCGGCGCCAGACTGCTCTACGCGATGGGCCGCGACGGCGTGCTCCCGCGCCGGATCTTCGGTGCGATCAGCGAGCGCTACCGCACCCCGGTGATCAGCATCGTCATCACCGGCGTTGTCGGGCTGATCGCACTGTTCCTCGACGTGGCCACGTCCACGTCGTTCATCAACTTCGGCGCCTTCACGGCGTTCACGTTCGTGAACCTCGCCGTGATTGCTTTCTTCGTCCGTGAACGGAAGGCCGGGATTCGTCACAACGTCTGGCTCTACGTCGTCATTCCCGCGATCGGCGCCGTCGTTGACGCGTGGCTGCTCACCCAACTCGACGTGAACGCCGTCACGCTCGGCCTGGTCTGGCTCGCTGTGGGAGTGGTTGTGCTCGCCTTCCTGACGAAGGGATTCCGCAAGGCTCCGCCGGAACTCGCCTTCGAGGAGGCAGAAGAGGCCGTCCTCGCCACCCCCTGACCCCTGGCCACAGCAAGAAAGGCGGGGCCCCTCGGATAGAGGGGCCCCGCCTTTCTTATGCGATGCGCGGCGTGCGCTGCGCGCGGTGCTTAGCGGGCGGCTTCGCCGTCGACGTAGTCGTCGTCGTTCGAGGCGTTCCACGCGAAGAGCTTGCGCAGGCTCGCGACCGGTGGCCTCGATCGGGTGCTCTTCGCCCTTCTTGCGGAGAGCCAGGAACTCGGGTGCTCCGGCGTCCTGGTCGGCGATGAAGCGTTCGGCGAACGCGCCGCTCTGGATGTCGGCGAGAACGGCCTTCATGTTCTCCTTGACGTGCGGGTCGATCACGCGGGGGCCGGAGACGTAGTCGCCGTATTCCGCGGTGTCGGAGACACTCCAGCGCTGCTTGGCGATGCCGCCCTCCCACATCAGGTCGACGATGAGCTTGAGCTCGTGCAGCACCTCGAAGTAGGCGACCTGCGGCTGGTAGCCGGCTTCGGTCAGGGTCTCGAAGCCGTACTGGATCAGCTGCGAGACGCCGCCGCAGAGCACGGCCTGCTCGCCGAACAGGTCGGTCTCGGTCTCTTCGGTGAAGGTGGTCTTGATGCCGGCGGCACGGAGCCCGCCGATCGCCTTCGCGTAGCTGAGGGTCAGCGGCCAGGCATTGCCGGTCGCATCCTTCTCGACGGCGACGATGACGGGAACGCCACGGCCGGCCTCGAATTCGCGGCGCACGGTGTGGCCCGGTCCCTTGGGGGCGACCATGACGACGTCGACGCCCTCCGGCGCGGTGATGTAGCCGAAGCGGATGTTGAAGCCGTGTCCGAAGACGAGCGCCTTCCCGGCGGCGAGGTTCGGAAGCACGTCAGCGGCGTACAGGTGACGCTGCACCTGGTCGGGTGCGAGGATGACGATGACGTCGGCCCACTTGGCCGCCTCGGCGGTGCTGAGGACGGTGAAGCCGACCTCTTCGGCCTTGGCCTTCGACTTCGAGCCGTCCTTGAGACCGATGACGACCTCGACACCCGAGTCGCGGAGGTTCTGGGCATGCGCGTGTCCCTGCGAGCCGTAGCCGATGACGGCTACCTTCTTGCCCTGGATGATCGACAGGTCAGCGTCTTTGTCGTAGTAAATCTCAGACACGAGTGGTTATCTCCTAGTTGTTTGGTGAAGAAAGGTCGGTGAAGAAAGGGGGTGCGGGGCGGACGCTAGCTCTTGAACACGCGTTCGGTGATCGATTTGGACCCGCGGCCGATGGCGAGCAGTCCGGATTGTGCGATCTCCTTGATCCCGTAGGGCTCGAGCACGCGCAGCAGCGCCTGGGTCTTGCCGGAATCCCCGGTGACCTCGATCACGACGGAGTCAGGGGCGACGTCGACGACCCGCGCACGGAACAGCGTCACCGCCTCGAGCACCTGGGACCTCGTCGTGTTGTCCGCACGCACCTTGACGAGCAGGTGCTCGCGGTGCACGGACTGCGCGGGGTCGAGCTCGACGATCTTGATCACGTTGATCAGCTTGTTGAGCTGCTTCGTGACCTGCTCGAGCGGGAGGTCCTCGACGTCGACGAGGATGGTGATCCGCGACAGGCCGGGGATCTCGGTGTGACCGACCGCGAGGCTTTCGATGTTGAAGCCGCGGCGGGCAAAGAGGCCGGCGACGCGGGTCAACAGGCCGGGCTTGTCCTCGACGAGGAGGCTCAGGACATGGGAACTCATGGGCTTACTCCTCTCCCCAGGTCGGTGCGTGGTCTTTCGCGTACTGCACGTAGCTGTTGCTGACGCCCTGCGGCACCATCGGCCACACCATCGCGTCGCGGCTGACCACGAAGTCGATCACGACGGGCCGGTCGTTCGTCGCAAGGGCGAGCTTGATCGCGTCGTCGACCTGGTCCGCGCTCGTGACACGGATACCGAGCGCGCCATAAGCCTCGGCGAGCTTCACGAAGTCGGGCACCATCGCCGAGCCGTGGCCGGTGTTCAGGTCGGTGAAGGAGTGCCGCCCGTCATAGAACAGGGTCTGCCACTGGCGCACCATGCCGAGCGAGGAGTTGTTGATGATCGCGACCTTGATCGGGATGTTGTTGATGGTGCAGGTCGCGAGTTCCTGGTTGGTCATCTGGAAGCATCCGTCGCCGTCGATCGACCAGACCACCCGGTCGGGTTCTGCGACCTTGGCGCCCATCGCGGCGGGAACGGAGTAGCCCATCGTGCCCGCGCCACCCGAGTTCAGCCAGGAGTTGGGGCGCTCGTACTTGATGTACTGGGCCGCCCACATCTGGTGCTGGCCGACGCCGGCGGCGTAGACGCCTTCCGGACCGGTGAGCTCGCCGATGCGCTTGATCACGTACTGCGGGGCGAGCAGGCCGTCCGTCGGCTCGGAGTAGCCGAGCGGGAACTCCTCGCGGAGGCCGTTCAGGTAGGTCCACCACTCGGTGAAGTCCGGGGTGGTCGTCTTGAGCACAGCGGAGAACGCGACGGCCAGGTCGGCGAGCACGTCCTTGGCGTCTCCGACGATGGGCACGTCGGCGGTGCGGATCTTGGAGATCTCTGCGGGGTCGACGTCGACGTGAACGATCGTGGCGTGCGGCGCGAACTCGCTGACCTTCCCGGTGACCCGGTCGTCGAAGCGGGCGCCGAGCGCGATGATCAGGTCGGCCTCCTGCAGCGACAGCACGGCGGAAACGGTCCCGTGCATGCCCGGCATCCCGAGGTGCTGGTCGTGCGAGTCCGGGAACGCTCCACGGGCCATCAGCGTGGTGACGACCGGCGTGCCGGTGAGTTCGGCGAAGGCGAGGGAGCTCGGCGGATGCGCGGGCGCGGATGACACCGCCGCCGACGTACAGCACGGGCTTCTTCGCATCGGCGAGCAGCTGGGCTGCCGCCTGCACCTGCTTGCCATGGGCCTTGGTGATCGGACGGTAGCCGGGCAGGTCGATCTTCGGCGGCCAGATGAAGGGCGCCGTCTTCTGCTGGGCGTCCTTGGTGATGTCGACGAGCACGGGACCCGGCCGGCCGGTCGAGGCGATCAGGTACGCGGATGCGATCGCACCGGGAACGTCTTCCGGGCGCTTGACGAGGAACGAGTGCTTCGTGATCGGCATCGTGATCCCGACGATGTCGGCCTCCTGGAAGGCATCCGTGCCCATCAGCGTCGAGAAGACCTGGCCGGTGATGCACAGGATGGGCACCGAGTCCATGTAGGCATCGGCGATTGCCGTGACGAGGTTCGTCGCCCCAGGGCCGGACGTCGCGATGGCGACGCCGACGCGGTTGCTCGCCGAGGCGTAGCCCTCGGCAGCGTGGCCGGCGCCCTGCTCGTGGCGCACCAGGATGTGCCGGATGGCGTCCTGGGTCATCAGCTCGTCGTAGAGCGGGATGACGGCGCCGCCGGGCAGGCCGAAGACATCCGTCACGCCCAGCAGTTCGAGGGTGCGGATGATCGCACCGGAACCGGTGAGGAGTTCGGGTTCACCGGATGCCGCCGCGGCCGGCGCTGCGGCGGACGGAGTGGCGGCCGAGGTCGGCGAGGGCGTGGGTGATGGCACGGGGTTCTGTTCCGCGGTCATTGAGTCAGGTCCCTAAGGTCGAGTTCGAATGGTGAGCGCTACCCCGTGACGGCGCCGACGGCGGCCGATTGCACGAGCTTCGTGTACTTGGCGAGCACGCCGCGGGTGTAGCGCGGAGGGAGAGGCGCCCAGCCGACTCGTCGGGCGTCGAGCTCTTCAGGGTCGACCAGTAGGTCGAGCGTGCGAGCTGCGATATCGACCCGTATGAGATCACCATCGCGCACGAAGGCGATCGGACCTGCGTCCACCGCTTCGGGTGCTATGTGGCCGATACACAGTCCGGTTGTGCCGCCTGAGAATCTGCCGTCCGTTAACAGTAGTACATCGGCACCGAGCCCGGCGCCCTTGATGGCGGCGGTGATCGAGAGCATCTCCCGCATGCCGGGGCCGCCCTTCGGGCCTTCGTAACGGATGACGACGACGACGCCCTTCTCGATGGCACCCTCGGTGAGGGCGTCCATCGCAGCGCGCTCGCGTTCGAAGACGCGGGCAGGGCCGGTGAACACGTCGCTGTCGAAGCCGGCGGTCTTGACGACGGCGCCCTCCGGAGCCATCGAGCCCTTGAGGATGGTGATGCCGCCGCTCTTGTGGATCGGGTTGTCGAGCGTGCGGAGCACCTCGCCGTCGAGGTCGGGCGGGTCGATCTCCGCGAGGTTCTCTGCGACGGTCTTGCCGGTCACGGTGAGCGCGTCCCCGTGGATGAGGCCGGCCTCGAGCAGGGCGCGCATCACGGCGGGCACCCCGCCGTGGCGGTCGACGTCGTTCATGACGTACTTGCCGAACGGCTTCAGGTCGCCGATGTGCGGAACCTTGTCGCCGATCACGTTGAAGTCGTCGAGGCTCAGGCTCGACCTCGGCCTCCCGGGCGATGGCGAGGAGGTGCAGCACCACGTTCGTGGATCCCCCGAAGGCCATGGCCACGGCGATTGCATTCTCGAAGGCCTTGCGGGTGAGGATGTCCCTGGCCGTGATACCGAGGCGCAGCAGGTTGACGACGGCCTCGCCGGAGCGGTGCGCGTAGTAGTCGCGGCGGCGGTCGGCCGAGGCGGGGGACGCGGATCCCGGCAGGCTCATGCCGAGGGCTTCTGCGACGCTCGCCATGGTGTTGGCCGTGTACATGCCGCCGCAGGCCCTCGCCGGGGGCGAAGGCGCACTCGATCCGCTTGGCGTCGGCCACGGACATCCGCCCGGCCTTGACGGCGCCGACGGCCTCGAACGAGTCGATGATGGTGATGTCTTTTTCGGTGCCGTCGGAGAGCTTGACCCAGCCGGGCGCGATCGAGCCGGCATAGAGGAAGACGCTTGCGAGATCGAGGCGGGCGGCAGCCATCAGCATGCCGGGCAGGGACTTGTCGCAGCCGGCGAGCAGGACGGAGCCGTCGAGGCGCTCGGCCTGCATGACGACCTCGACGGAGTCCGCGATGACCTCCCGGGAGACGAGGGAGAAGTGCATGCCCTCGTGGCCCATCGAGATGCCGTCGGAGACGGAGATGGTGCCGAACTGCAGCGGGTAGCCGCCGCCGGAGTGCACACCCTCCTTGGCCGCCTGCGCGAGGCGGTCGAGGGACAGGTTGCACGGGGTGATCTCGTTCCAGGAACTCGCGATGCCGATCTGGGGTTTGTCCCAGTCGGCGTCGCCCATCCCGACCGCGCGGAGCATTCCGCGGGAGGTCGTGGCTTCGATTCCGTCGGTGACGTCGCGACTACGCGGTTTCAGATCGATCTCAGGCATGTAGTGATTCTAGAACCTGTGTTTCGGGAACTTTGCCGCAGGGTTACCGTTCGCTGGGAGTTCCGGGGGTTCCTGAAGCTTCGGCGGCCTCCCGGAGGTCGGCGATCAGCTGGAGCACGATCGGCACTTCCTCCGGTCCGCGCACCCGGTAGCCCGCGATGGTCGTGCCCGCGCCGATCTTGAGTCCGAGGTCGCTGGGGTGCAGCGCGGTGAAGGCGTCTTCGTCTGTCACGTCGTCACCGGCGTAGAACACCCGGTCGGCGCCCGTGTATGCACGGAGCCGTTCGAGAGCGTCGCCCTTCGAACTCGAACGCACGGCGAATTCGAGCACGTTCTTGCCCTCGCGCACGGTGAGATCCGGAAGGACGGCGCCGAGCTGTGCGCGGGCGTCGCGTTGCACGGCCTGGGCGGCCTGCACGGTCGCCTTGCGCGTGTGCAGGGCGAGCCCGGCGGGCTTGCGTTCGATCCACACGCCCGTCACGGATGCCGAGACCCGCTCGAGCACCCGGGTGAGCGTGTCGAGCTGGTCGAGTTCGTCCTGGTCGAGCCCGAGCTCTTCGCCCGGGTTGTCCAGTTGCACCTCGATGCCGTGTGAACCGGTCAGGAGCACCTCGATCTGCGGTTCGGCGACCTGGCGCAGGCTCGCGAGCGATCGGCCGGAGACGAGGGCGACACGCACGCCGTCGAGCCCGATCAGGCGTTCGACGGCCTCGCGGGTGCCGGCAACGGCACGCGAGTCCTGGGGGTTGTCAACGATCGGGGCGACGGTGCCGTCGAAGTCAAGCGCGATGAGCAGCGAGCCCGCCGCACTGAAGTCGCGGACGGCGTGGACGAGGTCGTCGGGTACGCCGGGCTGCACGGCGGCGCCCTCCCGGAGTGTGCGCAGGAACGACGACGACCAGGCGGCGACGTCGTTGTCGAACACCTTCCGGCGAAGAGCCCGCATCCGCCGCTGCCGTTCGGGGCGCGGCATCGCGATCGCCCGGAGGATCGCCGCCTTCATTCCGTCGATGTCGTGCGGGTTGATCAGTACGGCCTGCTTGAGTTCGTCGGCGGCCCCGGCGAATTCGCTCAGCACGAGCACGCCGTCCTTGTCGTCGCGGACGGCGACGTATTCCTTGGCGACGAGGTTCATCCCGTCGCGGAGGGCGGTGACGAGCATGACGTCTGCGGCGAGGTACAGGGCGACCATCTCTTCGCGCGGGTAGCCGTGGTGGTGGTAGCTGATCGCGGTGTGGCTGATCGTCGAGTAGTCGCCGTTGATGCGGCCGACGGCGAGTTCGATCTCGTCGCGGAGGGCCATGTATGCGCCGACGCGCTCCCGGGAGGGGCTCGCGACCTGCACGAGGGTGACGTCCTCGACGGAAATCGACCCGTCCTCGAGGAGCTCGCCGAAGGCCTTCAGACGGTGGCCGATGCCCTTCGTGTAGTCGAGCCTGTCGACGCCGAGGATGATCGTCTTCGGGTTGCCGAGGTCTTCGCGGATGCGGCGCGCGCGGGCCTGGATCTCCGGCTGCTTCGCGAGGTCGGCGTATGCGATGGCGTCGATGGAGATCGGGAAGTGCTTGGCGATCACGCGGCGGTGGTGTCCCCCGGCGCCCGGAACGTCGATCGCGACACCGCGGGTGGAGTAGCCGAAGAGGCGACGGACCGCGCGGGAGAAGTTACCGGCATCCGCCAGCCGCTGGAAGCCGATCAGGTCGGCGCCGAGCAGGCCGTCGAGGATCTGTTTGCGCCACGGGAGCCTGCGCGTAGATGCCGTACGGCGGGAACGGTATGTGGTTGAAGAAGCCGATGACGAGGTCGGGGCGCATGTCGCGCAGCATCCGCGGCACGAGTTGCAGCTGGTAGTCGTGTACCCAGACGGTGGCACCGGATGCCGCGGCCGCGGCGGCCGCTTCGGCGAACCGCCGGTTCACGCGCACGTATGCCTCCCACCATTCGCGGTGGAAGCTCGGCGGGGAGATCACGTCGTGGTAGAGCGGCCAGAGGGTGTCGTTGGAGAAGCCCTCGTAGTAGTCCTCGAGGTCGGCGTCGGTCAGCGAGACGGGAACGATGTTGATGCCGTCGTTCTCGAAGGGGGCGAACTCGCGGTCTGCGACGCCGGGCCAGCCGACCCAGGCGCCATCGGACGAGCGCATCAGCGGTTCCAGGGCGGTGACGAGTCCGCCCGGTGAGGTCTTCCAGCTCTCGGTGCCGTCTTCGGCGACGACGAAGTCCACGGGCAGCCGGTTCGAGACGGCGACGAGGGCGTAGGTCACCTTCGGCTCGGCAGCGGGCGTGGTGACGGCTTCGATCGAAATGGCTGGTCCGTTCCGGTACCTGCACGGCGCACGCACCTTGGTGGACTTCCAAGGATACCAGCAGCCCGTGCCGAGCTCCCTGATTATTGGGCCGCGCGACACCCACCGTTCAACCGTCGGGTTTACTCTGGCGCCAATGATTCGCATCGGCATGAGCACGACGTGCGCCTATCCGCTCTCGACAGAGCATGCCTTCCGGCTTGCGAAGCTCGCGGGATACGACGGCATCGAAATCATGGTCTCCCGCGACGAGGTCACCCAGGATGCCGCTGCGCTCCTGGCCCTCTCGCGGAAATACAAGCTGCCGATCTTCTCGATCCACGCGCCCGTGCTCCTGCTCACGCATTTCGTCTGGGGCAGGGACCCGCTCGTGAAGCTCGAACGATCGGCAGCCCTCGCGGCCGAGGTCGGGGCGCGAACCGTCGTCGTGCATCCGCCGTTTCGCTGGCAGGCCGACTTCGCCGTCACGTTCCTCGACTCCGTGCGCGAGATCAGCGCGCAGAGCGGCATCGAGATCGCGGTCGAGAACATGTTCCCGTGGAAGTTCGGCGGCCGGAGCATGAAGGCGTACTCCCCCGGCTGGGACACCACCCGGATGGACTGCGACGCGGTCACGCTCGACTTCTCGCACTGCGCCCTGAGCGGGCTCGACAGCCTCGCGATGGCGACGGAGCTCGGCGCCCGCCTCAGGCACGTGCACCTGTGCGACGGGTCAGGCTCCCTTGACGAGGGCAAGGTCTTCGACGAGCACCTGCTGCCCGGCCGGGGCAGCGAGCCGGTCGCCGAGGTGCTCAACCTGCTCGCGCGCACGGACTGGGACGGCCGGATCGTCGCGGAGGTCAACACCCGCAAGGCGCGTACCGAGCAGGAACGCCTCGTGCTTCTCGTGGAGACCCTCGCGTTCGCGCGCCTGCACACGAATCAGCGCCGGGTGCGCCGCGCCCCGCGCTCGCCTCGCGCCCGCGAGTCCCTGCGTCCCGGCCAGCAGCACTAGCCCCCAACGAATTCGACGGAGTTTTTGCGTTTTGAGTACGTGAGAGCGCGGTTTAAGATCTTTCCGGACAGAATCTCCGTCGAATTCGTTAGGGGCAGGGCAAGGGCGGATGCGGGGCGGGGTCAGCCGCGGGCGAGGGCCAGGGCGAAGGAACGCGGGCCACGCTTGGCGGCAACGGCCCAGAAGGTCAGGCCGATGCTCACCACCGCGAAGAGCAGCAGGATGCCCACGGCATTGAGCGCGCCGGCTCCCCCACCCGACACGATCCCCTGCATGCCGCGCACGGCCCAGGTGAGCGGCAGGAACGGGCTGATCGCCTGGAACGGCGCCGAGACGAGCTCGATCGGGTACAGGCCGCCGACCGCCGTGAGTTGCAGGGCGAGGAGCACGAGGGAGATGACGATGCCGACCCTGCCGAACGCCACGGTAAGGAACTGGTGCACCGCGACGAACACGAACGCGAGGAACACCGCGAAGCCCAGTGTCGCGGGGAGCAGGGTCCAGGTCACGCCGAGCGACGCGTGCAGCAGGGCGACGACGACGACCGCCTGGACGGCGGCGAGGCCGAATGCCCGGCCGAAGCCACGCGAGACGAGGCGCCCGGTCGAGGCCGTCGACGCGAGCGCGGTGCTCGTCACCGGGCGCATCACGAGGAAGATCGCGAGCGCGCCGATCCAGAGCCCGACGGGAACGAAGACCATGCCGAGGAGCGGGCCGATCGTCGTGATCGGATTGTCGCGGCTCGTGGTGATGGCGACGGGCTCCGAAACGACCGAAGCCGACTGCGCAGGGTCGTCCTGGTTCAGTTTCTTCGCGCTCTCGGCTCCGGACGCGAGCCCGGTCGCGAGCTGGCTCGCGCCCGTCTCGAGCTGGTGCACCCCGGTGGCCGCGCCGGCGGTCCCGGTCGCGAGCTGGGAGACGCCGCTCGAGAGGCTCGAGACGCCCGAGGCGAGGCCGGTCGCGCCGGTTCGGAGCGATGCGGATCCCGCTGCGAGCTTCGCGGCCCCTGCCGCGCTCTGCGCGACGCCGCCCTGGACGCCCGTGAGAGCGGATGTCGTCTGCTGGCTGAGTCCGGTGCCCTGGGTGGACAGGGTGTCGAGCCCGCCCTGAACGCCCGTGATGCCACCGGAATACTGGGTGAAGTACGCGCGGTACTTCGCGATGATCTCCGAGGCGTGGGTGGGATCGGCGGCGACTGCCTGCGCCATCGCGTCATAGGTGGGGACGAGGGGTATCGCCGCAGACAGGCTCGACAACCCGGTCGCCGCCTGCGTGACTCCCCCGGTGTACTGGGCGACGCCACTGCTGAGGGCGCTGAGCCCCGCCGTGCCGGAGTCGAGCTTGCCGAGGCCCGCGCTGAGCGCATCCACCCCGTTCGTGTACGCCGTCACTCCGGTCGCGAAGCTCGACGCTCCGGTCGCGGCGGACGCCGCTCCGGTGGCCGCGGAGGACGCGCCCCCGGAGAGGGAATCCAGGCCGGTGGCCACTCCGGTGACTCCCGTGGAGACCTGGCCGGCGCCATCCGCTGCCGTGGTCAGCGAGCCGCCGAGCGTGGTCAGGCCTTTGTACAGGCCGCTCAGGTACTGGGTGGTGATCTGACGGCCGAAGACGCCCGTCATCGCGGACCCGACGGTCCCTGCGACGGTTCCGGCGAGGTAGGAATGCGCGTCGTCGGTGCGGATGGCGAGTTCGGCCTGGGTCGGTGCTGCGGTGCCGATCGAGGTGATCGATTTGGAGAAATCGGCGGGGATGGTGAGCACCGCGTACGCCTTGCCGGAGGCGAGGGCGGCCGCCGCATCCGCGGAATTGGAGATCGTCCAGGCGAACCCGGTCGACGCAGTCCTCGACGAGGCCGGCGCGGTCAGCTCGGTCACGAGCAGGCGCCCGGCGAGCACGGTCTGCTTTGTGCCGTCTGCGGCCGTCGTCGTGACGAAGGTGTCGTTGTTGACGACGATCGCGGGCAGGGTGTCGAGCCGCTGGTCTGCGGTCGCGAGCGCGCCGGCGAAGACGCCTGCGACCGCGAGCGGTACCACGATCAGTCCGGCGAGTACGGCGCCGAAGGTCCAGCGGCGCTGTCCCGGCGTGCGGCTGAAGAGTCGTTCGAGCCTGGTGCTCATCGCAGTGCAGCCTTTCCATCCAGGGAGTCGGCGCCGAAGACGGCGTCGCGGGGGTCGGGGGTGTCGGTTGGCCGGGTCGCATGACGCGGGTCAGGGTCGAGCGGCGGATATCCGCCGCGAGCTCCGGCGAGGGCGAGCTCTGCCGGTTCGACGGGCTCGAGCGCTTCGAGGTCGACGACCTGCACGGACCGGCCCGCTGCGGTCAGCGGATGCTGCGCCGCCGCCGCGAAGATCAGCGTGGTGTCGGCGGGAGCGAGGGTCGCCACCACGGCACCGACGCTGCGTCCCGCGGAATCGGCGGGGAGCCCTTCGCCGAGGTCGATGACGACCACGCCGGGACGTTCGGCGAGCGCCGCCGCGACGAGGACCGCGGCACGGGAAACGGCAGACAGGGAGGAGACGGGGGTGGCCGCGGTGAGGGGCGCGAGCGGGGCGCGGTCGTCGGCGAGGGCACGGTTGACGCGTCCGATCCAGCTGTCGAGCTGGCTGCGGCGGCTGCGGGAGCGGAACCGTGGCTGGGTGAGGTCGAGCCGCTCGGCGAGCAGTTCGCCCACGGTCATACCGTTGTCCCGGCTGTCGCCGACGTCGGCGAGCGCGACGACGCGTAATGCGCGACCGCGTTCGGAGGGCAACGGATAGCTGAGGACCTGGAGTCGACCGGAGACCGGGTCGAGGCGGCCGGCGAGCGTCGCGGCGACCACCCGGCGATGGGCGGTGGTCCCGGTGAGGACGAGCACAGATCCGGTCGGCACGGAAACGGTGAGCGGGCCGATCGTGCTGCCCGGCAGGCCGAAGACGGCCTGGTCCGCGGTGATGGCGCCGTCCTGCGCCTTCGCCCAGTGACTGTCGAGCATGTGGTGGCGGAGTCCTTCGCCTTCGATGTCGACGTTGGGGAGCAGGCGGTCGAGCCAGCGCGGCAGCCACCAGGCGGCACGGCCCGCGAGGGCCATCGCGGCGGGCACGAGCGTCATCCGCACCAGGAAGGCGTCGAGGAACACGCCGACGGCGAGGGCGAACGCAATGCCCTTGATCGCTCCGGTGCCGTCTGGCACGAAGGCGAAGAAGACGAAGAACATGATGAGCGCCGCTGCGGTGACGACGCGGGCGGCGTGTGCGAAGCCGTAGACGACGGCCTGGCGCGCGTCGTTGCTCTTGACGTACTCCTCACGCATCCCGGACACGAGGAAGACCTCGTAGTCCATGGCGAGTCCGAAGAGCACGGCCATCAGCAGGATCGGCAGGAAGCTCAGGATCGGGCCTGGCGTGCTCACCCCGAGCAGGTCGGCGAACCAGCCCCACTGGAAGATCGCGACGGTCGCGCCGATCGACGCGAAGACGGAGAGCAGGAACCCGATCGCTGCCTTGACCGGCACGAAGACGGAACGGAACACCATCGTCAGCAGGATGATGGAGAGCCCGACGACAATGAGCGCGAACGGGATGAGCGCGTTGCTCAGCCGGTTCGAGATATCGATCGACACGGCCGTCGCTCCCGTCACCGTGACGGGAGTCCCGAGTTCGGAGTCGATTCCCGGCGCGAGGTCCCGAATGGCCTGGACGAGGTCCTTGGTCTTCGGGTCGTTCGGTGCGCTGTTCGGCATCACCTGGATGATCGCGGTGTCGACCGTGGCGTTCGGGGTGCCCTTGCCGACGAAGGCGACGTCGGGCAGGGTGCGCAGCTTGGCGCTGATCGTCTCGAGGTCCGGGAAGATGTTCGTGGTCTGGGTGATGTCGACCACCACGATGAGCGGGCCGTTGTAGCCGGGGCCGAAGCCCTCCTCGATCATGGTGAATGCCTTGTGCTGGGTCGAGTCGACCGGCTCGGAGGCGCCGTCCGGCAGGTTGAGGTCGAGGCTGAGGGCGGGGATCGCGAGGGTGCCGAGGATTCCGACGACGAGGATCACGGCGACGATCGGTGCCTTCATCACGAGGCCGACCCAGCGGCGGCCCATCGTGGGCCGGCCGGTGTCCGGCATGGTCGCCCGGTTGTGGGCGCGCCCGCCGGGTTTCGGGGGTGAGGCGGCCCTTGGCCAGGCCGAGAATGGCGGGCAGGAGGGTGATGGCGACGAGGATGGCGATGAAGACGGCGACCGCGGCTCCCACCCCCATCACGCTCAGGAAGGGAATTCCGACGACGAGCAGTCCGAGCAGGGCGATGATGACGGTGAGCCCGGCGAAGACGACCGCGCTCCCGGCGGTGGCCACGCTCGTCGAGGCCGATTCGTGCGGTTCGACCCCCTCGCGAGCTGGGTCCGGTGCCGGGACAGGATGAAGAGCGAGTAGTCGATCCCGACGGCGAGCCCGAGCATCATCGCAAGCATCGGGGCGGTGCTCGAGACGGGCACGAACGCGGAGATCGCGGTGATACCGCCGATGGCCACGCCGACGCCGATGAGCGCCATCAGCAGCGGCATCCCGGCCGAGGCGAGCGAGCCGAAGGTGATCAGCAGCACGACGCCGGCGAAGAGGAGGCCGAACACCTCGGTGATGGTGATGCCGAAGGTGTTGGACGAGAAGACCTGGCCACCGAAGGCGACCTCGAGACCCGCCTTCTCGGCGATCGCCGCCGTCGCCGTGACGGCGTTGAGGGTCGCGTCCGTCACGTCCGCGGATGGCCCGTCGAGTTGCACGACGCTGCGCGCGGTCCCTTCGTCCGTCGAGATGGCGCTCGAAGCGTAGTCGGAATAGGGGGTGATCACGGACACGACGCCGGGCACGGCCTCGAGTTCGGTCGCCATGTCGGTGGTGGCGGTCTTGTACGGCTCCGTGTTGACGGATGCCCCGTCCGGCGTCTTGTAGACGACCTGCACAGAGGCGCCGGCCGCCTGGGGGAACACGGCGGCGAGCTGGTCGATCGCGTCCTGCGATTCGGTGCCGGGGATCGCGAAGGATTCGGCGGTCTTGCCGCCCAGGGCGATGCCGCCGCCGAGGATTCCGATGAGGAGGAGCGCCCACACGCCGATGACGAGCCAGGCGCGCTTGTAAGCGAAGTGGCCGATCCGATACAGAAGGGTTGCCATTGTGATTACTTCCTGGGCTGGGTGGTGCGGACGGCGACGGGGGCGAGGAGTTCGGAGAGGAGGGTGATGAGGGCGGGCCGGAGATCGTCCGTCGGCGTGATGTCCTCGTCGAAGAACGTCAGGCCGGCGACGAGCGAATAGGCCGCGCCGCCGAGCGCGACACCGAAGCGCATCCGGTCGATGGTCGTGGCGTGCTCCTGGCAGAGGGCGTCGCCGAGGCGAACGATCAGGGCCCTGGCCCTGTCGATCACGGCGATGCCCTTGAGGGACTGGGCCTGGTTGATCAGCACGTGTACTTCGAGCCGGTACTGGAGCAGGAAGTCGACGAAGTCCTCGATGAACTGACGACGCGAGGCAGCGTCCTCCGAGGTGGACGTGAACCCGCCGAGGATGTCCTCGAGGCGCTCAATGGCCGGGGTGAGCACTTCACCGAGGAGGGCGTCCTTCGAGGCGAAATGGTAGAGCACGCTCGATTTCGAGTACCCGGCGGACGCCGCGATCTGTTGCAGGGAGGTACCGGCGAACCCGACGGCTGCGAACTGCTGCAGCGCCATGACCCGCAGGCTCGGCTCCCGCACCGGGGCGGACAGTCGCGACAGCGGCGGGGACGAGGTCTTCCGGTTCGATCGGCACTGGACCACCTTAGCTGACCGATCGGTCAGTTCCTGCACGGTCGGTCAGTTTGTTCACCCACTCGTAACGTGGCGGAAGCCGGCCGCCGGACGGCACCCGCCCCCGTCCGGTTCCGGGTACCGTGGTTCCCGGAGGACCCATGCGAAAATTCATCTTCAGCAGCGCGATGCTCGGCGTCGTCGCCGGCGGTTGGAACATCCTGCAGGCGACCCGGCGCGGACCACGCGACTGGCGATTGCTGCTCATGTGGATCGGCTGGGCCCTGAGCGCGGCCGTCGCCATTGGCACCATTGTCAAAGATGCCGATGAGCGTCAAATCGACAGCTAGGTATCCCTGCTGTTTCTGACTCGGACTCGTGAGCGACCGGCGTGTCCGTCGCTCAATCGCGCCCGGGGCCGTCACACTGATAGCAGAAAGAGCTTTCAAGCGAAAGGGGCTCCCGATGTTTGGTCGACGACGTCGTGCCGCACCTGCCATTCCGGTCCCGGTGATACCCACCCCCGAACTCAGCGACGACGAGGTCTTCGACCTCTTCCACGGCGAGTTGTCGCGGCTGATCGGCGAGCAGGGCCTCTGGACCCTTGTGCCGCGCAGCCCGGCAGACACCGACGTGATCTTCCACGGCCTCAAGGCCCGCCAGGTGGCCGCCTCCCTGACGACGGCGCTCCGCAGCGCGACCTCGAAGTTGCGCGGCGAGTCCGTCGGCGAACCGGCGGCGCTGTCGTTCACCCCCGCTCCGATCACCGTCTGGGCCGAACCGGATGCCGCTGCGCGCAAGCCGGCCGCCCCGCAGCCACAACGTCTTGTCTCCGCCGTGCCGCACGCAGGCCACACCGCCGTCGAACCCGCAGAACGCGCCCGCCTCGTCGCCTGAGCATTCGCTCCCGGTCCCGACCCGGGCATCCGCTCACAGCGGCCCGACACCCGCGCGATGGCAGGATGTCTGCATGCCCCTGAACATCGAGGACTATGCCCTGATCGGCGACTGCCACTCGGGTGCCCTGGTCGGCAGTGACGGCAGCATCGACTGGCTCTGTCTGCCGCGCTTCGACTCCGCGTCGATGTTCGGCGCGCTCCTCGGCACCGAGGACCACGGGCGCTGGCTGCTCGCCCCGGCAGACCCCGCCGCCACGAGCACGCGCAGCTATCTCGACGGCACCTTCATCCTGTCCCAGACCTGGACCACCCCGACGGGGAGTGTCGAGGTCCTCGACTTCATGCCGCACGGTGACGGTCGCCCTGACGTGCTCCGCCGGGTGCGCGGCGTGTCCGGTTCCGTCGAGATGGCAGAGGAACTGCGCATCCGCTTCGGCTACGCCGTGAGCATTCCCTGGGTGCGCCAGGTGCACCAGGACGGCGAGACGGTGTTGCTCGCCGTCGCGGGTCCCGACGCCATCGCCGTGCGCGGCCCGGAGCTGACCGCCGCCGACCACCGGCACACGGCCACATTCACGGTTGCGGCGGGTGAGGTCGTCGACCTGCAGCTCGCCTGGCATCCCTCGCACCGAACCCCGCCCGCCGCCGTCGACGTCGACGCAGCGCTGGCTGCGACGACCGCCTGGTGGACCGACTGGGCCAGGTCCTGCACGCACGACGGCCCGTACCGGGACGAAGTCGTGCGCTCCATGCTCGTACTGCGGGCGCTCACTCACGAGGACACCGGCGGCATCGTCGCGGCGGCGACGACGTCACTCCCGGAATTCCGCGGCGGCCACCGCAACTGGGACTACCGCTATGTCTGGCTCCGCGACGCGGCGCTCACCCTGACCGTGCTGCTCGCGCACGGATATGAAGCGGAGGCCCACGACTGGCGCGGCTGGCTGCTGCGCGCGATCGCCGGCGACCCCGACGACGTGCAGATCATGTACGGGCTCGCCGGCGAGCGGTACCTGCCGGAGCGTGAGCTCCCCAGCCTGCCCGGATACCGCGGGTCCAGCCCCGTGCGGGTCGGCAACGGCGCCGTCGACCAGTTCCAGGCCGACGTGATCGGCGAAGTCCTGGTGGCACTGCACGCCGCGCGCCACAGCGGTCTCACGGAGGGCGAGTTCTCCTGGCCGCTGCAGCGCGCACTGATCGGGTCCCTCGAGCGGAGCCTGGTCCCGGCCGGATCAGGGCATCTGGGAGGTGCGGGGGCCTGCCCGCGAATTCACCCACTCCCGGGTGATGGTCTGGGCGGCCTTCGACCGGATGGTACGTGGCTGCACCGAGTTCGGACTCGACGGCCCCGTCGAACGCTGGACGGCCCTGAGGGACGAGATCCGCAGGGACATCGAGCAGCGGGGCTTCAACGCCGAACTCGGCACATACACCCAGTACTTCGGCGGCACCGAGGTCGACGCCTCCCTGCTTGTGCTTCCGCAGGTGGGCTTCCATGAACCGACGGATGCCCGGATGCTCGGCACGGTCGCCGCGATCGAGGCCGACCTGATGCGGGACGGCCTGGTGCTGCGCTACCGCACGGAGGTGCCCGTCGACGGTCTGGCCGGCGGCGAGCATCCGTTTCTCGCCTGTTCCTTCTGGCTCGTTGAGCAGTATGCGAGCTCGGGGCGGGGCGAAGACGCCCGGGCGCTGATGGACCGGCTCGTCGGATTCGCCAACGACGTGGGGCTGTTGAGCGAGGAATACGACGTCGGCGCGGGCCGCCAGGCCGGCAACACGCCGCAGGCGCTCACCCACCTCGCCCTCGTTCGCGCGGCCGACGCGATCACGGCGATGGAGGAGCGGGCCGCCCGGCCCGCCCGGACGGGAAGCGAGATCGCCGCCGCGGCCGTTTCGGGTGCCGACCGATAGAGATCCACCGGATTCTTTGTAGGTCTCCTCTGGAAAGCACCCCCGGACTGCTCGTACATTGAAAACCATGACCGCCAGAATCCTGACCGTGCGCGACCTCGCGCAGATCGCCATCTTCGCCGCGCTGATTGCGGCCCTCGGCGCCCCCGGCCCCCTCTCCCTCGGCGTGATCGCGGTGCCGATCACCCTGCAGACCCTGGGCGTGATGCTCGCGGGCGCGATCCTCGGGGCCCGCAAGGGCTTCTTCGCCGTGTTCCTCTTTCTCGCCCTCACGGCGGCCGGGCTGCCGTTGCTCGCCGGCGGCCGTGGCGGCCTCGCCTGGTTCACGACCTCGCCGTCGGCGGGCTACCTGTACGGCTGGCTCCTCGGCGCGCTCGTGATCGGGTACCTCACCGGCCGGCTGCTCCCGAAATACCCGTTCTGGCCCGCGCTCGGTGCGACCGTGCTCGGCGGCATCGTCGTGATCTACGCCATCGGCGTTCCCGTCACGGCGTTCACCCTGCACCTCCCCATCTGGGGCGCCCTGGTCGACGCCTCGAAGTTCCTGCCAGGAGACGCGATCAAGGCCGTCGTCACAGTCCTCGTCGCCAGCCAGGTGCACCGCGCGTACCCGGGCCTCATCCCCCGCCGCCGCACGGTCGCCGCGGCCACCACCGCGGCCACCACCCCGGCCCAGGCCTCGGACGAGTAGGCCGACGTGAGCACGATCGTCTTCGACGGGGTGTCGCACTCCTTCGGCGACCGGCGCGTGCTCCGCGACCTGAGCCTCACCCTCACCGAACGCCGCATCGGGATCGTCGGAGCGAACGGCTCGGGCAAATCCACCCTCGTCCGGCTGATCAACGGGCTCGTGACACCGGATGCCGGCACCGTCACCGTCGACGGACTCCTCGTCGCGAAGAACGCGCGCGAAGTACGACGCCGGGTCGGCTTCATCTTCACCAATCCCGACAACCAGATCGTGATGCCGACCGTCGAGGAAGACGTCGCGTTCAGCCTCCGCAAACGCGGACTGAGCGCGGCCGAGATCGCCGGGCGCACCCGGGAGGCACTCGACCGTTTCGGGCTCAGCGCCCACGCCGCCCACCCGGCGCATCGGCTCTCCGGCGGCCAGAAGCAACTTCTCGCCCTCGCCGCCGTCCTCGTCGGAGAGCCGCGGGTCGTCGTGGCCGACGAACCGACGACACTCCTGGACGCCCGCAATTCCCGGCGCATCGCCGACCTGTTCCGGGCCATGACCCAGCAGGTGATCGTCGTCACCCACCAGCTCGATCTCCTCGAAGACTTCGACAGGGTGATCTGCATCGAGGACGGCGCCATCGTCGCGGACGGCGCACCGGCCGTGGCCATCGACGCGTACCGGGCACTGCTCGCATGATCGGCCTCTACTCGCCGGGGCACTCACTCCTCCACCGGGCGCCGACCCTTCTCAAACTGGCCGTCCTGTCGGCCGGGGTGCTCTGGGTCGGCATTCTCGGCGAACCGTGGCATCTCCTGGTCGCGCTCGGCGTCGTCGCCGGCCTGTACCTCGTGGCCGGCGTGCCCCGCGCGCGCGGCCTGGCAGCAGATCGGCCCGATCCTGTGGATCCTCCTGATCGCCGTGCCGATCCAGGCGCTCCTCGCGGGCTGGGCCCCGGCGGCGCTCATGGCCGGCCGGCTGCTCGTGGCCGTCGCCCTCGCCGCGCTCTTCACGCTCACGACCACCGTGACAGCGGTACTCGAGGGGTTCCAGCGGCTGCTCCGCCCCTTCGGTCGCTGGGTCGATGCCGACCGGGTCGGCCTGCTCGTGGCGATCACGCTGCGCTGCATCCCCCTCGTCGCCGAGATCGTCACCGAGGTGCTCGAGGCCCGCAGGGCCCGCGGCACCCAGGGTTCCCTGCTCGCGCTCGCGGTGCCGGTCGTCGTGCGGTCGCTGTACGCGGCGGATGCGATCGGCGAGGCCCTGGTCGCGCGCGGTCTCGACGACTGACCGGCAGCCGTGTGACACCCGTTCTGGGTACTTCTCCGGCACGAACGAACCTCGACAGCCCCACCGGCCGGGACCACACTGGGAGCATCTGAACCATCGTTTCCTAGTGGAGGCCGCTCGTGAGCGCGCTCGTTGTCTTCGATTCCAACTACGGCACCACCGAATCCGTCGCGGGGGCCATCGCGGATGCGATCGGCGGCAGTGCGGTGTCGGTCGCGACCGTCAGACCGGACAGCCTGTCCGAAGTGGATCTCCTCGTCGTCGGCTGCCCCATCAACGGTTGGCGTCCCTCCCCGCGGATGCAGGCCTTCCTCGACCAGTTGCACCCAGGCTCCCTGCGCGGCATCCAGGCGGCCGCATTCGACACCCGGATCCACTCCCCCTGCACGGGGACGCCGCCGGGAGGGTGGCCCGCAGTCTCAGGGCCGCCGGTGCTCACATCCTGGCCAGGCCGACAGGGTTCCTCGTCGACGGCAAGACCGGACCGCTCGCCGCCGGTGAGCTCCGACAGGGCACGGGAGTGGGCCGGTTCGATCGTGACCGCCCTCGCCTCCTGAGCCGCGCTCTGATCAGCCTCCGCCAGGATCCGCCTCCGTCGTGCGGCTATTTCCGGCCGGCCCTGGCCCGCCGGCGCCGGGCGGCCGACCGTCGCCTGGCGACGACCGCCCCCGGTTCCACGACGCTGAAGCGTGCCGCGCGCCGGGCGAGGTGGTGGCTCGAGACCCGCTGCCGGATGGCCGGCGGCTGTTGTGCCGGGCGGCTGAAGAACCACTGCTTGGCGAACTCGACCAGGACGAGGTACAGCACGGTCATCCCGGCCAGGGCGAGGAAGAACGGCAACGGCAACGGGTCGAAGCCGAGGACGCCGGCGAGCGGAGAGAACGGCAGGTACATGCCGATCGCGACAACGGAGAATGCCGAGATGGTGAGCCCTCGAGACGCCTTGCTACGCAGGAACGGCACCCGGCGCGTGCGGATCGCGAAGATGATGAGCGTCTGCGTGGCCAGCGATTCGATGAACCACCCGGCCCGGAACTCCCCGGGCGCGGCCTGGAAGACGACGAGCATCAGCGCGAAAGTCGCGAAGTCGAAGAGCGAGCTGATCGGGCCGAACAGGAACATGGAAGCGCCGGATGTAGCCGATGTCCCAGTGTGACGGCGCGAGCAGTTGCTCCTTGTCGACCCGGTCGCCGGGAATGGCGAGCTGGCCGGCGTCGTACAGGAGGTTGTTCAGGAGAATCTGCCCGGGCAGCATCGGCAGGAAGCTGAGCACGACGGATGCCGTTGCCGCGCTGAACATGTTGCCGAAATTGCTCGAGGTCCCCATCAGCACATACTTGATCGTGTTCGCGAAGATCCGTCGACCTTCCATCACCCCGTCGGCCAGCACGCCGAGGTCTTTGTCGAGGAGCACGACATCGGCGGCGTCCTTGGCGACGTCCGTTGCGCTGTCCACCGAGATCCCGATGTCAGGCTCCGTGCAGGGCGAGCGCGTCGTTGACGCCGTCGCCGAGGAAGCCGACGGCACGCCCGTTCGCCCGCAGGACGTGGATGAGCCGGGACTTCTGCTCCGGGGACACCCGCGCGAAGATGCTCGCTTCCTCCGCCCGGACCGCGAGGTCGGCATCCGTGAGGGCGTCGATCTCCCCGCCCGTCAGCGTGCCTCCCGACTCGAGGCCGAGATCGCCGCACACCTTCTCCGCGACCCGGGCGTTGTCTCCCGTCGCGATCTTCACGGAGATGCCCAGAGTCTCGAGCCGCTTGAGCGAGACCCGCGCGCTCTGTTTCGGGCGGTCGAGGAAGATGAGGAACCCGGCGAGGGTGAGGTCGGTTTCGTCGGCCGGGCGGATGCCGGTGAGCCCGTCGGCAGACCGGGTCGCGACCGCGACGACGCGGCTGCCCTTCGCGTATTGCTCGTCGAGCAGGTGCCGGGCGGACGGTGCCACGTCACGGCAGACCTGGAGCACCTCCTCCGGCGAGCCCTTGGTGACGAGCGTGACCGCGCCTTCGGGGTCGCGCACGAGCACGCTGGTCATCCGGCGCTCATGGTCGAACGGGATCACGTCGAGGCGGGCGTACGCGGACACCCGCGACGCCGCGGCATCGGGTGCGGCCCAGACGGCGACGTCGAGTGGATTCTGGCCGACCGTCGACACGGCGCCCGTCGAGTAGTCGACCTCGGTCGCGAGCAGCCCGAACCGCAGGACGTCGTCCGCATCGACGTGCGGGGCTGCCGGGAGCGCCGTCGTGAAGGAGATCTTCCCCTCGGTCAGGGTTCCGGTCTTGTCGGTGACGAGCACGTCCATGTCGCCGAGGTCCTCGATCGAGACGAGGCGCTTGACCAGGACCTTGCGCTTCGCGAGTTCCCGGGTTCCGGTGGCGAGGCTCGTGGAGACGACGGCAGGAAGGAGCTGGGGAGTGATCCCGACCGCGATCGCGAGCGAGAACAACAGGGACTCGAGCAGGGGGCGCTGGAGCAGCAGGTTCGCGACGAAGATGAGCGTCGTCAACCCGATGGCCACCTCGAGCAGCAGCAGCGAGAACCGCCGGAGGGCAGTTCTCGAACTCGGTCTGTGGCTGCCGGGTGCCGAGACCGAGCGCAATGCGCCCGAATTCGGCGTGCACTCCCGTGTAGACGGCGACGCCGACGCAGCTTCCGGACTGGACGACAGTGCCCATCAATGCGCAGGAGCTCAGGTCGCCGAGCGCCGCTCCGCCGGGGACGGGTTCCGGCGACTTGTCCACCGGCAGGGACTCCCCGGTGAGGATGCTCTCGTCACAGAGCAGGTCCTCACACGAGAGCAGGCGGATGTCGGCGGGGACGACGGCGCCGAGGGACAGGTGCAGGATGTCGCCGGGGACGATGTCGACGACATCGATCTCGACCAGGGAGCCGTCCCTGACGGCGACGGCCTTGTGCGTCACCCGCGAATGCAGGGCCTCGGCGGCGAGTTCGGCCCGGTACTCGTTGCTGAAACCGAGCCCGACGCTGACAAGGAGGATGACGCCGATCACGATCGAGTTGGTGACGTCCCCGAGGAGCAGCGACAGGGCTGCGGTGACGATCAGGAGGATGAGGATCGGGCTGCGCAGTTGCCTGCCGAGCACGGACAGGGGTCCCGCCTTGTGCGTGCGGACCGCGTTGGGGCCGGTCTCGGCGAGCCGACGGGAGGCTTCGACGCTGCTCAGGCCCGCGGCCGTCGACCCGAGTTCGCCCAGCACCTCCGCCGTGCTCCGGCTGGCGAAACCGGCGAGCGGCGCCGCCCCGTCCGGCCTCGGACTCTGGCTCACGGTTTCTTCCGACGTGAGGTCGGGCATCTCCGTCATCTTCTTCTCGGTCCCCCGGTCAGGCGCCTGGTATCGCGCTGATTCCGAGACTATCCCTCCCCCGGTGACCTGGCGGATGCGCGGCGGCGGGCCCGCCCTCGACGAGGTGCGGGCTCGGCGCCGCGCTTCACGGTGAAGCCGGGGTCAGTGCCTGGCGTCTTCGAGCACTGCGGACTGCGCCGCCCGTTCTGCCGCAACGGATTGTTCTGCGGGGGTGGGGTCGACGGTGTGCGCCATCATGGTGGTCTCGTCGAACGGTTCGAGGCGATCGAGGACCCGGTCGACCTGGGCCCTGTCGATCTCCCGGGTCCAGGACCCGATCAGCACGGTGGCGACGGCATTGCCGGTGAAGTTCGTGAGCGCACGCGCCTCCGACATGAACCGGTCGATGCCGACGATGAAACCGACGCCGCCGAGCAGCTGCGGGGCGTGGGCCTGCAGTCCAGCGGCGAGGGTCGCGAGGCCGGCGCCGGACACGCCGGCGGCTCCCTTGGACGCGATGATCATGAACACGAGCAGGCCGATCTGCTCACCGAGGGCGAGCGGCTGGCCCATCGCGGTGGCGATGAAGAGGGAAGCCATGGTCAGGTAGATGGCGGTGCCGTCGAGGTTGAACGAATAGCCCGTCGGCACGGTGACGCCGACGACCGGCTTGGAGACACCGAGGTGCTCCATCTTGGCGATCAGCCTCGGCAGCGCGGCCTCGGACGACGAGGTCGAGAAGATCAGCAGGTATTCCCGGCCGAGGTAGCGCATCAGCTTGAAGATACTCACGCCGGTGGAAATCTTGAGGAGCCCGCCGAGGATGACGACGATGAAGAGGATGCAGGTGAGGTAGAAGGCGCCCATCAGGGTGAAGAGGCTCACGACCGCCTGGAAGCCCGTGGCGCCCACGACCGCCGCGATGGCGCCGAACGCGCCGATCGGCGCGAGCCACATCACCATGATCAGAATCCGGAAAACGAGGGCCTGCACGTTCGCGATCGCTTCGAGAATCGGCTTGCCGGCCCTGCCCATCTTCTGCAGGGCGAACCCGGCGATCAGGGCGACGAAGAGGGTCTGCAGGATGTTGCCGCTCGTCACGGAGGAGAACAGCGTCGTCGGGATGATGCCCAGGAAGAATCCCTGTGAATCGGCGGCAGCCGGTGGCACGTACGCCGCGGCCGCCTTCAGGTCGAGCCCGGCGCCGGGGTGGATCAGGTTCCCGACCAGCAACCCGATTCCGAGTGCGAACGTGGACATGACCAGGAAGTAACCGAGTGCCAGTCCGCCGATCCGGCCGACGGTCGCGGCCTTGGCGATCGAGCCGATGCCGATCACGATCGTGCAGAAGATGATGGGCGAGATCATCATCTTGATCAGGGCGATGAATACGTCGCCGAGCGGCTTGAGCGAGACGGCGAAGCCGTCCTTGCCGCCGAAGAGCAAGCCGACGGTGATACCGAGCACGACGGCCACGACGACCGCGATGTAGAGGTAGTGGGACTTGTCGATCCGTTTCGCCGGGCGGACCGGACGTGTGGCTCGCAGTGCTGCCATGAGAGACTCCTTTGTCTGGTGTTGTGCGTTTCAGAATGGTCGACTCGGTGAGAGGCGTCACGGTTGCGGTCATATTGTTCACGGGCGACGGACACACGGTTTCAGTCACATCGAGGTGAGAAGGGCGGCACGCCATGATTCGCGGCTGGAGTATCGCGCGCCGGCTCTTCCTGGCCCATTTCGTCTTCATCGTCGCGCTGACCGCCTTCGTCGGTACCGCACTCTTCATCGACGCCCGCGATCGCGGCTACGCCGAAACCGAGAGCCGGATGCTGTCGGTCGCGACGGCCATCGCGGAGAACCCGCTCGTCCTGGAGGCCAGCGGGACCCCGGATCCGAGCGCGCTCCTGCAGCCCTATGCCCTGAGCGTCACGCAGAAGGCCGGGCTCGACTTCATCACGATCATGGCCCCTGACCGAACCAGATGGACTCACCCCACCGAATCGGAGATCGGCCGGCCGTACATCGGCACCATCGCCCCTGCCCTAGTGGGAACACCGTTCACCGAAGTCACGACGGGAACCCTGGGTCCGTCCGTCCGCGCGGTCGTGCCCGTCGTCGATGCGCAGGGAGCCGTGCGCGCGCTCGTCGCTGCCGGCGTCAAGACCAGCAACCTGTCGATCGCGCTGACCGCACGACTGCCCGCTGTCCTGGGCCTCGCGCTCGCCCTCCTGGTGGCCGGTGCGCTCGTCACGTCCCTGATCGGGCGTTACCTGCGCAGGGTCACCCTGGGTTGGGGACCGGAACAGCTCGCCCAGCTGTTCGTGTACTACGACTCCGTGCTGCATTCCGTTCGGGAAGGACTCGTCCTCGTCGATCTGAAGGGCGAGCTCGTGCTCTACAACGACCAGGCCGCCGAGCTGCTCGGCATCCCGTCCCGCCCGGCGAATCCGCGAGGTGCCGCCGCCCCGACCCTGGGCGAGCTCGAGCTCCCCGCTGGGCTCGGGGACCTGCTCCGCAGCGGCAGGCCCGTCCAGGACGAGATCCATCTCACCCGCACCCGGGTGCTCGTCGTCAACCAACAGCCCGCGCTCGCGCCGCCCGTGAGCGGCCGCGGAAAACCGACGCCGATGGGGTGGGTGGCCACGATCCGCGACCACACCGACCTGCAGTCTCTCGGCAGCGAACTGCAGTCCATGCAGACCCTGTCCGACGCTCTGCGTGCCCAGACCCACGAGCATGCCAACCGGCTGCACACGATCGTCTCGCTGATGGAACTCGGCCGCACCGGAGACGCACTCGAGTTCGCGACCAGGGACCTCGAACTCGGCCAGCTGCTGACCGACGAGGTGGTTGCGTCCGTCGACGAGCCCGTGCTGAGCGCGCTGCTGATGGGCAAGTTCGCACAGGCCAGCGAGCTCGGCGTCAACCTCGCCGTCGAGGCCACCGGCAGCCTGTCGGACACCGGACTCCAGGCCAGGGACCTCGTCACGATCGTGGGCAACCTGATCGACAACGCCCTCGACGCCGCCATGGACGCCCCGGCGCCGCGTGAGGTTCGCCTCTCGGTGCGCAGCGGCGCGGTCTCCGTCGTCATCGAAGTCCCCGACAGCGGAAACGGCGTCGATCCGGACACGATCGACGATGTGCTTCGCCGCGGCTTCAGCACCAAGGAACCCGGCGAGTTCGGGCGCGGGCTCGGCCTCGCACTGGTCCGACAGACCGTGAACCGGCTCGGCGGCACCCTCTCCATCGGCCGGAGGACGGGTGCCGTCTTCACGGTCACGCTGCCCTGCCGGACCCCCTACCCGGAGGTTTCCAGCGTGCGCCCCACCGGAAGGACGGATGCGCACGATGCCTGACTCGGACATCCGCGTGCTCGTCGTCGAGGACGAGGCCATCGCGGCAGAAGCCCACGCGGTCTATCTCGGGCGCCTGGCGGGATTCGTGCACGCCGGGACCGCGCGGGACGGGCACTCCGCCCTGCGGTCGCTCGCGGAAGCGGAGTCGACGGGCAGCCCGATCGACCTGGTCCTGATGGACATGACGCTCCCCGACCTCCACGGCCTCGACGTCAGCCGCCGGATGCGTTCGGCCGGGTTGATGACGGACATCATCGCAATCACGGCGGTGCGCGACCTGACGATCGTGCGCGGCGCCGTGGCAGCAGGCATCGTCCAATACCTGATCAAGCCGTTCACCTACGCGACCTTCGCGCAGAAGCTCGGCCAGTACCGCGACTTCCGGCTCCAGCTCGGCACGCAATCCCGGGTCACCAACCAGTCAGACGTCGACCTGGCCTTCGCGAGCCTGCGCGCCCCCGCCGAGCTGCCCCGGCCGAAGGGACTCGCGGAAGGCACCCTCACGGCCGTCATCGAGTTCCTCAAGGACCACGAGTCCGCCGTCTCCTCGAGCGAGGTCACCGACGGGCTCGGGATCTCCCGCGTGACGGCGCGCCGATACCTGGAGTACCTCGCGGAGACCGGAACCGTTGTGCGTTCTCCGCGCTACGGGACGCCGGGGCGCCCGGAGAATGAATATGCCTGGAAGCGAATATCGCGGCCCTGACATTCAGGGAGTGACCGGACGCCGCCGGAGCACACCGAGCCGCAACGACAGGTACGCCACAAGGCCGAGCGGGATCGGCAGCCAGAACTCGAGCGCCCGCCAGCCCACGACGGCGAGCAGCGCCGTCGCATGCGGAGTGCCGACGGCGACGAGAGCGGGCACGAGCACGCCCTCGACGATGCCCAGGCCACCCGGGGTCAACGGCAGGAGGGCCAGGAGCCCGGCGAGCCCATAGACGGCAAGCAGCGGGCCTACAGCAAGTGGATGCCCGAACGCGGCGAGCAGAACTCCGAGCGAAGCCGCGTCGAGCAGCCAGTTCGCGCCGGCGAGTCCGAGCGCCGCGGACATCCGCCGCCGGTCTGTGACGAGCTCGAGGACCTGCGCCGCCACAGAGCGGACGAAGGCCTCGACGCGTTGTGCGGAGATCAGCGGCACGCGGGCCGCCACCCGGCACGCTCCCCGGACGACGAGCTCGGTCCGGCGGGTCAGGAGCCAGACGCCTGCGCCGGAACCGGCGAGCAGGACCAGCACCACCGTCCCTGCCGCGATATACGTTCCCGTGACGACGAGGGTCGTGAACGACAGCAGGATCCCTCCGGCGAACACGACCCCGAGCACCAGGTTCGAACCGGTGGTCTCGATGGTCGCGGCCGTGATCGCGGCGCCAGAGCGCACTCCGGCCCGGACAAGAAGCCGGAACCTCACGGCGGCCGCCGTCGCACCCCCGCCGGGCACGACGTGGTTCACCCCGAGGTCCGCGAGGTCGATCCGGAGCAGGGTGAAGTAGTCCGGCCGGACGGGTCCGAGGACCGCGGCGGTCAGCGCACTGAACGAGAGCAGCGAGAACAGCTGGAGGACGGCGGCCAGGACCACGAGCGGCAGCGAGACGCTTTCAAGTGAGGCGAGGGCCGCCTCGACGCCGGCGAACTGCGGAACGACGACGAACCAGACGATGACGAAGAGCAGCGCCGTCGACAGGAGCACCTTGAGCCACAGTGGCACGCGCGCGCGCGTCCCGCCCGGCGAACCGGCAGCGGGCGGAACGGCGCTCTGGCGCACGGCGGGGTCAGGCCCCGGAGCGGACCGCCAGACCACGCACGAACGCGGCCTGGCCTGCGTGCTGCAGGTCGTCGGCCAGCACGCTCACCAACCGGGCTCCGAGCGTCACGGGCGGGTTCCACGAGGTGTCGACGATGCGGTCGAGGTCCTCGGGGGTCAGCGTCGGAAGGTAGGCGAGGGTGCGGGCGTGCACGGCGTCGAAATAGCCACCGAGCAGGTCGGCACTGGCCCGGACGCCCCCGACCTGGTCAGCGGTCTGGCCGTATCCGGTCTCGGAGTCGGAGAAGGGGAGGTCGAACCTCGCGGCCCAGCCGTCCTTGGTCCAGAGTTCTTCCTCGCCGAGCAGTTCGGACACGTGTCCGTCCTGCACCCGGGTCAGGTGCCAGACCAGCCAGGCGATCGAATTCGCCTCCGGGTCCGCCCGGTATTCGAGCACGGCCGGGCCGGCCTGCCGCAAGACCGCACGCACCACGCCGCCGACCCGGCCGTAGGCCTCACTCAACAGCTCGCCTGACAGCATCCGTCTCCCCCGCTCTGGTTAGTTCCTCTCAGACTAGCTTCGAGGTGCCACGCCGGAGAAACGCGGAAAGGACGCTGAGCGCGCGAAATGGGACTACGTTTCCCAGTGAATCGTTGGCGGAGCCACTCGATGGACCACCCATCGCAGAGGATGGCGGAACAAGCATGAGCATCGTCGGACCCGATCCCACGCCACTGCTCCGGTATCCCCGCGGCACGCTGCTCCTGGTCGGCCTCGCCGCCGCCACGATCACGGCGATGGGGATGAGCGGCATCCGCGGCATTCTCGCCCCCGTCCTGCTCACTCTCGTGCTCTCCATCTGCGCGCATCCGGTCCGGGTGCGCCTGGAACGCCGCGGGGTGCCGCACGGCCTCGCGACGGGCTCGGTGATCCTCGTCGTCTTCGCACTGCTGTCCGGCTTCTTCTATGTCGTCATCGTGGCGATCTCCCAATTCGTCTCGATGCTGCCTGACTATGCCGCGGAGATCCACGACCTCGGCGTCTCCCTGGGCGAGTTTCTCAACACGATCGGCATCGGCGACGCGCAGATCCAGGCGATGACGGAAGGCTTCACACCCAGCCGGTTCGTTCCCTACCTCACCGGTTTCCTCGGCAGTTTCTTCGGCATCGTCGGCTTCCTGGTCATCGTCCTGACCATGCTGATCCTGATGTCCTCTGACGCGTCCTATGCGCACACCATTCTCGGGCAGTTGAGCCAGCGCCGGCCGGGCCTCGTCGATGCCCTCAAGGTCTTCGCCGCGAACGTTCGTCGCTACATGGTGGTCACGACCGTGCTCGGGTTGGCGCAGGGTTTTCTCAACTCCATCGCGCTGTGGATCCTCCAGGTGCCCGCTGCCCTGCTCTGGGGACTCCTGGCCTTCCTCTGCAGTTTCATCCCCAACATCGGCTACTTTTTCGCCATCACGCCGCCCGTCGTGTTCGGCTATCTTGTCGGCGGCTGGCCGACCGTGATCGCCGTCATCATCGTCTACGGCGTGATCAACGGCGGCGTGCAGTCGATCATACAGCCCAAGGCCGTCGGCAGCGCCGTCTCCCTCAACCAGACCATCACCTTCTTCTCCGTGCTGTTCTGGGCCGTCGTGATCGGACCGATCGGCGCCATCCTCGCGATCCCCCTCACCCTGCTCGCCCGAACGTTCCTCGTCGACTCCGATCCCGACGCCTCGTGGGTCAGGCCGGCCTTCGGACCGACGACCGAGACCCGTCGGCTCCTCAAAGCGGCGGATGTCGCGGACCGGAATGCGCGGAAATCAAAGCCGCCCCCGTCCCCCGGGTCGACACCCGCGGCAGCGCCGGAGCCCCGGCGCACGGTGTGAGACGCCCCCATGCTCCCCACCATCGGACGATTGCTCCCGCTTGCACTCGCCGTCGCGCTCAGCACGACGCCCATCCTGGTGACGGTGCTGCTGTTGCTCTCTCCGAAACAGCGCTGGTCGGCCCCGGCTTTCCTCGCGGGCTGGATCGTCGGGCTGATCGTCGTCACGGCCGCGTTCACGGCGACGTTGACCTGGCTTCCCCCGCGGACATGTCGGTCGTGCAACCGGCCCTGGGCTGGGTCGAGATCGTCCTCGGCGCCGCTCTCCTCGGGTCGGGCCTGTGGAAGCTCGTGCATCCGTCGCCGCCCCGGTTGGCCGAACCGGCCTGGCTGAACCGCATCGCGACCCTGGGCCCGGTGTCCTGCGCCGGGGTCGGACTCGTGCTCAATATCCGGCCGAAAGCGCTCGTCCTCGGCACGGCGGCCGGGCTCGCCCTGAGCGCACGCGCGCTCCCCTTCGCCGAGTTGGTGATCTGCGTCCTCGTCTACACGGTGATCGGGGTGTCCAGCGTCGCCGTTCCCGTCATCATGACCCTGGCCTCGCCGCAGACCATGGTCAAGCCGCTCGAGGCGCTCAAGAAGCGCATCGTCAACCCGTCCCAGACCGTCACCGTGGTCGTGGCCCTCATGCTGGGTGCCCTCATCCTGGGCGATGGCATGACCCGGATCTGACCGCCTGACCCGCCGCCTGCGCGTGACGGGACCGCGTGGGCCCGGCGGTATGGCTCCGGGACTAGTGCGTGGGTGACTGCGGGGTCACGGAAGCTTCGGGATCGACGCGCCAGCGAGACCACGGCCAGACTCCGTCCATTTCGACCTCGAGAGAGAAGCTCAACACCACGCGGATCAGGACGATCACGGCGAGGACGAGGACACTCTGCACGGTCGGTTCGACGAGGATGGTCCGAATGATATCTGCCACGATGAGGACCTCGAGGCCGAGGAGGATGGCCCGGCCCAGGTCACGACGGAGGCCGACGTACGCCTGGGTGCGGGTGGAGGACCGCAGCACCCGCACCAGGGCGATCGCGAATGCGAGGGCCCCGCCAAGCACCATGATGATCGCGCCGGCCGCCTCAACCACCTGCACACCGGCCGAAATGACCTGCTCGAAGTCCATGGACATCCCTCTCCTCGGGTGATCAGACGTTACCCTGTCCGCGTCGCCTCGGCCAGCGCCGACAGCATTCGGCATCACCGAGGGGAGAACGCCGCTTCCAGCATCCGCTGGCTGGAACTCTCATCTCCGGGAGGTACGAGTGCGGGCAGGAGAATCTCCCACATCTCCCGAACTCGCTGCCGGAGGTCGGCACGCTCCGTGAAGACGTCGGAGACCACCTGGACTCCCGTGAAGGCGGGAATGATGAAGTGCGCGAGCTTCGCGGCATCCGTGCCGGCGCGGAGTTCGCCCGTCGCGGTTGCCGCCCTCGCCAGGGCCTCGAAGGTTGCGAGCCAGTCCTCATAGGGACGTGTCAGTGACCGGTCGAACGATGACGTCTCCGTTGTGAGGCGGATGCCGGCACGAACAATGGGATCGGTGGTCAGTCGTTCAGCGAGGTCAGCGCAGAGCCGAAGCATGGACTCGAGTGGTCCGGCCGTCGATTCGAGTATCCGCGCCGCGGCGGCGGTCGCGATCCGGTGCTCTGCCTCGATGATGGCGAGTGCGACGTCGTCCTTGGAGGGGAAGTGAAAGTACAGGGCACCTTTCGTCACACCGGCGGCTGCCGTGATGTCGGAAAGTGTGGCGCCGCCGAAGCCCTGGCGATAGAAGACCTCCGCGGCGCCCGCGATGACCTTCTCGCGCGTGAGGATCGCTCGCTCCTGTTGTGCGGTCATGGGTGTTCCTCCGGGCGATAACGCATCCAAAATGTGTGCGGCTGCGTGTCGAGATCCCGGTCCGGTGCCGCTAGTCCGGTTCAGGCCGTTCCCCCGCGTCCGGCTTCCGCCTCAGCGCCAACCGAATCATCAGGACGCCGACGGCCAGGAGCACGGAAATGCCCAGGATCGGCCCCAGGTCGTAGCCGAGCCAGAAGAGCGGCACGAATACGAGACTGGCGATGACGATTGCCGTTGAAATGTCCACCAGCTGCGCTCGCGTTGATTGTTTCAAACTTCCCCCAGATGTTTGTTCGGAGAGCTCGGCACCGGCTGAACGTGAGTTCGGGCCCGTGCTCACCGCCCCCCGACAGTGTTGACACCGACGATGCGCCTGACGGCGAACGCCGATATCGATCCAATAAAAAACCGGTTTCCCCGTTTGTTTGGTTCCCCTCGATGAGTGTATGCGAATGTGGCGACGATAGGTCGGTCTCGCGCAAAAAAGTCGCGCTGTATGGCTCCCTGAAGCGGCAAGAGGCAGCGAACCACAGGTCATCACGCTGCATCGGTAAGCCACCCGATCGACTCGGGGGAACCACAGTCAGGAACAGGAAGGTGCGGGTATGTGCGACCGATTCCGCGACGTCGGTCAGGGTCCGCGCGATCGTGGCGCAGCCACCGATACCGTTACCGTTACCGCTCAACGTACCTGACGCAGATGGGAGACGGCCTGCGCCCTCGCCGGACGGAACTCGCGGGAATCAGCTGTCGTCGAATGACGATCGTCAAGACGATCGACCTGACGATGGCAGGCGATGGAGTGTGCGGCTCACGTGCGGCCGAGTGTTCGTTCGCGGTGCCGGCCCGCCGTCGCGGCCCAGCACGGGAGACACATCCGTTGGTGAAAAGTTATCCACAAAACCCCTATTGATCGGGTTATCCACAGGTGGTTTGTGGGGTGGTGGATGCCGCGGGGATGTCGGTGGTGGTCCGTAGAGTGACCGGCATGACAGCTGAAAATACCTCAGAACCCCACCGGGAAAGCCCGGTGGACAGCCCGGTGGACAGCCCGGTGGACAGCCCGGTCGACAGCACCGCGGAACCCCCGCCCGGGACTCCTCCCGACCCGAATGTGAACCCACCGCACCTCGGTCTCGTGGAGCCGTCGCTGGCCGAGGTCTACGACGCGATCCGGGACGCGGACCGCGAAATGAACCGGGCCACCGCGAAGAGGGCCGACGCGATCTATACCGCCCAGCGGGTGCTGGCCGATGTCGGCCGGGCCCGGGCAGAGGCCGCAGAACGCGCCGGTGGGAGGCGCCCGCCGTGGTCGCCGGAAGAAGCCACGAAGGAAGAGTTCGCCTGCGAGGTCGGGGCACTGCTCCGGCTCCCGCGGCGCACGGCGGAGACCCTGATCGAGGCCAGCCGCACCCTCGCCGAAGACCTCCCCGCCACCCGGGAAGCGCTCACCTCCGGGTCGATCAGTTACCGGCACGCACAAGTCATCATGGACCAGGCCTGGGGCATCCGAATGGGGGACGATCCGGAGGAGGCCGCCCGGGCCCGCGCGGTGTTCGAAGGCGTCCTCGTGCCCGCTGCGGAAGTGCTGACCGTGGCAAAACTCGCCGACCGGGCCCGCCGGGTGCGAGAACGCACCCACCCGGAAACCATCACCGCGAGGCACCAGAAAAGCGTCGAGGACCGGCACGTCGTGTTCCAGGCCCTCAACGACGGCATGGCCTCCCTGTGTGTGACCGGGGACGCCGAGAAAGTGCAGGCCGCCTACCACCGCACCCTCGACGTGGCCCTCACCCTGCAAGGCCCCAAGGAAACCCGCACGCTGACCCAGATCGCCGTAGACGTGCTCACCGACGTCCTGATCGGCGGCGTCACCCCGGACGGACTCGGTGCCGGCGTGGCCGCACAGGTCAACGTCACCGTTCCCGTCCTGACCCTGCTGGGCAAAAACGCGGAACCCGGGTACCTCGCCGGGTACGGACCCATCGACCCCGACACCGCGCGGCGGCTCGCGGCCGGGGCGCCGAGCTTCACCCGGCTCCTCACCCACCCGGAAACCGGGGTGGTGCTCTCGATGGGCCGCGACACCTACAAGGTCCCGGCCGCGCTCAAGAAATGGCTCGAGGTGCGGGACGAGACCTGCACCTTCCCTGGGTGCCGCCGCTCCGCGAAACGCTCGGACCTGGATCACAGTGTCGAGTGGCAGCACGGCGGCGAGACCGACGCGATGAACCTCGCCCACCTCTGCCCCTACCACCACGCGGTCAAGAGCTACACGAGGTGGACACCGAGACACCTCGGTGATGGCCGGATCGAGTGGACGTCCCCGGCCGGGTACAGCTACATCGTCGAACCCTCCGCCGACATGAGACCACCCCGGAAACCCACACCCGCACCCAAACCGCCGGCTACCGGTCGTCGACGTCTGGACCCTCGACCCCACACCCGACGACCCCGACAACCCCGACAACCCGACACCATTCTAAGTCGCCCGGCATTCCAGGTCGCCCGGCACTCCAGGTCGCCCGGCGATACGTGGCGACTATTACTACTCGACGGCGTGAGCCACGCCGACGGACGGTTTGCTCCTGCGTTCGCGCATACCCGACCCGCCGCGTTGCTCCCGCAACCCTGGAGGCTGGGACGCATGCACGTCGTTGCAACTACTGCGGGCCCGACGCGGTCGCGCGCGCTGTTACTCCCAGCCGCATCGACGAGAACGCGAACATCGCCGCGATCACAGCGTTCGTGATCAGTGGAACTATCAACAGCCCGGACTCCGGGCGGCTGATGACCGCGATCAGCAAGTAGATTGCCTGCGCGCCGAAGAGAAGTGTGAAGACGAGACCGGATGTCCGGTGCGCCGTCATTTGCCACCACGGGCGCCTCGGTTCAACGGGTTCACCCTCGCCGCGAAAGGTTCGCGCAGCAAAGGCGACCAGAACCAGCGCGAGTGCGCCCGTCACAACGGAGGCGACAGGGAGTGGGAGGCCGATGGTCAGGGCTGAGCAGAGAATCACCACCACGCAACTACTCGTGACGTAGCCGATCTTCGTGGACGTCGTTGTGATGCGAATGGTCATGGACATCCCCCGTGATGAAAAGATCGACCGGCTTGCGCCTGGCTCCCGACCAAATCATAACCGCAACAAAAAAGGGCGCCGTTTGTGAGAACGGAACCCTTTGCTGATCGGACTTTTTGGTGCACCCCCGGGACTTGAACCCGGAACCCACTGATTAAGAGTCAGTTGCTCTGCCAATTGAGCTAGAGGTGCGTATTTGTTTCTCCGGGACGACCCGAAGCGACTCTAGAGAATAACACCGGAAACGTCCCCGGCGCCAATCGAGGCCGCGCACCGGTGAGTCGCGCGGGAATTACTATCCTTGGGAGTGTGACCGACGCGACGATTCCTCCCCGAAACAGTGCCTCTGATGAGGCCTCGACCTACAGCCTCGACGACGACCTGGCCCTCGCCATCGAACTCGCCGACGCGGCGGATGCCATCTCCCGCGATCGCTTCACCGCGATGGACCTCGTCGTCACGACCAAGCCGGATCGCACTCCCGTGACGGACGCCGACCAGGCCGTCGAACGGGCCATCCGCGCCCTCCTCGCGGTACGACGGCCGAACGACGGAATTCTGGGTGAGGAATACGGCACCGCGGGCTCGACCGTACGCCAGTGGATCATCGACCCGATCGACGGCACCGCCGGTTTCCTCCGCGGCGTGCCGATCTGGGGCACCCTGATCTCCCTCGCGGTCGAAGGCGTCCCCGTCGTCGGCGTGGTGAGCTCCCCCGCCCTCGGTAAGCGCTGGTGGGCGCGCACCGGCGCCGGCGCCTGGTCGACCGACGAGCGCACCCCGGATGCCGCGCCGCGCCGGCTCCAGGTCTCCGGCGTCGCAACGCTCCCCGATGCTTCTCTCAGCTACAACAGCATCCAGCAGTGGGATCAGACCGGTCACCTCGACGAGCTTGTCGCCCTCTCCCGGTCGGTCTGGCGCACCCGGGCATACGGCGACATGTGGTCGTACATGCTCCTGGCCGAGGGTGTGCTCGATATCGTGGCCGAATTCGACCTCAAGCCCTACGACCTGGCCGCGCTCGCCCCGATCGTGCAGGAGGCCGGCGGCACATTCACCTCGGCCGACGGGCTCGAGGGACCCTGGCACGGCAGCTCGCTCGCCACGAACGGTTTGCTGCACGAGGCGACCCTCGAGGTGCTCCGTGCTGCCGCAGTGGGCACCGCCGGCACGGCTCGTCACGGCTGATGCCACCCTCGGGTCCCGGCGCGGGTCGGGTTGCCTTGTTCGCTGCCCGGTGCGCCGTCGTCCTACGCACAGCGGCCATGGTCATGCTCGCCCTCGGCCTGTCGCTCGCAGCGAGCGGATGCGCCTCCGTCACCCGTCTCGCTCCCTCGGCAAGTGACGGGGCGGCCTCGGTTGCCGCGCCAGCGACGGCAGCGCCGGTCGAGGTGGCGAAGCTGCTGGTCGGGGACTGCTTCGACAACCCCGGGGACGCCGACGTCGCATCCGCTGCGACCGTGACCCTGGTGACGTGCACCGAACCGCACGCGTTCGAGGTCTTCGCCGGCTTCGACCTGCCGATCGGGTCGTATCCCGGCGAGGACGCCGTCGTCGCCGCAGCCGAAGACGGTTGCGGCTCACGATTCGAGGCCTTCACCGGCAGCCCGTATGACGGGTCCCAGCTCGACTACAACTACGTCATTCCGCCCGAGAGCGGCTGGACGATCTCCGGCAGCCATCTGGTCTCGTGCCTGATCGACGACCCGGCCGGCCCAGTGACGGGGACTCTGGCCCAGGCGCGCCGCTGACCCCGCCGTCTCCCCCGGTGCTGACGGACACGCGCCGACCCCGGCCGACTCCCGGCCGACCCCGGCCGACCGCCGGCAACCACGGCCGACTGCCGGCGACTCCGGCCGCTTCCGGTCCTCAGCGCGTCCGGGCCTCCCGCAGGCGACGTTCCAGGTGCCGTTTTTCCGCTGGGTTGCGCGCCAGGGCGCACGCACGCTCGAAGGCGAGCACGGCGGCCGCCGGCTCATCGGCGCGCAGGAGTAACTCGCCGCGGGCCGCGTGCAGGAGGTGATAGTCCCCCAGCCGCGGGGAACCTCCCGAAACGTCTCGCCTATCGAGCCCGTCGATCAGATCGAGGCCGGCGCGCGGCCCGTCCGCCATGGCGACGGCGACCGCGCGATTGAGCGACACGATCGGTGATCCGGTCATCGCCTCGAGCTGGCCGTACAGGCGCGCGATGCCCGGCCAGTCGGTCTCGGCTGCGGTGCGGGCGTTGGCGTGATGCGCCGCGATGAGGGCCTGTACCTGAAAGGGTCCCGGATCCATCCGGACCAGGGCGGCCGCGACGATTTCGTTCGCGCTCTCGATCTGCGCACGGTCCCAGCTGCTGCGATCCTGCTCCTCGAGCAGCACCAGGTCGCCGTGCGCGTCCGTGCGCGCCCAGGTTCGGGAGTGCTGGAACAGCTCGAGCGCGAGCAGCCCCTGCACCTCGGCAGCATCGGGCAGCAGGCTCTGGACGACCCGGGTCACTCGGATAGCCTCGGCCGCGAGGTCAACGCGCACGACGGCATCCGCTGTGCCGCGGGACAGGTAGGCCTCGTTGAAGATCAGGTAGAGCACCGTGAGCACCGCTTCGATGCGTTCGTCGATGTCCGCGGGCAGGGATAGCGGGATCCGGGCGTCCCGGATCTTGCGCTTGGCACGCACGATCCGCTGGGCGAGAGTTGTCTCCGGTATAAGAAATGCCGCCGCAATCTCGGGGGTACTCAGGCCGCCGACGAGCCGCAGGGTCAGTGCGACCTGGGTGTCGCGGTCGAGGGCGGGATGGCAGCAGAGCAGCACCAGGCGCAGGTGCTCGTCGTGCACGGAGCCGGGGTCGACGATCATGTCCTGCTCCTCTCCTGCGTCGGTGTCCTCGTCGAATGCCAGGGCCGGATCGGGGGTGACGAACCCGCGCGCATGCAATTCCGGAGCGGCCGCGAGGATGCGCCGGCGCGCGCTCGCGGACCGGCGCATCCGATCGATGGCTCCATTGCGTGCCACGGAGAACAGCCACGCGGCGGGCTTCTCGGGAACGCCCTGCGCAGGCCAGACCTCGAGTGCCGTGATCAGGGCCTCGTGCACTGCTTCATCGGCCAGGTCGACGTCGCCGAAGCGGTGCGCGAGGAGAGCGATCACCCGACCGCTCCCCTCACGTGCCACTCGCGTCACCGCGGCGTCGACCACCTCACGGGCGACTGTGCGGGCGGATGCTTCGGTCCCGGCCTGCGCGTCGTCAGGCGGCATCGAGGCGGTCAGGCGGCATCGGGACGGAACGCCACCGGTCGCACTTCGACTGCGGCGTGCGGGATGGGCATGGACGTGGCCAGGGCAAGCGCTTCGTCGAGGTCGGCAGCACTCACGAGGTAGAACCCGCCGAGCTGCTCCTTGGTTTCGGCGTACGGGCCGTCGGTGACGATCGGAGCGGCGCCGGCTGCGAGGCGCACGGTGGTCGCGGTCGCGGTCGGCTGCAGGTTGGCCGCTGCGATCCAGTGGCCACCCTCGATGAGCTTCTGGTTGTAGGCCATCCACGCGCCCATCATCTCGTCGAAGCCGGGAGTGCCGGGAGCGGGCGCCGACATCGTCTCGTCGCTGTTGATCAGAATCATGTAGTCCATGGGGAGCTCCTTCGGGTCGTCGATCCGGACGGGCGATCTGCCTATCCTCTTTCCTCCATGACGCAGGCCGCCAGCGAAATCGACAGCCCTGTGCGAAAAATAATCCAGGAATTCACTCCCTCGGGTGCGTCACGACCGCAGGGGCACCCGGCGGTATCCGTCGGCATCCGTCGGCGCCCGCACAGCTCAGGCATTGCCCTCCCACTGCGTGCCGTCGAGGTCGCCCCGCAGCGTGCCCGTCGCCGCGTCGACGGCGGCGCCGACGGTGTCGGCGAAGCGCTCCGGAGGAAATCTCTTGCCGAGTCCGTAGTGACGCAAGACGTCTTTGACCGGCCCCTTCATCTCCGCGAAGATGAGGGTGGCGCCGCGCTTCGTCAGGAATTCGTCCAGTTCGAGAAGTTCGTCGACGGCGGTGGTGTCGATATCGGTGATGGGCTCGGCGGCGAGGATCACGGTGCGCACGTCTTTGCCCGCTGCGTTGACGGTCGCCCGGACATAGTCGTCGAAGATCCCGCCGTTGGCGAAAAAGAGCGGCGCGTCGAATCGTACGATGACAATGCCGGGCAGGCGTTCGCCTTCCGGGTGCCGCGACAGGTCATGGTAGCCGCGAAGGCCTCGGATGCGACCTAACTCGGCCCGATACGGCCGCCAGGCATGGCCGACGAACTCCCCGAGCGACAGTGCGACCGCCACGATGATTCCCTCGATCACTCCGACGACGAGCACGCCCAGGAAGGCGGTGACCGACAAGACGGCATCGGTCTTGCTCATCCGCACGAGGGCGACGAATCCCGTGATGTCGATCAGCCCCGCCGCCGCGACCATCACGACGGCCGCGATCGTGGCGGAGGGCAGATAGTCCGTGAGTCCGGGTGCGAACAGCATGAACAGCACGAGAAGGACTGCCCCGGCTATTCCCGCCAGTTGCGAGCGCGCCCCGGCATTCTCAGCGGCAGCGGTGCGCGACGACGACGCCGAGATGGGGAACCCGCCGAGCAGGCCGGCGAAGAGGTTGGAGGCGCCGACCGCCACCATCTCCTGGCTGCCGTCGACGTTGTCCCCACGGCGCGCAGCGAACGTGCGGGAGAGCACTGCGGTATCAGCGAAGGCGATGAGCGCCATCCCGAGCGCGGGGAGGGCCAGGCCGACGACATCCGCCCCCTGCAGGCCGGTGAGGGCGGGTGCCGGGAGACCGGCGGGCAGAGCGCCGACGACGGGAATACCCTCGTGGAGGCCGAGGAGCCACGTCAGTACCATCGAGGCCAGGACCGCGACGAGGATCCCGGGGATGCGGCTCTTCGTCCAGACCAGGACAAGGATGACGGCAAGGGAACCCATTCCGAACAGCGTCGCGGTCGGGTTCACCTGGCCGCCGACGATGCCCGTGACGATGGCGATCGCATCTCCCAGCGGCGACTCCGAGGAAATGGAGAAACCAAGGAGCGGCGGGATCTGCGACAGGATGACGATCACCGCGAGCGCATTGAGGTAGCCGACCCGGAGCGGCTTGGAGAGCAGGTCGGTCACGAAACCCAGGCGCAGCAATCCGCCCAGGATGAGTACCGCGCCGACCATGACGCCCAGGAGCCCGGCGAGGGCGACGGCCCGGCTGCTGTCTCCCGCGGCGAGCGGCAGGATGGCCGCGGCGATGATCGGAGCCAGCGCCGAGTCCGGGGCAAGCACCAGGATCCGGTAGGGCCCGAAGACTGCATAGGCGAAGAGGGGGACGATCGTGGCGAACAGGCCGGTCTCGGGCGGAAGGCCGGCAACCTCGGCGTAACCGATGCCGACCGGGATGAGCAGGGCGGTCAGAATCGCCCCCGCGCGCAGATCCTTCAGCAGCCACGAGCGCTGATAGCTCAGTGCCGTGGCGACACCCGGCACCCATTTGCGCAGTCCGTTGACGGCCACCCGGCTCCTCGTCCGAAGACATCATGCCGCGAAAGCACCCGACGGACTACCGGGCCGTGCGACGAGTGAAGACCAGGTGGACGACTCCGGACGGTGAAGCGGTCGCCTCGATGTCGAATCGCTGGTCGAGTCCTTCGAGTCCGTCCCAGAGTCGTTCTCCCCGGCCCAGGACGATGGGCACGAGGACGATGTGCATGTGGTCGATCAGATCGGCCTCGAGGAACTGTCGGACCGTGCTGACACCGCCACCGATCCGCACGTCGAGGTCGCCGGCGAGGGCGCGAGCCTGTTCGAGCGCCGAGACGGGGTCGGCGTCGACGAAATGGAAAGTTGTTCCGCCTTCCATCGCCAATACCGGCCGAGGATGGTGTGTCAGTACGACGACGGGGGTGTGGAACACCGGGTTGTCGCCCCACCATCCCATCCACTCTTCGTCTTTCCAGGGACCGCGCACCGGGCCGAACTTGTTGCGCCCCATGATCTCGACGCCGATCCCGGGACCCCAGGCACTGGCGAACGCGTCGTCGACGCCAAAGGATGCCACCGACTCCCCGTGGAGGCCCATCGCGCGGAACGTGCGCGTCGCGATCGCCCACTCCAGAAGCCGGGAGCCGGCGTGACCGAAGGGAGCGTCGAGTTGCTGGCCTTCGCCGGTACCGAAGCCGTCGAGGGAGACCGAGAAGTTGTGCACGCGGACGAGGGACATGTCATCTCCTGAAGTCGTGGCCTGTGACGATCACACTATGGCGATTCGGCCGCGGTTCTCAAGGGCGGAGGCTCAAGGGATCAAGGGCTCAAGACCGACGATCGGACGGAGATTCAACGCCTCAACAGCGTGTGACAGGAACCGATGGTGGAGATGGGGGGAATTGAACCCCCGTCCACTGCTGTGGTCATATGCCTTCTACGGGTGTATCCAGTGAAGTCGTTCTACTCGGCTCCGGAATTTGCCACTGTCAGCTAATCCGACGAGCCCAGCCCTCGTTTAAGTCCCCCTACACCCCGCGGCTCAGAGTAGGAGCAATCTCTCTAAATGACGTCAGGGTCCGGGTAGAGAGCATTCCCGGCCTGACGGACTCTCTAGTTGCTTTACTTAGGCCGCGAGGGCGTAAGCAGAAGCAGAGTCAGTGCGGTTTGTTTTGGCACTTATTGTTTTGCAGGGAGCGTTAACGAGTTAACCCTGCATCCTCGACCCGCTTCTCACAATTGCGCAGGCAATGTCGAAACCGATCATCCCCATGCGCACTCGTCGCCATGATTCGGCGCCACCGGCTTGCGGTGGAATGAGTGGGTCCTGTCACACGCTGTTGAGTTGTCAAGACTGCACGCGTTCTTTCGAACTGCTCGTGCAGCCCTTCAGTCTACAACACTTCTGCCGGAATGCGGGGCGACGGCCAGAAGCACACGCTCGGCCTCGGAATCGCCCGGAACGATGACGTCGATGGACGCTGCACCCGACCGGATCGTGACCACACTTGCCTCCGTGTAACGCGGATGCCGGTGCACCGTGACAGAGTCCAGCCGCGCCAGGAAAACGATCAGGCGGGAGCTCGACAATTCGGACCGGTCGGCGAGACCGAACCAGTCGCGGCGGGACAGCACTTGAACCTCCAAGTCGGTCCCGCAGACGATGGCGCCGTGGAGCACAGTCGGACGGAACAGGTTCAGCACCCGAGCCACGAAGCCGCCGCTTGCACGAACCCGTTCACGCGGATGCGCGGCGTAGAGGTGGAGTTCAGGCTCGCGATCCCTCAGGTTGGTCCAGTCCGCCATCAGGTCCGCATCGGTTGCCCGGAATGCGGCGGAGTTGAGGACGGCATTGGGCCGCCGGTCGACGGCAGGGCCGACCGGGAAAGTGAGCATCGAAGCTACCGGTGCGGTGTCCGGGGTGCGGAGTGTCTCGGCCGTAGCGAGGGACATGTCGCGGAGCAGGTCGACGAATCGACTGACGACCTCGCGCGAGGAGCCGTTGTAGCCGACCTGCAGCGCAGTGCCGTCCCGGGAATACACCCGCAGGCGCCCATCGGTCAGGTCGACGCTGTCCTCGACGGCGACGACGGCGTCGTAGGGCGAAGTCGAGCAGCCATATGCCGAACCCGTCCGGCTCAGCACGGTGAGGGCGTCCTCCCCCGCGATGATCAGGTGGTCGTAGAGCTCCATGGTGGGATCCGCGTCCCGGCGGGGGATGTTCCGCGGCACCTTGAGCACGAGCCGCTCCGACGTGGGATCGCAACCGAAGTCGCGGAACAGCCGCGGGACCTCTTCCAGTGTCCGCACCGCGTCCACCCAGGGGCCGAAGGCGTTGTATTCCGCGTCGGCTGTAATCATCGTCTTAATCGTAACGCTCCGGATTTGCCGCATCGCTGTATCTGCGGGTGCCCGGCCACCCCCGAGCGGGGCACCGGGCATCCGCGGGAGAATTCCGCGAATTCGCCGGTTAGGCCGGTCAGTCGCCGAGGTGCTTGCGCGCGGACATCGCGCGGTCGGACTCGCGCTTGTCCTGGCGTTCGCGCAGTGTCTGGCGCTTGTCGTATTCCTTCTTGCCCTTGGCGACCGCGATCTCGACCTTGGCCTTGCCGTTGCTGAAGTAGATCCGCAGGGGGACGAGCGTGTAGCCGCCCTCCTTGGTCTTGTGGCTGATCTTGATGATCTCCTGCTTGTGAAGCAGGAGTTTGCGCTTGCGCCGCGGCGGGTGGTTGGTCCACGTGCCGGCCATGTATTCCTGGATGTGCACGGCGTCGAGCCAGGCTTCGCCGTCCTCGATGAAGGCGTAGCCGTCGACGAGCGAGGCGCGTCCCGCGCGAAGAGACTTCACCTCGGTTCCCGTCAGAACCATGCCGGCCTCGTACGTCTCCTCGATGAGGTAGTCGTGGCGTGCCTTGCGATTGGTCGAGACGACCTTCTCGCCGATTTCCCTGGGCACGGGTTACTCCTCAACTCGGTGGGTGGGCAGGCCGAGGACCGGCCAGCCCACCAGTCTAGCGCTCGGCCTCGAGCCGCTCGGACGAACGGCTAGACCTTCAGGTAGCGGGTGATGGCGAAGTTCGCGGAGAACGCCGCGAGCACCGCGCCCACCACGAGCAGGATCGGAACGACGAGGAGCGCATCCTGCATGCCCACGAGCGAGAAGCCCGTCAGCCGGGAACCGAGGAAGCCCTGCACGAACCATTGCACCAGGGCAAGGACCGCACCACCCGCCAGGAGCGACCCGAGGAGAGCGGCGAAGACGCCCTCGAGGATGAACGGTGTCTGGATGAACCGGTTCGACGCGCCGACGAGCCTCATGATGCCGAGCTCGCGCCGCCTCGAGAACGCCGACAGGCGGATGGTGGTGGCGATCAGCAGCGCAGCCGCCACGAGCATGAGCGAGGCGATACCGATCGCCGTGTAACTGGCCGCGTTGAGCACGGAGAAGATCTGGTCGAGGTACTTGCGCTGGTCCGCGACGTTCTCGACCCCGGCCACGCCGGACAGGCTCTCCACGAGCACATCCGATTGGGACGGGTCCTTGAGGTTCACCCAGAAGGTCTGGTTGAGCTGGTCGGGAGTCACATAGTCGGCGACGGGGTTGCCGGCGAACTGTTTCTTGAAGTTCTCGAACGCCTGCTCATGCGTCTCGAAGTAGTACTTGTCCACGAAGGGCGAGAGCGTCGGCGACTCGAGCCTGCGCTTTGACGGCGTCGATCTGGTCCTGGCTCGCCTCTCCCCCGGTGCAGGTCTCCCCCGGTGAGATTGCCGTGCACATGTAGATTCCGACCTGGGCGCGGTCGTACCAGAAGTTCTTCATCTGGCCGATCTGCATCTGCATCAGGATCGCAGCGCCGACGAAGGTCAGCGAGATGAAGGTCACGAGCACGACAGAGACAACCATCGAGGCGTTGCGACGCAGGCCATTGGCAGCTTCGGAGAGCACCAGTCCGAGTCTCATCGGGTGGGTCCCACATTCTGTTCGCCGGTCTGGTCTGGTTTCTCGCCGGGAGCACGAAGCCCCAGCCTCTCGGCCAGGGTGAGCTGGTCGAGCACGTCGTCCTGGGTGGGCGCCATCGGACGCGCCATGTATGTCGGCTGCTCGTTCGCACCGGCGTCGGGGGAATCGTCTGTGACGGTATCCGGGGTCGCGGTCGCGGCATCCGCCTGCGGCTCGCGGCCGGGCACGAAGACCGCCGAGGTCAGCGGAAGGGGCATGCCGGAATCTGCGGCGATGGCCATGGCCTGCTCTCCGAAGGGCCGCGGGATGAAGGCGGGCGGCGCGATCGGCGCCGCAGGTTCTGCGCCCGTCTCGGCGAGGGAGACCGCACGAGCCGGGGCGTCGGGGACGATGACGACCGGCGTGATGGGTGCCGCAGGAACGTGAACGGCGGCGGGCGCAAGCGGTGCGGGCACGGGTGCGGAAGGGTGGGTGAGGGCGGGAGTCGCGGGGGCCATCGGGTTCGCCTGGTTCGTCGGGTTCGTCGGGCTCGCCGGGGCGAAGACCGACGGCAGCGCACTCGGTGCAAGCGCAGAGACGGTGCGCTGGGGGTCGATGGCCGGCTTCCGGTGCAGGCCGGCTCCGAGCGGGATGATCGGGATGCCCGCGGTCGCGTACCCGCCCTGGCGCTCGTCGCGCACGATCTTGCCGCCGGAGAGTTCGATGACCCGGCGCTGCATCTGGTCGACGATGCCGGCCTCGTGCGTGGCCATGACCACGGTCGTGCCGCCCGCGTTGATGCGCTCGAGCAGGGCCATGATGCCCGCGCTCGTGGTGGGGTCGAGGTTTCCGGTGGGCTCGTCGGCGAGAAGCACCTGGGGCTTGTTGACGATGGCGCGCGCGATCGCAACCCGCTGCTGCTCACCGCCGGAGAGTTCGTGGGGCAGCCGGAGCGCCTTCTCGGCGAGTCCGACCATCTTGAGCGTGTCGGGCACGGCCTCCTGGATGAAGCCGCGCGACTTGCCGATCACCTGCAGGCTGAACGCGACGTTCTCGAAGACGCTCTTGTTCGGCAGCAGCCGGAAGTCCTGGAAGACGACCCCGAGGTTGCGCCGGAAGTACGGCACCTTACGGTTCGAGATCGACCGCAAGTCCTGCCCGAGCACGTGGATGCGCCCGCTCGTGGGTTTGTCTTCCTTGAGGATCAGCCGCAGGCAGGTTGATTTGCCCGAACCGGATGCACCGACGAGGAAGACGAACTCGCCGCGCAGAACCTCGACGTTGATGTCGTCGAGGGCCGGTCGGGTCGTTCCCGGATATTTCTTAGTGATGCTGTCAAAACGGATCATGGCCCCTTGAGCCTAGGCAGGCATCCTGTATTTTGCCACTGCGACATACCGGCGAGCCGGTCCTCCCAGGCAGGAACCCCCGAATTTGGCCCCGTTCTGCGAGTGGGATCAGTCCTGCGGCGCCTGCTTGCGCCAGCGGATGCCGGCGGCGATGAATCCATCGAGGTCGCCGTCGAAGACCTGGGTCGGATTGTTGACCTCGTAGTTCGTGCGGAGGTCCTTGACCATTTGATACGGGGCGAGCACGTAGCTGCGCATCTGGTCGCCCCAGCTCGCCGTGATAACGCCGGCGAATTCCTTCTTGGTCGCGGCTTCCTGCTCGCGCTGGATGAGCAGCAGACGGGACTGCAGCACCCGCATGGCGGCCGCGCGGTTCTGGATCTGGCTCTTCTCGTTCTGGCAGCTCACCACGGTGCCGGTCGGGAGGTGGGTGATCCGCACGGCGGAGTCCGTCGTGTTGACGGACTGGCCGCCGGGCCCGCTCGACCGGAACACGTCGACACGGATGTCCGTATCGGGAATCTCGATCGACTCGGTCTGCTCGATGAGCGGAACGACCTCGACGGCGGCGAAGGAGGTCTGGCGCTTGCCTGCGGAGTTGAACGGGCTCATCCGCACGAGCCGGTGGGTGCCGGCCTCGACGCTCAGGGTGCCGAAGGCATACGGCGAATCGATCTGGAGGGTCGCGGACTTGATGCCGGCCTCTTCCGCGTATCCGACGTCCAGCACCGTCACCGGGTAGTCGTGCTGTTCGGCCCAGCGCAGGTACATCCGCATCAGCATCTCGGCGAAGTCTGCGGCATCGACGCCACCGGCGCCCGAGCGGATGGTCATCACGGCGGGTCGTTCGTCGAATTCGCCGTTGAGGAGGGTGTGCACCTCGAGCTCGCCGAGGACCTTCTGCAGGCTCGCGAGCTCGATGGTGGCCTCCTCGGCGGACTCTTCGTCGCCCTCGCCGTCGTTGGCCATCTCGACGAGGACCTCGAGGTCGTCGAGCCGCGATTCGATGCTTTCAATGCGCGCGAGCTCCGACTGGCGGTGGCTGAGGTCGCTCGTGACCTTCTGGGCGTGCTCCGAGTCGTCCCACAGGTCGGGGGCGCCGGCCTGGTCGTTCAGGTCGGCGATGTCGGTGCGCAGTTGATCGATGTCGATCACGGCCCGGATGTCGCCGAAGGTGGCCCGCAATGCGGCGATCTGCTCCGAAATGTCCAGCTCAATCATTTGTTGCCCAGCCTACCCGGCGTCACAGGCCCCCGGCTTGTGTCGCCGGGCCGCGGCCGTGCACGCGGGTAGCATCGAGGAGTCATGACAAGCACCGAACGCCCCTTCAGCCTGCGCTCGGTGGCCCTTGCCGCGTTCCTGCCGACGTTCCTCTTTTCTGTCGGTGAGGGTGCGATCATCCCGCTGATCCCGATCATGGCCAACAATCTCGGGGCCTCCCTCGCGATGGCCGGGTTCATCGCCGCGATGATCATGGTCGGCGAGCTCATCGGCGACATCCCGAGCGGCTGGGTCGTCTCCCGGATCGGCGAGCGCAACGCCATGATCTGGGCCTCGTTCCTCGCGATCATCGCGATCCTCGTCTGCCTGGTCGCCCCGAACCCGCTCGTGCTCGGCATCGGCATCTTCGTCGTCGGCCTCGCGACGGCGATCTTCTCCCTCGCCAGGCACGCCTTCATGACGAGCTACGTGCCGGTCGCCTACCGGGCCCGCGCGCTGTCCACCCTCGGCGGGATCTTCCGCGGCGGCTGGTTCGTCGGCCCCTTCATCGCGACCGCCGTCATCCGCTTCACCGGGGGTACCCAGGCCGTGTTCTGGGTGTTCGTCGTCGCCTGCCTCGGCGCCGCCCTCGTGCTCCTGCTCCTGCCGGACCCGGCGAGCACCTTCGGCACTCCGGAACTTGCGACGGCCCCGGACGGAACCGTGCGCCCCGCCGGACAGGAACTCGCGGAAGAGGAGAGCCAGGGCCTGTTCCAGACCATCTGGAGCTTCCGCGGCGTGCTCCTCCGACTCGGCACCGGCGCCGGCCTCGTTGGAGCGATGCGGTCGGCACGCGCCGTGCTCATCCCGCTCTGGGCCGTCAGTATCGGCATCAGCGAGCCGGACATCGCCCTGATCATCGGCATCGCCGGCGGAATCGACTTCGCCCTGTTTTATGCGAGCGGCCAGATCATGGACCGGTACGGCCGGATGTGGAGTGCACTCCCCTCGATGATCGGCCTCGGCCTCGGCCTGCTCGTGCTCGCGTTCACGCACGACCTGTCCACCAACGTGCAGTGGCTGATCGGCGTCGCGATGTTCCTGTCGGTCGCGAACGGGATCGGCAGCGGAATCCTGATGACTCTCGGCGCCGACCTCGCCCCGAAGGACAACCCCGCACCCTTCCTCGGTGCGTGGCGGTTCACCGGCGACTTCGGCAGCGCCGTCGCCCCCGTCGCCGTGGCCGGGCTCACGATCGTGTCGATCTCCCTCGCGAGCGGCGTGATGGGCGTCTTCGGGCTCATCGGCGCCGTCCTGCTCGGCCGGTACATCCCACGCTACGTTCCCCGCCGCCCCCGGCCAGGAACGAAGCCCGGACCGGGGTCTGCGGCGCCCGGAACGGTGCCCGGCCGGGAATGACCGACGCGGAATGTTCCCGAGTGGAGTGACGTTTAATGGTGTCATGCCCCTCAACGGAGAATATGAACCCAGCCCACAGCAGTGGGTCCGCGACCAGGTCGCCCTCTATGAGAGTTCAGGCGGCCAGCAAGGCACCACGATGCGCGGCATGCCCGTCATTGTGCTGACAACGCTCGGTGCGAAGTCCGGCAAGATCCGCAAGGCCCCGCTGATGCGCGTCGAGCACAACGGCAGCTACGCGGCGATCGCCTCCCTCGGCGGCGCACCGCGCAACCCGGTCTGGTACGCCAACGTAGTCGCCCATCCCGAGGTCGAGCTGCAGGACGGCACCCGGAAATGGGACATGGTCGCCCGTGAGGTCACCGGAGAAGAACGCGCCGCGTGGTGGGAGCGCGCCGTCGCGGCGTACCCCGACTATGCCGACTACCAGGTCAAGACCGAACGCATCATCCCCGTCTTCGTCCTCGAGCCCGTCGCCGCCGAGCCCGTCACCGCCGAGCCTGCCTCCGCCGTTCAGCGCCCAGCCACAGCCCCGGCACAGGACTGAGCGTGGCGCGCGCCCGCTCCGGCACCAAGCCTCCCCTCCTCGACCCGATCCGTCTCGACGACCTCACGGATGCCGACGGCTCGGAAATCTCCTCAGGCGCCGGCGTCGATGCGCAGCGCTTCACCGACTGCGACTTCGATGGACGTGACCTCACCGGGGTCGCCTTCCGCGAGTGCGAATTCCACACCGTCTCCCTGAACGACGCGAATCTGCGCGGCGCAACCCTGTCGGAGTGCGTCGCTGGCGAACTTCACGCGGCCATTTTCAGCGCCCCACGCTCGGCCTGGCGTGACGTGCGGATCGAGCACTCCCGCCTCGGCTCTGTCGAACTGTACGAGTCGAGCCTCCGTTCTGTGCAGTTCGACGGCAGCAAGCTCGACTTCGTCAACCTGCGGAACGCCCAGCTGCACGATGTTCTGCTGAGCAACTGCATCATCGAAGAGCTCGATCTCGGCAGCGCGACCGTGCAGCGCCTCGAACTGCAGAACTGCCGGATCGGTACCCTCGACGTGACTCGGGCCACTCTCAAGGACGTGGACCTGCGCGGAAGCGACTTCAGCGTGATCCGTGGCCTCGAGGGCCTCCGGGGCGCCACGATCGACGATTCCCAGCCTGAGCCTCCTCGCCCCGATCATGGCCGGGCATCTGGGCATCATCGTCGAATAGGCCGTCGAGTAGCGGCATCGAGGCGTGTCCCTGTCTCCGCGCGCCACGTGCTCCGCTCCGCGCCAGGCGTGCCTGGCGCGGAACGGCGGAACTGGAGCGCGACGGCCTGACTCGGATCAGCATCCGCTTCAGCCCCACTGATGCCGACTCAACCGGCCGGTCGCTCCGCGCTGAGGCGGCCTGGCCAGGCCCCGCCGCAGGGCGCATAATCGTGCGGGTGCTGGACTACGGGATGGCGCCCGCGGTCGCCTCCAGGTCGGAGATCGGGCGGTCGCGCTGGGTCGCGATCGCGGCGCCCGCGGCCACGCACACCACGACGATCGCGATCTGCTGCTGGAGCACCAGGGTCTCGCCGAGCACGAGCACGCCGAAGACCGCCGCGATGACGGGGCCGAAGCTCGTGATGATCGCGTAGAGGCGCGGGGTGATCCGGCGCAGGATGTAGGTGTCGAGCACGTAGGGAAAGGCCGAGGAGAGCACCCCGATCGCGAGCAGCAGCCCGAGTACACCCCAGTTGAGGCGGGCATAGTCGACGGTGAGGAGCGCGAACGGCACGAGCAGGGTGAGGCTGACGACACTCGCAACCGAGATGCCCTCGAGGCCGGGGAAGGTCACGGCGACCCTGCGAGTGAGCAGGATGTAGCCGGCCCACGCCGCCGCGGCGACGAGGGCGTAGAACAGTCCGAGCGGGTTGATCTCTCCGGAGGACCAGGTCAGCAGGAAGACTCCCCCGGCTGCCGTCGTCGCGCACAGAAAGTCGAGCGGTCGCCGCGAGCTGAAGAGCGCGAGGGAGAACGGGCCGAGAAATTCGATCGTCGCGGCGATGCCGAGCCCGAGCAGGTGCACCGCCTCGTAGAAGGCGAGATTCATGACGGCGAGGTCGAGCCCGAGGAGGAGCGCGGGCCAGAGCAGCCGCCAGGTCAGGTTGGCCAGTTTCGGGCGGTAGAACGGCAGCACCGCGCAGGCCATCACGATCTGCCTGACCGCGACGACAACGGGGGAACCGACGATCGGAATGGCGAGTCCGGCGAGCGAGGAACCGTAGTTGATGCTGACCTCGGTAACGAGCTGCGCACCGGCCCCGGCGAGCCGTTCGGATTTCGCCGTCACGCTGGTGGCCCCTGTCTCGTACGCGTTGTGTGCCGCGCGGATCGCGCTCGCATTCGAGGCTAGCGGGTGGCGGGACGCTTCACGGCCCCGCCCACGCCTCGGTCAGGAGTGTGACCGTTTCCTCATCGGACAGCTGGTGGAAGTCGACGTAGAACTGACCGATCGCCCAGAATTGCTCCGGGATCTGCACAACGACCACGTCGTCGGCGAGCCCGCGCATCTCCTCGACGACCTCGGCCGGGGCGACGGGCACCGCAAGGACGACACGCGCGGCGCCCTGGCGCTTCACCGCGGCCAGCGCGGCCTTGGCCGTCGCTCCCGTGGCGAGCCCGTCGTCGACGACCACGACGACGCGCCCCTCCGGATTCACCCGGGGACGGTCACCGAGATAGACCGCGCGCCGCCGCTCGAGCTCGGCGAGCTCCCGGCGCCTGGCCCGGCCGAGGCCCGCGGCGTCGGCCCCGGTCTCGGCGAAGACGTCCTCGTTCACGATCGTCTGGGCGGTGTCCCCGTCCACGACGGCACCCATCGCGACCTCGGGGAATCCCGGTGCACCGAGCTTGCGCACGAGAATCAGGTCGAGCGGAGCGTGCAAGCGCCGGGCCACCTCGAGGGCGACCGGCACTCCCCCGCGGGGCAGCGCACACACGACGGGGTCGGAGAGGTCCAGGTCGGCGACGAGCTCGGCGAGCAGGCGACCGGCGTCGCGACGATCGGTGAACATGATTCCTCCCGGTTCCGGTCGGTCCTCCCGGTTCGCCCGGTTCGCTTTGGAGAGTAGCCCCGCACGGGAGGTCACCGGAAGACCGAGCGGGCGACGGCCGTGACCTCGAGGGGCACTCCCGCCGGCAGCACGAGGGTGAGGACCGGTGGCCGCCAGTAGGCACTCAGGGATACCGTCGCACTCTGTCCGTCCGTGGATGCCGCCCGGGTCACGACGAGATCCTCGAGGGTGGCGTGCGGGGCCGCCGCGAGGTAGGCGTCCGCCGCCGTGCGGATCGCTGCGGAATCGAGTTCGGTGCGCAGCGGGGCCGCCGCGCCATCCGGGGCGACCGTGACCGCGTCGAGGCCGTACGCCTCTGCGGCGGCGAGCGCGGCGCCGTCCGCGAGGGTGAGCAGGCGTTTGCGTTCGAGGTAGAGGGATGACGCGGCAACGACCACGAGGATCACGACGAGCGCGAGGAAACCGTAGAAAATGGTGAGCAGGAGCGTGGAACCGGTGTCGTCCGACAGGTCAGCGGTCAGGTGACCGGCAGGGGCGCGGTCACTCGCCTGATGCGACCGGTCTCGTCGCACAGTCATGGTCCGGTACCGGCCTGCCAGAAACGGGACACTGTCTGGGTCGCGTTCGATTCGAGGGGCACACTCGCGGTTCCGGCCAGGCCGAGCACGTCCGGCACGAGGGGCAGGGGCACCCGCAGGCGCACGGTGACAGTGACTGCGGTGCGGCGGGTCAGGCATCCGCCGACCGCTGACGCGCAGTCGATCGTCACCTGGGCATCCCCGGACGCAAGGCCGTAATCGGCGAGGGCGACGTCCACCGCCCGCTGCGCCCGTTCCTCCCCGACCGCCTCGCTCGGTGCGCGCACATAGACGCGGGCGGCCTGCCGGGCGGCGCCCTCCACGGCGAGCGCGCCACCCTGCAGCGCGGACATCGCGAGCACGAGGTAGACGAGCGGCACAAGAAGGATCAGGCCGGTCGTGATGAACTCGAGGGATGCGGACCCGTTGTCGGAGCGCAAGCGGTGGAAGGGCATCAAGCGGCTGAGACCCCCGGAGCGGAGACCCCCGACACCGGGCCCCCGGACTCCGGGACCCCTGGCCACGCGTGCGTCGGGCACACCGCAACTGCCGTCTCGCACCCTGTCACCCGGAGCCTTCGACGACGGCACGCCCGACCACCTCCAGGCTCCGATCAGGGCCGAGCAGGCCAAGAAGCGGGAGCGGGGCGACCACGCGCATCCGCACGGTCGGGTAGCCGGTGTCGCTCGCATAGGTCGCGGTCACGTCCGTCGCGAACGCCGGACCGAGCGCGACCGTGATCAGGTCCCGAGTGCGGGCGGCGCCGGCGTCGAGTCCGGTATCGGCGAGCGACCCGTAACGGGCGCCCTCGGCGGCGGCGTCGAGCACGGTGTTGCGCACGTGCAGGGCGATGGCGAGTTGAAGCACGGTCAGGGTCAGCACCGTGAGAAGTGCCGCGACGAGCACGAACTCGGCCGGCGAGGAGCCGCGGTCGCCGCCTCCTGCGCGGCGCGGCAGCCGTCGCCACTCGCCGGTCCACGGTCCGACGGGTGCGGTCGGGCGGGTGGACCCCGTCAGAGTCCGCTCACACGGTTGATCGCCTGCTGGAAGATTCCGCTCAGTGCCGGCCCGGCGAGACCCCAGATCACGATCACCAGCCCGGCGGTCATCAGCGTGATCAGCACCCAGCCGGGCACGTCTCCGGTGTCGTCGTGCCAGGCGTTCCACTGGCTGCGGATGCGCCGCGTCAGGGTATTCATCTTCGTCTCCTCTTTTCGATGGTCGTGTCTGTCGTCGTGTCGATGGTCGTGTCTGTGGTCGTCGTGCACGCTCCGATGGTGCCGGGGAGTGTTCTCCGGGCGGAGTCGAGGCCGGCACGGTCAGAAACCGGCCTGCAGGATGAAGAGACCGGGGAAGATCGCGAACAGGACCGTCATGGGAAGGATCAGGAACACCAGCGGCACGAGCATCGCGACCTCTTTTTTGCCTGCCGCCTCGAGGAGTTCGCGTTTGGCCTCCTCGCGGGCGTCCTGGGCCTGGGCGCGCAGCACCTCGGCGAGCGGGGTACCGCGATCGAGAGCGCCGGCGACCTGGTCGACGAACCGGGTGAGCGCGGCCAGCTGGAGGGAGGCGGCCAGTGAATGCAGGGCGTCCACGAGTGGAATCCCGGAGTGCACCTCGGTGACGACGCCGGCGAATTCGCGGGACAGCTCCCCCGCACTCGTGCGGGACACCCGGGCGAGGGCGTCGAGGATGCCTTCCCCGGCAGACAGGGACAGGGTGAGGAACTCGAGGATGGTCGGTAGCTCTCCGCGCATCCGGGAGAGGCGGCCGAGAGCGGCGCGGCGGAGAAGTCTGTCCCAGAGCAGGGTGCCGCCGAGCCCGACGAGCACTGGGATGGCGGCCGCCGCGAGCACGGGGAGGGCGTGCAGGGCGGGGGCGAACACCACGGCGACGACGCCGGCGGCGAGGCACAGCAGTGCGCAGACGAGCTGCTGGGAGCGGAATTCGTCGAGGCTGCGCCGGGATCCCGATTGCCGGAGCCGACGTTCGACGGCGCCCGAACCGCCGAGCAGGGCTGCGAGCCCGCGTCTCAGCCGTCCGAAGACCGGCACGAACAGGGTGCCGAGCACGGGAATGGGATCGACGGTGGTGCGCCCGACGACGGCGCGGGCCTCTGCCGACACGTCGAGGAGGTACGGGGCCAGCCGGTCGGCGAGCCGGGGCCGGCTGAGCCGGGGGAAGACGCTCACGAGCGACCAGAGGCCGAGGCCGAGCACCGCGCCGAAGAAGACGCCCCACGAGAGCGGGGCGCTCACCGGAACCACCGGCGTTCCTCGGGCAGGCGGCCGATGAAGACCATCAGGCGGTACGCGATCACCGACACTGCCAGCCCGGAGACGATCACGGTGACCCCGCTGCCGGTGTTGTACGCGACCGCCCCCTCTGGGCGGGAAGACAGCAGCAGGAGCACGATCCACGGTGCCGCGACGCCGAGCCTGGCGGCGTTGACGACCCAGGACTGGCGGGCTTCGACCTCCGCCCTGATCGCTGCATCCTGCCGGAGCCACGCGGCGAGGTCACGGAGCACGAGGGTGAGGTCACTGCCGCCGACCTCCCTGGCCATCCGCAGGGTCTCCAGAATGCGATCGGCCACCGGATCGGCGAGGCCGGCCTTGAGCCGGTCGACGGAGTAGCCGAAGCTCCCGGTCGCACGGTAGTCCCTGGCGAAGTCTGCGAAGGCGGCCCGGGTCGGTACCGGCCCGGATTCGGCGAGCGTGCTGACACTGTCGGGCAGGGCGAGGCCGGACCGCACGGCCGACACGAGGTGATCGACGACGTCCGGCCAGACCGTGCGGTTCGTGCGCCGCCGCTCACGCGCCCGCCAGAGCACGATCGTCGTCGGAGTCAGGGCGCCGACGAGCCCGGCGACGAGGGCGAGGGCCCGCACCCCGATCAGCGCCTCGGCGACGGCGGTGCAGGCCAGACCGAGCAGGAGCGAAATCGCCGAGAAGGCCGGGAGAGGCAGTGAGCCGAGGCCGGCCTGGGCGAGCACTCCACGCAGGGTCGCGAGACCGCGCTGACCGGGTCGGCCGGTCTCGCCGTCGGCCGGGCTCGGGTCTGAATCCGGTACGCCCGTCGTCGCCCGCCGTCGTGGCCAGAGGAACGGCGCGGCCATGAGCAGCAGGCCGGCGCCGAGCAGGCAGCCCAGCACGAGCCTCACGCGCGGTCCGTCCGCAGCACGATCGTCGGGTCGAGCCCGACCGCCCGGAACTTGGCGAGCTTGCCGGGGTGGCCGCCCGTGGGCGAGAGCCCGCTCCGGTCGGCGAGGAAGATCGGGCTCGCCTCGATCACAGTGCCGGCGAGCCGTCCGCTGACCGCGAGGATCTCGGTCACCCGCCGGCGCCCGTGGCGGTCGATCTCGCAGTGCACGACGATATCGATGCAGCCGGCGACGGTCGGCAGCACGAACGCGGAATCGATGTTGCGCCCCGCGAGCAACGGCAGAGTACAGAGCTTGGCGAGGGCGTCCCTCGCGCTGTTCGCGTGGATCGAGCACATCGCAGGCAGCCCGCTGTTGAGGGCGATCAGGAGGTCGAGACTCTCAGCCTCTCGCACCTCTCCGACGACAAGCCGGTCGGGGCGCATCCGCAACGACTCCTTGATCAGCCGCCTCAGGGTGATCTCGCCACGACCCTCGAGGCTCGGCTGACGGCACTGCATCGCCACGACGTCCCGGGCGGAGAGGTCGAGTTCGAAGGTCTCCTCGACCGTCACGATCCGCTCGTTGCGCCGGGTCGCCGACAGCAGGGCGTTCAACATCGTGGTCTTCCCGGTCTGGGTGGCTCCGGACACGAGGATGTTCTGTCCGGCGAGCACGCACATCCGCAGGAACTCCGATGCCTGCTGGGTGAGCGAGCCGAGGCCGACGAGCTGGTTCAGGTCGCGGATGCGACGGGTGAACTTCCGGATGTTGACCGACCACTCCCGCGTGATGTCGGGAATCACGACGTGGAGTCGGGACCCGTCAGGCAGGGAGGCGTCGACGAACGGTGAGCTCAGGTCGACCCTGCGGCCGGAGGCCTGCAGCATCCGCTCGACGAGGTCGCGCACCTCGCGCGCGGTGAGCACCATGGCAGTGAGCTCGGGGACGCCGTCCCGGGCGACGAACACCCGGGACGGCCCGTTGATCCAGATCTCCTCGATCTCCGGATCGTCGAGGAGCGGCTGGAGTGCCCCGAACCCGGTCAGCGAGGCGACGACCTCCCTGGCGGCCTGATGCTCGTCGTTGATGAGGGGGTGCGCGCCGCCGAGGGCCCGCTCGCTGTAGCGCTGGAGTTCGGCGCGCACGTACCGCTCGGCAAGGTTCTCGTCGGAGGCGAGGTCGACACCGTCACGGCGCACCCGCGAGCGCACCTGCTCGGTGATGATGCGGACGGCCTCGCTCATGCGGACAGTGTGCCCGGACGGCCGGATTCCTGTTGAAGTTATCCACAGGCCTCCGCCGCCCGGGCCGCACACCGGACGGGGCGGTCGGATCAGCGGGCGGACCAGCCGCCGTCCATGCCGTAGCTCGACCCTGTCACCATCGCAGCGTCCGCAGAAGCGAGCCAGGCCACGAGCGAGCCGACCTCCGCCGGCTCGACGAGGCGCTTGACGGCACTTTCGGTGAGCATGATCCGGCTGAGCACCTCCGCTTCCGGAATGCCGTGCACGACGGCCTGGTCGGCGATCTGCTTCTCGACCATCGGCGTGCGCACATAGCCGGGGCTGACACAGTTGCTCGTCACCCCGTGGTCACCGCCCTCGAGGGCGGTGACCTTGGAGAGGCCCTCAAGGCCGTGCTTCGCCGAGACGTAGGCTGCCTTGAACGGCGACGCACGGATGCCGTGCACCGAGGTGACATTGATCACCCGTCCGAAGCCGCGTTTGTACATTCCAGGGAGCGCCGCCCGGATCAGCAGGAACGGCGCCTCGAGCATGAGCGCGAGGATCAGCCGGAAGTCGGCGGGGTCGAATTCCGCGATCGGGCTGATCCGCTGGATCCCCGCGTTGTTCACGAGGATGTCCATGTCGCCGAGTACGTCCGCGAGCCGGGCATCCGTCAGGGCCGGCGTGTCGGAAAGGTCGACGGCCCACGTCGAGCCGCCCACCTCGGCGGCGAGCGCCGAAGCGCCCGCCGCGTCGATGTCTGCGACCGTGACATGGGCTCCGCGGGCGGCGAGGGAGCGCACGACGGCCTCGCCGATGCCGCTCGCTCCCCCGGTGACGAGGGCGCGCCGACCGGCGAGGGGCTGTTCCACGGTCAGCGGCTGTTCCACGGTCAACGCAGCGCCGGGGCCGGTTCGAGGCCGTGCCTGGCGGCATCCGCCGCGTCGACGTCGCGGAGCGAGATGCCGTTGGTCTCCTTGAGCGTCACGACGGCGACGACCGTGATCGCGCAGGCGATCACGAGGTAGAACGCGACCGGCAGCCAGGACTTGTACTGCTGGAGCAGCGCCGTCGCGATGATGGGCGCGAGCGAGCCGGCGAGGATCGACGTGACCTGGTAGCCGAGGGAGACGCCGGAGTACCGCATCCTGGTCGGGAACATCTCGGCCATGATCGCCGGCTGGCCGGCGTACATGAAGGCGTGGAAACACAGCCCGATCGTGATCGCAGCGACGATGACAACCGGGTTGAGGGTGTCGAACATCGGGAAGGCGAAGAACGCCCAGCTGGCACCGAGAATCGCACCGGTGAGGTAGATCGGCTTGCGGCCGAAGCGGTCGGAGAGCCGGCCGACCTGCGGGATCACGAGGAAGTGCACGACGTGGGCGATCAGCAGGGCGAGGAGGAGCTGGCTGGTGTTGTACTTGTGCACTGTGACGAGGTACACGATCGAGAAGCTCACGATCGTGTAGTAGAGGATGTTCTCGGCGAACCGCAGCCCCATCGCGCCGAGGATGCCGCGCGGGTACTTGCGAACGACCTCCATCACGCCGTAGCTGATGGCCTTCTCGGCCTCTACCTGGGCGCGGGCCTCGAGGAAGATCGGCGCCTCACTGACGTGGGTGCGGATGTAGTAGCCGATCACGACGATGATCGCCGACAGCCAGAAGGCGACCCGCCAGCCCCAGCCGAGGAATTGCTCCGCGGGCAGGATCCAGGACATGGTGAGCAGCACGAGGGTCGCGAGCAGGTTTCCGACCGGGACGGCCGCCTGCGGCCAGCTCGCCCAGAAGCCGCGGGACTTGTCCGGGCTGTGCTCGGCGACGAGAAGCACTGCGCCGCCCCATTCCCCGCCGACGGCGAAGCCCTGGATGAAGCGGAGCGCCACGAGGAGGGCGGGTGCCCAGTAGCCGATCGTGTTGTAACCGGGCAGGCAGCCCATCAGGAAGGTCGCGGCCCCGACGAGGATGATCGTGACCTGCAGCCTGTGCTTGCGGCCAAGGCGATCGCCGATCTGGCCGAAGACGATTCCGCCGAGCGGCCGGGCGATGAAGCCCACCGCGTAGGTGAGGAACGCGGCGATGATCCCGTCGAGTTCACTCCCCGCGTTCGGGAAGAAGAACTTGCCGAAGACGAGGCTCGCCGCGGTCGCGTAGAGGAAGAACTCGTACCATTCCACGACCGTGCCCACCATCGAGGCGGCCACGATCTTCCTGAGACCGGAGGTCTCTTCCCGGGTGCTGCGGCCTCGCGCGCCTCCGGGGCTGTCGGCAGTGATGCGTTCGTTGACGCTCATGTCTGTCTCCTTCGGTGTCTTCGCTGACACTGTCGCTGGATGCCTCGGGCGGGTCGCCGCCCGGGCTCCACTGAGTATTGCCGCCCTTCGGCTCTGCGACCATGACCACTTCCGAACTCCGTATGTGCATAATTGCAGACATGACAGGATCCCGCCCGACCGTGCCGCCGAACGCCGACGACCTCCTGGTGCTGCTCGCGGTCGCACGCAGCGGCCGCTTCGTGACCGCGGCGGAAAGCCTCGGCCTCAATCACACCACCGTCTCGCGCCGCATCGCGGCCCTCGAAAAAGGCACTCGACGGCCGGGTGCTCTCCCGCACGGTGGGCGGCTGGGAGCTGACAGAGCTTGGCGCACGCGCGGTCAACGCCGCGGAAAATGTCGAGGCCGCCGTCTCCCTGCTCGGCGGCCCGCCCGGGCAGGCCACTCAACTCTCCGGCGTCGTGCGGCTGTCGGCGACGGATGGCTTCAGCGCGTATATCGCGACACCGGCGGTCGCCGCCCTGCAGCGCCGGCATCCCGGCCTGCGGGTCGAGATCGTCACAGTGACGCGGCGTGCGCTCCAGCACCGGTCGGGGCTCGACATCGAGGTCGTCGTCGGGGAGCCGCAGGTGCACCGGGCGGACGCGATCCTGCTCGGGCACTACGTCCTCGGCATGTACGCGTCGCGGGACTACCTCGCCGAGAACGGCACACCCGTGAGCGTCGCCGAGCTCACTGAGCATCCGCTCGTCTACTTCGTCGATTCGATGCTGCTCGTCGACGACCTCGACGCCCCACGGCGCCAGGTGCCCTCGATGCGCCCTTCGCTGAGTTCGACCAACGTGTTCGTGCACGTCGAAGCCACGAGGGCGGGAGCCGGGATCGGTTTCCTGCCGTGTTTCATGGCCGACCAGCACCCGGACCTCGTGCGCCTGCTGCCGGACAAGTTCAAGGAGGAACTGCCGTACTGGATGGTGCTCCGCCCGGAGTCCCTGCACCAGCCCGCCGTCGCCGCAGTCGTCGCCGCCCTTCGCGCCCGGACCGCGTCCTTCACCGAGGCGCTGCAGGGCCGCGGCAGGGCCGGCTGACCAGACGATCTGGCTACACTGGAACGGCACAAGCGGGAGTGGTGAAATTGGCAGACACGCAGGATTTAGGTTCCTGTGCTTTCGAGCGTGGGGGTTCAAGTCCCCTCTCCCGCACATGATGAGCACATCGGCCCTCGACGGCCAACTGACCGATGTACTCGCGAATACGGGCGCCATCGTGTTCTACCTGCTCGTCTGGGCGCTCGTCTTCGCCGGGACGGCGGTGTTCCTCGGAGTGTTCATCCCCTTCATCACCGGGGACTCACTCCTGTTCGGGTCGGGGCTCGTCGCGGCATCCGCGGCGAACGTGGACATCGTCGTGCTGATGATCGGAACGGGCATCGCCGCGTTCCTCGGCGACCAGGTCGGATTCCTGCTCGGCAGGCACTTCGGCCGTGGGTACCTCGACCGCCGCGGCGGCCGGCGCACCCGCGCGGCAATCGTGAGGACCGAGACCTTCTACCGGAAGTACGGCTGGTGGTCGGTCGTGATCGCCCGGTTCATGCCCTGGGCGCGTGTCTTCGTGCCCGTCATCGCGGGAGTCGGCCGGATGAACTACTACCGGTTCCTCTCGAGCAACCTCGTCGGCGCACTCGCCTGGGGCGTCGGGCTGACCCTGACCGGGTACTTCGCGGCGAGCCTTCCCGGCGTGAAGAACGCCGCGTACGTCATCGCCGGGGTCTTCATCGCGGCTTCGATCTTCTTCGGTGGCCGCACCTGGCTCGCCGACCGCGCCGAGAACCGCCGGGACGGGGCCGGCGGCGGCCGACCGGACGGCCCGGACAGCCCGGCCGATACCCCGGCCGACGGCCCCGCAGCCGGGTAATTCACGGGTTTCACCCTCCGTTTAGCGCTAGCCTGTAACAGACCATCCCTGCTCATCACCGTGCGGTCGCCATGGCCACCACCGACTGGAGTCATTTTCGTGCTCAACACTGCTCTCAACCACGCTGGACTCATCCCGTGGCTTGACCCGGTAAACCTCATCGACGGGTTCGGCCCGTGGGCCCTGCTCGGGGTGTGCGCGATCATCTTCGCCGAAACCGGCCTGCTCGTCGGCTTCCTGCTGCCCGGCGACACCCTTCTCGTCATCACCGGCCTGCTCACCTTCGCGGGCGTCATCCACATCAACATCTGGTGGGTGGCCCTCGCCATCGGCTTCGCCGCGTTCCTCGGCGGCGAAGCGGGCTACCTGATCGGCCACAAGCTCGGCCCGCGCGTCTTCGAACGCAAGGAATCCGGACTGTTCAGCGTCGAGAACGTGCAGCGCACCAACGGCTTCTTCGAACGCTTCGGCGCCTTGGCCGTCATCATCGCCCGCTTCGTGCCGATCGTGCGCACCTTCGCGCCCGTCGCCGCCGGCGTCGGCCACATGAACTATCGCAAGTATTCGCTGTACAACCTCGTCGGCGCCATGATCTGGGGTGCCGGCCTCACCTTCGCCGGGTACTTCCTGGGTTACATTCCGCCGGTCGCCGACTTCGTCACGCACTACATCGACCTGATCCTGATCGCTGCCGTGCTCGGAACGCTCATCCCCACCGCGTTCCACTACGTTCAGTCCACACGCAAGGCCAAGAAGGCCCGGGCGCTCGCCGCGGCCGCGCCCGCCACGACCGACACCGGCAGCCTCGCTCTCGACGCGGATGTCTTCAACGGCCACCCCAAGCACGACAACTAGCCGCAGCCCCACTCGCGGCAGGCACACCTGTGCCGGTACGGACACCTGTTTCCTGTGCGCCGGCCACTCCTGTCCGTGCCGGCCACAGCTGCGGAAGCGCGGCCGGTCGGGTCAGCGGTGCGGGAAGTCCTCGTGATCGGCATGCTCGGCCGGCTCGAGCTGGAACGTGGAGTGCTCGACGTCGAAGTGGGTGCTGAGGCATTCCGAGAGAGCGTCGAGAAGCGCCCCTGAGCCGCCGGACTGCAGCACGGCCGGCTCGACGACCACGTGCGCGCTGAATACATGGGCGCCGGACGTGATCGCCCAGACGTGCACGTCGTGCACGGCCGCGACCCCCGTTGTGTCGAGGAGATGTTTGCGAATCTCGGCGACATCGGTGTCGACGGGTACCGACTCGCTGAGCACCCGCACGACGTCCCGGAGCAGGGTGAAGCAGCGCGGCACGATCATGGCCGCGATCAGCAGGGACGCAATCGCGTCCGCCTGCTCGAAACCGGTCATGAGGATGACTCCGGCTGCAACGATGACTGCGACGGAGCCGACGGTGTCGCCGAGCACCTCGAGGTAGGCACCGCGCATGTTGATCGAGGAGCCGGCCGCCGGGCGCAACAGGAGCAGTGCTCCGAGGTTCGCGACGAGGCCGATCACGGCGACCCAGAGCATCGGTCCGGCTTGCACATGGCCCTCGCCGGGCCCGAGCAGCCGGGAAACAGCGCCGATCACGACGGACACGGCGACGCCGAGCAGGATCAGCCCGTTGATGAGCGCCCCGAACACCTCGGCGCGCTGGTAGCCGAAGGTCTGCCGGTCGGTCGCCGGCCGTGCGGCAACGACGGTGGCGATGAGGGCGATGATCAGCCCCGCAAGATCGGAGAACATGTGCCCGGCATCCGCGAGCAGGGCGAGCGAGCCGGTCAACCAGGCCCCGGCGACCTCGACGAGGAGCACGACGGCGACGATCCCGATCGCGAACGAGAGTCTGGTGCGATTGGCGGCGGATGCCTGCCCGTGCGCGTGATCGTGGCCCATGTCTCCACGCTAGGCGGTGCCGGGGCGCGTCGCCAGTTCGGCGCCCAGTTGGGAATGAGTGCCGTTATCAGTGCGGGGGCAGGCGGGGGCAGGGCAGTCGTCAGACAGCGGGAGCGCCCCGGATCGCCGCCGGTCAGCCGAGCAGGTCCCGCAGCAGCGGGACGAGCCCGTCGAAGGCGCGCGCCCGGTGGCTGTCGCGATTCTTGACGGATGCCGTCAGCTCGGCCGCCGAGATCGCGTAGCCGTCGGGCAGGAAGATCGGGTCGTACCCGAAGCCGCCAGACCCTGCCGGCTCGGTCAGGATCTGACCGGGCCACTCCCCCGTCACGATGCGCTCGGTGCCGTCGGGCAACGCCAACGCCGCGACGCAGGTGAAGTGCGCGGCACGGTGCTCGGCGGGAACGTCCGCGAGCTGCCAGAGCAGCAGCCGCAGGTTCTCGCCGGAGTCCCTGGCCGGGCCCGACCAGCGTGCCGAGAAGATGCCCGGCGAGCCACCGAGGATGTCCACGCAGATGCCCGAGTCGTCCGCGATGGCCGGCAGGCCGGTGTGCGCGGCGGCCGCCCTGGCCTTGATCAGGGCGTTCTCGGCGAAGGTCGTTCCGTCTTCGACGGGTTCCGGACCGTCGTACGCCAGCACCTCGACTCCGGGCAGCTGGGGCGCGAGGATGCGACGCAGGCTCGTCGACCTTGTGCGCGTTGTGGGTGGCGAGTACGAGCCTCAGGATGTCAGCAGGCATCGGTCAGCGCCCGAGGGCGGCGTTCTGCAGTTCGGTGAGCGTGACGGTCCCGGCGAGGGCGAGATCGAGCAGCGAGTTCAGGCTCCGCGCGGTCGAAGGGGGCTCCCTCGGCGGTGCCCTGCACCTCGACGAAGGAACCACGGCCGGTGACGACGACGTTCATGTCGGTCTGGGCACTCGAGTCCTCGGTATATGCGAGGTCCAGCATGGGTACGCCCTTGATGATGCCGACGGAGATCGCGGCGACGCTGTCGGTGAGGGGCTGTGCCTTCTGGCCGATGAACTTCTGTTCGCGGCCCCACTCGAGCGCGTCGAAGAGTGCGACGTAGGCTCCGGTGATCGCGGCGGTACGGGTGCCTCCGTCGGCCTGGAGCACGTCGCAGTCGATCACGATGGTGTTCTCGCCGAGGGCTTTCATGTCGACGACCGCGCGCAGGCTGCGGCCGACGAGGCGGCTGATCTCGTGCGTCCGGCCGCCGATCTTGCCCTTGACGGCCTCACGGGCCATCCGCTCGTTCGTGGAGCGCGGGAGCATCGCATACTCCGCCGTGACCCAGCCCTTGCCCTTTCCGCTCATCCAACGCGGAACCCCGTTGGTGAACGACGCGGTGCACAGCACCTTCGTGCGCCCGCACGAGATGAGCGCGGACCCTTCGGCCTGGTCGCTCCAGCCGCGCTCGATCGTGACCGGCCGTAGCTCGTCGATGGCTCGTCCGTCTGCGCGCACGATGTCGGTCATGAGGTCTCCTTGGTGTGCCGGTGATCCCTCGGGTGGGCGAGGGACGCTGCGTGGTGATGCTCGGAATTGGGGTGGGTGGCGGCGAACTCGACGAGCTCGCTGAGGCTGAACACGCCGGTCTCGACGAGGTCGACCGTTGAGACCTCCGGGCCGGCCAGGCGGTGGGCGAGGTCGAGGAAGTCTTCCGCGCTGTTGCCCGTCGCCTCGTACCGGTAGCTCGGCGGCGCCTTCTCGGTGCGGGCGAGGCCCTGGCCGACGAGAATCCGGTAGACGTCGTTCGCGGTCTCGGTGTCGCTCGAGACGATCGAAACCGCGTCGCCCATCACGTAGGAGATCGCTCCGCGGAGGAACGGATAGTGCGTGCAGCCCAGAACGAGGGTGTCGACGCCCGCTGCGCGGAGGGGGGCGAGGTACTCCTCGGCGACGGCGAGTACCTCGTCGCCGGTCGTGACGCCGGCTTCGACGAATTCCACGAAGCGGGGGCAGGCCTGGGTGAAGAGGGTGATGTTGGTTGCTGCTGCGAAGGCGTCCTCGTATGCCCGCGAATTCACGGTGCCGATCGTTCCGATCACTCCGACCCTGTGGTTGCGGGTCGTGCCGACCGCGCGTCGGACGGCGGGCTGGATGACTTCGACCACCGGGACGCTGTATCGCTCCCGCGCGTCACGGAGCACAGCGGCCGACGCGGTGTTGCAGGCAATTACCAGCATCTTCACGTCCTGGGCCACGAGGTCGTCGAGAACCTTCAGCGCGAAGCCGCGCACGTCGGCGATCTTCTTCGGCCCGTACGGCGAATTCGCGGTGTCGCCGATGTACAGGATCGACTCGTTGGGCAGCTGGTCCTTGATCGCCCGCGCGACGGTCAAGCCGCCGACGCCGGAATCGAAAATTCCTATGGGTGCATCCGTCACGACAATCGAGCTTAGTCGGCCCGGCTGGCAGCGCCCCCGGGCCGCTGCGGGCACTCGCGTGTACCACGCCGGGAATATGGCCGTAACTACACTCGAAAGAGGGTTCCCGCCAACCGACGGTCGCCGCGCAAGACGGCGTCAGATTCGCCGTCGAGGAGATGATCGTCATGAATGACCGAGTCGTAATCACCGGGTTGGGCGCTCTCACCCCCTGGGCAATTCCTGGCGGGAGACCTGGTCCGGCCTCACGAACGGTCGCAGCGGCGTCGCACGCATCACCCAGTTCGACCCCTCCGGACTCCCCACCCGCATCGCGGGCGAGGTCAAGAACTTCATCGCCTCGGAGCGGATGCCGTTCAAGCAGGCCAAACGCGCCACACGCGCCTCACAACTCGCCATCGCCGCGGCTCGCGAAGCCGTGCAGGACGCCGGATTCGGCGATTCCATGGAAGGCATCGACACCGCCGTCGTCGTCAACAGCGCCGTCTCCGGATATGCCGAGATCCAGGAGGCCACCGAACTGGTCAACTCGGGCGGCTCACGCCGGATCCCGCCGCGCTTCGTGCCCTCCTCCCTGCTCAACATGGCCGCCTGCGAGGTCGCGATCGACCTCGGCGTGCACGGCCCCGTCAACGCGAGCGCACTCGCCTGTGCGAGCGGCGCGTACGCCCTCCTCGAGGCGCGCACGATGCTGATGATGGGCGACGCGGACGTCGTCATCGCCGGTGGCGTGGAAGCGGCGATCACCCCGGTGATGTTCGCCGGCCTCAATGCGATGCACGCGGCATCCACCCACAACGACTCGCCCGCCGAGGCGAGTCGCCCCTTCGACGCCAACCGGAGCGGACTCGTCTTCGGCGAGGGCGCCGTCATCCTCGTGATGGAACTCCTCTCCCACGCGAGGGCGCGCGGCGCGAAGGTCTACGCCGAGGTTCTCGGCGGGGCACTCACGAGCGACGGCTTCAGCATCGTCGCCCCGGACCCCACCGGTCAGTACGCGAGCGCCGCGATGACGAAGGCCCTCACGAAGGCGAAGCTCAACCCGAGCGACATCGACGTGATCTGCGCACACGGTACCTCGACGCAGGCGAACGACCGTGCGGAGACCTCTGCAATCCGGCGGGCGCTCGGGCACGCCGCCGACCGCATCGCTGTGACGGCGCCCAAGTCGATGACCGGCCACATGATCGGTGCCGCCGGGGCATTGTCCGGGCTGCTCTGCGCGCTGAGTATCAAGACAGGCATCATCCCCCCGACGATCAACTACACGACTCCGGATCCCGACTGCACGCTCGACTACGTGCCGCTCGTGGCCCGTGAGAGGCCCGTGCGCTACGCCCTCGCGAACGCCTTCGGCTTCGGCGGCCAGAACTGCATCGTCGCGTTCGGCGCCCTGTAAGGGACAGCAGGACGCGGTCCAGGACGGAAGCAGGCCCCGAAGCGGTAGCCGGTACCGCTCAGCCTGGGCAGCCCCGCGGGAGGAATAGGCTGGCCGGGTGACTGAATCCTCCGCGTTCCGCACCGACCGATACGAGCTCACCATGGTGGACGCCGCCATCCAGAGCGGCACCGCCGACCGGGAGTGCCTCTTCGAGGCGTTCGCCAGGCGACTGCCGGACGGTCGCCGGTACGGCATCGTCGCGGGCACGGGGCGCCTGCTCGAGCTCATCCGGGACTTCCGGTTCACGGACGCTGAGCTCACCTGGCTGCGCGACAACCACGTCGTGCGCACCCCTACCCTCGACTGGCTCGCCGACTACGCCTTCCACGGCAACATCTGGGGCTACCAGGAGGGCGAGGCCTACTTCCCCGGCTCTCCCCTGTTCTCCGTCGAGGGCAGCTTCGCCGACGCCGTCGTACTCGAAACCGTGGTGCTGAGCGTGCTCAACTATGACAGCGCCGTCGCGAGCGCGGCCGCGCGCATGGTCTCGGTGAGCCTCGGCCGACCGATCGCCGAGATGGGCTCCCGCCGCACGAGCGAGTACGCCGCCGTCGCCGCCGCACGAGCGGCGTACATCGCGGGGTTCGCGTCCACCAGCAATCTCGAGGCCGGGCGCAGCTGGGGCATCCCCACGATGGGAACGGCCGCCCACTCCTTCACGCTTCTGCACGACAGCGAAGCGGATGCCTTCGAAGCCCAGGTCGCCGCGTTCGGCTCCTCCACGACGCTGCTCGTCGACACCTACAACATCCAGGCCGGAATCGACCGCGCCGTCGCCGTCGCCGGGACCGGGCTCGGGTCGATCCGGATCGACTCGGGGGATCTCCCGACCGTCGTCGCCGGTGCGCGTGCCCAGCTCGACGCGCTCGGCGCGGTCAACACCCACATCACGGTGACGAGCGACCTCGACGAGTATTCGATCGCAGCCCTGTCGGCGTCACCGGTCGACGCGTTCGGCGTCGGCACGTCCCTCGTCACGGGCTCGGGGGCCCCGGCCGCCGGGATGGTGTATAAACTCGTCGCGCACCGGGATGACGCCGGCGAGTGGGTGTCCGTTGCGAAGACCTCGGCGGCAAAGGTCTCGGTCGGCGGCCTCAAGCGCGCCGTTCGCCGCCTCGATGCGAGCGGAACGGCCCGCGCCGAGGTGGTCCTGGTCGGCGACGACCCGGCAGACTCGACCGAGCCCACGGAGGAGTCCGGCAGGGACCGGGTGCTGCTCGTCCCGCTCGTCACGGAGGGCGTGATCGACGAGCGTTACCTCGGGGCGGCCGGCACGGAACGCGCCAGGCTGCACCACGCGTCCGTGATGCGTGAGCTGCCGATCGAGGCTTTCCGCCTCGGCCGCGGTGAACCCGTCATCCCGACCCTCTACGAGCACGGGTAGACGCTGAGCACGGATAGGCGCCGCGCACGGGTAGGCGCGGAGCACGGGTAGACGGGCTCTAACGGACCGCTACTTCTTCATCGTGTCGTAGATCTCTTTGCAGGTCGGGCAGATCGGGAACTTCTCCGGGTCACGGCCGGGAATCCACATCTTGCCGCACAACGCCTTGACCGGCTTGCCGGAGATGGCGCTCTCGAGGATCTTGTCTTTGGGCACGTAGTGCGAGAACCGCTCGTGGTCGCCCGGTTCGATCTGCTCGGTGTTGAGGAGTTCCTCGAGCTCGCGGTCGAGCGTGGACGTACCGCCGCCCGGCTGGCCGGGGTTGCCCGGTTCGGCGATGCTGGCGCGAATGATTCTGATCATGGGTCCCATTCTAGGCAGCGTCAGGCTCCGCTCACGAGGTCGGCCGCCCGGCGGAGCCAGGGGTCCTGGTCGCGCGCCCAGCGCTCGATGGCGGCATCCGCCCTGCTGCGAGGGATGCCGGAGAGTCGTGCGATCACGGGGCGGGTGACGTCACGGGCGAGCGGATCCGCGAGCGCCGCCAGTCGGGCGTCCCGGACGAAGCCTTCGATGCGGGTGAGGTCGGTGTTGCTCAGCAGCCCGACGTTCGACTGCAGCAGCACGACGGCGGCGAGCCGGCGCTCGAAGACGGGAACGGACCAGAGGCTCCGTGCTGAGCGCCGTGACCTCGTCGTGCGTCAGCCCGGGGTATCGCCGGGCGGCGTCGCGGATCGTGCCGCGGATCGCCCCGACCGTTGCCCCGTAGAAGGCGAGGTCACTTGCGAGCCTGGTTTTCTCGGCGTGAGCCCGATATTCGTCTCCCTCGTTGCGCAGGGTGGCATCGACGAACTCGCCGGCGGCGCTCACCGGTGGGTCAGGCGCGGAGCGCCGAGGCGAGCATCTCGGGTCCACGGGCGTTGAATGTGCGGCCCCCGAGCCAGATTCCGCCCCAGAGGGTGAGTAGGCCGACGACGACGCCGCTCGCGAGTGCGGGCAGGAGCCAGACCGGATCGACGAAGAGCCCGAGGACCGCGAACCCGATCGCAGGGAGCGACAGGATGACCGATCCGACGAGGGTCAGGGACTGGATCAGGGCCGCTGCAGTGTCGGAGGCTTGCGGCTGCGTGAACGGGCTGTCCCCCGGCTTGGACGCCGGATACGGGAAGCGGGCGGAGCCTGTAGCTCGAGAACCCGAGTCCGGTCAGCAGGATGCACGTACTCACGCCGAGCACGGCGGGGAACGCGCCCCAGTCGCCGTACACGGCGACGCTGATGCACGAGCCGATGCCGATCAGCGGGATGCCGACGAGGAGGGCGGGAACGAGACGACCCATCCGGTCTGCCATGCCCCGGGTGCCCGACACGACGTGCAGCCAGATCGCGGTGTGGTCGTAAGCGACGTCGTTGTGCAGCGCCCAGCCGAGGAAGATGCACATCAGCGGCACCGGCAGAAGCGCGAGGGCCTGGGTCGGCACCCCGGCGAATGCGAGTGGAAGCACGACGAGCACAGGGATCACCGGGATCATCACGAGGGACATGCCGTAGCGGGGGTCTCTCCTCCAGTAGGTCAGGCTTCGTGCGGCGATGGCGCCTGCTGCGTTGTTCGGCAGGCGGTCGAACCAGCCGAGGCCGCCGTACTCCTTGACGACGGCTTCCCGTCCGGGTGAGACGAGCATCCGGCTGACGAGGGCCTGCCAGGCGACCCAGAGGACGAACAGGAAGGCCGCGGCCTCGAGGAGCTTGAGGATCGCACCGCCCCAGTCTCCACCGGCCGCATCACCGGGCGCCGACCAGGCCGCCCCCAGCGGAGTCCAGCCGAGGATACTGCTGAGGCCGCCGATGAAGCCCATGCCGTAGAGGCTCCAGTCGAGGTTGACCACGAGTACGGTGACGGGAGCGAACATGACGAGCAGGAGAACGCCGACGATTCCGGCGATCTCGCGCGCGCGACGGGTGGCCAGCAGGAACGACGCGATGGAGGTGCTGACCCGGGATCCGAGCATGCAGGTGGCGAGGAGGATCGCCGCGGACAGGATGGCGAACACGGTCTCGCCGGGTCCGCGCGACCAGGTCACGATGGTGCCGAGCAGCACGATCGTGAGCACGATTGCGGGGACACCGATCAGTGCGGACAGGGCGAGTCCCAGGGACAGCTGCCGGTTGGGGATGCCCATGAGCGCGAACTTGCGGGGATCCATGCTGTCGTCGATGCCGGTCACGAGCGGAATCAGCAGGAACCCGAGCACAACCAGCGAGCCGGCGACCACGAGGCCGTCCCGGATCGAGCCGATGCCGTCACCGACGAAGCGCAGGCCGACGAGCAGGGCGAAGATTCCGGCGGCGACCGCGAGCCCATAGAGCAGGCCGATCACGATCCCGACCACCTGCCAGGGGCTCCGGCGGAAGAGATTGCCGAAGAGCCGGAGTTTCAGTCGGAGAAACTGTGCAGCCATTCCATCCCCTCCGCCACTTTGCGCCCGCCGGCGAGTGCGATGAATCGTTCTTCGAGGGTCTGCCCGCCGCGCACCTCGTCGACGGTGCCGGCCGCGAGGACCTTGCCGTTCACGATGATCGCGACGTGGTCGCAGACCCGCTGGATCAGGTCCATGCTGTGGCTCGAGAGCACGACGGTTCCGCCGCTTGCGACGTACTTCTGCAGGATCTCGGTCACGTTGACCGCCGAGACCGGATCGACGGATTCGAACGGTTCGTCGAGGACGAGCAGGCGCGGCGAGTGGATCATTGCGCAGGCCAGGGCGATCTTCTTGGTCATGCCCGCCGAGTAGTCGGCGACCAGCCGGTTGAGGGCGTCCTCGAGTCCGAAGGCGACAGAGAGGTCGGCGGAACGTTTCCGCACGGTCGCGCCGTCGAGGCCGCGGAGCACGCCGGCGTAGTAGAGCAGTTGGGCGCCGGTCAGCCGGTCGAAGAGGCGCAGCCGGTCCGGCAGCACGCCGATGACGCGCTTTGCGGCGACCGGGTCACTCCAGACGTCGATGCCGTGGACCTCGATCGAACCGTCGTCGGGACGGAGGAGGCCGGTGACCATGGAGAGGGTCGTGGTCTTTCCCGCGCCGTTCGGCCCGACGATCCCGTAGAACGAGCCCGTACGGACCTCGAGGTCGATTCCGGAGACGGCGAGCGTGCTGCCGAAGGACTTGCGCAGTGCCCTGACGGAGAGGACGACAGGCTCGAGGGCGCCGCGAGAGACGGGATTCGCGATTGCCGCGGCAGGTGCAACGGCCGGCTCAGGTTCCGGTTCGACGACGGGCACTGCAACGGGAACGGCTTCAGGCTGCGGCTCGGGCGGCGCCGAGTGGGCGGTCGCGGTTTCGGTTTCGTTTTCAACCGCACTCGAGAGCGTGACCTCTGGCTTGGGCTCGGTCTCGGTCTCAGTCGTGGACTCGGTTTCGAGGCCGTTGACGGGCTCGACCTCCGGGTCGGTGACTGGCTCAGTTTCGGGCTCGACCTCCGGGGCGGTCACGGGCTCCGTTTCGGGCTCGACCTCCTGGTCGGTCACGGGCTCTGTTTCGGGCTCGGTTTCCAGCCCGGTGTCGTGCAGGTCCTCCGGGTCGGTTTCGGGCTCAGTCTCGGGCTCGGCTTCGGGCGCGGTGATCGTCGCCGGCGCGCTGGACGCCGAGGACTCTGCCGCGCTGGTGACGATCGGCACGGGTTCCGCGGTGACCACGGGTTCGGGCTTGGGCGTGGCGCTCGGCCGAGAGGCAGCGACGGGACCCGGTTCCGGAGCCGGCGCGGCACTCGGCGCGGGCGCCGGAACGGGCACCGGCACGGGCACCGGCACCGGCACCGGCACCGGCATGACCTTGGTCGCGGGCGGCGGCGTCGGGACCGGCATGACCTTGGTCGCGGGCGGCGGCGTCGGGACCGGTCGCACCAACGCGGGCTCGTCGTCCTTCGGCTGCGCGGCTACCGGCGCGCTCGTGACCGCGTCCGGCTTGTTCTCGACGGGGGGCAGGTGCAGGCCGAGGACGGCCGTTGCGACCCAGTCCCTGGAGGTGCCGACTCCCGGGCGCGAACGTGGGGCCTTGGAAACGGTGGAAGGAGCGGCGACGACCGACGGCACGACGACCGGCGCGGCACCGGGTACCGCGGGCGGCAGGCCGCCGCGTGTGGGCACGTTCGGCGGCATGGGGCCGAGTGAACGCCTGACGAGGGCCTCGGTACGGGCCTGCGCCTGGGCGCGAGCGAGCGCCTCCGGGTCAGGACGCGGTTTGATCGCGGAAAGCGCCAGGGCGTCGGCCTGGGCCTGCGCGCGAGCGGCGGCATCCGCCTGGGCGCGCGCCTCGGCCGCGGCGTATTCGAGGGCCTGGGCGGCCGCGTACTCCGTGGCCTCTGCGTGGGCGCGAGCCTCGGCCGCGGCCTTCGCCTCGGCCTGGGCGACGGCTTCCGCGGCGGCGAGCGCCTCTGCCCGGACGACAGCGGCCTTCGCGGCCCGCGACTTCGCGGCGCTCGCCCGCGCGGCTCGTTGACGGGCTGCGGTCTCAGCCTTTTCTGCGGTCGTACGGGTCTTGGCTGCGGCTCCTGCCGCGGGGGCGACGTGCGTCGGGGGAGGGCTGTGCCGCGTCAACGGGCGCCTGGGGGGCCGCAGCGTCCTTGCGGACCGGGCTCGCGCGGGGCTTCTGGGTTCGGGCGACGGGAGTGCGGGCTGCCGCGGTGCGGGTTGAAGAGGCGCGCGCCGAAGTTGCGCGGTCGGGCGTCGTCTTGGCCGGACGCGCCGGGATGCCTGCATCGTTCGACGGAGCCGAATCGGACGCGGGCACAGTTGTGGTCGGCTCGTTGGGCTCGGAGTTGGGAGGCACGTGAGTCACCTCGCCAACCCTACCAACGACCCTCCGACAAGACTGGATAGTGGACGCGAAACCCGCCGAAAACGCTCTCATCCCGGCGCGTTCACAGGGACAGTTTCCGTGCACCGACACCCAAAAGGGGCACTTAGGTTAGACTTACCCTTTCATGTTGGTGTGTCTGAACGGAAACGACGAGGTGAACCACAGGCAAACTGGCTCCACATTTTTTGAAGCGGGCGCAGGTTGTCCGAGACTGTTAAGGAGACGAACATGGCCACCCAGGTAGTCATTTTGGCAGCGGGAATGGGCAGCAGATTGGGCCGTTCACTGCCCAAGCCGCTCACGGAACTCAGCGACGGCCGGTCGATCATGCGGCAGCAGTTCGACAACATCGAGCACGCATTCGGCACCGATGCCCGCGTCACCATCGTCGTCGGCTACAAGCTCGAGCACATCATCGAGGCGTTCCCGCAGGCGTCCTTCGTCTACAACGAGGAATACGACCAGACGAACACGTCCAAGAGCCTGCTGCGTGCCCTCCAGGCCTCTGGCGCCGGCGGCGTGCTGTGGATGAACGGCGACGTCGTCTTCGATCCCGCCGTCCTCGACCGGGCTCACGCCATGGTCGAACGGGACCAATCCTTCGTGACGGTCAACACCTCACAGGTTTCGGAGGAAGAGGTCAAATACACGACGGACGCCGAGGGCTACATCAGGGAGCTCTCCAAGACGGTCGCCGGCGGTCTCGGAGAAGCCGTGGGCATCAACTTCATCTCCAGTGCGGACAAGGCGATCCTCGTTCGTCACCTCGCCAGGGTGCACGACCAGGACTACTTCGAGCGCGGGATCGAACTCGCGATCGAGAAGAACGGCCTGCTGGTCGAACCCCTCGACATCTCCGACTTCTACGCCGTCGAGGTCGACTTCGCCGAAGACCTCGAGCGCGCGAACCTGTTCGTCTGATTCGTTTCACCCGGATTCTGTGAGCATCTAGAGTGGAGCCTGTGAGTAGCTACGCAGAACTGCGCCCGGAACAGCTCACCGCCCTCTCGCGCTACCGCCACTCACTGTGGCTGCTGACCCAGCGCGACCTGCGGGTGCGCTACTCCACCTCGTTCCTCGGCTATTTCTGGTCGATCCTGGACCCGCTCGTGATGGCCGGGATTTACTGGTTCGTGTTCACCCAGGTGTTCCACCGGGGAGTCGGGCACGAGCCGTACATCATCTTCCTGCTCAGCGCGCTGTTGCCGTGGATGTGGTTCAACGGGACCGTCTCCGACTGCACCCGGGCGTTCCTCCGCGAGGCGAAACTGATCCGGTCGACCCGGATCCCCCGGACAATCTGGGTGAACCGGCTCGTGCTCTCCAAGGGCATCGAATTCCTCGCCTCGATTCCGGTGCTCGTGCTGTTCGCGGTCTTCGCCGGCGCCCGGCCAAGCGGCGAAATCGTGTTCTTCCCGCTCGCCATCGCAATCCAGGCCATCCTCACGGCGGGGGTCGGCCTCATCGTCGCGCCGCTCGTCGTGTTCTTCCGCGATCTGGAACGCGCCGTCAAACTCATCCTGCGCTTCCTGTTCTACGCATCCCCGATCATCTACAGCACCCAGGACCTGCCGCACCAACTGCACTTCTGGGCGGCGTTCAATCCTCTCAGCGGTATCTTCAGCCTCTACCGGGCCGCCTTCTTCCCCGGCAACCTCGACTGGTTCACCGTCGGAGTCAGCGCGGCCATGTCCGTTGCCTTCCTCGGCCTCGGGCTGCTGGTCTTCACGCGCACCGAGCGCGCGGTCCTGAAGGAGTTGTGATGACCGAAACCGTCCGGACACCGGGGACAGCAGCGGCCGGGTCGCCCGTGATCGCCCTGGCCGGGGTCGGCATCCGCTTCCGTCGCAATCGCCGCGGCAGGCGCAGCTTCAAAGACCTGTTCGGGAGCGGGGCCAGGCGCACCCGTCCGGGCGAATTCTGGGCCCTGCGCGCGGTGTCGTTCACGGTGCAACGCGGCGAGGCCATCGGCGTTGTCGGCCGCAACGGCCAGGGAAAGTCGACCCTGCTCAAGCTCGTGACCGGGGTCGTCCTGCCCGACGAGGGCACTGTGCATGTGACCGAGGGCGTCGCACCGCTGATCGAGATCACCGGCGGCTTCGTCGATGACCTGACCGTGCGCGAAAATGTCTTCCTCACGGCCGGTCTGCACGGCATGACGAAGAAACAGATCGGCGAGCGTTTCGACGAGATCATCGACTTCGCCGAGATCGGCGACTTCGTCGATACCCCGTACAAGCACCTCTCGAGCGGCATGAAGGTGCGGATCGCCTTCGCGGTCATCTCCCGCCTCGAAGAGCCGATCATCCTCGTCGACGAGGTGCTCGCGGTCGGAGACAAGGCCTTCCGGGAGAAGTGCTACCGCCGCATCGAGGAGTTGCTCGCCGGCGGCCGCACGCTGTTCTTCGTCTCGCACAACGAACGCGACCTGCGTCGCTTCTGCGCCAGGGGCCTCTACCTGGACAAGGGCGCGCTGGTCCTCGACGGCCCACTCGATGAGGTCCTCGCCCGGTACGACGCCGAGTACGGGGTGAAGCCCGCCTGAGCCGTCTCAGGAATCGACGATGGCGAAACCGTCGCGATCGGGAGGCAACTGCTCCTTGGTCAGGCCGCTGAGGAGTTCTCCGACCTCGAGGCTCAGCACGTCCGCGAGCCGGATGAGGGTGTGGAATGTCGGGTTTCCGTTGCCGCGGTCGATCCTGGCGTAGTTGGACACGTTGAGTCCGGCCCGGTGAGCGACGGACTCCTGGTTGAGCTCGAGTTCCCTGCGGCGCTGCCGCAGGCGCACCCCGAGAAGGCGGCTCGCTTCTGAAGTGGGCTCCGGCATCCTCCATCTATAGGCGCGTAGTGGGAAAACCGCCAGTGGCCGGGGAAAAAATGTGAAGATCTCCCCTTGTCATACCGGCAACGTAAACTCGACAGGAATCGGAAGGACGGCATCGACATGGCACGAAAAGTGAAACCCCTCATCTCGACGACCGGAGGTCTGCCGCAGGGCGGCCAGCTTCCCACCGGCATCGTCCGGGGATTCGACCGGGTCATGGCCATTCACCGCCCGGCCGTGCTCGCCCACATCCGCGGCATCCGCCGGCGCTCGCCGGACGCGACCCCCGGCCAGATCATCACGATCCTCGAACGCCGTTACCTCGCCATGGTCACGACCGGTGGCGCGGCAGTCGGGGCGACGGCCGTCATTCCCGGGGTCGGCACCGGGGTGACCCTGGCCCTGTCCGGCGTCGAGACCGCCGGCTTCCTCGAGGCGACCGCGCTTTTCGCCCAGTCGGTGAGCGAGGTCCACGGAATCGCGGTCGACGATCCCGAGCGCGCCCGCGCCCTCGTGATGACGATGATGCTCGGCCGCGAAGGCTCTGACCTCGTTCGCCAGCTCGCCGGACAATTCAGCGGCACGGGAGCGGTGCGGACCGCGTACTGGGGCGAGCTGGTCACCGCGAGCATCCCACGCGCCATCATGGGTCCGCTCACGGATCGCCTGAAGAGCTCGTTCATCCGCCAGTTCGCGACCAGAGGCTCCGCGAGCTTCGTCGGGAAGGCCCTTCCGTTCGGCGTCGGTGCCGTCGTCGGCGGCGCAGGCAACCATATCCTCGGCAAGCGCGTGCTGACCTCGTCCCGCCTCGCCTTCGGCCAGGCGCCCGCCGGCTTCCGTCCCGAACTCGACCCGCGCATCCGCGAGGCCATCGTGCGGGAGGGCGGCGGCCTCGAGGGCGTCGGCCGCGCCGGTGCGCTGCGCGTCGCTGCCGGACACCGCCTCACGCAACTCGGACAGCTCGGGCACGGCACCCTCACGGTGCTCCCCCGCATGGTCCCGCGGATGCTGCGCCGCGGCCGGTCGGTGGAGTCGGGGCCTGCCACGGCGGACGTTCAGGATTTGGAACGCCGGGAGTCGGATCACCCGGGATCGCATCACCCTGAGACGGGTTCGCACTCCGCAGGGCAGGACCAGGCTCCCCGCCAGCCGGCTTCGTCTCCGCGGCCGTAGCGGCCCGCTCAGCGCCGAACGGCGTCGAAGCGCTCCCACTCGTCCATCAGGAACTGAACGGCGGCGTGGAAGCGAGCGGTGGCCGCCCCGGGAGCCTGCGTCGCCGAAGTAGCGTTCGACCCAGACGCCCAGCCGGGCTTCGGCGTCCGGATCGTGTGCGAGCGCATCCAGCGTGCCCACGATCGACGACGCTGCGGACGCGGCGAGCCATTCGCACGCCGCGAGATACCCGCCGGTGTCGATCTCGGCCGCCGGATCGGCGGGCCGGGTCACGAGCAGGGCCTTGCCTGCGGCGAGCCGGTCGTAGACCATCGCGGAGATGTCGACGATGGCGATGTCCGCCGCCGCGAGCTGCCACCCGAGCTCCGCACCGGTGTCGTAGACGTGGTGCGCGGAGGTATCCCGGGCGTTGGCCGCCTTGATCAGGGCGACGATCCTGCGGTTGGCGGCGCCGTAGGCCTCGTCGGTGACCCCGCTGCGGGGGTGCGGCCGATAGATCAGGCGGTGCCTGGGCGAAGCGAGGAGCGCGGTGGCGAGTGCGACGCCGTGGGTCGCGATCGAGCCGTAGGCCGCGGTGGGCCGGTCGCCCTCCCAGGTCGGCGCGTAGAGCACGACCTGCCGCTCGTCGGGAACGTAGGGCAGCCCGCCGCTGTAGTGGTCGGCCTGAGGACGGCCGATCTTGATCGCCCGCTTGTCGAAGTCGTAGTCCCAGAGCACCCGGTCGAGGCGGGCGAGCGCCGCGTCACCGGCGACGAAGGTGTAGTCGTACGCCTTGATCTGGTTCGTGACCATGTACATCTTGTCGCTCTCGCCATGGTTGATGAAGACGTGCCAGCACCGCGGGTAACGCATCATCTGGAAGTTCCGGGCGTTCTGGTTGACGTAGAACACGATGCGGATGTCCTGCTCCGCGACGACCCGTTCGAGGTCGGCGACCTTGCGCACGTAAGTCACGGGCACCGGGCATTCCTCGGACATCGGCAGCGCCCCGGTTCCGGTGCGGCTCAACACGATGACGGGCCAGGTCTCGGCGAGCATGGCGAGCGGCCGGTACCACTGCCGCATCTGGTACAGATTGACGGCCCCGTCGGCGAAGTAGACCGCGATCTTGAATCGGCCGACCGGAAGCGGACCGTCTCCGAGGAGGCGGCCGGCGAGCCGTTTCTGCGCCCGGCGCGACGCCACGACATCCTGGACCAGCTTGACGGCCAGGCCGACGTCTTTTCGAATGGTCATCCCTCCAGAGTACCGAGCGCCCCAGGTCAGACGACGGGGGGACGGCCGGCCCTGGACATCCGCCAGACCGTGCGGGCGCTGATCGGGCGACGCTCCCCCGGATCCGTGCGCCAGCCCTCACGGAATCCGGCGAGCCAGGCCCGCAGCGCCGGCCGGTCGCTGCGGAACCGCACCAGCTGGATCGCGAGCCAGGATCCGGCGTAGGCCGGGACCAGCACGGCAGGCAGGTTGCGCCGGGCGAGCCAGACCCGGTTGCGCGCGTTCAGCCGGTAGTAGTCGGCGTGCCGGGTCGGCTGGATGACGGGGTGGTTCGCCTCGAGGTCTCCCGCGTACCAGGTGCGCAGCCCCTGGTCCCAGACCCGCCAGGCCAGTTCGATGCCCTCGTGCGCGTAGAAGAACGGTTCTGCCCAGCCTCCGGTGGCCGTGAAGACCGCGCGGGGCAGCACTACGGCGCCTTCCCAGACCGAGAAGACGGCCCCGGATTCGGTCGCGGCACCCTTGCGGATGCGCGGAATCCACCGGGTCGGCGCGGCCGCGCCCGTCGGATCGGTCACCCGGGGCTGCAGCAGGCCGATCGACGGGTCCGCGCGAAGCAGAGCGACGGCCCGGCTGAGGAACCGGGGGTCCGGGATGCTCGCGTCGTCGTCGAGGAAGAACAGGTAGTCGCCTGCCACGAGTGGCACTCCGCGATTGCGACCGGCGGGGATGCCCAGGTTCTCCGGCAGGGCCAGCGCCCGGACGGCATCCGGCAACCCGGTCGGAACCCAGCCGTTGCCCACGCAGACCACGTCGAGAACGACGTCCTGCTGGGCGAGCACCGAGCGAATGCCGCGGGCGAGGTCGTCCGGCCGGGTGCCCTGGGTGAGCACGACGACACCGACCCTCGGCGGCACGGTATCGGTCACGGCTCAGGACCGGACGCGGCGAGACGCCATGATGGCGACGAAGTGGCCGACGAGCGCGAGGAGCGACAGCGGCACCAGGGCGATGAGCACGATACGGTCCATGAGCGGTTCGCCGACGAACCGGCCGAGCACCGCCGAGGCGAAGATCAGGATCGTCAGCTCGACCGAATGGTAGAGGCGGTGGAACGGCACGAACCGGGCGAGCCTGCGCAGCTGGGCGATCCTGCGGGGCGTCGGAGCCTGCTCACCACGGGTGTCGGCGAGTTTGGTGAGGCCCGCGTTGGCCCTCGCGACATGCACCATGTCGTTGAGCGCCTTGTTGAGCACGATCACGAGGGCGAGCAGCAGCGCGAGGGTCGTCCAGAGGAAGTCCTCGGGAGATTCGAACGGGTACGCAGCCGCGCGGATGCCGAAGGCGATCGGGATGAGCGCCTCGGTCGAGTAGTGGCCGACCTTGTCGAGGAAGACGCCGGCCGGAGACGATTCGCCTCGCCAGCGCGCGACTTCGCCGTCGCAGCAGTCGACGAGCATCTGCAGCTGCCCGAGGATCAGTGCGAGCAGGGCTCCCCAGACGCCGGGGATGAGCAGCGCCGCAGCGGTCGACCAGCCGACGAGGATCATCAGCGCCGTGACGCCGTTTGCGGTCACGCTCGTCTTCAGCAGCAGCCAGGTGAGATACGGCGACACGTCGCGCAGGTAGAGCGAGGCCGTCCAGTGCTCGGCGTTCGCCCGCAGCCGCACCTCGGGCGGCTGTGCGACGGCCCGCAACTCGGCGATCGACGACGGCCGGGACGGGCGAACCCGACCGGTGGAATGTGAGTGGGATGTCATAGGTGTCTCCCGGTCCGTGCCGCGATGTTGCTGGTGAGTTTCAGGTATCCGAGCAGGAAGCCGAAACCCCAGCAGAAGTGGATACAGGGCAAGACTAGAAGGAACCAGACGCCGGGGCGCCAGCCGTCCGGGCGAGTCACGACGACGGTGGCCAGGACGACGACGAGCAAGTACCCGACCGGGGCGATCCAGCCCAGCAGCAGCCACGGCACGACGAAGCCGGCGAGGCCGAGGAGCACGCCGGCGGCGACACCGAGCACCATCACGGGCGGCGCGAAATAGCGGATGCCGTTGTCGGCGGGGAAGCGCCGCGCAAGTTCACCGCGCCACATTCCGGTCGACAGCATCTGGCGGGCGAGGCGGGACAGGCTCGGCCGCGGCCGGTAGACGACGCGCAGCTTCGGCGTGAACCAGACCGTGCCGCCCTGCTCGCGAAGACGCCGGTTGAGTTCCCAGTCCTGCCCGCGCTTGATGGTCTCGTCGAAGAGTCCGGCACGCAGCAGGCTGTCGCGGCGGAAGCAGCCGAGGTAGACCGTCTCCGCGGCGCCCTCCGGGCCACCGACGTGGAGGGGCGTTCCGCCGAGACCGATCCGGGTGCCGTACGCGCGGGCGACGGCGCGCTGGAACGGAACGGTGCCCTGGGCGTCCATGACTCCGCCGACGTTGTCCGCTCCGGTGCGTTCGAGGGTCTCGACGGCGACCCGCGCGTAGTCGCGGGGCAGCACGGAGTGGGCGTCCACCCGGATCACGACCGGGTAGGCGGATGCGCGGATCGCGGCGTTGAGTCCGGCCGGCGTCGACCCGATCTCGTTCGGCACGACCCGGATGCGCGGGTCGAGTTCGGCGAGCTCGGCGACGAGTTCCTCGGTGCCGTCGATGCTCGGCGCGAGGGCCAGCGTGACGTCGAACGGGCCGGTGTAGTCCTGGCCCAGGAGGCTCGTGACCGCGGCCCGGACATGCAGTACGTCGTTGAGCACGGGCATCACGTAGGAGACGCCTGACAGGATCGCGTCGCCGGTGTGTGCTGCCTGTTCGATCGGGTGTCCATTCCGTTGCGGACTGTAAAGACTACCAGCCCACCCCCTTCGGGGGCCTCCTGAGCCGTGCGGACGAGGCCAGGAAACACGACTGCGCCGCCGGTCGATGACCGGCGGCGCAGGGTGTGGAAGGAGTGCGGACCTGCTAGCTGGAGAGCTCCCCGACCGTGACGGACACGGTGAAGGACTTGCCGTCGCGCACGTAGACGAGGTCGGCCGTTGCGCCGGCGGCGAGCACCCGTACCTGGGCGGTGAGGTCCTTCGCGTCGGTGATCGGCACTCCGTTGAACTTCGTGACGACGTCGCCCTTCTTGAGGCCTGCCTTCTCGGCGGCACCACCCGACGTGACCTCGCTGACGAGGGCGCCGACCGTGCTGCTCGTGTCACTTGTCGCGGTCGTGATGCTCGCGCCCAGCAGGCCGTGGGTGGCCTTGCCGTTGGCGATGATCTCGTCGGAGACGCGCTTGGCGAGGTTCGCCGGGATCGAGAAGCCGACGCCGATGCTTCCGGCAGCCGTTCCCGATGAGGAGGATCCGCCCGCGTTGGCGATCGCGACGTTGATGCCGATCAGTTCGCCCTTCGAGTTGAGCAGGGCGCCACCGGAGTTGCCGGGGTTGATCGCGGCATCCGTCTGGATCACGGAGAGCGAGATGCTGCTCGTCGTGCTCGGAGTGGTCGGCTGCGCGCTGCCGTCCTTGTTCGGGAGGTCGAAGTTCCAGAAGTAGGGGTTGTCGGTGCTCGGGGCCGTCGCGTCCGGAGTGTCCTTGGTGGGCGCCGCAGAGGAGGCGATCGAGATGCTCCGGTTGAGGGCGCTGACGATGCCGTCCGTGACGGTTCCGGAGAGGCCGAGCGGGGCGCCGATGGCGATCGTGGTGTCGCCGACGTTGAGCTTGCTCGAGTCCGCCCAGTTGATCGGGGGTGAGACCGCTCGCGTCAGTGAGCTTGACCACCGCGAGGTCGGAGATCGGGTCGGTGCCGACGATCGTCGCCTTGTAGACCTTTCCGTCACTCGCGGTCACTTCGAGGGTCGCGTCTGCGCTCGCGCCGTCGAGGGTCACGACGTGGGTGTTGGTCAGGACGTAGCCGTCGGAGGTGAGGACGACGCCGGATCCGGTGCCGCCGGAGGTGCCGCTGGTCGCGTTGATGGTGACGACGCTCGGCATGGCCTTCGCGGTCGCCGCCGTGATCTGGTTGACGCTCTCGGTGTTGTTGACGACCACGGTGCTCGAGCCCTGGGCCTGACTGACGGGGGTGCCGTTGCCCTGGCCTCCGGAGAGGAGGGCCATCACACCGGCGCCCGATGCGCCGCCGATGAGGGCGCCGATCGCGAGCGCCGCGACGAGGCTGAGTCCGGCCCGGCGACGGGCCGGGTCCTTGGGCCGGGGGGCAGAGGACGGACCGGTGGGTCCCGTTCGGGCCGCCGCCCTGGGGGGCGTAGGAGAAGGGTGCCGCCGTGGCCGCGAAGTGAGGCGGGACGGAGCCGTCTGCTCCGCCCAGGGGCCGGCCGAAGGCATCCGTCGCGTAGGGAAGCGTCGGCTGGGTGACCTGGTTCGACGCGTTCGCGACGGGCTGCTGCGGCGCCTGGATCGACTGCGGCGCCTGGGGGGCCTGCGCCTCGGCGGGAGCGGATGCCGGCTGGGCGACGACGCCCTGCGGCTGCTCGGCAACCGGCTGCGCGGCCGGCGGGAAGCCGACGACCTCTGTCGTGTTGTCGGCGTTCGCGGCGGGGGCCGAGTACTCGGTCGTCTGCGCGGCGCCGGCGTCGGAGGCCGGCTGTCCGGACGCGGCGGTCTGGCCGGCGTCGGAGGGAACGTCGGCAGCGGGACGCTCGCTATTAATGTCTGGGTCCTGCGGGTGTTCGGTCATGAGGTGCTCCTTCCAAGCGATGCCAGCTTCGCGCCCGAACCTGAACGAATCCTCCGCTCAAGCTGAGAGCATTCAATGACGAAGCCGTGATGTTGCTTGGGGTGGGTCCCCGGGAGTCCGGGCCGGCCGGATGGGTCTGGCGATCCTCGCCGGCGAGCACCGCGGCTTGAGTCATCCGCGCGGAGGATGTCGTAGTTTGGATTCATGCCTGGCTCCCGTGAGATCGTACCCACCGCGACCATACCGGGTGCCTGGCGGCGCACCGCCCGGGGCGCCGGCCTCCTGGGCGCGGACGGCACGATCGCCGCCACCATCTTCGCCGAGATGAGCGCACTCGCCGCTCGCACCGGTGCGATCAATCTCGGGCAGGGGTTCCCGGACGAGGACGGCCCCGTCGAAGTACTCGACGCCGCCCGCCAGGCCATCACGGACGGGGTCAACCAGTACCCGCCTGGCCGCGGCTTCCCCGTTCTTCTCGACGCGATCGCGCGTCACCAGCAGCGTTTCTACGGTCTCGCCGTCGACCCGGAGACCGAAGTCCTCGTGACCGCTGGGGCGACAGAGGCGCTCGCCGCGACGATCCTCGCCTTGATCGAGCCCGGCGACGAGGTCGTGACGTTCGAACCGTTCTATGACGCGTACGGCGGCCTGATCGCGCTCAGCGGCGGCCTGCACCGCACCGTGCGCCTGCATGCGCCAGACTTCCAGCCGGACCTCGACGAGCTCAGTTCCGCGATCACCGATCGCACCCGCCTCATTCTCCTGAACAACCCGCACAACCCGACGGGGACCGTGTTCCCGCGCGAGACGCTCGAGCTCATCGTCCGGCTCGCCGAACAGCACAACGCGATCATCGTCACCGACGAGGTCTACGAACACCTCACCTTCGGTGTGCGGCACCTGCCCGTCGCGACCCTCCCCGGGGCATTCGAGCGCACCGTGACGATCTCTTTCGGCGGGAAGACGTTCAACACGACGGGGTGGAAGATCGGCTGGCTGACGGCACCGCCCGCGCTCGTGACGGCAATCCTCGCGGTCAAGCAGTTTCTGACCTACGTGAACGGCGCGCCGTTCCAGCCGGCGATCGCCAGGGGGCTCGATCTCCCGGACTCGTACTTCACCGGTATCGCCACTTCGCTGGAGGGCAAGCGTGACGTCCTCGAGCGTGGCCTGGTCGCCGCGGGCTTCGCCGTGTCGCGTCCGAGCGGTTCGTACTTCATCGTGGCGGATGCCGCCCCGCTCGGCTACGCGGACGGTGCGGACTTCTGCCGCGAACTTCCCGCCCTCGCGGGCGTCGTGGCCGTTCCGATCGGAGCGTTCTGCAGCCCGGAGCACCGGCCGCAGTATGCCTCGCTCGTGCGCTTCGCCTTCTGCAAGAAGGTCGACCTGCTCGAGCAGGCTGCGACCCGGCTGGCCGCCCTGAGACCGGCCGCCCGCTAGCTCGGTTCGGGCCCGCAACCCTTCGGGCCCGAACCGATTCGACGGAGATTCCGGTTTTTCAGTACGTGGGACGGTGAAAACCGGCCCACAACCTCAAAAAATCCGTCGAATCGGTTCGGGGCGGTGACTACTCGGCGGTGACTACTCGGCGGTGGCGAGGGCCGGGTAGTCCGTGTAGCCGGCGGCCGTGCTGCCGTAGAGGGTCTGTGCGTCGAGGGCGTTGAGCGGCAGGTCGTCGCGCCAGCGGTGCACGAGGTCGGGGTTGGCGATGACGGCGCGTCCCACGACGACGGCGTCAGCGACATTGTCGGCCAGGATGGCCATGGCCTCTGCCCGGGTCGTGACGGTGCCGAAGCCGGTGTTGATCAGGAGCGGTCCGCCGAAGCGGGCGCGCAGTCCCTGGATCAGGTCGCCGGTCGGGTCCTGGTGCAGGACGCTGAGGTAGGCGAGGCCGAGCGGGGCCAGCCCGTCGACCAGAGCGGTGTAGGTGGCGAGCGTCTCTGCGGCATCCGTCTCGAGGACGTCCTGGATGTTGTGCTCCGGAGAGATGCGGATCCCGACCCGGCCGGCGCCGATCGCGGCGGCAACGGCGGTCGCGACCTCGATCACGAAGCGGGCGCGGTTCGCGGGCGAGCCGCCATGGGCATCCGTGCGCTGGTTCGAGGCCGGTGAGAGGAACTCGTGCAGGAGGTAGCCGTTGGCACTGTGGATCTCGACGCCGTCGAGCCCGGCCGCGATGGCGTTCTGCGACGCCCGCACGAATTCCGCGACGATGCCGGGGAGTTCGTCCTCGGTCAGCGCGTGCGGCACCGGGTAGGGCTTCTTGCCCTCCGGGGTGTGCGTCTCGCCGGCGATGGCGATCGCGCTCGGCGCGACGATGTCGTAGCCGCCGTTGACGAGGTCGTGCGAGACCCGGCCGGCGTGCATGACCTGGGCGACGATGAGGCCGCCGGCCTCGTGCACGGCGGACGCGACGGAACGCCAGCCGTCGACCTGCTCAGCGGTCACGAGCCCCGGCTGGCCGGTGTATCCCTGTCCGGCGTGGCTCGGGTAGACCCCCTCGGACACAATCAGGCCGAGGGATGCGCGCTGGCGGTAGTGTTCGACCACCATCGGTCCGGGGATGCCGTCGAGGCCGGCCCGGGTGCGGGTCAGAGGCGCCATCACGAGGCGGTTCGGCAGGTGGAGGTCGCCGAGGGTCAGCGGGGAGAACAAGGTCACAGTCGCTCTTTTCGTAGTACGGAGGGTGCGCCGGGCGCGGCCGAACCGGCCGGCGCAGGAAAGACGCAGGGTGCGCTGCAGACAACGGGCCCGGGCCCGTTCCTATTCCACACGCGTTCCCTACCGTCGTCCGCCGGCGGCTCGCCCGAGCCTGGCCGGGCCGGGTTTCGATCGGTCCTGTCCTTTTGTGCGCCGGCAAACCGATTGCCCCGGGGCGACGAATACCTGTCATGACCACCCTGCTGACACGAACTCCCGACCGAACGGCGCGGCCCGCATCCCCGGCGCCTCTCGTGCCGGCCGGGACGCCCGTGACCGAAATGCGGCAGGAGGAGTATTGCCCGTTCCCGCTCTCGACAGACGCCCGCGCCTTCGGCCTGACCACGAGTTCTCGATGCGCCTCGGCTCGGGCACACTTGTGGTTCGGCACGGCCGCCGCACGGGTAGCGACACGGCGACGGTCCTCCTGCACGGGGCCGCCGGTTCCTGGACCACCTGGACCCCGCTCCTCTCGGCGGCGGCGTCCGACGGCTCGACACGCCCGGGCTCCACGGGCTCCGTTCCCTCCGGCGCACTCGCGCTCACCGACCTGATCATTCCCGACCTGCCCGGCTGGGGCGACAGCGCTGCAGCGGATGCCTCGGGCCGGCACTCCGCCCGGCCCGCCCCGGGCATCACGTCGGTGGTGGCCTTGATCGCCGAAACCGCCCGTGCACTCGGCTACGAGCACTGGCACGTGATCGGGCATTCCCTCGGCGGTTTCCTCGCCCTCGAACTGGCCGCACTCGAACCTGTCGCTACCGTGTCGGTCTCCCTCGTGTCGGCGACGACGTTCTCAGTGGTCGACAGCGTGCGGCATCCGCTGACCCGCTTCACCCTGTTGCCCGGGTACAGCGCCCTGCTCGGTGTGATGCGCGCCCTCGCGGTCGTCGAGCCGGCCGGCCGCGGTCTCGTGCGCCGGCTCGACCGGGTAGGGGTGCTCCGCACCCTCACCGCGCCCCTGTTCAGCCGGGTCCATGCTGTGCACGCGAGCGTGATCTCGGCCCTCGCGACGGAAGTCCGCCCCCGGGCGTTCGCCGCGGCATCCGCCCTCGCCGGAGCCCATGACCCGGCGCGGTCATGGTCGCGGATCACCTGCCCCGTGCACGCGATCCAGGGCGACGCGGACGTCTTCGTCGCCGACTCGGACCGCGCCCGGCTCGCCGCCGTCATTCCCGGCTTCGTCTCGCGAACGATCCCGGGCACGGGCCACTTCGCCCACATCGAGAAGCCCTTCGCAGCCCTCGAAGCGCTGGCGCTGCTCGAAGCGCGCCCGTAACCCGCTCCAACCTCCGCGAGAGTACATTTTTGGCCCTTAACCACGTGGTTTAAAGGGCCAAAAATGTACTCTCGCGGGTCGTCAGAGCCGACGGTCAGTTGTGCGGAATGCCGATCGTCAGGCCGCCGTCGATGACGAACTCGGCGCCGGTGGAGTAGCTGGACTCGTCGCTCGCCAGGTACAGGACCAGGTTGGAGACCTCTTCCGGCTTGGCGCCGCGGCTGCAGCGGGATCTCGACCATGTCGACGTCGAGGGACTTCGTCATGGCGGTCTCGATGAAGCCGGGGTGGATCGAGTTCACGCGGATGCCGAGGGGCGCCACGTCGAGGGCGACCGACTTCGTGATGCCGCGCACGCCGAACTTCGACGCGACGTAGGCGTGCAGGCCGGCGCTGCCGAGGAGACCCTCGACCGACGACACGTTGATGATCGAGCCGCCGCCGCGGCGTGAGAGCGCGGGGATGGCCGCCCGCATGCCAAGGAAGGTCCCGGTCAGGTTGATCTCGATCGTGCGGGTCCAGACGTCGATCGGGAAGCTCTCGATCGGCGCTGCGCTCGCGATTCCGGCGTTGTTGACGAGGACGTCCAGCCCTCCGAACGTCTCCACGGCGAACAGCACGGCAGCCGACCAGTCATCGGCGTCGGTGACGTTGAGGTGCACGTAGCGTGCCGCCGGGCCGAGTTCGGCCGCCATGGCCTCGCCTTCGGTGTCGAGGAGGTCTCCGATGACCACCTGGGCGCCCTCTGCGATCAGCCGGCGCGCGTGCGACGCTCCCATTCCGCGGGCACCGCCACTGATCAGTGCCACTTTGCCTTGAACGCGGCCCATGATGACCACCTCTCTCTTCGGGTTCAGAGAATCTGTACTCTACTCAAAAATGAGCGTACTCCGTTATATTGGAAACAGCTGATTGAACCTACGATTGAGAAAGCCCCGGGTCGGCACCTGCCCGGGAAGCAGCCGACCCAGAGTGAGGACTCCCGTGCGCGTACCAGACGAAGGCCACACACCGGTCGTCGATGCCGCCGCCGATGCCACCGTCGGCACTGCCACTCCCGGCCGCCGCGAGCGCAACAAGCGTGACAAGCAGAGCCGCATCCTCGCGGCAGCCGAGGATCTCTTCGCCGACCGCGGTTACGCGTCCGTCACGACGCAGGACATCGCTGATCGCGCGGATGTCGCGGCAGGGACACTCTTCAGGTACGCGACCTCGAAGCCCGAACTTCTCCTGATGGTCTTCAACGAGGAGTGGCGCCGGGCCCTGAACCCCAGCCGGCGGGATGCCGCGGCAGCGGACGCACCCGTCACCCCGACGGACGCGATCATGGACCTGCTCCTCCCCCTGCTGAGATCCGCCGCGCGCCACCCGGAGAACACCGCCTATTACCAGCGCGAAATCCTGTGCGGAGAGCCCACCGGCGCGTACCGCATCGAGGCGCTCGAACTCGCCGACGGACTCGAGGCCGCCATCGCGACCGTGCTCGGCGGATACGGGAGACCGGCCGCCGAAGGACCGGAGCGACTCCGACCGGGAGTCGATCCGGCACTCGCGGCGCGCAGCATCTTCTCGCTCCTCAATCTCGCCCTGATCCGGTGCGGACTCGGCCGGGAACCGATGGAAAACCTGCCGGATGCCCTCCGCTCGGAGATCGACCTCGTGCTGCACGGCATCGTCGAGCGCGTACCGGCGCATCCCGCCGAGGCCTGACGCTTCCCTTGTATTGACCGGGGATTACGACCACACTTAATGTGCGACCCAAGCGGATGCCCCACAAGGGCGGTCTGCCGTTCGCGAGAGGAATCACCGACCGAAAGCGGCACCCCATGGGTTCGTTGACGTATGACCGGGTCACCGTCGAATTCGACGACAGGATCCTTGCGCACCTGCAAATCGTGATCGTGCAGAAGTTGCGTCGCGGCGAAAGTTTCCTGTTGTCCTGGCGGAATGCCGCAGAGGCCGGAGACGGTCGCAGTTCGGCCTGGCTGCACCCGGCCATCCCGCTTTACTTCAAGTTCTCCGGCGGCCAGCCGCCGACCATCAATCCGCTCTGGCTCGCCCAGCTCACCCGATCGGCGAACAGCTCCCAGGGGCTCGTCGCCACGGGCGAGGAACGAGCCATGTCGGATCAGGACCACGCGAAGCGCCCGGAACCCGGCTTCCGTTCCCGGGCCGCCGCGGCCTCTCAGGAGACGATCGCAAGCGAAGGCTGAGCCTTCACCTGTTCTCGCCGGTCAGAGCTCGACGACCCCGAAGCGCCGAAGCCGGAGGGCGGGGTTGACGGCACGCACCTGCTCGAGGCGGGCCGAGGTGAGCCAGGCGACGCCGACATCCGTGGTCTCACCGATCGTGACGAGTTCGACCCCCATCGGATCGACGATCATGCTCGTGCCGACGCCGATCGGCGGGGCGTGGTCGGCGGCGGCGACGTAGACCGTGTTCTCGATCGCCCGGGCGGTGAGAAGGGTGCGCCACTGCTGCTCTTTGAGCGGGCCTCGCACCCACTCGGCGGGCACGAGCACGAGCTCGGCACCCGCGTCGACGAGCCGCCGGGTGACCTCCGGGAAACGGATGTCGTAGCAGGTCTGCAGCCCGACGGTCAGCCCTCCGACAACGAACGTCTGCGGTGCCTCGATCGAACCGGGCAGCACCCAGTCGGATTCGCGCTCCCCGAAGGCGTCGTAGAGGTGAAGCTTGCGGTAGCGCGCGAGAAGTTCGCCCGTCGGCCCGACCGCGACGAGGGTATTGCAGAACCGCCCGGCCACGGCGGCCGTCTCGAGCATGCCCGCGACGATGACGAGGCCGAGGCCCTCGGCGAGCGCCGCCAGTCCCGTCACGAACGGACCGTCGACCGGCTCGGCGGCCGCGACGAACGCGGGCCCGAGCACAGGCTCGAAGAACGCGGAGTATTCGGGGAACACGACGGTTGCGCTCCGCGGGCGGCCGCGATGCCGGCCAGGCGGGTGATCTCGGCGAGGTTCGCCTCCCGGTCCGGACCGGGAACGAACTGGGCGACGGCGACACCGGCGGCGGGCGGATCGACAATCGCCACCCGGGCGGGCGAGGGCGCGGCGGACGGGGTTTCGACCATGGCGCCAGCCTAGCCACGGCGAACGCCGCTGGGAGCGGAAAACGCAGACTGGTCACGCTCCGCACCGGGAACGTGCCAGCATGAAGAGGTACCGGCGCACGAGCAAAAGGGGCGGGCATGACGAAGATCCTGGTCGTGGAAGACGACGAACAAATGGGTGCACTGATCGAGCGCGGACTCGAGGCAGAAGGCTACGAGATCGTCAGGGTCGGGAACGGGATGGACGCCCTGATCGCGATCAACAACAACGAATTCGACCTTGCGGCCATCGACGTGATGCTGCCGCAGATGACGGGGTTCGAGATCTGCCGGCGCATCCGCGACTCCGGCAACACCATGCCGGTCCTGCTCCTGACCGCCAGGGACACCGTCGACGACCGGGTCTTCGGACTCGACAGCGGAGCGGACGACTACCTCACCAAGCCGTTCGCCTTCCTCGAGCTCACCGCCCGGGTCAGGGCCCTGCTCAGGCGCCAGTCGATGGCGACGCCCCTGAGCCTCGAACTCGGCAACCTCGCGATCGATTCCCGGGACCTCAAGGTGACCGTGGCCGGCCGGTCCGTCTCGATGAGCCCCAAGGAGGTCGCACTGCTCCGCCTGCTCTGCAGCCGGGCCGGCACCACGGTCGACCGCACGACCATCCTCGAAGAGATCTGGAACGGGACGGAACACATCGACCCGAACATCGTCGACCAGTACATCAGCTATCTGAGGCGCAAGATCGACTCCGCGGCCGCCGGGATGCGGATCGTGACCGTACGCGGGTCCGGGTATGCCGTGGAACTCGTCGAGTGACCGGGGCGCGTCCATGAGGTTGCCCGGGCTGTCGATCCGGGCCCGCATCACCGTCGGCAGTCTCGTGATCGCCGCCGTCCTGTTCAGCGGAGCCTGCGGTGTTCTTCCGCGGCGAGGTCGAGGCGATCCTGATCGAGACGACGACGACGCTGCTGCACAGCGACGCCGCCCCGATCGTGACCGACCTGATCCGCAATCCGACCGAGCCGATCGACGGCCCGAGCGAAGGCCAGCTCATCGCGATCGTCGGTCCGGACGGCCAGATCTCCAAGTCGTCCCTCCCGATCGCGCTCCGAAAACGCGTCCCTGAGCTCGCGAAGATCGGCGAGACGCCGCAGACGATCGATGCCGGCAACGCCCGCTACCTCGTCGCCGCGACAACGGCCGTGACCAACAAGGGCAACTGGGTCGTCATCACGGCGCGGAACGAGGAGGCGCTCGGCCTGCTGCTCGACGAACTGGCCCGGGTGCTCATCATGGGCACCGTGCTGCTGACCGTCGGCTTCGGCCTCGCGTCCTGGCTCCTGACCGGAGCTGCCCTCCGCCCGGTCAACCGGCTGCGGAAGGAGGCCGAGAGCCTGAGCACGACCGGGTCCTCCGCTCAATTGCTCGTCCCGGCGGGCCGGGACGAGGTCAGCCGGCTCGCGGTCACGCTCAACGACTTCATTTCCCGGCTGCGCCGCAGCATCGACAGGGAGAAGCAGGTCGTGTCGGATGCGAGTCACGAGCTGCGCACTCCCCTCGCCGTGCTCAAGGCACAACTCGAGCTCGCCCATCTCAATTCCGGCGACGCCCCAGCCCTCGAGGCGGACATCGACGACGCATCCCACACCGTCGACCGCCTCTCCAGACTGGCCACCAATCTGTTGGAACTGTCCAAGCTCGAGGGTCAGCAGGCCCCGCCTGAGTGCGGCTGGGACAACCTGATCGCCGAGATCTCGGCCTCTGTCGACCGCGCCAGGGTGGTGCGGAACGGGGAGGACCTCGACGTCGACTACGAGATCGAGGGCGAAGATCCGACCGGCCGCTACGCGATATCGGTGACCAACGTCGGGCAACTCGTCGACAACCTCATCTCGAACGCCATCAACGCAATGGGAGGCAGAGGCGCTGTCACCGTCACGCTCCGCAGTCTCCCGGATGGCGCGATGCTGAGCGTCGTGGACACGGGACCGGGATGCCGGAATCGTTCATCCCGGTCGCCTTCGCCCGGTTCTCCCGCCCGGAACATTCCCGGGCGAGCGGATCGATCGGTTCTGGGCTCGGCCTTGCGATCGTCCACGCCATCGTGACGCGGGCGAAGGGTTCCATCGGCCTGCGCAACACGGGGACGGGCCTGGCCATCGACATCCGCCTGCCCCGCAGTACCCGCACCGGACCGGGCCCCCGGGCCTGACGGGAACGCAAACTGAGAGCCTTCGCAGGCGCCCGATGCGCCGCTGTCGGGAAACCCCCGACCGGGTGGCATAACGTATTGGAGTGACCTATCTGCCCGTGACGCATGAACCAGAGCCTGCGCCCGCAGTGGCGATCCCGGCCCACCCACCGGCAGCTGGCCCCGCTGTATTTCGGGGTTCTCGGCCTGGTGATCTCCGTCGCGGCATCCTGGAACCCGTCCTATTGGGGCGACGAGGCCGCGAGCGTGATGTCCGCGGAGCGTTCCTTGCCATCGCTGTTCCGGATGCTCGGAACGATCGACGCCGTTCACGGTGCGTACTACCTGATGCTGCATTTCTGGATCGACCTCTTCGGGGCATCCGAGTTCTCGACACGGCTCCCGAGCGCGATTGCCATCGGTGTCGCAACGGCGGGAACCTTCACCCTCGCCCGGATGCTGACCGGCGCCCGGGTCGCCTGGATCGCCGCCATCGTCTTCGCGGTACTCCCCGGGTGACGTACATGGGCGCAGAGGCACGGTCGACGGCGGTCGCGGCGGCCATCGCCGTCTGGCTCGTCGTGCTGCTCGTGCACCTCATCCGAGCCGGCACAGCGAGCCGGCCGGTACGCACCTGGCTGTGGATCGGCTTCACCGCGCTCTTCGCCCTCGGAATCTACGTCTTCCTCTACATCGCGCTCCTCGTCCCCGTGCTCGGGATCGCCGTATTCCTGCTCGCACCGGAACGGGCCCGGCGCCGCGGGCAGCTGATCGCCTGGGCGGCTGCCACCGTTGTCGGCCTCGCCATCGCGGCTCCGGTGCTGCTCGCGGGCGTGAGCCAGAAGGACCAGCTCTCGTTCATCGGTCGCCGCGCCCAGACGAGCGTGCTCGACGCGGCGGTCAACCAGTGGTTCGGGAACGTCCCTGCTGCACTCATCGCCTGGGCACTGATCCTGCTCGCGGTCGGGCTCGCGTGGTTCGGACGCGGACGGGTGCCCATACTCGAAGGCACCAGGGCGGCGTTCGGCGTCATGCTCGCCTGGATGCTGATACCGAGCGCGGCCCTGCTGATCGGCACCCATGTCGTCACGCCGATGTACTCGCTGCGCTACCTCTCCATCTGCACGCCGGCCGCCGCGATCGCGCTCGGGATCGCCCTGGCCTGGATCAGGCCCCGGTGGGCCGGGATCACGGCACTCGTGCTGCTCGTCGCCGCCGTCGTGCCGAGTTACATCGACCAGCGCGGCCCGTACGCGAAGAACTCCGGGAGCGATTGGCGCCAGGCTGCGGCCATCGTCGAGGCCGGTGCGCACCCCGGCGACGCGATCGTGTTCGACGAGAGCGTGCGACCCTCCCGGAAACCGCGGCTCGCGTTGCACCTGTACCCGCAATCCTTCACGGGGCTGCACGATGTGACTCTCGACACGGCATACGGGGATACCGGATCGCTCTGGGACACCACCCTGCCGCTCACAAGCGTCCTCGATTCCCTCGCGGGCACCGATACGGTATGGCTGGTGCAGTATTCGGGCAGCAGCGAGGAAAAGGCAGGCACCGACCTGCGTACGCTGCGCGACCTCCGGATTTTCCGTCGCCTCAACGGCCACGGTCATACACACAACAATCACCGAACTGACAAGGTAGTTTTCATGGCACAGACACTGGTCATCATCCCGACCTACAACGAACGCGAGAACATCAATCCGATCGTTGCCCGGGTGCGCGCGAGCGTCCCGACCGCGGACATCCTCGTCGTCGACGACGCGTCCCCCGACGGCACCGGCCAGCTCGCCGACGCCATCGCCGCGGCCGACTCCCAGGTGCACGTCCTGCACCGCACGAAGAAGAACGGCCTCGGAGCCGCCTACCTCGAGGCCTTCGGCTGGGGCCTCTCCCGCGGCTACGATGAACTCGTGCAGCTCGACTCCGACGGTTCGCACCAGCCGGAGCAGCTCCCCGACCTGCTCGCGGCGGCGAAGACCGCCGACGTCGTGATGGGATCGCGCTGGGTTCCCGGCGGGGCCGTGCAGAACTGGCCGTGGCACCGCCGCGCGCTGTCCCGCGGCGGATCGACATACTCGCGCCTGGTACTTCGCCTCCGTCAGCACGATGTCACCGGCGGCTACCGCGTGTACACGGCGCATGCCCTCGAACGCATGGACCTCGCGAGCGTCGAGAGCCTGGGCTATTGCTTCCAGATCGACATGCTGCTCACGAGCGTGCGGGCCGGCCTGACCGTCATCGAGGTGCCGATCACCTTCGTCGAGCGCGTGCTCGGCTCGTCCAAGATGAGCGGAAGCATCGTCGTCGAAGCGATGGCCCGCGTCACCCTCTGGGGCCTGACGGGCAAGGGCGCCCGACGTTCCGTTGTCGCCGCCGCCAAAAGCTGACTCTGCGGGGGCGACTTCGGGTCAGAATGACTATATGATGGGTTCACCCAGTTAGAGTCATACTGACCTTTACCTAGTGGATGCCCCCATGAGCGCTCAATCCGCCGTCGCACTCGCCGTGTCGACCGTGATCTTCGCGCTGCGCTCCGACGCGGAATCCGACTTCAAGACGCTGTGGCTGCCGCTGGTCCGCCGTACCAGGGAGCCGTACCTCGACCAGTGGGCGTTGCCCGGTGGCGGCCTGCCCGGCGACGAAGAACTCGCCGCGGCCGCCGCCCGCACCCTCCGCGAGACGACCGGCCTCGCGCCGAAGTACCTCGAGCAGCTCTACACCTTCGGGGACCCTGGCCGCTCGACCGGGGGCCGCGTGGTGTCCGTCGTCTACTGGGCGCTCGTCGAGTCCGGCGAGGCCGACCTCGCCGTCGTCGGCGAGAACGTGCGCTGGTTCCCCGCCGACCGCCTGCCGCGGCTCGCCTTCGACCACAACCGGATCGTCGAGTACGCCCTGTGGCGGCTGCGGACCAAGGTCGAATATTCCCGGATCGCCCACGCCTTCCTCGGCGAGACCTTCACGCTCTCCCAACTGCGCGACGTGCACGAGGCCGTTCTGCAGAAATCCCTCGACCCCGCCAATTTCCGCCGCACGATCGAGGCATCCGGTTCGATCGTCGATACCGGCGAACGTGTCGCAGGCACCCGGCACCGCCCGCCACGGCTCTACCGGTACAACGACTGCGGACGGCAGGACGAACCGGATCCCTTCGGCCCGGAACCCGCCACCACCGCCATCCCCGCCACGAACTGAACCACCGTGTACAACGCTTTGTGTGAACATCGAGGAGTTACAGCATGACCATCGCATCGGTCGACCGCACCATTCGCCTGATCAGCACGGGCACCGCGCCCGGAAGCACCTGCAGCCCGCAGCTGGCCTCCGGACCCTGGGAATTCGACTCCGGTACCCCCGGCTACGGTCCCGGTTCTTCCATGGGCGATGTCCTCCCGACCGGGTCCCCGCGCCAGGGCGCCCTGCCCGAGCGCTACCGCACCGCCACCGCTGACGAACTCGATGCGCGCATCCGCTCCGCCAAGGCCACCCTCGGCGACCGGGTCGTGATTCTCGGTCACTTCTACCAGCGCTCGGAGGTCCTCGAACACGCCGACTTCGTCGGTGACTCCTTCCAGCTCGCGCAGGCGACGAAGAGCCGCCCCGACGCCGAGGCGATCGTGTTCTGCGGCGTGCACTTCATGGCCGAGACCGCAGACCTCCTCTCCGGGCCGGACCAGGCGGTCATCCTGCCCAACCTCGCCGCCGGCTGTTCGATGGCGGACATGGCCGACATCGACTCGGTCACCGACTGCTGGGAACAGCTCGAAGAGCTCTACGGCACCGAGCCGGATGCCTCCGGCCGGGTCCCGGTGATCCCGGTCACCTACATGAACTCCTCGGCCGCCCTCAAAGCGTTCTGCGGAGCCAACGGCGGCATCGTCTGCACCTCCTCGAACGCCGAGACGGTGCTGACCTGGGCGTTCGAACGCGGCCAGCGGGTGCTCTTCTTCCCCGACCAGCACCTCGGCCGGAACACCGCGAAGGCGATGGGGGTCCCGCTCGAGCGGATGCCGATGTGGAACCCGCGCAAGCCCCTCGGCGGCAGCACCGAGACTGAACTCGACGCCGCCCAGGTCATCCTCTGGCACGGATTCTGCAGCGTTCACAAGCGCTTCACGGTCGACCAGATCACCGCCGCACGCGCAGAGCACCCCGGCGTCCGGGTCATCGTGCACCCGGAGTGCCCGATGGCGGTCGTCGACGCCGCAGACGAATACGGCTCGACCGACTACATCAAGAAGGCCATCGAAGCCGCCCCCGCCGGGTCGACATTCGCGATCGGCACCGAGATCAACCTCGTGCAGCGCCTCGCAGCCGAGCACCCCGAGCACACCATCTTCTGCCTCGACCCCGTCGTCTGCCCGTGCTCGACGATGTACCGCATCCACTCCGGCTATCTCGCCTGGGTGCTCGAAGCCCTCGTCGGCGAGGACGGGCAGCCGCCCGCCGTGCTCAACCGCATCGAGGTCCCTGCGACCGACGCCACGAACGCCCGGGTCGCCCTCGAGCGGATGCTCGCCGCGCGTCCTCCCGTCGGTGCGCCGACGAGCGGAGCACGCGCGTGACGCCCGCGGCACCGATCGCACCCGTCGCACCGTCGCTCCGGATCCTCGTCATCGGCAGCGGCCTCGCCGGGCTCATCGCCGCGGTGCGCGCGACCGACGCGGGTCACTCCGTCACCCTGGTGACCAAGCAGGGGCTCCCGGACAGCAATACCCGCTACGCGCAGGGCGGCATAGCCGCAGCCATGTTCCCCGACGACTCCGTCGACCTGCACATCCTCGACACCCTCCGCGCAGGGGCAGGGCTCTGCGACCCGGCAGCCGTCGAGGTACTGTGCAGCGAAGGACCGGCCAGGGTCCGCGACCTGATCCGCTTCGGCGTCGACTTCGACAGGGACGACTCCGGTGTCACGCGCGGCCTCGAGGCCGCCCACTCCCGCTCCCGGGTGCTGCACGCCGGCGGGGACGCGACCGGCGCCGCGATCGAAGCAGCACTCGTTTCGACCGTCCGCGAACGGGCCGCCCGCTCGGATCAGACCCCGGGGATCCCCCGTGTCCGGATCCGGGAGCACACCATGCTCGTCGACCTCCTCGTCGCGGGAGACCGAGTGACCGGAGCCTCCCTGCTCGGGCCGGACGGGCTTGTGCACCAGGTCGACGCCGACGCGGTGATCCTCGCCACCGGCGGGGCAGGCTCGCTCTTCCCGCACACCACCAATCCCGCGCTCGCGACCGGCGATGGCGTCGCGGCGGCCTGGCGGGCGGGCGCGGCGATCGCCGACCTCGAGTTCTACCAGTTCCACCCGACCGCCCTCGCGGTGCCCGGAACCCCGCTCGTCTCAGAGGCGGTTCGCGGCGAGGGCGCCGTGCTGCTCAACGCTCGCGGCGAGCGCTTCATGCTCGCCATCCACCCCGGCGCCGAACTCGCCCCCCGCGACATCGTCGCCCGGAGCATCGCCCGCGAAATGTCCGCCCAGGGCGGCACACCCGTGCTCCTCGACGCGACCGGCCTCGGCAGGGAGCTGCTCGAAACCCGCTTCCCGACGATCACGGCCGCGTGCCTCTCCGCCGGGATCGACTGGGCCGTCGAGCCCATCCCCGTCGCACCGGCCGCCCACTACTGGATGGGCGGCGTCAGCACAGACCTGTGGGGCCGCACCTCCCTGCCCGGCCTCTACGCCGTCGGCGAGACCGCCAGGACCGGAACCCACGGCGCCAATCGCCTCGCCTCGAACTCCCTGCTGGAGGCCGCAGTCTTCGCCGACCGCGCCGTGCGCGCCCTCGGTACCGGCCCGGCCCACGTCGAGGGCCTGAACCTCCCGCAGACGCCGGCGAACAGCCACGCCTCCGACGCGACGGCTCCCGCCCTGGCCGTCGACGGACCCGGAGCGCCTGTCGACCGCGCCGAACTCCAGCGCCTGATGTGGGACGCGGCCGGGGTGCTGCGCGACGGTGACGGGCTCGCCGCCGCATCCGCTGCCCTCGCCGGCTGGAAGCACCCGGCGCCCACCGGTCGGGACGCGACCCCGGCCGACCGGGTGCGCACCGTCGAAGACGGCAACCTGCTCGACCTCGCGAGGATCACCGTTGCCTCCGCACTCGCCCGGGAGGAATCCCGGGGAGCGCACTACCGCGCCGACTTCCCCGAGAGCCGCCTGGAACTCGCCCACAGCCAGTCCTGGATGCGTCCCGTTGATTCCGACGATCCGTTCCTCGTGCTCGAATCCCCTGGGCGCACCCGAGAGGCCGAGGAGGCCATCGCATGCTGAGCACCACCGCCATCGACACCGTGGTGCGCGCGGCACTCGTCGAGGACGCCCCCTGGGGCGACTTGACCTCCGAGGCGCTCATCCCCGCAGACGCCACGGCGACCGCGAGGCTCGTCGCCCGCGAACCCGGCGTCTTCAGCGGAGGCGCCGTCTTCGGATCCGCCTTCCGCCTCACCGACCCCGCCATCACGGTCACCCTGCTGACCAGCGACGGCGCTCCGTTCGCCACCGGCGACGTGCTCGCCGAGGTCACCGGCCCCGCAAGGGGGATTCTGCAGGCCGAACGCATCGGACTCAATTTCGTACAGCGGATGAGCGGCATCGCGACGCTCACGGCCCAATACGTCGCCGAAACCGAGGGCACCCACGCCCGCATCGTCGACACCCGCAAGACCACCCCGGGGCTGCGGGCCTTCGAGCGCGCCGCCGTCCGCGACGGCGGAGGCCACAACCATCGCTTCAGCCTGTCCGACGCAGTGATGGCCAAGGACAACCACCTCGCCATCCTGCAGTCCGGCGGACTCGGCCTGACCGAGGCCCTCCTGCTCGTGCGCGACCGGATCTCGCACACAACGCACCTCGAGGTCGAAGTGGACCGCATCGACCAGATCGAAGCCGTGCTCGCGGCCCGTGTCGACACGATCATGCTCGACAACTTCGGCCCCGAGCAGCTCGCCGAAGGCGTGCGCCTGGTCGCGGGCCGCGCCATCGTGGAGGCGAGCGGCGGAGTGAACCTCGACACGGTCAGGGCCATCGCGGCATCCGGCGTCGACGTGATCTCCGTCGGTGCGCTCACCCACAGCGTGCGCTCACTCGACCTCGGCCTCGACGTCGTCGTGGTCGCCGGCACGGAACTCGACGGCGCCGTCCGGAACTGACCCGTAACCGCCAGCAGCCACCGAAGGAGCCCGGAGTGATCTACCTCGACAACGCAGCGACGACGCCCGTGCGCCGCGAAGTCCTCGAGGCGATCTGGCCGGTGCTCACGACCGGCTACGGCAATCCCTCGAGCCACCACCGGGTCGGCGAGGCCGCCGCGGCAGCCCTCGCCGATGCGCGCGCGACCGTCGCCGCCGTCCTCGGCTGCCGCCCCGCCGAAGTGCTGTTCACGAGCGGCGGCACCGAGTCGGACAACCTCGCGATCAAGGGCATCGCCCTCGCCTCGCCCCGAGGCCGGCACCTGATCGTGTCCGCGATCGAACACGAAGCGGTCCTCGAGTCCTGCGACTACCTGCGCCGGTTGCACGGCTTCGAGGTCACGGTGCTCCCGGTGGATGCCCAGGGGTGCGTCGATCCCGAAGAGCTCGCCCGCGCCCTCACGCCCACAACGACCCTGGTCTCAGTGCAGTACGCCAACAACGAGGTCGGCACGGTACAGCCGATCACCGAGCTGTCCGCTCTCGCCGGCGCCCAGGGCGTGCCGTTCCACACCGACGCCGTCCAGGCAGCCGGCTGGTTGCCGCTCTCCGTCGCCCGGCTCGGGGTGGACGCGCTCAGCATCTCCGGGCACAAGCTCGGCGCGCCCCAGGGAACGGGGGCGCTCTTCGTGCGCCGCCGCGTCAGGCTCGAACCCGTCCAGCATGGCGGCGGCCAGGAGCGCGGCACCCGAAGCGGCACCGAGAACGTCGCAGGGGCCGTCGGCCTCGCGACGGCGATGCGGCTTGCCGAGACCGAACGCGCAGCGAACGCTCCCCGCGTCGCGGCCCTCCGCGACGCTTTCATTGCCGAAGTCCTCGCCGCAGCCCCCGGCGCACGTCTCACCGGGCATCCGCTGCAGCGCTTGCCGGGTACGGCGTCGTTCGTATTCCCAGGCACGAGCGGCGAGGCCGTCCTGCTCGAGCTGGAGGGTGAGGGCATCGTCTGCTCGAGCGGCTCGGCGTGTGCGGCGGGCAGCGACGAGCCCTCGCCCTCCCTCACCGCCATGGGGTTCCCCGCAGAGGTCGCCCAGACCGCAGTCCGCTTCACGCTCAGCGTGTCGACGACCGGCGCTGAACTCTCCGAAACCGCCCGCGCCGTCGGTCTCGCGGTCGCGACGATTCGAGGGCTCGGCCGACGTTAAATCAGGCCGTGGAATCTGCGGAATTTCTACGAATCGTAGAAATCGAAGAGCTGATCACGTCGGATGAAAAACAGGCCTTCAATCAGCCAAAATGCTCAATTGAAACGTGGAAATGCCGACGCCCTGCCCATCGATAAAGATGCGTCCCTCGGCGTGGGGTCGTAAGCTTGCCTAAAGAGGCGAAAAGCCCAAGTTGGGCCGCCGAAGAGGGGCACCATGACCATTACGGACAAACCAGTCACTGAGTCACTTGCTAGCCAAATCGACTCACTCGTTCAGGGAGCACAGCAGGCGCTCACCGAATACGCCGATTTCACACAAGAGCAGATCGACCACATCGTCAAAAAGGCCTCCGTCGCGGCCCTCAGCAAACATGCCGAGCTCGCCGTCCACGCAGTAGCCGAAACCGGTCGTGGTGTATTCGAGGACAAGGCCGTGAAGAACCTGTTCGCGTGCGAGCACGTCACGAACTCGATGCAGAATCTTAAGACCGTCGGCATTATCAGCCGCGACGCAATTACCGGAATCACAGAAATCGCCGAGCCGGTCGGTGTTATCGCAGGTATCACCCCGGTGACCAACCCCACCTCGACTGCAATCTTCAAATCCCTTATCGCCATTAAGACCCGCAACCCGATCATCTTCGGCTTCCACCCGGGAGCGCAGCAGTCTTCCGTCGCAGCCGCCCGCATTGTGCGCGACGCGGCGATCGCCGCCGGCGCCCCCAAGAACTGCGTGCAGTGGATCGAAGTTCCTTCCCTCGAGGCCAGCACGCTCCTGATGAACCACCCCGGTGTTGCGACCATCCTCGCGACCGGTGGCAACGCCATGGTCCGCGCCGCGTACTCCTGCGGCAAGCCGGCCCTCGGCGTCGGCGCGGGCAACGTCCCGGCATTCATCGAGAAGAGCGCCAAGCTCAAGCGCGCCGTCAACGACGTCGTGCTCTCGAAGTCCTTCGACTACGGCATGATCTGCGCATCCGAGCAGGCCGTCATCATCGAAGAGCCGCTCTACGCAGAGGCCCTCGTCGAATTCAAGAAGCTGCACGCGTACATCGTGACGCCCGCGGAGAAGACCCTCCTCGAAGAATTCATCTTCGGCGTCCAGGCCCACTCGGAGAACTGTGGCGGCGCCAAGCTGAACGCCTCCGTCGTCGGCAAGTCGCCGGTGTGGATCGCACAGCAGGCCGGCTTCACCGTTCCCGAAGACACCTCGATCATCATGGTCGAGGTCGGCAGCGTCGGACCGCAGGAACCGATGACGCGCGAAAAGCTCGCCCCGGTGCTCGCCGTCCTGCACGCCAAGGATGCAGAAGAGGGCATCACGCTCTCCGAGCAGATGGTGGAATTCGACGGACTCGGCCACTCTGGCTCGATCCACAGCGAGAACCCCGCGATCATCGAGGAATTCGGTATCCGCGTCAAGGCCGTCCGGATCATCACCAACGCGCCGAGCTCGCTCGGTGGCATCGGTGACATCTACAACGCCTTCATCCCCTCGCTGACGCTCGGCTGCGGCTCGTACGGACACAACTCCGTCTCGAACAACGTGTCGGCCATCAACCTCATCAACATCAAGCGGATCGGTCGAAGGAACAACAACTTGCAGTGGTTCAAGGTCCCCGCCAAGACGTACTTCGAGCCGAACGCCATCCGCTACCTGGCGGACATGCGCCACGTCGAGCGCGTCACGATCGTCACAGACGCGACCATGACGAAGCTCGGCTTCGTCGACAAGATCCTCGACGTGCTCAACCGCCGCGAGAACCGCGTCTCCCTCCAGATCATCGACAACGTGCTCCCCGAGCCCACCGTTGCCGCGGTCAAGAAGGGCGCAGAGGAAATGCGCGCCTTCAAGCCCGACACGATCATCGCCCTCGGCGGCGGTTCGCCCATGGACGCCGCAAAGGTCATGTGGCTCCTGTACGAACACCCCGAAATCGAATTCGCCGACATGAAGGAAAAGTTCTTCGACGTGCGCAAGCGTGCGTTCAAGTTCCCCGACCTCGGCGAACTCGCCCAGCTCGTCTGCATCCCGACCACCTCGGGCACCGGTTCGGAAATGACGCCGTTCGCGGTCATCACCGATGAGGTCTCCGGAGTCAAGTACCCGCTCGCGGACTACGCACTCCTTCCGAACGTCGCGATCATCGACCCCGCGCTCACCGCCGCAATGCCGTCCTTCCTCGTCGCCGACTCCGGCTTCGACGCTCTGACGCACGCGACAGAGGCCTATGTGTCGGTCTACGCGAACGACTTCACGGACGGCATGTGCCTGCACGCGATCAAGCTGATCTTCGAGAACATCGAGACCTCGGTCAACGGCACGCAGAACAGCACCGACGACAAGGTCATCAAGGCCCGCGAGAAGATGCACAACGCATCCTCGATCGCCGGCATGGCGTTCGGTAACGCGTTCCTCGGAATTTGTCACGCGATGGCCCACGTCACCGGCGCGCAGATGCACCTCATCCACGGACGAGTGAACGCGACCTACCTGCCGCACGTGATCCGCTACAACGGCAAGATCCCGACCAAGCTGACCAGCTGGCCCAAGTACGAGACCTACATCGCTCCCGAGCGCTTCCAGCAGATCGCGAAGCACCTGGGGCTGCCGGCCTCGACTCCTGAAGAGGGCATCGAGTCGTACGCGACCGCCGTTGAGAAGCTGCGCGACGCCGTGCACATCAAGCCGTCGTTCCAGGCCCAGGGTGTTGTGGAGGAAGACTTCATCGGTCGCCTCGACTCGCTCGCCATGGGTGCGTACGGCGACCAGTGCGCACCGGCCAACCCGCGGATGCCGATGCTCGCCGACATGAAGACCATCATGGAGGCCGCGTACTACGGCACCTCGTTCGAAGAGGTTCGCGCAGGTCGTTCGGCAGCAGCAGCTGCCGCCGAGTCCAACACGGACGCCAAGAAGCCGGCCCGCAAGGCAGGCAAGTAGGTTCACCCGCTGAATCCGTACTGAAACAGGTTGGGCCCCGCACTCCGGTGCGGGGCCCAACCTGTTTCTTCATGCTGACGCCGGGAACCGCCCGCCACTGGCGAACCGAGCCGGGTCTTACTCGGCTCCGCTCGCCGGAACGGCGATCTCCCCCGTCATGTACTGCGCCACGCCGAAACCGAACGACCAGTCCTCCGGTCCGCTCTCCACGTAGCCGATGAAGACATCGGTGCCGGCAACCCCGACCGCGGCCAGGCGTGCGTTGATACCGGCGTACAGGCTCCTGCTTCGCCTGGACGCTGCGGCCGCGCTGAGTGAAGATCTGGATCATCACGACCCCATCGCCGCGTTCGAAGCCCAGGCCGTCGTCCTGGGCGATGATGGAGCCGGTTTCGTGCTGGGTGACGATCTGGAAGCGGTCGCGGAGCGGAATTCCATAGGCTTCGACGATCGCTTCGTGGATGGCGTCGGCAATCAGGCGGACGTCGGTAGCGGTGCGGCCTCGGTTGAGGTCGATGCGGACCAGGGGCATGCTGTCTCCTTGCACAAATACGGGATTGTTCCCGCATCCATCCTCCCAGTCCGGCATTCCCGTACCCGGTACGGTTCTCTGCCAGCGCATTCCCCGGAGCGGACCCGGCTGCTATCGGTTCTGGGGGAAGCCCAGGTTGATGCCGCCGTGGCTCGGGTCGAGCCAGCGGCTGGTGATCGCCTTGCCACGGGTGAAGAAGTGCACGCCCTCTGCGCCGTGGGCCTTGGTGTCGCCGAAGAGCGAGTTCTTCCAGCCGCCGAAGGAGAAGTACGCGACCGGGACCGGGATCGGCACGTTGATGCCGATCATGCCCACCTCGATCTCGTTCTGGAACCGGCGCGCGGCCCCGCCGTCGTTGGTGAAGATCGCGGTGCCGTTGCCGAAAGCCCCCGCGTTGATCAGGGCGACGCCCTCCTCGTAGCTGTCGACCCGGACGATGCCGAGTACGGGGCCGAAGATCTCCTCGGTGTATGCCTTCGAGGTGACGGGGAGGTGGTCGATCAGGGTCGGGCCGAGCCAGAACCCGTTCTGGTCTCCGTCGACCTCGATGCCGCGACCGTCGACGACGATCGTCGCGCCGTCACCCGCTGCGATCTCGATGTAGCTCGCGACCTTGTCCCGGTGCACCTCGGTGATGAGCGGGCCCATGTCGCAGGAGCGACGGCCGTCGCCGACGGTCAGGGCCGTCATCCGGGAGACGATCTTCCCGACCAGCTCGTCGGCGACCGGTTCGACGGCGACGACGACGCTGATGGCCATGCACCGCTCTCCCCGCACTACCGAAGCCGGCATTGACCGCGGAGTCGGCGACGAGATCGAGGTCGGCGTCCGGGAGCACGAGCATGTGGTTCTTCGCGCCACCGAGGGCCTGCACGCGCTTGCCGTGCCGGGTGCCGGTCTCGTAGACGTACCGGGCGATCGGGGTCGATCCGACGAAGGAGATCGCCTTGACGTCGGGGTGCGTGAGCAGGCCGTCGACGGCCACTTTGTCGCCGTGCAGGACCGTGAAGACTCCGTCGGGAAGACCGGACTCCTTCAGGAGCCTGGCGAGCCAGATCGCCGCGCTCGGGTCCTTCTCACTGGGCTTGAGGATCACCGTGTTGCCTGCGGCGATGGCGATCGGGAAGAACCACATCGGCACCATCGCCGGGAAGTTGAACGGGCTGATCACTCCGACGACGCCGAGGGCCTGCCTGGTGGAGTAGACGTCGACACCGGTGGCGACGTTCTCCGAATACTCGCCCTTGAGCAGGTGCGGGATACCGCAGGCGAACTCGACGACTTCGAGTCCCCTGGTGATCTCGCCGAGGGCGTCGGAGAGCACCTTGCCGTGCTCGCTCGTGAGAATCTCGGCCAGCTCACCCTTGCGGGCGTTGAGCAGTTCGCGGAAGGTGAAGATGATCGACTGCCGCTTCGCGATCGACAGGTCGCGCCAGGCGGGGAACGCGGCCTTGGCGGATGCGACCGCGGCCTCGATCTCGCCGGCGTCGGCGAGGGGGACGTTCTTCGTGACGGTGCCGAGGGCCGGGTCGAAGACCGGAGAGGTACGGCCGGACACGCCGGCGCGCTCGGCGCCATCGATCCAGTGCGGGACAACGGGTACTTCGCTCATGGCACTCATCTCTCTCGGACGACGACGTCGGGGAACGCGTCGATTCTGACACAACCCGCCGGAATCCACGGGATCGGGCAGGCCCTAGGCTGGAGCGGTGCAATTCTCCCTCTGGCTGGCCCTCGTCGGTGCGGGAGCTCTGATCAGTTTCACGCCCGGTGCTGGGGCGATCAACACCATGAGCAACGCCCTCAATTCCGGGTTCCGCCGCTCGATCTGGGGCATCCTCGGCCAGCAGGCTGCGCTCGTCGTACACATCACGATCGTTGCCCTCGGGGTGGGGCTGCTCGTCGCCAATTCGCCCGTCGCCTTCAACATCATCCGGTACGCGGGCGCCGCCTACCTCGTTTATCTGGGCATCCGGCAGTTCCTGGCCAGGCCGAGCCTGGACGCCGAGAGCGCCCAGGCGCTCCGGGACGAGCCACGCTGGTCGATGTTCCGTCGCGGCCTCTGGGTCAACCTGTTGAATCCGAAGGCGATCGTCTTCTTCCTCGCGTTCCTCCCCCAGTTCATCCGGCTCGATCGTCCCGTGCTGCCGCAGTACCTGATCGCTGCTGCCACGGTGATCGTGATCGACGTGCTCGTGATGTGGCTCTTCTTCGCGGGGACGGCCCGGTCATTCCAGCGCTTCACGAGGGATGCGCGGGGTCAGCGGGTGCTGAACCGCATCTTCGGTGTTCTTTTCGTCGGCGTCGGCATTCTGCTCGCTGCCATCCACTGACCGGCCGACCACCGGCGGATTGCCGGGCTCACAGCGTGGCGCTCCACCGAGGGAGCCTCTAGTTGCCCTTGCTGCAGGTCTGCTCCGCAGCGGTTTGCCCTGTCACGCTCGCGGGCAACACCGCACCTGTCGGCATGGGCGTCGGCGCGGTTCCCAAAGGGGTTGCAGGAACTGACGCCGAGGGCGACGGGCTTCCCGATGCTGCCGGGACAGGTGCGGGCGTAGCGGACGCGTCGAGGACGGCCGCCCTGCCTGGCAGGCCGCTCAGGACGATGGGCTGATCCGCAACGAGCGCTGCATTCACCAGCTCGGCCCCGCTCGACTGCGGCACAACCCGGTCGACGTCCCGAGGGTCGGCAACCGTCGGGTACTGCAGGAACACCATGTTCGCCAGTCCCGTGTCCTTGAGTGCGAGGGCGATCTGGACCAGCGTCGTCGGATTCGTGAGCGTGTCTGACAGGACCATATTGCTCGTGGCTGCTTTCGCCAAGGAAAACAGTGTGACCGGGTTTCCCAGCACTCCGCCGCTCTCGACCTTCCGGGCCAGGGCGGCCATGAACACCTGCTGGTTGCTGATTCGGCCCAGGTCGCTGCCGTCGCCGACACCGTGCCGGCTCCGCAGGAATGAGAGGGCCTCGTCGCCGACAATGGTTCGTTGGCCGGCAGCCAGGTGCAGGGGCGGGTTGGTATTGAGATCGTTGATCGGCGACGCGATGCAGACCGTGACGCCACCGACGGCGTTGGACATCGCCGTGACGCCATTGAAGCTGATCTGCGCGGCGAAGGGGATCCGGAGCCCGGTGAGCTTTTCGATCGTCGAGACAACGCACGAGAGCCCGCCGCGCGCGAGGGTCGTGTTCATCATCACCCGACTCGACGCAGACGCTGTCGACCCGTCCGCTCTCGGGCACTCCGGAACAGGGATCATCAGGTCTCTGGGGAAACTGATCACGCTCACGCTCTGGTGGTTCTCGGCGATGTGCAGCAGCATCGTGACGTCGTTGCTGCCGGCGCCGGAGCTTGCCTCCAGTTCCGCACTCGTTGCGTATGCCCCGCCCTGCCCCGTGCGGGTGTCCGTGCCGGTCAGGAGAAGGTTGACCCCACCGGTGATCGCGGCCACGTCCGCACCCGAAGCCGTCGTGCCTGGCGTATCCGCGTTGTGGGCAAGGTGGATTCCGGGTTTCACGCTGCTGGCAACATCCCAGGCGGCTACCGCGACGACCGTGCCTGTGCTGACCGTGAGCACCACGACGGCGAACGCAAGAAACCGTCCTATGGAGCGCACAGGACCGCGGCGGCCGAGCCGTCCATGCCGGACCGGCACACCGGCGCCGCGTTCATTTCTCCGCAATTGTCCGTCGATTGCCATACAGGGCCTGCCGTTCCCCACTTGGAATGACCGCCACTGTATGCACGGTGCATCGTGAGTGAGTCTAGCGAAACTCCTCGGCGTATCCGGCATTGACCGGTACGGTGATTGAAGTCACAGATTTGCCGGTCAAATACCCATTTTCGACCTACACCGACCTTCCGGCCTTGCCCGGCCAGAGGTCGGCACCGCGCGCGTCACCGCGCAGTCGCCGCAAGCAGAATGGTCAGGAAGATGCTGTTGGGGTCGAGGGCGTACCCGGCGAAGGGCGGGCATTCGCTGAAGCCGCTGCGCCGGTAGAGCCGGCGGGCCGGAGCGAAATAGTCCTGGGTTCCCGTCTCCAGGCTGACGCGTCCGATGCCCCGGTGGCTTGCGTCGTCGAGGATGTGCGAGAGGAGTCTGGCGGCCACTCCGCGGCCGCGCGCCTCCTGCGTTGTGCGCATGGACTTGAGCTCGGCGTGGTCAGTGGTCAGTTCCTTGATGGCTCCGCAGCCGACAAGGGTGCGGCCCTCCCGCGCGGTCCAGAATCTGATCTCCGGGGCAGACAGGGCTTCGAGGTCGAGGGCGTGGACACTTTCCGCCGGCGAGGAGGCGAACATGTCCGCCAGGTGCTCAGTGAGCAGCCGATGGACGTCAGGTCGCGCGGGATCGTCCCTGTCGATTGTGAACATTCCGGCGCTCCCTGGCTCGGCAGGAGGCAGAGGCGGGATCAAGCGGCTGGTCATCCACCGAGGCTACCGGGCCCGGGCAAGAAAAAAGCCCCCGGAACCATATGGTTCCGGGGGCATCTGTTGCGGGGGCAGGATTTGAACCTACGACCTCTGGGTTATGAGCCCAGCGAGCTACCGAACTGCTCCACCCCGCGCTACAAGAAGTAGCTTATCACAGCCTTGAGGCCCAGTCGAACCAGGCGGCGGCGTGCATGCTGCCCGGGTTCAGTCGCGGCTCGCGTGCGTTGTGCTTCACGCACTGACGGCCGGCTCCCGGAGGGGAGCCGGCCGTCAGTGCGTGCCGTTGGTGCCGGAGCCTGCTACTTGCCGAGGAGGGACAGCATGCTCGCGACCGTGTCGGAGAGCTTCTTGTCCGCTACGCCGTATGCCGCGAAGTCGCCGGCGGTGAGTGCCGCCTGCTTGTCCGCGATGGCCTGCTTGGCGACGGCCAGGAGCGCCTGGAGCTGGGCATCCGTTGCCGGATTGCCCGTCGTCGTCGAGGGTGTCGTCGTGCCCCCGGTCGTCGGCGTCGTCGTTCCGGTCGTCGGCACCGAGGTGTCCCCTGCCTGAGCACCCGAACTGCCGCCGAAGAGCACGTCGAGCGCCTTGTTCAGGGTGTCCTCGAAGGCGATCTGGTCTCCGAAGGCCACGAGAACCTTCTGCAGCAGCGGGTAGCTGGTCTCACCCGTCGACTGCACGTAGACCGGCTGCACGTACAACAGCCCGCCACCGACCGGCAGCGTCAGCAGGTTGCCGTTCAGTACCTTCGACTGGCCCTGCTTCAACAGGTTGAGCTGGGTCGATACCGTCGGGTCGGCGTTGAACTTCGCCTGCACCTGGCCGGGGCCAGGCACGGTATTGGCCTTGGGCAGGGTGAGCAGGCGGAGTTTTCCGTACTCCGCCGACCTGACCCCGTTGGTGTCGCCGGCATCCGAGTCGACGGCGAGGTACCCGGTGAGCACGTTCCGGCTCGTGGTGCCCGTCGCGTCGGGGATGAAGGTCGAGTACAGCGTGAACGCCGGCTTCTTCGAGCCGGGTACCTGCATGGTCAGGTAGTACGGCGGCTGGAGGGTCGTGTTCGTCGTCGGCGACACCGGGTCGTTCGGCGTGGTCCATGCGTCGTCGTGCGAGTAGAACGAGCCGGGGTCGGTCACGTGGTACTGGCTGAGAATGTGGCGCTGCACCTTGAAGAGGTCGGCCGGGTACCGGACGTGACTCATCAGCTGGCCGCTCATGTCACTCATCGGCTTGACCGTGGTCGGGAAGATCTTCTGCCAGGTCTTCAGGATCGGGTCCGTGGTGTCCCAGGCGTAGAGGGTGACCGAGCCGTCGTAGGCGTCGACCGTTGCCTTGACCGAGTTGCGCATGTAGTTGATCTTGTCGAGCGCGAACGGCTGGGCGGGTGTCTCGGTGTCCGTGATGGCGTCGCTGAGGCCGACGGGCGTCGAGTATGGATAGTCGGCGCTCGTCGTGTAGCCGTCGACGATCCACTTCACCCGGCCGTCGACGACGGAGGGGTATGCGGAGGAGTCGAGTGTCAGGTATGGGGCGACCTTCTGGACGCGGGTGACGGGGTCGCGGTCGTAGAGGATCTGCGACTGGTCGTTGACGTCGTTGGCGAGGAAGATCTGCTCGGACTGGAACTTGAGCGCATAGATGAGCTTGTTGAACGCGTTGTCGAGCTTCGGTCCGCCGTTACCGGTGAACGTCGTGTACGTCTGCTGGGCGCCGTCTGTGCCGGACGGGTAGTCGAGTTCCACGGGCGTCGAGCCGGCGGCAGCGCCGACGATCGAGTACGGCGGCGAGTTCTCGCCGAAGTAGATCCGGGGCTCGTAGGTACCGAGCGATCCGGTGGTGGGGATGCCCGACTCGAGGAACACGGGCTGGCCGTCGGCCGACCGCTGGTTGCCGTATGCCGCGACGACGCCGTAACCGTGGGTGTAGACGATGGTCGAGTTGACCCAGGTGTTGCCGGCGTTGAGCCCGGACAGCTTGAGGTCACGCACGGAGACCACGGTGTCCTGCGACTTGCCGTCGATCGTGTACCGGTCGACGTCGAGGTTCTTCGGGAACTGGTAGTACTGCTTGAACTGCTCGAGCCTGCGAGAAGGCATCGCTCACGAGGGCCGGGTCGAGGATCCGGATGTTGGCGGTCGTCGTCGCATCCGCCCGGAGGGCCCCGGGCTCTGCGGTCGTGGTCGCGTTATACGGGACCTCCGTGACACCGGAGAGGTCGTACGCACTCCGGGTGAGGTCGATGTTCCGTTGGATGTATTCGGCCTCGAGGGACTTCGCGCTCGGGTCGACCTGGAAGCGCTGCACGACCCACGGGTAGAGGGAGCCGAGCAGGAGGCTCGTCACGATGAGGAGCGCCGTGCCGATGACGGGGAGGCGCCAGCGACCGATGACGGCCGTGACGAGGAAGAGAATCGCGACGACGGCCGCGATGCCGGCGAGGATGGCCCGGCCGGGGATGGTGGCGTGGGTGTCGGTGTAGCCGGCACCGGTGATCAGGTCGTTCGTGGTGGTGAGCGTCGAATACTGGTCGAGCCAGATGCTGAGGGCCTGCAGGACGAGGTAGAGGCTCGCGGTGACGGCGATCTGGACGCGCGCGGCCTTGGAAACGAGAATCTCACGGCCGCTGACCCGGATCGAACCGTACAGGTACGTGGTTGCGATCGCGACGATCGCCGAGATGAGCACGACGGCGGAGGCGAAGCCCAGGAACGCCTGGAAGAAGGGCAGGTCGAACAGGTAGAACGACACGTCGAGGTGGAACTGCGGATCTGTGGTGCCGGTGTCGGTGCGGTTCAGCCACATCAGCACGACCTGCCAGCGGGTGGCGGCGGCGACGCCGGCGAACAGGCCGAGCAGCGCGGGGATGCCGTACATGGCGAGGCGGCGGAGCGGCTCGATGACCTGCTGGTACCGGTCGAGCCTGCGAATTGAGCTTCGCGTAGACGGGACGCATCCGGTAGGCGATCTGGATGCTGACGAAGACCGGGATCGCCATGGCGAGGAAGCCGACGAAGAAGAGGGAGGCACCTGCCGCCCACTGGGTGGTCAGCACGCTCAGGAAACCGAGCTGGTTGAACCAGAGCACGTCGGCGTAGAGGCCGGCGAACACAAAGAACAGAATCACCAGCCCCGCGATGATGGCGGCCGTAATGGCGAGGGGGGCACGACTCCTGCGAGGAGCGTTTCCGGTGGATTGTGACGTCACGAATGGGCCTCTTGGTCTGTAAATCGGCGGTCAGGCCTCATTCTAGACAGGCGTTCTGGGAGCAGGCCTGCCAGCTGGCCCCAAGCCGGCTCCGAGTTCGCTGCAAGGCGGCTGGAGTAGGCCCGCTACTGCACGGGACAGTGCGGGAGTGCGCTCGTATCGGCCCCGGTCTTGACTGCGTTCAGCGCCGTGAGCGCCTGGTCGAGGGTCGTGACCGAGAAGACCGTGAGACCGTCCGGGATGTGGCCGGTCACCTCGTCGCAATCGTCCGCGGGGGCGAGGAACCAGTCCGCTCCGGCGCTGCGGGCACCGGCGAGTTTCTGGCGGATGCCGCCGATCGGGCCCACCGTGCCGGCCTGGTCGATCGTGCCGGTGCCTGCGACGTTCTCGCCGCCCTGGAGGAGCCCGGGAGTGAGCTTGTCGATGATGCCGAGCGCGAACATCATGCCGGCGCTCGGGCCGCCGACCTGGTCGAGCTGGATCGTGACCGTGAACGGGAACTTGTACTCCGTCTTGACGTTGATCCCGATGATCGCGGAACCGTCTGAATCGACGGGGGTGACGGCGAGTTCCTGCGCGACGCCGCCGCGGACGATGCCGACGGTGGCGGGGACTCCGGCGCCGTCGGCCGTGAGTGCGGCACGGAGAGAGGCGATGTCGGTGATGGCGGCGCCGTTGACGGTGGCGATCTGGTCGTCGGCCTTGAGGACGCCCGTTGCCGGCGAACCGTCGGGCAGCGAAACCACGGAGACGATCGTCGGGTAGGTGTAGCCGAGGTTGGTCAGGGCCGCTGCGATCGCATCCTGTTGGGAGTTGACCATCTGCGCGGTGTTCTCCTCATCGCGCTGCTGCGTCGTGGTGTTCGAGGGGAACGCCGCTTCGATCGGGATGACGGCCTGGCTGGAGTCCAGCCAGGCGCCGGCGACCTTGAGCCAGCTCGGGCGGTTGTCCGGGTTGCCGACGAGGGACACCGTGAGCATGTCGAGCGTTCCGTCGGTCGGGAAGGTCTCCGCGCCGTCGATGGTGATCAGGGGCCGGTCAGCGCCGTCCTGTGAGATCGTGGAGCCGATCGTGTTGTAGACGGGGCCTGGCTTCTCGATGACGTACGGGGCCGGGGGTGACACCGAGGACGATGCCGCAGGCGAGGGCGATGCTGAGCACGATCCAGCCGGCCTTGACTGCCCGCCGGGAGCGCGGCGAGCGCTTCTCCCAGGTGGTGCCGGAGTCGAGTGGCGTCGGGTCGTCGGTGAAGAGGGCCACCGGGCTCCTTCCAGGTTGTGCCGGGCGTTCGCGGCAAGCGGACACCAGACCTCTCAGCGTAGGTCATTTCCCAGTTCGGGCCGGGCGTCTCGGACTAGCGTAGAAGCAAGCGACTGAGAGGTGCCTGAAGTGCCCGACGACTCCCGACCCGACGAGGGTCCCAACCCGGAAGACGAATTCCGGGACATGTTGCGCGACATCCTGTCGGGCAAGTCCTCCATCGATCCGAGCCAGCTCGCCGGGGCGGCCGGCCTGCCTGCGGACCCGGCCAGCATCAACGCTCTCATGCAGCAGTTGCAGGGCGCCCTCCGCGGCAACGGCGACGGCGGCATCAGCTGGGACGCAGCACTCACGCAGGGCCAGAACAAGGCGGCCGAGGGTCAGGTCGCCGTCACCCCCGCCGAGCACGCCGCCCTCGACCAGGCGTTCCATATTGCAGCGCTCTGGCTCGACGAGGTGACCGACATCGCCGAACTCACGGTCGTCCCTCGGCTCCTCACCCGCAAGGAGTGGGTCACCGAATCAATGCCGGTCTGGACCCAGTTGGCGGAGCCGGTGGCGAACAGCATCTCCGACTCCCTGACCAAGGTGCTCACCGACCAGGCCCCCGAAGAACTCAAGGGCATGATGGCCGGTGCGAGCAAGATGATGCGCAGCATCGGCGGCACCCTCTTCGCCATGCAGCTCGGCCAGGTCGTCGGCCAGCTCGCGAGCGAGGTCGTCTCCGGCGGCGACGTGGGCATCCCGCTCCTGACCGACCAGCAGGCCGCCCTCGTGCCCCAGAACGTCGCCGCGTTCGGCGAGGACCTCGACGTGCCGATCGACCAGGTGCAGATCTACCTCGCCGTACGGGAACTCGCCCACGCCCGGCTGTTCCGGCACTCGCGCTGGCTGCGACTTCGGCTGATCAGTTCGATCACCGACTTCGCCCGCGACATCAGCATCGACTCCGGCCGTCTCGAAGAACTGGCGGAGGGCTTCGACCCGTCCAATCCCGAGGAGCCTGCGGCAGGCGATCCTGAACGGCTCGCTGATTCCGCCGAAGTCGGAGACCCAGCTCGCCGCCCTCGCGAGGCTCGAGACGATGCTCGCCCTCGTCGAGGGCTGGGTCGACGTCGTGACCGCGCCGGGCCACGAGCCGGCTCCCCCGCGCCGACGCCATCAACGAGACGGTCAAGCGTCGTCGCGCGTCAGGTGGTCCGGCCGAGTCCGCGTTCTCGACCCTCGTCGGGCTCGAGCTGCGCCCGCGCCGGTTGCGCGAGGCGGCCGCGATGTGGCAGGCCGTTACGGATGCCGTCGGCGACGACGGTCGTGACGCACTGTGGGCGCATCCCGACCTTCTGCCCACGTCGGCGGACCTCGACGACCCGAAGGCGCTCGTCGCCCGGCTGACCAGCTCGGCGGCCAGTGTGGCCGCCGGGACAGAACCCGAGCTCGACGAGGTCGACCAGGCCCTCGAGGACCTGCTGCGCGAGGACGGCCCCGACCGCCCCCACGAGGGGTAGCCCCGAGCTAGAGCAGGCCCTTGGTGTGCCAGACCGTCTTCGTCTCGGTGAAGGCGAGGATCCGGGAGAGGGAGGGTGCCGCGGCATCCGCCCCGGATTCGGGCTGGAGCACCCGGGTGAGGGTTTCGGCGGCGTCGATCTCGAGGTGAACCCAGTCGAGGTCGCCTGCGCCGACGAGGTCGATCGCGTTGACGTCGGCGTGGCTCGCGAGCCACGGGGCCATCTCGGCCGGTGACCCGGTGAGGATGTTGACGACTCCGCCGGGGACGTCACTCGTGGCGAGCACCTCACCGAGGGTGATCGCCGACAGCGGTCTGGTCTCGTCGGCGACGACGACAACGGTGTTGCCCGCGACGAGGGCGGGGGCGACGGCGCTCACGAAACCGAGCAACGAGCCGCCGGACTGCGGGGCGATGATTGCGACGACCCCGGTCGGTTCGGGCACGGAGATATTGAAGTACGGCCCGGAGACCGGGTTGGCATTGCCGGCGACCTGAACGTACTTGTCCGCCCAGCCGGCGTACCAGACCCATCGGTCGATGGCCTCGTCGACCTGCCTGCCCGCCGCGGACGCGGACAGGCCCTCGGACTGCACGATTTCTTCGACGAACTGGGCGCGACGGCCCTCGAGAAGCTCGGCGATGCGGTAGAGCACCTGGCCGCGGTTGTATGACGTGGCGCGCGCCCAGCCCCCGAAGGCGGAGCGGGCCGCGACGACGGCGTCGCGGGCGTCCTTGCGGGAGGCCTGCGCAGCGTTCGCGAGGAAATCCCCGCTCGGCGTCGTCACGGCGTAGACGCGCCCGGATTCGCTGCGGGGGAACTTTCCGCCGATGTAGAGCTTGTACGTCTTGGGGACGGCGAGGCGGGTCACTTGGCGGCCTTCTTTCGTGCGACGGGCGACTTGGCGGCATGACCGGATTCCGCGGCCAGGGTGTGGCGGGCGGCGGACCCTGCGGCGCTGCCGGCCGGCCGCAGGTAGGCGGCGAGGCCGTGGCGGCCGCCTTCGCGTCCGTAACCGGACTCCTTGAAACCGCCGAAGGGACTTGCGGGGTCGAACCGGTTGAAGGTGTTCGCCCAGATCACCCCGGCACGGAGCCGGTCTGCGACGGCGAGCACCCTGCTGCCCTTGTCGCTCCAGATCCCGGCGGAGAGACCATACGGCGTGTTGTTCGCCTTCGCGATCGCCTCGTCGGGGGTTCGGAACGTGAGCACGGAGAGCACGGGACCGAAGACCTCGTCGCGGGCGATGCGGTGACTCGTGGACACGTTGGTGAAGATGGTGGGCCGGAACCAGAACCCGTTCTCCGGCAGGTCGCAGTCGGGGCTCCAGCGTTCGGCGCCCTCCTCCTCGCCGATGGCGGAGAGTTCGGTGATGCGCTTGAGCTGGTCTGCGCTGTTGATCGCACCGATGTCGGTGTTCTTGTCGAGCGGATCGCCGAGGCGCAACGTCGCCAGGCGTTGCTTGAGGCGGTCGACGACCTCGTCGTGGATGCTCTCCTGGACGAGGAGGCGACTGCCCGCGCAACAGACGTGGCCCTGGTTGAAGAAGATCCCGTTGACGATGCCCTCGATGGCCTGGTCGATCGGGGCGTCGTCGAAAACGATGTTCGCCGCCTTGCCGCCGAGTTCGAGGATGATTCTTCTTGTCGGTTCCGGCGACGGCGCGGGCGATGGCGCGGCCGGCTCCGGTCGAACCGGTGAAGGCGACCAGGTTGACGTCGGAGTGGCCGACGAGTGCCTGCCCGGTCTCGCGGCCGCCTGTGATGATGTTCACCACACCGGCGGGCAGCTCGGCCTGCTGGAGGATCTCCGCGAAGAGCAGCGCGGTGAGCGAGGTGGTCTCCGCCGGCTTGAGCACGACGGTGTTGCCCGCGGCGAGGGCGGGCGCGATCTTCCAGGCGAGCATGAGCAGCGGGAAGTTCCACGGGATGACCTGGGCGGCGACCCCGCGCGCGGCGGGGTCGACGCCGAGGCCGGCGTGGTCGAGCTTGTCCGCCCATCCTGCGTAGTAGAAGAACCACGCGGCGACGAGGGGGATGTCGACGTCGCGGCTTTCGGTGATCGGCTTGCCGTTGTCGAGGGTCTCGGCGACGGCGAGCTCGCGGGCGCGCTCCTGCACGAGACGGGCGATCCGGAACAGGTACTTGCCGCGGTCGCTGCCGGACAGCGTGGACCAGCGGCGCTCGTAGGCGCGACGGGCCGCGGCGACCGCGGTGTCGACATCCGCCGCGTTGGCGTGCGCGATCAGGGCGAGTTGTTTCTCGGTCGCGGGGTTGATGGTCTGGAAGGGCTCACCACGGCCGGCGACGAATTCGCCGTCGATGAAGAGTCCGTATTCGGGGCGGAGGTGCAGCAGCGCCTGGGACTCCGGCGCGGGAGCGTAGTCGAGAAAGCTCATGGGGGTTCCTTCAGTCGATCGTCACGTAGTCGGGTCCGGAGTAGTGTCCGTCACGCATCTTCTGCCGCTGCATCAGCACGTCATTGAGCAGGCTCGAGGCGCCGAAGCGGAAGAGGTTCGGCGTGAGCCACTCCTCTCCGACGGTCTCGGCGACCGCGACGAGGTATCTGATGGCGTCCTTCGAGGTGCGGATGCCGCCGGCCGGCTTCACGCCGACCCGCGCCCCGGTGAGGCGGTGCCAGTCGCGCACGACCTCGAGCATCGAGATCGTCACGGGCAGGGTCGCCGCCGGCTGCACCTTGCCGGTGGAGGTCTTGATGAAGTCGCCTCCGGCGAGGATGGCGAGCCAGGAGGCGCGGCGCACGTTGTCGTAGGTGCTCAGTTCGCCGGTCTCGAGGATCACCTTGAGGTGGGCCAGGCTGCCGTCGACGCGGCGGCAGGCCTCCTTGACGGCGACGATCTCGTCGTAGACCTGGCCGAAACGACCGGAGAGGAAGGCGCCGCGGTCGATGACCATGTCGATCTCGTCCGCGCCCGCCGCGACCGCGTCCGCCACGTCGGCGAGCTTCACGGCGAGGGAGGCGCGGCCGCTCGGGAATGCCGTGGCGACGGAGGCGACGAAGATGCCCTGGTCGCGTCCGGCGGCGTGTGCGGACCCCAGCGCCTGGGCTGCGTACGGGACCATGTCGCCGTAGACGCAGACCGCGGCGACGCGGGGGCAGCCCGGGTCGCCGGGGTCAGGTGTGAGCGCCTTGCCGACGAGGGAACGGACCTTGCCGGGTGTGTCGGCTCCCTCGAGGGTCGTGAGGTCCATCAGGCCGATGACCGTGTCGATCGCCCGCTTCTTCGAACTCGTCTTGATCGAGCGCGTGGAGATGGCCGCGGCGCGCTGTTCGAGCCCGACGCCGTCGACCCCGGGGATCCCGTGCAGGTAGCGGCGGAGGTTCGCGTCTGTGGCCTCGCCGCCGATGAGGGCGAGGGCGCGGGACCTCGTCGACGGCTGGGTCGTGACCACTGGGGTGCTTGTCATGAGATGTCCTCGCAGGGTGATGTGGGTGTCACGGGGGCTTCGGGTGTCGGAGGGGCGTGTTGGTCAGGGGGCTTCGCCCAGGACGGCCAGGGCGGTGTCCTCGTCGGTGACGAGCACGGTGCACAGGCCGCTGGAGACGATGGCGCGGGCGACGGCGTGTTTGGTGCTGCCCGCGATGACGGCGATCGCGGTCGGGGCCCTGCGGAGTTGTTCGAGCCGGATGCCGATGGTGCGCTCGTCGAGTTCGAGATCGACGATGTGCCCGTCCGCGTTGATGTAGCGGCCGACGATATCGCCGACGGCGCCCTTGCGCACGAGCTCGGCGACCTGGGCGACGGTGAGGTAGCCGCTGTCGACGAGCGCGGAGTTCTCGTCGGCCTGGCCGGCGCTGAACAGGTAGGCGGATGCCGCGCTGCCCAGGTCCAGGACCGTCGCGACGGCGCGGTCGGACTCGATCGCGAGCTTGGTCTCCACGCGCTCGAGGATCGCGGGACTCGGCAACAGGGTCGCGGAGCCCATCCCCTTCTGCGCGATCGTGACCGCGGTCGCCGCGGCCGTTCCGGTACGCCGGTTGAGGCTGACGCCGCCGTTGATCTGCACGACGTTGACGCCGCGCGCCCAGCCGGGCTTCAGGCCCTGGGCCACCTCGTGCAGGGTGCGGCCCCAGCTGATGCCGAGCGTCGCCGGCACCGGACGGAGCGCGGTGAGGTAGTCGGCAGCGGCCTGGGCCGCCCGCGACTGCAGTTCCTCATCGGTCGAGACGCCGGCGGCGGAGACGACGACGGCGTCGCTCAGCCCGGTGTGTTCCCGCAGCCGGCGCTCGACGATGAGGCGACGGGCCCGCGGGTGCACGATCTCGATCCGGATGAAGCCGCTCGCCTTGGCCTGCGCCAGGAGCCGGCCGACCTTCCACCGGGTGAGCCGGAGCACGGCGCCGATCTCGTCCTGGGTCTTGTTCTCTTCGTAGTAGAGCTCGGCGGCGCGAATCGACAGCAGTTCGTCAGTATCGATCACGCGGTCCTCCATCGGCTCCGAGTCCAGCGTAGGACGGCCTGGGACACCCTTCAACTCTTGTGGGAAAACTTGCTCACATGAGCAGAGCTGCATCGCCGCCTGGCCGCCCGACGACCGGCCGGCTTCCTCCTGAGGTGTCGCATATCGAGGTTCCCGTGGCCCGGGAACGTCGATATGCGACACCTCAGCCCACGTGGTCAGCGGGAGCGGTCGAGGTCGTCTTCGAGGAGGTGCGGGCGAGCGATCACGCGCGCGGCGAAGCCGACGGCGAGGGCGGTCGCGATCAGGAACCAGAGCGGCCAGGTCCAGCTTCCGGTGAGCTGGTGCAGCACGCCTACGACGAGCGGCCCGAGGGCGCCGAGGGTGTAGCCGACGCTCTGTACGAACCCGCTGAGCGCGACGGAACCCTCGTGGGTGCGCGTGCGGAGGTTGATCAGCACGAGCGCAAGCGGGAAGTAGAGCGGGCCGAGGCCGGCGAGCAGCACCCAGAGCACCGTCAGGGTGCCCGGTGCGAGGAGGAGGCCAACGTCACCGGCGATGAAGGCGAACATGCCCACGTAGATCAGGAGGCTGAGGTTCTTCAGCCGCACGGCGAGCCACGGGACGACGAGTGCGCACGGCAATCCGACGGCGGCGTAGAGCGAGAGCAGGGTCCCGGCCTGGCCGGGGCTGACCCCGGCGGTCTGGGTGAGCATCAGCGGAAGCCACGCGAAGAGCGCGTACGCGTTGAGCGATGACGTCCCGAAGACGACGGCGATCGCCCACGCGATCGAGGAGCGGCCGATGCGGGCGAGCAGCACCGGCTCCGCCTCGGGGACCGCCGGCGGGGCGGTCTCCGAGATCCGGTGCCGAACGAGCATGGTGGCCCAGGGCACGAGGGCGAGGAGTGCGGGAATCATCCACATGCCGAGGGAGACCCGCCAGCCTGCGGCATCCGCCACCGGGACCGCGACGAGCGGCGGAAGGAGGGTGCTCAGCGACAGCACGGTGACGTAGAGGGAGGTCACGAGGCCGACCCGGTCGGGGAAGTACTTCTTGACGAGCGGGGGAGCAGCACGTTGCCGGCCCCGAGGCCTGCGAAGGTCACGATGCTGCCGATGATGAGCCACGCCAGCGAGCCGGCACTGCCGCGGAGGAGGTGGCCGGCGAGGATTGCCACCAGGGCGACGACGACGACCCGTTCGAGGCCGATGCGCCGTGTGAAGACCGGGGTGAAAATGCCGAAGACTGCGAAGCAGACAGGTGGGAGCATGCCGAGCACACCGATGGCGAGGGCACCTAGCGGGACGTCCGCGCTGATCGCCGTGACGATCGGAGACAGCGCCGCGACGGCCGTGCGCAGGTTCGCGGCAACGAGCAGGATGCCGAGCAGCGCAAGGGTTCGCCCGGCCCACAGTCCGCGGATCGGGGTTGTGGGCATCCGCCAAGTCTAGGCTGGGAGGCATGCCCGATATCTCGCAGTACCTGCCCTTCAGCCGCAAGCCCCAGGTCGATGACACCGGGACGACCGCCGACTGGAGTGCGGAGATCGCGGCGATCCTGACCGGGATCGCCGGCATCCTCGAGACGTTGAGCCCGGACGAATGGGAGTCGCCGAGCCTCTGCGGCGGCTGGCGGGTGCGCGACGCGGCCGGGCATCTGGTCTGGCGGGTCGGCACCCCGACGCGGGAGCCTGCTCGGCACCGGGTGGACGGCACTGCGGGCTCAGTTTCCGAACCCGAGTGTGAGCCACGCCGTCGACTCGCTCAGCCGCCGGGCCGCCGAGGCGGAACCGGACGAACTCATCGCGTCGCTCCGCGCCACTGCCGCGGAGTACGCTGCCGGGCGGGTGACCGCCCGAGGGCGCCACGGGATCACCGAATTGACGGAGGTCGTCGTGCACGGACTCGACCTGGCGTATCCGCTCGGCAAGACCCTGGAGGTCTCGTCGGTCGCGCTCGGCGCGGTCGCCGTGCGCCAGGCGCTCCTGGCGCCCACTCCGGTCAAGGCGGTCGTGCGCCGCCGCACGCTCGTGGCGACGGATGCCGGCTGGCGCGTCGGCCGCGGAGCCGTGCTCGACAGCACGGCCGTGAACATCGTTCTCTTCCTCTTCGGCAGGGAGGGCTTCACGCCGACCGGGCCGCCCTCCCCCCGCGGCCTAAGCGCTCGGCAGCGCGCTCGAAGTCCCGTGGGTGGTCGGGTCGGCGAGGAGAACGCGGATCCGGTCGACGTCGTCCCGCATCTGCACGATGAGCGGATCGATGCCGGTGAAAGCGACCATGCCGCGGATCCGGTCGACGAAGGACACCTCGACGATGTGACCGTAGAGGTCGAGCTCCCGGTCGAGCACGTAGGCCTCGACCTGCTTCTGTGCGACCCCGTGGAAGGTCGGGTTGTTGCCGACCGAGATGGCGGCAGGGTAGCGGAACGCGCCATCCGTCAGCCAGCCGGCGTAGACACCGTCTGCCGGGATGAGTCCTTCGGATTCGGCGGAGAGGTTGGCCGTCGGAAACCCGAGTTCGCGGCCGCGGGCGGCCCCGTGCACGACCTCGCCGCGCACGGTCGGCGTGTGGCCGAGCAATTCGCCGGCCGCCCGCACGTTCCCGCTCGCGAGCAGTTCCCGGATCCAGGTCGACGAGACCCGGCGCACCCGGTCCGGCTTGACGTCCTCGATGAGGTCGACCGCGAAGCCGAAGCGCGTGCCGAGCTCGGTGAGCAGGGCGACGTCACCTGCGCCGTGGGCGCCGAAGCGGAAGTCCCTGCCGACGAGGACGTGCCGGGCGTTCAGCCCGTTCACGAGTACGGTCTCGACGAAGACCTCGGGCGGCAGGTCTGCGAGGTCCCTGGTGAACTCGAGCACGAGGGTGGCGTCGACACCGGTCTCGGCGAGCAGCCGGAGCTTCTGCTCCGCGCTGATCAGGAACGGCGGGCACTTCTCGGGGGCGAGCAGGGCGAGCGGATGCCGGTCGAAGGTCACGACGACCGCAGTGAGCCCCTGTGTTCCGGCGATGGCTTTCAGCCGGTCGATCACGGCCCGGTGGCCGGCGTGGACGCCGTCGAACTTCCCGATCGTGACGGCCGAGCCGTGGGACCCGGTTTCGAGCGGGAGTGCGCCGATGCCGGAGATGACCTTCACGAGCGGGCCTTCTTCCCGTCCGGGCGGTGTCGGGCGAGCCAGATCATCCCGAGGATCGGCAGCACGAGCGGAATGAAGAGATAACCGCTGCCGAACACCGACCAGACCGAGTCGTGCGGGAAGAGGGCGGGGTCGAGGATGCTCAGGGCGCCGACGACGAGCACGCCGAGCAGGCTCGAAGGAGATGGTCGCCCACGCGACGCGGTACCAGCGTCCACTGCTGCGCACGAGCGCGATCGTCGCGACGATGTACACGACCGCGGACAGCGCGGACAGCGAGTACGCGAGCGGCGCCTGGTCGAATTTGGAGGCGATCTGCACAAACGACCGGCCGGTGGCGGCGAGCGCGAGCAGCCCGTATACGGCGATCAGCAGGCGGCCGACGCCGGTGACCCTGCGCTTCTGCGGTCCATCGACGACGTTCTCGGCTGCGCTCTGTGGTCCGGTCATGGCCTGATAATTATCGCAGCAAGTTGGGCCGTGACTCTCACAGGCCCTGCACTGTCCAGATCTGGAACATCCGGTAGACCATGACGGCGATCGCGAGGCACGCGCCGCCCAGGATGACCGTGCTCCAGCGGCTGCGCTCGATAAGCGCCCAGCCCGCGGCGGCGACCGGAACGATCAGTGCGCTCACAAGGTAGGTGTAGAACTCGAGCAGGCTGCCGCTGGCGGTGTTCCCGGCGAACGGCGCCGCGATCGAAACGACGAGCTGCCCGACGAGGAGCAGTTCGACGAGTGCCGTCGCGCCCATCGTGAGGTCGTTGGGCACCCGGCCGAGCAACCCGAGCGCCAGGCAGAGCAGGCCGGCGAGCACGGCGACGCCGACCTGGAGCCAGGTGAACCACTCGATCACGAGGGATCCCCCGCCGCGGCCTCGTCGGGCGGGAAGTTGATCACGGTGCGGGCCTGCGTGCCCCGGAGTTCGACGAGCCCGACGAGCCGGCCGCCGGGCGCGATCGCGGCAAGCGGGGAGCCGGTCCCTGCGGCCCCGGCGCCTGCGGCCCCGGTGACGTCGATCTCGGTCGTGACGTCGATGCGTTTGCCGTGCCCGAGGTCGATGGCCTGTTGCTCGGTAAGGTCGAGGCGACCGAGCACGTGCGTTGCGGCATCCGCTGGCTTGATGAGACCGGCGGCGACGACGAGCTCCGCGAGGGGCTGGGCATTCTCGATCCGGAACGGTCCGATGCGGGTGCGGCGGAGCGCGGTCAGGTGTCCCCCGACGCCGAGCCCCGCGCCGAGGTCGCGGGCGAGGGCACGGATGTAAGTCCCAGAGGAGCACTCGACGCGAACCTCGAGGTCGAGGAAGCCGTCGACCGCGGTGCTCGAGAGCAGTTCAGAAGGCCGCGATGGTGACCGGCCGGGCAGGCAGCTGCACGTCCTCCCCGTCGCGGACGCGGGCATAGGCGCGCTTGCCGTCGACCTTGATCGCGCTCACCGCGCTCGGCTGCTGGCTGATCGCACCGGTCAAAAGCCGGATTCCCGCCGCCACGGACGCCGGCTCGATGAGTGCGACGGATGCCTCCGGCGCGCGGGAGAGTTCCTCGCCTTCCGCGTCGTCCGTGGTCGTGGCCGCGCCGAGCCGGATCGTGGCCAGGTACTCCTTGTCGAGGCCGACGATGAAGGTGAGCAGCCGGGTCGAGCTGTTGATGCCGAGGATCAGCAGGCCGGTGGCCATCGGGTCGAGGGTGCCGGCGTGGCCGACCTTGCGGGTGCCCGCAAGGCGTCGGGTGCGGGCGACGGCGTCGTGGCTGGTCCAGCCCTGGGGCTTGTCGACGAGGAGCAGGCCGCTCGCGGTGGAATGCACTCGGGCGCTGTTCCGGGACGAGGTCTCGTCGTTGGGTTCGGTCTCGCGTTCGATGTCTGCACTCATGAGTGTGTCCACTTCGCTCCCGACGCGTCGAGCACGACGTCGAGCTTGCCCCGGAACGCGCACCGCATCAGTTCCTCGGCGGCCTCGTCGTCCTCGAAGATGTCCGGGAGCCGGATCGCGAGCAGGGTGTTGAAGAGCATGCCGTTCGCGAGGAAATCGCGGATGGTCTCCGGAGTGAACCCGGCTTCGTCGCGCAGCATCCGGTAGATCTGCAGGAACCCCTCCCTGGCCTTGGCGCCGATCACCGGGTCGTGCCCTGTGATGAAGGCCTGCATGAGCGAGAGCAGGATTCCTCGATCGTCGATCAGGTCGACGTAGCCGGCGCCGAGGCGGGAGACGAGCGAATCGGCATCGTCATCGCCGGCCGGCCGGGGCTCGGCAAGGATCTCGCGGAAGGTCGTCATGAGCTTGTCGAGGGCGCGGGCGACGACCTCGAGGAAGAGATTCTCCTTGGTGCCGAACATTCGCACGACGTACGGCTGGCTGATACCGGCGGCCTGAGCGACCTGGTCGGTCGTCGCACCCGAGTAGCCCCGCTCTCCGAAGACACGGCTCGCCGCGGCCAGGATCTGTTCCCTGCGCAAGGCCGCGGGGATTCGTTCGGTGGTCGTTTCTTTGGCTGCCGTACCGGATTCTTCACTCACTCTTGACATGGTATCCGCGAATAACTATCGTGTCATTTTGTAATCATCCGATTACAACATTCCGGTCCGTCGTTCCCCCTCGATTGGATACCACGTGTCCCTCCCCCTCACGCGTCGCGTCCCGATCTGGCTCGCCATCGTCGCGTCCTCGCTCCCCATGTTCATGGCCACCCTCGACAACCTCGTGGTGACCGGCGCCCTGCCGGTGATCAATCGCGACCTCGGCGCGTCCATCGAGGAGCCTGCAGTGGGTGATCAATGCCTACTCCCTGAGCTTCGCGACCTTCATGCTGATGGCCGTCGCGATCGGCGACCGCTTCGGCCGCCGTACGGTCTTCCTCGCCGGGATCGCGATCTTCACGGTCGCCTCCGCGCTCGCGGGCCTCTCGACCGAGCCCTGGCAGGCTCATCGCCGCGCGGGCGGTCCAGGGCGTCGGGGCGGCCGCCCTGATGCCGTTGTCGCTCACTCTCCTCGTCGGCTCGGTCAGCGAGAAGCGCCGCCCGGCCGCCATCGGCATCTGGGGCGGAATCTCCGGCCTCGGCGTCGCACTCGGACCGCTCATCGGCGGCGCCGTCGTCGAAGGCTGGAACTGGCAGGCCATCTTCTGGCTGAACGTCCCGCTCGGCGTGGTCTCGATCCCGCTCGCCCTCGTCGCCCTGCCCAACAGCTTCGGCGCCAGGGTCCGGGCGGATGTCGTGGGTCTCGTCCTCGCCGGAGTCGGCGTCTTCGGTCTCGTCTACGGCATCGTTCGCGGCAACGACGCGGGCTGGACCAGCCTCGAGGTCCTCGGAGGCTCTTGCGGGCGGCGCGATCCTGCTGGCCGCCTTCATTGCCTGGGAGGCCAGGACGTCCGACCCTCTGCTGCCGCTCCGCCTGTTCCGGGACCGCAGCTTCACGGTCGCCAACCTCGTCGGCCTCACGTTCAGTTTCGGCATCTTCGGGTCGATCTTCATCCTGATCCAGTTCCTGCAGATCGTGCAGGGGCACACCCCGCTCGAGGCCGGGCTGATGACGATGCCCTGGACGCTCGCGCCCATGGTGATCGCCCCGCTGACCGGTTTGCTGAGCCCACGAACGGGCACCCGGCTGCCGATCGTGCTCGGCCTCTCCTTCCTCGCGATCGCGATGGGTTGGCTCGCGGTGAGAATGAGCGCGACGGTTGCATACATCGACCTCGTTCCCGCATTCCTCCTCGCCGGGATCGGGATGGGACTCGTGTTCGCGCCGAGCTCGACGGCGGTGCTTGCGAACATGGTCCCGAACGACCACGCGAAGGCCACGGGGACCAACTCGACCCTGCGCGAGATCGGCGTGGCGCTCGGCGTCGCCGTCCTCACCGCCGTCTTCACCGGCGCCGGCGGAGAGCTGACCCCGACCGGCTATGTGGATGCGGCGGTCCCGGCGATCGTCGTCGGCGCATCCGTGCTCGCCCTCGCCGCCGTGATCGGGCTCGCCCTGCCGCACGGTCGCCGGGCGCCCGCCGCGACTCCCGCCCCTGCGACCCCTGCGACCCCTGCGCCCGCCACTCTCTCCGTCTGACGGTACCGGCAGCTCGCGAGAGTACACTTTTGGCCCTTTAAGAACGCGTTTTAAAGGGCCAAAAGTCCGCTCTCGCGGGGGGGGATCTAGGCTGGGGGGATGCGAATTGCTGTGATCGGTGCGGGTGCCCTCGGCGGAACGTTCGCCGCGCTGCTGGAGAAGGCCGGGCATACCGTGACGGTGACGGCGCGGGGGAAGGCGCTCGCGGTCATCCGCTCGGAGGGCATTCACCTGACCGGCGGCTTCGGCGACGAGACCGCCCGGCCGGCGGCGGTCGAGCTGCTCACCGAGACGCCAGAGCTCACGCTTGTCTGCACCAAGGCCCAGGATGCCGCCGCGGCGATCACCGCGAACGCGGCGTTCCTCGACGGCTCGCCGGTGATCGTCGTGCAGAACGGGCTCGACGGTGTCGCGACGGCGCGACGGATCCTGCCGAACTCCGACTGTTTCGGGGCGCTGTCGATCATCGCCACGAACTATGCTGCGCCGGGACTCGTGACCGTGACGACGCCGGCACCCACCTACATCGGGCACGATAGCGGCGACATCGATGCGGGAACGCTCGCCTGGCAGGGTGTGCTCGACGCGGCGTTCCCGACCATCGCGACCTCGAACTTCGTCGGCGCCCAGTGGACGAAGCTCGTGGTCAACATGCTCAACGCGCTCCCGGCCGTGACCGGGCTGAGCGTTCAGGAGGTCGTCGACGACGCGGGACTCCGCAGGGTCCTGACCGCGAGCATGCGGGAGACCGTGAGGGTGGGCGTCGCCCGCGGGGTGCGCTTCGGGGCATTGCAGGGACTCGGCGACCGCCGGTTGCGCGGGTTCGCCGGGCTGCCACTCTCGATCGGTCAACTGCTGCCCCGCCTGATGCGGGCGCGGATGGGCGACGTGCCCAATCTCGGTTCCACCCTGCAGAGCCTGCGCCGTGGCCAGCTCACCGAGATCGACCACCTCAACGGGGTCGTCGTGCGGGAGGCGGCTGCCGCGGGCGTCGACGCGCCCGTCAACACCCTGCTCACCGCCCTCGTTCATGAGGTCGAGGCCACAGGACACCCGCTCACACGAGCCGAGGTGCTCGTGCGCTTCGCCCCGCTCCGACTGCGCTAGGCCGCGCGGCTCCGGCTCAGCAGCTGTCGAAGAAGAGGCGGCGCGGATCCGCCGGATTGGCGAGGTCGACGACGGCGGTCGCCCAGGACCTGGGCCGGACCTCCGCGCGGTAGAGCCGGTCGGCCAGCGCCTGGTCGTCGGGAACCGGGGAAGCACCCAGCGCAGGGTCGGTCGTGGTGTCCGCGGCATCACCGAGTTCCCCGGAGGGCTTCAGCTCGGCGGCGAGGTCGATGAAGGCGCCGGTGGTCGCGGCATCCGCTGCGTACTCGGTCAGCACGCTGAACGACCAGCCGTCGCGGAGCTCTTTCCTGAGCAGGAAGTCACCGTCGAAGATCAGGGTGTCGTCCGCAGGCCCCGTCGTGCCGCCGGCGAGCCGGAACGGGACCAGGAGCGCCCTGCGAAGCAGGTCGAAGTCGTCGCGGTGGCGGAACAGCCGCTCCGGTGAGGCGGGTCCGAAGGCCGCCTGCTCCTCGGCGGAGCGCTCGAAGTCCGCGAGCGAGGCACGGGAGACTGCGTGCCCGGTCTCGGCGAAGGCCGCGGCGAGGTCGTCGGCGAATGCCGCACGCGCCACGGGGTCCGTTCCGTCGATCGCGACCATTGTGCGACCTCTGCTGTAGAAGCCGAGGATCTCGGTGGTGAGGTCGCGGAGGAAGTCGAGGCGTGGTGTTGAATCAAGCGTCATGATTCGAGCCTAGGTTAGTGGGGTGAACGCAACCGTCATCGCGCCCATCGAATCCGAGGGAGGGCCGGCCAGCAGGCCGGAACTCGAGTCCGGAGCCGACCTCGGAACCGGAGCCGCACCCGAGGTCGCGCCCGCCGGCGAAATCGCCGGCCTCGTCAATGCCTGGTTCGGCATGCATGCCAGGGACCTGCCGTGGCGCCGCGACGGGTTCGGCGCCTGGGGCGTGCTCGTGAGCGAGTTCATGCTGCAGCAGACGCCGGTGAACCGGGTGATCCCACACCTTGAGGCGTGGCTCGCGCGCTGGCCGACCCCGGCTGACCTCGCCGCCGTTCCACCGGGCGAGGCCGTACGGGCGTGGGCGACGCTCGGCTACCCGCGGCGCGCGCTCTGGCTGCACGCCGCGGCCGTCGAGATCACCGAGAACCACGGCGGGGTGGTGCCGCAGGACGTCGATGTGCTCCTCACGCTGACGGGGATCGGTGACTACACAGCTCGGGCGGTCGCCGCCTTCGCCTACGGCCACCGGCATCCGGTCGTCGACACGAACACCCGCAGGGTCATCGCCCGGTGCGTCGCGGGCCAGGCCGAACCCGCGCCGCCGAGCCGCACCCGCGACCTCGCGGCCATGAGCGCACTCCTTCCGGCGGATGTCCGCGCCGCGGCCGTCTTCAACGCCGGCGCCATGGGAGCTGGGCGCGCTCGTCTGCACGTCAGCACGTCCGCGCTGCGCCGAGTGCCCGCTCGCCGCGCTGTGCGCCTGGCGCGCCGCCGGCTATCCCGAATACCAGGGCGCGAAGAAGGCCGTGCAGAAGAAGTTCGCCGGCAGCGACCGGCAGGTTCGCGGCCTGATTCTCGCGGAGTTGCGCTCGACGAGGCACCCGGTGACGGAGGCAGAGATCGCGACGCTCTGGCCGGACGCCGCCCAGCTCGGTCGGGCGCTGTCCGGTCTCCTGGACGACGGCCTCGCCGTGCGCGTCGCAGCAGGCTCATACTCGCTCCCGCACGAGTAGGCGCGACCGTGAGCATCCGGATCGGCACCTCCGGCTGGAGCTATCAGCACTGGGACGGGGTGCTCTACCCGGCCGGGCTTCCCGCCGCCCAGCGACTCGGCGTCTACGCCTCCCGGTTCGACACCGTCGAACTGAACGCGAGTTTCTACCGCTGGCCACGCGAATCGACGTTCGCCGGCTGGAAACGACGCCTCCCCGAAGGATTCCTGCTCTCGGTGAAGGCACCACGCGGACTCACTCACGCGAAACGCCTCTACGCCCCCGAGGTGTGGGCGGCACGGATCGCGGCGTGCTGGCACGAACTCGGCGAGACGCGCGCCGTCCTCCTCGTGCAGCTGCCGCCGACTTTGGAGCGCGACGATGCCAGGCTGGACTACTTCCTCGCCGCCCTGCCGCACTGGATCAGAGTCACCGTCGAGTTCCGGCACGATAGCTGGCTGTGCGAGGCGGTCTTCGCGATCCTCGAGCGGCACGGCGCCGCATACTGCGTGATGAGCGGCGCACACCTGCCCTGCGTCCTGCGCGCGACCGCGCCGTTCGTGTACGTGCGCATGCACGGCCCCGACCGAGAGCACCTGTACGGGGGCTCGTATTCGGAGGCCGACCTCGATTGGTGGGCGGAACGCATCCGCGACTGGCAGGGCACCGGACGGGAAGTGTTCGTCTACTTCAACAACGACGGCGGCGGCAACGCGGTCAGGAACGCGAGCAGCCTCGCCTCCCGTTTCGGGAGCCTGAGCCACTGACCGCTGCGGAGAAGTTACTTCGCGAGCGTCGCGATCGACTGCGCCCACAGGAAGAACTTGTTGGTGCCGAGGTCACCGATCGTATCGATGCCGAATGCGGCCTTGAGGTGCTCCGCGTCGCTGTCGCTCACGCCCTGGAGCGCCGCGACGGGCGCCTTCGCGAGCTCCTCCACGGGGAGCGTTTCGTATGCTTTGTCGAGCTTGGCTGCGATGCCGGCCATGGGGTACCTCCACAGTGAGATGGGCCTTCGGGGGACGAAAGCGCTTTTAAGCGTAGTTCTCCCCCGCTCCCCTCGCTAGGTGGCAGAAGCCTTCTGACTCAGCGTTCTGCGCTGAGGTGTCGCATATCTATGCTCACGAGCCTCGTGAACATCGATATGCGACACCTCAGCGAGGCAGGGTTCGCTATTCGGCGTGGTGACCGACGGCGGGAGTCTCGTCGTCGTCCTCGTCGTCGTCCTCATCCTCGTCGTCGTCCTCGAACTCGCGCGGCTTGACGTAGGGGTCTTCGTCTCCGGCATATTGGGCGCCCTGTGCGAGCGCGCCGACCTGGCTGTCGCGTTCCCGCGCTTCGCGGAGGAGGTCGTCGATGAGGGCCGCGTTCTCGGGGATCGCGTCCGCGATGAACTCGAGCGAGGGGGTGAGCCGGGCGGTGATGTTCTTGCCGACCTCGCTGCGCAGCAGGCCTGTGGCCGCCTTGAGCGCGGCGGCGCTGTCGGTGCGCTCCTCGAGGGAACCGTAGACGGTGTAGAAGACGGATGCGTGTTGCAGGTCACCCGTCACCTTGACGTCCGTGATGGTCACGAAGCCGAGCCTCGGGTCCCGCAGGCCGCGTTCAAGCCGCTTCGCCACGATGACCTTGATGCGGTCGGCCATTTTTCTGGCGCGTTCCGGATCTGCCATGGTCTCACTCCTCTTGCTTCGATACTGCTTTACGTCGTTACGTGTGAAAACCCGTGAATCGGGATACTGCGGTGCTGAGCGACCAACGGGCCTCGGGCCCCTCACGGAGAGGAGCCGGAGACCCGTCGATCAGACGCGGCGTGGTTAGACGCGCGGCTTTTCCTTCAGTTCGATCGTCTCGATCTCGTCGCCGATCTGGATGTCGTTGAACTTGCCGAGGCCGATACCGGCCTCGAAGTCCGTACGAACCTCGGTGACGTCGTCCTTGAAACGACGCAGGGACTCGATGCCGAGGTTGTCTCCGACGACGACGCCGTTGCGGATGACCCGCGCCTTGGCGTTCCTCGTGATGACACCCGAGCGGACGATGACGCCGGCCACGTTTCCGAACTTGGACGAGCTGAACACCTCGCGGATCTCGGCGACACCACTCTGCACCTCTTCGAACTCGGGCTTGAGCATTCCCTTGAGGGAGTTCTCGATGTCCTCGAGCGCGTTGTAGATGACCGAGTAGAACCGCACGTCGACACCCTCACGGGCGGCACGCTCACGGGCCTTGGTGTCCGGGCGCACATTGAAGCCGATGATGATGGCGTTGTCGACGGTGGCGAGGTTGACGTCGCTCTCCGTGACAGCACCGACACCGCGGTGGATGATGCGCAGCTGAACGGAATCGTCGACCTCGATCTTGAGGAGCGACTCTTCCAGGGCCTCGACGGCACCGGAAACGTCACCCTTGATGATGAGGTTGAGCGATTCGACCTTGCCCTCTTCGAGTGCACGGGTGAAGTCTTCGAGGCTGATGCGCTTGCGGGCCTTGGCCAGCAGTGCGTTGCGCTCGGCGGCTTCGCGCTTCTCGGCGATCTGACGGGCGGTGCGGTCTTCCTGGATGACGAGGAAGGTGTCACCGGCCCGGGGAACGCTCGAGAGGCCCTGGACCTGGACGGCGCGCGACGGCGTCGCGGCGAGCACGGCAACGCCGTTTTCGTCGGCCATCGCACGAACGCGGCCGTAGGCCGTTCCGGCGACGATCGAGTCGCCGACGTGCAGCGTTCCCGACTGGATGAGCACGGTCGCGACGGCGCCGCGGCCCTTGTCGAGACGAGCCTCGATGGCGACACCGCGGGCGTCCTTGTCGGGGTTGGCGCGCATGTCGAGTCCGGCGTCAGCGGTGAGGAGGACGGCTTCCAGGATCTCCTGGATGCCGATCTTCTGCTTCGCGGACACGTCGACGAACATGACGTCTCCGCCGTACTCTTCGGCGACGAGCCCGAATTCGGTGAGCTGCTGGCGCACCTTCTGCGGGTTGGCGCCGGGCTTGTCGATCTTGTTGACCGCGACCACGATCGGCACGTTGGCCGCCTGGGCGTGGTTGAGCGCCTCAATGGTCTGGGGCATGATGCCGTCGTCCGCCGCGACCACGAGGATCGCGATGTCCGTCACCTGGGCACCACGGGCACGCATGGCAGTGAACGCCTCGTGGCCCGGTGTGTCGATGAAGGTGATGGCACGGTCGATGCCCTCGTGCTCGGTGATGACCTGGTACGCACCGATGTGCTGGGTGATTCCGCCGGCTTCGCCAGCGGCTACCTTCGCATTGCGGATCGCGTCGAGGAGCGCGGTCTTTCCGTGGTCGACGTGACCCATGACGGTGACGACCGGCGGGCGGGCCTTGAGCTCGTCATCGGTTTCTTCGGCCAGTTCCTGGTCGATGTCGATGTCGAAGCCGAGCAGAAGTTCGCGATCTTCGTCGTCGGGCGAGACCATCTGGATCTTGTAGCCGAGTTCTTCGCCGAGCACGTCGAAGGTCGCCTCGTCGAGGGACTCCGTCGCCGTCGCCATTTCACCGAGGTGGAACAGCACGGTGACGAGGTTTCCGGGGCTCGCGTCGATCTTGTCTGCGAAGTCGGTGATCGAGGCGCCGCGGCGCAGACGCACCACGGTTCCGCCGTCGCCGCGGGGGACGCTGACGCCACCCAGCGACGGGGCCTCGCGCAGCTCGAACTCGGCGCGCTTCGTACGCTTCGACTTGCGGGCCTTGTTCTTGCCGCCTCCGCGACCGAACGCACCAGCGGTTCCGCCACCGGGACCGCGACCGCGGCCACCTGCGCCGCCGCCACCGGCGGGACGCGGCGGGCCGAAGCCGGGGGCACCGGCCGGAGCGCCGCCGGGGCGCTGGAATGCGGGACGTGCTCCGCCTGCTCCGGCGCCGCCTGGACGCTGGAACGCGCCGGGACGCTGGCCGAAACCGGTCGGGCGGGGAGCCTGGCCGGGTCCGCCCGGACGCGGTGCGCCGGGGCGCGGTGCGGCGGGACGGGGGATGTTGCTCGGGGCCGTCGAGGACGGCGGGCGCTGGCCCATGCCCTGCGCGCTCGCGAACGGGTTGTTGCCCGGACGCGGCGTGGGGGTCTTGCCCATGCCCTGGTTGCTGGCGAAGGGGTTGTTGCCCGGACGTGCCGACGGCGGGCGCGGAACGCTCGCGCCGGGCTTGGCGCCTGAGGACGGTCCACGCTCGGACTTGGCAGCCGGGGTCGCCGTCTTCGGGGCGGTCGGGTCTGCTGCGGCAGCCTGTTCGGCGGCCTTCTCGATGCTCGCGGACTTCTCAGCTGCTGCGGCCTTTTCGACGGCAACCGTCTGGCGTTCTGCGACGGTGAGGGGTGCGACGGGATGCGGTGCGGCATCCGCTGCGGGGGCTTCGACGGGCGCGGCCGGGGCCGCACTCGGACGTGCACCCGGCTTGACCGCGAGGCGGGCCGGTGACGGCCGCGCGCCGGGCTTGACGCTTGTGGGGGCGCCCGGCGTTGCGCCGGCACCCGGGGTGGTTGACGGGGCAGTGGTTCCGGCGCCGGAAGCGGCGTCGGCCAGCAGGGCCGCGCGCAGGCGACGTGCTACCGGGGGTTCAACACTGCTGGACGGGCCCTTGACGAACTCGCCCATCTCTTTCAGTTTCGCAAGGGCTACCTTGCTGTCGACATTGAGCCTCGCTAGCGATCTCATGTACGCGTGGTTTCGCAGCCACAATTCTCCAATTCCGGGCCTGCACCCGGAAAGGGGCAGGCCGTTAGTAACGGACGGGTCTCATTTCGAGCCGCTCATTAGTTGTCCATTAGCCAGTTCAGCCTGTTCTCTAGTTGTTTCGCGTCCAGAGGACTGGTCACGCGAAGGGCGCGCCCGAAAGCGCGTCGCCGCAGTGCGTCTTGGAAGCATTCGATGCTGGGATGCAGCCACGCACCTCGACCGGGCAGAGTGGCGGTTTCATCCACCACGAGGACCGAATCTCGGGCTACGCACCTCAGCAAAGAGGCACGTGGAGCGCGCGAACGGCATCCAATGCACGTTCTAACGGGTTCCATCGTACCCCCTATTCCGTGTCCTCCAGGATGCTGTCCGGCTGGATGTCGATTTTGGCACCCGTGAGCTTGGCGGCGAGGCGGGCGTTCTGGCCCTCCTTGCCGATGGCGAGCGAGAGCTGGTAGTCGGGGACGAGGGCGCGAACGGCCTTGATCGACTGGTCGATCACGTAGGCGCTCGTCACCTTGGCCGGCGACAGGGCGCTCGCGACGAACGTCGCGAGGTCCGGCGAGTAGTCGACGATGTCGATCTTCTCGTTGTTGAGCTCTGCGGTCACGGCGCGGACACGCTGGCCGAGTTCGCCGATGCAGGCGCCCTTGGCGTTGACGCCGGGCTCGGTCGCGCGCACGGCCATCTTGGTGCGGTGGCCGGCCTCGCGGGCGAGGGAGACGATCTCGACGACACCGCTCGCGATCTCGGGGACCTCGAGGGCGAACAGGCGCCGGACGAGGGACGGGTGGGTGCGCGACACGGTGATCTGCGGGCCCTTCAGGCCCTTGCCGACGGCCGTGACGTAGACCCGGATCCGGGCACCGTGCACGTAGGTCTCGCCGGGGACCTGTTCTTCCGGCGGAAGGATCGCTTCGATCGTGCCGAGGTCGACGTGGATCATCCGCGGGTTCGGGCCCTGCTGGATGACGCCGGCGACGATCTCGCCTTCGCGTCCCTTGAATTCTCCGAGCACTGCGTCATCGGCCAGGTCGCGGAGACGCTGGTTGATGACCTGCTTAGCGGCGAAGGCCGCGATCCGGCCGAAGTCGGTCGGGTTGTTGATCGCTTCGCCGATGACGTTGCCGTCTTCGTCGAGCTCTGGAACAAAAATGTCGACGTGGCCGGACTTGCGGTCGAGAACGACACGCGCTTCCGGCTCTTCTTCGACGGCCTGCTTCGTTGTCTCACCCTGGTGGGTGTGTTTGACGTATGCCGTCAAAATCGCCTGCTCGATGATCTGCACGAGTTCCTCGAAGGGAATCTCTTTCTCGCGCTCCAACTGCCGCAACACGCTGAGGTCGATGTCCATGGCCGGCCTCCTCTATTCAGATTCTGCCGCCGCGAAACTGCGCAGCGGGCTGGTGTCTACGGTACCCGACGGAACAGGCGCCCGTCACCCCGAAGGGGACGGGCGCCTGTTTCAGACGGCCTTTCTGGGCGGTTCTCAGGCGAAGTGCGTCCCGATGTTGTCGACGGCGCACTGGGTGCGCTCTCCTGTTCGGCGGTCCCACAGCTCGACGATGCCGTCGACGGCTCCGCGTCCGACGATCACGATCTGGGGAACCCCGATCAGTTCGGCGTCGCCGAACTTGACGCCGGGCGAGACCTTGCGTCGGTCGTCGTAGAGCACCTCGCGGCCGGTCGCCTCGAGAGTGGAGACGACGGCTGCCGCCGTCTCGAAGACGATCTCGTCGCGTCCTGCGGCGATCACGTGCACGTCGAACGGTGCGACAGTCTCCGGCCAGATCAGGCCCTTCGGATCGTTGTTGAGCTCGGCGAGGAGGGCGAGGATGCGGGTGATCCCGATTCCGTACGATCCCATCGTGACCGTGACGAGCTTCCCGTTCTCGTCGAGCACCTTGAGTCCGAGGGCTTCCGCGTACTTGCGGCCGAGCTGGAAGACGTGGCCGATCTCGACGCCGCGCGCGAGCTCGACGGGGCCGGAGCCGTCGGGGGGGGGGTCGCCGGCGCGCACGTTCGCGACCTCGGCTGTGCCGTCGGCGGCGAAGTCGCGCCCGGCGACGAGGCCGAAGACGTGGCGGCCGTTCTCGTTGGCTCCGGTGATCCACGCGGTGCCGTCGACGACGCGGGGGTCGACGAGGTAGCGGATGCCCGTGGCCGAGGTCGAGCCGAGCACGGCACCGGCGGGTGCCCACGGTCCGATGTAGCCCGTGACGAGTCCGGGGTGCTTGGCGAGGTCGCCGGCGTTGGCCGCTTCGACCTCTGCTGGGGCGAAGACGACCTCTGCGCGCTTGAGGTCGACGTCGCGGTCGCCGGGGACGCCGACGATGACGAGCTCGCGGGTGCCGTCGAGGTTGGTCAGGGCGAGCACGATGTTCTTGAGTGTGTCCGCAGCCGTCCACTCCCTGCCGTCGTCGCGCGGGTGGTTCGCGTTCGCGCTGTCGACGAGGGTCTGGATGGTCGGGGTGTCCGGGGTGTCGTGCACCTCGGCGGCCGGGAACGACGTCCAGTCGATGACGGGAGGAACCAGGGTTGTGAACGCCTCGACGTTGGCGGCGTACCCGCCGGCCGAACGCACGAAGGTGTCCTCACCGATGGGGGTGGGGTGCAGGAACTCTTCGCTCCGGGATCCGCCCATCGCGCCGGCATCCGCCTTGACGATGACGTACTCGAGACCGAGCCGGGTGAAGATGCGCTCGTAGGCGTCGCGCTGCGCCTGGTAGCTCAGGTCGAGGCCGGCGTCGGTGTAGTCGAAGGAGTATGCGTCCTTCATGGTGAATTCGCGGCCGCGCAGGAGGCCGGCACGGGGACGGGCCTCGTCGCGGTACTTGTCCTGGATCTGGTAGATCGACAGGGGCAGGTCCTTGTAGCTGTTGTAGAGGTCCTTCACCAGCAGCGTGAAGACCTCCTCGTGGGTGGGCGCGAGCAGGAGATCGCTGCCCTTGCGGTCCTGGAGGCGGAAGAGGCCCTCGCCGTACTCGTCCCAGCGGCCGGTGACCTCATAGGGTTCGCGCGGGAGCAGGGCGGGGAAGTGCACCTCGAAGGCGCCGGAAGCGGCCATCTCCTCGCGGACGATGGTCTCGATCTTGTTCTTGACCCGGAGGCCGATCGGCAGCCAGGCGAAGATGCCGGGGGCCTGGCGGCGGATGTAGCCGGCCCGGACCAGGAGGCGGTGACTGGTGACCTCGGCATCCGAGGGGTCTTCGCGGAGGGTACGGAGGAAATAGGACGACAGACGTGTAGGCACCCCCTACTTTACGGCGAGTGCCACTTCTCAACGCGCGCCGGCCATCGGATGTCCGTGGCTGAGTTGCGGAGAAAACACCGTCATCGCGTCGACGAGGGTGTCTTCTCCGCAAACGAGCAGGCGGGGCGCGCTACCGCGAGACGGTGACGACGGGGGCGCCGAGGGAGTCTTCGCTCGGCGGCATCTCTGCGGCGAGGCGGTTGGCCTCCTCGATCAGGGTCGCGACGATCTCGGACTCCGGCACGGTCTTGATGACCTCGCCGCGGACGAAGATCTGGCCCTTGCCGTTGCCGGATGCAACGCCGAGGTCGGCGTCGCGCGCCTCGCCCGGCCCGTTGACGACGCAACCCATCACGGCGACGCGCAGCGGCACGGTCATGCCCTCGAGGCCGTCGGTGACGTCGTTCGCGAGCTTGTAGACATCCACCTGGGCGCGACCGCAGCTCGGGCAGGAGACGATCTCGAGCTTGCGTTCGCGGAGGTTGAGCGACTGCAGGATCTGCAGGCCGACCTTGACCTCCTCGGCGGGCGGTGCGCTGAGCGAGACGCGGATGGTGTCGCCGATGCCCTCGCCGAGCAGGATGCCGAAGGCCGTGGCGCTCTTGATGGTGCCCTGGAAGGAGGGGCCGGCCTCGGTGACGCCGAGGTGCAGCGGCCAGTCGCCGCGTTCGGCGAGGAGCCGGTATGCCTTGACCATGATCACGGGGTCGTTGTGCTTGACCGAGATCTTGAAGTCGTGGAAGTCGTGCTCCTCGAAGAGGCTCGCCTCCCAGACGGCGCTCTCGACGAGCGCCTCCGGGGTGGCTTTGCCGTACTTCTGCATGATGCTCGGCTCGAGCGAGCCGGCGTTGACGCCGATCCGGATCGATACGCCGGCCGCCTTGGCCGCCGCGGCGATCTTGCCGACCTGGTCGTCGAACTTGCGGATGTTGCCGGGGTTGACCCGCACGCCGGCGCACCCGGCGTCGATCGCCGCGAAGACGTAGCTCGGCTGGAAGTGGATGTCCGCGATCACGGGGATCTGGCTCTTCTTCGCGATGATCGGCAGGGCCTCTGCGTCGTCACGGCTCGGAACGGCGACACGCACGATGTCGCATCCGCTCGCCGTGAGTTCGGCGATCTGCTGCAGGGTGCCGTTGATGTTGGTGGTCGGGGTCGTCGTCATCGACTGGACGCTCACTCGGGCGTCACCGCCGACGAGGACTTTGCCGACCTTGATCTGCCGGCTCTTGCGCCGGGGAGCGAGGATTTCAGGTACTTTGGGCATTCCCAAATTGATTGCAGCCACGCGAATATCTTAGGTGCCAGAACTGGGCGGATGCCCGGCCCAGGCGATTTCCGCATCGGGTCGGCCGTTGCGCGCCACGTGCGCCGCTACGCGACAGGCGTGCCTGCAGCGCAGCGGCGCACGTGGCGCGCTCGGGCGGAGGAGCCGGGAACCGAGAGCGCGGTCGGCTACTGGGGCGGGAGCGGGGCGCCGGGGGTGGGGTCTGCGCGGTTGGCGCGGAGCACCTCGAGGCGGGCCCGATACTCGACCTCGTCGATGTCGCCCTGGGCGAAGCGCTCGGCGAGGGTCTTCTCGGCGCTGCGGGTGCCGTCGGCCTGCCCGGCCTGGGCCGCCTGCCACGCCTGCCAGCCCGGGTGGCCGGAGAAGCCGGGTCCGCCGTGGCGACGCCAGCGCCGGCCGAGGATGGCGAAGAGGGTGACCACGAGCAGGAAGCCGAAGAACGGGATCAGCAAGAACAACCAGACCGGCCCGCCGCCCCAGCCGGGGCCGTAGCCCATGTGGGTGGCGAACCCGGTGAGAACCGCTGTCGAAAGCATGGTGAATCCAATCTGTGTGAGGACCCCTGCGGGGCCTCGGTGGGGAAGAACCGATGATCCGATTCTTTCCGACCCCGCTCGCCGGGGCATCGGCCCGGAGGAGGCACCTGCACTACTCCCCCGGGTGCAGGTCACCAGCCGTCGCTGACCAGGCCCGTCTCGTAGGCGACGATGACGAGCTGCACGCGGTCGCGCGCGGCGAGCTTCGACATGATCCGCGACACGTGCGTCTTCGCCGTGAGCGGGCTCAGGAACAGGCGCACCCCGATCTCGGTGTTGGTGAGCCCACGGCCGACGAGCGCGAGCACCTCACGCTCCCGGTCGGTGAGCACGGCGAGCGCTGCCGGATCGCTCGGGCGCCGCAGCCCCGTCTCGAGCCGGGTGAGCAGGCGCCGGGTGACCCCGGGCGAGAGCAGCGCGTCACCGGCCGCCGCGACGCGCACGGCCCGGATCAGTTCGGTCGGTTCGGTGTCCTTGACCAGGAAGCCACTCGCGCCCGCCCTGATGGCCTGGACGACGTACTCGTCGAGCTCGAAGGTCGTCACGATCACGATGTGCGTTCCGGCGAGTTCGGGGTTGCCCGCGATCTGCTCGGTCGCCCAGAGGCCGTCGCCCCCGGGCATCCGGATGTCCATCAGCACGACGTCTGGCCGGAGGCGGGTGACCTGCTCCACGGCTTCCGCGCCCGTCGCGGCGTCCGCGACGACCTCGAGGTCCGGTTCGGACTCGAGCAGCGAGCGGAAGCCTGCCCGGATCAGCTGCTGGTCGTCGGCGATGACGACGCGGATCATCGTCCCCTCCGCAGCGGCAGGCGCGCCTCGACGAGGAACCCGCCCGGCGAGGGCCGTTCGACACGCAGGCTCCCGCCGAGGAGTTCCGCGCGCTCGCGCATGCCGAGGAGGCCCCCGCCGGGCACGATGGCCGGGTCGAGCGGCTCGGTCGAGCCCTCATCGGTCACGGTGAGCACGGCGTCACCATCGTCGAGCTCGAGCCGCACGGTCGCGGAGAGCGTCTGCGAGTGCCGCAGCACGTTGGTGAGGGCCTCCTGGCAGATCCGGTAGAGCGCGAGCTGGGTCGCGGCGCCCGTGGCCGCCATCGCGGGCTGCAGCTCGGCAACGAGTTCGACGTGCAGCCCCTGGGCGCTGTAGGAGTCGATCAGGGCGGGGAGCCGGGACAGGTCAGGCTCCGGGGTGAGCGGCGCGGCTCCCCCTGCTCGCTCTCCGGTCACCCCGTCGGTGTCCGAGCGCAGGATGCCGAGCACCGTGCGCACCTCATCGAGGGCGTTCTTGCTCGTGAGCTTGATGTTTGCGAGGGCCTCTGCCGCCTTCGCCGGCTGGCTGTCGATGAGGTGCAGTCCGACTCCGGCCTGCACGTTGATCTGGGACAGCGAATGCGCGAGCACGTCGTGCAGTTCGCGCGCGATGCGCACCCGCTCGCGCTGTTCAGCGGACTGGCGGCGGGCATCCGCTCGGCGGCGCAGGCTCGCGGATCTGTTCGCGCCGGGTGCGCACCCCTCACCGATCGCGCAGAGCGCGGCGAGGGCGACGGTCGTGATCGCGATGCGGGCAGGCTGAAGCGGCACTCCGAGAGTTCCGGCGAGCGCGATCGTCGCCGTCCAGGCCACGGCGACGGATGCGTAGACCCAGACCCGCGCGCCACGCGCGATCCCGAGCACGATCGCGAAACCCAGGGCGACGTAGGGCAGGCCGATGTCCGGGCGGAGCAGGATGAGCGCGCCGGCCGCCGCAGCGCACACGGCAGCGACAGGGCCGGGGAAGCGTCGGGCGCCGAGGAGAACGATCGGGCCGATCAGGGCGAGGGCGACCGCGAGGAACCAGCCGGGCCGGGGGCGCCGAGCTCACCGCCGAGATCGTGACCGGCATGGCCGAAGTCGCGGCCGTACCGGGCGAGCACCACGGTGGCGGGAACCTGGACGAGGAAGGAGAAGATCGCGGGGAAGAGCACGCGGCCCGTGCGCGGCATCCGGTTGCCGTAGCCGGCAACGGGAAGCGCACGGTCGTGGTCGAACCACGGCGCGTCGGTATCCCAGTGTGGTGGCATATTCCGATGCTACGTGCCGGAACGACCCGCGGCGTCCGCCCCCGGGAGTACGTGCCCGTTCGTGCTCCGGCCCGGAACGATCTCACGAGTGCGACCTTTCCGGTCGAGAGTGACCCGCGGAACGGGCACTCTCGACCGGAAAGGTACCGGGATCAGCCGAAGAGGTTGATCGGCTTGACGATGTCCGCGTAGATGAGCAGGAGGCTCATGCCACCGAGCAGGATGACGACCGCGAAGGTGAGCGGCATCAGCCTGGCCATGTCGACGGGTCCGGGATCCTTCCGCTTGAAGAGCTTCACGACCCGGCGGCGCAGGCCCTCCCAGAGTGCGCCAGCGACATGGCCGCCGTCGAGCGGCATCAGCGGGATCAGGTTGAAGACGAACAGGGCCACGTTGAGCGAGGCGAGCAGGCCGATCAGGCTCGCGGCCTTGCTCGCGACGGGGATGGTGTTGATGCTCGCGATCTCGCCGGCGACGCGGCCGACACCGACGACGCTGATCGGACCGTTCGGGTCGCGCTCGCCGGGACCGAATGCGGCGTTGACGATGTCGACCATGCGCTGCGGGAGATTCAGGATCATGTGCACGACGGCGCCGACGTTGTCGCCGACGGCGGGAAGCACGGCCGTGACCGGCTGCTGGACCAGTTCGCCTGCCGGGCCGATGCCGACGAAGCCGACCTCCTGGGTGACGGCCTTGCCGTCGGCATCCGTGGTGGCCTTCCCGGCCGCATCAAGGACGTACCGTTCGGTGAGCTTGGGGGTGATCGTGAGGTTCACGTCGGTTCCGGCGCGGTCGACGACGACGGAGAGCGGGGTTCCGGGTGAGCTGCGGATGATCTCGGTGGACTGCTCCCAGGCTCGTGATCGCGGTGCCGTCGATGCTCACGAGGCGATCGCCGGGCTGCAGGCCCGCCGCGGCGCCCGGGGACTTCTCGTCTGTCGCCGCGCAGGCGGTCTGGGTGCTCGTGGCCGGGAGCACACACGCGGACACGCTGCCGACCGTTGTGCTCGCCTGCGCGGTGCCGAAGCCCATCAGGAGCACGGCGAAGAGCACGACCGCGATCAGCAGGTTCATGGTCGGGCCGCCGAGCATGATGATGATGCGTTTCCACACGGCCAGGCGGTAGAAGGCGCGGTGTTCTTCGCCGGCGCCGATCGTGTCGGCGCTCGACTGGCGGGCATCCTCGACGAGGCTCGTCATGGCCCCCGGCCTCTTCGCGCTCGGGTCCTGGGCTATCGGTTCCCGGGCGGGAGCGCCCTCCTGCACGAGCTGGTTGAAGAAGCCCGTGCTGTTCGGGTGCGGCTTCTCTCCGGGCTTCGCGGGCGGGAACATCCCGATCATCGAGATATAGCCGCCGAGAGGAATGGCCTTGACACCGTATTCCGTTTCGCCCTTGCGGCGCGACCAGAGTGTGGGGCCGAAGCCGATCATGTACTGGGTGACCTTGACACCGAATGCCTTCGCCGGCACCAGGTGGCCGATTTCGTGCAGGCCGATGGACACGGCGAGTCCGACGACGACGATGACGACGCCCAAGATGTACAGCAGCACGGTTTCCACAGTCGTAGATTACTCACTCCAAGCTGACAGGCCGCTGGCGGTTCGCTATGCGCGGTGTGGTTTGCTTGGGGTACCGCACCCCAAAGGAGTTCCCCTGACTGCGCCTTCCTCCGGCTCCCCCCGCCCACTCGACGGCCTCATCGGCGTCAGCCTCGCCGACCGTTTCCGGATCGACCGGCTGATCGGCACCGGCGGTATGGCCGTCGTCTACGAGGCGACCGATCTCGCCCTCGGCCGGACGGTCGCGGTCAAGCTCTTCCGGCTCGACACGGCGGACGATGCCGGTCCCGAACGGCAGACCAGCGAGGTCGCCGTGCTCGCGGGCCTCAACCATTTCGCACTCGTCACTCTCTTCGACGCGGGCACCGCCATCGTCGACGGGACCGCCCGCACCTTCATCGTGATGGAACTCGTCGACGGGACCGACTTGCGCACCCGGATCGCCGCCGGACTGCCGCCTCGGTCAGAGGTCGCAACGATCGGCGCCGACCTCGCAGAGGCACTGCACTACGTGCACGAACGCGGGATCATCCACCGCGACATCAAACCCGCGAACGTGCTTCTCGCCCCCTCCGGGTTCCCCGGGCGCGCGGCGCACGCCAAGCTCGCCGACTTCGGCATCGCCCGACTCGTCGACGCGACCCGCCTCACGGCGACCGGATCCTTCCTCGGCACGGCGGGCTATCTCAGCCCCGAACAGGCGCTCGGCACGACGATCGGCGCGCCGAGCGACGTCTACTCCCTCGGACTGGTGCTGCTCGAATGCCTCACCGGCGAGCGGGCATACCCGGGAACGGCGATCGAATCCGCGATGGCGCGGCTGCAGCGCGACCCGGAGATCCCGCCGGCGTTCGGTCCGGACTGGGCAGCAGTGCTCGGCGGCATGACCCACCGCGAACCGGGCGAGCGGCTCAGCCCGGCTGATGCCGCGGTGCGCCTGCGGCTGCTGGCGCAGTCCGAGGCGGCGGCAGAGGCCGTTGCCGGTGCGGCGGATGCCCCCTGACGCCGGATGCCGGCGACGCGACCCAGGCGCTCGATCCGACCCAGGCGCTCGCGGCCACGAGCGTCTTCGCGGTTGCCGATGTCCCGACGCGCGTGCTGCCTGCCGACTCCACTGCCGAGACCGTGGCGCTCGGTGCTGCGACAGCACCGCAGGCGGCCGGGGCGACCGAGGCATCCCCTCGCCCGCCGCACGGCTGGATCCGGCCCCGGGTACTCACCGGCAGGACAGGTCTCGCCGTGCTCGTCGCAGCGGCAGTGGCCCTGATCACGATCGTCGTGCTCGGCTTCACGCTGCGCCCCGCCGCGCAGGCGGATGCCCCGGCCGGCTCAGCGACGAATTCTCCCATCGCGTACCCCGACGTTGCGGGCTCGCTCGGCGACCACCTGAGACAGGCTCCAGGAAAGTGTGGCACCGTGAGCATCCGCACCAGCACCAGCACTCGCAGCATCAGCATTCGCGCCCGCAGCACTCGCGGCCGTCTCGCGGCGCTTCTCGGCGGCGCACTGCTCGTCGTCTCCGCACTCACGGGGTGCGCATCGGAGAGCTCCCCCGTTCAGCCGTCGACGGCGACCCAGTTGCAGTCCGGCGTGCTCTCGGTGACGCAGGCCGCAGCGGCCGGCGACTACCCCGGCGCTTCGGCCGCGCTCGACGCCGTGCAGGCCGACCTGCTCACGGCGGCCGCGACCGGCCAGGTCACGGGCACCCGTGCGACCGAAATCCAGGCGGCGATCGACGGGGTGACCGCAGACCTCGCAGCGCTCGCGGCCGCGGCGAACACGCCAACGGCGACGCCGGTCGCCCCCTCGCTCCGGGCCCGTCCGTTGACAGCGGCAATAACAAGGGCAACGGTAAGAAAGACAAGTGCAATCCGAAGAAGGAGAACTGCGACGGGTGACCCCCGTCGCGGGCCGGAAGGACATATGACTCATCACCTTGTTGTCGGGGCCGGCCTGATCGGCCGTCCCGTCGCCGAACGGCTCGCTGCTCGCGGGGACACCGTCACGATCGCGACCCGTTCGGGGTCTGCGGCGGCGGGTGCGACCCCGCTCGTGCTCGACGCGAGCGACCCGGACGCGTTCTCGGCCGCCGCCGCCGGCGCGTCGACGATCTTCCTCTGCACCAACCCGCCATATACCGACTGGGCCGAACAGTGGCCGCCGATCATCGGAGCGGCGATCTCCGCCGCCGCGGCGAGCGACGCCGCGCTGGTCGTGATGGGAAACCTCTATCCGTACGGCCGACCGCGTGGCGCGATGACCGAGCACACGCCGGAGACGACGACCGAGCGCAAGGGCCTGATCCGGAAGGAGGGCTGGCGCCGGCTGCGTGCGGCGCATGAGGCCGGTCAGATCCGGGCGGTCGAAGTGCGCGCGAGCGACTACTTCGGGCCGGGAGCGACCGGCACCGCGCACCTGGGCGAAGAATTCTTCGGGTCGATCCTGGCGTCGAAGACGGCGCGCGTGGTCGGGGATCCCGCGTTGCCGCACAGCTGGAGTTACCTGCCCGACATCGTTTCGACCCTGATCGCCGCCGCGGACTACGCCGGGGACTGGGGCCGGATCTGGCATGTGCCGAGCGCGTCGGCGAGCCGCGTCGAGATCGCGGCCGAGCTGAACGAACGCTACGACTGCACGGGCTCCGTCGCCGGCTACCCGCAGTGGGTGTTGCGCGGCATCGGCCTGGTCAACCCGCTGATGCGCGAGATCTACGCCTCGAGCTACCAGTTCACCTCGCCGTTCATGATCGACTCGGCAGAGACCGAACGCGAGCTCGGCGTCGTCGCAACCCCGTGGCTCGACGCGCTCACGGTGACGGCGGACAGCTACCGGTCCTGACCGCTCAGCCGCCCCAGTTCTGAGCGGGGGCGACCAACGTCGTGACGACGGCAGGGGCGTTCCCCACCCGCAGCCGCACCGAATACGTCATCGCCTCGCCGCTCGCGCCCGTCGCGACGGTCCGTTCCTCGAGAGTTCCATCGTATGCCGTGCCTCCGGTGACCTCGACGGGCGTCAAGACACCCGGGGCGCGCGCGTCGACGTCGGCCTTGGTCTGGCCGACCCGCACACCGGCGGCCGTGGCTATCGCGAGACCCCCGGAAGACGGCCCGTCGACCTGCGCGTACCAGTCGAATTGCCACGCCGACTCGACGGGGGTGACCGGGTCGGTCAGTGTGATCCCGTCCCAGGCGTATGACGTGCCCGGGTCCGACTCAGCAACGTGGGCGGACGGCGCCACGACGGGCTGGGTCCCTGTCGCTGCGACGAGGATGGCCACGGCGTTCGCAACGGGTTCCGTGTAAGCGACAGAACCTCGCGGCACACCGGCGGCATCGACGACCTCGAGCCGGTCGGAATGCACGACGATGGTGGTCGGATCGGACGCCGGGTCTGCCGTCGGCGTCCCGGTCGGCGCGGTCGCGGCATCCGTCGCCGCAGTCGACGGGGAGACCGACGGCACGGCGGCCGGCAGGCTCGCCCCGTCCGCACCGGCGCACGCGGCCAGCGTCAAGGCGAGAATGCCACAGAGCACGGCCGCCGGAACGGCCCGTTTCACACAGATCTTGATCGCCACGCCGTTGTCCCCCGTTGCAGTTGTGATCTCACTGTATCCGCTGAATGGGGCGCTGGCCGGATATTTTGGGTTGGCCAGGCGCCGGAGCCGGCTACGCCGCGAGGAGTCTGTCTGCGGCGGCGCGGGCCCAGGCCTCGGCCGCGGCGAGGGACTCGCGGGTGAGGGGGCCGTCCTGCTCGTGGGCGTCGACGACCCGCTGGATGGTGTCGACGATGTCGAGGAAGCCGATCCTGCCGGAATGGAAGGCGGCGACGGCCTGCTCGTTGGCCGCGTTGAACACGGCCGGGTAGGTGCCACCGGCACGGCCGACCTGCTTCGCGAGCGCGACGGCGGGGAACGCCACGGTGTCGAGCGGTTCGAAGGTCCAGGTCTGCGGGGTCGTCCAGTCGAGGGGAACACCGACGGCGGCGACGCGGTTCGGCCAGTCGAGGCCGAGGGAGATCGGCAGGCGCATGTCCGGCGGCGAGGCCTGCGCGATCGTCGAACCGTCGATGAACTCGACCATCGAGTGCACGATCGACTGCGGGTGCACGGCGACGTGGATGTCCTCATAGGCGACATCGAAGAGCAGGTGCGCCTCGATGATTTCCAGTCCCTTGTTCACGAGGGTCGACGAGTTCGTCGTGACGACGAGACCCATGTCCCAGGTCGGGTGCGCGAGCGCCTGGGCGGGGGTGACGGCCCGCATCTCCTCGCGGGTGCGGCCCCGGAACGGGCCACCGGATGCCGTCAGCACGAGGCGGGACACCTCACCGGCCGTCCCGGACCGGAGCGCCTGCGCGATGGCGGAATGTTCGGAGTCGACGGGCACGATCTGCCCGGGGGCCGCGAGCGCCGTGACCAGGTCGCCGCCGACGATGAGGGATTCCTTGTTGGCGAGTGCGAGGGTGCGGCCGGCGGTGAGTGCCGCGAGGGTCGGGCCGAGACCGACAGACCCCGTGATGCCGTTGAGCACGACGTCGGCGTCGATATCCGTCACGAGCTGTTCGGCCTCGTAGGAACCGAGCGCGGTGTCGTCGACCTGGAATTCCTCGGCCTGCTGGTCGAGAAGCACCCGGTTCGTTCCGGCAGAGAGCCCGACCACTTCGAACCGGGTGGGATTCGCCCGGATCACATCGAGGGCCTGGGTTCCGATCGAGCCGGTGGACCCGAGAATTACTACTCGTCTGCGCATTCCCTCAGACTAGCTTTCGTGGTACCGGGTGTCACGGCGGTAGGGTCGAGCAGTGACCGGAGCCAAGGACGAACCCCAGGAACCCCTTATCCAGGAGCCCGATGAGGCCGCGGAGACCGCCTCGGATCTCCCCGCAACCCGTCGCCCCGGCTTCGTCTACTACCTGAGTTACGGCATCATGGCGCCGATCGCCCGGATCATCTTCCGTCCGATCATCACGGGCACGGAGAACATCCCCCGCTCTGGCCGGGTCATCATCGCGAGCAACCATCTTTCCTTCATCGACAGCATGGTCATCCCGCTCGTGACGCCGCGCCGCGTGCAGTACCTCGCGAAGTCGACGTACTTCACCGGGACGGGAATCAAGGGGTACCTCACCCGCACCTGGTTCGAGTCCATCGGTGCTGTCGGGATCGAACGCGGCGCCGGCCAGGCCGCCCAGGATGCGCTCGACGCGGGGCGCAGCATCCTCGAGGCGGACAGTGCCTTCGCCATCTACCCGGAGGGCACCCGCTCCCTCGACGGACGCCTGTACAAGGGCCGCACCGGCGTCGCCTGGCTCGCGCTCACGACGGGCGCCGTCGTGGTGCCGGTCGGCCTGATCGGCACCCAGGAGATCCAGCCCGTCGGCACCCGGGTTCCCCGGGTGCGGAAGATCACCGTGAACTTCGGCGAGCCGATCGACGTGAGCCGGCACGGACCCGCGACCTCCGGCCGGGCACGGCGCCAGGCCACCGACGAGATCATGGCCGCCATCCACCGGCTCTCCGGCCAGGAACTCGCCGGGCGGTACAACGAATCACCCCGCCAGGGCCTGCAGGGGCTCGCGGACAAGGTCTTCCCGCGGGAACGCGTCTAACCGGTTTCGGCCGCCACCGGCGCGCGGAAACACCGGGGAAATCGTCGCAAACTAAGCTGGACCCATGTCTGCTTCGTACTCGGTCCCCCAAAAACGCAAACTCGTCACCGCCCTGCCGGGCCCCAAGTCCATTGAACTGCAGGAACGCCGGGTCAACTCGGTGTCCCGTGGAGCCGGCACGCTCGTCAACATCTACATGGACCACGGAGCCGGCGCGATCCTCGTCGACGTCGACGGCAACCAGATCATCGACATGGGCTGCGGCATCGGCGTCACCACGATCGGGCACGCGAACGCCGAGGTCGCGGAAGCCGCAGCCGCGCAGGCCGCGAAGCTGACCCACACCCTCTTCACCGTCACGCCGTATGAGAACTACGTCGCCGTCGCCGAGAAGCTCGCCGAGATCACCCCCGGTGACTTCCCCAAGAAGTCGATCCTGGTCAACACCGGCGCAGAGGCCGTCGAGAACGCCGTCAAGATCGCCCGCAAGTTCACCGGTCGCCGCGCCATCGTCGCGCTCGACCACGCCTTCCACGGCCGTACCAACCTGACCATGACGATGACGTACCGGCCCTGGCCGGAACGCGCCGGCATGGGCCCGTTCCCCGGCGAGATCTACAGCGTCCCGACGAGCTACCCGTACCGCGACGGCCTGACCGGCGAGGAAGCCGCCGAGAAGACGATCGACTACATCACGACCCACATCGGCGCCACCGAGATCGCGGCGTTCTTCGTCGAGCCGATCCAGGGCGACGGCGGCATCGTCATCCCCGCCCCCGGCTACTTCAAGCGGATCAGCGAGTTCTGCACCGAGAACGGCATCGTCTTCGTCTCAGACGAGATCCAGGCCGGCATCGCCCGCACCGGCGTCTGGTACGCGATCGAACACCACGGCGTCGTCCCTGACCTCGTCACCACGGCCAAGGGCATCGCGGGCGGTTTCCCGCTCGCCGCCGTCACCGGCCGCGCCGACATCATGGATGCCGTGCAGCCCGGTGGCATCGGCGGAACCTTCGGCGGCAACCCGGTTTCGACCGCGGCAGCGCTCAAGGTGCTCGAGATCATCGAACGCGACGACCTGCTCGGCGAGGCCAAGCGCGTCGAAAAGGCCCTCTGGGCACGCATCGGCGACTGGGCAGACAAATTCTCCGTCGTCGGCGAGGTTCGCGGCAAGGGCGCCATGTTCGGCGTCGAGCTCGTGCACCCCGGAACGACCACGCCGTACCCCGAGGCCCTCACCGCGATCCTCAAGCACGCGACCTCGCACGGCGTGATCGTGCTCGATGCCGGTAGCTGGGACTCCGTGCTGCGGATCATGCCCTCCGTCGTCATCTCCGAGGAGCTCATCGACGACGCGGCATCCGTCATCGAAGAGACCCTCCGCGCCCTCTCCGGAGTCTGACCCGCGCCATAACCCCTGACCAATTCGACGGAGATTTTGCCCGGAAAGCGCTTAAACCGCGCTTTTACGTGTTCACAACTCAAAAACTCCGTCGAATTGGTTAGGGAACGGCGACGGTTTCGGGCTCGTGCCGCACCGGGAAGTTGACGGAGGCGGCGATGAAGCACTCGCGGGCGGCCTCGGCATGCAGCGACTGTGCGAGCTCGACCTGGCTCGGATCTGCGACGGTGACCCGGGGGCGCAGCCGTGCCTCGGTGAAGTGACCGCCGCCCTCCTTCGTCTGCACCATCGTGCCCGTCGCGTCGTCGGTGTATCCCACGACGACGACTCCGTTCCGCGCGGCCACGTGCAGGTACGACAGCATGTGGCACTGGCTCAGGGCCGTGAGCAACAGTTCCTCCGGGTTCCAGCGGTCCGCATCGCCGTGGAACGTGCGGTCTGACGAACCCTCGAGCGGATGCTTGCCCGCCGCCGAGACGACATGGTCGCGGCCGTACGCCCGGTAGTCGCTCGTGCCCGTGCCGCGGTTGCCGGTCCAGGCCACCCGCACGTCGTAGTGATGCTCGATTTTCATTCCCCGATTCTCTCAGGCGGCTACCCCAACCCGGAAACGACACTGGGTAAACTGGACGCATCATGACTGACACGCTGACGCCCTCGACCCCAACGTCCACTGCTTCCTCGGTCACGCAGGAGCGACGCATCGTCACGGCCATTCCCGGCCCGCGCTCCGTCGACCTGCAGAAGCGCCGGCTGGCGACGGTGTCCGGCGGCGTCGGCTCCGCGCTCCCGGTGTACATCGTGAAAGCCCACGGCGCGATCGTCGTCGACGTCGACGGCAACCAGTTCATCGACCTCGGCGCCGGCATCGGGGTGACGACGATCGGCCACACCGAGGCGAGCGTCGTCGCTGCCGCTGTCGGGCAGGCTGAGGACTTCATCCACACCCTCTTCACGGTCACGCCGTACGAGGAATACGTGCGTGTCTGCGAGCTCCTCGCCGAGCACACCCCCGGCGATTTCGCGAAGAAGTCGGTGCTGATCAACTCGGGAGCCGAGGCCGTGGAGAACGGGGTGAAGATCGCCCGCAAGTTCACCGGTCGACGTGCCGTCGCCGTGCTCGACCACGCCTACCACGGCCGCACCGTGCTCACCATGGCGATGAACTACAAGGCCATGCCGTACGCGACCGGCTACGGCCCGCTCGCGAGCGACGTCTACCACGTGCCGAGCTCCTACCCCTATCACGACGGCCTCAGCGGGGCGGATGCCGCGGCACGCACGATCGCCTACCTCGACAAGGTCATCGGCGCGACCGACCTGGCCTGCCTCGTCGTCGAGCCGATCCAGGGCGAGGGCGGCTTCATGGTCGCCGCTGAGGGGTACTTCACTGCCCTGCAGGAGTGGTGCACCGCGAACGGCGTCGTCATGATCGCGGACGAGATCCAGAGCGGCATGGCCCGCACCGGCGCATACTATGCGAGCGAGCACTTCGGCTGGGTCCCCGACCTCGTGCTGACGGCCAAGGGCATCGCCGGCGGCTTCCCGCTCGCGGCGGTCACGGGACGCGCCGAGATCATGGACGCCTCCCAGACCGGCGGCCTCGGCGGCACCTTCGGCGGCAACCCGGTCTCCTGCGCCGCGGCGATCGCCGTGTTCGAGGCGATCGAGGCGAACAACCTGCTTGCGGAGGGGCAGCGGATCGAGAAGACCCTGCGCGCCGGTCTCGGGAAGCTGCGGGACAAGTACGACATCATCGGGGACATCCGTGGTCGTGGCGCGATGATCGCGATCGAGCTCGTGCAGCCGGGCACCGGGGAGACCACCAAGGTCGCCAACGCCGCCGCGGTCAACGCGATCGCGGCATACGCCGCCCAGCACGGCGTGCTGCTGCTGACCGCGGGCACCTACGGCAACGTGCTCCGCTTCCTGCCGAGCCTCGCCGTCACCGACGCACTGCTCCTCGATGCCCTCTCGGTCATCGACGACGCGATCGCCGCGCTCTAGTGTCGTTCGCGGACACAATCGGACACACCCAGCTCCCGCACCCCGTGCAGACCTTCGCCGTGACGGATGCCGTCGAACTCGCCGTCGTCGAACGCAGCGGCTTCGTCGAATCGAGGCATGCCGGTTCCGCCGTCGTGCTGACGGGAGAGGGCGCCGTGCTGCGCTCCCTCGGCGACGTGACGAGCCCGGTGTTCCCGCGCTCGTCGATGAAGCCGTTCCAGGCCGTCGCCGTGATGGCGAGCGGCGTCACGCTGCGCGGTGAGGACGCCGCCATCGCGACCGCGAGTCACACCGGAACCCAGCGGCACGCCGACCTCGTGCGCGGCCTGCTCTCCCGCGCCGGAATCCCGGAAACCGCGCTCGCCTGCCCGCCGGCGTGGCCGATCGACCACGCGACCCGCGACGCTCTCGTGCGCCTCGGCGCCGGCCAGGCCCCCATCTACATGGAATGCTCGGGCAAGCATGCGGCGATGCTCGTGGCGTGCGTGCAGAACGAGTGGCCGCTGACCGGGTATCTCGAGCCGGAGCATCCGCTGCAGAAGCGCATTCTCGACGTCGTCGAACGCTTCACCGGGGAACGCCCGGCCGCCTCGGGTGTCGACGGCTGCGGTGCTCCCGTGCACGCGCTCTCCCTCGCCGGGCTCGCGCGCGGCATCGGCCGGATCGCCTCGTCGAAATCGAACTCGCCGTTCGCGATCTACCGCGAGGCCGGGTTCCTCTCCGAGGCCGTTCGCCAGAACGGCTGGGTCGTCGCGGGCCCCGGCAAGCCGGACACCCTCGTGATCGACCGGCTCGGCCTGTTCGTGAAGGGTGGCGCGGAGGGCATCATGGTTGCGGCCGCCCCGAACGGAACGACGGTCGCCCTCAAGATCCTGGACGGCAGCCTGCGGGCGGCGACGCTCGTCGCGCTCAACCTGCTCGCCGATGCCGGCGCGATCGCGCACACGGATGTCGAAGCGCTGCTCCCCGACCTCGGCCTCGCCGTGTACGGCGGCGGCCACGCCGTCGGACGGATTCACGCGAGCTACCGCTAGGTCGAGCTCGGCCCCCGTAACACCTGTTCCCGATCCAGCTGTTGCCGATGCGGACGAGTGCGGCCCGCGCACCGGGCGCGATTGTCCGTATCGGCAACAGTCAGCGCGCGCTACCCCTCCCTGGCGAGCCGTTTCGCCCGGGCGGCCGAGGACACCTGCGCTGTCACGACGACGACGAGCGCGAAGATGAAGACGGCGGATGCGATCACGTTCGCCTCGGCGGGGATGCCGCGGGCCGCCGAGATGTAGATGTACTTCGGGAACGTCGTCACGGCGCCCGAGTTGAAGTTCGTGATGATGAAGTCGTCGAAGCTCAGCGCGAACGACAGCAGGGCGGCGGCGAGGATGCCGGGGACGAGCAGCGGGAGCGTCACCCGGAGGAAGACCTGGGTCGATGACCCGTAGAGGTCCCGCCCGGCCTCCTCGAGTGCGGGGTCGAGGCTCGCGACGCGGGCCTTGACGGTCACGACGACGAAGCTGATGCAGAACATCGTGTGCGCGAGGATGATCGTGGTCATGTCCTTCGCGACGCCGAGCGACAGGAACTGGGCGGCGAGTCCCGCGCCGAGCACGACCTCCGGAGTGGCCATCGGCAGGAACAGCAGGAGGCTCGTCGCCGAACGGAACCGGAACCGGTAGCGCACGATCGCGATCGCGATCATCGTGCCCATCACGGTCGCGAGCACGGTCGCGACAGAGCCGATCACGAGGCTGTTGCCGAACGCCTCGCAGACCGCACCGTTCTGCACGGCGCACACGTTGAGCCACTTGTCGAAGGTGAACCCGCGCCAGGTGATGTTCGACTTGAGCGAATCGTTGAACGAGAACACGAACGTGTACGCGATCGGAACCATCAGGAACAGCAGGGCGAGGGCGGAGTAGACCGGCAGCAGCCATCTGCCGAGGGAGATTTTCACAGCAGTTCCTCCGTGCCCGCGCGCTTGACGTAGATTCCGACGATCACGAGGATCACGCTCATCAGGATGATCGAGAGCGCCGCGGCCGCCGGGTAGTTCAACAGGACCAGGAAGTTGGCCTCGATCACGTTACCGATCATCTGGCTGTCCGGCCCGCCGAGGAAGTCGCGACTCGCGTTGACGTAGTCGCCGGCGGCGGGGATGAAGGTCAGCAGGGTCCCCGCGACGATCCCGGGCATCGACAATGGAATCGTCACCTTGCGGAACACCTCGAACGGGTGCGCGTACAGGTCGCTCGCGGCCTCGAGGTAGCGCAGGTCGAGCCGCTCGAGTGTCGTGTAGAGCGGAAGCGTCATGAAGGGGATGAAGTTGTAGGTCAACCCGAAGATCACGGCGATCGGGGTCCCGGTGAGGTGGGCATCCGGTGCGAGCAGCGAGACGGCCTTCAGGCTCGTCACGACGAAGGACTCGTCGGAGAGCAGCTGCTTCCACGCCAGGGTGCGCAGCAGGAAGCTGATGAAGAACGGGGCGATCACGAGCACGAGCATCAGGCTCTGCAGCAACGGCCAGCGCCGGGCGGTCACGCCAATGAAATACGCGAGCGGGTAGCTGAACAGGAGGGCGAGCACCGTCGCGGCGAGGGCGAACACGAAGGAACGCACGATGTGCGGCCAGTAGTCGGTGACGACGTCGACGTAGTTCTGCCAATTGAACGCGTAGGTGTACTGGCCGATGTCCCCGAATTCGGCGGGAGCCTGGAACGAGGTGATCAGGAGCGAGACGAGCGGCGTCAGGAAGAACAGGACGAGGTAGAGGATGCCGGGCAACAGCAACAGGAGGGCGACCCGGCTGCGTCGCCGCGGGGCCGGGTCTGCCTGCGCAGTCGTGGAGGAGAAGGCCGCGAACGCCACTAGGCCTCCTCGAGCTCCGTGACGAGGGACTCGCGACGCTGCGCCGCGATGCTCCGGGTGTCGGTGTCCGCGGCGAACCGCGGTCCGGCTCCCGGAACCGGTTCGTCTTCGAGGCCGAAGCCGTGCTCGACGTGCCAGTCCAGCCACACCTCGTCGCCGACATCCGCCACCGGGCCGAAGGCCATGTTCTGCGCGAAGACGATCAGCGTGCCGATGTACGGCACGGCGACGAGGTACTGGGTGCTCACGCCGCTGAACGACACGTCGATCACCCGGCCGGGGCCCATGACGTTGCGGTCGGCGGCCTCGACCGGCGCCTTGCGATGCAGCCACATCTTCTCCGGCCGGACGCCGATCGTGACCTCGCCGGCGTGGCGGTGCGCCCGGTCGGCGGGGACCAGTACCCGGTGGCCGGCGATGTCGACCGTGATCGAGGTGCTCGTGCTGCCGACGACGGGCCCGGTGAAGAGGTTCGACTGGCCGAGGAAGTTGGCGACGAACGCCGTCTTCGGCAGCTCTCGTAGAGCAGGCTCGGGCGCGCCCATCTGCTCGATGCGCCCCTTGTTCATCACCGCGATGGTGTCGGCCATGGTCATGGCCTCCTCCTGGTCGTGGGTGACGTGCAGGAAGGTGAGGCCGACTTCTTCCTGGATGGTTTTGAGTTCGAGCTGCATCTGGCGGCGCAGCTTGAGGTCGAGGGCGCCGAGCGGTTCGTCGAGCAGCAGGAGTGCCGGCTTGTTCACGATCGCCCTGGCGAGGGCGACCCGCTGCTGCTGTCCACCGGACAGCTGCTGGGGCTTGCGCGCGGCGAGGTGGTCGAGCTCCACGAGCCGGAGCGCCTCGTGGGCCTTGCCGACCGGGTCGGCGATCTTGCGGCGGCGGAGTCCGAAGGCGACATTCTCGAGCACCGTCATGTGCGGGAAGAGCGCGTAACTCTGGAACACCGTGTTGACCGGTCGCTGGAAGGCTTTCTGCTGCGTGACATCAGCCCCGCCGATCAGGATGCTGCCCGCCGTCGGCTCCTCGAGACCGGCGACGAGCCGGAGCGTCGTCGTCTTGCCGCAGCCGGAGGGGCCGAGCAGGGCGAAGAAGGACCCGGCCGGGATCGAGAGGTCGAGGTGCTCGATGGCGGTGAAGCCGGGGAAGCGCTTCTGGATGCCGACCAGTTCGAGGTCGGCGCCCGCTTCGGCGAATGCGCCGGATGCCACCCTAGGCTCCCAGCAGGATCGACTGGAAGTCGGCGCCGTACTTCTGTTCCTCTGTCCCGTCGAGGGTGCGGAACACGTGCGCCTTCGCGAGCGTCGCGTCGTCGGGGAAGATCAGCTGGTTGTTCGCGAGCTCCGGGTCGATCGCCATTGCGGCCTCCTTCGCGCCGGCGACCGGGGTGATGTAGTTCACGTATGCGGCGACCTCGGCCGCGACCGCTGGCTCGTAGTAGTAGTTGATGAGCTTTTCGACGTTCTTCTTGCGCGGGGATCCGATCGGCACGATGAAGTTGTCGTTCCAGAGCGTTCCGCCCTTCTCGGGTACGGCGAAGCCCCATTTGTCGCCGTTCTCAGCGTTGAGCTGCACGATGTCACCCGACCAGACGATGGCGGCGAGGGTGTCCTCGTTGACGAGGTCCTCCTTGTAGGCGTTGCCCTTGATATTGCGGACCTGGCCGTTGGCGACCTGCTTCTTGAACTCGTCGATCGCGGCGCCGAATTCGGAGTCGCCCCACTTTCCGGAGATGTCGACGCCCTGGTCGAGCATGATCAGGCCCATCGTGTCGCGCATCTCCGAGAGGACGCCGACCCGGCCCTTCAGGCTCGGGTCCCACAGCTCGGAGACCGACGTGAAGCCGTTGGGGAGCTTCTCCTTGTTCCAGGCGATCCCGGCGAAGCCGCCCTGCCAGGGCACGCTCATCGAGCGGCCGGGGTCGAAGTCGACGTCCTTGAGGGAGGGGACCAGGTTGCTGAGGTTGGGGATGTTCGCGTGGTCGAGACCCTGGGTGTAGCCGAAGCGGATCAGCCGACCGACCATCCAGTCGGTGAGGCACGCGACATCGGCGCCGATGTCCTTGCCGAGGGCGAGCTGGTCCTTGACCTTGCCGTAGTACGTGTTGTTGTCGTCGACGGCTTCGGTGTACGCGACCTTGATGCCGGTTTCCGCGGTGAACGCCTCGAGCGTGGGGTAGCTGCCGGCGTCGTCTACGTCGATGTAGAGCGCCCAGTTGTCCCAGCGGATGGTCTTGTCCGAATCGGAGACATCGGCGGCCGCGGAGGGCTTGGCGGCCCCGCCGGTGGAGCACGCGGCGAGGGCGAGGGCCGCGGCTCCGGCGCCGGCCCCCGCGAGCAACGTGCGACGGCCCAGGGTGGCCTGCTGGGCCTGGCGGACGAGCTGGCGAATCATCGGGTCGGCGGGCAACGGCCTCGGCATCATGTCTGGGGTCTCCTTGCGGTTTCGGCGAGCGAACACCCACACGGCGACGGGTGAGTTGCTAGATACTGACACAGCGCGGCCGGTTAGTCACGGCTGAGTGTCCAAATCGTCAATTACGTAACGCAGTTGTCACGAAATCAGCAGTATCGGGGTCATTTGGCACTCGAAAAGGGCGCTTGGACGGGACTCGGCCGGGGTGAGCGGATGCCCCCGGACGGACAGCCGCTCACGTTCGGCCGAAGGCCACCCGGGTGAGGTCGCCTTCGGGCGACAGGGACCAGAGATGCCCGCGGCCGGGTGCCACGGGAGGCGGGAGATCTCGCCGGCGGGTCAGCATGCGGTAGTCGGCGAGGGTGCACCCGTCGAAGACGAGGGGTGCGCGCACCCGGAGCGCGGCCAGGAGCGACCAGTTGGCCTGCCACGTCTCGGCGTCCCCGATGAAGACGGTCGCCGCGCCCGGCCGGGCCAGGGCTGCCTCGGTGTCGACGGCAGCGGCTCGAGCCGTCAGGCTCCACGATGTCAGGGCGCGCGGCATCCGCTCGGAGATCTGCGGCCGCCCGGGCCGGGGACCCGCTGACGAGGATGATCGAATCGCCCGCCGTGAGACTCAGAACGGTCGCGGTCGCGCGCGAATCGGGGCCGGTCACCGCACGGTCCCCGACAGCGCCGACCTGCGATGCGCCGTCCGGTACCGCACTGCCCGTCACCGCACGCTCCGGGGCGAGCACCTGGATACGCCGGCCGCGCCACTGTCCGCCGCCGGGGGAAGGGCGGGGTCATACTGGGCTGCCTGCCCGCCGGCCGCGAGGTGTTCGGCGCGATCGGGAAGGCGAAGCAGCAGATGGTCCTGGCACAGCGCCGCCAGGTTCTGGAGCGGCCCGTTGAGGCGTTGCGCCGTGATCAGGACGTGCAGTCCGAGCGGCAGTCCGTCGCGGAGCAGGCTCGCGAGGCACTCGAGGGCCGCCTGCCGGTGGTCGGGCTCCCAGCGGGCACAGACCGAATCAAGATCGTCGAGCAACAGGAGCCTCGCCGGGCCGGCGCGGCGGTCCCGGCCTTCGCCGGTCCGATCGGTGCGAACCCGGCCGGCGCCTCTCCCGGTCGATCCAGCCGCGCGCCTCGGTGAGGGCGTCCCAGACCGCTTCGACGTCGGGAGGCGGCCAGCCGACCCGCTCGTGCGCGGCGCGTGCCTGGGACGCGAAGACGGCGAGCACCGAGGTCTTGCCGCTCCGTGCTCCCCGAGGACGAACACGTTGCCGTCCCCTGGGCCGTACCTGGCCACGCTGTACCGTTGCCGGTCCGGCTCGTCGATCAGTCCGAAGCGGAATCCATGTTCCGCGGCCGGGGTCCGGTCCGGCGCATTCGTCTCCGAATCGGGCCTGCCGAGGTCAGGGAGCCCGTCGAGGTCGGCGAGGTTCACCCGGGCGGGAAGCGGGTCGAGCCAGGGCCGGCGAGGGGGCAGGGGCCGCACAGCCCCTCCGTCACCGGCTGTCCCGGCTGCCGCGGCCAGGGCTTCGATCTCCGCGGCCGAGGTGACGACGACCTGGCAAGGCTCCGGACCGCCGTCTCCCCACGAGATCAGGGACCGACCGGGAGCGGCGGCCGGAATGGCGGCGGCTGAGTCCGTCCCGATCACGGCCTGACTGTCCGCCGCATTGTTGACCCGCAGCGAGATCCGCAGGGTGCAATTGGCGAGCAGGGCGTCCCGCACGACTCCGGCGGGGCGCTGCGTGCAGAGCACCAGGTGCACTCCGAGCGATCGGCCCCTGGCCGCAATATCGACGAAGAGGGCGTGGAGTCCCGGAAACGACGCGAGCATGGTCGCGAACTCGTCGACGATGATCACGAGCCGCGGCAGTGCGTTCTTTCCTGGCTCCTGTCGAGGCGACCCCGGCCCGCCGAGGGCACGCAGTTCGGCCAGGTCCCGCGCTCCCGCCGCAGCGAGCACGCGCTCGCGGTGACGAAGCTCCGCGGCGAGGCTCGCGAGGGCACGCTCCGCCTGCCGCCCGTCGAGGTCGGTGACCAGCCCGACACAGTGCGGCAACGCCGCGAGCGGCCGGAACGCGGCACCGCCCTTGAAGTCGATGAGCAGGAACGCGACCTCGTCGGGCGACCGCTCCTCGGCCATCTGGCAGACCCAGCCCACGAGCAGCTCGCTCTTGCCGCTCCCCGTCGTACCGCCGACGACGGCGTGCGGCCCCTGGCCGACCAGGTCGAGCGTCACCGGCCCGTGGGTGCCGACACCGATCGCGCAGGCCAGTCCGTCCCGGCCGGCCGCTTCCCGCACCGCGGCGAGCGGATGCCGGGCGAGCACGGCCAGGTCGGCGCGCGTCACCCGCGATGGTAATGCACGATGCCCGCCGAGAAGCCCCGCCGTCGCAGCCCGGTCTCGGAGCAGCCGGGCGAAGCCGATCGCCTGTTCCCTCGTGACGAACTCCGGCCGAAAGTCCGGGAGCTGGCCCGACCCCCGTCGAGACCCATGATCCGCGGGGTTCCCTGGGCTTTCCGGGTGCTCGGATTCTGCCAGGAAGAGCACCTCGGCCCGGGTCGCACTGCGCACACGCACGACCGTCGCGCAGCCGGGCGGCACGTCGACAAGGTCCGCGGCCAGCAGCAGCCAGGGCACCCGCGGGTGTCCCTGTGGCGGTTCGACGGTGGGAGCGTGGTTGCCTGCAACCGGGATGCCGGTGAACCGAAGCAGGACAACCTTCCGGGCTGCCTCCCCGGTGCTTCTGCGGTCACCGGGCCCAGCGGCCGTCACGGGATCCGAGTGCGCTACGCCGCCCGCACGGGTCGTGTGCGGCAGGGCCCCTGTCCACGCCCAGTCGTCGTCCGGCCGATCCGCAGCGACCGGTTCGAGGGCGAATCGGTCGGGCGCCAGGGTGAAGGCAAGCTGAACGAGCAGCGCCCGGGCGAACGCGCGCACGAGGGCGGCGGGCCCGACGAGGGCGACGCCGCCGGAGGCATCCGCTGTGATGGGTGCATCGGTGAGTGTGGCGGCCCAGGCCCGCAGGCTCCCGCTCCGAGCCGGTTCCCTCGAGACGGATACCGCTCGGCGCGCTGCCCGATCCCAGCACTACGGGTATTCCCCCGCGGTCCGAGACCTCCAGCGGGATGCCCGGTCCGGCGTTTCGAGAAGTTGGGATGCCGACGGGGTCTCCCGCCGGCGGCGCCGCCGCACCTCGGACTGCCGCTCGGTGACCGCGGTCCGCAGCCGGGCGAGTGCAACGGCGTGCGCGGCGGCATCGCGGCGGCGGGTACGGCGGGCGGCCCGGCGTCCGTCGACCATGCTCGCGACGGCGATCACGGGGCCGAGCACGGCGAACAACAGCACGAACGGCGAACCGGTCACGAACCAGATCACGCCGGCCGCCACGAGGGGCGCAAGGGAGGCGATCACCGGGAACGCGGCGGGAGCGGGTTCCGTCGGCGAGGCGGGCAACGACAGCGGTTCGTCAGCGAGGAAGGTGGGGGTCACCCGGCCAGAAGAACACCGGATGAGCACTCACACGGGCGACCGATCGCATCCGTGCACGGGGAGCGGGGCGGCCTGGCTGGTGAGGAGGATCGCCCTCCTGGCGACCCGGCAGACGGAATGTCGCTCGCCTGCACGCGAGATCCTCAGCTGACCTGGAAGTACTGGTCGCCGATCTCGACACGCGATCCGCGCGGCACGAGGTAGCGGCGGCCGGGCTCACAGCGCACCATCGTCGCGTCGGGGCGGCGGATGACGGTGCCGTTGCCCGAGAAACGGTCGTTGACCCAGAGTTCGCCGTCGTGTTGGCCGAACTCGAGGTGGGTCTTCGACACCGACATCCCGGGATCGACGATCTGCACCAGACGGTCGAAGTGCTCGCTCGGCTGGGGCATCGGCCGGCGTCCGATCAGTCCGGTGCCGCGCACTTCGAGGTCCTCCCCGGTGCTGAACTGCAGCACGAAGGCGCTTCCTGCCGTTGCGGTGTCGCCACCGGTGAGGGCGACGTGGGATCCGTGCGCGTGCGCGCCCTGACGCGACGGGGGCGCGGGGTTCACGGGGTGGAGGCGACGCCCGGGTGCGAACGGTGACGACCATTCGACCTCGGCCTCGGCTTCGGCTTCGGCTTCGGCTTCGGGCGACGTCACGGCACGGGCCGGGACGGACGCCCCTGGCTTATCGGGAATTCCGGGAGCGGCCGCAGCGGTGCTCACCGGAATCGAGACAACGGTCGGCCGGGGTCGCAGCGGCTGGATGATCGTCGTGTCGTTCGGACGCGGATCGTGGCGCTTGCGCGTCTTCGGGGTGGCCTTCGTCGAACTGCCGCACTCACCGCAGAACATGGCACCCACACTCAGCGGCGCCCCGCAGATCAGGCAATTCACGAAACGGCTCCTTCCTTCGGCCGGTCGGGGCGGGAAACCCGGTGCCCGCTCGGCGTGCCCCGATTCGCAGGTGGAACGGATGCCCTCCCAGCGTAGCGAGCGAACGACCGCAGCGAAATGAGGGCTCTGAGCCGGTCCCTGCGGGTGCGCCCGGCGGCAAGCGCGGACCGCAGGTCTCCGACCATTCTCCAGATCTGGTCTGCGACGGCGTCGCTCGGTCGCCCCGGCGCGAAAACCGCCCGGTCGACCGCGACCGCCGCCGCGACGGGCGGCTCTCCGCCGACCGCCTCGGCCAGTTCGAGGCGGGTCGCTCCGACGGGCACATCGATGCCGAAGTCCGCAGCGGTGTCCGCGAATTCTCGCCAGCCGCCGCGCACCCGGTCGAGCGCCCCGCCCCTGCCACGGCGGAGCCTGCGCCGACGTGCCTTCGCGAGGATCACGACCAGGAACGGGCCGGTGACCACGAGGGCGGCGAGAAGCGTCCAGCCGGTGATGGTCAGCACGGTGACGAGCAGCGCCATCAGCGGGGAAAGCGGGGCCGGTGGCGTTTCCACGGCATTCTCCGGAGTAGCGGGGTCGCGCTGTGCCGTGACGCTCGGAACGAGCGGCGGTACCACGGTCTGCGGTCGCGACACGATCTGGGGCCGGTCCGGCTGCTTCTCGGGCACATCCCGCACGGCGGGAGTGGGGTCGATCGTCACCCAGCCGTCCGACGCCGTCTGGACCTCGATCCACGCGGACACATCGGCCCCACGCACCACCACCGGCGACGCCCCCTCTTCGGCGCCTCCGCGCTGCTGAGGGGCGAACCCCATGACCACCCTGGCCGGGAAACCCAGCCGCCGCGCCAGCAGCGCGGCCGCGACGGAGTATTGTTCGGCGTCTCCGAGCATGGGCTCGTCGGTGAACAGTTGGCTGATCCGGTCCAGGCCGTGGCCCGACCGGCTCACCGGCTCGTCCACACCGATACCGTGGCTCACATATCCGTCCGCCCGCAACCCGTCGATCATGGCCTGCAATTGCACGCCGGGCGGGTCCCCCGCGCGAACATATCCCGCAAGCGCCTCTTCGACGGAGTCGGGCAGGGCCTCGAGAGCGGGAAGCGCAGCCGTGCCGGGCGTGAGCGTCGCGAGCGATCCGGGCGCCCGTGGCACGACCGCGGTGGCCGTGTAGGAGTCGCCGGCGTTGAGCCCCCGAGAACGGCGGCGGTTCCCGTTCCGTCGTTGTAGTAGAACGCGTCGGCCCTGGCCGTGCCGGTCTTCCCGGCGAAGCGGATGCGTTCGAGCTGCCCGGTCCCCGGGACCCAGACTCCCGCGTACCCGTCGATGGTCACGGCGATCGACGACGGGTCCCCGGCGACCCCACTCTGGTCGAGCCGGTCGGGCAGGCGGGTGAAGGCGTTCGCCGCACCGTCGAGGGAGTAGACGATTCCGTTGTACGAATCGAGGGCGGCGAGCCGCAGCCGTCCCCCGTCCGGTAGGCCGGTCACCGACAGCATCACGGAGTCGGCCTGCCCCGGCTGCAGGTAACTGCGGAATTCGCTCAGCGGGCTCGGATAGTCGTTCGGGTCGAAGGGCTGCTGCACGCGCGCCCGGACGACGTCCCGGGGTACCTGCACCGGGAAGGCAACGGCAGCCGCGGTGCCGACCCCGATCGCGAGCGCGGTGATCAGCGCCGCGGACAGCGCTCCGCGGGCCGCGTTGAGCCGGCGTGCCGCTCCCGTCTCTCGGGTCCGCGCGGACTGCCGGGCACCGGAAAGACCGAGCAGGGCCCGCCGACGTGCCGCGCGCTGCCAGAGCAGCCAGAACAGCAGCACGACGAAGAGAGCGAGACCGGTTTCGATCGGCGCGAATCCCACGGTCGGTCCGAGACCGATCCCGGCGAGGTAGAGCGCGATCGGTCCGAGGGCGCCGAGCTCGCCGATCCGTGCCCGGAGGGCGATCGAGAGCCCGACGACGGTGCTCGACAGCACGAGGATGAGGGCGGGTACCAGCAATGCCTGGTATGACCCGACCGGGAGCACAATCGTGACGAGCTCTTTCCAGCTCAGCGCAGTCGCCGCGGCGAGGTCGCCGAGCCCGGCAAAGCTCGGCACCACGCCCTGCGTCGCCTCTCCGGGGATTGCGAGCGGCACGCCGACGAGGAAGTACACCGCGACCGTGACGAGCGAGACGAGCCACGCCCGCCAGCGGAACACCGTGCCGAGGATCGCAATGCCCGAACCGAGCGCCGCGGCGACGACGACGAGCACCACGAATTCGCGATTCGCGTAGACCGGCCAGAGCGGCACGGCCGCGACCAGTGTCGCGAGCAGCAGGGCGGTCGTATTGCCGGCGATGGAGACGGCGGATACGCGCGGCCGGCCGGGTGCCGCTTTCCCGGTCATGCGGCGACCCCCTGGCGAGGCTGTGCTGCAGGTCTTCGAGGAAGCCGATGGTGAGCACGGTGAGGTCGGCGACCCGCCGGAGGCTCGGAACGGACTCTGTCGCGCAGATGACGGCCACGACTTCGACCCCGCCGGGGAAGTGGGTGGCGGCTGCGCGCAGCTCGGCGAGGCTCACGGTGGAGCCGTACACGAGGAAGGCGACGGAAATGCCGGCGACGGCATCCGCTGCGGACTGCGCGAGTGCGCCGAGGGGCAGCGCGTCGGCGGTGCGGTCCACCCGGCAGAGGTCGTCGAGCAGGCGCGTGCTCGTCAGGGTGCTGAGCCGTTCGGCCGCCGGGCGCCGCCTGGCGCCGCCACGGCCCGGCCGGTGCGGCCCCTGGCCTTCGCGGGCTGCGCCCGGGCGGCCGGCACCGGGTGCAGCGGCGCTCGTGAACACGGACACCGTGCGCGCGTCGCGGATCGCCCGTACCCCGAGCGAACCCGCCGCGCTCACGGCGAGCTCGAACTCCTCGTCGTCGGCGAAGTCGTCCGCGGCGAGGCTCAGGGCGACCAGGAGGTGACTGCGCCGGGACTCCTCGTACTGGCGCACCATGAGGCGGCCGGTCTTCGCCGTGCTCTTCCAGTGGATGCTGCGTCGTTCATCCCCCGGCACGTATTCGCGCAGGGCGTGGAACGACATGTCGAGGTTGGTGAGGTCACGGGTGGGGTGCCCCTCGAGGTCCCGGATGAACCCGGTGCTCATGCTCGGAATCGGGAGGGTGCGCGGGTGCACGAAGAGGTCGACCCGTTCGGCCCAGACGAGTTCACGGCGCACGAGGCCGACCGGGTCGGCGCGCACCGTCCGCACCGGACCGATCGGGATGATCCCGCGCCGCAGGGTCGGGACGATGAAGACGTCCTCGAAGCGTGCGCCCCTGGCGAGCCCGGGCATCGCGAACTCGGCGAGGCCGAGGCCGACGGGAACCTCGACCCCGACGCCCGGCAGCCGGCGGCCGCTCGGGTTGAGCACGACCAGTTCACCGGGAACTCTCTCCCCCACGACGACCCGGTCCACCGGGACCCTGAGCCGGATCTGGTACGCGTTGCGCCCGAAGAGAAAGCCGAATGAGGCCAGCACGAGTGCGAGTCCCGCCCAGCCGAGCACCGCGAGTTCGGTCCAGCCGAGCAGGTAGCCGGCCCCCAGGGCGAGGGCGGCGGATGCGAGCACACTCCAACCGAGGACCGTGACGACGGCAGTGGCGAGCCGCCAGGTCCTCGCCGACACTGCGACGGTCGCCCGGACGGCACGGACCGAGTGCACGAGCAGCGCGGCGAGACGGCCGTCGGCGGTGTCCTCGCCGAGGCCGTTCGAATCTGCGCCGCCCAGATCGCTCACGCGGCCTGCCGGTCCCCCGGCGGAGGGGTCTCGATCAGGATGCGGGCGATGATGCTCGAGGGTGTGACGCCGTCGAATTCGGCCTCCGGATCGAGCAGGAGCCGGTGCGCGAGGACGGGCTCCGCGAGCTGTTTCACGTCGTCCGGAATGACGTAGTGCCGCCCGTTGGCCGCGGCGAGGGTCTTCGCGGTGCGGATGAGGGCGAGGGCCCCGCGCACGCTCGCACCGAGACGAACCGCGGTACTCGTGCGCGTCGCGTCGACCAGGCGGGAGACGTAGTCGTTGATGGAGGGGTCGACGTGGACCGTCCGGGCGAGCGCGGCCAGTTCGACGACCGTCGCGGCGGAGACGACGGCCGGGATGACGACCGCGTGTGCGCGACGTCCGGCGCCCTCGAGGATCCGGATCGTCGAGGCATGGTCAGGATAGCCGATCGACGCTTTCATGAGGAAGCGGTCGAGCTGGGCCTCCGGCAGCCGGTAGGTGCCCGCCTGCTCGACGGGGTTCTGCGTGGCGATCACCATGAACGGTTCGGCGACGGGGTGCGTCACCCCGTCCGCGGTGATCTGTTCCTCCTCCATCACCTCGAGCAGCGCCGCCTGGGTCTTCGGGCTCGCGCGGTTGATCTCGTCGGCGAGGACGATGTTCGCGAACACCGGTCCGCGGTGGAATTCGAAGGCGCCGCTCCGCTGGTCGTAGATGCTGACGCCGGTGATGTCCCCCGGGAGAAGGTCCGGCGTGAACTGGATCCGGTTGCTGGCGCCCTGGACACTCTGCGCGATCGCCCGGGCGAGGCTCGTCTTGCCGGTGCCTGGCACGTCTTCGAGCAACAGGTGGCCGCCGCTGAGCAGCGCGGTGAAAGCCATCCTGATCACGTGGTGTTTGCCGAGCAGCACCCGTTCGACCCCGGAGACGAGCCGTTCGAAGACCTCGGCGAACTGCTCGGCCTGCCCGGCCGTCATCGTCGCGGGCGCCGCCTGGTCGGTCGGGGTCGTCAGGGCGTTCATCGGTCCGGTCCTTGGAATAGTCATCTCGGTGTCTTTCGGGTCTTCATCGGAACAGTCTCGGTGTCAGTCTCAACGGTCGTAGTTGTACACGGGGTTGCCCGCGCCGAGCCCGAGGTCGACCGTGACGCTGAGTCGGGCCGTGCCCGCCGCAGCGGGAGCGGCGAGGGTGCAGCTGGTGGGGCCGCCCTGCACGGGTGCGGCGCCCGGGTCCGTCGGCACCGAGCAGCTGTAGCCCGTGGCGTAGCTGCCGTTGCCCGGGCCGTTCGTCCAGCCGAACACGCCGGTCGCCGGGTCGTAGGCGAGGCCGGTCACGGCGAGACTGACGGATGCCGCAGGTGCCGTCATCGTCGCCGACCACGCTCCGCAGGTGCCCCAGGTGGCCGCGGTGTCGCACCCCCGCACCTGATACCTGAACGGCACCCCGAAGACCGTCGGGCTCAGCAGTTGGCGCGGCAGTGCGGTCCCGGTGAAGGCTGCGCTCGCGCCCGGGGTCCCCGTCGCGGGGTCCACTGCCCGGACTTCATAGCTCGTGATGCCGGCGCCCGGGCTCACCGGCGTGATCTGCAGGTCGTATGCCGTGTCGTGCATCCCCATCGAGGCTCCCGGGTCGGTGACTGCGCCGGGCGTCGCCTGCACCTGCACCGTGGTGACCTGGCTGTTGGTGCAGCCGGCCCGGTTGTATCCCCAGACCACGAAGGAGTATGAGGCGGTGTCGGAGGTGAGCCCGGTGAAGTCGACACCTGTGGTGCCCGCTCCGAGGGTCTTGAGCTCGGCGACGTTCGCGCCGGTGTGCGGGACGACGACGGTGCCGGGGGCAGGGGACGAAACCGTGCACGCCTGGTTGCCCGTTGGCACCGTTCCGTTGGTGAGGCGCTGCACGTAGTACCCGCCGATGGGGTCGCCGGAGCCGGAGAAGGCCTCCCATCCGACGTGGACGGTGCCAGCGGCACCGGCCGACGCGGAGACGGCGCCGGCCGTCGGCGCCCCGAAGGGCGTGCCCTGCGTCGAGGCGGATGTCCAGGCCGAGAGGGCGGGGTATGACTCGTTCCGGGCGCTCACGCTCACCGGGACGTCGGTGCCGTTGGGGAGGCCGTTCACCGTGAGCGAGCACCGGGTCGCCCCGCAGGCCGGACCCGTGGCGCTCACGGCGGGCTGGGCCGTGCCGTTGACGGTGACCAGGTAGTCTGCGACCGGGGAACCCGCGCCGTTCGGCACAGGTGCCCAGCTGATCGTGAGGCCGCCGGGAAGCGGTGCGGCCGCGAGGTTCCCGGGGGCCGCAGGGACGACATCGGACCACACCGTGTCCGGGAGCGCGGTCGACGCACCGAGGCCGAGGCCGTTGCGCGCCGCGACAGCCACCCGGACCGCGTTGGCCCGGCCGTTGCCGCCGGTCGGGACCGTGCACGCGGTCGCCTGGCAGGTCGTGGTGCTGATCAAGGCTCCGGTCGCGGCACTGACGAGGGTGATGTCGTAGCCGGTGACGGCGGAGTTGTTGGCGGCGCCTGGGTTGAAGGCGACCGCGACGCGGGAATCCGCGAAGCCGGTGACGGAGAGGCTCGTGACCGGGTCCGGCCGGTCCTGCACGGAGATCCGCACGGTGCCCCAGGTGTAGCGGTCCGGGTCGTTCGTCGCATCGGCGACCTCGTACTCGAGGTTGGTGTCCGTTGCGGCGGCGTTCGCGGCGACCTGCACGCTGAGGGTGCTGTTGTCGGCGCTCGGGGTGATCCTGACCCCGGCGGGAACACCGGCGCCGCCGAGTCCGCGCACGGCGACGACCCGCAGCGGGACCTGCGGGAACGGGTTGGCGGCGCCGTCGTTGGCGAGCACGTCGACGACGGTCGTCTGGCCGCGGGGGGCGATTGCGACATCCGCCGCCGGGATGGCGAGCGGGCGGGTGGACGCGACGACGGTCATGTCGATGCGGCCGGCCCTGCCCGGCGTGCCACCGGCCGCGACGCCGATCGTGATGGAGCCGTGGCCGCCCTGCGCGCCCGATGCCGGGAGCGTCGTCGTCCTGGCGTGCAGGGTGAGCTGCTGGCCGTCGAGGGAGTAGTCGAATCCGACCGGTTTCGGGTCGAGCACCGAGTACACGAGGGAGGCCTGGTCGTTCGGGTACGGATAGGACGTCAGCTTGGACAGGTCGATGACCTTGGTCTGGTCGGGTTCGAAGTCGAGTACGGCGCCGTCGAAGGCGGGCGGCTGGTTGGCCTGCGGCGTCACCGTGATCGGCAGCACGATCGTGGCCGTGCGGCCCGCCGGGTCTCCCGCTCCGGTGCCGTCGGTGACGACGAAGGACACGGAGGCCGGACCGTAGTACTGGTCGGCGCTCGTGAAGGCGATGCTCGTGTCGGAGGTGGCGAGGTCTGCACCGTTGGACCGGGTGGCGTGCACGAGACTCCTGTCGGTCAGGCGCACCTGCTTTCCACCGACGGCGACGACGTAGTCGTTGATCGGGATGGTGAGGGTCGCGCCGCTCGCCACGGTGAGCGCTGCGACACCCTTCCGCAGTTGCGGCAGGGCGTCGGTGTACCCGGGCACCCAGATGAAGGCGAGGGCGGTGATGTTCGCGTCGTCGGGGTTCGCCACCTGGAACGGGATGATCTGGCTCGTGGCGTGCACGGTCACCCGCACGCGCTTGGCGTCCGTCACCCGCGCGGAGTCGGCCCACGACGCGGGGACGCTCAGCGCGAGGCCGCGGGCCGGCCCGTCGGCGAAGGTCACGTTGGCGAGCACGTCGACGTCGACGGTGCCGCCGGCGAGCACGTCGGAGAGGGTCAGGTGGGTGTCGCCGGCCTCCGGCCGGGCACGCGGGGCGTCCGCGCGCACGACGACGGTGAGAAAGGTCGAACTGGTGCCGCCACGCTCGTTGCTGATCTCGTAGATGAATCCGAATCGGCCCGGTGTCGCCGGAGCGGTGACCGCGATGGCGTCCCCGGCGATCATGGCCGTGCCGTGCTCGGCCGCGAGATCGGCCGGGGTGCCGCTCGGTTCCACGGCGTTGATCGTGAGCCGGCCGCCGTCGGGGTCCGAGTCGTTGGCGAGCACGTGCACGGAGACCGTGCTTCCCGGGCGCACGACGACGTCGTCGGGAGCCTGCGACCGGGTTGCGGGCGCCGTCGAGGCGCGGGCTGATCCCGATCCGCACGGTGCCGATCGCCCGGGCGCCGAGGGCGTCGACGACGGCATAGCTGAAGGTGTCCGTTCCTGCGGAGTACTCCCCGGCCTGGTACCGGAACGTGTCCGTCCCGTCCGCCGTGACGGAGCCCTTCTCCGGGTTGGTCTCCAGGCCGACGAGCTGGACGGAGTCGCCGTCCGGATCGATCCCGGTCAACGGGATCGCCACCTCGACGGTGCCGCCGGAGAGCACCCGCGCGGTCACCGTCTTCGGGACGGGCGGGTTGTTGGTGCTCGGATCTGCTTCGCGCACCGAGATGCGCACCTCGGCGTTGGAGTACTGGCCGTCGGGGGCGTTCACCCGGTACACCGCGGTGTATGTGCCGGGGGTGGTCGGCGCGAGGTAACGCAGCACGGTGCCCGCGGCGAAGAGCAGGCCGGCGCCGGCGGGCAGGCCGGAGGCGAGAACGGGATCCAGGGTCAGCGAATCACCGTCCGGTTGTTCGTCGTTCGCGAGGACCGGGATGTCGATCGCGTCGCCGACGCGGACGGTCGCGGTGTCTGCGACAGCGATCGGGGCCTGCTTCTGCCCGAGTGCGGGGATTTCGACGACGGTCACGGTGCCGTCGGCGTCGGCGAGTCCGTTGCTGATCCGGTACCCGAAGCTGAGCCCGCCGTCCGGCAGCGGGCGGGTCAGCGTGACCCTGAGGATCCGCTGGTCGAGAATCTCGATCCGCATGCCGCTCGATGCGGGCACGTTCATCGTCCCGGTGATCAGCAGCACCCCGTTCGCCGGGTCGAAGTCGGTCGCGAGCACGTCGACGAGGGTGGCCTGTTGTCCGCGGATGAAGGCCGTGTGCGGCACGGTCACGGGACTGCTGTTGGCGTTGGCGGCGGGGGCGACGTCCACGCGCACCCTGCCGGTCGCGGTGAGCTGCCCGTCCGTGACGGAGTACTCGATTTCGTGGACCCCCGGAGTGCTGCTCAGGAAGCGGAACGCACCGGAGGCGAAGTCCGGGGTGATCGTGACGTCCGGCTTGGCGGGGACGCTCGACAGCCGCAGCGGCGCCGACCCGCCGCGGGCATGATCGAGCGGGGACACCGAAACCTCGGCCCCCGCGGTCGCGAGCACAACGAAGGAGTCGGCCACGATCGGCACGGCTCCACTCGCGCGCACGGAGACGGCGAGCGATCCGGTGCCGGTCAGGCGGCCGTCGGAGACGCTCAGGCCGACCCGTTTGTCGTCGGCGTTCGTGCCGGCATCCGTGAAGACGACGGCGCCTGCCGGGGTGAAGCTCACCAGGTCCGGGCCGGCGGCGGATGCCGCTGCGAGGTAGACCGGGTCGCCGTCGGGGTCGACCCAGTCGCCGAGGACCTGGCTGGTCACCCGGCCGCCCGCCCTCACGGTCGCGTGGGTGGTGCGCACCTGGACGGGCGCGGAGTTCTCCCCCGGCGCCTTGAGCGTGACGGTGACCGTTGCGGATGCGCTCCCGCCGCGGCCGTCGTTGATCGTGTAGCCGAACCGGATCTGGCCGGTGGCCGCCTCCGTGAGGGTCAGCTGCACCTGCTGGTTGTTGCCGACGAGGTCGAGCCGGCCGTCGGCCGCGTCGATCGGCGTGACCGACTCGATCACGAGCACATCCCCGTTCGGATCGGAGTCGTTGAGGAGAACGGGGAGCGTCACGATCCGGCCCGCTCGGGCGCCGAAGGAGTCGTCGACGGCGACGGGCGGGGCCTGCACCTTGTCGTAGACCGGAGGAGTGTCGTCGCCGGTGGTCTCGATGCGCTGGGTGTCCGGGGACGTGTCGATCAGGTCGGCCCAGTTGTCGATCAGCTGGTTGTCGCGCTGCACCGCCCAGGTCGAACCGTTGTGCGCGTCGTTCAGTACGAGCCCGGTGCCATTGTGCCGGAAGGCCAGGCGGGCGTTGTCGTCGAGCCCGGCGAGGGCCGACGTCGTGCCGGACTGCGTTCCTCCGGAGCCTCCCGAGGCACCGGAGGCCGAGCCGCCTGGCCCCGCGCTGCCGCAGTCACGCCAGGCCGTGCCGTCCGCCCAGGCCGCATAGGCGCACGGCCCGGCGGTGTCCGGGGCCGCCGCGGTACCGTTCCGGGCGCTGACGAGTACGGTCGGGGCGCCGCCGGAGAGGGGGACGGCGACGAGGCCCTGCTCGTGGGCGATCAGCACCCGGGTGCCGGTGAGACCCGGCTGCTGCAGGGCGGGGGCGGCGCCGTCGACGATCGTCCCGGACAGGTCGACATCGCGGCCGTCGAGGAACAGGTGCCGGGTGGTCGCATTGAGCAGCGCCCAGCTGCCGTGCACGCTCGTCAGCTGGTAGTCGTCGCCCGGGGATCCGGCGTCGAGGGTCTGGCTCGCGGTGACGGTTCCGCTTCCGGACGGTGCCTGCGCAAGGGTGCCGGTCGCCGGTGTGAACGAGAACAGGGCACCGGTGTCGTCGACGCTCACGACGGAGCCGGCGCCGAGGGAGAGCGTCGGCGCGGCCGCTGCGTCGAAGCTCGCGAGCCGGCTCGTCGGGGTCTCCCAAACCTCGCCGTTGGAGGCGATCAGGGTGCGGGCTCCCGCGAGGAACACGGCAGGCGCCCGGGGCGGCAGTGCGACACTCTTCACGATCGTCGCCGTGGCCGGGTCGAGGATCTCGAGGGAGCTGTTGACGGTGTCGAGAACGAGGACCGTCGCGCCGGCCTGGAGCACGTTGAGGTTGGAGCTCTCGCTCGTCACAACGGTGTTGAGCTCCATCACCGCCGTGTTCGCCCGGCCGATGGCCTGGCGGGTCTCATTCGTCACCCAGACCGCCGCATCGCCGAGGTCGAGCCGCTGGGCGGTGTAGCCGCCGGACACGACGGCGGTCGTCACGACGAGGGCGAGGACGAGCGTCCCGCCGAGGATCGTCGCCCACGCCGAGCGGTGCGAGGCGAGCTGGCGGGAGACCCACCGACGGATCACGAAGCGGCTCCGACGCCGGTCACGAAGCTGCTCACGTCTCCGGGTGCGCTTCCCGTCACTGACCCGCCGGTGTCGACGCACTTCTCGCCGCTCGTGCCCCCGGTGCGCCCGTCGCGGTTGACCGCGACGCTCGCGCAGACCCTGGCCTGTCCGTGCGGGTCGACGCTGAATTCGGCACCCTTCTGGATACTGCTCTCGCCGGTGCGCAGGGTGATCACGTAGCTGTCCCCCTGGGTGATGCCCGGGTCCGCCCAGGCGAACACCACCATGCCGTCCCGCACTTCCCCTGACACGTTGCTCACCGTCGGCAACCCCGGCGCCGCCTGGTGCGAGAGCGCCGACGCCGTCACGACGGCCAGAACGACGATGACGACGGATGCCGCAACGAGCGCCCAGACGAGCGCCGAACGCCGCCAGCCCCCCGGCACGGAGCCTGTGCCCGCGCCCCGGGAGGCGCGCCCCGGTGGCCGCCGAACCCGCGGAACCGTCGGAACCGGCCGGGCTGCGCGCGCCGGAGGTGTCTGCAAGGGCGCCGGCAGCGGAGCGGCGCCCGCGTCGAGCCGGTTGAACGCGACGGCGCCGCGGTTCCTGGTAGGCATTGATCGAATTCACGGCCGAGATGCGGGTGCGGTCATCGTCGTCGACGCCGTTCTCCCCGGCCCAGTCCTCATCGGCGACCTCGAGCCGGGTGGGAAGCAGGCCCAGTTCGGCCTCCACGGACTGCAGGCTCCCGGATGAGTTCGAGCACGCTGCCCTGGCGTAGCTCCGGACGCCGTGACATCGAGCGCTGGAGGATGAGTTCGAGCCTGCCAGGGACATCCGCCCGGCCGAGCGCAGGGACCCGTGCCTTGTTGATCCGGGAGATGAGTTGGGCTGAGCTGTTCTCGGCACCGGGAATCTCGAACGGTGAATGACCGGCGAGGAAGGAGTAGAGCGTGGCTCCGAGGGACCAGACCTCGGATGCGACGGAGCCCGAGACCTCGTCGAGCAGGACCTCCGGAGCCGACCAGGGGATGGACAGCCCGATCGCATCGACGTTTCGGGCGTCGCTCACCGTCGCCGCGATGCCGAAGTCGCCGAGGACGGCGTGCCCGTACCGGGTGACGAGGATGTTCGACGGCTTGAGGTCTCGGTGCAGCATGCCGGCCTGGTGTGCGGCCTGGACGGCGTTCGCGATGGTGATGCCGATCCTGAGCACCTCAGGGACGCCGAGCGGCTCTGTGCGGTAGCGCTGGCTGAGCGCGGGAGAGCACTGTTCCATCACGAGGTACGGGCGTCCGTCGGCCGAGACGCCGGCCTGGAACACGGTCAGGATCGACGGGTGCGAGCTCAGCGACGCCATCAGGTTGGCCTCGGCCTGGAACAGCTGCCGGACCTGGTCGTTGACGACCTCGGCGAGGAGGACTTTGACCGCCACCTGGCGGCGCGGGAGATCCTGTTGGTAGAGGAACACGTCGGCGAAGCCGCCGGAGCCGAGGACACGCAGATAGGAGAATCCCGGCAGGTTCGGGGGCGTCGACGGCAATCGTCGCTGCATCGCGGCCTCCCCGTCTGGTTCTCGCCTATGGTCCCTGAACTGGTCCGTGAACGCGCATCGAACGGGTATCACGACTGGCGTCACTCAAGTTTAGGCAGTTGCCCCGCGGGTGTCCGGGATGCCGATACCCCAACTCAGGGGGTGTCGAGTTCGGTGCGTGTCGAGTTCAGTGCGCGTCGAGATGGACGACGTCGAGCGGGCCGGTGTCTGCGTCCTGCTGCGTGGACGTCTCGCCGGTGCCCGAGGTCTCTTCGCTGTCCTCGATATCGAGGACGTCGAGGACGATCACCGTGACGTTGTCCCGGCCGCCGTTCTCGAGCGCGGCCTCGACGAGTGCCTTCGCTGCGTCTTCCGGGTCCGGGTTCGAGATCAGGAAATGTCGGATGCCGTAGGCGGTGAGTTCCTTGGTCAACCCGTCAGAGCAGATCAGGAGACGCATTCCCGGGTTCACGGGCAGGACGCGGTAGTCGGGGACCGGAGCCTCGTGGAACCCGACGGCGCGGGTGATGATATTGCCGTGCGGGTGGACATCCGCTTCGTCGCGGGTGATCCGGCCGGCGTCCACGAGCCTCCTGCACGACCGAATGGTCGACGGTGATCTGTTCGAGCACGCCCGAGGTGAGCAGGTAGACCCGGGAGTCGCCGATGTTGAAGACGACCCAGTGCGGAGCGCCGGACACGATCGCAAGCAGGGCTCCCGTCACGGTGGTCCCTGTGCCGAGGTCGGTCACGCCGACGCCGGACGCCATGTCGGTGACGGCGAGGCCGAGGGCCGTGTTGATGGCCGCGTTCTGGGGCGAGTCCCGTCCAGCGAGCTCGGCGAGCCGGTTCACGACGGCCGCGCTCGCGACGTCGCCCGCGGAATGCCCGCCCATGCCGTCTGCGACCGCGAAGATGGGCGGCACGGAGATCAGGCTGTCTTCATTGACTTCGCGGCGATGCCCGGTGTCGGTGAGTGCGGCCCACGCGAGGGAGACCGTCTTGTTCACCGAGGGGAAAGCGACTTCGAATCCGCCTGAGCCTTGACCAATCTGGGTCACGGGTGGTGCCTTCCACGATGTGCTGGGAAATACGGAGCCGACTCGGTGTCGCTCGCCGGGATGATCTCGATGATGTTATCGTCCCCGATGTCTATTCTCGTACCCGGAGGCACAGTTCGGGAATCGCCGGGACGGAGCCGTTCCCGCCGACCGTCCGCGGAGACCACGACGGTGCCGTTCCGGGACCCGGTGTCGGTGACGACGATGACGTCCGCCACCTGCCGAATGTCGAGGTGGGTCGCGGACACGAGGGAGCCGGGAGAGGCGACCGCCACGAGAGTGATGAGCTGTACGCCGGGGATCCGCGGCGGCGCAGGGCGCCGGCCCAGCCGGTACGGACGGTCGAGCGGGAACTCCCGGCCGTCTGGCAGCCGGAACCGGGCGAACGCAGGAAGGAACACGGGCGCGTTCGTTGCGGCGTCGGTGTCGTCGGTGTCGTCGCGGGCCACGGCCTCCCGCTCGTCGTCACCGTCGACGTCGGGTGTCGCGACCCCGTTCCGGCGGCCGGTCGTGAGTATGGTGTCGTCGAGGGGGCGGATCACGGTATCGTCCGGCCTGCGGATCACGGTATCGTCCGGCCTGCGGATCACAGTATCGTCCGGCCTGCGGATCACAGTGTCGTCGGCGGCGGGAGGCGGGCCGGCGGGAGGCGGGCCGGCGGGCGACCAGTGCACCGTGCGACCGACGACCGTGCCCCGTTCGTTCCCGGTTCGCGTTCCGGAGGGCACTGCGGCGAGCGCCGTCGAGTCGGGGGAACCGATCACGACTCCGGTCACGGCGGAAAAGTCGGCGAGGTTCCAGGGACGGATGCCCTGGTCGGCGAAGCGCCGCGAGCCGCCGACCGAGAACACGTCGACGACGATCGGCCCGCGCACGACGACGGTCACGGCGGACTCATCCTCCGCTGCCCGGATCACGAGAGCGAAGGACTCGATCGCGTCCGTGCCGCCGAGCGGCAAGAGTCCGACGAGCCCCTCTGCCGAGACACCCGCGTCGTCGACCAGGCTCGAGAGCGCCCTGACCAGGTCGTCCGGTGCATCGGCCGGTACCGCGGCGACAAAGGAGCGGCCGGCCACGAACATCCACTCTGGGTCCATGGGACTCCCTTCGTCGTCGTAGGGTCTTCACCGTATCCCGAGTACGCCGATCCGCCGTGCGGCGCGGGGAGGCGCCACGCACCGTCAAACCCTTCAGAGATATGGATTCCGCAGCGTTTGCCGTGAAAAGCTGCGGAATCGCTTGCCGAGGCAGGGTCTCGCTGGCATAATCGCTGGATGGTCGCAAACGGACGTACCACGCCGGGCAAGCCGGTACCCCTCGATGACGTCTCGAAGAAGATCATCGAGCAGTTGCAGGTCGACGGGCGCCGGTCGTACGCGGAGATCGGCAAGGCCGTCGGTCTCAGCGAGGCCGCCGTGCGCCAGCGGGTGCAGAAGCTCACGGATGGCGGGGTCATGCAGGTCGTTGCCGTCACCGACCCGATGCAGCTCGGTTTCTTCCGCCAGGCCATGATCGGCATCCGTGCCTCGGGAGACACCCGGGTACTGGCGGAACTGCTCGCCGCGATGCCGGCCGTCGACTACGTCGTGCTCACGGCAGGCTCGTTCGACATCCTCGCCGAGGTCGTCTGCGAAGACGACGACGAACTGCTCGAACTGCTCAACACCCAGATCCGCTCTCTCGACGGGGTCAGATCCACTGAAACGTTCGTCTATCTCAAACTCCACAAACAGTTCTACAACTGGGGAACACGGTAAATACAATGACACTCTCAGAACCCTTGCTCGAGTCCGTTCCTGCCTCGCCCGCTGTCGTCAATGCCGACGCAGCCGGTGCGGCCGCCGAGGCGACGCCGGAGGATGCCGGGCCCACCGTCTACACGGAGGCCGAGAACGCTGCCATGCAGCAAAAGGCCAAGGACCACCTCTGGATGCATTTCTCCCGCCAGTCCGTCGTGGAATCCGGCGCGGGCGTGCCGATCATCACGAAGGGCCTCGGGCATCACATCTGGGACTCGAACGGGAAGAAGTACATCGACGGCCTGAGCGGCCTCTTCACGGTCAATGCCGGGCACGGCCGCAAGCGGCTCGCCCAAGCAGCGGCCAAGCAGGCTGAGGAACTCGCGTTCTTCCCGATCTGGTCGTACGCGCACCCGAACGCGATCGAACTGGCCGACCGGCTCGCGTCATACGCTCCCGGCGACCTCAACCGCGTCTTCTATTCGACCGGTGGCGGCGAGGCCGTCGAGACCGCGTTCAAGCTCGCCAAGTACTACTGGAAGCTGCAGGGTCGCCCGACCAAGCACAAGGTGATCTCGCGCAACGTCGCCTATCACGGCACCCCGCAGGGGGCCCTCGCGATCACGGGCATCCCCGCGATGAAGGAAATGTTCGAACCGGTCACCCCCGGAGGCCTCCGGGTGCCCAACACGAACTTCTACCGGGCAGACGAGATGGGCTCCGGCTTCGGCGACGACATCGAGAAGTTCGGCCTCTGGGCGGCGAACCGGATCGAAGAGATGATCCAGTTCGAGGGGCCGGAGACGGTCGCGGCCGTCTTCCTCGAGCCCGTGCAGAACTCCGGCGGCTGCTTCCCGCCGCCGCCCGGCTACTTCAAGCGCGTGCGCGAGATCTGCGACAAGTACGACGTGCTCCTCGTCGCCGACGAGGTCATCACGGCGTTCGGCCGCATCGGGAATATGTTCGCCTCGACGACCTTCGGAATCGAACCGGACATGATCACGTGCGCGAAGGGCATGACGAGCGGCTACTCGCCGATCGGAGCGACGATCGTCTCCGACCGCATCTACGAACCGTTCAAGCACGGCGACACGACGTTCTACCACGGCTACACCTTCGGCGGCCACCCGGTCTCCTCCGCGGTCGCGCTCGCGAACCTCGACATCTTCGAGGAGGAAGGACTCAATGAGAACGTGCGCACGAACTCGCCGATCTTCCGTGCCGAGCTCGAAAAACTGCTCGCGCTGCCGATCGTGGGCGACGTGCGCGGCGAGGGCTACTTCTTCGGGATCGAACTCGTCAAGGACAAGGGCACGAAGGAGACGTTCAGCGACGAGGAATCCGAGCGCCTGCTGCGCGGCTACCTGTCCAAGGCGCTCTACTCCGCCGGGCTGTACTGCCGCGCCGACGACCGCGGCGACCCCGTGGTACAGCTCGCTCCCCCGCTGACCATCGGACCGTCCGAGTTCCGCGAGATCGGCGACATCCTCTACGGCGTGCTCGCGGAGGCCCCGAAGTACCTGTAGTCCCGCCCCACCCCGCCGCGGCACGCCCAGCCTCGCCCAATTCGACGGACCATCTGTGAGAAAAACGCCTGTCCGGCGTCCCCGTGTGGGTTTTCGGCACAGGCTCCGTCGAATTGGTGGGGCGTGCGCGCTACCCTGACCGGCATGGCGAGCCCCGGCTTTTCCCGCAACCTCCTCCGACCGGACACGGACGGGGCCGAACACCGCGTCACGTACATCGAGCTGTTCTTCGACCTCGTCTTCGTCTTCGCCGTCACTCAGATCTCGCACCTCTTGCTGGCGCATCCGGGTCCTGAGGAGTTCCTGCATACCCTCGTGCTCACGGCCGTCGTCTGGTGGGTGTGGATATACACGACCTGGGCCTTCACCTGGCTCAACCCTGAGCGCGGCCCGGTGCGGGCAATGCTCATCGTCATGATGCTGCTCGGTCTGCTCATGGCGAGCGCCATTCCCGAAGCCTTCGGCGACAAGGACCTCCTGTTCGCCGGCGCACTTGCGGCGATGCAGGTCGGTCGCAGCGCTTTCACGTTGTTGGCGCTCGCCCGGCAGCGTCCGGAACTGGGGCTCAACTTCCTGCGCATTTCACTCTGGAACGCGTTCGCGGCGGCGTTCTGGATCGCGGGCGCCCTCGTACCAGACGCCCTGCGTCCCTGGATCTGGTTGCTGGCCCTGCTCGTCGACTACGGGGCTCCGTACCTTCTGTACTGGGTGCCCTTTCTCGGACGCTCGGACATCACGACCTGGAATGTGGCAGGCGGCCATATGGCGGAGCGGGTCAGCCTCTTCCTCATCATCGTGCTCGGCGAGTCGATCATCGTCTCAGGGACGAGCTTCAGCGAAGGACCACTCGACTGGACGAACGTCATCGCATTCCTGTCGTCATTCCTCGGAACGGTACTGCTGTGGCTGCTCTACTTCAGCCACAGCGAACGCGGAGGCAGCGACTACATCGTCAACGCCGCCGACCCCGGACCGATCGCCCGAACCGCATACACGTACGTCCCCGCGCTGATGGTGCTCGGCGTCGTCCTGGCTGCGGTCGCCGACGGCCTCGTGCTGGCTGACCCGCTCGAGGCGGGCAGCCTCTGGACGGCCGGACTCGTCTGCGGGTCATCGGCGGTCTATGTGCTGGGAAATGCCTTGTTCCGCCGCGCAGCCGGTGGCCGGTGGCTGGCGGGTCATTTCCTCGGCATCCTCGCCTTCGGGCTCCTCACCGCCGCCTCTCCGCTCGTCCCGGCACTGGTGCTCGCCTGGGCGGCCAACGCCGTTTTACTGCTCGTCGTGGTCGGCGACGAGGTCGCGTGGCGTCGCGCCCAGCCGTCGCACGGATGACCGTCCCGGCTCTCTCAGTCGGCGTCGGAGTGCGGTACGGCGAACGCCCACTCGGGCAGGTGCCCGGCAGATACGACGGTCAGCAGCAGCCTGGCCATGCCGTACCCCGGGTCGATCGCCAGCGCCTGGTCGATGAAGATCCCGGCAACCGAACTGCGTCCGAGCGCCCACGACAGCCAGGCAAGCATGCACAGCGGCGCGGGGCGCACCCGTTTCGGGGCGACCGCGACGAGCATCTTCAGGAGAGTGATGCCGCGTTCGATCCGTTCGGGGTCCGGGCGCCGGGAGACGGATCCGAGCATGAGGTCACCGGTCTGGGCGAGGTCGCGCTTGTCGCCTGACCTGGCCTGCTCCTCGGCGACGATGTCGTCCATGCTGCGGCCGGTCTCGCGCTGGATGGCGGCATAGCGCTGGTTCAGTTCGTGCGTCACCCGCCCGATCTCCTCCCCGAACGCGATCTGCAGCATGACCTGGTCGCGCCGGGCCGGGCTTTTCACCAGGAACAGCAGGGTCGCGGCCTCTTCGGCCCCGAGTGCAGATGCGTCGAGGGTGAGCGCGGCCTCCGTGGTCGCCACCGGGTCGAGAATGTCCCCGACCATGGCCACGAGTTCGGGCAGGTTGGGTGCGTCCGGCACCCGGGATCCGAGGTCCTCGTACCTGGCCAGCCGCCTGGCGCACTGCTCCCGGAGCGCGAGGTCGACCTGGGGCAGGTCGGCCCGGCTCAGGAGCCGCCCGAGCTCACGCTGGGCCTCCGGCGGCAGGTCGCGGTTCACCGGGGACTCCGCGATCTCCGACAGCGGCCGCCCGCTCGCCGGGCAGGCGGGGTCGAGGTACGAACCCCAGCCGTCGGCGGCGACGCACAGGGAATCCCGCACCAGGAAGCCGGACAGTTCGGCCCGGCGACCGAGGATCTCGGCGAATCGCTCACCGGGTATGCCCGGAACGTCGGCGAAACGTTCGTCGGTGTAGAGGACGGGCACGACGGCATCCACCCCCTCGATCTTGCACAGCGTGCCGATCAGGGTCGTCGCGAGACGACGGAGGACCGTGCGTGCGAGGTCGGGCTCCGGCAGGTTGAACCGCAGGGCGCCGCAGGTGCGGTTGCCACGGAAGGCGACGAGCACCACGCTGCGCTCGGGCTGGAACCCGGCGAGCCTGCGGCACGAGGGCGAGGAAGTCGTGGGCTTCCCTGGTCTTCACAATGGTCGGTGTCATGCGGACACTCTTCCCGCGCGCTCCCTCCCCGGGTGCGCTCGCTGGGGATCGGTGCATAACTCGCGCAAGGAACGGCTCTGTGCATAACTCCCCCGTAGTCTTGGAGCTATGCCCATTTCGACCATCGTGGACGTCCTCCTCGTCGTGCTCCTGCTGGGCTATGTCGTCTCCGGCTACCGGAGCGGCCTGATCGGAAGCCTGAGCGGCATCGCCGGCCTCGTCGCCGGCGGCATCGCCGCCTACTTCCTCGTTCCGCTCGTCGGAGCCTGGGTCCCCGCAGCGGAATGGCGCACCGCGGCGACCCTCGCGACCGCAGCCGTCCTCCTGCTCGGCGGCCTGTCGATCGGCGGGACCCTCGGCAGGGTGCTCCGTCCCCGGGCGGCCCGAAAGCGGCTGCTCGTCGTCGACCGGGTGTTCGGCGCCGGCGTCGCCGTCGTCGTCGCGGCGAGCATCGTGTCGATGCTCGCGTTCAGCATCGGGTCCCTCGGGGTACCGGTCCTGTCGCCCGCGATCGCCTCCTCGACGGTCGTGCGGTCGATCGACTCACTCACGCCCGATCCGGTCAAGGGCTTCCTCGCCCAGGCTCCGGGCGATGGTCGTCACCGAGGGCATCCCGCGGGTCATCGAGGCCTTCAACGGGCCGGTCCCCACGGTCCCCCTCGTCACGGCGACGAGCGCGGAACTGCTCGCCGCGCAGGATTCCGTGCTCAAGATCGTCGGGACGGCGTACGCCTGCGGTCAGAACCAGTCCGGGAGTGGCTTCGTGATCGCGCCGGACCGGGTTCTGACCAATGCGCACGTCGTCGCGGGCGTCTCAGAACCCGTCGTCGAATCCGCGGACGGCACGGCCCGCTCGGGAACCGTCGTCTACTTCGACCCGGCGGGCGACCTCGCCGTCATCGCCGTCCCCGGGCTCGATGCCGTACCCCTCGGCCTCGGTGCCGACCTCGCAACGGGAAGCCTCGCCGTGAGCGACGGCTACCCGTACGGCGGCCCGTTCGAGACGGGACCCGCGGAGGTCGTCGCGGTCGCGCCGGCCGTCGTCGGCGACATCTACGGCGACAATCCGACCTCCCGGTCGATCTACACGCTCGCGGCGGACATCCAGCACGGCGAGTCCGGCGGTCCGCTCCTGAACCAGGACGGCAAAGTCGTCGGCGTCGTTTTTGCGAAGTCGACCGTCACTGCCAACATCGGCTACGCCCTCGCGATGGAGTCGGTCACCCCCGTCGCCGCCGAGGCGGCGTCGCTCACAGACTCCGTCGAGCCCGGGCACTGCGTCGTCGGCTAGCCCCGCCCGGTCGATGCGAAAATAGGAAAGAACACCGGGGCGCGCGACCGTTCCCCGAGGAGAGGCCACCATGACCATCACCGCTGCCGCCGACGGTTCGGCCCTCGGCAACCCGGGACCGGCCGGCTGGGCCTGGTACGTCGACGACTCCTGCTGGGACGCCGGCGGCTGGAAGCACGCCACCAACAACCAGGGCGAACTCAAGGCCGTGCTCGAGCTGTTCCGCGCGACCGCGCACCTCGACGAGGACCTGCTCGTGCTGTGCGACAGCCAGTACGTGATCAACTCGGTGACCAAGTGGATGCGCGGCTGGAAGGCCAAGGGTTGGCGCAAGGCAGACGGCAAGCCGGTGCTGAACCTCGAGCCTGCTCCAGGAGATCGACGCGGCTCTCGCCGGCCGTCGCTACCGCTTCGAATGGGTCAAGGGGCACGCGAACCACCCGCTCAATGAGGCGGCGGATGCCCGGGCGCGGGCTGTCTCCGAGGCCTACCAGCGCGGCGGGTCGATTCCGAAGGGTCCCGGGTTCGTGCGCGCGGGCACCCCGGCTGCTCCGGCGGCCCCGGCTGCCCCGGCTGCTCCGGCTGCCGGTGCCACCTCGCGAGAGCAGAAACCGGCCGTGCGCCGGGCCGTCGCCGCTCCGCCCGCCCGTGCGGCGCATCCGGAGCCTGTTCTCGTTCGACGACGCCGCCGACGCCGCCGACCCGGCCGTGCACGAGGTCTCCCTCATGCTGTCTGCCGAACAGCACGCCCGCCTGAGCGAGCGGGCCACCCGCCTGGGCGTCAGCGTGGAGGACGCGCTCCGCGCCCTGATCTGACGGACGGGATCAGTGGACGGGCAGCCAGCGGCCGTGGACGCGCTCGGTGACTTGCCACGTGATCACTCCGGCACGGATGCGGGTGCCCGCGAGGGTGTGGGCGCCGATCCGGACCGCTGAGGCCACATCGTCCGCGGTGAAGCGCACGGTCGCGCGCGCCGAACCCGCCACGACGGCGAGGTCGGACGCCTCGACGGTCGTGAGCTCGGCCGCCGCGGCCGCAGCAGCCGGCAGGACCGAGTCGGGGGCGACCCCGGGTTGCAGGCTGCCGATGGTCATGGTGATCCGGAACGAGGGCATTCCTCCAGCGTATGCGGGGGGTCAGCTGGCGGGGAACCGCACCTCGACCCGGGCGCGATCTGCGAGCTCGTCGCCGGAGACGCCCGTGAGCGCGATGATCACGACGCTCGGGGCGTTCCCGAGCCGGTCGAGCACGGCTCCCACGTCGATCGCGGCGTATGGGTCGTCGGGGTCGAGTTCCTCGGGGCGCACTCCGAAGACGGCATCGGCGGCGTCGACCAGGAGTACAGCGCCCACGTCTTTCACCCGCTCGAACAGCCGGTCGAGCGTCGCATCGGTCTCCTCGGGGGACGACGCGACGACGCTGTCCAGCCCGACGGTGACGAGGGCCTTGCCGAGCTCTTTCGCAGCGGACGCTGCCGCAGCCGCCTTCGCACCGGCATCCGTGCCGCTGAACACGGCGATCGCCCCGGCGCCCGCGAGCTTCACGACGTCGCGGATCGTTCCGAGCTTCGTGACCCGTTCCGTCGTGTCGAGGGTGAATGACGCCATCACTGCGAACGAGACGCGCAGGGGGGCGGCGGATGCCTGCCAGAGCGAGGTGAGCACCTCGGTCGTGAGCGGCGAGGGGGTGAGCCAGACCTGGAGTTTTTCACTCGACGTCACGGGAACCGTGAGTACCGGGTGCCGCTCGATCGCGGCCTGGGCGGTGCCGAAGTCGCGGTGGCTCGCCGCGTCGGTGTCCTCGATGTCGGCCGCGAAGGCGCTTACGAGGTAGCGCAGGCTCCGCGATGACCCGGCTGGGCCCGTGCTGGGTGCTCGCCTCGCGATAGCTGATCAGGCTGTCGCTGTAGAGGAACAGGTTGATCGACGACCCGGTGACCCCGGTGCGTGCGACGTCGAGGCTGCGCGCCGTCACGTTCAGGCCGAAGGGCGACCCGGCGAGCATCGACTGGAGCGCCACAGTGGTGGCCGCGATCACCTGCCCGTAGTTCGAGAGCGACGACATGGCGACTCCGTCTTCTGGGGCAGGAACCCGCCACCGATTTCACGCTACTCCGCCTGACCGCGCAGGTCGAGGACTTCTCGTGCCGGCCGGATCAGAACCGGATGTCCGACCTCGACACGGTGAGCTCGTGCAGCACGTCGGGCAGCACCTCCACGCCGATGCCCGGACCGGTCGGAACCCGGAGATGGCCGTCCTCGAGCACGAACGGCTCCGTCAGGTCCTGGGCGTAATAGCGGCTCGAGGCGGAGGTGTCCCCCGGCAGCACGAAGTCGGGCAGCCCGGCGAGCGCGACGTTCGCCGCCCGGCCGATGCCGGTCTCGAGCATGCCACCGCACCACACCGGAACACCGTGGGCGGCCGCGACGTCGTGGATCCGCCTGGCCTCGAGGTACCCGCCGACCCGGGAGGGCTTGACGTTGATGATGCTGCACGCTCCGAGGGTGATCGCGGCGGCGGCGTCCCGCGCGGACTCGATCGATTCGTCGAGGCAGACCGGGGTCTGGATGAGCTTGGCGAGGGCGGCGTGCCCGAGCATGTCGTCCTCTGGGAGCGGCTGTTCGATCAGGAGCAGGTCGAAGGGGTCGAGGCGGGCGAGGTGGCGGGCATCGGCGAGGGTGTACGCGGTGTTCGCGTCGACCTGCAGCAGCACGTCCGGCCCGAAGCGCTCGCGCACGGCGCGCACGGGGCCGAGGTCCCAGCCCGGCTCGATCTTGAGCTTGATCCGGAGGTAGCCCTCATCGAGGTATCCCTCGACGGCGGCGAGGAGCCGGTCGATCGAGTCCATGATTCCGACCGAGACGCCCGCGGGGACGAGGTCGTTCACCGCTCCGAGGTAGCCCCCGAACGAGACTCCGGAGGCGCGGAGCTGGGCGTCGAGGATCGCGGTCTCGAGGGCGGCCTTGGACATCCGGTGCCCCTTGACCGCGGCGAGCGCCGGCTCGACCCGCTCAGCGGTGAGCCGGTTGCCGGCGGCGGCGAGCCGCGGGGTCAGGTGGTCGCGGATCACGAGTTCGCAGCCGTCGAGGAACTCGGAACTGTAGAGGGGTTCGGCCTCTGCGGCGCACTCGGCCCAGCCCTCGGCATCCGCAGTGGTCACGTGCACGAGGAGCGCCTCCCGCTCGGACACCGAGCCGAAGGAGGTGCGGAACGGGCTGACGAGCGGCAGGCGCACCCGGCGCAGTTCGACGTTCTCGATCTTCATCCCGGTTTCCTCCGTCTCGCGCCCCGGCCACGAGCGCCCTCTCCCCGAATCTAACGCGTCGAAAGAACCAGGGAGCTCACCACACCGTGCGAGAGCGCTCCTGCGCGACGACGGCCTCACGGTCGGCGAGACGACCCAGTCCGGCCAGCGGCTGGCTCATCCGGTGGTTGCCGCGGATGCGCGGCTCGACCCGGTCGAGGAAGGCCCAGTAGCCGGCGGTGAAGGGGCAGGCGTCCTCGCCGAGTCGTTTCTTCGGGTTGAACGGGCAGCCGCCGCAGAAATCGCTCATCGTCGAGATGTATGCGCCGCCCGACGTGTATGGCTTGGTCGCGACGATGCCGCCGTCGGCATGCTGGGACATCCCGACGACGTTGGCCGGCATCACCCACGGCGTGCCGTCCACGAACGCCGCGATGAACCAGTCGTTCAGCTCGCCCGGGTGATAGCCGCGCTGGAGGGCCTGGTTGCCCAGGATCATCAGGCGCTGGATGTGGTGGGCCCAGCCCGTGTCGGCGACGGCGTTCAGCACGTGGCTGACGCAGGCGGCGCGCACGCCGGAGCCGTCGAGCTCACGGAAGGACCTGGGCAGTGGCTCGTGGGCGCCCAGGAAGTTGCTGCTGCCGACATAGTCGGGGCCGAGGTGCCAGTAGAGGTGCCACACCCAGTCCCGCCAGCCCATCAGCTGGCGGACGACGGCCTCGACGCTCTGCAGCGGCGCCGCTCCGCTCGCGTGGGCGGCGACGACCGCATCGATCACCTCGCGCGGGTGCAACAGCCCCAGGTTCAGCGGAACGCTCAACCGGGAGTGCGCCATTGCATCGTCTCCGCGCAGCGACGCGTCCTCGAAGGGGCCGAAGTCGTTCAGGCGGGTCTCGATGAAGTCGTCGAGGGCGGCCAGGGCTTCGGCCCGGGTCGCGGCGAAGCGTCGCGGCCCGTCGCGGCCGATCAGGGTGATCCGGCCATCCGCCTGCAGCCGGTCGAGGTCGCGGCGCACCTCGGCGTCGATGTCGTCTTCGACCGGGGTCCACGGGTCGGGCAGGCCGAGGCCGACGGCCCCACGGGGTGGCGGGCGGCGGTTGTCGTGGTCGAAGTTGAACCGGCCGCCCTCGGGGTCTGGTCCGCGCATCAGGACGCCGGTCCGGGCGCGCACCGAACGGTAGAACTGCTCGAGCACCAGCCGGGAGGCCGGTCGGCCCGCCGCCCAGTGCGCGAAGTCGGCCTCGCTCGTGACGAAACCCCGGCTGGGCAGCACGTCGGCGCCGAGTTCGGCCACGAGCGCCCGCGCCCCCAGCTGGTGGGATCGATCACCTCGAGCGGACGGCCGGAGAGCACGTCGCGATAGTGCTCCGTGCGCAGGAATTCCACCCGATCGCCGAGTTCCCGCGCCCGGTGCCGCAGCGCGCTGAGGATCAGGTGCGCCTTCGCCCGGTGGTACGGCCTGCGGCCCAGGACCCCGACGGCCTCGACCAGGACGATCGGTCCGCCGTCGTCGAAATGCGGTCCGAGCTGGTCGGCGAACAGGAATCGGGGCACCGGCATGGTCGTGAGTCTAGAGCCGGGCACGCGCATCAGATTCCGCCGGTCGTGCTGTTCGGGGCGGATGCCCAGCGGCCACCGGTTAACCTCGGGTATGGGCAGGTTCACGGACAGCTGGCGATCGCATCTTCTCTCGACGCTGTCCGGAAACTCCGAGGGACGGCCCTCGTGGGTGGAGAAGATGGAACGCGGCGACGACGCCGGATTCTTCGGGCCCGAATCGGCCGCGTGGGCGGTGCACGGCGGGATGGCGACGATGGTCGCCGGGATCCGCGCGTTGTTGATGCAGACCCTGCACCCGGGCGCGATGGCCGGGGTGCACGACTGGTCGCGATACAAGGAGGATCCGCTCGGGCGCCTCTCCGGGACGATCCAGTGGCTCGTGACCGTGACCTTCGCCGACACGACCGTCGCGACCGAGGAATCGACGCGGGTCGGCCGCTTCCACGACCGGGTGACGGGCACCTACCTCGATGCGGCGGGAGTCTCGCGACCCTACGCCGCCGGGGACCCCGAACTGCTCTCCTGGGTGCACATCGTCTTCACGGATGCCTTCCTCGAGTCGCACAAGCTCTGGGGCGGCGGCATCCCGGGCGGCGCCGACGGTTACGTGCGCGAATGGGCGAAGGCCGGCGAACTGGTGGGAGTGCAGGACCCGCCGCGGTCGGCGGCGGAGCTCGCCGCCCAACTCGCCGCCTTCACCGAAACCGGGACGCTGAAGAGCGACGAGCGCGTCGCCGAGGCGGTGCGCTTCATCCGCAATCCGCCGCTGCGACGCGGGATGCTGCCGTTCTACCGGGTGATGTTCGCCGGGGCGGTCGCCTCGCTCCCGCGCCAGTATCGACAGCTGCTCGGCCTGCGCCGCTCGATGTTCCCGGTCGTCTGGGCGACCGGGGCCGTTCTCCGCATCGTGCGGATGCTGCTCGGCGCCTCCTCGACGTCCGAGGACGCCGCCCGGACCCGCATCGCCCGCATCGCCCGTGCCCGCCTCGCGCCCGAGCCCGACGCTGAGGTGTCGCAGATCGACGTTCCCGAGCCGACTTAACGTCGATCTGCGACACTTCACGGAGCCTGCCGCAGCATCCGTCGGTGACAGGGCGGCGCGGGAGGCTGCGGCCAGCACGAGCGTCGCCGCCACCGCGCCGACAGCGATGAGCGCGATGGAGAGGGTCGTCACGAGCGCGTCCGGGCGCACGATCGACTGTCCGGCGAGCGCCTGCCCGGTGAGGATCGCGAGGACACCGAGATAGAGCCCGATCACGAGCCGGACCAGCCGCAACCGCACCACCGGTGCACGCAGCATGACCAGCCGGGAAGCGAGCACCTCGAGCAGCAGGGCCGTGAGCGGGATCACCTGGAGGGCGTGCATTCCGACGAAGTGCGGAATCCGCAGGTCGCCGGCGACGGTGCTCCAGCCGAGGAGCGGGAGCCCCGGGCCGCCGTCAGGGACGCCGACGGTGTGCGCACCGACGATGCCCTGGAAGGCGTCGAGTTGTGCGGCGGTCGGCCCGGTCATCAGGAACGCGAGGCCCATCCCGATCACGGCGATCACGCTGCCGGCCCGGATCGCGAGTGACCTGGCGGGATCGCCGAGGTCCGTGCGGAACAACAGCACCGCCGTGAGGAGGGCGGCCATCCAGACGACCACGATGGAGACGGCCATCACCGACCACAGCGTCGCCGACATCGGGGTGGACACATTGAAGTGGCTCGTGACGCCGAGGGAGGCTGCACCGACGATGATCACCATTTCGATGACGAGCCCGATCGTCGACACCGTGCCGATCCACCAGGCCAGTCGACGACGACGCGCGGAGAGGATGCCGAGCAGCCAGGCGAGGCTCGCGGCGTAGATGAGCACGCTGAGCGAGAACTTGAGCGGCTTGGCCCAGACCGGCGCGCCGGTGAGGCTGCGCTGGTCGACCAGCAGCCCGACCAGGCAGACCACCACGAGCACCGCCATGGCGGCTGAGGCCGCGAGCAGCGGTCGATGCCAGGCGAGTGTGCGCAGGGCGGGCCAGTCGGTGGCCGGTCGTTGGCCGGCGTCGACGGATGCCGGCGATGTCGCGCGGCCGGACGCCGGGCGCTCTGGAAACTCGGGGGTGTTCATGGGTCGCTCCCTGTTCTGTCGGTCGAGTGGTGGCGGTGCGGTAGGTCGTGCTGTCGTGCTGTCGTGCGATGTTCAGGGGGTATGGTCGGGTGCCGCCTCGGGCGGCTGTCCGTAGCGGAGGGCGGCGATGTGTTCCTGTGCAGCGCGGCGGAGTCCGGAGAAGAGCTTGTCGCCGAGAACGGTGCCGACGACGACGGTCTCGCCCTTCGCTGCCCGGTCGACCCGGGCATCCAGCTCGTCGATGTCGGCCTCCGCGGCCAGCAGGGCGGCGGCGGCGTACCGGTCGAACCAGCCGCGGACGTCGATCTGGCCGACCTCGGCGAAGGTGTCGACGACCCGCGCCGCGGCCAGTCGACCGGGGTTCGCCGCCGAGACATGCCAGCCGGCGGTGAGGGCGTCCACCCTGGCCAGCGCTTCCGCGCTCACCGTGGACTCGTCGATCGTGGCAGACACCGAGTGCTGGGCGATCTCGAACGTCTCCGGAAGCGACCGCTCGGAGTCGATGGCCTCGAGTACCCGCCGGACGGCCGCGACGCTCAGCCCGCCGACCTCGGTGAGGCCGCGGATCAGTCGGATGCGCTCGAGGTGCGACTCCGCGTACAGCGCCTGGTTCGGCCCGGAGCGCTCCCCGCCGGCGAGGAGGGTCTCCCGCTGGTAGTACTTGATCGTCGCAACGGGGGTCCCGCTCCGGGTGCTCAGTTCTGCCATTCTCATCGCTTGTCCTGGGCCGGCAGGCCGGCAACCTCGAGGGCACGGTAGCTCGCGATGACCTCGGGAAGGGACTGCTCCCAGGGGGTCGCCGACACACCGAGCAGTCGTTCGGTCTCGGCGGCGTCGACGACGAAGGGGGCGGTGAACTGGTAGGCGGAGTCGTTGGCGGCACGGATGAACGGGACGAACATCCCGAGCACGCGCAGCAGGGCGGGGCTGAGCCTGGCCAGGCTCCCCCGCTTGCCCGTGAGCGCGTCGACCCGGGCTGCGAGCTCGGTGCGGGAGAGCGGTTCGGCCGCCGGCACGTGCCAGACGCGACCCCATGGTCCGCGGTGGTCCGCCGCCGCGAGGAGGGTCGCGACGATGTCGGCCAGGTAGCACCAGCTGTGCGGCGCGTCGGGGCTCCCGAAGACGCGCGCGGTCTTTCCGGCGACAAGCGGACCGAAGAAGGCGCTCCCGAGCTGGGAGGTCTTGCCGGCTCCGGGGCCGAAGTAGTCGCTCGCGCGCACCTCCACGACCTGGATTTCGCCGCGCTTGGCGGCGGCGAGGGCGAGTTCCCAGCCCTCGGTGCGCACCCGGCCCTTCGGCTCTGTCGGATGCTGCGGAGTCGCCTCGGTCATCGGCATCGGGCTGCCCTCTCCGTACCCGTAGAGGTTGCCCATCAGCACGAGCCGGGCCCCGGACCGGCGGGCGGTCTCGATCGCGGCCCGGAACATTGGCGGCCAGAGTTCTGGCCAGCGGTGGTACTGGCTGGGGCCGGTGACGAGGAAGATCGTGGCGGCGCCCTCGGCAGCCGCAGCGAGGGCGTCCACGTCCGAGGCGTCGACGACGAGGGCACGGGCGCCGGGGACGACCGTGCCGCTGCGGGTGCCCAGGGTGACGCTGTCACCACGTTCGACAAGCGCTGCGGCGAGCGCCCTGCCGATGTACCCGGCGCCGACAACGAGTTGGTCAGTCATGAGTCCTCCTTGAGTGGGGCTCGCCCCTTCAGATACCTGAACTATCTGATGCTCAGAGTAGCTGATACAAACGCTATCCGATAGTGGCACTATCCAGATGTGCCCGGCCAACGTCGCTGAGGTGTCGCACATCGACCTTCCTGAGCCGACGGAACCTCGATTCGCGACACCTCGCGGAACCTCAGCGGCGGCTACGCCTCGGGGGCGAAGAAGGCGCCGATCGCCGCACTGAGCGCGACCGGGTCGGCCACGTGGCAGAGTTCGCGGGCCGAGTGCATCGACAGGAGCCCGATGCCGACGTCGACCGTGTGGATGCCGAGCCGGGTCGCGGTGAGCGGGCCGATCGTCGAGCCGCACGGGACCGTGTTGTTCGAGACGAACTCCTGGTAGGCCACGCCGGCCTGCGCGCAGGTGCGGGCCCAGAGGGCGGCACCGGCGGCATCCGTGGCGTAGCGCTGCGTCGCGTTGATCTTGAGCAGCGGGCCGGCCCCCGGCACCGGCAGGTTCGCCGGGTCGTGCTTCTCGGGGTAGTTCGGGTGCACGAGGTGCCCGGCGTCGGCCGAGAGGCACCACGAGCCGGCGTATGCGCGCAGCTTGTCGGAGGCGGATGCCCCGAGTCCGGACCCGATCCGGGTCAGGACATCGTCGAGAAGCGGTCCGCTCGCCCCCGACCGGGTCTGGGAACCGAGTTCCTCGTGGTCGAAGGCGGCAAGGACACTCGTGCCCTGGACCACTCCGGCGGCGGCATCGACACCGGCTGTGCCGTCGTCCGCCACGGCGAGGAGCGCGACCAGGCCCGCGTGCACCGACGACAGGTTGTCGAGGCGTCCGGCGGCGAAAAGCGCGTTGTCGAGGCCGAAACGTGCGGGGGCCGCGGTGTCGGCGGTCAGGAGGTCGTAACCGGCCACATCCGCCGCTTCGAGCCCGGCCAGGCCGGCGAGGTGGGCGAGCAGGTCGGCAGCGGCGAGGTCGCCGACCCCGTAGACCGGGTTCAGGTGGCGCTGCCGGTCGAGGGTGAGGCCGTTGTTGGCGTCACGGTCGAGGTGGATGGCGAGCTGCGGGATGCGCAGGAACGGGCCGGTGCGCACGAGGTGCTCCGTGCCGTCGCGGGTGACGAGGCGTCCGGCGAGTTCGAGCTCGCGGTCGAGCCAGGAGTTGAGCAGCGGGCCACCGTAGACCTCGACGCCGGCCTGCAGCCAGCCTCTGCTGCCGATGGTCGGCTTCGGCTTGAGCTTGAAGCCGGGCGAGTCTGTGTGCGCTCCGAGGATGCGGAACGGCGACGCCGGGCCGACACCGGCCGGCTGCACCCAGGCCACGACCGCGCCGTCGCGCACGATGAAGTGCCGCCTGGCCACGCCCGCGCCGCTGTCCGTGCCGCTGCCGACCGCGCTGCCCGGCCACTCATCGCGTTCGTCGAGCCGGGTGAATCCACCGGCCTCGAGCCGGCGCGCGAGTTCCGCGGCGGCGTGGTACGAGGACGGCGACGCTGCGATGAAGCCGGCGAGGTCGTCGATGTACTCTGGGTGCGAATCCGGTGCGAAGGTCATCCCCCTATCCAAGCACCGGCCGGCGACGGGCATGCACGAGGGCTTTCGCCGGACGGATGACCGCAGAAGGGTGTGCCATGGTCCCGACCGTCCGGCCGAGCAACACCGCCGGTGCGAGCACCGTTCCGAGGCGCCCGCCGAGCACCGTCGCGGATGCCGTCGCGGGCGACGACGCGGCTGCCGACGCCTGGGTGCTGCGCTTCGAGGGCTTCGACCCGGCCACCGAAGGCGTCCGCGAAGCGCTCTGCGCCCTCGGCAACGGATACTGGGGCACCCGGGGCGCTTCCCCAGAGGCGTCGGCGGATGCCGTGCACTACCCGGGCACCTACCTCGCCGGCGTCTACAACCCGGTGCACACCGAGCTCGGCAGCCATTCCCGCGACGATGAACACATGGTCAATGCCCCCAATTGGCTCGCCCTGTCGTTCCGCATCGGCACCGCGGACTGGTTCCGGCCAGAGGACCCCGGAGTCCTGGACTACCGGCAGGAACTCGACCTCCGGCGCGGCCTGCTGACCAGGGTCATCCGCTTTCGGGACGCCGACCGGCACACGACAACGGTCACCTCGCGGCGTTTCGTGTCCCAATCCGACCCGCACGTCGCCGTGCTCGAGACGACCTTTGAGGCTCAGGGCTGGTCGGGCCCGGTGACGGTGCGCTCGGCCGTCGACGGCCGCGTCGCGAACCGCAATGTGGCGGCCGATGCCGCGCTCACGAACAGGCACCTGATGCCACGCACCCGCACCGAGGTCGACGACCGCACCGTGCTCCTCGAAATGGAAACCACCGTCTCGGGAGTGCACATCGCGATGGCCGCGCGCACCCGGGTCTTCGAGGCCGACCCTGCGGGCGCGGATCGGCCAGGCCCACCCCGCGAGATCACGGTGGCCCGGCGATTCCTGAGCGAACCCGGCTTCGTCGCGCACGAGTTCGAGCTGCTCCTCGAGCCTGGGCGACCGGTCCGGGTGGAGAAGACCGTCATCGTCGGCACATCGAGGGACCGCGCCGTCGTGTCGGCGCCGTTCGCCGTGACCGCGTGGATGCGCCGGGTCGCCGACCCGGCGGACCTTCTCGTCGCGCACGAGCGTGAATGGCGCGGGCTCTGGGACGAGTTCGCGGTGAACCTCGACGACAACGAGCACCAGTCCCTCGCGCTCAACCTCAACACCTTCCATGTCTTGCAGACCCTCGCCGGCGTCGACGCCGACCTCGACGCCGGCGTCCCCGCCCGTGGGCTCACCGGGGAGGGCTACCGGGGGCACGTGTTCTGGGACGAAGTCTTCGTCTACCCGGTGCTCACCCTGCGCCGCCCCGACCTGAGCCGGGCGCTCATCGGCTACCGGTACCGGCGCCTCGCCCAGGCCAGGGCGGCCGCGACGGCCGCCGGCCTCGAGGGCGCGATGTTCCCCTGGCAGAGCGGCATCGACGGGCGGGAAGTGACCCCGGCCGAACTGTTCAACCCGCGCACCAATGAGTGGATGCCCGATCATTCCCACAACCAGCGCCACGTCGGGCTGGCCGTCGCGTACAGCGTGTGGACGTACTACCAGGCCACGGGGGACGTCGACTTCCTCATCCACCAGGGTGCCGAACTGCTGCTGGAGGTCACGCGGTTCTTCGCGGCCCTGGCCACGTACGACGAGAGCGCCGATCGCTTCGACATCAGTGGCGTCATGGGACCGGACGAATTCCACGATGGAGCCCCCGGAGCGCCGGGAACGGGGCTGCGCAACAACACCTATACCAACGTGATGACCGCCTGGCTGATGGCGCGGGCCGTCGACACGGTCGCCGTGCTGAACGGGCGCAGCTGCCGGCCGCTCTGGAACCGGCTCGGCCTGCGCCCGGGCGAGGTCGACCGCTGGCGGCACATCGGCAGCCGGCTCCGGCTGTCGTTCCTGCCCGGAGGGGTGCCCAGCCAGTTCGACGGATACGAGGCACTCCCCGAGTTCGACTGGGCGGGGTATCGCGCCCGCTACGGCGACCTCGGCCGACTCGACCTGATCCTCAACGCGGAGGGCGACAGCACGAACAACTACCGGGTGTCCAAGCAGGCCGACGTGCTGATGCTGCTCTACCTGTTCTCGGCCGAGGAACTGCGGAGGCTGCTGCACGGGCTGGGGTACCCGCTGCCGCCGGAGGCCGTCGTCGCCACGGTGGACTTCTACGGGTCCCGGTCCACGCACGGGTCGACCCTGAGCAACGTCGTGCATTCCTGGGTGGAGGCCCGTCGCGACCGGGAGCGCTCCTGGCAGTTCCTGACCAGGGCCCTGGACAGCGACCTCGCCGACATTCAGGGCGGCACCACCCACGAGGGCATCCACCTCGGCGCGATGGCGGGGTCCGTGGACATGATGGTGCGGTGTTACAGCGGCCTCGAGATCCGCGACGACATCCTCTGGCTGCACCCCGTGCTCCCCGCGGAGCTCGGTGCGTTCTCCTTCAGCATCAACTACCGGGACCACCCGATCCGGCTCGAGCTCACGCCGACGAACCTGCGCGTGACACTCAGCACCGGCGGTGCCCCGCCGATCCGGGTACGGGTGGATGGCCAGGACGCCTGGCTCTCCCCGGGCCAGGTCCGCGATTTCCCACTGGTCCCGGAGCAGAGGCCCTAGACTGACCGCAATCGACTAGGTGGGGGCACAATGACCGACGGATCAGGCAATTACTTTCCGCTGCCTGCGGCGGCTCCCGCGGCGGGCTGGTATCCGGACCCCGCAGGCTCCCCTCGCCAGCGCTGGTGGAACGGCGCGGCCTGGACCATGGACCTGCACTATCCCGAGCCTCCCGTCTACGGGCGCCTCGCTCCGACCAGGGTCCTCGCACCCGACACGCCCGCCTACACCGCGGCCATCTGGATCATCACGCTGCTGCCGCTCCTGTCGCTCATCAACGTGGCGTCGACCGACCTCACCGCGGACTTCAACCGGGGGCTGTCGGAGGGCTCCACCGGCACGACGACGTCGGCGACGGATGTCCTCAGCCAGGCTCCTCAGCATCGCCTTCTACGCGGCATCGGTCACCCTCGCCTACTTCGACCGGCGCCGGCTGCTCGCCGACGGGTTCACCCGCCCGTTCCACTGGGCCTGGACCTTCCTCTCCTCCGGTGTCTACGTGATCGGCCGCTCGATCGTCGTTCGCAACCAGGCGGGCCGCGGCCTGACCCCGATCTGGGTCTGGACCGGCATCGTCGTCCTCACGACGCTGGTCACCTTCGCCAAGTTCGCGGCCCTCGTGCCGCTCTTCCTCACGACGATCGGCTCGGGCATCGCGGCCTGAGCGGCAGCCGGCGAGCGCGGAATGGCTCGAGCGCGCCTAGACCTCGCTCTGCAGTGCGGCGCGGGCGAACGCGGCCCCGCCGGGGGTGATCGTCCAGTTCAGGTGATCCCGGATGGTGGTGTTGAACACGCCGAGGTGGTTCAACAGGCGCCACTTGACGAGGACGATCTGAGACGCCGCACCCGGCGACAAACGCTCGCCGTTCTTCTGCCCCCAGCCGACGGTCTCGAGGCCGAGCGCGAGAGCCTGCTGGAACAGGGCGGCCTCGGTGAACCCCCGCCGGGCGATGAGCACCAGGAGAAGGCTGGTGGCGTCCGCCTCGACGGGCGAGCGACTCGTGCGGATGGTCCGCGCGAGGTGCCACCACAGCTCGCGCGGGTTTTCGGCGAGGGCGCGACCCCTGCTCGTGAGCATGAGCCGTCCCTTGCTCACCCGCAGCAACCCGACCCGGCGGAGGTGGTCGCGCAGGCTCCTGCAGCGGAAGCATGTTGACCTCACGGTTGACCGTCACGGGCCAGCCCCAGTCGAGCTCGGTCGTCGCCGCGAGCACATCGACAGGCGGCAGATAACCGGCATCGGTGAGGCGGATGCCGTCGGCACCGACCCGGCGCAGGATCCACTGAACGTGTCCCACCATCCGGTGCATCGCCCGCTCGGGAAGCAGGATCGTGTCGTTGACACGCGCCTCGGCGAGCACGAGCCGGAAGCCGGCGATCGCGTCGGGGTGCATGCGGGATTCGAGTTCCTGGGTGACCTTCACGCTGCGAGCCTACCGAGCGTCCCTGCAGAACTGTCAGCGGTACCTGCGAAGCTGGGACGATGACCGACACCCGGACCGACACCCGCGCATCCGCCCGTGAGATTCTGCGCACCCTCGTGGGTCGTGACGACGCCGACTTCCACGATGGGCAGTTCGAGGCCATCTCCACCCTCGTCGACGACCGCCGCCGCGCGCTCGTCGTGCAGCGCACCGGCTGGGGGAAGTCGGCCGTGTACTTCGTCGCGACCCTGCTGTTGCGCCGCCAGGGCGCGGGTCCCACCATCCTCGTCTCGCCGTTGCTCGCCCTGATGCGCGACCAGGTCGCCGCGGCGGCGCGCGCGGGCGTGCGTGCGGTGTCGATCAACTCCTCGAACGCGCACGAGTGGGCCGGTGTGCTCGAGCAGTTGCGGAGGGATGAGGTCGACGTGCTCCTGGTCTCCCCCGAACGGCTGAACAACCCGTCGTTCCGCGACGAGCAGTTGCCCGCGCTCATCAGTCGCGTCGGCCTGCTCGTCGTCGACGAAGCGCACTGCATTTCCGACTGGGGCCACGACTTCCGCCCGGACTACCGCCGGCTGCGCGACCTCATCGCGACGATGCCTGCCGGAGTACCGGTGCTCGCGACGACCGCGACGGCGAACAGCCGCGTCGTGACGGATGTCGCGGAGCAGCTCGCGCCGGCGGTGGCGGCACCAGGTCAGGCAGCGGGGCCCGGCGTCGTCACCATCCGTGGTCCGCTCGCCCGCGCCTCCCTGCGGCTCGGCGTGCTGCGACTGCCCGACTCGCGCGCCCGGCTCGCCTGGCTGCTCAGCCACATCGACGAGCTGCCCGGCAGCGGCATCATCTACACCCTCACCGTCTCGGCGGCCGAGGACACCGCACGCCTGCTGCGCGAGGCCGGCCATGCCGTGCGCGCGTACACCGGCCAGACCGACACCGCGGAACGCGAGGAGTCGGAGGGCATGCTCAAGCGCAACGAGGTCAAGGCCCTCGTCGCCACGAGCGCCCTCGGCATGGGCTTCGACAAGCCGGACCTCGGCTTCGTGCTGCACCTGGGCGCCCCCTCCTCCCCCGTCGCGTACTACCAGCAGGTCGGCCGCGCCGGGCGCGCGACCGAGAACGCCGACGTGCTCCTCCTCCCCGGCATCGAGGACGAGGCGATCTGGCAGTATTTCGCGACCTCGTCGATGCCGAGCGAGCACAAGGCCGAGGCCGTGCTCGGCGCCCTCGGCGACGCGGGCGGTCGCCCGCTCTCGACGCCGGCGCTCGAGGCGCGCGTCGACCTCAAGCGGTCCCCCCTCGAGCCTGCTGCTCAAGGTCCTCGACGTCGACGGCGCCGTGCGCAGGGTCACCGGCGGCTGGGTGTCGACCGGGCAGCCCTGGGTCTACGACCAGGTGCGCTACGAGCGCATCGCGGCAGCCCGGCTCGCCGAACAGCAGTCGATGATCGACTACGAACGGACGACCGGCTGCCGGATGGAGTTCCTGCAGCGCGCCCTCGACGACGACACGGCGGTGCCCTGCGGCCGTTGCGACAACTGCACGGCGGCCTGGTACCCGTCCGACGTCGCGGTGGCGGCGGCCTCGGCAGCCGCGGCCTCACTGGACAGGGTCGGCGTCGAGCTCGAACCCCGCGCGCAGTGGCCGACCGGGGTCGCGAGCCTCGGGGTCGACGTCCGCGGCAACATCCCGGTGGGCGAGCGCCTCGCCGCGGGTCGTGCCCTCGCCCGGCTCACCGACCTCGGCTGGGGCGGAGCCCTCCGCGACACGTTCGCGGTCCAGACGGCGGATGCCCCGGCGAGCGCCGCGATGACGAGCGCCTGCGTGCGGGTGCTCGCCGACTGGAACTGGGACGAACGACCGGCCGCGGTGCTCAGCATGCCGTCGCGGCGGCATCCGCTTCTCGTGGCCTCGGTCGCCCGCGCCCTCTCGGAAGCAGGGCGCCTGCCCTGGCTCGGCTCCCTCGACCTGGTCGGAGGCGGCCCAGACGGAAGCAGCGGCGGCAACAGCGCCTACCGCCTCGCCGCGGTCTGGAACCGCTTCGCGGTCGGGCCGGAACTCGCCGCGTCATTGGCACCCTTCGCCGGAAAGCCGGTCCTGCTGATCGACGACCTCGCCGACAGCCGGTGGACCCTCACCGTCGCCGGGCGGCTGCTGCGCCGGGCGGGCACCTCGGCTGTGCTCCCGTTCGCCCTGGCCCTGCGCTCCTGACACCGCGAGCGAAACCTCGACGGCACGTCGTTCCGATAAGCTCTCCGGGCATTCAGAACCTGGGAGACCCGTGACATCGACACTCAAGACCGAGCGACCTGCTCCGGCACCGCCGCGCGAAACCGCCGTGCGGCGGGACATCCAGGGACTACGGGCCGTCGCCATCGTCGCTGTCGTCCTCAACCACGTGATCTTGTGGCCGACCGGCGGTTTCATCGGCGTCGACATCTTCTTCGTCATCTCGGGGTTCCTGATCACCGGGATCCTGCTCCGCGACCACGAGTCCACGGGGACCATTTCGCTCCGGCGCTTCTACGCCAGGCGCATCCGGCGCATCGCACCGGCCGCGGTGACCGTGCTGGTCGTCACGGCGGTCCTCGCCCACTTCCTGTTCAACACCACGCGGGCGCTCTCCACCCTCTGGGACGCCGCCTGGTCCTTCGTCTTCGCGGCGAACTGGCACTTCACGGCCATCGGCACCGACTACTTCCACGCGACGGACCCGGCCTCGCCGCTGCAGCCGTACTGGTCGCTCTCCGTGGAGGAGCAGTTCTATCTCGTCTGGCCGGTCGCGGTCCTCCTCGTGCTCTCCGTGGGCGCGAAACACCTGCGCAGCGCCCGCCGCGGCAGGGCAGTCCTCGGCCTGGTGGCGGTCGTCGTCATCGTCGCGTCTTTCTTCTATGCCCTCGGTGAGAGCGCGACCACGCCCGCCACCGCCTACCTGTCCACGTTCTCCCGGGTCTGGGAGCTCGGCGTCGGCGCCCTCCTCGCCGCAGCCGCCCCACTCTTCCCGAGGATCCCTGTCGTGCTGCGCGGGCTCCTCGGCTGGGCGGGCCTGCTCGGAATCCTGGCCGGCTTCTTCCTGATCGACGACAGCCTGGCGTTTCCCGGTCCCTGGGCGGCCGCCCCCGTCGCGGCGACCGCGCTCGTGATCATCAGCGGCATCACCGGCCCGCAGCACTACCTGTTCCCGCTCACGAACCCGCTCAGCGTCTGGATCGGCGATATCTCGTACTCGCTGTACCTCTGGCACTTCCCGGTGATGGTATTCCTGCTGATGGCAGACCCCACGCTCAGCGTCCAGGTCGTCCTCGGGATGATCCTCGCGCTCTCGACCGTGTCGTACTACCTCATCGAACAGCCCGTCCACCGGTCGCCGTGGCTGCACCCGTTCGGCGGCTCCGCGGAATCCAGCCGCCTCGCCTGGCGCACCTGGCGGGAGAAGTTCGGCTCGCAGTTCATCCTCGCCGGGCTGAGCCTGTTCGTCATCGCGACCGTGATCGGCGTCAGCGCCCAGGTCACCCTGCACGGCACGAGCTCCCCGGCCGCGCCGATCGCGGCGCCCGGCCCGGTGGAGGACCCGACGGCGCAGCTGCAGGCCGACCTCGGCGCGGCTGCCTCCTCGACCGAGTGGCCGGGCAACCTCTCACCCTCCCTCGACGACGCGATCGCGACGACGTCGAACAACAACCCGGCCAGGGGTTGCTTCGAGGTCGGAAGCACGCCGAGCTTCGACGGCTGCACCTGGGGCAACTCGGACGCCCCGAATCACATGTACCTCGTGGGCGACTCGACGGCCCTGGCCTATGCCCCCGCGTTCAAGGCGATCGCGGAGGGCAGCAACGGGCAGTGGAAGATCACCACGATCGGCCTGTACGGCTGCCGCTTCACCGCCGTGCCCGTGCAGAACGACGGTGCCGGCGTGATGGATGCCTGCCCGCAACGCAAGCAGGACGTGGCTCAGCGCATCGTGGCAGACAACACCCGGCTCGTCGTGATCTCGAACGCATACGCCCTCGGCAAGACGCCCGACCGCACCGCCCTCTCCGCCGAGACCCTGGTCGCCTCGACGGCCGCGGAGGCGGCAACGTACAACGCCGCCGGCCGGATCGTTTACCTCGCACCGCCGCCCCTCGGGGCGAACCTCGGCCAGTGCTATTCACCGGTGTCGAGCCCGCAGAACTGCAACGCCGGCATCGACCAGGCCTGGCAGGACTTCGCGGCGGCGACCGCCGCGCTGAACGGTACCGGCAGCTTCTTCGTGTCCTCGCTGCCGTTCAGCTGCTACAACGGCGCCTGCCCCGCTTTCGCAGGAACGATCCCGACCAAGTACGACACCGTGCACATGACCGCAGCGTATTCGGCCCACATCGCGCCGGCCATCCGCTTCGCCCTCGGGGCGCTCGGCCTGATGTAGGCGACTCGTTCCGGCGGGGTCAGGCGACTCTGACCTCGATCTCCCCCGGTTCGGCGGCCTCGCTGCCGAAGACCAGGAACCGGTTGGCGATCTTGTCGGTGAAGAACCGGTCGTGGCTGACCACGACGACAGGCTCCGGGGAAGTGCACGAGGGCGCGCTCCATCACCTGGGTGCTCGACAGGTCGAGGTGGTTGGTCGGTTCGTCGAGCAGCAGCACGGAGGCCCCGGAGAGCAGGCACTGCGCCATGGCGACGCGCGCCTTCTGACCGCCGGACAGGTTGCCGATCGTCTGCTTGAGGTCGGCCTCGGAGAACTGGAACATCGCGAGGAACCGGTTCACCGACTTGCGCGTCGCGGTGAACGCGAGGCTGCCGGGCATGGCGTTGACCGCGTGGGTGACCGTGTCCTTCTCGTCGAGTTCGGCGAGGACCTCGTTGTAGGAGACCGGTGCGATGCCGCCCGCCCAGGTCACGGACCCGGAGTCGGCCTTCTCCTCGCCGTCGAGGACCCGGAGCAGGGTCGTCTTGCCGCTGCCGTTGGCGCCGAGCACCACGATGCGGTTCCCGCGCCGGACCTCGAAGCTCAGGTCGGAGAACAGGGCCTTGTCGCCGTAGGACTTGCTCAGGCCCTCGACCCGGCAGAGCACGTCCTTGACGTGCAGGCCGCGGTAGATCTCGGTGATGATCTGGTCGACCGGGCGCGGAGCCCGCGCCTTCTTGATCTGGGCCAGCTGGCCGTCGAGGGTGCGGCTCGCGGCCTTCGCCGCCTCCCTGCGGTCGGAGATCCCCTCTGACTCGAACGCGAGGAGTTCGGATTCGTGCACGAACTGCTGCTCGAGCGTCTTGAGCCGGAACTGCTTCTGGATGACGTACTCGCCGAAGTTGCCGGGGTACTCGTGCAGGTGGAAGTTCTCGACCTCGATGATCCGGGTGACGACGGCGTCGAGGAACTTCCGGTCGTGCGAGACGATGATCGCCGCACCGTGGAAGTCGCGGAACCAGGCCTCGAGCCACTCGACGCCGGCGACGTCGAGGTAGTTGGTGGGCTCGTCGAGGAGCAGGACGTCGGGGTCCTCGAGCAGGATCTTGGCGAGCGCGGCCCGGTTGCGCCAGCCGCCGGAGAGTTCGTCGATCGCGCAGATGCGGTGGGCCTCGTTGAAGCCGAGGGTGCTGAGTGCCGTGTCGATCCGGCGCGGGTAGTCCCAGCCGCCGAGACGGTCCATGTCCTCGAAGAGTTCGGCCTGGCGGTGCAGGAGTGCGTCGAAGTCCGTGGCTACGGCGATGGCCGCGTCGATCGATGCGAGTTCGGCTTCGATCGCCTTGATCGGGGCGAAGAGGCCGTGCAGGACCTCGGTGATGGTCGAGGAGCCGTCCAGTTCGGAGAACTGCGAGAAGTATCCGATCGAGACGCCGCTCTCGAGCGTGACGGTGCCGGAGTCCGGCGCCACGTGGTCGAGGATGAGCTTGAGAATCGTGGTCTTCCCGGACCCGTTCTTCCCGATCAGGCCCACCCGGTCGCCCGGCTCCAGCCGGAAGAAGGCGTCGCGCAGGATCTGCGTCTTCTCGAATCGAACACTGACGTCGTTCAGCCTGATCAGGCTCATTGCTGCTGTCCTCTCGAGGGACGCCCAGGGAATTCGGCGAGCGGAGCCCAGTCGAGTCTACAAAACCCTCAGCGCAGCACGTCCATCCGGGCCGGGTCGTCGGGATCGTGCGGCACCCCGCTCCGGGCGGACAGCATTCCGAGACGCACGAGGTCGACGCCGACCAGGTCCGGCCGTCCGTGCAGGCGACCATGCAGAAGACGGCGCCAGGCGACCGGCACGGCCTCGAGTCCCCACCGGCCGGCGAGCAGGGCACCGGCGGCGGCCACGCTCGCGGGATCCGCGCCGCTTTGCGCAGCGCGGGAGATCACCCGTTCGACGCGGGAGGCATCCGCTGCACCCTCGTCGCCGAGGATCGCCCACGCTCCCTGCAGGAGCCCACCGACCGTGCCCCTCCGCCGCACGTCGACCGCCCGGCCCTGCCCGGCCGCGGTGAGCTGGGCCTCCCAGATCGCCCGCACCTCGGTCGGCAGGGCCGCGAGTCCGGCCAGGGCATCGAGGCGGCCCTCGAGGACGGCCACGCGAAGCGAGAGCCCGAAGAGAACAGCCGCATCGCCGGCACCTCGATCGGTGGAGGGGTCGCTGCGCTCGGAGTCGGTGAGTGCGGTGCCGCGCCCGGAACACACCAGCCGTGCGGCTTCGGCGAGCGCCACCGGGTCGTCGAGCAGGGCGAGGGCGACCGGTGCCGTTCGGAGCAGGCGCCTGCCGGCGGTGCGCGTGGCGGCAGCCGGATCTGCGGCTTCCGGTTCCCCGTCTGCGCCGAGGTCTTCCCGGACGGCCGCCTCCGAGGGGTCGCGGCCGTCGGCCGTGAGCAGCGCGATGTCGACGGCCGCCGCCGTCCGCTCCGACCACTCGAAGTCGTCGCCGGAAGCGAGGGCGTCCCCCGCGGCGAGCCCCAGCAGGACAGCAGCGGACCGATCATGCTGTTCGGGTGTGAGCACAGCGACCTCCGTGGCAGGAGCAATGACATCGAATGCGCGCAGCCTACGTCCCGGCGACTCGACCGACAAGGCGGCGGCGCCCTCCGGCCACCTCGTTTGCGCCAGCGAAGAACGACCGGTGCGGCGTCTTCGGGCGTCACGGGAATAGTCGGGGTCGCCCGCACCTTGTTAGTCTTCGGACGTCCCCGGTGAACACACCCGGCCCGGAGACTCCCCCGGTGCAGGACCGCCACCCCGGTCCCTCACCTTCCGAAACGTCAAACCGGCGGTTCGATTCCCTGCATTCGCGTTAGGCATTCCCATGAAGCTCACGTTCCCCTCCGCGCTCGTCGCGGGAGCCATCGTCACCCTCGCCGCCCTGTCGCTCACCGCGCGCGCCGCGGGCGGCACCGCCGGCAGCACGAGCGGCGCGACGAGCGCCGACGATTCCCTCACCAAGGTGCAGAAAGCGGGAACGCTCACCGTCGGGACAGAGGGCACCTACCGCCCGTTCTCGTTCCACGAGAACGGCGCCGGAGACATCACCGGCTACGACGTCGACGTCGTCAAGGCCGTCGCCGCCAAGCTCGGAGTCACCGCGACCTTCCAGGAGACCCAGTGGGACGGTATCTTCGCCGGCCTCGAGGCCGGCCGGTTCGACGCGATCGCCAACCAGGTCTCGATCACCCCTGAGCGCACCGCCAAGTACACCTTCTCCACCCCGTACACCTACTCGACGGGTGTGATCGTCGTGAAGTCGGACAACACGTCGATCACCTCGTTCGAGAGCCTCTCCGGAAAGACGACGGCACAGTCGCTCACGAGCAACTGGAACACCCTCGCCACCCAGAGCGGCGCCAACGTGCAGGCCGTCGAGGGCTGGGCCCAGTCGGTCGCCCTCGTCGAGCAGGGCCGGGTCGACGCCACGATCAACGACAACCTGACCTTCCTCGACTACAAGAAGAACAACGACGCCTCCGGCCTCAAAGTCGCCGCGACGACGACCGACAAGTCGGAGAGCGCCCTCGCGTTCGCCGGCGGTAGCACCGCCCTCGCCGCCGCTGTCGACACCGCCCTCGCCGACCTTGCCGCTGACGGTACGCTGACCTCGATCTCGGAGAAGTACTTCGGGGCCGACGTCTCGAAGTAACCAGCAGATGACTCAGTCGAACTGGGATCTCGCCCTCAGTGCACTGGGCCCGATCCTGATGGGCGCCATCCAGGGCACGATTCCGCTCGCGCTCGTCTCGTTCGCGCTCGGCCTCGTGCTCGCGCTCACCCTCGCGCTGATGCGGCTGTCCCGGCTGCGGTGGCTTTCCGCGATCGCCCGGGTGTTCATCTCGATCGTGCGGGGAACCCCGCTCCTCGTGCAGCTCTTCGTGATCTTCTACGGGCTGCCCTCGCTGGGCCTGCTGATCGACCCGTGGCCGAGCGCCGTGATCGCCTTCTCGATCAATGTCGGCGGGTATGCGGCCGAGGTCATTCGCGCCGCGATCCTCTCCGTGCCCCAGGGCCAGTGGGAAGCCGCGTGGATGGTCGGGATGTCGCGCCGCAAGGCCCTGACCCGGATCATCCTGCCGCAGGCCGCCCGCGTCTCTGTCCCCCCGTTGTCGAACACCTTCATCAGCCTCGTCAAGGACACCTCCCTCGCCTCGCTGATCCTCGTCACCGAACTCTTTCGACAGGCCCAGAAGGTCGCGGCGTTCAGCCAGGAATTCATGCTGCTCTACCTCGAGGCCGCGCTCGTGTACTGGGTGATCTGCCTCGTGCTCTCGACCGTGCAGGGCCTGCTCGAAAAGCGATTGGACCGCTATGTCGCCCACTGACACCCCGCTCGACCCGCCGACCGGACCGCAGCCCGGCGATTGGACCGCGCCTGCGGCATCCGCCGCCCTGCTGACTGTGCGCGGCCTGCGCAAGAGCTTCGGAACGACCCGCGTACTCGAATCGATCGACCTCACCGTCGGCCGGGGCCGGGTGCTCGCCCTGATCGGCCCCTCCGGCTCGGGGAAGACCACGATCCTGCGCTGCCTGAACGGGCTCGAGAACGCGGACGGCGGCACGATCACGATCACCCCCGCGGAAGCAGACCCAGCTTCAGGCGCGGCAGCCGCCGGCACGGGCACCGAGATGACGGTCGACTTCGGCGCAGCGGGGGCCCGCGCGACAAGCAGGCTCGCCGCCCTGCGCGACCGGTCGGCAATGGTGTTCCAGAACTACAATCTCTTCCCGCACAAGACCGTGCTCGAAAACGTGCTCGAGGGACCGGTCGTCGTCCAGCGCCGCCCGAAGGCTGAGGTCACCGCGGAGGCACTCGCCCTCCTCACCCGGGTGGGCCTGGCCGACAAGACGGATGCCTACCCGTTCGAACTCTCCGGCGGCCAGCAGCAGCGCGTCGGGATCGTGCGCGCGCTCGCACTCCGGCCCCAGCTTCTTCTCTTCGACGAGCCGACGTCCTCGCTCGACCCTGAACTGGTCGGGGACGTGCTGCGCCTGATCAAGGAACTCGCGATCGAGGGCTGGACCATGGTGATCGTCACCCACGAACTCGAGTTCGCCAGGGAGGTCGCGAGCGAGATCGCCTTCGTCGACGGCGGCAGGATCGTCGAACACGGCGACCCGAAGCAGGTCCTCAGGGACCCGCGCGAGGAACGCACCCGACAGTTCCTGCACCGTCTGCTCAACCCGTTCTGAACGCGCCAGCCCGGCCCGTCGTCCCCGCCCGGCCGCGCCGATATCGTGGTGCCATGGAAACAGCAGCGGCGACCACCCACCGACGGCTCTTCGGGGTCTTCCGCCTCGCGCTCGGGGTGCTCCTCCTCGGGAGTGTGCTCACCCAGATCGTCGACCAGGCCGTGCACGACGCCTTCGTGCCGACAGAGTACTTCGGGTATTTCACGGTGCAGTCGAGCCTGGTCAACGCGCTGATCCTGCTCTGGGGCGGTTCCCTCGCCCTGCGCTACCGGGCAGACCCGGAGCTCTTCACCCGGATCAGGATGTCGGGGCTCTGCTATGCGATCGTGACCGCGGTCGTCTACAACGCACTGCTGCGGAACGTGGTGTCGGACGGGTTCACCGGGATCGCCTGGCCGAACGAGGTCCTGCACGTCTGGGCGCCGATCCTCATCCTGGTGGATTGGCTCCTCGGTCCCGGTCGGCCGGCCCTCGCCTGGAAGGCCCTGGGATTCGCGCTGCTGTATCCGATCGTGTGGGTCGTCTACGCGGTGATCCGCGGCGCCGCCACCGGGTTCTACACCTACCCGTTCCTCGACCCGACCGGCCCCGGCGGGTATGGGAGCGTCGGCGGGTACGTGCTCGGAATCGCCGTCGTCATCGCGGGCCTCGCGGCCGCGGCGATCTCCGTGAGCCGGGCGGGCCAGGCGACGGGAGTCACGGCTTCGACAGCTGTTCCGGCGGAAGATCCGGCAGCATCCGTGTCGCCTCCAGATGACGCTCGCGCATCGCGAGGAACAGCGGGAAGCTGAACGCGAAGGCCATGACGAACGCGAGGACGACGTAGAGCCAGCCGCGTTTCATGCCGAGCCGGCGTGATTCGACGATGATCAGGATGCTGCCGGCCACGGCCGTCACGAGCAGATCGACCGTGAGCGAGGACACCGAGGGGCCGCTGCCGGTCCAGTCGCCGACGTAGTCGCGCGCCTGGCTGATCGAGAGGATGTTGTACGTCCAGGTACCGATCAGGCCGGCGACGCCCAGGCCGAGGTACAGGAGTGCGAGGGGGGTCCAGTTCCGGGTCATGCAGACAGTATGCCGCCGTCCCCGCTCCATCCCGTCACGTCGACGCGTCCACCCACCTCGCGAGAGCGTAATTTTGGCCCTTTAAACCGGTGGTTTAAAGGGCCAAAATTACGCTCTCGCGGGGAGACGAATCGGGCGGGTCAGTCGGCGGGGCCTGCGGTGAGGGTTGCGGACGCGGTGTGGGTTGCGCCGGCGGTGTCCGTCCAGGTGATCGTGACCGCGTCGCCGGGGTTGTACGCGTCGAGGGTCGAGGTGAGCGCGGCGGCCGAGGCGATCGTCGTGCCGTCGACGGCGGTGATGGTGTCTCCCGCGACGATTCCGGCTGCCGCTGCGGCCGAGCCGTCGACGACCGCGGTGATCAGGGCCGAGTCACCGGTCGTTGCCGTCGAGCCGGTGGTGCCGGATGCCGCGCCGAGGCTCCCGCGATAGCTGCGGCCGTTGACCGACCCCGTGTCCGTCGACGCGGTCGCGCTCGAACCGACCGCGACGCCGAGGAACGCCGGGTAGCCGATCGTGACAGTGCTGGTTTCGACGCCGGCGTGGATCAGGGTGACGACGTCGAGGGCCGCGTCGATCGTGATCGCGAAGCCGCTGATCGCGGCCGTCCCCGAGGACGCCGCCGTGTCGATGCCGATGACCTCACCGTCGGCGTCGTAGAGCGGCCCGCCAGAGTCGCCGGACTGGATGTCCGCGTCGACCTGGATCAGTCCGGTCAGGGTCTCGGCGTCCGTGGAGTCCTCGCCCGACGCTGTGATGGTCTGGCCGACGCTCGTGACGCTGCCGGCCGCTGCGGTGAGGGTGCTCGTTCCGCCCGCGTTACCGACCCCGGTCACCGCGTCCCCCGCCGCAACCGTGGAGGTCGTGTCGAGCGTCGCGGGGACCAGCCCGGAGGCATTCTCGAGTTTCAGCACGGCGATGTCCTGCGAGGCGTCGGTACCGACGACATCCGCGACATAGCTCACGCCGGTCGAGACGACCGTCACGCTGATGCTCGTCGCGCCGTCGATGACGTGGTTGTTGGTGAGGATTTCACCGCTCGAGGTGAGCACGATGCCGGTGCCGGCCGCTTCCGCGCTCTGGTACGTGAGGACGGTATCGATGACGACGACGCCGACCGACTGCGCGGCCGTCGCCGCAGTGGTGTCGAGGGCGGTGGCCGTCGTGGCGGATGCGGTTCCGGACCCGTAGTTGGAGGGGCCGCCGGGGCGCAGGCCGGAGGTACCGAGCCTGGCTGAGGAACTCGAGGTGCCCGATGAGCCGGTCGTCCCCGAAATCGAGCCTGAGCCGCTCCTGCCAGACGTCGAGCTGCTCGACGCGGCTGCGGCGACGACCTGGGCGACGGCCATCGAGGAGAAATACAGGCCGGCGCCCGTCGTCGCTGTGACGAGAGCTGCGGCGAGTCCCATCGAGACGATCACACCGGCCCGGAAGCGCGGCCGGTGGAAGGCCGGGTTGACGACCGGTGAGGCGGGGCTGATGTCGGTGGGTTCCGTGCCCCTGGGTTCGGTGCCAGTCGGTTCGGTGCCAGTCGGTTCGGTGCCAGTCATTGTGGGATCCTTTTCCTCCGGGTGACGGCCGTACCGTCGCGACTGGTTCCCACCCAAGTCCCGAAAGCTATCGGATTTCTATGAGGCGCCGCGGTGTCGGCCAAGAGGGTCCCGCCCATCGGCTGTGAGCCCCTCCGGGCCGGCCGGGCCGGTCAGACGAGGACTGTGCTCGCGATCTCGCTGAAGCCCTGGTCGGTGACGGTGACCTCGAGCTTCGCCGGGATCTGTTCCTTCATCGAATCCACGTGGCTGATCAGGCCGATCGTACGGCCACCGGCACGCAGGCCGTCGAGGGTGCTCATCGCGGTCTCGAGCGTTTCGCTGTCGAGCGAGCCGAAGCCCTCGTCGACGAAGAGGGTGTCGAGTGCGATGCCTCCGGCCTGGTGCGAGACGACCTCGGCGAGTCCGAGAGCCAGGGCGAGGGAGGCGAGGAAGGTCTCGCCGCCGGAAAGCGACTGGGTCGGCCGGGCCCGACCGGTGTGCTGGTCGAGGATCGCGAGTCCGAGTCCGGACTGGGTGCCGCGGTACTGCAGCGAATCGTCGTGTTCGAGGACGTATCGGCCCCCGGTCATGTCCCGCAGCCGACCGTTCGCGGCGAGGATGATCTCCTCGAGTTGCGCGGCGAGAACGTAGGTTTCGAGTTTCATCCTTTTGGTGTTCGGTTCCTCGCCATGCACGACCGCGGCGAGCTCCCGCACCTGGGCCTGGGTCACGAGGAGGGTCGCGGAAGTGGCGGCAAGGGCACGTGCCTCGGCGACGACGACGGCCAGTTCATCCTGGCGGACGGCGAGGGTACCCTGCGCGGCGAAGGCAACGTCCCTGGCCTCGGCGGCGGCGGTCCTGGCTGCCCTGGCCGGTTCAAGGTCGAGAGCGGCACCGGGCAGGCCGGCGAGCTCCGGTTCGGCCAGCACGGCGCGCACGGCGGCGAGCTGGTCGTCGTGGGCACGGATGCCGGTCTCCCGCGTCGCGATTTCGGCCGGCGTGAGTCGTGCGGTGACGACCTCCGCCTCGTCGGCGAACCCTTCGGCGGCGAGGCGCTCGGCGACGGCTGCTGAGGCGGCGGCAAGGGCACGATCCCGTTCGCCGCTGAGCGCGCGGGCCGTCTCGAGGGTGCGGCCCGCCTGGAGTTCGGTGCGCAGGCTCTCCGCCCGTTCGGTGACGGAGGCGTAGCCCGCCGATTGCCGGTTGACGCGTTCCTCGATCGCGATGCGGCGGCCACGGAGTTCGGTGAGCCGGGTCGCAGCGTCGTCCCTGCCGGAGCGGACTCCGGCGAGGGTCTCCCGCGCGTGGTCGAGCTCGGCGCGCAGCCGCAGCCGCTCGGCACCGAGTTCTGTCTCCCGTGCCGCCGCCGTGCGTGCGCTCTCGACCGCGGTGAGCGCGGCGGCACGCGTTGCCGCGCGATCGGCCTCTGTTCCCGGGCCCGCGGCGGCGCGGGAGGCGGCGGCGCGCGCACCGAGGGTGAGGACATCCTCGTTGCTGCTCCCGAGGTCGCCCTGGGCCCGGGTCATGTCGGCAAGGGCGGCCTCGATGTCGGCGTCGGTGACCGGCTCACCAGGAGCCTCAGCGGGGTGCGGATGCGTCGTGGACCCGCACACCCCACAGGGTTCGCCGGGAACGAGCCGGCCGGCGAGCTCGCCGGCGTGATCGGCCAGCCGCTTGGCGACGAGGTCCCGGTAGTGCCCGGCGGCGTCTGCGTTCTCGGCGGCCGCGGCCGCATGCCTGCTGCGTGCGGCGTCGAGGTCCGCCTCGAGTGCGGCAGCTTCTGCGGCTGCGGCTTCGGCGGCCACCGCGCGGGCGAGGGAAACGACGGACTCCGGTTCGCGGGCGGCGTCGCGAGCGAGCACGGCGAGGTCCCGGTCGAGGTCGTCGAGGAGGGCGGGCGCGGCGTCGATCCGGGCCTGGAGCCCGTCGAGGGTGGCCTGGACCTCGGAGAGCCCGGCCTCTGCGGACCCGATCCCGGCGTTGATGGCCGGCAGTTCTTCTTCGGCCGCGAGGACATCGTTCAGGGACCCGAGCTGTTCGAGGAGCAGGTCGATGGTGGCAGAGACCGGCACGGCATCCTGGTCGTCGTTCTGGTCATCCACGTCGGAACCGTGGACCGTGAGCCAGGTCTCCCGAGCCGCCACCTCTGACCGAGCCGCTTCAAGGGCAGCGTCGAGGGCAGCGGACTCGGCCTCGATCTGGGGCAACACCCGGCCTGCGCGGTGCGCGGCGGCGAGGCGTTCACGGTCGGCGTCGACAACGGCGCTGCGCTCGTCGAGCACGGCCAGGCCGGCGGCGGCGGTGTCCCTGCGGTCCTGGCGGGCGCGCATCTCGTCCTGGGCGCGAAGCGCTGCGGTCGCGTCGGCCAGTGCGGCGTCCGCGGCGGAGGCTGCGGCGACGGCGACGGCGAGTGCCTGCTCGAGTTCGGCGGTGGCCGCGTCGAACCAGGCCAGGTCCCGTGCCGCGGTGCCCGACGCGGCGGCTGCGGGCCGGTGCCGGGCCGCAGCCTCCGCGAGTGCGTCGAGCCGCACGCGCACTCCGGTGAGTTCGTCGTCGAGGGCCTTGCGACGGGTGATGAGTTCGGTCTCCAGGCTCTGGAACCTGCTGGTGCCGAAGAGGGTGCGCAGGACCTCGCGGCGATCGTCGGTCTTGGCGAGCAGGAAGCGTTGGAACCGGTTTTGAGCGAGCAGGATCACCTGCAGGAACTGGTCCTGTTTGAGCGGCAGGATGCGGGCGAGCTCATTCCCGACGTCGACGGGGCGCGCGGCGATACCCCGCCAGCCGCCCTCGGCACCGGCAGTACCGACGGCACCGGCGGCACCGACGGCACCGGCGTCGTCCGTATCGGGGTCACGGATGTCGAGCCGGGCGTCGGGTGCGGACAGCGTCGTGCCGGTGCCGCGCTTCTTGGCCTTGAGGTACTTGGGAGTGCGGAAGATGCGATAGTCGTGCCCGTTCAGGCCGAACTCGAGCTCGACGTAGGTGGGGTCACCGGGTTCGCAGTGGTCGCTGCGCAACTGCGACTCCGTGCCCTCGTAGCGCGGAACACTGCCATAGAGGGCGAAGCAGACTGCGTCGAGGATGCTGGACTTTCCCGCACCGGTCTTGCCCGTGATCAGGAAGATACCGTCGTCATCGAAGTGCTCGAAGTCGACGACCTGCTCGTTCTTGAACGGGCCGAACCCGGCGAGCTTCAGGCGCTTGATCTTCACGTCGTACTCCTCGTGGTTCCGGTGCTCACTGGGTGACTTCCCTCAGTTCCCCGGCCGCGAGAATTTCGGCGACGAGGTCCCGCTCGAACTCCGTCTGCCCGACACCATTGCGCACGAAGCTCAGGAAGCCGGCGACGATATCGGGATCGGTCTGTCGGTTGATCCGTTCGGCGTAGCTCTCGCTTCCGGTGTCCATGACGACGGCCGGCCGGTGTTCGAGGGTGACGCAGTACGGGAACCGTTTCTGGAGTGCGCGCATGGCGTCGAGGGGACGGACCTGGTCTGTCAGCACGGCCGACACCCAGTCGCCGTCGAATGCCGCGAACCGGTCTTCGGTGAGGAGTTCCTCGAGTTCGCCGGTGAGCACGCTGAGCCTGCGGGGAACCGGGAGGGCGACCCACTCGATCTCGAGTTCTGCGCCCTTCCCCGGACTGTCAGGGCCGAGGTCGATCTGCCAGGCGCCACGGGGCTTGGCGGCCTCGGCAAAGGAATAGTGCAGGGGCGCTCCCGAGTAGCGGACCCGGTCTTCGAGCCTGGCCCGCCCGTGGATGTGCCCGAGGGCGACATAGTCCGGCCCCTCGAACACGCTGACCGGCACGAGGTCGAGCCCGCCGGCGGTGATGTCCCTCTCGACGTCACTCGACTCCTGCGTGGCCGCGACGCCGGCCGCGAAACAGTGCGCGAGCACGACAGAGCGGCCGCCGCGAACCAGGAGGTCCGCCCGGATCTGCTCCATGGCGAAGGCGAGCACCTGCACGTGGGTCTTGAGCGTTCGTTCCGGGCGCGCTTGATTGGCATAGTGATGCCGAATCAGTGCCGGTTCGAGGAAGGGGATGCCGTAGAAATGCACCGGACCGTGCTCGTCGGTGAGAGTGACCGGCGAGGCGACCTGTTCGGGCCGGGTGATCACATGGATGCCGGCAAGGCCGGCCCACTCGGACTGGAACCCGAGTCGGGTGGCCGAGTCGTGGTTGCCGCTCGTCATGATGACCTGCGCTCCGGCCCGCCGGATCTCGCGGAGGGCCGTCGCGAGCAGGGTGTAGCTGTCGGCAGAGGGCATCGCCGAATCGAACACGTCGCCGGCGACGACGACCACGTCGATTGATCGATCGCGGACCACATCGACGAGTGCGCCCAGCACGATCCGGAGATGGTCGAGGGTCGAGTGCGTGTGGAACGTGCGACCGATGTGCCAGTCCGACGTGTGCAGGATCCTCATGGTCGTCACGCTACCGCCCAGCACCGACACGGCCCCGTCGGCCCGCCCACGAACATCCATCTTTGTTCTTCTGTGTTTTCCTTGACAAACAAAAAGAAACACAGATATCGTGGACACCATCCTGATCGAAGCGATCGGGCCGCGCAGTGGCGGGGGGTCACTCAAAGACGAGGAGGTATCATGTTTGCGGAAGAACGGCAGGCGTTGATCGCCGAACTCGTCACAACCGCCAGCCGGGTCACCGTCAATGAACTCGCAACTCGCTTCGACATCACCCCGGAAACAGTGCGCCGCGACCTCGATACGCTCGAAGGTTCGCGGCAGTTGCGTCGAGTCCACGGCGGCGCCGTGGCCCTGGACCGCCTCAGCCTCTCCGAGCCGAGCCTGGCCGAACGGCAGACCCAGCGACACGACGAGAAAGAGCGCATCGCCGCTGCCGCGTTCGCCATGATCCCGACCAGCCAGTCCGGATCGATCATCCTCGACGCCGGCACCACGACAGAACTCCTCGCCGACCGCCTCGCCGACTGGACCTCCGCTGGCCCCGACGACCAGGCTCCTCGTCATCACGAACGCCGTGCCGATCGCGTACAAGCTGGCCGGCAATGAGGAGATCCAGCTCCACCTCCTCGGCGGTCGCGTCCGCGGCCTGACCCGCGCGGTCGTCGGCCAGAGCACGATCGCCCAGCTCGAGGGACTCCGCCCCGACATCGCCTTCATCGGCGCCAACGGCGTACACGCCATCTTCGGTCTCAGCACCCCCGACCTCGTCGAATCGTCCGTGAAGACCGCCATCGTGCGGTCGGCACGGCTCGTCGTCGCGCTCGCCGATTCCACCAAGCTTGACGAGGAAACCCTCGTGCGGTTCGCCGCCCTCGGCGACATCGACGTCCTCATCACGGACGCCCTCCCATCACCGGAACTTTCCGCGGCCCTGGCCGTGGCTGACGTAGAGGTTGTGATCGCGTGATCATCACGCTTACCCCGAATCCGAGCCTGGATCGCACGATCTCGCTCGACGGCGTTCTCGCCCGCGGCGAGGTCCAGCGCGCCGTGGCGAGCCACGTCGAGCCAGGGGGCAAAGGTGTCAACATCTGCCGCGCCCTCGAGGCCTCCGGCGTGGAGAGCCTCGCGATCCTGCCCGGCGACGCCCTCGACCCGGTGCTCATCGCGCTGTCCGATGCGGGCATCCCGCACCTCGGCATGCCGATCGGCGCAAGCATCCGCAGCAATGTCGCGATCACGGAACCGGACGGCACCACGACGAAGGTCAACGTGCCCGGTCCGGTGCTGACCCCCGCGCAGCAGACCGAACTGATCGAGCTCGTGCTCGACCGGGCGGATGGCGCCGGCTGGGTCGTGCTCGCGGGCTCGCTGCCGCCGGGCGCTCCCGTCGACTTCTATGCGGACATCATCCGCCGGCTGCGCGCCCGCTACGGCGCCGCGGCACCAAGGTCGCCGTGGACTCCTCCGGCGCCCCGTTCGCAGCCGCTGTGAGCGCCGGCCCTAACCTGATCAAACCGAACGGCGAGGAACTCGCCGAGCTCACCGGCATCCCGGACCCCGCGGCCCTCGAGGGCAACCCCGCCATGGTCGCCGCGGCATCCGCCCGGCTCATTGCCGGTGGTGTCGGCGCGGTCCTCGCGACCCTCGGCGCCCAGGGGGCCGTATTGACGACGAAGGACGGGTCCTGGCTCGCCCATACTCCGCCCATGATCGCCGTGAGCACCGTCGGAGCCGGTGACTCGTCCCTGGCCGGTTTCCTGCTCCGCGACCTGGCCGGCGGAAGCGCCCCCGACGCGCTCCGTCAGGCGGCGGCCCACGGGGCCGCAGCCGCATCTTTGCCCGGATCAACCGTTCCGGCACTGAACCAAACAAAGCCCAGCGACGTCACCGTGACGCAGCTGACCCATCCAAAGGAGGATGTCCAGTGAGTGCACTGATCACCCCGGAGCTCGTCGCTCTGGATAAGAACCTCGGAGCCGCTCCCTCGAGCGTCATCCGGCGACTCGCCGAGCTCGTTGTCGGCGCAGGCCGGGCCACCGAGATCGAGAGCCTGTACGCGGATGCTCTCGCCCGCGAAGCGAAGACGGCCACCGGCATCCCGGGCGGCCTCGCCATCCCGCATTGCCGCTCCGCCGCCGTTACCGAGCCGACCCTCGCGCTCGCGCGCCTGTCGACCCCGGTCGACTTCGGCGCAGGAGACGGCCCCGCAGACCTGGTCTTCCTGATCGCCGCGCCGGCAGGTGCGGACCAGGAACACCTTAAGATCCTCGCGAAGCTGTCCCGCTCGCTGATGAAGCCCGCGTTCACGGCCGCCCTGCGCGCCGCCAAGACGCCCGCAGAAATCGTCGAGCTCGTCACCAACGTCGTCTCCCCCGTTCCGGTCGCCGTCGGCGGCGGCATTGCCGCCCCCGCGGCATCCGTCCCGACCGGCGTCAAGCGCCTCGTCGCCGTCACGGCCTGCCCCACCGGCATCGCGCACACCTACATGGCCGCTGAGGCCCTCTCCGCAGCAGCGGAAGCGGCCGGCGTCGAGATGCAGGTCGAGACGCAGGGTTCTGCCGGCCTCACCATGCTCGACCCGGCGATCATCGCCGCCGCCGACGCAGTGATCTTCGCAGTCGACGTCGACGTGCGCGGCCGCGAGCGTTTCGCGGGCAAGCCCGTCATCCAGGTTCCGGTCAAGCGCGGAATCGACGAGCCGGCCAAACTCATCGCGGACGCCATCGCGGCCTCCGAGAACCCGAACGCCCGCCGCGTCGGCGGGACCGCAGGGGCAGCGGAGGTCGACGAGAAGAACGAGCACCTCGGCCAGAAGGTCAAGCGCGCGCTTCTCACCGGTGTCAGCTACATGATCCCGTTCGTCGCCGGTGGAGGCCTGCTGATCGCACTCGGCTTCCTCCTCGGTGGCTACGAGATCACCAAGATCGCCGACGTCGTGACCCTGCAGAACAGCCTCTTCAACCTGCCGGACGGCGGCCTCCCGATCTACCTCGGCGCGGTCTTCTTCAAGATCGGCGCCCTGTCGATGGGCTTCCTGGTTCCGGCCCTCGCCGGGTACATCTCCTTTGCGATCGCCGACCGTCCGGGTATCGCTCCCGGGTTCGTCGCCGGTGCCGTCGCAGGGTTCATGGGCGCCGGGTTCCTCGGCGGCATCGCCGGCGGCCTGCTCGCCGGTGTCGCAGCGGCCAGCTTCGCGCGGCTCAACGTTCCGCGCTGGCTCCGTAGCCTGATGCCCGTCGTGATCATCCCGCTCATCGCCTCGATCGTCGCCTCCGGGTTGATGTTCCTCGTGCTGGGTGGTCCGATCGCCTGGCTCACCGCGGCGCTGAACACCTGGCTCACCGGCATGAGCGGCGCAGCGGCGATCGTCCTCGGACTGATCCTCGGACTGATGATGGGCTTCGACCTCGGTGGCCCGGTCAACAAGGTCGCCTATGCCTTCGCCGTCGCCGGCCTCGGCACCGCGACCCTGGCCAACCAGGCGCCGTGGCAGATCATGGCCGCCGTGATGGCCGCCGGAATGGTTCCGCCGCTCGCGATGGCCCTGGCCACCGTGCTCGACAAGAAGCTGTTCAGCCCGATCGAACGCGAGAACGGCAAGGCGGCCTGGCTGCTCGGTGCATCCTTCATCTCCGAGGGTGCAATCCCGTTCGCAGCGGCAGACCCGCTTCGTGTGATCCCGGCGAGCATGCTCGGCGCCGGTGTCACGGGCGCCCTGTCGATGGCCTGGGGTGTCACGAGCAAGGCCCCGCACGGCGGCATCTTCGTCTTCTTCGCGATCGACAGCTTCGCGCTGTTCGCCCTGGCCATCGCGATCGGCACCGTCGTCGCCGGCCTCGCGGTCATCGCCCTGAAGCGGTACACCACCAAGAAGGTCACCGCCGGAGTGGAAGCCCCGGTTCTCGTCACCGCATAACCAGCAAGTAGTACCATCACCGCATGAAGACGCGGCGGCCGATACGCGATCCGTACCGGCCGCCGCGTAATATCGTTACCGTGGGCAACCAATTCCCACGCAAGAATTGAGGTTAAACCGTGCAGCAGAAATTCTCCGGCGTGGGCGTCAGCCCCGGACGGATCATCGGATCGATTCGGCAGATGCCCAAACCGGTCAGTGAACCCCCGGCCGGAGAAAGGTTGGCTGCGTCACTGTCAGCGGATGCCGCCACTGCCCTCCTCCGCACCGCGGCCAAGACCGTCCAGGGTGAACTGCAGAGCCGTGCAGCAGGAGCCTCGGGCGCGAGCAAGGCCGTTCTCGAAGCGACCGCGCTGATGGCCACAGACCCCATGCTGATCAAGGCCGCGGTCAAGCACATTAACACCGGAACATCCGCCGAACGCGCAATCTGGGAGTCCGGAGCCTCGGTCGCCGAGATGTTGATCAACCTCGGCGGTTACATGGCGGAGCGGGCAACGGACGTCCTCGACGTACGCGCCCGGATCGTGGCCGAGCTCCGCGGAGTGCCCGCGCCGGGCATCCCCCTCGCCGACGAGCCCTACATTCTCGTCGCCGAAGACCTCGCCCCCGCAGACACAGCGACCCTCGACCCCGAGAAGATCCTCGCCCTCGTCACGTCCGGTGGCGGGCCGCAGTCCCACACCGCGATCATCGCGCGTGCCCTCGGCCTCCCCGCCGTCGTCGCGGCGCCCGGTGTCGACACCATCGCCGAAGGCACCGAGATCTACGTCGACGGCGCCGCCGGCACCGTTTCCCTGGAGCCAGGCTCCGAGGAAACCGCCGCGGTCGAAGCATGGAAGACCGCCGCAGCGATCCTCGCCGTCTTCGACGGCAACGGCCGCACCGCGGACGGCCACCTCGTCCCCCTGCTCGCCAACGTCGGCGGGGCCAAGGACGCCGTCAAGGCCGCAGAGGCAGGCGCCCAGGGCGTCGGACTCCTCCGCACCGAGTTCTGCTTCCTCGAGCGCGAGACCGAGCCCACGATCGACGAACAGGTCATCGCCTACCGGGGCGTGTTCGACGCGTTCCCCGGCCAGAAGGTCGTCGTGCGCACCCTCGACGCCGGTGCTGACAAGCCGCTGCCGTTCCTGACCGACACGAGCGAGCCCAACCCTTCGCTCGGTGTTCGCGGCTACCGCACCGACCTGACCACGCCGGGCGTGCTGGCCCGCCAGCTCACCGCGATCGCCCAGGCCGCCGAAGGTTCCCCCGCGATCGTCTGGGTGATGGCCCCGATGATCGCGACTCCCGAGGAAGCCGCCGAGTTCGCAGCGATGTGTGCGACCGCCGGACTCAAGATCCCCGGGGTCATGGTCGAGGTTCCCTCCGCCGCCCTTCTGGCGGACCGGATCCTCGGCGAGGTCGACTTCGTCAGCCTCGGCACGAATGACCTCACCCAGTACACGATGGCCGCCGACCGCCAGCTCGGCACCCTCGCCGCGCTGAACTCCCCGTGGCAGCCCGCCGTGCTGAAGCTGATCGGCCTGACCGTCGAAGGCTCCATCGCCGAGGGCAACAACAAGCCCGTCGGCGTCTGCGGCGAGGCAGCTGCCGATCCCGTGCTCGCGGTCGTCCTCGTCGGGCTCGGTGTCGCAACCCTCTCGATGACCTCCCGGTCACTCTCCGCGGTCGGAGCAGTGCTCAAGTCGGTCACCCTCGAAGACGCCAAGAAGCTCGCGGTACTCGCGGTTTCCGCGCCGAATCCGACAGAAGCCCGTAAGCGCGTGCGCGCCGGATTGCCCATACTTGAAGAGTTGGGTCTGTGACCGCACTCGCGTAGCAACACCCCGCACCACTCCAGTCAGCCCGCAGTATCGTCGAGCACGACCGTCGCCGAGTATCAATCAGGAGGAACTATGTCCGAACGCACAGCCACCATTGCCAGCCGAGTCGGCCTGCATGCCCGCCCCGCGTCCATTTTTGCGGCCGCCGTCGGCGAGCTGCCGATCGAGGTCACCATCGCGATGGAAGGCGAGCCTGCTGAAGACGCCATGGACGCCTCGAGCATCCTGAGCCTGATGAGCCTCGGCGCGGCCAACGGCGACGTCGTCGTGCTGCGTGCGGAAGGCGAAGGCGCCGACGAGGCGCTCGAAGCCCTCGTGAAGATCCTCGAAACGGATCTCGACGCCGAGTAATACTCCACCGACAGGACAAGGAAGCACCCTCGGTCGCCGAGGGTGCTTCTTTTTGGTGCCCGTCGGTTGGTGCCCGTCGGTTGGTGCCCGTCGGTTTGTGCCCGTCGGTTTGTGCCCGTCGGTTGGTGCCCGTCGTTCGTCTACACGTCTACGAGGGTGATGAAGGCGCTCAGTTGGGTGAGCGCCTCGACGCTGCGGGGCAGCGAGTCCGTGAGCGCTGGCGAGTAGACAAGCCACGCCGCCCACTGGGCGCGCGAGATGGCGACATTGAGCCGGTTCGCGAGCAGCAGGAAATCGAGGCCGCGCGGCGCCTCCTCCGCAGAGGACGCCGCGAGCGAGACGATCGCGACCGCAGCCTCCCTGCCCTGGAATTTGTCGACCGTGCCGACCGGCACCGCAGAGTAGCCGGCCGCCCGGAGACGTTCCCGGATCAGGGCGACCTGGGTGTTGTATGGAGCGACCACGATCACGTCCGTCTCGCCGAGCGGGGCGGTTCGCCCGGCGGATGTCCACGGCCGGCCGATGGCGTCCCGCACGAGCCCGACGACGACATCCGCTTCTTCGATCGACGAGGTCGCGTTGTCGGCGTGGCGCACCGGAACGGGATGCAGCCCGGGTTCCAGCCCGGCGAGAGCCCGGTCGGAGGGGTGCGAACGGAGTTTGCCCTCGTAGGAGAGCGTCGAGACGGGCGCACAGACGGCCGGGTGCATCCGCCAGCTCGTGGAGAGGAAGTATCCGAGGTCGGCGGGCAGCACCCGGTGCCCGTCCGTGAGCCAGCCGAGCGCGGAGAGGTCCACGGGTTCGGGGTGCGTGCCCTGGCTCACCTGCGGCAGCTGTTGCGGGTCGCCGAGGAGCAGCAGTCGCTCTGCGGAAACGGCCGCGGCGATCGTGCTCGCGAGGGAGTACTGGCCGGCCTCGTCGATCACGAGCAGGTCGAGCGAGCCTCGCGGGATCCGCTCGACGTTGCTGAAGTCCCACGCTGTCCCGCCGAGCACCCAGCCGCCCGGCCGGCCGGTGAACGCGGCGAGGCCCTTCGCATCGAGGGCGAGCCAGGGAGTAGCGGTGCGTTCCTCGCCGGTCTTGGGCTTCTTGCCGACCCGGTCCTGACCGAGCCCGACGTCGGCACCGGCCTCGACCACTGCGCGCAGCATGTTCTCGACCGCCGCGTGCGACTGCGCGACGACGCCGATCCGCCAGCCGTGGCGGACGACGAGGTCGGCGATCACCCGCGAGCCGACGAAGGTCTTCCCGGTTCCTGGCGGGCCCTGGACGGCGAGGTACGAGTGGTCGAGGGCCAGCACGGCGTCACGGATGGCGGCCCGGGTGTCCCCTGCGGTGACGAGAGGCAGGGTATCGCCGGCTCGGAGTCGGGGCGGCACCCGTCGCAGGATGTCGAACGCGGCATCCGCGAGCGGGAGCGGCCACGCGGACAGCACGGCCCTGCCCCACTGGGAGATGGCGCCGACCTGGCTGCCGGGCGGCGGAGGGGTTCCCGGAGTGAGGGCGACCGGGAGGGCGTCGTGGTGGGGCGCGTCGCGTTCGAGGATCTCCTCGACGAAGAGCACACCGTCGTCTGCGACACCGTCTTCAGCGGCACCGCCGAAACCCCCGTCGGCGCCCACCTGCACGATGGTCGCCTTGTTGTGGGCGGTGCGGGCGCCCGGCTCGTCGCTCCGTCGAATCGGCGGATACGGCGGGTCGTACACGAGGAACGGCTGTTGCCCGGCCTTGATCGAGCTTCCCGGCGCCGGGGTGCCCTCGAGCCGGAGCAGGCGTCGGTCGAGGACCTGCCTGCCCTCGCGGTGCCAGCCGATCTCGACACTGGCGCGCACGACAGAGAAGACGTCCATGGTGTCCGACCAGTCCTCGAGGGGCGAGGAGAGCCGGGAGAAGTGGTCCCACCAGAACGATTTCTGCTCACGGCGGTGGTAGTCGATCGCCGCGGCAGCGAGGGCGAGGGCGGTCTCGTCGCGCGTGCGGCCGGACGGCGGCACCTGTTCGAGCAGGGCGGTCAGTTCGAGGTAGACCGGGTCGGGTTCCCGTTCGGGGACCGCGATCGAGAGCTCGCCGGCATCACCCCGGAAGCCGAGGCGTCCGGCCGCACCGTCGCCGAACGCGCCGTCGTCCGCGGAGCGGTCGAGTAGCCAGTCCCGCAACCGCCTCGTCGAACGGCAGTCGTAGGCGTTGTACCGCGCGATGTCCTCGAGGACGGCCGCAGCGGCGTCCGCCTGGCCGGCGGCGAGGAGCTCGCCCGCGTGCGCGTACTCGGCGATCGAGTCCGCGGCGTTGTCGACGCCTTCCCTGGCCTCCTCCCCCATGTACAGCGGCTCGAGCTTTTTGAGCGAGTAGCTGCGGCTGCCGACCCGGAGGCCCTGCCGCACGATCGGGTACAGGTCGACGAGCACGTGGTTGCGGAGCAGGTCGTCGACGGCGTCCTCCCCGACACCGTGCCGGGCGGCGAGACTGAGCAGGTGGGTGCGCTCGTAGGGGGCGTAATGGTAGATGTGCAGGTCGGGGTGCCGTTCCCGTCGTTCCTGCACGTAGGCGAGGAAGGCGATGAGGGCCTGGCGTTCCTCGGCGTGACTGTGCGCCCAGAAGGCGCGGAAGGTGTCGTCGGGTTCCACGAGGCCGAACAGGTAGTCGAGGCCCCACACCACGGTGCCGGCCGAGGCGTCGTCCGCACCCTCCTGGTAGAGGGGGTCACCCTCGAAGTCGAAGAAGATGTCCCCCGCGCTCGGCCGTGGAAGTGCGGCGAGCGCCGGCGGGTTGGTCACCTGCCAGGCGAGCGGTCGGCCGGGGTGCGGGTCGAGTTGCAGCCGGGCCTGTGCGCGCAGGGTCGAGAGTGTCGAATCGGTGATGCCGACCACGGGCCCCGTCGACGCGGCGAGCTCCTCGATCGTCCTGATGCCCGCGGCGCGCAGGCGGGCACGCTGCGAGAGGCGCAGTTGGGCGACCAGGAGCACGTCCCCATGCAGTTGCACCTGTTCCTCACAGACCGCGCAGCGGCCGCAGGCGACGTACCGGGGGTCGCCCCAGGGGGTCGGCGCGGTGTCTGCGAGGCGTTCGTCGATCAGGCCCTCGAGTCGGGCCCGCCTGGCCCGGTACACCGGCAGGATGTCGGACAGCCGGTGCGAACTGGTGCGCCCGTCGCCGAGCAAGAGGTGAACCCGCTCGCCGGTGCGGATGCCGAGGCGTTCCAACTGGTCGCTGTACGCCGCAAGTTGCAGCAGCGCGGTGACCTTGGCCGATCGGGCCAGTTTCGTGTCGTAGACCTCATAGCTCGGGCTCACCGGGGCTCCTCCTGCCGCATCATTCGGCTCCGGCGAGCGGATGATGAAGTCCGCGTACCCGAGGAAGCGCCCGTCGAAGAAGGCGGCCTGGAACACGACGCCGGCGCCGGCGCGGAGGGCCTCGGCGCTCAGCCGGGCGGCTTCGAGGATCGCAGCGCGCTCGGCGCGGGCGGGACGCTCGATCTCGACGACGGGCCCGGACGAACGGAGCCGGTTCAGCATCCGCAGGCTCATGGGCGTCGCCGAGTACCGCCGTGCGAGCGAGCATGGCGTCAACGGGGTCCGGTACCGGGTCGATCCGCCCGAGGCGGGCATCCAGCCGGCGCAGCGCGGCCCATTCGCAGACCGCGGCCGCGCTCAGGTCGCTCGCCGAGTACACGACGGTGACAGGGTCAAGCAGGAACACGACGGCCTCCCGAAAGGATCTGACCCGAGGCTAACCGAAGCCACCGACATGCGGCTGCTGTGAGCCGGCTGTGGAATCCCCCACAGCGCGGAGCGGCCCATTAGCCTCGACCCAACGGCAGTGCTGACGTGGCCGGGCTCACCTCACGGGGAGGCTCCGGAGGGTTTCCTCGACGTCGGACTCCGTGACCTCACCGACGAATTCGAAAAGGACACACCGTGAGCGAAACCACCAGCACGAGCCCGAGCGACGACACCACCGGTACGGCGACGGGCCCCGACGGCCACATCATCCAGGACTGGACCGACCTCGGGAAGGAGATGTGGTCGTACCTGACCGGCAAGAGCGCCGTGATCAACTACACCTTCATCGACATGGCCGTCGAAGTCCCGCGGGACATCGGACCGGACGCCCCGCGGGCGACGTGGAAGCTGAACGGCACCCTCCGCGTCACGACCAGCGAAGGTCCTGCCGTCGAGTCCATCGCCAACTGACCATGGCAACGACCACCCGCCTGGACATCGATCTCGCCTTCTCCCTTGCCGAGCCGAACGGTCAGCAGGGCGGCGAGCGGATGCAGGGAACGATCACTGCAGCGGGAACCGACGTCGAGATCTTCGCGAGCCGGCCGGAGCTCTTCCTGCAGACGAGGACGATCACTCTCAAGGAGGTCCGCACCCTCGCGGCCGACCTGGCCGAACGGGGGCTCTCGGTCTCGCTGAGCGGTCCGAACGGGCTGGTCGTCCGGCTCGGTGCGATCCCGGCCCAGCGGCTGCAGCGCCTCCTGACCGGGTCCGCGCATGTCGCTCTCGGTACGCGGGCGGCGCTGGCGCCGCTGCTGCGCCGTCGCAGGCGTGCCAGCGGGGCGGAAGCCGCACCGGTCGTGACCCTGCCGCCCTCCACCCTCTTTCCCCTGGTGCCGACGCTCGACCGCCGCATCCGGCGAACGGTGACGACCACGCACTACACCCGCGGATCCGGACGACCCCGGCTGATCTTCGTCGTCGGGTCGGAGAACTGGGACGGCAGGCCGCCCCGCCAGTTCGACCTCATGCCGGAGACCACGACGATCGGATCGAGTCCGGACGCCGATCTGAGGCTCGACGGTCTCTCCCCCATCCACGCCGAGATCCGGCATGACCAGAACGACGAGTACGTGCTGTTTCTCCTCGGGCCCGTCGCTCCGGGAACGGAGTCCCAGGGCATCGACGGGAGTCGTTCGGCGGAGGGCGGACGGATCCTCCGCACCGGAGCGCGCATCGAACTCGGGCCATGGCGGATGGCGTTCTTCCGCGAGGAATTCGCCGATCACGGTCGTCCGTACGGCGGCAGGGTGGGCGGGGAACTGGCGTACCAGAAGCCGCAGCCCGCTCGCCGGACCACGGCGACGCCGCGGCCGGCCGCACCAGGGCGGCCGGCCTCCTAGCCGCGCAGACCCGGCGTTCAGCCGGCCGCTGTCCCGGCGTCCTCGTCGTCAGACCGGCTTGTCCGCCGGGGTGACGGCGGCGGATGCCTGGGCGCCGGCATCCGCCTCGGGCTCACGTCCGTCGCGGTGCGGCGCGGTTCCGGAGAGCCGCAGGGTCGCGAGCAGCCCGATGACGAGGAAGCCGGCCGCCGCAAACGCGGAGTACCGGGTGCCCTCGCTGAAGGCGTCGCGCGCGGCCGCGGCCACGGCAGGGCTCTGGGCTTCGAGGGCGGGGATCGCCGCACCGGCGCTGTCGACGACAGCGTCGACGACCTGGGTGCGCGCAGACTCTGGCAACCCGGGCACGTCCGCGAGCTTCGCGTCCAGCGAGGAGCCGACCGAGGTGAACAGCACGGTGCCGAGCACCGCGATGCCGAGCGCGGAGCCGATCTGCCGCGCGGTCGAGGAGGTGCCTGAGCCCTGGCCGCTCTTCTCGACCGGCACGTCCTTGAGCACGACCCCGGTCAACTGGGCGGTCGCGAGGCCGACGCCCATTCCGTACACGAACAGGAACGGCACGATCGACAACCAGCTCGCGTCCGCGGTGATCACGAGGCCGAGGCCGGCGACGCCGACGATCTCCAGGACGATTCCGACCCGGACGATCATTTCCGGGGACACCCGGTTGCCGTACGCGCCCGCGAAACCACTCGCAACGAAGGAACCGATCGCGAGCGCGAGCAGCACGAACCCGGTCTGCAGGGCGTCATAGCCCAGCACGTTCTGCAACCAGAGCGGCAGGGACAGGATGATGCCGAACTCGCCGAGCGACACGATCAGGGCCGCGATGTTCCCGTTGCGGAAGGAAGCGATCCGGAACAGTGAGAACGCGAGCAGGGTGGTCTTTCCGGCGCGCTGGCGGGAGAGACCCCAGAGGATGAAGGCCGTGCCGGCGAGGAGGGTGATCGCGAAGGCGATCGGGATCGGTGAAATCGAATACGGCCAGGTGAAGCCGCCGATCACCATCGGCTTGTTGGTGAGCCACCAGCCGTAACTGCGGCCCTCGATGAGCCCGAAGACGAGGGTCGCGCTGGTGATCACCGAGAGCACTGCGCCGACGACGTCGACCCGGCGAGGTTCACCGGCGTCCTTCGACTCGGAGACGAAGACGAGCACGCCGATGACGATGATCACGCCGAGGGGAACGTTGATGCCGAAGGCCCATCGCCAGGAGAAGTACGTGGTCAACCAGCCGCCGAGCAACGGCCCGACCGCGACCATGCCGCCGATCGTGGAGCCCCAGATAGCGAAGGCGATGCCGCGGTCCCGCCCGCGGAAGTTCGCGTTGATCAGCGACAGCGTGGTCGGAAGCACCATGGCGCCGCCGATGCCCTGGATCAGGCGGGCTCCGATCAGCAGGTCGCCCGATTGGGCCGCCGAGGCGAGAACGGATGCGGCGGCGAAGATCACGACGCCGAGGAGCAGGATCCGACGCCGGCCGTACCGGTCCGCCAGCGTGCCGAAGACGAGCAGGAGGGCGGCGAAGACGAGGGTGTAGCTTTCCTGGACCCACTGCACCTGGGTCGAGGTGATCGCGAGGTCCCGCACGATCGAGGGGATCGCGACGTTGATGATCGTCGAGTCGACGATGATGAGGGCGACGGCGACGCTGATGAAGACGAGGCCGGCCCAGCGGCGGCGCGGAGACTCGGTGCGGGCGGCGGGTGACGTGGAGGTGGCTGGGTGCTGGTCGGTCATGCGACTACCGTTCGGGTCGGTGGGGATACGGGGAGTTCGGCCATGCGCAGGCGCGCACCGACGGTGACGGCGATCACAAGCACCACGGCGGCGAGTGCCGCGACACCCGCGGGCATGGAGAGCGGGGCGCCGCCCAGTCGCGCGACGGCGAGCCAGCCGAGTCCCCAGGCGAGGGAGGCAGCCGGGGCGAGCCGGCCGTGACCGTCGATCGCGAGCAACCCACCGACAACCGCGGCGACCGCGATGACGGCGACCGCCCACAGGTCGGGGTCGAGCCCGAAGCCCGTGAAACCGGCGGCGACGAGCACGGCGGTCACGTTCGCAGCGGTCGCGACACAGACCCAGCCGAGGTAGAGGCCCATGGTCCCGTCGACGAGGATCGTTTCGACGATGTTCTTCGGGCGTGAGGCCAGGGTGAGCCGGAAGGTCCAGACGAGCACCGCGAGCAGAGCCACGATGACGGGAACGCTGAGCCAGAGCTGGTCGAACTGGATGCTCAGAATCCACGCTGCGTTCAGGATCAGCGAGGCGAGGATCGGGTATCCGAGCAGACGTTGCCGGGGATCGCTCCGCTGCGCCGGCAGGCACTGCCAGATGGCGTATCCGACCAGGCCGAGGTAGATCGGCGTCCAGATCGCGAACGCGGGCACCGCAGGCGCGATCAGGGTCGCGTCGGCCGCAAGCGCGCCGCCGGCGGCATCCTGGATGGGCGTGCCGCCCGCTGCGCCCGACCCGATGAAGGATCCGACGAGGGCGACGATCGCGCCGATCACGACGAGGACCTGCCGCCGGAGATCTCGAGAATTCATCTCACTCTCCTAGATATAAGTCAACTGAACAAGATGACGTTAGCACCAGGGAGCGCGAAAGGACAGTGCGCGTGGGAACCGCTGACTCCTGGCCGGTTTCTCACGACCAGCCGGAGCTCGCCCAGCGGAGCCTCGACGGGCCCCTGGACCAGTATCGTGCGCGATCGAGAGTACGCCCCGCGGAACGCGACGTACCCCGGATCAGTAGTTGTAGGCGATCGAGCAGGTCTGCTGGCTCGCTGTCTGGCCGCGCAGGCCGGCGATTTGGACGGGCGCCGCTGGATCCGTCGCCGCGGGTGTCGGTGTGCCCGTCGCGGCACCGGTCGCCGAAGCAGAGGGGGTGGGCGTCGGGGTCGCCGTGGCGGCGGGCGTCGCGACGGGCGACGACGTGGGGTCGAGTTCGGCGCTGTTGCCGAGGGATTCGGCGTCGAGGGTGAAGGACTGGTCAGCCGTCACCGCAGCGAACAGTTTCTTGGCGAGCGCCGTCGAGGGCACGAGCTTCGCAAGGTTGTCCGGGTCTGTCGCCGAGGGGTACTGCACGAACACGAGCTGGTTCAGGTCGATGTCCTTCAGGGCGAGCGCCATGCTGACCATGGTCGGGATATTGGCGAGCGACGTGGAGAGCTTCAGGTTCGTCCCTGCCGCCTTCGCGAGTGCGGACAGCTTCGACACGTCGGTGAGCGTCGCGCTGCTCTTCATCACGCGCATGAGCGAGGACATGTAGGCCTGCTGCGAGGAGATCCGGGACAGGTCGCTGCCGTCGCCGACGCCGTGGCGGCTGCGCAGGTAGGACAGGGCCTGGGTTCCGGAAACGACGCTCGTTCCCGCGGGGAGGTCGAGTCCCGTGTACGGGTCCTTGATCGCATCGTTGAGGCAGATCGGGACGCCACCGACGGCGTCGGCCATCGCGACCGTGCCCTCGAAGGAGATCAGTCCCGCGTATGGAATGGTCAGCCCGGTCAGCGCAGAAACGGTCGAGACGACGCAGCCGAGGCCACCCCTGCCGAAGGACGCGTTCATGGCCGTGGACGAAACGGACTTCGACACCTTCCCGGTGTCGGGGTCCGTGCAGGCAGGCTGGCTGACGACGAGGTCACGGGGAATGCTGATCACGACCGCGCTCTTATGGTCGGCGGAGACGTGCAGCAGGATGTTGACGTCGTTGAGGGTGCCGGTGCGTTCCCCATAGGCCGCCGACTGGGTGAGGGAGTTGTCCACTCCGACGACCAGAACGTTGAAGCCGCCCTCGAAGGAGCCGAGCTGGGGCATCGCGGGGAGGTCGGTCGCCCCGTTGGAGATGTCGACCGCGTTGGCCGAAACCTTAGTTGCGAACTGGCTGACCGCGATGGCCGCAACGGATGCCCCGCTCACGAGGACGACCGCGAGCGCGATCGCGAGGGCCTTGATCAGGGCGAGCGTCGTGTGGCTGCGACTCGGTCGGCGCCGGTGACGGATGAGTGTGGCCGCCCTGGCGTGCCTGCGGGCGTCCGCGCGACCCTCGGGCCTGTGATTCGTCAACAAAACCCCTAATTGCGATCCATGGTCAGAATCTTCACGATAGTTGCCGGTCCCGGATGTTTTCTGGACTCGGGCTATGAGACTCACAGAAACGGCTGTGTCAGGCTGGGAGCATGCTGATCAACCGGGTGCACCACATCGCCATCATCGCGAGCGACTACGAGCGCTCGAAGAGGTTCTACCTCGACGTCGTGGGCTGCACGCTCGAAGCGGAGTATTTCAGGGCCGAGCGCGACTCCTGGATGGGCAAGCTCGCCCTGAACGGCGAGTACATCCTCGAGTTGTTCTCGTTCCCGGACACTCCGCCCCGGCGCAGCGGACCGGAAGCGCTGGGCCTGCGCCACCTCGCGTTCGAGGTCGACGACGTTCCCGGTGCGCGCACCGAACTCCTCGGCAAGGGCGTCGACTGCGAGGAGCCTGCGCGTCGACCCGAACACGCACAAGGCGATGTTCTTCTTCAGGGACCCCGACGGGCTGCCCCTCGAGATCTACCAGGGCTGACCCCCCTCTGACCGAACGCCCTGCTGTGGTCGGCTGAGGTGTCGCATATCGACGTTCCCGGGCTGCGGGAACCTCGATATGCGACACCTCAGCGAGACCACCGAGCTGGTTCAGGGGATCGCGGGTGCGGCTACTCGGGGGGAGGAGCTCGAAGACGATGCCGTTGTCGCGGACGCTGATCCGCAGGCGGTCGAGGCTCGGCACGACGAGGTCGGCGTCGAGCTGGTCCATGGTGTGCGTTCCGGCGACACCGATTGTCAGGCATCCGGCCGCCCGGCCGGCTTCGAGCCCGGCGGGGGCGTCTTCGACGACGACGCAGCGGCTCGGGTCGGCGCCGAGCAACTCTGCCGCCTTGAGGAACGGCTCCGGGAACGGCTTGCCGCGCGGGGTGTCGTCGATCGTCACGACGGTCGCGGGAACGGGGAAGCCGGCCGAACCGAGCCGGCCGAGGCACAACGAGCGGGCGCACGAGGTCACGATGGCGCGGCGGCCCTCCGGCAGGCTCTGCATGAGTTCCGCCGCCCCTGGCAGGATCTCGATGCCGTCGAGGTCGTCGAGTTCGAGTTCGAGCACCCGGGCGATCGACCACTCGATCTTGTCCGCGGGGACGAGCCTGGCCACCATCTGCCGGGCGGGCACGCCGTGTTCGGCTCCGTTGAAGGAGGGGCCGAGGCCCGCTTCGGCTCCCCAGCGCCGCCAGGCCCGGTCCACGGCCTTCGTCGAGTCGACGAGGGTGCCGTCCATGTCGAAGAGGACGGCATCGAAAACGCGGCCGAGGAGAACGTGCCCGGCATCACCATCCGTGCTGCTGCTCGTGCTGCTCTTCGTCATGCTCGCGGCGTTGGTGAGGCCCTGCTCCATGTGCTGTTTCCTTCCGTGAAGCCGCGATAGCCGGCTTCGGTACTCCCCCAATTCTCCCTCAGGTCCGGTCTCGCTACGCTGAAGACCATGACTACTGCTCCCCTCGGACCTCCCCTAGCCGCGAAGAAGCCCGTCGAACGCCTGCACCACAACGACCTCTTCGTCGACGACTACGAGTGGCTGCGCGACAAGGAAAGCCCGGAGGTCCTCGCCCACCTCGAGGCCGAAAACGTCTACACGGATGCCCGCACCAGGGCGCTCGCTCCGCTTCGGGAACAGCTTTTCAGCGAGATCAAGGCCCGCACCCGCGAGACCGACCTCAGCGTGCCCGTGCGGGAAGGCCAGTGGTGGTATTACACCCGCACGGTCGAGGGCCAGGAATACGGCATCCACTGCCGGGCACCGATCTCGGGCCCGGACGACTGGGCGCCGCCGGTCCTGGACCCCGAAGCCGAGGCTGGAACGCCCGGCGCCGAGGAAACGCCCGCCGCAGCATCCGTCGTCGGCCGGGCAGGCCTGCCCGGTGAGCAGGTGCTCCTCGACGACAACGCCGAGGCGGCCGGGCACGACTTCTACGCACTCGGCAGCTTCGACGTGAGCGCGGACGCCACCCGGCTGCTGTACGCCGTCGACACCGAGGGCGACGAGCGGTACACGATCCGGGTGCGCGACCTCACGACGGGCGAGAATTTCGCCGACGAGATCACCGAAACCGGCGAAGACGCCCTGTTCGAACCGAGCGGCCGCTACCTCTTCTACACGACCGTCGACGACGCCTGGCGCCCCGACACGGTCTGGCGGCACGAGGTCGGCACAGACCCTGCGAGCGACGCGCAGGTCTTCCACGAACCCGACGACCGGTTCTGGGTCGGCATCGGGCTCACCCGCAGTCGCAAATACCTCCTGATCGAGGCCGGCTCGAGCGTGACGACCGAGACGCGGCTGCTCGACACGGGCGATCCCACCGGTGACTTCGCGATCGTCTGGGCGCGCCGCGACGGCGTCGAGTACGACGTGGAGCACGCCGTCCTCGCCGGGGAGGACCGGCTCCTCATCGTGCACAACGACCACGCCGTCAACTTCGAACTCGTCGACGTCGCAGCGGCAGACCCGGACGGCCCCCGGCGGATGCTGCTGCCGCACGACGAATCCGTCCGCCTCGAGGGCGTCGACGCATTTCGCGACTTCGTCATCGCCGAGTACCGACGCGACGGGTTGACCCAGATCGCGATCGCGTCCCTCGGGACGGAGGCCGAGGCATCCGCTGCCACGGCGGGTACCGATGCCCCCGCCGGCGTTGCCGGCCCCCTCGCATTCACCGAGCTCGCCTTCGACGAACCGCTCTTCACCGCGGGCACCGGGGCGAACCCCGAGTGGGAGCAGCCGACGATCCGGTTCGGCTACACGAGCTTCGTCACCCCGTCGACGGTGTACGACCTCGTCGTCGCGACGGGCGAGCGCCGCCTGCTCAAGCAGCAGGCCGTGCGCGGCGCGTACGACCCGGCACGGTACGAGCAGCGCCGCGAGTGGGCGACGGCCGCTGACGGCACCCGCGTGCCGATCTCGCTCGTGTACCGGAGCGACCTGGTGACCCCCGGCGAACCCGCGCCGACCCTGCTCTACGGCTATGGGTCCTACGAGATCAGCATCGACCCGACTTTCAGCATCTCCCGGCTCAGCCTGCTCGACCGCGGACTGGTCTACGCGATCGCGCACGTGCGCGGTGGCGGCGAGCTCGGCCGACTCTGGTACGAGCACGGCAAGGAACTCGAGAAGCGCAACAGCTTCACCGACTTCATCGACTGCGCCAGGCATCTGATCGACACCGGCATGACCGCGCCCGACCGGCTCGTCGCCGAAGGCCGCAGCGCCGGCGGCCTGCTGATGGGCGCCGTCGCGAACCTCGCCCCCGAGCTGTTCTCCGGCATCCTCTCCGGCGTACCGTTCGTCGACCCGCTCACCTCGATCCTCGACCCCTCGCTGCCGCTCACGGTCATCGAGTGGGACGAGTGGGGAGACCCGCTGCACGACCCGGAGGTCTACGCGTACATCAAGTCCTACTCACCGGTCGAGAACGTACGGGACACGCACTACCCGCGGATCCTCGCGGTCACGAGCCTCAACGACACCCGCGTGCTCTACGTGGAACCGGCGAAGTGGGTCGCACACCTGCGCGAGGTCGGGGCGGATGTGCTGCTCAAGACCGAGATGTCCGCCGGCCACGGCGGGGTGTCCGGCCGCTACGCCCGCTGGCGGGAAATCGCCTTCGACAACGCGTGGATCCTCGATGCGGCCGGGGCGTACCCGCTGCCCTGAGCCTGCGGCAGCGTGAGAACATGGGGGAATGTCGCAGACCGGGCCCCCCGCACCGGCTCCGGGCTGGCGGACGCGCGCTGAGCCTCCCGCGGGACCGCCCGCGGGATCCGCGGGGAGCGCCGCGACAGGCTCGACGGCCACCCCGACCGCGATGGGACTCCAGTTCGAGCTCCGCGAGCTGACCCCGCGCACCGACGAACGCTGGCGCGGGCCCACCGCGCAGACGGTCACGAGTCTCCGCGGCGGCCACGGCGCGCTCAGGCTCGGCGTGCGCCCGGTCGTCCTGAACCCGCGTGGCAACTGGGTGCGCGGCAACGTGACCTGGAACCAGTTGTCCTTCCACGTGAACCGGCTCTCCCTCAACCCCGAGCACAAGCGCTGGCTCAGCGAGCTCTGGGCGCTGAACCGCGCGGTGCGCGGTGTGTACACGAACCAGGAGGCCGACTGGCTCTACCTCGACGACTTCGAAAGCTCCCTGCTCTGGGCCCACCTCGGCGAGGCGCGCCGGCTCGGGATCGCTCTCGTCGGCACGAAGAAGGGCGCGACCGTCTCCGTGGCGACGGACGCCGTTGTCGGACTCAACGTCACGCACACCCCGCCCGCAACCGGGGAAACGACTCCTGCCGAGAGCCCGCCCGGACTGCGCCTCACCACGACGCTCACGATCGACGGCGAGGCACAGTCGCCCGCCCAGGCCGGCGCGATCGGCAACCACGGCGTCTACGTCTATGCGCAGACGCCCCCCACCTCATCGACCACGGCCCCGGCGAAGTCCCCGCCCAGGGCCTCCGCCCTCGCCCTGTCATTCCTCCTCGCCCCCACCCGCGGGCAGCTCAGCCCGGAACAGAGCCGCCTGCTCGGGGTGCCGGCCAGCGTGGTCGTGCCCGCGTCCGAGACGGACGAGTTCCTCGCCGACTACTACCCGAGCCTCCGTCATGCGCTCCCGCTGACGAGCACGGATGCCTCGGTGCGCTTCCCGGAGGCCGCCGCGCCCGTCCTGGTGCTCACTGTGCGCTTCCTCCCGAAGCAGGCACTGAGCCTCGCCTGGGACTGGGAGCACCGCGAGGGCCGGGCCGTGACGCGCGTGCCGCTCGGCGCCGGCCCCGGCTTGGGATCCGACCTCGCCGGCCGGGACGTGGCCGCGGAGGCCGCTCTCCTCGCGGCCGTCGAGTTGCGGACAAATCACCTTCCCGAGCGCCGCGAGGGTGTTTTGTCCGCAACTCAGCCGGGCACCGCACCCGGCTCGCCCCCGGACACGCTGCGCGGTCTCGACGCGGCCGAGTTCACCGCCGAGGACCTCCCGCGGCTCGAGGAGTTGCGAGGGCTGCGGATCGACCGCATCGGCGCGGAACAGGGCTACCGCGAGCTCACCGAGACGCCCGAACTGACCATCACGACGGTCGAGACGAACCAGCGGGACTGGTTCGACCTGGGCGTGATCGTCACGATCGACGGCCGCACGGTACCCTTCGGACCCCTGTTCAAGGCGCTCGCCCTCGGCAAGCCGAAGCTGCTGATGATCGACAACACCTATCTCTCGCTGCGCCAGCCCGCGTTCGAGCGGCTGCGGACGCTGATCGACGAGGCCCGCAGCCTCACCGAGTGGGAGACCGGCCTGCGGATCAGCCGCTACCAGGCCCAGCTCTGGGCCGAGTTCGAGGATCTCGCCGAACACACCGAGCAGGCCGCGGCCTGGCGGTCCGCGGTGTCCGGACTGCTCGAACGAACCCGCGCGGTCGACGACGGCGACGGCCGCGGTCTCCTCGCGCCCGTGCCGGTACCCGCGGGAGTGACCGCGACCCTGCGCCCGTACCAGCTCGAGGGTTTCGCCTGGCTCGCGTTCCTCTGGAAGCATCGCCTCGGCGGCATCCTCGCCGACGACATGGGCCTCGGCAAGACGTTGCAGGCACTGACCCTGATCGAGCACGCGACGCGCGAACCCGACCCCGAAACCGAACCCGGGCCAGAACGCGGCCCGGCGCCCGCCCGACCGCATCGCCCCTTCCTCGTGGTCGCTCCGACCTCCGTCGTCTCCAACTGGATTGCCGAGGCCGCCCGCTTCACCCCCGGCCTCCGCGTGCACGGCGTCGAGACCACGCAGTCGACCGTCCTCGGTCGCGGCGGCACAACGCTCGCGGATGCGGCCCTGCACCACGACGTGATCGTCACCTCCTATACACTCTTCCGTCTCGACTTCGCGGCGTACCGCGCCCAGGGCTGGGCCGGGCTGATCCTCGACGAGGCCCAGTTCCTGAAGAACCACGCGTCCCGGCTGCACGCCTGCGCCCGCGACCTCGACGCGCCCTTCAAACTCGCCATCACCGGGACGCCGATGGAGAACCGGCTGCTCGAGCTCTGGTCCTTGTTCGCGATCGTCGCACCCGGGCTCTTCCCCTCCGCCCGCCGGTTCAGCGAGGAGTACGTCCGCCCGATCGAGAACCGCGACGAACACGGCGTGCGACCTGCAGGCACCACAACCGACGGCGGGCAGCCCGGGAACCCGGCGCTCATCGATCGGCTGCGCCGCCGCATCCGCCCCCTGATCATGCGCCGCACCAAAGACGTCGTCGCCCGGGAACTTCCGGAGAAACAGGAGCAGGTGCTCCGCATCGAACTGAACCCGCGGCACCGGGCGCTCTACGACACTTTCCTGCAGCGCGAACGACAGAAGCTCTTCGGCCTGATCGAGGACCTTGACGCAAACCGGTTCATCGTGTTCCGGTCCCTGACACTGCTGCGAATGCTGAGCCTCGACCCCTCCCTGCTCGGCGACACCTACGCGGACGTGCCCTCGAGCAAGCTCGACGCGCTCTTCGACCAGCTCGACGACGTCGTCGCCGAGGGCCACCGGGCGCTCGTGTTCAGCCAGTTCACCTCGTTCCTCGGCAAGGCCGCCGCACGGCTCGACGCCCAGGGCACCCCGTACTGTTACCTCGACGGTTCGACCCTGAAGCGCTCCGAGGTCATCGACCGGTTCAAAACCGGCACGGCGCCCGTGTTCCTGATCAGCCTCAAGGCCGGCGGCTTCGGCCTCACCCTGACCGAGGCGGACTACGTGTTCCTGCTCGACCCGTGGTGGAACCCGGCGACGGAGACGCAGGCGATCGACCGCACCCACCGCATCGGCCAGACCCGCACGGTCATGGTCTACCGGCTCGTCGCCGCGGACACCATCGAGGACAAGGTGATGGCGCTCAAGGAGCGCAAGGCCCTGCTCGTCGGCTCCGTTCTCGACGGTGCCGGCCTCGACGGTGCCGGCCTGGACGGTGCCGGCCTGGACGGTGCCGGCCTGGAGGGTGCGGCGGTGGCAACGGATGCCGGCGACGACTTCACCGCGGCCGACATCCGGGCGCTCCTCGCGCCCTGAGCCCCGCCGGCCGCCAGCCTGCGGCTCGCGTGCGACCTAAGCGGACGCCGGCAGCTCGGCGGCAATCGACGCGGCCCAGGCATCGATCGCGACCCAGTCGCGGAAATCACCCTCCGGGAGCAGGTCCCGGCCGGCCGGGATCATTCGCACGAGCCGGTCGCGGCGGCGCAGCGCCTCCGGGTTGAGCGCCCCGAAGAACACCTTGGTTCCCTGCGGTTCGAGCGCGGCCACGAACTCGTCGAACTGCTTCGGCTCGGCCTCGAGGATCAGTTCGCGCCCTTCGGCGTTCCTGGTCGCGGTACCGAGCGGGCCGCTGCTGAACAACCAGAGCGGGCGGGAGGTGAGCAGGCTCGAGGTTGCCGCGAACGAAGTCGACGGCATCTTTCCGCCACGAGCCCATGTACGCGGAGCCTGCCGATCACGAACGCGGTGTACCGGTCGGGATTCTCCACGGCCGAGACGGGCTTCGCTTCGGCGTCGCGCCCTGCCTCGCGCAGCTTCCGCGCGATGCGCTCGGCGATCCCCTCCGTGGCACCGTACTTGCTCGAATACCCCACGAGAACCACCACGGTCCGCCTCCTGTGCTTCGGTCTTGCCTGCACTGCCATTCTGCTCCTCCCCGCGTCCGCGGCAGCCCGGAAGCCTGCCCCTCGTTCGGGTGTTCGCAGCGGATTTCCGGGACCTCCCCGCTGATATGCTGGGCAGACGCAGGCGGAGGGGCACCGGTACAATGACAACGCTGGCTCGCCGCCTCGGCACGTTCGTTCGGTATGTGGCCTCATCAGGCAATTGGCTTGTCTGGTTCACGTGCCTCCTGCTCTCCGCCTACACGGTCGCGCTCGTCTCGCAGGGCTCGGAGTTCAGCCCCTTCGTCGATGTGTGGCTCGCGATCATCACGAAGCTGAGCCTCGTCGCCGTGGCGTGGACGGCCGTCTTTCGCGCCGGCTTCGACCGCCTCGAGATCGTCTTCTCGGCGAGCGCCATCACGATCGTGGTGGCGGCAGACAGCTACGCTTACTTCCGGCCCGATGATTCCAGGCAGTCGCAGGCCCTGCCCGACATCGGATACTTCTTCTTCTATCTCCTGATCGTCACGGCAATCGTGGTCCTTGCGCGCCGGCAGCGCCGCGCTCCGGGCTGGCCGGTCCTCCTCGAAGGTGCGATCGGAATCCTTGGTGCCGGTTCGGTGCTCGCGGCTCTCCTCACGCCGATCCTCGCTTCCGCAGGGACGACCATTGAGGCAGGCGCGACCGCCGTCGTCGTGACCTACCCGCTGTTCAACGCGATGCTCGTGCTCGTGATCGCCGGAACCGCGGCGACGCAGGGACCGGATCCCCGACGGCGGTGGATGCTGCTCGTGCTCGGGCTGATGATCTTCTCCGCGACCGAGATCGTCTACCTCCGTATCGGAGATGCCTACGTCATGGGCACCTCCCTCGACGCGGGCTGGGCGATCGGGCTCGGGCTCGTCGCCGTCTGGATCGATGCCTCGTCGCGCGAGACCGAGACGCACGGCCACGCCCAGGACAGCGTCGCTGCCGTCGCCGTTCCGATCGTCTCGACGGGCGCGGGCCTCGGGGTGCTGATCCTCGCGAGCCAGGTGCCTGTGACCGGCGTCGCCATCGCGCTGGCCGCGACCGCCCTCGCCCTCGCCTCCCTCCCGCTCGTGTCCCGGCAGATCGTGCTGCGGCGTCAGGCCAGGACCGACGACCTCACCGGGCTGCCGAACCGGCGCGCCCTGTACGGCGACGTCACCGCCCGGATCACCCGGGAGCCCCGGCGTCGCCGCGCCCTTCTCCTCCTCGACCTCGACAGGTTCAAGGAGGTCAACGACAGCCTCGGGCACAACGCCGGCGATCGTCTGCTCGTGCAGGCCGGCATCCGCCTGTCAGAGCAACTGGGCGAACAAGACCTGCTCGCCCGGCTCGGCGGCGACGAGTTCGCGATCCTTCTCGACGACGTCGGCCATGCCGAAGCCGTCGACTTCGCGATCCGGGTGCGCGCAGCACTCGCCGTGCCGTTCATCCTCGAGGGAATCGCCCTGCAGACCGGGGTGAGCGTGGGCATCGCGCTTTACCCGGAGCAGGGCAGCGACCTGACCGGACTGATGCGCAAGGCCGACATGGCCATGTACAAGGCGAAATCGACCAGAAGCGGCCACCACGTCTACCGCAGCAACGACGACAGCCACGGTGACCTGCGCCTGCGCACCCTCTCCGAACTGCGGCTCGCTCTCGAGGACGACCAGCTCATCGTGCATTACCAGCCCAAAATCGACCTCGCCTCAGGGAGCGTCGCCGGCGTCGAGGCTCTCGTGCGCTGGCAGCACCCCACCCGCGGACTGCTCTTCCCCGACCAGTTCCTCGTGCTCATCGAAGAGGCCGGGCTCATGCACGCGCTGACCCAGCGGGTGCTCGCTGTCGCGCTCGACCAGGCGAAGGTCTGGACCGCCGCGTGGACCGGGGACCTGCCCCTCTCGATCGCCGTGAACCTGTCGGCGAGTTCCCTCGTCGACGCCGAGCTTCCCGAACGGATCGACACTCTCCTCGCGGAACGCGGCCTGCCTGGCTCGGTGCTCGAACTGGAGATCACCGAAGACTTCCTGATGAGCGACCGGGACCGGGCCAGGGACATTCTGGCCAGGCTCCGCGCGAATGACATCCGCATTTCGATCGACGACTTCGGCACCGGCTACAGCTCACTCGCCTATCTCCGCGACCTGCCCATCGACGAACTCAAGCTCGACCAGTCCTTCGTCTTCCCGCTCAAGGACGACCCGCGCGCCGCGGCGCTCGTGAAGTCCTCGATCGAGCTCGCGCACGGCCTCGGGCTGCGCATGGTCGCGGAGGGCGTCGAGAACGCCGCCACCTACGAGGCCCTCGCCGGTTTCGGCTGCGACCAGGCCCAGGGGTACTTCATCTCCCGGCCGATCCCGGCGGATGCCTTCGACCGATGGCACGCTGACCGCCGGTCGGTCGCGGAGCCGGTCGCCACGTGACGATCCTGCGCGGAGGGGCGCGCACCCTGAAGGCGCCGAGCCAGGATCCGGAGCTCTCGGCCGGGCAGCCGTCGAGCCGACCGCTGTGGATCATGGGCGTCCCGCTCGCACTCTACGTCGTGATGCTCATCGGCAAGGGCAGCGGTTACAGCGTCGTCGTCGACTTCGGCGTCGCCGAGCTCGTTGGTCTGGCGGCCGTCGTGGTCTGTTGGGCCGCCGTCCGCCGGGCCGGCTTCGTGCGGCGGGAAGTGACACTCGCCGCCGCCGCGGTCACGTGCAACGTCCTCGGCGACATCACCTTCACCGTGTTCACCCAGTTCTTCGGGGATCCCGGCTCCCCCTCGCTCGCCGACGTGTTCTATCTGGCCTTCTACGGCCTCATCGTCTCCTCCCTCTTCGTCACTGCCCGGCGGCAGGCTCCGCAGGGTGCCCTGGGCGGCCTTCCTGAACAGTGCCGTCGGCTCGGTCAGTGTCGCCGCGTTCATGGCCGTCATCCTCAACCCGGTGCTCGTCTCTGCGTCAGCCGAGCCGTTGTCCCTCGAAACGGTCATCAGCCTCGCATACCCGTTGCTCGACCTTCTGTTGATCGCGGCCATCGCGGGCGTTGCTGCGCTGTATGGCCGTCATGCCGGGCGCGCCTGGGTCGCCCTCATCGCCGGCCTCGTGCTCTTCACGGGCGCAGACGTGGTCTTCGCGCTCCAGGACGGCGGCTACGCCCTCGGCACCCTGCTCGACGTCAGCTGGACGATCGGGATCGTGCTCATCGCCGTCTGGGTGGACCGGGCGTCGTACCCCGTGACCGGGCCGACGCGGGAGCCGAACGGTGTGATGGCGTTCGTCGTTCCGGCGATCGCGACGGCCGCTGGGCTCGGGATCCTCATCTACGCGACCCAGGTCCACATCTCGGCGCTCGCGATCGGTCTCGCCGGCGTCACCGTGGCTCTCGCGGTCATCCCGATGATCTCGCGGGAGCGGGGACTCAACCACCTCTCACGCACAGACGACCTGACCGGGCTGCCGAATCGCCGGGCCATGTATTCCGACGTCGCGGCGCGGCTCGCGTCCGACCGGAAGCAGGGCAGCGCGCTCCTCCTCCTCGACCTGGACCGGTTCAAGGAGGTCAACGACAGCCTCGGTCACGATGCCGGCGATCGACTCCTTGTTCAGGTGGGCGTGCGGTTGGCGCGCGAGCTCGGACCGCTCGACCTGCTGGCGCGGCTCGGCGGCGATGAGTTCGCGATCCTCGTCGCACGCAACAGGGATGGGGAGGCATCCGCTCTCGCCGATCGGTTGCGTGCGGCGCTTGCGGTGCCCTTCACGCTCGAGGGGATTTCACTGCAGACGAGTGTCAGCATCGGCATCGCACTGTACCCGAGTCATGGCCGCGACCTGAGCGCCTTGATGCGCAAGGCCGACACGGCGATGTATGTGGCGAAGTCCTGCGGCAGCGGGCATCACGTCTACCAGTCCGACGATGACCAGCACAGCGAGGTGCGCCTGCGCACCCTTCAGGAATTGCGGGAGGCCCTCGCCGAGGACCAACTGGCACTGCACTACCAGCCCCGCATCGACCTCGACACGTCAGAGGTCCATGCCGCCGAGGCGGTGGTCCGCTGGAACCACCCGGTGCGCGGCCTGTTGCAGCCCGCCGATTTCGTCGATCTCATCGAGGACGCCGGGCTCGTGAGGGCGATGTCGGAGACCATGCTTGTGCAGGCGCTCGACCAGGTGGTCGCCTGGCGGGACCACGGGCTCGACCTCGGCGTCGCGATCCGGCTTCCCCCTGCCGCGCTCATCGACGCCGGCCTCCCCGAACACCTCGGCGCCATGATCGCGAATCGGGGGTTGCCCGCGTTCGTTCTCACCCTCGAGATCAGCGAGGAGTTCCTGCTCGCCGACCAGTCCCGGGCGCGCGCGGTGCTCAACCGGTTGCGGAGCCAGGGCGTGCGGATGTCTGTCGACGACTTCGGGACGGGCTACAGTTCCCTCGCCCTGCTGCGCGACCTCGCCATCGACGAACTCCGCCTGGACGAATCCTTCATTGTGGCGATGGGACACGACGATCGTTCGTCGACCCTCGTCAATTCCGCGGTCGCCCTCGCCCACAGCCTCGGACTGCGGATGGTCGCGGAGGGTGTGGACAATGACGAGGCGTACGACGCCCTGGTGCGGTTCGGCTGCGACTCCGCCCAGGGCCGCGTGCTCAGCGAGCCGCTGCCCGCCGCCGAGTTCGAGGCCTGGCTGGCCGCCCGCCTTGTCGCGGAGCAGACCCGGGAGTAGAACGAGGAGTGGAGAGGAGCCGCATGTTCTGCTCCCAACGAAAGCTCGGACTGGCCGTCGTACTCGCGTTCAGCATGGTTCTGGTCGGCTGCGCGCCGTGGTTCCCCAGCCCGACGTCGGGCCCAACGTCGACGTCCGCTTCCACCCCCACCGACTCCCCCACCGCCTCCCCGTCAGCTCCCGGAACGGACCAGGCCACGCCGCCTCCCGACGACTCGACGGCGACCCCGCGGCCCGGAGATCAGGTACTCTCCGCCCGGGTCAGTTACGGCTGGGCGTGGCCCGGACCCGGGCAACCGGCAACGATCGGTCATGACACCGCGGTTCCGATCGCCCCGCCGCCGAGTCCCCCGCTGCCGTCACTGACCTCGATCGGCGCGGGGGCGCATCCGTTCGCGTCGCCGCCGTACGACCAGTTGAGCTTCCGGTTCGAGGGCGGCTTCCCGGGCTATGAGCTCGAATACGTTCCGACGCTGACGGGGGACGCCAGCGGCCTGCCGATTCCGATGGACGGGACCGCCAGCATCCTGCGCCTGGTGTTCCGCCTCGCGCAAGCCCACACCGAGGACGGCAGTTCGAGTGTGCTCGAAGCGCCGCCCGCTGCGGTGGGCCTGTCTGCCATCACCCGGTACGTCCCGGCCGGGGACTTCGAGGGCACCGTCAGCTACGGGATCGGGGTCGGGCATCCGGTGCTGAGCACCGTGAACACCGCCGTGCGGGTGTACGAGGTCGAACGGATCGAACAGGGCCGCCACCTCTACGTCGTGGCCGTGCAGGTCGACGCAAGCCCCTGGCGCTGACGAGCGGCATGCCAGAATCGTCTCATGGTGACTTCCCCGCTCGAACAGCACCCGCAGCCTGACCACGCCGCGGCGGTCGTGTCGGTCAGCCTCGATGACGCGCACCGGTTCAGCAAGCCGGCCGCGTCGCGCATCCGCCTGCTCGAAGGGCTCGGCGTCGAGGGCGACGCCCACGCGGGCGTCACCGTGCGGCATCGCTACCACGTGAAGAAGGACCCGACGGCGCCGAACCTCACCCAGGTGCACCTGATCCCCGCCGAGCTCTTCGACGAGCTCGCCCACCGCGGTTTCACCGTGCGGCCCGGCGAGCACGGCGAGAACGTGACGACGAGAGGGATCGACCTCACCGCCCTCCCCCGCGGCACCCGGCTGCACCTCGGCGCTGACGCCGTCGTCGCACTGACCGGCCTGCGCAACCCCTGCTCGCTGATCAACGGGTACCAGGGCGGGCTGATGAAACAACTCATCGACACGGATGCCGACGGCCGCATCACGCGCAAGGCCGGGGTGATGAGCGTGGTCGCGTCCGGAGGCACGGTCGAGGCCGGCGACACCATCCGGATCGAACTGCCCGAGGGGGAACGGGTCCCCCTCGACGTCGTCTGACGGTCTAGGCGATGACCGGTTCCGAGGCGTGGAACCACGGCGGGTACACGGCGACCTTCGGGCGGTGACCGGACTCTGCGAGAATGCCGCGCACGACATCACGGACCTTGTCGTTTGCGACGGCGACGATGGTGACGAGCTCGAACGGGAAGGTCTCTTCGACCAGGAGCTCGGCCTCGAGGAGCGCGGCCGCGTCCTTCTCGGCACGCAGCCGGCGGAGCACCCGGTCGCTCGTTTCCGGCGTCGCACCGACACGGGTCAGCGTGCCTGCTGCGTCGCCGTCGGTGACGGCGATGACACCGAGGGAGGACTCGCCCGGCCCGGACTGGGCCTCGACGATCTTCTTGACGGTGCTGACGAGGATCACGAAGTCGAAGTTCTCGGCGTACGGGGCATCCCTGGACAGGCGCGGGTCCCCGGTGTTCGTGAGGATGTTGTCCCAGATGGTCGCGTTCGGGGAAAGGAAGAACGGCACGAAGTGCGCGACGGTCGTGTTCTCGGTGCCGGCGATCAGGGTGCTGCGGCGCTTCTCGCGATTCGGAGCCGACGAGATGTCGACGGCCGGTCGCACGGCCCAGGCCTCGCTCGCGTCGGCGAGGAGGCCGCCGCTCGAGAGGATGCCGGCGAGGTTGCGGATGTGGGTCAGGTGGTAGATGCGCTGTTCGCCGACGTTGTCGGGCGCGGATTTCGGTCCGATCGAAGACTTCGCCCTGGTCGAGGGGCGGGGACGGGTCACGCTCGTCGCGCCGGAGGCGGCGCTCGCCGGGGCGCTTCGGAGCGACGGCGGCTTCGAGGCTTTCTTCGGGCGGGCGGGCGACGGGGCGGACTTGGCCCGGCTCGCGCGCACAGCGGGTGCCGCGGGTACAGCCTCCGGAATCGGTTTCGGGAAACAGATGGCGCACAGGCCACCCTCGAGTCCGTGGATGCATTCGTTGCTCAAAGCCAGAAAACCTCTCGTGTTCGTGTCCCCCACATTCTTCGAATACCCGTGTTCGAAGATTACGACTCAACGCTACGGTCATTTTGCCCCGAGCGGTTACCGGGATCGGCCCGGATGCGGGTTATTGGACGCAGAATTCGTTTCCCTCCGGATCGGCCATGATGACGTGATATTCCGGGAACGGCCCCCACGACTCGTCAACCACCCGGAGCACGGATGCCCCCAGCGCGACGATCCGATCCCGCTCCGCGTCGACCTCCTCCCGGCTCGGCGCCCGTCCCGGTACCGCGTTGATGTCGAGGTGCACCCTGTTCTTGACGGTTTTGCCCTCAGGGACCCGTTGGAAGAACAACCGCGGAAGTTTGCCCTCCGGGTCGCCGGCGATGCTGCGCGTCTCGAGGTCGGCCTCGGTGAGGTCGCTCGTGAGCACGAGTTCGCGCAGGCTCCGGCGGCCACTCGGCGCGGGGATAGCCGAGCACGTCCGCCCAGAAATGCGAGAGCTCGCGCGGATGCTCGCAGTCGAAAACGATGTTGCCAATCTTGCCGGGCATGGTCCCTCCTCGGGGTCGGGGTCTTCGCGACTACTATGCACCCTTACGACGGAGCAGGCTGCGGTCTACTCTGGGCCCCATCGGGCTCGTCCGGGGCCCGGGGCACGGACCAGGAGAGTCAGATGAAGGCCGAACAGATCACCCTTGAACCCCGCACGCTCCTCGGAGTCCATGAGGTGATCCCGATGAGCAGGTTGACCGAATACTTCGAGCGCGCCTTCCAGACCGCCGCGGCCGAACTCGGCAGGCTGGGATCCCACCCGAGCGGGCCGCCGATCGCGCTCTATCACGGAGCCCCGACGGATGCAGCGGTCGACGTGACCGCCGGATTCCCCGTTGTCGACGACGTCAGCGCGACCAGGGCGGTCGAAGTCGTGCACCTTCCGTCCGGTCCAGCGGTCGAGACGTTCCACGTGGGCCCGTACGAGACCCTGCCCGCGACGTATACGGCCGTCACGGACTGGATCACCGAGCAGAAGCTCGCCGTCGCCGGGGACATGTGGGAGGAATACCTGGTCGGTCCCGACACGGAACCCGACCCTGCTCAGTGGCGCACCCGGATCGTGTTCCCGCTCGCCTGAGCGAGCCACGCGTTTTCGAAACGCGGGCGCAACATTCGCCCTCTAGCATGAGCACGCGACCTGTGACCATGACGAGCCAGGAGAAGGCGATGACACGAAGCTCCCGCTGGGAACGCGCGACAGACACTCCCCTGCTCGCCCTCGGAATCGCGTTCCTGATCGCGTATGCGACGCCGATCATAGCGCCGGAGATCAGTCCGGGCTGGCACCTGTTCCTCGAGTGGATCGAGATCGGGACCTGGGCGGCCTTCGCGGTCGACTTCGTCGTGCGGGTGAGCCTCGCGGAGGACCGCCGCGCGTTCGTGCGCACCCATATCCTCGACCTGCTCGCGGTCGCCCTCCCGTTGTTCCGGCCGTTGCGGGCCCTGCGAGTGGTTTCGATCGTGATCCTGTCCACCCGCCGGCTGAGCAAGGTGCTCAAGAACCGGGTGATGACCTATGTGGGAATCACTGCGGTGTCGGTCTGGTTCATCGCGGGCCTCGCGGTGACCGACGCGGAACGGAACGCGACCGGCGCCAACATTCTCACGGTGTGGGACGGCTGGTGGTGGTCGTTCATCACCATGGCCACCGTCGGGTTCGGCGACCACTTCCCCGTCACGACCGACGGGCGTCTCGTCGCGGTCGGCCTTGTCGTCACCGGGATCGCGCTGATCGGCACCATCACCGCGTACATCGCGTCCTGGTTCGCAAGCGCGGGCCGCGAGGCCGAGGAAGCGATCAAGGTCGAGCTCGGCGTGAACGAGGATAAGCTCGACGCCCTCACCATCGAGATCGGCGAGCTCAAAGCCCTCGTCGCGCGCCTGGCCGGGCAGCCGCTCCCGGCTCCGCCGACCGCGGACTGACGCTTCGGCCGACCCAGATTTCCCGGATTGCTCAGATGTCGAAGTCGGCGCGCGGCGGCGCCGTGCTGATCTCGGCCGCGGTCGCGATCTGCGTCGCGGTCTTCGACGCCGAGCGGGCGGCATCCGTCTCGCGAATGCTCTTCCGGGCACTCTGCCGGAGCGTCTGCGTCGGCGGTTCCTCGGTGTAGGACGACGTGACCATGATCGGCATATGGTCGGACGTCCCGCGCGGGAGCGTCTCGACGTTCTCGATGGTCAGGCCGACCGAGGTGGCGAGGTCGAAGTGGCCCCGGAAGAACTTGTAGCGCGTGTACGTGCGGGTGTCACTCAGGGTGAGGTCGTAGCCGGACTCCGTGACCTTGTCGCCGAGGTTGCCCTTGAAGATCGGGTAGTTGTAGTCGCCGACCATGAGCGTCGGCAGGCCGGGGCCGAGCCGGTTGAGTTCCTCGTGCGCCGAGCGGATCTGGTTGCGGCGGAGGGAATTACGCGCGGTCAGGGGCGCGGCGTGGAACGACGCGACGACGAGTTCGCGTTCGACCTGCCTGTCGATCAGGCGGGTGCCGATCAGGCGCTCGTGCGCCGGGCGCAGGACCATGTCGTGCAGGGATTTCTTGAGCGCGAAGGCCTGCGTAGTCACGGCCTCGAACCGGTCCTGGCGGTAGTAGATCGCGAGGCCGAGCCGGTTGGTCAGGGTCGAGTCTGCGAGGTGGAGCGTGCCGATGTCGTCGGGCAGCTCGAGGGTGTCCGCTTCCTGGAGGCAGAGCACGTCCGGCTCGTAGGTGACGGAGAGCGCGGCGAGTTCGCCGACCGCCCGGTTCTTCCGAAGGTTGTAGCTGATGACCCGCACGTCTCTGACCTGGCTTCCGACTCGTGATGGTTATTCAAGCCTAATGCGCCTGCCTGAGTTGCGGAGAAAACACCTTCTTTGCTCCCGGGAAGGTGTTTTCTCCGAAACTCAGCGACCAGGGAGCGTTTATGAGCGGCTCAGGAGCGCGAACGCCTTACCCCGGTCCAGCCGCGGCTGCGCAAGCGTCGTTCGAGTCGAGCAACGAGCGCGATCGCTGAGTGCAGGTCGTCGTCCGTGTACTGCAGCATCTGCCAGCCATTGTCCTCGAGACCTCCCACCCGGCGGATGTCCCTCCGCCATTGAGTCCGATCCGTGCGGTGCTGATCCCCCTGGTACTGCCACTCCGACGTGCAGCGGCAGCGCGGAATCGAGGCGCGGCGGCAGCGGAAGCCTCATCAAACGCGCGGCGGTCGCGTGTGTGAAGAAGGCGTGTGGCGGCATCCGTATGGTCAATGCCTCGCACAGCGTGTCGAGATCTGTGACGGCCCCGGGAGGGAGGCGGACTCCCCACAGCGCCTTCCCCAGATCGTTGCCGGCCAGGCGCGACCGACCGACCCCAGCCAGGCGAGCCGCACCCACGGTGAACGGGTTCTCATCGAAGGGAGAGGGGAGGGGAATTCGCGCAATCATCCCTCGAGGATGCCTTTTTCGCTGAGATTGCGCGCGAATTATCCACAGTCCCGGTGGCGGATGCCCCGGCCGAGTTTCAGTTGCGGAGAAAGCACCCCGATGCGCACCGGGAAGGTGTTTTCTCCGCAACTCAGCGGTCGATTCAGGCTGAGAGGAGTGTCGGGTGGGGTCATTGCACAATGGTGCCGTGCGTCGGTAGTTTGGTCGCGACGACGGGCGAGTCCGAGGAGGCCAGATCTATGACCGTGAAGCGGCCGGGCGCGGTGACTTTCGCCGTGGTGCTGATGTACATCGGCGGGATCGCGCAGATCGTCCTCGGCATCCTGACCATCTTCCTGCGGTACGTGCCCGATGTGGCCGCTGATGGGGTTGCCTTTGCCGTGACGCTGACGGGGGCCGGCATGATCCTGTTCGGCCTGTTCGTCGTCGCTCTCGCTTCCGGGGTCTCGCGCGGGAGCCGGGTCTCGCGGTTGAGTGCGACGGTCGTGGTCGTGCTGGCCCTCGCGCTCATGGTCGCCGACCTGATCGTCGCGGATGATGGGGACTGGTCTGGCGTCGCGATCCAGGGGCTCGTCGTCGTGTGCGTGGTCCTGCCGTTGTGGACGGGGGCTGGGCGCCGCTACTTCGCGGTGCGCTGAGCGAGGGCCCGTTCCGCGTCGCGACGGGCGATGCGCCGGTGCGCGAATCGCACGATCTCGATGAGCGCGATGCACACGACGGAGGTCGCGAGTATGAGCAGCGCCGTGGGCAGGGTGGGGTTGACGAGCTGCAGGAAGCTGCGGCTGATCGGCACCGAGTACACGAGCACGAGCCCGACCATCATCGCGCCGATGACGAGGCCTTTGAACCGGGTCACGGGGCGGGACAGGACCACGAGGATCCAGAGGCCGATGATGGTCAGGATGAGCGTGGAGCCGCTGCGGATCTCGGCCTCGGGGATCTCGAGGTTCGCGGCGAGCTTGGAGTATGCGGCCAGGCCGAAGGTCACGGCGACCCCAGCAGGAATCGCAAAGGTCAGCGAGCGGCGGAGGAAGCCCGGCACGTAGCGTTGCGCGTTCGGGAGCAGGGCGAGGAAGAACGCCGGGATGCCGATGGTGAGCCCGTCGGTGACGGACAGCTGCCGTGGCAGGAACGGGAACGGCAGCAGCAGGATCCCGAAGGTGATCGCGAGGAAGGTCGCGTACGCGGTCTTGGTGAGGAAGAGCATCGAGACGCGTTCGATGTTCGCGATCACCTGGCGTCCCTCCGCGACGACGCTCGGCAGGTGCGAGAACCGGCCGTCGAGCAGCACAAGCCGGGCGACCGCCTTGGTCGCGGCCGCGCCCGAATTCATGGCTATGCCGATATCGGCCTCCTTGATGGCAAGGGCGTCGTTCACGCCGTCTCCGGTCATGGCGACGGTGTGCCCTGCCGACTTCAGCACAACCACGATCCGCTTCTTCTGGTCTGGCGTGACCCGCCCGAACACGATGTACCGGTCCAGGATCCCGAGGAGATCCTCGTCCCGGTCGGGCAGCCCGCGAGCGTCGAAGCCGTCCGGCGCCTCCAGGCCGACGTCGCGGGCGATGGCCGCGACGGTGTGCGGGTTGTCACCGGAGATGATCCGCACTCCGACGTCCTGCGCCGCGAAGTAGGCGAGGGTGTCGTAGGCGTCTGGCCGGATGTTCTCCCGGAAGGTGAGCAACACGACAGGGACGGCGTCGCCCGGCACGGTCTCATCGTCTGTCGGCGTGCCGTGGGCGAGCACGAGGGTGCGCCGGCCGGTGGCGGCCAGGTCGCGGGCCCGGGTCGCCACCGTGCGGAGGGCGCCGGTCCCGGGACCACCGCCGGGACCGCTGCCGGGGTCGCCTCCGGGGTCGGCGGCCGGGAAGACCATCTCGGGGCCGCCCAGGATCCACATGCCGTCGCCGAACACGACCGCGCTCCATTTGCGGGCGGAGGAGAACGGCACCCGATCGACGGGCTCCTCCTGGATCGGATCGGTGAAGCGGCCGGCCAGGCTCCGTGCGGTCGCGTTGGCATCGTGCTGTGCCCCGTACCAGGCCAGGACGCCCTCCCACCCGACGACCGGGGTCAACGGATGCGCGTCGTCGAAAACGATGTCGCCCTGGGTCAGGGTTCCGGTTTTGTCGAGACAGATGATGTCCACCCGGGCGAGTCCCTCGACGGCGGGCAGTTCCTGCACGAGCACCTGTTGCCGGGCGAGCTTCACGGCGCCGACGGCGAAGGTGATGCTCGTCATGAGCACAAGGCCGAGGGGCACCATCGCGACGACCGCGGCGATCGTGGCGGTCGCCGCGTCCCGCCACGCCCCGCCTGCGGACGCTTCCTCCCAGCCGCCCTGCGCGACCATCTGCGCGTTGAGCACCAGCAGGGCGATCGGACCGATGATCCACGCCACCCACTTCAGCACGCGGTTGATCGAGGTGCGGATTTCCGACGCGACGAGGGAGAACCGCTTCGCCTCGGCGGCGAGGGAATTCGCGAACGACTCAGCCCCGACCCGGTCGACGGCGGCAAGCCCTTCCCCCGCCACGACGATCGATCCGGAGAGCGCCCGGTCGCCGGGAACCTTTTCGACCGCATCCGATTCCCCGGTCAGCATCGACTCGTCGATCTGCAGTCCGCGCGAGCCGGACACGATCCCGTCGGCAGCGACCTGGTCGCCGGCGCGCAGCACGAGGGTATCGTCCATCACGACCGCGGCGACGTCGATCTCCTGCTCGATGCTGTCGCGAAGCACCCGCGCGTTCGGGGCGTTGAGGAGGGCCAGGCGGTCGAGGGCCCGCTTGGCCCGGTACTCCTGGACCGTGCCGATGATCGCGTTCGCGATCGCGCTGAAGCCGAACAGGGCATCCTGCCAGCGGCCGATCGCCAGAAGCACGAGGAAGCAGGCCAGGATGATGCCGTTGAAGAGGGTGAGCACATTGGCGCGCAGGATGCTCCACACACTGCGGCTGGTGTCCTGCACGAAGGCGTTGGTACGCCCGGCCGCGACGCGCTCGGCGACCTCTGCCGCGGTCAGCCCGGTGTCCGGCACCCCGTGTCCTCTCCGGGCCGCAGGGCCCCGATACCGGGCCGCACGACCCGGTGCGAATACGGTACGACCGGGGCCACGTTCGCGCTAGCCGGAACGGCGAACTTTCTCGCGCCGGTCGTCCGCGCGTCTCACGAGGCTCAGCGCCAGCCGAGGCCCGGGGCGACGTGGGTGACGATGCTCTCGAGGAGGCGCGCGTTGTAGGCGACTCCGAGCTGGTTGGGGATCGTCACGAGCACGGTGTCGGCGTCCTTCACCGCGGCATCCGTCGCCAGCTCGGCGACGATCTGGTCAGGCTCACCGACGTAGCTCTTGCCGAAGCGGGCGAGACCACCGTCGAGGTAGCCGACCTGGTCCTCGGATTCCCGGCTGCCCGGGCGACCGAAGTAGGCGCGGTCCTCGTCGGTGACAAGCGGCAGGATGCTGCGGCTCACCGATACCCGCGGCGTGCCGGGGTGCCCCGCGGCCGCCCAGGCTTCACGGTAGATCGCGATCTGCTCCGCCTGCAGATCACCGAACGGGACACCGGTGTCTTCGGTGAGAAGGGTCGAGCTCATCAGGTTCATGCCCTGCTCGCCCACCCATTTCGCGGTCGCCCGCGTGCCGGAGCCCCACCAGATCCGCTCGCCCAGTCCCGGAGCCTGCGGCTGGATCGGCAACAGGCCGGTGCCGGCCGACATCTGCGGGTTCGGGGTCGCGATCCCGGCCCCGATGATTGCGGCACGGAAGATGGACGTGTGCTCGCGGGCGACGTCCGCGTCGGTCTGCCCGTCGGCGGGAACATAGCCGCAGTTCTCGTAGCCGCGCTGCGCGGTTTCGGGCGACCCGCGACTGATGCCGAGCTGGAGACGCCCGTTGCTGATCAGGTCGGTGATCGCCGCTTCCTCCGCCATGTACAGCGGGTTCTCGTAGCGCATGTCGATGACGCCCGTGCCGAGTTCGATCCGGCTCGTGCGCGCCGCCATCGCCGCGAGCAGCGGAAACGGCGAGGCGAACTGCCGGGCGAAGTGGTGCACGCGCACGTACGCGCCGTCGACGCCGAGTTCCTCGGCGGCGACCGCGAGCTCCACCGTCTGCAGCAGCGCGTCTCGCGCGGTGCGGGCGAGGGAACCCCGCACCGCCTGGTGGTGGCCGAACGAGAGGAATCCGATGTGCTTCATGCCCGGTGCAGCGCGGACGGGCCGCCGGGTATTCCCGGCGGCCTCGCCGCACCGCCGTTCCCTGAACCGGACCGGAACGGACCGGGCCGGACCGGGCCGGGCCGGGCCGGGCCCGCTATGCGCGTTCGTTCCCGCGCCGCTTCACCCGGGGCACTCGCCGCACGGAGAGCCTGTCGAGGCGGCGTTCCACAACGGTGCCCTCGTCAAGGATCGTCGCGAGGGTGATGAGTTCGTCCACGAGTTCAGGCACGGGCCTCGCCTGGCAGCAGACGCACCAGCCGTGCGCGTCGAAACACGCGCGCAGGGCCTGCTCGTAGTAGTCCCTCGTGAGGCCGGGCACGTCGGATACCCGTGCCGTCGTCGTGGCCTGCAGCGAGTTCATCCCGCTGAACGAACGCCCGCAGCCACAGTCCCCGTATGGCGCCCAGCGGCTGTACGGGCACGGCTCGAGCATCCACACGAGCTCACCCTCGATACAGCCGTTCGAGTCGCTGGCGCGGGCACCCTGCGTCGCCCCGGTGGCCACCAAAACCTTCATTCCCGTCCTCCTCGGTCTCGGCACGAGCCTCAGGGAGTGGATGGAACGACGCTAACAGGGGCCACCGACATCCGAAGGGGTGGAGCGGTGGGACGGTTCACGAGCGGGTCGGCACCCGACGCTCAGTAGTAGCCGAAGGACTCGGAGTGCGCCCACGCCGCACAGGGGCTGCCGTATGCCGACTTGATGTAGCCGAGGCCCCAGCTGATCTGCGTCGCCGCGTTCGAGGCCCAGTCCGACCCCGCAGAGGCCATCTTGCTTCCCGGCAACGCCTGCGGGATGCCGGTTGCCCCGCTGGAGCCTGTTGTACGCCTTGTAGTTCCACCCGGATTCCCTGTCCCACAGCTGGCTGAGGCAGCTGAATTCCCCGCTGCCCCATCCGTACCGGGAGGAGGCCATCGCACTCGCCGTCGCGCGCGCGCCGGCCGGGCTGTTGTCCCCCGACGACGATGCTGCTGCCGGTTGCGGCGCTGCGGCGGCCGCGGCGGCTGCAGCGGCCTGGGCAGCCCTCGCCGCCTCGGCGGCCTGGGCTTCCGCGGCGGCCTGGGCTGCTGCAGCGGCGGCCGCCTGAGCCGCGGCCTTTTCGGCCGCAACACGGTCGACTTCCGCGACGGCGGCCTGCACGGTGCTCGTCTCGGCCTTGGTCCGGGCGGTCAGCGACTCGACCTGGTCGATGGGCAGGACCTGGAAACTGGCCAGCGAACTCGCCGCTGCGGTCAACGTGGAGGCATCCACCTTGTTCACGGCCGCGGCGACGACCTGGTTGGCGTCGGCCAGGGCAGCGGATGCGGCGTCCTGGGCGTGCACCGTTGCGATCGAGGTGTACACGGTGAGCTGGTCGTGCTGCCGGCCCGTCGCCGTTGAAACGTCGGCCGTTTCGGCCATCCGGTTCCGCGCGGCGGTGGCTGCCTCGGCGGCCGCGCTGGCCGCGAAGCCGCTCCCGGCCACGATCGCGGCGATCGCCATGGCGGCCGTGACGAGGGTGATCCGTTTCGGGCGACGTGCCCTGGGGTGCTTCCTGCGGGAAGCCCGAGTGTCGACGGGAGCCGAATCTGCGGGCGAATCAGGTGCTGGCGAAGATGAGTTCATGTTTCCTGCAATCGAGGACCGGTGCGAAAAGCTGCCGGATCCGCTCGGTGTCAGGCCTACGCTCTCGGTGGCGGCGCGGGCGAATTGGCCATGGTGCAGAGGCTTTCTGGCAAAGTCCCGACCAAAACCTCCATAAGTCGTGCAAGGGAGCACCCGATCACCGCGTTCCGCGGTGCGGGAGGGCCACGGAACGTCAGGCCCTCCCGCGCAATCGAGGGAAACTCAGCGTTTCTGAGTTTTTCTCAGGAACAGGGCGGCCGATTTCCAGCCGCGGGCACCCGAATCGACGGAATGACTGCTCCCGATCAGGGCGCACTCAGTAGTAGTTGTACGCCTCGGAGTGTGCCCACGCGGCGCAGGGTGTTCCGTAGGAGCCGGCGATGTAGCCGAGTCCCCAGGCGACCTGCGTGGCGGCGTTCGTGGCCCAGTCAGAGCCGGCCGAGGCCATCTTGCTCCCGGGAAGCGCCTGCGGGATGCCGGTCGCTCCACTCGGATTGTGCGCCGTGTACGACCAGCCGGACTCCTTCTGCCACAACTGCACGAGGCAGCTGAACTGTCCGTCGCCCCAGCCGTACTTCGAGGCGGCCAGGCTCTGGGCCACGTTCTTCGCGCCTGCGGGCGTGTTCGCTGCGGCGAGGGCCTGCAGCCGCTGCGCCTCGGCCGCTGCGGCTGCGGCGGCCGCCTGCTCGGCGGCGACCCGGTCTGCCTCTGCTGCCGCGGCTGCGACGCTCGTCGAGATGGCGGCCGTGCGCTGGGTCAGCGACTCGACCTCGTCGATGGGCAGGACCTCGTAGCTCGCGAGAGAGCTCGCGACGTCGCTCAGGGTGGTCGCGTCGACCTTGTCCTTGGCGGCAGCGAGCACCGCGTTGGCCCTATCGAGCGCGGCGGCGGCGGCGTCTTTCGCGTGCACCGTGGCGATGGAGTCGTACACGCCCAGTTGGTCGTGCTGGCGGCCGGTGCTCTCGGAGAGGGCGGCGGTGGCGGTCACGCGATCCTGGGCAGCGTTCGCGGCCTGGAGGGCGTATGACCCTCCGGTGACGAGGGCTACGGCAACGGCGGAGGCCAGGGAAATGGCGATGATCCGGCGAGAGTGCGGAGAGCGGCGGGTGAGTGTCGAATGCGATGTCATAGAGTCCCGGTGTCGTGAGCACGGGCGCACGAATAGGGGTTCGTGGGCCAGCGCTCACTGGTCTTGGGCCCGCGCGCTCGGATGCTGCGCAGGCGAATCGGCCATAGTGGCCGGGAATCCTGCACAAACCCTCACTTTTTCCTCCGAATGTCATGGGTATCGGGGCGCGTTCCGCGCGCTCGCCCCGTCAGGCTCCGCGACGAGCCTGTCTAAACTCGAAGAATCGACGGGTTCATTCCGGTCGATATTTCATGAAGGTGCAGACTCCACGAAGTTGAGAATCACGAGGATTCATCATGACCGCGCGTGACATCGTCCTGATCCGGCACGGGCAGACCGAGTGGAGCATCTCCGGCCGGCACACCGGTCGCACCGATATACCGCTCACCGACCTCGGCAGGCAGCAGGCGGATGCGCTCGGCGAGATGCTCGACGGCGAGGCTTTCCCGACGGTGTTGTCCAGCCCTCTGCAGCGGGCCTGGGAGACCATGGAACGCGCAGGATATGCCGCCCAGGGCATGGCGTCCCAAGACGTCCTCGAATGGGACTACGGCGTGTTCGAGGGGCGCACGACCGAAGCCATCCGCCGGGAGATTCCGGACTGGTCCGTGTGGACGCACCCGATGACCGGCGGCGAGTCCGCCGACGAGGTCGGCGAGCGGGCCGACCTCGCGATCGCGCAGTGCCTCGCGGCTCCGGGTCCCGTCGCCGTGTTCGCGCACGGGCATTTCCTGCGCATCATGACGGCCCGCTGGATGGGCCTGCCTGCCTCAGCGGGCAAGCACTTCAGCCTCGGCACCGCGACGGTGTCCACCCTCGGCTGGGAACGCGACAACCGCGTGCTGCAGATGTGGAACGACGCCTGCCACCTGAACTCGATGGACCCCGTTCTCTAGCCGCAGAGGCTCGGGCCGGGCTTAAAGCGCAAACGCGGCGCCCAGGGGCCGAAGCACGTCCTGGACGCCGCAGTCTTTGTGCGACTCGGTCTCGCTGAGTCTTACTTCCGGCCGGCACCCGTCAGAACGGATGCTGCGCTGGCGGCGATGAGGCCGCGCACGAGCTCGAGCTGGGCGTCGTCCGCGAAGGACGAGCTCAGGCCGACGACGCTCACTCCGGAGGAGAGGAAGTCGGGCGCGTTGAGCGCGGTGACTCCGCCGGTGGCGATGAAGTTCATGTCGGGGTACGGGCCCTTCATGGACTTCGCCCAGTTCGGGCCGAGGATCGAGGCCGGGAAGACCTTGACCCAGCGGAGGCCGAGCGCACGAGCCTGGAGGATCTCGGTCGCAGTGGCCACCCCCGGAAGATGTGGGATGCCGCGGCGAACGCTCTCCGCGACGATCTCCGGGCTGAAGCCCGGGGAGACGGTGAAGGCGACGCCGACCTTTTCGGCGGCGTCGAGCTGTTCGAGGTTGGTGACGGTGCCGGCGCCGACGACGAGGCCGCGCCCGGCGGCCGCTTCGGCGACGGCCTTCAGGACGGGGACCGCGTCAGCGGTCTGGATCGGGATCTCGACATGCTGGACTCCGGCATCCCAGGCGCGCTCGGAGAGGCGCACGGATTCGGTCAGCGAGAGACCACGCAGAACGGCGAGGACGGGGATGCGGAAGAAGTCTCCGGGGAACCACTCAGTGGTGGGAAGGGCGGTTGTGCTGGTCATGCGGACAGTCTCCTAAGATCGGTGAGATCGGATTGTGAGTCGTGGGTGGCGGAGGCGTTCCCGCCGGCCATCGCGGATTCGGCGGCGGTCGCCGGCGTTGCCGCGAACAGCCCGTGGCCGGGCCGGAAGTCCTCGCGGCTGCCGAGCGCCCAGGCGGCGAGCGCGTGCCCGTGGTTCAGGCGGACTTCGGACGACTCCCCGTTCATGAGCGCGGACAGGTAACCGGCGGCGAAGGCGTCCCCGGCTCCGACCGGCTCGACGACCTCGACCTTGCGGGCAGGGACGACCGTCGTGCGGCGGGTGCCGTCGGGCAGAAGCGCGAACTCCGTTGCGTCGACAGGCTCCGTCCTTGACGACGAGGTATGGCACGTCGGGCAGCAGGGCGCGTACGTCGTCCGAGGTGACGCAGCCCCAGATGGTGGCGGCTTCGTCGAGTCCAACGAGGACGACCGTTGCCTTGCCGGCGAGTTCGCGCAGCCGGGGTCCGGCCACGCTCACGGGCCAGAGCTTGGACCGGTAGTTGACGTCGAAGGACACCGAGGTGCCCCACTCCGCCGCGTGGTCGAGCACGTGTTCCACGAGGGCGGAGCAGGCTCGGCGACAGCGAGGGCGTGATTCCGCTCGTGTGGATCAAGTGGGCGGACTGCAGGGGCCAGGCTGCGGCATCCGCCACGCCCAGCTCGGAGGCTGCGGAACCCGCACGGTAGTAGAAGACATGCGCGCCGGAGCCGGTGTCCGGCTCCTTGAGGTACAGGCCGGTCGGGCTTGCCGGGGTGCGGTGCACCCAGCGGGTGTCCACTCCCCCGCAGTCGAGCGTCGTGATGACCTTGGTGCCGATCGGGTCCTGGCCGACGTTGCCGGCCCAGGCCACGTGGTGGCCGAGCTCGGCGAGGTGCGCGGCCATGTTGGACTCCGCCCCGCCGACGCCGAGGTGGAAGCCCTCCGCGATGTCGAGGGATGTCGTCGACGTGGGGGTGAACATGCCCATGGTCTCGCCGAAGCAGACCACCTGAGGTTCACCCTGGTCGACGCCGGAGGTGGCCGGGTTGCCAGGCTCCTCCTGCAGCGCCTGGGCGCCCGCCTGTTCGTCGGTCATCAGGTCACCGCTCCGATGTGCCACGGCACGAACTCTTCCTGGCCGACGTTGAACTCTTCGCTCGTGGTCTGCTTGCCGGAGGCGACGGCGATGATCATGTCGAGGATCTCGGCGCCGACCTCTTCGACGCGGGCGGTGCCGTCGGCGATCCGTCCGGCGTTGATGTCGACGTCGTCACCCTGGCGCACGAACAGCGCGGTGTTGGTGCCGACCTTGATGCTCGGGGTCGGCTTGCAGCCGAAGACCGAACCGCGGCCGGTCGTGAAGACGACGACCGTCGCTCCGCCGGCGACGAGGCCGGTGACGGACACCGGGTCGTAGCCGGGGGTGTCCATGAAGCCGAGGCCGCGGGTGGTCATCGGCTCTGCGTATTCGTAGACCGCTGCGAGGTCGGCGCGGCCGGCCTTGGCGACGGCGCCGAGCGACTTCTCCAGGATGGTGGTGATGCCGCCGGCCTTGTTCCCGGGAGAGGGGTTGTTGTCCATGGTTCCGCCGCCGGTGACGATGTACTTTTCCCACCAGTTGATCCGGTCGATCAGCTTGAGGCCGACCTCGCGGGTCGTGGCGCGGGCGGTGAGCAGGTGCTCGGCGCCGTAGATCTCGGGTGTCTCGGCGAGAACGGATGTCGCGCCGTTGGCGACGAGGACGTCGGACGCCCAGCCGAGGGCCGGGTTCGCGGTGATGCCCGAGTAGCCGTCCGAGCCGCCGCAGTTGAGGCCGAGGACGAGTTCAGAGATGTCGATGGGCTCGCGGCGGCGTTCGTCGAGCTTTTCCGCCATCTCGAGGATGGCCTCGACGCCGGCCGCGACGGTGGCGCGCATGCCGCCGGTCTCCTGGATGGAGAGGGTCGTGACGAGGGTGTCTGCCGGGAGCTCGCCCTGGCCGAGGATGACGTCGGCCGGGGTCATTTCGCAGCCGAGGCTGAGCACGAGCACACCGGAGATGTTCGGGTGGGCGGCGTAGCCGTTGAGGGTGCGGACGAGCATCTGCGCGCCCTCGCTCTCGAGGACGAGGCCGCAGCCGCTCTGGTGGGTCAGGGCGATGACGCCGTCGACGTGCGGGAAGCGGTCGAGCAGGTCGCCGCGGAAGCGGTCCGCGATCAGTTTGGCGGTCGTGCCGGAGCAGTTGACCGTCGTGAGGATCGCGATGTAGTTGCGTGTGCCTGCGCGCCCGTCCGCCCGGCGGTAGCCGTCGAAGGTCCGACGCGCTCCCACCGGGGCGGGCAGCTCGGTGTGCACGGTACCGAACTCGTGCACGCGGGCACCGAGGTCCATTCCGAGGTTCTGGCTGTGCACGTGTTCGCCGCGCACGATCGGCGCCGTTGCGGTGCCGATCGACTGGCCGTACTTGTGGACCTGGTCCCCGACCGCAACCGATCCGAGTGCGATCTTGTGGCCGCTTGGGACGGCCCCGAGCACATTCAGAACGCTGTCGCCCAGGGTGATGGCTTCACCGGGAACGAGGTCCCGGAGGGCAACGGCGACATCGTCGCCTTCCGCCATGACGAGCACGGATGTGCCGGTCGCAATGCTGTTGATGTGGCTCATGAGATCTTTTCTCTCGCTGGGAAGCGGTCGGGGAGGGTACTGCTGGCCGGATCAGGCCTTGGCGGCGATTTCTTCGCCGATGATGCCCTGTTCCCAGCGGCCCTCTTCGAGGTCGATGGCAATGGCGTGGTACTTGTCGTCGCTCAGGCTGTACAGGAAGTAGATGATCACGGCGGCGATGGTGAGTGCGATGGCCGGGTAGATCGTCATGACGGCCTTGATGCCGAAGAGTGTCTCCGGGGACTGCGAGGTGGCCTTGGCGACGTAGCCCGTGATGGCGAGCATGCCGGCGCCGACGAGGGCGGCGAGGGACTGGGCGACCTTGCGGGAGAAGTTGAAGGCGGCGTAGGTCATGGTCTCCTTGCGGACACCGGTGTGCCATTCTCCGTAGTCGATCGTGTCGGAGACGAAGGCCCAGGTGACGCCGTTCGGGATGGCCAGTGCGGCGTAGCCGATGGTGACGAGGATCATGAACGTCCACAGGTTGGTCGGAATGATGAAGTTCAGGCCGTTGGCGACGATGGAGACGATGAATCCGGCCATGGCCGTCTTCTTCTTGCCCCACTTGGCGACCATCTTCGGGATGAACATGATGCCGACGATGGAGGCACCGATCATGACGAGGTTGAGCACGGCCTGGAGGGCGATGTTGCCGAGGTTGTACTGGGCGAAGAAGATCATCATCATGTTGTTGACGTTCATCGAGGAGATGGTGAAGAGCGTCATGAGCACGAGGGCGAGGAGCGGCTTGTTGGTGAAGATCGCCTTGGCGTAGTCCTTCATGCCGTTCTTCTCGAAGCCGACGGCACGGTTGACGTACACGCGCTCCTTGGTGCCGCGGTAGCAGATGTAGAAGGACACGACGCCGACGATGGCCATGACCATCGAGGCGAACATGAAGTTCTGGGCGGTCATGCCACCGAAGATCATCATCATCGGGATGAACGCGAAGCCACAGATCCACTGGGCGCCGAGCGAACCGGCCTGGCGGCTGGTCGCGAGCTCAGCGCGGTCCTTGATATCGCGGGTCATGACCGAGGCGAGGGAGCCGTACGGGTCATTGGTGGAAGGAGTAGATGATCCCCCAGACCGCGTACGTGCCGGCGGCGAAGGCGATCTTCCAGCCCATGTCCACGTCGGGCATCGTGAAGGTGACGACGGTCATGACGGCGAGCAGGATGGAGGAGACCATCATGACGGGGCGGAATTTTCCGCGCTTGCCGAAGCGGCGGCTGTCGATGAATGCGGCCGCGAGCGGGTCCATGCAGGCATCGAACAGTTTGCTGAGCGTAAAGATGAGAGCGACGACGGCGGGCGCGATGCCGGCGGTGTCGATCCAGAACTTCGTCAGGTACGACTGTCCGAGGTCGAACATGAAGCCGTTGCCGAAGTCGCCGAAGCCATAGGCGACCTTCTCCTTGCGGGAGATGCGATCAATGACGGTGACGCCGGCGGAGCCTTCGGGGCCGGTGGCTCCCATGGCGCCGGGCAGGCCCTTGGTGGTTGTACTCATAATGCGGTTCACTCCTATGTGCTGGATCTAATGGGTTCGTGCTGGTTCGTGCTGTTCGTGCTGAGGTACTGTGCGGGTGGATGCCCCGGGCGGGTCGTGTGTCCTCGGTGCCTGCTCGGGGCCGAACGGGCTAGAACCCGAAGTAGGTGTTCGCGTTGTTGTACGAGATGTCTTCGACCATCTGGCCGAGGATGGCCTCGTCGTCGGGAACTTCGCCGAGTTCGACCCATTCGCCGATCAGTTCGCAGAGGATGCGGCGGAAGTACTCGTGGCGCGGGTAGGAGAGGAAGCTCCGGGAGTCCGTGAGCATTCCGACGAAGTTGGAGAGCAGGCTCTCCTCCGCGAAGGTCGACAGCTGCAGGCGCATGCCGTTGCGGGTGTCGTTGTGCCACCAGGCATTGCCGAGCTGGAGCTTCTGGACGACGTCCTTCTGGTAGCACGCCATCAGGGTGATCAGCGGCAGGTAGTCGTTCGGGTTCAGCGAGAAGATGATGGTGCGGGGAACCGCATCCTCGGATTCCATCGCGTTGAAGAGCTTGGCGAGCGGCTCGGCGATGTTGCGGTCGTTGATCGCGTCGTAGCCGGTGTCTGCGCCCATGCGGGCGAAGCCCGGGTCGTTGATGTTGCGCATCGCGTGGAGGTGGTACTGCATCGTCCAGTCCTTGGCGCTGTAGATGCGCATCAGGGCCTTGAGCAGAGCCGTGCGGTACTGCGCGATCTCGGTCGCGGTCAGGGTGCCGCCGGCGAGGGCGTTCGTGACGATCGCGTCGAGTTCGGCCGGGGTGGCCTCTTCGTAGACGACGATGTCGAGGGCGTGGTCGGACAGGCGTCCGCCCATGGTGTGGAAGAAGTCGACGCGCTTCGAGAGGGCCTCGACGATGTCCGCGAATGCGGTGATGGTGACGCCCGCCGCCGTGCCGAGGGTGGCGATGTACGCCGCGTACCCGGCCTGGTCGATGTTCAGGGTCTTGTCCGGGCGGAACGCCGGCAGCACGGTGAACGCGCTCTCCGCCTTGAGCAGCTCATGGACGTGCAGGTCGTCTGCGGGGTCGTCCGTCGTGACGACGACCTTCACGTTCATGCCCCGGATCAGGTTGCGGCGGGAGAACGCCGGCGTCGCGAGCAGCACGTTGGCCGCGTCGTAGATCTCGCGGGCCGTTGCCCGGCTGATCACGGTGTCGATGCCGAAGAAGCGCTTGAGTTCGAGGTGAGCCCAGACGTAGAGCGGGTTGCCGAGCGCCTTCTCGAGGGTGCCCGCCCAGGCGTAGAACTTGTCGAAGTCGGCGCCGTCTCCCGTGATGAGGCTCTCGGGGACCCCGTTGGTGCGCATCAGGCGCCACTTGTAGTGGTCGCCGTAGTTGTTGCCGCCGAGCCAGGCTTCGGTGATCGTCGCGAAGTTGCCGTCTTCGAGGATCTCCTGGGGGCTCAGGTGGCAGTGGTAGTCGACAATCGGCATGTTCTTCGCGTGATTGTGGAAGAGCTTCTTCGCCATCGGCGTGGTGAGCAGGAAATCGTCATTCAAAAACATCAGAAACAGTCCTTTGTTCCGTGCAGTCGTTGCGGTGGATCAGTCGGTGGGTGTGCTTCGGCCGATCAGGCCAGGAGCGCGATGGTCGCGCGGGCACCGAGGGTGCGCAGGTTGTCGAGGCCGGTGGTGACCTCGGCGACAAGGCCGGGCAGTTCGGTGAGGTCGCGGCCCCAGAGCGAGTCATCGCCGAGGATCGCTTCGACGTAGTCGGCCGTCACGTTGCTGCCGGTCGTCGTGGCCGTCGCGTATGCGGCGTGGAAGGTGGCGAGCACCTCGTCGCTGTCGACGGGGACGACGGTGACCGCCACGTCGCCGCTGTAAGTCAGCAGCAGTGCGGAGAGGGCCAGGGTGACGCGGGGAGGGAAGGTGCCGACCTTCTCGTGGAAGTTGACCAGGATCGGCAGCAGGCGGGACTTGTACTTCGAGATGCTGTTGAGCGCGATCGAGGCGAGCTCGTGGTGCATGAAGCGGTTCTCGAAGCGTTCCTTGACGGACTCGGCGTACGCGGCGAGTTCGTCGTGCGGCAGGTCGATGACCGGGATGATCTCTTCGTACATTTCCGCGTTCACGAACTGGGAGAACTCGGGGTCGATCATCACGTCGCGCACGGTCTCGACGCCGGCGAGGCGGGCGATCGAGGCCATCGTGGTGTGCGGGGCGTTCAGCAGGAACACCTTGCGTTCGCGGTACGGCGTCATGTCGTCGGTGACGGTCACGTTGAGGCCGGCCTTCGCGAGCGGGAGGGACTCCGTCAGCGACTGCGGTCCTTCGATGACCCAGAGCAGGAACGGCTCGGCCTTGACGATCGACTGGTCGTCGTAGCCGAATTCCTCGGCGAGTTCGGCGGCGCGGTCGGCCGGGTAGCCGGGAACGATCCGGTCGACGAGGCTGGAGTAGAAGGTGTTGTCCGTGTTGACCCACTGGACGAACGCGGCGTCGAGCTCCCAGAGCGCGGCGGTCGCGAGGACGGATTCCTTGAGCTTGTCGCCGTTGTGTTCGATGAGCTCGCACGGGATGATCTGGAAGCCCTTCTTGCCGAGCGAAAAACGCTCGAACAGGAGGGCGGTGAGCTTGCCGGGGAAGCTGTGCTGGGGCTTGTCGTCAAGACGGTCGCGGTCGTCGAACGCGATGCCGGCCTCGGTCGTGTTGGAGAAGATGAACTCGATGTTGTCGTCGCCCGCGAGGTCGAGGTACTTCTGGTTGTCGACGTACGGGTTGACGGTTCCGGTGACCACGGTGATGACCTCGTGGCTCTGCACGTCCTTGCCGTCCTGGAGGCCTTCGAGGAGGACCGTGTAGAGGTTGTCCTGCTCCTCGAGGGAGGCGACGCGGCCGCCTTCGATGGGCTGGACGATCTTCACGCCACCGTTGAAGAGACCCTGGTTGTTCATCTGCTGCAGCTGCCAGTCGACGAACGCGCGGAGGAAGTTGCCCTCGCCGAACTGGATGGCCTTGGTGGGCAGTTCCGCGATCGCGGGAACAACACTCTTGGAGAGTCTCTGCATGGTCTTCGTGTTCCGTTCGGTAGTAGTGGAGGTGACGGTGACCTGCATGGTCGACGTCGCCCCGGGGTCGAGAGTGATGAAGTGGGCGCCGACGTTGCACGTCTCTGCGCAGGCGGTTTCGGTCCACTCGTCGGTGCCGTAGTCGGCGATGGCTGCGGCCTTGATGCGGCCGGCGTTCCAGACGACCGTCTGCGCGGCGCCCTGCGACACGGCGCGGATGATGCGGTCGTTCGCCGGGTCGCTGAGTTCCAGCGCCTCGGGCATCGGGTAGAGGCGATCGATTTCCTCGCCGGTGAAGCCGAGCGGCAGGAGCGAGGAGCCCTCGGTGGCCGGCTTGGTCGACCGGTCCGTGTAGTCGAACGTCTCGAGACCGGTGAGGGTGCTCGTCGTGACGTCGCCGACGGCGAAGTAGGTGTGGAACGCTTCCTCGAACGCGAACGGGGTGGCACCGTCGTTGCGGACGGTCAGCTCGAGGCCGAGCTCGACGCCGACGGTCACCGTGTAGTGCGCGGTGAAGGGGTGGAATCCGGCGGGAACGCCGACGCTGTCCTGAGTCAGCTCGAAGACGAGCTCGGTGGCGGCATCCAGGGTACGGGAGTCGACGAGCGACCAGGTGGAGAGGCGAGCCCAGCCGTGGTTGGGAGCGGAGGCATCCGTGCCGTTCGGGCCGAACCAGGGGAAGCAGAGCGGAACGCCGCCGCGAAGCGGGTCGGTCTCGGAGAAGACGCCGAACCTGCTCATCCAGAGGACCGGCTTGCCGCCTGCGGGAGTCCACTCGGCGACGTGCGCGCCGTGCAGGTAGATGAGGGCCGTGGTTGAGGCGCCACTGCCCGCGGGTGTGGTGACCTCGACGGCGGCGAGGCCGCCGTGGCCGTCCACCAGACGGATACCCTGTGCGAGCCTGCTGGGTTGTCATACGTACTCCTCTTTGAGGCGATAAACGTGAGGCGAAAGTGTGGCGGAGCCCGTGAGTTGTTCCGCTCAGCAGAACGCGTGTCCGTCAGATGAAACACTAGCACCGGTTGACAGCTGAGTAACAACTGCTTTCACGGTAGAGTTGCCGTATTGAGTTCCATCGGGCAGAACTGCCCTCTCATGGTGCACAATGCACAATCTTTGGCCGCAGGAGGACAAAATGTCAGCGACTTTGATCGACGAATCTCACACTTCGGGCGAGGCCGGCGAGCCCGCGAAGGACAGCGCAGCGCGCAAACTGCTGCGCGTGCTCGAAGCCGTGTCGAACCCCGGCGAAACGCACCGCCTGAGTGACCTGGTTAAAGGAGACCGGCCTGTCGAAGACGAGCGTGTTCCGTCTCCTATCCGAACTCGTGGACGACGGCTACGTCAGCCGCACGTCGGACGGCGCGTACACCCCCGGACGCGCACTTCGGCTGCTCGGCCTGCGCCTGACTGCCAGCACGGAGGATTCGGACCGCGTGCGCACCCGGCTGCAGCGCCTGCAGCAGGACGTGCACAGCACCATCCACTTCGCCCTGCGCACCGGCGACTGGGCCACCTATGTTGAGAAGATCGAGGACACCGCGCAGCCGATCCGGATGGCGTCCCGCGTCGGCGCCCAGATCCCGTTGCACTCGACCGCGATCGGCAAGTCCGTCCTGGCCTACCTGCCCGAGAGCGAGGTACGACGCTACGCGGTGAACACCGGGCTTCCGCGGCGCACGGACAACACCATCACGGACGTCAACCGCTTGCTCGCCGACGGTGAGCTTGTACGCAATCGCGGCTTCTCGATCGACGACGAGGAGAACGAGGAGCACATCCGCTGCATGGCGACGCCCGTTTTCGACACCCGGCACAATCTGCTGGGCGGAATCGGCATCACCACAATCGCACCTCTGGTGACGCAGGCGAAGCTCGAGTCGTACGCCCCCCTTCTCCTCACCGCGGCGCGCGACATCATGTCGCTCGTCTAGCTCATCCTCGTCCGGGACCGCTCACGCGCGCGCCGGCTTCGGCAGGCCGCTACCAAAAAGGCGGGCGCGGCCTGCCGAAACCTGCGCGGGCGCGCGGCCTACCGCCGCACGATCGAGCGCAGCAGTCGCATCGCCACCGAGAGCGACGCCATGTCGTCCTGGCCGAGGGCGTTGACCTCGTCGAACACGCTGCGTGAGCGGGCAAGCTTTTCGGCGTTGAGTTCCTCCCAGGCGAGGAGACGGTGTTCCGCTTTTCCCGCATCCGTCGCCTCGAGCACGGCCGTGGTGATGTCGGCGACCGTCGAGTAGAGGTCGTCGCGCAGGGCCGCGCGGGCGAGGGCCTGCCAGCGGTCCGTGCGCGGCAGCGCGGTGATGCGCTCAAGCAGGTTGTCCACGCCGAACCGGTCGTAAACCGTGTAGTAGACGGAGGCGACGTCCCCGAGCTGTTCGCCGGACTGCGCCGCGATCTTCACGACGTCGAGCAGGGCGAAGGCCTCGAAGAGCTGGGTCCAGCGGTGGCCGAGGCCGGAGGGCAGGCCCCACTCCTCCGCCTTGGTGAGCAGCGACCCGAGCCGGGTCTGGTCGGCGCCGCGCACGTAGTCACCGAGGTGCGCACGGACGAGCGCGATCTGCGGCTTGTACTGCGCCACGACCTCGGCGACCGATTGCGAACCGCCGTGGTTGACCTGCCAGCGCACGGCCCGGTCGAGCAGCCGGCGGATGTCGAGGTGGATCGCCGTCCAGTGCGCCGTCGGGAACGACTTGGGCAGGGCGCTCAGCTCGGCGACCATGGCCTCGAGCTCGAAGATCTCCCGGAGCGCGGCGAACGCCCGGGCGATCGCCGCCGGGGTCGCGCTGGTCTCCTCCATCGCACGGAAGGCGAAGGTCACTCCCCCGAGGTTGATCATGTCGTTCGCGACGACGGTCGCGATGATCTCCCGGCGCAACGGATGCGTGTCGAGCTCGGCGTCGAAGCGTTCGGCAAGCTGGCGGGGGAAGTACCGGCGCAGGGTGCCGCGGAACCAGGGGTCCTCCGCGAGGTCGCTGTCGCGCAGTGCGGTCGCGAGCTCGATCTTGGCGTAGGCGGCGAGCACCGAGAGCTCTGGCGAGGTCAGGCCCTGACCCCGGTCGATCCGCTCGTGCAGTTCCACGGTGGTCGGCAGCGCCTCGAGCTCGCGGTTCAGGTCACCGGATGCCTCGAGCGAGTCCATCAGGCGTTCGTAGCTCGGGCTCCAGCTCGCGACCTTGACCCGGTCGTTCAGCAGCAGGATGTTCTGGTCGACGTTGTCCTCCAGGACCAGCCGGCCGACCTCATCCGTCATCGCGGCGAGGAACTCGGGGCGTTCCGCGGCGCTGAGCTTGCCGGCCGCGACCATCCGGTCGACGAAGATCTTGATGTTGACCTCGTGGTCGGAGCAGTCGACACCGGCGGAGTTGTCGATCGCGTCGGTGTTGAGCAGCACGCCGGCCAGTGCGGCCTCGATTCGGCCGCGCTGGGTGAGGCCGAGGTTGCCGCCCTCGCCGACGACCTTGACGCGGAGGTCGCGGCCGTCGACGCGGATGGCGTCGTTGGCCTTGTCGCCGACCTGCGCCGCGGTTTCGGTGCTCGCCTTGACGTAGGTGCCGATGCCGCCGTTGTAGAGGAGGTCGGCGGGGGCCGTGAGGATCGCGCGGAGCAGGCTCCGGCGGGCTCAGGTGCGTCACGTTCTCGGGCAGTCCGAGTACGGCGCGCACCTCTGCCGAGATCGGGACCACCTTGGCCTGCCGCGGGAAGACCCCGCCGCCGGCGCTGATCAGGCTCGAATCGTAGTCCGCCCAGGAGGACCGGGGCAGTTCGAAGAGCCGGCGCCGTTCGGCGAAGGACACGGCCGGGTCGGGGTTCGGGTCGAGGAACACGTGCCGGTGGTCGAAGGCCGCGACCAGCTTGATGTGCTCGGAGAGCAGCATCCCGTTGCCGAAGACGTCGCCGGACATGTCGCCGATCCCGACGACGGTGAATTCCTCGTTCTGGGTGTCGAGGTCGAGTTCACCGAAGTGGCGCTTGACCGACTCCCACGCCCCGCGGGCCGTGATGCCCATGGCCTTGTGGTCGTACCCGATCGACCCGCCGGAGGCGAAGGCGTCGCCGAGCCAGAAGCCGTAGTCGGCGGAGAGGCCGTTGGCGATGTCGGAGAACGTCGCCGTGCCCTTGTCGGCGGCGACGACGAGGTAGGAGTCGTTGTCGTCATGGCGCACGACATTCGCCGGGGGAACGACCTGCTCGCCGGCATCCGTCAGCACGAGGTTGTCGGTCAGGTCGAGCATGCCCCGAATGAAGGTCTTATAGGCGTCGATGCCTTCGGCGAGCCACGCGGCCCGGTTGACCGTGGGGTCCGGCAGCTTCTTCGCGAAGAACCCGCCCTTGGCGCCGGTCGGCACGATCACGGCGTTCTTGACGGTCTGCGCCTTGACGAGCCCGAGCACCTCGGTGCGGAAGTCTTCGCGCCGGTCCGACCAGCGCAGCCCGCCGCGGGCGACCGTGCCGAAGCGCAGGTGCACGCCCTCGACGCGCGGCGAGTACACCCAGATCTCGAACATCGGCTTCGGGAACGGCAGCGCCTCGATGCGGCTCGGATCGAGCTTGATGCTCAGGTAGGGCTTGTTCTGGAAGTAGTTCGTGCGCAGCGTCGCCTCGATGAGGTTCAGGAGCACCCGGAGCACCCGGTCCGCGTCGAGGGTGGCGACCTGTTCGATGGCCGCGGCGGAACTGCGCGCGCACCTCCTCGGTGCGACGGATACGTTCGGTCTCGTCCCGCGCGGGGTCGAACCGGGCCTCGAAGAGGTCGACGAGCCCGCCCGAGACGGCGGGGTTGGCGAGGAGCGTGTCTCCGACGAAGTCGTAGGAGTTGGTGTTGCCCATCTGGCGCAGGTACTTGGCGTAACTGCGGAGGATGACGACGCGGCGCCAGGGCATGCCCTCGCGCAGGACCAGGCGGTCGAGGCCGTCTGACTCGATGGCACCGCTGACCGCTGCGCCGAAGGAGTCGGCGAGCAGGTCTCCGGTGCCGACCGGGTCGACGCCTGACGGGTAGCGCAGGCCGAGGTCGTAGAGGAAGAATTCGCGCCCGTCGGAGGTCCTGATCTCGAAGGGCACCTCGTCGAGCACCTCGATGCCGAGGTTCTGGAAGTACGGCAGGATCTGGCTGAGGCTCTGCGACTCCATCATGTAGAGCTTCACCCGGGCGTCTTCGGCGGGCCGGTCGGCGGCGTTCGGCGAGAGGTAGACGTGCACGCTCGGGCGGGGCGACCCCGTCACGGATGCCGCGGCATCCCGCGCGGCCGCGGTCTTCAGTCCCGCGGCGTAGGCCTCGAACCTGCTGATGTCGACGAGGGCGTCCTCGACCTCGTAGTCGACCTGGTAGCTCGGAGGGAACGCCTCCGCCCAGAGGTGCGCGAGCCTGGGCTCGTGCAGCTGCTCGGTGATCCCCTCGGCCCAGGAACGCACGGCCATGGCGAGGCGTGGTTCGAGGGCCGCGGCGAGCGCGGCGACGTCGTCGTTCGTTCCGACCGTGGCCGTCTTCGGCAGGCGGATCCGGTAGAACAGGCGGGCGAGGGTGGACTCCGTCATCCGGGCCTCGAAGTCGAGGGACTCCGCGTCGAAGGTCTCGGTCAGTTCCTTCTCGATCCGGAGCCGTACCGCCGTCGTGTACCGGTCGCGCGGGAAGTAGACGAGGGCGGACATGAAGCGGCCGAATGAGTCAGGGCGGAGGAAGAGCCGGGTGCGCCGGCGTTCCTGCAGTCGCTGGATGGCGACGGCCGTGGCGACGAGGGTGGGCACGTCGATCTGGAAGAGCTCGTCGCGCGGGTAGGTCTCGAGGATGCCGAGCAGGTCCTTGTCGCTGTGCGACCCGGGCGGGAAGCCGACCTCGTTCATGACGGCGTCGATCTTCTCGCGGAGGATCGGGACGTCACGCACGGAGCTCGTGTACGCGCTCACGGCGAAGAGGCCGATGAAACGCTGTTCCCCGTTGACGTTGCCGTCGGCGTCGAAGCTCTTGATACCGATGTAGTCGAAATAGGCGGGGCGGTGCACGCTTGACCGGGAGTTGGCCTTGGTGATCACGAGGGCGCGCCGTTCGCGGGCCATCGTGCGCCCGGCATCCGTCAGGTGCTGGATCTCGTGACCGTCCTTCACCGCGCGCAACAGGCCGAGACCGCTGTCGGGTCGGATGGTGAGAACGTCCTCGCCGTCGATGGACTCGAGGTCGTATTCGCGGTAGCCGAGGAAGGTGAAGTTGTCCTGGTCGAGCCAGTGCAGCAGGTCCCTGGCCTGCTCCACGTCCGGGATGCCCTCGGCGTGCGGCAACCTCCCGAGTGCGTCGGCGATCTGAACGGACTTCGAGCGCATCGCCGGCCAGTCGTCCACGGCGGCCCGCACGTCGTGGAGCACTCGCGCGATCCCCTCGATCAGGCGCTCGCGGGCCTCGACGCTCGCGCGGTCGATCTCGATCGCGATCCACGACTCGAGATGCGGCGAGTCGTCCTCGGTACCGAGCAGGTGGGAGATGTCGGGCATCGCGGACGTGTCGCCGCTTGAGACGCCCGCGTTGACGGGCATCCGGGTGGCTCCGACGAGCTCGTGGGTCTCCCGGTTGCGGGTGACGACGAGCAGGGGGTGCACGACCAGGTGGATGGCCGCGTGCTGGCGCACCAATTCGGCGTTGACCGAGTCGACGAGGAACGGCATGTCGTCGGTGACGATATAGAGGATGCTGCGATCGGCTTCGGTGAGGATCTCGACGTTCGCGGTCTTCGCCGGCCTCGTGAGGGCGACCTGCCAGTGGCTCTCCGCCCGCGCGCGCAGCGTGGCCGGATCGTACTCCCGGGCATCATCACCGAGGTGCTCGTAGTAGTCGGCGACGAAGGCCTCGGTCGAGGACCCGGTAGACATTTCGGACGACGATTTTGACGACATTGACAAAAGGCACCCATTCACTTCTGATCCCGCTCGCTGTTGAACGAGGACCGCTTGGACCCCCATCGTAGTTTCGTTCCCCGATGTCCGCACATCGACTCCGCACCTCGTGAGCGATGACCTGCGGGCTGACCTATCGGGCGGCTATGAGTCTGCCTATACTCGCGACAGTTGCCATTCGGGCTCCACGCCGCGAATCGGATGATGTCCCTCCGGTCGCCTCTGAAAACACAACACACGCACTCCACAAGGGAGTCCACCACCATGAAACTCGCGTCTGCTCTGCGTGCCATCGCCCTGATGTCGGTCCTCGTCTGTGCCGGAGGAGGCGCGGTGACCGCGGTCGCCGCGGATCCCGGCGGCGGGCTCTCCCCGGCATCCGCCGGCCAGAGTACGGCTCCGAGCCCGATACCGGGCGGCGCGGCGCGGGTCGCCGTCGGCACGTCACCCTCCGGCATCACGACGACGACGACCTCGGGGACGCCGCGGACCGGGGGTGTGCCGACCGCCAATATCGTGGGGTCGACCGGCACGATGAAGGACTTCCTCGTGTCGGTGCTCAGCGACGTGGACGCCTATTGGACCGGCGTGTGGAAGGACGACGGCCGCCCGGCGCCCTTCGTGACCTACGCTTTCCCCGCGGCGGGCGAGGTCGTTCCGTCACTGTGTGCGCCGGGCTTCTCCGATGACATGAGCGCGTACTACTGCCTGTACGACGACAAGATCACCGTCTCGCAGAGTCTCGCCCAGAAGATCTGGGACGGCACCCTGTACGCGAACACCGATGGCACCAAGACCCATAAGACGGGCGACTTCTCGGTGGCCTACGTCGTCGCGCACGAGTACGCGCACGAGCCTGCAGAACGAGATCGGCATCTTCAGCACCGCCGGCTCGATCTACCCGGTCTACAAGATCGAGCTGCACGCCGACTGCTGGGCGGGGGTCTGGGCGAAGTCGGCGGAAGACGAGGGGATCCTCGACCCGGGCGACATCACGGAGGCCAGCCAGACGACTCTCGACCTCGGCGACTACGCGTTCGACAACCCGCAGCACCACGGCACCCCCGAGCAGCGCAACCAGGCCTTCCTGGAAGGGTACGACGGCGGCGACGAAGGATCGTGCGACGGCTGGCTCAATGACACGTACTGACCTCACCCCTTAATGGGGGTAGACCGGAGTCGTTGAATATAGGGGGGACGCTGCAAGGCTGGACGTATGTCCGATTCTCAGCAAACAGTGAGTTCACCCCCAGAATTCGGTGGAAGCAATCTCCCGCCCGCACCTCCGGTACCCCCGGTGGGTCCGGTAGGACCGGGCGGTCCCGCGCCGCTCGCCCCCGCCAAGAACACCTTCGGCCTGGTGTCCCTGATCGTCGGCGCCGTCGCCTTCGTGGGCGCGTTCATTCCGATCATCAACTACGTGTCCGGATTCGCGGCGATCGCCGGACTCGTCTTCGGCATCATCGCCGTGACCAGAAAGGGCAAGCCGAAGGGGCTCGCGAAGGGCGGGATCGCGGCATCCGGTGTGGCCCTTCTGCTGTCGATCGTGCTGGCGATCGTGTACACGGTCGGCTTCGTCGCCGCCGTCCATGACGCCCAGGGCCTGAAGTCGGGCTCGTCGAGCGACACCTCCGGCGACAGCCTGACCGACCCCACCGAGGTTCCCTCGAACGAGGGCGATGTCGGAACCCGCACCAACCCGGCACCGATCGGCACGACCATCGCGACGACCGCAGACGGCCAGCCGGAGTATGAGATCACCCTCGGCGCCCCGACCCTGAACGCCGACGCGATCATCGCGGCTGAGAACCAATTCAACGACGCCGCACCCGCCGGCATGCAGTACGCCATGGTGCCGATCACGGTCACCTATCAGGGCGCCAAGACCGGCACCCCGTGGATGGACCTCGACGTGTCCTTCGTGTCCGCCGCCGGAACCACGCACAGTGAAAACGACAGCTCGGTCGTCGGCCCCGCGCCGCTGTCCGACATCCACGAGCTCTACCCCGCCGGAACGGCGACCGGCAATGTCGTGATCGCCATCCCGACAGCGGATGCCGCGACCGGCACCTGGGTCATCTCGCAGTCGTTCAGCGACGAGAAGTTCTACTCGGCAGCACAGTAGGCCCGCCCGCGCTGTTCGGTTACGGAGAAAGCACCCTCGCCCACGCGACGAGGGTGCTTTCTCCGTAACCGAGGTGTTGAGGGCGTTTGTCGGGTCGCCCGAAAACGCGGTTGCGGCGCGCGACGAGGAGACTACGCTCTCCCGTGGAATGATCCATTCGCGGCTTCGGCCCGCTCGGCTCCTGCCGCATGTCATTACTTCAAAGGAGAAAATGTCATGGAATACATCACGTGGTTTGCCCCGATCCTGCCCGGCAAGACCGAGGCCTGGCAGGCCTTCGCCGCGGAGATGAGCGGCGCGCGCCGCGAGGAGCACGAGCGGTCCCGCCGTCGGATGGGCCTGCGCCGCGAGGTCGCCTCGCTCATGTCGACCCCGCAGGGCGACTTCGTCGCGCTCTATCACGAGGCCGACGACCTCGCCCGGATGTTCCGCGACTTCGCCACCTCCCAGGACCCCCACGACGTGTGGTTCCGGGACAAGATGATCGAGTTCCACGGGCTCACGCCCGAGATGCTGCAGGGTCCTCCGCCCGCGCACCTGGTGCTCGACTACAACGAGGAGACCTGGGCCCGGCAGGGCGCCGGACGTGGCGAGGGCCACGGCGAGGGGCGTAGCGGGGCCCGAACATCCGACACCGAGTAGGACCGGGGCGCACCGGCAACGTGTCAGCGGCCGCTCGTAGGATGAGGGCATGCGCGCAATTCTGGTACCCGTACCCGGAGGGCCCGACGCCCTCACCCTTTCGACCGTGGCCGACCTGGAGGTCGGGCCCAGGGACATCCGCATTCGGGTAGCCGCCGCCGGCGTCAACCGAGCGGATGTCTCCCAACGGCAGGGCTACTACCCCTCACCCGCCGGGGCCCCGGCCTGGCCGGGCCTTGAGGTGTCGGGAATCGTGACCGAGGTCGGCAGCGCGGCCACGCTCTTCGCCGTCGGCGAACGGGTCTGTGCGCTGCTCGCGGGCGGCGGCTACGCGGCTGAGGCCGTCGTGCACGAGGAGCTCGCCCTGCCCGTGCCCGAAGCGATCGATCTCGTCGACGCGGCCGCACTGCCCGAGGCACTCGCCACGGTCTGGTCGAACGTGTTCCTGGCGGCCGGGCTGCAGAGCGGCGAGACGCTGCTCGTCCACGGCGGAGCAAGCGGAATCGGCACGACCGCGATCCAGCTGGCCCGGCTCGCCGGCGCGCGCGTCGCGGTCACGGCAGGCTCCCCGAGAAGCTCGCGGTGTGCCGCGAACTCGGCGCCGACATCCTGATCGACTATCGCAGCCAGGACTTCACCGCCGAGATCGACCGCGCCACCGAGGGGCACGGCGCCGACGTGATCCTCGACATCATGGGCGGCTCCTACGCAGCGCGCAATATCGCGGCGCTCGCCCTCGACGGGCGCATCATGGTCATCGCCAACCAGAGCGGCCAGGATGCCGTGTTCAACCCGATGTACCTCATGCAGAAGCGCGGCCGCTACTGGGGCACGACCCTGCGCGCCCGGCCGTTCGCCGAGAAGGCCGCGATCATCGCGGCCCTCCGCACGGATGCCTGGCCCTGGCTCGAATCCGGAGCCTTCCGTCCCGTGGTCGACAGCCGGTACCCGTTCAGCGACGCGGCGTCCGCGCATCGCCGGATGGAGGCATCCGCCCACATCGGCAAGATCGTGCTCGTGCCCTGAGCCCGGAAGTTTCGTCTGGCGTGTCGGCGGCGCGGCTCGTAAAATCGGCATCTAGAACGGAGCCGGTGCCGGGCGACGGAGGCGCAGCATGGAACTTCACATCAGGGATGGCCTCACGGCGGCCCAGGGGGTCGCCCTGCAGGTCGAAGCCCATTCCATTCAGAATCTCCTGCGCGACGGGCACCGTTCCATCCAGGACATCCGGCACATCGCGGCGAGCGCCGATTCGGTCTTCGTGCTGGCGTCGATCGGCGTCGAGCGGGCGATGAAGCTCCTGCTGGGCCTCGGCAGCTTGCGGGACGAAGGTCGCTGGCCACCACCGTTGCGGATCCTTGGCTGGGGTGAGACGCTCGTGGAGCCTCGACGCGAGCCTCGAGGACGCCCTGGCCGTGAGCGCCCTCGTTGCGCGACACCGCGACTACTCCGCGCTGCTTCTGGACGACCATCGGACTGACCGGCTCTGGCACCCGCTCGTCGATGTCCTCGACTGCTACGGTCCCGCTCATCAGTTCTCCGTCGTCGACCGGCTCGCCGAGGTCGACGACTATTGGGAGGCACCCCTGGATTCCTGGAATCGCTTCGAATTCGCCATCCTCAGCCACCGTCCCACGCTCGCCGAGATCCTCACCTCCCCGCTCGAGGGTCTGACCGGCCGGAGGGAGATCAGCGACGAGGCCGCGCGTGCCCTGCTGCGCTGGTGGAACCTGATCCACCAGTTCTGCGCGGAGGGATGTTTCGGCGAGCGCGGCACCACGCTCAGTGCGCAGCTCGCTCCGCCGGGCCCGGAGTCCGAGCTGACCGGGGCGCCGGTCGTGTCCCCCTTCGCCAGCTGAAATCAAGGCCCTATCGGGGGTGGCCGGCGCGGTCGTACCGTGGGCCTCATCAGCGTGCACCGCGGCATCCGCCTCGCCCGCGCGCGAGTCGTGAGGAGAAGCAATGCCGTCCTATCCCGAACTGACCGACGATCTGCGTCGCGAGATGCTCAACACCATGGTTCTGATTCGCGTCTACGAGGAGGCGATCCTCCGGGAATACCACGCCGACAAGGGGCCCGGCTTCGACATCGGCAAGGGCCTCGTTCCGGGCGAGATGCACCTGTCGGCAGGGCAGGAGCCGGTCGCCGCCGGACTCGGCCCGCACCTCACCAGAGAGGATGCCCTCACTGCGACGCACCGGCCGCACCATGTGGCGATCGCCAAGGGCGTGCGCCTGCGCGAGATGACGGCCGAGATCTTCGGCCGCGAGACCGGACTCGGCCACGGGCGCGGCGGGCACATGCACCTCTTCGACCCGGTGACGCACTTTTCGTGCTCCGGCATCATCGCCGAGGGGTTGCCGCCCGCGCTCGGCCAGGCCTTCGCGTTCCAGCGGCGCGGCACCGACAGGGTGGCCGTCGCGGTCACCGGAGAGGGCGCGGCGAACCAGGGCGCCTTCCACGAGTCCCTCAATCTCGCGGCGCTCTGGAAACTGCCCGTGGTGTTCGTGGTCGAAGACAACGAGTGGGGGATCTCGGTGCCACGGGCGCAGTCGACCTCGGTGAGCTCGAACGCCGTGCGCGGCGCCGCATACGGGATACCGGGGATCCGGGTCGAGGAGAACTCGGTCGAGGGCGTGTACGAGGCAGCCGGGGAGGCGATCGCGCGGGCCAGGGCCGGCGATGGGCCCTCCCTGATCGAGGTGCACACCCTGCGACTCTGGGGACACTTCGAGGGCGACGCCCAGGGCTACCGCACCGACCTCGAGGGGGTGCCCGGCCGGGACCCCCTGCCCACATACCGGCATGCCCTCACCGCGGCGGGGATCATCACGGAGGCGGACTACTCGGCGATGCAGGCATCCGCCACCGCGCTCGTCGAAGACGCGATCGACTTCGCCAAGGAGTCGCCGCTGCCGAACCCCGCCGAGGCGCTCGACTACGTTTTCGCCGAAGGAGCACGCTCATGACCGACACACTCGACACTGCAGTGCCGCCGCTTCCCGTAGAGCCGGAGCCGGGCATCCGCAAGCTCTCGACGGCCAAGGCCATGCAGGAGGCGATCGCCCAGCAGATGCGACTCGACGACTCGGTATTCGTGATGGGCGAGGATGTGGGCCCGTACGGCGGCATCTTCTCGTCGACGACCGGCCTGATCGACGAGTTCGGCCCGACCCGCATCATCGACACACCCATCTCGGAGACCGCGTTCATTGGCACCGGCATCGGAGCGGCGGTCGAGGGGATGCGGCCGATCGTCGAGCTGATGTTCGCCGACTTCTTCGGCGTCTGCATGGACCAGATCTACAACCACATGGCGAAGATCCACTTCGAATCCGGGGGCACGTCCGGGTGCCGATGGTCCTGATGATGGCGGCGGGCGGCGGCTACTCCGACGGGGCGCAGCACTCCCAGACGCTCTGGGGAACCTTCGCGCACCTGCCGGGGATGAAGGTCGTGGTGCCGTCGAACCCGTACGACGCGAAGGGACTCATGACGGCGGCCATCCGCTCGGACGACCCCGTGGTGTTCGTCTTCCACAAGGGCGTGATGGGGCTCGGCTGGATGAAGAAGAACCGGCGCTCGATCGGCGCGGTGCCCGAGGAGCCCTACGAGGTGCCGATCGGAGTGGCGCGCTGTGCCCGCGCGGGCTCGGACGTGACGATCGTGACCCTCGCGCTGTCGGTGCACCACGCCCTCGATGTGGCCGAGAAGCTCGCGGTCGAGGGCATCAGCGTGGAGGTCATCGACCTGCGCAGCCTGGTGCCGCTCGACCGGGACGCAATCGTCGAGTCGGTGCGCCGAACCGGCCGGCTGATCGTGGTCGATGAGGACTACCAGTCGTTCGGGCTATCCGGCGAGGTGATCGCCTCCGTCGCCGAGCGTGCGCCCGAGCTGCTTCGGCACGTCTCGCGGGTGTGCGTGCCCGACGTACCGCTTCCGTATGCGAGCCAGGCTCGAGTACGCGGTGCTGCCCACCCCCGCGCGGATCGAGGCGGCCGTGCGGGCCGCGATGGCCGACAGGGATGACGCGTGAGCGATGTGCTCTTTCCGAAGATGTCGGATGCCGAGGGTGCGACGGGCGTGATCGTCACGTGGTTCGTCGACTCGGGCGACCCGGTGAGCCCGAGCACCCTCATCGCCGAGGTGGCCATGGACAAGGTGGACGCCGAGGTCTACCCCGAGACGACCGGCACGATCACCCTGCTCGCGCAGGAAGAAGACGAGGTCGCGCAAGGGAGTGTGATCGCCCGAATCGACTAGGCCGCCGGTATCCGAGTCAGGCGAGGAAGCCGCACACCGCGACGACGGCCGCGAGGACGAGGTGGGCGTTGCCGCAATGGCAACGCCCACCGGAAACGAATCCGCACGGCCGGTGAACCCCGACGATCAATCAGGAGTCAGTGCGTGAAGTGGGACTCCTGCAGTTCGTACACCGGGGTGTCCAGGCCCTCCATCCGGGCCTTGATCTGCAGCGCCAGATAGTGGGAGTAGTGCCGGCTCTGGTGCAGGTTGCCGCCATGGATCCAGAGCCTGCTCCACGTTGGTGGGCTTCCACATGTTGCGCAATTCGCCTTCCCACGGTCCCGGGTCCTTGGGCGTGTCGGATCCATAGCCCCAGCACCGGCCCACCGTGTCGGCGACCTCGGGTGAAATCAGGTCGGCCAGCCATCCGTTCATCGACCCGTAGCCGGTGGCGTAGACGATCAGGTCGGCCTCCAGCGCGGTGCCGTCGGCGAGCACCACGGAGTCGCTCGTGATGCTCGCGATCTGTCCCGACTTGACCTTGACCCGGCCGTCGATGAGCAGCTGGGACGCACCCACGTCGATGTAGTATCCGGAGCCGCGGCGGAGGTACTTGAGGAACAGGCCGGAGCCGTCGGTGCCGAAATCCAGGTCGAAGCCGACCGCAGTGAGCTTCGCGTAGAAGTCGGCGTCACGCCGAGCCATCTCCTCGTAGACGGGAATCTGCGCCGTCGGGAGAATGCGGTACGGCAGGGACGCGAAGAGCAGGTCGGCCTTCTCGGTGGTCACCCCGTTGGCCAGCGCCCGTTCCGAGTAGAGGTCGCCGAGCGCCAGGTCCATCAGGGCGTCGCTGCGGGCGATGTGCGTGGAGGAGCGCTGCACCATCGTCACCTCTGCCCCGGTCTCCCACAGGTCGGCGCAGATGTCGTGGGCGGAGTTGTTGGAGCCGATCACGACGGCCTTCTTGCCTGCCCAGTCCCCGCCGCCCGCATGCTTGGACGAGTGGTGCTGCTGGCCGAGGAACGTCTCGGCCCCCTCGAAGACCGGGGTGTTCGGATACCCGGACACGCCCAGGGCGAAGATCAGCTGCTTGGGCCGCAGGGTGACCTTCTGCCCTTCGCGCACCACCTCGACGATCCACTCCTGAGCGGCTTCGTCGAAGGCGGCCTTGGTGCATTCCGTGCTCGACCAGTAGTTGAGTTCCATGATGCGGGTGTAGTGCTCCAGCCAGTCCCCGATCTTGTCCTTGGATGCGAAGACGGGCCAGTCCTCCGGGAACTTCAAGTAGGGCATGTGGTCGTACCAGACCGGGTCGTGCAGGTGCAGGGACTTGTAGCGGTTGCGCCACGAGTCACCGGGGCGCGCGTTCTTCTCGATCACGATCGTGGGAACGCCGAGCCGGCGCATCCGTGCGGCCAGGCCGATGCCGCCCTGGCCGCCGCCGACGATGACACAGTACGGCTGCTCGTCGTAGCCCAGGGAGGCCTCACTGGCGGTCTTCTTCTCCAACCAGGACTGCCGCCCCTTCAGGATTTCGTGTGTCACGCCCTGCTCGCGGTTGGCGCCCTTCTTCTCCTCGAACCCCTTGAGCTCCTGCATGGTGGTGAGCAGGGTCCAGCAGGCGCCGTTCCGCAGCCGCAGGTGCGCGTAGCCGCGGGCCTGGCCGGTCTCGAAGTTCACCCAGGCCTCGCTGGCGGCGGCGTCACCGGTCGCGTCTTCGGCGCGTGCCCAGCCGGAGGGCCGTACGTGCTCGAGCTGGGCCTCCAGCATGCGCCGGATGTCGTCCTTGCCCTCGAAGGTCTTGAGGTTCCAGGTGAACGACACGAAGTCCCGCCAGTAGCTGTCCTCTTCGAAGAGGGACACCGCGGCTTCGATGTCCCGGGATTGCAGTGCGGCGTCCAGGGCGGCGAGCCAGCGGTCGACGACCTCGTTCGCTGACTCAGGATTCGGTGATGCGGATCGTGGTGATTCAGGCATAGTCACTCCTTTGTGTGCGCTGAGTGAGGTCAGCCCAAGTGTGGAGCACTAGTGTTTCCCCATACTGATCCGGGCGTGACCTCACGCTCCAGTAGAAACCCGCGGGGGTTACACAGGCGTTACACCCACTGCGACTGTCAGTGGTCGAGTCAACCCAAGGAGCAGCGGATGCCTCACAGCCAGCAGGGATCCGGCGGCTTCCGTCCCCCGCCCGTGCCGCCCGACCTGCGCTTCTCCGCGCCCGGCGAATACGCGGCGCTCCTGCGGCGGGCCCACGACCTGGCCCTGTCCGGTGCAGCCCGGCCGAACGTCGACCCGGGCCTCTGGGCCTCCTGGCAGCGTGCCCTGGCGGTCGGGATCGATCCTGACGCGCACCTGCCACGACACCTGCACGAGGTGTCGGATGTCGTCTCACTGCGCCGCGCACATGCCCTGGCGGTAGTGATCCCCGCGCTCAGCGAGCTGCTCGCAGACGAGACCGCCTCCGGGCGGCACCTTCTGGTGTTGACCAATGCGCAGGGTGAGATCCTGTGGCGGGTCGGCAGCCCGGCCGTGCTGCGGCAGGCCGACGGGCTGGAGTTCGTCGAGGGCGCGGACTGGTCCGAGTCGGGGATCGGCACCAACGCGATCAGCGAGGTCGTTGTCAGCGGGCGGGCCGCGCAGCTCTTCTCGGCCGAACACCTCGTGCGCACGCACCACGACTGGGCGTGCACGGCGTCGCCCCTCCGCGACCCGCGCACCGGCGATCTGCTGGGTGTGCTGAACGTGTCGGGGCCACTCGACACCGTCACGGTCGACAGCATGCGGATGGTCAAGACCGGAGTGCGGCTCGCGGAGGAAATGTTGAAGGCCCGCCCGGGCACCGCGACGAGCAGCGGCCCCGACGCCGCAGTGGGCAGAACCGTCGACCGGCACCAGACCGGCATGGCACTCGAGCTCCTGGGCGACAACCCCGCGGTAGTCTTCGCCGGCGGCCGCCGGGTGCCACTGTCGCTCCGCCGGGCCGAGATCCTCGCCTTGCTCGACTCGCGGACCCGCGGCTGGAGCGCCGAGGAACTGGCCTACGAGGTGCACGGTGAGACCGGAGCCGCGTCAACGATCCGCATCGAGATGCACCGCATCCGGGCGGCCGTAGCGGGCCTGGTGGAGTCCAGTCCCTATCGGCTGACGGATGCCGTCCACGGCACCTCGGACGTGAGCCGGGTGCTGCGCTTGTTACGCAACGGGCAGCTCGCGGAGGCGCTGGATGCCTACTCGGCCCCGCTGCTCAGCCGCTCCGGGGCCTTCGCTATCGAGTCGCTCCGGATTGAGCTCAGCGATGCGGTCGGGGCCGCGGCCCGGGCGAGCGGCAGCGCTGAGCTGATCAAGCGCTGGTGCGTCACCGACATGGGCTCCACCGATGAGGACGCCGTCCAGGCGCTGGGGCGGCTGCTCGGTCAGCAGGATGCCGGATACCTTGCTTTCCGAGCGCGATCGGAGCGCCTGGACCGCGAGTTCGGGCTCCCCTGACAACGATGATCGAGGCACCTCCCGCGCGAACGTCACGGCGATCCACGAACTCGGCCCGCGCGGCCCTCGGGCACATCGCGTCTGGCGCGTTGCCGCACTCTGCTCCTACAATCGTTGCCGGGAGGGGTGCTCAATGTGGCCGGTGAATTCCGACCTGAGTGAATGCACCCCGGTACGACAGTGGAAGCAGAAGAGGTGAGGCATGGCACGGGAGGTCAGGGACCGCCGGACTATCCATCGGGAGCACGCACCGCACGTCGCGGCGCAGTGGCGGTGACGTCCGACGCCTCCCGCGAGCCGGGTTCCTCCCGTTTCTCCCGTCCCTCCGGTGAGTCGCTCGACCCAAAGATCCCGCCCGTGATCGACACCACGGTCGATGAACTCGCGGCGCGCGTGCGCCGGGTTCTCGCCGGGTCCGCCAAAGTGGCGCCGCGCATCATGCTGGGGCTCTGCGGCGCGCCCGGCTCGGGCAAGTCCACGCTCGCGGCCGCGCTCGTCGAGCGGCTCGGGGCCGAGACCGCCGTGATCGTGCCGATGGACGGCTTCCACCTCGCGACCGACCTGATCCGCGGCACGCCGCTCGCCGAACACCGCGGCGCGATCGACACCTTCGATCCCGGCTCGTACCTGTCGCTCCTCCGCCGGCTCCGCGCCCGCGACGAGGACGTCGTCTACGCCCCCTCGTTCCGCCGCGGCCTCGAGGAGCCGATCGCGGCATCCATCGCCATACCGCGCAGCGTGCCGGTGGTCATCACCGAGGGAAACTACCTACTCACCGATGCCCCGGTCTGGCTCGAGCCTGCGCGGCGAACTCGACACCGTCTGGTTCGTGGACACGCCAGACGCCGTGCGGCTGCCGCGACTGATCGGCCGGCACGTGCGCTTCGGGCGCGACCCGGCGGATGCCGCGGCGTTCGCCGGCGGAAGTGACCAGGCCAATGCAGACCTCATCAACCGCACTCGCGAGCGGGCGGACCTGATCCTGCGCCTCGTCGACTGACCGGTATTCGCGACGCCCCGGAGTGGGTGTGGGGGCGAGCCTCCGGTTACGCCTAGGCTCAGGTGACCCGGAAGGCCGCCATGACGCCCGCACCACAGAAGCCCGCCACCCTCGAAGCGAAGATCAAGCGGTTCGTCGGTTCGTTGAAGCCGCTGAGCTGGATCGCCGGCGGAATCGTCGTATTCGTCCTGCTGCTGGCTTCGATCGGAGGGTTCGGCACCCTCCTCGTGATGGCCGGGCTGATCGGGCTCGTGACGGCCCTCTATTCTGTCGTCTCCGGTCGTGGCTCCTGGGCTGCGCTGCCCTCACGCAAGGTGGCGGCGATTGCGCTCGCTGCAAGCCTCGTGCTCACACTGGTGGGCGGCGGCGTCCAGGCTGCGACACACCCCGCAGGGCGGCTCGCCGACACGTCCGCGGCGAGCGCAACGGCGAGCGCGACACCCAGCAGGCTCGAGTTCGATCGCGAAGGCAACGGCCACGGCCACACCGGTGGCGGCGTTCACCGAGGAATCGCCGGCCGACCCCACGAGCGTCACCGCAGCCTCCGATGCTGCGACGGTCGCGATCACCGACACCTCGGCGACCAACACCCTCGCCGTCACCCTGCTCGCGACTCTCGCCGTCAAGGGCAAGGCGCCCAAGACCGGCTACGACCGGGTCGGCGACTTCGGCACCGCCTGGCTCGACGTCGACCGCAACGGCTGCGACACCCGCAATGACGTTCTCGGCCGCGACCTCACGAGCGTCGTCAAGTCGGGAACGTGCAAGGTGATGTCCGGCACGATCGTCTCCCCGTACACGAACGCGACGATTTCCTTCGTGCGGGGAGCGGCGACATCCGCCCTCGTGCAGATCGACCACGTGGTGCCGCTCGCAAACGCCTGGCAGACCGGCGCGCAGCAGCTCAGCCAGGCGCAGCGCGTCTCGCTCGCGAACGATCCCCTCAACCTGCTCGCGGTCGACGGACGCTCCAACGAGCAGAAGAGCGACGGCGACACCGCGACCTGGCTGCCCGCGAACAAGGCATACCGGTGCCACTACGTCGCGCGGCAGATCTCGGTCAAGGCAACCTACGGCCTCTGGGTGACGCAGGCCGAACGGGATGCGATGACGCGCATCCTCGACACCTGCCCGACCGAGCCGGCTCTCACGTCCGGATTCGCGCCAGCGCCCGCACCCGTCGTCGTCGCCCCGGTGCCGGCGGCGCCCACTCCCGCCGCCCCTGCTCCCGAGCCCGCCCCGGCCGCCCCGGCACCCGCCGCCCCGGCGCCGGCGCCCGCCGCGCCGTCCGATGTCTATTACGAGAACTGCACGGCCGTCAGGGCCGCCGGTGCCGCACCGATCCACCCTGGCGACCCGGGCTGGCAGTCCAAGTTCGACCGCGACAAAGACGGGGTCGGCTGCGAGTAGCCCCGCCCACCTCTCTCGTGTCCACCCGGAATTTGCAGGAGTTAGGCCTCGCCAGACGCCGTGACCAAGAACTGAACTGAACTGAGCTGAGCTGAGCTGAGCTGAACGTCTCAGGTGGGCGACTCAGAGGCGGGTGAGCTCGTAGAGGGCCGCCTGCTCGGGGGCGAGGAGCGGGGCGGGCAGTCCGACCTCGGTGAGCACGGCTCCGCTCAGGGTCACCGAGCCGCGCCGCAGCCACGCCGGGGCGGCATCCTGTATCACCCGCGGCGCGACCGACGGCACGCCGGCCTCCCCCGCACCGGAACTCCCAGCGCCGGGGTCCACGGGCCCGCCGATCGTCAAAGGCCGCACCGTGTAGTGCGCGGCGGGGTCGAGCCCGGGAAACCGCAGCGGCGCAGGCAACGCGGTCCGCGGCGCGGCGAGCGCGACGTAGGCGAACACAGCGGATGCCCCGTCCGCGGCCACGACGCCGTGCAGGCTCGAGCGCGGGGTCCGATGCATCAGCGTGAACGACGGCACCGGAGTGCAACAGCGGGCGCAGCCGTGTGTACTCCGCGATCCACCCGGCGATGACCTCGAGCTCACCGGCCGAAGCCCGGGTGAGGTCCCACTCGATGCCGGCGCTGCCGAAGAGCGCGGTCGCGAGCCGGAAGCCGAGCGACGCGGTGCGGCCCGTGGTGTGCGCGGTCGCGGCGCCGAGGTGCCCGCCGAGGTATTCCGGCGGCACGAGCACGCCGGTGTATCGCTGGATCTGCTGCCGCTCGAGCGGGTCGTTGGTGTCGCTGGTCCAGACCCGGTCGACGAGTGGCAGGATGCCCAGGTCGATCCGCGCCCCGCCCGAGGCGCAGGACTCGATCTCCAGGCCCGGGTGCGCGGCGCGCAGCATGCCGAGCAGCCGGTAGACCGCCGACGTCTGCCGGTGCGCCGAGCCGCCGAGCAGGTCCCGGTTGTGATCCCACTTCAGATAGGCGATCGGGTACTCGTCGAGGAGGGCCGTGAGCCGGGCGAGCACGTACGCGAAGGCATCCGGATTGCCCAGGTCGAGCACCCGCTGGAACCGCCATTCGAGCGCACCGGCCGCACCGAGCACCCAGTCCGGATGCGCGTGCGCAAGCTCGGAGTCGAGGCTCACCATTTCCGGTTCGACCCAGAGCCCGAAGGAGAGGCCGGCCGCGTGCACCCGCTCGACGAGCGGATGCAGGCCGCCCGGCCAGGTCACGGGGTCGACGAACCAGTCGCCGAGCGCGCGCCTGTCATCGGTGCGTCCGGTGAACCAGCCATCGTCGAGCACGAACCGCTCGACCCCGACCTGTGCGGCGGCCTCGACCAGCCGGGTGAGCGTGGGCAGGTCGTGGTCGAAGTACACGGCCTCCCAGGTGTTGAGCACGACCGGGCGCAGGGTTCGCGCTGTCGCGTCCGCGGCAGGCGTCGCCCAGGACCGAATCCACGGATGCAGCCGCGCCGACAGTCCGTCCAGCCCGGCCGCCGAGTAGGCGGCAATCGTCCAGGGTGAGGTGTAGGCGGCCCCGGCGGGCAGGGCCAGTTCCCCGGGGGCGAGCAACTCGCCGGTCCCGAGGGTTGCGGCGCCGAGGGCGGAGCGTTCCGCCCAGACCCGCTTGTCGCCGCTCCACGCCAGGTGCACCGCCCACACCTCGCCGCGACGGAACCCGAACCCGGGCACCCCCGCGACCGAGAGGAACGGGTCGTCGTGGCCGGGCCGGCCGTGTCGGCTCTCGCGGCTCCAGATACCGTGCGCGAGCGTCGTGCGCTGCGGGCGGCGTTCGTGGCTCCACAGCCCGGTGAAATCGAGGAGTTCCCCGGCCCGGTCGGGCACGGGCAGGGTCACGTCGAGCGAGCCGAGTTCGAAGTCGGTGTCGCCCGTGTTGGTCAGGGTGTGCCGCACACGCAGCACCCCCTCGACTGTGAGTTCGAGGTCCGTCGACACCGAGACGGATGCCCCGGCATCCGCCGTGTCGATGCGGAGCATTCGTGCACCCTGGCTCTGCACCGCGTCGAGCCGCAGCGCGAGCTCGGCCGGCCGACCGCGCGCTGCAGTGCCCCGCCGGAACCCGGTCACCCCGGGCCGGCCGCTCCACCCCTCGGCGAGCGTCGGCAGCAGCGAGAGCCGCAGGGGCACGTCGATCGAACTCGGCGAGACCGCGGGAACCGCGGCGTCGGCGAGAACGGCCAGTTCGGCCCCGTTCAATTCCCCGAGGTCGGCACCCCAATGCACGATCACGGGAACGGCCGTGCCGCGGGCGTCCAGCACAAGGCTGGTGCCCGCGGCACGGAGGTGGAACAGCCCGGTCGGAGCATCCGCCTGGGGAGTGTGAATCACGAAGTTCGCTGCTAACTGCTCACTCGGCGTGAACGGATCGGACGGGCCAAACGGGTCGAGCGAGTGGTGCGGGCCGTGCGCGTCAGCTGACCCGCACGACCCGCAGGCTCCCCTACTTGTTGACGGGGATCGACTGCGCCGTCATGGCCGCAATCGTAGCCGTCTGCCCGGTCTTCAGGGCATCGATCAGGGTGCCCTTCTTGGTGACCGCAGCCTTGAATCCGTCCGAGACGTCGTTGTACGTCTGCGTCATGGTCGGGCCCCAGGTGAAGTCGGGCGAGACCTGCGAGGATGCCTTCGAGAAGACGTCGTAGATGGCCTGGCCACCGTAGAAGTCGACTCCGGCCTTGAGCGCGGGCAGTTCGAGGCCGGACTTGGCCGCCGGGTACAGGTTGGCGGACTTGTTCAGCAGGGTGAGCGCCTCATCGGAGGTGTTCAGCCAGAGCGCGAACTTCGCGGCCTCATAGGGGTGCTTCGATCCCTTGAAGACGGCGGTCGAGGATCCGCCCCAGTTGCCGCTGGCCTTGTCGCCGGCAGCCCACTGCGGGGACTCGGCGACGGCCCACTTGCCGGCCGTGTCGGGGGCACCGCTCGCGATGGAGTTTGCGCCCCAGGCTGCGGAGTTCCAGGTCCAGTCACTGCCGGTGTTGTAGGCGTTGTTCCACTCGTCGGTCCACGGCGGGTTGGTCGAGACGAGGTCCCGGTCGATCAGGTCCTGCCAGTATGCGGCCACCTTGGCGGTGGTCGGGTCGGTCAGGTTGACGGTCCAGTTGGTACCGTCGTTCTTGAACCAAGTGCCGCCGGCCTGCCAGACGAGTCCGGCGAACTGGTTGATGTCGCTCTGGGAGAAGTTGGTGATGTAGCCGCCGGTCGCGCGGATCTTCTCTGCGGCGGCGGTGTACTCGGCCCAGGTGGTCGGGATGGCGATGTTGTTCGCCTTGAACAGGTCGGCGCGGTAGAACATGGCCATGGGGCCGGCGTCCTGCGGGATCGCGTACACGGACTTGTCCTCGCCGAAGTTGACCTGTCCCCAGGTCCAGTCGACGAAGTCCTTCTTCGCATCGAGCACGCCGGCGCAGGCGGCGAGGTCGGTCAGGCCGTCCTGTACCCGGAAGTTCGGGAGCGCGTCGTACTCGATCTGGCCGAGGTCGGGCGCGTTGCCGGCCTTGAGCTGGTTGAAGAAGTTCTGGTAGGTGCCGCCGTTACCGTTCGGGCCGGTCTGCACCTTCACCTGGATGTCGGGGTTCGCCTTGTTCCAGACCGCCACGGCGTCATCCATGCCGGGGACCCAGGTGGTGAAGGTGAGGTCGACCTTGCCGGTGGACGGTGCGCAGGCTGCGGCAGCGGTGTCGGAGCTAGTGGTCGAGGCGGAGCAGCCGGTCAGGGCAACCGAAGCTGCGGCGAGCAGGGCAACGGCGACCGCTCTTTTCTTCATTCGCATGTGTCTTCTTCTTTTCTCTTGGGAAAGGAACCGTCCGGCGTTCCGGGCGGGTGGTGCTGTGGGTGATGCGGAGGTGAAGTGGGGGGGCTACTTGACCGAGCCGGCGCTGAGGCCGTTCCGCCAGAAGCGTTGAAGGAGCAGGAAGATGATGATGAGCGGGATGATCGACAGCAGCGCGCCGATGAGCACGTAGTCGCGCAGCACGGGGATCTGGTTGACCTGCGAGTTCCAGCCGTAGAGCCCGAGAGTGACCGGGAACAGCGTCTCGTCGCGCAGCATGATCAGCGGCAGGAAGAAGTTGTTCCAGATCGCGACGAACTGGAAGAGGAACACGGTGACCAGGGCGGGCACCATCATCCGCACCGAAACGGTGAAGAAGGTGCGCACCTCGCCGGCCCCGTCGAGGCGCGCGGCCTCGATCAGTTCGTCCGGCACGCTCGCCGAGGCGTAGATGCGGGCGAGGTAAACCCCGAACGGGCTGACGAGGCTCGGCAGGAACACCGACCAGAACGTGTTGGTGAGGCTGATCTGGCTGAAGATCAGGAACAGCGGCAGCGCCAGGGCCGTTGCGGGAACGAGCACCCCGCCGAGCACGACGTTGAAGATGAGTTCGCGTCCGGGGAACCGGTACTTGGCGAGGGCGTAGCCGCACATGCCGGCGATGATCGTTCCGACCAGGGCGCCGAGCCCGGCGTACAGCGCGCTGTTGAGCATCCATTTGAGGTAGACGCCGTCGCGGTAGCTGACCAGGGCGCCGATGTTCTGGAACAGGGAGAAGTCCGCGAACCAGAGCGGGTTCGTGCCGGTGAACTGGGCGCGGTCCTTCGTGGCGGCGACGAGCAGCCACCAGACCGGCACCAGGAAGTAGAGCGTGAAGACGCCCATCACGATCATGGCGCTGGCCCGGGCGAACGGGCTCTCGCGCTGGGCACGGGGCGGCTTCGCGGTCGAGGGGCGGATGCCGCGGGCCGGGCCGCCGGCACCGGTGGACGTCTCGGGGGTGGGGACCAGGGTGCTCACTTGGCTTCCTTCCGCTGGGTGAACTTGAGGAACGTGAACGAGAGCACGAAGGTGGCCAGGGCCAGCACCACCGAGAACGCGGCCGCGAGGTTGACGTTGGGGATCGACGAGGTCGTGTACACGGTGAGGTTCGGGGTGAACGTGCTCGTCACGGCGGAGCCTGAAGCTCCGGAACACCTGCGGCTCGGCGAGGAGTTGCAGGGTGCCGATGATGGAGAAGATCGCGGTGAGCACGATCGCGGGCATGATCAGCGGGATCTTCACCGACCAGGCGATGCGCAGCTGCCCGGCGCCGTCGAGGCGGGCGGCCTCGTAGAGCTCGGCCGGGATGGCCAGGAGCGCCGAGTAGATGATCAGCATGTTGTAGCCGACGTAGACCCAGGTGACGACGTTCGCGATCGCCCAGAGCACGAGGTCGGCGGAGAGGAAGTTGACGTTCTGGGTGACCGCGCTGAACGGCGACAGGTTCGGGGAGTAGAGGTAGCCCCACATGATCGCGGCGATGACACCGGGGACAGCGTATGGCACGAAGAAGGCGAGCCTGAAGAACTTCTTGCCGCGCACGAGCGGGGAGTCGAGCAGCAGCGCGAACAGCAGCGCGAGTCCGAGCATGATCGGCACCTGCACGGCGCCGAAGGCGAGCACCCGGCCGACGGACTGCCAGAACGGGCCGTTCTGGAAGACCAGCACGTACTGGCTGAAGCCGCCGAAGACCTCACTGGCCGCGCCGAAGGTGCCCTCCCGCTTGATCACGAGCAGGGACTCGTAGATCGCGTAGCCGATCGGCACGAGGTAGAACAGGGCGAACAGGACGCCGAACGGGAGCACGAAGATCAGGATCGCGCGCTTGTGCTGCACGCGGGGCCTCGCGGGCCGCGGGCGGGTGCCGGGCTGTCTCGCGAGCCGGCGGGCCGTGCGGGCGTCGCCGCCCGGGGCATCCGTGAATCGGGCGGTGGAAGCGCTCATGCTGCCGTGTCCTCTCTGATGACGCGCACGGCGCCGGCCGGTACGCGCACAATGCGGTCGACGGCGACGTCGGTGACGAGTTCGCGCCCGCTGGCTGCGATCTCGATCGTGCTGTGGCCGTGGTTGATGATGAAGAGGTAGCTGTGCGTCGCATCGGCGCGACGCACGACCTCGATCGAGCCGTCCGATTCCGGGCCGAGCGCGGTGACGTGCGCGGCCTGGGTGGCCGTGCGCATCACCTCACGCAGGGCGTCGGAGTCGAGGGCGGTGGCCAGGTACCAGGCGGTGCCGCGGCCGAAGCTGTTGCGGGTGATCGCAGGGAAGCCCGGCAGGGGGCCGTCGAGATACCGGGCGACCGCGGTTGCGCCGTCGAGGTGCAGCCGCTCGGTCCAGAGCCCGGCGGCCGCACCGGAGTCGAGGCCGACCTGGCGGCCAGGCAAGAGCGGGGAGAATTCCTCCACGCGGATGCCGAGCAGCTCGCGGAACGCTCCGGGGTAGCCGCCCGGGCGCACCCGGTCGTCCTCGTCGACGATGCCGCTGAAGAAGGTCACGACCGCGTGACCGCCGTTCGCGACGTAGTCGCTGAGGTTCGCGGCATCCGCGTCGTTCACCAGGTAGAGCGTGGGCACGACGACGAGCCGGTACCGGCCCAGGTCTGCATCCGGGGCGACCACGTCGACGGTCACGCCGAGCCGGTGCAACGCCGTGTACGCGGCGTGCATCTGGCCGAGGTACTCCACGGAGTGCGAGGGCCGGGACTCACCGTCACCGGCCCACCACGCCTCCCAGCTGAAGATGATCGCGGCGTCGGCAACGACCCGGGTGCCGGCGACGTCGACGAGCCGGTCGAGTGTGGCACCGAGCGCGACGACCTCGCGCCAGAGTTCGGTGTCGGTGCCGGCGTGGGGAACGAGCGCGGAGTGGAATTTCTCCGAGCCCTGCAGCGAGGCCCGCCATTGGAAGAAGCAGACCGCGTCCGCGCCGCGAGCGACATGGGTCAGCGAGTTCCGGGTCAGCTCCCCCGGAGCCTTGGCGAGGTTGTGAGGCTGCCAGTTCACGGCGCCGGTCGCCTGCTCCATCAGCAGCCAGGGTGCCCCGCCGGCGAGCCCGCGGGTGAGGTCTGCGGCGAAGGAGAGCTCGGTGACGGGGTCGCCGAGGCGGTGGTCGAGGTAGTGGTCGTTGGCGATCACGTCGACCTCGGGGGCCCACTGCCAGTAGTCGAGGTTGCGGATGTGCGCGGTGACCATGAAGTTGGTGGTGACCGGCACCGCGCTGTGGCGGCGGATGATGTCGCGTTCGCTGTGGTAGTAGTCGAGCAGTTCGTCGGAGCCTGAACCGGTGGAAGTCGAGAACCTGGCCGGGGTTGCGGCTCGAGAGGGTGAGGCGCGGTGTGAGGATCTCCGACCATTCGCCGTACTGCTGGCTCCAGAATGAGGTGCCCCAGGCCGCGTTGAGCGCGGCGATGGTGCCGTAGCGCGCCTGGAGCCAGCGCCGGAAGGCGACCGTGCTGTCTTCGTCGTAGCAGAGCGCGTTGTGGCAGCCGAGTTCGTTGGAGACGTGCCAGAGTGCGATCGCAGGGTGCCGGCCGTAGCGTTCGGCGACCTTCTCGACGAGGGCGAGGGCACGCTCGCGGAACACCGGCGAGCTCGGGCACCAGGCCTGGCGACCGCCGGGGTAACGGATGCTGCCGTCCTCGGTCTCCGGGAGGATCTCCGGGTGCAGCGTGGTGAGCCACGGCGGCGGCGAGGAAGTGCCGGTGCCGAGGTTGACCCGGATGCCGTTCGCGTGCAGCAAGTCGATGATCGTGTCGAGGTTGGCGAAGTCGTACTCCCCCGGCCGCGGCTCAATGTGGGACCAGCCGAAGATGTTGATCGCGACGAGGTCGACGCCGGCCTCGCGCATCAGCCGCATGTCCTCGGCCCACGTTTCGGGGCCCCACTGCTCGGGGTTGTAGTCGCACCCGTATGCGAGGCCGTCGTGGGCGAACGGGACCGCAGGGGCCGCCTCGTTCTGGACTGCTGCTCGCGCGTTCATCGGCTCCCTGACGTCATTGGCACCGGCATCCGCCGGATGGTCTGTGAACGTGCACAGAGCCGGCGGAAAAAAAGGCCGTACCGGTGATCTGTGAACGTACACAGAGTAAGTACGGATCGCGATCCGTGTCAAGGACCATTTCGCGAAACGGGCGATACAGTTATCGAATGGTGACCAATCCGGGGCGGCGCAGACGTGCCACGATCCACGATGTCGCCCTCGAGGCCGGGGTCTCGCGCGGCACCGTGAGCCGGGTCGTGAACGACGAGCCCTACGTGTCCGCCGAGGCGCGGATCGCGATCGAGGCCGCCATCGAGAAGGTCGGCTACGTGCCGAACACCGCCGCCCGCAACCTCGTCATGCAGCGCTCGCAGGCGATCGGTTTCATCGTGCACGAGCCACACTCGCTCTTCCTGGAAGACCCCAATATCGGCGAGATCCTGCTCGGGGCCAACGCCGCGCTGTCCCTCGCCGACTTCCAGATGGTCTGCCTCATCATCGACTCCGAGCGGGACACCGACCGGGTCGCCCGGTACCTCAGCGGCGGCTTCGTCGACGGGGTCATCGTCGTGTCGGCTCGCAAGAATGACCCGATCACGCGCATTATCGAGAAGCTGGGACTGCCGTCGGCGTTTGTCGGGCATCCGCCGGACCTGCGGCAACTGCCGTTCGTCGGCATCGACAACCGGAGCTCGGCGCGCGCGATCACGGACCGTCTGCTCGCCACCGGGCGCACGCGCGTCGGCATGATCGCTTCCGCCCTCGACCGCGACTCCGGTGCCGACCGTCTCGCCGGTTTCACGGATGCCCTCGGCCCCCTGTTCGACCCGGCCCTCGTCGCCCGGGTGCCGTTCTACGCGTATGCCGATGGCGTCAAGGGCATGCGTGCGCTGCTCGCCGCCGAGCCCCATCTCGACGGGGTGTTCGCGGCATCCGATGCCGTTGCGGCGGGCGCACTCGAGGCGCTCCGCGAGGCGGGTCGCAGCGTTCCAGGAGACGTCGGCGTCGTCGGCTTCGACGACAGCGCCTGGGCGTTGCGTTGCCAGCCGCTGCTCTCGACCGTGCACCAGCCGGCCGCGGGCCTCGGCGAGCGGGCCGCGGAGTCGGTGCTCGCCCAGCTGCGCGGCGAAGAACCCGAGCTCGGCGGCATCCTGCTCACCACCCCGATCGTCTGGCGCGACTCCGCCTGACCCGTCTGCCCCGCCCCGCACCCGTCGCTCTCCCTCGCGAGAGTACGTTTTTGGCCCTTTAAACCACGGGTTTAAAGGGCCAAAAGTGTACTCTCGCGGGAGGTCGTGGCCTGGTTCGTGGAGCGGGAGCGGGAGCGGGAGCGGGGGTGTGGCTGCTAGCGGCCGAGCCAGCCGCCGTCGACGGGGAGGACGATGCCGTTCACGTAGTCCGAGGCGGCGGATGCGAGGAAGACCGTCGCTCCGGCGAGGTCGGCGGGGGTGCCCCAGCGGGCGGCGGGGATCCGTTCGAGGATGGCGTCGGACCGGCCGGCATCGTCCTGGAGGGCCTGGGTGTTGTCGGTCGCGAAGTACCCGGGGGCGATGGCGTTGACGTTGACGCCGAGCGGCGCCCACTCGTTGGAGAGGGCCTTGGTGAGTCCGGCGATCGCGGACTTCGAGGCCGTGTACCCGGGCACGTTGAGCCCACCCTGGAAGCTCAGCAGCGAGGCGGTGAAGATGATCTTGCCGTGTCCCTGCGCGATCATGGTGCGGCCGATCTCCCGGCTGAGCACGAACTGGCTCGAGAGGTTGACGGCGATCACGCGGTCCCACATCTCGTCGAGGTGCTCGGCGGCGGGCGCGCGGGCGATGGTGCCGGCGTTGTTGACGAGCACGTCGACCGGGCCGAGCGCCGTGATCTCGGCGGCGAGGGCGGTCACTGCGGCCCGGTCGGCGAAGTCGGCGTGCAGTGCGGTGAACCGGCGCCCGAGAGCGGTGACCGCGGTCTCGATCGCGCTGCCGTGTTCGGGCATCCTCGACGAGACGCCGACGATGTCCGCCCCGGCCTCGGCGAGGGCGACGGCCATGGCGAAACCGATGCCGCGGCTCGCGCCGGTGACGACGGCGGTCTTGCCGCTGAGGTCGAAGAGATTCAGGACACTCATGAGTTGTTTCCTAACGTTGTGGTCGCGAATGCGCTTCCCTGGTAGCCGAGGGCGTTGGAGATCGCGGCAGCGGCCTGCAGCAGGGGCCCGGACATCGCCTCGATCTGGGCGTCGGTGTGCTCGATCGAGAGCGTGGACACGCTGAGACCGTAGCGAACGGTTCCGGTGTGGTCGAAGAGGGGCGCCGCGATGCAGGCGATTCCGGGCACGTTCTCGCCGCGGTCGCGGGCGGTGCCGCGCGAGCGCACGTCGGCGATCTCGCGGCGGAAGGCGTCCGGGTCGGTGATCGAGGCATCCGTCACCCGGGCGAGGCCGGCGCTTGCGATGATGCGGTCGACGGTGCCATCGGGATAGCTCGCGAGGATGACCTTGCCGATGCCGGTGGTGTGCAGCGGGGCGGCGTGGCCGACGCGGGACGGCATTGTGTACGGTTTGCGGGAGTCGCTGCGCATCACGTAGACGATCGAGTCGCCGGAGAGGTAGCCGATGTGGACGGTGCAGTCCACGGTGGCGACGAGGTCGTCGACGAAGGGTTGGGCGATCGCGGAGATGTCGATGCCGGCGAGCGCCCGGCCGGCGATCGCGAGGAGCGCCGGGCCCGGCAGGTAGCTGCCGGCCGGGTCGGTGGCGAGGAATCGCTGGGTCACGAGGGTCGCGAGCAGGCGGTGCACGGTGGCCTTGGGCAGGCCGGTCGCGGCGACGACGTCCGAGAATCTCGGATGCTCGAGGGCGGCCTCGAGCACAAGGAGGGTGCGCTCGGCGGCGCCGGCCGGGGCGGCGGGGTGCGCGGCGAGGTGCGCGGCGGCGTGCCCGGCGTCCGCCGGCGTTGACGAGGGCAGAACGGGCGCAACGTCCGAGGCGACCCGGACGGCGGCGGGGGCCGACGGCATCCGCTCGCCGGCCAGGTCAGCGGTCATCAGGAAACGGCCGTGATGTCCACGGCGTCCATGTCGTCGAAGGACTGGTTCTCGCCGGCCATGGCCCAGATGAAGGAGTAGTTCGAGGTGCCGACGCCAGAGTGGATCGACCAGCTCGGCGCGATGGTCGCCTGGCGGTTGGCGACGATCAGGTGGCGGGTTTCGGTCGGCTCGCCCATCAGGTGCACGACGCGGGCGGCCTCGGGCAGGTCGAAATAGAGGTAGGCCTCCATGCGACGGTCGTGGGTGTGCGCCGGCATGGTGTTCCACATGCTGCCCTCGTGCAGGCTCGTCACGCCCATCACGACCTGGCAGCTGCGCACGCCGTTCTCGTGGATGTACTGGTTGAGCGTGCGACGGTTCGACGTGGACTGGTCGCCGAGCTCGCGCACGATGCCGGTTCCGGCGGGCACGAGAGTGGTCGGGTACGCGGTGTGCGCCGGAGCGGAGAAGACATAGAAGCGGGCGGCGTCTTCGGTCTCGGGCGCGGCGCTCGCGCTGTCCGAGATGAATTCGACGACGGATGCCCCGCGCCCGATGTACAGGCACGATCCGTGTCCGAGGTCGAACGGCACGCCATCGACGACAACGGTTCCGGATCCGCCGACGTTGACGACCCCGGCCTCGCGGCGCTCGAAGAAGTGGTCGGTGCGCAGTTCGGGGAAGCTCTCGAGCGTGAGCGGGGACGTGACCGGGCTGACCCCGACCAGGATGACGCGGTCTTCGTGCGAGTAGACGGCCCGCAGTTCGTCGTCGACGAAGAGGTCGGTGACGAGGAAGCGTTCGCGCAGTTCGGCGGTCGTCATTCCCTGAACTTCGGTCGGGCTGGTGGCATTGCGGATCTGCACGGAGACTCCTTGCGCTTCACGGCCCCAAAATGGAACTTAGTTCCATTCTGAGCGCTGATGCGCCCTCGGTCAAACCGACAGCGACCGTCGGACTGGTGTGACGAGCCTCGAATGGGGGATCCGGCTGCCGCGCGGCCACCCGATAGCCTGACGAGAGGTGCGCTGGTGTATCCCGTGGATGCCCAACCGACGTCCCCCGATCACCGATGAAGCGAGGACCGCATGGGCACCGGAACAGGAGCCGACACGACCGCAGCCGGCGGGGATCGGCCCAGCCCCGCACCGGGTGGCGCGGACGGGCCTGACTCGACCTCCCCTGCCGACGGATCCGCGGTGCGGCTCCCGGTGCGGTCCCGGAAGCAGCGAACCGTGCTCGCTGTGACAATCGCCATCGGTCTCGCGACCCTCCTTACCGCCGGGATCGGCATCCCGCTGGCTTCGGCCGAACACGATCGGGTCGTCGCCGAGGACGCGAGGCGTGCGACCCTCGCGGCGACGGCCGCGCGAGCCGTGAGTGAACTGGCGGCGCTGCGCACCGAAGTCGCCCTTTTCGTTCTCCCGTTGGATGACTTCGATACGGGCCTGGCCGGTGTCGTCGACCCGACCCTCGTCGCTCAAGTGAACGTCGCCCGGGACCGGCTGAGCTTGGCCGCGCACGCCGGTTACCCCCGGGCGATCGCCGAAGCTCGCTCCGTCGTCGTACGACGGCTCCAGGCCATCGCGGATGCGGAAGCCACCGCAGCGGAGACCGCCGTCGGCGTGCAGACCGCTGCCGATCAGAACTCCCGGGATGCTGTCACCACGGCCGTTCGCGCACTGCGCGCCGCGGCCATCACCCACGGGGAACTGCCGAAGGCCTTCACCGCGGTCGTCGTCGCGAATGCCGCACTGACGGCAAATCAGGCGGCCGCCGTGGCCGCAGCCCAAGCCGCGGCCGAAGCCGCCGCCGCTGAAGCCGCACGGGTCGCCGCAGCGACCGCCTCCCGGAATTCCGGTGCCTCCGGGAGTTCCGGGTCGAGCGGAACCGGCAGCACCGGCGGCACGACGCCCAGCTACCCGGACATCAAGTTCCTGCCCCACCCCACCTTCCTGGACCCTCCCGTTGTCCAGAACAACGCCAACTACCGACCCATGTGCCAGGGCGAGGCCTTCGACGACATCATGGTCGAGGGCGGCACCTCGTATACCTTCGACTACGACTTCGCGTATTCATACATTGTCCGGATTGCCTTCGAGACGAGACAGTGGCGCCTGACCGTCTTCGCCTGCCTCTGACACCGGCCGCCACGTCGCGCCACTGGTGCACTCCCCCGCCACACCCGGCAGCGCGGGTACGTCCGGGACGGGCCGCACCCACGCCAGTCACGAACACCGCGGTCCAGAGCGGTCGCGAGCGCGACAGCCGCGCACCGAACCGCCCCCTAGGCTGGCGGGATGGCCGACTCCAGCTCCAGCCCAGCGCACGACGCCAGCCCGGTGGAACCGGCGACACCGGCAGCATCCGGTTTCGTCGCCGCATTCGGCCGGCGCCTGGAACGCCTCGATCGTTGGGCGGACGCGATCGGCATCGGCCGCAAGCGGCTGATCCTCCGCACGGTGTGCCTGCTCCTCACCCTGGCCGGGCTGGCCATGCTGCTCGGCAAGGATCTCACCCCGCCCGACACCCTCGACCAGTACCTGCACCCGGCCAAGACCTCCGCAGACGAGTTCCTGATCCGCAACCTCTCCGTCGACTACACGCTCGACGCCGACGCGCAGGGCCACTCGCGGGCGACCGTGCTCGAGACCGTCGATGGAATCTTCGGCTCCGACTCCACGGCCACCGGCATCACCCGTTACCTGGTCGCCGAAAGCCGCGGCCACACCGTGCACACCACGGTGACCTCGGTGACGGATGCCGGGGGCACCGCCGTTCCGTTCACGGTCACCCGCAGCGGCGACACCTGGAAGATCTCCACCGACACCGGCGCCCGACTCGTCGGCGACCACCGGTTCCTGATCCGTTATGTACAGACCGAGCTGACCGATCATGTCCAGGACGCCCAGAACACCGCGTTCGAGGACAGCCTGAACTGGAGCGTGACCGGCGAACGCTGGCTGCAGGGCATCGGCGGCATCGACGTGACCGTGCGCATGGACACAGCGCTCGCGGCGCACTTGACCGGAGAACCGACCTGGGGCGTCGCCTGGGCGATCCTGGGCAGCACCGCCTCATTCGACCGGGTCGCCGACGACGATCCCCTCGCCCAGCCCGGGCAGGCGGTCTTCCACAACCGGGTGTTGTCTACTCTGCCGCCGTTCGGCACGGTCTGGGTGGAGTTCCACTTCGCCGACGGCACTTTCGTGCCCTCCGACCGCTCGCTCCTCGAGTGGATGCGCCTGCTCGCGCCGTTCCTGCCGATCCTGGTGGGCGTCGGGCTGCTCCTGCTCGGGCTCCTCGCCCGGGCCACGGTGTGGCGGAATGCCTCAGGTCGCGGCATCGTCATTGCCGAGAGCACGCCCCAGGCGGGCGTCGACCTCATGCTCGCCTCACACATCCTGGGCCGGAGCCGCCGGTCCATCGTGGCCTCCCTGCTCGACCTGGCCGTGCGCGGAAACGTGCGACTGCTCCGGGTGAGTCCCGTGACCGACGGCAGGGTCGACGGCGGCAACGACGGCGCGAACTCCCCCGCCGGCCGGCACTGGTACGAGTTCGAATACGTGCATGAGACGGCCCTGACCGACGCCGACAAGGACCTGCTCAACGCCGTCTTCGGCGACGCCCGCATCATCAGCACGAAGAGACGTCCCGCCAAACGCTCGATGCGACCCGTTCGCCTTGACGTGCGCGGCGGACTGCTGCGACCGGCATTCCGGCAACTGAGCCTGCGCGGCTGGCGCCGGTCGCTCGCCGAGGCCTACCGACGGGTGCCGAACGGTTTCGTCAGGGACCTGCTGACCTGGGGCGTCATCGCCACGACCGCCCTGCAGTGGGGTCTCTCCCGCCAACTCGCCTACGACGGCATCGAATCGCAGGCCTGGTTGCTGTTCTGGGTGAGCGTGGCGAGCGCCGCCGTCACTTTCAGCGCCTTCGCTCTTGCCGTGACCCGCTACCCGCTGACCCGGAAGGGCGCCCTCGCCCGGGAGCACCTGCTCGGCCTGCGGGAATACATCCGGGTCGCCGAGCAACTCCGGATCAACTTCCTGCAGAGCCCCTCCGGCGCGCTGTACACCCAGCGCCGGGCATCCGTCGAGGTCGCCGACCTCACGGACCCGCTGCTCGCCTACGCCATCCTGTTCGGCCTGGAGCGTGGCTGGCGACGCGAGCTCGACCTCGCGTCGGCCGGCGCGCTGCCCCGCGGCTGGTGGCTCCCGCGGGACCTTGACCGCACCCCCTGAACATGCGAAGGTAAGGAAATTCTGTCGATCGGCGTGACGAATGAGCTGCGACACCGTCCTACCAATGACGGATGTCGCTTGAGAGTGGCCGCCGAGCCGCGCGGGACCGAGCCCCCGCGCCCAACCCGGAGGACACCATGACGAGCACCGACCTGACCACCCCGAACGAGCGCGGCACCGACGCGCCCGGCACGTTCCTGCGAGGATCCGACGCCGACGCGGCCACCCGGACCGGCCTGGCCGCGGTCGTCTACAACCCGATCAAGGTCGACCTTCCCGCGCTCAAGGCCTCCGTCGCCACCGAAGAGTCCGCCGCCGGCTGGCCGGAGACACTCTGGTTCGAGACCTCGAAAGACGACCCGGGACAGGGCGCGGCCCGGCAGGCGATCGAGGCGGGCGCATCCGTCATCATCGTGGCGGGCGGCGACGGCACCGTGCGCGCGGTCGCCGAGGTCGTGCACGGCACCGACCGCGCGCTCGTCCTGCTGCCCTCGGGCACCGGGAACCTGCTCGCCCGCAACCTGAAACTCGCCCTCGACGATGCCGCAGGGTCGATCCGCTCGGCGTTCACCGGGGTCGACCGCGCCATCGACGTGGGCATGATCGACATCCGGCGCGGCGACGGCACGGTCGACCGACACGCGTACCTGGTGATGGCCGGTCTCGGTCTCGACGCCAAGATGCTCGCCAACACCGACGACGACCTCAAGGCGAAGGTCGGCTGGCTGGCCTACGTGAAGGCCGTCGTCGCCGTGGGGCAGGACCGGAACGACCTGCACTTCCGGTACAGCCTCGACAAGCAGCCCGCGCAGTCCATGCGGGCGCACACGATCATGATCGGTAATTGCGGCCTGCTTCCGGCCGAGATCGTGTTGCTGCCCGACGCGGTCGTCGACGACGGGCACTTCGACATCGTCGTGCTCAAGCCGAAGGGGGTCCTCGGCTGGGTGCAGATCCTGTCCAAGGTGATCTGGGAGAACGGAGTGCTCAGCCGCACCCCGCTGGGGCGCCGGTTGAGGACCAAGGACGTCGACGCCCTTTAACTACGCGACCGGGACCGAGCTCGTCGTGCGCCTGCACCGGCCAGAATCGAGCTCGATGGCGACGAATTCGGTTCGGCCATCGCGTTCAAGACCTGGGTCTCTCCGGGCGGCCTCACGGTGCGAGTGCCCGCCCCGACCGCGTAGCCGTTGCGGCCGGGACCCGGCCTGCACCGGGTTCGCGGCCGCTGCGACGGTGACCGGAGCGCCGGTGATGCGCACCCGGCGAAACCGCCGAGCGCGTTCCCTGCACTTCTCCGACTCGGAGGCCGGGAAACGACTATCCGCCGACGCTCAGCAGTGCGGCAAGGGCCGGATTGTCGATCTCGGCGCCGAGAAGCCGCGCCGCGCGTCCGGCATTGTCGTCGCCGAGGGCCTCCGCGTGGAGCAGGGACCGCACCACGAACTCCTTCATCCCCGTACGCGAGGCCAGCGCGCCCAGCGCCGCGACCCAGGACGCGGTCTCGGGATGCCCGTGACGCAGCCCGAGGGAGCACTGGGCGTCCAGGATGTGCGCGTCCAGCCAGACGTAGGGGTCGGCGAGCCGGTTCGAGCGGATGCGCGCGTCGGCGAGGATCTCGAACGCCCGGTCGGATTCGCCGGTCGCCTCCGCCGCGAGGGCGCGTCCTCTGGCCGATATGCCCTCCCAGCACGGATCGCCCAGCTGACAGGCCCTGGCGAAGGCCTGGTCGAAGAACGCAGCGGCGAGCTCCGGTTCCGTTCGACCCAGTTCGACCTCACCACGAAGTGCCTGCGGCCACGGCACGAACGCGAGCCAGTGGCTTCGCTCGCACAGCTCGAGCGCGAGATCGAGGCTGTCGGCAGCCGCGTCGAAATCGTGGCGGAGCACGTGGAACCGGCCGAGCATGGCCAGCGCGAAGGACTCCAGCCGGACTTCGCCCGCGGAGCGCGCGGCGTCCACGGCTCGGCTGAGATGCCTCCGCGCGGCGGGATAGTCACCACGATCGCTCTCGACCGCCCCCCGGTACATGTCGGCCTTCGCGGCCAGCGCGAGCGAATTCCTGCCGAGCCTGCGCGCATCCGTCAGCCACACGTCTGCCCGGTCGTAGCGTGCCCGCAGGAAGTCGACGTAGCCGATCTCGGCGCGAGCCTCGGCGGCAAGGCCCGGATCGTGCAACTCCCTGGCCACCTCGTCCGCGGCGTGCAGTGCGGCCAGGCCTTCCTCGTCCTGGCCGCGCAGCGAGTGCACCAGAGCCTCGGCGAGGGCGAGGCGCGCGAGGATCTTCAGCCGGCCGGACGAGCCGGTGTCCGCGAGGGCCACGCCGCGCCGCAGGGTCTGCACCCCGGCCTCGACCGCTCCCGCGCCGACCGCTGAGCGGCCGGCCTCGACCGTTGCGGCAATGGATGCGGCGTCCGCCGTGCCGTCAACGTGCACCCGCCGTGTCCGCAGCGCCGCCTGAACGGCCGTACCCGGGTCCACTCCCAGCTCGGCGACGAACAGCTCGGCGCAGGCGTCGAACTGTCGCCGCGCGGCCTCATCGTCGCCGGTCAGCCGGTAGAGCCGGATCAGAAGGGACTGGTGGTTCTCGTCGAGGGGGTTCATTCCGATCAACCGCACTGCGCATCCAATGGCCGGCTTCAGGTCCCCTCGGGACATCATCCCCAGGGCCGCCTCGTGCAGAATGGCCTCGGCGGCCGCTGCGAGCCGGCGGCGTTCCGACAGCAGCCAGGTCTCGAAGGGCGCCGCGTCCCGGAACGTCGCGCCTTCCAAGAACTCCAGGCCCAGGCCCGGCAACCTCACTGCCGCGGCCCACTCGCCGCGCGTCACGACGCTGACATCGACCGTGGCGTGCGGGGGCATCCGCAGGACCACCGGGTCGCCCACGATGGACCCGTCCGGGCCGAGCGCACGGCGAATTTCGGCGATGCTCCACCGCAACGCCCGCAGCGGGTCGTCCGCCTCGCCGAACAGCAGGGCGGCGAGTTGCCTGCGCGACGGCGGCCGTTCGGTCGAAAGGAGGTAGGCCAACAGCGCCCAGCTTTTCCGGCTGCGAAAGGCGGGAGATCGCTCACCGCCGTCATCGATGGCCTGATGACCGAGGAGTTGCACGACAAAACTCATGAGTTTCACATCCGGGAAACAGTCAAACGCTCCGTCAAACGCTGAAGATGCTCAATGGTATCCAGAACCTCGAAAACGTCGAGGCCACACGAAAGGAAACCAAACAATGTCGCTGTACATGGACGTTCACACCATCGATGGCGGAGTCACGGCCGAGGCCGTCGCCGGGGCGCACCGGGCGGATCTCGCCGAGCAGGACGCCCACGGCGTGAAGTACCTGCGGTACTGGGTCGCCGAAGACGCCGGCAAGATCTTCTGCCTGGTCGAAGCGCCAGACGCCGAGGCCGCCAACACTGTTCACCGGGAGGCACACGGTCTCGTGGCCGATGCGGTCTTCCCGGTGAGCGAGCACGTCTAGAGCCCGCGGAGCTCGCGAATGCCGAGGGAGAGTGCGATGAGAGGCGACATGACCGACCGCAACGGATGCCGCGTCGTCGCCGCCGCCCACGCTACCCCGGGTTCGCGGCCGCTTCGACCGAGACCGGGGCGCCGGTGAAACGCACCCGCACGGCGTCGCCGGGAGCGGTATGCACCCGCACGCCGTGCTGCACCGAGACCTCGGCGCCGTCGGCGAACCGCACCCGGGTGCGGCGAAGCGACCCGTGGAAGCTCGAGGCGGTGACGACGCCCTCCACCCCGTCCGCGGAGAGCTCGAGGTCTTCCGGCCGCACCGCGACGAGGACGGTCCCGTCCGCCTGCGACGGGTCGAGGAGGGGCAGCCGGGTTCCGTACAGGCTCCGCGAATCCGTTGCGCACCATTCCGGTCAGCTGGTTGCTCAGGCCGACGAAATCGGCGATGAACGGCGACGCCGGCCGGGAGTAGAGGTCTTCGGGCGTCCCGACCTGCTCGATCCGGCCGTCGCGCAAGACAGCGACCCGGTCGGCGATCGCGAGCGCCTCATCCTGATCGTGCGTCACGAACAGGGTTGTGATGCCCAACTCGGTCTGGATCCGCCGGATCTCCTCACGCAGGGCCACCCGCACCTTGGCGTCGAGAGCGGAGAGCGGCTCGTCGAGAAGGAGCACCCGCGGTTCGGTGACGAGGGCGCGGGCCAGCGCGACCCGCTGCTGCTGACCGCCGGACAGCTGGTGGGCGAACCGGTCGTAGTGGTCCGCGAGGCCGACGAGGCCGAGAGCATCCGCGGCCCGCCGGCGGCGGGCCGCGGCGGCGACCCCGCGCATCCGCAGACCGAATTCGACGTTCTCGCCCGCGCTCAGATGCGGGAACAAGGAGTAGGCCTGAAAGACCATCCCCATATCGCGCCGGCTCGTCGGGAGGGTGGACACGTCGACCCCGTCGACCGTGATGATGCCGGCATCCGTCGATTCGAGGCCCGCGAGCGCCCGGAGCGCCGTGGTCTTGCCGCTTCCACTCGGGCCGAGCAGCGCCACGAACTCACCGGCCTGCAGGGTCAGGTCGAATCCGGCGAGGGCCCGGTGTCCCCCGAAGTTCTTGGTGACGCCCGAGAATTCGACGACGGCTCCGTGCCGCGCCGGCGGTGCGCTCGCGGCTTCCACCCCCGTCACGGCAGCACGCCCGGCAGGAGCCGGCGCCGTGCCCCCGGTCGGCGTGTCCAGCGGGGTGTTGCTCGTGTTGCGGGTCATTGCCGGCCTCCGATGGGGCGGTGTCGTGGCGAGCGGGTGCGTTCGGCGCCCAGTCGGCCGATGAGCAGGAGCAGCAGGAACGCGAGGATCAGGGAAAGCAGGGACAGGATCACGGCCGTGTACGGGTCGGCCTTGCTGACCACGACGAGCGCGGTCTGCAGGTTCACCCGGCTGAGCAACGACGCGATGGTGAATTCGCCGAGGACCACGGCGACCGCGATGAACGCGCCGGCCAGCAGGCCACGACGCAGGTTCGGCAGAAGCACGCGGAACAGCACACTCCCCCAGCCTGCTCCCAGGGTGCGGGCCGCCTCGCTCAGCGTGCGCACGTCGACGGCGTCGAGGTTGGCCTGGATCGCCCGGTAGGCGTACGGCAGCACGATGATGCCGTAGGCGAGGGACAGGGTCCAGACTCCGCTGCCGACGAGCCGGGAGAGCGCCGAGTAGACCGGCGCCAGTCCGACGACGAGCACGATCGCCGGGATGCTGATCGGCAGGATGCAGACGAACTCCAGCAGGCGTCGCAGCCGGGGAAAACGGATGTGCACCAGCAGCATCGTAGGCACGAGCAGCAGGAGCACGATCAGCACCGTTCCGACGGCCAGGCCGACCGAATTGCCGACGGCGACGGGCACCTGGCGGTACGGCCCGGTGAGACCGCCCTGGAACAGGGCGATCCAGCGGGAGAAGTCGTGGCCGCCGGCCAGTCCCTTGCGCAGGGTGAACTCGACCATGGCCACGAACGGAATGATGAAGAGGAAACCGATCACACCCAGGATCAGGGCGCGCACGACGCGTGAGGGGGCGTGCGCGACGCCGTCCCGCACGATCGGGCCGGTCACCGCTGCCACCGGGCGGCCCTCGATTGCAGAGCCGAATATCCGGCCATCACGATCACCATCACCACAACCATCCCGAGCGCGAGCGCACCGGCCAGGTTCTCCCGGCCGAGCACCGTCTCACTGGTCAGCGCCGACCGGATCTGCAGGGGAACGATCTGGGAACCCTGGCTCGTGAGCGCCGCAGCGGTCGCATACGACGAGAACGCGTTTGCGAACAACAGCAGGAGGCTGCCGAGGAACGAGGGCGCGAGAACCGGGCCGGCGATCCTCAGCCAGTAGGAGAGGGTGCTCCCGCCCAGGGTGGCGTTGGCCTCAGCCCAGGTCGGTTTGAGCGCCTGAAGAGCGGGCATGAACGTGATGATCATCAGCGGAATCTGAAAATAGAGGTACGGCAGCACCAGCCCGGGCAGTTCGTAGAGCCAGACACCGCCCGCGAAGATGTCCACGCCGAAGGTGTCGCGCAGGATGAGCGTGACCATGCCCTGGATGCCGATGGTGGCGATGAACGCGAAGGCCAGCATGACGCCGCCGAACTGGGCAAGGACTCCGCTGAGCGAATCGACCACCGTGCGGAGGGCACCGTCCGGCCGCGCTCCGAGCAGCCCGTAACACGCGATCGCGCCGAGCACCGCCCCGAGGACGGCGGTCAGGGCGGACAGCCACAGGGAGTTGCCGAACGCGTTGAGCACCACCGGGTTACCGAGTGCCGCGATCGTCGCCAGGGTGAACCTGCCGGACTTGTCGAAGAATCCGGTTCCGACGGCGATCAGGGTCGGCAGGGCGAGGAAGAGGAGCACGTAGACCGCGAACGGCAGCAGCCCGAAGGCTGCTGCCGATGCGCGGACCTTACTGGACAGCGGCCGCCCAGGTCGCGCCCAGCAGGGTAGCCGCGGCTGCGCTCTGCTCTTTGGTCGGGACCACGGTCTCCGTGGGGGCCGTCGGAAGGGCGCTCAACAGCGCCGCATCGATGGTGCCCGCGGTCGTCATCGCTTCGGCGCGCGCGCGGGGCGCGCCCCACCGGCGAGCCACAGGTTCTGGCCTGCGTCGCTGTAGAGGAACTCCTGCCACAGCCGGGCGGCGGCCGGGTGCGGGGCATCCTTGCTCACGGCCTGGTTGTAGTACCCGGCGTAGCCGGTGCCCGGGAACACGACGACCTTCCAGTTGCGCTGACCGGCGAGCTTCGTGCCGTAACCGACATTGAGGTAGTCCCAGTCGAAGACGACGGGGGTCTCGCCGGACGCGATCGTGGCCGGCGTCGGGTCGATCTTGACGAAGTTGCCTGCGGCGTTGAGCTTGGAGAAGAAGTCGATTCCGGGCTGGAAGTTGTCGACGGCGCCCCCGTTCTGCACGGTCGCCATGCCGACAGCGGCGAACGCGGCCCCGGCCTGAGTCGGGTCGCCGTTGATGGCGACCTTGCCCTTGTACGCTGCACCGAGCAGGTCGCTCAGTTGCGTCGGCGCCGGGACGGCGTCGGGGTCATAGCCCACGGCCAGGTATCCGCCGTAGTCGCCGGTGTAGAGCCCGGTGGATTCCTTGAGCGCGTCGGGGATATCGGACCAGGTGGCCACCTTGTACGGGGCGAACCGGTCGGTGCTCGACAGGGCGACGGCCAGGCCCAGGTCGAAGACGTCCGGCGCGGTGTCCTGTCCCTTGAGGGTGTCTGCCGCCTGGATTTCCTCGGCGCTCGAGCCGTCCGGCGAGGCTTCGTTGATCGCGATCTCGGGATACTTCTTCGAGAACGCGTCGAGCACGGCGCCGTAGTTCGCCCAGTCACGAGGGAGGGCGATGACATTGAGGTTGCCTTCCGCCTTGGCGGCGCTCTCAAGGGCCGGAAGATCGCCGAAGGCGCTGAGGCTGGTGGCCGTTGCGGCGTCGGTGGTGGAGGCTCCGGTTCCGGTTCCGCTCGCGGCCGTGCCGGAGCATCCGGTCAGGCCGATTGCGAGCATTGCCGTGGCGGCCAGTGACGTGATCAGGGTGCGTGGGGTGACCATTTTTCCTCCGTCTGACCAGCAACGAGAGGCCGCGCACGCATTGGCGCGCGCCGTTCGTAACCGCGGTGCTGGTCACCGAGAGACTAAAAGCCGCTCTTGACGGGACAGCGAAACGCTCCTGAACAGCTCATGAATGCTCGGCGTCGCCATTCCGTCTGCACGGAACGACGTCCGCTCTCACCGCCGCGATCGGGCGAACACCGTACGCAGCGAGACCCGCTTGGTGTATTCGACCGAGCCGTAGCGGAACAACTGCACCGCGAGCCGGAGCACGATTCCGCCGAGCAGGAACAGTTCCGCAATGACGATGCCGGACTCCAGCGGGCTGAGCGACCCGAGTCCATTTCGGAGCATCGCCGTGACCGGCGCGGAGTATGGGAAGAACGTGAAGAGCTGCACGATCAGCGCGTGCGGGTCCGACACTACGAGCGACACCGCGTAGAGGGGCACGAACACGAGCGCCATCACGATGCCGAAGACCTGGCTGGCCTCCTTCGCGGTGGGCATGATCGCCCCCGCCGCGACGAGGGTGCCCATGAACAGGGTGAACCCGCCGATTAGGAGCAGCGCGCCGACGACCATCTGGCCGGGGTTGACGATGAGCTGGGAGAGGTCGACGTCGGGCAGGCTCAGCGAGGTGCGGAAGAACAGATAGCCGACCAGCACCGGCAGGATGAACACGAGCATTTGCACGATCCCGATGATGAACAAGGAGATGATCTTGCCCATGATCAGGGTCGTCGGGTTGAGGGTGGTCAGGATCATTTCGGTGACCCTGTTCTCTTTCTCCTCCAGGGTGCTCGTGAGCATCTGATTGCCGAGCATCACGATCACGACGTAGAAGATCAGCAGGAAGAGCAGGGGGCGACGGCACCGAGGATTCCGCCGGAGACCGCGCCGTCCTTATAGGTGACCGCATCGACCTGGAATGAGCCCCGCGCGAGCCCGGTCAACGTCGGGTCGCCGATCTTCGCCTGGGCGCTGGCGACCATCAGCTGGGTCGCCACCGAGGAGTACTTGCCGTTGTCGAAGATGCCGACGTCGGTGCCGTAGACCGTGGTGGCCTCCTTCGTCGGCTGGGCCGGGTAGGAGAAATGGGCGGCCGATGCGCCCGACTTCACGTCGGCGATCGCCTGGTCGGGGTCGGCGGCGAGGGTGCCGCCGAATGCGGTGGCGATGGCCGGGTCGATGTAACCGGATGCGTCGCTATAGGTGAACCGAAGGGTCGCGTCTTTCTGCGAGTCGACCTTGCTCTCCGTGGAGGTGTTCGACAGCACGATGAGCGCGATCACGATGCCGATCACCACCGGCACGAGCAGGGTCGTGAGCCAGAACTGCTTCTTCTTGAGCGTGCGCGTCACTTCGAACGAGACGACCGTGCCGAGATTGTGCCGAGCCATGGTCTACTCCCCCGCCGTTCCGTTACGTCCACCGGCAGCGGCGCCGGCGTTCTGGTCAGCGGCGTTTTGGTCACCGTAGACGGCGACGAAGATGTCGTCGAGCGAGGGGCGGCCGGCGGTGAACTCACGAACGCTCACCTCGGCATCCATCAGCTCACGCAGGATGACGGCCTCGTCGATCGGGCCGGTCACGGTCAGTTCGGCGTAGCTGCTCTCCCGCAAGGTGACCGTGTAGTGCGGCGACTCGGGGATCTCACCGGTGTAGCGGACCCGGACCACGGTTCCGCCGTACTGGTCCTGCACGTCCTCGACGGTGCCGTAGGCCTCGGCCTCACCGTTCTTCAGGAGCACGATCCGGTCGCAGAGGCGTTCGACCTCTTCCATCTGGTGCGTGACCATCAGCACGGTGGCGCCGGCTCGCTTCTGGTCTTCGATGATATCCATCAGCAGTTTGCGGTTGACGGGGTCGAAGCCCTTGGTGGGCTCGTCGAGGATGAGCAGGCTCCGGGTCATTCATGATCGTGACGCCGAGCCTGCACCTTCTGCTGCTGGCCGCCCGAGAGCTTGTCGAGCCGCACCTTGGCCTTGTCGGCCAGCGCGACCCGTTCGAGATACTGCAGCGACCAGGAGTGCGCGTTCGACCGGCTGAGTCCCTTGAGGCGCCCGAAATAGGTCATCACGTCGATGACGGATTCCTTCTTGTACAGGCCGCGTTCCTCGGGCAGGTAGCCGAGGGTGGCGCCGTCTTCGGGGCTGAACGGCTTCCCGTTGATGTGCAGCAGGCCGGCGGTGGGCTGGTAGATCCCGAGCAGCGCACGGATGGTGGTGGTCTTACCGGATCCGTTGGACCCGAGGAACCCGAAGGTCTCGCCCCGGTTGATGTCGAAGGACAGGTCCCGAATTACGGTCGAGCGGCCGAAGTCCATCCGGGAAGTTGCTGATGTGCACGAGCGGCTCGCCATCGGACCGCGAATCCTTTCGCGAAACAGCCTGCTGATCGGGCTTATCGAGTGAAGTGAGCAGTGAAGACGCCATGCCGAAAAGACCCCCAATTTCGTTATCACGACGCTACACCGGATGAGCCTGTGCGGGTCAGTGCGCGGGGACTCCGGCGGGCGCACCGGCATCCGCACCCTCGACCGCGGGCGTGCGGCGGATGAAGAACGCGGCCGGGATCGCGAACAGGGAGATCACGGCGCCGCAGAGGAAGGCCGCGTGGATCCCTGCGCTCGTTGCGGTCACCGCGGTCACACCGGGGGCCAGCTGCGACGCGGCGACGGAGGCCATCACCGTCACGAACAGGGCGGTGCCGAACGCGCCGGCGAGTTGCTGAATTGTGCCGACCATGGCGCTGCCGTGCGAGTAGAGCTCGGGGCGCACAGCCGCCAGCCCCGCGGTGAACAGCGGGGTGAAGAGCAGGGCGAGGCCGAGACTCAGGGTCACGTGCGCAGCGACGACCATCCATGGCGCGCTGTGCTCGTTCAGCAGGGTCATCCCCCAGAACACCGCGCTCACGATCACCGAGCCAGTGACGAGGAGCCGGGTGGGGCCCGACCGGTCGTAGAGCCGTCCCACGAGCGGCGCGAGCAGGCCCATCACGAGCCCCCCGGGCAGCAGCATCAGCCCGGTGGTGAGCGTGTCGAGGCCGAGCACGGTCTGAATGTAGATCGGCAGCAGGATGATGGTGCCGAACAGGGCCATCATGCTGATCGCCATCATCACGATGGCGAACGTGAAGGTGCGCGAGCGGAAGGTGCGCAGGTCGAGGAGCGCACGGTTCCGCTTCTGCAGCGACAGCTGACGCAGGATGAACGTCGTGAGGCCGAGCGCGCCCACGGCGAGCGGCAGCCAGCCGGACACCGAGGCGATGCCGCCGCCCGCCGCGCCCAGGTTGCTCAGCCCATAGACCAGCCCACCGAAGCCGAGCGCGGAGAGGACCACCGAGAACACGTCGATCGGGGTCTTGATCGGTGTCGTCACGTTCTTCATCAGGATGCCGCCGACGACGAGCGCGGTCAGCGCGATCGGCAGCACGAGGATGAACATCCAGCGCCAGTCGAGCACGCTCAGGATCGCGCCGGAAATGGTCGGGCCGATCGCCGGTGCGACCGAGATCACGATGGAGATGTTGCCCATCATCCGGCCGAGGTGCGCCGCGGGCACGAGGGTCATCACGGTCGTGAGCAGCAGCGGGAACATGATCGCCGTTCCGGTCGCCTGCACCACGCGGGCGACGAGCAGCACGGTGAAGCCGGGCGCGAGCGCGGCGATCAGGGTGCCGGTGCTGAACAGGGTCATCGCGGCGATGAACACAGGCCGGGTGTTGTAGCGCTGCAGCAGGAACCCGGTGATCGGAATCACCACCGCCATCGTGAGCATGAACGCGCTCGTGAGCCACTGGGCCGCGCTCGCGGAGATCTTGAGGTCCTCCATCAGCCGCGGCAGGGCGACGCCCATGATCGTCTCGTTCAGGATCACGACGAACGTCGAGATGAGGAGCAGGGTGATGACGAGGCGGTTGCGAACGCCGAGGGCGGCCGCGGCAGCGTTAGCCGCAGCATCCGTGCCTGTCGTGCCCTCGGTCGTGTCGGTCGTGTTCTCGTGTGTGCTGGTGGCGGTGGCGATTTCAGCCATGTGAAGGTCCCGTCGAGAAGTGCGGTCAAGATGGTGGGGCGGTGCGGCTATTGAAACTCAAACCACCGACACCGCCCGATTGTTCCGGTGAAGCGGAACTCCGTCAGTCGCAAAGTCGGAGATTTTCGCGCCACGCCGTGCTTCCGGGCAGCGGCTGCCGCGAGTCGCGAAAATCTCCGACGTTGCGTCGAGAGGGTGCGAGGCCCGGTCGGCCTCGCACCCCCCTCATCGGTAGGGCGTGGTCATCCGGTAGCGGAGCAGGTCCGCGTGCTGACGCTCGAGCGCCCGCTCGCGTTCCTCGCGGACGAGGCGGACGGCCTCCCAGTCGACGGCGGCGACCGGCCGCTGCACGCGCGGCCGACGTCCCCATCGGATCAGGGCGACGCCGAGGTGCAGCGCCAGCCGATCGACCCGGCCGAGGGGACGCAGGTGACGGTCCGTCGGTGTGGATGGTGACGCGGATTCGGACCCGGAGTGCGGGTCCGGTTCGGGCTGCGAAGGCAGCGGGCGGTCGTGGCGACCGGCAGTGGTCGACAGCGTTGTGGTCATGAGAGTGAGCCTCACTGTGGCGGTGCCCGGAACGGATGCGGAGGCATCTATCTGGTGCACCGGCGGGGCCGCCGAAGCGGCGCAAGAACGGACGTCGTCGGGTATGAGACGTCAGGAAACGGGACTGGTCCCGGGGCGCAGAAAGCGCGGGCTGCGAGCGGGCATCGAGGGCATCACCACCGCAGAACCGGTGGCGGAAACTCGCGCCGGTCAGGCGGTGAAGACGCCGACGAGGCCGACGGCGAGGCAGTTCACTGCGGGAATGTTTGACTGAATCATGGGACGGCTCCTCTCGTCGTGTGGCGTAGCTGCCACGGTACCCGTCGCCCGCACGATCGCGCAAGGGAATCGGGCAACGTGACCTGAACTCGCGACCTCAGCCCTCGGTAAGGCCCAGCTGCCGAAGAAGCCGGGGAAAGTCCGTGACGAGCGCGTTCCAGACGATCTGATAGTCCGTGTTCGCGTAGTCATGGGCGAGATAGTTCCGCATCGCACGCAACTCCGCCCAGGCGACTTCCGGGTGCTTGTCCCGGTATGCGTCCGGAAGCCGCTCGACCGCGGTCTGTAGGTCGATCACGATCGCCTTGGCCGCGAGCTGCTGGGTGCGGTCCACCCGGTCGAAGAAGACGTCCCTGCCGCGGGCGGTGATGAGGCGCGCGTGACGCACAAGGTCGCGGATGTCCGCGAGCAGCGCATCCGTTCGGTCGAATTCGTGGGTCATCGCGTCGCGCCTTCGGCGGCACCATGGCTCACGGGGATTCCGTTGGCAGCCGCTCCACCCCCATCAGGCTCCGACCTCGGCGTTTGCGCCCGTTGGCACCTCCGTCACAGGGGCACCGCCTCGGCGACGGCACGGTCGCGGATGGTGCCCTCGGCCCGGTCGCTCATCACGTCCACCTGCACGCCGAGAAAGTGTTCAAGGTCGAGGACCAGGCCCGCCGCGTCGAGGATTGAGGCCTCGGGCGCGAATGCGACGAGAAGGTCGATGTCGCTGCCGACGGCATCCGTGCCCCGGGCGATGCTCCCGAAGACCCGCACATTGCCGGCGCGGCGGCGTGCGGCCAGCTCGATCACGCGCTCGCGGCCCCGCTGAAGCACGACCGATGGTCGCTCGGCAGTCGCGGCCAGGATACGGGCGAGGGTTTCGGGGCGCGGCTGCACCCGACCGGACTCATAAGCGGAGAGATTCGGCTGCGGCACGCCGGCGCGCACGGCGAGCTGGCTCTGCGAGAGTCCGGCGCGCGTGCGTGCCTCGAGGATGCTCTCCGCTGTGTTCATGCACGGAGTATAGCTCGCAGCTATAGGACCTCCGCGGGCCCGCTCCCGTCACCGTCACTCACGCCCGCGCCCCTTTCGGCAGCCCGCGCCCCCTTGCCCTCACGCCCGCGCCGGTTTCGGCACACCGCGCCCGCCGTTTCGGGCGCGGCCTGCGCAAACCAGCGCGGGCGCCACCACGATGGCCGGACTAGTCGAGCTTCAGGTCTGCGAGTAGGTCCTCGAGGACCGACTCCTCTTCGACGCGCAAGCGCAACTCCTCCATCGCGCCGGAGAGAGCACTGTCCCAGGGAGTGTCGCCGACGCTTCCGGTGAACTCCGAGGTCGCGAGGCTCGACTCGCACGCGGCGCGGTAGTCGGCTTCGCCGTATCGCCACGGAGTCCACGGCACGCTGCGAGCGACCGTGCGCGCGATCGTGACGCCGCCCGCATCGAAGTCACCGTGGTACCGGAGCCGCGAACCGCCTTCGACGAGTTGCGTGAGTAACCGCAGCACCGCAGCCCCCGGTTGCCCGTTCACACACACGATCGGTACGAAACCGCCACCAGCACCAGCACCAGCACCAGCACCAGCACCAGCACCAGCACCAGCACCAGCACCAGCACCAGCACCAGCACCGTACCGGTCGGCCGCGGCCGCGATCACCGCAGGGTTCTCGCACACCGAGACCAGCGCCGGGGCCCGGCCGATGTCATCCACGGCAAGCTGCCGGTACGTCAATACGACGGGCTGGCCGGACTCGGCGAGCGCCGCTAGGGCGCGGGCCGTCGGAGATATCACGCCGCCGGGAAGCCCGAGCGCGAGCACGGTCGAGGACAGCTCGTCCACGACAACACCCGACTGCTGCCACGCGTCCCGCCGCCACCGTGATCCGTTCCCGGCGGGTTGCCCGGACGCGGCCGCCGCGAGCCCGACCGCGATCGGCCCGAGTGGACTCTTCGGGTCGAGCGCATGCGCGTCCCCGAACAGGCGCGCCGCGAGCACGCCGAGAGCCTCCCCCTCCGCAGGCAGGGCGCGGGCGAGCACACCGAGCTGGAGGGTCATCATGTGGGCGGCCGAAGCGGATGCCGTCACTCGCCGCAGCGCGCCCGATCGGTTCACGCCGTCCACCCAGCCCGCGAGTTCGGGCCGTTCGACGGCGATCACGCGCAGGGTGTCGGCGACCTGTTGCCAGCTCGCCCGTTCCGCGCGCCGGACCTCGGGGCCAACGATCGGCCCGACGAGTTCGGTGACCGCCGAGGCCAGCCCCGCGGGCCACGCGTCCCTCCGCAGCAGGGTGTCGAGCTGGTCGAGCGACACCGAAGCCGACGACCCCGAGCGCACGGGCCGACCGACGAGCCGGGCCGCCGCCATCCGCTCGGTCGCGCTCGCGTTCTGCTTCGTGACGACGCCCACGAGCGTGCCGGTCTGCTCGAGTCGGGAGCGCATGCGCGTCAGCAGCCACGCCGTCTCTGGAGTGCCGAGCAGACGATGGATGCGTGCAACGGCCTCCGCGCTGACCTCGCCTCCGGAGTCGACCCCGGTCCCGCCGCCATCCACATATTCGCTCACCAGAGCCCTCCCGCCTCAGCCTCAGCGGCGGCGACACCGACGTCGACGACGACGGTGCGCCGTTTCCCGTCCCACTGCCAGCGCTGCACGTGCACGGCGTCGGTGCCTTCGAAACGGGTCAGCTGCGAGATGCCGAGCCCGGGAACTTCCGCGTAGCAGCCCCACTCGCGTTCGCTCGTCATCACGACGTCGAGGTCGAACTCGGCGAGCAGACCGAGGCAGCTCGCGCGCGAGTTGTCGTCGACGCCGGCGAAGGCCTCGTCGAGCATGATCATCCGCGGGGCGTGTGGGTTGGTCGCGGTGCGATAGTGCGAGGACGCCGCCGCGAACAGCGGGATGCTCGCGGCGAGCACCCGCTCGCCGCCCGACGCCGGGCCGGTCGCCGACTTCCAGGCGCCGCCCTGCTGCCGCTCGACCGTGAAGCGGTGCCAGCGGCGGTAGTCGAGCGCCTCGCCGAGGTGGTCGTACCAGTTGCCGGCCTCGTCGGCGTCACGCACTTCCGCGATCCGGGCCTGCAGGAAGCCTCCGAGCGCGGCCCGATCGGATTCGTCCCAGACATCCGCCGTCGTCGCGAGCAGGCGCCGGGCCTCGGTCAGCCCGGCCGGCCCGTCCGGGCGCGGTTTCCAGAGCACCCGCAGGATCATGCCCGTCGTGGTGGGCCTGGCACGGAGTTCCTCGTTGAGCTGAACGATCTGCCGGTCGGCGTCTCCGATCAGCTCGGACAGTTGCGCGCCGACCTCGGTCACGAGGTGTGACTGGATGATCTCGCGCTCCTTCGCGCTCAACAGCCGCAGGTGCTGCTCGATCTGCTCTCCGAGCTGCTCGCCGAGTTCCACGAGCAGCATCTCCCGTCCGCGGAAGGTCACGACCACGCGCACCCCGTCGTCGTTCGGATAGTAGGCTGCCTCGTGCCCGTGCCGGCCGAGCGAGCGTTGCAGGTCGGCGAACTCGGTGAACACCTGCGACTGCAGCCGGCTGTACTTCTCGTCGGAGGCGTCGACCTCGGGCAGCGCAGCCTCGATCGCGCGGGCGAGCTGCACCCCGCGGGTCACGGTCCAGTCGGTGTCTCCCCCGGCATCCGGTTCGACGACGGCCAGCGCGGCGAGGTCAGCCACTTGCACAAGGCCGAGCGCGGTCGTGCGCTGCAGTGCGGCGACGGCGGCGACCCGGTTCGCGGCCACGCGGTCCTGGTCCGCACGGATGCCGCGGAGCCGCTCCCCGAGACCGGCCTTCTTCTCGCCGTCCCGGCGAGCGCTCTCGCCCAGGCGGCGCAGCTCGGCACTGATCGACTTCAGCTCGGCGACCACGGCGGCGACCCGGTCCCGGTAACCCTGCACGTCGGCGCCGAGCTGCCCGCGCAGGGTCTCAAGGTAGCTGCGGCTGCGGGTACGTTCGCCGGCGGCGGACTCGACCTCGGCCAGGGTCCGGTCGTGGTCGTCGCTGGCGGCGGCGAGCAGGTCTTCGGCTCGCCCGATCCGACGCCCGGCGGATGCCCAGCGCTCGGCCGCGTGCCAGAGGCTCACGACCCTTCCTTCATAGTTCGACAGGGCGGAGCCGAGACCGCGGATCGCCTCCGGCTGGGTGGGGAGGTGCAGCGTGGCGGCATCCGCGGCGAGGTCAGCCTCCGCCTCGGCGAGCTCGCGGCGGGCCACGGCCGAGCGAAAGCGGGCCTCCTCGCGTTCGCTCGTGCGCTGGGCGACGTGGTCGGCGGCACGCTCCGAGGCCCGATCGGCTGTCTCGAGCGCGGTCGGATGCGGCACCGCCGCCTGCTCGTGTTCGATGACGGTGGACCGGGCGGCGATCCCGTCGAGGGCCTTGGCCAGGCCCTGGTGCTCCGCGGAGATCGTGTCGAGTTCGACTCGCGCCTCGCGCAGCCGGTGGGCGCGGGCCGCTTCGCGTGCACTCTCTCCGATGAACCGGGCCGTGTCGACGGACCAGGCGCCGAACGCCGAACCCAGGCGGTACCGGCCGGTGAGGCTCACCCATACCGCGGGCGAGTCGTCGCCGAAGCCGATCGCCGAGGAAGAAGTGCCGTCGGAGCGGGAGTCAGAATCGGCTCCGTTGTCGAAGTCGGGATCAGCGCCGCCGTCGGTTGTGTCCCCGCCGAGGCTGATGCCTCGCAACACCGCCTCGATCGTCTCCGCGGTCACGGCCGACCCCGCGGGCGGCTCAGCGACGAGTACCGACGCAAGCGTTCCGACGGATGCCGTTGCACGCGCCCCGCGCAACAGTAACTGCCCATTGCCGGGCAGGCGCAGGTCCCCGTCAGGCAGCACGAGCGAAGTGAGCAGCCCGCTGCCCTCAAGAGCGGCCTCGAGCCCGGCCCGCTGCTCCGCGCTGACCTCGTCTGTGAAGCTCACCGCGCGCCAGAGCGGAAGGGACCCCTCGGGCGCGGCGGTGCGGGTGTGCGGCAGGGTCGGCTCGACCGAGTCGCCCTGCTCGAGCCCGGAAATCTCGGTGCGGAGAGCCTCGCGCCTGATCGCGAGGTCGCCGAGCCGGTGCCGGAGGTCAGCGCGCTGCCGTTCCAGCTCGGCCTGCAGCCGCTGGGCGTCCCTGCGCAGCGCAGTGCTCGCGGGGTTCTCGCCCGTGCGCAGTCGCACCCAATCGGCGAAGGCGCCGAACGCGTCATCGGGAACGGCGAGCTCAGTGAGTCCGGCCAGCACGATCTCGACCTCGGAGACGTAAGCATCGACGGCGGCCTCGACCGCGGCATCCGCCACGGTGCGTTCGTCGGTCGCCTCCGCCAGCCGGGTCTCGGTCTCGGCTTCGCGCAGGTCCGCCGCGCCGAGGTGCCCTTCGGCCTGCTCCAGCACTGTGATCAGCGCAGAGACCCGGTCTAGGGATTCACGTAGTCGGGACACGCGGTCAGCGGTCGCGGTACGCTCGCGCTGGAGGGCCGCCTCGAAGCCGTCGAAGCCGCCGGATGCGTCGGCACGCCGTCCACCGCGCGCGACCGGCCAGCCGGACTCGTCCGGTACGAGCCCGAGCCCCGCCGAGTCGTGCTCGATCCCGGCACCCACGGCCGCAGCGACCGCCAAAACGCTGGCCTCACGGAAGCCGGTCGCGCCCGCCACGAATTCGGACCGGGCGTCCGTCGCCTCCGCATCGGCGCGAGTGAAGGCGGCATCCGCGCGCTGGAGGCCAGCCTCCGCAAGTGCCGCACGTTCCCCGGCTGCGGTCGCCGCGGCATCCGCCAGCTTGAGCAGTCGCTCGCTCTTGGCATGCACGCTGTCGCGCAGCGCTTCCTGCTCGGCCTCGCGAGTCCCCTGCTTGGTGCGCCGCTCCGTGGTGGCCGCGGCGTTGGCGTCGAGGGACTCCCGGAGCCGGTCGAGCTCCGCGGTCACCTCGAGGACCGCCCGCCCGTACTTGTCGAAGTCGGACTGCTCGCGGCGGGGGCCGACAGCCTGCCGCTTGAGCATCACCTGCGCATAGGCTCGGTAGTGCTGCAGGAACCCGTGCACCGCCTTCTGGGCGGCGGCAAGTTGCTGCACCTCGTCGCGTTCCTCGTCGAGTGAGCGCATTCCGTCGGCGACGGACTTGATCACGTCGTCGCTGACCGGGGTCAGCGCGCGGGTCAGCGCCTCGGACAGGGCGGCCTCGCTCGGTTTCTTGGAGAGCCTGCGGCGCGCGAATCTGCAGCAGCAGGCTCGATCAGTTCGGCGTAGCGCCGCTCGCCGAGGCCGAAGAGCTTCGCGTCGACAGCCTGCCGGTACTCGCCCTTGGTGTCGTAAACCCGCCCGCGGTCGCCGAGGGCCTCGGCGAGGCGGTCACGCCCGAGCGCGAGCCGGCTCGCGTCAATGAGGTCGAGGGTTTCCCCCACGCGTTGCTCGGTCACGAAGAACCAATGCCGGGTGATACCGCGGCCGCGCGCCGCCTTGAGTCCCGCGCCGATCGTCACGTACTGCGCCCGGCCCGCCTCGTCGATGCGGCCGAACTCGAGCCAGCTGTAACCGAGGCGTTCACCGTTCGGGTGCTCGTCGCCGAGCAGCAGATTCCACTCCATGCGCTTCTGCCGGTCGCCGTCGGGTTCGACCCTCTGGGGCGAGAGGTCGCCGTCGAGAAGGAACGGCAGGGTCAGTGCGAGCACCTTGGACTTGCCCGCGCCGTTGTTGCCGCGCAGCAGCAGCCGGCCGTCGACGAACGGGAACTCCTCGTTGTCGTAGTAGAAGAGGTCGACGAGACCCAGTCGCTGCGGCTGCCAGCGCACGCTCGTCGGCACTGGCCGCGGGTCGGAACGGAATGGTGCAACTGTGTCCAGGGTCACGACTGTCGAGCTCCCATGATTGTCGGTGCAGCGAGGGCGTATCGGGCCAGGGCGGGCAGTACACGGATGCTTTCCCCGTCCCGGGCGACGAGCCGAAGGGCCAGGAGGCGGCCGAGAGCGGTCTCGACGAGGTCGGCCGCGTCGTCCGCCGCGCCCTTCCGCCAGAACTTGGCATAGTCGGGGGCGAGGGCGCGCACGTGCACGACGAGGTCGTCGACCAGGAGATCGGATTCCCCGCAGCGAGCCAGGAACTCGGCCAGGAGCAGGGTGACGTGTCCTTCGGTGCCCTTTTCGGGCATCCGCACGTCGCTGAGGTCGTCGTCAAAGTCGACCATGGCGATGCCCTCGAGTCGGATCTCGGCGACGAGCCCCGTGAACTCGGTGATGCGCCGGCAGATCGCGGCGCGCTGGCCGCGCAAGTAGGCGGTCTCGTCGTCGTCGAGCTCGTCGAGGTAGAGCACGGGGTCGTCGAGCAGGCGACGGGTGAGGCTGTGCCGCAGGCGTAGGTTGCGGAGGTCGGCGGTCGGAGCAGTGCCGCGGTCGCGCATGGCCGAGGTCCGCTCGGCGAGCGTGGTGGCGCCGATCGTCGACGGGCCGCGCCGGGTGACGAGGAGCTGGGAGAGCACCCGGCGGGATACGTCGTAGAGCGCGTCGCCGGTGTTCTGGACGAAGTCCGCCTCGTCGCCGGCGACCCGGGCGAGTACGCCCCATTCGAGCAGCAGCTGCACGGCCGCGACGAGGTCGCTCCGTTCCTCGCGGCTGCCGAGTTCGAAGACGAAGCCGGCCGCGACGAGTTCGGGTGCCGTCGCAACCACGAGAACCTGCTCGGCGAGGCGGCCGAGTGCGATCTGGCTGTCGCTGCGCTCGAGCACCGACAGGCTGAGCATCAGTAGCACGTAGCGGCGGCGCGAGAACGGCACCCCGCCGCGGCGGGCGGCGAACGGATGCGTCGCATCCGTCACCGACGCCGGTTCCCGGTCGAGCCGCACCACCTCGCTGTCGACGTGTAGCGTCCAGCCGGCATGGACGTCAAACCACTCCGCGAGGTCACCCGCGTGCCGCCGCACGAGCCGGTAGCGCTCCTCTTCAGTCGAGCGGATCAGGGGCGTGCGCAGCAGCATTCGGGCCGCCCGCTGCCGGTCGTCGACCGCCGAGACGCTCATGACACCTCCACAAACACGTCGACGTCTGCATCAGCATCCGAGTCGGCATCGGCGCGCGAGTGCGACGCGTGCGCCGGAGACCCAGCCTGAACGTCGCCGGCTTCCTCCGCGTCGGCGCGCCCGTGAGTTGAGCTTTCGGCCTCGGCATCGGCGGCATCAGCGGCGTGTGCGCCGGCCGGCCGGTCCTCGTCTTCCTCCATCAGGTCGGTGATACGCACGAGGTGGTCGGGACCCCAGAGCGTGCCGCGCTCGGTCTCGAGGGCGACGAAACCGGCATCCGGCAGCTCGGTCAGCTCGATGCTCATGGTGCCGTCGGTCGAGGCGGTGCGGATCGGCCCGCCCTCGGGCGGACGCGCGACGAGCGCGTCGCCGAGCAGGGTGAGGAAGAGGCCGAAGGCGGTGCTGTCGAGCCCGGCGAGCGCGCTCAGTTCGACCGTGCCATCGGTCGCGAGACGCTTTCGCGCCGCGGCGATCTGCTCGGCTTGTTCGCGCACCTGCAGCGCGATCAGCGCCCGGGACGCCGAGCGGTCGATGACCTGGTTCGGCCGACCCTTGCGCTCGTAACTGCCCGTCCGGCGCAATTGCGGAGAGATTTCGATCGCGGGGGCATCCGCCCAGGGCGCTCCGACGAGCGCGGCGTTGTCGCTCCAGTGCGCCCAGGTCGCGGAGTCGACCGTGAGGTGCCGGGCCGAGTAGAGGCCGAAGGCGGCCCGGGCGAGCCGGTGACGGTCGTCGTCGGGCGCCTCCTGGAACCACTGGGCGAGGCGCAGGTAGTCGGTGGACCGGTCGGAGCGGCCCGAGCGCCTCGCGTTGACGGCGCGCACGGCGTCGAGCAGGGCCGGGATCGCGGCGAGCGCGGCCATCCGCAGCAGTTTCGCCTGGCTGTCCCTGCCGTGGCTCGAGAGGAACCAAGACCGCAGCCCTTCCCAGCGGTTCGCCCAGACGGCGTAGTGACGCGCCGACTCGGCGAGGGCATCGGGCCCGACGGGATGCTCGGCATCTCCGGGATCGGGGACCTGCACGAGGGCGTCGCTTGCCTCTCGTTCGGCGAGCGCGCGGAGGGCGCGGTCGACCGCCGCGCTGTCGGCGCGGGCGAGCAGGGTCGCGATCTGCGGGCCGCGAACGGTGAGATCCTGGATGAAGCGTTCGAGATAGTCGACGAGTCGCGACTTGTAGGCGACGAAGGCCGCCTCGTCGGTGTCGGTGAGGTCGATCGTGCGCTGGAGCGAGGCCATGAACGCGCTCGCGTTGTCGGCGAGTTCGGTGAAGCGCAGGGTGAGCGCGGCGAGGGTCTGGTGCAGCTTGCCGAGGTCCGGGGTTTCGGCGCCGATCAGCGTCACGAATTCGTGCAGGGTGACCGCGATGTCCTCGAGGGCAACGCTCTGCAGGGCGCCGCGGCGGCCGAGGGTCTCTTCGAACCGTTCGAGGGCGCGTTCGGCGGCCTCGCCCGCCTGGCTCAGCTGGAACAGATGGCGCTTGCGGTAGAAGTCCTCGACCTGCACGACGCGGCCGGTGTCGGGCGACGCGAGGAGGTTGCCCCAGCCGACGAGTGAGTCGAGGGCCGCGGTGACGGCCTCGATCGACAGGTCTTCTGGCACAGGGACGGTCGCACTGGTCGCACCCGCGGCCGGATTGGCGGCTGCGCCCGGGGTCGGTTCCGCGGCATCCACTGCAGCATCGCGACGCAGCTGGCCGAGCACGTCGTCGGGGCGCAGATGCACCTGGAACCGCTCCTTGGCCGTCACGAAGGTGCCGAGCACGCGGCGGTAGATCTCGCTGTTCTGCGCGTTGAGGTGGCTGAACACGCTGAACGACTCGGAAAACTGGACCTCGGCAGAAACGATGCTCACCTCCCCTGGACTCGACACGGTTCAGAACGACTCGACACGCCGCGCGGTGCGCACGACGGACCCCCATTCATCATGCAGCATTCCACCGACTTCAACAGTCGCGCCGCCGCCCCGGGCGAGACAAGTCGGCGATTTCACCTCACGAGAGTCGGTTGACAGAGATGACACCGAAGCTAGGCTTGGTTGACAGAGATGACAGCCGACGACTCACCGGGAGGGCTCACGATGACACCCGACGCCGAAGCGCAGACACCCCCCGGGGAGCGCCACTCCCGCACGCTGATGCTCACCGACTACCAGGCCGAGCTTCTGACCGAGATTGCGAAACGTCTTCCCGACCGTCTCGAAGCATCCGTCGCCGGTAACGCTCGCACCGTGGCGGAACGCATGGTCGCCACGATCCCCGGGACAAGCATCTGGCAGGAGAAGATCGGTCCCTTCTATGAGGCCTCGGCGATCGCTAAGTGGAAGGGCGTCAGCCGCCAGCACGTCCACAAGCTGAGGAACCAGGGCGTGCTGCTCGCAGTACAGACGGCGGATGCGAAGTCGCTCCTGTTCCCGGCATGGCAGTTCGGCCCCGGCGGTGAACCCCTTCCCCACCTGAGGCCAGTGATCGACGCATTGCTCCCCGCCGCACGTGACGAATGGTCGCAGGCGCTCTGGCTCAACGTGAAGACACCCCGATTCGGCGGTCGCTCTGCGGCGGACCTGTTGAAGTCGAACGAGCTGGGACCGGTTCTCGACGCCGCGCGAAACGATGCCGCTCGGCTTGCGCCGTGAGCCGGGAGGCGACTTTTCAGGCCAATCCCCTTCCGGGCCGCGACTTCACCGGCTTCCCGGCAGTACATACTCGGGGAGCCGAACGGAAATACCGCTCCCACCCGATCGGGCGTGGAGCCTGGTTCTTCGCGTCGGCGCCCGGCGGCCCGGGCGGGGGTCGCTTCGATCTGGCCCCACCACTCGGCACCTGTTATCTCGCCGACACCGTGGCCGTTGCTGTCCGCGAGCGTTTGGGACCCAGCTACGCTGCATCCGGCATGGTGCCCCGCTGGGCCGCCGAGGAATTCCAGGTCACTGAGCTCGACCTCAGCGCGGGCAAGAAGTGTGCCGACGTGGCCGCGGCGGACGCCGCCACGTTCGGTGTCACCCGTGAGTTGAGCACGATGGACAGCTACGGCGTTCCGCAACAGTGGGCGGCCCTGTTCGAGTCGCTCGGCTTCGACGGCATACGGTACCCCGCACGATTCAGCACCGGCTACTCGCCTGATGCCTGGGCCGTGTTCGGAGCTGCCGGGCCACGATCGTGGCCAACTTATGCAGTCGTCGACGGGGTCGCCGCCTCTGAATCGAGCGGCTTCTCCGTATACTCGCCGCCCGCATCCGCCGCAGGTTTGAGCGTGAGCCTTCCGCCCGGCGTGACCTAGAGTGCCGCGGCGCACCGTCGGAGATTCTCGCGACACGCCGCGTATCCGGGCAGCGGATGCCGCGAGTCGCGAAAATCTCCGACATAACGTCCCGCGAGACCCGGTTCAGCCCTGCGGGTCCGCGCCCTTCCGCTTTCGGAACGCGATCATGTTCATCCGGCTGCCGCAGCGCGCACTGCAGAAGCGCTTGGACCCGTTGCGCGAGAGGTCGAGGATCAGGCCGGCGCAGTCATCCGCTTCGCAGGTGCGCAGCCGATGCATCTCGTCCATCCGGATCACGTCCATCAGGGCCAGCGAGGCTTCCACGCGCAGGCGTTCGCCGAGCGGGGCGTCGGGCGTGGTCGCGTGCAGGTGCCAGTCGGACGCGTCGTGCCGGGCGAGGTACGGCAGGGCCCTGGCCTCGGCGAGCATGGCATTGACCTGGAGCGCCGCGGTGTCGCGGTCGCGGGTCCAGACGAGCCGCACCTCGTCGCGGGCGCGCAGCACGTCGAGCCGCTCGCGCTCGTCGCCGTCGATACGGCCGGAGAAGGGATACCCGGCGAGGAAGTCCGCAAGCTGATCGAGGGTCGCGAGCTCATCCGTGCCGCTCCGGGAGGCCGCGGGATCGGTATTGCCGAGGTCGACCGCGAACTCGAGCGACTCCACGGTGTCATGGGCAAACTGCATGTTGACTCCTAACCCGACCATCGCCTAACGTTATGGTCATAATTAATAGTAGACCGTAACGCGTCGCGTGGTGCTGGCGCGCGGCAGTCAAGCTCGGCAGCAACACTCGGCAATAGAGCTCTGCAGCAGAGCGCGCACGGCAGACGCAGGCAGCGAAAGCTACCCATATGACAGGCAGCAGAAGGAGTTCCATGAAGATCTCGTCCCCCTCCGCGGGCCTCGTCGTGGCGGTCATCGGCTCCCTCTCCTTCGGCACCTCCGGCGCGTTCATCAAGCCCCTGCTCGAGGCCGGCTGGTCCCCGAGCGCCGCCGTCACCGCACGCGTGCTCCTCGGCGGGCTCGTGCTGCTGCCGCTCGCCCTGCTCTCCCTGCGCGGATCCTGGCCCGCCCTGTGGCGGGCACGGTGGCGCGTGCTCGCGATGGCCCTCGCCGGCGTCGCGGCCACCCAGTTCTTCTACTTCGCCGCGATCCAGACCATTCCGGTGGCGACGGCCGCGCTCATCGAACTTCTCGCGCCGCTGCTTCTGGTCGGCGTCGTGTGGGCGATGACCCGGCGCATCCCCCACGCCCTGGTTCTGGTCGGGTCGCTGTTCGCCGTCGGCGGGCTCGTGCTCGTGGTCGGCCCCGGCGCGATTCGCGCGGTCGACCCGCTCGGCCTCGCCTTCGCCGCCTGCGCCATGGTCGGCTGCGCGATCTACTTCGTGATGGCCGCACGCCCGAGCGAGGGGCTGCCCCCGGTCGGGTTTGCGGCCGCGGGACTCGTGCTCGGCGGCCTCGTGCTCGGCGCGCTGGGCGTCACCGGCGTTCTCCCCCTCTCCGCGACGTTCGGCCCGGTGCCGCTCGCGGGCACCGCCCTGCCCTGGTGGGTGCCGCTCGTCATCGTCGCGGTCGTCAGCACCGCACTCGCCTACGTCGCCGGGATCACCTCAGCCGAAGCCCTCGGGTCCCGGCTCGCCTCCTTCGTCTCACTGCTCGAGGTCGTCTTCGCGGCCCTGTTCGCCTGGCTGCTGCTCGGCGAGCAGCTCACACCCCTCCAACTCCTCGGCGGCGCGCTCATCCTCGGCGGCATCGCGGCCGTGCGTGCGGCCGGCTCCGAAACCGCCGTTCCCGCCACGCTCGAACCGCTCATCCCGGTACCGGTCGTGGCCGACGCCGGGGTCGTCGAGCCGGTGACGGCCAACGAATACCGAGGCTGACCGGCACCTGCCAGCGGATGCCGCCCGTCGCCGCGAGCATCCAACGCACGTGCCGCGCCGCATACGTTCACCCCACGCCCGCGACGGTTTCGGCAAACCGCGCCCGTCGGACTGCACGCCTGCGACGGTTTCGGCAAACCGCGCCCGTCCGACTGCACGCCTGCGCCGGTTTCGGCAGACCGCACCCACTTCACCCCACGCCCGCGCCCGTTTCGGCACACCGCACCCGCCGTTTCGGGCGCGCCATGCCGAAAGGGGCGCGGGCGTGATCGGACAACGCCGGTAGACAAGTCGATCGCCGCAGCACTGCCGGCTTCGGCGGCCCGCGCCGCGTTCCCCCGCGCCCGTTTCGGCAGCCCGCGCCCTCTTCGCACCGTGCCCGCGCCGGTTTTGGCAACCCGCACCCGCCGTTTCGGGCGCGTCCTGCCGAAAGGGGCGCGGTCGTGAGCGGATGCCGCCCTTCGCCGCCAGCATCCAGCGCACGTACCGCGCCGCATCCGTTCGCCCCGCGCCCGCGCCGGTTTCCGCAGCCCGCACCCGCCGTTTCGGGCGCGAGCTACCAAAAGGGGCGCGGCACCGTCCGGCAGACCTAGAGTTCCTGACGCCGGAAGGCCGCGACCGCGAGCGCGACCAGTGTCGCGGCCAGCAGAAGCGCCGTGCACACCGGCCAGAACGTTTCGACCGACTTCCCGAGCGCGAGCGAGGTGGGCACGCCGGTCAGCGCCGCCGGTGAATAGGTGCCGAGCGGCGTCCACAGTGCGGCGATCGACACGAGCGCATATGCGCCCAGCCCGGCGCCGGCCGCCCCGGCCGTGGGACTGATCACCACGGAGAGCAGAGTCATCAGGGCGACGAACAGGATGCCGAACACCAGCCACGCGAGCGACGCCGACCAGAGCGCCCCGCCGGGTGCCTCCCCGAAGACGATCGCCGTGCCGCCCCAGGTCACGAGCGTTCCCGCGACCACGAGCACCGCGAGGAACGCCGAGTGCACGGTCGCCTTCGCGAGGATGAACGCGCCACGCGACACCGGTTTCGTCAGCACGAGCACCGCGGTGCCGCTCCGCCGTTCAGAAGACACGATGCCGCCGTAGACGATAATCAGCGCGAAGAGCACGATCTGGGACAGGTTCTTGATCCACCCCGTGTAGGCATCCGCATACGTCGGGTCCGGGAGCGTGAACTGCCCGAGCTGGTCGGAGGCGACCGCGCGCAGGATCTCCGGCGTGAACCGGGCCATCAACGGCCCGGTCAGCGCGAAGAACAGCACGATGCCGGGGAGCACCCAGAGCCGCCAGGTCCGCACGATCTCGAGGACCTCCTTGCGCGCGAACGCCGCGAATCCCCTCATCGGTTTCCCCCTCCGACCAGGCTGACGAAGACGTCCTCGAGGCCCAGCTCTCCGGCATCCATGCGGCACAGACCGGTGTGCCGGATGGCGACGAGCACCGGGATGGATCGGCGGGCCGCGTCCATGTCGGTGACGGTGATTTCGAGGGCGCCGGTCGGGCCCACGGCAACGGATGTCGCCCACGGCTCGCGGGAGATGTCCTGCGCGAGGTCGGCCGCGGCATCCGTGACCTCGAGGATCACCTTGCGTTCGGCGTACCGGGACGTGAGCTCCTGGATCGGCCCGTGGGCAACGACGCGGCCGCGGTCGAGAATGGCGACGGTGTCGCAGACCCGCTCGACGTCGGCGAGGATATGCGTCGAGAAGAATACGGTGGTGCGCCCGCGCAGTGAAGTGAGCATGTCGAGCACATCGCGGCGTCCCATCGGGTCGAGGGCGCTCGTCGGCTCGTCGAGGAGCAGCAGCTGGGGCGCGTTGATGAGCGCCTGGGCGACCCCGAGCCGCTGCTTCATGCCGCGGGAGTAGCCGCCGATCGCGGTGGTCACGTCGGTCAGCCCGGAGAGGCCGAGAAGCATGCCGATGCGTTCATCCAGGGTGCGCCTGTCGATCGAGAAGAGCCGGCCGACGAAACGGAGGAATTCCTCGGCGGTCATCCAGTCGTAGAAGCCGGGTACGTCGGGGAGGAAGCCGATCCGGGCGCGGATCGAGTCGTCGACCGCCGTGACGTCGTGCCCGAGGATCTGCACGACGCCGCTCGTGGGTCGGGCGAGCCCGGTCAGCATCCGGAGCAGCGTCGTCTTGCCGGCTCCGTTCGGGCCGAGAAAGCCGAAGATCGAGCCCTCCTCGACCTCGAGGTCCACGTTGTCGAGCGCGCGGTGCTCGCCGTAGGTCTTGGTCAGGCCGCTGGTGCGGATCGCGAGGCTCATCGCGGGCCGGCTTCACTCCGTGGCTCGGTGCCCGGCTGCCCGTCGGCGTCGTTGCGTGACCCGTACAAGGAGTCGGCGACGGCGTCGGGGCTGGTCGACGGCGGCCGGGGCGCCGACACGGCCGCGTCGAGCGGGGCCGGCTTCCGGGCCACGACCAGGTAGAGGATGGCGCCGAGCAGGTTGGCGAGCAGGATCACGGCCAGCCACACCCACTTGTTGCCGGTGAGCACCCGGTCGGCGGGCCGCCGGTACAGGTCGACCAGGGCGATGACGTCCAGGGTGACCTGCACGACCGCCATCGCCGCGATGACGATCCACGCCCACCCGGGGAGTGACGACAGAGGCATGTTCATGACACGGAACCCTTCTTCGAGGCCGAGGCGAAGTCGCGGCGCTGTTCGGCGGCGCGACCGCTCCGGGAAACGCCCACGAGCAACCCCAACGGCAGCACGAGGGCGAGGAACAGTCCGATCCAGGTCGGCCACATGCCGGCGCCTCCCTGCACCGCGAAGACGGTCTGCGCCAGGCAGGCGAGCGCGACGAGAGCGAGCGCGAAGCCCCCGGCGGATGCGGCGACGCGGCTCCCCGCCGCACGCCGGGCCAGGTGCACCCAGGCTGCGGCGAGCAGCGGCAGCAGCACGAATCCGCTGAGGAGCAGGAGGTTGGCGGTGCGGCTCGAGTAGCCGTCCGGTTCGCCGGTGATTCCCCAGTGCGAGGGGACGGTATCGGGCAGGCCGGCCCAGCTGACGGCCGCGAGGGTGGCGAACGCGATCCCGGCGAGGATCGGTGCGGCGAGCGTCGCCGTAACCACCCAGGCAGGTGCTTCGGCGAACGGCTCGTCCTCGTCGTCCAGCCGGATCAGGTGGGCCCGCACGGCGAGCGCTGCGAAGTTGACCGTCCAGCCGATGCCGAGCGCCTTCGGCACGAGGATGCTCGGGTCGGTGGGGTCCCACGACCGGCTCGCAAAGCGCTTCGATGTCGGCTGCCGGGTGTCATACGGCACGCCGAGGAACCGGCCCGCCCGGTGGGTGCGCGGCACTCCCCGGAGGTGAGGTCCCGGGGGCCGCGAGCGGCGGCATCCGTGCCCCCGTCGTGGTCGACGCCGGAGTCAAAACCACGGTCGGTGCCGAAGTCGCCGTCGCCGTCGACGTCGGAGTCGGTATCGTCGGTCGTATAGGCGCGCGCGAGCGCTTCGGGCTCTCCGAGCTCGGCCAGCACCCGGAGCACCGTGTCGTCGCTGCGATCAGTCCCGTCGAGGCGATGCTCGACGTGCGCCAGCAGGTCGGCGAGCGCGTCCGCGTCGATGTCGATGCGCAGCCGCGCCGCGGCGCCGCGCAGACGGTCGAAGTAGTCGTCGAGCAGCGCATTCGCCCCGGCAGGCGGGACGGCGTCGCCGGGTAGCGGTTCCGAGGCGTCATGCATGGGTCGCGTCCTTTCCCAGAAGGTCGGTCATGTCGGCGCTCATCGCGGTCCAGACCTTCGTCATCGCAACGAAGGCTCGCTCGCCGGCGGGCGACAGCCGGTAGTACTTGCGCGGCGGACCGACGGGCGATTCCTGCCACTCGGAGGTGATCAGGCCGGTCTTCTTCAGCCGGTTCAGCAGCGGGTACGCGGTGCCGGCGCTGATGGCGAGGCCCGGGTACTGCACGAGCCGGTCGACGATCTCGGCGCCGTAGGCCTCGCCCCGGTGGAGCAGCGCGAGCACGGCCAGCTCGACCACGCCCTTGCGCAACTGAGACGGAATCGCCTCACCCTCGATCGCCATGGTCCCGCCTCGTATCCTGTACCGTGTCACACCCGGTTGCTTGTTATGCCAACTACAAGGTAACACACGTTACCGGCGCGCGGCGGGCGAGTTCATGGAGCCCTCGCACGCACCACCTCTCCTCCGCGCCCGCGCCGGTTTCCGCAGCCCGCTCCCGCCGTTCCGGGCGCGGCGTGCCGAAACGGGCACGGCGGCGGGCGGGACCAAGACCCGCGGATGCTGCACTTCTGCAATCACGAGGAAGAGGTCCACCGGCCACGGCAACCCTCACCCGTTTCCAGGCCGTCGTCCGACCGCGGACGGGATCGGGCATAGGGAGCGAGCCAAGCCGCGTCAGCGCGGCTGCGCCCCTCTACGCGGCACCATTCACGAACCCACCGGTGGAGTCCCTGATGATCAGTCGGCTAGGCATGAGTGGCGGCCCGGAATCGGGGGCCCGGCCTTCGATCAACGCAACGAGCAGGTCGGCCGCCGCCCGGCCGAGTTTCCGGGCAGGGAGTTCGACGGTGGTCAGGCTTGGGTGACTCATCGCGGAAAAAGGCAGGTCGTCGAAACCTGAGACGGCCAGTTGCTCCGGCACACGCACTCCCAGCGAGTGAGCCACCTGGAGAACGCCGTACGCGTGGGTGTCGGTCGCGCAGACGACGGCAGTGACTCCCGCCCGCTGCCAGGCCGGCCACACTTTCGCGAATTCGGTGGCTGCCGACCCTACGTCGATGGTGCTTCTAGCTCGCGGCGTCTCGATGGGGCTCATCCCGCATTCCTGGGCCTTGGCCAAGAACGCACGACGACGCAGAGCGAAGGTCGAGGCGGCAGTGACGCTGTCCAGGTAGGCGACCGTGCGATGACCGCGCTCTGCAAGATGCACAGCCAACGCCTCCGCCCCCCGCACGACGTCGAGATTGACGGCCGGAGCACCGGCGTCTGCGCCGGGTGCATCGAGGAACACGATCGGTTCATCGACGACCAGGCTCTGCATCAGGCGCGCGCTCGGTGCGTCAACGAGCAGCCCGGCCGGACGAAAAGCAAGCAACTCCCGCACACTCTCGAGCTGGGGCATCTGGCCGGAGTCCGTGACGGACAGCAGCAGCTGGTACGACGAACCTAAGGCCTCCCGCACCCCGGCAATGACCCTGGCAAAGAACGGGTTGGAGATGTCCGGTGCAACCAGGATGACGAAATTGCTCGACCCTGTCGCCAGAGAGCTGGCGACCCGGTTGACCACGTAGTGCAGATCGGCGATGGCCTGCTGGACTCGGATCACCGTGTCCGCTGACACCCGGCCGTCGGTCTTGCCGCTGGCGACCAGGGACACCGTGGCGACAGACACGCTCGCCCTGCTGGCGACCATGGATGCTGTCGCGCGCGGGAAACGAGCGGGCGTCTCACTCGTGCCATGGATGGCCATGAGCCAACTGTAACCCTCCGCGCCCCCAGCCTGCCGCGAAAATCGCCGGATGCCGTCAAGCGTTTGATATCTGGACATTAACCGTTTAACCCAACCACACGTTAAGCGTTTGACTTATGCATTGACTAGGCGCATGCTTCGGGAGAGCACGCTGCAGCCGCCACATCCCATGGGTGGGCAACGTCCCCAATGAAGTGGAGCACCATGCCTAAGAAGATCATTCTGGACTGCGACCCAGGCCACGATGACGCGATCGCCATCTTGTTGGCGCACGGCAGCCCGGAAATTGAGCCTGCTGGCCGTCACGACTGTTGTCGGGAACCAAACGCTCGAGAAAGTGACCCGCAACGCGCTGGCGGTTGCCCGTGTCGCCGGCATCACGGATGTCCCGTTCGCGGCCGGCTCCGCTCGCCCGCTCATGCGGCAGAGTGAGAACGCCCCGTCCATCCATGGTGAATCGGGCCTGGACGGACCGGTCCTGCCGGAGCCGACCCTGATCCTGGACAAGCGGCATGCCGTCGACCTGATCATCGACATCATCATGACCAACGAACCCGGAACGGTCACGCTTGTCCCGACGGGCGGCCTCACCAATATTGCACTGGCGGCGCGCAAAGAACCCCGGATAGTGGAACGAGTCAAAGAGGTCGTGCTGATGGGCGGCGGCTACCATGTCGGCAACTGGAGCGCCGTCGCCGAATTCAATATCATCATCGACCCCGAGGCCGCACACATTGTCTTCAATGAAAAGTGGCCCGTCGTGATGGTCGGGTTGGACCTGACACACCAGGCGTTGGCCACACCGGCGGTCAGGGAACAGATTGCCGCCATCAACACCGGACCGGCCCGTTTCGTTGGCGAACTGCTCGATTTCTTCGGCGAAACCTACCGGGACGTCCAAGGCTTTGACTCACCCCCGGTGCACGACCCGTGCGCAGTGGCCTACGTCATCGACCCAAGCATTGTCTCGACCGTGAAGGTACCTGTGGACATCGAGCTGAACGGCACCCTCACCCTGGGCATGACCGTTGCCGACTTCCGGGCTCCGGCACCGGCGGACTGCACGACATCAGTGGCCGTCACTCTCGACCACGCACGATTCTGGAACCTGATTGCAGATGCCCTGATCCGCATTGGAGACGTTGAATCATGACCGCGACATTGATCCCCACCGAACACACAAAAAGGTCAACACAGCAGCGCTGATGACGGCGCTTCTCGCGGCTTGTGTCGCATTCCAGCTCAACGCCAGCATGCTGAGCCCGGCCTTGGTCACCATGGGCAAGGAGCTCGGCGCCGATCAAGCATCCATCGGCTTGTCCCAGACCTGGTTCTTCACCGCGGCCGCGTTGTTCTCTCTCGTGCTGCCGAGACTGAGCGATATCGTCGGCCGCAAGAAGATCCTGTTGGGCATGATGCTCATGATGGGTGTCGGGTCCGCCGTCGCGGCCATGGCACCGGATGTCACATGGCTGTTCGTCGGTCGAATCATCCAGGGCGTCAGCGGACCCACAGTGCCGCTCTGCCTGATCATGCTTCGCTCGGCCATCTCCAACCCCCGCAAGTACGGAACCCTGATGGGATTTGTCGCTGCCGTCAACGGTGGCATCGCTGGAATCGACTCCTTCGCCGGCGGGTATCTCGCTGAGCACCTGGGCTTCCGCAGCATCTTCTGGCTGATGGTTGTCTTCTCGATTGTGGCACTCCTGCTGGTGCTGTTCCTCGCCGTTGAGTCCCGGCCTGCTGCCGGAACCCGGATGGACTGGCTCGGCGCCTTCTGCATCGTTTTGGCCGTCGGATCGATCCTCACCGCCCTCAACGAGGCCGCCAAACTCGCCAGCAGCTTCTCGGTGGGCACCCTGATCTTGGCCATCGGACTGACCGCGGTCGCTGCGGCCGCATTCGCAGCGTTCTGGTCGGTCGAGAAGAACAGCAAGCAGCCCATGGTGCAGATCGTTCACCTGCGGCTCCGGTCCACCTGGGCGCCGCTGCTGACCACCACGCTCGCAATGACCGGGATCTTCGCGGTCATCAACGGAATTGTGCCGGCCTATGTGCAGGCTGCTGCTCCCGGATTCTCGGTGAATCCCACCCAGATGGCCCTGATCATCCTCACCCCGTACGCCCTGTTGGGCTGGCTGGTCGGGCCCTTCAGTGGTCGGCTGGCGCCCACATTCGGTTATACGAAGATGCTGCGCATCGGGCTGCTGGGCAGTGCACTCGCGCTGGCGGTCATCGGGATCGGCGGCCTTAACAGCCTTCCCCTGATGATCGTCGGTGCGGCACTGCTGGGCATCCTCTACGCCGGCACCGCGAACATCATGCTCAATGGGCTCGGCGTGGTTCTGTCCCCACCCGGTAACCCGGGGTTCCTGCCTGGGATGAACGCCGGAGCCTTCAACCTCGGCGCCGGGCTCAGCTTTCTGGTGCTTCCGTCCACCCTGGCCGTGCTGAGCACCTCCGTTGATATGCGCACGTCATATTTCGTCGTCGTTGCGGTCGGTTTCGTCCTGACCCTCGCCTCCTTCGGGGCGTCGTTCCTCATCCCGAAACCCGTCAGCGCAGAGGTCTAGTCCTGACGTGCCGGTCTGTCTGGCCTGCCGCGAGCCGCGGCAGGCCAGACTGTTGGCCGCACGACCGAAGGGGTGTCGGGTGGCGGATGCCGCCACTCCCGCTGGCCTATCCCCTTGGTGCCCCTAGCTCTCCGGGTCGTACCCGAACTCGCGAAGTTCCTGCGCGCACCGGCAGGCCACGGCAATCCGCCGCGCCCAGTCGACCGCGTCCTCCCGCGTGGGCAGGCTCCAGCACGGTGAACCCGCCCGTGAGGTCGGAGCCCGGATAGAGCTCAGCGCTCGCCGACCCGTCTGCGGCGACCAGCACCGGAGCAACGCCCTCGTCGATCCCCCCGCCGAACACCCAGACGCCGGCCGCCTTCGCCTCCGCGACGACGGCATGGGAGTCGGCGACGACGACCGGGAATTCCTCGTCCGTGACCACCATCGCGTCGCTCGGGAAGGAGATGAGGTACTTGGTCATGAATCGGCGACCTCATCGGCGTCGTCCAGGCGGAAGCCGACCTTGAGCGTCACCTGGGAAGTGGTGGATCACGCCGTCTTCGACGTGCCCGCGGGTCTCCACCACCTCGAACCAGTCCACGTTGCGCAGCGTGCGGGTCGCCCGCTCGAGTCCGCTCCGGATGGCCGCATCCGTTCCCTCCGGCGACGTCCCGACAATCTCCGTGACGCGGTACGTGTGATTCGTCATCGCTTGATCCCTCCACCATGGTGCCCAACCCGCGGCGTCCTCGCCTCGGGTGCTCCGACCATAGACCGGGATCGGCGAGCCTTCAACGGCCACGGTCCAGCGCCGGCCCAGGCGGCAGCCGCCTCGTAAAGTCGGAGATTCTCGAGACACGCCGTGCCTCCGGGCAGCGGATGCCGCGAGTCGCGAAAATCTCCGACCGTGCGCACCGAGCACCCCGGCTTCGGCCCTTCTCCCCCACGCCCGCGCCCGTTTGCGCAGCCCGCGCCCCTTCTCCCCCACGCCCACGCCCGTTTGCGCAGCCCGCGCCCGCCGTTTCGGGTGCGGCCTGCGGAAACAGGCGCGGGCGCGAGCGGATGTCCGCCGACAGCCGGCCGAAGACGTCCCGATCTCGCCGAACGCGACCAGGACCGGCGATGGCCTTCGCCGGTGACTCCCGGCAGAATGGAGGCGAAATGAGCGACTCCGACAGCGACCCCAAGTCGCACGCACAGGCATCCGCTGACCGCGATACCGACTCAGCTGCAGCGGCGGCCGCCGTGCGCGCCTTCATCGACGCCGTCCCGAACCCCACCCGGCGGCGCGACGCCGAAACCCTGCTCGAGCTCATGTCCCGCATCACCGGCGAGAAACCACGGATGTGGTTCCGGTCCATCGTCGGGTACGGGCAGTACCACTACCAGTACGCGAGCGGGCGCGAGGGCGACGCGTGCGCGGCCGGCTTCTCGCCGCGGAAGGCCGCCACCACGATCTACCTCGCGAACGGCGTCGGCGCCTACACCGAGCAACTCGAACGCCTCGGGAGCCACACCACCGGCGTCGGCTGCCTCTACCTCAAGGATCTCGCCACGGTCGACCTGGCCGCGCTCGAGGCGATCATCGCCGACTCGTACCGCGTCGTCACGTCCGGCACCTACGGGCACCGCGCCCACGAGTCGGCCACCGAGCCCGCCCACGAGTCGGCGACTGAGTCGGCGAATGAGCCCGCCCACAAGTCCGCCCATGAGTCCGCCAGGGAGAGCCCGGCCTAGGCGCGGGCCAGGGTCTTCACGAAGCCGAGAACGGCGGCCACGGTGACGTCCGGCTGCTGGGCCTGGGGGTAGTGGCCGGCGTCGGCGACCATCACGACGGAGCCGTGGAGGGCATCCGCTACGAAACGCGCCTCGGCGGCCGGGTCCTTGAAGTCGGGGTCCTTGTCGCCCATGATGACGAGCGTGGGGGCGGTCACCGCGCCGAGCTTCGCCTCGGCGGGGTCGTGGGTGGTCTGCTGGGTGGTGAGCGAGAAGGCCTTGCCGTACGACTTGCGCTTCAGGCTGGCGATGACCGCCGTGCGGTACTCCTCGAAGTCGTCGGGCTTGCGACCGGCGTAGAGGGTGGGCATGTAGCTCTTCCACATGGGTGCGATCCAGAGCGGGGCCATCATCACCCGGAACAGCCCACGGGTGAACACGTTCGTCGGCGGGTTCCGCACGAAGGGGCCGACCAGGACCAGGCCGTCGACCTGGGCGGGATGCTCCGCGGCGACGATGACGGCGGCCCCGGCGGCCAGGGAGTTGCCGACGATCACCGCCGGCCGGCCGAGATGCGTGATCAGGGCCTGGATGTCGCTCGCGGTTTCGATGTCGCCGTAGGCGGAGAAGCTAGTGTCGCTGTCGCCGTGCCCGCGGAGGTCGGTGGTCGCAACCGTGTAACCGGCGGCGACGAGCGCGGGGGCCAGGAATCGATAAGAGGACCGCAGGCTCGCCCATGCCGGGCACGAGCACGAGAAGCGGTCCGGCGCCCTGGAGGTCATAGGCGATGCGCCCCTCGGGGCGGGCGAGGTACTGGGTTGCTGCGGCCGAAGCGTCAGTTGAGGAGGTCATGCAGCTACTATGCATCCCCTTTTAGCTAGTGTCAATAGCCAAATCAAAAAGACGGATGCTGCACGCAGACCGGTCAGGACGCGTTGCCTCCGCGCCGGTTTGGCTATTGACACTAGCCAAAAAGAAGGTCATCCTTAGCCCCATGGAAACAGCATCAGCGCGGGTTCGAGGGCCCGTCGCCGCCGAGGTCGGCGTCCCGGCCGGCGCCCGGATCAACACCGCGATCAGCACCCGCATCAGCACCCATATCAGCACCAGGGCCGGAGCACGGACCCGTGCCTAGGGTCGGGCTCACCCGCGACCGGGTGGCGGAGGAGGCGGCCGTGATGGCCGACGAAGTCGGCCTCAACTCGCTCACCCTCGCCGCACTGGCCCAGCGCCTCGGCGTTCGGCAACCGTCCCTCTATAAGCACATCGACTCGATGGCCGGCCTCCACCGCGACATCGCCGTGCACGCGAAACGCGACATGGGCGAGGTGCTCGCGCGGGCCTCCGTCGGTCGCTCCGGTGCCGACGCCATTTCGGCCATGTCACACGCCTACCGCCAGTGGGCGCTGCAGCACCCCGCCCGGTATGAGGCCGCCAACCGGATGCCCGCCCCGGGCGACCTCGAGGACGAAGCCGTGTCGCTCGCGATCGTTCAGCTGCTCAGCGACGTGCTCACGGCGTACCACCTCGAGGGCGACGACGCGATCGACGCGATCCGCGCCTTCCGCTCCACCCTTCACGGGTTCATCTCGTTCGAAACCGGCGGGTCCTTCGCCATGAGCGCAGACATCAACCGGAGCTTCGAACGCCTGATCCACGGCTTCATCGTCGCCCTCACCCAGTGGACCGACACCACCACCCCGCAGCCAAGCCGGTAGACCGTCCCGCAGACCGTCCCGTCGCCCGGCCCTGACGACTGGCTCGATGCCGTTAACGCGGTCGCCGCAACCGGATCGGACCCTTCGCCGTCGACGGGTCAACCACGACCCCTCCCTGCGTGATCTCCAGTTCGCCGCGGGCGACCATGCGGCGTGCGGCGCGTCGGGCCGGTTCCATGAGCCCGCGCCAGTCCTCGGCGCCGACCGCCTTCGCCGCCTCAGAGGGGCAGATCGTGGCATCCGTCGCCCGCGCCCTGAGCAGTGTTGCGATGGTCTCTTCGAGCCTGACGTCGGTCGCGGTGACACCGTGTCCGCGGCAGGTGGCCGAGCAATATTTCACCGAATCCCAGTTGTTCGCCCACTTCGCGCGCCACTCGATGCGCCGGCCGCACGACGCGCACGTCTTGTCCGCCGGGTCACCGGCGGCGTCGGAATCGGCCGGTTTGCGCTGTCGGTGAGCCATGACTTCCATCCTGCTGGACCGAGGGTCTTATGCGAATCGCAAACGACCGAATGGGACGAGACAGAGACGAGAATAAGATCCTCATGAACATGGAACCTCCGCGAGAGTGAACTACATCGGCGTCGACCTGGCCTGGGGCGAAGGTACAGCGACCAAAGCCGCAAACGAAACCGGCCTGGCCCTGATCGACGCGTCCGGAACCGTGCTCGACGCCGGCTGGGCCCGCGGCATCGACGCCGTCGCCGCCTGGGTCATCACGCGCTCGACTCCCGGCGACGTGATCGCGATCGACGCGCCCCTCGTCGTCGCGAATGCCACCGGCATCCGTGAATGCGAACGCGAGGTCGCCCAGCGCTACAGCCAGTGGCAGGTCTACGCCAACCCCTCCAACCTCGCCCTCCCCTGGCTCGGCGGTGTCACCCTCCGCACGCGCCTCGAGCAGGCCGGATTCCGCTACACCGACGGCAGCAGGCCGACCCTTCCCGACGAGGTCCAGTTCTTCGAGTGCTACCCGTACACAACCCTGGTCGGCGCGCCCGAACTCGGCTACGGGCTGGAGCGCCCGCGCTACAAACGCTTCAACCCGGCGCTGCCGACCCCTGCAGCCCGGCGCGATTTCCGCGCCGCCGAATGCGACGACCTCCTCCAGCGGATGCTGCGCCTCACCGGCATCCGCCCGGCTCTCGACCTCCGTTCCCACCCGACCACCGCGGCCCTGCTCGAGGAACCGTCTCCCCTGAAGGACGCCGCATACAAGCACCGCGAGGACCTCCTCGACGCCACCCTCTGCGCGTGGACCGCTGCCCTCTGGGCCCAGTTCGGCACCGAACGCTGCCAGGTGCTCGGGGCGACCGACTCCCCGGACGCCGAGGGGCGCATCCCGGTCATCATCGCGCCGGCTCGCCCCGAGCAACGCCCCGGCGGGCGGGTGACCCGACCCAAGCGTTCAAGAGCCGGCGCCCAGCTGGACTAGCGACCCCCAGCGGATGCCGCACTTCCCGGGAGTCCGTGCCGTCAGCGCCCCGAACCCGCGAGCGCAACAATCGTAGGCTACTGGTAGACGTCCGGCCGATGCCCGACGGTGACCACGACCACCACAAGGATGTCGTTACGAATGGTGTAGATAATCCGATAGTCGCCTACCCGCACCCGATAGCCGTCCCGTCCTTGCAGTGCTCGAGCACCGGGCGGGCGGGGGTCTTCGCCCAGCAGGGCGATGGCTCCCTGCACCCGAGCACGATCCTGCGGATCAATGCGACGCAAAGTTTTGACCGCTGCCGGACGCAATTCGATCCGGTATTTGCTCACGTCCAGCCGAGGTCGGCTTTGACCTGCTCCCAGGGAATGTTGTCCCCCTCCTCGGCCATCGCCGCGTCAAACGCGGCGACGTCCTCAGCATCCTCAAGCGCTTCCTGCATGCGCGCATACTGCTCGGGGCTGACCAGCACAGCAGCGACCTTTCCGCGACGCTCCAGGAAGACGGCCTCAGAACTGGCCTGGGCGATCAACTCGGGCAGGCGCGCCCTGGCGTCGGTGACGCTTGACTTCGACATGCCTCAAATGTACATCGGCGTGAGCGCGATGTACATGTGGTTGTGCGGCGTTTGTATGGACCTTCCTGCCAAGGATGCCGCGACTCGGCTTGCCCCGCGCCCGCGCCGGTTTCGACAGCCCGCGCCCGTTTGACCGCACGCCCGCGCCGGTTTCGGCAGCCCGCACCCCCTCAACTCCACGTCCGCGCCGGTTTCGGCGAGCCGCACCCGCCGTTTCGGGCGCGGCGTGCTGAAACGGGCGCGGGCGCCAGCGCGGTCGTCCCGAAGCGGAGCACGAGGACGGCGCCTCGGCCCGCGGCCGAGTCCTAGACGCCGAGGCCTTCGCCACCGCCGCGGCCATCGCCGTTGTCCTCATCGACAACGCCCTCCCCAGGGCAGTAGCATGAACCCCTGATCCGTCATTTACCTGACCAGAGGCAAATTTGCAAGGGAGTCGTGTGATGAAACGAGTGTGGATTAGTTTCACGGTTCTGGGTAGCGTCGGGCTTCTCTCGGCGATCGTGCTCACGGTGATAGAAGGCGTGAAGTATCGCGTGCGCGAGGAGCAGGGGCTCGACCCGATCTACGCACCCGATTGGGTCGCCGCGTCCACATACGCGGGACTGTGGGTGTTCGCCCTGGCCGTGATCGCCCTCGGTCTGACCGCCAGTGTCACGCTGGTGCAGCGCCGACGTCGGCACACCAAAGCGTGAACCTGCCGGGAGGTTCGTCGACGCACTAGACCGCCGGTAGCGGCAGGGCTACTCGCTGCGGGAGGTGGCCGCGTTCCGTGCGGCGAGCCGCGCGAAGGCATCCGCCAGTTCCGGCGGGCCGACCACGTCGATGGCGGCGTCGAATCGGCTGAGCGAAGCGGCGAGGGCGACCCAGGACCAGGATCCCGAGGTATACCGACACCTGTCGGGGCCGAGAGCCTCGACCACGCCGTCGCCCGCGAACGGGAGCACGGCGCGAGCGGCGAGGTGCAGCACGACCGTACCGGCGCACGGCCACGCGTTCACCTCGACTGATCCCTTGAAGCGGGCCGAGACGTAGCCCTTGGCGTCGCGGCCCGGGAGCTCGCGCGGGCCGAAGCGGGGACCCGTCGGGGTGCGCGGGGTGATGCGGTCTGCGCGGAAGATCCGCCAGTCGTCGCGGTCGAGATCCCAGGCGACGAGGTACCAGCGGCCGTGGGAGGTGACGAGGTGGTGCGGCTCGACCCGACGCGGCGGCCTCGGCTCGGTGGCGGCGGCGCCCGGCTCCGCGCTCGCGTAGTCGAACCGCAACACTTCGCGGGCGTGGACCGCCGCGGAGAGGGCGAGGAGGACATCCGCTGATGCCTGAACGGCGGGACCGTCACCCGGGCGCGGGACGGCCGTGAAGTCGAGGGCGTCCAGTCGGTGGCGCAGCCGGGACGGCATCACCTGCCGCACCGTGGTGAGCGCCCGCAGGGCCGCCTCCTCGATCCCCGCTCCGGTGACGGTGGCCGTCTGGAGGGCCACAGCGAGCGCGACGACCTGGTCGTCGTCGAAGAGGAGCGGCGGCAGCTCACTTCCGGCGTCGAGCCGGTAACCGCCGTCGGGGCCCATGGTCGCCTGGATGCGGTAGCCCAGTTCGCGGAGGCGGTCGACGTCGCGGCGCACTGTGCGGTGGCTGATGTCCAGACGTTCGGCGAGCAGGGCGCCGGGCCAGTCGCGCCGGGTCTGCAGCAGCGACAGCAGATTCAGCAGCCGCACGGTGGTCGTCGTCATTCCCCGATCGTAGTTTGAGTTGAGGACCGAAACTGTCCTAGACGGATGCCAGAGTGACCGTTGTCGGGGACAAGCCCGGCACCGTTCTCACTAGGAGCAGACATGAGCATCACGACCACCACGCACCTCAACTTCCACGGCGAGGCCCGCGCCGCTCTCGAGTTCTACCAGTCCGTCTTCGGCGGTCAGCTCACCGTCGCGACCTACGGCGACTTCGGGATGCCCCAGGACGCGCCCGGCGCCGCGAACGTCGTCTTCGGGCAGGTTGAGACCGAGCAGGGCTTCCGGGTGATGGCGTACGACATCCCCGGCGAGGCGGGCGGCACGGCCGACTCGGACACCGCGGCGAGCTCGACCGGCTCGACCCGCCGCGATAACGGCGTCACCCTCACCGACCAGCCGTTCTTCGTCTCGGTCCGCGGCGACACCCTCGACGAAATCCAGGGCTACTGGGCCGCGCTCTCGACCGGGGCCTCTATCGTGGAGCCGCTCGCGGCATCCGCCTGGAGCCCCGGATTCGGCATGCTCACCGACGCCTTCGGCGTGACCTGGATCCTCGACGTGGCCGCCGTGTACACCGCGTAACCGCCGGTAGAGCAGCTGCGGCGCGGTCAGGTCCGTGCCGCAGCGCACGGATGTCGGCCGCAGCCGATACAGTCGGCTCAGGTTCACGAGCGACAACTTTCAGTACCTGGCTGGTTGTCCGGCAACCCCGTCCATCGACAGGGTGCCCCAGGGGAAGAACCGGCCCACCGGCATCCGCCTGCGGGCAAGTCGATGGAGGCACGGCCCTCCGGGGGGGGCAGCCATGCCTCAGCAGGACCACCCGACCGACAATGTGATCGATCTCGCCGCCCGCCGCGCCGACCGCGAAGCGAAACGCCCCGCTGCCCAGAACTCGGGCTACGGCGAGTGGAGGGCCGAGGTCAAGCACGGCCGCGAGGTCGCCGCCTCCGAGGCCTACGCCGAGAGCCTGCGGGAGACCGGCGGCATCCGCTCGGTCGGTCGCGGGACGCGCACCTGGCACCAGATCCCGAAGGAACGTCGCGCCGACTGGGGCCACGTGCTCCTCGGCTCGGCGCCCCGGGCCCTAGGCGAACTGAAGGTGGAGCCTCGCTGGCGGGAATACGGGAACGGGGAAACGGTGCGCGTGGCGCTGGGCTTCGAAGACGCAGGCTTCACTCCCGAGCACTACTTCCGGTTGCGGCAGGCCCTGCACGCCGAGCTCCTCGTGCCGGACGCGGCACCGAAGCTCGGCACCGCCCGGCGCCGGCGTCAGCTGAGAGCGAAACCGGTGATGCGGCCGCATCCGCTCGTCACGGTGGCGGCCACCTCGCGCAGCTTCGTTCACGTGCTGATCGAGGCGAGCGACTGGGCGCCGTGGCTCGCCCTGGTCCGCTCCGGCCTGACCCCGCGGGCCGCCGTCCGGCAACTGCTCTACCCGTCGCCGTCCTGAATCCGGACGGCGCTGCACAGTTCGGCCGGTCGAAGGGCCCAACGGTGCCGTCATCGTCGGGCACGTCATTGGAGGAGGCGGCGACCTGTGGCGAGTGGCCAAGGATGCGTTCAGTGCGGGTCGCGAGTCGGGCGGCTCCGGGCCATTCCGACCAGCACGAGTGCGGCCGCCACGACCGTGAGGGTGACGCCTGCGACGGTGACGCCGGTTTGGAACGCGGCCGCCTGGTCCGCGCTCCAGGTCGGTGCCGAGATGTCGCCGGTGAAGAGCGCCGCGAGGATGGTGCCGGTCACCGCGATCCCGACCCCGGTGGCGACCTGGCTCGACGTGTCGACAAGGGCGGCGCCGATCGTGGTGCGGTTCTTCGGCAGGCCACGCATGACGTTCGTGCCGGCGACCACGCCAACCACCCGCATCCCGGCTGCGACGAGCACGAGGGAGAGGGCGACCCAGACATAGCCGAAGCGACTCCCTGCCGCGAAGACGGCGAGGCCGAGCACGACCGCTGCCGCGCTCATCCAGGCTGCGCGATCCATCCCGAACTTGCTGACGAATGGACCGACGAGGCGGCCGCCGCCGAGCAGCACGACGACCTGGGGAAGCATGCCGATCGCGGCCAGCGCCGGCGGCCATCCCCAGGCGAACTGGAGCTGCAGGGTCACCATGTAGCTGAGGCCGGAGATCGCGAGGCCCGAGGCGGCTTTGTAGGCGAGTCCGCTGGAGACGAGGGGCAGAGCAATGAGCTTCAGGTCCAGAAGGGGGTACCGGGCTGTTCGCTCGCGGACGACGAAAAGGATCGCAGCGATCACGGCACCGGATGTTGCCGCCCAGGGGGTCCAGGAACCGGCGCCCTCTCCCACGAACAGTGTCGGGGCCACGAGCGCCAAGACGATGGTGGCGGTGCCGAGAAGGGCCCCCGCGATGTCCAGCGGGTCGCGGTGGAGTTCGGCCGGAAGGTCCTGGGCGATGCCGATCCGGATGCCGATGAACGCGAGCACAGCAATGGGAGCGTTGATCAGCAACAGCACCTGCCATGGAGCGACGGCGAGGATGAAGCCGCCGACGGTCGGGCCGACCGCCAGACCCACCAGCCCGACCGTGGAGATGAGGGTGATCGCCCGGACGCGCAGGTTCTCATCGTCGAAGAGCCGGAACGCCAGGGCCATGGAGCCCGGGGTGGTCATGGCGGCGGCGATGCCCATGGCGACCCGCACGGCGATGAGCTGTTCGGTCGTCGTGACGAGGGCGGTGGCCAGACTCGCGAGACCCAGCACCGCCAGGCCGATCAGCATCACCCGTCGGCGGCCGAACCGGTCGGCGATGGCGCTGAACAGCAGCATCAGCCCGCCGAAGACGACCGCATACGCGCCCGTGACCCACTGCAGTGCGGTGGTCGACGCGTCCAGTTCGCGCCCGATGGTGGGGAGCGCGACGTTGAGGATCGAGTTGTCGAGCATCTCGAACAGGAACACCGCGGACAACCCGGCGAGCGCCACGGCGGCGGCCTTGAAGGTCTGCGGGCGGTGGCGATCCGATGAGACTCGAGAATCATCGGTCGGGTTCGGTAGCTCATTCTGGTTGCTCATATCCATCTCTCCACGTGGGGAGAAGTGGCTGCTCCATGAGCAACGTATGAGCGCGGGCAGAGCCCCGCGGTTTTACTTCCGGTGCAGCCACACTAGCGAGCCATGTTCCGATATGACAACTCGACGCGTCAGCGGTGACGCCCCACCGGCCCGACCTTCCGCCTCGCCGTACCGAGCTTGCGATTCGCGAAGGGGCGAGCACCGAACGTGAGCACGAAGTGGTCGATGAGAGCGGCCTCGACCTCCTCGGGGTCCTCGCCTCCCGTCTCCAGCCAGGCGACGAGCAGGCTCCGCGCTGCCGGCGAGCTGCCACACGTACCGGCCGCCCCAGTGCCCCACCTTCTCGCCGGCGCCGTGTCGCCGGTACTCGGTCAGCCGCTTCCGCAGACCCCGCTTGCCCTTCGCCCCGGCACCGGCCTTCCCGATATAGAGCACGGATGCCGCGTCGAGCCACGCCTCCGCCAGGAGCGCGTTCGACACGGTCGGGTTTCGTTCCTTGAATCTCCCGGCCGGGATCGTCTCGAGGAAGTCCGGGCTGCGATCGTCGGCGCGGAGGACCAGGTAGACGCCCGGCGCTGCGGGCAGCGCCGAAGCCGCCAGATCAGCGAACGGCACGAAGCCCGTGAAGCCTGCGTTTTCGAGCCCGAGTCGTGTCCAGTCCATCTCGCCAGTCTGGCGCATCGGTCACCGAGCGCTGGCCGGGCGCGGCCTGGCCGCCGGCACGCTCGCGCGCCGCAGACCCCGAAACAGTCGAGCTCTCCGGCACATGAGACGCGCGACCTGAGAGACTGGACACCATCATGAGGACTCTCCTGAACATCATCTGGTTCGTGCTCTCGGGCTTCTGGCTGTTCCTCGGCTACATGCTGGCCGCGCTCATCATGTTCGTGCTCATCGTCACCATCCCCTGGGGAATCGCCGCCGCCCGCATCGGCGTCTACGCGCTCTGGCCGTTCGGCAAGACGGTCGTCTCCACGCCGAACGCCGGTCTCGGGTCCTTCCTCGGCAACGTGCTCTGGGTGGTGCTGGTCGGCTGGTGGATCGCCCTCACCCACCTCACCACCGGCATCGCGCTCTGCATCACGATCATCGGTATCCCGATGGGAATCGCCAACTTCAAGCTGATCCCGGTCGCGCTTCTGCCGCTCGGCAAGGAGATCGTCGACCTGCCGTAGGTGTTCCCCCTCAGCGGTTCTACGTGTGGCTTCTGCCCAGCTTGCGATTCGCAAACGGCCGCGAGCCAAATGTCGCCACGAACTCGTCGATGAGACCCGCCTCGACAACTTCCGGGTCTTCCTCCCCGGTCAGCTTCCACGCAACGAGATGCTCCCCGCTCCCGGCCAGCTGCCACACGTACCTACCGCCCCAATGGCCGATCTTCTCCCCGGCGCCGAGTCGCCGATACTCGGTCAGCCGTTTGAATAAGCCCCTCTTTCCAGTAGCCCCCGCGCTGGCTTTCCCGATGTAGAGCACGGATGCGTCGTCGAGCCACGCCTCCACAAGCCTTGCTCTCGACACAGACGGGTTTCTGTCCTTGAACCAACCGGCAGTGCTGGTTTCGCGGAATTCCGGCGAGGCATCGTTCGGACGAAGGACCACATACACGCCCGGCCCAGCTGGCACGCTCGCCTTCGTCAGGTTTTTGAAGGGCGCAAAGCCTCTGAAGCCCGCGCCTTCGAGTCCCAGCCGCGTCCAGAAGTCCACGGCCTCAGTCTGGGGCATCATTCCGCTGCCACGCCATCCGCGTCAGGCGCAGTCGGTTCGGCGCTCATTGATCCCAGACGCTCCTCGGCGTCGAAGCCGCGCTTGCGCTTGCCTCGCACGTCCTTCACGTAACGGCTCACGGACACGCTCATCAGCGACACCGCTTCCGCGCCGGGCGCGAAGGTCATCGAGCTGCCGGCGTCGAAGCCGAGACGCTCCCCCGCGAACACCGCGTCCTGGTTGGCACCGAGGAAGACGAAGTCCCAACTGAACTGCTCCTTCTGCCGGGTGACGAGGGCGCGCACCGCACCCACGTCGAACTCGACGCTGGAGTTCTCCTCCCCGTCGGTGACCACGACGACCTGCACCGTGTCGGGCCGGGCCTCTTCGGGCATCGCCGCGAGCACCCGCCCGAAGTCGGCTACCGACTGGCCGATGGCGTCGAACAGCGCCGTCGCCCCGCGCGGCTCCAGCACGACTGTCACCTCCGCCGGGTCGGCGAGCGAGCACTGCCGCTCGATCTCGGTGTCAAAAGTGACGATATCCACGGTAAGCCGGCCCGGCTCGCCGGCCTGCTCGGCAAGCATGGCGGTCAGCCCGCCGACCATGTCGTCACGGATGCCCCACATCGATCCGCTCCGATCGATAACCAACAGCATGGCGGCGTAAATCGGATCAGTCTTGGTGCTCCCTTCAACAATGTCGTTCCCGGCGGGAACACCCTGAGCATCGCGGCAACCACTGACACGACTACGCCACTCGCGCACGGGCCTCGTCAGCGCCGCAGAGTTCGGGTGAGACGTCTACTTGTCGATCTAGCTGACATTCCATTTTCCGATGCACTTCTACGCACCGCGATACTGAAAAGGACTCAGTGGCCAATATGGTTAGTACAAGAACTCGACTGAAAATTGCGAGTAGTGCCAATCCGTATAGCGTGCTGAGGGTGTGGTCGCGAATGAAGGCAAAATCAACTTCGGGGCGAGGCCGTTCTGACCGAAATTGCGTTGCCAAGACGCATCGTTAGCGATGGCTCGATCGAGTGCCGGCGACCGTACGATAGTTCCGTTTGTATCCACTGAGAATAGGTGGGCCTCGAACGCAGCATCATGCGTCGGGCAAGCGGCAAGTCCGTTGCGAGGATCGACCCGCTCTTCTCCGGCGCTCTCGCTCCACGGCTTGATGTGGGACGCCACCAGCATGCGGGAGGACGGAAGTCCTGCCGCACGAGTGCTTAAGCCGCAGAACACGCATGCAAAGCCCGAGTTTGTCAGCACTTTCCGCGCAAACTGTTGTTGGCCGACTCGAGCAGTCCCAAGCAGTGCGCGTTCCGTGTCGCGTATGTCAATCTCGTCGCTGCCTGGCAGCGTGACGCGGTGACCCCGCACAGACACAAGGAGTTCACTATCGCTGACGGTATCCGCTTCCGTGACGAGCCGCAGGCGATTGTCCTCGAAGCCGAGAAAGTCTGGGAGCTTTTCCGCGTCGAGGCCAACCGAACGACCCGCAGTAAGGATCAGCGCGTAAAGGACTTCGAACTGGAATCGATCCTCAGTGAGCCTTATCCAAAGTTGTTGTTCGTGTTTTGCCCGGTGCGCGCGCCGACCGTCTAGGTTTGCAAGCTTGAGAGCAAGGCTGCCAGTCGATCGTTTGAAAAGTTCAGCCAGCTTAATCGCAGCTGGTGAGGACTCAGGGATATTGATATTTCCAGACTTGGCCTGGCTACCAATCAGACCAAGACCAAAACAAAGCAGCGTCTCCAGAGGGGTGAAATCCTCCTGTTTCTTGCCCGCAGAAACGTACTCCCTTTGTAATAGACCACGCCACTGAGCACCAGCCGTTGCGACGGTCAGGTCCAGGTAGTCATTTAGTTCGAGCAACGGAATGCATCTCTAATCTCTGAGATTTCAACTACCACCACGTCCTTCGGCGTAGAACAGGCGATTTTCACTTTCGCGCCCCAGGCGGGCCATGCCCAAGGGGCCGGCGTTCCGGCAATCGACGCGGCTGCATTTCTGCCAGCCGAGTACCGAAGCAGGTCACTGGGATGTCGGCAAGATTCTGCAGGTCTCCATCGAAAACTATCCGATGCATCTAAATGAGGTGTGGAACTCCTCAGGAAGCCGGTTGTCTGAGCGTTCTCGCAGGCTCGATTCAAAAGTGACAGCACTATGCAGGGCTACCGAAGACAGCCTCAGCCACTTGATTCGCGCCCGAAACGGGATTGTCGGTTCTCGCCGTGACTGGCAGATCTATGCGGAATCGAACCGAACTGACGTCAACATGGTGTCGAACAGCGATATCGTCCCGACGCAAAATCTCGACTGCCTCGTCGGACATATCGTAGGCGCGGAAGAAACTTGTCTGGAAGGATGTGCCATAAATGGGGTCCTCTGACATCGTATTGTGGTCGTAGCCGCCGCCGGACTCCACACCGTACTCCGAGGTGCGGGAGAGGAATTTGAGCACATCTCCGCCGCATCCCGTTGCCTCCATGCGCTCGATGATCCGAACCACAAGTTGAGGAATCGAGAACGAGTTGCCGCCAGTGGCAGTAGCCTGCAGGCCGATGCTCACGAGGTACAGTCGGTCCTCAGGCACGCCGCCGTCCTCGCCATCGTTAAGTTCCACTTGGTGCACCCCCTGAACGAGGTGGGAGGACGTGCTCCTAGTCGTGGTCTTTACCTCGACACCTGTCGATCCCCACACAAAGTCACGCGATGATTTCCTCCAGCCGTCCCACGATTCGACGGCCTGTGCCACATTCTCGTCATCGGCGCGGCGGCACAGTGCGTCGAGCATGAGAAGCTCGCCTGCCAGGCCGAGGACTACCTCATTCGACATGCGCAACCGCTCAATGGCCAGTTCGACGATGGGCTCCGTCTTGGTGAAAGCAAGACTGAGCACCGTATCCGCGCCGTTGCGCAATAGTTCGGTGCAGATAAAGGCCGCGACCTGGTCGAAATGGCCCAGTGCGGGGAGGAGTAGCCTGTTCGCTTCGAAAGAGGCTGCGCCTTCGCGGTGCCATGTGCGGAACTCAATTGCATCCCCTACGGTTTTCGAAGTAGGTCTCAGTTCGACTCCGACGAGAAACACTTCCACTCGACCGCCGTGGTCTCTCGACACTCCGACCACCTGGGCATCAGTGACCCACGTGATATCGCGGAGTTCGTCTGTAACGGCACTTGAAACGTCCAAAATCAGTTCAGGAACCGATTCATAGCTTGTCATCGTTCTTGTCTCCTTCTCAAACAGCAATGCGCGATCCAGCGCGTGTCGCCGCAAACTGCTCCGGGCCACCGGCTGGTATGCATACACCCACAGTCACGGCCGGATAGGGCTGGCCAGGCAGTTGGTTCACGTAAAACAAAATCTGACCGTGTGATCCCGGCGGACGCCAGGGGGCGCCATTCGTCACTAGCGGGACCCGCTCCCCTCGACCGTAGTAGTCGAAAAACTGGTCGCCACGATAGTCGGTCGGGCCCGCGGTTGGGTCGTTGGTTCCCCACGCGGTCTCGAGCTCCCCATCGTTGCCGACTCTCTTCGCTGTCGCGGGGATCCCAAATTCTAGGTTTGCGAGTGGGCCATTACTAATCACGGCACCCGCTCCGTAACGGATTCCCACCGAGAACCTTGGCTGTTGTACGAGCTTCTCAGCGAGACTCGCCATCGACCAAAGATCAGCTGGGGCACCGGTCACGAAAAGACCCCGAACGGGCCTCGTAAGACACGCGCTCCAAAGGCGCAAGTATGCAGAAATTCCGTACGGGCAATTTTGCCGGACAGGCGACGGCGGTCCCGCCAATGGCTTCGGAGGGCTATAGAGAAGCGCACCGCTTGGCAACTGCTGCAGCGCCGAGACGCGTGCCTGCAACTGCGACCAGAATTCTCCCAGTTGGTTATCAGAACCGGGATGGTAGGAGTCGAACTCGAGGCGGTTCAGAAGGTCCGCGGCCTCTGTGAGCGACAGCGACTCGTTCAGCACGCGCCCTCTCACCGTCCGACCCACGACCAATTCGGAAGACGCCCCCCGCCCAAAGAGGTCGCCAATTAGATTGGCATTCGGGTCGGGCGCCGAGCCGTCGTTGAGGAGTGTCACGAAGGGCTTGGAACTGGGGCAGAGTGGCTTGCGGCTCAGGTTTGCAATTTTACCCGTGGCGAGGAACTGAAGGCCGTGTAGCACGACGGGGGCGGGTGCCGCGCCCTTCATCGCTTCGGCTACTGCAACGCGGATGGCTTCATCGATGTCGTGATATGCCCTAAAGAGGTCGAGTTGAGGAGCCTGAAGCAAACAAGCGACACAGTTCGATGTGAGTTCCCCTGTACCCGAACCAGCGCTGCATCTGCATCTGTGTGTCCGCGAGCGGGTTCGAGGATCCTCGCTGGAACAGCGCGGTTGTCATACCCTCCAAAGTCAGCCCACGAGACATGACGTTGCCGGACACGAAAACGGTGGAGATGTCCCGAGCGGCTCTCCACCTGCCCGTGGTCTCGTTGAAAGTTGGTTTGTACATGGGGCGGTCGTCAGCGGCCGGGTTGCTGTTGACCACCGAAACTCGCGTCCCTGGGATGATCTCGCTGACCAGCAACTGCTTGATGACTCCCCAGTCCGGCACCATGCGGGGATTCATTACGTTGAACTCAGTATTGATTTGGTCCAACGAATGGCGGTAACGGTCGGCCCAAGCAGACCACGATGGCTCTTCGTTTGCCATCTTCTCGATAAGACTGGTTGGCAAGCGCGCATCCCCCGTTTCTAGGAGAAGCCGAGCTGTTGCGCGGTCCGGTGCGCCCGCCCAAAGCAGGATGTCCTCGGCGCCCTTGAAGTGGTGTTCGATTTCGGCCGACGGGTGGACAAGCATCGATTGAGGCTCAGGAGCGGCCGCTAGAGCCTCCTCCATACTGTCGAATTCAACCTCGGAGAGAGAGCGGGGCCCCATCGTTCCGGCAGTCGCTCGGTGAAGCCTGATGGCGCCGGCCACTAGGAAAGCACGGACGGACTCTGCAAGTTCGTCATCGTCCTGGCCGGCGAGCTCCACGCAGAGGTCCGCCGACGCACCCCTGCGGTAGAACACCTCGCCACCCGTGTAGAAGCTGTCAAGCCCAACTGGTTCGGGATAGGACGACGACCTGGGCGCATCCACGTTGCTGAGATCAATAGGACATCCGACGTCGAGCGGCGTTCGAAGGGAGATGACGAAGTCGCGCGGAGCCAATGGGTTATGGTCCTCCTGCAGCAAGTTGGCCTGTGGCGTAGCGGTGTACCCAACATAGGAAGCGAACAGGTTCGACGGCGCACTCGTCGAGCGGGGGTCCCAGAGGTCGGCTATGGCTCTGGGAATCTGCTTCAGATTGCCCGCGATCGGGTCCTGGCCAGCTTCCACAGCCGCATCTAGAACCGAGCCATCATCTGCCTCGTCATCGAGCACGAGCATGTGCACTGGACGCGAGAGCGTCCTCACTTCGTCGAAAACGCTGCCTCGCAAGGAACTCCCGAGTGCGTGGAGGTGATTGGTCTGCTTCATGGCAACGACGATGATTGGCTGCTTTGCGTTGAGCTTCCTCCTGACCTGCGCGGATGAAATCCGGTATGTCTCCTGAAGGGATGTTGACCCCTCGGACAGGGCAACCTCTGGGCGGGGACATAGGATGCGGCTTCCTGCTTTTTGCGCACTATCTGGTCCCCCATCCAGCTGCTCTGACAGACGTTCATATGTCTGACGCCAGAGCGACAAACGCGTGCCCGCGAGAATGATCACGATATCGACACCTTGGTCAAGAGCGAGGGCTGTGACGCCGAGCATCGACGCAGTCTTACCTGACTGCACCGAGCCCATCACCAGGCCTGTTCTTACTCTATTGGCAGGCCACGCCGCCGCCGCGGGCATACCAGCGCCGAAAATGCCGCGATCTAAGACGTATTTGCAGTCGACCTCTAGTGCGTCGCGCGAAGTGACCGTGAGGCGTTTTAGCTTCGTAGCGTAGCGACCCCACCAGGAACCGCTCGGCGTTGTGGATTGAGGGTGCGGACCGAAGTACACCCTTTCTGTTGTCGTCCCCTGACCAGTCATTTCGCTGCTGCTACGCGACCTTGACGAGAATTGAACCCAATAGCGACTCAACCCCTGACGACCCGAAGCGCTCGCCAATCTCTGCCGACACGGTCGTGACGTCGACGCCCAGGCTCCTCGGCGATACCCTGGGCGATCCTCGCGATGTAATCCCATTGAGTTCGCGTCTGGGTCTTTTCAATTCTTGACCATTTCGTCGCACTTGCCGCGCGGATGGCTTCAGCGGAGGCGTCTATGCGTTGCTCAATGTCGTCGGGGGCACCGACCACTGCGATTGTGATCCCGACCAGGGAGCCCACGAGTTGAAGTTCCTGCCACTTGGCACCCTTTTTCCCATCCTTAAACTTGTCCGACCAGAGTTCGTCGTGCGCCGCGTGAAGTTCCACTGCCCGGGCAATCAGGCCGAAGAGGTCCGCGATCTTTGCTGGGTTGCGCAGAGGATGTGAGCGGTCGTCCTGAACACGACCTAGCAGGAGGTCAATGTGGCGTGCCGTCGATGCGAGATCCTTACCCCCGGTGTCGCTGAGCAGCAAGGATGTCACCCAGCCCAGAACTTTCGTCCTGCGATACCGGGCGTCGCCAAATCCATAGTCCTTCAGAGTCTTTCCGAGCTCGTGAATGCCTGGGACGTTTACCAACGATGGCGCGATGTCCGCGATGTTGCTCCGTGAACTGGCGTCGCCTGCGGCGACAAGAATCGCGCGCGTGAGTTCGATGTCGTGGTAGATCGCATTGCGTATTTCCTCGGCGTTTAGATGCATCCCCTGCTTGTTATAGAGCTTGAATACCTCATGAATCTGCGGTGGGCTCGCTTTGGTGTACTCGATCACTGGCACCTTGTAGTCAGGTGCACCCTCGAACAGTTCCTCGACCGTCACTTCCTGGTCGGCAACGCGAATCGTGTTGCCGCGAATCTCCGTAAAGTACTTGCCGCGCAGCGCCTCCAAGTCGGGACCGACGAGGCCGCCCTTGTTGTCGGTACGGAGCTTGAACGGGAAATAGTTGTCGTCCTCAAGCTTCGCCGTCAATGGTTCACCGAAAATCTGCTTCCATGCCTTGCGAAACCTCGGGTAGTCGGACTTGAAAAGCGTTTTGAAATCTGCATCCGGATACTTGGCGTCTGCTTCGGTCACCTTCATAAGTGCGGTCGGATGCTGGCCTACGAAACGCAAGATAGCCGTGAGCCGCTGCTTGCCGTCTACGACGTCGTGTGGAGTTGTTCCCCCGGTGCGGAGCAAAATGATCGAAGGCAGCGGGATACCGCGCAGTACGGACTCAATCAGGGCCTGACGGTCACTGGTACGCCACACATCGCCGCGCTGGTACGAAGGTGTGAGGTTTAGCTTCTTCCTTGTCAATTGGAAGATGGGCCATACGTCAGCCTTGGCTGTCATTGGTTCGGGAACAGTTGCTTCGGCGCTATCCTCCTCGGTAGCCCAGGCTTCCTTCCAGGATGTGGTCGCAGACGCCTGGCTGCCTCCCTCGGCCTCGAGGTCGGATAGGTATCTTTGCTGGAGTCGGATCGCCAGTTCAGCACGCTCGCTCAGACGTTCGAGAGCGGTCTCTGTGAGTTGAAATGCGGTCCTCGTCGTGTCGATGCCATCGGCCTCACCTTCGAACCCGAGGGCCAATAGGAGGTTCTCAACGAACAAGGCGGCGTCAGATGTTGGGAGGTCGCGGTCGAATTCAAGCCAGCCCTGGACATCCGCCAGGCGCGACATCCAAGCGTCGGAGCCGAAGTCGACATCGCTTGCGTCGAACTGGGCGTTGCTTGGGTTCACGCCTGTCGGCACATCTGCAGCCTCTGACATTTCTGCAAGTGATTCTGCAATCCTGTCCTGCAGTTGTGCACGGGAGTCTTCCTCGGCCTCGTCAAGACTGACTAGCATTGGCAAATTGACCTTTCTCACGAAACTGAGTCTGAGTTCCACGGTGTCTCGGTGCAGTGGTCTGACTTCTAGTCAAAATGACGTCGAATAGCGAACGCTACTTCCGTCAAACCCGCGGATTCACCGCATCGCCGCAAGCCATGCACGCATGGCGATTACTTTTCAATAGTTCACTGAGTGTGAGGTCTGCCTAGCGCTCCGCCGCTACTCACCGCTGAGGCAAATCGTGCGGGACTGACAGAGACACCGCGTAACACAAGTTCGACGCCCCACCAGTACTTTAACTCCCCAACTCAATCTACTAGAGCTAACCATAGCCGCATGATCCGACTGCTCATGAAACTCGCCTCAACGGTCGGTTGGATCACGGTAAGAATGAGCTACCACGACTCGACTTTGCGGTTCAGATTTTCGCGCGGCCGCGCCTGCCGCTGGACGCGCCCACTTTTGGCGAGGTGCGATGCGAACTTGAACTCGTAAAATCGTCGCCCCGGCACGCAATCCAGTACGTCGCCGAAGGGTAGCGGACTGGCCATTGGCACAGAAGTGCTGCGTTGCCCCGCCGCATATGCGAAATGTAGCCATTTCCCGCTTTGCCGTGAGACTAAGCGCCGTATTCATGGTCGAGTTGCACACGCGCGCTCACATGGCTCAAACGTTGGCCAAAAATCCAGGTAAATCATGAAATTGGTTATGTAGGTTCCTGCGCTCGATGCTTGCGACGTGAGACGGTACGACATGGCTCGACACGAAGAATAGGTCGAATACCGCCACGGAAGAGTAGCTTGCGTGCTTGTTTTGCGGCACGCTCGTTCAGGCTTGATTTGTCCCATAAAGTGTGCCTTACCGTGGACTACGCCGCCAAGGTCGCGGAACCGCGTGCTCCGCTTGAAGCGAGTAACGATTCAGCGATCAGTCGCACGACATGTGCATTCACGGCATTGCCCAATGCTTTATAGGACGCGCCGGTTTGAGATGGAAGTTCAATCGAACCCAGGCTCTGCAGGCGCGCGCATTCGCGCTGCGTCATGAATCTCCGTTCCCACGCGATTATTGGGACCTGAGTCACCGTCATGGCCACCAGGGTGGGAGCCGAGTGGACTCTCTTCAGGCGAATCCCCGATGCTCTCTGCTGAAGAATGTACTTCCATACGGTTCGTTCCTCGCCCTTGGCGTTCCATTCGAATTTCTGGAAGCTGCTCGGAAAAGCCATCGCGCGTGGAAGCCAGGGATCGATCCACTTCCGATTGTTGTCATAGAACGCCCTATTCTGACGAAGAAATGCAACCTTCCAGCGCGGATATGCCGTCCCTGGTCGCTTGGCATGGCTCGGTAAATTCCTGAGAATCTCAGTCTCCGTCATGCCGTCGAATGAGATACCAAATGATCCCTTGAATGGATAGAGCGCCTCTGGACCACCTGCAGCCAACAATTCCAGAGGGGTAGTTGTCTCATACGGATAGTCAGCACCCCATTCCATAGACCAAAGAGGAAATGAAGGAAGTTCAACGGACTCCGGACTTGAAGTGAGGAAGTCATCCCACATCTCAAGGCAGCGAAGAAGTAGGTGAGGAATCGCCCTCGCTTCAGCAGGATTGGCATCCAGAACGGTACTGATATTGGTTTGTGCTCCAGTGGGTTTCGGCCACGCGAACGAATCCATTGAGTCAAGTGAACCGACGATGTAGAGTCTCTCGCGAATCTGAGGGACACCGAATTGATGAGGCGATAGTCTGTCAGCCCGGATGGCGTACCCCAGATCCTCAAGCTCACCTCTCATCCGCGCGAACGTTTGTCCTGCATCATGCTTCAACAGGTTTGGCACGTTTTCAAGGATGAACTTTCGCGGTCGTTTCGCCTTCAGGATGTCCAGGACGTTGAAGAAGAGGCGCCCTTGTTCCGTATGCTCGAATCCGAGTTGCTCTCCCGCTTTGGAAAAGGGCTGGCACGGGAAACCCGCCGCAAGGAATTCGTGCTCAGGAACAAGATCCGCGCTGATGCTCGTGATGTCCCCGTGTGGCCGCAGCCCATAGTTACGCTCATATAGATCTTGCAGACCCTCGACCCACTCACTGGCGAATACGCACGCACCGCCGACTTCGGTCAAGGCGCGATGAAAGCCACCCAATCCTGCAAATAGATCTACGAAGCGGAAGGTAGAAGTTTCGCCGATTGGGGCCGTCGTCTCCACGTATTTAGCCCTGTTCATGATGCCCCCTGCTGTCGATCTTGGCTCAAGTCATTCTGATGCATACCGGTGACATCACAGGTACAGGCTCCACCGGCCGGTGAAGCATCCGGGTATTTTTGCCGCCGTTTATTGGGCTGCTGGGCTCCGAGAGGACCAGCTTCAGCGTAGTAGTTGCGTTCGTATCCTTCCGGCGCTCGTGCAACGGCGCAACTGTCAGTTGTGCTGCCAAGGCCGATTCTTCTCACACCAAAAAAGAGAGGCGCGCTCGCCGACGGTTTCGCATGTAGCGTCGCGTCCGGCGCGACGCCGTCGACCGGATCTCTCGGGACACTTGTCGCTCCGACGCGGCGGCGCACCAGCGGAGGATGGGAAATGTGTAGATCAGTTCGGCATTGGTCTAACCACCGTCGCGGACGCTGTGCCTCCGGCCAATCCGGATGCGGCGCCCGCAACATCCAGCCGCATTGGGATATCACTCGGCGCCGTTCTCTCCTGCGCAATCGCGCTCCGGGCTGCGGACTACGGAGCCTCGACAAGATCACGGACGAGGACCTCGGCGGCGAGCACCGCGGGGTCAGGCTCGAGGTCGAAGTCGCCATTGCCAAGGGATCTCTCGGCTCCCCGCCGGTGGTCATCGTTGACCCCGGCGAGGGTGAGGCGCTACCTCGCGTGCGTGGGCCAGGGCCACGAAGCAAAGCGCGCTCGCAAACCTCGACGCCGCGTTGAATCGGCGCCACGAACGGCAGAATGGTCAGCCCTCCAGCACTGTCGATGCATTTGTTGACGGGGCGCAATGTCCGGGGCGGACCGCTGGTCCCGCTGGGAAGCGCGAAAGGCGACATCCGCCACCCCTCGGGTCATAGTTCGGATCTTCATAACTCCTGCAAATTCTGCGGCAGGCCGGCAGGAACCGCATGTTTCCGGGAGCATCTTCCCAGCGCCACACGAATTTGCAGGAGTTATGACACACCGAGAGACTTGAGCGCCTCACGGGAAGGCCGTCGGCAATTGCTGGGACTGCGAGACTCGGGGCCGGACAGCGATATCTGCTGGAGTGGGCCACCTCGCTGGGCAACTCCGCCCGGCGACGGCAGTGTCAGACCCACCCCCTACAATCGGGGACAGCGCTTCGACGTGATCCGGCGGCTGTCCGGGTCGCCGTGACATGTCGCCGCACGAAGGGGAATCCGTGGACCAGATTGACTCTGATGCCGAGGCTGAGACCGAGGGTGCTGCCGCTGCGGCCGTGACCGCAGGTGCCCCGGCCGCCGCAGCCGCGACATCCGCCCGCATCGGCATCAGCTCGGTGCCATTCCTCTCCTATGCCGTGGCGCATTGCCGGGTGCCGGTCGTCGACGAGATCGTGATCGAGAACCTCGGCGGCGAGCAGCGTGCGGCGACCCTCGAGGTCGAGGTCACGAGCGCCGCCGGGTCGCTCGGCGCCCCGCAGATCACCATCGTCGACCTCGGCGCGGGGCAGAGCACCACCCTCCGCACCGTCGAGCTCGTGCTCGACCCGGCGCTCATGCTCGCGGTGGAGGAGCAACGGCCGGGCTCGATCCGCGCCACCCTGCGCGACGCCGCCGGCACCCTGCTCGCCGAGACGAGCGCGGCGGTGCAGATCCTCGCGTCCAGCCAGTGGATCGCCACCCCCTGCACCTCGGCCTCGAACTCCTCGCCGCGCACGTGCAGCCGAACGCCGCCGTCATCGCGCCGCTGCTCGTCGAGGCGAGCGACCTGCTGCAGCAGCGCACCGGCGACTCCGCGCTCAGCGGGTACCAGTCCGAGAGCCCCGAGCGGGTCGATGCCACGGTCGAGGCGATCTTCGACGCGATGCGGGCCCGGGACATCCGCTACGCCATGCCGCCGGCGAGCTGGGGCACGACCGGGCAGAAGGTGCGCACGCCCGCCGAGGTGCTCGAGGGGCGGCTCGGCACGTGCCTTGACACCACCGTCACCCTCGCCTCCGCCCTCGAACAGGCCGGGCTCAACTCCACGCTCTGGCTCCTCGAGGGGCACGTCTTCCTCGGCTACTGGCGGGTCGACTCGGCGCTCGGCGCGGTCGCCCACACGGATGTCGCCGACATCGTCAACCTCGTCGACCTCGAGTCGATCGGGCTCATCGAAACGACCGGTGCCACGGGCGGGTCCACCTCGATGTCGTTCGCGGAGGCGCGGCGGAGCCCGCACACGCAGTACCTCGCCGCGGGACTGGAGAAGTTCCTGGGCGTGACCGACGTGCGCACCGCCCGGCAGTCCCGGATCTGGCCGCTGCCGAGCCGCTCGGTCGGGCCCGACGGCGCCGTCACCGTGACGGTTTACCAAGCGGCGGCCGGGCCGGTGATTGCTCCGTACTATGCGCGGGACGGTTCAGCCGTCTCGACCGCTCCCGAGGCGACCCCGGTGCCACCGCGGGTCACCCAGTGGAAGAACGCGCTGCTCGACCTGAGCCTGCGCAACAAGCTGATCAACTACACCGACCGGTCCGGCTACCCGCTCTTCGTGCCCGGGCCGGCCGTCGCCCGCCTCGAGGACGCCATCAACGCCGGCGCGCCGATCACCCTCGTGCCGAGCGACGCGGTGCCGAACGTGGACCGGGCCCGTGGCATCCGCTTCGGGAAGGACCTGCCCGAGCAGACGCGCGAGCTGATGCTCGCCGAGAAGAAGGGCGCGTTCGTGGACATCACGGAGGCGTCGTACACGAGCAAGCTGCGCTACCTCGCCAACAAGGCCCGCACGATCGTGGAGGAGACCGGCGCGAACAACCTCTACCTCACGTTCGGGATGCTGCACTGGCGGTTCAACGACCGGGAACTGCGGTCGCCGCTTGTGCTGATCCCGGTGAACATGACGAGCGCGAGCCGCGGCAGCTCGTACCGGCTGACGATCGACGAGGCCGGGGCGTCCACGCCGAACTACTGCCTGCTCGAGAAGCTGCGGGCGAGCTTCGGGCTCGAGATCGCCGGGCTCGCGACCCCCGGGGAGGACGCCTCGGGCATCGACCTCGGCGCCGCGTTCACCGCGGTGCGCGAGGCGATCGCGGCGGCCGGGTTGCCGTTCCGGGTCGAGGAGACCGTGGAGCCTGTCCATTCTGCAGTTCGCGAAGTTCCGGCTCTGGAAGGACCTCGACGAGAACTGGGAGGCCCTGTCGCAGAACAGCCTCGTCGCGCACCTCATCAACACGCCACTGGATGCCTATGCCGACCCGATCGCCGCGGCAGGCGCCGGGGGCGGCGGGGCGTGGAGCCTGGCGCAGCCGGCCGCGTCTCCGTTCGCGGTGTCGCCGGCGGGCTCCGGCGCGTCTGCGGGGTCGCCCGCACGTGCCGCATCCGCCGGCTCGCCCGGGGCCGGCGCCATGCCCGTATCGCCCGTCGACCTCGACGCGCTCGGCGGTTCGGTGCCGGTGCCGGCGGACTCCTCCCAGCTCGAGGCGGTCGCCGAGGCCACGGCCGGCCGAACCTTCGTGCTCGAAGGCCCGCCCGGAACGGGCAAGTCGCAGACCATCACCAACCTGCTCGCCCGCGCCCTCGCCGACGGCAAACGGGTGCTGTTCGTCGCCGAAAAGCGTGCCGCCCTCGACGTCGTGAAGAAGCGCCTCGAGAGCGTCGGACTCGGCGACTTCTCCCTCGACCTACACGACAAGGCCGCCCGCCCCGCCGCGGTGCGCGCCCAGATCAAGGCGGCCCTCGAGCCTGCGCATCGACCCCGACCTGCCCGCCCTCGCCGCGAACCGCGAGGCCGCCGCCGCCAGCCGCGGCACCCTCGCCCGCTACGCCGACCGGCTGCACGAGGCCAACGCGGCCGGCCTGTCGCTCTACTCCGCCCGCACCCACGCCCTCGCGGCGGATGCCTCGGTCGAGCCGCTCGCCATCCCCGGCACCCTCGTGGGCGGGTCGCCCGCCCCCGTGTTCGACGAGCTGCGGCACGTGCTGCGGCAGCTGCCCGAGGTGTCCGACCTGGCCCGGCCGAGCGCCGCGCACCCCTGGGGCTTCGTCGACGAACGGCTCGGACGCGGAGCCGGTGCGGGATCGGGCACGGCCGAGTCCGCCGCCGAGGCCGTGCGCGCGGCCCGCGCGGTGGGCCTGGTGTCCGCAGGCACGTCGGCTGGCGGAACGGGCGCTGCCGGCGCGGGCTCCACAGCCATTGGCGCCTCGACCGAAACCGTCGGTCCGACCGGCGCGACTTCCGCCCCGGTGCCGAGTCCCTGGCCGCGGGCGCGTCGCCATCGACCGGCATCGCCATCGCCCTGCGCACGGCCGCGATCCACGCCACCGGCCGCTCCTTCGACGACGCCCTCGTCGCGGCCCAGGCCGCCGGCTTCGACCTCGACACCCTGAACCGGATGCCGTCGGCCGCCCTCGCCGGGGAATGGCGCGACCTCGCCGCCGCACCCCGCCACCCGGTCAGCGTGGTCGACACCCTGCACACCCCCGAGTGGCGCGCCTTCATCGCTGGCCTCGAGCAGCACCTCGCGGCGCTGCGGGCGTCGCGTCCGGACTGGCTGACCCGGGTGGCGCCGACCGTGCTCGGGCGGGACGTGCCCGGGATCCACGCGGCGGCCCTCGCCGCGGATGCCGCCGGGTTCTTCGGCCGCACGAAGAAGCGCCGGGCGGTGCTCGCGCAGTTCGCCGACACGCTGACCGGCGACGCGGCATCCGCCCCGGAAAAGGCCGTGCCGCTGAAGACGCTCTCGACGCTGACCGCCGCCCTCGCCGCCGCGCACGCCGAGGCGCAGGGGCTGCGGAACGCCGCACTCACCCTGCCGGTGCCGCTCGTCGACGCAGCCTGGAACCCGTTCGTGCCGGCCGACGCCGAGGACCTCGCCACCGGCCTGGCCTGGCTCGGCTGGATCGGCGACGCGCTCAACCGGCCGGCACCCACGACTGCCGCCGGCGCTGCTAGTGGCCACTTCGGACAACTGTTGCCGGTCTCCGAGGCACAGTTGTCCGCAGCGGCAACAGTTGCCGCCCCGCCGGCCGCAGATGCCCGCACCCACACCGCCGACCTGCGCGCCTACTACGCCTCGACACCGCTCGGCGAAGGCCGGGAGCCGCTCACCGCCCTCGCCGCGGCCTGGCAGGCCCTCGACACCGCCGCCGACGTGCAGCCCGCCGACCGATCCCGCTGGGCCGGCGACCTCGGCTTCGTGGCCCGCTGGTGGGCGACCCGGGCCGCGCGCTCGGTCGACTCCGCCCAGCCCGTCGTGCTCGAACGCTGGCTCGCGCTCGTGCGCCACCTCGAGCCGCTGCGCCGCCACGGGCTCGCCGACGCCCGCTCCGCGCTGCTGGCCGGCAGCATCCCGGCCGAGGATGCCGCGCTCGCCTTCGACAAGGGCCTCGCCCTCGCCTCGATCGCCGAACGTGAGGACGCCACCGCCCTCGGCGACTTCAACCTCGTGGCGCACAGCAAGACGATCACCCGGTTCACGGCGAGCACCCGGGCGGTGCGCGGCGAACTCCCCCGGGCCATCCCGGCCGAGGTGCTCGGCCTGCGCCGCTTCGACACGAACCTCGCCTCGGGACAGGTCGGTGGCCTGCGCCGCCAGCTCGACCGGCAGCGCGGCGGCATGAGCGTGCGCGCGCTGCTCGAGAACTACGGCGACCTGATCACCCAGGTAATGCCGTGCACCCTGATGAGCCCGGAATCCGTCGCCCGGTTCTTCCCCGCGCACGCGGCCCTGTTCGACATCGTCGTGTTCGACGAGGCCTCGCAGATCCGGGTGGCGGATGCGATCGGTGCGATGGGGCGGGCGGCATCCGTGGTCGTCGTAGGCGACAGCAAGCAGATGCCGCCGACGAGCTTCGCCGAGGCGAGCGCGAACATCGACGACGAGGGCGACGCGGGCCTCGACGGCGACGACGGGGTGCTCGGCGCAGTCGCGGACGAGGAGTCGATCCTCACCGAGTGCGTGCAGGCACGGGTGCCGAGCAAATGGCTCTCGTGGCACTACCGCAGCCAGGACGAGTCGCTCATCGCGTTCAGCAACCACTATTACTACGAGAGCCGGCTGTCGTCGTTCCCGGCGCCCGCTGCGAGCGTTCTCAGCGACCACGGCGTCTCCCTCGTGCGTGTGACGGGCCAGTTCGAGCGCTCCGGGCGCGGCACGGCGCTCCGCACCAACCCCGTCGAGGCCCGCGCGATCGTCGACGACATCGAGCGCCGCTTCGCAGCCTCGCCGGAGGTCTCCCCCTCGGTCGGCGTGATCACCTTCAACGCCCAGCAGCGCAACCTCATCGAGAACCTGCTCCGCGACAGCGACGACGAACGCATCGCCCTCGCCCTGGACGAGATCGATGGCCTCTTCGTCAAGAACCTCGAGAATGTGCAGGGCGACGAACGCGACAGCATCCTCTTCTCGATCGCGTTCAGCGCGAACGAGAAGGGTGTCGTGCCACTCAACTTCGGGCCGCTCTCCCGGGCGGGCGGCGAGCGCCGCCTCAACGTGGCGATCACCCGCGCGCGGCGGCAAGTGGTGCTCTATGCGAGCTTCGACCCGGCGGTGCTGCGCGCGCAGGACACCAGTTCGGTCGGCATCAAGCACCTCAAGGCGTACCTCGAGATGGCGGGCGCGGGCGCCGAGGCGCTCAGCACGGATGTCCGCCGGACGTCGACCGTGGACCGGCACCGCGACGACATCGCGGCCGCGCTTCGCGCCGCGGGGCACGTCGTGCAGACCGACGTTGGGCTCTCCGACTTCCGGGTGGACCTCAGCCTTGCCTCGGCAGCCGACCCTGCTCGACCTCTTGTGGCCGTGCTGCTTGACGGGCCGAACTGGCGCGCCCGGCGCACGGTCTCCGACCGGGACGGCCTACCCGTGGACGTGCTGCAGGGCATCATGCGCTGGCCGGGCGTCGAGCGGGTCTGGATGCCCGAGTGGCTGCACCACCGCGACGAGACGATCGTCCGGCTCGGCGCTGCGGTCAAGACCGCCGCTGCATCGGTCGCCGAGAGTGCTGCCCCCGCGGCTGCCGGTTCGCCTTCAGCTGCGGGTTCGGTTGCACTCGCGGAGCCGACCACCGCTGCCGCGCGAACCTCCCGTGCCTCCGCGTCCACAGCCACGGCTGCTCGAACGGCGACCGAATCGGTAACGGATCCGACCGAGCAAGGCGAGCCGGCGGGAGCCAACACATCCGCCGTCGTCGCGGCATCCGGTCGAGGCCTGGCCAGCACCAGTGCGGCGACGAGCCCGTTGGTGCAGGAGTACGCCGAGTGGTCTCCCGGATTGCTCGGGCCGGTCACGGTGCTCGACGCCCTGCCGAGGGCCGCGGCCACGGCGCAGGTGCGGTCAGCGATCAGCGCCGCGGTCGAGACCGAGGGGCCGATCCACAGCGCCCGGCTGATCAAGCTCGTCGCGGGAGCGTTCGGCCTCGACCGGGTGACCCAGGCGCGCGCGGCGTCGATCGTGCGGTGTGTGCCCTCGGATCTGTCGCTCGGCGCCGATGAGCCGTTCTATTGGCCGGTCGCGGTCGACCCGACCGACTGGCCGGGCGCCCGGCGCACCCCGCCCGGGGTCACTCGGGCTCTCGAGCACGTTCCGCTCGTCGAGATCGCGAACGCCATGCGCCTCGCGGCCGAGGCCGCCGCCGGGATCGACGAGGCCGGACTCCGGCGTGAGGCCCTCGCCTTCTTCGGCGGGCGACGTCTCACCGCGAGCGTCGGCATCCGTCTCGACGCGGCGCTCGCCCTCGCCCTCGACACAGGCCGCCTGACCCGCACCCCCGCCGGCCTCCTCCTCCCCGGATAGCCCACCCGCACACCGGCCGCGCAGCCCCAAGGAGCACACGCGGCTCCGTGAGATGTCGCATATCGACCTTCCGCCTGCTCGGGAACATCGATGTGCGACACCTCACGGGGTGCGGGCGGGCGGGGCCGGGCGCGCGCGACTAGTGCGGCGCGGACTCGACGCGGTTGCGGCCGGCACGCTTGGCCGCGTAGAGGGCCGTGTCGGCGCGCGCGAGCCAGTGCGGGGTGCGTTCGCCGGTGTTTCGCACGGCCAGGCCGATGCTTACCGTGCAGGTCAGCCCGGGGGCGACGTCGTCCCAGCGGAAGCCGCTCACGGCGACGAGCAGGCGCTCGCAGGCCTTCGCGGCGTCGGCCGGGGTTGCGTCGCCGAAGACGAGCAGGAATTCCTCGCCGCCGAGCCGTACCGCGAGGTCGCTGTCGCGGATGGCGTCCGTCAGGATCGTTCCCATCGCGGCCAGCACCCGGTCGCCCACGGCGTGCCCGTGCGCGTCATTGACCCGTTTGAAGTGGTCGAGGTCGACCATCGCCGCGCAGAGCGGCTGCGCGCGGTCGTGCGCGCGGCGCATCAGCGCGGGCAGTTGCCGGTCGAGCGCGCGCCGGTTCGGCAGCAGGGTGAGCGGGTCGGTGTGGGCCTGTTGGTCGAGCTTTTCCGCACGGATGCGCAACACCTGCGCCTCGAGCTGCGACCGCTCGGTCTCGTGGCGGGCCTGTTCGATCTCGAGAGTGTTGATCAGCATCCGGGACTGCAGCCCGGCCGTCTGCCGGGTGAGGCGGAGCGTCAGGCTCGTGCAGCTTCTCGGCGTGGGCGAGTGCCCGCTCGAATTCACCGATCTCCTTGCACATCTCCACGAGGCCCCGGTGCAGCCGGGTGAGCCTGGCCGGGTCCTCCTCGACGGTGCTGTCGGCCAGCTGGTCGACCATCATCAGGATCGCCTCGTCGACGCGGCCCTCGAAGCGCGTGATCTCGGCCAGCTGGGTCCCGTTGTCGAGTTCCAGGTTCCGGTAGCCATTGGCCGTCGCCAGACTCTGGGAGAGGCCGATCTGTTCGCGCGCCTCGGCGTACCGGCCCAGCTCGATCAGGATGCTGCCGAGGTTCGTGCGCGCGATCGTCTCCCAGAAGCTGTGTCCCTGGCTGTGGGCGAACGCCGCGGCCTGCTGCACGTTGTCGAGGGCCTCGCCGAGCGCATCCGTCGCCTCGAGGCCGAGGGCGGCCTGGGTGCGCGCGAGTTCGAGGCAGGTGTCGCCGAGGTTGTTGAGCCCGGCGAACTGTGCCTCATCGTCCTCGAGCAGCCGGGACAGGTCGAGCGCCTGCCGACCCAGCTCGAGGGCCCGCAGCGAGTCCCCGGTTCCCACATGCACCATCGACGAGCGGCTGAGCGCCCAGAACTCGGCGAGCGGGCTGCCGCTCGCCCGGGAGGAGGCGAGGGCCCCGAGCACGTGCCGCAGCGCGGGCTCGTTCAGGCCCGTCTCGTGGAAGGCGAGCGCGAGGGTGCAGTGCATCTGGGATTGCCGCAAGAGCTCGCCCGCGCGGGTCAGGTATTCGAGCGCGAGCAGCCCGTTCTGAACGGCTGCCTCCACTTCGCCGAGCCGCAACCGGTGCAGCGACAAGAGCTCGCGGGCCCGACCCTGCTCGGCGGCCGTGATGTCCGCGGTCGCAAGCACCTGTTCGGCCTCGGCGGCGCCTTCGAGATGCCGGCCGTCGGCGCGCGACCGTTCGCACAAGGTCAGTAGCTCGGCGACCGTGGGCGTGGCGGGTGGCGGCGTGGCGTCGCGAATGGGCGCTGCCGAAGCCGCACGCACACCTGGTGCTGCCGCCTTTGAGTCCACCTTCAGCCCCCCGACTGTCTGTCACTGATTCGAACCTAACACCGCAGAAGACCCGATTGGGCCGGAAAAAAGGCCCCCGAAGGGGTTCACTCCTGAACCGCTCGTCACACCCGCCCGCACTCCGGACACACGGATGCCCAGCGCGGCCACGTAAGATCAGCCCATGACCGCAGCAACAGCATCCGCGCCCCTCGACGCCCGCATCACCCTGTACGGCGCGGAGTGGTGCAGCGACTGCCGCCGCTCGAAGAAGGTGCTCGACGGCCTGGACCTCGACTATGACTACGTCGACCTCGAGGCCGTCGCGGACGGCGCCGACCGCGCCCACGCGATCAGTGGACGCACCCGGATCCCCGTGATCGTGTTCCCCGACGCGAGCCACCTCGTCGAGCCGAGTGACGCCGACCTGCGCACGAGACTCGCCCAGTTCTCCCTGGAGGCCTGAGCCGTGCGCAGCCTCAAGGACTGGACCTTCCAGATGTGCGGGATCGCCGGTTTCGTCTGCTGCGCGATCGCGCTCGGCACCCTTTACTTCAACGCGATCAACCACAACGCCTTTGTCGGCGTGGCGGTTCCGGTCGCGATCGTCGCGCTCGCCGCCGGGGGCATCGCCACCGCCAGGGCACGCTGGCTCTGGACCAGCGGCCGCGGCAACCAGCGCCGCTGACGCCAGCGATCCGGCACCACCCGATCGGGGCCGTTTCCTCCGCGGCACTGCCGCGCTACGATGCCACGGAAACGGGGAGGCATCATGGGTGACACAGGCCAGGACAAGCGCATCGAGCGCTTCGGCAGCGACGAAGACATTGCGAACGCCGAGGCGGCCAAGCGGCAGGACGCAAAGGATGCGCGGGTGCGCCTGCTGCGAAGCAAGGCGGCGGTCTCCCGGTCGGAGGCCGATGCGATCGAGGCCATGCACCTCGACCCGGACACGCTTCAGGACCTGCTCGAGAACGCGAGCCCGCTCGAGGCTCGCCGGCTGGAGAAGTCCGAGCATGCGATCAGCCAGCGGGTCGCCAAGGCCCGCGCCGCGGCCGAGGCGGCCGAGTACGAATACGAGCAGGCCGTGCTCGAGCAGTACGACGACCGCAGGGGCTGACGCCGCACCGCCGGAGCGCGGCCGTCACACGGTGTCGAGCAACCCCTCGGCCTCGGCGACGATGCCCGCCGTCTTCAGGAAGCTGTCCGGGTTGAGCGAGATCGAGTCGATGCCCTCGCGCACCAGGAACGCCGCGAAGTCCGGGTAGTTGCTCGGCGCCTGCCCGCAGATGCCGATCTTGATCCCGGCGGCGTGGGCCTTGCGAATGGCTTCGCTGATCATCCGCTTGACCGCGTCGTCGCGCTCGTCGAAGAGGCCGGCGAGGTCGCCGGCGTCCCGGTCGACGCCGAGCACAAGCTGGGTGAGGTCGTTCGACCCGATCGAGAAGCCGTCGAACCGGGTCGCGAACTCCTCGGCGAGGATCACGTTGGCGGGGATCTCGCACATCATGTACACCTGCAAACCGTTCTCGCCGCGGGCGAGCCCGTTCTCGGCCATCACCGCGAGCACCTTGTCGGCCTCGGCCACGGTGCGGCAGAACGGCACCATCACGATCACGTCGGTGAAGCCGATCTCCTCGCGCACCCGCTTGATCGCCCGGCACTCGAGCGCGAAGCCCTCACGGTAGCGGTCGTCGTAGTAGCGGGAGGCGCCGCGGAACCCGATCATCGGGTTCTCCTCGGTGTGCTCGAAGGCGCCGCCGCCGAGCAGGTGCGCGTACTCGTTGGTCTTGAAGTCGCTCATCCGCACGATCACCGGGTCGGGGTAGTACGGGGCGGTGAGCTTCGCGATGCCGAGCGCGAGGGTCTGCACGAAGTACTCCTGCGGGTCGGCGAAGCCGCGGGTGCGTTCGTGGATGCGCCGGAGCGAGGCACGGTCGGTGACCCGCTCCGGGTGCACGAGCGCCATCGGGTGGATCGTGATCAGGTTGTTGATGATGAATTCCATCCGGGCCAGGCCGACGCCCGCGGCCGGCAACCGCCACCACTCGAACGCGGCGGCGGGACTCGCGATGTTCACCATCAGCTTCGTGCGGGTCGACGGCACCGTGCCGAGGTCCACCTCCTCGGTCTCGAAGGCGAGGGTGCCGTCGTAGACGAAGCCCTCGTCGCCCTCGGCGCAGGAGAGCGTGATCGAGGATCCGTTCTTGATCAGGTCGGTGCCGGTGCCGGTGCCGACCACCGCGGGCACGCCCAGCTCCCGGCTGACGATCGCGGCGTGGCTGGTCGGGCCGCCGTGGTCGGTCACGATCCCGGACGCCCGGGTCATGATCGGCACCCAGTCGGGGTCGGTCATCTCGGTGACGAGGATCGCGCCGTCGATGAAGTTGTCGATGTCGGCCGGGTCCCGGATCACGCACGCGGTCCCGGTCGCGATGCTGTCGCCGATCGCGACGCCGGAGACGATCAGCGGCCCGCTCTCGAGCAGCCGGCTCACGGTGAAGACGGTGCCGCTCGCCTGCGACTGCACCGTCTCGGGGCGTGCCTGCACCATGTAGAGCTCGTGGCTGATGCCGTCCCTGGCCCACTCCATGTCCATCGGCCGTCCGTAGTGGTCCTCGACGATCACGGCCCACCGGGCGAGCTGCACGATCTCGCCGTCGCTCAGCACGAACGCGTCCCGCTCCCGGAGCGGGGTGTCGATCACGCGGGTGCGGGCGCTGCCTCCGGCGGCGTAGATCATCTTGGTCGCCTTGGCGCCGAGGGTCTTCTCGATGATCGGGGTCAGGGCGGGGTCGGCGAGCAGCGCCTTGAACACGAGGTACTTGTCCGGGTCGACGGCACCCTGCACGACCGTCTCGCCGAGCCCCCAGGCCGCGCTGATCACGGCGGCCCCGGGGAAGCCGGTGTCGGTGTCGATCGAGAACATGACGCCGGACCCGCCCACATCGGAGCGGATCATCCGCTGCACCCCGATCGACAGGGCCACGTCGAGGTGGTCGAATCCTTTGACCTCCCGGTAGCTGATCGCCCGGTCGGTGAAGAGGCTCGCATAGCAGCGGCGGCAGGCGACGAGCAGGTCCCGCTCCCCGGTCACGTTCAGGAACGTCTCCTGCTGCCCGGCGAAGCTCGCGTCCGGAAGGTCTTCAGCGGTCGCGCTGCTCCGCACGGCCACGGCAAGGTTCTGCTGCCCGGAACGCTCAGACAGTTCCCGGTAGGCCGAGCGGATGCCCGCGGCCGTATCCTCGGGGAATTCCCCGTTCAGGAACAGCTCGCGCAGGGTCTCTCCGGTAGCCCGCAGCGTGGCCTCGCCGGCGTGGTACCTGTCGAGGGCAGAACGCAGGGCGGACTCGATCCCGTTCTCCGTGATGAACGCGCGGTACGCATCCGCCGTCGTTGCAAACCCGTCGGGCACCCGCACACCCTGGCCGGCGAGCGAGCCGACCATTTCGCCGAGGGAGGCGTTCTTGCCACCGACCTGGGGGATGTCGGCGAGGCCGATCTCTTCGAACCAGACCACATGACGTTCTGACATGATGACTCCCACCGCGAGTTCGAACACCGCGACCCGGCGTCCCGTGGCGCCGACGGCATCCGCTCTCGGCAACCTACTGCTGCGCCAGGGCCGCTGCTAGTGCCCGCGACCTGGCAGGCACGGCACCGGGTGTTCCTCCGGAATTCACCCGGAAGGCTCCCCCGGTTCAGGGCCACCGGATTATGGCCCTAGTCTGGGGGTTAGACAGATTCGATCGTTGGATTCCAGCCGCTGAGGGCACCTGTTCCAGGTGCGGTACCCGTCTGCCCCGGTGGCTGGAGAGGTGCATTCCCGGCACACTTCCGCCAGCGAGCGTAACCCGGATGGAGCTCCGGGGGCCGCCGCGCGCGACGGCCCTGCCCCGGCTCCGCGTCGCGGATCCGCGTTCACGGGAACAAAGGGAATCACCATGACCGCATTCGACCAGACACCCACCAGCACCAGCACCCCCAGACCGGCCCGGAAGTGGCTGCCCGTCCTCCTCGTCGCGATCGCCCTCGCGGCCGTCGGCACGGTCGGCGCCACCACCACCGGGGCCAGGCTCCGCCTCCGCCGCCGTCCCGGTCGGCTCCGTGCGCGCACCCGTCGCGCTCGGCCTCGCCGGCACCTTCGCTATCCTCTCCAAGACGGGCGTGACGGATGTCTACGCCTCGGCCATCACGGGCAATGTCGGCGCGAGCCCGATCACCGGTGCGGCCATCCACCTCAGCTGCCCGGAGGTGACCGGCCTGGTCTACTCCGTGGATGCCGCGGGCCCCGCCTGCGAGATCACCGCCCCGAACCTGCTCACGACCGCCGTCGGCGACATGGGCACCGCGTACACCGATGCCGCCGGGCGCACCCTGCCCGACGCGGTCGACCTGGGCGCGGGCGAGATCGGCGGCCTCACCCTCGCACCCGGGCTCTATAAGTGGAACACCGGCGTGACGATCACGAGCGACGTCACCCTCGACGGCGGCCCGACCGACGTGTTCATCTTCCAGATCGCGGGCAACATCACCCAGGCCTCCGCCACCCGGGTCACCCTCACCGGTGGCGCGCTCGCGAAGAACGTGTTCTGGCAGGCCGCCGGCTCCGTCGCGGTCGGCACGACCGCGCACTTCGAGGGCACCGTCCTCGGCAAGTCCCTCATCGCCCTGAAGACCGGCGCGACGGTCGATGGCCGTCTGCTGTCGCAGACCGCGGTCACCCTGCAGAAGAACACGGTCACCGAGCCCACCCGGTAGATATACACCGCGGCATCCGCTGCGCTGAGCCCGTCATTTCTTGGGCGGGCACACAACAGAAAGGCCCGGAGCGGCGATCTCGCCGTTCCGGGCCTTTCCTGCGCCTGCGGCGCCGGCACTTCTCAGTGCGGTTGTTACATGCGCTTGAAGATGGCGACCGGGATCGCCTGGTGCACGATCTGGGTGACGGTCGCGCCGCCGCCAGCGGTGGACTCACCGGCGATGGTCATCGCGAAGTCGAGGGTCAGGCCGTAGGTGTCCGGTGTCAGCACCCCGATGGGGTTGGACTCGAGCTGGAAGCCGCCCTTCGGCGAGGTGACGAGCAGTCCTCCGGGGCCGGTGAGGGCCTCGGGGTCGAGGGTTGCGGCGATCGGGTTCACGTTGAGCACAAACGGCGTGGCGCTCGCACCGCTCGTCGTGGTGGTCGTCGCAGTGACCGTGACGTTGGACATGTAGACGTGGCGCTTCGTGCCGAACGCGGCCTCCGGCGCCTGTGAACGGTCGAAGACACTGATCACGAAGGAGAAACGCTTGTCGCTGTCCGTGTACCACTCGTGCGTCTTCTGCTCGGTCCACATGTCGAGCTGGAGTTCGAGCTGGGGCGCCAGCTGGATGGTCGGGTGGATCGAGCCCATGTCGGTGAACACGGAGTCGAAGACGAGGGGAGCCTTGGTGGCCGTGGGCACGGCCGTGGCCGAGACCTGGCTGGCCGGGTCGATCGGCGCGAAGCCGATGAGCGCGGCGATGCTCGTGCACGAGGTGAGAGTAAGGGACAGAACGGCGACACCGGTGACGGCAGCAATTCGGGTAAACCAGCGGGACATGGTGGAACTTTCGGGTCGGGTAGCCGTCTGCATGAATATGCTGAACACATAGTGGCATACGGAGGGCATCCGTGTCCCCTTTTGGGGGACTTATTCTTCATTGTTCTCGGTTCGTGTTCCCCGGGAGACCACCCATTCGGGGGACGAAGCGGACCGCGATGCCACTAATCTGGGTCTATGGCCGACGCCCCCCGCTTCCCGATCCGTTGCCGCTGGAGTTCCAGCGCCCGCCGCGGTGGCCGACGCCGACCCTCGACTGGATCGCTGGCAACCAGGGCTGGGAGCCGCCCGCCGGCTGGACTCCGGTGCCGGAATGCTCCCCCGCACCCCCGGGCTGGGTGTTCTGGACCCGCTCGGAAGAAGGCTGGGCGCGCTTCGCTGAGGAGAACCTCGCCCCGGCGAAACGGTCCCTCTGGATCGGCGTCGGAGTCCTCGTCGGCGGCCTGCTCCTGACCGTGCTCGGCCTCGCGGCCACCCACAATGCCCTCTTCCTCGTCTTCGTCGCGGCGATCGTCGCGGGTCCGATCCTGACGATCCGCGCGGGCTCGCGGCTCAAGGAGATCGACGACGGCCTGCTCGACCGGGTGCGCGCCCTCGCGCCCCAGTACAAGCACACCCTGCAGCGCCTGGCGTACAACAAGTACCTGCGCTCGTTCGGCCCGCTGTCATGACCCCGGAGATCGCCGCCGAGCTCCTGAACGTACCGGCGGGCGCGAGCCGCGTCGAGATCGACAAGCAGTTCCGCAAGCAGGCGCGGGCGCACCACCCCGACCTCCTCGCCGGGGCCTCCGCGGAGACCATCACGGCCGCGACCAGTGAATTCGTGCGAATGTCCGCCGCGCGCGACGTGCTCTACGGCGAACTCGACCGGGTGGCCGCCAGGCGCACGGATGCCGCGACCCCGCCGCGCGCATCCGCTGCGACCCGGCAGGCCGCGGCTCCGGGCCCCGCGAGCAGCGCGGCCCCGCCCACCGGCCCGGCCGGACCTTCCGGCCCTTCCGGCCCTTCCGGCCCAGCTAAGCCTCCGAGCGGCAGGGCCGGATCCACCGGATCGGCCACGCCGTCGCGGGCATCCACGACCACCGGCTCGTTTGCGACATCCGGACCTACCGCACCCGGCGTTCCCGGCGTTCCCGGCGTTCCCGGAGCGAATCCTGCCCCGGCGGGAGACCCGCGCGGCGGCGAGGCCCGCGAGGTGCAGCAGCCGTACCAGCAGCAGCGCCCGGCCGAGAACCCGCAGGCCCAGTTCGGCCCGCGTGCCGGCTGGACCACCCGCGGACCGGACGACCCGTACATCCGCCGCGGGCCCGTGCCGCCGCCGCCCTCGCCGGTCCGGCGCACGCCGATGGATCCGCGCGACAGCAGGCTCCCGCGTCAGGCGCCGGGGACAGCGTCGAACCCGCTCGATCCGGCGAGCTTCCAGTACCCGCCGGTGCAGCAGCATCCGCCGGCCCAGGACCCGCAGAACCCGGCCGCACGCCCGAACCCGCAGTACGGGGCGCCGCTGCCGGTGCCGATCGATCGACGCAGGGCTTTCGTCGATCGCCGTGACCCGGGCAGGGTCGGCCTGCCGTACCCGAACGACCGCCGCCGTCCGCCGGCGGACCGACGCGACCCCCGGAACGCCGATACCTTCCCGGACGACCGCCACAGCCCGCACCCCGACACGTTCTACCGGGCCAGCCCGCAGCACGATCCGGGCGCCCCTGGCGTCGGGACTCCCCCGGCTCGGCCGCGGCACAGCACCGGGTCGGCAGCGGAGGGCGACGTTCGCGCACCGGGCGAGCAGGCGCCGCAGCCGTCCGTCGCGCCGCAGCAGCCCGCGCAGCCGACAGCGCAGCCGCAGCAGCGTCCCCCCGCCCAGCCGCACCAGTCGCCTCGAACTCCGGCGCACGAGGAGCGCCGCAAACGACCGGCCTCCTTTGTCCCGCCGGGCTTCGTGCCCGCGGGCGGCACCCCGACCGGATCGATGCCCGCGGCCGCACCCGTCGGCGCCGCCGGACTCGCGGGCGCCGACCCCCAGGCGATCCCGATGTCGTTCGCCGATTTTGTGCTCGCCCGAGACGCGCAGTCCTGGATCCCCTATGTGGAGAACACGCTCCCGCCGACTCCCCCGCGCCGGGCCGGCTGACCCGGCCGGGCGCATCCACTCGCGGCGACTCGATCGCGGAGAAAACACCCTCGCGGCGCTTGCGAAGGTGTTTTCTCCGTAACTGAGCGTGACGACGACACTCGGGCGACCCGAGGGTACCCGAGGCGATCGGGAGGGACTGGCTAGGCTTCCATGTCGTCGTGGGTGACGACGCGGATCAGCTCGACGCTGCCGTCGGGCTTCTGCCAGAAGTGCATCCGGCGCGCGGCGGGCGTGTTCTGCTCGATCGACACGCGCATGCAACGGGCGCCGTCCCAGCGCAGCAGGTGCGGGTCGGCAGGCCCGGCACCCTGCCGCAGCGCGTGCAGGTGGCGGCCCTGCAGGGTCTTGACCCGTCCGGTGAGCACGTCGACGGATGCCTTGAACGCCTTCGCGAGCTGGCCGTCGTCGAGCCCGCTCAGGGAATCCGCGAACCGGTCGGACAGGCCGTAGCTGTGCGGAAGCGGCCATTCCTCGCGGTCGGATTCCGGGACCCGGTCGACCCAGGCGAGGGCGATCTCGTGGCGGACCCAGCTGGTGGCGTCCTCCCAGAGGGCGCGGCGGGACTCGTACTCGCTGTTCGCGACGGGGGCGACGACGGTGCGGCGGGACTCGCGCAGCATCCGCTTCTGGGTGCGCTGCTCGTCGCGGAGTTCGGCGACGGTGTGGCGCAGAGTGCCGAGTTCGACGAGCGCGTCGCGGAGCCTGCAGCTGCGCGGAGCGGGCCTGCTCGCGCAGGCGGGCCAGGTCGGACTCCGTGCTTCCGGCCTCGACGAGTTGCGCCTCGAGCCGGGTGATCTTCGCCTTCGCCTCGGCGAGGGAGAGCTGGGTGGACTGCAGGGCAGACACCGACGTCGGCGCGCACGGCGCCGGAGTCGGGCCGACGCGGAACGGGATCGCGCCGGGCAAACCGGCGGTTGCGGGCGTGGGCCGGCGCACGGCGTGCACGCGGCCGGGCCCGGGGAACGGCCGCGGCACGATCGGCCGGGGAGCGGCGAGGTCGGCGGGCGAGGGCCGCACGGCGTTAGCACCGGCGAGAGCGTCCGGACCGACCTCGCCGTGCAGGTCGTCCTGGGAGAGGGCGGCGCCGGCCGCGCGAACGAACCCGGCAAGGCCCTTCGCGGACATGGCCGGGTCGAAGACGAGGTCGTCGCCGCTTCCCGTGTCGTCGTCCTCGACGAGTGGGAGCAGCGGTCGGTTCTCGCGCAGCCAGGGCGGCCCGTTGAGCACGGCGGCGAGCGGCGGCAACACCGGCTCGTCGTCGTCGACGTCACTGAGCACGAGGTGCAGGGCGCCACTCGGCAGGTGCATGACCCGCGCCGCGACGACGTCGCCCTCGGACAGCAGGGTGTCGACGAGGTCGCGCGGGTTGGCCGAGATGTCGGCACGTGTGATCGTGAACGAGAGGTGCGGGTGCAGGGCGAGCACGGCCTTCTGCGAGCTGACCTTCTGTACCAGGGCGAGGGTGACGCTCCCGTGCGGGTAACGACGGGCGATCACCTCGGTGGTCGGCGGTTTGAGCTCGACGTTCAGCCGGTGGGTCGGGGCGTCGAGGGCGCCCTGGATGCGCTGACCCGGGGAGAGGGTCCAGTCCAGGGGCACCGGCGGGTAGGTGAGTTCCTGCCAGATGGTCGCCATGCCGCCGCCGTCGAGCTCGACGAGAGCGCGGGAACCGTGCAGCATGAACCCCTTGACGGTGCCGGTGACGGTGATGACGGATGCCGGGGCGAGCGCGAAGAGACCGGCGTGGTGGGCGTGTGCGAGGGCATCCGTGACGAGTTGGTCTGTCGCGTGCTGGGGGTCGCCGTGCGTGAAGCGCAGGCGGGACCTCGCGAGGTCGGCGAAGGGGTTCGGCCCGGTCGGGTATGACCGTCCGGCGCTGCCATAGACCTGGAATTGGGCGGGGAGCAGGTCGCCGAGCTGCCGGGTGAGTTCACCGGTCTGCACGAGGAAAACGCGCGCGACGTCGCCGATCTGGGTGGCGAGCTGGTCGATGCCGATCTCGGGGACGGCCGTTCCGAACGGCGAGGAGACGACGACCCAGGGTCGATCACGGGCGGGGTCGTGAAGGCCGATCGCAAGCTGCTGCACCGCGGAGCTACTCTCAACGCGGGTATACACGGCTTACTCCTCCCCGGGCCCGTGGATAGGCCGTGGGAACAAGGCTACGCCAGTATTCTAGACGGATTGCTCCATTCGTTAAGTTATGGGGTGTATATGAAGCATTGTGTGCGGGTTGCCTACCTGTGACACGCGGTGTGACGCAGGATGCACCGCGAACTGGGGGCGGCGCGGGCGGCGAGCCGGTCTCCGATGCAGGGTGCGGACCCGCGGAGGTGCCGAGTCAGCGACCGACGCCAGAAAAAGCGCTGACCAGGACGATGCCGAGGTTCGACACCAGGTAGATGGAGAGTCCGAGCCCGACGACGACCTCGAGGGGGGCGAGCACGAGACGCTGCAGCCGTGCCGAGCGCATCTGGTTGTCGAGCACGGTGAAACGCTCCATCAGGCCGTCGCCCGTGCCGACCGGTACGGTTTCCGCCCAGCTCGCGGGGTCGTCGAGCAGGGCGATCACCTGGAACCGTTCGAGCGGTGCGAGCACGCGCGGGAGGGCCGTGAGCCACGATACGAGGTCGGCGGCGTCGAGCACGGTGACCGCGTTCTCCGGGCCGCCGCGGGCGACGCCCTTCGGCCCGACGAAGGCGAGCACGGGGTGGATCGGGACGGCGAAGTCGAGGTAGGCCCGCAGGAGCGTGTCAATCCGTTCGCCCTCGAAGGCGGCGTGTTCGAGGTAGGGCACAGCCCGGTCCCCGACGGTGACGTCGTCGCCGACGACCCGCACCGGCAAGCCGCGGTGTTGCTTGGTATTGATGGTGACGACGCCGCCGGGACCGACGACGACGTGGTCGATGTCCCAGCCGTTCACTCCGACGGGAAGCCCGTGGAAGACGGCCCACTCCGGCGGCAACTGGGCGAGCAGTGCGCCGACGGCGAGTTCGCCCTGCGCGCCGCGGTACCAGCCGAGGGCATTGCCGCCGAGCGGGGACCTGCCGAGGAAGCGGGCGAGACGGGTGCGATGCGGGTGCGCGCCCTGCTGGCGGAGCAGTTTGTCGATGATGGCCTGAGCGGCGAACCGGCGGCGCATGCCCTCGTTCTCAACGCGACCGTCGTCAATGCTGCCCGGATCGATTGTGCTTTTGTCGACCATATGATTGCTCCCCCGGACTGATACTAGCGAGCCGCGGCATCCGCTGCCCCACCCCGTTTGTGCAGCTGACCCCCGCTCTAGGGTGAGCCCGCTCTAGTCGTGCTTCTGGACGAAGTCGATGGCGAGGTCGGCGACCTCCTCCCAGCCGTGGTCGATCGTGAGCGAATGGCCGCGATTCGGCACCTCGACGATCTCGGTCAGCCCCGGGTTCTTTTTCTGCTGCTTGTAGATCGCGTTCGAGATCGCAAGCGGCACGGTGTTGTCGTTGTCCCCCGCGATGATGAGCAGCGGTCCGCGCTCGGGGTTCTTCGTGTCGACCCGCGCCTCGGTGAACGGGTTGAGGTTGGCGGTCGCAGCCTGGAACAGCGGCACGCCCGATGCGGCGACATGGTACGTGTCGTAGAGCGCTCGGGCCTCGTCGGTGTCGAGGGCGTTGGCCCAGCCGTAGCTGAACTGCTCGAAGGTGAGCGAGACGGCCCGGCCGGCGTTGGCCGGGTTGAGCAACACCGGCGACGCCGACTTGAGGGCGGATGCCGGCAGCGGCAACACGCCCCGGAACGGTGCGGAGTCGATTGCCACGGTTGCCGCGGAGACACCCTCACCGGCCAGGCGCTGGGCGATCAGCCCGCCGAAGGAGTGCCCGACGATCGCGGGTGTGATCTCGAGGTCGTTGATGGCGTCGAGGTAGTGGTCGGTGACCTGGGCGATCATCTTGTGGGCGAAGACCTCGGGGTCGCGCTTGGCTTCCTCGATGCTCTCGGGGTCGTCGGGCCAGCCGGGGGCGATCGTCGTGTAGCCGGCTGCCTCGAAGCGGCCGCGCCAGCGGTCCCAGCTGCTCGAGAGCAGCCACAGGCCGTGCACGAACACGACTGGACGCAGGCCCGACTCGTTCGCTCGGTCGACCTCGGCTCGTTCCGGTGCGGTCAGTGCGTCCATGTCAACTCCGTTTCGGGTTCTGGCGAGTTCACGCGGCGGATGCCGGGTGATCTGGGCACGATAACCGCACCCGTCGCGGTCGTCTAGGCCGCAGGCATCCGCGGGCGCGTCGTGCAGCGGATGCGCCGGCTCGGCGATCAGAGACGGTCGTCTCGGCGGTCAGCTTGGCGGTCAGCTTGGCGGCAACCGGCGACGATGGCCGCCGTCCTCCGGTCGCGGGCGGCAGTCAGCGACGGCGTTCGGCGACGGCGGTCAGCTCGGCGGGCGGGAGTCAGCGACGGCGGTCAGCGACGGCAGTCAGCTCGGCGGGCGGCGGCGGGCGATCACGGCGCGGAGCACCAGGACGACGACGGCCAGCGGGGCGAAAACGATCAGGAGTCGTTGGGAGAACCCGCCGAGGCTCGCGGACATGCCGGACTCGGGCGGCACGCCGCTCAGGCCGAATCGCAGCAGCAACACGCCGATGGCTCCGAGCGCCACCGCGAAAAATGTGGTGAGCAAGAGCGTCCGCAGGTCGGGCTCCCGCGCGGCCGCGACGCCGGGCCACCCAGAGCCTGAAGGACCTCGAAAACCACGAAGGACCCCGCAAACGGCAGGACGACGCTCAGCAGCACGACCGCGAAATACGCCGCGAAGACGAAGAGCGGTTGGGCGGGCAGGGCGTACGGCGGGTCGGCGGCGGGCGCGGTCAGTGCGTGCGCGGCCAAAGCGTGGGCGGCCAACGCGTGGGCGGTCATCGCGGGCGCGGCCAACGCGGGCGCCGTCAGCGCCAGCGTGATGAGTGCGTGCGAGATCCGTACGGTTGTCCAGCTCACGTGACTCCCCGGGCCGGTCTCGGGCGGCTCGGCGCTCCCAACGTAGCAAGCGGGACGCAATTCAGCGTCCCCCCAGATCGGGACGCTCGCGAACCATGAGTCCTTCCTCGAAGGGAGCGCCGAGCGTAGCCCCGTGAGGTGTCGCAAATCGACCTTCGTGGGGCGCTGGAACCTCGATGTGCGACACCTCACGACCTCGATGTGCGACACCTCACGAAAGGGACGGTGCCGGGAACGGCCGATCGGAGCACACTGGGGGGATGGTTCGCAAACAGGCGGTGGTGCGCGGGATCGTGCAGGCGGTGGGGTTCCGGTACTACGCGCAGGTCGAGGCGCGGCGCCTCGGGCTGGCGGGATTCGTGCGCAACCACAGGGATGGCTCGGTCGAGGTGCAGGTGGAGGGGCCGGCGGCATCCGTCGACCGGATGCTCGACTGGCTGCGACGCGGGCCGCCCTCTGCGCAGGTCGACACCGTACACGTGGAGGACCTGCCGGATCGCGGCGACGACGGCTTTCGGATCGAGTGACCTGACCGCTGGCGTAGCGTGGAAGCATGTGCGCGCGTGCAGATCGTCCCGCCCGCACCGACGACCCGACCGGGTCGCTCGCCGCGGTTCTCCCGGCGCGCCCGGACAAAGCGCGGCTCTCCCTGAGGCGCTCCGCGCGGCGCAACGCGGATCTCTCGCCGGGTCGCTCCCCGCGGCGGCAGATCGTCGGGATTCTGCGGCTCGTGCTGGCCGGCGCCGAGGTGCTCGCGCTGCTGGGGTACTTCGGCTACATCCTCGGGTTCAAGAGCTTCATTGTCTACAATTACTTCAGCTATTTCACCGTGCAGAGTGCCATCGCCGCGGTGGGCGTCTTCATCGCCGCGGGGATCGTCGCCCTGCGCCGGGAGGTCGACCCGCCCTGGCTCGACTGGATCCGGCTGCTCGTCACGACCTACATGATCGTCTCGGGCATCGTGTTCCTCGCCATCGTGATCCAGTCCTCGTCGCGGGCCTACACGATGGAGGTGCCGTGGTCGACGCAGCTGCTGCACTTCTGGATCCCCGGGATCGCGCTCGTCGACTGGCTCACCGATACCGGCAAGGCCCGGCTCCCGTGGACGACGCTCGCCTGGGTCATGCTGGTCCCGAGCGTCTGGGGCGCGTTCACCCTGATCCGGGGCGCCCTCGTGCGCTGGTATCCCTACTTCTTCCTCGACCCGAAGCAGGTCAGCGGCCCCCTCGAAACCGTGCTGTACTGCATCGTCGCCGTCGCGCTCTTCACCGGGATCGCAGCACTGCTGACGTGGTCGTCCCGCGGCTGGCGGGGCCTCACGCCCCCACTCCCGCCCCTCCCCACGGCATAACTCCTGCAAATTTCTGGCGGGCCGGAAAGTCGCCCGTGTCTCCGGGGGTGCCGAGGTCGGCGGCCGGAATGTGCAGGAGTGATGCCGGGTGCGGGACGAGCGCGGTCACGCGTGCGGGGCGGGTTAGAGCGGGATGAAGGTGTATTCGACGGTGAGGTGTTCGCTGCGGCAGGCGCCGCAGTAGAGCACACCGGAGTGCTGCATCGCGATCACCCGCGGAGAGCACTGCACGACCTTCGGGCCGCAGCACGGCGAGATGACCATGTATGCACCCGGCGCGGTCGGCTGGTGACCACTCAGGCCGCGGCCATGGTGGGAACCCTCGCAGGCAAGGTCGGAATCGAAGTCGAGCAGGCTGTCCAGCTCTTGGTCCAGCAGTGTTTCCATGAGGCACGATCAATCACGCGGTCAAACAGGGGACGAGAAGTCGCGACTGTGGCCGGGGCACCCGAGCGGCGACCGCACTGGAGTGGCCGACGGCACGAAATGTGTACATTGTTGGGCATAACCACCGCTGTACGCAACCCGCCCGAGAGGCGGCCATCGGCAACGTCTACCCGGGAACGACTAAACCTTGGGGGAGCTGCACAACGGCGGACCGCACCTGCATGAAATCCCGGCACGCCCCGGAGATTTTCAGCGACTAGACATTGGGCAAAGTCTACACCGTTTGATGAGAAATACTCGGGATTGACTTTATGGGTTTGTTCCGGGCCCGAAGCGGGGTTCCTGAGGCGTCGGTTCGTGGCCGCAGCGCGAGCTACGCGGGCGGTGCTATCCGGCGGGCGTCGGGGTCGGGCTCGGCGTCGGGGGTACGTAGAACGGCGTCAGCCCGCGCAGTGCGGCGGCGAGCACCGTGGAGTCGTCGACCCCCGCGAGCCGGAGCGCCGTGTCCCCGGCGACGAGTCCGACCAGCACGGGTTCCCCGGTGAGGGGCATCATGTTGATCCAGACCCGGAAGTCCTCGTCCCCGCCGACCGTGGTCCAGAGCGGGGCCGTCGTGCTCCAGAACGGCTCGTCGAACTGCAGCCAGACCTTGTCGAGGGTGCCCATGCCGATGTCGGCGATCGCACCACGGTGTGCGAACGGCAGTGCGGGGTCGAATTCGAGCACCCCGGACTTGAGCACCCCGAGCGGAACCGTGACGATGACCCGGTCGGCGGAGAGCGACTCCCCCGTGCCCAGGCGCAGGCTCACCCCGGTGTCCCTGTATGCAAGTTTGGTCACGACGCTCGAGTCGAGAAGGTCGATCCCCTCGGCCGCCTTGGTCAGCAGGCCGGCATACCCGCCGAGCACGATCCGCTCGTCGTTCGCGCCGGCGTCCGCGCTCGTGTACCAGCCCGACTGCTGGTCAATGGATGCACCCGCGTCGATATCGAGAACGGTCGCGACCCGGAACGCGAGCCAGTCGGCGTCGGAAACGCCGTTGGCGGCATCCGTTGTGGACAATGTGCTCGCGCCCGAGCCATCGAGCGCCCCGTGCACGGACATGTCGCTGGCCTGGTTCGTGGCCCAGGCGAGCGCGGTTGCGACGGCCTTCTCGCCGGTGTCGGGCACCGCGACGACGATTCCGGCGTCGGTGCGGGTCTCGCTCGCGGTCGGGAAGGGGGCGGTCGCGATGCCGAGGCGGGTGAACTCCTCGTCGAGGGACGTGGTGCCACTGTGGCTCACGAAGGAGGGGCCGAGTTCGACCGGGAAGGGCCACTTCTTGTCGCTGACGGTGTCGATGCGGCCGCCGATGCGGTCGCGGGCCTCAACGAGGACGACGTCGAAGCCGGCGTCCTTGAGGATGCGCGCGGCGCTGAGCCCGGCGATGCCCGCGCCGATCACGGCGATGCGTTCGCCGGGCTTTGCGACGGCAATGATCTCGCGGGCCGCGCGGAGGCCGCTGTCGCGACCGCCCTGCACGGTTCCGGGAGCGTCGGTCGAGGTCGCCTCACCGGCGAAGAAGACCCGGTCGAGCACGGGCTGGGCGAGCGCGGTGCGCTGCTCGGGCGTGGAGTCGACGGCGGCGAAGCTGTACGAACCGCGGGCGAAGGGGTCCGCCGACCATGAGGTGCGACGCATCTGCGCGGGTTTCGGCACGGGCGAGACGGTGGGCGTCGGTCCGGGGGCCGACGTGGGGGGGTGGCGGATGCGCTCGGCCGCGGGGCCGGGGACACGCACGCGGTGAGAACGAGGGTCGAGAGACCGGTGACGCCGATGAGGAAGGTGCGACGTTTCATGGCGTTCCGCGCGTCGGGTGTCACTCACGTCCTCCTCTCCGAACGAAGCCGGTACCTTCCAAACTACCGCAGGGGTCGGTTCCGACGGTCGTGTGCCGCCGCCGCGCCGGTTTCGGCGGGCCGCTACAGCCGTTTCGGGCGCGGCGTGCGGAAACCGGCGCGGGCGCGAGCGCAGGCTGCGGAAACGGGCGCGGGCGTCGGGTCTGCGGTCAGGCGCGGAGTTCGGGCGGGAGCAGGAAGCCGTCGTCGAGGAGTTCGCGCACGCGCGGGAGGAGTTCGGCGGTGAGGTCGCGCTCGGAGACCTCGAGCAGGCTCGGCGAGCGCGCCGGCGATCGCGCCGACCGCGAGTTCGCCGTCGCAGGCCCCGATCAGCGCGGCGAGCGCGGTGTCGAGCGACACCGACCGGCCGAATCCGCTGCCCTGGTGCAGGGTGAGCAGGGTCGGGTCTTCCTGGCCTGGCCAGAAGTGGCGCTCTTCGGTGACGTCGGAGGCAACGGTCAGGGTCGCGTAGACCAGGTCGTCATCCGGGAGGGCCGCGTGCCAGTCGTGGGCGGCGAGGCAGGCGGCGAGGTGGCTGCCGATTCCGTCGGGGTTGTGGCCGAGGCCGCCGTGCAGGCGTTCGAGGGCGCCGCAGCCGGGGTATCGACGCGGGCCGGTCGGCGTCCGGGCGGCGGAGCAGCAGGTACCCGAAGCCCACCTGCGTCACGCCCCGGGCCGCGAAGTCGTCGAGCCAGGCATCGTAGAGGCGGTCGAAGTCGGCCGTACCCGGCCGGGTGCCCCCGTCACGAATCCACGTCTCGGCGTAGAGCTCGGGCGACTGCACCTCGCGCTCGATGATCCAGGCGTCGAGTGCCGGCGCGGCCCCTGACGAATTCGACGGAGATGTGCCCTCAGCAGGGGCCGAAAACGGCTTCCCCGGTGTCTTTTCGGCAAAATCTCCGTCGAATTGGTTCGGGTCGACGGGGGCAGGGGCGGGCTCGAGCCAGCCGGCGAGACGGTCGAAGGCGTCCTGGCCGGCGCGGTACTCCCAGTTGCCGAGGAGCTGGGCGACGCCGGTCGGGGTGAGGTGCCCGGCGGCTCCGCGCACGACGGACTCGACGAGGGCGTCGCCGACGAGGCCGCCGTCTCGGTACTCGTAGCTCGGCACGCCCTCTGCACGCGGGGTGATCACGAAGGGCGGGTTGGAGATGATGTGGTCGAAGCGCTCCCCCGCGACCGGTTCGAACAGGCTGCCGAGCCGGAATTCGATGTTCGTCACGCCGTTGAGGGCCGCGTTGAGGGCGGCGAACTCGAGCGCACGCACGGAGATGTCGGTCGCGACGACGTGACGGGCGTGGCGGGAGGCGTGCAGGGCCTGGATCCCGCAGCCGGTGCCGAGGTCGAGCGCGGTGTCGACCTGGTTCGGCAGCAGCAGTCCGCTCAGGGTGAGGGATGCCCCACCGACGCCGAGCACATGGCTCTCGCCGAGCGCGTGGCCGAGTACGAGCTCGCCCAGGTCGGAGGTGATCCACCAGCTGCCGGCCCCGTGGGCGTCCACGAAGCTGTACGGGCGGAGTTCGACGAGCGGGCGGAGCAGGGTGTTCTCGACGGTGGGTGCATCGTCGAAGAGGACTTCGGCAGTGGCGTCGTCGCCGCGCTCGTCGTCGTCGCCGACCCGGGCGACGAGCCCGAGCGTGACGGCACCGGCAGCACCGAGGCTCGGGAGCGCCGCCGACAGGGCGCCGCGGGTCACCGGAAGTCCGAGCACGAAGAGCTGCGCGAGGGTCGCCGAGGGTTCGTCGCGACCGAGCCTGCCACGGAGGGCCGCGAGGGCCCGCAGGGCGGGGACCCGCTGGTTGCGACGGAGCGCGGCATCCGCTTCGGGGCCCCAGAGTCCGCTCAGGGTCGCGACGGAATAGTGCGCCGCCTCGAGGTCTGCCCGGAGGAGGGGAATGAGGACGAGGCTCTGAGCGGGGAGGGCGGCGGGATTCGGTGCAGGGATCACTCCCCCATTCAACTGCACTGCGCCGTTCGTCTGGGCTCCGTGGCCGACCGGCGCCGCACGGTCATCGGCACTGTGCCCGTCAGCGCCGCTCCTCCGCCACGCTGTTGCCCCCGTCGACGACGATCGTCTGGCCGGTGACGTACGACGCACCGGGTGAAGCCAGCCACGCAATGGCGGATGCGACCTCAGCGGCCGTTCCGCTGCGTCCGGCCGGGACGAGCGCGCCTTCGGTGGCCTCGCTCGGCAGCTGGGAACCGGTCTCGATCCAGCCGGGAGCAACCGCGTTCGCGGTGATGCCGAGCCAGGCCTCGTCCACGGCGAGCGCGCGCGTCAGGCCGGCGAGGCCCGCCTTGGCCGTTGCGTATGCGAGATCGCCGCGGGCCGCCATCACCGGGCCGGTCACGCTCGAGACGGTGACGATGCGCCCCCATCCGGCCTCCCGCATGAACTCGATCACGGTGCGGGTGGCATGGAAGGCCGTCGAGAGGTTGATCGCGAGGCTCCGCTCCCACTCGTCGGCCGGGGTGCTGGTGATATCGCCCTGCAGCATCTCGGGGTCCCCGACGGCGATCATGCCGGCGTTGTTCACCAGGATCGTGGGGGTCAGCCGGGACGCGGCAAGCCCGGCGGCGAGCACGGCGGCACCGGCCTCCGTGTCGAGGGTGCACACGATACCCGTCGCCGGGATTCCGAGACGGACGAGTTCGCGGGCGCGGTCGTGGGCGCGCTCCGTCGTGGCGGTGACCACAACCCGGGCGCCGAGCTCGCCCAGCATCCGTGCGGCGGCGAAGCCGATGCCGCTCGGACTTCCCGCCCCGGTGATGAGGGCGGTGCGGCCGCTGAGGTTCCAGGCAGCGGGGATGCCGGTCGGCACGAGCGTGGGGAGGGGCGGGTCGACGATCGGCAGGGTCATGGCGTCATGCTAGCGCCGCCGCGGGGAATGCCGGGCGGTGTGTGCGGCCGGATCGGATTGAGTTGCGGACAAAACACGTTCCCCGGCCGCGCGAAGGTGTCTTCTCCGCAACTCAGCGCGAGGCCTCGCCGACGAGGGCGTTCACGGGCACGGAATCCCGGGGAATGGCCTCGAACTGCCGGGTGACAAGCCGCGGGGTGACCATCCGGTAGCGCGGCGAAGTGGAATCGGGCGCGTGGGACACCCGCCCCTCGAATTCGCCGGTGAGCAACTCGAGCACGCCTGCCGCGACCTCGTCGACGGGCTGGTCGACGCTCGAGAGCCCGATGGCCGCCGCGATGGGCGTGTTGTCATACCCCGTGACCGGCACCCGGGTCGGGTTGGCGATCATCGCCCCGAGGGCGAGCGCGTCGCTCGCACACAGCACCGCGTCGATGCCGCCGGCCGTGCGAGCGAGCTGCTGCATGGCCGCCGCACCCTGGTCGACCCCGTCGGTCGTGATCACCTCGAGGCAGGCGAGCTCCTCCGCGGAGACGTCACCCCGCTCGAGCATGGCCTCGTGCCAGCCGCGGCGGCGGTCGTCCCCGGTTCCGGACGGGCTCGGCCAGCCGATGTAGGCGATCCGCCGCGCGCCCGCGTCCTGCTGGGCCCGCGTCGCAGCGTAAAGGCCCGCGTGACCGTCGACATCGACCCAGAGATGGCTCGGGTCAGTGAAATCGCTCCCCTGCCAGGGCCGGCCGAACGTCACGAACGAGATGCCCTGTTCGAGCAGCCAGGCGGTGCGCGGGTCGTCGGCGGTCGTCGACGTCAACACGAAACCGTCGACATCCGCCCCGTCGTTCAGGCGGCGGAACTGGTCGATCTCGTCCTCGGGGCTCGTCGCGGTGAACAGGAGCACGCGCAGCCCGCGGGCGTCGGCCTGCTCGGTCAGGGCGTGCAGGAACCGGTCGAGCACCGAGCCGGAGATGCCGTCGATCATCGGGTCGAGGCGGATGCCGATCGTCGAGCCTGCGCCGGGTGCGCAGCCGCCTGGCCGAAGCATGCGGGCGGTAGCCGAGCGCAGTGATGGCCGCCTCGACCCGGGCGCGCGTGTCCGGCTTCACGATCCCCGGGGTGTTCATCACATTGGAGACGGTCTGCCGGGACACCCCGGCCACGCGTGCCACGTCGGTCACGGTGGGGAACTCACCCATGATGCCTCCCTCCCGGTTGCGCCACGAGCACAGGCTTCGTGCGTGGAACGATAAAAACAGACTAGCGCGTGGATTGGATCACAAAATTGGATCGATCAAAGAAAAAGTTTGATCGATCAAATGAAACCGGCTATCGTCGTTCTCACACAAGCAAACGCGCACTGCGGCGCGACTTTAGGAGAAGAAAATGCAACGACGCACTTCCCGCTGGATGATCGGGGCCGGCCTGACCATGGCTGGAGCGCTTGCCCTCACGGGCTGCAGGCTCGAGCTTCGGCGGCACCACGTCCGGCTCGACCGGCTCGGCGGCCGCTCTCACGAGCGACTCGAGCAAGAGCCTCACCGTCCTGATCGGTTCGAGCGGCGACGCCGAGACGAAGGCCGTCAACACGGCCGTCGCATCCTGGGCGTCCTCGAGCGGCACGAAGGCCACCGTCTCCGTCGCGAGCGACCTCAACCAGCAGCTCGCCCAGGGCTTCGCGGCCAAGAAGCCGGCCGACGTCTTCTACCTGTCGACGGATGCCCTCGCCGGCTACGCGTCGAACGGTTCCCTGCTCGCCTACGGCGACAGCCTCGCCAACAAAGACGACTTCTACCCGAGCCTCGTGAAGTCCTTCACCTACGACGGCCAGTTCTACTGCGCCCCGAAGGACTTCTCCACGCTGGGCCTCGTGATCAACACGGACGCCTGGGCGAAGGCCGGACTCACCGACGCCGACATCCCCACGACCTGGGACCAGCTCGAAACCGTCGCCAAGAAGCTGACCACGCCCGACCAGGTGGGACTCGCCATCGGCGGCGAATACGCCCGTGCCGGCGCCTTCATGGCGCAGGCCGGCGGCAACCTCATGAACGAGGACAGGCTCCAAGGCCACCGCGAACAGTGCAGAGGCCGTCGCCGGTCTCACCGAGGTCAAGAAGCTCCTGAACGACGGCGTGCTGAAGTACGCCAAGGACGTGGGAGCGGGCTGGGGCGGCGAGGCCTTCGGCAAGCAGCTTGCGGCCATGACGATCGAGGGCAACTGGATCACCGGCGCCATGTCGAGCGACTACCCGAGCGTGAAGTACACGGTCGCCGAACTCCCGGCCGGCCCCGCAGGCAAGGGCACCATGCAGTTCACCAACTGCTGGGGCATCGCCACGGACAGCCCCAACCAGGCCGCAGCACTCAAGCTCGTCGAGCAGCTGACCAGCAAGGACTCCCAGCTGGCCTTCTCCAAGGCCTTCGGCCCGATGCCGTCGATCAAGTCCGCCGCATCCGACTGGAAGGCCGCCAACCCGGTGCTCGTCCCGTTCCTCAACGGCGCTGACTACGCCGTCGGCACGCCGACCGCGAAGGGCTCAGCGGATGTCGTGACCGAGCTGAACTCCAAGCTCGAGTCCCTCAAGACGGGCGATCCCCAGCAGATCCTCGACGCAGCCCAGAAGAACCTCGAAGCGCTGCTGAAGTAGTTCGACATGTCGAAGCCCGCACGCACGTCTCGCCGCTCCGGAATCCGGGGCGGCGAGGCCGCCTCGGGGTGGCTCTTCACCGCCCCGATGATCATCCTGCTCGGGATGTTCCTCGTCGTCCCTGTGCTCATGGCACTCTGGGTCAGCTTCTCCGACTGGGGAGGCCGCGGCAGCCCCTTCGGCGGCAACGTGAAGTTCGTCGGCTTTGACAACTACTCCACCCTGCTGAACGGGGGCGGTCTGGCCGAACAGGACTTCGGCACGGCACTGCGCAACAACGCGTGGTACGTCGTGCTCGTCGTCCCGGTCCAGACCGCCCTCTCCCTCCTCCTCGCCGTGCTCGTCAACCGGCAGATCCTCCGCGGCCGCGGCTTCTTCCGCACCTCGTTCTACTTTCCCTCGGTGACGAGTTCGGTGGCGATCACCGTGCTCTGGCTGTTCCTGTTCAGGCTCGACGGGCGCGGTCAACAAGCTGCTCTCGTTCATCGGCATCAACGGGCCGAACTGGTTCAACGACCCGAGCGGCATCCTGCACAACTTCCTGCAGGCTCTTCGGGGTGACCCAGGGCCCCGCCGCCCTCACGGACGGATCCTTCCTCGGCGTCTCCTGGTGGGACTGGCTGGCCGGCCCCTCTGTCGCCATGACGGCGTTCATCCTGATGGCCGTGTTCACCACGAGCGGCACGTTCATGCTGCTCTTCATCGCCGCGCTGCAGAACCTCAGCGGCGAGGTCACCGAGGCCGCGATGATGGACGGCGCCAACGGCTGGCAGCGCTTCTGGAAGGTCACACTCCCCCAGCTGCGCCCGACCCTGTTCACCGTGCTCACCCTCGGGCTCATCGGCAGCTGGCAGGTCTTCGACCAGATCTACACCGGCACCAAGGGTGCACCCGGCAAGACCACCCTCACGCCCGCCTTCCTCTCCTACCAGTCGGCATTCAACAACCAGGCCTGGGGCCAGGGCGCCGCGATCGCGTTCATCCTCTTCGTGATCATCGTGTTCTTCACCCTCTTCCAGCGCTGGGTGCTGCGGGAACGGTCCGTCTCGAACAGGCGGATGCGGCCGTACCTGTCGGTCGCGAACGGTGCGACCGCGACCGTCGTCGCAGCATCCGCCCTGACCGGGCCAGGCGCAGGTTCGCCCGGCTCCGGTTCCGACCCCGATTCCCACGCGCCCGACACGACCGGAGGCACCCGATGACCGCCACGGTCTCGACGAAGACACCCACCCCGCCGTCGCCCTCGCGTCGGCTGCGCTCACTGAGCAGGCCGCAGGCTCCCCACCCGCGCCGTCGCGGGCCGGTCGCTGATGTACGCGATCCTCACCGTGCTCGCGATCATCTACATCGCCCCGTTCCTGGTACAGGTCGCGACCTCGTTCAAGACAGACGTCGAGGCGGCGAGCAATCCCATCTCGCTGCTCCCGCAGACCTGGTCGACCGCGGCGTACGAAAAACTCTTCCTCAACTCGGACTTCCCGGTCTGGTTCAAGAACTCCGCCATCGTCACGATCTTCGTGACGCTCGGGCGGGTGTTCTTCAACTCGCTCGCCGGCTACGCCCTCGCCCGGTTGCAGTTCCGCGGCCGGACGGTCATCTTCGCCGGCCTGATCGCCGTCATGAGCGTGCCCGGCGTCGTGCTCCTGATCCCGAAGTTCCTCGTGATCAACCAGATCGGCATCTACGACACATACGTCGGCATGATCGTGCCGCTCCTCACCGACGCCGCCGGCGTCTTCATCATGAAGAACTTCTTCGAATCGATCCCCGCGAGCGTCGAGGAACAGGCCCGCATCGACGGGGCAGGCACCTTCCGGGTGTTCTGGTCGATCGTGCTGCCCATGGCGAGACCCGCCCTGATCACGATCGTCATCCTGTCCTTCCCAGGGCTCGTGGAACGAACTCTCGCACTTCATCGTCGCGACTCAGTCGCCCGAGCTGACGACGCTCACCAAGGGCGTCGCGTCGCTCGCCTCCGGGGAGCTCAGCCAGGGCACCCAGTATCCGCTCAAGCTCGCCGCCGCGGCGATCATGACGATCCCGGTCGCGGTGATGTTCTTCATCTTCCAGAAACGGATCATGAACACCACCGACGGCGCCGTCAAGGAGTAATCTCCGGCCGGCCGGCCACCCTTCCCCGTCCCCCTGTGGACATCCGCTTCAATCCAGGAGTCGTTCCTTCCTTATGCATTCCCAGTCCCTGATCTCGACGCCCGTGTCCCCCCAGTCCGTCATCGGCCATCCGGTCCAGCCCCTGCTCCACGATTCGACCATCATCCTCGCCGCCCCCACCCAGGCGTGGTCGCTTCCCAACGGGCGCACCGAACTGCCGATCCACGGCCTGTACCACGCGGACACCCGGGTGCTCTCGGAGTGGGACGTCTCGGTCGGCGGGGAACGCGGCGAGGCGATAGCCCAGGCCGGGCGCGGTTCGGGAGAAGTGACCTTCACGTCGCTGCTGCGGCACCTCGACGACGCCACTGCCGATCCGCGGCTGCGGCTCGAAGTGACGCGCACCGTGACCGCCGGGCGGATGCGGGAGCGCATCACGATCCGTTCCGGCCTCGACCACACGGTCTCGACCACGATCGCCCTGCGGGTGCACCCCGACTTCTCGGACATGCAGACCGTCAAGGCGGGGCTCGCCGACCCCGAGAGCCGGCGTGCGTTCCCCACGGCGGACCTGCCGGAGACTCCCGTCGTCGATCTCGAGACCCTGGCCGACGGCATCCGCCTGTCGACCCCGAGCGTGACCGCCCTGCTGCGGTTCGGCAGCGACGCAACGCTCGCCCAGACACCCTGGTCGGCCGCGGGCGGGGCGCACCGAGCCGACGCGGATGCCGCCGCACCGATCGTCGCGGCGAGCTGGGCGGTCGAGGTGCCCGCGCACGGCACCGCGACCGTGGAATGGACCGTCGACGTCGAACACTCGGCAACCGTGGTCCAGGCGGCCGGCGGCCTGCCCGAATGGGACGGCGTGACCGTGCACTCGGGCGACGCCCGGCTCGGCCGCTGGGTGCAGCGCGCCCTCGACGACCTCAGCGGGCTGCGGATGGCGACGACGGCGCAGCCGGATGAGCCCTTCCTCGCCGCGGGGGCGCCGTGGTTCTTCACTCTGTTCGGGCGCGACTCGCTGTGGGCGGCGCGGTTCCTGCTGCCGCTCGGCACCGACATCGCCGGCTCGACACTTCGTCTGCTCGCGAGCCTGCAGGGCACCGTCTCGGACCCCGAGACGGCCGAGCAGCCGGGCAAGATCATGCACGAGCTGAGGCCGGGCGCGTTCTCGATGCCCGGTGAAAGCCTGAACCTGCCGCCGCTCTACTACGGCACGGTCGACGCCACGCCGCTCTGGATCTGCCTGCTGAACGACGCCTGGCACTGGGGCCTCCCCGACGCCGAGGTCGCGGACTTGCTGCCCCACCTCGAGGCGGCGCTCGGCTGGATGCGCGATTCCGGCGACAGCCACGATGACGGGTTCCTCTCCTACGTCGACGAGACCGGGCACGGCCTCGCCAACCAGGGCTGGAAGGACTCCGGCGACTCCATCCAGTGGCGCGACGGCACCCTCGCCGAGGGGCCGATCGCGCTCTGCGAGGAGTGCAGGCGTACGCGTACCAGGCGGCGATCGGCGGAGCCGAGCTGCTCGAGGCTTTCGGTCGCCCCGGCGCGGACGAGTGGCGCACCTGGGCGACGAACCTGCAGGACCGGTTCCGGGCATCCTTCTGGATCGACTCTCCCGAGGGGCGCTACCCAGCGGTCGCCCTCGACGCGCACAAGCGTCCGGTGGACACGGTCACGAGCAACATCGGCCACCTGCTCGGCACGGGCCTGCTCAACGCCGAGGAATCGGCGCTCGTCGCCGCCCGCCTCGTCTCGCCCGAACTCAACTCCGGTTTCGGCCTGCGGACGATGTCGACCGACTCGACCGGCTACTGGCCGCTGAGCTACCACGGCGGCTCGGTCTGGACGCACGACACCGCGATCGCCATCTCCGGGCTCGGCCGCGCCGGGTTCGGCGCCGAGGCCGGCATCCTGATCGACGGCCTGCTCGCGGCCGCCGAATCCTTCGGTTACCGGATGCCCGAGGCTCCACTCCGGGGACTCGTCCTCGGCCGTGTCGGCGCCGGTGCCCTACCCCGCGGCGTGCCGGCCGCAGGCCTGGTCTGCGGCGGCGGCGATCTCCGTGCTCGGGACCGTTCTCGGCCTCGCCCCCGACCGCGAGACCGGCACAGTCGCCTCGACCCCGATAACCCCGGCCCTCCTGGGCGCGGTCACGATCCTCCCCCGCCAGCCCCGGGCATAACTCCTGCACATTCCGGCCGGCACCGGCGGCTGCCGCGGAATTCCGGGGCAGCCGCCGGCCGGTCGGCCGCAGAATGTGCAGAAGTTATGCCTCGTCGGGCTCGTGCCGGGTGGTGCAGGCTGGCATGGGCTGGGGCGGTGCAGGCTGGTGCGGTGCGGGCTAGAGCCAGCGCATCGTGAAGGCGCTCGCGAGCACGGCACTCGCCGGCGGCACGGCGAGGGTGCGCGCGAGACCGTTGCGCACGCGCAGGCGCAGGCCCGTGGCCGGCCGGCCCATCATCATGTTGAAGCCGGCCTGCCGGGCGGCTATCCGGGCGCTGCGGCGTCGGCGACGGTCGTAGTCCGCGAGCGCGGATGCCGCGGCATCCGGTTCCTCGATGGCGCGCGCGAGGGTCGGCGCGAGCAGGAGCCCGTCGAGCCAGCCGAGGTTCATGCCCTGCCCGCCGATCGGGCTGATCTGGTGCGCAGCGTCGCCGACAAGCACGATCCGTCCACTGACGAAACGTTCGGCCAGCCGCTGCTGCACCGAGAACGCACTCACCGACGCCCCGGACGAGGGCAGGACCACGCCCGTGCGGGACTGGACGATCTCGGCGAGGTCGCGGCTCGAGGCATCCGGTTGCAGGGACGACGTCATCGCGACCCAGCGCCGCCGCCCGCCGGGGAGCGGGAACGACTCGACGACGCCGCCGCGCTCGAAGTACAGCACCGCCTGCTCGGATGCCCGCTCGCCCGCCGGGTAGTCGCTCATCAGGTAGGTGTCGCCACCGCCGCGCTCAACCCCACGGATGCCCGCGAGCGCGCGGACCAGGCTGCGGGCGCCGTCCGCGGCCACAACGTAGCGGGCCTCGAGAACGGAACGTGCGGGCCGGGAGTCGCTCGCCGATCCGGAGGCGTCCCCTCCGTCGGTGAATGCCAAGGGCGTTCCGGTGTCCTCGACCTCGACCTCGACGCGGTCGCCGCGGTCGCGGACATCCGTGACCGTGACACCCGACCGATACCGGCCGGGGCTGAGCTCGTCGAACCGGGCACGCAGCAGCGCCTCGGTCTCGTACTGCGGCAGTGAGACGACGAACGGATGCCGCCCGGCCGCCTCGCGGAACGTCAGCCGCCCGAGAGCGCGCCCGTCGCAGCGCACCTCGCCGCCGCGGATCCGCACCGCACGTTCGACGACGGCGTCCGCGAGACCGAGCTCGTCGAGGGCGCGCATCGACGGCGGGTGGATGCCGATCGCTCGCGACCGCCGCGACGGTGTCGCACGCCGCTCGAGCACCTCGACGTCAAGGCCGCGCACAGCGAGAAGCCCCGCAAGCAGGATCCCGACCGGACCGCCGCCGACCACGATGACGTCCCGCATCCGCTGCCCGTCGCTCGCCTCCGCGTCCGCGGCGCCGTCGGCCGGCGAGAGTCCCCGTTCCGGTCCAGAGTGCCCGGCAGAGGGGTCACTCTCGACCGGAACGGCAGCCCTCGGGTCGCGCACCAGTTGCGCCGTTTCGCGCCAGGCACGCCTGGCGCGAAGCGGCGGAAGTGGCGCGGCATCCGTCACAGGCTCCGGCACGATTGGCGCGTAACGGCGCAGCGGGCGCGCTCCGGCCGTTCCAGCGCAGCAGCAGGCGAGACGGATGCTCGCGCACGACGTCCCAGCCCGGCGGCACGACCGCGCGCAGTTCCGGCGCGGTGAAGCTGCGGCGGATCGAGGTGAGGCCGTCCGTGCGGATGTACGAGTCGCGGAAGAGCGGCCAGGTGCCGAGGCCGAAGCCGAGATAGGCGAAGGTGCTGCGTTCGATGTCCCCGAGCAGGACACGGCCGCCGGGCTCCGCGAGCCGTTGACAGTCGGCGAGCAGGCCGCCGAGCTGGTCCCCGGTCAGGTGATGCAGCACATGGTTGGACACCACGACATCGAAGCGCGCGCCCTCCTCGGCGAGGTCGGCTGAGCGCCCGCCGGAAGTGCAGCTGGGGCTGCGGCGGCTGGGCGGTCGCGAAGGAGTGGGCACGGGCATCCGGGTCGATCGCGGTCACCGTGAGGAGGAGGCCGTCGCGCGCCGCCCAGCGCGCGAGTGCCCGGGCGACGTCGCCGCCGCCCGACCCGATGTCGAGCAGCGTGCTCTCCCTGCTCGTCGAGAGGAGCGGCCGGATCTCCCGGCGGTACACCCCGCGCCAGCCGGAGACTGCGGCATTCACGTAGCGGAAATAGTCGTACGTGCGGCTCAGGACCTCGGGGTCGCAGTCGGGATCGTCCATGAGCTCGACCGCGTCGCTCGCCCGACGTCGGAGGAACGGCAACGCAGGCAACAACGGCACTCGCGCGGGCCGCGTCAGCCGCGCACCACGGTCATCAGGCCGGACTCGACCGTGAGCCCCGGTCCGAAGGCCATGGCGCAGAGGCGCTCGCCGTCCGCGGTCGTCGGGGCGTCCAGGATCGCCTTCAGCACGAAGAGGATCGTCGCGCTGCTCATGTTTCCGTAGTCCCGCAGAGTCTCCCGCGACGGCACGACTGCGCGCCTCGCTGAGCCCGAGCTTGGCCTCGGTCTTGTCGAGGATGCTGCGCCCGCCCGGGTGGATCGCCCAGTGCGCGATCGCCGTGCTGAGTGGCGCCCGCGCGGCCTCGGCCGCGGTGACCACGATGGCGGGAGCGGTGAGCGTGGCAACCGACCCGGATGAAGCAATTTCGGCGACTTCGGCGACCTCGGCCAGGCTCCGCGACCTCAGACGCAAATTCCTCGATCGGCATCGTCTCACCGAGGGCGGCGATGGCTGCCGCCAGACCGGGGTCCTTCGCGAAGAGCGGCGCGAGCGCACCCTCGATGTGCTCGTCGATGATGTGCGGAACATAGGTGCTGAGCACCATCTCGAAGCCCTCGTCGCCGATCTTCCAGGCCATGTCGCCCTCGCCGACCGGCGTGATCACGGTCTCGAAGAGGTCGAGGCTCAAGGCGTTCTCGCCCGGAGCCGGTGCGCGTGAACTCACGATTCCGGCGGCCGCACCATCCGAGAACAGGGAGGAGGCAACGATCGTGTCGGGGTCGTCCGACGTGCGCAGGTGCAGCGAACACAGCTCGGCACTCACGACGAGCACCACGGCGTTCGGGTCGGCCTCGACGAACTGCTTGGCGGTCCGCAGCGCGGGCATCGACGCGTAACAGCCCATGAACCCCAGGTGATACCTCTGCGTGGTCGGCTTCAGGCCCAATTCCCGCACGAGCATATAGTCGGGGCCGGGCGCGTAGAAGCCCGTGCAGGAGACGGTCACTACGTGCGTCACATCGGCGGCCTCGACACCCGGGCACGCAGCCAGCGCGCGCCGCCCCGCCTCGACGAAGAGCTTGGTTGCTTCCGTGATGTAGAGCTCGTTGCGTACACGTGTGCTTGGCACCAGGAGGGTCTGGGTCGCCGCGTCGAAGAACTGCGGGTCTGGCTTCTCCGAGTCGAGGGTCAACTCCTCGATGACGGTGTGGCGGCGCTCGATCCCGGACAGGTTGAAGGATGCCGTCACGAGCCTCTTCCCGAGCCTGCTCAGTCCCGGCTGGGCCGCGAACACGTCGCGCACCTCCTCCTGGATCAGCACGGTGGATGGAACAACGGTCTGCAACGCTCGAAGAGTGACGGACATAGCCCCAGTGTTACACGCGGCCCTGCGAGGCACACCCCCCATTTTCGCGGGCTCCGACACCAGCCGGCGGATGGACCCGCGCCGAAACTGGGTGCCGGCAGTGAATCCACTGGGCGCGGTTCGGTGTCGCGGAGTGATGCCTAGGCTGGAATGTGGCGTGGGCCAACGGGGACGCACGTCGCCAACCGCGGGCCACCCGCCCGCCAATCCGAGGGAGTCCCGTGGCCACGACCGTCGCAGACCAGATCATCGCCCAGCTCATCGAGGCCGGGGTGCGCCGCATTTACGGCATCGTCGGCGACAGCCTCAACCCCATCGTCGACGCGGTGCGGCGCAGCGGCGGATCAGTCAAGGGCGGCATCGACTGGGTGCACGTGCGCAATGAGGAGGCCGCGGCCTTCGCGGCCAGCGCCGAAGCGCAACTCACCGGTGAACTCGCCGTCTGTGCCGGAAGCTGCGGTCCCGGCAACCTGCACCTCATCAACGGCCTCTACGACGCCCACCGTTCGGGAGCCCCCGTGCTCGCGATCGCTAGCCACATCCCGAGCGCCCAGATCGGCAGCTCCTTCTTCCAGGAGACCCACCCCGACCGACTCTTCGTCGAATGCTCCAATTACTGCGAACTCGTCAGTTCGGCCGGCCAGGCCCCCCGGGTCGTGAGCATGGCGATGCGCCACGCGATCGGCCTCGGCGGCGTCGCCGTCGTCACCCTTCCCGGTGACATCGCCGAGCTGCCCGCCGTCGGCACGGCACCGACGCTCACCCTGACCAAGCCCGGCACGCTCGTGCCGTCGTCGGCCGACGTGCAGCGCCTCGCCGACGCCATCAACAACGCACGCCAGATCGCGATCTTCGCCGGGATCGGCGTCGCCGGAGCCCACGACGAGGTCGTCGCCTTCGCCGACCTGCTCGCTGCTCCGATGGGGCATTCCCTCCGCGGCAAGGAATGGATCCAGTACGACAACCCCTTCGACGTGGGCATGACCGGCCTGATCGGCTACGGCGCCGCGCACGACGGCATGCACGATGCCGACCTGCTCATCCTGCTCGGCACCGACTTCCCGTATTCGCAATTCCTGCCCGACGGAACGGATGTCGTCATCGCGCAGGTGGACATCTGTGCGGAACACATCGGCCGGCGCACGAACGTCACCGTTCCCGTGCACGGCGATGTCGCCGCAACGATCGCCGCGGTCAGGCCGTTGATCACCCGCACCGCCGACCGGCGGTTCCTCGAGAAGACCCTCAAGCACCACGAGCAGCTCATGACCAAGGTCGACGGCAACCCACGCAACGTCGAGAAGCGCACGCCGATCCACCCCGAGTACGCGGCCTCGATCCTCGACGAGGTCGCCGCCGCCGACGCCGTCTTCATCGCAGACACCGGCATGTGCAACGTCTGGGCCGCGCGCTACATCAACCCGAACGGGCGCAGGCGGATGCTCGCCTCACTCCTCCACGGATCGATGGCGAACGCGCTCCCCCAGGCGATCGGCGCCCAGGCGAGCAACCCGGGGCGCCAGGTCGTCACACTCTCCGGCGACGGCGGGCTCTCGATGCTCCTCGGCGAACTCGTCACCGTCGCCGCGCAGAACCTGCCGGTGAAGATCGTCGTGTTCAACAACTCGACCCTCGGCATGGTCAAGCTCGAGATGCTCGTCGACGGATACCCCGACTTCGGCGTCGACGTTCCGGCCGTCGACTACGCCGCCGTCGCGAACGCCTTGGGCATCTACGGCCAGCGGGTCGAGGATCCCGCCGAGATTCGCGGCGCCCTGCAGCGCGCTTTCGAGCACGACGGGCCCGCGCTCGTCGACCTCGTCACGGACCCGCTCGCTCTCAGCATGCCGCCGACGATCACCGGCGCGCAGGTCCGCGGCTTCGCGCTCGCGCTCTCCCGCGTCGTGCTGAACGGCGGCGTCGGCGAAGCCGTGCAGCTGGCCCGGACGAACATCCACAAGCTCTAGTCGCACACACGGGGCCCGTCCCGCTCTCGGGGCCGGTCGGCGGATGCCGCCGCTCGCGACTCGCGCCCGCGCCCACGTCCGCAGACCGCACCCGCAACGGCGGGCGCGCCCTGCCGAAACCGGCGCGGCCGACCGTGTCGGGCCGACGGTACTCGGGCTAACCTGAGGCCCAAAGGGCAGTCGCCGGGCGTGTGGATTCGGAGGAGCCTGATAGTCATGGACGGACGTGGACGGGTGATCGTGCGGGACGGGCCCTGGGGCTTCGTCCTCTTCCTGGCTTACATCGGTGCGGCGATCTACTTCGTCTCGATCTCGAGCGGCACGTTCTGGGGCGTGATCCTTGGCCTGCTCCAGGCGATCGTCTGGCCGGTCTACGTCGTCTATCACGTGCTCGTCCTGATCGGCGCCTGAGCGCGGGCACGGCAGCATCCGCTCGGCCTCGCTGGGGCTTTCGCGCCGGATGCCGTCGGGCCGTGGGTCAGGGGAGGCGGTCGAAGAGGTGGGTGGCGACGAACGCGACGAGGGACCCGGCCGCGCAGATCGCCGCGACCCCGCCGACGTAGGCGATCACGGCCTCGCTGTTCGGGCCTGAGGCGCCGAAGAACGTCACGAGGAACGCCGCCGCCGCGACCAGGCAGAACGGCACGACGAACCAGAGCTGGGTGCGGTAGCCGATCGCCGGCGTTCCGCGGGTCGGGGCCAGGGCGCCGGTCCCCGCGTCCGGGTCGGCATTCCCCGCCGCGAATCGGCGCGCCGCCCGGCCGGCTCGTGGGCGGCGCGCTGATGCACCCCACCCTCCGAGCGCGATGCCGCCCGCGCAGCCCCAGACCGCGACGACCAGGAGCCCGGCGATGACGTCGCTCGGCCGGTGCCAGCCGTTCGCGAGCGTCGACACTCCCGCGACGGCTGCGAACCCCGAGCCGAGCAGGGCGGCCAGCCAGCGGGTCCGCGGGCTCGAGACGAGAAACACGGCGAGGGCGGATGCCGCTGCAACCGTCGTGTGCCCGGACGGGAACGAATTGCCGGCGTAGCCGTCGACTCCGAGATCGGGACGGGTCAACAGCATGTCCTTGAGGACCTGGGTCGTGACGACGGCCCCCAGGGAGACGACGATGGCCACGACGAGCGTACGGAGATCGCGGCGCACGGCCGTGATGATCCCGGTGATGACGGCGCCGGCCACGACCGACACGGTCGGAACCTGGTCGAGCACCTGCTGGGTCACGACCGTGACGCTGCGCCTGCCGAAGATCGAGCCGTCATAGGCGAGCTGGTCCATGGTCTGGCCGTGCAGGGTCCGCACGAAGAAGAGGTATAGCGCGACGAAGACGGCTGACGCGATGATCGCGCCGCCGAGGTATCGCAGGAATCCTGTTGTCGAAAGGGAGCGCACACTCCAGCTTCGCATGCCCGGCTGGACAGACCGTGGGCGCGGCCGCAGACACGCGGCACACGACCGGCACATGACCGGCACACGACCACGCAGCCGGCAAGGCAAAGGACCCCGGGGCCGAACGCCGCCGAGGTCCTTCTGAGCAGAATTCAACTGCTGTGATGTAGAAGGTACACCGTGCCGGGCCGGCCGCCGTACCAGCGCGGCACCGGCCGCCGCGACGCGCTACCCCTTGACGCAGCGCGCACGCGGCGTACGGTGACTGGCATGTTTGCTGCACATCACGGTCGGCACGTCGCCGACAAAGACCACCCAGCGCGCGCGAGCAAGTCCCCGGCGAAGGGACCGGCCGACGTGGAGGGCTTCAGCGGGCTCGAGGGAGACTTCGAAGAGGAGCGCCGCCGGGCAACGAACGCCGAAGGCCGGCCCACCGAACCCTACGAACAGGACACCGTCACCCGGCCCACCCTCCCCGGTGCGGCCGAGGGTCTGACCCACCCCTGACGCTCCGACCGGGCGCGAGCCGGCCGAGGCACAGGGTGCAGGCACGCCGGGCAGCGGATGCGCCGGGCCCGGACAGCGCAGGCCTCACGAACCGGAGGGCCCAGGAACCGCAGGCTTCACGAACCGGAGGGCTCAGACCAGACCGAGCACGACCTTGCCGCGCACGTGCCCACCCATCAGGTACCGATAGGCGTCCGCGACCTCGTCGAGCGGGAAAACCCGGTCGATCGGCAGCACCACGTCCCCGCTCGCGACCCGGTTGGCGAGGGCGGCCAGGTCGCCGGGACGGGCCGCCTGGCCTCCGACTCCGGTGATGCCGGCATCCGCCCGGTAGCCGCGCGCCGCGATCGTGTTGATGCGGGTGCCGGGCACGCCGAGTTCGAGGCCCGCGTCGATCGTCGCGGGACCGTTGTTGTCGAGCACGGCGGTCACCCGGGGCACGAGCGCCCGCACCCGATCGACGAGTCCCGTGCCGTAGGCGACCGGGATCACGCCGAGACCGCGGAGGAAGTCGTGGTTGGCGGGACTCGCGGTTCCGACCACGGTCGCGCCGGTGCGCACGGCGAGCTGGGCAGCGAGAACCCCCACTCCCCCGGAGGCGGCGCTCACGAGCACGGTGTCCTCGCGGGTCAGCGCCAGGGAGCGCACCGAGGCCGCCGCGGTGCGACCGGCGATATCGAGCGCTCCGGCGGGGAGGAACCCGAGGGCATCCGGTTTGCGGATGATCGCGGACGCGTCAACGACGATCCAGTCCGCCTGGGCGACCATGCGCGCGCCGCCGAGAACGGCGTCGCCGACAGCCCAGCTCGTCACGTCGGCACCGAGTTCGTCGATGACGCCGGAGAAGTCGTTGCCGTTGCCGCTCGGCAGGGCGACGCTGTATGCGCCGGCGGCCGGGCCGCCGCGCAGGATCTTCCAGTCAACGGGATTGAGCCCCGCGGCGTGCACCCGCACGCGCACCTGGCCCCGACCGGCGGCAGGCGCGTCGCCGGTGATCACCCGCAGAACTTCCGGGCCGCCGAATTCGGAGAAGCGCACGAAACGAGCCATGTGCCCAGCCTATTCAGGGCGCGCACGCCCCGGCACCCCTCGAACGCGGCGGCGTCACCCGACCGGTTTTCGCCGCCCGCGAACGGCCAGGGCCGGCCGGCTCCGAGGCGTTGCGGGACACCGGTTCCGGGAATACATTGTCAATAGTTGAGCCACATCGACTCAACTATTGAAGGTCAATTGAGAATCGTCCGGACTTCCGGGGCGACGCCGGACGGATGAGCACCCCCGGAGCCGGACCAAGGGAAGGACACACCATGGCAATGAATTACGATCCGTTCCGCGAACTCGACCGCATGGCATCGGCCCTCATCGACAACCGGGGACCCCGGGTCATGCCGATGGACCTCTTCCGGGAGGGTGATCACTACGTGCTGAACGCCGACATGCCCGGCATCGACCCGGGTTCGGTGGACATCGACGTCGACGGCCAGCTGCTCACGATCCGGGGCGAGCGCACGATGGCGAACCACGAGAACGTCAAGTGGCTGACCCGCGAGCGCATGGCCGGCTCGTTCCTTCGCCAGCTCAACCTCGGGCAGGGCATCGACGTCGACCGCATCGGCGCGACGTACAACAACGGCGTACTGAGCGTGACGATCCCGGTGAGCGAGGCCGCCAAGCCGCGCAAGATCGCCGTGACGAGCTCGGGAGACCAGGGCGAGCGAGTTCTGCAGGTCAAGGAAGGCGAGCACACAGGCTGACGCGCCCGGCATGATCAAGCACCGCCCTCTGCGGACCCGGAGAATAAACTCCGGGTCCGCAGGCATGTTCGTCTGGAATACACCGGGCGTTCAAGAACGACTGGTCGACTATTCAGGGTAGAGTCAGTCGACTCGACGATGAGTGCTCACAGTCCCGACGAATGGAAAGTTCATTTGAACCTGCGAACGGCCGAATACCCCAGGCCGGACTATTTCCTGCTCCACCTCAGTGACACGCACCTCCTGGCCGATGGCGGCCGACTGTACGACCGGGTCGACAGCGCCCAGCACCTCGCCGAACTCTTCGCCGAGGTCGAAGCATCCTCTGGCCGCCCCGACGCCATCGTCATCACCGGCGACCTGGCCGACAAGGGTGAAGCGGATGCTTATGCCCTGGTTCGCAGCATCGTCGAACCGGCCGCCGCTCGGCTCGGCGCCCGCGTCATCTGGGTGATGGGCAACCACGACGACCGCTCGGCTTTCCGTGCTGAGCTTCTCGGCCAGCCCTCGTCGACGGCTCCCATCGACCGCGTCGACTACATCGGCGGCCTCCGCATCATCACGCTCGACACCTCGGTCCCCTCCCAGCACTTCGGCACCGTGACCGACGCCCAGCTCGCCTGGCTCACCACCGAGCTGAGCGTTCCCGCGCCGGACGGCACCATCCTCGCGATGCATCACCCGCCCGTGCCGAGTGTGCTCGACCTCGCCGTCTCGGTCGAACTCCGCGGCCAGTCGCGCCTGGCCAAGGTGCTCCGCGGCACGGATGTCCGCAGCATCCTCGCCGGGCACCTGCACTATTCCTCGACCGCGATGTTCGCCGGCATCCCGGTGTCGGTGGCCTCGGCCACGTGCTACACACAGGACCTCAACGTGCCCGTCGGCGGCACCCGTGGCCGCGACGGCGCCCGGTCGTTCAACCTCGTGCACGTCTACCCGGACACCGTGCTGCACTCGGTCGTGCCGCTCGGCAGCTATGCTCCGCTCGACTACATCGACCCGGAGGAGAGCGCCCGACGCCTCGCCGCGTCGGGCATCACGATCATGGACGCGGGTACTCTGCCAGCGCTCCGCGAGCCGCCGATGACCACGCCGATCCCGGTTCTGCGCTAAACGGTCCGGTTCGCGGCGCACCGCCGACGTCACCGACGCCGCCGTTGACAGCGGTCGCAGCCGCTGCGGCGGGCGTGACGCTCGCCGAGTCCTGCGCCTCGCGCTCCCACGGCGCGACGATCGGGAAGTACTGCTCGAGGAACTCGGTCACGGCTGCGCGGCGCACGTCGTCCGAGATCTCGGGGAAGCTGCCGTCGTTGAGGCAGAACATGTCCTGGTCGCGGCGCTTGCGGAGCTTGTTCATCTGACGCAGGGCGAGCTTGAGCGTCGTCTCGATGTAGAGCGACCTGGCCTGGGTCTGCTCGACGGCGCGCCCGGTGGTCAGCGCGTAGTAGTGGTAGAGCGAGTTCGTCACGGAGATGTCGGTCGCCGAGCGGAACTGGCTCGCCGCCGTGCGGGCGAAGTCCTCGGGGAACTCGGCCTCGAGCTCGTTCAGCACGCTCTTGCGCATCGGTACGGCCGTGTGCTCGAGGTGCCGGGTCGTGACCTTGCCGAAGCGTTCGCGCAGCAGCGCCCGGTTGACCCGGGCGGCGTTCTCGAACCCGCTGCGGCTCGGGTCGTTCTCGCCGAGGCCGATCCGGGTGGATGCCTCGATGAACTTGGTGACGCCGCCGGGCGAGAAGAACAGTTCCGGTCCGATCGGACGGCCGAAGAACATGTCGTCGTTGGAGTACAGGAAGTGCTCGGCGAGCCCGGGGATGTGGTGCAGCTGGCTCTCGACGGCGTGCGAGTTGTGCGTCGGCAGCACGCTCGGGTCCGGGAAGAAGTCTTCGCTGTTCATGATCGTGACGCGCGGGTGCTCGGCGAGCCACTCGGGCGCGGGCGAGTCCGTGGCGATGAAGATACGGCGCACCCAGGGTGCGAACATGTAGACGCTGCGCAGGGCGTACTTGAGTTCGTCGATCTGGCGGAACCGGGCGTCGGACTCGTCGCCGCTGCCGACGACGTAGGCCTTCATCCGCTTGGCGCGTTCGCGCTGGAAGTCGCTCGAGGAGCCGTCGACCCAGGAGAAGACCATGTCGATGTCGAAGCTGACGTCGCTCGCGAGATCGTCGAACATGTGCTGCAAGGTGCGCCAGGTGCGCCCGAACAGGGTGATGGTGGTCTCGCGGGCCTCGCCACGCGGCATCCGCTTGCGCATCAGGGAATTCTCGACCGGGGCGACGATCTCGTCTTCGCCGAAGAACCAGAGTTCGAACTGGAACGCGGTCTCGGCGCCGTACCGGAGGCGACCGATCGGTTCGATGCGCGGACGGTAGACCCGGAAGACGGATGACTTGCGCAGCGTGGTGAGGGCGCCGTCGGCGAGGAGGAGGGGCTGGGTGAGGTGCCCGTCGAGGGGCTTGGCGTAGAAGGGGTCGTTGGAGAACGCCTCGGCGAGCGCGCGGGTGATGTGCTTGCGGCGTTTGCGGTCGACGGCGAGCACCGGGCGGTCGTGGTCGCCGCGGACGAGCAGGAAGTCGATGCCGGCGGTGTCGAGGGCGTGCGCGACGGCGAGCAGGTCCCTGACCATGGACTCGTGCGGGGTGAAGTGGCCGTTGATGAGGGCGATTTCGCCCTTGCGCACGACGACGTCGTCGCGGTCGAAACGGCGGGTGCGGGCGTCCGGGGACAACAGCACCAGTTCGGGTTCCGCGCTCAGCGAGAGCACCGGAACGCCGGGGCCGGCCGGGATGACCGACTGCTCTGCGGCTGAACGATCGACGGTAACCATGGTCCTCCTCGGGATGTGGGAACACTCATCCACGAGGCAACCGTGTGTTGCCGGGGAGAGTGCGTCCGGTGCGTGCCGGCGGCCGCGACCCGGTCTGCGCCGGGAGCCGACAGCCGACAGCAAGCGGTAGCGTTCCTCCCAGTCTACGTTGCCCGGAGACCCGTGCCGGCGGCTCCCTCGGTACCGCCGCACGACCATGCGCGCCAGATGCGCCGTTTCGCGCCAGGCACGCTTACCCGACGCGGCTTCGCGCGCCAGATGCGCCGTTTCGCGCCAGGCACGCCTGGCGCGAAGCGGCGATTGTGGCGCGCGACCATTCGGAGGCGACTCCCGGAGGCGAGTCAGCGGGCGCTGATGCCGATCAGGCCGATGATGAGGGCCATCAAAACGAGGGTGACGAGCTCGTGCGCGAGGTTGAGCACCGTGAGCCCGGCGGGGCGCCGGTCGAAGACGTCGTGGGTGATCATCCGGGCGGCGGTGAAGCCGGCCCAGAGGATCAGCGCGGTCAGCAGCGCATTGGCGAGGAAGCTGCCGCCGTAGAAGTTCTGCGTGATGGCGATCGCGCCGGCGAGCACCCACGCGGTCACGAAACTGACGAGCACGGTGATGACGATGGGCGCGACCGCGTTCGCTCGCATGCTTTCCTCGTCATGGCCGACCGTGCGCATCCAGTACGCACCGAAGACCCGGCGCGAGTACCAGACCGACCCGACGGCCATGCTCGATGCGGTGGCGAGCAGTACGGCCCAGATGTTGATCTCGGGAACCATGTGGGATCCTCTCGCTGATTCCGCCGGTGGCGGAGGGACTGCCTCGATGTTAGGGGAAGCGAGGCCGTCCGGAGCGATCTCGGCGGATGTCTCCCCGATCGTTAGCTCCGCGGGGTCGGTCACCGGCGCCCGGCAGACGAAGTCCTGGCAGAGGTAGGCGGTCGGCAGCTCGCGGAGTGGCGCGCGGCCGGCGAAGAGGTCGAATCCGGCTGCGGCGAGCGCCCGGGCCTGGTTCGCCGTGACGGATGCCACGACCCCGTGCGACCGCTGCCTCGCGCGGTCGACGAGTGCCGTCACGCTCACGGCAGCGGGTACATCGAAGAAGGACGGCGCGGTGGAGAAGTCGGGCTCACCGGGTTCGTCGGGGTCGACGGCGCCGCCCAGGCCGCCCAGCTGACCGACGTGATCCGGCCCGCCGAGATCAGCGAGCTCGCCGAGCAGTTCACCGGGCGGTCTGCGCTCGTCGAGTGCACCCTCGTCTGGCGACGTTGCCAGAGGCCCGCTGTCTGGCGACACGATCACGAGCTGTTCCGCGGGAGCGGGCAGTGCAGAGCAGAGCCTGAAGCACGGCGCCGAAGGCGAGCGGCCGTTCGGCGGCGCGGGCGACGAACGGAACGACCGCCGTGACGGCCGCGTCCCGGTACTTCTCCGATTCGGTCAGCAGGTACAGCAGCTGCGCGGCGCCTGCGGCGGCCGACCGTCCGGAGGGGTAGGCGCCCTCGGAAGGATCGACCTCGAGGGCGAGTCCCTGGCTGACCAGCACGGGATCGGAGCCGGCCGGGACCCGGAACCGTGTCGGGGCCGGGTCTGTCGTCGCCGCCGTGTCGGGCACGGCGATGCCTGTCGTCGCCGTGCCCGTCGTCACCGTTTCCGTGGTCTCCGCCGTGTCAGTGGTCGGCGCTAGCGTGCTGTCCACCAGCAGGCGCGCCGCGGACGCATAGCGTTCCTCGCCCGTCACGAGTGCCAGTTCGAGGAGTCCCCGTGCGAACATCCCGAAGTCCTCCAGCGTCGCCCGCGCCGTCGAGATCCGGCCGGCGATGGAGGCGCGCACGAGCGCCGGCGGGTCACCGGCGGGTGGCACGGTGAGATGCCGGGACAGCAGGTAGTCGGCGGCGCGGGCCGCGGCATCCGTGTACCGGGGCTCGTCGAAGGCGAAACCGGCCCGGGCGATCGCGGCGATCGCCAGGCCGTTCCAGCCGGTGAGCACCTTCTCGTCAAGGGCGGGGCGGGGCTGCGTGCGCCGGGCGTCGATGTCGAGGGCGTAGTAGCCGCCCTCGACGCGGCGTCCGGCGACCGACCGCTCTCGGAATCCTGGGCGCTCGCGAAGCCGCCGTCGGGCAGTTGCATCACGGAAAGGAGGAAGCCGGCGACGCCCTCGGCGACCGTGCGCGCCCACTGCTCGCCGGTCAGCTTCCAGGCCTGGGTGTAGAGCTCGAGGAGCTGGGCGTTGTCGTAGAGCATGCGCTCGAAGTGCGGCTCGCTCCAGTCCCCGTTGACGGCGTAGCGGAAGAATCCACCCTCCACGGAGTCCCGCAGCGGGGAGGCGCCCATCCGCTTGAGGGTGCGCAGGGCGAGGTCGCGGCCGGCCGGCCGGCCGAGCAGGAACCCCAGGGCCGGGGCGACGGGAAATTTCGGCGCGCCGCCAAAGCCGCCGTGGCGGGTGTCCTCCGTCGCGGCGAGGGCCGCGACGATGCCGTCCAGCACGCCGCCCTGCGGCAGCAGGCTCCGCAGGCCATCACCATCACCATCAACGTCGACACCGTCGACCGCAGCGTCGGCGACGGCGGCATCGGCGACCTCCTGCTGCCGGGCGGCCGCGGCGAGGGCGTCTGCGACGAGAGCACCGGTCTCGGTGACCTCGGCGCGGCGGGCGGTCCAGGCATCCGTGACGGCTTCCAGGACCTGGCGGAACGCCGGACGGCCGGGAACGGCGATCGGCGGAAAGTAGGTGCCCGCGTAGAAGGCGCGCCCCTCGGGGTTGACGAAGACATTGAGCGGCCAGCCGAGCCCGTCGACGAAGGCGCTTGCCGCGGCGAGATAAGTCGCGTCGACCTCTGGGTGTTCCTCCCGGTCGACCTTGATGCTCACGAAGTGCGCGTTGAGGTAGGCGGCGAGGTCGGGGTCGCTGAAACTCTCTCGCGCCATCACGTGACACCAGTGACAGGTCGAATATCCGATCGACACGAGCAGCGGCAGGTCGCGTGCCCTGGCCTCGGCGAAGGCCTCTTCGCCCCAGCCGTGCCAATCGACCGGGTTGTCGGCGTGTGAGCGGAGGTATGGGCTGATCGCATCGGCGAGACGATTCGGCATGATCCCATTGTGCCCTGACCCCGCAACCGTGAACTGAGCCGGTGGTGCCGCGCCCGACTGGTTACAGTGGACACACCTCGACGGTTGGAAGCTGGGAGTTGCGGGATGACATCGGAGTCGGTGGCCCTTCGGCTACACGCCGAGGCCTCAGCGGATGCCGCCCTCGCCTCTGCTCTCCGCGCGGCCTACCGGGGCAGGCACGACGTGCTCGACGCCCTGTGGTGGCGGGCCCACCCGCTCGCAGTGACCCCGGGCGGTCGACCGGATCCCGCCGCCGAGCTGCCCCGGTTACAGTCGGCCGTCTACGCACGCCCGGGCCCGACCGGCTCTGCCGTGGAGAGCGAGCGCCGGCTCCATGCACTCACGGCCCAGCTGCGACAGGACGAGAGCGACCTCGACGCGGTGCTGGTGCTGTTCCGCGACGCCGTCCGCTCCGGCGGCGCTCTCCCCCGCCCGGCTCCCGGCACACCGCCTGCGCCGGGCGTTCCTGGCAGCCCGGGCGCCGCCGACGCGACCGTACGAGCCCCCCGCGCCCTCCGCACGCGGACCCTGCGCCGCAGCGCGCTCCTCGTCGCGGCCGGAGTCCTCGTCGGCGGGATCGCCGTCGCCATGGCCTCGGTCGTGCTTCCCCATGGCGGCCCGGCGAGCGGCCCGGGCACCGAGCCGGCGGCATCCGCTTCGCCCGGGTTGCTCGCGCTCTTCGACCAGCCGCCGATCCCCGACCAGACCACGATCGACCTCGGTCCGGACTTCCGGCGGGATTCGATCCACGCGATGTTCGTCGAGCGCGAGACCAGCTCATTCGTGTACGTCGCCGCGCGGCGCGGCGACGAGCTCTATTGCGTCATTCTGCGCACCCAGGGCCAGCAGGGCGCGAGCGCATGCGTCGGCCTCGCCGAACTCGCCCGCCGCGGCCTCGCGCTCACGGCGACCGTGCCCGTCAATCCCTTCACCCTCGGCAAGGATTCCCTCGAACCGGCGGGCGCCCTCGCGGACGTCACGATCCGGGTCAGCACCGACGGCGTCGTGTCGAGCGAGACCGCCCCGCACCCCACCGACTGATCTCCCGGTCTCCTGGCTTCCTGGCCGGCAGTAACTGTGGCCAGTCCCGACAGGTGTGGCCAGTCCCCCGGCCACAGTTGTCCGCACCGGCAACAGTGTTGCGGCGGTGCACTCGCTAGGGTGAGTGTCACAACCGTCGGGGGGCCGGAAATGGTATTCGAGAGCAGCGCAGAGTCCGATCAGCAGCGGTCCCAACAGCAGCAGCACGCTGGGAACCTGCGCGAGGCTGCCCAGGCGGATGCCGCGCTCGGCGCGGTCCTGCGCCGCGCCTACCTGGGTCGCCACGACGTGCTCGACGCCCTCTGGTGGCGCGCGCATCCGCTCACAGAGACGCCGGCCGGCCGACTGGACCCCGCCGCCGAGCTCCCGACGCTGCAGGCGGCCGTGTACTCCCGTGCCCGCTCAGCCGAGTCCGCCCCCGGGGACGAACAGCGGCTCGCGGCCCTGCAGCTGGCGCTCGAGCAGGACGCCGCCGACCTCGACGAGCTCCTCGAGCAGTACCCCGCGCCCATCACTGCCGCCGAAACCGGTCCCTGTCCTTCCGCGAGAGCGGGAAAAAGCCCTTATCGGTGCCCGATAGGGGCACTTTTTCCGCTCTCGCGGGGACGGGGGTCGGCGACGCGACGGAAATCGAGATCGGCGCCGGTCCGGAGAGCCCGGCTCCACAACGACTCCGGGGACCGCGTGGGACCGCGCTGCTCCTTGCGGCGGGCGCGGCAGCCGGGGTGCTCGCACTGCTCGCTGTGCAGGCGAGCGGTCTGGCCGGCGCAACGGATGCCTCGGGAGGCACTACCCCGACGGCGGGAGCCACCGAGACGGCCGGGCCCACCGCATCCGCCGGAAACCTGCTCGGGGTCTTCGACCAGCCCGAATTCGTGCCCGACGACACCACGCCCGCCCTCGGCGGCGAGTACACCTCGGTGCACAGCCTTTTCGGACCGGTCCTCGAAACCGGACTGCCGTACAGCGTCTTCGCGGCACGGCTCCGGGACGACCAATACTGCCTGATCCTCCGCAACGCCGACCTCACCGGCACGAGCGCGTGCACCACGCTCGACGAACTCACCGGGAGCGGGTTACACCTCAACGCCACGGTCATGGGCACGCTCGACAGCGCAGACCCCCTCGCCGCATCGGTCACCCACGACCAGCTGATCGACGTCAGCGTCGATTGGACCGCAGACGGAATGAGCTCATCGAGCGGCCCGCACCGCAGCGCAGACGGGTAGCCCGGAAGCCGAGTGTCGCCGCACCGGCCGAGTATCGCCGGTGTACCGGGTCGTCTGGGCGGAACCGGCGACACCCGACCGTGGTCGACGGCGCGAGGCGCGTCGCGCGGGCGAATCAGACCGTGCCGGTGAGCTCCTTCTCGACGAAGTCCCTGCGCCGGCGTTGCACCCGCATCCAGATGAAGAAGCCCGTGATGGTGAACGCCCCGTAGAACACGTACAGGATCGCCGAGGCGTAGTAGCCGGCGCTGACCAGGAGCGGCACGCCGACGATGTCGACCGCGACCCAGATCAGCCAGAACTCCGTCCAGCCCTTGGCCATGCCGTAGGTCGCGAGCAGGGAGCCGGTGAAGATCCAGGCATCCGCCCAGACCGGCTCGAAGGACCCCAGGGCGCGGAAGATCGGGGTTAGTACGAGGGTGCCTGCGACCAGGCCGAGACCGAGCAGGATCCGGGTGCGGTTGCTCGCCCAGTGCGGCACGACCGCGGCGTGCACGGTGGAGTTGCGGCTCCGCGACCACTGGATCCATCCGTAGATCGACACGATGATGAACATGACCTGCCGGCCGGCCTGGCCGAGCAGGTTCACCGGGTTCGGGGTGGCGAACAGGACGCCCATGAACACGGTGAAGAGCAGGGCGTTGCCGGCGATGCCGATCGGCCAGGCCCAGATCTTGCGGCGCATGCCGCCGACCGCGCTCAGGATGCCGAACAGGTTGCCGATGATCTCCCGCCACAGGATGGTCTGGGTGCCGATGTGAAGTTGCGCGTCGAACAGCCACTCAATCGGATTCACAGGTCAACTTCCTCGCCGGGGCTGGTCCCTCCGCCTTCTCCCAACTTACCGCGAACGCCTTCGGGCGGCTTCGGCTCAAGCTCGTCGGCCAGGCGCAGCCCGCGCTCGGCCCACCCGATTTCCTGCTCGGCCCGGGCGATGAGCCCCTCGTAGGCGAAGAGCTTGTACGCCGCGATGCGCGGCCGCTCGGACTCCGGGCTGATCAACAGTCTCTGGACGAAGATCGGATGCGTGCGGTCCCGGATCGCGGCGAACTGGCCCTGCCACTGCTCGCGCAACCCGCCCCAGTGCCGCACGTGCGCCCGGAGCTGTTCCCGGACCGAGTCCGGGTCGGCCCACTCGAAGTACGCCGCTCGCAGGTGCGCCGGGTCTCGCTCCCGCAGGTACTCGACCGGTTCGGCCATCCACGCACGGAACGCCTGCTCACCCAGTGCGGTGATGTGGTAGATCCGCTTCGTCGCCTGCGTCGCCTGGGTACTCCGCGCCACTGCCGTCGCCTCGATCAGTCCCCCGGTTTCCATCCGGCGCAGTTCCGGGTAGATCTGCGAGTCCGGGGCGCTCCAGACGTGCCCGACCGAGCTGTGGAAGGACTTGGCGAGATCGTAGCCTGTCATAGGCTGCGCCGTCAGGAGCGCGAGGAGGGCGTAGCGCAGGCTCATGGTTTGATTCTGGTCCCTGAAAGGGTCTTGTGGTTTCACTATCGACATAGGTATTGTTGCCCTCCATTGACATTGCGATGCAATACCAGGTGCATGATGTCCGGACGAAGGAGTCCCAATGAAGGAAACGACCGTCGACAAGGTCCTCGGCCACCCGCTCAACGCCTGGTACGTCGCGGCCTGGGACCATGAGGTCAATCGCAAGCCGCTCGCGCGAACCGTCGCGAACCGTCCGCTCGCGCTGTACCGGACCGAGGACGGTGACGCCGTCGCCCTTGCCGACGCATGCTGGCACCGGCTGGCGCCGCTCTCGATGGGCAAGCTGGAGGGCCGGGACGGCATCCGCTGCCCGTACCACGGCATCCTCTATAATTCGGCGGGCCGCTGCGTCTCGATGCCGGCGCAGGAGACCATCAACCCGAGCGCCACGGTCGCGTCCTTCCCCGTGGTGGAACGGTACCGCTACGTCTGGGTGTGGCTCGGCGACGCAGCCCTGGCCGACCCGAAGCTCGTGCCCGACATGCACCAGATGGATGACCCGGACTGGGCCGGAGACGGCCTGACGATCTCGGTGGACTGTAACTACCAGCTGGTGCTCGACAACCTGATGGACCTGACCCACGAGGAATTCGTGCACAGTTCGTCGATCGGCCAGGAGGCGCTGAGCGAATCCGAGTTCACGGTGCACCATGACGAACGGACCGTCACCGTGGAACGCTGGATGCTCGGTATCGACGCTCCCCCGTTCTGGCTGAAGAACATGCGCGACAAGTTTCCCGACTTCGAGGGGAAGGTCGACCGCTGGCAGATCATCCACTTCGAATCGCCGACCACGATCAACATCGACGTCGGTGTCGCACGGGCCGGCACCGGGGCGCCTCAGGGCGATCGAAGCCAGGGCGTCAACGGCTATGTGATGAACACGATCTCGCCCGTCACCGACCGTTCCTCCCTCTACTTCTGGGCGTTCATGCGCAACTATCGGCTCGAAAGCCAGGTGATCACCACCCAACTGCGCGATGGGGTCTCCGGCGTCTTCAGGGAGGACGAGAACATGCTCGTCGCCCAGCAGGCCGCGATCGACGCCAATCCCGACTACGAGTTCTACAGCCTGAACATCGACGCGGGCGGGATGTGGGTGCGGCGGCTGATCGAACGTCAGCTCGCGGCCGAGGGACGCCTTCCCGCCCCCGTCGCGCCAGTCGCTGCCGGCTGAGCGGCGGCAACGACGATGGCAACGTCCCACGCGGCGGTCTGGCAGCACGCCACGGTCGTCGACTCGACCGCCCTCACCGACGACATCCGCCGGATCGTGCTCGCGCCCGACCACCCGGCCAAGGTCGACGCCGGCGCGCACATCGACGTGCGCGTGCCGATCGGCGGGGTTCCAGACCGCCGGTCATACTCCGTCGTCGACGACGGCCCCGACGGCCGGACCCTGGCGATCAGCGTGCTCGACTCGCCGCGGTCCCGCGGCGGCGCGCGCGCGATGCACGCACTCCGGCCCGGCGACACCATCGAGATCACCCAGCCGATCGTCGACTTCCCCCTCCGCGTCGGAGCCGCGCACTACGTGCTGCTGGCCGGCGGCATCGGCATCACGGCGGTCATGGGCATGGCGAGCGTGCTCCGGTCGGTCGGCGCCGACTACACGCTCGTCTACGCCGGGCGCAGCCGGCCGGCGCTGGCCTACCTCGAACAATTGCAGAACGCGCACGGCGACCGACTGAGACTCCACATCACCGACGAAGGCAACCCGCTCGACGTCACCGAGCTCGTCGGCGGGGTCGAACCGGGCACCGAACTCTACCTGTGCGGTCCGATCAGGCTGATGGATGCCGTGCGCCGGGCCTGGATCGAACGCGAGCTTCCCTACCCCGACCTCCGGTTCGAGACCTTCGGAAACAGCGGCTGGTTCGCCCCCGAGGACTTCGTCGTGCGCATCCCGCGGATCGGCGCCGAGGTCACCGTCCGGGCGACCGAGACCATGCTCGAGGCGCTCGAGGCCGCTGAAGTGGACCTGATGTTCGACTGCCGCAAGGGTGAGTGCGGACTCTGCGAAGTGCGCGTGCTCGACCTCGATGGAGACATCGACCACCGCGACGTCTTCTACAGCGAGCGCCAAAAGGACTCCCGCGGCACGATGTGCTGCTGCGTGTCCCGGGCCGTCGCCCCGCCCGGCGGCATCGCCATCGTGACAATCGACATTTCCTGATCCTCCGCACCCCCAACCCAACCGCAATCACCCTGAAGGAGAACCGCCCATGACACTCACCGTGAATGAGACCGCGACGACCCCGTTCCTCGACCCCGCGGCGTGGGCGGGGAAGATCTACATCAACGGTGAATGGGTCGCCGGGTCAGGCGGCGACCTCCCGGTCATTGAGCCGGCGACCGGCGACGAGATCGGCCGGATCGGGATCGCCACCCCCGCCGACGTGGCCAGGGCCGCCGCGGGCGCGGCCGTGGCGCAGAAGGCCTGGGCCGCGACCGCGCACCCGGTGCGCGCCGCCGTGCTGCGCCGGGCCGCCGCGCTCCTGGAGGAACACGCCGACGAGATCATGGACTGGAACGTGCGGGAGGTCGGCGCGGTTCCCGGGCTTGCCGGCTTCGCCCTCCACGTCGGCGCGCAGGAATGCTACGAGGCGGCGTCGTTGCCGTCGCATCCGCTCGGACACGTGCTCTCGAGCGAGGAGCCGAGGATCTCGATCGCCCAGAGGGTGCCCGTCGGCGTCGTCGGCGTCGTTTCGCCGTTCAACGTGCCGATCATCCTCGGCATCCGCGCGGTGGCGCCGGCGCTCGCGCTGGGCAATGCGGTCGTGCTCAAGCCGGACCCGCGCACCGCCGTGACCGGCGGCGTGATGATGGTGCGCATCTTCGAGGAGGCCGGCCTGCCCGCCGGACTCCTGCAGCTGGTGACCGGCGGCGCCGATGTCGGCGAGGCCATCGTCACCGACCCGAACGTGCGGGTGATCGCGTTCACGGGGTCGACCAGGGCCGGTCGCGCCGTCGGCGAGCTCGCGGGAAAGCATCTCAAGCGCGCACACCTCGAACTGGGCGGAAATTCCGCGTTCGTGGTACTCGCCGACGCCGACGTCGACAAGGCCGTCAACCTCGCGGCCTGGGGATCGTTCCTGCATCAGGGCCAGATCTGCATGACGGTCGGGCGGCACATCGTGCACGAGAGCATCTTCGACGAGTACGTCGAGAAGCTCGCCGCGAAGGCTGACTCCCTTGCCGTGGGCAACCCCGCCACCGAGCACGTGCACCTCGGCCCGATCATCGACGAGAACCAGCGCGACCGCATCCACCGCCTGGTCACGAGCTCGATCGATTCCGGCGCCAAACTGAGGGCCGGCGGCAGCTACGACGGGCTGTTCTACCGGCCCACCGTGCTGGCGGACTCGCCGCTGGATGCCCCCGCCTTCTGCGAGGAGGTGTTCGGCCCGGTCGCATCCGTGGCGCGGTTCAGCACTGAGGACGAGGCCGTGAGCATCGCTTCGGCGACCGAATACGGGCTCTCGCTCGGCATCGTGACCGCAGACGCCATGCGTGGCCTCGAACTGGCCCAGCGGATCCCGTCCGGCATCGTGCACATCAACGACCAGACGGTCAACGACGAGGCGAACACACCGTTCGGCGGAGTCGGCTCGTCCGGCACGGGTTCGCGGCAGGGCGGTGCGGAGGCCAACATCGACGCCTTCACGGAGACGCGCTGGATAACGCTGCGCCGCACGCCGGGCAGCTACCCGTTCTGAGTGGAGCCTAGTTCACGTCGTTGGGGTGCGAGCCGACCCGGCCGGAGCGCTCGAGCGCGGAGATCGTGGCGAGTTCGGTGTGGCTGAGCTCGAAGTCGAAAACGTCGAGGTTCTCGATCATCCGCGCGCGCCGGTTCGACTTCGGGAACAGGATGTTGCCGGTCTGCAGGTGCCAGCGGATGACGACCTGGGCCGGACTCTTGCCGTGCGCCTCGGCCGCGACGACGACGACGGGCTCCGCCAGGAGCGGGTATTTGCCCTGGCCGAGGGGACCCCACGCCTCAATCTGAATCCCGTGGTCGCGCGCGAACGCGGCGACCTCGGACTGCTGGTGCGCGGGGTGCAGTTCGATCTGGTTGACCGCCGGAACGACATCCGTCTCGGCGAGGAGGCGTTCGAGGTGCGGCACGAGGAAGTTCGAGACGCCGATCGAGCGCGCCCGGCCGGAGGCGCGGATCTGCTCGAGCGCCTTCCAGCTCTCGACGTAGCGGTCCTTCGCCGGCGTCGGCCAGTGGATCAGGTAGAGGTCGACGTAGTCGAGGCCGAGCTTCTCGAGGCTGGCCTCGAACGCGTCGAAGGCACTCTGGGTGCCCTGTTCGCTGTTCCACAGCTTCGTCGTGACGAAGAGCTCGGAGCGAGGCACGGCGGATGCCGCGATCGCGGCCCCGACTCCGGCTTCGTTCCCGTAGATCGCGGCCGTGTCGAGGTGGCGGTAGCCGACCTCGAGGGCGTCGGAGACGATGCGGGTCGTTTCGTCCGGATCGACCTTGAACACGCCGAAGCCGAGTTGAGGAATGGTGTGGCCGTCGTTGAGGGTCAGGGTGGGCACAGAAGTCGTCATGGGCCCACCCTAAACGCCGGAACCGGACGGAACCTGACCTGCGGTACTTCAGCGGGTGAGCTGGAGCTTCCACGCCTCGGGCTCGCGGGAGAGGTAGCTCACCGTGAACCGGCCCGGGTGGCGCTCTTCGAGCTGGGCGAGGAGGGGCAACGGGTCGTGGGGAGCGACGAGGACCAGGCCGCCGCCGGGGAGGACAGCGTCCAGCGCGCCGAAGATCGCGGCGTGCCGGATCACGTGCGGCAGCTGCCGGGCGTCCAGTTCGGGGTACCCCGCGGCCTCGGCCGCCCCGCAGGTGCAGGTGTGGCCGGCGGGCTCGTCGTGGGCCGCGGGCCGGGGTGCGGATGCGGATGCGGGAAGAAGGGGGATCATGTCAACCATGATTTAAACCTAATATATTCCGCTTTAATTAGCGAGCGGGTCGACGGGCGCCCAGTCGCCGCGGAGGCGCACCTCGCACAGCTCGGGGCGGACGAAGGGGCGCAGGCTCGACGTCGTCCGGGTCGTGCCCGCCGGAGCGGGCGATGCCCCGGATCAGGCCGAGGTGCAGCGAGCACACCACCGCGGGCGTGTGCCTGGCTTCGTCGCGGAAGGGGCAGGCCCGGAGCTCGACGACCATTCCGTCGCGGGCATCCGTCTCGCTCGACGATTTCGGCTGGTCGGGTGACGCATCAGGCGATTGGGCGATCGGGTCGAAGCCGAGGCCGTCGAGGATGTGCACGAGCGGCCCGACGTCGCTCGCTCCCCCGGCCGCCCCTGTGCCCGGTTCGCTCTCGCGCGCCTCGAGGTCGAAGGCGGCCGACCAGCGCTCGCCGGCGCGGATCGCCCGTGCCCGGCCGCCGTCGTCGTCCTCGGCGAGGGCGCCGACGAGGGCATGGCTGAGCAGCCGCTGCACGCCGTCTTCGCGCACGGCGGGATTCACGGTGAAGAGGATGCGCGGACGCCCGCGGATACCGGTCCGGTCGACGGCACGGCGGATCAGCCCGGCACCCTCGAGCTGGTCGAGATGGAAGCGCGCGGTCGTCACGTGCAGGCCGATGCTCGCGGCGACGGCGGCGGCGTCGACGGGCTCGCGGGCACCCGCGATCAACTCGAGCACCCGGCGGCGCGCATCCGAGGCGAGGGCCGCGTGCCGGTCGCCGATTCCCTGTCCGTCTACCATGGTTTGAGCGTAACAGTCTCCGGTTAAAGAGCCAGGCCGGGAGGACCCGCCCGCGCGCACCGGTCACCCGGAAGTCTTACGATGGAATGCTCATGATTCCCCTTGTCATCACCTTCCCGCCCGAACTCCCCGTCAGCCAACGCCGTGAGGACATCTCGCGCGCCATCCGCGACAACCAGGTCGTCATCATCGCCGGCGCGACCGGCTCCGGCAAGACCACTCAGATCCCCAAGATCTGCCTCGAACTCGGGCGCACGAGCATCGGCCACACCCAGCCGCGCAGGCTCGCCGCCCGCACGATCGCCGAGCGCATCGCCGAGGAGCTCGGCCAGGAGGTCGGCCAGGTCGTCGGCTACCAGGTGCGCTTCACCGACCAGGTCGGTCCGGAAACCAAGATCAAGCTCATGACCGACGGCATCCTGCTCAACGAGATGCACCGCGACCGGATGCTGCGCAAGTACGACACGATCATCATCGACGAGGCCCACGAGCGCAGCCTCAACATCGACTTCCTGCTCGGCTACCTGCGCCAACTGCTGCCGCAGCGCCCCGACCTCAAGGTCATCATCACCTCCGCGACGATCGACCCGCAGAGTTTCGCCGAGCACTTCGCGGCCGCCGACGGCACCCCCGCCCCGATCATCGAGGTCTCCGGCCGCACCTACCCGGTCGAGATCCGCTACCGCCCGCTCGTCGCCGAGGCGATGGCCGATGACGACGACGAAGACCAGGCCTCGGCGACGCCGCCCGTCGACCGCGACTACATCGAGGGGATCTCGGCGGCGCTCGACGAGCTCGAGCGGGAGTCGAACGGCGACGTGCTCGTCTTCCTGAGCGGCGAGACCGAGATCCGCGACGCAGCGGATGCCCTGCAGGGCAAGTTCGCGAGCGGCGACCGCACGAGCCCGACCGAGGTGCTGCCCCTCTACGGCCGGCTCTCCTCCGCCGACCAGCACAAGGTCTTCCAGCCCTCGACCGTGTCCGGGGTGCGGCGCCGGATCGTGCTCGCGACGAACGTGGCCGAGACCAGCCTGACCGTTCCGGGCATCCGCTACGTCATCGACGCCGGCACCGCGAGGATCAGCCGGTACAGCGTGCGCTCGAAGGTGCAGCGGCTGCCGATCGAGGCGATCAGCCAGGCCTCCGCGAACCAGCGTTCCGGCCGCAGCGGGCGCACGAGCGACGGCATCGCGATCCGGCTGTACTCGGAGGAGGACTTCGGTCGCCGCCCGGAGTTCACCGAGCCCGAGGTGCTGCGCACCAACCTCGCCGCCGTGATCCTGCAGATGATCTCCCTCGGCCTCGGCGACATCGCCGCGTTCCCGTTCCTCACCCCGCCCGATTCCCGCGGCATCAAGGACGGCCTCGACCTGCTCGCCGAGCTCGGCGCCGTTGCGCCGGGCAGTGGGGTGAGCAACGCGAGCGGCGGGGTGTCCAAGCTCACCCGGATCGGCCAGCAGCTCGCGAAGCTGCCGATCGATCCCCGGTTCGGGCGGATGGTCATCGAGTCGAAGACCCAGGGCACCAGCCGCGAGGTGATGGCGATCGTCGCCGGCCTCACCATCCAGGACCCGCGGGAGCGGCCGCTCGAGCGGCGCGCACAGGCCGACCAGCAGCACGCCCGGTTCGCGGACCCGACGAGCGACTTCCTCGGCCTGCTGAACCTGTGGAACTACCTCGAGACGAAGCAGAAGGAGCTCGGCTCGAGCGCCTTCCGCAGGCTCTGCAAGAACGAGTTCCTGAACTACCTGCGGGTGCGCGAGTGGCAGGACGTCTACAAGCAGGCTCCGCCAGCTCGCCAAGCCACTCGGCCTGCACATCGGCGACCCGGCCGTGAACCCCGACGGCATCCACCGCTCCCTGCTCGCCGGGCTGCTCTCGCACATTGGCCTCAAGGACGTCGCGAAGAAGGACTACATCGGCGCCCGCCAGCAGCGCTTCGTGATCTTCCCCGGCTCGTCGCTCGCGAAGAAGCAGCCGAACGCCGTGATGAGCGCGGAACTCGTGGAGACCAGCCGGCTCTTCGCCCGAATGAATGCCGTCGTCGACCCGGCCTGGGCCGAACCGCTCGCCGGCGACCTCTGCAAGCGCAGCTTCTCCGAGCCGCACTGGGAGAAGAAGCAGGGCTCCGTCGTCGCCTACGAGCGGGTCACCCTCTACGGGGTGCCGATCGTGCCGCGCCGCCGCATCCAGTTCTCCCGGGTCGACCCGGCCTACGCGCGCGAACTCTTCATCCGGCACGCCCTCGTCGACGGCGAGTGGGACCTCGACCGCGTCGACCAGCGCGTCACCGCGTTCGACCGCGCGAACACGAAGCTGCGGAAGGAACTCGCCGAGCTCGAGGAGCGCACCCGGCGCCGCGACATCCTCTTCGACGACGAGGCCGTCTTCGAGTTCTACCAGCGGCGCATTCCTGCCGAGGTCTGCTCGACCCGCACCTTCGAGACCTGGTGGCGCAAGGCGCGCGCCGAAACCCCCGACCTGCTGACGATGACCGCGGAGGCGCTCGTTCCCGACGAGGCCACCCCGGAGATCGACGAGGCCGTGTTCCCGCCGACCTGGCACCAGGGCGACCAGCGTTTCCACCTCAGTTACCGCTTCGAGCCCGGGGCGGATGACGATGGTGTCGCCGTGCTGATCCCGCTCGCCCTCCTGGCCCGGTTGTCTCCCTCCGGCTTCGACTGGCAGGTGCCCGGCCTGCGCGCGGACCTGGTGACCGCGCTGATCAAGTCACTGCCCAAGAGCATCCGCCGCAACGTCGTGCCCGCCGCCGACTGGGCGGCCCGGCTGCTCACCGAGCTGCCGCCGGCGCCGGGAGAGGCCAGAACCACGAGCGACATCGCCGGCGCAGCCGGCACGAGCATCGGCGCCCGACTCGGCTCGGGCTTCGGCGCCGGCTCCGGCGCGGGCTTCGAACCCGAGGCCACCCCGTTCACCGAGATCCTCGCGGGCCTGATCCAGCGGCTCACCTACGTGCCGGTGAACGCGGGCGACTTCGAGATCGCGCGGATCCCCGCCCACCTCCGCATGACGTTCCGCGTCGTCGACGACCGCGGCCAGGCGATGGCCTCCGGCAAGGACCTCGGCGAGCTGCAGCGCAGGCTCGGCTCCCGGGCCCGCGAGAGCGTCGCCGCGGCATCCGCTGCCACGCCCGTCAACGCGATCGAGCGCGGCGGGCTCACGACCTGGGATTTCGCCGAACTTCCCCGGTTCATCGACACCAAGCAGGGCGACAACACCATTCGCGGCTACCCGACTCTCGTCGACGAGGGCAGCTCGGTCGCGATCCGGATGATGAGCACGGCCGCCGAGCAGGCGAGCACGCTCCCCGGCGGGGTGCGCCGGCTGTTGCTGCTCGCCACCCCGTCGCCGGTCGCCTATGTGCAGCAGCACCTGACCGGGGCGGAGAAGCTCAGCCTCGCGACGAGCCCGTACCGCACCACCCAGGCGCTGTTCGACGACTGCCTCGCGGCGTGCGTCGACGAGGTGCTGTTCCGGGTGAACCCGACCGGGCAGGTCTTCATGAAGGCCGAGTTCGACACGATCCGGGACCGGGTCTCCGGGGTGCTGATGGACTCGATGTTCGAGGCCGTCGGGCTCGTCGCCCGCATCCTCACGGCGTCGCGCGCGGCCGACAAGGCGCTCAAGGCCTCGACGAGCATGGCGTTGCTGCCCGCGCTGACGGATGCCCGCGCCCAGCTGGCCGGGCTGATCTACCCCGGCTTCGTGAGTGCGACGGGCCTCGCCCAGTTGCGCCACCTGCCCCGCTACCTCGGCGGCATCAGCTCACGGATCGTGAAACTCGGCGACAACCCCAGCCGCGACCGGGTCTGGATGAACGAAAGCCAGTCGGCTACGGCCCGCTACGAAGCAGCAGGCGGCCGGATTCCGCTGGCCCCCGGCATGGCGGCAAACCTCGTGCGCGCACGCTGGATGATCGAGGAGCCTGCGGATCAGCCTGTTCGCGCAGGAGCTCAAGGCCGCGGAGTCGGTGTCGCTGCAGCGGATCCACAAGGTCCTGACCAGCTGACCCCGACATCCGCCGGGGTCAGCTGGTGGTTACAGCACCTTCGACAGGAATGCCTGGGTGCGGCGGTGCTGAGGGTTGCTGAGCACGAGCTCGGGGTCTCCGGACTCGACGACGACGCCGCCGTCCATGAACACGAGCGAGTCCCCGACCTCGCGGGCGAAACCCATCTCGTGGGTGACCACGATCATGGTCATGCCCTCCTTAGCGAGGCCCTTCATCACGTCGAGCACTTCTCCGACGAGTTCGGGGTCGAGCGCGCTCGTGGGCTCGTCGAAGAGCATCAGCTTGGGCTCCATCGCAAGGGCACGGGCGATCGCGACCCGCTGCTGCTGGCCGCCGGACAGGTGCGCGGGGTAATAGTCCGCGCGTTCGGCGAGTCCCACCCGGGCGAGCAGGTCGCGCGCGGTGCGCTCGGCCTGCGCCTTGGGTAGTCCCTTGACCCGCAGCGGGGCCTCCATCACGTTCTGAAGCGCGGTCATGTGCGGGAACAGGTTGAAGCGCTGGAACACCATGCCGATGTCCCTGCGCTGCTTCGCCGCTTCCTTGGGCGCCATCTCGTAGAGCTTGCCGTTGGTCTCGCGGTAGCCGATCAGCTCGCCGTCGACACTCAGCCGCCCGGCGGAGAGCACCTCGAGGTGGTTGATGCAGCGCAGGAACGTGGACTTGCCCGACCCGCTCGGCCCGACGAGGCACATCACCTCGCCGCGTTTGACCTCGAGGGAGATACTCTTGAGCACCTCGTGCGAGCCGAAGCTCTTCGAGACCTGCTCGGCGAGCACCATCGGCACGTAACCGCGGTCAGCGGATGCCGCGCCCGGCGTGGTCATGTCGCTCACGAGGGGCCTCCCTGGCCGGTTCCGGGTTCTCGGGTCGTGCGGGTCGCCGGCGCCTGCTCGGAGCCGGGCACGATCGTGACACCCGTGGTCGGGTCGGGGTTGGAACCGCCGCCCTTCTTGTCCGGCTGACGGTCACCGATGCCGCGGGCGAATCGCTTCTCGAGGAAGTACTGGCCCACCATCAGGATCGAGGTGAAGAACAGGTACCAGATCGACGCGACGATGAGCAGCGGGATCGGATTGAAGGTCTCGGCGGAGATGTCCCGAGAGCGGGCGAACAGGTCGAAGCTGAACGGCACCGCCGTGACGAGCGAGGTCGTCTTGAGCATCGAGATGACCTCGTTGCCGGTCGGCGGGATGATCACCCGCATCGACTGCGGCAGGATGACCCGGGTCATCGTCTGCGACCAGCTCATGCCGAGCGCCGTCGCGGCCTCTTCCTGGCCGCGGTCGACGGCGAGGAGTCCGGCGCGGACGATCTCGGCCATGTACGCGGCTTCGTTGAGCGAGAGGCCGATGACCGCGAGGGCGAATGTGCTGAGCGCGGCGTTCGTCTCGAACGACACCCACGGGTGCATGAACGGGATCCCGATGTCGATGCTCGAGTAGATCAGCGAGATCAGGCCCCAGATGGTCAGCTGCACGTAGACCGGAGTGCCGCGGAAGACCCAGAGATAGAACCACGCGAGGCTCTTCACGACCGGGTTGGGCGACAGCCGCATCACCGCGAGGATCACGCCGAGGACGATCGCGATCACCATCGAGTAGACGGTGAGTTCGAGGGTCACGAGCGCGGCCTGGGAGATGCGCCGGTCGAAGAGGTACTTCGCGACCGTGGGCCAGTCGTACGCGGGGCGGAAGGCCGCGTCCACGATGGCGAGGGCGAACACCACGATCAGGATGATCGCGAAGACCATCCGCCACGGGTGACGCAGCCGGATGGCCTTGATCGGAACCGGGGCGGCCGGATCGGCCGGGGACGAGGCGAGCCGCGCCCCCGGCCGTTCAGATTCGGCGTGCTCATCGGCTAGCCGTTCGCGGCTGCGTTGATCGTGATCTTGTCGATGCCGCCGTCGGCGACTCCCCACGTGTCGAGGATGGCCTTGTAGCTGCCGTCATCGACCATGGACTGCAGCGCGGCCTGGACGGCCTTGCCGAGGTCGGAGCCCTTGGCGACGACCATGCCGTACGGTGCGACGTCGAAGGTCTTGCCCGCGAGCCTGCAGCTTGCCCTTGGTCTGGGCGATCGCGTAGAGGGTGACGGGAGAGTCGGCGCTGAGCGCGTCGGCCTGGCCGAGCACGACCGCGTTCGTCGCGGCATCCTGGGTGTCGAACTTGAGTTTGTCGATCGCCGGCTTGCCCGCCGCGACACACGCGTCGCTCTTGGCGGGAACCTCGTCGGTGTCTTCATACGTCGTAGCCTGCACGGCGACCTTCATGCCGCAGGCGTTGTCCGGGTCGACGGTCTTGTCCTTGGCCGAGGCCCACTGGATGCCGGCGGTGTAGTAGTTGACGAAGTCGACCTGCTTCTCGCGCTCGGCGGTGTCCGTGAACGAGGACTCGCCCAGGTCGGCCTTGCCGCCGGCGACGGAGGGGATGATGTTGTCGAACTTGGCGACCTGGAATTCGGCCGTCAGCCCGAGCTTGGTCGCGATCGCGCTCGCGATCTCGATTCCCCAGCCGATCGGCTTGCCTGCTTCGTCCTTGAACTCGTTCGGGGCGTATGTCGGGTCGCTGCCGACGATGAGCTTGCCGGAGGAGGCGATCTTGGCGGGAACGAGTGCGGCGGCCGCGTCGTCCTTGGTGATCGCTGCGGCCGAGGCGCTGCTGGTCGAGCCCGTGGTAGGCGTCGAGTTGTCGACGCAGCCGGTGAGCATCAGTGCGGCCGCGGCGGCGACGGCGGGGAGTAGGTATCGAGCGCGCATATGCGGAACCTTCTTTGTTTGTCGGTGTCAGGGGTTCGTCATTGAGTCCGTAAACGGTGAGCGACAGAGGTGAGCATATAACAGGATGCCCACGCGGATTCTGTGCGCAGGTCACGTTTTGGACTAGCTAAAGCGAGCGTGAGGGGGACGTGTCTCGATCAAGTATGGCCGTTGGCGTGTTTCGGGCAGATTTCGCCCGGTGCGACCGCGCCATCGCTCACGGACCCAGCACCGAGTTGCGGCCCCTCGCCGTGTCGCCGAAAGTGTTTTGTCCGCAACTCAGCGGGGCGACGGACGTTATTCGACGGCCTTGGCCGCGGTCGAGAGCATGGTCACGTAGTCGTCGAGGCCCCAGGTCAGCGAGAGTCCCGTCGGCGGGGAGACGGACGAGATGAATGCCGCGCCGACCGGGGAGGCGACGGAGCCGCGCTGCACCTGCGGCATGGCCCGGGCATAGCCGGCGGAGAGGAACGCATCCGATTCCTCCTGCGTCGTCCCGAAGTTCACGAGCACGTCGCTCGTGAGCTTGTCGAGCTGTTCGTGGCTGAGCGTGTAGTAGAAGCTCGCCTCGTCGGTCGCGAGGGCGTCGACGGCGGGTGCGTTCACGAAGCCGAGGTCGAGGGTGAAGGCGACCCGGGGGTCTTCCTTCTTGTAGACGTAGAACGTTCCGCCGCTGTCACTCGTGAGGGAGATCGACTTTCCCGTGAATTCGGGGTGGGCAGCCGCGGCCGCGGCGATCTTCCCGTCGATGTCTGCGAGAAGGGTGGTCGCTTCGGCGGTCTTGCCGAGCGCGGTTCCGGTGATCGTGATGAGCTCGCGCCAATCGGTCGCCCAGGGCTGGTCGGGGTAGCCGACCACGGGGGCGATCTTGCTGAGCAGCGCGTACTGCTCGGCGGTGATGCCGGAATACGCGGCGAGGATCACGTCGGGTGCGGCCTTGGCGATGTCCTCGTACGGCGGCTCAGTGGAGTCCGGCAGCACGGTCGGCGTGGGCGTTCCGGTCTTCGTGAGCGCTTCGGAGATCCAGGGCAGCACCCCCTGGGCGTCACCCGCGTAGGCCTGGAACGGCATCGCGACGGGAATGACGCCGAGGGCGATCGCATCATCCGCACTCCCCAAGCCCCAGGTCACGACCCGGGTCGGTTGCTTCGGGATCACGGTGGACCCGAAGGCGTTCTCGATCGTGACGGGGAACGATGCGGCAGCGGAGTCGCCCGCCGCGGCATCCGTCGCCTGGGGCGCGGGCGCGGAACAGCCGGTCAGGGTCAGGGCGACGAGGGCGGCCACAGCGACGAGCGCGCGGATGGGGGGACGGTGCACGGGAAACTCCGGTTTCTCAGTTGTCGATGAGGTGCTGTGTGACGCGGTTCGGTCTAGCTCACTTCAACTAGCTTAGGTTAGCCTTACCTAATATAGCGGATGCCGGGGTCGGTGCGGGATGGAATCTTCCGATCGGCACGACGAGCGGTGAACCGCAGACGGGGTCGGGGATGACGAGGGCGTCGAGCCCGAAGGCGGAGCGGACGACGTCGACGGTCAGGGTCTTCGCGGGCGGCCCGGCGGCGATGATGCCGCCTGAGCGCATCACGAGCATCTCGTCGGCGTACCGGGCCGCGAGGTTGAGGTCGTGGAGGACCATCACGATCGTGGTGCCCCGGGTGCGGTTGAGTTCGAGGAGAAGGTCGAGGACCTCGATCTGGTGGGCGACGTCGAGGAAGCTCGTCGGTTCGTCGAGCAACAGGATGTCGGTGTCCTGGGCGAGGGCCATCGCGATCCAGACCCGCTGGCGCTGGCCGCCGGAGAGCTCCTCGAGCCGGCGCGCGGCGAGGTCCAGGGTTCCGGTGCGCACGAGGGCGTCGGCGACGATGGCGTCGTCCGCGGCCGTGGTGCCGCGGAACCAGCCCTGGTGCGGATGCCGGCCGCGACCGACGAGTTCGCCGACGGTGATGCCCTCCGGCGCGAGCGGCTGTTGCGGCAGGAGGCCGAGCGCGGTCGCGACCCGCTTGCCCGGAATCTTCGTGATGTCGATGCCGTCGAGGAGAACCACGCCGGATTGCGGGGCGAGCAGGCGGGCGAGTCCGCGGAGGAGCGTGGACTTGCCCGAGGCGTTCGCGCCGACGATGACCGTGATGCGTCCGACGGCGATCTCGAGGTCGAGGTCGGTGACGATTGGGACGCCATCGTAGCCGAGGCCGAGGGCGACGGTGCGCAGGCTCGTGGTGCGTGCGGTCGGCGCGGTCAACTGGGTCGACGGATGCTGCGTCCGTCCGAGCTTCCGGCCCTGAACCAATTCGACGGAGTTTTTGCCCGAAACGTCCGTGAGAGGGCCGTTTCGGGCCAAAAAGCCGAAAAACTCCGTCGAATCGGTTAGGCCGCGGGTCGGGCGTGTTCGGGTTGGAGTGGGTCATCGGGTTCCTTCGGTGCTGTCGCGCGAGCTGCCGCTGCCGCCTGCGGCTCCGGTCGCGAGCAGCCAGAGCAGGTAGGGCGCCCCGATGGCGCCGGTGACGACCCCGGCCGGGAGCTGGAGTCCGCCCGGGAGCAGGTGCTGGGCGGCGAAGTCGGCGCCACTGACGATCAGGGCGCCGACCAGGGCCGACGGCACGAGGCCGAGCCCGCCGGTGCCGACGAGGCGGCGGGCGATCGGCGCGGACACGAACGCGACGAACGCGAGCGGGCCGACCATGGCCGTCGCGAGCGCGGCGAGGGCGACGGCGACGGCGAGGAGTCCGAGCCGGTTGCGCTCGGCGCCGACACCGAGGCTCGTGGCCAGGTCGTCGCCGAGTTGCAGCGCGCGGAGACGCGGCGCGAGCATCCGCACGATGGGCAGGAGCACGGCGAGCCCGACCGCGACGACGGCGATCTCTGGCCACGCGGCACCGCTCACGCTGCCGACGAGCCAGGTGAGGGCATCCTGGGCGTTGCGAAGCTCGGCACGGCTGAGCAGGTAGCCGAGCAGGCCCTGCACCATGAACGCGACGCCGACGCCGATGAGCACGAAGCGGTAGCCGGCGACGCCGCTCGTACCTCCGCCGCGGCCGCGCCAGGCCAGCAGGTAGATGATGGTCGCGACGAGGATCGCACCGCCGAAGGCCGCGAAGGCGGTGGCCAGACTGCCGAAGCCGAGCACGAGCATCCCGAGCACCGCGGCGGCGCTCGCCCCGCCGGTGACGCCGACGATGTCGGGGCTCGCGAGCGGATTGCGCAGCACGGTCTGGAACAGGGCGCCCGAGAGCGCGAAGGCGATGCCGGTCAGGAGCCCGAGCACGAGCCGGGGCAGGCGCAGCGTCAGCACGATGAAGTTCTCGGCTCCCGTGCCCTGGCCGGCGAGGGTGCGGAGCAGGTCGGGCACCGCGACGGAATAGGAGCCGACGGAGAGGCTCAGCGCGGCGACGACGAGCAGCGCGGCGGCGAGGACGATCGCGATCCGACGCTCCCGGCGGCGCCGTGCACCCCGCGCCGCCGCGAGAGTCGCCGCTTCTGCCGGGACGACCCGGTGCACCGGGGATTCCGGGCGGGAACGGCGACCCTCGGCGAGGTCGGCCGGTGCAGCGTGCGGTGTGCGCGGGGTCACAGTCCGACCGCCTTGGTGCCGCGCACGAGCGCGATCAGCACGGGGGCGCCGAGGAACGCGACGACGAGGCCGGCCTCGACCTCGCCGGGGCGGGCGATCACACGGCCGATCACGTCGGCGAGCAGGAGCAGGGCCGAGCAGCGCAGCGCGGAGAGAGCGAGGGTCCAGCGGTAGTCGGGGCCGGCGAACCAGCGGGCGAGGTGCGGCACCGCGAGGCCGACGAAGACGATCGGGCCGGCGAGCGCGGTCGCCGAGCCGCAGAGCAGCACGACGGCCACGAAGCAGACGATTCGTGCGGCCACGACGTTCTGGCCGAGGCCGCGGGCGAGGTCGTCTCCGAGGGCGAGCGCGTTGAGCATCCGCCCGGCCGTTGCCGCCAGCACGGCTCCGACGAGGATGAACGGCGCGAGCTGCAGGGCCGTGTCGAGGCCGCGGGCGGAGAGGGAGCCCGCCGACCAGAACCGGTAGCGGTCGAAGGTCGCCGGGTCGCTGAGCAGCACGATGGTGATCAGCGAGGTGAGCGCCGCGGTGAGCGCGGTGCCGGCGAGGGTCAGCTTGACGGGCGTCGCTCCCCCGCGTCCGAGCGAACCGATGACGTAGACGACGGATGCCGCGACCGCGGCCCCGACGAAGGCGAACCACACGTAGCCGAGCGCGCTGGTGACCCCGAACAGGGCGATGCCGCCGACGACGAAGAGGGAGGCGCCCGCGTTGACGCCGAGCAGGCCGGGGTCGGCGAGGGGATTGCGGGTGACGCCCTGCATGAGCGCGCCGGCGATACCGAGAGCGAGGCCCGCGAGCAGGCCGACGACTGTGCGCGGGATGCGCAGGTCGAGCACCACGAGCTGGTCGGTCACGGCGGGATCCGGCCGGAACAGGGCGTCGAGGACGGTGCCGAATGACACGTCCCGCGCGCCGACCACGAGGGAGGCGATGATCACGAGGGCGAGGAGCACGGCCGCGGCGAGGAGCCCCGCCGTCGACCGCCGACCCGAACCGATTCGACGGAGTTTTTCGGGTTTCGGGCCCGAAAGAGCGCTCTCCCGTGTGTTTTGGGCAAAAACTCCGTCGAATTGGTTCGGGGCAGGGCGGTTCAGGGCCGGGCTGTTCGCGGCCGGGAACTCGGAGGAGTGTGCCAGACGGCTCACTGGGGCTCGGCTTTGCCGAGGCGCCAGTAGCCCATGAAGGAGACGCGGCGGCGGTCGACGCCGGTCTCGCTCACGAGGAACCGGCGGAGGCGCTTGATCGCGCCGGCCTCTCCGGCGAGCCAGGCGTAGAAGCCGGCGCCCGAGGGTGTGTCCGGGGTGTCCCACAGGGTGTCGCGGTCGACGTCGATCTCGAGCTCTGCCGCGGTCACGCCGGTTCCGGTCGGGACCTCTGGTCCCCGGTGACCGGTGGCCCAGGTGCGCACGGCGGCGTCGAGGCGTTCGCCGTGCGGGGCGGCGCAGCGCGGAAGCCAGGTGACCGAGCACCCGTCCGGGACCCGGACGTCGAGCTGGTCCGCGGCATCCGGCACCTCGAGGAAGGCGTGCGCCGTGCGCCCGGGCCGCAGGCTGTCGAGGATCCCGCAGATCGCGGGGACCGCGGTCTCGTCGCCCGCGAGGAGCAGGTAGGTGGCATCGCCGGGGCGCCAGTCGAGGCCGAGGCCTGCGTCACGGCTGCGGGAGTCCGGCCCGACGATGACGACGTGCTCGCCGATCTGGGCCGCGGCGAGCCAGCGCGAGGCCGGGCCGGGGCCGGAACCGGCGGCATCCGCCGGACCGTGGGAGACGAAGTCGACGTCGAGTTCGCGGAGGTGCGGGCGCACCGAGCGCACGGTGTAGCTGCGGAACGGGTTGCGCTCCGCCTCGGGAAGGGCCCGCCAGCGGTCGTACCAGCCCGTGCCGGTCGAGGCAGGGTCATGCTGCTCGTCCGCGCCGAAATCGGCCAGGCCGACGCCGGGGATCGGCAGGACGAGCTTGATCCGCTGGTCAAGTCCGGCCGTGCCGAAGTGCTCGAATTCGGGGCCGGTGAAGGTCACCCGCACGAAATGCGGGCTCAGGCGCCGGATACCCGCGACCGTCGCCCGGTAGGGCCGGTAGCCGGGGCGTGCGTCAGGGAGCAGGTCCTCGCCGGTCACCTCGGTGCTGGGTAAGGTAAGCATTACCTAAGTATTGCATCCCCGGGCTCCGCGTGCCGTGTGAATTCGGTGTGAGCACACCGGTCACGACGACGAGCGGATGCCGCCGCGAGCCGGCTCGGCCGGCTACAGCCCGATGCTGGCCCCGCCGGCCCCTGCGGACCCACCGGACCCGCCGTGCGGGCCGTCCCCGGTTTCCACGGGGCGGTCCGGGAGGTTTGACCACTGCGACCAGGATCCGGGATACAGGTAGGGGACAAACCCGGCGATCGTGAGCGCGGCGATCTCGTGGGCGGCGGTGACGCCCGATCCGCAGTAGACCCCGATCGGTCGCATCGGTCGCACGCCGAGGGACTCGAACTGCGCGCGGAGCCTGGTCGGCGGGCAGGAAGCGGCCGTCGTCGGCGAGGGTGTCCGTCGTCGGGGCGCTCACCGCTCCGGGGATGTGGCCGGCGCGCGGGTCGACCGGCTCCGTCTCACCCCGGTACCGGGCGCCGGCACGCGCGTCAAGGAGGATGCCGGTGTGCGCGATGGCAGCGGCGGTGTCGGCGTCGATCGTGCCGAGCGAACCGTAGCTGAGGTGTGCGGTGCCGATCGGCGGGTCAGGCTGCTCCCCGGCGACGAGCGGCAAGCCCGCCCTGCGCCAGGCGGCGAGCGCACCGTCGAGCAGGAGCACGTTTCGGTGCCCGGCGTGCCGCAACAGCAGCCACCATGCCCGCGCCGCGGACATCAGGCTCAGGTCGTCGTAGACCACGACGGTGTCGTCGTCGTGGATTCCCCAGCGGCGCACGGCCGCCTGCAGGTCCTCGATCGCGGGGAGCGGGTGCCGCCCGTCCTCTGGCGCCCCTGGCCGGGCGAGCTCGGTCTCGAGGTCGACGTAGACCGCGCCCGGCAGGTGTCCGGCGGCGTATTCGTCGCGTCCGCTCGGCCCGAGGAGCGCCCACCGGACGTCGAGCACACGGATGTCGTCACGCGTCTCGAGCAGGCTGGCCAGGTCTTCGGCGGAGATCAAAGTGTTCACGAAACCACGGTACCGGGTGTGCGCGGCACGGGCACCCGCATCCGCCGACGCCCTCGGTCAGGGCGCGGGCCACTCACCGCCCGGGACTCGCCCCGTGGCACCGTCGTCGGCACGGAATTGCGTCCCGTACACGTTCGTTGCGAAAACGGCCGCGCGCGCGATGCAATTCGGCGCGGGGTGGCGACGGATTGCGTGGCGGCGGCCCGACTCTCGTCCCGCACCGGGCCTCGCCCGTAGACTTGAACGAGTGAGCAGCTACTGGACCCTACTGAAGACGCCCGGGGTTGCCCGTCTGATCGCCGCGCAGCTGACCGCCCGCTTCCCGTTCGGGATGCTCTCGCTCGCGTTCCTGATCCACATCAAGCGCGTCTACGACTCCTACGGCTCCGCCGGCCTCGTGCTCGGTGCGATGAGCATCGGCCAGGCGATCGCAGGTCCCCTCACGAGCCGCCTCATGGGCCGGTGGGGCATGCGCCCGGTCATCATCGCCACGATCGCGATCTGCGCGAGCGCCATCGTCGTGATGGCGCTGCTGGTCCTGCCGATCTGGGGCCTGATGGTGATCGGCCTCGTCGCGGGGTTGACGACACCGCCGATCCAGCCGGCCGTGCGCACGATCTACCCGAAGATCGTCAACTCCCGCCAGCTCACCCCCTGTTCTCGCTCGACGCATCCGCCCAGGAGATCATCTGGGTGCTCGGACCGGTCATCGCCACGTTCGTCGCGATCCAGATCAGCTCGGTCGCCGGCATCCTGCTCGCCGCCGCGTTCCTGGTCGGCGGCGGCATCTGGTTCGTCGTGCTACCGGAGGTCGGCCGGGTGCGGATCCCGCGCAGCCGCCGCAAGCTCGGCGCCGTGCTCAAGCGTCCCCCGGTGCTCCTCAGCACCGTCGTCGGCTTCATGCTCGTCGCGGCGTGCTCCGCCGTCGAGGCCGGCGTCGTCGCGGCTTTCGGCCACGGCAGCGCGGACTCCGGCTGGGTGCTCGGCATCTTCGCGATCGGCTCGCTCGTGGGCGGCCTCGCGCTCGGCCACGCGCCGATCGGTCCGTGGGCCCTCGCCGGGCGGATGCTGATCGTCACGATCGGCCTGTCCCTCGCGACCCTGGGACTCAGCTTCTGGTGGCTCGCCGCCACCCTGCTCCTCGCGGGCATCGGCATCGCGCCGGCCTTCGCCGTACTGTTCGGGATCGTCTCCGCGAGCGTCAAGTTCAGTGACACCGCCGAGGCGTACGGCTGGGTCGGCACCGGCCAGCTGATGGGCGCGGCGCTCGGGTCGGCGACGGCCGGCTTCATGATCGACCACAACGGCGCCGGTTCGGCCATCCTCGTCGCCGCCGGTTTCGCGGCGCTCGGCACCCTGATTCCCGCGCTCGGACGCCGCTGGCACCCCGACCTGCGCGGCCGCGACGCCGGCCCGATCCCCGACACCGCGCCGATCCAGATCCAGGTCTCCTAGCCCGCACCGCCGCGACTGCGCCAGGACCCTCGCGCCGGCGCCCGCCCGCGAGGGGTCGCAAGAGTGCCGGTATGGTGCCGGCAGAGTACCGGCAGAGTGCCGCGAGAGTACACTCTTGGCCCTTTAAACCCGCAGTTTAAAGGGCCAAAAGTGTACTCTCGCGGGCGACATCGAGGGCGCGGGTCCGGGCAGCGGATGCCGCGGCATCCGCTGCCGGAGACCTGCGGACTAGTGCGTGTCGACCTCGTGGGCGACGTACTGCACAGGCGCGGGCAGGTGCGCCTCGCTCCGCACGGTGCGGGAGAACCGCTCGATCGACTTGAGCGCGCTGACCAGCTCGTCGGGGGTGATCGGGAACGGCATGTTGTGGATGGTCTCCCCTGGCACCGTCGCCGCTTCGGCGACGCGGCGCAGGTCGTCCTCGTCGTCGACGCTGAGGCCGACCTCGGTCAGGGTGTTCGGCAGCCCGACCCGGGTCGTGAACTCGATGAAGTCGCGGATCTCCTGGGTCGGGGCGCCCTCGAGCACGAGCCTGCGTGACCGAGCCGATGTTGACCTTCTGCCCGTGGGCGAGGCCATGGGTCTGGTGCGCCGCGGTCAGGCCGTTGTGGATCGCGTGGGCGGCGGCCAGCCCGCCGGACTCGAACCCGAGCCCCGACAGCAACGTGTTGGCCTCGACGAGCTTCTCGACGGCCGGGGTGACCTGATGGTCGCGCACGGCGTCGAGGGCGGGGAGCGCGTTGTCCCAGATCACGCCCCAGGACAGCTCGGCGAGCGCGGTGCCCGCGAGAGTCGGCAGGCCGCCGGCCATCGTGTTCGCGTGCGACTGCCTCGTGGCCCGGGCCTCGAGCCAGGTCGCGAGGGCATCGCCGACGCCCGCGGCCAGGAACGCGGCGGGGGCATCCGCCACGAGCTGGGTGTCCATCAGCACGAGGTCCGGGTTCTTCGGGAAGAAGCGGTACTCCTCGAACGCGCCGTCCGCGGTGTAGATCACGGAGAGGGCCGAGGTGGGGGCATCCGTCGAAGCGACGGAGGGCACCGTGACCCAGCGGATGCCGGCCAGGAACCCCGCGGCCTTCACGGCGTCCATGGTGCTGCCGCCGCCGAGGGCGACGATGACGTCGGCGCCGGTCCTGTCGATCACGCCGACGAGGCGGGTGACCTCCGCGGCCGTGGGGATGCCGCCGAAGCGTTCCCGGGTGACGGGCAGCTGGGCGGCGCGGAGCGAGTCCGTGGCGCGCTGTCCGACGATCCCCCAGACGACGTCGTCTGAGACGAGGAGCGGGGTCTTCCCGAGCGGCGCGAGGAATTCGCCGAGCCGGGACAGCGCCCCCTTCCCCTGGACGTAGCGGCCGGGGCTGATGATGGTGCGAATGGCGCTGGAGGCGGCCATGGCGATCTCCTTTTTCAATCGATGCGGATGCCGCCAGCCTAAATTCGCCGGTCACGGTCGGTCAGGGGCCCTGTCACCATGTGAGAAGCTGCTCGCCGTACCCGGGATCTTCTCAGGCGCCGTGCGATTGTGCCGGGACCGCGCCCGACCGACAATGGCCGCATGAAGATCACGGATGCTCTTCCCCTGTCCCAGCCGTCGTCGCCCCGGACGCTCGCGCAGCCGCCCCTGACCTCCAACGTCACGGCCCTGCCCGCGCCACCCGCCCCCGGCGGGGTCGCCTCGATCCAGAAGACGCTCGCGATCCTCGAGATCGTCGCCGAGCGCGGCGGGGCCACGGCGAAGGAGGTCTCGGCGAGCCTCGGCTACCCGCTGCCGACCGTGTACCGGCTCATGCAGACGCTCGTGCAGAGCGACTACCTCGTGCACATCCGCCGGGAGCGCAAGTTCGAACTCGGCTACAAACTGCACCAGCTCGGCGTCTCGCTGCATCGCCAGATCGGGGTGCCCACCGAGGTGCGCACCGAGATCGCCCGCCTGCACCGCAGCGCCCGGGCGGCCGCGTACTTCGCCGTGTACCGGGGGGCGGATGTCGTCGTCACGTACATCGTGGATTCCCCGGCCGCCCCGCGCCTCACCCCGTTGAGCTTCGGTTTCCACGAGGCCGCGCATGCGACCGCGTTCGGCAAGATCATGCTCAGCGGCATGAGCGGCGAGCAGCGCGACCAGTACCTCGATGCTCATGGGTTGTTACGGCTCACCCCGGCGACCATCACCGAGCGCGGAGAACTGGAGCGCCAGCTCGAGTCGATCTCCCGGTCGCACGTGGCCTGGGAACACGAGGAGTTCGTCCCTGGCATGACGTGCGCCGCCGTCGGCGTGCGCAACTCCGCCGGCCTGCTCGTCGGCTCGGTCGCGATCTCGGCCAGGGCCGCCACGATCGCGACCCGCGAACGCGACCTCGAGCGGATGCTGCGCGGGACCGCCGCCGGACTCTCGCGGTACTTCCGCTCCGGCAGCGTCCGGCGCTGAGCATCCGCTCACCTAACCAATTCGACGGAGATTTTGTCCGGAGAGCGCTTAGATCGGGCTCCCACGCGCCAGAAACTCGAAAACTCCGTCGAATTGGTTAGGGCGGGGCGAGCGGTTAGCGGGCCTCCCACCAGGGGGTGATCACGGCGCGGGCGAGGGTGTGCCCGCCGAGGTTGAAGGTGAGGAACGCGGGCGTCGACGTCTCCGGAATGCCGATGGTGTCGACGTCGAGGGCGTGCACGGCGATGTAGTAGTTGTGCCGCCCGTGGCCGGCCGGCGGGGCCGCACCGAGGTAGCGCCGGAGACTGGCATCGTTCGTGAGCCTGCCAGGCGCCGGGCGGCAGGGTCGTGCTGTTCTCCTCCCCCGCCCCGGTGGGCAGGCTTGTCGTCGTCGCGGGGATGTCGGCGACGGCCCAGTGCCAGAATCCGCTCCCCGTCGGGGCGAGCGGGTCGTACACCGTGACCGCGAAGCTCCTGGTCCCTGCCGGGAACCCGCTCCAGTGCAGTTCTGGGGACGTGTCGCTTCCGCCGGCGCCGAAGATCCCGCTGCGTTGCGGCGGGGCGAGTTCCTCGCCGTTCTTCACGTCGGTGGATTCGAGGGTGAAGGTCGGCACCTCGCCGATCTGGTCGTATGGGGTTCTCATCATCTGGTCGTGGGTCATGGTGCGCACTCTCCTTGTCGGGGCGTGGGGACGGGTCGGTGGCAGGCGCCGGTCAGAGGGACCGGTTGGCGAGCTGTTCGGCGATGTGGTCGGCCTGCCGGATGGCGAGGGCCACGATCGTGAGGGTGGGGTTCGCCGCGGCGCCGGTCGTGAAGACAGAACCGTCGCTCACGAACAGGTTCGGCACATCGTGGGCACGCCCGAACTTGTTCACCACGCCGTCCTCCGGTCGCGCACTCATCCGGCTCGTGCCGAGGTTGTGCGTGGACGGATAGGGCGGGGTGCGGTGCGCCGAGATCGACCCGACCGCGTCGTAGAGCAGCTCGGCCTGGCGGTAGCCGTGGTCGCGCATGGCGACGTCGTTCGGGTGGTCGTCGAAGTTCACGTTCGCGACCGGCAGGCCTGCGGCATCCGTGACCGAGCCGTTGAGGGTGATCCGGTTGGTCTCCTGCGGCATGTCCTCACCGACGATCCAGAGACCGGCAGTGTGGGCGTAGCCGTCGAGGATCGAGGTGAAGTCGCGCCCCCACGAACCCGGGTCCGCGAAGGCTGCGAGGAATGCAGGCCCGAGCGAGAGGGTTTCGAGGTAGTACCTGCCGGCGAAGCCGCGGCGCTCGTCGTGGCGCGCCTCGTCCGCGATGATCCCGGCCATGGTCTCGCCGCGATAGGAGTGAACCGGGTCGGGGAACTGGGCGTAGACGGAGCCGGTGGTGTGCCGCATGTAGTTGCGGCCGACCTGGCCGGAGGAGTTGGCGAGACCGTCCGGGAACAGCGAGCTCGCACTGAGCAGCAGCAGTCGCGGCGTCTCGATCGAATTCCCGGCGACGCACACGATCCGTGCGCGCTGCCGGTGCAGACCGCCGGCCGCATCGAGGTAGAGCACGGCGTCGGCGCGCCCGGTCTGGTCGTGGGTGATCTGCACGGCCTGGCTGAGCGGGCGCAGGTCGAGGTGACCGGTCGCCCCCGCCCGGGGGATCTCGCGCACGAGGGTGCTCCACTTCGCGCCGGACTTGTCGCCCTGGAAGTTGAAGCCGTCCTGCACGGATGCCGGGCGCCCGTCGTACGGCTCGGCGTTCGTCGCGTACGGACCGGTCGCGTAGAAGTTGTAGCCGACCCGGGCGGCGCCGTTCGCGAACACCTTGTAGTTGTTGTTGGCGGGCAGCGCGGCGCGACCGTGCCGGTGCGTCGAGCCCATCGCGATCTCGGCGCGGTCGTAGTACGGAGCCAGTTCGGCGAGGGTGAGCGGCCAGTCGAGCAGGTTCGCGCCGTCGATCGCCCCGTACGTGCTCCGAGCCTGGAATTCGTGGGCGAGGAACCGCGGCGTCGCGCCGGACCAGTGGGTGGTGCTGCCGCCGACCGCCTTGACGATCCAGGCCGGCAGGTTCGGGAAGTCACGCGCGATGCGCCAGGAACCGCTCGTCGTGCGCGGATCGAGCCAGGCCATCTGGGAGAACGCGGCCCACTCGTCGTTGACGTATTCGTCATTCGTGATGTGCGGGCCGGCCTCGAGCACGACGACCTTGATCCCCCGGGCGGTGAGCTCATAGGCGAGGGTGCCACCGCCCGCGCCGGAGCCGATGATGACGACGGCCTCCTCGTCGTGATCGATGGCGGTCATTTCGTCACCTCGTCCCTGGTCGAAGCGGATTCCGCCGGCCCACTCGCCGCACCGACCTGCCGGGTGAGCGGGCCGATCTCGACGTGGTTCAGCTCGCCGGTGTATTCCTCGATCCGCGGCTCCGGGAGCCAGTCGAGGTCGTTGAAGCCGCGGGTGAGGTAGCCGCCCTTGTCGAAGGACGCGCCCTCATAGCCGAGCGCCTCCCAGACCTCCGGGAGGTTGTACAGGGTCAGCACGGTGTTGGCGCGGACGAAGGCGAAGAATTCGGTGTGCTCGATCGCGCGCAGGCGAGCCGTGGCATCCATCGCATTGAGGTCGAGGAAGGCGCCGGCCGGAAGGGTGTCGAGGCTCGCGAGGCCGGACGACAGGGCGAGGAAGTGCCGGGGCGATTTCTCAGCGAGCGCGATCAGGGCGTCTGCGGTCTTCTCGTACGCGGTATCCGGCAGCTGCGCGTGCGGGAATGCGACCCGGATCACGCGCACGAGCAAGACGCGTGCCCGCGGGGGAGTCGAGGAAGGCGCTCGGGGTTTCCGAGGTTTCGAGGAACGTCACTGGTGGTCTCCTTCGGATGGATCGGGATGGATCGGGGCGGGTCGGGATCGGGGTGAGTGGAGCGCGCGACCGCACGACGGCGGCGCGAGGGCCTCACATGGTGCGACCGGGCACGAGGATGCCGCGGCCGACCAGGCGGCCGCTCTCGAGGTCGGCGATCGCGTCGTTGGCGGCCTCGAGCGGGTAGACGGCGGTATGCAGGGTCACCTTGCCCTGCGCGGTGAGGGTCATCAGTTCGACCAGGTCGGTGTACGTGCCGACAAGGTTGCCGATCACGTTGATCTCGCGCGAGATGATCTCGATCGTCGGCAGGCTGACCGTGCCGCCGTAGCCGATCACGTAGTGCGAACCGCGGTTCCGGAGCAGCTTCGGGGCGAGCAGTTCCGCCCCGCGTTCGCCGACGAAGTCGAAGACGATGTGCGCGCCACCGCCGGTGATCTCGGCGACGGCCTTCTCCACCGCCGCATCGCTCGTCGCGAGCACGGTGTGATGGGCGCCGATCTGACCGGCGAGCTCGAGGGCCGCCTCGGAGCGGTCGACGACGGTGATTTCCGCGCTCGTGATCGCCGCGAGGCTCTGCACGCCGATGTGCCCGAGTCCGCCGGAGCCGATCACGACGGCGTGGCTCCCGGGAAAGAGCACCGGGGCGGCCTTCCGCACGGCGTGGTACGCGGTGAGTCCGGCATCCGCCAGCGCGGCCACGTCGCGGGGCTGGAGTGCGGGGTCGAGCTTGACGACGGCGCGCGCGTTCGTGCGCAACACCTCGGCCATGCCGCCGTCGACGTTGATGCCGGGGAACGTGGCGTTCTCGCAGTGCGAGTCCTGGCCCTCCCGGCAGGCGGGGCAGAGACCGCAGCTGGTGAGCGGATGCATGATGACCGTGTCGCCGACCGCGACGTTGTGCACGGCCGAGCCGCAGGCCCGCACCCAGCCGGCATTCTCGTGGCCGAGAATGTACGGCAGGTGCGGGTGCTGGATCGGATCCCACTGGCCCTCGATGATGTGCAGGTCGGTACGGCAGAGTCCGGCGGCGCCGACGTCGACGAGCACGTCCCAGGGGCCGAGGATCTCGGGCTCCGGGACCTCGTCGAGGGTCGGATTCGCGCCATAGGAATGGATCCGGACAGCCTTCACCGTGACCTCCTGTATCCCGCGACTTCGTTCCGGGCGGCAGTGCCCGGTTGCCGCAACCCGGAGGGGCGGCACGAGATGGTTCATACTCTGCGGCACTCGCCCCGGTGGAGAAAGCGCTCCTCTCACCCCGTGAGAAGCGCGCATCCGGTCGGGCCGCCCCTTCCGCGAAATCGGGTGAATCGTCGTTCTGGCCGTGTCCAACCGACGATCCACCCGCTTTCGCGGAAAGCTGCAGGGCCGGTTTAATGGAGCTATGACCTCTTCACCCGTTCTGCAGTTCCACGACGGCCACTCGATCCCGCAGGCTCGGGCTCGGGGTCTACAAGATTCCGGAGGCGGCCGCGGCCGATGCGGTGCAGGTGGCGCTCGAGTCCGGCTACCGGCACGTCGACACGGCGGCGCTCTATGCCAACGAGGCAGGCGTCGGCCAGGGCATCGCCAGGGCAGGACTCCCCCGCGGCGACGTCTTCGTGACGACGAAGGTGTGGAACGCCGACCAGGGCTACGACAGCACCCTGCGCGCCTTCGATGAGAGTCTTGGCAAGCTCGGCCTCGACTACGTCGACCTGTACCTGATCCACTGGCCGGCGCCGCGCCAGGACAGGTACGTCGATACCTGGCGGGCCCTCGAGACGATCCGCGCCGACGGGCGCGCCCGCTCGATCGGGGTGTCCAATTTCCACCCGCACCACCTCGACCGGCTCCTCGCCGAGACCGAGGTGGTTCCCGTGGTGAACCAGATCGAACTGCACCCGTGGCTGCAGCAGGCGGATGCCCGTGCCTACGACGCGGCCCACGGCATCCTCACCGAAGACTGGTCGCCCCTCGCCCGCGGCCGGGCGATCGGTGACCCGACGCTCGAGGCCATCGGCGCACGTTACGGCAAGTCGGCCGCGCAGGTCGTGATCCGCTGGCACCTCGAGCTCGGCGACATCGTGATCCCGAAGTCGGTGACGCCATCGCGCATCCGGGAAAATCTCGACGTCTTCGACTTCGCCCTCGACGCGGCCGACCTCGCCGCAATCGCGACCCTCGACTCCGGAGAGCGCACCGGCCGCGACCCCGACGACCTCGACTGACCCCCACGCCCACGAGCGACCGGCGCCCACGAGCATCCGCGAGCATCCGCGAGAGTACACTTTTGGCCCTTTAAACCTCGGGTTTAAAGGGCCAAAAGTGTACTCTCGCGGAAAGGCGGAGGCGCGGAAACGCGGGCGCTGGGCGCTGGCTACCAGCGCGGGTGGATCTGGGCGCGGAGGAGGCGGTCGTAGATGTCGCGGACGCCGGCGAGGAACTCCGCGCTGAGCGCGGGGACCGACCCGGCCGCCGCGTTGCCCTGCGCCTGCGTGATCGAGCGCGCGCCGGGGATGACGGCGCTCACGCCGTCCTGCTGGGCGACCCAGGCGAGCGCGGCCTGCGCGGGCGTGAGCCCGGCCGGCACGAGGGCGGCGAACTCGGCGGCCGCGGTGAGGCCGGTCTCGTAGTCCACGCCGGAGAAGGTCTCGCCGACGTCGAAGTGGCTGCCGTCGCGGTTGTAGTTGCGGTGGTCGTTCTCGGCGAAGGTCGTGGCGCGGGTGTACTTGCCGGTGAGCAGCCCGCTCGCGAGCGGGACCCTGGCGATGATGCCGACCCCGGCCGCGCGGGCGGCGGGGAGCACGGCGTCGAGCGGCTTGAGCCGGAACGCGTTCAGGATGATCTGCACGGTCGCGGTGCCCGGGCGGGCAATCGCGGCGAGGGCCTGGTCGCAGGTCTCCACGCTGAAGCCGTACGCCGCGATGGTGCCGTCGGCGACGAGGGTGTCGAGCGCGTCGTAGACCTCGCCCGATTCGACGACCGCGCTCGGCGGGCAGTGCAGCTGCACGAGGTCGAGGGTGTCCACGCCGAGGTTGCGACGCGAGCGTTCGGTCCAGGCCCGGAAGTTGGCGAGCACGTAGTTCTCGGCGAGCTGGTCGACGCGGCGGCCCATCTTGGTCGCGACCGTGATCCCGGCGTCTGCGCCGGCGGAGGCGAGATAGCGCCCGATGATCTGTTCGCTGCGTCCGTCGCCGTAGACGTCCGCGGTGTCGAAGAAGGTGACCCCGGCGTCGGCGGATGCCGCGAGCACTGCGGTCGCATCGGCCTCGCTGACGTTCCCCCAGTCCGCTCCGAGTTGCCACGTTCCGAGCCCGATGACGGAGACGGTTCGGCCGGTTCTTCCCAGGGTGCGTGTGTCCATGTCCCCAGCTTATGCGGCGCGCACGACATCGGTCTCGAGGGCACCCTCAACGTGCACGACCTCCTGGTTGCGGAAGTGCCCGATCATCGCGAGGACCACCCCTGCCGATGCCCAGCCGACGAGGACGAGCCAGGGGAACAGGGCATCCGCCGCGGGGAAATACGACAGGTCGCGCAATAACGAGACGGATGCCCCCGGCACGAACCACTGTCCGACCGCACCCCACGGCTCGGGCAGGAACTGCAGCGGCTGGGCCGCCGCCGAGATCGGATTGGCGACAAAGAGGGTGATCACGGCTCCGACGCCGATGCCCGCCGTGCCGATCGCGGCATTCAGCCCGACGATGAGCGAACTGGTCCCGAGCAGGGCGAGGGCGATCGCCAGCAGGTTCAGGACGGCATCCCCCTGGAGCGCGCCGTACCAGCCCTGCATGACCGCCACGATGAGGCACGACGCCAGGATCGTGTACGCCCCGAGGGCGAACAGGCGCCGCCAGGTGCCGACGACGAGCAGGGACACCAGCACGCCGCCGAGCATGCCGCCCAGGGCGAGCGGGAACGCCGCCGACGCGAGGCCGGCACCGCGGGCGTCGGTGGCTGCGAGGGGCACGACATCCGTCACGGACACCGTCACAGCGGGGGGCGCCGGCTGGCCGGCAGCGGCCGCACCGGCTGCCGCGGCCTGGTTGGCCTGGGATTGCACCTGGAGCGCCACGGCCTGGAAGATCTGGCTCAGGGCCGCACCGTTCGCCGAGGCGGTCAGTACCTCGGGCGGCGCACTCAGGACGATGGCCCCGTAAACGTCTCGTGATTCGATCTGCGCCACGGCGTCGGCGCGGTCGGTGGCGGGGGCGACCGTGAAGGTGCCCTCCGCCTCGAGTGCCTCGGTGATCGCCGCGACCTGCGCGGTCGGTCCGGAAACGGCGAGCGGGATGTTGTGCACGGTGCTGGTCTTCGCGGGCCACGTGAAGGCGAGCAGCAGCACGCCGACGATGAGCGCCGCGCCGAGGGCGATGCCGATGGTCCGACCCCATCGCGTGTGCGGCCGCGCCGCCGGGGACTGTGACATGTCTGACTCCTCTGGTGCCGGGTCGCGCCCGGGCCTGTCATTTCCAGATAAAAAACGAATGTTCGTTCTTTATTGTGCGAGCGCATGGGAGACTTGTCAAGGGTCGGAATCGAAGGGCCCCGACGACGAACGGAGGCTCACGTGCCGAAAGTCACCCAGGAACATCGCGACGCGCGTCGCCTCCAGATTGCCGTCGCCGCCCTGCGCTGTTTCGCGCGCTCGGGAATCAGGGGCACCACGATGGCCGACATCATCGCCGAATCCGGACTCTCCGCCGGGGCGATCTACGGCCACTTCGCGAGCAAGGAGGACATCGTCCGGGCGGCCTCGAGGGAGATCCTCGAGAACCGGATCGCCGAGGTCTCCGAGCTCGCCGCCCTCAGCCCCCTCCCTGCGCCGGGCGCCGTGCTCAACGCCATCCTGACCGGCGTCCGCCGGGATGTCGGCGACCCGCGCATTCTGGTGCAGGTCTGGGCCGAGGCCATGACGGACCCGGTGCTGCACGCGACCGCGTCAGACACCATGCTCGCGTTCCGTGCCCTGCTAGCCGAGTACCTCACGGACTGGTTCGTCGAACACGGCGTGCCCGACGCCGAGGCCCGTCCGAGGGCTTCCCGTTACGCGCCGTTGATGATCTCGCTCATCCAGGGCTTCATCGTGCAGTCGGCGATCATCCCCGATTTCGACGGTGACGGCTACCTCGAGGCGATCGAGGGATTCGCCCTGTCCTGAACCGGAGTCGCGGCGACCTCGCCGGTTGCATCCTCGTCGATCACAGCAGCGAGTTCCCTGGCGAGGCGCGGCCGGATCAGATGGTCGTTCGCCTCCACGCGGTGCATCGCGACGTGGCGCATCCGCTCGATCACGGTCAGGCTGCCCGACTGGATGAACGCGTCGAGGCTGCCGTAGACCACGTCGACGGGCACGCGCAGGATCGCGATGTCGCTCACGAGGGTCTGCGATTCGATGCAGTGCTCGAGGGACTTCACGAAGGGGGTCCAGTTGCGTTCGGTGATCTCGAAGATGCCCTTGGGCAGCATCCGCGAGATGATCGCCGCATTCGTGATCGTGCGCTCTTTGTTCTCGCGCAGGAACGCGTACACGCGCAGGTACACGTTGACGCGGGCGCGCACCCAGCGGTCGCCGATTTCCGACGGCGAGAGGTAGACGGGCGGTCCGACCAGCACGACGCGTGAGATCCGGGTGCGGCGATCGAACCGGGTCACCGGCGACGCAGCGAGCCTGGCGACGATGAGGCTGCCGAGGGAATGGCCCACGAGCACGAACGGCTCGCGCAGCCGGAGCGAGCGGATCGTCGCGGCGAGCGCCTCGACGTGGTCCTCGAGCCGATACTCGCAGCCCTCAGGGGCAGGCGAATCACCGAAGCCGAGGATGTCGACGGCGATGACCCGGTGTCGCGGGGTGAGCAGCGGGACCAGTTCCCGGAACGTCACGGACGAACTTGCGATGCCGTGCACGAGGATGACGACGGGCCCGGTGCCTTCATCCGTCGCGATATGCAGGAGGGGCGGGCGGCGTCGACGGAACCGATCCCTCATCGCCGCCCACCATCCCATGACTCAAGTATCTTCGCGCAGGTCTTCCTTGAAGTCGTTGGTGGCCTTCGTCGCGTCGCGCTCGGCCTCGGCGTGCTTGACGCCGGCCTCCGCGCGCTTGACCTCGGCATCCGCCTTGATCTCGTCGACCTTGTCTTCGATCCGGTCCTTGGTGTCTTCGAACGTGCGGCTGATCTTCTGCCCGGTCGCGTCGAGGGCGTCCTTGGCGTTCTCTGCGAATCCCATGTTTCCTCCGTTGTATCTCGAATGTGTCTCATGGAGCGTGCGTGTCACGGAGCGCGCGTCTCGTGGACCGCGGGTCGCGTGGCACTCGGCCGGCGGTGCGTGGCCGATAATTCGACACTAACGGCTGCGCCCGCACCGAGACGGGATTGTGATTCGACTCCCAGACGGCGTCCAGACAGTGGCCTCCGGGAGCGCCATACAGTTGCCCCATGAAACGTTTTCCCGCCGCAGCGGCGCTCCTCGCCGCCGTGCTCCTGCTGGCAGGATGCTCCGCCTCCGGTTCGTCGAACGATGCCGGCTCGTCCGTGACGAACCCCGGAACCGGCGCCTCAACGGGCGACGGGACGACCAGGGATTCCGGGATCGTCGGGGCCCCGCAGGTCGGAGACGCCTCCGGGAACGCCGCAGCGGGCACCGTCGCCGGCAGTACGAGGGAGGTCACCTCGGGCCAACGGGACGTCGTCATGACGGGGTCGATGTCGATCACCGCAAAGGACCCGATCAGGGCGACGCAGGACGCGGTGACGATCACCGAGCAGGCCGGTGGACGCGTCGACAGCCGCACCGAGAACCCGGCGACCGACAACCAGCAGGCGAGCGCAACGCTTACCCTCCGCATCCCGGCCGACGCCCTGGACCGCACGGTCAGCGACCTGAAGAAGCTCGGCACCCTGAATTACGTGTCGCTCAACGCCTCGGATGTGACCCAGCAGACCCAGGACCTCGACGCCCGGATCACCGCCCTGAAGACCTCCGTCGACCGGCTGCTCGCACTGATGCAGCAGGCGACGACGACGACAGACCTCGTCACGATCGAGGGCACACTCTCCCAGCGGCAGGCGGACCTCGAAAGCCTGCAGTCGCAGCGTAATTTCCTGTCCGATCAGGTCGACTTCTCGACGATCACCCTCTCCTTCTATTCGACGGGAACCGTCGCACCGGGAGCGCCCGGCGATTTCTGGACCGCGATCGGGGCCGGCTGGGCGGCCCTGGTCGGCGCGCTCGGCTCCGCGCTCCTCGGCATCGGCTATGCGCTGCCGTGGATCGCACTCCTCGGCGTGACCGCGCTGATCGTGATCCTCATCGTGCGGATGTCCCGGCGGAAGGGCAAGGCTGCTTAGGCTTGGGGGGTGACCCAATCCACCCCCCACCGCTCCTCGCCGGACCCCACAAAGGTCCGTCGCACGGATGTCTGACGCCACCGTCAGCATCGGGGTCTTCGACAATGCGGGCTACACCCGCGCGGTCCTCGACCTGACCATGCGCCTCGCCGAGGTCATCTTCGCCGCCGGGGCGGGCGCAGAGGATGCCACCGCCGCGATGGAAGCAATCACCCGCGCCTACGGCCTCAAGGGCACCGAGGCGAACGTGACGCACACGATCATCGCCCTCACCCACGAGGACCCGGGCACGCACGAGTCGATCACCCGCAGTCGCAACGTCAAGTACCGCTCGCTCAACTACGGCAAGCTCACCGCGACGAGTGAGCTGATCGCCGAGCTCATCGAGAATCCCATCGATGTCGCCGACGCGCGCAAGGCCCTCGCAACCATCGTGAGCGCCCGGCCCCAGGTCACCGCGCTCTGGCGCCGGCTCGGCTGGAGCCTCGTCGGCGCCGGCGCCGCCGTGCTGATCGGCGGCGGGCTCACCGTGCTCATCGCCGCGTTCGTCGCGACCTTCTTCATCGACCTGATCACGACGGCGCTCGACCGGCGGCAGGTGCCGGTGTTCTACCAGAACGTCGTCGGCGGGGCGATCGGCCCGATGACGGCGGCGGTCGTCGCCCTCGTCGACCCCTCCGCGAATCCCTCCCTCGTCGTGATCGCGACGATCATCATGCTGCTAGCCGGGGTCACGACCTTCGGCGCGGTGCACGACACCCTGTCCGGCTTCTACCTCACCGGAACCGCCCGGATGATGGAGGCGCTCCTCATCACCGGAGGCCTCGTGACCGGCGTCGCGGGGGCATCGCTGCTCCTCGCCCGCTTCGGCCTCGTGCTGAGGGTGAACGGCAACGTCGCGTTGACGTTCGCCGACGTGGCCGCGTTGCTCGCGGCATCCGTCGTCATCGTCGTGGGCTTCGCGCTCGCGGTGCAGGTGCCGTGGCGGGCGTACTGGGTGGTCTGCCTGCTCGGGGCGCTCGCCGAACTCCTCTACCTCGGCGGCACGAGCGCGGGCTTCGGGCTGGTCTGGTCGTCGGCGGCCGCGGCCGTCGGCGTGGGCCTCGCCGCGGCGCTCACCTCGCGGGTCGTGCGCACTCCCCCGCTCGTCATCGTCGTGACGGCGCTCGTGCCGCTCGTGCCGGGGTTGACCCTGTTCAGCGGCCTGCTGCAGCTCTCCGACGGCAATATCGACGGCGTGCTCAGCATGCTGACCGCCGGGGCCGTAGCGGTGGCGCTCGCGGCGGGGGCGATCCTCGCGCAGTACCTTGTTCAGTTCGTCTGGGGTCCGGCACGCAGGCTGCAGCGGCGCTTCGTCGGTCCGTTGATGGCGCTGCCGGTGCGGCTCAGCCGCAGTCCGGGCAAGCGCATCTAGCGAGGATCGCGCTTGCCCGGTCGGGTGCGGTTCGGGTCAGTTCGGGACGTCGGCCTCGCCGGTCTCGTCGTGGAGGTCCTCGACGTAGCGGTACGAGATCGGTTCCTCGGTGACGTGCCCGAGCTTGAAGACACGTCGCACGATCTGCCCGTCCTCCTCGACTTCGAGGGTGACCTGCTTGGCATATTCGCCGTTGACATATTCAAGTTCGTGTTCGGTTCCCGCGGCGATCGGGTTGGCGCCGAAGAAAATCGCCCGGTAAGTGCCGTTCTCGCTCATATTCCCTCAATCCCTCAGGTGGCTGGTCGCACTCAGCCTACGACCGGTTCGCGCTGGCACAAGGGCCGGGCCTGGCGGATGCCGTTCCCAGCGATTCCGCGTAGGGTCGAAGAAGACGATGCCGCTGGGGCTCGGGTCGAAGGAGTGCACATGGCTGACAAATCACCCAAGAAGGACGCGACCAAGAAGGTCGCCGGAAAGTCTCTCAAGGAGAAGCGTGCCGACAAGCACGCCAAGTCCAACGAGACGGCAGAGAAAGCACGCAAGGCGTAGTCTCCGCCCGATTAGATTTACGAAAGTTCCATTGCAGCCAGGGTGCTGCTCCGCTTCGGCGGGGCGGCACCCTGTTTTCGTTAACCCTTGTCGATCAGGATGCCGTCGGCGGCCAGTGTCGCCGATGTCGCCGAGAGTCGCCGCTACGACGGCGACTCTCGGCGCGAATGGCGACACTGGACGGGGGGGGAGCGGCGGGGGCGTGCGGTCGGGCGGGTCAGACGGCCTCGAGCACGCTCACGTAGTTCGCGACGCCGACGCCGCCCATGTTCTGCACGAGCGCACGGCGTGGCGCATCGAGCTGCATGTCGCCCGCGGTGCCGGTGAGCTGCATCGCGGAGACGACGTGCTGCGACACCCCGGTCGCCCCGACCGGGTGGCCCTTGGCCTTGAGGCCGCCGGAGATGTTGACCGGGAGCCGGCCGCCGCGGTATACCCAGCCCTCTTCGACGGCGCGGCGGCCCTCGCCGGGCGGGGTGAGTCCCATCGCCTCGTACATGATCAGCTCGGCGATCGTGAAGCAGTCGTGCACCTCGGCGAAGTCGAGCTCGTCGAGTCCCACGCCCGCCATCCGGAGGGCGCGTTCGAACGAGATCCGGGTGGCCGCGAACGCCGTGGGGTCACGGCGGGCGGCGGGCAGGAAGTCGTTGGCCTGGCCGAAGCCGGTGAGCCGTACGGGATCGGTCGCGGCTCCTGACCGGTGGGAGGCGCCGGCGCTGCCGCCGGTCGTGAGCACGATCGCTGCCGCACCGTCGGAGACCGGGGAGCAGTCGGTGCGGCGGAGCGGCCCGGCCACGATCGGGTTCTTCTCCGAGACGGTGCGGCAGAAGTCCTCGCCGAGGTCCTTGCGCAGCTGGGCGAAGGGGTTGGCGACGCCGTTGCGGTGGTTCTTGGCCGCGATGGAGCCGAGCACGTCGCCGACGTCGCCGTAGCGCTCGGCGTATGCCTCGGCCACGACCGCGAAGAGGCCGGCGAACCCGGTCGTCGACGGCTGCCCGGCCATATCGTAGTCGGCGCCGAGCAGGGCCGATCCGACGAGCTCGGACGAGGCATCCGTCATCTTCTCCGCCCCGATCACGAGCACGGTGCGGGCGGTGCCGGCGAGCAGGGACTTGACGCCCTGCTGGAACGCTGCCGAGCCGGACGCGCAGGCGTTCTCGACCCGGGTGGCTGGCACGTACGCGAGCGCCGGGTCGGTCTGCAGTGCGAGCGAGGACGCGAAGGCGAGCGGGACGAGCCCCGAGTTGAACTGGCCGAGGTAGATCTCGTCGATCTCGCCGGCGTCGACACCGGAGTTCGCGATCGCCTCGCCGGCGACCTGCACGATCAGGGTCTCGAGGGTGTCGTCGCTGAGCTTGCCGAAGCGACTGTGCCCCCAGCCGGCGAGGAGGACGTCGGTGCCGAATTGTTCCTGAAGGCTCACAGTCGCACTGCTTTCTGGTCGGTTGCGGTGTCGTGGGGGACGAAGGATGCCGCGGGCTGGACTATCCGGGTGTCGTCCGCCTCCGAAGCGGTGAAGTCCGGCTCGGTGCAGGCGCGGAGCTCCTCGACGGTGACCCCGGGGGCGCGGCGGCGCAGCACGAGGCCGGTCTCGGTCACGTCGAAGACGGCGAGGTCGGAGATGATCCGGTTCACGACCCGGACGCCGGTGAGCGGCAGGCTGCACTCGGTCACGATCTTGGCGGCGCCGTCCCGCGCCACGTGTTCGGTCAGCACGACGACCCGCGGGGTGCCCGCGACGAGGTCCATCGCGCCGCCCATTCCCTTGATCATCTTGCCGGGGATCGTCCAGTTGGCGAGGTCTCCGCTGCCGGACACCTGCATCGCACCGAGGATCGCGACCTTGACATGACCGCCGCGAATCATGCCGAACGAGGTCGCCGAGTCGAAGATCGATCCGCCGGGCAGGATCGTCACGGTCTGCTTGCCCGCGTTGACCAGGTCGGCGTCTTCGTCGCCCGCCCAGGGGAAGGCGCCCATGCCGAGCAGCCCGTTCTCGCTCTGCAGCGTGACCGACACGCCTTCCGGCAGGTTGTTGGCGACGAGCGTCGGGATCCCGATGCCGAGATTGACGTAGTCGCCGTCCTTCAGTTCTCCGGCCGCGATCGCGGCCATCTCGTCTCTGGTCCAAGCCATGGTGTTCTCCCGGGGAGTGTCGAACGGGTGGATGTGCTGGGTGGAGGTACGGGGTTGAGGTGACGCCGGCGGCTCAGGCGGGCACCGCGACCGGGGAGCTCGCGCACGGTGCGCTGCTCGATCGGCTTGGTGCGGGCATGCGCCTGGACGAGGCGCTGCACGTAGACGCCCGGCGTCACGACGTCGTGCGGGTCGATCGCACCGCGCGGCACGATCTGCTCGGCCTCTGCGATCGTGACGACCCCGGCGGTCGCGACGAGCGGGTTGAAGTTGCGGGCCGTGTACCGGTAGACGAGGTTGCCCTCCGTGTCGGCGCGCCAGGCATGCACGAGGGCGACGTCGGCGACGATGCCGCGCTCCTGCACGTAGCGGATGCCGTCGAACACCTCGTGGGGCTTGCCCTCGGCCACGAGGGTGCCGACCCCGGTCTTCGTGTAGAACGCGGGGATGCCCGCACCCCCGGCCCTGAGCCGTTCGGCGAGGGTGCCCTGAGGGCTGAACTCGACCTCGAGCTCGCCAGCGAGAAGCTGCTCGGCGAAGAGCCGGTTCTCGCCGACGTACGACGCGATCACCTTCCGTACCTGCCCGGTTTCGAGCAACCGGCCGAGGCCGATCCCGTCGACGCCCATGTTGTTCGAGACGACGGTGAGATCGCGCACACCGGATGCGCGCACCGCGTCGATCAGGTCGGCGGGAATCCCGCAGAGGCCGAAACCGCCCACCGCGAGCACGATCCCGTCGTGGAGCACGTCACCGAGTGCATCGGCCGCGCTCACCAGAACCTTGGACATGGTCGTCTCCTCATTGAGCAATCATTGGGCATTCTCAGCGTCCACCCTGTGGACACGTTGACTGACGGCCATGCTAACCGGGCAACGAAGAGCCTGTCAATCGCCAGAAACCGATCATATTGTTGCGCATCCACAGCGTGAACACTAGGCTCACAGGCATCCACATTATGGACATAGAGGGGCACACATGACGAAGGATGCTGCACAAGCTTCGGGCGGCGCCGTGCAGGGCGCCCAGGTCACCGGCCGGATCGCCCTCTTGCTGCGGCTCGTGGGCCGCGCACCGGCCGGGGCCCTCATCTCCGATCTCGTGCGCGACTCCGGGCTGACCCGTCCGACCGTGCACCGGCTGCTGGCCTCCCTCGCGGCCGAAGGGCTGCTCGACCACGATCCCGTGCGGCACACCTGGCACTACGGACCCGAGATCTTCGTGATGGGGGTCGTCGCCGCCGAGCGATACCCGATCGAGGAGCTCGCCCGGCCGAGCCTGCGCCGGCTCGCCGAGGAGACCGGAGAGAGTGCCTTTCTCTCCATCCGCCGTGGCGCGGAAACGGTCTGCCTGCTTCGCGAGGAAGGCAGCTTCCCGATCCGGTCCTTCGTGCTGCACGAGGGCGTGCGGTTCCCGCTCGGCGTCGCCTCGGCCGGGCTCGCGATCCTCGCCTACCTGCCAGAGCCGGAAGTGACGGCGCTGCTCGACGGTTCGCTCGCGGAAACGTGGGGTCCGGCGCACACAGCGGCGGGCATCCGCTCGAACCTCGAACAGACCCGCACGACCGGGTACGCGGTCAATCCGGGACTCATCCTCGAGGGCAGCTGGGGCATGGGAGCCTGCGATCTTCGACCGGTCCGGCCGGCCGGCGTGGGCACTGTCACTGACCGGGATCGAGCCCCGGTTCCGGCCGGAGCGGCAGGAGTTCCTCGGCCGGCTGCTCCTCGAGGAGGCGAACCGGATCACCCAGGAACTGCAGAAGCCCGGCCTTCCCGCGCACTGAGCGACCGGCCCGGATGGTGGCAGGCTTGGAGGTGGAACGTGCGCGGGCCGAGTCCTCGCCGGACTCACGACGAGTGCAGGCTTCGTCCGGGCTTCGCCCCGGAAACGACAAACGGACCGGGGCCGATGGGCCACGATCCTTCTGTCTTGCCGGTGGAGCTAAGGAGATTCGAACTCCTGACCTTCTCATTGCGAACGAGACGCGCTACCAACTGCGCCATAGCCCCCAACCGCTTATGAAGAATATCACGCGTTGGGCCCCGTGCTGAGCACACCCGGCACGGGGCGCACTCCCGGCAGACCGCGAAAGGTGCGCGGGCGCCTACCCGGCGCGGCGGCGGCGCAGGACGGCGTCGAGGTCGGTCATTCCCGGCTCGGTTTCGCCGACGATGCCCATGGATGCGAAGCGGCTGACCGGCGCGGCGGCCGGGGCCTTGCCCGCGACGGCGACCGGCCCTGTCCTCGTGACCGGCCGTGTGCCCATGTTGCCGCTCACGTTTGCACCCACATTGCTGCCCAGGCTGCTGCCCGCGGCGAGGATCGTCCCGGTGTGCCGGAGCGGCGTGACGGCGACCTGCAGCTGTTCGGCACGGCGGGCCACCTCGGCCTCCGCGGCGGCGCGGCGGAGCCTGAGCGGCGGCATCCGCTGAGGCCATGGCCGCCTGGGCGACGGTACCGGGGGCGAGGTGCAGGGGGCGTGGGAGCGGACGCGGCGTCCAGGTCTGCACGACCGCGGGAGTCTCCTCGAACTGAACGGGCTCGAAGTCCTGCCCAACGAGCGGCCGGGATCTTTCCGCGGCGAAGGCGGGGCGCGCGGCGACGGCGCGGGCCTTCGCGTGCGCGCTCGTGCGGGCGAGGCGGTTGAGGGTGCCGAAAGCGAGCGAGCCGAAGACCGCGCCCCCGGCGAGGAGCACGGCCGAGCCGCCGGAGACCAGCGTGACGAGGCCGAGGGTGATGGCGACGAAGCCGCCGAGGAGCACGAGGGTCGCGACGGCCCGCAGTCGACGCACGCGCCGGTTCCTGGCCGCTGCGTGCCCGATGACGGTGGACTGGGCGGCGCGGTGAGCGGCGGCCCGCTCCGCGGCGACCCGCGCGACGGCGGCGCGGTCTGCGGCAGCCTCGGCGGCGACCGCTCGACGGGCCGAACTCGCGGCGGCCATCACGGCCTTCGCTTCGACGCGGGCGTCCTCCTCGGCTTGCGCGAGCAGCTTCTGTTGCGTGACGACTGTGCGAGCGCTCGCCTCGAGGTGAACCTCCTGTGGAATCTCGGAGGTCTCAGCGAGGATGCGCATGGTCTGCTGCAACCGAACCGCATTGCGTTCGGTCGTGACATACTGGCGCCGTCGGGTCCAGGTCGGCATCAAATAGGCCACCCAGAGCACGGCGGCGACCCCCACCATGACTCCCCCACCCAGGACCTCGCTACTCATGCTCCCTACGGTATGAGTCTGGGGCCGTTCCGGCGCTGATTAGACGGGGTGTGTCCGCCGACTCGCCGGGGAATCGGCGATTCTTTTTGCGGTGCGACGGTATCCGGCGCTCCCCGGGCGCTCTCCGGTGGTTTCGCGGTGGTTTCGCGGTGGTTTCGCGGTGGCTCAGTACTCGGTGACGCCGAGCGGATGTGCCGCCGCTGCCCGGTCGGCCGGGGTCACGGCTGCGGCGTCGGCGGGGGCTGCGCCGTCACGCCAGCGGCGCAGCACGCCCTGGCGCACTTCCTCGGCCACGAGGGCGAAGCAGAAGTGGTCGCGCCAGTCGCCGTTGATGTGGATGTAGCGGCGGCGGAGGCCCTCGTAGCGGAAGCCGAGCTTCTCGACCACTCGGAGGGAGGGGCCGTTCTCCGGCCGGATGCAGATCTCCATCCGGTGCAGCCCGAGCTGCCCGAAGCAGTAGTCCGTCGCGAGGGCGACAGCGATCGGGGTGATCGAACGACCGGCGAATTCCTCGGCTACCCAGTAGCCGATCGTCGCGCTCGACAGCGAGCCCCAGCTGATCGAGGAGACGTTGAGCCTGCCCGGCCAGCTGTCCCTGGAATTCGATCACGAACGGGAGGCCGTTCCCGGTCCGCGAGTGCGAGAGAAGACTGCGGATGCTCGCGCGGGTGTCGAAGGACATCGGAGCGTACGGGCTGGTCGCCTCCCAGGCGCGCAACCAGCCGCGGTTCTCCATCAGGGAGCGTTCGAGGTTTTTGTCATCGCGCAGCCGGATGGGACGCAACGTCACATCACCGTCGAAGAGCGTCGGAATCGCGATCGCCACAACCTGCCTGTCTACTCGGATTCAACTGGTGTTCCCCCACTGTAGTCACCCGGATCAGTCCTGTGATCCGGATCAGTCGAGGGTGGCGGCGAATCCCTTGAGCCACGGACGCAGGCCGGGACCGAGGTCTTCGCGGTCGACGGCGAGCTGCACGATGGCCTTGATGTAGTCGAGCCGGTCGCCGGTGTCGTAGCGGCGGCCGCGGAAGATGACGCCGTAGACGCCGCCCGTGCTCTCGGGGTTCACGGCCATCTCCTGCAGGGCGTCCGTCAGCTGGATCTCGTTGCCCTTGCCCGGTTTCGTGTGCTCGAGCACGCCGAAGACCGAGGGGCGCAGCACGTACCGGCCGATGATGGCCAGGTTCGATGGGGCATCCTCTTCGGCGGGCTTCTCGACGAGGCCGGTGATGCGCACGACATCGGGGTCGTCGGTCGCCTCGATCGCGGCACAGCCGTAGAGGTGGATCTGCGAGGGCTCGACCTCCATGAGGGCGATGACGCTCGTGTTGCGCTCGACCTGCTCGGTGAGCATCTTCTCGAGCAGCGGATCGCGGGCGTCGATGATGTCATCGCCGAGGAGCACGGCGAAGGGCTCATTGCCCACGTGCATCTTCGCACGCAGCACGGCGTGGCCGAGGCCGAGCGGGTCGCCCTGGCGCACGTAGTGGATGTCGGCGAGATCTGTGGCGAACTGAACTTTGGCGAGGCGGTCCTTGTCGCCCTTCTGGATCAGGACGTCCTCGAGCTCGGTCATCCGGTCGAAGTGGTTCTCCAGGGCATTCTTGTTGCGCCCGGTGATCATCAGGACGTCGTTCAGGCCGGCCGCGACGGCCTCTTCAACGACGTACTGGATCGCCGGTTTGTCGACGACGGGAAGCATCTCCTTCGGCATCGCTTTCGTGGCCGGGAGGAAGCGAGTTCCCAGACCAGCGGCGGGAATGACGGCTTTCGTGATGCGTGTACCCATGATCCCTACGTTATCGGCATCTAGGATGACTTATATGGACTCCGAGACCGTTCACCGAAAGCGGGCGCTCCGCGCCGAACTGCGTGAGCGCCGGCAGAACCTGACGTCGGTCGAGACGGATGCCGCGACCGCGGGCTTCACCGCGAACCTGCAGAGCATCGTGGTCGACCTCAGCGCTCGCTCCATTTCCTGCTACCTGTCCGCCAGGAACGAACCCAATACCCGCCCGTTCGTGAACTGGGCAGAGGCCCAGGGTATCCGGGTGCTCTTCCCGGTCTCCCGGGACGACGGCCTGCTCGACTGGACCGTCGGAGAGGACCAGACCGAGTTCCCCGGCGTCTCCGGAATGCCCGAACCCGCGGGCAGCCTGCTCGGGCCGATCGCCATCAACGACGTCGACCTGATCATCGTTCCCGCTGCCGCCGTCGACGCGACCGGGCTGCGGATGGGCTGGGGTCGTGGCTACTACGACAAGACGCTCGGCTCTATGGAGAAATGCCCTCCGGTCTACGCCGTCATCTTCGACAACGAATACGTCGACTCCGTGCCGCGTGAAGTGCACGACCAGCCCGTCGACGGTCTGGTCACGCCCACGCGCATCATCACCTTCTAACTCATCCACCCTCAATTCCACCTATTTCAATCGGGGATCCCGGCGCGTGCCGGGCTCCCACAGCCGGAGTTTCAGTGCCTACCTATTCCTACCGTTGCACCGAGTGCGACACCACGTTCGACATCCAGCAAGCCTTCACCGACGACACGCTGACCGTCTGCCCGACCTGCGGCGGCAAGCTGCGCAAGGTGTTCTCCTCGATCGGCGTGAGCTTCACCGGTTCGGGTTTCTACCAGAACGACTCCCGCTCGGACGCGAAGGCGGCCCTGCAGGCGCACCCGAAGAAGCACGCCAAGTCGCACGCAGACACCGCGTCGCACGGCGAGAAGGGCTCGCACTCCGACAAGGGTTCCGACAAGCCCAAGAAGGCCGAGAAGTCGGAGAAGAAGTCGGCCGGGGCATCCGCCGGCTCGTCGTCTCCGCTACCATCTTCAACGAGCTCGGCGCAGACAACGAGCTCGGCCCCGTCGGCCAAATCTTAATCCGCCACATCTCAAGGAGGATCCCCATGATCCAGGGCTTCAAGGAATTCATCATGCGCGGCAACGTGATCGACCTCGCGGTCGCCGTTGTCATTGGCGCGGCGTTCACGGCCGTGGTCAACGCCATCGTCACCGGGATCTTCAACCCGCTGATCGCGGCGATCTTCAACGCGGAGGACATCTCCAAATCGATGAACGTTGCGTTGCCCGGCGGAGGCAGCCTGTCCTTCGGGCTCGTGCTCGCGGCGATCATCAACTTCCTGCTCATCGCGGCCGTCGTGTATTTCGTGTTCGTGATGCCGATCAACAAGCTCAAGGAGGCGCAGGAGCGCCGCCGTGCGGCAGGCCTGCCGCCGAAGGACGCGACCGTCCCCGCGACCGAGCTCGACCTGCTCACCCAGATCCGCGACCTCCTCGCCGCGGACGCCGCCAAGCCCGGCACCGGCCAGTCCCCCAGGTAACTCTCCAGCGGTCTCCCCCGAACCAATTCGACGGAGTTTTTGCCCGGAAAGCGCTTAGATCGCGCTCCCACGCGCCGCAAACCCCAAAAACTCCGTCGAATTCGTTAGGGCGCGGGGCTGGCAGGTGCGGCGACGACGGATGCCGGACGTGGGCTACCAGTGCGGCGGGCGGTCCTGACGCAGCTGGGCCTCGTTCGCGCTCCGTGACGGCTCGGTTCCGGCGACGTGCGGTGCGACGCCGCCCTCCTCGCGCAAGACCGGCGGGTGCGGGTTCGGGTCGGTGTCCGGCGCCGGCGTCAGTCGCGCCCGGCGGGCTCCGCCGCGGGCCTTCACGACCGACTGGCGCGGCGCTGACGCTGGGTTCGCCGGATCGAGTCCGTGCGACCGGTCTGCGGCGCTCTCCGGAGTCTCGACCCAGTCGTCGGTGTCTTTCACGACATGTCCTTCATCACACGTCTTCCCTGAAGAACACAGCCGTCTCGAGGGCGCGGCCGCTCACGCGTGCGGGTACTGCGCCGCCGGCGGGGTGGGGCTCGTGATGCCGACGAGGCCGGCGACCCGTGTGGCGACGGCGTCCGGGTTGCTGAAGAGCTCGAAGGAGTGCACGCGCAGGTAGTGCCAGCCGAGCCGCCGCAGCACCTCTGGCCGGAGCCTCAGGGACTCGCGCAGGCTCGCCCGGTCGACGACGGCATCCGTTTCGACGACGACGGCGCGGCCGGCGTGCGAGCCGGCCAGGGCGAGCTTGCCGCGGTGGCCGAGGGTCACGGTGACGCCGAGGCGTTCGAGGCGCTGGGCGAGGTCGACGAGCATCGGCTCGGTGGCATCGGGCACCTGGGCCTCGTTGTGCCGGGCCTCGGTCTCGGTGAGCACCTGGGCGAGGGCGAGGATGCCGTGACGCTGGCGGTCCTCGTCGATGTCGGCGGGGCGGAAGCAGGAGACGATGTCCATGGCGCGGCGGGCCCGGGTCATGCCGATGGCGAGCAGGCGGTCGCCGCCGGGTTCGCCGAGGGAGCCGAAGTTGGTCAGCAGGCGTCCGTGCGGGGGTGCGGCCGTAGCCGATCGAGAAGATCACCCGGTCGCGGCTCTGCGCGACGGCCTGCTCGAGGGTGAGCACGGTGAACGGTTCGGCCCGGTCCTTGAGGATGAAGTCGGCCAGGTCGGTGCGCTTGGAGAACGCGGACAGCACGGCCTGGTGCACCCGCACGGCGTGGCGGGCGCTCGCGGTGATAACCATGAGAGATTCGCGCGGGCGCTTGACGGCGTGGTCCAGCACGAGATCGACGACCTTGGTGACCTCGGCGTCGACGCTCTCGACGGCTCCGCTGTCGGCGTCGGGCATGCCGTGGCCGCCCGCGACGTAGTTCAGGGTGAGGCTGCCGTGGCCGAGGTAGCTGCCGGCCCACGGGAGCGAGTCGATGCGGCCGCCGTAGAAACGGTGGTTGACGAGTTCGGTGAGGTCCTCGCCGCCGGCCCGGTAGCTGCGGGTCAGGGTGAGGGTGGGCAGCAGTTCGCCGAGGCGGGCGAGGGCGGAGTCCGCGTGCAGGGCGTCGACGTTGGTTTCGCGCTCTGCGCGGTCTGCGAGGCTGACGCGGCTGACGCGCGCGTTCGCGTTCGTGCCGCCGCCGGCATCCGTGATGCCGGTCTCGAACGGGGACGGCGTCTGGGTGACGGGGTCGCCGAAGGCCACGATCTGCTTGCCCCGGCGGATGGCGCCGACGTTCTCGGCGAGGGTCGTCGCGCCGGCGTCGACGAGGAGCACGGCGTCGAAGTGCTGGTCGTCGAGTTTGGAGACCTCGTACGGCGAAGCGAGCCAGACCGGAGCGAGCACGCGGCCGAGGTGCGGGGCCGCCTTGTTCAGGCGGGACGGGGTCGCCCGGTCCGCGCGCAGCAGGCGGCGGAGGCGGTCGGCCTCCTCCGGCCAGTCGACGATGCCGATCTTCCAGGTCTCGGCGAGGAGCCAGCCGAGGCGCTGCCCGGTCGTGGACGCGTGCGCCTCGTCGACGAGGCGGAAGTCGGCCTCGAGTCGGTCGAGCACCTGAGTGTTCGCGTTGAGGAGCGCCTTGTCTGCGCCGAGCATGGTCTCGAGCACGGATTGCCACCAGGCGAGCTCGAGCTCGTTGGCGACGTTCTCCTCGGAGACGTGCCGCTTCGCGAGGTCGGTCATGAGCGGGTCGAGGTTGTGCTCGCGCAGCGTCGCGAGCAGGGCGGTGCGCTCGTGCAGGTTGGCGAGCACCTCGCTCTCGGCGGCGAGGCCGGAGATCGTGTAGATGAGCTCCTTCACGGGCCGCATTGCGAGCTGCCGGTTCGTGCCGGTGTTGCGCAGTGGGATGTCGAGGGCCGCGAGGTCCTCGGAGACGCGCTGGAAGGCGACGTGTACGTCGGAGATCCCGACCGGGACCTCCGGCATGACGCCGGCGACGACGTAGCGCTGCCAGAGGGTGCGCTGCTGCTGGATGCGTCGGAGGCTGTCGTTCAGGTCGGTGACATGCACGCCCGGCCGCAGATATTCCTCGGCGAGGCGACGCAGGCGCCGGCGGCTCGTGCCGGTCATGTCTGGCGAGTCGCGGCGGGCGGAGGTCGCCGAGATGAGCTCGGTGAGCGAGCGGTCGAACACGGCCGGCTGGAACTTGTCGAGGGTGTCGCGGATGTCGAGCAGCAGCCGCAGGTACACGCCGAGTTCGGCGATGGTCTCGAAGGGCCGCAGCCGGGTCTGGCCGACGAGGCCGGCGGCGCGCTCGAGGAGGCGGGGCAGTTCGACCTGGTTGACGCGCTTGGCGAGCTGGTGGGCGGCGGATGCCTCGGCCGGCACCGCGAAGGACGCCCCGTACCAGGGTGAGTCGCCCGGACCGTAGCGGAACTGGCCGAGGGCGGCCGCCTTGATCAGCGTCTGCGCGGCGGTCGCCCGGTTCTGGGCGAGGCGTTCGAGGGCGTGCCGGTCGAGCCTGGCGGTCGTCGAGGGCGGGGAGGACAGCTGGGCGAGCCTCGCGAGTTCCCCGAGGGCGTCGAGCACGGAGACGCCGAGGGCCGGGTCGCGCCGGGTGAGGGCGCCCCGGTAGTCGAGCAGCACCTTGCGGAGGCGCACGAGGGCATCGTCGACGTCGCCGACCATCGGCTGGACGGCCTTTTCGTTGCGGGTGATCGATGCGATCAGGTCGCGGCGCAGCAGCCGCGGGGTGACGGCGACGCCCGGAAGGCCGACCTGGGTGAGGCGCTGGTTGATGCCGTCGAGGCTCGAGCGGCGGGCGCTCACGACGAGTACCCGCTTGTGCTGGGAGATCAGGGAGCCGATCGCGTTGACGATCGTCTGGGTGCCACCGGTGCCGGGGAGGGTCTTGACGACGAGGGAGTTGCCTGCCGCGATCTGCGCGACGACGTTCTCCTGTTCCGGGTCGGCGTCGAGCAGCAGCACGTCGGTCGCAGGCGGCCGGGAGTCCTGCCCGATCGGCACGACGGGGTTGTACGCGCCCTCGATGGCCTGGCGGGCGCTGGGGTTCCCCGCGATCGCGTCGAGCAGCGGATGCTCGAGGTGCGCGGCATCCGCTTTCATGGCCCGGCCGACGTCGGCGAAGGAGGAGGCGACGAGACGCGGGGTGACGTTGAACCAGGGCAGGTGCGAGGTGAGGCCGCGGAGCCGGTCGATGACGGGCTGCGGTTTGAAGGCGCCGTTGGTCACGGCGAGCGCGACGAAGGCGTCGGCGTCGAGGGTGATCTGGAACTGCTCGTGCAGGGCACGACCGAGTTCTGGGTTCAGGAACGGCTGGCCCTTGAGCTTGAGCTCGAAGTCGCGGCCGTACCGGCGGATCGCGAGCGGGCGGAGCAGCACCGGGCCGAGGAAGTCGACGTCGCCGAAACGCCATTCGGCGAGGCCGATGCCCAGGTGCACCGATTCGATGCCGCGCATGGAGCGCAGTTCGATGCCCTTCTGGGTGATCTCGCCGGCCGCGAGGCGGGCGTTGCGCAGCGCGAGTTCGTCGCGGATGAGGTTGGAGAGCAGGGTGGACTTGCCGGTGATGAACTGCGGGAGTCCGCCGGGGTGGGCCTGGCTCAGTTCGATGCGGGTGCGCGGTTCGTCGGCGAAGTGCAGCAACGGCGAGCGCCCGCCGATCTCGGCAAGTTCGGTGCGCCAACGGTTCCAGACCGGTTCGGCGATGTTTCCCGCGACGACCGAGGGGTCCCCGAGGCTCACGGTCTGCGGGGAGACCGCATTCCGCGGTTCACCCGACGGAGCATCCTGGTTCGTCGACAGGATGTCGTCGTCATCTTGTTTTCTATCGAGTCGCCACACACCGACACCCTAAGTCTTGAAAACGCCGTTCGGCGGCAGGCTCCCCGGGTTTCGCGGGGATTCGCTGGAAAAGCCGCGGATTTGTCGGGTTTGCGGTCCGGTGCTCGGGCCGGTGTATTGACCGCTGTGCTGGCTGCTCGGACCAGTGGTGATTCGAGGCCGACCGGGCTTGCGAGAATGGGGCAATGAAACTCCCCCTGGTCGAACTCCACCTGCACATCGAGGGCACCCTCGAACCAGAGCTCATCTTCGAGCTGGCCGAACGCAATGCCGTCGTTTTGCCGTGGGCGACCCTGGCGGAGCCTGCGGGCACAATACGAGTTCACCGATCTGCAATCCTTCCTCAATCTGTACTACCACAACCTCGACGTTCTGCGTCAAGCCGCCGATTTCACGGACCTGACCCGGGCCTACCTGGCCAGGGCCGCTGACGCGGGGGTGCGGCACGCCGAGATCTTCTTCGACCCGCAGGCGCACACGAGCCGCGGCATCCCGTTGCTGACCGCGCTCGGCGGGGTGGCGGATGCCCTCGGCACCTCGGTCGACTCCTTCGGCATCTCGACGAAACTGATCGTGACGTTCCTGCGCGACCGGCCGGCGGAGGAAGCGCTGCAGATCCTCCACGACATTCTCGCGAGCGGCTACACGATCGACGGTGTCGGGCTCGACTCCGCGGAGGTCGGCTACCCGCCGGAATTGTTCGAGGAGGTCTTCGCCCTCGCCGCGGCGAACGGGCTGCGCCGGGTCGCACACGCGGGAGAGGAGGGCCCGCCCGAATACGTCTGGAGCGCGCTCGACCGGCTCGGGGTCGAGCGCATCGACCACGGCATCCGCAGCCTCGAGGATCCCGCGCTCGTCGAACGGCTGGTGCGCGACCGGGTGCCGCTCACGGTCTGCCCGTTCTCGAACGTGCGGCTGCGCGCGATCGACACGCTCGCCGACCACCCCATCGTGCGGATGCTCGACCTCGGCCTGCTCGCGACGGTCAACTCCGACGACCCCGCCTATTTCGGCGGCTACATCGACGACAACCTGGCGGCACTCGACGCCGAGTTCGACCTCGGCCCTGACCGGCTCGCCGTCCTCGCCCGGAACGGGATCGAGGCGTCATTCCTCGACCCTGCCGAGAAGGCAGCCCTCGAGGCCGACGTCGACGCCTGGCGCGCCGCCCAGCCCTAGCTTGGGAGCGCAATTCCTCCGAGTGTCGTCGTTTCCGCCGAATATCGCCCGTGCACGGGCGATATTCGGCGAGAACGACGACACTCGACAGTCTGCGGCCGGCGGGAGCGGCGGCTAGAGCCAGTTGTTCTTCTTGAAGACGCGCCAGAGCACGAAGCCGCCCACGACCATCAGGCCAAGCGCCAAGGGGTAGCCGTACTCCCAGTGCAGGCTCCGGCATGTTGACGAAGTTCATGCCGTACACGGTTCCGACGAGGGTCGGCGCGAACAGGATCGCTGCCCAGCTCGAGATCTTCTTGACCTCTTCGCTCTGCGCGAGGCTCGTCTCGGAGAGCCGCCTGGTCTCGTCGTTCTGCCGCTGGGTGACGAGAGTCGAATGCACGATGAGCGCGTTGTCGAGGATCTGCCGGAAGGCCGAGCCGCGCTCGTTGATCCGGAGCACGTGGTCGAGTACGTCGTCGAGGTGGTGGTGCAGCTCGGCCTCCACGTTGTACTTCGCGAAGCCGCGCTTGAGCGCCTCGAGCATCCCGATCAGCGGCTGGGTCGCCCGCTGGAACTCGATCACCTCGCGCGACAGGTCGTAGATGCGCCGGGCGACCTCGGGGTCGCCGTCGAAGATCTCGTCCTCGATCTCGTCGATGTCGTTCTCGAGTCCGGCGATCACGGGCGCGTATTCGTCGACGAGTTGGTCGAAGATCGCGTAGAGCACCGCCTCGGGGCCCAGGGCCAGGAGCCTCGGCGTCGACTCCATCCGCGCGCGAACCTTCGCGAGGTCGGGGGATTCGGCATGGCGGATGGTCACGACGAAGTCGGGTCCGACGAAGACGTGCAGGCTCGCCGAACTCGACCCGCTCCTCGGCGTCGATATACCGGGCCGGCCGGAGCACCACGAAGAGGATGTCGTCGAACCGCTCGAGCTTGGAACGTTGATGGCCCTTCAGCGCGTCCTCGACCGACAGGTGGTGCAGCTTGAACTCCGCCGCGATCGAACGCACCTCGGTCTCTTCTGGCCGATACATGCCGATCCAGGCGAAGCCGCCGCACTCGGTCAGCGTCGAATAGGTCTCGTCCAGGGAGTCTGGCGTCGCGAGGCGTCGCCCGTCGACGTAGACCGCGTTGTCAATCAGTGTCATGGCGTGCTCCTCGCGTGCAGCTACCAGTGTCGCACTCCTCGGTGTCGTGCCAGCGGCCGGTCCCGTGGGTTTCGGAACAGGGGGCGCGGCTAGGTTGGATGCGTGATCGATCAGGGTGCTGGAGAGGTGGTCGTCCTCGTCGCGCCCCGCGGGCAGACGGATGCCTCCGACCGGGCACTCCTGGCGGCGACGGCCGCGCGGGTGCTCGGCCGCGATCCCGCGAGCGTGCGAGTCGCCCGGCACTGCCCGCACTGCGGGAGCACCGAGCACGGTGTGCCCTCCCTCGAGACAGCGGCAGCCGGGTCCGCGCCGCAAGCGGCCGTGTACCTCAGTCTCAGCCGTGCGGCCGGCCACGTCGCCGTCGCGGTGAGCTTCGCGGGGCCGGTCGGCGTCGACATCGAGAGTGTGGCATCCGTCGCCCGCTCCCCCGTGGCCGATGTCGCCCTGTCGCCTCGCGAGCGGGCGGCGGATGCCGCGGACCTCGCCGGGATCTGGTGCGCGAAGGAGGCGATCCTGAAGTCCACCGGCGACGGCCTGCGTGTCGACCCGCGCGACCTCACCCTCGCACCGCGCCGGGTACCGGGTTTCGGCCCGGCACTCGAGTCCTGGCCGGGCGCCGACGTCCCCCTGACCGGCATCCTCCTCACAAGCTTCGACCCCGGCCCCGGCCTCAACCTCGTCGGCCGCGTCGCCGTGGTGACCCGCCCCGGCACCCAGCCGGCTCTCCGGCTGCTGGAGACCCCCAGCATCAGAGTTTGGGGAGGGCGGTCCGGTAGATCCAGCGGTCGATGATGCGGCGGATCTCTCCGCTTCCGGTGTGGATCGAGACGAACTCGACAAAGGCATCCGTCGAGACGAGGCCGTGCCGGTTGGCGCGGGTCCAGGCGCGCAGGGTGTCAAAGAACACCTCGTCGCCGAGGGAGCGCCGCACGGCGTGCAGGGCGAGCGCACCGCGCTTGTAGACCCGGTCGTCGAACATGTTGTGCGGGCCGGGATCGCCGACGAGGAGATCCTGCGGCTGCGCTTCGAGGCGGCCGCGGTGGTACATCGCGCTCTGCTCGGCGGTGCGTCCGCCGGCGTGTTCGCCCCAGATCCACTCCGCGTAGCAGGCGAAGCCCTCCTGCAGCCAGATGTCGCGCCAGGCGGCGGAGGTGAGGCTGTTGCCGAACCACTGGTGCGCGAGCTCGTGGGCGATCAGGCGGTCGCTGCCGTGGTTGCCGTCGACGTGGTTGCGGCCGAACACGGCGAGGCCGTGCGCCTCGAGCGGGATCTCGAGCACGTCATCCGTCACGACGACCGAGTACCCGGGGAACGGGTACGGGCCGAAGGTCGTGCTGAACACCGAGACCATCTCGCCGAGCCTGGCGAAGTCGACGCCGACGTTGTGCGCGAGGTTGGACGGGAAGTGCAGCGTGATCGGCACCGGGGCCGGGCCGCCCGCCACAACGGGCTGCTGCGCGCTCGAACGGTACCGGCCGATCATCACCGAGGCGAGGTAGGTCGCCATCGGCTCGACGACCTCGAAGGTCCACCTGGTGTGGCCGGAGCGGGTCGACTTCGCGGTGAGCGTGCCGTTCGAGACCACGGTGTACGGCGCCTCGCAGGCTCACCGCGATCCGGTAGGTCGCCTTGTTGCTCGGGTGGTCGTTGCAGGGGAACCAGGAGGCGGCCCCGCAGGGCTGCCCCGCGACGAGCACGCCGTCGAGCAGTTCCTCCCAGCCGACCTCTCCCCAGATGCTGCGCAGCGGATGCGGCGCCCCGCGATACCGCACGGCGATCTCGAACCGTTCCCCGGCTTCCATCGTCGTCAGCGGGGTCACCACGAGCTTGCGGCCGGTGTGCACGGACTTGCGCGGCCGGGCGCCGTTGACCGTGACCCGGTCGACGCTCAGCCCGTCGAAGTCGAGGCTGAACCGGTCCAGGCGCATCGTCGCGACGAGCGTGATCGTCGCGGTCGCGCGCAGCTGGTTGGTCGCGACCCGGTAGTCCAGGTCGAGGTCGTAGTGCAGCGCCCGGTAGCCGCCGTTGCCCGCACCGATCAGGTAGGGATCGCCGGCCGTGCCGGACCCGATCGTCGTCGGCAGGTTGAGGGCGACCTTGCCGGGCGAGCCGGCGGAGCCCTTGCCTGCGGAGCCCTTTTCGGCGCCAGTCTTCCCGCCGGTCTGCGGGCTCACGGTGTCCACGGCAGTCTGCGCCACGGCGAGATCGGGTTCCCAGACCAGACCGACCCCGCCGGCACCCGTTCGCCGCGCATGACGAGCGAGGCGGGGCCGACGGTCGCACCGGCGTCGACGGATGCGGCGGGCAGGATCACGCTGTGCGGTCCGAGGGTGGCCCCCTCGGCGAGCGCGACCCGGTCGAGCTGCATGATCCGGTCGTGGAACAGGTGCGTCTGCACGACGCAGCCCCGGTTCACGGTGACCCCGTCGCCGAGCGAGACGAGGTCCGCTTCCGGCAGCCAGTACGTCTCGCACCAGACGCCGCGGCCCACCCGGGCTCCGATCGTGCGCAGCCATACCGAGAGGGCGGGGGTGCCTGCGGCCTTCGCCGCGAACCAGGGCCGGGCGACCATCTCGACGAAGGTGTCCGAGACCTCGTTGCGCCAGATGAACGACGACCAGAGCGGATGCTCGCTCACGCTGATCCGCCCGACGAGCACCCATTTGGCGAGGCTCGTCACGGCGGCGGCGGCGGCACCGGCCGCGAGGAGCACGAACCCGCCAAGAAGGATCGTCCAGCCGAGACCGAGGCCGAGCCAGAGCGCGTCGAGGGCGGCGAGGACGCCAAGTGCGACCAGACCGGTCACGATCACGGGCACGATCCGGAGCACCTCCCAGAGGGCCCTCGCCGTGCGGAGCCGGGCCGGTGGCCGGAACGTGCGCGCTTCGTCGACATCCGTCACGAGCCGCCGGAGCCGCTCCGGCGGGTTGCCGAGCCACGAGGACCCGCGCTTGGCCTTGCGCGGCGTGGACGAGAGCACGGCGACGAGTCCGTTGCGCGGCACCGTGCGGCCGGCGCCGGCCATGCCGCTGTTGCCGAGGAAGGCGCGGCGGCCGACCTTGGCCGGGCCGATGTGCATCCAGCCGCCGCCGAGTTCGTAACAGGCGACCATGGTGTCGTCGGCGAGGAACGCAGCGGGCGCGATCGTGGTGAGCGCGGGGATGAGCAGCACGGTCGACGCCTCGACGCCCGCGCCGACCTTCGCGCCGAGCAGGCGCAGCCACACCGGGGTGAGCAGGCTCGCGTAGACGGGGAAGAGCAGCGTGCGCGCGCCGTCGAGGATGCGCTCCGTCATCCAGACCTGCCAGCCGAACCGGCTGCGCACCGGGTAGTACCCCTCGCGGAGCCCGACGCCGAGCGCCCGCACGGCGAGCACGACGAGCAGCGCATAGACGAGCCCGGCGACCACGACGGCGAGCGGCATCATCAGCGCCGCCCGGCCGAGCGCGAGGCCCAGGGTGCCGGCGTCTCCGATCGCGGCGCCGATGAGGAGCGCGGCGAGGACCACGGCGACGGCGGGCATCGCGGTCATGCCGAGCGCGCCGAGGGCGTAGGCGGTCAGCCAGCGGCGGCCGCGCGGCGGGTGTTCGGCCGGCCAGGCGCCCCTGGCGGCGCCGACCCGGGTGGCTGGCGAGCCGGCCCAGCGTTCGCCCTCCGGCACGGGGCCGGACACGGCGGCGCCGGGTTCGATCACGGCGCCCTCTCCGATCACCGCTCCGCCGAGGAGGGTGCTGCGTGCGCCGATCGTGGCGCCGGCGCCGATCTTCACCCGGCCGACGCGGAGTACGTCGCCGTCGATCCAGTAGCCGGACAGGTCGCTCTCGGGTTCGATGGCGGCGCGCTCGCCGATGGACAGCATCCCGGTCACCGGCGGGAGCGCGTGCAGGTCGACGCCCGGCTCGATGCGGGCGCCGAGGGCCCTGGCGTAGTAGCTGATCCAGGGCGCTCCGGCGAGGCTCACGGCGTCGACGAGAAGGGACACCTGCTCGGCGAGCCAGAGCCGCAGGTGCACGGACCCCGCTCGCGGGTAAGCGCCCGGTTTGAGCCCGCGGAGGAGGAGCCGGGAGGCGACTACGGAGAGCGCCATCTTGCCCGGCGGAGTGACGAAGACGAGGAAGCCGGCGAGGATCCACCACCAGGACAGCGTCGGCGCGAACGTTGCGCCGCCCGCGGCGAGCAGGTTGTTCGCCGTAGCGAGGTAGACGAGCCAGCGGGCGCCGACGAGCGCGTGCAGCGGGATGCCGAGCAGGGTCTGCAGGAGCTGGCTGCGGAACGGGACCGGAAGCACGGTGCGCGCCGCGGCGACGACGGCGGGGGTGCGAGAGTCGAGTTCGTCGGCGAGCGCGCCGATGCGGGGATGGTCATAGATGTCGTTGACCCGGGTGTCCGGATAGCGTTCGCGGAGCGCGGAGACGAACTGGGCCGCCGTGAGCGAGCCACCGCCGTGAGCGAAGAAGTCGGCGTCCGGTCCTTCGACGGTGGACCCGAGGATGGCGGCCCACTTCCCGGCGAGCCAGGCCGCCGTCGGCGACAGCAGGCCGGCATCCGTGTCGTCGCCCGTCGCCGGGAGCGGCCAGGGCAACGCGGCCTTGTCGACCTTGCCCGAGACGCGTATCGGCAGCTCGTCGACGACGGCGAGCAACGGTACGAGAGCGGCGGGCAGTTCGTCCCGCAGTCGCGTGGTCGCCTGGACTCGGTCGAAGGCGGATGCCCCGTCGACGAGGGCGAGGTAGCCGACGAGCACCTGGTTCCCGGCCGGCGTGCGCTGCACGACCGCGGCGGCCCCGGCGACGCCCGGCAGGGTGCGCAGGGCGGCCTCGATCTCGCCGAGCTCGATGCGACGGCCGCCGAGCTTGATCTGGTCGTCTGCCCGGCCGGCGAAGACCAGGCCGGCCTCCTCGAAGCGCACGAGGTCGCCGCTGCGGTAGGCGCGCGGCCAGCCGAGTCCGGCGTGCGGCGCGTACTTCTCGGCGTCCTTCGCGGGGTCGAGGTAGCGGGCGAGGCCCACTCCCCCGATGATGAGTTCCCCGGTCTCGCCCTCGGCGACGCGGGCGCCCGTGGAGTCGACGACGGCAAGGTCCCAGCCGTCGAGGGGCAGGCCGATCCGGACCGGCGCGCTGCCGTCGAGCAGCGCGGCGCAGGCGACGACGGTCGCCTCCGTCGGCCCGTAGGTGTTCCAGACCTCGCGGCCGCGGGCCTGGAGCCGGGCGGCGAGTTCGGGAGGGCAGGCCTCGCCGCCGAAGATGAGCAGGCGCACCCGTTCGAGGGCTTCCTCTGGCCAGAGCGCCGCGAGGGTCGGCACCGTCGAGACGATGGTGATGCCGTGCGCGATCAGCCACGGGCCAAGGTCGACGCCGCTGCGCACGAGGGAGCGCGGAGCGGAGACGAGGCAGGCGCCGCCCCGCCAGGCCAGCCACATCTCCTCGCAGGAGGCGTCGAAGGCGACGGACAGGCCGGCGAGCACCCGGTCGGCGGGGCCGATCGGGTCGGCTCGGAGGAACAGCCCGGCCTCGGCGTCGACGAACGCCGCCGCCGAGCGGTGCGAGACGGCGACGCCCTTCGGCACCCCCGTCGACCCGGAGGTGAAGATGACCCAGGCGTCGTCGCTCCCGCGGGGCAGGGTGCGGTGGGTGTGCGCGAGGGTCAGGTCTTCCTCGGGCGGCAGCATCCGCTGCTTGAGCATGACGTCATCCACCGCCGGCCGGAACTCGAAGACGCCGCCGCGGCCGATCACGCCGACGACGCGGGCCTCGCTGAAGACCAGGTGCGCGCGTTCCTCTGGATCGTCGGCGTCGACAGGGACATACGCTGCTCCCACCCGCAGGGTCGCAAGGATGGACACGTAGAGTTCGCGGGTTCCGGAGGGGATGCGGATCCCGACGGTGTCCCCGCGGCGCACGCCGGCCTGGCTGAGGGCGAGGGCCTGCTCGTCGACGAGATGCCGGAGCCTGGCGGTAGCTGACCGTGCCGGAGTGGTCCTCGAGAGCGAGGGCGTTCGGGTGCCTGGCCTCGGTGGCGAAGAGGATGTCGATGAGGGTGCGGGGCTCCGTGGTGCGCGATCCGGCCTCGAGCACAGCCTGGGCTGCGCCCTGCGGAACGGGGGTCTCGGTCACGCTCGCTCCTCGGATCGGGACGCGGTGCTCGGCACCGCACGACGATTCCCCAGTGTAGAACAGGCGTGTGACGCCGGGGTGTCAGCCAGCACCTCGGTCAGAGGGCGTCCCCGGCGGATGCCGGCCGGCCGAGCAGGGGACCGAGCGCGTCAAGCTCTTCGCCGCCGGCCATCAAGCCGGTGAGCGCGTCGAGCGTGATCCCGTCGCGCGCGAACTCGCCGAGGCTCGTGCCGTGACGGAGCACGAGGAACCGGTCCCCGACGGCCCAGGCGTGGTGCGGGTTGTGCGTGATGAACACGATGCCGAGGCCGCGGTCGCGGGCCCGCGCGATGTACCGGAGCACGAGGCCGGCCTGGGTGACGCCGAGGGCGGACGTCGGTTCGTCGAGGATGACGAGTTCCGCGCCGAAGTGCACGGCCCGGGCGATCGCGACGGCCTGGCGTTCCCCGCCGGAGAGGGTGCCGATCGGCTGGTCGACGTCGCGGAGGGTGATGCCCAGGGTTACGAGGCTGTCCCGGGTGGTCGCCCGCATCGCGGCGACGGCAAGGCGGCGGAACGGACCATGGCCGACCGTCTCTTCTGCGCCGAGGAAGAAGTTGCGCCAGACCGGGAGCAGCGGCACGAGGGCCAGGTCCTGGTATACCGTCGCGATGCCGCGGGAGAGCGCGTCCCGGGGACTCGCGAAGTGCTGCTCGATGCCATGGGCAAGGAGCGTGCCTTCGGTGTGCCCGTGCGCCCCGGCGAGGACCTTGATCAGCGTGGACTTGCCCGCCCCGTTGTCGCCGAGCACGCAGAGCACCTCGCCGGCGCCGATCGAGGCCGTCACCCCGCTCAGCGCGCGCACCGAACCGTAGCTCTTGCCGAGGCCGCGCACCTCGAGAAGGGGCGTCCGGGCATCCGCCGCGCCCAGGGGCTCCGCCGCGGTCATGAGCGGTCACCGGCCTGGCGGCGCACCCCGAGGTTGACGAGCACCGCGAGCAGCAGCATGCCGCCGAGGAAGGCCTTGAGCCAGTTGCTGTCCCACTGGGCGAAGACGATGCCCTGGAGCGCCATGCCGTAGATGAGGGCGCCGAGGGCGGCGCCGATCGCGGAGCCGAACCCGCCCGTGAGCAGGCAGCCGCCGACGACGGCGCAGATGATGTAGACGAATTCCTGGCCGATGCCCGTCGTCGCCTGCACGGTGGACACGTCGAAGAGCTGGAGCATGCCAACGAGCCAGGCTGCGCCCGCCGTGGTGAGGAAGAGCCCGAACTTCACCCGGCGCACGGGCACGCCGACCTGGCGGGAGCTCGCGGCCTGGCCGCCGACCGCGAAGACCCAGTTGCCGAAACGGGTGCGCAGCAGCACCCAGGTCGCGAGCGCGGTCAGCAGGATCCACCAGACGATCGAGATCTTGACGTCCATGCCGAACAGCGGGAACGAGGAGCCGAAGAGCACCCGGGCCTGGTCGAAGCCGGTGACCGCTCCGAGGCCCTGGATCGCGACGGTTCCGGTGAGCAGTTTGGTCACGGCGAGGTTGAGGCCCTGCAGGATGAAGAAGGTCGCGAGGGTCACGATGAAACTCGGCAGGGCGGTCGAGGTGACGAGCCACGCGTTGAACGCACCGACGAGGAGGGCCGCGGCGAGCGCGAGCACGAGGGCGAGCCACACGTTCAGGCCCCACTGCGTCGTCGCGATGCCGACGATCAGGCCGGTCGTTCCGGTCATCGCGCCTGCGGACAGGTCGAACTCTCCGCCGATCATCAGGAGGGCGACGGCGACGGCCATGATCCCGAACAGCGACGACGAGTACAGCCAGGTTGCAACGCCGGCCGGGGTCAGGAAAGCGGATGTCGAGATCGAGAAGTACAGGAAGATCCCGAACGCGGCGACAAGTGCCCCGACCTCGGGGCGGCGAAGCAGCCCGGTCATCGCGTTCCGTGGGCCGCGTAGGTGGCGACCTGCGCCGCGTTTTCCTTCGTCACGAACCCGGGGCCGGAGAACACCGGCTGGCCGCCGCCGACGACGTCACCGTTGCGTTTCTGCAGGGTGAGGAACACCACCGGAAGGTAGCCCTGGGAGTATGGCTGCTGGTCGACCGCGAACAGGATCGAGCCGGCCTCGATGAGCGTCGTCACGTCTTTGGACACGTCGAAGGTCGCGAGCTGCGCATGGCTGCCGGCGTCGGTGATGGCCTGGCTCGCGGCGACGGCGATGCCCGGGTTCAGGCTGAGCACACCGTCGATCGTCGGGTCGGCCAGGAGCGTGCTCTTGATCGTGTTCTGGGCGTCCGCGAGGTTGGCGATGTCGACCTGCACGTTGGCGACCGGGCTGCCGAGGCCGTCGGCGGCTCCCCGGCACCGGTCTTCGAGGCCCGTGTTTCCGGCCTCGTGGATCACGCAGATCACCTTGGTGGCCCCCGCCTTGGCGAGCCGCTTCCCCGCGGCCTGTCCCGCGGCATACTCGCTCTGGCCCACGTGGGTCTGCGCACCGAAGGCGAGGGACTCTTCGAGTCCCGAGTTGATCGTGATCACCGGGATACCGGCCGCGACGGCCTTCTCGATGGACGCCTTGACCCCGTCGGGGTTCGCCATCGAAACGATCAGGCCGTCCGGATGCGTCGCGACGGCCGAGTCGATCAGCTGGCTCTGCCGCACCGGGTCGCCGTCGCCCTGATAGGTGACGGTCGCGCCGAGGTCTTTCCCTGCCTGCTCCGCGCCGCTCTTGACGACGTCCCAGAACGCGTCTCCGGGGTTTCCGTGGGTGACCATCGCGATGGTGGTCTTCCCGGCGGATGCCGCGTCGGAGCCGGTCGCGCTACTCCCGTTCGCCGAGCATCCGGTGAGGGTGAGCGGAAGCAGGACCAGGGCCGCGAGCCCGGCGAGCAGGCTGGTTTTGTGCAACATCGGTGGTTCGTCCTTCGGGGCCGGTCTTCAGCCAGCTGCCGGAGTCCGGCGAACGGGCGGGACGCCGCTGAGGATGACCCTCCTGAATCTTAGGCTGCAGCGCTGCGTGGCGAGTCCGGAGGGGACGCACTACAGGCCGGCGATGGACGGCAGCCGCCCGGAACGGACGGCCTCGGCGAATGTCTGATAGTCGCGGTCGTTCTGATCCGCGTAGCGCAGCGAGAAATCGGTGATGGCCGTGTCGAATTCGTCTCTCTTCCCGAGGTAGGCGGCGATGGCGACCGGGTCACCCGAGCGTGCGTGCGCGCGAGCGAGCGTCCAGCCGCACAGTCCGGCATAGAGGGTCATGCCGTACGGCACCATGTTCTCCACAACGACGGAGCCCTTCATGTCGCGCAGCTGACGCCAGTACAGGAAGCGGTTCTGCTGCACCCCTTTCGTCCAGCCCAGGTAGATGTCACTCGCGGCCTGCATCATCCGTTGTCCCTGCACGACGCGCTCGCCGGGTTGTTCGTAGCGGCTCGTGTCGAGATGATCTTCGAGCACAGAGGCCCTGGCCTCCTTGACCTGGAGGAAGAGTGGATCCTGTTGGTCACGCCCCTGGAGCAGCGCTATGTAGGCACGTGTGCCGACGCTCCCGACGCCGACGACCTTGCGGGCAACGTCGACGAGTTCAAAACGTTCGAGCAGCGCGCGGCGGTCGTCCTGGAGATTGGCGCGGTAGGAACGGAACGCCGTCCGCACCGATTCCTCGATCTCGTCGGGCGTCAGTCCCGTTGTCGTGGTCAGCTCCCGGACGGGGATGACGATCGGCGGCTGGCTGATGATGCGGTACTCCCCGTCGACGAACTCTGCGAGTTTCGACAGCGCCTGCAAGCTGTCGCGGGTGCGGGCCTTGTCGGCGATCGCCCTCGTCCTCTTCTCGGCGTTCACCGCCGCCGTTCGCTCCGTCTTGTCTCCGCTCTTCCTGCCCGCGGCGACCTGGAGGGTCGCCATCACGGTCTCCTCGGTCATGCGCGCGTACCAGACGTCCATCGTGCGCATTTTCGCGAATTCCGCCATCGCCTCGCGGTACGCGCGCACCGAAGCGAGCGTCACGTCGTGGACCTGGGACGTCGTGAACCTGTTGTTGCGGGCCGCGATCGTGAAACTCGCGCACATCCGCTGCACGTCGTATTCGAACGGGCCGGGCAGGGTTTCGTCGAAGTCGTTCAGGTCGAAGAGCAGGGCGCGCTCCGGAGAGGCGAAGAGGCCGAAATTGGACAGGTGGGCGTCGCCGCAGAGCTGGACGATCAACCCGGACCTGGGGGTGTCCTTGAGATCGGCGGCCATGATCCTGGCCGCGCCCCGGTAGAACGTGAATGGAGAGACAAGCATCCGGCCGTGCCGAACCGGCACCAGATCCTGGTCCCTGGTGAGATTCTGTTCCTCGAGCAGCGCGACCGGGTCTGGCCGGTCCGCGGCCGGCGACCAACCCGAGTGACTGGCGCGGGGAGTCTGCTGCCGCGCCTGCTTGCCCCTGGCCTTGCGCTCCTCGACGGTCGCATGTTCGACGACGTTGTCGAGCGCGGCCCTGTCCTCATACACGGCTGACGACTTCTCTGTCGTTACTCAGTCGTTTTCTGCCCGTGCCGTCTAGCCCAGCGCCCTGGCCTTGAGCCGCTCGTACTCGGACTGGGTGATGATGCCGGTGTCCAGTAACTTCTTCGCATCCGCGATCTCCGTGGACGGCGACGAACCCGCGACGGTCTTGATGTACTGGTCGGTCGCGCCGCGATACTGCTGCCGACGTTGCTCCTGGCGCTGGGACATCCCGGAACCCCGCGCAATCAGGTAGACGAGCGCGGTGAGGAAGGGCAGGAAGACCAGGAAGATCATCCAGATCGCCTTGACCCAGCCGCTGACCTCATGGTCGCTGAACAGGTCTCCGATGATGGTCACGAGCACCATGAGGTAGGCCAGAAAGACGAAGGACCAGAAGAAGAACCCCACCAGGTTCCAGAAATTGTCCATGCGCCGTCACTCCTTCGGATCCACGGACACCCGTGCGATGCCCTCGTCGCTGACAAACTAGTGCCCTTCCTGGGTTTCAGGAATGGGCTTGGTCACGGCGATTGCTGCGCCTCGCGGGTCTTCCCCTGGCGCCTCGCGACGGTCTCGTTCGGAATGTTCCTGGAGAACAGCAGGGATCCGAGCGCGAAGAGGATCAGCGCGAAAAAGGACACCCTCAGGGACGACACCTGCGATTCGCTGTAGATCGTGGTCAACGCGGCACTGTCTGTGCTCGACAGTCCGGCGTCCGTCGCGATACCGGCCACACTCGAGACGGGCACGATGGCGATTCCGGCCTCGGTCTGCGTGCTGACTGCGGATTTCACGGCGTCGGGGAGGCTGCTGCTCTCCACGGAGCCGAGGAACGAGGACGAGAGCGACGCGATCAGCACGGACCCGATCAGCGCGGTGCCGAGCGAGGAGCCGAGATTCTGGAAGACGCCCTGGAGTCCGCCGACCTCGCTCGTCTTCTCCTCGCCGACACTGGACATGTTCACGTTTCCGAGTTGCGAGGCGAGAAGGCCGAGTGCAGCCCCCGCCGTGAACATCCCGATGCCGAATACGACGCTCTTCAGGTCCAGCGAGACCGACCCGAGCAGGCAGGCGGCGCTTCCGACGAGGACGACCTGCCCCACGCGCACGATTCGGCGCGGTGACCACAGCGTCGACAACCGGGTGCCGACGACGGAGAAGAGGATGAGCGCGATCGACAGCGGAAAGATCTTCAGCCCGGTCTCCAGGGCGTTGAGGCCCAGGGTCATTTGCAGGTAGATCGGAATCATGAAGAACACCCCGGCGGTGAACGCGTACTGCGCGCCCAACACGGAGAGCCCGGATCGGAGCCTGCGTGATCGAGAACAGCCCGATATCGAGGAGCGGCGCCCTGCCCGTCTCGGCCAGTCGCCGTTGGCGGCCGGAGAACAGCACGAGCAGGAATGCACCCAGCAGGATCAGGTAGGGCACGAGGGACAGGCCCAGGGGCTCGATCGGATTCCCGTTGATCTCGGGGGCTTGCTTCGGGAGGATCCACCCCCAGGTCTTGCTCTGCAACATCCCGTAGACCACGAGCACGAGGCCCGCAGCAGAGAGCAGAACGCTCGGGACGTCGATCCTGCTACTGCTCGGCCTGCTGTTGTCGGCGATGAGGCGTGCCGTGAGGACGACGCCGATCATGATCACGACTTCGGACACGAAGACGTACCGCCAGTTCAGGTAGGTCGTGACGTAGCCTCCGATCAGGGGGCCGGCGGCGACGGCGGCCCCGGACACGGCGCCGATGATCGCGTACGCGGTCACGCGGTCGCTGCCCCGGTAGTTCTCCGCGACGAGAGCGGCGATGGCCGGGATCACCAGCACGGCGCCGAGCCCTTCGATGACCGACCAGCCGAGGAAGAGCACCACGAAATTCGGGCTCAGTGCCGTCAACAGCGAACCGCAGGAGTAGACGATCGCGCCGATCACGAACGCGCGCCGCCGGCCCCAGACATCACCGAGCTTTGCGCCGAGCAGCATGACCGCCGCCATCGTGAGGGTGTAGAACGTGATCGCGCTCTGCATGGCGGCGACCGTGGTGTCCAGGTCCGTGACAACGGTCGAGATCGACACGTTCATGACGGTGCTGTCGAGCACCATGACGAACTGCGCACTTCCGAGGACCGCGACCGCCGTCCACTTGTTCATCGAGTCACCCGCAATCCGACGCGAACGTCGCTGACCCCCGCATCCGTTGCTGTCCGGCACCCCCCATTCGAGGTGAGTATGACATCGCCCCGAACCGCGCGAAAGAGGAAGGGCCGGTCGCCTCCTCGACCGGTGGCGGGCGAGGCCGCTCAGCCCGGCAGGTGGATGGCTGTGAGGACCGCGGCCAGCAGGCGGATTCGTTCCCAGAGCGAGGCGACGATGATGTGCTCGCTGCGGGCATGCGCACCGCGCCCCGCGGGGTCCGGAAACCGTCGACAACGCCCAGGGCGGATGCGCCGAGCAGGTTGGTGTCTGCGGCGCCGGCCGCCGGGGCTGCGCCGAGGGGGGAACGGCCCGGACGGGTGTCGCCGAGCCGGGAGTCGCAGCCGGAGATCAACGCCGACAGGCTCCTGGTCGGCGACCCTGGACTTCCAGGCCGGGCGGTAGGACAGACGGGTGATGGCCACCTCCGCTCGCGGGCGGATCGGCACCAGCGCCTCGATCTCGTCGAGGACTTCGCCTTCGATGTCCGGATCGGAGAAGCGGAAGCCGAGCACGGCCACGGCGTTGTCCGCCACGACGTTGGCCAGGCCGGGTGCTGTGATGGATCCGAGGTTGTAGAGCACCCGGGCGCCCGGGCGTGCACCGGCGCGGGTCGTCGCGCGGGCGGCGATGTCCCGCACCCGCAGCAGCTGGTCGATGATCTCCTCGGTCGCGGAGACACCCTTCTCCGGGTCGAGGGCGGCGTGGGCGGGAACACCGGACACGGCGAGCGCCAGGCGGGTGCTGCCGAGGCGCCCGACCTTGAGGTCACCGTTGGGATGCGGAGACTCGAAGCCGATGGCCGCCGAACAGCCTTCGGCCGTGGCCAGGAGCAGCGCGCCCGAGGTCGGGGAGCCGATTTCCTCGTCTGCCGTGACGATGATCCGCACCGGCACGTGGTCCACTGCGCCGGTCGCGGCCCGCGCACGGAGCAACTCGAGGGCCTCTTCCATGACCACGAGGCCGGATTTCATGTCGTAGACCCCCGGACCGGTGATGCGGGTGCCGTCGGCGGTCCACGGTACGTCGCCGGCGAGGGTGCCGGCCGGCCACACCGTGTCGGAGTGCCCGATCAGGAGAACGGGGGCGGCGCCGACGCCGCTGCCGCGCCCGGGGAAGTCCGCCACCAGGTGGGCGCCTCCGGGTGTCGGGTGCAGGACGACCGTGCCGCCGAGTTCCGTATAGCGGGTCGCGAGGGCATCGGTGAACGCCGTGATGGCCGCGCTCGCCCCGGTCGGCGTTTCGCGCAGCACGTAGTCCTCGAGGGTCGCCAGGGCACGCACGCGTGCGGATGCGTCGGGGATGACGGGTCCAGTGGTTGTGATGACGGCATCTCCTCAGGCGGTGGCAGGCTCGGAACAGGTAGAAGATATGTTACCTATCCTTCGACCAGTTCGTGGATTTGCTTGAGAGTTGCGAAACGAATACGACACATAAGTTGTTTATGATTGTCAGATTGGTTCTGGAACATCGTGTTCCGAAAAGACCAGGACAGGGAAACGACACAACATGGGTGACCTGAAACTCACGGTGGAATCCACCCGGTCACGCGCCGTGTTCGGCCACGCCAGCGAGCTATATACCCGGGTGTTCGGTTATACCGCAGCCGATCACAGCCTGAACCCGAAGCTGCTCTCGGCAATCGTGGGCAACGGCGGTGCGGCCGTTGCCGCGCGGGACGGCGCCGGCGAGCTCGTCGGTTTCGCCTACGGCTTCGTGGGTTTCGAATCCGGGGCTCCCTACCTGTACTCGCAGGCCGCGTTCATCGACCCCGCCTGGCAGGGCAAGGGAGTGGGCCGCCTGCTCAAGCAGGAACAGGCCTTCATCGCGAGATCAGAGGGACTCACCTCGATGCGCTGGGCGTTCGACCCGACCCTTGCCCGCAATGCCCACTTCAACCTCGACGTGCTCGGCGCCCGCGGAGTGCGCTTCGCCGCGAACTACTACGACGAGCCGTTCTCCGACCGCCTGATCGTCGACTGGTCGCTGGCGTCCGCCGCTATCGGGTCTGCCACCCGGCCCCGCGCCGCGGCGTCGATCCCCCGAGCTTCCCCGTCGTGGATCCCACCGCACTGGGAACGACGCTGCCCCGGCACTGGGGTCGGCCGGTGGGCGACGGCGACGTCATCCACGTGCCGATCCCGTCCGACACTCCCGCGAAGACACTCGCTCCCGCGATCGTCCAGGCGTTGCGCGCGGCCGTGGCGGAAACCTTCACCGACCTCTTCGAGCGCGGCTACGTCGCCGAATCCTGCGTCCGGGTGGACGGCACGAGCGCCGCATACGTGTTCGTCGCGGCCGGGACCCAGGAGGCTGCGCCGCGCATCCACCAGGCAGCTCGATGACCGAGGCGAACGCGGCGAATGAGACCCTCGCGAGCCCGGAGGACCGGTACGCAGCGCGGCTGCAGAAACGGTCCTCGTCGTCGGTCCTGCGCGCGCGAATCGTGGAGAGCGAGAAGAAGAACCTGGCCGAGACGTTCGCGCACCTCGGGGAAGACGATGCCCTCGTGCGCGCACCGGCCCGGATCGTGGCCGCTCGCAGGCGGTATGTGCTCGGCGCGGGCAAGTCCTTCGCCTACGCGACCCTGTTCGCCTGGGACCTCTCGGCCGGACTCTCACAGGTGCTTCTCATCGACGAAGCCGCCGTCCGCTCGATCGACGTCCTCAGCGACGTGCGCCCGACCGATGTGCTCGTGGTGTTCTCGTTCCGCAGGTACCAGCGGCAGAGTGTGCTCGTCGCCGAACGGTTCGCCGCGGCCGGCGGCACCGTGATCGCCGTCACGGACTCCCCCGATGCGCCCGTCGCGGCCTTCGCCACCGAAACCGTGACGGTGCCGACCAGCAGCGCCTCGTCCGCCGACTCCCCCACGGCGGTGGCCGCCGTCATCCACCTGGTGAGTACCTTGAGTATTGCCAGTGCCAAGGGAGCGCGGCGCCGGTTTGCCGAGCGGGAGCATCTGAACCAGATCCTGAACAGTTACGTGGAGTGAACAATGGAACGCAGCATCGAAGGAGCACGATGAAGGTAGTGGGCGTTTCCCTGTTTGTCACCCGGTTGCCGTTGGTGCACGGTTTCGAGACCAGTTCTCACCGCAAGAGCCACCTCGACCACATCGTGGTGCGTCTGACCGAAGAATCCGGCGCGGTCGGCTGGGGCGAGATCGCATCGGCGAGCGACCCCTTCTACTCCTCGGAGACCGTGGACACGGCCCTGCTCGTCGCGAAGAAGTACATCGTCCCCGCGATCATCGGGCACGAGTGGGAGACGCCGGCCGAGCTGGCGACGACGTGGGCACGCATCCGCGGCCACGAGTTCGCCAAGGCCGGCTTCGACATGGCCGCGTGGAGCCTGTACTCCGGCGCGCGCGACGAACCGCTGTCTGTGGCACTGGGCGGCACCCGCGCCGAGGTCGCCGCGGGGGTCTCCCTCGGCATCGAATCGTCCATCGACGCCCTGCTCGCCGAGGTCAGCCGCCATGTCGACGCCGGCTACCGCCGGGTGAAACTCAAGATCAAGCCGGGCTGGGACATCGGTCCCGTTCGGGCGGTACGCGCCGCCTTCCCGAAGCAGGACGTCCATGTGGACGCGAACGGGATCTACGCGGATACCGACGAAACCACGGCCCTGATGCGCGGTCTCGACGAATTCGGCCTCAGCATGATCGAACAGCCGTACGCACCCCGCAATTTCGTCGCCCATGCCACGCTCCAGGCCACCCTGGAGACCCCGATCTGCCTCGACGAGGGAGTCGTGGACCTCGACGACATCGGCACGATGATCGCCCTCGGCGCCGGCCGGATCCTGAACATCAAGGTGTCACGGATGGGCGGTCTCACCGTTGCCCGCGCTGCACACGATCTTGCGAGGGATGCGGGCATCCCGGTGTGGTGCGGCGGCATGCACGAGTTCGGCATCGGGCGTGCGGCCAACGTCGCCCTGTCGTCGCTGCCCAACTTCAGCTACCCGTCGGATGTGTCGGCGTCGGAGAAGTATTACGCGAAGGACATCATCGACCCCCGGTCACCGCACTCGACGGCATGGTGACCGTTCCCACCGGGCCGGGCCTCGGCTACGCGGTGCTGCCCGACTGGATTTCCGAGAACACGATCAGCCACGAGCACTATGGAGTAGAACGATGAGCACAGCAGACACGAATCCCGTTGCGACGAACGCGGACGCCTCGCCCACAGACGGGGCGGACCCCCGCGTGCTGTTCATGCTGGATGACCCGACCCAGACCGGAACGGATGCCTCCGCGCTCGCGGCCTCGGTCCGTCGGGCCGACCCGTCCGATCCGCAGATCTCGGTGCTCGACCTCGCGGTGACCCGGGGCGACGGCATCTTCGAAACGCTCGACGCCATCGACGGTTTCGGCCAGGCCCTCGAGCCGCACCTGGCCCGTCTGTCCAATTCGGCCAGGTTGCTCGACCTGCCGGCTCCGTGCCTCGACCTCTACCGCGAGGGCATTCGCCAGGGAATCGCAGCGTCGACCCACCCGCGCCTGTCGGTCAAGCTCGTGCTCACCCGCGGTATCGAGGGCGCCGGCCGGTGCACGGGCTGGGTCTTCGTCGACCCGGAACCCGACTTCACCGAGGCGCGCACCCACGGCCTGAAGGTGGTCACCCTCGACCGCGGTTACCGCCACGATGTCGCCCAGACGTCCCCATGGCTGCTGCAGGGAGCGAAGACCCTCTCCTACGCGGTGAATAAGTCGGTCTACCGTGAGGCGGAGCGCCGGGGAGCCGACGACGTGATCTTCATCAGCAGCGACGGGTTCGTCCTGGAAGGGCCGACGTCGACAGCCGTGCTGCAGTTCGGCAGGCACCTCGTCACGCCGTCGACCGACCAGGGCATCCTGGCCGGCACGGCACAGGCCGCCTTCTTTGAGTACGCGGATGCGAACGGGCTGACCACCGAGTACCGCACCGTCACTCCCGACGAACTGCATGCCGCAGACTCCGTCTGGCTCGCCTCGAGCGTGCGGCAGATCGTGCCGATCGTCGAGATCGACGGGGTCGCCCGCGGCTTCGACGCCGAGCTCCACACCGCGGCGCTGGACTACCTGGTCACTCGCCGCAGCTGAGGCCTTGCTGTACGACCCCAGGCCTCGCGGCCCCGTGCGTCACGGGGCCGTGGGGATCGCGAGGGCCGCCACGATGTCCTCCGCCCGCGCCCAGTACGCCGCGTAGTGCTCGGGGTCGGCGTTGACCTGGACCGCGTGGGCAAGCAGTGTCGGCTCCATCTCCTTCCAGCCGGCGACCTTCGTCAGCTTGGTGAAGAAATTCTGCGCAGAGACGTAGGGGTCCATCCGGTCGGCCAGTGTTCCCCAGGCGCCGTTGTCGCGCTGCTGGAACAGCCCGCGGCTGTCGGCACCTGCCGCGTCGCCGTGGTCGAGCACCCGCAAACCCGACTCGCCCAGGGCCGTCATCACGCCGACGGTCTGGGTGTGCGTCCCGATCCCGAGATCCCGCCCGGCATTCATGATGTGCGCGGCATTGACCAGGCGGTCCTGGCAATAGCCGGCAACAGGCCCGGCGGGCACGGTGATCGCGCCGACGACGACGGGGTCGGCGGTCGGACAGGTGACCGCGGTTCCGGGGACGGCGCCGATCCCCAGGCCCACGAGGTTCCAGCCGGTGAAGCCGATAACGGCGCAGAGTGCCACGGCCATACCGATGATCGCGATCCGGCGCGTTCGTCTGCCGTCCTGCCGCTCCAGCTGGGGCACGACGACTCCCTTCGCGAGCATCATTCGACGGTCCGTCGACGAGGTACTGGTGTCGACGAGGTACCGGTGTCGACGAGGTACCGGTGTCGACGAGGTACCCAGTGGGGTACCTCACGACGTTAGCCAGTGAATCTATGCGCCAGCCCTGAGCCCGCCCGTCTGGCCCATATATCCCATCTGTGCAGTCTGTGCAGTCTGTGCAGTCTGGCCCACCTGGCCCGTACTCTGGTCGACCAGCCAGTCGAGCAGGAGGCCGCTGGCTCGATCGTGACCACCGTCCACGCCATGTTGGAGGTCATGCCAGAGCCTGCGGTGCGCTGCCGGCGATGCCGCGGTCGGCGATGAATCCCGTCAGGGGGCAGGCATCGATGACGAAGGGATGCGGGGATCCCCAGCGGGTGAATTGCCAGTGATACGCGAGCGCGCCGAGCTCGGTGTACAGTCGGCCGGCCCGGTCAGGACGATGGAATCCCTCGGGAAGCCCGAAACCTGCCGCCCAGGACGGCACGTCCGCGGCCGGCATCGGGCGTGCGAAGTAGTAGCCCTGACCGAGTGAAGCTCCGAGCACGGATGCCGCCTCGGCGAGGCCGGCATTCTCGATCCCCTCCAGAACAACGGTCGCACCCATGTCTCGACCCATCTGGGACAGGGTCGCAATGAGGCTGAGCGCCTCGACCGGTTTCGTGGCGACGCCGGCGAGCAGTCCGCGGTCGATCTTGATCGAGTCGAACGGCAGCTGGGCGAGCCGTTTCAGGCTGCTGTGGCCCGACCCGAGGTCATCGAGGGCGAGCCCGACGCCGAGGCCGGTGAGCTCCTCGAGCACCGCGCGCGAGGCCGCCGCATCCAGCTCCTGCGTCTCGAGCAGTTCGAGGCTGAGCCGGTTCGGGGCCAGACCATACCGACGCAGTGCCTTCGCGACCCATCGGGTGCACAGGGGGTGCAGCAGTGTCGACGGGGCCAGGTTCACCGAGACATCGAGGGCCAGTCCGTCCTGCTCCCACCGGGCGACCCAGCCGAGGGCCTCGTTGAGACCGATCCGGAAGAGCTCGTCGAGGTCGCTGCCGCCGAGTTGCGGCACGAAGCTGTCCGGCGGAACGACGGTGCCATCGGCGAGGGTCAGCCGGGCGAGGGCTTCGACGCGACGAGGGGTCCCGTCGACCAGGCCGATGATCGGCTGCATGTACATCGACAGTCCCCCGGCGAACAGGCGTTCCCGGAGTTCGCGGGATCTCTCCCCGCGGCGGAAATCCGTCGCGGCCATCGTCGTGTCCCAGTCGACAACCGGTTCTGTGGGAGCGAGTCGCCACCATGCGTCCGGACGCGAAGAATCCGAGCCGGGTTCCGGGAGCGCCTGGCTCGCCAGCCGGAGGACGTGTGTCCCGGAACTCCGGGCGGGAAACGGCGTGATCCCCATGGTCATCCCGAGCATCACGGACTCGCCGTCGACCGGGAACGGGGTCTCGACGGCTTCGTGCAGGCGCTCGAGCCGGGCGGCCAGCTCAGGCGATGCGTCGTCGCAGAGGCCCTCGAGGACGACAACGAACTGGTCGCCGCTGAAGCTCGCGAGGTAGTCACCCTCCCGGAGCCGGCCCTTCAGGCGGCGGGCGAATTCCGCGAGCACGTCATCGGCTCCGGAGAATCCGAAAGAATGCCGGACCCCTCGGACATGGTCCAGGGCGATCAGCCCGAGCCCGGCGCGGTCAGTGCGGCCGGTCGGAGCGGCATCCGTTGATCGACGTTGCAGGTACGACTCGAAGCCGAAACGGTTCGGCAGGCCGGTGACGGCGTCGTGGCCGGCTTGGAAGTCCAGCTTCTCCTGGAGGGTGATCCTGGTATTGATATCGCGCTGCACGCTGACATAGTGCGTGATCTCGCCGGCGGGGTCCCGGAGCGGCACGATACTCAGACCGTTCCAGAACGGCGAGCCATCCTTGCGATAGTTGAGAATGTCGCCGTCGAACCCTTCACCGGCCTCGAGTGCGCGCCGGATCGACCCCCGGACGTCGGCGCTGGACCCGGGTCCCTGCAGAAGCCGACAGTTGGTCCCGAGGATCTCGTCCTCGGTGTACCCGGTGATCGCGGTGAAAGCCGCGCTGACGTGCAGGATGTTCTGCGCCACGTCGGTGATCAGGGAGACGGTGGACGTCGCGGCGAAGGCCCGGGCGAGCAGCTCAGGCTCCGGCGCCGGGCACCGCGCTGTTCCCGACCGGTTCGGATCGGTTCGGAAAGATCGGACTGACCATGCGATTCATACATCCCCCGAGCGCAAGCGCCGCCAGACCCCGGAAACGGACGGACGCGATCTCACTCTAGACCGGGAGAGGATCCGCGGCATCGGGACGAACCGCGGGTCTCGTCGCGGCGGCCCGCGCCGAGGACTTCACGCTTGTATCCTCGGGGGAACCAGCCCTGACCGAAACGGATGTGGACATGACGATCGACATTGCCAGCCAGGCCTTCTCCATCGTCCGGAAGCGGCATCCGCTGTGGAGCCTGAGCCCGTATCGCCCCGCCCCGCGCGCCGAACTGATCTCCGTCGGTTCGACGTATGCCGTGCAGGGCCTCGGCTACGCGGTGGTCGTGACCTCCCTCCCCACCATCCAGGCACGACAGTCCCTCGACGCCACCATGGTGGCCCTGCTCCTTCTCGGAGTCTCCCTTGCCGCGGCGGGCGGTTCCGTTCTCGCCGACGCGATCGCCGTCCGCCGCAACAGCAAGGCGGCGTTGCTGAGCGGCATCGCCGCCCAGGCCGTCGGGTTCTTTCTGATGGCGACCGCGCAGCCGGCCCCGATCTATATGGGTGCCGTGCTCGTCTTCGGTGTCGGGCTGGGAGCCGTGGATGCCTCGACCGCGATGCAGGGCGTCCTCGTCCAGAGAGGCAGGCCCCGACCCCTCCTCGGGCGGTTCTTCGCCGCGTACACACTCGCCGCGATCGTCGGGGCGTTCCTGATGGTCGCGCTCGTGGAGACCCCGGCCGGCGCCGGTGCAGCCCTCGCGATCGTCGGCATCGTCGATGTTCTCGTCATCGTCGCCGGCTGGCGGCTCCTCGACACCGGTCACGCGGCCCGCGCCCCCGGCCACGCCCGCGACGCCACCCGCATTCCGCGCTGGCCCGTCTTCGTGATCGGGGCGCTCATCCTCGCGGCGTTCGTCGCCGACTCCGCTGTGAGCACCTGGAGCAGCGTCTATCTCAGCGGCACGCTGCACACGGCGGCGTGGGCTGCGCCGCTCGGCTATGCCGCGTACCAGATCGTGGTGCTCGTCTCACGGCTCGGCGTGGACTATCTCGCCCGCCGCACCGCCCGAACGGTCATCGCGACGTCGGCCATCGCCTTCGGTGGAATCGGATTCGTCGTGATCGCCCTCGTCCCGACCAGCGCAGGCGCGATCATCGGCTTTCGCCCTCACCGGCGTCATCGCGGGAGCACTCGTCCCGCTCTCCTTCGGGGCCGCTGGCGACGTTCTGCCCTCCCGCAGCGACGAGATCATCGCGAGGGTGAACCTCTTCAACTACGCGGGCGCCATCCTCGGCACCGTGATCGTCGGGCTGGTCGCGGATCAGACCGGTTTCGGCCTCGCCTTCCTGATCCCGCTCGTCATCCTCGTTTTGGTCCTGCCCGCCACCCGAGCCCTGCGCAAGCCGAAAGGCATCCCCCTCGAGGCGCCCCAGCCCGGTTGAGCCCGGCTAAGCCCGGCATCCGTTCCCAGTACGAACAACTGTGGCCGGCGCCCCGGCCACAGTTGTCCGTTTCGGCGACAGTTCCCGGTCGACGGCTTTCCCACTTGCGAGGCCTTGCCCCGCACCTCAAAAAATGAAATCATGTTGTCACTAGATGGAAATCTTCTCGGACTAGCCTGAGCGGATTCTCTCGAAAGGTGCTGACATGAGCGCGGACGCTCCGGAATCCACGGGTACCAGGACCGTCGAGCGCGCGCTCGGTCTCCTCGCCTATGTGTGCGAACACGGTGCCGTCTCCCTGACCGAAGCCGCCCGCGGCAGCGACCTGTCGGTCTCGACCACCCTCCGGCTGCTTCGCACCCTCGAGACAACCGGGTTCGTCTCCCGCGATGACAGCGGCGACTACCGCCCGGGGAGCATCACCATCCGCCTCGGCGCCCAGGCGCTTTCCCGGGAGACCATCGTCTCCGTCGCGGAGCCGAAGCTGCACGAGATCGTCGAGCTCACGAGCGAAAACGCCTACCTCGGGCTGCCGTCGACCTCGGACACCATGCTGTACGCGGCCGGCGTGCAGGGGACCCATCCGGTGCAACTGGCCAATTGGGTCGGCCGGGTGATTCCCCGCTCCACAACGGCGGCGGGCACGGCGTTCGCCGGCCGGGTCGGCGTCCACGGGTATGCGGTCGTCCGAAGCGGAGCAGACCACGACTCGACTGCGATCGCCGTGCCCGTCCACTCGGTCGGCACCATCGTCGCAACGCTCTCGGTCGTGATCCCGAACTACCGCGTCACCGATCCCGGACTCGAAAGCATCGGCGCTCTCCTCGTTCGGGTCGCCGGCGAGATTTCCGAACGGCTGGGTTCCGACCCGCTGCCGAACCAGACCTGATCCAGCCAGCCAGCCTCAACCAGCATCAACCAGAAGGAAGAAAATCGTGGCCCAGAAGCATCTCCCCCGTCCGGTCCGTGCAGCCAGGGGCACCACCCTGACCGCGAAGAGCTGGCAGACCGAGGCGCCGTTGCGCATGCTGATGAACAACCTCGACCCCGAAGTCGCCGAGCGTCCCGACGATCTCGTCGTCTACGGCGGCACCGGGAAGGCCGTCCGCAGCTGGGAGGCATTCGACGCGATCGTGCGCACCCTCCGTGAGCTCGAGGACGACGAGACCCTGCTCGTGCAGTCCGGCAAGCCGGTCGGGGTCTTCCGCACCCACACCTGGGCGCCTCGGGTGCTTATCGCCAATTCCAACCTCGTCGGGGACTGGGCGACGTGGCCCGAGTTCCGCAAGCTCGAGCAGGCCGGGCTGACCATGTACGGCCAGATGACCGCCGGTTCGTGGATCTACATCGGCACTCAGGGGATCCTGCAGGGCACGTTCGAGACCTTTGCCGCGATCGCGGACAAGCGATTCGACGGCACGCTCGCCGGAACCCTCACCCTCACCGGCGGGGCCGGCGGCATGGGCGGCGCCCAGCCCCTCGCCGTGACGATGAACGGCGGCGCGGTACTCATCGTCGACGTCGACCCCGCGCGCCTGCAGCGCCGCGTCGACCACGGCTACCTCGACGAGATGACGGACGACCTCGACGACGCCGTCGCCCGGGTCCTGGCAGCGAAGGCGGAGCGCCGGGCGCTTTCCGTCGGGCTCGTCGGCAACGCGGCATCCGTCTTCACCGAACTGCTCGAACGCGGCGTCGCGATCGACATCGTCACGGACCAGACCAGTGCGCACGACCCACTCAGCTACCTGCCGGAGGGCATCAGCGTCGCCGACTGGCACACCCGAGCCGCCGCGGACCCCGAGGACTTCACGATCCGGGCGCGGGCATCGATGGCCAAGCACGTCACCGCCATGGTCGGGTTTCGCGACGCCGGAGCCGAAGTGTTCGACTACGGCAACTCGATCCGCGCGGAGGCCGTGCTCGGCGGCTGCGAGCGGGCGTTCGAGATTCCCGGCTTCGTGCCCGCCTATATCCGGCCGTTGTTCGCCGAGGGCAAGGGGCCGTTCCGCTGGGCCGCGCTCTCCGGAGACCCGGCCGACATCGCCGCGACCGACCGGGCGATCCTCGAGCTGTTCCCGAACGATGCGAAGCTCGCGCGCTGGATCCACGGCGCCCAGGAGAAGGTGCAGTTCGAAGGCCTGCCCGCCCGGATCTGCTGGCTCGGCTACAAGGAACGACACCTGGCCGGGCTCAAGTTCAACGAGATGGTGGCCTCCGGCGAGATCAGCGCCCCGATCGTGATCGGGCGCGACCACCTCGACTCCGGCTCCGTCGCCTCTCCCTACCGTGAGACCGAGGGCATGAAGGACGGCTCGGACGCGATCGCCGACTGGCCGCTGCTGAATGCCCTGCTCAACACGGCGTCGGGCGCGACGTGGGTGTCGATCCACCAGGGTGGCGGCGTCGGCATGGGCCGGTCCATCCACTCGGGCCAGGTCACCGTTGCCGACGGCACGGAGCTCGCCGCCCAGAAGATCGAACGGGTACTGATCAACGACCCCGGCACCGGCGTGATGCGTCACGTCGACGCCGGGTACGAGCGTGCCGCCGCCGTTGCCCGTGAGCGCGGCCTGCGCGTGCCGATGTGGGAGGGCGAATGACGGAGTCGGCCACCACCGGCACGGGGCCGGCAACCGCGCACGGCCTGCTCTCCGGCCTCGACGAGATCGCGGAGATCGGCAGGGACACCCGGCGCGGTGGCTACTCCCGGCACCTCTGGCAGCCGGCCGACCGTGAACTGCGCGACTGGTTCGCCGAACGCGCCGTCCGGCTCGGGCTCGACGTGGAGACCGACCGGAACGGAAACACCTGGGCGTGGTGGGGCCCGCGCGGCGACGATGCGATCGTCGTGGGCAGCCACCTCGACTCCGTTCCCGGCGGCGGCGCATACGACGGCCCCCTCGGCGTGGTCAGCGCCCTCGAGGCGATATACCGGTTGCAGGCGAGCGGGTTCCGGCCCGCACGCCCCTGCGCCGTGCTCGTCTTCGCTGAGGAGGAGGGCTCCCGGTTCGGCATCGCCTGCCTCGGCTCCCGGCTGATGACCGGCGCACTCGACGCCGATCGGGCCCGCGCTCTCGTCGACGCGGAGGGCATCTCGCTCGGGGCGGCGGCATCCGCTGCCGGGATCGACCCGGCCCGCCTCGGCGAGGACCGAACCGCCCTCGCTCGCATCGGCCTGTTCGTCGAGCTGCACGTGGAGCAGGGCCGCGGGCTGATCGACCTGGGCAGCCCGGTCGCGGTCGCCTCGTCGATCCTCGCGCACGGGCGCTGGCGCGTGACCTTCACCGGGGAGGGCAACCACGCCGGTGCCACGCGGATGACCGACCGCCGGGACCCGATGCTCGCAGCCGGCCGCTCGATGCTCGCCGTTCGCGATGCCGCCGTCGCGAGCCCCGGATCCCGGGCCACGATCGGCCGGATCGAGGCCGTGCCGGGCGGCACCAACGTGATCTCCTCGCAGGTCGCGGTCTGGCTCGACGCCCGGGCCACCGAGGACGCCGCGGCGCGGGACCTCGTCACGGAGATCACCGCGCGGGTCTCCGAGGCCGCCGCAGCGGAGGGGTGCACGGCGGTTGTCGCCGAGGAATCCTGGAGCGGGGCCGTCGCCTTCGACCCGGCGCTGCGCGACCGGCTTGTTCGCTCCCTGCACGGCGTCCCCACGCTCCCCACTGGGGCCGGCCACGATGCCGGCGTGCTGTCGAGTCGCCTGCCCACCGCGATGATCTTCGTGCGGAACCCGACCGGCATCTCCCATTCACCGGAGGAGTTCGCCACCCTCGATGACTGCCTCGCCGGCGTCACCGCTCTCGAGCAGGTTCTCCGGGAGCTGCTGTGACGCCGGAGAGCACTGTGTCATCGGAGAGCACTGTGACGTTCTGGTGCGCGACCGCCCTGATCGACGGCGCGCCCGTGGACGCGGTGCGGGTGCACGCGGCGCCGGACGGGACGATCGCCCGGCTCGATCGGGGCGCTCCGGCGAGCGCCGGCGACATCGTCCTCGGCACCGTGCTCCCCGGGATGGGCGACGCGCATTCGCACGCTTTCCATCGTTCCCTGCGCGGTCGTACCCACGCGAACGGCGGCGACTTCTGGCGCTGGCGAGAGAATATGTACGCCGCGGCATCCGCTCTGGACCCCGACCTTTACTACGAGCTCGCCTCGGCAGTGTTCGCCGAGATGCTCGTCAGCGGTTGGACGGCCGTCGGCGAATTCCACTACGTGCACCACCGGCAGGACGGCCGGCCGTACCCGAACGCCCACGCGATGGAGCTCGCGGTCGAGGCCGCCGCGCGGGACACCGGGATCCGCCTGACCCTGCTCGACACCTGCTACCTGCGCGGAGGCGCCGATCGCCCGCTCTCAGAGCCTGCAGCGGCGGTTCGGCGACGGCTCGGCGGAGGCCTGGCTTCGGCGCTGGGAAAGCCTGCGGGACACCCTCGGTACCGGCGCTCGCACTCTGGCCGGCCCTGGCCCAACAGTCACGCTCGGTGCCGCCCTGCACTCGGTACGGGCCGTGCCCCGATCGGCGATGGCGACGATTCTCGCCGGGCTGCCGCCCACGGTGCCGCTGCACATCCACCTCTCCGAACAGCCCCAGGAGAATGCGGAGTGCCTCGCTGAATACGGCCTCACTCCGACCGGCCTGCTGCACGAACTCGGCGCGCTCACTCCGCGGCTGAGCGTCGTGCACGCGACCCACCTCACCGACGCGGACATCAAGCTTCTCGGCAACGCCGGGGTGACGGCCGTGTTCTGCCCGACCACAGAGGCCGACCTGGGGGACGGGATCGGGCCCGCTCGACGCCTGGCGGACGCCGGAGCCCGGCTCGCCCTCGGATCCGACCAGAACGCGGTCGTCGACCCATTTCTCGAGGCCCGCGGCCTCGAGGCCGGCGAACGTCTCGCCTCCGGTCGGCGCGGCCGCTTCTCACCACCGGAACTGACCGAGACACTCACCCGCGGCGGCTACGCGTCGCTCGGGCTCGGGACCGGCGGGCTGCAGGTCGGTGCGTGGCTGGACCTCGTCGAACTCGACACCGACTCGGTCCGCACCGTCGGCGCGGGTCCCGACCAGCTCCCCCTTGTCGCTACCGCGAGCGATGTGCGCCGCGTCATCGTCGGCGGACGTATCATCGCGAGCGACGGGCTTCTCGTGTCGCCCGCTGCCAACCCCGCAGTCCTGCTCGGTGCGGCCCTGCACCGGCTCGACCACACCATCGACCGCACGAACCCGGCCCGCCTGATCCCGAAGGAACGCGCATGACCTCCGAACTGATCACCGATATCGGCGAGCTGAGCACGTTCGCCGGCCACGAGGACCGTCGCGCGAACGCCGCGCTCGTCATCGAGAACGGCAGGATCGCCTGGATCGGCGACGCCGAGCATCCGCCCGTCGCCGACGTGCGCACGAGTGTCGGCGGGCGGGCCGTGCTGCCCGGCTGGGTGGACTCGCATTCCCACCTCGTCTTCGCCGGCGACCGTTCGGCCGAATTCGAGGCGCGCATGGCCGGCACGAAATATGCCGCCGGCGGCATCAGTACCACGGTGAACGCGACGAGGGCCGCGACGGATGCCCAACTCGAGTCCAATCTCCGAGCCTTGCGCGACGAGGCGCGGGCGCAGGGAACCACCTTCCTCGAGACCAAGACCGGCTACGGCCTCGACGTGGACACCGAGCGCCGCTCCGCCGAGATCGCTTCGCGCGGAGCGGACGTGGTGACCTTCCTCGGCGCGCACCTGGTTCCGGAGGGCATCAGCGCCCGCGACTACCTCGACCTCGTGACCGGCCCGATGCTCGCCGCCGTCACCCCGTGGGTCAGTTTTATCGACGTGTTCTGCGAGCGCGGGGCGTTCGACGTCGAACAGGCCCGCGAGGTCCTGCTCGCCGGCCGGGCGGCGGGGCTCGGCCTGCGGGTGCACGGCAACCAGCTCGGCCAGGGCGGAGGCGTCGCCCTGGCCGTCGAACTCGGGGCGGCGAGCGTCGACCACTGCAACTACCTGACTCCCGCGGACCTCGACGCCCTGGCCGGGTCGGACACCGTGGCGACCGTGCTGCCTGCCTGCGACCTGTCCACCCGGGAACCGCTCGCGCCGGCCCGCGCGCTCCTCGACGCGGGCGTCACCGTCGCGATAGCGACCAACTGCAACCCCGGTACCTCGTACACGACCTCGATGCAGTTCTGCATCGCGACGGCCGTGCTGCAGATGCACCTGACCGTGGAGGAAGCCGTGCGAGCGGCCACCCGCGGCGGCGCCCGCGCCCTCGGGCGTGACTCGGGGGCGGATGCCGTCGGCTCGCTCCGGGTCGGCGGTCGCGCCGATCTGCAGGTGCTCGATGCCCCCTCGATCTCGCACATCGCCTATCGACCGGGGGTGCCGCTCACCGCCGCCACCTGGCTGCTCGGACAACGCCTGCCCCCGGCGGTGACCCGTGCCGCCCGTGCAGCCTTCTGACGCAGTCTCCCGCGCGAGCGCCCGGGTTCCCGTCGCCTGGCGCAATGGCAGAGGCTGGACCAGCACGGTCGCCGTGGCGCCCCCTGCGGCGACGATGGACGAGTTCGACTGGCGGGTCAGCATCGCGACGATCTCCGGTGACTCGGTCTTCTCAGAATTCGCCGGCGTCGACCGATGCCTCGTCCCGCTGTCCGTGGCCGGGCTCGACCTGACCATCGACGGCACGGCGCAGCACGTCGGCCAGTACGAAGTCTGCGCGTTCACAGGGGAGAGCCTGGTCTCGTCGACCGGGTCGGCGGAGAGCTCCGACGACCTGAACCTGATGCTGCGCCGCACCGCCGCGACGGGTTCCCTCCGGGTCGAGCGTCTCACCGGCCCGTTCTCGGTGGCACCGGGTCCCGACGAGACCGTCCTGGTCGTCGTCCTCGAGGGCGAGGTCGAAATCACGGGCAAGGTCGGAAAGGACGGCGATGCCGACCACGCATCTGTCCGCACCCTCGGCCTCCGCGACGCCGTGCTTGTCAGGCCGGGACGAATCTGGCCGCTGCGCGGCGAGGCCGTCGTGGCCCTTGCGGCCATTCGCGTCAAGAACATCTCTTCGGCCCCAATGCTGTGACGGGCAACCGGTGGAGCGCCGGACGTCGCTGTCACCTGATTCAGCCAGGCGGGTCAGTCGCGGTTGGGCGGCCGTGTGAGGACCTACGTCCTACCGACGCACAGCGCTGAGATCGACGATGTGCACGGTGACCCCGGCGTCTGCGATCAGCTGAAGCGCGGCGGGGTCCGCGTCCGAGTCTGTGACGAAATCGTCGATCTCGCTCAGGTCGGCCATCTTCGCGAGGGTGACCTGTCCGACTTTCGACCCGTCGGCAACCACGATCACGCGTTGGGCGTTGGCGACCATGGCGTGATTGGTGCGCGCTTCTGTTTCGTCGTGAGTCGTCACTCCCCCTGACACGCTGATGCCGTCGGTGCCCAGAACGGCCGTGCCGACATTGATCGCTTTGAACGTGTTCTCGGACAGCGAGCCGACGGCCTCGAAGGAGGCCTCTGCCGGACGACGCCTCCCGTCATGATCACCTTGAGCTTGGGGCGAGCCGCGCACTCCAGCGCAATAGTGAGCGAATTCGTCACAATGGTCAGTCCTGACCGATTACTGAGCGCCCTGGCGACCTCGGCCGTCGTGGTCCCCCCACTCAGGGCGACCGCATACGGTCCAGCAGGGATCATGTCCACTGCACGACGCGCAATCAGCTGCTTGGCCTCACGGAACTGGGTATTCCTGAGCCGAACGGGGATTTCGCTGCGGGCATCCAGCGCACGGGCCCCACCATGCGTCCGCACGAGCAGCCCCTGTTCGTCCAGGTCCGCCAGATCGCGCCGCAGCGTCGCCGCCGAAATTCCGAGCGCGTCCGCGAGCGCCGACTGCGACATGCTCGTCTGCTCATGAAGGAGCGACAGCACGAGGCGCATCCGCTCGGAGCGCTTGCCGGAGACCGCACGAGGGGTGGATGGGTACGAGCCGTTCTGGATCATGAGACGCCTAACCGATTTGAAACGCGCAGTATTTCTGTCCACTTTAGCAGGAATATTGCGCGATACGCGCATTCTGGCGCAGGATCAAGCCATGGCAATCGTGTTGGTCCAGTGCACGGATGGTGTCAACCCGACATCGCCCGAATCGCACGGCGTCACTGCCGGGAGGAGCTCGTCATGACGCTCGCCACAACCCGCGATCTCATCGACAACTTCGGTGCAGGCAACCGTGCCGTTCTCGCCTTCAACGTGATCACCCTCGAGCACGCCGAAGCCATCGCGATCGGAGTGGAGCGCGCCAATACCGGTGCGATTCTCCAGGTGAGCGAGAACGCGATCCGGTTCCACAACGGCAGGATCTCGCCCATCATCGCGGCCTGTGCGAAGATCGCCGCCGAGTCCTCCGCGCCCATCTCCATTCATCTCGACCATTTCCAGGACCTCGCGCTCACCGAACACGCCATCGACCTGGCGAACGATCTCGGCGTGAGCTCGATCATGGTCGATGCCGCACATCTCCCCCATGACCGGAACGTTCGCCAGACCCGCGAACTGGCTCGGCGCGCCCACGCCCGCGGCCTCTGGGTCGAGGCCGAACTGGGCGAAATCGGCGGCAAAGACGGTGCGCACTCTCCGCTCGCACGCACCCAGCCCGACGAGGCGCGTGACTTCGTCGCGCAGACCACCGTTGACGGCCTCGCCGTTGCGGTCGGCAGTTCACACGCGATGACCTCACAGGTTGCGGAGCTTGACCTCACGCTCATCGCCCAACTCGCCGGAATCGTCCCCGTCCCCCTCGTCCTCCACGGATCCTCCGGCGTCGGCGACACGACTCTGGTCGCGGCCATCGCCGCCGGAATGCGCAAGATCAACGTCGGAACGGCGCTGAACATCGCGTTCACGGGCGGCGTCCGGCGATTCCTGGCCACCAACCCGGATGTCACCGATCCGCGCACGTACATTCGCGACGGCTGCGAGTCCATCTCCCGTACCGTCACGCATCTGTGCACCGTGCTCGACGTGGCAGCGGCTCACAACCCCAATACCTCGGATTCGGCCCTGCTCACCGGGCTGGGTACCCACTGATCCCATCCACCCACGAGACCCATCGATCGAACCACCCCGCCCCGAACAACGGGACGCCCGTGGGACTGCAAAGGAGCACAATGGTTAATCAACTCTGGAACACGGTACGTCGGCATAAGGCGGGTGAAACCGTCGGAATCTATTCGGTATGTTCGGCGCACCCGACCGTGCTCGAGGCCGCCATCCGTCAGGCAGATGCCGACGGCACCTACGTTCTCATCGAGGCCACGTCCAACCAGGTCGACCAGTTCGGCGGGTACACCGGCATGCGTCCGGCCGACTTCCGCGATCTGGTGTACTCGATCGCCGACAGGGTCGGCTTCGACCGGGACCGTCTGGTCCTCGGCGGCGACCACCTCGGTCCCAACCGCTGGCAGAAGCTCAGCGCCGAAGACGCTATGGCGAATGCCGAAGCCCTCGTCATCGCGTACGTCGAGGCCGGCTACACCAAGATCCACCTGGACTGCAGCATGTCCTGCGCCGGGGATCCCGTGCCGGTCGGCGACGACCTCGCCGCCGTTCGCTCGGCACGGCTGCTACGCGTCGCCGAGGACACCGCCACCCGCGCCGGTCTCCCGAGCGACATCCTGTACGTGATCGGCACGGAAGTCCCGGTGCCGGGAGGCGCACACGAAACCCTCGGCACCCTGACGGCCACCTCCGCCGGGGCTGCCCGCGCGACCCTCGACCGGCACCGCGACGCGTTCGAGAAGGTCGGCCTCACCGACATCTGGCCACGCATCATCGCGCTCGTCGTGCAGCCCGCCGTGGAATTCGACCATCTGCAGGTCATCGACTACCACCGCGAAGGGACCGTGCAACTGCGGACCGTCCTGCAGGACGAGCCGGGGCTGGTCTTCGAGGCCCACTCCACCGACTACCAGGAGACGAACCGGCTCGCCGGAACTCGTCGAAGACCACTGGGCGATCCTCAAGGTCGGACCCGGACTGACGTTCGCGATGAGGGAAGGGCTCTTCGCCCTCGCGAAGATCGAAGACGAACTCGTCCCGGTCGCCGATCGCTCCGCCCTCGTCGAGGTCATCGAACGGCGCATGCTCGCCCATCCCGACTATTGGGCGGGTTACTACGAGGGCACGGCCCAGCAGCAGCGCCTTGCCCGCCGGTTCAGCTACAGCGACCGGCTGCGCTACTACTGGCCAGACCCGGAGATCGAGGCCGCCGAGAACCGTCTCTACGACAACCTCGCCGCCCTGCAGATCCCGCTTCCCCTCATCAGCCAGTTCCTTCCCGAGCAATACGCCAGGGTGCGGGCAGGGAGCCTGTCTCCCGAACCGCGCGCGCTCGTCGTTGACAAGATCCGCGACGCCCTGCGCCCATACGCCTACGCCTGTTTCCCGACGGTCCGCGACCGTTCCACGACAACCACCACCATCCAGGGAGCACTCCTTGTCTAACCCCACCGCCACATCCACCCCAGCCGCATCGACGACCATCGGCCAGGCCGCAGGCCCCGGGTCTGAAGCCACCGTCCGCGAGATCGCCCAGCAACCGGATGTCTGGCGCGAGGCTTCGGCCAACATCGCCGCCCAGCGCACCGACATCGATGCCTTCCTCGCCCCCCTCCTCTCCCAATCCGACCTGCGCATCGTTCTCACGGGAGCAGGGACATCCGCCTTCGTCGGCGACATCGCGGCGCCGGCACTGTCGCGACTCCTCGGCCGCCGCATTGACGCCGTGGCCACGACGGACATCGTGTCGAATCCCAGGGAGAGCTTCGCCGAAGACGTTCCCACCCTGCTCGTGTCCTTCGCCCGCTCGGGCAACAGCCCGGAGAGCAGCGCCGCAACGGTCCTCGCCGATCAGGTGCTCACCGACGTCAGCCACTTGATCCTGACCTGCAACGAAGACGGGAACCTCTTCACGGACCATCAGGGACGCACACACTCGAAGGTCGTGCTGATGCCGCGTCGCTCCAACGACGAAGGCTTCGCAATGACGTCGAGCTTCACGTCGATGCTCCTGTCGAGTCTCCTGATCCTCGGCGGCGCGAACGACGACGCCGTTGCCGCCCTTTCCGCGGCGGCAACGCAGATCATCGACTGCCGCCAGCCCGAGATCCGCGCACTGGCAGAGGCGGGCTACGAACGCATCGTCTACATCGGCAGCGGGCCGCTGACCGGCCTCGCCCGCGAATCGGCCCTCAAGGTGCTCGAACTGACCGCCGGTGCGATCGTCACCTACTACGACTCGTCCCTCGGCTTCCGCCACGGCCCCAAGGCCGTCCTCGACGAGACCACGCTCGCCCTGGTCTACGTGTCGTCCGACCCCTATACCCGCGAGTATGACCTCGACATCATCGCCGAACTGCGCGCAGCGCTCACTCCCGAACGGGTCGTCGCGATCTCCTCCCTGCCGCTGCCGGCAGCCGATGGCCATTCGTGGATCCTCTCCGACCTCGAGGGCCTCGACGACGCGTTCCTGGCCGTCGGCTACATCGTCATCGCGCAGCTTCTGGGGCTCTCGTTCTCGCTCACGCTCGGCGCCACCCCCGACAACCCGTTCCCCGGCGGAACCGTCAACCGCGTCGTCAAGGGCGTGCACATCCACCCGCTGTCCGCGTCCGCGGGCACCCTCACGAACGCGAGCTGAGAGCCATGTCACTCTTTCTCGGGGTCGACGGTGGCGGCTCAAAAACCGCCTTCGTCCTCCTCAACGACTCCGGACACATCGTCGCGGAAACACAGACACCGAGTTGCTACTACTTCAGCGAGGGCATCGAACTTGTCGGGCGAATCCTCACCCAGGGCATCGGCACGATCGCCACCCAGGCCGGAATCGAGACGAAGGACATCGACCAGGCCTTCTTCGGACTCCCGGGATACGGCGAGGTCAGGCTCCGATATCGAACGGCTGAACGCCGTGCCCCGCGCGGTGCTCGGGCACGACCGCTACACCTGCGACAACGACATGGTGTGCGGCTGGGCCGGATCCCTCGGTGCCGTCGACGGGATCAACGTGATCAGCGGAACCGGGTCCATGACCTACGGAGAACGTGCAGGTCACGGCCACCGGGTCGGCGGCTGGAGCGAACTCTTCGGCGACGAAGGCTCCGCGTACTGGATCGCGATCCGCGGCCTCAACGCGTTCACCCGAATGAGCGACGGCCGGCTTCCCCGCGGCCCCCTCTACGACGTCGTCAAGGCCCGTGCCGACGTGAACAGCGACCTCGACCTGATCGACGTCGTCGTGAACAAGTGGAAGGGACAGCGAGGGGCGATCGCCGACCTCTCCAAGACCGTCGTCGAAGCCGCCGCCCAGGGCGACCTCATCGCCGCCCAGATCCTCACGGATGCCTGCGCCGAGCTGGCCAGGATCGTCGACACGACGCGCACGGAGCTCGGTTTCGGCGACGACGACACTGTCCCCGTGTCCTACTCGGGAGGCATGTTCACCGCCGCCGCCGTCCGAAGCGGGTTCGAAGAGGCGCTCTCGGCACTGCCGCCGAAATACGAGTTACGCACCCCGCTGTTCGGCCCCGCTGTCGGCGCAGCGCTCTACGCCGCAAAAAAGGCGGGCACACCGCTGTCCGAAGCCGCGCTGGCGCAGCTCCGGTCCCACTGACCGCACCCGCACTACGCATTACGCATTACGCATTACGCATTACGCATTACGCATTACGCATTACGCATTACGCATTACGCATTACGCACCACCACGCACGTCCCCCTGAGTAAGTCCAAGCAAGTAACAGATGTCAACGAGGAGATCATTGTGAAGAAAACGCAGAGTTGGATATTTTACGCAGCACTACTGGTGCTGTTCTGGGGAGTCTGGGGCGCATTCTCGTCCCTCCCCATCACCCTCTACGGGTACCCGGATGAAATGGTCTACGTCATTTGGGCCGTCGTCATGATCATCCCGGCCGTCTTCGCGCTGCGCGGCCAGAAGTTCGACCGCCGCCCGAAAGCCGCCATGTACGGTCTCCTCATCGGCCTGACCGGGGCCGGCGGCCAGCTGCTGCTGTTCAACGCCCTCTCGTCCGGTCCCGCATACCTGATCTTCCCGATCATCTCCATTTCGCCGGCCATCACCGTACTCATGGCCGTTGCGTTCCTCCGGGAGCGCCTGCCCAAGGTCGCCGTCATCGGCTTGGTCGCGGCACTGGCCGCCATCGTGCTCTTCAGCGTCGCCGGCGGTTCAGGGGACGCCACATCCGGTCCTTGGCTGGTTATCGCCATCTTCGTCTGTATCGCGTGGGGCGTGCAGGCCTTCTTCATGCGGAAGGCGGCGACCATCGGAGTGAACGACGCGACGACCTTCGCCTGGATGGCCATCAGCGGCCTGATCCTCACTCCGTTTGCGATCATCGCGATGGGTGGCCTCCCGCTCGACGTTCCCTGGCAGGCGCCCGTACTGACCGCCGCTACCCAGCTTCTCAACGCTGTCGGCGCGTTATTCCTCGTCATGGCACTGAGCCGAGGCAAGGCATCCATCGTGGCGCCCACGACGAACGCCCTCGCCCCCGTCCTTACGATCGTGGTGTCGCTCGTCGTCTACCAGACGCTGCCGACCATATTCGGAACGATCGCGATCGTGCTTGCGCTCGTCGGGTCGACGCTCATGGTCTACAGCGACGAACGACGTGGGGAGGCACTGCCGCCGGCCCTGCTCCAGAACGAGGACAGCGCGCCGAGGAAGACCCACGAGCCCGCAGATACCCTGGGCTAGCAGGCACAGTGGGTTAGCCGGCATAGTCGCCGCCAGCTGCACACCGGCCCGTTCGCACGCTTCTTGACCATCGAGAAGCGTGCGAACGGGCCTTCGTCGTGATCAGGTCACTCAATCACGCGACTTGACCGCGAGAGCGCCCGTGCCACTGTGCGCCGCCGGCACTTCCCCACCGCGCTGGACGGCTTCGAGGGCTTCCGCTTCGTCGCCGCCGATGGCCTCCCCGCGGGCGATCAGGCCCGCGACGTCCGAGAGCGGAATCTGCTTGAGGAAGAGGGACAGGAGGAAGGCGAGCGCGATGAACGGCAGCAGGTACCAGAACACCGGAGCCAGGGCATCCGCGTATGCCGCGACGATCCCATCCCGCAACGCTTGCGGAAGCTGGTTGAGCGTCTGCGGGTCCAGCGTCGCCGTGGCGTTCGAGGCATCCGCTGCGGTGGCACCGGCCGAGGCGAAGACGTGGGTGAGGTTGTCGGTGAGCCGGGTGGTGAAGATCGTGCCGAACACCGCGACGCCGAGCGACGCGCCGACCTCCCGGAAGTAGTTGTTCGTACTCGTCGCCGTGCCGATCATCGACGCGTCCACGGAGTTCTGCACGACGAGCACGACCACCTGCATGATCAGGCCGAGGCCGGCGCCGAAGACGAAGAGGAACACGCAGATCAACCAGATCGGTGTGGACGCGCTGAGGGTGGTCATCGCGACCATCGCCGCCCCGGTGATGATGGTGCCGAGGATCGGGAACATCTTGTACCGGCCGGTGCGGGTGATCGCGATGCCGGACCCGATCGAGGTCCCGATCAGGCCGACCATCATGGGTACCATCAGCAGGCCGGAGACGGCGGCGGATGTGCCGGAGGACATCTGCAGGAAGGTGGGGATGAAGCCGATCGCCGCGAACATTCCGAGGCCGAGCGTGAGGCCGATCGCGGTCGCGTTGACGAAGATGGGGTTGCGGAACAGCGACAACGGGATGATCGGGTCCTGCGCACGCGACTCGACCAGGATGAAGAGCAGCACCGCGATCACGAGGCCGGCGCCGAAAAGCCAGGTCTCGGTCGCGCCCCAGCCGTGGGCCTTGTTGCCGCCGAAATCGGTGAAGAAGATCAGGCAGGTCGTGGCCGCGGAGAGGGTCAGGACGCCGAGGATGTCGATGGGTGCCGTGGCCTTCTTGTTCGGCAGCTTGAGGGTGAACCAGGCGATCACGAAGGCGATCACGCCGACGGGGATGTTGATGTAGAACGCCCACTGCCAGGTCAGGTGGTCGACGAAGAGCCCGCCGAGCAGCGGGCCGCCGACGGCGGACAGTCCGAAGATCGCGCCGAGCGGTCCGAGGTACTTGCCGCGCTCGGAGGCGGGCACGATATCGGCGATGATCGCCTGCGAGAGGATCATCAGCCCGCCGCCGCCGAGGCCCTGGATCGCCCGGAAGACCACGAGCTGCCAGAAGTCCCCCTGCGAAGGCGCAGCCGAGCGACGCGATCGTGAAGAGGGCGATCGCGACGAGGAAGAGCCTGCGCCGGCCGAGGACGTCGCCGAACTTGCCGTAGATCGGCATCACGATGGTTGTGGCCAGCAGGTAGGCGGTGGTCACCCAGACCTGGTTCTCGACGCCGCCGAGCTGGCCGACGATTGTCGGCATCGCGGTCGACACGATCGTCTGGTCCAGGCTCGAAAGGAGCATGCCGGAGATGAGCGCGGCGAAGATGATCCAGATTCGTCGCTTAGTGAGGAGGAACGGGGCCTCGACGATAGCGGTCACGGGTTGTCCTTTCGAAGGGGTGGCGTCGCGGCCACTTCTCGGACAGCGACGAGGGAGTTGTGGAGCGCCGGGCCGAATTCCTCGGTCGTTCCCGGGCGGAGAATGCGTTCGATAGCGGTGCGCAACAGCGTGGAAAAGAGAGCAACTACGGCTCGGGCCCTCGGGTCGTCGTCGTCGACTCCCTCCCGGTGTGCAACCAGGAGCGCCAGGGCCTGCTCGCGCTCACGGCTGAGGCCGATAACCCGCGAGAGCAGTCGCGGCTCGCGCTCGATCGCGGCGAAGAAATCGGTGTGCTCGGCCACTCTGAGCCCTGTCACGGCCATCTGCTCGATGGCGAACTCAACGAGGTCGTCAAGCACCGCCGGCCACCCTCGGGAGCCCCGGGCGGTGAAGTGTTCCACGAGCCGACGGGCCTCATCGGTCTCGTCCATGCCGATGACGGCCTTGTCCTTGGACGGGAAGTAGTTGAAGAAGGTGCGCCGCGAGATCCCGACCTCTGCGCAGAGCCTCCTCGATCGTGAAACCGTTGAGGCCGCGCTCTGCGGTGAGTCGGCGGGAGACGGCGGTGAGTCGCAGGGCCGTCGCCGCCATCCGCTCCGAGCGCCCAGACGTTGTTGCACTATCAATCATAGAGTGCAGTATTGCACTCTATGGTCAGGAGTGCAACAAGCGTTCAAAACTCGTTTCCATCGCTCCAAACCGGTGGCCACATCCTCAGCGCTGGCGACTGACCGCACTCTCGCCCTACTGGTCGAAGGCGTTCACGAAGCCAACACTCGCCGCCGAGATTTCGGCGCGCGCGGCATCCTGGGAGACCGACGGTTCACCGTCCCCGGACTGCTGGCCGTAGTCGCCGAAGAACGCGTGCACGCCGCCCTCGATCACCAGATAGCCCGCATCCGCCGGCAGCGACGCTTTCGACGCACTGATCTTGTCCGGGGTTGCCAGGCCGTCGTTCGCACCGGAGATCGACAGCACATTGGCGTTCAGCCCGCTCAGGTCGTTCGCGGGGTATGAGGCGAAGAACAACAACCCGACGACCGACTCTGTCGACGCACCGGCGAAGGACTGGGCATCCAACGCCGCGACCGTCCCGCCGAGCGAGTGGCCGCCGACGACCCAGCGGGTTACCGGCGCATGTGCGGCGCGCGCCGACCCGAATGCTCCCGTCGACAGGAACGCAATCCCGAACGGCTGCTTGGGGATGACCACGACGTGGCCGGCCTCGGCGAGCGGGCGGAGAACCGCAGCGTAGGCGCGAGCGTCGACACGAGCGCCCGGCTGGAAGAATACTCCGACCTCGCTCACGGCTCCCGTCGGTTGCAGAACGATCTGGTCGGCCGTCTCGCTCACGGTCACCCGTGCGTCTGAATTCATCGCCGACAGGGCCGGCTCGACCGCCGTCGACGGCACGAGCCACCAGGCCAGTGCGATCACCCCGAGCGAGAGAACGCCGAGCACGCCCCGGATCACCTTCCATCCGCGGTGGCGCACCGCCCGGGCGAGCCAGGAGCGCACGGCGATCACAAGGCTGACGATGAAGGTGAGCACAAGCAGGATCAGGTATGCCGGATGACCGTGGACGAGCATCGATCCCGTCCATGCCGCCGCCCAGACCGTGACGATCACGCCGAGCGTGGACACGATGCGGGTGATCCAGAGGAAGACCCTGTCGCCCCGGGTGGTCGCGGCCTCGGTCGCCGACTGGATCTTGCCTGCCTCGCTCATGGGGAAATTATCCCAGCGGCACTGGTCACGAAGCTACCTAAATACATTAGGTAAAACTGAGGTACCATTAGGCAAAAGGGAGCATTCATGGCACGCGCAGGATTGACCGCGGACCGCCTCACCCAGGCGGGCGCTGAACTCGCCGACGAAGTCGGATTCGACAACGTCACGCTCTCGGCGCTCGCCAGGCTCTTCGACGTCAAGGTCGCGAGCCTGTACTCCCACGTCACCAACTCGCACGACCTCAAGACCAGGATCGCCCTGCTCGCCTTGCAGGAGCTCGCCGACCGGGCAGCGGATGCCGTGGCCGGCCGCGCCGGCAAAGACGCCCTGGTCGCGCTCGGCAACGTCTACCGCGACTATGCCCGCGAACATCCCGGGCGTTATGCCGCCATGCACTTCCGGCTCGACCGGGAGACCGCGATCGCGAGCGCCGGCGTCCGCCACTCCGCGATGACCCGCGCGATCCTGCGCGGCTACGACCTCGCGGAACCGGACCAGACGCATGCCGTCCGGCTGCTCGGCAGCGTCTTCCACGGCTTCGCGACCCTCGAGCTGGAGGGCGGATTCGGCAACAGTTCCCCCGACTCCCAGGAATCCTGGACTCGCACCCTGGATGCCCTCGACGCCCTGCTTCGGGCCTGGCCGGCGCCCGACTGACTCCCGCACGGCCCCGCAGAACTTCCCACCATCTCCGAGTTCCCCCACTAGAAGGCCCACAGATGTCCTCCCACCACGACTGGATCACCACGCCCATCATCGCCGACCTCCTCCGCGGCGCCCTTGATTCGGAACAGACCGTCCACGGTCTGCTCCCGCACCGCCTGCCCGCCTGGGCTCGCGGCTACGCCGACCCGCAGCTGGCCACCATGGAAGCCCAGCCCTCCGGGGTCCGACTGGCCTTCAGCACCCGAGCGACCGACCTCGAACTCGACGTACTCCCCACCAAGCTGGTCTACCTGGGCGCCCCGCCACGCCCGGTCGGCGTGTACGAACTCCTTGTGGATGGGCGACTGGCCGGCCAGGCCGTCGCGACGACCGGCATCACCGTCACCGTCGATATGGCCACCGGCGCCACCACGAACCACCTCGGGCCGGTCAGCACCCTCCGCTTCACGGGCCTGCCGGATCACCTCAAGACCATCGAGATCTGGCTCCCGCACAACGAAAGAACCGAACTCGTCTCCCTCCGCTCCAACGGCACGATCGAGCCCGCACCGGCGACGGGGAACCGGGTCTGGCTGCACCACGGCAGCTCGATCAGCCACGGCTCCAACGCCGTGAATCCCACCGAGACCTGGCCTGCGCTCGCCGCCTCGAGCGGCCAGGTGGATCTGGTGAACCTCGGCTTCGGCGGCAGCGCACTGCTCGACCCCTTCATCGCGCGCACCATGCGGGACGCTCCCGCCGACCTGATCAGCGCCAAAATCGGCATCAATCTCGTCAATCTTGACCTGATGCGCCTGCGCGCCTTCGCCCCTGCCGTGAACGGCTTCCTCGACACCATCCGCGACGGTCACCCCACCACACCGCTACTGCTGATCTCCCCCATCCTCTGCCCCATCCACGAGGACACTCCCGGACCCGGCGCGTTCGATCGTGCAGCCCTCGCCGCCGGGCGAATGCAGTTCGTGGCCACCGGGGACCCGGCCGAGACATCCACCGGGAAGCTCACGCTCACCGTCATCAGGACCGAGTTGGCGCGTATCGCTCGGCAGCGGGCGGCCACGGATCCGAACCTGCACTACCTCGACGGCCTCGAGCTCTACGGCGCCGCTGACTTCGCCGAACATCCGTTGCCCGACCGCCTCCACCCGGATGCCGCGACGCACCACAGCATCGCCGAGCGCTTCGCCCGGCTCGCGTTCGGCACAAAGGGGGCCTTCGCCGCCTGACGTCTCCCGTTGCGGCGGTCGGACCGAGCGGACCGGCCGAGTCGGGCCGGTCCCGCCGGTCTCGTCACACCTGGTCGTGGATCGTGACGACGTAACCATCCGGGTCACTGAATGAGAAGGTAAGGCCGAAGGGACCGGGGGTCGGGGCAGTGACGATCGCAACTCCCGCCTCGGCCAGGACGTCGTGCACGGCCTGAGCGTCATCGGCGTGCAGCCAGAGCGCCACCCCGGCCCCGGCCCACGGGCGCACCGCAGCGAGGTCGAACCCCGGCATTGGTTCCCGAACGGCGAAGGCGATCGGCTGCGTGGTGAAGACGACGGCGTGGGGCGGGCTCACGGGCGCGCGCCGCAGCCCGAGCAGCGTCTCGTAGAAGTTCGCAGACCGCTCGAGGTCGCTTACCTGCAGCGCTAGAAAATCGGGTCCGGTGACAGTCATGTTTTCTTCTCCTCGTCGAATCCCGCGTGTCAGGATCCTTACATAGCCATTGTGTGTCAGGATGCTGACATGAGTCAAGTGGAGAAGGTCGGCGATCTGGCCGTTTCGGTGGGTTACCTGCTCAAGCAGACGGCGACGGCACTGCACGCCTCGATGGACGCGGTTCTGCGCCCGCAGGGCCTGACTGTCTCGCAGTACTCGGTACTCGAGTTGCTCGGGCACGAGCCGGAACAATCGAACGCCGACCTCGCTCGCGGCGCGTTCGTGACGCGCCAATCGATGAACGAGGTGCTTCGCGGCCTCCAGGATCGTGGCCTGGTCGCTCGCGCCGACGTCGCCGAACACGGCCGGGCACGGCCGACGCGCCTCACTCCGGCGGGCAGTGAGGCTCTGGCGGGTGCGAGCGCGGCCGTCGCTCGCGTCGAAAAACGGATGCTGTCGCCCCTGTCGACCGCGGAACATACGGCACTCGTCGCCCGGCTCATCGCCTGCCGGGATGCCCTCACCGACGACGGCGCTCCCACCGGCGGAGACGCCGCGCGGTAGCGTTGAACCATGGCTGAACTGTCCGAGACACGTGTCGCCGTCTACATCGATTTCGACAACATCATCATTTCCCAATACGACAACGTGCATGGTCGTGGTGCCTTCATCAAAGAGAAAGCCCGCACCGCCACCGGCAAGACCGCGGAACGACTCCAGGAAGCCACCGTGAACATCGGTGCGGTTCTCGACTTCGCCTCGTCGTTCGGAGCCGTCGCGATCAGCCGCGCCTATGCGGACTGGGCCGCACCCGCGAACACCCGGTACCAGAAGCAGCTCGTCGATCGCGCGGTCGATCTCGTGCAGGCTCTTCAACACCTCGGGCACCAAGAACGGCGCGGATATCCGTCTGGCCATCGACGTCGTCGAGGACCTCTTCCGGCTGCAGGACATCTCGCATGTCGTGATCGTCGCCGGCGACTCCGACTACATCCCGCTCGCCCAGCGCGCCCGGCGCCTCGGCCGTACGGTCATCGGGATCGGCGTGCAGGGCTCGACCAGTGCGGCGTTCAAGAACGCCTGCGACGAGTTTTCCTACTACCACGACCTCGTTGAAGACCTCGGGGAGGACCTCGCCGACGAGGTCGTCGAGGACATCCCGCACTCCACTCGGACAGCGGCCGTCGAGCCACCCGCACCAGACCTTGCGAAGGAGGCTCGCAAGCTCCTCATGCGCGCACTTCGTGGACGGGCGAATGACGACGTCGACGGCTGGATGGCAGCATCCGCTCTCAAGCAGCAGATGAAGCGCCTCGACCCTGGATTCGATGAGAAGAAGATCGGCTTCAAGTCCTTCACCGATTTCCTGAAGGCGCAGCGTTCCATCGCCGAGCTGCAGGAGGACGGCCAGTCCCGCCGCGCGCGGTTGCGCAACCGGGCCTGACGGTCGACGAGGCAGCGACTTCAGCGGCGACTGCGGCTGCCGCCGCAGCTGGGGCTGCGGCTGCGGCTGCCGCTACCTACGCGAATGTCGCGTCGAGCGCTGCCGCGAGGTCGGCGATCAGGTCGAGGGGATCCTCGAGCCCGACCGAGAATCGAAGGTGCCCGAACTCGCGGAAGGGCGCAGGGTACGCCGCCACTCGCGGTCCGCTCGTGCCGACATGAACGATGAGGGACTCGTCGTGGCCGAGCGATACGGCCGAGGTGATCACCCGGAGCCTGGGAGACGAAGCGGTTCTGCGTCTCGGGATCACCGGCGACGGCGAACGCCAGCATCGCACCATAGCCCCGGTCGGCGAACTGCCGCGCGGCGAGCTCGTGCTGCGGATGACTCTCGAGCCCGGGGAACGCGACGAATGCGATCCGCGGGTCGGAGTCGAGGAACTCGGCGACCAGCTGGGCCGACTCGAAATGCTGCCGGAGGCGAAGTGGCAGCGTCACCGACCCGCGGGTGATCAGCCACGCGTTGAACGGCGAGATCACCCCGCCGACGTCGACCATTGCATCCGCCTTGATGCGCTGGATCAGCTCCCGGGAGCCGATCACCGCGCCGCCCATCGCGTCGCCGTGACCGTTGATGTACTTCGTCAGGGAATGGACGACCAGGTCGGCGCCGTCGGCGAGAGGTCGGTAGAACGGGGGCGGAGTGAAGGTGGAGTCCACAACGAGCAGCGCCCCCGCCCGATGGGCGATCGTCGCCAGGGCCGCGATGTCGGCGACCCGGGTCGTCGGGTTGGCGATCGCCTCGGTGTGCACGAGCCGCGTATTCGGTCGAATCGCCGCAGCGACCGCGGCGAGGTCACTGATATCGACGAACGTGGCCTCGATTCCGTACTTGTCGGGAAGCAGCTCGGTGAACAAGCGCCACGTTGCCTCGTAGCTGACATCGGCGACCACGACGTGGTCCCCGGAACGCAGATACGTGAAGAACACCGCATGAAGGGCCGCAACGCCCGACGCCAGGGCGACGGCGTCTTCGCCACCGTCCAGGGCAGCGAGCTTCGCCTGCAGGCCGAGTTGGTTCACTCCGGAGTTGCGGGTGTAGAGCGGCACGTCCGTCCCCGACCAGCTCACTGACGACGGGTCCTCCGGCAGCGCATAGGAGTTCGCCATCACGATCGGTGTGCGAATCGCCCCCGACCCCGCGTCGATCGTGTTGCCCGCATGCACGGCCAGGGTCGAGTCTTTCAAGGACAGCGGATCGTGCTTGTCAGGACGAGTGTTCACCATGGCCCCACGCTACGGGAACAGGCCGGACTCCTGCATTTTCATGTCGTTGGAATCCGCTGGACGGGCGTGGGACCTGCCTGGCCGGCACCGAACCCGACGACAAGCGATGGTCCTCCGCTCAGCTTCTCCCTCTCCTCAACAAAGTGGTTCTGACCGGGTTATCCACAGGTGGTTTGTGGGGTGGTGGATGCTCCGGGAATGTCGGTGGTGGTCCGTAGAGTGACCGACATGACAGCTGAAAATACCTCAGAACCCCACCGGGAAAGCCCTCTGGAAAGCCCTCTGGAGAGCCCGGTGGACAGCCCGGTCGACAGCACCGCGGAACCCCCGCCCGGGACCCCTCCCGACCCGAATGTGAACCCACCGCACCTCGGTCTCGTGGAGCCGTCCTTGGCCGAGGTCTATGACGCGATCCGGGACGCGGACCGGGAAATCAATCAGGCCACCGCTCGCCGGGCCGACGCGATCTATACCGCCCAGCGGGTGCTGGCCGATGTGGGGCGCGCTCGGGCGGAGGCCGCAGAACGCACCGGTGGGAGGGGCCCGCTGTGGTCGCCGGAAGAAGCCACGAAGGAGGAGTTCGCCTGCGAGGTCGGGGCGCTGCTCCGGCTCCCGCGGCGCACGGCCGAGACCCTGATCGAAGCCAGCCGCACCCTCGCCGAAGACCTCCCCGCCACCCGGGAAGCCCTGACCTCCGGGTCGATCAGCTACCGGCACGCACAGGTGATCATGGACCAGGCCTGGGGTATCCGCATGGGGGACGATCCGGAGGCGGCCGCCCGGGCCCGCGCCGTGTTCGAGGACGTCCTTGTGCCCGTCGCGGAAGTGCTGACCGTGGCAAAACTCGCCGACAGGGCCCGGCGGGTGCGGGAACGCACCCACCCGGAAACCATCACCGCGAGGCACCAGAAAAGCGTCGAGGACCGGCACGTCGTCTTCCAGGCCCTCAACGACGGCATGGCCTCCCTGTATGTGACCGGGGACGCCGAGAAAGTGCAGGCCGCGTACCACCGCACCCTTGACACCGCCCTCACCCTGCAAGGCCCGGACGAAACCCGCACTCTGACCCAGATCGCGGTAGACGTGCTCACCGACGTCCTGACCGGCGGCGTCACCCCGGACGGACTCGGAGCCGGGGTGGCCGCACAGGTCAACGTCACCGTTCCCGTCCTGACCCTGCTGGGCAAAAGCGCGGAACCCGGGTACCTGGCCGGGTACGGACCCATCGACCCCGAGACCGCGCGGCGGCTCGCGGCCGGGGCGCCGAGCTTCACCCGGCTCCTCACCCACCCCGAGACCGGGGTGGTGCTCTCGATGGGCCGCGACACCTACAAGGTCCCGGCCGCGCTCAAGAAATGGCTCGAGGTGCGGGATGAAACCTGCACCTTCCCCGGGTGCCGCCGCTCCGCGAAACGGTCGGACCTGGATCACAGTGTGGAATGGCAGCACGGCGGCGAAACCGACGCGATGAACCTCGCCCACCTCTGCCCCTACCACCACGCGGTCAAGAGCTACACGAGGTGGACACCGAGACACCTCGGCGATGGGCGCATCGAATGGACGTCCCCGGCCGGGTACAGCTACATCGTCGAACCCTCCGCCGACATGAGACCACCCCGAAAACCCACACCCACACCCAAACCGCCGACCCCGGTCGTCGACGTCTGGAACCTCGACCCCACACCCGACAACACCGACAACCTCGACAACCTCGACAACCCGAGCCCGTTCTAGAGCACTAGGCGTCTAATCTCACAGGGCGTCATACTTCGTGCTTCGCCCCCGCGCCTTGTCCACCGGATACTTGTCTCGCGTCAGTGCAAGTTTGTCGAGAACGATCTGGTTCGGATCAGCGCCGATCCGCTCAGCAAGGAGAAGGCAATAGGTGAGGACGTCGGCCAGTTCTTCCCGAACGCGCTCGGGGCTCGCCTCGGCATTCCACTGAAAACACTCGAGCAGCTCGGCCGCCTCGATGGAGATGCTCTTCGCGAGGTTTTCCGGCGTATGGAACTGCGCCCAGTCGCGCTCGGCAACGAATGCCGCGATCTCGTCGCCGACGGAAAATTCCTTCATGTCGTCAACGTAGCAGTCACCCGCGAACCGTTTTCGTTCTCACCGCCGAGGGCACTGGCCCGTCACTCCGGCTAGACGACAACGACGAGCTTGCACCGCGGGCACCGATGGCAGGATTCGAGACCCTCGGCCGTGTCGACGCCGTCGGCGAGCATCTCGATGCCACAGACCGGACACAGTGGGCCGTCCCCGTCGATCTCCCACTCAGTCATGTGCGGCGGCCGGGCTGACCACGCACCACTCATTGCCCTCAGGGTCCTGCAACACCTGGAACGATCCGGCGGTGTCGTGATGCGCGTCACCGATCCGGCGCGCCCCGAGTCGTTCGGCCTGGTCCGCGGCCGCCGCAATGTCGCCCACGCGCACATCGAGGTGCAGCCGGTTCTTCACGGTCTTGGCCTCGGGTACCTTCTGGAACGACAGTTGCGTCCAGCCAGGAGGCAGGATGTACCACCAGGCCGCGTCCCGCCGGTGTGGTTCGCCGCCGAGCACGCTCGCCCAGAACGTGGCGAGCGCCTCGGGGTCCCTGCAGTCGATGACGACCTCATCAATGTGTCCGATCACCCTTCGATCCTATTCAGCGTTGTGGCTCGGCTCTCTACGATGGGAGCCATGGCCGAAAACTCAGGCAAGCTCATCCTGTTGTTCGGCACCGCGCCGGACTGGGAAGCCTGGCTCGAAGAGAACGTCGACCACGACGGCATCCGCCTGCAGCTCGTGAAGAAGAACTCCTCTGCACCGGGCATCAGCTACGACGAAGCACTCGAAGTGGCGCTGTGTTTCGGCTGGATCGATGGGCAGGCCGGCACCCTTGACGGTGATTATTTTCTACGCGCCTTCACACCGCGCAGACCCCGGAGCATGTGGTCCCAGCGCAACCGTGACCTCGTCGCACGACTCATCGAAGCCGGGCGGATGCGACCGGCCGGGTTCGCCGAGATCGAACGCGCCCAGGCCGACGGGCGCTGGGAAGCCGCCTATCGGCAGAAGGACAGTCCGGTCCCGAACGATCTTCAGGCCGCTCTCGACGCGAGCCCGGTGGCCGCGGACCTGTTTTCGAGGCTCTCCTCGCAAAACCGCTTTGCCATCCTGTTCCGCATCAGCGGTGTGAAGCGACCCGCGACCCGCGCCGCGAACATCGCCAAGTTCGTCGCCATGCTCGAGCGCGGAGAGACGATCTACCCGCAGAAGCCCTGATTCAGCGGGAGCCTGCTGCAGGGCTAGAAAGCTGGTGCCACCGCGGACCGGACGAATACGAGGGTTCGCTCGGTGACCACGGGCAACGAGGCGCCCGATTCGATCGCTGCCATTGCTGCCTCGAGCACTCCCCTGAGTAGACGGGCGGTGATGTTGAGCTCGGGCACATCGAGGTCGCGCAGTGCCTGGATGAAGGGCTCCGCCTGTTCCCGGTGCAACTCCGAAAGGCGCGCCAGGCATTCTGCAGGCAGTTGGGCCGCGGCGAGCGCCGCAGCCGGACGATGCACGCCCTCCGCGGCCAGCCGCAACGTCACGCGAACGTAGACGTCGAGCCGTTCCGACGGCGTCGTGACCGAGCCCAGAGCCGACTGGAGTTCAGCATTACCCCGGGGGAAAGCATCCTCGATCACGCCGACCAGGATGTCCGCTCCGGAGAAGAAGTACTGGTAGACGCTGGGGCGGGATAGTCCGGCCGCAGCGCCGACGGCTGCGGGGGTGACGGCGCTGACTCCCCCGTCGATCAGGAGTTCCCTTGCTGCGTGGAGGAGAGCTGCACGCTGGCGAACGCGATGTTCGGCAACGGTCGGGGCAGTGATCCTGGGCATACCCGTCCTCTCGCTCGGCACCTCGTCGCTCTCCAGACTACGAGGTCTGCGTCGGGGGTCGGCCCGAGCGTCGGCCCCACCTCCAACGCCGGGGCACGTGCCGCCAGGCTCTTGGCTCTTGGCTTTGGGCCCGGTGCCGGTTCCGAATCGCGCACAATCTCCGAGGGCGCAGTATCGCCATCGGCCCCCGAGCGTGGGGCATCGTCGTCCATCTGATTGCCGTAGTCACCAGGCGCCTGGTCACGCCAAGATAGGACTCATGCGCCGAACCCTGCTCTCCCTGTTCGCCTGCCTGACGCTGCTGTGCGCAGTCCTGGTGGCGGGTTTGTCCACGGCGAGCGCCTCCCCAGCAGGTGCCGCCCCGCGCGCGCTGGTCGGCTCGGCCTCGGCGACCTCGGTTATCAAAGCCCTGTACGCATCATGGACAACTACCTTCACGCAGAAGTGGGGTCCGTACGGCAACTGCGGTGTCCCGGTTGCGCAGCTCGACACTGCGAGCTACGCCGCGCTCAACGCGTACAGCGCATCCGGCGGCACCGGTGCTTACAACAACGGCAGTAACTGCGGCCGGATGATCACGGTCGCGATCGGCGGCACATGCATCAACGGTGACAACAGCGGCGGCAACGTCGGCAAGGGCTTCTGCGTCGGCGGCACGGTCGTCAATGACGCTTACACGGGCGCGACCCAGACCTATCAGATCGCCGATAGTTGCCCCGACTACAACAATTGGTGTTGGAACGATCGATACCACCTTGATCTGGCGCAGTCTTCCCTGGGCAATTTCGTCAAGGCGGGCAAGGTGTTGACCGGCCTCGGTGCGAGTTGGAACAACCGCCAGGTCACCTGGAGCTACACGTCCGCCCCGAACTACACCGGCGATATCAAGATCGGTTTCCGGAAGGATGCACAACGGTACTGGAACTCAATCGTGATCACTCACCTCAAGGACGGCATCAGCACGGTGCAGTACCTAAAAGACGGTGTGTGGCGCGCGGCGACCATGAGCGGCCAGGTCGGCCAGTTGTTCACGATCGGCGCCACTGTTGCCGGTGGTAGCGCCTTCCAGATTCGAGCGTTTGACGCGAACGGCATCCCGATCAAAGCCGGAACGAGCTACAAGTTCTCCTTCCCTGCGAGCCTGCGGCGAATTCTGCACGGCGGCGTACACACCGGTCACCTATTCCCATTAGCGTCCGTCAGGCAGGACCGTTTCGCGGTATGAGGCGATTCTGAGGAGGCCAGGTTTCGCTCGTGTGTCCGTCGCCACCCGGCCCGGCGCCACGCATCTACTGCGGATGCAGTAGATGCGTGGCTGCCGTGAGGGCGGCGTCGGGTGGGAGGATCAAGGGGGTGACACTGTCGGCCTCCCCCAGAGAACTCGCCGCCTATCGACCCCGCTGGTACCGCAATCCACGCACTCTCGACCTGGCGGCTGTCGCCGTCACGATCGTCGCCGCGGCGACCGAATTCAGTGTTCCCTTGGCCAACGGCACGAGCCTCTTCGGCTATCTGCCTCTCACTATCTCTCTCCTCGGTGTGCTCGTCTCCCGGCGCTACCCCTGGACCGGCATCGTGATGGTCACCCTCACGCCGCTGCTCGCGGCGGCGGTCGGCTGGGATCCGCTGATCACCTGGACTATGGCGGTGTTCACCGCCTTCTCCGTCACCCTCCGCGCACTTCCGGGCGTGTGGGTCGGCCTGCTTGTGGGACCGACCCTGTATTTCGCCGCCGTGATGTACAACGGAATCGGTTTCGGCAGCCCGACGGCGCTGACCGCGTTCGCCTTCGGTTTCATGGCCGCCGCCGCCGGTAGCGCGGTGCGCAGCCACGACCAGTATCGAAACGAGCTCGAACAGCGCACCCTCGACGCCCTCGCCGCACGGGACACTGAGGCGAACGGCCGCGTCACCGAAGAGCGCCTCCGCATCGCCCGCGACCTGCACGACGTAATCGGGCACGAGGTGGCCGTCCTCGGCATTCACCTGGGCGTCGCCGAAGTGAACCTGCCGAGCGACGCCTCCGTCGCCCGCGAATCCCTGCATTCGGCGCGGACGAGTGTCCAATCCGTCCTGCTCGAGACCCAGCGAATCCTAAACGTGCTGCGCTCCGACACCAGCGAGGGCCCCGACTCCGGCGCCGGATTGCGGCCTGCGCCGGACTTCTCCGGGATACCCGACCTCATCGAGTCCTGCCGGAACGCCGGCGTCGACGTTCGGGCCGACCTCGCCCCGGCCCCCGCCGCGCTCGATCCCGAGGTGAGCACCGCTGCATTCCGGATCGTGCAGGAGGCCCTGACGAATTCCCAGCGCCACGGTTCAGGACCGGTTACGCTGTCGACGACCGTGGACGGCGCCGTCCTCACGATCACGGTCTCCAATCCGAAGACCCTGCGCACCTCGAAGATCGCCTCCCCCGCACAGGCGCGGCCGGGGGCGGCCCCGGTCCCTCGCCGCGGCTACGGTCTCGTCGGAATGCGCGAACGCGCCGCATCGGCCGGAGGCAAACTCGTGGTCGAGGACCGTGATGACCTCTTCCAGGTCACCGCGACCCTCCGTGTCGACGGAGGCAGACTCCAGTGATCCGCGTCATGATCGTGGACGACCAGGAGATGATCCGGGTCGGGCTTCGCGCCATCCTCGCTCCGGCGCCGGACATCGACGTCGTGGCGGATGCCGCCGACGGTTTCGAAGCGCTGCAGCAGATCGTCGGGCTGTCCGTCGACGTAATCCTGATGGACATCCGCATGCCCGGCATCGACGGCGTCGAAGCCACCCGCCGGCTGCGCCTCGACTTCCCGCCCGAAAAGCTGCGCATCATCATCCTGACCACGTTCGAAAACGACGAGAACGTCTTCGCAGCGCTCCGGGCCGGTGCCAACGGTTTCCTGAGCAAGGGCATCGGACCGACCGAACTTGTGGCCGGAATCGTCGACGTCGCCTCCGGTGGCGGCGCGTTGTCCGCCGCCGCGACCGCGGCGCTCATTCACCACGTCGCGGAGGAACACCGCCCGGTTGTCGATGCGGCCATGGTCGACCGTTTCTCCGTGCTCACGCCCCGCGAACGCGACGTCGTCATCGCTATCGCGACGGGGCGCGACAACGCCCAGATCGCATCCGACATGTTTGTATCGCCATACACGGTCAAGACACATGCCAACCGGGCGATGATGAAGCTCGGCGCCCGTGACCGCGCCCAGCTCGTGACTTTCGCCTACCGCGCCGGGCTCTCCGCGTAGCCGGCTCATCCCCGCATTCGTCTACTGCGCATGCAGTAGACGGGCCGATGCGCCTGGACGAGGTGACTGGGACGCTCCGCGGGAACGATAGGAACTGTCCCTGCCGCACGGCAGCATTCGCCTGGCCCCACCGCCGCACGCGCATGCCCGGACGCCTCTCTTCGCTAGTCCTAGGAGCATCATGGCCACGTTTCTTTCCCTCATCGGGCGTTTCAGCGCCCGGCACAGACTTGTGGTGGTCGGCGCCTGGCTGCTGATCTTCACCGGCCTCATCGGCACCCTGGTCATTGCCAGCGGTCAGGGCTCCCCCGGAACGGCGTCCACGTCGATTCCGAGCACGCAGTCCTCCCAGGCACTGGAACGGATGAGCCAGGAATTCCCGGACCTGGGCAGCAGCACGCCCGCCAGCTTGCAGCTCGTCTTCCAGTCCGACACGGGGGCAGCAATCACGGATGCCGCCGTCACCGCCCAGATCGCTGGCGTGCTGTCCGACGCCGCGACGATCCCGGACATCACCTCCGTCAGCGACCCGTTCGACGCGCAGAGGCCCTACATCTCCCAGGATGGGAGCACCGCCGTTGCGACGCTCAGCTTCGGCGACCTCTCCGCCGACCAGCAGAACGCCTCATACCAGGCCACCCTCACCGTGCAAGCGGATGCCCCTGATGGCCTCCGGGTCGAGGTTGGCGGAAACCTGGTTCCGCTCGGCGCCCCGCCGGCGGGCATCGGCGAGGGCGTCGGTGTGATCATCGCGTTCCTGGTCCTGATCCTCACCTTCGGGTCGCTTCTCGCGGCCGGAGTGAACCTCCTGATCGCCGTCTTCGGTGTGGGCGTCGGCCTCGTGGGCGTTCTCGCCTACGGGGCGCTCACACCGATCGGCGACACGACCGTCATCCTCGCGCCGATGCTCGGTCTGGCCGTGGGGATCGACTACAGCCTGTTCATCCTGACCCGGTTCCGCGCCGAACTCCGCAGCGGCAAGAACGTCGAAGACTCCGTGGCCCGGGCGACGGGAACCGCCGGCAGGCTCCGTGGTGTTCGCCGGCCTCACCGTCATCATCGCCCTGGTCGGGCTCCTGGTCGCGAACATCAGCTTCATCACGGAAATGGGCGTCGCCGCCGCCTTCGCCATCCTCGTCTCCGTGCTGATGGCGCTGACCCTCCTCCCGGTCCTCATGCGCACCCTCGGACGCCGGGTGCTGCCGAAGAAAGAACGCACCCGCCGCACGAACGCCTTCGGGACGCCACCCGATGGTTTGACGGATGTGCAGTTCACGGCCCGGGACGGCTTCCTCCGACGCTGGGGAACGTTCGTCGTCGCCCACCCGCTCCGGTCGCTGCTAGCCGGCGTGGTCGTTCTCGTCATCGTCGCTGCACCCATTCTCAGCATGAAGACCGCATTCAGCATTCCCGGCGGCGCCGACCCGACCTCGACGCAGCGGACCGCATACAACCTCATCATCGACGAATTCGGCGGGGTGCAAAGTCCCCTGGTCGTGCTCGCCGAAGCCGACGGCGATGTGACCGCCCGGGCCGCATCGGTCCAGGACGCACTCGCCGGCCTCCCCGGGGTCCAGATGGTCGTTCCCGGCCCGATCAGCGCCGATGGAAACGTAGCCCTGCTGACCGTGATCCCTGCAGAAGGCCCCATCGATCAGCAGACGAAGGACCTCGTCCAGCAGATCCGCACCGACGCCGATTCGGTGTCGGGAGTGCACCTCGAGGTCACCGGAGAAACGGCGATCGGCATCGACCAGGACCAGGCCCTGCAGGATGCGCTGATCCGGTATCTCATTGTCATCGTCGTCATTTCGCTGGTGCTCTTGATCGTCATGTTCCGGTCGCTGCTCATCCCTCTTATCGCCACCCTCGGCTACCTGCTCTCCGTCGGTGCCTCCTTTGGAGCGAGCGTCGCGGTCTTCCAGTGGGGCTGGCTTGATCCCTTGATTCCGGCGCCTCAGGGCGACCCGATGATGAGCATCCTGCCCATCCTGCTCGTCGGCGTGCTCTTCGGGCTCGCCATGGACTACCAGGTGTTCCTGGTGTCCCGGATCCAGGAGATGCACAACACGGGAATGTCGCCGAAGCAGGCGATTTTTCGAAGGTTTCTCCCGCTCGGGTCCGGTCCTGGTGGCCGCAGCGACGATCATGACGGTCGTCTTCGCGGGCTTTGCGACGAGCACCTTCCCGATCGCCGCATCCATCGCCTTCGGACTGGTGGTCGGGGTGATGGCCGACGCCTTCATCGTTCGTCTCATCCTGATGCCCGCACTGATGTCCCTGCTCGGCAAGGCCGCGTGGTGGCTGCCAAAGTGGCTCGATCGCATTCTCCCGAACGTCGACATGGACGGCCACGCACTCGAAGAGCGCTCCGAGTCCCAGCCCGACAAGCGGAACGCCGTTCTCGTGACCGACTAGCCATTGGTGGGGCCGGTGCATGCATCATGCACTGGCCCGCCCGGAGGCACGGACTATTTCTTACCCTTCTTGTCGTCCACGATTCCGCCCAGCAGGCCGCCGATCGCGCCACCGAGCACCCCTCCGGCAGGGCCCCCGAGGAGTGATCCGATGCCGGCTCCAATCCCCGCGAGGCTCGAGCCGTAGCTCACCCGGGCGATCGAGACCGTCGTCGTTCCTTCGGGATTCGCTGAGATCTCGAACGACCCGACGGCGGCCGACGCCACCACCAGCGCAACGGGGCTGGCCTTGCCGCCCGCCGCCAGCTTCCCGTAGATCTCACGCGACTCGAAGAAGGCCCTTTGGGGGTCTGCTTTACCCTCTCCGGCCTCGAACCCGAGCTTGTAGAGCCCAAGGAGCGTCTGCACCTCGTCATCGGTGATCAGGCTCTGCGGCTTCGAGCCGATCCAAGATGGCTTTGTGATCACTGATCATGTCGCCCTTGTTGGCTTCCACAATGCGTCGCGCTTCCGCGCGCGCGGCGTGCATCAGCCCTGCGATATCGGTGCCCAGGTACGTTGGAGCTTCCATCATGCGCCTCCTCTGAGAAATACTCATGTCAGTAAAGCACCGGATGCGGTCGTCGCTAAGGGGTTGGCAGAGATCCCGCGAGTGGCTGACGGGGATGGGCCGGCGTTCCGGAGGCGGCTCTTCGAATCCCTTCCGCGCCTAAGGGCACGTCATCCTGGATACCCTCGACGTGGCCGACAGGGTCACGGTCGAGTTTCCACCTCGGTGGGCACGACATCGAGCATGACCTCGTTTCGACGCAGGAACGAGGGCATGAACGGTGGATCGAAGCGGGCGAAACGGGGCTCTCCCCGCGCCGTGAATCCAGAGGCGGCGATCGCCCCCGAAGCGTCTCCAAATGGCGCGCGTACCCGGCCTCGTCCCACCGGCCGCGATACCTCACCGCGGCGGTCGAACTCCCTGGAACGCTTCTCAGCCGCACCTCCTGGCTGGTCGGTTGCGGAGCCGTGTCGATCGTGAGACCCGCGGGGAGCACGAAGGCAACCCGGAACATCCCCTTCCCGTCTCGATCACCCGGCTTCCCACCGAGGGCCTCCTGAACGACAGGGGCGGTCATCGCGATCTTCGTCGACGCCTCGGCCTGCACGACGGGCGCAGTCATCGCGACCTTCTGACGAACGGAATTCTCGCCACTGATATAGGCGAACAGGTATCGGAACGCACGATTGCCGGCATCTTCGAATGGCCCGGTCGTGGTGACCTCGGCGACGAGATGCTCTGGATAGCTGCGCAGCTCGAAACCGTCGTAATCGCCCACGACCGCGTAGGGCTGTTGTTCGGTCATGCTCTCAAGCTACTCCGCGTTCGTGCGTGCGTGAGCGAAGCCCTTACAGAGGTTCAACCGCCTCGATTCGCGTGGCCGCCCAGCTGGCCAGAAGTCTGAGTCTCTCTGCGCTGGGTGAGCCGGGTTCCGCGGTGTAGATCATGAGGACGAAACCTGGGTCGGCTGTGATGATGAGCTCTTCATAGGCAAGAGTGAGCTCGCCGACGACGGGGTGATTGAAGCGTTTCGTGCCGGAGCCGTGGGCGCGAACGTCGTGGGCTCCCCAGAGTTGGCGGAACGTGTCGCTGCGGGTGGAGAGCTCGCCGACGAGGTCCTGGAGGCCTGTGTCGTTGGGGTCGCGGCCGGCTTCGGCACGCATGATCGCGACGCACATTCCGGCGAAGAGATCCCAGTCCGGGTAGAAGTCACGTGATGCGGGGTCGAGGAATTGGAACCGGGCCAGGTTCGGTGTGCGCCCACCGTCGCCGATCAGTGGCGAATAGAAGGCACGTCCGAGTTCGTTTGTGGCAAGAAGATCCTGGTGCTGGTCTCGCACGAATGCGACGCCGTCGGTGATCGTGCTGAGCACCCAGTGAAGACTGGGCCGGCTCACGGCGTTCCTTGTGGCGCGCCGGCGTGGACGTCCGGACAGCGGGACGCCGTCTGCTGCGCGGGCGAGGTCGAAGAGGTGGGTCCGCTCCGTGTCGTCGAGGTTGAGTGCGCGGGCGATGGCGTCGAGCACGGAGGCGGACGCCCCTCCGATCGCGCCGCGTTCGAGTTTGGCGTAGTACTCGACACTGACGCCCGCGAGCGTTGCCACCTCGGTGCGACGAAGCCCGGCTACGCGCCGGTTTGCTCCGGAGGGAAGGCCCACCTGTTCCGGAGCGATTTTCGCGCGGCGGGACATGAGGAATTCGCGCACCTCGGATTGATTGTCCATGTCGACGAGACTACGTCCCCGGCGCTGGGCGCGGGGTTCCCTGCTGGTACACCCCTCGACAGAGACTCCCTCGCGGGGCGCACAACGCATTGACTGAGGGATATGTCGGCGGTGAGGAGAATCTTGAATACGACCATCACGGTGCGACCACCGGCCACTCTTGAGACTGTCAAGCGCCTGCCCCTGGCGACCCTGATCGCCTTGGCGGTCATCGGCTTCGTTCTCGTGGCGATGGAGACCATGCCGGCCGGCCTGCTTCCGGTCATTGCCGCGGGCATGGGGACAAGCGAAGGCACCGTCGGTCTTTTCGTGAGCGCATACGCCCTCGGCACGGTCATCGTCACGATCCCGGCCATCACCCTGACCCGGGGGATGCGTCGAAAGCCCCTGCTCCTCGGAGCGATCCTCGGTCTCATCGTCGCGAACAGCGTCACCGCACTCTCCAGCGACGTGGCTCTTTCCCTGCTGTCACGGTTCGTTGCGGGGGCATTCTCGGGAATCATCTGGGGGATGCTCGCGGCCTACGGTCGAAAGATCAGCCCGCCGTCCCGCGCAGGGCTGTCCCTGGCGATCGTCTCCGGCGGGGCACCGGTCGGATTCGCCCTCGGCACACCCCTCGGGTCCTGGCTCGGAACGACATTCGACTGGCGGTGGGCATTTGCCGGCCTCACCGCAGTGGCCGTCATCGCCGGTGCGCTCATCGCTGCGATCGCCCCCGACGCCCACGGACAGCCGGGAAGCTCACGACTGCCCTTGGTCCGGGTGTTCCGGATCCCCGGCATCGCCATCATTCTGGCCGTCATCTTCACCTGGATGTTGGCGCACAACACGATCTACACCTATCTCTCCCCGTATCTGAGGTCCACCAGCGGCAGCCTCGCCGTCGACGTTCAGGCTCTTCATCTTCGGAGTCGCCTCGATCGGCGGCATCGTCATCACCGGGGCGCTCCTGGACCGCTATCCGAGACCGCTGCTGCACGGCAGCGCGGCGCTGTTCATCATGGCCGGTGTTGTGCTCCTCGTCGGGCACACCTCGACCGCGGCGATCGCCGTCGCGACCGTTCTGTGGGGAATCGCGTTCGGCGGGGTATCCGCCCAGGTTCAAGCCGCTCTCACCACAACGGGAGGCCAGGACTCGGATATCGCCAACTCGTTCCTGCCGGTGGCGTTCAACCTCGCCATCTTTACCGCCGGCATTCTCGGAGCCGCCCTGCTGACAGTCTTCGACGGTCTCGTCCTCACCGTCGTGATGATCGTGTTCGGGCTAACCGCGCTCCTGCTGACCCTCTACGGACGTCGCACCGCTTTCCCCGCCCGCCTCTAGCAACCCTGTCTCACAATTCCTGAACCATTCGATCAATCGACAGCAACACACCTGGAACGGCTGATGCCGGCGAGCAGTGACGGCACCGTCACCCTCGACGTCGTCCCGGAGGACTAGCGCACCATTGGACGACCGCGAAGCCTTCAAGGTCACGATCACCTTCAGAGCAGCAGGCCTGCCCTCTCCCCGCACCATTCACCACCACCTGAAAGGAACACTATGACTGACCAACGCACGCAGGTCGGAGGAGGCCGGAACCTGTTCGGCGACTTCGCTCCGAAACTCGCCGAACTCACCGACGATGTCCTCTTCGCCGACGTCTGGAACCGCCCCGAACTCTCCGCCCGCGACCGCAGCCTCATCACCGTGGCCGTACTCACGGCCGGAGGGAACACCGACCAGTTGAGTTTCCACCTCGATCACGCTGTCAAGAACGGCGTCACCCAGGTCGAACTCATCGAAGCCATCACCCATGTCACGCTCTACGCCGGCTGGCCCCAGGGCATGGCCGCAATGGGCGTCGCCAAGCAGTATTTCTCCAACAACCAGTAAGGAACATCATGATCATCGAACCTGCCGTACCGACCACGCTCAACCCGGCCGCCCAGTTCGCCGGTGAAGTCTGGCTCGACCCGATCGCGCTGCCCCACGAGCCAGACCAGCGGATGGTCGTCGTGACAGTCCGCTTCGCTCCCGGCGCCCGCACCGCCTGGCACTCCCACGAGCTCGGCCAGTACGTCCGCGTCACCCAGGGCGTCGCACGGTTCGGAGGGCGCGACGGCTCGATCATCGAGGTCCACCCCGGCCAGACGCTCTACACCCCGCCGGGCGAAGAGCACTGGCACGCGGCAGCCCCCGGAGTCTTCATGGAGCACATCGCCATGGTTCAGTCGGGCGCCGACCCGGCCAAGACCACCACCTGGCTTGAGCACATCACCGATGACGAGTACAACGGCAACTAAAGGCAGTCAGCGCAGGAAGGCTGGGCGCATCCATTCCGTGTGCGCCCAGCAGTCCGCGGACGAGAATGATCGCTGGAATCATCGAATGTCCGTCAGGGACACCGGTCCGTTCTGGCGGCGAAACCACGGAATTGTCGAAAGGTCCACCGGGACCTCGAAGACACCCGGCCCGAGGTGGATGGAGCCGTCGCCGGCGACCCAGCGCCCGGGCGGGAAGATGACCGTACGCGATCGTGCGTGCTGATCGAGGACCGGCGCGACGAGAATGTCCTCGCCGATGAGGTACTCGTCCCTCGTGTCCTCGTAGCCGGGATGGTGGTAGGCGAGGGGCCGGAGGATCGGTTCGCCCGACGTCGCCGCGTGGTCGACCAGGCGCAGTATTTCCGGCATCAAGGACTGGCGGAGTGCGACGGCCGCCCTGACCGCGTCCAGGTGCGCAACGTCAAGCACCCGCCAGGGTGAGAGGGAGAACTGGATCATCGGGAAGAGCGCCGCGCACTGCGCGTAGCGCACGAAGAGTTCCTGGTCCAGGGGGTACCGGGCGTGAACCGCTCCAGGTCGCCACCCCCGACCATGTCGGGACAGATGAAGGCATGCCCGATCAGGCCCTGGGCAATGGACTCCGGAATGATCGAGCCGAGCCCGCCCACGCCCCAGACAGGCGGTTTGTCGTGCAGGCGCTCACTGAGCGCCCGGCCGCCCATCTTCCACCCGGAACGGAATTCGTTGAACGTGTAGCGCTCACCGATCCGGGCCCAGGCGGCGCACTGGCCCGCCGGATCCGTCGGCTCTGTCGTGATGTCACCGACCCGGTAGTCCCGGAAATCGCCGCCGTCGAACTTGAATCCGGCCACTCCGTGTTCCGAGATCAGGGCCGCGAGCCGCTCGTTCAGCCAATCGACGGCCGCCGCATCGGTGACGTCCAGCAGCGCACTGTGCCCATTCCACCAGGGACGGATCGCGACCTGCCCATCGGACCCGCGCACCAGCAGGTCGCGCTGACGCAGGTGGCGGAACGTGGCGCTGTCCGGGCTGACGAACGGAACGATCCAGAGCATCACGGGGCAGCCCCACTCCGCCAGTTTCCGGGTCATCTCCCCGGGGTTCGGGAACCTGGACCGATCGAACGTCCACGTGCCGTACCCCGGAGACCAGCTGTCGTCGATGATCACAACGCCAGGGGGAATCCGGCGTCGAGGATGCCGCGTACGTACTCGAGGACACCCTCCTGCGTTGGCTCGTAGGGCATTTCGATCCAGGTGCTGTATTGCGGGCCGGTGAACATCTCACGGGCCGGTGCCCGACCGGTCGGCGGGAAGAAGGAGGCCGACGCGTGACGGAAGGCCTCGGCGAGCGTGTCGCCCGCCCGGCTGCTGAGGAGGGCACGACCGTTCGCCGACAGGCTTCCGTTCTCGAAGGAGAACGTGAACGGGGTCTCCGACCAGACGACCCGACCGCGGCTGGACAGCAGCACCGGGGCCGACTGATTGGCACCGCCGGTATCGTCGGCCAGGAAACCGGCGGATGTGGCCAGGTCACGCCGGTGGGGTTCGGAGCCGAAGGGCATCTGCTGGCCATCCGCCACGGCGCCTCCCCACCACTTCTCGCCGGGGAGCAACTCCAGGCACAGGGCATCCGTGGTGGTCACGTCACTCGCCCCCTTCCTGATACGGGTGGCGCCCGGATCCGGGCTGGAGCGTGCCTCGCTCGGTGAGGCCGAGAACGATGGGGTCGCAGATCACCCCGGCGAAGGCGCCCTCCGCATCCGCCTCGACGAATCCCAGCAGAACCGGGTCGCCCGCCTTGTTGCGCAACACTCGGCCCGCGTAGATCCCCGGCGCCGTGATCGGTTCCGCGCGATCGAACTGGAAGGGACCGAGCGGGCCGTCTGCCGGCGCCGTGTAGGTGGCCGTGCGGGCCTCGATCACCTCGTTCATCACGTCGGAAGCGGCCGCGCAAAAGACCAGCACGTGCCGCCCCTCGACCTCGAGCACCTGGAGGACTTCGAGCTGGCGAAAACCGGAGGCGCTGCCGAGGGGCGCGGTGACCGCCCAGTTCCGCAGGTCACTGGAAACGGCATGGCCCACAGAACCCGGCGCCCCGGCGTCATCCGTGCGCGGCTCCCGCGCGGTGATGAGCATGTGCCACAGTCCGTCCGCGTCACCTCGGAACACCCAGGGATCGCGCCACGGCTCGTCGAACTCCGGCGCCTCTGCGGCAGTCGAGTACCAGCGGTCGTCGGCCGTCGCGATCGGGACGGTCAAGACCCGGTCCCAGACGATCAGATCCGGGGAGGTCGCGTGGCCGATGCGCTGGATCCTGGTGCGGCTGCGCTTCTCGACCCCGGTGTAGAAGAGGTGCCAGGTGTCCTCGCTGCGAACGATGCTGCCGGTCCAGACGGCCAGATCATCGAAGTCGCCGTCCGCACCGGCGCCGAGCGCATCGGGCATCGTCGTCCACGTGGTCAGGTCGGTGGAGACGGAGTGTCCGATCCGGGCATTCGCATGGCGCAGGTCCGGGTCCCCGAGCGACGTCGGCGCCTTCAGGTAGAAGGCGTGGTGCACGCCGGCGTCCTCCACGTACCACGAATCCCACACCCAGTAACCGTCTATCGCGAGCACGCCGCACCACTTCCTCGTAGGCTCCCTGGCTTTTCTGGTCGCGCGAATCGCCGATCAGCGCCACCTCTTAGTTTCAATATTGAAGATAGTAACGGCGTGATTCAGTCGTTACCAAGTGAAATAGAAAAGTTTCGCTCAGGTATTGACGTAGATGCTTTCATTCTGAAAGTATCTACCCAGACAACGATGTTGAAGGAGGTCGATCGCATGGCGATCACAGAACGCAGGGCGACCCGGCCGAGGAGTGCTCCCCCGAAACCCCCTGTAAAGAAGGGGAATCGGGATTCTCAGCTCACGGCCGCTGTCCTCTTCCTGATTCCCGCATCAATCGGCTTCATCGTCTTCTTCGCCTCGCCGGCCCTGCGCGGACTCTACCTGAGTTTCACGAAGTACAACCTGCTGCGGCCTCCGACCTTCATCGGCTTCGACAACTACGTCGCCATCGCTACCGATCCGGTGTTCTGGAACTCGCTGAAAGTCACCCTCGAGTACGTGGTTCTGAACGTCGGAGTCCAGACCATCGCCGCTCTCGGCCTCGCGGTCCTGATGCAGCGGTTCACCCGTTCCATGATCGTACGCGGGGTCATCATGCTGCCGTACCTCATCGCGAACGTCATCGTCGCGCTGGTCTGGTTCTGGTTGTGCGACTACAACCTCGGCATCATCAACGCCGCACTCGATTCCTTCGGCATCGGCAAAGTCGGCTTCTTCGGTAACGCAGACATCGCGATGGGCACCATCGCCATGGTCAACGTGTGGCGCCACCTCGGCTATACGGCGCTCCTCCTCTTCGCGGGGCTTCAGGCCATCCCGAAGGATGTCTACGAGGCTGCCGAGGTCGATGGCGCCGGTGAATGGCGGGTCTTCCGCAGCGTCACCCTGCCGTTGCTGCGTCCCGTGCTCGCCTTCGTCCTGGTCGTCACGGTCGTCGGCTCGTTCCAGATCTTCGACACGATCGCCGTGACCACTAAAGGTGGACCGGTGGACGCCACCCGTGCGATCAACTACTACATCTACCAGCGCGCATTCGAGCGACTGGACTTCGGATATGCCTCCGCCCTGGCCGTCATCCTCATGATCATCCTCGCCGGAGTCGCCCTCTTGCAGAACAAGCTCCTCCGCGCCAACGAATCCGACCTGGAGAGGTAGCGCCATGTCCATCACCGCCATCAAGGAACGCCGCGCCGCGAACCGGGCGTCCAACGAGGACGACCCTGCGCTGGCCAAGTCCAAAGTCGCGAAGTTCTTCGGTCGCCTGGCGCTCGTGATCGTCATCCTGATCACCCTGTTCCCGATCTACTGGATGTTCCGCACGGCCTTCAGTAACAACCGGGCCATGTTCTCCGAGCCGCTGAGCCTCCTGCCCGTCGACTTCACGTGGGGCCCGCTCAAGAGGGTGCTCGGCCTCGCCACGACACAGGAGGCCCTCGCGGAGGGCGGTTCCGGTGCATCCATCAACTTTGCGCAGTACATGCTCAACTCGATCCTCGCCTGCACTCTGATCACGGTGCTCCAGGTCACGTTCAGCGCCATGGCCGCGTACGCCTTCGCCCTCCTGAACTGGAAGGGACGGGACAAGGTCTTCAGCATCTTCCTCATCGCGCTCATGGTCCCCGGGATCTTCACCCTGCTGCCGAATTTCATCCTCGTGAAGGACCTGGGACTCCTGAACTCGATCGTGGGGATCGCCTTGCCGTCCATGTTCATGACACCCTTCGCGATCTTCTTCCTCAGGCAGTTCTTCCTCGGCATCAACCGGAGCATCATCGAGGCCGCCGTCATCGACGGCGCCAACCAATGGCGGATCTTCCGCGGCATCGTGGTCCCGCTGGCCTGGCCGCAGATCATCACCCTCGCGATTCTGCAGTTCATCCAATACTGGAACGACTACCTCTGGCCCTTCCTCGTCGGGCAAACCGAGCAGTCCAAGCTGCTCACCGTCGGCCTGGGAATCTTCAAGTCACAGACCCCTCAGGGAAACCCCGACTGGGCCGGTCTCATGGCCGGCGCCCTGGTGGCGGCAGTGCCTATCTTCATCCTGATGCTCGTCTTCGGCCGGAAGATCGTCGGGTCGATCCAGTCCTCCGGCGTGAAGTAACTCCCTCCCCCTGATCTCGTCTGCAGACGATCCACGACATCCGTCCGATGACGTGGAGCACGACCCCGCACTAAGACCCGAAACAACCACGACAGAAAGAGCAGATTATGAAGATGAACAAAGTGGCGATTCTGGCGCTCGCCGCCATCCCACTCATGTTGACCGGCTGCACAGCAAACGCGTCATCCACCACCGGATCGGCGGCGACGCTGAACTACGGTTTGTGGGACGCGAACCAGCTGCCTGCCTACACGCAGTGCGCGACCGACTTCCACGCCGCGAACCCGGACATCACCGTCAATGTCGAACAGCTCGGTTGGGACGACTACTGGAAGAAGATCAACACCGGCTTCGTCTCGGGCGAAAACTATGACGTCTTCACGAGCCACCTGGCGAACTTCCCGGAATTCGCGCTGAACAGCCAGATCCTTCCGTTGGACGACTACATCAAGGCCGATGGCGTCGACATCAACGCGTACCAGCCCGGCCTGGCCGACCTGTGGAAGGGCAAGGACGGCAAGCAGTACGGCCTGCCGAAGGACTTCGACACCATCGCCATGTTCTACAACAAGCAGGCTCACCGACACGGCAGGCCTGACCGCCGACCAGCTCGGCTCCCTCACCTGGAACCCCACCGACGGCGGCACGTACGAGAAGGCCATCGCGCACCTGACGGTCGACAAGAACGGTGTTCGCGGCGATGAAGCCAGCTTCGACAAGAAGAACGTCGCCACGTATGGCATCTGGATGGAAAACTCCGGCGGTGCCGACGGCCAGACCCAGTGGAGCTTCCTGGCTCACACCACCGGATGGGACGAGACCAACGGGGCCTGGGGCGACAAGTACAACTTCAACGACCCGAAATTCCAGGCCACGATCGACTGGTGGTACTCGCTCGTCGAGAAGGGCTACATGCCGTCCTTCGAAGCCCAGACCGGCATCGGCTGGTCCGACCAGCTGACCGCAGGCAAGGTGGCAATGGCGAGCAACGGATCCTGGATGACGGGTGCCGTCTTCGCTGCCAAGAGCGCAACGTTCACGCCAGCGATCGCTCCGACCCCCACGGGCCCGAGCGGCAAGCGCGCGTCCATGTTCAACGGCCTGGCCGACAACATCTGGGCAGGGACGAAGAATCCGGACCAGGCCTGGAAGTGGGTCAAGTACCTGGGATCGGCCGCCTGCCAGTCTGTCGTGGCCAAGGCCGCCGTCGTCTTCCCCGCCCTCCCGGCGGCCACGGATGAGGCCATTGCCGCTTTCAAGGCAAAGGGGATCGACGTGAGCGCCTTCACGACCCAGGTCAAGGACAAGACGACATTCCTGTACGCGATCACCGATCACCGTTCTGCCGTCTCCGCTCTGCTCACACCGGCGATGGAAGCCATCATGTCGGGCAAGGCCAAGGCGTCATCGCTGTCCGCAGTCAACGACCAGGTCAACGCCCTCTTCAAGTAAAGACTCCTCAGAAATCGCCGTCCGGCGGGGTCTGGCCTGCACCACCGGTCAGATCCTGCCGGACGGCATCACCTCCACGAACATCGGAACCAGCCGTGACCCTGCACAATGCTCTCCTTCAGAAAGACACCGTTCACGAACTCGCAGCGGACGGCGTCTCGTTCCAGGTCGACGTATCGTCGGGAACCCCGGTTATCAGCTACTGGGGCCAGGATCTCGGCTCGGGATCGCGCCCCGGGGACCTCACCGTACTGATGGACGATGGGGTGCCGCAGGCCAATGTCGACGACCCGGAGGCCCCGGGGATGTGGCGGGAAAACGCCCGCGGATTCCTCGGCCGTCCGGCACTCCTCGGGCACCGGGACGGCCAGGACTGGTCACAGATGTTCACGATCATCAATACGGAAGCGACCAGCACCTCGCTCGTCATCGATTCCGCAGACGAGGCCGCCGGCTTGCTCGTGTCCGTTGCGTTTCGCATGCAGCCGGACGGTGTCCTCCTCATCACCCAGACCGTGACCAACACCGGTACGGACACCTTCGACCTCAATGAACTGACCACATGGCTGCCGCTGCCGGACCATGCCGTCGAAACCATGGACTTCACCGGCCGGTGGCTCAAGGAACGTCAACCGCAACGCCGCCCCATCCAGACCGGAACCTGGTCCCGCGAAGTGCGCGAGGGCCGATCGAGCCACGACTACACGGTCGTCCAACTGGCTCTGACCGCAGGAGCCGACTTTCAGAATGGCTCGGTCTGGAGCACGGGCCTGCTCTGGAGCGGCAACACCCGACACCTCGTCGAACGGCTGGCCTCCGGCAGCACGTCGATCGGAGCAGGCGAGCTGCTCCTACCGGGGGAATCGATTCTTCCGCCCGGGGCCACCTACTCCGCACCAACTGTTGCCGCCACGTTCTCCGCGACCGGGATCGACGGCATGACCGACCGACTCTACCGCTGGCTTCGCGCCCGGCCCGAGCACCCGTCGACCGCGCGCCCGCTCACCCTCAATGTCTGGGAGGCCGTCTACTTCGACCACGATCTCGCCAAGCTGAGCGAGCTCGTCGAGGTCGCCGCAGAGATCGGGGTCGAGCGCTTCGTCCTCGATGACGGCTGGTTCCTCGGCCGCCGCAATGACTTCGCGGGTCTCGGCGACTGGACCGTCGACCCGGCCGTATGGCCGAACGGCCTCGGTCCGCTCGTCGACCGGGTCACCGGCGCCGGCATGCAGTTCGGGCTCTGGTTCGAAGGCGAAATGGTCAACGCGGACTCCGACCTGTATCGGGAACATCCCGAGTGGATCTTCCAGGCGGGCGGGCGCATCCCGCCAGAGGCCAGGCACCAGCAAGTGCTCGATCTGGGTCATCCCGGGGCGTACGAGCACGTCCTCGGCCAGGTCGACGCCATCCTGAGCGAATACGACATCGGCTACATCAAGTGGGATCACAACCGTGTACTCACCGAGGCCGCCCACCTCGGCGGTGCCGGCGTTCGTCGGCAGACCGAGGCCGTCTATCGACTCTTCGACGAGCTGAAGCGACGCCACCCGGGTTTGGAGATCGAATCCTGCTCCTCGGGTGGGGGCCGTGTTGACCTCGGAATGGCCGGGCATGCTGATCGGTTCTGGACGTCTGACTGCAACGACGCGCTCGAACGGCAATACATCCAGCGGTACACGCAGTTCGCCATTCCACCCGAACTGCTCGGATCCCACATCGGACCCACCCGATCGCACACGACCGGCCGCGTCCACAGCCTGGCCTTCCGGGCGATCACGGCACTGTTCGGCCATGCCGGCATCGAATGGGATGTCACCGAGACCACCGATTCCGAGCGCCAGGCCCTGGTTTCCTGGGCCGACTACTACAAGCGCAAGCGGGCCCTGATCCACTCCGGTCGGATGGTGCGCGTGCTGCAGCCCCAGGAGGACTCGTTCGTGCACGGAGTCGTCGCGCAGGACGGCTCTGAGGGGATCTTCGCCTACATACAGCTGGCCGCTGCCGGCAGCAGCACCCCGCCTCGGTTCCTCGTACCTGGGCTCGACCCTGACGCGCGCTATCGGGTGCGGGTCGCCGAGCCCGCCGGCGAGGCCGGCACCATCCATGCGCGGGCCCCACAATGGATGGCCGGCATCGAGACAAGCGGGCTGGCCCTGGCACTGGTAGGGCTCCGACCGCCGATCCTGCTACCAGAGAGCGCTATCCTGATCGAATTCGAACGCATCTGAATTGTCCGGGACGAGCGCGTGCGGAGCGGGGCTACCGTTCGCGTCATCGCCGGTGATCGTTAGTTGATTGGAGCCTGTAGCTATGGTCATATTCGAGGCCGTCGAACCGCGGTTCCGCACGCCCGCAAGCGACCTGGCGCGGGAAGTGCTCATCCATGGGCCCATCCTTCGAAGCGACCTGTCTCGCCGGCTGGGACTCTCACCAGCGACTCTGACCCGCCTGACTCGGCCGCTGGTCGACCGCGGCCTGCTGATCGAGATGACCGAACAACTCGATGGTGCAATGGGGAGACCGGCGAAACCACTGGATGTGCGCGCAGACGCCCGCCAATTCATCGGCATCAAGCTCACGAGTGACACCGCGGTCGGAGTCACAACGAATCTGAAGGCAGCGGAGGGGCGTCGCGCGGAGCGGGCGCTTCCGAACCACGAGGTCGCCACCGTTGTCGACGTCATCGCCGAGCTGGTCCACGAACTGGCCGATGATCAGGACTTCACGGCGATCGGCATCAGCGTCGGCGGTGCCGTCTCGAACCGACGGGTCGTCGAGCGGGCCTCGTTTCTGGGCTGGAATTCCGTGCGGCTTGCTGACGAGGTCGAGGAGAGGCTCGGCATACCCGTCACCGTCGAGAACGATGTCGTCGCCCTGACGGCCGCAGAGCACTGGTTCGGGCTCGGACGCGGATTGTCGAACTTCGCGGTGATCACGATAGGTGCCGGAGTCGGATACGGCCTCGTGATGTGCGACCAGGTGGTGAGCACGTCCGACACCGGGCTCGGTCGCGGCTTCCACTTCCCGCTCGACCCCACCGGGCCGCTGTGCTCCCTGGGTCACCGCGGGTGCGCCACGGCTATGCTGACCATCCCCAGCATAAGGGCCCAGGTTGAGGTGGGTCTCGCCGTACCCGTCAGCTATGCCGAGGTGATCGAGCTCGCCAGGGAAGGCAACCCCGTTGCAAGCCAGGTCGTCCACGCTGCGGGAGCCGCCCTCGGTCGCCTCATCGCGGCAGTGGCAAACCTGGCGATGGTCGAGCACGTGGTGCTGGCGGGCGAGGGTCTGAGCATACTCACTGTTGCCGGGGACGTGATGAGGGCTGCCATACGCGACGATCGGGACGCAGAGGCGGCCGCAATCGACCTTCGCATTGATGAAAACGGGTTCACCTCGTGGGCCCGCGGCGCCGCCGCGATCGCCATTCAACAGGCGGTAGACGCACTCGCTGTCACGTCCTAGGCAGATGATCGAAGACTGAGCTGGCGTCGACACGTCACAGACTCCTGATCCGGAATTGCAGGTTTGATCGGGCATTGACATTCCGTAACCCGAGGGTTACGGTAATCCCAGAGTTACCGACCTGTGGGAGGACACCATGAAGTTCTTCGAGGCACGATCAACGATCTCCGCAACGCCCGAACATGTCTGGGGCGTCCTCTCCGACGCCGGTGGCTGGCCGTCCTGGGACTCCGGTGTCGAAAGCGTCGACGGAACGGTCATGATGGGCGAGACCCTGCGCATCCAGTCGAAGATCGCTCCGGGGCGCACGTTCCCCGTCACGGTCATCACCCTCACCCGTCCTTCGCGGCTGGTCTTCAGAAGCGGGATGCCCCTGGGTCTCTTCAGGGGAACCCGCACCTATACGCTGCGGCCGCTGTCTCCCTCGGAGACGGAGTTCGTCATGCGCGAGGAGTACACCGGGCCTCTGGCCGGCCTGATCGGAAGGTCGATTCCCGACCTGGCACCCTCGTTCCAGCAGTTCGCGAACGGACTGAAGGAACGCGTCGAGCAGGGGTCCTGATGGCGGACGCGAATCGCGACCCCCTCGATGCGCTCGGCGACCCCAACCGGCGCGCAATACTCCGGCTGCTCGGAGCGAGCAAGAGATCGGTCCAGGAGATCGCATCCGAGCTTCCGATCAGCCGACCGGCCGTCTCACGTCACCTTCGCGTGCTCGGCGAAGCGGGCCTGGTCGTGGATCACCGCAACGGGACCAGACGCGTCTACGAGCTCAGGGATGAGGGCATGCTTGCGGTGCAGCGGTACCTTGAGCAGGTGTGGGGCGACGCAGCCGCACGCTTTCGACTTCTCGCGGAGAACACGGAAAGGACTCCCGACCGTGATTGAACCGTTGGTGATCACCTTCGAAACGCACTGCTCACGCGACCACGCCTTCCACGTCTGGACTTCCCGTATCGACGCCTGGTGGCCCCGCGACCACACCGCGAGCGGCGAGCCGAGTGCCCGGGTGACTATCGAACCACGGATGGGGGGCCGCATCTTCGAACGCACCATCGACGGCGCCGAGTACGAGTGGGGCGAAATCACGGCGTGGAACCCCACCGAACACTTCGGTTACCTCTGGCACCTGAGACGTGATCGCTCCGACGGAACGGACGTCAGCATCCGCTTCACTGAGATCGACCCGACGACAACCCGGGTGGATATCCGGCACACCGGTTGGGAACGTCTGGGCGCCGATGCGCAGAACTGGCGAGACCGCAATCGGGGCGGCTGGGACGGCATACTCTCCGCACTATCGTGCGGCGGCAGAGAGGAAGAACACATGACCACTGGAAGCAAAGACGAACCGTGGACTCTGTCGACCCCACCGGGGACGAGCCAGTACACGATGTACCGCGACGAGTCGACAACACCGCCGAGCCTGGTCTGCCAGGTCGGATCGACCAGGCTCAGCTACGACGCCCGCGCCATCGAGGACCTGCACGCCTGGCTGACGGAGCAGGGCGATTGGGTGCCGCTGGGCGCCGCGGACGAGAAGAAGGCCCCGGCCGACGGCAGCGTCGAGGCGTGGGGCAGGTCCGAGTCCAACCCGCTGGGCGGCTGGTACGGGCTCCGGAACGGATACCGCGGGCGATTCGGCATGTACCTTCCGCCGTTGCTCGAAGCACTCGGACTCGCCGAACTCACCCACGAGCCACGCAACAACAGCATGCGCGCACTGTAGAGACCACCTCGCCGTTTCCCAGCTACGCCGTGCCGTCGTCCCAAACGACCGCGGCCTTCTGGCGATGTTCGGGTGAGGCTAGGTTCCGGACGCGAGCGCCCGCGCGATGATCGCGGCAATGACGTCGGTCTTGGCGTCGGCGTATGCATTCATGTCGTCGAAACCCTCTTCAAGCAACGCTCTCTTCGTCGCTTCATATAAGGACCGGTCGTCGGCATCCGTGCGAAGACGGTTGCGGAAGAGCACGTACCTGTCGATAGCCTGGTCGCCCCTTTGCAGGATGTGGATGTGCACATCCCGTGCTGACGTTCGCACCAGGCGATGGCCCGGCTCACGCACGCGCAGCTCGTATCCCACCGACAAAAGAGGAGCGAGATAGTCCTCCTCCGCGGTGATATCGCCGACCGTGACCAGGATGTCGACAATCGGCTTGGCGGCCAGCCCGGGAACCGAGGTCGATCCGATGTGTTCAACCGCGACGCCCGTCGTCCCGAGCGCGTCCCGCAGCCGTCTCTTGTGGTCCAGGAAGATAGCCGGCCAGCTGTCGTCGTAAGCAACGAGTTCGAGCTGGCGCTTCTCAGGCTCCGCCGACAAGCTCGACCGTGACAACGTCCGGTCGACGCGATGCACAGTCCTTGGTCATTCAATCATCCTCGCATCGACAGGGGTGCCCAGCGTTGCCTGCCATATGGACGCTCACACGATCGCGTCAGCGACCGAAGCCCTGAGCGCGGGCACTAAGTCAGCCTCGAACCATGGATTGCGCGCTTGCCAACGGAAGTTGAGCGGGGACGGGTGCACCACGGGAAACACCTCGGGTAGGTATTCTCGAAACGCTCGGACGTTCTCGGTGAGATTTCTCTTGGCACGACCGATCAGATACTGGTCTTGCGCGTACTTGCCGACGAGCAATGTCAAACGAATCCGCGGCAGCTGGCCCAAGATGAGCGGATGCCATCTCGGTGCGAAGTCTTTTCGGGGTGGCAAGTCGCCGCTGGCGCCTTTGCCGGGGTAGTAGAAGTCCATCGGCAGGATCGCGAACAGCTCGGGGTCTCGGAATTGAGCCTCCGTCACACCCAGCCACGTCATGAGCTTCGCGCCACTTGCGTCGTCCCAGGGGATGCCGGAGGCTTGCGCCCTCTGCCCGGGCGCCTGACCGATGATCACGATCCGAGCGGCAGGGTCCGCAACGAAGAGAGGCCCCACGCCTCGCTTCGCCCAGTCCGAATTCGCGGGATCCGAGTTGATGGCCCGCCGGATCTCGTCGAGAGTCACACGCCGCTCCTGATCGGGGGGCTCGAGGAGGATCGCGTCATCCTGCAGACAGTAGCAGTCAGCATTGACGGTGGGGAGGCTCAGCGGAAGGATGAACGCATGAAAATGGAAGACGAGTTGATCGCCATAGGAAAAGTTGTCGATCGTCTTGCAGAGCGATTCCCGGATCTCCCGCGAACGAGTATTGAGCACGCAGTACGTGCTGAGCACGGGGCTTTCGAGGGGAGACCAGTCCGAGACTTTGTGCCCGTGCTCGTCGAACGCGGCGTCAAGGCTCGTCTGAGCAGTCACGACCTGTCATCGAACATGATGAACGACGTCAGGCGCGAAGCGGTTCCTTCTCACGCGGTCGGCTAGCTTCCTCCTCGCGCGGCCGCCCGCCGGCCCCCACGATCAGGCTCAGGGCGAGGAACGAGCGATCCGCGCCTCACGCCGAAGCCGGGTTCGAACTCCATGTTCAACGAGGTTGGGCACGTACGCTCGAATGCGTCGTCCGGCGAGAGAACTGTAACCGTCGCGGACGGTTTCTGTGATGTGGTCCCGGTTAGCGTCAGGGAAATGCTTGGAGAGTCGATCAATCATGAGGCCCCACTCAGCAGGGTCCTCGTCCTGTGGTGTCACATGCTCAGTGTGTTCTCTTGAGGACCCCGCGTCAAAACGAATCCGGATCTGCTCGAGACGCACGCCCTGCGACACCGTTCTGGCCGATTCGAAGGCAAGTCCGCTCGCTGTTTTGGCCGCGCCGAACCGATCCCCCTCCCCAAGGCGGACTGGTGGATCCAGGCTTATCTGCGGTGCGGCTGCCCGCAGACTCACCGCGTGATTGTATCGGGCCCGATCGTTCGATCTTGGCCGTTCGCATCCAGGACGCGGATGTCCAGGGGCATGCGATTGCGGCGGCGGAGTCGTCCGGTCAGGGCGCTATGAACACCGCGGATCACCAGGGCTAACTTCGTCAGACTGCGAAACTCGGCAGCGTCCGACGTGACAAGCTTCACGAGGGGACGCGCGGCCGCCTCCGGCGTCTGTCCCCACAGACCAACAACCACCTGGAGTGCAGTCAGACGCTCTTCGTATCCTTGCTGGGACGTGATGTGCCGGAGAAGGGCGGTCGTCACCAAGCCGGGGTTCATGCCGTGAACGCGGACTCCGGTTCCTTTGGTTTCGAGCCGTAGAGTCTCCGTGAACTGGCGGACCCAACGCTTGCTTGACGCGTATGCGTTCTGCATCGCGACCGGGCCTTGGTCGCCTTGGCCGTAAAGGTTGACGAGGTCGCCGTGGCCTTGGGAGAGGAACACCGGCAGTATGACCCGTGACCCGTGAAACGTGCCGATGATGTTCGTGCGCACCACGCGCTCGAAGTCGTCGATCGGCGTGGATGCCGTGGGTCCGTAGACGCCAGATATCCCAGCATTATTGACCCAGATGTCGAGCATCCCGTGACGGAGGGCCTCGTCACGAAGAGCCTCGACGTCGGCCAATTCCCCGATATCGCAGCGACACCCCAAGACCGAAATGCCCTCCAGTCGCAGCCGCTCGACGGCAGCTGCGACGTGGACTTCCGAACGGGAGGCCAGCACAACGGTTGCACCCTGTTGGCCCAACAGCCTGGCCATAGCGAAACCAAGGCCGCGAGTGGAACCCGTGACGACTGCCACGCGCCCGCGAAGGGCGCCTTGCTGGGCATCCACTCTCTTCTCCTCACGCCGTAAGCCTGAAGCCGTTACCGCAGGAAAACTGTCGAGAGGGCTGTGGTCCTGCTCTTGACTCGACGGTCACTGACCCGGCCGCGTCCATGATGGCACGGTTGCACTTCGCCCGTTCGGCCCAACCGATTTCTCATCCCTCCAAACGACTGCAAATATCGCGGGCATAAAGGTCGCTATCTCTCTTCGACCAAGCGAGCAAGGATCTTGTCCGTGTTCCTCGGACGGCGGCACAGCCCGACGGTAGCTCGCGAAGTCCCCTTCCTCCGCTGAGTGGGTCGGATGAAACGTGACCCCGGTGCTAGGCGACCGGGAGGGTCAGGAGCAGCTGGAGGTTCTGCGGACCTCGCTCGAGCTCGCCGGCCTCAATGCGGCGAGCGATCTCGACCGTGTGCGCATTGTACGGTGCGGGCTGGCCGACACGGGCGAGCACTTCGACGACGAGGCCGTTGACCTCGTCGACCTCGGCGCGACGGCCCTTCATCCAGTCCTGCAGCACTGTCGTGCGCGTGTCAGGCAGGGAGTACTTCTCGAGCACTTCGCCCAGCAGATCCTCCGCGTACTGGTCAGGCTCGCTGACCTGGTCCTCGGTAAGCCCGAAGATCGGCACGAGCTTGCAGCCGTCCGCGACGGCGGCTCGGGCGGCCTCCTTGCCGCACTCCACCATGAACTCGTGCACCCCCGGCATCTTCACGGCGTCGGCGAGTGCTTCGTCGAGGATCGCGGACGGCACGAGCTCGCCGGCGTTGGCGACGAGCTTCATCCACTTCGACGAGCGGATGTCGGGGGATATCTCGACCGTGCCGGCGTGGCGCAGCACCTCCTGGACCTCGGGCTCCCGGCCGCGTGCAGAGTCGTCGAAGGCCCCCACCGTGAACCAGGAGTTCTCGGGGGCGTTCTGCCGCGTGACGATGCCCGGTTCGAACATGTTTGAGGCCATCTCGATGACAGCGCCGATGGTGCGCTCGGGGCCGACGATGTCGGCGACGTCGTTGAGGGACATCCCGTTTTGAAGTCCCACGACGAGTGCGTCGGGTGCGAGCACGTGCTTGATGAGCTCGACGGCCCAGCGCGTGTCGTAGGCCTTGACGACGACGAAGACGATGTCGAATCTCTCACGCAGGGTCGCCACCTCGCATAAGTGCAGGGCGCGTACCTTGGTGACCTCGGTCTTGAGGGGCAGACGTATTTCGATGCCGCGCTCGCGCATGGCGTCTACGTGGGCCGGCCACTGCTCGATCCAGGTGACGTCAAGCCCGGCTCGCGTGAGGTCTGCGGCGATGCCGGCCCCCTGCGCTCCGGTGCCCACGAATGCGATTCTCTTACCCGCCATTGGGTTCCTCCGCTTCTGTACGTTCCTACTGTACATACCGTTAAGTACTATGAATCAAGTCGATTCAGTCACCGATGTGGCGACGCAGCACCTCGACGACCTCCAGCGAGGGTCGCAGTTCTCCGCGCTCGATGCGATGGGCCACCTCGACGATCGCCGAATTGACGGGCGCCGAGAGACCGAGCCGCGCCGCCTCGGCAACGACCGTGCCGTTGATATCGTCCACCTCGCTGTGACGTGACTTGCTCCAGTCCTGCAGCACCGTCGTGGTCGCGCCCGGAAGCACGAAGTCCCGGTAGAGAGTGTCGAGGAGCGTCTCCACGACCTCGTCGGAGCGCTCGAGATCCGCGGGCTGGAGGCCGAAGATCGGCAGGATCGGATGATCAAGGGCGGCGCCGACATCCAATGCCTCCTGACCGGAACGCAGCATGATCGTCCGCATGCCCGGCACGGCGAGGGCGTCGAGCATCGGCAGCCCGAGGCTCGCGGTCGTCACGAGCGTCGTGCAGTTGCTGACGAGTTTCATCCATTTGGTGGCGAGAATGTCGTGGACGATCTCAACGCCGCCGGAGTGCCGTAGCAGAGCGGCGACCTCCTCCTCCCGCCCGACCGGCCCGCCCTCGAGGGCCCCGACCGCGAACCAGGAGCGCGCGGGACCAGAATGCCGCAGCACGAGGCCGGGATCGTTCATCGTCGAGGAGATCTCGATGACGGCGCCCATGGTGCGGTGCGCGCCGACGACCTCGGCGATCGTCTTCGTCGTCATGCCGTTCTGCACGCCGACGACAAGCCCGTCGTCCGCGAGGTGGGGCGCGATGAGTTGTGTCGCCCACCGCGAGTCGTAGGCCTTCATCAGCAGCAGCACGATGTCGAATTTCTCGCGCAGAGTGGCGACCTCGCACAGATGCAGCGTGCGCGGCCGCACGTGCAGTTGCTCGTCGGGCATCCGGATGGTGAGGCCCGTCGCCCGCATCGCCTCGACGTGCGCGGGCCATTGTTCCACGAGCGTCACGTCGACGCCGGCGAGCGTGAGGTCCGCCCCGATCGACGATCCGTTTGCGCCGGATCCCAGCACTGCGATCCGTGGGGTCATACCGGCTCTCCTCACACTTCAGGTGTAGGGAGGCTACCGCCTGAAAGAACATGTTGCCTAGTTTCCTAGGAGTTAACGCGCGGCCTTGCGAATTGACCGATTGAGCGAGAGAGTGTGCAGCGTCGCTGGACATTCTCAACGAGGAGAGCCATGAGCATCAATGCCGCCGCGCCCCATCCCGAGGACTTCGTCACGGGCCGACCATTCGTATTCCGCAATGCGATCGTCATCACCGTCGACACTCCCGGAGTGCTCGAGAACGCCGATGTCCTGGTTGTCGGCGAGACCATCGAGGCCGTGGGGACGAAACTACAGGTGCCCGAGGGCACGCTCGAGATCGACGCGAGCGGCGGCATCCTCATGCCCGGCATGATCGACACCCACCGTCACATGTGGCAGACGGCGCTGCGCGGCTACGGCGGCGACTGGGCGCTCAGCCAGTACTTCGTCTTTTACTACCTGCAACACGGCGAAGTCTTCCGGCCCGAGGACATCTACGCGGGCAACCTCCTGAGCGCTCTCGAATCGGTCGACACCGGTGTCACGACGACACTCGACTGGTCGCACGCGCTCCGCACCCCCGAGTACGCCGACGCGGCGATGAAGGCCTTCGAAGAGATCCCCGGCCGATTCGTACTCGGCTACGGCAATTACCTCGGAGCGCCGTGGGAGTGGACCGCGGCGCCCGAGTTCCGTTCCTGGGTCGCATCGCACTCCCCGACCGACATGCACGGATTGCAGATCGCCTTTGACGTGCCCGACTCGGAAAACTTCCCCGAGAAGGCGGCATTCGAGTTCGCCCGGGAGAACGGCCTGCGCGTGACCACCCACGCCGGCGTGTGGGGCGCGACGACGGACAACGCCATCGACCATATGTACAGCGGCGGATTCATGACCGACCAGGTCTGCTACGTGCACGGCACAACACTCTCGCGCGAGAGCTACCAGAAGATCGCCGCCACGGGCGGAACGGTCTCGGTCGCCACCGAGAGCGAGCAGAGCGCCGGCCAGGGCTACCCCTCGACGTGGCAGGCTCCGCAAGTACGGCATTTCGGCGTCGTTGTCGATGGACACGAGCGTCTGGTGGAGCGCCGACTACTTCTCCGCCATGCGCGCGACGCTCAGCGCCGACCGCTCGCGCGAGCACCTCGAGGCCCAAGCCAGGGGTGAGACCGTCAACGCGAACCGCCTGCGCGCCGAGGACGTCGTCTGGATGGCGACGATGGGCGGCGCGAAGTCCCTCGGCATGGAGGACAAGATCGGTTCGATCACGCCCGGCAAGAAGGCGGACCTCCTGCTCGTCAAGAACGACCAGTCACCTGCGATGACGCCCATTCTCAACCCGAACGTCCACGTCGTGTACCAGGCGGGCACCGCCGACATCCACACCGTCGTCGTCAACGGTCGGGTGCTCAAGTACGAGGGCAAGCGCATCGGCCTCGACATCGCCCCGGCGCGGGATGCCGTCGCCAAATCGGTCGAGTTCGTGCGCTCCCAGCTCGGCGAGCAGGCGTGGCTCGAGGGGATGCACCCCGCGCTCGCCCCGAACGAGCCGATCGACAACCCGTACCACTACCAGGACGACGACACCAAGTGATCCTGCACATCGCGACCTTCCGCTGGCGGGACGACGTGACCGAGGAGGATGTCGCCGAACTCACCACCCTGTTGCGCGACATGGCGGCGGGCATTCAGGAGTTGCGCTCATACGAGTGCGGCGAAAGTCTCCGGCTGCGGCCGGGCGGCGCCGACTTCGGCGTCGCGGCGATCGTCGACGACGAGGCCGGGCTCTCCGCGTACCTCGACTCCGAGGCTCATGCCGCCGTCTACGAGCGACTGCTCGGGCGCATGATCGCCGAGCGGGCCGCCGCGCAGTTGCCCGTCGGGCCCGGCGCGGCACTGTGACCGCTCTCCGCGCCGCGGGCCACGGCGCCATAGCTGAGGTCACGCGTCGCGGCGTCAGCTGAGCGGTCGGGTTTGGAACACATCAAGCAAGGGAGAACGAGTTGAGCGAGAAGACCATCGTCGTCGTCGGCGGAACCTCCGGCATCGGTTTGGAGATCGCGAAGGACGTCGTCGCGCACGGTGATCGGGTCGTGCTCACCGGGCGGGACGCGACCAGGGCCAGGGAGGTCGCCGCGTCGATCGGGGACTCGGCGACCGGCGTCGCGCTCGATATCTCCGAACCGGAGGGCATCGCGGCCCAGCTGGCGGGGATCGGAACCGTGAACGGACTCGTGCTTGCCGCGATCGAGCGGGATGCCAACACCATCCGGGACTACGACATCGCCAGAGCGACGCGGCTCGTCACCCTCAAGCTCGTCGGCTACACGGAGGTCGTCCACACCCTGCTCGATCGGCTCGACCCCTCCCCCGACACCGGGATCGTGCTCTTCGGCGGGCGAGCCAAGGACCTGCCCTACCCCGGTTCGGTGACCGTCTCAACGATCAACGGCGGGGTCGAGGGACTGATGGTGGCGATGGCGCTCGAACTCGCACCGATCCGGGTCAATGCACTGCATCCCGGCATCATCGGTGACAGCCCGTTCTGGGCCGGCAAACCCGAGAGCGTGCTCAAGGGCTACGAGGCCCGTACCCCCGGCGGCAAGCTCGCCACGATGCAGGACATCGTGGATGCTGCGCGCTTCCTGCTCCACAACCGCGGCATGTCGGGCACGAGTATCGCCGTCGACCGCGGCTGGCGCATCACCTGAGCCGCGGTCGCCATCATCGGCGCTTCCAGGTTCGTGTCGACCGGAAATAGTGTGCCCCTGGAGGGATTGGGCGAGGCGACCATCTCCTGGCCAGGGACGCGGACCTCGTCTTCCTGCTCAAACGGGCCGCTGCGTCCGCAGCGATCGAGGGAATACGAGGCTCGACCGACGGTTCTTAAAGGGAGACTCGGTAGCGAATCCGTTGATTCGCTCGACGGCTCTGCCCCCGATTTTCCTCAGCCTGCGCCAACCTCAAAGGGCCCCGACCATGACATACAGCACCCCGTCGGTGATCGTTTTCGACGTCAACGAAACCCTCTCGGACATGTCCCCCCTGAAAGCCCGGTTCGTGGAGGTCGGCGCCCCGGCGCACCTGGCCCGGATCTGGTTCGCCACGCTACTCAGGGACGGGTTCGCCCTCGCTGCCGCCGGTGGCTCGGCGAAATTCGCCGTCATCGGCTCCGCGATCCTGCGCGGATTCCTCCGTGACTCCGCCCTGTCCCGCAGCCTCGACGATGCCGTGAATCACATCATGGACGGCTTCGGAACATTGAGCGTGCACCCGGACATCGCGGAGGGTATCCGGGCTCTGAAGAGCATGGAAATGCGCCTCGTTACCTTGTCCAACGGGTCCGCGCAGGTGGCGGAGGATTTGCTGGCCGGGGCGGGACTCCGGAGCGACTTCGAAGACCTGCTGACGGTTGAGGACGCACCCGCGTGGAAGCCAGTGCGGGCCGCCTACGACTATGCCGCTGATGTCTGTGGGGTCCAACCTGCCGACATGCTCCTGGTCGCCGTGCACCCCTGGGACATCCACGGAGCAGCCCAGGCGGGCCTCCGCACCGCGTGGCTGAACCGCACCACGGAGATCTACCCCGACTATTTCGCGGCGCCGGACTACACCATCACCTCCCTGGGCGAGCTTGCAACCCGCCTCGCAGACGACCCTGTACACACAAACCGCGAAAACTGACCATCCAGCCTGAATCAACGAAGATTCTCAGAGTTGTTCGGCTTGATGGATTGCCCAGGCTGCATTCACGAGTCCGACGTGGCTGAAGGCCTGTGGAAAATTGCCGAGTTGTTCGCCGGTGACGGAATCGATTTCCTCGGCAAGCAGGCCAACGTCGTTGACGTGGCGCACGGCGTTCTCGAACACCGTTCGAGCTTCAACGGTACGGCCCGCATCGGCCAGGACATGGGCCAGCCAGAAGGTGCACAGCAGGAAGGTGCCTTCGTTGCCGGTGATTCCATCGACACCGGATTCGGTTTTGTAGCGGTAGACGAGTCCTCGTGCGTCGGTGAGCCGGAGAATGATGGCGTCCACGGTGGACACCATCCTCGGATCGGCGGCAGGCAGGAAGCCGACGATAGACATCATCAGCGCCGCGGCGTCTAGATCGGGCGAATTGAAGGACTGCGTGAACGCACCAGCCTCGTCGTTCCACCCTCGCGTGAGGATGGCGGCGCGAATTTTGGCGGCCGTCGACGACCACTCGTCAACGCGGTGGGCGGCGTGCAACTGCTCAGCCATGGTGATCGCGCGGTCGAGCGCGACCCAGCACATCAGCTTCGAATAGAGAAAGTGCTGCGGCTCGCCGCGGACTTCCCAAATGCCGTTGTCCGGTTGTTCCCACTGGCGCGCGGCAGCATCGGCAAGTGCAATCAGGAACTGGCGTGTGGCGGGCTCAATCTCGCCAAGCTGTTCTCGAAGCTGGAAGGCGGCATCGAGCAGCTCGCCGTACACGTCCAGTTGCGGTTGGTCCCAGGCTCCGTTACCGACCCGGACCGGCCCACTGTGGCGCCACCCGGACAACTGCGGCAGGAGGCGTTCGGACAAATCGTGTTCCCCGCCGATGCCGAACATGATCTGCAGATGACGGTCGGGGCGAGAGTGCGCAGCGGCCGCGGTCATGAAGCCGAAGAATTCCTGGGCCTCGTCGGGGCAGGCGGCCACCCACAGTGCCTTCATCGTGAAGCTGGCATCGCGGACCCAGGAGTACCGGTAGTCCCAGTTCCGATCACCGCCGATTTCCTCGGGCAGGGATGTGGTGGCTGCGGCAATGATCGCGCCGGTTGGTTGATAGCTCAGCGACTGCAATACGCGTCCCGAGTGACGTACCAGGTCGCGCCAGGGACCGTCGTAGTTCTGATGGAGTGCGGCCCAGCCCTGCCAGCTCGCGATCGTCGCCTCCAGCGCGGCCTTGATCTCACCTTGGGTGTACGCCGGGGAAGGGGTTCACCCAGTCGGGTGCGCTGTAGGGCGAAATATCGGTCCTCCCCGGCCTCAAGAATGAACTGGACCCGGATCTCCCCGTTGCCGTCGGCGATCGTCTCCGGCATCGAAAGGGTGAGCCGCCCGGACCCTCCCGTGGCCACGGACCCGGAAACGATCTCGCTGAAGATGGGCACCACAAGACCGTATTCCGGACGAGGCCGATATGTCATCTCGACCACGACTCGTCCATGGGTGCAGTGCACGCCGCGTAGCAGGGTGTGCGGGGCGTGCTCGCCCAGGCGGTGTGGATCGGGTGAGTCTCCCACTTCCATCGCGTCGAGGAGTTCAAGGTCCCCGGTCGCCGTGTGGAAGGTGGTGCGCAGGACCATCGTTTCGTCCACGTACTGCCGCGTGGACGTTGCTGTTTCGGCAGGGTGGATCGACCAGTGTCCGGCATCATCGTCCAGGATTTCGGCGAAGACGGACTCGCTGTCGAATCGGGGAAAGCAAAGCCAGACGACGGAACCGTTCCGGGTCACCAGTGCGGTGGAATGCCGGTCCGACAGGAGCGCGTGGTCGGCGATGGGGAGTGCGCTCATGCGTGAACTCCGATGTCGCGCACGGCAATGCGGGGGAACGGTTCTGCGGGTGTCGATATCAACGGGTTGGCCTCTCGTGCGAGTGGTGACCAGGGGGCGTCGGTCTCCGGTTGAGGCCGCGAACAGCTCCTCTCCGCAGCCGACCCAGGGGGAGGTCGAGCCGACCATCGATGCAATCGTGGTCAGCATTCCCATCATGGCCATCAGCATTCAAAAGACAAGGCCACCGGCGAGGTCGCGCATGGCACCGACCGCCGACGTGCTTTACGACTTCCACGGCAAGGCTGCCCGGCCCGAGACCGCGTTTTTCTTCCGGTAACCCTCGTGAGGCGTTTACTGTTGGTCCAAGGGTGCGGCCCCCATCTGGGGTGCCCGCGGCGATACTGGATCTGAGGGGCATGGCCATGGCGAGCAAGAATCCGAAGGTCGAGGAAGCCGATGAGAGCGAACTCGAGGTCAGCAAGCCCAAGGACTGGGCCGCGGGAATCCCGGGCGTAACGCATTCCATGGTGCCGGCGATCGAGCACATGGGTGTCAACCGGACCCGCGAGACGGTGCTCGCCATGAACCAGAAAGACGGCTTCGACTGCCCCAGTTGCGCCTGGCCTGACCCGCACCACCGCAAAGCGTTTGAATTTTGCGAGGAGGGCGCCAAGGCCGTCACCTGGGAGGCGACTCCCATCGTCATCGGCTCTGACTTCTGGGCTGAGCATTCCGTGAGCGACCTGCGGACACGCAGCGAGTACTGGCTGGGCATGCAGGGCCGGCTCACCGAGCCCGTCTACAAGCCCTCCGACGAGGATTACTACCACCCCATCACCTGGGAAGAGGCCATCGAACTGGTCGCCACGAGGCTCAACGCCTTGGGCTCTCCGGATCAAGCGACCTTCTACACCAGCGGCCGTACATCCAATGAGGCGGCGTTCCTGTACCAGTTGTTCGTGCGCGGCTATGGCACCAATAACCTGCCGGACTGTTCGAATATGTGCCACGAGTCCTCGGGCCGGGCCATGGGCCAGACTATCGGCGTCGGCAAGGCAACGGTCACCTTCGACGATTTCGCGGCGGCGGACCTGATCATCTTGATGGGGCAGAACCCCGGCACGAATCATCCTCGTATGCTCAACGAGCTGGAGGCGTGCAAGCGCAACGGCGGCTCCTTGGTCGCTGTCAACCCACTGCCCGAGGCGGGGCTCAAGCGGTACAAGAACCCGCAAAAGGTTCGCGGCGTGGCAGGAAAGGGCACCGAGCTGGCCGACCAGTTTCTGCAGATCCGGCTGGGCGGGGACATGGCGTTGCTGCAGGCGGTTTCCAAACGCGTGCTCGACGCCGAGGCCAGGAACCCCGGCACTGTTCTTGACCACAAGTTCCTGGCGGAGCACTGCGAAGGCCTTGAGGAGCCTGAAGGAGCACCTGGCTCAGGCTCGACGAGCAGGAGGTGCTCGAAGCGACCGGTTTGCGGATCGAGGAGATCGACGAGCTCGCCGAGCGGTACCTGAAAGCGGACAAGGTCATCATCACGTGGGCCATGGGCGTCACGCAGCAGAAGAAGGGGGTCGACACCATCAAGGAGATCATCAACCTCCTGCTACTGCGGGGCAACATCGGCAAGCCCGGAGCCGGCGCCTCCCCCATCCGCGGCCACAGCAACGTGCAAGGTGACCGCACCATGGGCATCTGGGAGCAGATGCCGCCGGCATTCATGAACGCCCTGGGAAAGGAGTTCGACTTTGAACCTCCGCGGGAGCATGGTGCCGACGCCGTCGAAACGATCCGCCGGATGCAGGAAGGAAAGACCAAGTTCTTCCTGGCCCTCGGGGGAAACCTCGTGGCGGCGATCTCCGACACAGACGCAGCGGAAGCGGCGATGGAACAGACCGACTTCACTGTCCAGATCTCCATCAAGCTCAACCGGTCCCACATCTCCACCGGGAAGGAAGCTCTCATCCTGCCCACCATGGGTCGAACTGAGATCGACATCCAGGAGACCGGGAGGCAGTTTGTCTCCGTCGAGGACACTGTGTGCGCAGTGCACGCATCCTGGGGCCGGGTCGAACCGGTAGCCCACACGCTGCTGTCCGAAGTGTCGATTATCTCGCGGCTGGCCAAGGCGACTCTCGGGAACAAGATCAACGCCGACTGGGACGGCTTTGAAAAGAACTACGACTTGATCCGCGACCATATTTCCCGGGTGGTGGCAGGGTGTGAGAACTACAACGAGCGGATCCGGCAGGACGGCGGCTTCATTCTGGAGAACGGCCCGCGGGACTCACGCACCTTCCACACGCCGACCGGCAAGGCAGTGCTGACGGCGAACGACCTCGAGGCGGTGGAACGCCCTACCGGGACACTGATCCTGCAGACCCTGCGCTCGCATGACCAGTTCAATACGACCATCTACGGTTTCAACGATCGATACCGGGGAATCAAGAAAGGCCGTCACGTCATCATGGTCAACGCCGAGGACATCACCGAACTAGGTATGGCCGACGGTCAACTGGTGGACGTCTATGGGGTGAACAAGGACGGTAAGGAGCGGGTACTACGCGATTACCGCGTGGTCTCCTACCCCACACCGCGCGGTTGCGCCGCTGCCTACTATCCGGAGGCAAACGTCCTCGTGCCGCTCGATCACGTCGCGGATGGCAGCAACACGCCAGTCTCGAAGGCCGTCATCGTTCGTCTGCGGCTGCCCCGGTCCGCCGGGACTGAAACGGCTGGTGCAACGGCCGGGGCCGCCGCTCTGGCATAACGTCAGGGGGTTCTTGAAAGGGACTTGAAGAGAAACGGCGGATGTCGACCGTCCACGTAACCGAAAACGCTGCATCAACTCCCAAGACGCCACCGGCACTTCAGCGAACTGTGAGCGTGACGGCGGACCGCCTAACGTTCCCCAATCGGGGAAGATCGTGAGATCCAACTCGGGCGTACTCGACACCCTCGCACTGCCCTGGGAGTCTGAGTCGACTACCGGCCAGCCCCTGCGCCGACGCCCAGGTGACGATCACTGCTCACTAGACTGAAATAGAGTCCACGACCTTGGGAGGGACTTTGAATACCGAACAAGCAGCAAGGATGAGCACCGGAGTCGGCTTCGTCGCAGCCCTCGACCAAAGCGGCGGTAGCACGGGTGGCGCCCTGAAGCTCTACGGCATCGATCCGGCCTCGTACGGCACCGATGAGCAGATGTTCGACCTGATGCATCAGATGCGTGCCCGTGTAATGACGGCTGAAAGCTTCACGCCCGACCGAATCCTCGCGGCGATCCTCTTCGATCAGACCATGGACCGCACCATTGAGGGCCAGTTGACGGGTGATTACCTCACTACCCGAGGTATCGTGCCGATCGTCAAGGTCGACCAGGGCCTGGCAGCAGAGGAGGACGGCGTCCAGTTGATGAGGCCCCTCACTAAGCTGGAACCCCTCCTCATACGTGCCGTTGAACGCACGATGTTCGGCACGAAGATGCGTTCCGTGATCAAGGCAGCGAGCCCCGCCGGCATCCAGGCGATCGTCGACCAACAGTTTGCCGTCGCCGCGCAGATTCTTTCCCATGGCCTGGTGCCGATCTTGGAACCCGAAGTCGACATACATGCCCTCGACAAGGCCGAGGCCGAAAACCTCCTCAAAGCCGACGTTCTGGCAGCCCTCGACGGGCTGCCCACCGACCAGCCCGTGATCGTCAAGCTGTCGATCCCGACGGTACCCGACTTCTACGCCGACCTGATCGAGCATCCGCTGATATTGCGGGTGTTGGCGCTTTCCGGTGGCTACAGCCAGAGTGAGGCCTGCCGATTGCTGGCCGAGAACCACGGTTTGAGCGCAAGCTTCAGCCGGGCTCTGCTCGAGGGCCTTACTGTTCAGCAATCGGACGCAGACTTCAACACCATGCTGGCCACCTCCATCGAGCGGATCTACGCGGCGTCCACGACCTAAGCCACATCAAAACAGGAGTGATCATCGACGAGTTGGAACCGAACGCGCTCACAGCGCCTCGAGGAGCATCAGACGGCCACGGAGCCCTTATCCACCGGTCGGCTTGGGTGAGCGTGGCCGCTCGGAGGTGATCTGAGCTTTCTTGTGGTGGGCGTGGACGTACTGCCTGCCTTGCTTCCGGTGGTGTTCCTGGGTCCGGTTGCGCCGTGTGGCTGGGTGGTCAGATGGTCGCGTCTCGCGGTGCCCCGCGCGCATCCCGGATCCGGGAGCACCTTGATCCGTAGGTTCCTTAGATGCTCACTGAATTGCTTGTAGTGAGTAATCTTCACGCGTATAACTGTGCAATATGCTTCGAGGCGACACGGATGCGCGGTACCTCAGACCCAGTAAGAGCGGCTCACCATGGGATACCTGATGTACACGGGAATCATCATCGATTTCGACGATCGGATTCTTGCGCACCTGCAGATTGTGATCGTGCAGAAGCTTCGCCGGGGTGAAAGTTTCGTGCTCTCCTGGCCCAATTGCGGGGAACCCGGCGGCCACGGCTCGACGTGGCTGAGCCCCGCGATCCCGCTCTACTTCCGTTTCAGTGGTGGCCATGCACCAAGCATCAACGAGAAGTGGCTGCACTGCCTGAGCGAATCAGCCAACAGGCTCCTGCGGTCTCATCGTCACCGGGGAAGAAGACTCCTACCTCGAGGCGATGCCCGAGCACGCCCTGCTTCCTCGCCGGCACAGGGAGGGGTACCTTGTGCATGTGGCCCCAGCGTCGCAGGCGACGACCGCACGGGAAGCCTGAGCGCGGCCGGGCCGGATCTTGGCTACCCCGACGTTTCTGCTTGGTGACGACAGATCGTGGCTGGTCGCGCCGCTTGTCGACGCCGCGATTCAACTGCGGCTTGGCCAACGACTAAAGTCCATGCGTGCGGCTGCTCGCGGGTCGACACATTCTGGCTCTTTGGTTGCGAACTCGATCAGGGCCAATTTGCTGTCGCTCAATTGCTGAGGCCGAGTTGGGAGCCAAAGGAAATGAGGTTCATCGCATCGAAGACAGAAACCGGTGGGCGTCGGGGACGTACATGTCACTGATCGGCTTCGATGTTCACGAACCCCAATCCTGCGACCGTGAACGGAACCCGATGAAAACACGACGAAAATGATCCCGCGAGGCGGTCAAACGGCTGCCGAACTGGCACAAGGAATCCCCAATCTGCCATTAAGGCATCACCTCTGCCGTTGAGGCATCACCGATTGACCAAGGTAGCCTGTAATTTTCTCACCTGACGGCACCAAGCGTCCCGAAATTTCAAAGGAGAGATTTGTGACCGAAGAAAGCCCAACCAAGACCCGTGGTCTGGAAGTCCGTTCCATCGACTACGTGCCCAAAAACGAGCGTCACGGCAAGGTCTGGCACATCGGGCCGCTCTGGTTCATGTGCAACGCTCAGATCGCGACCCTCGCGATCGGCGTCGTGAGTTTCGCGGCCGGCGGAAACTTGGTCTGGTCGCTCATCGCGATCACCATCGGGCTGGTCATCGGCACCGTGTTCATGGCGGCCCATTCATCGCAGGGCCCGAAGCTCGGTCTGCCGCAAATGATCCAGTCGCGGCCGCAGTTCGGCTACGTGGGCGCCCTCCTCGTGTGGCTCTTCGCCTTCCTCCAGTACGCAGGTTTCAACGTCTTCAACACGGTCCTCGCAGGCAACGCGATCAGCGGGGCGTTGCATTCCGACCCGGTGGTTTCTCCGTTCTGGTTCTGGGCAGTCACCCTCGTCGGCGCTGCCGTCGCCCTCTTCGGCTATGACCTCATCCACAAGATGGAGCGCTACCTCACCTACGTCACGGTGGTCGTGCTCGCGCTGCTGACGTTTTCGGCGCTCGTCAACCTGCACCTGCCCGACGGGGCCTTTAATCTCGGCGATTTTAATCCAGTCGCGTTCTTCTCTCAGCTGGGCGTCGTCGCCGGGTACCAGATCTCCTGGGCCATCTACGTCTCCGACTACTCGCGCTACCTGCCCGCCGAAACGCCCAACCGCAGCACCTTCCGCTGGACCTTCTGGGGCAGCGCTATCGGCGGTGCCTGGCTGATCTTCCTCGGTGCGTACCTCGCCGCAGCCGTCGCCGACTTCGATGCCGGCGATCCGATCACCGCGATCCAGGGTGTGGCCGACAGCCTCTTCCCCGGCTTCGGTACGATCGCGCTGCTCGTGATCGCTTTCGGCCTGATCGCGGTCATCGTGCTGAACATGTACGGGGGTCTCTCACCCTCATCTCCTCGATCGACAGCATCCGCAAGGTACGACCGACCGTCACCGTGCGGATCGTCACCGTCGCGATCACCGCAAGCATCTCCGGCGTCCTGTCTCTCTACGCATCGAGCAACTTCGCGGTCTTCTTCGCTGACTTCCTCCTGCTCGTCTTGTATTTCTTCATCCCGTGGACGGCGATCAACCTCACCGACTACTTCATCGTGCGCAAGGGCCACTATGCGATCACGGAGATCTTCAAGCCCAACGGTATCTACGGTCGTTGGGGCTGGGCGGGCATCACTGCCTACCTCGTCGCGTTTGCGTGCATGACCCCGTTCTTCGACATCTCGGGCTTCTATGTCGGATTCGCTTCGCAGTCGATGGGCGGCGTAGACGTCGCGCTCTTCGTAGGGCTGCCGATCGGTGCGCTTCTCTACTGGCTCTTCACAAGGAACCTGGACGTCGCGGCCGAACAGCTCCTAGCCGAGGAGCAGGCCGACGCCCTCGAGCTCGCCTCCCAGGAGCAGGAAGACCTCCCGGGCGCCCTCGTCGACTAAGGCCTGATCGGGTAAGCGGTCCGGGCCCGTGACCGCCCTGGTCACCGGCCCGGACTTCTTGCCTATGATCACCGCAGCGCCGACAGGCGACACAACGCACGTCGGCAACCAGCCAAGGAGCAAACATGATCCGCATCGCGTGCCGACAGCTGGCCCCGATCATCCCCGACCTGACCGGCAACATCGAACGGTCCGTTGCCGCGGTGCGTGAATCGGTGGCGGCCGGCGCCCGGCTCGTCGTGCTGCCAGAGCTGGTCACCACCGGCTACATGTTCTCCACGCCGGAGGAGGCCCGCTCCGTCGCCGTCACGACGGATGATCCCCTCTTCGCTCAGTGGGCACTCGCAGTGGCCGACATAGATGGCGTCGTCGTCGGCGGCTTCGTCGAACTTGGCGCCGACGGTCTCGTCTACAACAGCCTCGCGGTCGTCGACGGCGCAGGCGTCCTGGCAAGCTATCGCAAGACTCACCTGTGGGATCGGGAGAAGCTCATCTTCACGCCCGGCTCGGCCGTCCCACCTGTCGTAGACACCCCACTCGGGCGACTCGGAGTCCTCATTTGCTACGACCTGGAATTCCCCGAGATGACCCGGAGCCTGGCTCTTCGCGGGGCCGAGCTAATCATCGTGCCCACCAATTGGCCACGGGAAACCGTGCCAGAGGGCGAGCGCGTCCCGGAAGTCACGGTCGCCATGGCGGCCGCGTACATCAACCATGTCGGCGTTGTCTGCTGCGATCGCAGCGGCACCGAACGCGGCCAGGACTGGAACGAGGCCAGCTGCATCATCGACGATCGCGGCTGGGTCGTCGCCACCGCCGACTCGACAGGGATCGCGATGGCCGACCTGGATCTGCTCCTCTCCAGGGACAAGACCATAACCCCGTTCAGCGACGCGTTCGGCGACCGGAGGCCGGAGCTGTATGGCGAGGTCGTCGCACCGCTGTAGGCCACGGTCCCGTCGGTTCGGTGATGATGAGCGACGGTGAGCGGCGTCGGTCAACGACGGTGGTACGCCTCGAGCAATGCCCAGAGCCTCCGCCCGTCCGGAGAAGGCATCGAGATCCAATTCCAGGATGGCCGCCAGACGCTGGACCCGGGCGCGCAAGCCGTGGCGGTGAATCCCAAGCGCCCTGGAGGCAGGTCCCTGGTGCCGGATCGGAGGGCGTGTGCGAGGGCGCGCCTGGCTTAGTCCAGCCCAGATCGGAATTCTGCGTAGACAGCGGGCGTGGAAACGCCCGCACGCAACCCGACGGAATCGACGAGCTCGCTGACGCGTGACTGGTCGGCTACCGACACGATGAACACGAACTGGTCGCCTGCGCGGGCGAAGAAGACCCTTCCCTCCCCATCTTGGACCTTACGCTCGAACGACGCCTCGAGAGCGGAGCTAGCGGAGGACCCGACATCGCATGTCACCACGAGGACGGGCTCTGCGGGCAGGGGCTCGGAGACTGCGGCCATCACCTGGTCGGCCGCGTCCGCGTGGCCGGAGACGATAAGGTGCAACATTTGCTCTCGAATGATGCGCACGCTCCGGTCTGCGGCGTCGTGCTGCTCCAGGGACACCGCCACGAGAGCCAGAGCGGCGGTGACCACCGACTGTGCCGCGGCGTCGAGTACGTCGACGTCGGCCACGGCGAGTGCCCCGCGGATAGCGTTCCGCGAGCCCAGGGTCTGGATGACGGCGTGCCGTTCGCCAAGTCGAACGGCCACGCTCGACCGACGCCCAGAGTTCAACAGACGCGCCACTTCCGCAGCTAGCTCGGCGCCCTGGTGGCTGCCGAGGCTGCCCAACGGGTGCACGGAGGTGACGTTCCCGCCGGAGTCGAACATCACCACCCTGCATTCGAGTTGGCGGGCCAGCTCAGCGAGTACGTTGTGCACTCCTCCGGAACCCAGTGCCGCAAGTGACAAGGACTGTTGCGCCTTGAGCGCCCAGTCATCGCGTGCGCTAGCCTCCCGCACGAGCATGTCCGCCGCCCACCGGATGATCGCGATGAACGGGGTTCGGTACGGCACCTCCACGAGCGGAAGTCCGGCCCCAGCGCAGGCAGCGACCAGATACGGCGGAGTGCCCGACCGGACGACTTCGGTGCCGAAGCCAAGCGCCCTGACCCCGTTCGCAGTCAACCTCCGCACGTAGTCGACGAAAATGCCGGACGAAGCGCCCACCATGAACTGGGTGCCCGTCGTCAGCAGCATCTGGTCGTCGGACAGGAAGGGCGTGGGATCGAGGAGATCCGTGCTCGAGATCCACTGAATTGGCTCGTCGATACTACCCGCCGCGGTCAGGATGGTGACCCCGAGACTCTGGCGTTGCAGAAGCTGGCGCACAGTGGGAGGCATGAATGCCAAGGCTAACCCAGAATGCAACAAAGCTGCCCGCCCGGGGCTTGAATCACGTCAAGCGGCCCGCTCATCTTGCCCTTTGATCATTGAAGCCCGAAGTGTCCAGAAGTCCGGAGTCTCACCGCGGCATGGGCTTGCCGACTCGGCCAAACCATTCCCTATTTGGTACGCACATGAGTACACACAAGGAAGCAGTGAGAAGCGGCGGATATCGTTTGTTGAACTGACTGAAAACGCCGATTAGGCCCGTTTCGGACCGGAATAATGTGCCCCTGGATGGATTCGAACCCCAACCGTTTCCTTAGGACACAGTCGAAAACGCCACCTCACTCGGAAAAATTATCGGGTTGACCAGCTGTAACAAACAGCGATCTGATCGAGGTGTACACAGTGGCGTACACATACGGATTGATCGGCAATGCGCGCGTCCTGTGCAGCTGTAGACCTGAAGATCCAAGCCGGCTACGAATACTCCTTGGTTCTCGCTGCGATAATGAAGACAACGGAGAGATGCGCGATCACTGCCATGGGGACCGCCTTCGAGACGAACGGCGCTGCGCCGACGTTAGGGAATCAGCCCGCTCCAGGAGCCGACCGTGGCGACGAGACCAACGATGATTGCAAATGCTCCTGCGACCAGGATGAGCCTGGGTGACTGTTCCCAGTCGCGAAGCCGAATGCCCTGACGGAGTCTTTGTGCGCGTGCTGCCCGTGAAATCTTTTCTCGGAAGACAATGAAGCAGCTACCGAAGAGCACGGCGAACGGGCCCCACAGCATGAAGAAGCCTTGACCAGTCATGTTCGGATTATGGCGGTCAGGTGAAACCTCGACGACGTTCTTGTCGGCGTGGCTCGAGTTAGGGCGAAGACCTTCAGCATCGAAGCAATGAAAACCACACTTACGCGATTCCCTGGCGGACGTAGTGTCAGACGCCAATGATGCCATCCCCGCAAGCAGGCCGTCTGACACTGACGCGGAATCCGCGGGCGGGCTCTCTCGTGCGTCCTAGTTCCGGCGCTCAAAGGTGTCTCCTGTTGCTTGCGCCTCCCATAGCTTGTGGATTCCGGCCAAGATCCGAACAGAACAACATGGCGCGGCCCGTCCGCAGGACCCGTGTCGAGACGAAATCTTGAGCCGCCAGGACGGTCGCCGCACGTGACACTCACGAGTACTAAGAGATCGCGGTCTGCGGCAGATTCGAACGGCTTCTAGAAGAAGTCGAAAACGAAGCGGCCAAGCGCCCGTAGGGATCTACCGAGACTGCGCACCAACCCGATACCGCGACGCCTCGATTCTGCCCAAGTGGCGCCGGCCACCGTCACTGCGGCGGCCAATGCGACGAGCAGCGCGACCTCGACAATCGGGCCGGGCAGACTGACCACACCATCAAGGGCAATGACGAGTCCGGCCGAGAAAAGAACTACAAGCCCGAGGACGGTCGTCCACAACGGCCAACGAGACAATAGTCGGTGTTCCTCTGGCGGTAGCACAGGCCCGACGCTAGCACGCGAAGTCCCACTCCTCCGAATAGTGGGTTCTTCACGTTTTGTTGAGCCTGCAGAGGCTCCTCCAGCCGCCATCGTCGACAATGATTGGTTCACGCGTGGCGACTACGGAGGCAATTCGGCCCCGCTCTTTCAGATGAGTTCGGGGGGCGGTCCTTTCGCCGGCTAGGTCGATCTGGCATTCCGGAGAGCCTCCGAAAACGAACCTCGACGCAAGGCACACGCTCCCTTCCGAGCACGGATGCTTAGCCTTCACCGGCTGAATTCACCGAGGCGCATCGACCGAAACTGAAAGCCTGGCGCTTCTGTGTGGCGCCGACTGCCCGACGTCTAGAGGCGACCTACGTCAGGCGATTGAAGGCGGGCTGCCAATTCCGAGCTCCCACGGGCCCGCACCCGACCAGATCAATACGAATTCGCACGATTGCCCCGGCGCGGAGCCCCGCTTCGCCTTGCCCACCAAACCAACCTTGGTTCGATCATTGCAGCCCGCCGCCGGGATGGCCCACAAGTATGCAGACTCACCGCGCTGCAAGCCTGCCGAACCCCAAAGCATTCCTCGTTGGTATACACAAAGGTGTACACATTGGCAGCAGCAGAAACTGCGGATAACTACCGTCAAACCAACCATAATTGCCGATTAGGCGCAATTTGACTCAAAAAAGTGTGCCCCTGGAGGGATTCGAACCCCCAACCGTTTCCTTAGGACACAACCGAAGACGCTACCCCACTCGCTAAAATTTCCCGTCTAATCAGCGATAATAATCGGCGATCTGATTCAGGTGTACACAGCGGTGTTCACATACGGATTGATCGGCAATGTCGTCCAGAGCGCGGTAGCCGACTACCTCATAGACGATGATCGCGGAAGGAAACATGGGCCCGGCAGATGGCGAAGCGACGCTAGCTGGATTCGCCCCCACCTCGCGCCTGGTCTTTCTCAATACGACGTTCCCTGATCGTTCTGCTGGCGCCCACAACGCATGAAACCACTGTCACAACCCCCATCAGCGTTATAAGAATTCCCATGAGGAACATGACTCCCATCGGAACTGCGGGACTACGTCCACCTCCACCGACCAGCACGGCCCAGTCACCGTTGGCTTGCAGGAAGACCCTGCGCGACATAGATGCGCCGAAGACAGCGAACGCAGCGAATGCGATCGATTGCATGACGTCCCGAGCGACGGGAACCTGTTGAACGCGCCTTCGCCCTAAACTCACGACTGGAAATCCTCCGCTTGTCGAAGCCGTGCCGCGATGTCCTGCAATGCAGCCCCGGTCGCGCGACGAGGTAATAGTCCACTCTTCTGGTCGTCCCTGAGGAACATTGAGAAGGAATGGGGGCCCGACGGAGTGTGAATCGTTGCCTGAAGTGCTTCAAGCGTCCGAGAAAGATAAGGCGCCTGTACGACCCTGTACTCGATCTTCTCGAGCGAGCTGATTGCGGCCACTTGAGACACCCTGCTCAACCCTGACCACCATGAGCATTCGTACTCACCAAGCATGACAACGCTGGACGTGTTCACCCTGAGCCGACGGCCCGAGCCGAAAGTCGCGACGGCATCGAAAACTTCGGGCAACACGGTTGTCACATACGCCGGCACCACCGGGTTCTGATCCCGGACGGACTTGAGCAACCGAGGCCAGCGCCACATGGTGACCCAGAACACACCCAGGATCATCAATATTGACAGCGCAACCCCAATGAGTAACGCAGCCCGGCCGGAAGATCCACCCTGAGCGCCGTCTAGCTGTGACGCGCCGACGAAGGCAATTGCTAGTCGGACAAGCAAAGCGACAACGAGAAATCCACCACTGATGCAGATCCAACGGGTCCTGCTTGAGCCATTCATCGTTACCCCCAAAGACCCGACAGCCCACCATCGGTTGTGGCTGCGCCAGCTGGCAGAAGCCCCGCTTGCGCCGTTCCCTCTAGCAGCCCGATCGTACCCTGTCTTGCGCGGGCTATGCGCCCAATCCCAGCGCCTCGCAGCCTGGGATAACTTCGACGAGAAGAATAAGCAGGAAGACCTCGAGGCAGCCCATAGGCTCGCGGCCGCGAAGAAGCAATCACCGCCCACGAAGTGAAGTTGCGGGGCCGGCTTCACAACACTCTCAACCGTATAAGAAGGCGCTTCGCTGTGATCGGAAACTCCCTTTCCGACGCGGCGGGGGTGGCTGCCGTCGGCTGCGCCTTCGAGATCGCAGAGCCGGCAGTCATCCAATGGTCTGACGGCGTGGCAACTAGTGATGTCGAAGAAATGCACTTCACCAGTTCTTTACTGGCATCGAAGGCTATTTCAGTGTGCCCCTGGAGGGATTCGAACCCCCAACCGTTTCCTTAGGACGGAACTGCTCTTCCGTTGAGCTACAGAGGCTGGCTGTCAAAGTTTAGCTGGTGCGAGCCCGATCGGGATTACGCGGGCGGGTACAGGAACAGCGCGACATCGCTGGGCGACACCGTGCGCTTGTGATACGAGTGGCTGCCCATCCAGTTGTACTCCTCGAGCACGACGGATCCGTCACTCCCGATCGACTGCACATAGGCGACGTGGTTGTAGTTGAACCACGCGACAGCGCCGACGACCGGGGTCTTGCTCGTGGTCCAGCCGTGGTTGGACCAGGCGCTCGCCCAGGCGCTCGCGTTGCCGCCGCCGGGGGTCAGGCTGTTCCAGGTCCAGCGCCAGGAGGAACCTGTCGAGCCGGCGTCGCGGTTGAGGCGCCAGGCCACGAAGTCGACACACTCGCGGTAGTAGTAGCTGAGCGGGGACAGGCCACCGCCCTGCGACTCAGTGGGCATGTTGTACCAGGGGTAGTCATCACCCTCTGCACGCACACCATAGACGGCGAAAGCGGCGGACGCGGCACGAGCGGAGGCGGCCTGCTGTGCAGCGAGGGCCTTCTTGGCCGCGAGCGCCTGGGCGGCCAGTTGCTCTTTCGTGGTGGCGGCGAAGCCGTCACGCGCCACAGTGACCGCTGTCGCCGCGGCTGCGACGGTGAGGCCCTGCACGCTCTTGTTTCCCGAGGACTGGGTGGCGCTCGTCAGGTCACCGGCTGCGCGCGGGGTGAAGGCGTAGGCGGGAAGTGCCGCGGTGAGGAAGATGGCCGGGATGGCAAGCACGGCGATGGCGATCTTGACCGGATGCCGTCGCTTGCGTGGGAAGCGACCGACGGGCTTCGGCGACGAGACCGAAAAACGGCTCCGCGGCTTCGCCGTGGGAACGACGACAGACTCGGGCTTCGGGGCGAGGAATTGCTCCGTCGCCGGGCTCAAAGCCGGAAGCGCCTCGCGCTGAGCACGCAGTTCGCGACGAGTGGGAAAAACCTCGGGGCTCGCTACGGAATCGGACACGCCAGACTCGGGCAAAAGTATTCCTCTGGATCGTGGCGTATCGTTCGGGTTCCTCCCACCCTAGGGGAAACCGTCAGAGAAGTCACCCCCGGCGTTACACATCCGTTACATTGCCTGATCAGGCGGCTGGCGCGAGAAATTCGTCCCATTGCGGCAGCGGGCGTTCGACGCCACGCACCACCCAGCTCGAGCCGATCGGGATCTTCGGGTGGAACAGCAGGTCCCAGCCCATCTCGGCGGGAGTGCGGTCGCTCTTGATGTTGTTGCAGCGCAGACAGCAGGCCACGAGGTTGTCCCAGCTGTCGCGACCGCCGCGGGAGCGCGGCTGCACGTGGTCGATCGTGTTGGCGGCCCGGCCGCAGTATGCGCAGCGGTGGTCGTCGCGACGAAGCACCCCGCGCCGGCTCACCGGCAGCGAACGCGAACGCGGCAGATGCACGTACCGGGTGAGGATGATCACGCTGGGCCGGTCCCACGAACCGGTCGTCGCCCAGACCGGATGGGCCTGGTCGGCGGCCACGATGGTGGCCTTCTGGTTCATGACCAGCACGATGGCCCGTTTGAACGAGACCACGGCAAGGGGCTCGTAGCCCGCGTTCAGGACAAGTGTGCGCATGCGTTCCCTTTCGAAAAGGGCTGGACGGCTTCCAGCCATTCGATCTACTCCCTCGCACCAAGAGATGGAAGCAAACGGGCAAACAAAAAGGGCGCTGTCACAATGACAACGCCCGACGGGCTGCAACGCGAGAACACGCGCAACTCAGACATGTTTGACTGCCGTGCCGCAGCGCAAAGCGGCAGCGCACATCCATGGTGTGGATCGTGCATCGCTCGCGCATTGGCTCTCCCAAAAAACTCGCAGTACTACAGAGCATCAGGTTAACTCACAAGCGACACGCCGCGCAGCAGTCGCAACGCATCGTGGGCAAGCTGTTACGCATTGTTCACATCAGCGCCGCCCGGCGAGGTAGCAGGCATTCCCGCCGGGCGGAGCTCCGTCGAGGCGCTTCAGATGCCGAGGCGGACGATGTAGTACGAGCTCGTCCAGAGGGGCTGCACCCGAACGGCAGCCCCCTCATAGGGTGCGTGCAGGATATTGCCGTTACCGGCGTAGATGCCGTCGTGACCATCCATGATGACCAGGTCGCCCGGCTGCGCATCGGCGAGGGAGATCCGGGTGCCCGCGGCGCCCTGGCCCGCGGCGGAATGCGGCAGGCTGATCCCGAACTGGGCATAGACGTACATGACGAAGCCGGAGCAGTCGAAACCGGCCGGGGTGGACCCACCGTAGACATAGGGAACGCCCTGATACTGCAGGCCGACGTTATAGACGGATGCGAGGCTGAACGTCGGGTAGGACGGGTTCGCCAGGAAGTCGGAGACCGACGGCCCCGAATACGCGGCCGCATACGTCGTCATGGAGGCGGCCGCGGCGACGCGACGCGCTTCGGCGGCTGCCGCCGCCGCAGCCGCAGCAGCCGCAGCCTTGGCCGCGGCGATCTCTTCGGGCGTCGTGGCGCTGAAGCCGTCGCGGGCTACGCTGACGGTCGAGGCCTGGTCGGCGACGGTGAGTGTTTGGGCGCCCGACCGGGTGAGTGCGGTGGATGCCGTCGTGCCGTGCGCGGCATCCGTTCCGGGAGAACTCGGCGCAAAGGCATAGGCGGGGATGGCCATGGTGGCGACGAGTCCGCCTGCCAGGGTCATCATCACGATGTTGGCGATGGCGCCGTGTCGGCGCGACGGGCGGGCGAAGATCCCACGAGCGGGGGCCTCCTCACGCCGCACCGGCGTCGGGGCCGGCCGTGCGGGAGTCGGGGGTGGAACCTCGACGGGACAGTCTTCTACCTAAGTCTTCGGCCAAAGTGTTTACCTCCGGCGCCTCGACAACACTAGGGAGTTGCCCCGTCCAATGCGTTGGTCGCATGTGTTTTCCGAAACAGGAGACGGGAATGGAGACGTCCGGTTTCGAGCCCGGCGGCCGGTTCTGGCCTGTGGGACTCGTCCGACAGTACGTGAGGTTTCTCCGTTTGTCACCCCTTGGTGACGATTTAATAACGAACGCGTAACGAAACGGTCCGCCACGGAGCGGCAAAAACCCCGCATCCGCTCGGATTCTGCCGCGCGGAACGGGCGGTTACGACCCGGCGATCGGGGTGGTCACGAAGATGTGGCTCGCGACTTCGTTCGGCAGTTCGAGACCCTCGTCGAACCCCGCGACCTCGACGAGGACGTAGGAACCGAGTGCGGAGAAGACCCCCGAATTGCCCGGCATCACGCCGGCGTTCTTGAGCTGGGCGAGCAGGCTCCGGGTCGAACTGCACGGGTTCGCCGAGGCGGCGGATGACTGCGGTCACCGGCGTCGTGGAGCCGGCGACGACCTCGACGAGGTTCGTCACTCCGGCCATGAATGCGACGGCGGGCGAGTCGCCCAATTCGTCGAGCCCGGGGATCGGGTTGCCATACGGTGACTCGGTGGGGTGCCCGAGCATCTCCAGGATCTTGCGTTCGACCTGCTCACTCATGACGTGCTCCCACCGGCAGGCCTCGTCGTGGACGAATTCCCATTCGAGGCCGATCACGTCACTCAGCAGACGTTCGGCGAGGCGGTGCTTGCGCATGACGTGCACGGCCTTGCGGCGGCCGTTGATCGTGAGTTCGAGGTGGCGGTCGCCGGAAACGACGACGAGCCCGTCCCTCTCCATGCGCGCGACGGTCTGCGAAACGGTCGGGCCGGAATGGCCCAGTCGTTCGGAGATCCGGGCCCGGAGGGGGACGATGCTTTCCTCCTCCAGATCGAGGATGGTGCGGAGATACATTTCGGTCGTGTCGATCAGATCAGTCATCGCCGGCCTCCCAGTGCCTCCGTGTGCGTCACAACCTTATCGCCGTGTTAGGGGTCGTTAGAATCGCCTCATGTCGAATCTGATAATTCCCTCCGAACTCTTGCCCGTTGACGGACGATTTGGCTGCGGCCCGTCCAAAGTCCGTCAGGAACAGCTCGAGTACCTCCTTAAATCTGGCACGTCCATTATCGGCACCTCCCACCGTCAGGCGCCGGTGAAGAACCTGGTCGGCCGGGTCCGAACCGGCCTCGCGGAGCCTGCTTCGCGCTCCGGAAGGCTATGAAGTCGTCCTCGGCAACGGCGGGTCCACCGCGTTCTGGGACGCCGCCGCGTTCTCCCTTATTTCCAAGAAAGCCCAGAACCTCGTCTTCGGTGAGTTCGGCGGCAAGTTCGCTGCCGCGGCGAGCGCACCGTTCCTCGAAGCACCCGACGTTATCAAGGCCCCGGCAGGCTCGCGCAGCAAGGCCGTCCCGACCGAGGGCGTCGACGTGTACGCCTGGCCGCAGAACGAGACCTCGACGGGTGTCATGGCACCCGTCACGCGCGTGCACGGAGACGCCGGAGCCCTGACCGTCATCGACGCCACGAGCGCCGCCGCAGGCATCGACTACGCCGCCGACCAGGCGGATGCGTACTACTTCGCCCCGCAGAAGAACCTCGCCTCCGACGGCGGCCTCTGGATGGCCCTCTTCTCCCCCGCGGCCATCGAGCGCGTCGAGCAGATCGCCGCGAGCGGTCGGTACATCCCGGAGTTCCTCAGCCTGAAGAACGCGATCGACAACTCGCGCCTCAACCAGACCCTGAACACCCCGGCCGTGGCCACCCTGCTCCTGATCGAGAACCAGCTCGACTGGATCAACGGCAACGGCGGCCTCGCCTGGGCCTCCGCGCGCACCCGCGAGTCCTCCTCGGTGCTCTACGACTGGGCCGCGACCGTCGACTACGCGACGCCGTACGTCGTCAACCCCGACCACCGTTCGCAGGTCGTCGCGACGATCGACTTCGACGACGCGATCGACGCCTCCGCCGTCGCCAAGACGCTGCGCGCGAACGGCATCTCCGACACCGAGCCGTACCGCAAGCTCGGCCGCAACCAGCTGCGCGTCGCGACGTTCACGGCGATCGAGCCGAACGATGTGCGCCAGCTGGTCAAGTCCATCGAATTCGTCGTCGCCAACCTGGGCAAGTAACGATCCACGTGCGCCTCTGGCTGAAAGACAGCGAGCGCCGGCCCGATCCTGAGCCGGCGAAAACGGATGCGCGCACGCCGATCCTGATCGGAGCCCTCGCCTGGCTCGTGGCCGCGGGTTTCGCCCTGGTTTTCCAGGGCGAACTCGCGGCCCGCGAGCTCGGCTGGTGGATGTGGTGCGCGGTTGCCGGGGTCGGCATCGGCCTCGCCGGGCTGGCCTGGCTCCGCCTGAGGCGCCGGTAGTTCCTCACCCGCTCTTTGTCAGACGCTCCTCGTCAGGGGCGATTTGTCAGACGCTATTCGTCCTCGTCGATGTCATCCGGGTCGATGTCATCGTCTTCTTCGTCATCATCGTCGTCATCGTCGACGTCAGCGTCAGCGTTGTCGTCGGTATCGTCGGTGTCGTCGTCATCGATGTCATCGTCATCGTCGTCATCGTCGTCATCATCGTCGTCATCGTCATCGTCGAGGGCGTCGGCGGCCGCGGTCGCAGCGGCCAGGTCCTGGGCCGTGCGGTAGTCGGCGAGACGATCAGACCACGGGACCCACTCGGGCGCAACGAGGGCCTCGTCTCCCGGCGTGAGCTCGGTTTCGAGCACCTGCGGCACGGACTCCCCGTCGATGCGCGAGAGCGTCACCGTCCAGCGCCAGCCCGGGTACCCGGTCATCGTGCAGTCGAAGAGCAGCGATACGACCCGGTCGCCCTCGACGACATGCCCGAGGGGCTCGCCGATGGTGTCTTCCGGTGTGAAGGTGAGCAGAGCAGCCCTGGCCACCTCGACGGCCGCGACGAGTGTCTCGTCGGTCGGAACGGCATCTGCTGCCGGAGAATCGGTCTCGACGGACCCGGCGTCGACGGTCTCGGCGTCGACGGTCAGGACGTCGAGTGTGGTGTCTTCGGTCTGCTCAGGCATCGAGTTCCTCTGCGACCTTGCGAAGCATTGCGGCGATCTTGTGGCTGTGGGCGCTGTCGGGGTAACGGCCGCGACGCAGGCTTGCACCGATGCCGTCGAGTACCTTGACGAGGTCCTCGATGATGATCGCCATGTCGTCTGCGGGCTTGCGGCTGAGCTTGACGAGGCTCGGCGGCGCTTCGATGATACGCACGGAGAGCGCCTGGGCGCCGCGCTTGCCATCGGCGATGCCGAATTCGAGCTTCGTTCCTGGCTTGACCGTCACTCCGGTGGGCAGCGCAGAAGCGTGGAGAAAGACCTCCTGGCCGTCATCGGAACTGATGAAGCCAAAACCCTTCTCCTCGTCGTAGAACTTGACCTTGCCGGTGGGCATCTGGACCTCGCTGAATTCCGGGCGCGCGACATGCGCGCCAACCGCACCCAGCTTATTCGGTTGCACCCGTCGCCGCCCCGTATCCTTGACACTGTGACCAATCAAACTCCACATGCCGCCGGCCGGCCGGAACGCATTCTCGCCTATATGGTCGCCGCCACCGTCGGCCTGTCGATTCTCGCGTTCTTCACCGTCATCATCGGCACCTGGCTCGGCGCCGGCGCCAACAACGGCTTCGGCCAGGGTGTCTGGCCCGCGATCCTCGCACTCCCGCTCGTGGGGCTGCCGATTGGATTCATCCTGATCATCGTTCTCCTGGTGACGACCACCGTCCGCCGCGCTCGCGAGGCACGACAGAACGGGAAGTAACGCCGTGCTGACGCTCGCCTCACGCCTTCGTGCCCTCGACGACGCGGCGTTGCGCCGCACGATCGAAGTCCGCGCGATCGCAGCCCACGGAATCCGTGACTTCTTCGACCTCGCCGAAGCCCTGCTGAACCCGGCTGCGGTCCAGGCAGCGCTCTCCAGGCTGGACCGGTCGACCCTGGCCGTGCTGGCGATCGCGGCCACCGAGGCGCCGGCCGAAACGACCGACACCGCAGGCGCGTCCAGCGGAGCCATCAGCCTCGATGCACTCACCTCCCGCCTCACCGAGCTCGGCGGACTGCCCGTCACCCGAGCGGATGTCGCCGCCCGCGCGGCCGTCCTCGACGAACTCATGCTCGCACTCCTCTCCGACGACGGCCTCCGGGTCTATCCGGCCGTTGCCGAGCACCTGGCGACCTGGCCCGACCTCGGATTGCCGTCCGCTCTCGAGCTTGCGTCCATACCCGCCCCCTCCGCGCTGGCGACGGTCATCGCGACCGACAGCCGCTTCACCGATCGCCTCGCTGCCGAACGCGCGTTCGCGGCGGTCTCCTCGATCGCCGAGCTTGTCACCGAGCTCTCCCGCGAGCCCGTGCGCGAGCTCAGCCGGGGCGGACTCGGCCTGCCGGACACCAAGCGCCTCTCGTCGGTCATGGGCGTCGAACTCGAAGCCGTGGCCACCTACGTCGCGACTGCGGCCAGGGCGCAGCTCATCGCGCACTCGACCGGGTACTGGAACGAGACGGAGGCGGGCGAGGCCTGGCTCCTCGAGGGCACCGCGCACCGCTGGGCGGCCCTGGCCGGCTCCTGGCAGGCGGCACTGCCCGCCGACGTGCGCAGCATCCTCGCGCACCGCCCCGGCGTCTCCTGGGGCGAGGGACTGCGCAGCTTCGTGACCTGGCTCTACCCTGCCGGCGGCGAATGGATGGACACCCGCGTCACCGAGTTCGCCCGCGACGCCGAGCTGATCGGCATCACCGCACACCAGACCACGAGCCCGGCCGGCGCCGCGGTCCTCGCCGAAGACCTCGAGGGCGCCATCGCCACGATCGGGGCCTCCCCTGCCTGCGGAGGTCGGGGCGGTCTACCTGCAGAACGACCTCTCGATCGTCTCCCCCGGCCCGCTCGCTCCCTCGATCGACGCCCGGCTCCGTGGCCTCGCCGACGTCGAGAGCCGCGAACTCGCCCTCAGCTATCGAATCTCGGCGACGTCGGTCAACCGGGCACTCGCCTCGGGGGAAACCGCAGAATCGCTCGTCGACTTCCTGCGCACGATCTCGCTCACCGGCATCCCGCAGCCCATCGAGTACCTGATCCGGGAGTCCGCCGGCCGGTACGGACGGATCCGGGTCGGCGAAGGGGCCGCACCGACCGCGCTCAGCCGGAGCTACGTCCGTTCAGACGATGAAGAGGCTCCTCGGCACCCTCGCCGTCGACCAGACACTCAGCCCGCTCGGGCTCGTCCGCGCGGATGCCCACCGCCTCACGAGCCGGTTCACCTCCGACGTGGTGTTCTGGGCGCTCAACGACGCCAAGTACCCCGTCGCGGCGGAGGGCGCCGACGGCGAGATCCTGCACCTCCGCAGACACCAGCTCGCCCGGGTCCTCCCCCCAGAGGCTCCAGACCTCGCCCTCATCCTGGTCGAAAAGCTCCGCGCCGCGGACGGCGGCGAAGACGTCGCCGCCGATGCCTGGCTCGCCCGCCAGCTCGATTCGGCGATCAAGTCCAAGCAGACCGTCATCGTCAGCATTGCCATGCCGGGCGGGGTCGTCGTCGACTACCTGCTCGAACCGGCGAGCGTCGGCGGCGGCCGGTTCCGCGCGAGGGACCGCCGGGCCGACATCGAACGCACCCTGCCGCTCTCGAGCATCATCAGCATCACTCCCGCCCCATAAGCGGGGGTCGCCCGATGGGAGCCTCCCAGCCGTGCGGGCGTAGGATTAACGGCTATGTCTGATGGCCCACTGATTGTCCAGAGCGACCGCACGGTTCTGCTCGAAGTCGCCCACCCCCTCGCCGAAGATGCGCGCCATGACCTCGCCGTCTTCGCCGAGCTGGAACGGGCCCCTGAGCACATCCACACCTACCGGATCACCCGGCTCGGCCTCTGGAACGCCCGCGCAGCCGGACACGGCGCCTCGGACATGCTCGCGACCCTCGAGAAGTACTCCAAGTTCGCGATCCCCCAGACCGTGCGGATCGACATCGAGGAGACCGTCGGACGCTACGGCCGCCTGATCATCGAACGCGACGACGAGGGCCAGCTGGTCCTGCAGAGCAACGACCGGGCTGTGCTGATGGAGATCTCCGGAGCCAAACGGATCGCCCCCCTCCTCATCGGCCACCCGACCCCCGATTCCTTCCTCGTCGAACCCTGGGCCCGAGGCCAGGCTCAAGCAAGAGCTCGTCAAGCTCGGCTGGCCGGCAGAGGACCTCGCCGGGTACACGCCGGGCACCCCGCATGACATCGCGCTGCTCGAGAACGGCTGGGCGCTGCGCGACTACCAGAACAAGGCCGTCGCGAGCTTCTTCGACGGCGGTTCCGGAGTCGTCGTGCTGCCCTGCGGAGCGGGCAAGACCCTCGTGGGCGCCGGAGCAATGGCGACCGCGAAGACCAATACCCTCATCCTCGTCACCAACACGGTCTCGGCCAGGCAGTGGCGCGACGAGCTGCTCAAGCGCACCACGCTGACCCAGGACGAGATCGGCGAGTACTCGGGACAGGTCAAGGAAGTCAAGCCCGTCACGATCGCGACGTACCAGATCCTCACCGCGAAGCGGAAGGGTGAGTACGCCCACCTCGAGCTCCTCGACGCGATGGACTGGGGCCTCGTCATCTACGACGAGGTGCACCTCCTTCCCGCACCGGTCTTCAAGCTCACGGCCGAACTGCAGGCACGCCGCCGGCTCGGCCTCACCGCGACGCTCGTGCGCGAGGACGGCCGCGAGGGCGACGTGTTCAGCCTGATCGGCCCCAAGCGGTTCGACGCACCGTGGAAGGAAATCGAGGCACAGGGCTTCATCTCCCCCGCGTCCTGCTACGAGGTGCGGATCGACCTGCCCCAGTCCGAGCGGCTCACCTATGCCGCCGCAGCGGACGACGAGCGGTATCGCCTCGCAGCGACCGCCCCCGCCAAGCTCGACGTGGTCAAGCGCCTCGTCGCCAAGCACCCCGGCGAGCGAATCCTCGTGATCGGCCAGTACCTCGACCAGATCGATGAACTCGCCGAGGCGCTCCATGCGCCGAAGCTCACCGGGGCCACTCCCGTCGACGAACGCGAACGGCTCTACCAGGCCTTCCGGGTCGGTGAGGAGAACCTCCTCGTCGTCTCCAAGGTCGCGAACTTCTCCGTCGACCTGCCGGAGGCGACCGTGGCCATCCAGGTCTCCGGGTCGTTCGGCTCCCGCCAGGAAGAGGCGCAGCGCCTCGGCCGGCTGCTCCGCCCGAAGGAATCCGGCCTCGCCGCAAACTTCTACACGCTCGTCGCACGCGACACCGTCGACCAGGACTTCGCCCAGAACCGCCAGCGCTTCCTTGCGGAGCAGGGGTACAGCTACACCATCCTCGACGCGAACAACCTTGACACCGACGCCCTCATCGGCGAGGCCGCCGCCGGCATCCGCTGACCGAACCGTTCGACGGAATCGGTCAGACCGCCGGGCGGGTGTAGCGCAGGAAGAGCATGTCGCCGGCGGTGAGCACGTGACCCAGGCGCATCGCGCGCGATGCGGTCGCGGCGCTGTGCGCGATCCGGCCAGAAGTGCCCGCCTCGAGCACCGGGCTCAGGCTCAGGCAGAGTTCGTCGACCGCATCGGCGGCGATCAGAGCCCCGAACAGGCTCGGGCCGCCCTCGCAGAGCACCTGCCGCAGGCCCCGCGCCGCAAGCTCGCAGAGAGCCAACGGGAGATCGATCTCGGCCACCCCGGAGACGAATACGTCGGCCACGGCCTCGAGGTCGGCGCGTTTCTCGGCCGATGACCCCGCGTGCGTGATGACGATCGGGCGCGTCGCGGCGTCAGTGAAGAGCGGATGCCCGACGTCCAGGTCCAGCCGCCCGCTCACGACCGCGATCCGCGGCTGCGGCGGCAGCCCGTGCGCGACGCGCCAGACCTCCGCGGCGGCATTCAGGCGGATGCCGCCGTAGCCCTCGGCGCGGACCGTGCCGGCCCCGACCAGGATCACGTCCGTGAGGGATCGGAGCGTATCGAAGACGAGTTTGTCGTCAGCGTTGTTCAGGCCACCACTCAGGCCGTCGTGGGTCGCGGCGCCGTCGAGGCTCGCGATGAAGTTGACGCGCAGCCGCGGGGCGGTCCTGTCCTCGATCCGATAGGCGTCCAGGAGTGCAGCCTGGCTGAAGTCGGTCATCGCTCAGGCCAGGTTGTGGCGCTCGTACGCCGGTTCGCGGAAGCCCAGGATCGCCTCGGTCATCCGAACGGCGTCCACGGCGGCGCGCACGTTGTGCATCCGCACGATCCGGGCGCCCTGCATGATGCTGAAGACGGCGGCGGCGAGTGAACCCTCGACGCGTTCGTCACGGGCTCGGCCCAGGGTCTCGCCGATGAAGTCCTTGTTGGAGACCGCGACCAGGGTCGGGTAGCCGAGAGCGGCGATTTCGGGCAGGCGCCGAGTGAGCCTCAAGCGAGTGCCGGGTGTTCTTGTTGAGGTCGTGGCCCGGATCGATGATGATCCGCTCCGCCGGAATCCCGCGGGACAGCGCAAGCTCGGTGCGCTCACGCAGGAACTCGGCGACCTCGGTGACCACGTCGCCGTACCGCGGGGCCGGGTGCGGCATCCGCGGGCGTGCGAGGCTGTGCGTCACGACGAGCGTGGCGTCGCTGTCCGCGACGACGTCCGCCATCAGCGGGTCGTGGATGCCGGTGGTGTCGTTGATGACGTCCGCGCCGGCCTCGATCGCCGCACGTGCAACGGCCGGATGGAACGTGTCGACGGAAATGACCGCGCCGGCGCCGCGCAGCGCCAGGACGACCGGGACGACACGGTCGATCTCCTGTTCGACGGGGACCGGAGGACCGGGCGCGAACTTGACCCCGCCGATGTCGACCCAGTCCGCGCCATCGGCGATCGCCTGGAGCGCGGCTGCGACGGCCTTGTCCAGGGCGAACGTTGCGCCCTGGTCGAAGAACGAGTCCGGAGTGCGATTGATGATCGCCATGACCGCGACCTCGCGGTCGAAATCGAATTCGCGGCCGCCGATCACGCGGCGCGGGTGGATCAGCGCGGGCAGCGCGGCGTTGTGCCCCGGCATCAGGAACCGACCCCCGGCGTCTGGGCGCCCGCCGGGCCGAGGAGGCTGTCGAGGCTGCGGGATTCGTCCCGCAGCGCGGACACGTCGACACGCACGCGCGACCTGATCAGGTTCTGGACGGAGCCGTTGACCTCCCAGACATTCACGTTCATGCCCGCAACCACGCGACCGTCTGCGACCCAGAACGCGATGAACTCGCGGGATGCCCGGTCACCGCGGAACACCAGGCTCCGCATTTCCCGCCAAATCGCCATACCCCGAGTATTCCATTCCGAGGTCGAATTGATCGGTGTAGAAGTAGGGAATCTCCTCGTAACTCACCGCGCGGTCGAGCATTGAGAGCGCGGCGGCCCGGCCGGCGTTTTCGGCGTTGGCCCAGTGCTCGACCCGGAGATGGTGTCCGAGAACCGGATGGAACACGCTTGCGACGTCACCGACCGCGAAGACCCCTGGCTCGTTGGTGCGGAAGGCGGCGTCGACGACGATGCCGTCTGCGACCTCGAGCCCGGCGTCGAGAGCGAGCCGCGTGTTGGGTGTCGCACCGATCCCGACCACGACGACGTCCGCGGGCACGACCTCTCCGTCCTGCGCGTCCCGGCCGGCGGTCCCGTCCGCCTCCGCGTGGAGCCGGACTCCGGTGACCTTCCCGTCCGTGCCGAGGACCTCGGACACGCCGGTCTCCATCCGGAGGTCGACCCCGTTGGCCCGGTGGAGCGCCGCGAAGACCGCGCCGATCTCCGCGCCGACCGCACGCTGCAGCGGCACGGCGCCCTGGCCGAGCACCGTCACGTCGTTGCCGTAGCCGCGAGCGGCCGCCGCGACCTCGAGGCCGATCCAGCCGGCCCCGATCACGACGACCCTGCGGCCCCCTGACGCGAGCGCGGCCTTCAGCCGGGCCGAGTCTCCCACGGTGCGCAGGAGGTGCACGCCGGCCAGGTCTCCCCGGATCCGGGGAACGGCCGGGCGGTCGCGCCGGTCGCGAGCAGGAGCCGGTCGTAGCGGAGCGTCTTGCCGTCGGCGAAGGTCAGCTGCCGCGCGTCAAGGGTGAGCGCCGTGACCGCGCGACCGCGCACGACCTCGATGTCCTGTGCGGCATACCAGTCCGTCGGGTGCACGTCGATCGAGTCACGGGCGGATGTCCCGGCTAGGAAATCCTTGGACAGCGGCGGCCGGATGTACGGGTACTCGGCCTCCTCGCCGAGCAGGACGACTCGTCCGTCGAAGCCTTCGGCGCGAAGCGCCTCGGCCGCGCGAGCCCCGGCGAGGCCGGCCCCGACGATCACGTATGTTGCGCTCTTCATGGTGTTCTCCCGTTCGAATCCGTCTCGGCATCCGCGTCAGAGTCGCCCCGGCGGCTCCGCACCCCACTCACAATCTACCCACGCTCAGACCGCACCGGCCACTCCCAGCAAAGGCCCAGCTAACGCGCAGATACTGGTCCAATGACTGATGGCCCCCGCATTCTTATTGTCGACGACGAGCCCAACATTCGGGATCTCCTCACCACCAGCTTGCGCTTCGCCGGCTTCGCCGTGCGGGCCGTCGGCAACGGAGCACAGGCGATCTCCGCCGTGCTCGAAGAGGAACCCGACCTGATCATCCTCGACGTCATGCTTCCCGACATGAACGGCTTCGGCGTGACCAAACGCCTCCGTTCCGCCGGCTATACGGCGCCGATCCTGTTCCTCACCGCCAAGGACGACACCGAAGACAAGATCACCGGCCTCACGGTCGGCGGCGACGACTACGTGACCAAGCCGTTCAGCCTCGACGAGATCGTGGCCAGGATCAAGGCCATCCTCCGCCGCACGATGCACGCCGACGAAGACGCCGTCATCCGTGCCGGTGAATTGACCATGGACCAGGACACCCACGAGGTCCTCGTCGGCGAAGAGCCCATCGAGCTCAGCCCGACCGAGTTCAAGCTGCTCCGGTACCTGATGCTCAACCCGAACCGGGTGCTCTCGAAGGCGCAGATCCTCGACCACGTCTGGGAATACGACTTCAACGGCGACGCCGGCATCGTGGAGTCCTACATCTCGTACCTGCGCCGCAAGGTCGACGCGCACTCCTCCGAGCCGCTGATCCAGACCAAGCGCGGGTTCGGCTACATGCTCAAGGCTGCCAAGGCATAGTCCCAGACTGCGCAAATAGACTGGCGGCCTGATGCATCAGTCACTTACGGAGCGGTGGAACCGCATATCCCTCAGGTCCAAGATCACCGGCGTGACCGTTCTCATGCTCACGCTCGGTCTTCTGGTCTCCGGGATCGGCACGATGGCCATGCTCCGCCAGTACGTGATCCAGCAGGTCGACGCGCAACTGCAGGCGGATGCCCAGACGACGTCCGTCGCGTACACCGCGAATGCGCTCGGGCAGAACACCGGCACCGTCGTGCCGTCTGACTACTTCGTCGCCCTGTACGACGAGAACGGCGACCTCCGCTACCAGTCGTGGACCGACGTGCCCGCCCGCGAACTGCCGCAGGTCACCATGCCCCTCGACCTGCAGTCGGTCAACGCACTCAACGGGCAGACCATGCGCCTGCAGGACGCCTCACACGACACCGAGTTCCTCGCGGTCGCGGTGCCGCTCGTCACCAATGTCCACGGCACCTACGGCACCCTTGTCATGGCGGTCTCGCTCAAGACGGCCGAGAACACCGTCGGTACCTACCTCACGATCTTCCTAGGCTTCGGCCTGGGCGTCGTGCTCCTGGGCGGCCTGATCACCCGGCTGCTCGTGACGAGCACTTTCGCCCCCTTGCGCGAGGTGGAGCGCACGGCCGCGGCGATCGCGGACGGCGACTTCAGCCAGCGCCTCGGCGGTGCCACGCCCAACACCGAAGTCGGCCGGCTCAACCGCTCCCTCAACACCATGCTCAGCCGGATCGACCGTCTGTTCAAGGAACGGGCCCGCACGATCGACCAGATGCGCCGCTTCGTCGGCGACGCGAGCCACGAACTCCGCACCCCGCTCGTGTCCGTACGCGGCTACGCCGAGCTCTACCGGATGGGTGCTCTGCAGACGCCGGAAGAGGTCGCCCAGGCGATGGAGCGCATCGAGAAGGAGGCGATCCGGATGGGCGGTCTCGTCGAGGACCTCCTCGAACTCGCCCGTCTCGACGAGACGAAGCCGCTCGCCCTCACCCCCGTCGATCTGCTCCCCCTCGCCCGCGATGCCGCCCTCGACGCGATGGCCTCCTCCCCCGGTCGCACCATCACGGTCGTGGCGAAGGCTCCCGACACCGACGAGGCGCCCGTGGCGCCTCTGGCCCCCGCGATCGACCTCGCGCACTCCACGGGCGAGGTCCCGACCTCCACCTTCGTGACGGTCCCCGAGCGGGCCGTCGAGGCCGTTGCCGTGCCGCATCCGACCACCGTTTTCTTCGCGGGAGCGACGCTCGCGCGACTGCGCACCCGCCGCCCCCGTAAAGCGGATGCCGTCGCGGTCCTCCCCCAGCCCCTGCCGGCCGCCGCGCCGACCGACACGCTCCCCGCCATCGTCATGGCCGAGGAGAACAAGATCCGCCAGGTCATCACCAACCTGATGGGCAACGCCCTGCGCTTCAGCCCGGCCGACAGTCCCATCGAGCTCGAGATCGCCGTCGACCGGCGGAACCAGCGCGCATCCGTCGCCGTGATCGACCACGGCGAGGGCATCCCGCCGCAGATCCGGGACAAGATCTTCCAGCGCTTCTGGCGCGCCGACACCTCCCGCGCGCGCGAGACCGGAGGAAGTGGACTCGGCCTGGCGATCGTCGCGTCGATCGTCGCAAGCCACAATGGCACCGTCCAGGTCGTCGAGACCCCGGGTGGCGGCGCGACCTTCCGGGTCTGGTTCCCGCTCGCCGAGTCCCCGAACGCGCCGCAGCGCCTCTCGATCAACCCGACCCCGTAGCCCGCATCCCCTGGTCGGTAGCCCCGGCGGCTCCTCAACGGGCAACGGTATCGGCGAGTTGTCCCCAGCCGGGACGCGCTCGTCGGCCGCGCGCGGCATCCGCCTTACGGTGGCAGCTCACCCTTCGAAAGGACTGCGCATGCCCCGGTACCAGGTAGACAGTGAACTCGTGCTCAGCACCACGACGACGGCCAGGGCGACGCTCGGGAGGATTCAGGCGGAGGTCGCCGCGCTGCTCGGCCAGCTGACCGGGCTGGAGGGTTCGTGGACCGGGCAGGCCGCCGCCGCGTTCCAGGCCGCCGTCACGGACTGGCGGGCGACCCAGCAGCAGGTTGCGCAGAGCGCGGAAAGCCTCGGCCAGGCGCTCAACCAGGCCGGTCAGCAGTATGCCGAGATCGAGCAGGCCAACGCGCGGCTCTTCGCCCGGTAGCGGCGTCCGCGGACGCGAAAACAGGGCGCCTCCCGGAGGAGACGCCCTGTCAGCGGTGAAGCGGTGAAGCGGACTAACTATCGAGCAGGGTGGACTTAGAAGTCCATTCCGCCGGACGGGTCGCCGACGGGAGCAGCGTTCTTCTCCGGCTTGTCGGCGACAACGGCCTCGGTGGTGAGGAACAGTCCGGCGATCGACGCGGCGTTGAGCAGCGCGGAGCGGGTGACCTTCACCGGGTCATTGATGCCGGCGAGGAGCATGTCAACGTACTCACCGGTCGCGGCGTTGAGGCCCCAACCGATCGGCAGGTTGCGAACCTTGTCGGCGACGACGCCAGGCTCGAGGCCCGCGTTGAGGGCGATCTGCTTGAGCGGGGCGTCGATGGCAACCTTGACGATGTTCGCGCCGGTCGCCTCGTCTCCGACGAGCTCGAGCTTCTCGAAAGCGGTCTTGCCGGCCTGGATGAGGGCGACGCCACCACCGGCGACGATGCCCTCTTCGACGGCTGCCTTCGCGTTACGGACGGCATCCTCGATACGGTGCTTGCGCTCCTTGAGTTCAACCTCCGTGGCTGCGCCGGCCTTGATGACGGCAACGCCGCCGGCGAGCTTGGCGAGACGCTCCTGGAGCTTCTCACGGTCGTAGTCGCTGTCGGTGTTCTCGATCTCGTTGCGGATCTGCTGAACGCGACCGGCGATGGCTTCGGGGTCTCCGGCGCCTTCGACGATGGTGGTCTCGTCCTTGGTGATGACGATCTTGCGCGCGTTGCCGAGCAGGTCGAGGGTGACGTTCTCAAGCTTGAGGCCGACCTCCTCGGAGATGACCTGGCCACCGGTGAGGATGGCGATGTCCTGCAGCTGGGCCTTGCGACGGTCGCCGAAGCCGGGAGCCTTGACGGCGACAGACTTGAAGATGCCGCGGATCTTGTTCACAACGAGCGTGGCCAGGGCCTCGCCGTCGACGTCCTCGGCGATGATGAGGAGCTGCTTGCCGGTCTGGATGACCTTGTCCACGATCGGGAGGAGGTCCTTGATGTTGGAGACCTTGGAGTTGACGATCAGGATGTACGGGTCTTCGAAGACCGCTTCCTGACGGTCGGGGTCGGTCACGAAGTACGCGGAGAGGAAGCCCTTGTCGAAGCGCATGCCTTCGGTGAGCTCGAGCTCGGTGCCGAGGGTGTTGGACTCCTCGACGGTGACAACGCCTTCCTTGCCGACCTTGTCGATGGCTTCGGCGATGATCGCGCCGATTTCAGCGTCGCCGGCAGAGATGGATGCGGTGGCCGCGATCTCTTCCTTGGTCTCGACCTCTTTGGCGTTGGCGATCAGCTCTGCGATGACCGCAGCGGTGGCCTTTTCAATGCCGCGCTTGAGGCTGATCGGGTCTGCGCCGGCCGCGACGTTGCGCAGGCCTTCGCGGACGAGCGCCTGGGCGAGCACGGTCGCGGTGGTGGTTCCGTCGCCGGCGACGTCGTCGGTCTTCTTGGCGACCTCTTTGACGAGTTCCGCACCGATCTTCTCGTACGGGTCATCGAGTTCGATTTCCTTGGCGATCGAGACACCGTCGTTGGTGATCGTGGGGGCGCCCCACTTCTTCTCCAATACGACGTTACGTCCGCGCGGGCCGAGGGTGACCTTGACCGTGTCAGCGAGGATGTTCAGGCCACGCTCAAGGCCGCGACGGGCCTCTTCGTTGAAAGCAATGATCTTTGCCATATGTGTTTCTCGTCCCTCCCGGACGTTACCAAAACGGTGATGGGTTGGCACTCAAAAGGAGAGAGTGCCAAGTCGATTCTGGCACTCAGGGGTCGAGAGTGCAAGTGAGCGCCGGGAAGCGTCGCGAGGCTACGGGACGAGTTCGACGGAGCCGGTGCCGTTCGGGATCAGTTCGATCCAGGTATTGCCCGGAGCGAGGCGAATGGTGACCCCGTTGTCGTCGATCAGTCTGATCGGGTCCGCCTGCCCGGCCTTCGACCACGTGGCGTGCACGGTCTTGCCCCCTGCGGACGCCCAACCTTCTCCCGAGCCGATCATGACCGTCTTGGGGACCTCTCCGTAGGTGCCGTCGATGTCGACCCGGAGCACGAGGACGTTGGTGGCGCCGCGACGGGCGCCGGTCGTGTCGAGGTCGGGGGCGCCCTCCTGCGAGCGCAAATAGTTCTGTGAGGCCGTGTCCCAGCTCCAGGCGGGATACCGGGCTGCGGAGAATCGGCCGTTGATCTGGGTGATCGGCTTGCCGTCGATCCCGGCGGTCGATGCCGCGATCGAGCCCGCGTAGGCGAACTGCTGCACCGGTGGCGCGACGGAGGCATTGCGCCCGACGAGTTCGGCGGCCTTGAGCACGACATTGTGCGGGGCCTCCCTGTCGGCGACTCGGGAGAACAGGCCGGTCGTGTCGTAGTCGAAGACGGAGTTGATGACGGGTGTGGCCTTCATCATGTCGACGAAGATCTGCTGCCCGCCGGAGTAGGCGACGATCCCGCCGAACGGCGTGATGATGTCGGGGTCCATCGGCCGGATCGACCGCACCGGGCCGATGGCGTCGGGGATGTCGGACTGCCAGACGCCGACGTAACGGGTCAGCCCGCCCTCGACGAGTTCCTCGAAGACGATGTCCGCGCGGTCGAGGGAGATCTGGGGTCTGGCGGCCTCGTGGTTGTCGATTTTCACCGCGAGGGACGGGTTCGCGGCCTTTCCGGCCGGCACGATCGTGCCGCGGAGCGGTGCGATCGCCAGTGGTGCCGGGGCATCGACCGCAGCCGTGCTGGGCTCCACGGACGACGTCGGCGTCGCCGTGGTCGGCGGCTCGGTTCCGGAGCACGCCGTCATCACCACAAGCAGGCATGGAAGAAGCACGGCACCAAAAATTCGTGCCGTGCTTCGCCCGTGAATTGTCGCAGTTCTTTTCGCTGTCACGCCCCACACACTACGCGGCAAAATCGCGGATACGGCGCGGCTCGGGGGTTCCCCGAGATTGGGTGCGCCTGATGTGGGTGCGCCTGATTTCTACAGGTTAGACGGGACGTACCGACTCGGCCTGTGGCCCCTTCGCCCCGGTTCCCAGTTCGAAGATGACGTGCTGTCCCTCCTCCAAAACCTTGTACCCGTGCATGTCAATGGCGGAATAGTGGACGAAGACGTCCTGTCCGCCGCCGTCGACGGTGATGAAGCCGAAACCCTTTTCAGCGTTGAACCATTTGACGGTTCCGTTCGCCATGTGTAACTCCCCAGTGCTCTGATATTTTCGGCTACTGCCCGTTGGCCGTACCGGGCCTGGCGCATGTGACTGCGTCCACCTGATCCGACCGGTCGGATGCCCCTGAGGGCAACCGGACGAACTCGATGAGCGACCTGAGTCAAAGAGTACTGAAGCGCGAAAAGAAGGAAAGGGGGTTGACGAATGGCCCGGAATGGAGTTATAGAACCGGCGTCGAAGTGCAGGTCAGGAGGTGGGTGCGGCGCTGGAAACGAAGTCGGCTCCGACGACGACCGTGAGGTCCGCCCCCGATGTGGCGAAGTCGTTCGCGAGGAGCACGGTGGATCCCGGCAGCGAGGCCGCGACTCCGCGGGCGGCCCCCTCGAGGGTCGCGTCGGCGTAGTAGACGGTCGTCTTGGTCACGTCTTCGGTGCTCGCGTTGCTGAGTGCGCCGACGGTCCAGCCGGCCTTGGAGAGCAGATCCCCTGCGGCCTTGGCGACGCCCGTGCCCTTCGTGCCGTTGAGCACGGTGACCGTGAGGCTCGGATCGACCGTCGCGACGGCCGTGGGGACGGCCGATGCCACATCCGTTGCCGTTGTCGTGTCGGTCGCCGAGCTGGACGACAGGCCGGGGATCGCGATGTTCAGTTTGTTGCTGAGTGAAGCCATCCCGAAGACTCCGAGGCCGATGAGGACGGCCGTGGCTCCGAGTGCCCACCAGAACGCGACCCAGTGGCGCCCCTTCTTGCCGGGGGCGCGATGGGCGCCCACTCGGTCGAGGGAGTGCGGCAGGTGGTCGAAGCGGTCTTTCGGATAGGTGGGAGGCATTGTGGGGCTGGGTCGATCCTCTTGTCGCGGGCGAATGGGTGGAACGTCGGGGTGCGAGATCCTGCTGCGCCTACGGGGCGGGGCTGGTTCGGTGCTCCGGAGCGCGCACTGTCCGGCGCTCCCGTGCCTGCGCCCGGGCCGCACGCATCCGCTGCAGGCGTTTCACCAGCATGGGATCGTGAGCCAGGGCGAGCGGAGAGTCGATCAAAACGCCCAATAGTTGATAGTACCGGGCAGCGGACAGGCCGAACTCGGAGCGGATCGCCTGCTCCTTGGCCCCGGCGTGGGTGAACCAGCGCCGTTCGAAGCTCAGGATGCCGCGATCACGGTCGGTCAGGCCGCCTGGGGAGTCGGCGGGGTCCGGGTCACGTGCGCCGTCCACCATCCACCTCTTTCGCCCTCGCCATTCGCTGCTCGAATCCTATTTGGCGTCGGCTATGGATTTGCTGGGCCACGCGGGTCGTCCAGCGGCCGGGAAGGAAAGTGCCCGGGCAGACGTGGGAGTGCCTCGATGTGAAAGTGCTGAACGGCCCCGGGAATCGGAATACGGCCCGGCCGAGCTGAGTTTAGGCTTGCTGGGAGGGTTGCGGTGTTCACTATGCTGCGCCCTCGCCCGATGGGAAGGATGAACCATGGACTACGAAGTCACCAAGTCAGACGCTGAATGGGCCGCGGAACTCGGGCCGGAGAAGTTTGCCGTACTCCGTCAGGCCGCCACCGAGCGGGCCTGGACCGGGGAGCCTGCTCGACGAGAGCCGCTCCGGCATCTACACCTGCGGCGCCTGCCACGCCGAGCTCTTCAAGAGCGGCACGAAGTTCGATTCCGGCTGTGGCTGGCCGAGCTTCTACGAGTCGGTGCGCCCCGAGGCCGTCGAACTCATCGAGGACACCTCCCTCGGCGTCGTCCGCACCGAGGTGCGGTGCGCGAACTGCGGTTCCCACCTGGGGCACGTCTTCGACGATGGTTTCGGCACCCCGACTGGCGACCGCTACTGCATGAACTCCATCTCGCTCGAGTTCAAGCCGGTCGACTAGACCGTGTCCACGCCGCTCGAGGCGATCGGCGGGCGGCGTTCGTTCTCCGCCGTGACAGCGGATGCCCCCACGCACGAAGAGCTCCTCCCGCTCGTCGCCGCGTGCGCGCGCGTGGCCGACCACGGGGCCCTGCGCCCCTGGCGCCTGATAGAACTGCGCGGGGATGCCCGCACGCGGCTGGGGGCGGCGTTCGTTGCGGCATCCGCTCGCCTCGCCGCGGAGGCCTGTGCGGAACCCCCGTCAGCCGCGGACCTGGCCAAGCTCGCCGGCAAGCCGCTGCGGGCGTCGCTGCTGATCGCGGTCGTCGCGAGCCATCGGGAGAGCGACAAGGTCGAGGCCTGGGAACAGGACGTCACCGCGGCGGGCGTCGGACACGCCCTCAGCCTGCTGTTGGCCCACGCCGGCTGGGGCGTGATGTGGCGCACCGGAGCGTTGACGCGCACCCCGGAAGTGCACGGGTTGCACAGGCTCACCGAGTCAGAGGAGTTGCTCGGCTGGCTCTACGTCGGCGGAGTGCCGACTGGAGCAAAGCCGGGCGTCCGGCTGCCGGTCGACCCCGCCGTGCACCTCACCGCCCTGTGACCGCGTACTGACCACCCCCCTGTCCCTCCCCTGACCTTCAACTGGCTCCCCTGACCGCTCACCTTTTGGTTCTTTTAGGCTCGCGCGCCACGTACGCCGCTTCGCGCCAGGCATGCCTGGCGCGAAGCGGCGCAGTTGGCGCGCGTTCGCCGGGGCGCGGTTCAGCACCCGCAAGCTTCACCGTCTCTTCACCTGAACGTCGGCGGAATGTCCCGGGCACGGCGAGGGCGCGACGTATCCTCATGGCGTGAGCGTAGAAATCAGCACACTCGTCCAGCCCGACTCCGTCTACCTCGGAACGCTGACCCTCCTGCGGCCGGCCGTCACAGTGACCCTGACCGCCGAAGCTCCTGCTCCCGCCGTTTCCGCCGTTGCCCGGCGCCCGAGCGTCGACGATGCCGACCCCACCTTCCTGGAACCGCTTGTGGATGTCGTGCTCCGGTTCCTCTGGGCGCTCGTCGGCTGCTACGTCTGGGTAGTCCTGCTCGCCAAGGGTCCACGGTCCCGCTCGGTGAGCCGGGAGCTTGAGCCGATCGTCTGGCCGCAGGCGGACTACCCCGCTGTGGGACTGCCGGCGCTCGGACTGTCGAGCGCCGGCAGCGTCCGCCGGCCGTCGAGCCCCGACTTCGGCGAGAACGGCGCTCGCGCTTAGGTCACACGGAATGCGCGGTGCGCACCGTGTTGCCGGACGGATCGCGGAACGCGCAGTCGCGCGGCCCCCAGCGCCTATCGATGGGGATTCCCGGAGCAGACCCGGGGAGCGCCAGAGAACGCAAGGTCGGAGTTTTTCGCGACTCGCGGCATCCGCTGACCGGATTCGCGGCGTGTCGCGAAAATCTCCGACTTTGCGACCGAGCGCATGCAGCGAAGCCTCGCCAGAGCGGCTCAGCGCGAGATGACGGTGCCGCCGAGCGCGGCGATCGCCCGCAGCAGGCGCGGGCCGGCGGCGAACCAGGCCACGATCATCACGACGAGCGAGGCGGCGAAGATCCAGAATCCGGTCCAGCCGCCGTCGCTCTGCACGGCGTACATGTGATTGAGGTTGCGCAGCGCCCCGGTCGCGAAGACCAGGGTCACGTGCACGACGACAAAGACCAGAAAGACCATCATCACGCCGACGTGCACCGTCTTGGTCGCGCGGAGCGGAACGAGTGCGCTGAGGCGTCGTGACGTCCAGAGCGGCGACAAGCGGATGCCGGTGGCGAGCGCGAGCGGAGCGGCCAGAAACACGATGGTGAAGTAGCTCAGGGTCTGGAGTGCGTTGTAGTTGACCCAGCCGTCGGCGACCGGCCAGTCCAGCGAGACGTATTGGAGCGCGGCCGACACGGCGTTGGGAATGATGTCCCAGCTCACCGGGACGATGCGCACCCACTGGCCGGTGACAAAGAGCAGCACGTAGAAGAGCAGCCCGTTGACAACCCAGAGCACGTCGACCGAGAGGTGGAGCCAGACGTTGATGCCCATCCGGGTGGGCGGTCGTTTCGTGCGGATGAGCCCGGTATTGCGCCGGGTCCAGAACATGGTCGGCCGCCCGGCGGTGCGCACCTGCCAGCCAGAACGCACGATGAAGAGCAGAAAGAAAACGTTGAGCCCGTGCTGCCAGGCGAGCCACGCCGGAAAGCCGACGGGCGCCCCGGACGGCAGCGGCGACGCTCCGGGGAAGTCGGTGAGGAAGGACTGCACGGACGGTAGCGAGCGGATACCCTTCGCGGCGAGCACTGCTGCGGCCAGGAGGCCGATCGCGAGGATGACGGCCACGGCGAGCCTGAACCAGGCGGCTCGACCGAAGCCGAGCAGCCCGGAGCGCTCTGCTGTCATCGGTCGCCCTCTCGGGCGATCGCGTCGTGCGGCATGGGTGTGCGTCCTTCTGGTCTGGCCGGTCCGGTGCCTGTCTGGCGGCATCCGTCGGCATTGTGGCGCGTTCAAGCGCGACTATGCCATCATCGACCATTTCGCGCCCGGCGTCTTCCCGCTCTGTCAAAATCCGACATCTGCGGGGCGCCCGGATGCACGCCGTCACTGGGGGCGGTTCAGTTTCCCGTCGAGCCAGAGCGTGTCGGACGCGTCGCTGTGCGTGGTCCCGGTCCCGACGTGCTTGGCGTCGATTTTCTCGCCGTTCTTGATGACGTGCACGAGCGCCATCGCGTGGCCTCGGCCCAGGTCGAAGTCCGTCTTCAGCCAGTCGACGATCGCCCCGGCTTTCGTGGACGGGTCGTCGAACCCCTTCTCATGGGCGAGGGCGATGAACTCGCGCGGGGTCAGTCCGGTCTTGTCTTCGATGTTGTCGAGGTATGCCTGGAACGACATCTCTGCTCCTTCGCCGGTGCTCTCTTCTGCGGCCGCCAACCGTTGCCGCTGCGGACAATTGTTACCCGTGTCTGGGCCACAGTCGTCCGCATGGGGAACATTGACGGGCGAGGCACACCCACGAGCAGTCAAGCGCAAAGCGTCGAAGCCGAAACCGAGCCGCTATTGCCGTTTACGAGTCTTCCGCGGCGACACAGTGACCGTCTCGGCATTCTGTGACGACGGATCACCGCCTGATCCCGGAAGAACGACGGGCAGGATGACCGAGGAGGCCGCACCGCCCGTCCATCCACTGACGACATCCAGTACAACCAAGAAGACGGTGGCGAGCGCCTGACCAACCGCACGACTCGTTCGGCGAAGTCGTCTGCCTACCCCGTGAACGCCAGTCATTCGGATCATCCCCCGCTGATCGCGCAAGCATATCGGATCATGACTGCGGGCGATTCCGCGGGAACCGGATCGGCGTGGATCCCAGTGTTTTCAAGGGTTGTGGGGCCGGCCACGGGACTTGAACCCGTAACCCCCACTTGCGTTTTGGCCATTTTCGGCCCAATCACCGGAACGCGCTAGAACCCTCAGTTCCTTGCTATGACTGGGATCCAGGCCTGTTTGGGATCACCACAGCACGCGCCGAAACTGCCGTGTTTCTCTCGGCATCATGACTAAATCATGACTGCCGCGCGGCCTGCATGCCCTCTTGTGAGCGGGTGTTTACAATCGTAAACTTTACGCATGGGGTTCGACGTTGATTGGACGCACGGCCGTGATCACATGTGGTCGAAGCATCGCGTCTCCGTGACCGAGGCGATGGAAGCGCTGGCTGACGTCGACGCGCAGTGGTTCGACCCGGACCCCAAGAGCACGTCGGGCAACAGCGCGCGAGTGCTCGGCTATTCGCACACGGCGAGCGCTGTGATCGTGGTCATCCTCGTCCATCGGGATGACCGCACTCAGGCTTGGTGGGGTGCAAATGGATGGCGGGCCGGCCCCGCGGACCGACGAACGTATCGAGAAGGGATCGAACAGTGAGTAACAGCATCCAGAAGCTGATTGAAAATGTCGCCGCCGAGGCAGATGCCACGCATGATGAACCGATGCCGGCCGGAGCGACCCCGACCCGTCCCAACAAGTCCGTTCCGGTTGCCGTTCGACTCGCACCCGACGACGTCGCCGTGATCGAGACTCTTGCGGACAAGCTCGACGTGCCGGTATCCACCCTCCTGCGCGGCTGGATTCTGGATGCCCTCGCGGCTCACCGTGACGAGTCCGTTGCCACCGCGCTCGACAGAGTCACCGCGGACATCCAGCGACTACGCGAGCTCGTCGCCTGACGTCGCCACGAAGCGATCTGTCTCAGGATCGGCGCAAAAGGATGTCGCCTGACTAGGTTGGTCCCATGTACTTCACTGATCGTGAGCCGATGGACGTTCCACCGCCGCCGACCGTCGACACCGCCGCCAAGATGTTTGGGACGCCGGTGATTGGCTTTCTTCCGCAGGCCTCCCTTTCCGAACTTGGCGTAGGGACTGTCGGCACATCGACAAACGGTAGCCCGTCCATCCTTGAATCAGTAGCTATCAGCTACACCCTGTGGAGAAACCCCCAGGATCATGACGATCCCGCCAACTTTGCGGACGTTGATGGAAAAGAGCGCGACTCACTCGAGCGGGAGCCGAGCAAGCCGTTGCCAGACTGGATGCTGGAGTTCCGGAAGCTGATGCGTTACCCGTCCCTGTGGGAGGCCGTGATGACTACGAGGGTCATGGACACGGAAGGGCAAACGCCCGAGTCGGTTCTGGTCGCTCACACAAACCACATTCTGATGAATACGTTCCGCGAGCAACGGGTCTTGGGCGAGTTCCCTGGGAATCTTGATTCACCCGTGACCGAGCGTCACATCCAGCGCGTCGGGGTTCCGCTCGATGGCGTTGGAGTGCCGGGCCTGCGCATCGACTCCGACCCACACGTCTACTCGATAGGGGCCGATCTCGGTGATCGCATCCTGACTGCCGTGGTGGCGCGCGACCACCTTCCGTACGTCACCCTCGCGTTCCAGACACGAGCCTGACACCACACCCTCAGGACGGTATGGCTGCACAAGGATCGCGATGCCGCGCAAACGCAGCCTCCCAGTTGCCTCGCAGGCGAGACACTCCGCATCCACGTTTACCCGTGTCGAATCGTTGGCCGCGCCCATCAAGAGAGGTCGGGCACTGCAGAGGGACGCCAACGGTCGAAGACGATTGCATCCATCTGAGTCGATCGCACGATCATCAGTGAGTCGACCATCGCCTCATCAATGTACGTCTATTGCGCAACCATCCAGATCTCCGTCTTCGCTGACACCTTGATTCGCTGACCAAACGCATCTTGCTTTTCTCGTGCGTCTCTCGGTTTTTTGTACTTGTCTTTCTTCTTTCTTTCACATATCTCTTCCCCATAATCTTCTTTCTCTTTCCCTGTCCCACCGCTACCCCTTTACTTCCCAACCCCCCACACAATGCCGTTGGGTGTGGGGGGTTGGGAAGCGAGCGCAGCGAGGGGGTCGCGGTGGGACAGGGAAAGAGGCCCCTTACCCGGTCGTTTGCCTATTCGCTCTCAACGAATAGCCAAACGAATACCCAAACGAATAGGCAGCCGTCTCGGAGCACCGACGCGTGATCCTTCGCGCCGACGAGATCGGATACTCTCCCTTGCTCGAACGCCCCTAATCGTCGTCGCGCATTTCGGCAGAGCAGCGGATGATGCCGTTCAGGCCTAAGTAGGATGTCGACTCGTTGTCCGCGTTGATGGCCCCACTCATGTACGCCTTGAACTGCACGCTCGGGCAGGTTCACCGGCCTACTTGGCACGTCCTTCGACCGCGTTGGCCGCCGAATTGAATACCATGCAACCCGCCTTCCTGCGCTGTCGGACCTGAAATGTACGCTCGTCCGCAAGCGATCAAGGAGGAGCCGAATGGCCAGAGCCTGGGTAATCGATCTGTGGCAAAAGATCGATCCCGAGACCGGCAAGAAGATCCGGACCGAGCGATTCGGCAGCGGCTCACGGTGGCGAGTGGACTGGTACGAGCTCCAGCCCGACGGAACGAAGCGACTCCGTTCCCGCACCTTCCCGATCAAGGCGGGCGCAGAAGAGTTCGCGACCCGCACGGACCACGAGACTCGGGCGGGCAGCTACCGGCCCGTCGAGTTCGGCCGCAAGCCCTTCGTGCGGGCGTCAGAGTCGTGGCTGGCCGGCAAGAAGAAGATCAAGCCCTCAACCCGCCACAGCTACGACCGTGACCTGCGCACGCACATCCTGCCCCGCTGGGGCGCGGTCGCCATCGGCTCGATCACACGGCACGACATCGAGACCTGGGTGACTCAGCTGCAGGACGGCTCAGCACCCGTCAACTTCCTCGGTGAGCACCCGCGCCAGGCATCGGGTCTCAGTGCTGCCAGCATCGACCGCCTGTTCGCGATCACCAGCGCCGTGCTCAGCTACTCCCACAAGGCTGGCTGGCTACCGGTCAACCCGGCCAACGGTGTCGAGCTGCCGACCATTCTGCGCGCGCACCACATCTACCTGAGCTATGCCGAGGTCGAGCTGCTCGCCGACGCGGCCTTCGCAGCAACGTCCGACGAGACCGACCGGGTGCTCATCCACACGCTCGCGTACACGGGCATGCGCATCAACGAGGCGCTCGCGCTCACCGTCGACGATCTGCGCCTGGAGACCCGCCGGGCGACGGTCAAGGCCACCTGGTCCCTCAACGCTGCCGGAGAGCGCGTCACGGGCACGCCCAAGACCGGATCGACCCGTGTCGTGCCCCTACAGCCCTTCCTCGTCGACGAACTGCGGGCGCTAATCGTGGGCCGCTCCCCCGGCTCCTACGTCTTCCAGGGACCACGGGGCGGGCCGATCCACGATCACAACTGGCGGAGCCGCACGTGGCGCCTGGCGGTCCTGGGCTCCGGCCTCGACATTCCAGGCCTGACCCCGCACAAGCTGCGCCACACGGCCGCGTCTGCCGCTGTCGCCGCCGGCGCCGACGTGCTCGTTCTGCAGCAAATGCTCGGGCACCGGGACGCGGCCGAGACGTTGAACACCTACGGGCATCTCTGGCCCGACCGCCTCGACGAGGTGACGGATGCCGTCGGCCGTGCTCGCGACGCGGCGCTCGCGGCCCGGCCGTCGTTTCTCATCATGACTAAATCATGACCGCGGCGGATTCCGTGAGACTCGGATCGGTGTGGATCCCAGTGTTTTCACGGGGTGTGGGGCCGGCCACGGGACTTGAACCCGTAACCCCCACTTTACAAGAGTGGTGCGCTACCAATTGCGCCAGGCCGGCATGAGGCGGATTCCCGCCTCGGTCCCCCATCCTAAATGACGAACGGGGTCTCCGGGGCCAGACCGGCAGCATCCGCCCGACGGGAACCGCCTACGAAGGAAAAGCGGCAGTCCGGACGGGGATCAGCCGGCCGGGGTCGGCGTGGGAGTGGGGGTCGACGTCGAGTAGGTCTCGCCGGCGGACTGCAGCACGAATGCGGCGAATTCCTTGGGGTCATCGAGTGCACCCGAGTACTGCTTGCCGTTCACCAGCACCGTCGGCGTGCCGGTCACGGCCTCGACAGTGGTGTTGGGCAATGGACCGGACAGCGCCCGGTTGGTCGCGGCGACCACCCAGGCCTTGTAGCGCACGTCCGTGATGCAGGTGTCGATCTCCGAGACGGATGACGCGACTCCGGAGCTCGTCACGAGCCCCATGATCGCTGCATCGTCCAGCCCTGCCGTTGCTTCCTTCGGCTGGTTGGCGAACAGTGCGGCGTTGAAGGCGAAGAAGTCATTGGGAGAATAGTTGGCGACGCACGCGGCAGCGTTCGCCGATCGGAGCGAGTACTGGGTGCCGGCTGACTTGCTGGTCAGAATTGAGATCGGGTGGATCTCGAGCGTTGCGGCGCCCGAGGTGACCCATTTCACGATCTGGTCGCTGTTGGTTTTCTCGAACTGGCCGCAGAACGGGCAGAGGTAGTCGACGTACACGCGGATGTCGGCGACGGTTCCGGTCGCGTCCGGTGTGGACGGGACCGCGTCTGCGCCGGCCTTGAGAGCGGTGGTTGCCGTGACCTTCATACCCTCGCCGATGAGGATGCCGTCGCTGGCCATGTTTGCGGGCCCGGGGCCTGCGGGACGGATCGAGTTCATGACGACGAGCGCGATAACGGCGACGATCGCGAGTGCGACCACCAGGATGCCGCCCTGCAGCAGGAACCGATTGCGACGGTTCTTCTTCTTCTGCTCGACACGCAGCTGGGTAGCCTTCGTGCGGACCGCGTCGCGTCGCTTATTTCGGGAAGGTCGACTCTCGCCAGATCCGCCAATTGTCATGAATGCTCGCTTCGGGTAGGTCTCTGTATCGACATTTCCTATGTAAATGCCCTCCAGATAATAGGACTCCAGTCTGGGAAATGACCAGACAGGGGGTGCCGTGCGGGGCATCCGCCCGACAAAAGCGCCGCAGACCCCCTGTTCGGGCGTGTCATACTGGAACAGTTGGCTCCTGCCATGATGCGCAGGCCGGCACAAATCCCATCACAACGGATCGTCCGGCACGTACCTGCCGGTGAAGGAGAATACCAAAAATGGCTTCAGTCACCTTTGACAAAGCAACCCGTCTCTACCCGGGTTCCACCCGCCCCGCGGTCGACCACCTCGACCTGTCGGTTGCCGATGGTGAATTCCTCGTCCTCGTCGGTCCGTCCGGCTGTGGAAAGTCAACGTCCCTGCGCATGCTCGCCGGCCTCGAAGAGGTCAACGACGGCAACATCTTCATCGGTGAGCGCAACGTGACGGATGTTCCCCCGAAGGACCGCGACATCGCGATGGTCTTCCAGAACTACGCCCTGTACCCGCACATGACGGTCGCCGAGAACATGGGCTTCGCGCTCAAGATCGCCGGCGTCAACAAGGACGAGCGCGCCGCTCGCGTTCTCGAAGCCGCCAAGCTGCTCGACCTCGAGCCGTACCTCAGCCGCAAGCCGAAGGCCCTCTCGGGTGGCCAGCGTCAGCGCGTTGCCATGGGTCGTGCCATCGTGCGTCAGCCCCAGGTGTTCCTCATGGACGAGCCGCTGTCGAACCTCGACGCCAAGCTCCGCGTGCAGACCCGCACCCAGATCGCATCGCTGCAGCGTCGCCTCGGCGTCACGACCGTCTACGTCACCCACGACCAGACGGAAGCCCTCACCATGGGTGACCGCATCGCGGTGCTCAAGGACGGCGTGCTTCAGCAGGTCGGCACCCCGCGCGACCTGTACGCCAAGCCGAACAACGTCTTCGTCGCCGGCTTCATCGGCAGCCCGGCCATGAACCTCTTCCTCGCGGACACCGTCGAGGGTGGCATCAAGTTCGGCACCGCCACGATCCCCGTCGCCCGCGAGATCATCGCCGGCGCGACCGGCCCGAAGGTCACCATCGGCGTCCGCCCCGAGGACATCCACCTCTCGACCACGCACGGCGAGGGCCTCGAAGTGAGCGTCGACCTGGTCGAAGAGCTCGGCGCCGACGGTTACCTCTACGGTCACTCCACGGTCGAGGGCAAGCGCACCGACATCGTCGCCCGCGTCGACGGCCGTTCACACCCGAACGCCGGCGAGACGGTCTACCTGACGCCGACCGCGCACCACCTGCACGTCTTCGACGCCGAGAGCGGCCTCCGCCTCGGTGGAGCCGTCGCCGACTAGTCGACAACGCTTCGAAAGAACGGCCGGGCGGGTTCATTCCGCCCGGCCGTTCTGCGTCCCCCGGCACGGTCTGCCAGCGTGAGGTGTCGCATATCGAGGTTCGCCGGGCCCACGAAGGTCGATATGCGACACCTCACGGGCCGGGACGAGCCACAGTCTCACCCCAAGGAAGCGGATGCCGCGACCCGGAACAGCCCCTGTCGGCGCGGGGCATCGGGCCCCGGCCGCTGACCCGCACCGGTAGGCTCGATCCATGAGCGGTTCTGTCAATATCACCTCGGCCACGGCCGACCCGGCCCTCCTCGACCTGCCCTGGCACCTTCCGCTGGATGCCTGGCCGAACGAGAACATCGCGGCCCTGCCGAAGGGCCTCTCACGTCACCTCGTGCGGTTCGCTCACCTCAGTGGTCGCGTCGTCGCAATCAAGGAAACCACGAGCGAGATGGCTAAGCGCGAGTACGAGATGCTCCGCACCCTGCAAAGTCTCGAGATCCCGTGCGTCGAGCCGCTCGCCGTGATCACGAACCGCACCAACGAAGACGGCGAGCCGCTGAACTCGGTGCTCGTCACCCGGCACCTCAAGTTCTCGCTCCCCTACCGCGCCCTGTACTCGCAGACCCTGCGCCCGACGACGGCGACCCGCCTCGTCGACGCCCTCGCCCTGCTGCTCGTGCGCGTGCACATGGCCGGCCTGTTCTGGGGTGATGTCTCGCTCTCGAACACGCTGTTCCGCCGCGACGCGGGCGCCTTCGCCGCCTACCTCGTCGACGCGGAGACCGGTCAGCTCTACCCGGGCGGCCTGTCCAAGGGTCAGCGCGAGAACGACCTCGAGATCGCCAGGGTCAACATCGCCGGCGAGCTGATGGACCTCGAGGCCGGCGGCCGTGCCGCAGACGAGCTCGACCCGATCCGGGTCAGCAACGGCATCGTGAACGCCTACCGGCTGCTCTGGACCGAGCTGACCGGCTCCGAATCCTTCGCGAGCTCCGAGCGCTGGCGTATCACCGAGCGTGTCGAGCGTCTGAACGACCTCGGCTTCGACATCGAGGAACTCGCCATCAAGACGGATGCGACCGGCTCTACCGTGCGCATCCAGCCCAAGGTCGTCGACGCCGGGCACCACCAGCGCCGTCTGCTGCGCCTGACCGGCCTCGACGCCGAGGAGAACCAGGCCCGGCGCCTGCTCAACGACCTGGACGCGTATCGCCTCGCATACGGCGACCCGGCGAGCGACGAGGAAGCCCTCGCCCACGAGTGGGTCGTCCGGGTCTTCGAACCGGTGATCCGCGCGATTCCGCGCGACCTCAAGGGCAAGCTCGAGCCGGCAGAGGTGTTCCACCAGCTGCTCGACCACCGCTGGTACATGGCCCAGAACCAGTCCAGGGACATCCCGCTCGCCGAAGCGGTCACGTCCTACGTGCAGGATGTCCTGCGTCACCGCCGCGACGAGGCGACCGTGATCGAACCCGCGACCGGGTCCATCACGCTTCCGATCGACGTCACAAACGACGACGTCGCCGCAGCCGCCGGCGACACGAGCGCCGACGACGCTCAGGACTGGCGCCTCAAGGTCTAGGGCTCCGGTCCGGATGCCGCGACTCGCGGCATCCGCTTCGGCCCGGCCCCGCAGCAGCAGCACGAGCAACAGCCGGGCCGCCCTAACCAATTCGACGGAGATTTTGCCCGGAAAGCGCTTAAATCACGCTCTCACGTGCAAAAAACTCAAAATCTCCGTCGAATTCGTTAGGGGCTAGGCGGTAGCGGCGGCCGCCTTGGCGGCGGCGAGCTTGACGGCCTTGGCGACCTTCGCTGCCGCGCGGAGGCGGGAGATCTCGTAGAGCGTGACGCTCGCGGCGATGCCGGCGTTGAGGGACTCGGTGCTTGCGCTGATCGGGATCGAGACGATCGCGTCGCAGGTCTCGGTGACGAGGCGCGACAGGCCCTTGCCCTCGCTGCCGACGACGACGACGATCGGGCGCTCAGCGAAGCCGAGGCCGAGCTCGGGCAGCGAGGTGTCTCCGCCGCCGTCGAGGCCGATCACGAGCACACCGACCTCCTTGAGCGACTTGAGCGTCTGGGTGAGGTTGCTCGCCATGGCGACGGGGGTGCGCGCGGCTGCACCGGCGGAGGTCTTCCACGCGGATGCCGTGACGCCGACGGACCGGCGCTGGGGCACGATCACGCCGTGGCCGCCGAAGGCCGCCGTCGAGCGGATGATGGCGCCCAGGTTGCGGGGATCGGTGATGCCGTCGAGGGCGACGAACAGGGGCTTGAAGCCGCGGCTGATCGTGAGCTCGAGGAGCTCCATCGGGTGCGCGTACTCGTACGCGGGCACCTTGAGCGCGACTCCCTGGTGCACGGCGTCGCGGCCGGCGAGGCGGTCGAGTTCGGGGCGCATCACTTCGAGCACGGGGATGCCGCGGCCAGTCGCAAGGGTCAGGACTTCCTTGACCCGGTCATCCATTTCGATGCGGGTCGCGATGTAGAGGGTGCTCGCGGGGATCTTCGCGCGCAGCGCCTCGAGCACCGAGTTGCGCCCGGTGACGATCTCGTGCTCGTCGATCGACTTGGCCTTGCGGGTGGATGTGCCACCGCCGCCGGAGTTGGCGGTGGAGCGCTGCCCGCCCTGCGAACCCGTCGTGGGACGGCTGCGGCCGCCGCCGGCCGCTGCGAAGCGGTCCTGGGCTGCCTTGCGCTTCCCTGCGGGATGGTACGGACGGTCTTCGGCCTTGGGCGTGGGCTTCTTGCCCTCGAGGGCCTGGCGACCCTGGCCGCCTGAGCCGACCTGGGGGCCGCGGCTGCCCTTGCGCACGGACCCGGTGCGAGCCTTACGGTCTGTGTTCTTCATCAGTCAAAACTCCAATGCGCACCCGAGGGGGTGTCTTCGATGGTAATTCCGGCGGCGACGAGCTCGTCCCGGATACGGTCTGCGGCCTTGTAGTCGCGGCTTTCCCTGGCGGTCTCCCGGTCGGAGAGCAGGCGCTCGACGAGGGCGGTGAGTGCGACCATGGCTGGTTCGTCCGTCGCGACGGCCCAGCCGGGCGACAGGGGGTTGATGCCGAGGACCTCGCTCATGGCGAGCACCTGGCCGCGGGCTGCGGCCGCGGCGCGGAGGTCTTCGGCGTCGAGGGCCGCGTTGCCGGTGCGCACGGTCTCGTGCAGCACGGCGAGGGCCTGGGGCACGGCGAGGTCGTCGTCCATGGCGATCGCGAACTCGTCGGGGACGAGCTCGACGCCGCTCGAGGCGAAACGCGTCTCGACGAGACGGCGGTCGGCCCGGTCGAGGAAGCTCTCGATGCGTTCGAGCGCGGCTTCGGCCTCGACGAGCGAGTGGTCGGTGTAGTCGATCGTGGAGCGGTAGTGCGCGGCGCCGAGGTAGTAGCGCACGACGATGGCCCTGGCCTGGTCGAGCAGGCTCGGCCGCGAAGACGGAGTTGCCGAGGGACTTGGACATCTTCTGGCCGTGCACGTGCACGAGTCCGTTGTGCATCCAGTACTTCGCGAACGCGTCACCGGCCGCGGTGGACTGGGCGAGTTCGTTCTCGTGGTGCGGGAAGCGCAGGTCGAGTCCGCCGCCGTGGATGTCGAAGCCCGCGCCGAGGTAGCGGCTCGCCATCGCGGAGCACTCGATGTGCCAGCCGGGCCGGCCGGGTCCCCACGGGGACGGCCAGGACGCCGAGGCCGGTTCGTCGGCCTTGTGTCCCTTCCAGAGGGCGAAGTCGCGCGGGTCGTTCTTGCCGCGCGGGTCTGCGTCCGCCGCTGCTTCCATGTCGCCGCGGCCCTGGCGGGTCAGCGCGCCGTACTCCGCCCAGCTGCGGGTGTCGAAGTAGACGTCGCCGGAGCCGTCGGCGGCCGGGTAGGCGTGGCCGCGGTCGATCAGGCGCGTGATCAGGTCCTGCATCTGTTGGATGCTCGCCGTCGCCCGGGGCTCGTAGGTGGGGGCGAGGATGCCGAGACGCTGGTACCCGGCCGTGAACTCGAGTTCGTAGCGGTACGCGAGCGCCCACCACTGCTCTGCGGTGCCTGCCGCGTTGGCGAGGATCTTGTCGTCGATGTCGGTGACATTGCGGACGAACGTGACGTCGAAGCCGCGGTAGGTGAGCCAGCGGCGAAGCTGGTCGTAGACCAGGGCGCTGCGCAGGTGGCCGATGTGCGGAGACGACTGCACGGTGGGCCCGCACACGTAGATCCCGACCGCACCGGGGGTCGTCGGAATGAAGTCGCGCAAGGCCTGGGCCCGGGAATCGTACAGTTGGATCGTCACACGTCCCAGCTTAGAACAGGGCCGGTTTCCGGCAGCGGGACGAAGGGCAGGAGCAGGGCCGTCGCGAGGGAAGCGACGCCCTCGCCGCGCCCGGTGAAACCGAGCCGGTCCGTCGTCGTCGCGGACACGCTGACCGGCGCGCCCAGGATCCCACTGAGGTAGTCCTCGGCCTCGAGACGGCGTGGGCCGACCTTCGGGCGGTTGCCGATGATCTGGACGGTGACGTTGCCGACCCGGAAGCCGGCCTCGGTGACCCGGCGCAGAGTTTCGCGGAGGAACACGTCGCCGTGCGCCCCCTCGAAGCGGGGATCGGCCACGCCGAAGACGCCGCCGACGTCACCGAGGCCCGCCGCCGACAAGAGCGCGTCGCAGATGGCGTGCACGGCGGCGTCGCCGTCGCTGTGCCCGGAGAGGCCGCGCTCTCCCGGCCAGTGCAGGCCGGCGAGCCACAGCGGCGCGGCCTCGTCGTACGCATGCACGTCGAGGCCGGAACCGATCCGCGGTACCAATGAGGCGGACTGCGGGCGTGCCGCTGCGGCATCCGTGCGTGCGAGCTCGTCGAGGAGGGCCTCGGCCCGGTGCAGGTCCCACGGGGTTGTGATCTTGAACGCGAGGGGGTCACCGGGGATGACGCCGACGGAATTCCCGGCGGCCGCGACGATCTCGGCGTCGTCGGTCGGGGTGCCTGCCGGGTCAGCACCGCTCATGGCGGCGAGCAGCACGCTCCGGGGGAAGCCTTGCGGCGTCTGCACGGCCGACAGGGCCGAGCGGTCGACCGTCGCGAGGATCGTGCCCTCGGCGTCGACGTGCTTGATGGTGTCGACGAGGGCGAGACCGGGAACGATGCCGTGCCCGGTCCGGCGCACGGCGGCGACGACGGCGTCGCACAGGCCGGAGGGGGTGAGGGCGCGGGCGGCGTCGTGCACGAGCACGGTCTCGACGCCTGGGCGCAGCATGGCGAGGCCCCGGTTGACGGAGTCCGCGCGGGTGAGCCCGCCCACCACGACGTCGACGTACCCGGCGGCGACGCCGGCAGCGGATGCCGCGATCGCCCGGGCCTCGGACAGGTGGCTGTGCGGCGCCACGACGATCACTTGGGCGGGTTCGACCATGCCGAACACGGAACCGAGCGCCCGCTCGAGGAGGGTGCGGCCCCTGAGCAGTACGAAGGCCTTGGGCTCCGCGGCGCCGAGCCTGGCACCGCTGCCCGCGGCGACGACGATGACCGCGACCGCGGGGGCTGCGTATTCAGTCATGTCTGGAGGCTATCTGCTGGAGGGTGGATGCTGCGGGATGAGTCACACCGGAACGTGCGAAAGGCGGCACCTCGCGGCGCCGCCTTTCAGCGTGTGAATGAACGTGGGGTGGGCTAGGAGGCCAGGACCTCGTCGAGGACCGTTGAGGCCTTCTCTTCGTCGGTCTTCTCGGCGAGGGCCAGCTCGCTGATCAGGATCTGGCGGGCCTTGGCGAGCATGCGCTTCTCCCCGGCGGACAGGCCGCGATCCTGGTCGCGGCGCCACAGGTCGCGGACGACCTCAGATACCTTGATGACGTCGCCGGAGGCGAGCTTTTCGAGGTTGGCCTTGTACCGGCGGGACCAGTTGGTCGGCTCCTCGGTGAACGGGGCGCGCAGCACCTCGAAAACCTTGTCGAGGCCCTCACGGCCGATCACGTCGCGCACGCCGACGAGGTCGACGTTCTCGGCGGGAACTTCGATGGTGAGGTCGCCCTGAGTCACATTGAGCTTCAGGTACAGTTTTTCCTCACCCTTGATGATCCGCGTTTTCACTTCCGTGATTGTCGCGGCACCGTGGTGGGGATAAACGACGGTTTCGCCTACTTCAAAAAGCATGTATGGATATCCCTTCAGCATCGTCTAGGATACCACAGCGAGGGGTGGTAGGGTTTGCGACCCTGACCGGGGCAGGGGCAGGCGGCGCCACGTGGCCGGCCTCCCCGATACGCTAGGCTCAAAGCGAAATCTGCGGCGTTCGCGCCTTCAGGCGCACCGTCGAACTGTTGGAGGTCTTGTGAGGGCTCGAGTCTTGCTGTCCGTGTTGTTGACGGCCGGCGTCCTACTGGGTACCAGTGGATGCAACCTGCTGGCCCCGCAGTCAACGACCAAGCACTACGACGCGAGCGACGGGGTCAGCGGCAACGTCGGCGACCTGAAGGTCCGCAATGCGATCGTGCTGTCCAAGGACGGAAAGACCGGGAGCCTCCTCGTCACCGTCGTCAATCCGAGCGACTCGGCGCACAGCCTGTCCGTGCAGTACACGGCCACGACCGGCAAGGTCACCCAGCAGTTGACCCTGAAGCCGCAGTCGAGCACCGCGATCGGTGCGACCGGCGGCCCTGTGATCACCCTCGAGAACATCGTCGCCCCGCTCGGCTCGCTGTTCCCCGTCTACTTCCAGTACGGCACCGAGACCGGCCTCCAGTTGCTCGCGCCGGTGCTCGACGGCACCCTCCCCCAGTACTCGACCCTGCTGCCGACCACGGCGCCCTAGCATCCGGCCTGCTCAGGCCAGGCCAGGCCCGACCGGACCCGACCTCGAACCGGGCCCGGTCAGGCCTCGAAACGGGCCGGGTCAGGCCTCGAAACGGTAGCCGAGGCCGCGCACGGTGACGAGCATCGTCGGCTCGGACGGTGTCGCCTCGATGCGCGAACGGATCCGCTTGATGTGCACGTCGAGGGTCTTGGTGTCACCGAAGTAGTCGGTGCCCCAGACCCGGTCGATCAGCTGGCCGCGGGTGAGCACCCTGCCGGCGTTCCGCAACAGGAACTCGAGGAGCTCGAACTCCTTGAGCGGCATGTTGACGACCGTGCCGCTCACTGCGACGGTGTGGCGTTCGATGTCCATCCGCACAGTCCCCGCCGTGAGCATGTTCTCGTCGTCCTCGGTCTGGTCTGTGCGGCGACGCGACACCGCACGGATACGCGCGAGCAGTTCCCTGGTCGAGTACGGCTTGGTCACATAGTCGTCCGCACCGAGCTCGAGGCCCACGACGATGTCGACCTCGGAATCCTTTGCGGTCAGCATGATGATCGGCACCTGGGAGCGGGTGCGGATCTCGCGGCACACCTCGGTCCCGGGGATGCCGGGGAGCATCAGGTCAAGCAGGATCAGGTCCGGTCCGATCCGGTCGAACTCGCTGATAGCGGTCGGCCCGTCCTCGGCAACGGTGACCTCATAGCCTTCGCGTTCGAGCAGGAAGCTCAACGGCTCGCTCAGCGCTTGTTCGTCCTCAACCAAAAGAATGTGGGTCACGGGGTCTCTCCTGTTTTGGCCAGGGCGATGTGACTCGCCTCAGGCAGCCGGATGGTGAACGTCGAACCGCTGCCCGGCTGGGACCAGACGCGGATGTCGCCGCCGTGGATCTGCACGATGTGCTTCACGATGGAGAGGCCGAGGCCCGTTCCACCGGTGTGGCGCGACCTGGCCTGGTCGACGCGGAAGAATCGTTCGAAGATGCGGTCGAGGTCCGCCTCCTGGATGCCGACGCCCTGATCGGTCACCGTCACCTCGACGACGCCGTCGTGGTGTCGTACGCCCACACCCACCCGCGATCCCTCTGCGGAGTAGTGCACCGCGTTGGCGACCAGGTTGTGCACGGCCATCACGAGGAGTCGCTCGTCGCCCGTGACGACGGCGCCGGAGGGCTGGCCGACGGCGAGCGTGATGCGTGCGGCATCCGCAACGACCCTGCTCTGGTCGACGGCCGCAGCGACGATGTCGTCGATCTGCAGGTTTTCCGGCTCGGTCAGGGAGTCCTGCGCCTGGAGCCGGGAGAGCTCGATGATCTCCTGCGTCAGCCGGGTCAGGCGACCGGATTCCGTCGTGAGCCTGCTGGCGAACCTGCGCACCTGCACCGGTTCGTCCGCGGCCTGGTTGAGCGCCTCGGCAAGCAGGCCGACGGCCGCGATCGGGGTCTTGAGCTCGTGGCTGATGTTGGCGACGAAGTCGCGGCGCACCTCGTCGAGGCGGAAGGCCTCCGTGCGGTCCTCGGCGAGCAGCAGCACGTACCGGGTGCCGAGCGTCGCCAGGCGCACGCGCACCCGCATGCTCGCGTCGCCGAACGGACCGCGCGAGAGGATCAGGTCTTCGGCGATCGGTTCCCCGGAGCGCCGCACCCTGCCGGCGAGCTCGAGGAGCTCCGGATGCACGATCTGCCGGTTCCAGACCATTCCCATCGAGACGGCCGCCGGGGACGTCTTCATCACGTTGTTCGACGGGTCGAGCACGACGGCCGCGGTGTCGAGTGCGTCGAGGACCTGGTCGATGCCGTCCGGCACGGCCGGGTTGACCACCTCGGAGGCGCGTCGGCCGTGGCGTTCAGCGATCTGGAGCAGGCTGATGAACCCGGCGCCGACCATGAGGCCCAGTGCCAGAGACACCAGCACGAGCCACGATGATTCCATTCCACCAGATTACTGACACAAAAAAGCCGAACGAACCGTGCCGGGCCGCTGGACGGCTACTTTAGGTAGTATTCAACACTCCGGCACCTGCCGTTAACCTCTGTCCACGAAGATTCGCTGGGGGCCAGGTGGTTTCCACATCTGCGCGTACCGCGCGCCCAGGAAGGAACACAGACTTATGCGTGAAGTATTCCAGCAGGAGCTCGCCGAGGTTCAGGACCGCCTCGTCGAGATCTCCCGCCTCGTCGGCATCTCGATCGCGAAGTCGACGAGGGCGTTCAACGAGTCCGACGTCGGCCTCGCCGAAGAAGCCATCAGCGAAGACGACAAGATCGACGAGCTGACCATCGAACTGGACGAACTGGCGATCACGATCCTGGCCCGCCAGCAGCCGGTCGCCCGCGACCTGCGCATCGTCGTGAGCGCCCTCCGGATCAGTTCGTCGCTCGAGCGGATGGGTGACCTCTCCACCCACATCGCCCAGCTCGCCCGCTACCGCTTCCCCGACAAGGTTGTTCCGAAGAGCCTGCGCGGCACCTTCGGTGAGATGGGGGCCCTGCTTGTGACCATCTCGACGATGCTCACCGAGTTGCTCACCACCCAGGACGTGAAGCTCGCCGAGGTCATCCGCAACGAGGACGACAAGGTCGACGCCCTGCACCTGAGCGTCTTCGACGCGGTCCTCGCCGAGACCTGGAAGGGCGCTGCTGCCGACACGGTCGACTCGACCCTCGCGAGCCGGTACCACGAGCGGTTCGCCGACCACGCCGTCTCGATCGCCAAGAAGATCCAGTACCTCGGCACCGGCGCCTGGCAGCAGAGCACGACCGGCGTCCAGTAGCCCGCCTGCATCACCCGAAACGCTGAAGCAAACGAAACGGCCCCGGAAGCGAATGCTTCCGGGGCCGTTTCGTTGGGAATTGTCGATAGTGGGCTAATGGGGCGGGAGTGCTACTTCTTGCTGCCCTGGGCTGCGACGGCCGCGGCACCGGCGGCTGCGGCCTCGGGGTCGAGGTACTGGCCTGCGCCGATCGGGACCAGGTTCTCGTCGAGGCGGTAGACGAGCGGGATTCCGGTCGGGATGTTGAGCTCGGCGATGTCGGCGTCGCTGATGTTGTCGAGGTGCTTCACGAGGGCGCGCAGCGAGTTGCCGTGGGCGGTGACGAGAACGGTCTTGCCTGCGCGGAGGTCCGTCGCGATGTCGGACTCCCAGTAGGGCAGCATCCGGTCGACGACGTCGCTCAGGCACTCGGTGCGGGGAAGCTCGTCGCCGAGGCCGGCGTAGCGCGGGTCGTGCGCCTGGGACCAGGGGGAATCGTCGGCGAGCACGGGCGGCGGTACGTCGAAGGAACGGCGCCAGAGCTGGAACTGCTCCGGGCCGAACTTGGCGAGGGTCTCCGCCTTGTCGAGGCCCTGCAGGGCGCCGTAGTGGCGCTCGTTGAGGCGCCAGGAGCGCTTCACGGGGATCCAGAGGCGGTCGGCCTCCTCGAGCGCGATGTTCGCGGTCTGGATGGCGCGGCTAAGGAGTGACGTGTGCAGGACGTCGGGCAGGAGGCCGGACTCTGCGAGGAGCTCGCCGGCGCGCTTGGCCTCCGCGGCTCCCTGCTCGCTCAGGCGAACGTCGACCCAACCGGTGAAGAGGTTTTCTTGGTTCCATAGGCTCTGGCCATGGCGAAGGAGGATGAGATTGTATGACATGCCTCCAACTCTATCGAGAGCCGGGCCTGTGGTCGGTGGCCGGGGGTCAGCGGCGGGGGTTCGGTGTCAGGGGGTGCGGATGCCCAGCCGCGGCAGCCGGGGGATCTCGGCGACCGAGCCTGCCGACTGCGGAACGATGACCTGCTGGGTCGCGGCAACGGCGATCTCCTCGCTCAGCACCTGGAGCACGACCGTCGCCGGTACGGTGCGCTTCACGACGGCGAGGGCGATCGGCCCGAGCTCGTAGTGGATGGCGCTCGAGGTGATCGCACCGACGCCGCGGCGTTCGGTCTTGCCGTCCGGGAGCCTGCGCACGGCCTGGACTTCGTCTCCGTGCACCGGCAGCACTCCCTGGGAGCCGTCGAGGTGCAGCAGCACGAGCCGCCGCGGCGGGTGCCCGAGGTTGTGTACCTTGGCGACGGTCTCCTGGCCGCGGTAGCAGCCCTTGTTCAGGTGCACGGCGCTGCGCAGCCAGTCGAGCTCGTGCGGGAGCGTCCTGTCGTCGACCTCGTTCGCCCGGCGCGGCCGCCACGCCGCGATCCGGAGCGCCTCGAGGGCGAGCAGCCCGGCCGCGCGGACGGCGCCGCTGCGCAGGCCGCGCGTCACAGCGGGAAGTGCGGTGCGCGGCACGAGGGCCTCGGTCCAGTGCCAGTCGGCGCCGGGATGTTCGGGGTCTTCCGCGTACTGGAAGCCGCCGGTGACGACGGCCGCCCACGGGTCGTGCCAGACGAGGGGGTTCCGTTCGGAGCGGCGGGTTCGAGCGCGGAGACGGCCACGGCGAGGTCGCCGATGCTTCCCATCGTGCCGATGACGGCGTACTCCTCGGTGCGGTCGCGGAGTTCGACCCGCAGCATGAAGCGCATCCGGTCGAGCCAGGCGAGCAGTGCGGGCAGCTCGGCGGCCTCGACGACGAGCCAGGCCTCTGTTCCGTCGTCGACGAGCCGTACCGCGTGCTCGACGTGCCCGGTGGGGTCGAGTACGAGGGTCTCAGCCGAATCCCCCGGCTTGAGGAGGTACCGCAGGCTCCTGGCTCGTGATCGAGTTGAGCCAGGTCAGTCGGTCGGGGCCGGAGACCCCGAGCACCGCACGGTTGGAGAGGTCGACGATGGCCTCGCCGGCGAGCAGGTGCCGTTGTTCGATCATCGGGTTGCCGTAGTGGGCGGCGACGCCGGCATCGAGGCCGGTGGCCTGCACGGCGCCCGGCAGGTCGAGGAGGGCTGAAGCGGATGCGGTCGGCGGGGTCATGAGGACTTCTTCCGGGGTTTGCGTGACGCAGAGGCGCACATCGGGGACAACGCGGGAACCGCCGGGATTATTCGACCCGTTTGAGCCGGCCGGAGGCGTGGGTGCGCAGGCTCTGCCCGAGGGCGGCGATATCCCAGGCCCAGAGCAGGTGACCGTCGACGAGGCCGTACAGCCGGGTCGCCGCCGAGTATGCCTTGGCTCCCTGGGTGCGCATCACCGCGTCGGTCGCGAGGTCGATCCGCGGTCCCTTGACCTGGCCGAGGTAGATCTCGGCGACACCGCCGGGGTGCACGAGGGTGACGTCGATGTCGAAGCCGCCGTCGGCGTTGCGGAGCGTCTCGACGGCGGACGCCGTCGTGAACGGGTGCGTACCCTCTGCGGGCAGCAGGCCGGGCCCCGGGTCGCCTGCACCCTGGGGGCGGCTCAGGCGCCAATAGCCGGTCTCGGTCATGAGCGGGGTGTTCCCGACGAGGGCCGGCCCTGCCGCGACCGTGTCGCCGGCGTCGGCGGCGTCGGGGTCCTGGTCGGCGCCTGCATCGTCGACGTCCTCGTCGATGTGAGTTGCGGCATCCGCTTCGAGCCAGGTATAGGAACTGTAGTTCAGGTGCGGAAGGCCGTCGTGGCTGAAACTCAGCCGGTGGCCGAACTCACGCGTGACCTTGCGGCCGTCCGGGAGGGCGTAGTCGATGACGCCGGACCCCTCCCAGACGCCGAGGAGCCACGAGAGCGGAACGAGTTCGGAGGGGAGCTGGGTCGGTAGCTCGAACATCGAGGGTTACCGCTGCCCCCGGAACAGCTTGAACAACACGAGGCCGGACACCCAGGCGATCGAGAGACTCGCGAGCGCGAGGAGGCCCAGGAAGAAGATTTCGAGCGCGAGGATTGACATGACACCACCTTAGCTGCCGGCGAGAGCCGAAACGCCTGCGGACGGGCGCCCGGCGCGGCTTTACCAGTTCGTTACAGAAGCCCGGCGAGCGCGAAGATTCCGGTCGCGGCGGCGAGGACGATGACCGCGCCGACGAGGCTCAGCGTCACCCGGTGTACGTAGCCCTCTTTTTGGCCGGTCGCGAGCTGGATGGAGAGGGTGCCGATGGTGCATCCCGCGAGGGAGAGGCCGATCCACACAAGGGAGCGACCGGGCGCCGCGAGGGCCCCCGTGAGCACCGAACAGACCACGGCGAACGCCCAGACCAGGCCGACGCTTCTCCACTGCCACTTCACTCCTCCATTCTGCCCTGCCAAACGAGCAATTGGCTGCACGCTAGGATTGGCCAACAATGGTTGGAGGGCCCGCGTGGCGCAATTATTGATCCTGACCTCCGCGGTCGGCGGGGAGGTCCTGCCGGCACTGGCGTTGCTCTCGCATGGAATCCGTGTCATTCCGGCCCAGCCCGACCAGCTCATCACCGCCCCGGATTCCGATGTCATCCTCGTCGACGCCCGTACCAACCTGATGGCCGCCAAGTCGCTGTGCCAGATCATGCAGACGACCGGCAGCCAGGTTCCGCTGCTGCTCGTGATCACCGAGGGCGGCCTCGCCGCGGTGAGCCCCGGCTGGGGCATCGACGACGTGATCCTCGACACGGCGGGTCCCGCAGAGGTCGACGCCCGCATCCGCCTCGCCGCAGGGCGCACGCCGCGGGCCGAGGAGTCCGCGCTGATCCGCGCCGCCGGCGTCGTCATCGACGAGGCGAGTTATTCCGCGAAGGTTTACGGCCGGCCGCTCGACCTCACCTACAAGGAATTCGAGCTGCTCCGCTTCCTCGCGGCCCACCCCTCCCGCGTCTTCACCCGCGAGCAGCTGCTCAGCGAGGTTTGGGGCTACGACTACTTCGGCGGCACGCGCACGGTCGACGTGCACGTCCGACGCCTCCGCGCCAAGCTCGGCGACCAGGAATCCCTGATCGGCACCGTGCGCAACGTCGGATACCGCTTCAACGTGCAGGAACCAGAGGTCGTGCGTGATCAGTCCGTCGCACGGGCCTGACGACAGCGCCTTCGCGCTCCAGTTCGCCGCGGTGACGGATGCCGCCGCCCGCGTCGACGGGTACGCCCCGCTCAACGAGCAGGCCACCCTCGATGTCGCGGCCCGGCGCCGCACTCCCCTGTTGCTGCGCGACGGCGATGCGATCATGGGCCCTGTCGTCGGGGCGCTCGTCCTCGGCGCCGGCGAGCTCGACCTCGTCGTGCACCCCGACTTCCGCAGGCACGGCCACGCGACCGCGGCCCTGACCGAGCTCTTCGGCGATCCCGCGTTTGCGGCGGATGTTCCGGACGGCCTGACCGCGTGGGCACACGGCGATCACCCCGCGGCCCGCGCCCTCGCCGGGCGTTTCGGCTTCGACGCGGTCCGGCGCCTCCTGCAGCTGCAACTGGCGCTCGACGCAGCCGCACCTCCGGCAGCCGTTCCCCCGGCGACGACGGCAGCCGACGACATCGGCATCACGGCCTTCGACCCCGACACGGATGCGGACGCCTGGGTCGCCCTGAACGCCCGGACCTTCGCGGCGCACCCCGAGCAGGGCGGCATCACCGCGGCCGACCTCGCAGACCGCATGAACGAGGACTGGTTCGACGCGGGCGACTTCCTCGTCGCCCGCCACGACACCGCCCTCATCGGCTACAACTGGCTGAAGCTCGAGCAGGGGGCAGCGGAGGGGGAAATCTACGTCGTGGGGGTGAGCCCCGAGTGGAGCGGCCGCGGTCTCGGACGCCGGCTGATGACCGCCGGACTCGAACGGCTGCGACGGCGCGGGGTGACGCAGGCGACGCTCTACGTCGAAGCCGACAATGGGCCCGCCGTGCGGCTGTATCGCTCCCTCGGATTCACCGACCGCACGGTCGACGTACAGTACCGCCGCCGAACCCGATAGCCACTGTTCACCCGGAACCGTCGCACCGGCAGGTCCCGCGGTGTCAGGATGGACTCATGGACGGCGAAAACATTCAGGAAGAATCGGGTCTCGGAAGCGACTTCGATGACGATTTCGATCCCCTGACCGGCAAGGACGACCCGGAACTCCCCACGAACCGTTATCTCGACCGGGAATTGAGCTGGCTCGCGTTCAACCAGAGGGTGCTCGAGCTCGCCGAGGATCCGCTGCTCCCGGTGCTCGAGCGCGCCAACTTCCTGGCCATCTTCTCGAGTAACCTCGACGAGTTCTTCATGGTCCGCGTCGCCGGGCTCAAGCGCCGGATCCTGACCGGACTGGCCGTGCCGACGAACATCGGTACCGCACCGCAGGACGCCCTCTCCGACATCTCGGCGATGGCGCACGTGCTCCAGGACCGGCACGCCCGCGCCTTCCAGAAGCTCGTCAGCCCGGCCATGATGGACGCCGGCATCCACATCGCCACCTGGGACAGCCTCGACGACGCCGACCACCGGTCGCTCCGTGACTACTTCTCCAACCAGATCTTCCCGGTGCTGATGCCGCTCGCGGTCGACCCGGTGCACCCGTTTCCCTACATCTCGGGGCTCTCGCTCAACCTCGCCGTGCGGGTGCGCAACTCGAAGACCGGCAAGCAGGAATTCGCCAGGCTCAAAGTACCGACGATGCTGCCGCGCTTCGTGCGCGTCGACCGCCGCGAGGGCTTCGACAACGTGCGCTTCATCATGCTCGAGGACCTCATCGCCAATCACCTCGGCGACCTGTTCCCCGGCATGGACATCCTCGAACACCACGTCTTCCGGGTCACCAGGAACGAGGACGTCGAGATCGAGGAAGACGAGACCGAGAACCTGATCAAGGCCCTCGAGAAGGAACTGCTGCGCCGCCGGTTCGGCCCGCCCATCCGCCTCGAGATCACCGAGGACATGGACGAGGTCACCCTCGGCCTGCTCGTGCGCGAACTCGACGTCACCGAGCAGGAGGTGTACCGGCTGCCCGCCCCGCTCGACCTCGGCGGACTGTTCGACCTGCGCGTGGACCGCCCGGACCTGCGCTACGTCAAGCACGTGCCGACCACGGCCGTGCAGGCTCCTCGCGCCGGAGCCGAACGCCGAGCCCGATATCTTCAGGCTCGATCGCGCGCCGCGACATCCTGCTCCACCACCCGTACGAGTCCTTTGCGACGAGCGTGCAGGCATTCCTCGAGCAGGCCGCCGCCGACCCTGACGTGCTCGCCATCAAGCAGACGCTGTACCGCACCTCCGGTGACAGCCCGATCGTCGAGGCGCTCATCGCGGCCGCCGAATCCGGCAAGCAGGTGCTCGCCCTCGTCGAGATCAAGGCCCGCTTCGACGAGCAGGCCAACATCTCCTGGGCGCGCAAGCTCGAAAAGTCCGGCGTGCACGTCGTCTACGGCCTCGTCGGCCTCAAGACGCACTGCAAGCTCGCCCTCGTCGTGCGCAACGAGAACGGCGTACTGCGGCACTACAGCCACATCGGCACCGGCAACTACAACCCGAAGACCAGCAGGCTGTACGAGGACCTCGGTCTGCTGACCGCGGACCCCCAGGTCGGCAAGGACCTGACCCGCCTGTTCAACGAGCTGTCCGGGTACGCGATCGAGAAGAAGTTCAAGCGGCTCCTCGTCGCACCCCTGCACCTGCGGCGCGGGCTGTTGAAGGCGATCAACCTCGAGACGCAGGCCGCCCTCGACGGCAAGCCATCCGGCATCCGCATCAAGGTCAACTCGATGGTCGACGAAGCCATCATCGACGCGCTCTACCGGGCCAGCCAGGCCCGGGTCCCCGTCGAGGTCTGGGTGCGCGGCATCTGCAGCCTGACGCCGGGCATCCCCGGGGTCAGCGAGACGATCAAGGTGCGGTCGATCCTCGGCCGCTACCTCGAGCACTCCCGGATCTTCTCCTTCCACAACGGCGGGGACACCCAGGTGTACATCGGCAGCGCCGACATGATGCACCGCAACCTCGACCGACGCGTCGAGGCCCTCGTGCGCCTCGTCGACCCCGATCACCTCACGGAGATCGATGGCCTCTTCAACCGCGCCATGGACGACCGCACGGCGTCCTGGTGGCTCGACAACACCGGCGAATGGACCCGCCACCACCTCGACGATTCCGGAAAGCCGCTCGACGATATGCAGGACCGATTGATGCAGCAGATCTCCCGACGCGTGCGGCCGACGGGTCGCCGATGAGTGCGGTCCTTCCGAACGGGCCGGTCTACGCTGCCGGAGCGGTCTGCTGGCGCCTGATCGACGGCAAGATGAACGTCCTGCTCGTGCACCGCACGGTATATGGCGACGTGACCATTCCCAAGGGAAAGGTCGACCCCGGCGAGACCATGCCGCAGACGGCGGTGCGTGAGATCGAGGAAGAGACCGGACTCGCGGTCGCCCTCGGCGTGCCGCTCGGCGAATCCCGGTATTCGCTCGGCAACGGCCGGGAGAAGGTCGTGCAGTACTGGGCCGCCGAGGTGCACCCTGCTGAGATCCAGCGCTCGACCTTCGTGCCGAACAGCGAGATCGCGGCGATCGAATGGGTCACGATCAAGAAGGCACGCAGTTACCTCAGCTACGCGCAGGACGTCGAGATCATCGATGCCTTCGCCGAGCTCGCCGACCGCGGGGTGACGACGACCTTCGCCCTGATCGCACTCCGGCACGGCAAGGCCGTCACCGGTTCGAGCTGGGCAGGCCCCGACAGCACGCGGCCCCTCACCGAACGCGGCGTCGCCCAGGCCGTGGAACTCGTGCCGACCGTGACGGCGTGGCGCCCGCGCCGCATCGTGTCGAGCACGGCCACCCGGTGCGTCACCACCGTCGCCCCGCTCGCGGCCACGACGGGCATCCCCATCAAGCGCACGGAACTGTTCAGCCAGGATGCCTTCGAGCAGGGCGTCGCGGATGTCCGGGCCGGCATCGGCAAGCGCATCCGCTCCCGCAAGACCGCCGTCATCTGCAGCCACGGCCCGGTGCTTCCCGAGATCCTGCACGAGATCGCCCTCGCCACCGGGAGCACGTTCGGACTGTACATCGAGGAGGCCTCCCACCTCGACATCGGCTCCTTCTCCGTCGTACACCTGTCGCGCGAGAACCCGAGCGCCGGGATCCTCGGCATCGAGACGTACCGACCGAGCGTCTGACCTGCCGGAACTCGTTGAACGGCCCGGTTGCGTTAACCTTCCGTTCATCTTCTGGAGGGGGTGTCGTTAAAGGGATCGGATTATCGTCTGACCGGGGCCAGCACCGGCCCCGCCCTGCAGTGAAGTTTCTGAAAGTCTCTGCGCTGTCTACCCTCGAAAGGGAATACCCGTGAATTTCAAGCGTTTTGGCCGACCCGCAGTCATCGCCGTCGCCGCCGCTCTCGCACTGTCCTCGTGCGCCTCCAACGAAGCCGGAACCGGCTCGAGCACCACTGCAGCGACAACCAGCACCCTCACCGGAACGCTGACCGGCGCCGGCTCGTCCGCCCAGGGCTCGGCCCAGGAGGCCTGGATCGCAGCATTCCAGACGTCCAACCCGAACGTCACGGTCAACTACGACCCGTCCGGCTCCGGCGCCGGCCGCTCCACCTTCATCGCGGGCGGCTCCGACTTCGCCGGCAGCGACTCCGCGCTCAACGACACCGAGCTCGCCGGAACGTTCGCGTCCTGCGCCGCCGGCGCCAAGGCCGTCGACCTGCCCGTCTACATCTCCCCGATCGCGGTCATCTTCAACGTCGCCGGCGTCACGGACCTCAAGCTCGACTCCGCAACCCTCGCGCACATCTTCCGCGGCGAGATCACGACCTGGAACGACCCGGCCATCGCCGCGCTCAACTCCGGCGTGACCCTCCCGGCCACCGCGATCACCGCCGTGCACCGCTCGGACGACTCGGGCACCACGAAGAACTTCACCGACTACCTCTTCCAGACCGCACCGACCGTGTGGACCGACAAGGCAGCCGACGCATTCCCGATCAAGGGCGGCGAAGGCGCCAAGGGCACCTCCGGTGTCGTTGACGCCGTGACCAACGGCGTCGGCACCATCGGCTACGCGGACGCATCCAAGGCCGGCAAGCTCGGCGTTGCGAAGATCAAGGTCGGCGACACGTTCGTCGGTTACACGGCAGAAGCCGCTGCCGCCGTCGTCGCCGAGTCCCCGCTCGTCACGGGCCGCGACGCGAGCGACCTCGCCATCAAGATCAACCGCACCACGACCGACGCGACGCACTACCCGCTCGTCCTGGTCAGCTACGCCATCGTCTGCACGGAATACGCCAAGCCCGCCCAGGGCGAGCTCGTCAAGGCGTACGTGACGTACATGGCAAGCGCAGACGGCCAGAAGGTCGCCGCATCCGCCGGCGGTGCCGCACCGCTCTCGACCGACCTGGCCGACAAGGTCGCCAAGGTTCTCGCAACCGTCAAGTAACACCGAATCACCGGTAGTACCCGCTTCACCAGCATCCTGAAGTCTGCCCGGTCCGGGCCCCGCCGCACAGGCGGGGCCCGAACCGGGCAGACTGGGGTGCGGGGGAGCACACGTTTTCGTTCCACCATCCGAACTTCAGGGAGACGCCCGGCATGACCTCCGTAGTTGCCCGCGATCGTATCCGCACTCCGCAGCGTCCCGGTGATGTGATCTTCTCGACGGCCACAGTCGTCTCCGGCAGCCTCATCCTCGCCGTCCTCGCCGCCGTCGCAGGGTTCCTGCTCATTCAGAGCCTGCCCGCGTTCGTCGCGGCGCCCGCCGACTTCAGCGGCGGCTTCACCAATTTCTGGTCGTACGTCTGGCCCCTCGCGTTCGGAACCCTCTGGTCCGCGCTGCTGGCGATGATCATCGCGATCCCCCTCGCGATCGGTATCGCCCTCTTCATCTCCCACTACGCCCCGCGGCGGATCGCCGCCGGCCTGGGCTACGTCATCGATCTCCTCGCCGCGGTTCCCTCCGTGGTCTTCGGCCTGTGGGGCATCGGAGTGCTCGCCCCGCTCGTGCAGCCGTTCTACGCGAACCTCGTCGACTGGTTCGGCTGGTTCCCGCTCTTCGCCGGACCGGTCTCCGGCACCGGCCGTACGATCCTGACCGTCGCGATCGTGCTCGCGGTGATGGTGCTCCCGATCATCACCGCCCTCTGCCGGGAGATCTTCCTGCAGACACCGGTGCTCTACGAGGAAGCCTCTCTCGCCCTCGGCGCGACCCGCTGGGAGATGATCTCGATGGCGGTGCTTCCCTTCGGCCGCTCGGGGATCATCTCGGCGTCGATGCTCGGCCTCGGCCGCGCGCTCGGCGAGACGATGGCGGTCGCGATGGTGCTCTCACCGAGCCCGACGGTGCTCTTCCAGCTGCTGACCTCGCAGAACCCGACGACGATCGCCGCGAACATCGCCCTCAACTTTCCGGAGGCGCACGGCGTCGGCGTGAACATCCTGCTCGCGACCGGCCTGATCCTCTTCGTCATCACCCTCGCGGTCAACATGATCGCCCGCTACATCATCAACCGCCGCAAGGCCTTCTCGGGAGCGAACTGATGAGCAGCACGACCGCGACGCCGACCGCGAATATGCCCCAGGCCAACGCCTACGCAGCAGGCAAGCTACCGAAGAACTCCACGCTCTACGTGCTCCTCGCGAGCTGGATCGTCACCGGGGCCGTGTTCCTCGTGCTCCAGCTGTCCGGGGCCACCTCCGGCTTCAACATCGTCGGCACGGTCTTCTTCGGCACGGTGCTCTACTGCGTGGCCATCTACGCGCTCTCCTACGCCGTGGAGGGCGTGCGCCGGGCGAAGGACCGCCTCGTCACCGCCCTCGTCACGACCGCCTTCGTCGTCGCCCTGCTGCCGTTGATCTCGCTGGTCTTCACGACCGTCGTCAACGGTCTCCCCGGCATCCTCACCCCCACGTTCTTCACCGAGTCCCAGCGCAACGTGGTCGGCGCGGGCGGCGGCGCGCTGCACGCCATCATCGGCACCCTGCTGATCACGGGCGTCGCGACCCTCATCTCCGTGCCGATCGGCCTGCTCGCCGCGATCTATCTCACGGAGTACGGACGCGGTCGGCTGGCCCACGCGATCACCTTCTTCGTGGATGTGATGACCGGCATCCCCTCGATCGTCGCCGGACTGTTCGCCTTCGCGTTCTTCTCCCTCATCTTCAACGACCCGGGCATCCGTTTCGGCTTCGGCGGTGCCATCGCGCTGTCGGTGCTGATGATCCCGGTCGTGGTGCGCTCGAGCGAGGAAATGCTCAAGCTCGTCCCGAACGAACTGCGCGAGGCCGCATACGCCCTCGGCGTGCCGAAGTGGCTGACCATCCTCAAGGTGGTGCTGCCGACCTCCCTCGCCGGAATCGTCACGGGCATCATGATCTCGATCTCCCGGGTCATCGGCGAGACCGCCCCGCTGCTGATCATCTCCGGCTTCCACGGCGAGTATGAACTACGACCTGTTCAGCCAGCGGATGATGACCCTTCCGGTGTTCGTGTACACCCAGTACGCGAACCAGGGCACGGACACCCAGGCGTACCTCGACCGGGCGTGGGCAGGCGCACTCACGCTCGTTTTGATCGTCATGCTCCTTAATGGGCTCGCGAGGCTCATCGCCAAGTACTTCTCCCCCAAGCTCGGCCGCTAGGCTCCACCCGGCCGCTGGCCGCAACTCGAAGGATCATATGTCCAAGCGCATTGAAGTCAACGACCTCAACGTCTACTACAGCAAGTTCCTCGCTGTCGAAAACGTCACGCTGACGATCGAGCCCCGCACGGTGACCGCCCTGATCGGGCCGAGCGGTTGCGGCAAGTCCACCTTCCTCCGCACCCTGAACCGGATGCACGAAGTCATCCCCGGCGCCTACGTCACCGGCGAGGTGCTCATCGACGGCAACAACCTCTACGGGAACGGCGTCGACCCGGTGCTTGTGCGCCGCCAGGTCGGCATGGTGTTCCAGCGACCGAACCCGTTCCCGACCATGTCGATCGGCGACAACGTGCTCGCCGGCGTGAAGCTCAACAACCGCCGCATGTCCAAGCCGGACGCGGACGCCCTCATCGAGAAGTCACTCCAGGGCGCCAACCTGTGGAACGAGGTCAAGGATCGCCTCGACAAGCCCGGATCGAGCCTCTCCGGCGGCCAGCAGCAGCGGCTCTGCATCGCCCGCGCCATCGCCGTGCAGCCCGACGTGATCCTGATGGACGAGCCGTGCTCGGCCCTCGACCCGATCTCCACCCTCGCGATCGAGGACCTCATCGAGGAGATGAAGGCGGAGTACACGATCGTGATCGTCACGCACAACATGCAGCAAGCGTCCCGCGTCTCCGACCGCACCGGCTTCTTCAACATCGCCGGCACCGGCAAGCCCGGCAAGCTCATCGAGTACAACGACACCACGACGATCTTCTCCAACCCGTCGGTTCAGGCCACCGAGGACTACGTCTCCGGCCGTTTCGGCTAAACCAGCGCTGAACGAATTCGACGGAGTTTTTGGTTTTCGACCCCCTAGGAGGCCGGGTAAACCGGTTCAGATCGCAAAAACTCCGTCGAATTGGTTAGGGCTCGGGGCTAGGCGGTGCGACCGAGCAGGTACGCGTTGAAGACGCGCGTGCGCGGCAGGTCGGTCGCGAGCGGCAGGCCGTCGAGCTCGGTCACCGCCACGACCAGGCGGATGCTCGACAGCAGCCAGACGGCATCCGCCGCCCGCAGGCTCCGCGACGGTGACGTCCCGGTATTCCACCGGTTCGCCCTGCTCCCTGAGGTGCTCGAAGAGGCTCTGCTGCGTGGTGCCGTGCAGGATCGCTCCGCTCGGCGCCGGCGTCACGTACATGCCGTTCGAACGGATCACCACGCTCGACGTCGGACCCTCCATCACGTAGCCGTCGTGAGTGAGAAAGATCGTGTCGTCGGCCCCGCGACGCCGCGCCTCACGGAGGGCAGCCATGTTGATCGCGTAGCTGAGCGTCTTGGCTCCCATCAGCAGCCACGGAGCGGCCTCGGCGACGCCGCGCGGGTAGCCGCGATCGAGGGTGATCGCCCGTACCCCGTTTTCGCGCGCGGCGGAGTGGTCGGGCGCGCGGGTCGCGTGCAGCCATGCCGTCGGCGCCGGTCCGGACTGGACGCCTCGGCTGAGCACGAATTTGAGGGCGAGCTCGCCCTCGTGGGGCACCCGGGACACCGCGTAGCCGATGGCCTCACGCCATTGCGCCGCGTTCGGCACCGGGAGGTCGCAGATCTCCGCCGAATGGCGCAGTCGGCTGATGTGCGCCTCGACCTCCTGCGGATGGCCGTCGACGACGCTGAGCGTCTCGAAGATGCCGTCACCGCGCTGGGTGCTCAACTCCCCCACCCGGAGCGCCGGGGCGGTCGAGTCCATCTCGTGGAAGGTGCCCGCGAACTCCGTCTGGGCGGAATCGGCGGGCACCGGGTCGATCAGCAGGGTGAATGGCAGCGTCATGCCCCGAGCCTAGTTGCGGATCAGGAACTCTGGATGGCGACGATCGGAGCCGTCGTGGGCTGTTTCGAGCCGCCCTTGGGCTCGACGGTCATGCCGATCGTGTCGCCGGCGGTGAGGCTGCCGTCGAGGACACGCCAGGCGGTTCCTCCGTTCGCGCTGACGCTCGTGTCGAGGAGACCGGCCGAGACCGCTCCCCCGGCTCCGATGTACCAGAGCTGGTAGTCCTGGTCTCCGGACAGCGCCGGCAGGCCGTCGACGACGAGCGCCGACAGGCTGCTCGTGTCGGACCAGACCAGGGTGGCCGCGTGGCCGTCTGCGGTCGTCGCCGAAGCCCGCTGGACGTCCGGTGCCGCGTTCAGCTGGGCGAGGGATGCCGCCTGCTGGGCCGCGAAGGAATCGGAGGTGCCCGACGGGCCGGCCAGTCCCAAGCCGACGAACGTGCCGCCGACGAACAGGGCGACAGCGGCGGCCGCAGCGAGCAGGAGGCTCGCGGGCCTCTGGAACCAGCGCTTGCGTGCCCGCTCTGCGGCGCTCGTGCCGGAACTCGAGCCTGCGCCGGTGCCGGCCGCCGAGGGATCCGCGGAGACCACCGGGGTTGCCTGCGCGGAGGGGGGAACGGGCGGTACCGCGGCGAGGCGGGGGGACGCGGGGGCGGCATCCGCTGCCGGTGTGCTCGCCGGACCGGCGAGGGGAGCGAGCTGCGGGGTGGAGGAGAGTTTGGCCATCAGCGAGGCCTTGAGGGCGGCTGAGGGCTGAACCGGGGCGGTTGCGAGGCCGAGGGCCACCGCGGTGTCGCTCAGTTCTGCGGCCTCGATGCGGGCCTCTTCCGAGGACTCGAGGTGAGCCTCGAAGGCGGCGCGCTCCCTGGCCTCGAGGGCGTTGAGGGCGTATGCGCCGGACAGCTCACCGGGGTTGCGCTCCGGTGTGCCCGTTCCGGTGTTCTCTGTGCCGGTCATGAGGCCACGCCCAGTTCGTCGCGAAGGCGGATGAGCCCGTCCCTGAGTCTCGTTTTCACGGTCCCGAGCGGGATATGCAGTTGGGCGGCGACTTCGCTCTGGCTGAAGCCCCCGTAGTAGGCAAGACTGATCGCCTGGCGCTGCAGTTCGGTCAGTCTGGACATCGCCTTCTCCACCCTTTCGTGCTCGATTCGTGTTTCTACGGTCTCGGACACGTCGTCGTAGGCAACCGCGAGATCGCGGATGCCTATCTTCGTGTCCCGGTCGCGGCCGGCCTGCGACGACCTGATCCGGTCGACCGCACGTCGGTGCGCCATGGTCATGATCCAGGTGGAAGCCCCGCCACGCGCCGGCTCGTACCGCGTCGCCGATTGCCAGATCTCCAGGAAGATCTCCTGGGTCACTTCTTCCGACTGGGCGTGGTCGACGAGCAGGCGTTTGACCAGACCGAGCACCCGAGGGGCCATCTGGTCGTACAGTTCCCCGAAGGCCGCCTGGTCTCCGGTGGCGACCCGGGTAAGCAGGCTCCTCTTTTGAGGGAGGCGCTGTCGACTCGGTGTCAGCGGCGAAGTCAGCAGTCATGAGAACCAGCATGTCAGGTCTTATCCCGTTCCATGACTAGTGTTCGGCACCGAACGCGAAATGGATTGGTCAGAAAAGGCTGAAGGCCGGGCCGCAGAACGCCTCTCGGCGCGAGGCCGCTCAGAGCGGCGAATATTGGAGCCCGGGGTTACTGCGGCCCGACCAGCATTCAGTGTAAACGACGAAGACGGGTGTTTATTCCTAGTCGAGCGAATCGCTGCGCCACAAGCGGGCGCACGAGCCGAACTCCTGGGCCGTCGTCGAGAACCGCAGGGCGCGGGTGGTCAGTTCTGTGGCGCGAGATACCCCGGATGCGCCGACTTCCGTCGCGTCGAGGTCGTCGGCGACACTCGCGCATCCGCTTGCGATGACCCGGCAGAACGCCGCAGCACGGTCGAGCGCAACGGCGAAGTCGCCCGTGAAGATTCCGCGGAGGATCTGGTCTGCGAGGGCGATGATCTCGGCGGGGCCGGTCGGCGCGGCGGCTCCGGCGATGACGGGGTCGATGGCCACGGTGACCTCGGTGCCGCGCTGGTAGAGGAACGCAGTGCCCTCGGGGTCCTGGCGGATGAGCAGTCGGACGAGGTAGATCCGCCAGAGCGCGCCGGGCAGGCTGCGCGGCGTTGCGCGCGACCACAGCTCGGCGACCGCGTCGATGCCATGTTCGTCGGTGTAGGCGACGAGCCGCTCGACAACCGCGGGGTCTGGGTCATTACGCACCCGGGCGAGCAGCGCGTGCGCGGTCTCGTGCGCGACCCGACTGATATTCGCCGGGTCCTGTCCGCCCTCAAAGGATTCGAACTTGCTGCCCGAGAACTGGGTGGGCTTGTGGAAGTCGTCTGCCAATCGAATCCTCCGTATCTCCTGCGTGTGTTGTTCGGGTCTCGTGCGTGTCTCGCGGGGCGATTCCGTCCGCGCTAGGACCCCTCCCCACGGTACCCAGAAAAACCTCGCCCGAATCCACGGTAGATTATCTACCGCGGGCCTCTAGCTCAGTTGGTAGAGCAAAGGACTTTTAATCCTTGGGTCGTCGGTTCGAGCCCGACGGGGCCCACCAGTGTCGTCATTCCTGCAGTGTGTATTTTCGCGTGGCGGTTACAGCTGTCCCGAGTTCATGGCGTGGAGGTCAGGATGCCCAAGAAGGTCAAGTGGCTCGAGGAGCCGATCCCGGAGAACTACCCGAAGGCGGCGGATTACCTGCGGCTGGTCGTGAACGAGCACGCCGTCGAGGCGACGTCGCTCGCCCTCGAGGCGGCGCCCATCACCTTCCACAAGGCCAAGGACATCCTGCGCGCCGCCGGCCTGCAGTTGCTCACAGCCGAGAACCCGCATGTCGCCAGATACCTCAAGCTGATCCGTGAGGGCGGTCGGCTCGCGCCGATCCTGCTCGTGCGCGGCAACCTGCCCGCGGCCGTTCCGCTGCACATCGCGGACGGGTACCACCGGGTCTGCGCCACGTATCTCACGAACGAGAACACCGACATCCCGGTGCAGCTGGCGGACCTGACGCTCTAACCGCGTCATGGTGCACTGCCGGTCGACCGTCCGGACACCCCGATGACGTTCCAGACCCTTGCGATCATCTCCCTCGTCGGCCTGCTCGGTCCCCTGCTGGCGACCCCGCGGCGCTGGCGGGTTCCGGTCATGCTCGGGGGAGCTCCTGGCCGGCATCCTTGTCGGCCACACCGGGCTCGGCCTCGTCGACTCGAGCGATCCGACCCTGACCCTGCTCGCTGACGTCGGGTTCGCACTGATCATGTTCGTGGCCGGCACCCACGTGCCGGTGCGTGATGCCGGCATCCGCTCGGCGCTCGGAAAGGGAACGGCGCGGGCCGGTCTCGCTGCCCTCATCGCGATCGTGCTCGGCGTGGCGACGGCGGTGCTGTTCGGCACCGGCCACGCGCCGCTGTACGCGGTGCTGCTCGCCTCGTCGTCTGCGGCGCTCGTGCTGCCGGTGATCGACTCGCTGAAACTGACCGGCCCGTCGGTGCTGCAGGCGACCGCGCAGGTCGCGATCGCCGACGTCGCCGCGATCGTCGCCCTGCCGATCGTGATCGACCCGGCCAATGCCGGCCGGGCCGCGCTCGGGGCCGTCGCGGTCGCGGTCTCAGCGCTGCTGCTGTATCTCGCGCTCTCGCGTTTCGAAAAGAACGGCTCCCGGCTTCGGCTGCACCGGGTGTCCGAGGACCGCAAGTTCGCCCTCGAACTGCGGGTGCAGCTGACGATCCTGTTCGCGTTCGCAGCCCTCGCGGTCGTGAGCCACGTCTCGATCATGCTCGCCGGGTTCTCCTTCGGGCTCGCCGTCGCGATGGTCGGGGAGCCGAGGCGCCTTGCCCGGCAGCTGTTCGCGATCGCCGACGGGTTCCTCGGACCGCTGTTCTACGTGTGGCTCGGTGCTTCGCTCAACGTGCTCGACCTCGTGACGCGGCCCGGAATGATCCTGCTCGGCGTTGCCCTCGGTCTCGGCGCCCTCCTGGCCCATGCCTCGGCCCGGCTGCTCGGCCTGCCGCTGCGCTACGGCCTGCTCGCGGCCGCCCAGCTCGGCGTGCCGGTTGCGGCGGCGACGATCGGAACCCAGCTGAACCTGCTGGCACCCGGCGAAGCGGCCGCGCTGATCCTGGGTGCCCTGATCACGATCGGCGTCGCGACCGGGGCTGCGGGCGTCGCCTCCCGGAGGCAGGCGGCCGGGGCCCCCGCCGCACCAGGAGCGCCCGCCGCACCACCGACATCCGCCTGACCCCGAGCGGATGCTTCCGCTCGCGCGCCATGTGCGCCACTTCGCGCCAAGCATGCCTGGCGCGGAACGGCGGAACTGGCGCGCGACTCGGGGGAACTGGCGCGCAGCTGCGGAACTGGCGCGCCGCCGGGCGCAGAGGGGCGGTGCACCGGGGCAGGGCCACCGCCCGGGGAATTCCCGGGGAGCACACAGCGTTGACACGGTCAGCACTCGGGCTCAGCCGCCAGACTTGTCGCTCCGCAGTCGCGCCACGCGCGCTGCGGGCATACAGCGGAGCGGGAGCCTGCGGGGTGACGCGACAATTCAAGGAGGTCGCACGTGGAAAGAATCAACGAAGAAGTCGAGACCGAGACCGGCACGATCGAAAAGTATCGCCGGCACGCGAACGGACGCGGACTGGTTTCCGGCGGGGCACGGGTCGACCCGTCCGCCTTCATCTCCGGAACGGCGTACGTCGAGAGCGGAGCCAGGGTGGGGGCGGACGCCTGGATCGGTCCGGGCAGCTGGATCGATCACAACGCCCTCGTCGGGGCACGGGCCTTCATCGGCCAGAACGTGCACGTCGGCGTCGACGCCGTGATCGGCGCGGCCGCCCGCCTCGGAAGCCACTCCCGGATCGGCGACGGCGCCCGGGTACAGAGCGGAGCGGTCATCGACCGCGATATCCGGATCCCGGCGGGCGGCATCGTGACCGCCGCCGCACACGCGCAGGCACGACCGGCCGGGACGCGGCATCCGCTCAATGCGGAAGCGCCGGCGCGTTTACGCCGCGCCGCCTGAGCAGGACCGTGACCGGGCGAGGCCCCGACCGGGCGACACCGGTCGGGGCCCCGCCGCGTCGGGCTGCGGAGGCCCCGCTCTGCTCGGGCGCTCGGTTTAGAAGAGGGTGACGGCAGCCTGGGCGATCGCGAAGATCGCGAGTCCAGCGAGGGAGCCGACGACGGTGCCGTTGATCCGGATGTACTGCAGGTCGCGGCCGACCTGCAGCTCGATCTTCTCGCTCGTCTCGGCGGCGTCCCAGCGTTCGACGGTTTCGGTGATGACCCCGGCGAGCTCGTCGCGGTAGGTGCGCACGAGGTAACTCACCGAGTCGGCGATCCAGCGATCGATGCGGCCGCCCAGTGCGCCGTCGCCGGCCAGTCGCTCGCCCACCTCGATCACGGTCGCCCGGATGCCGTCCCTCAGGTCGCTCACCGGGTCACCGAGCGACGCCACGAGGGACACCTTCACGGCCTCCCAGGTCTCGCTCGCGAACTCGCGCAGGCGGGCACTGTCCAGGAGCTCGAGCTTGAGGGTCTCGACCCGGTTGATCATCGCCGGGTCGTGCTCGAGGTCGTCGGCAAGCTCGACGAGGTAGCGGTCGATGGCCTCACGAAGCGGATGCGCGGCGTCCGCCCGCACCGAGGCGACGAACCCGAGCACCTCGCGATGCGCCCGGTCGTCGACGAGACGGTCGACGAAGCCGGGGAGCCAGCCGGGCAGCCGCGCGGACACGGCCCGTCCAAAGGCCTCCGGGTGTTCGTGCAGCCAGCCCTCCGCGCGGTCGAGGAGCAGATCGACGACGGCGTGTTGCTGCCCGGACGCGAGAAGCCGCGCGCCGACCCTACCGATCGGCGGCGCCCACTCCGGGCGCACGAGGTGCTCGCGCGCCACGGTCTCGATGAGGTCCTTGATCGCGTCGTCGCTCAGGAGGGTGAGGAGCCCGGTGCCGGCCACAGCGATCTCATCGGTGAGTCTGCGGGCGTTGTCGGGCTGCTTCAGCCACATGCCGAGCCTCCGGGACACGCCGATCGAGTCGAGTTTGCCGCGGACGACCTGCTCGGACAGGAAGTTGGTGCCGACGAATTCGCCGAGGCTTGCGCCGATCTCGTCCTTACGGCTGGCGATGATGTTGGTGTGCGGGATGCGCAGGCCGAGCGGATACCGGAACAAAGCGGTCACGGCGAACCAGTCGGCGAGAGCGCCGACCATGCCGCCCTCGGCGGCGGCCCTGACGTATTGCAGAGCGGGAATACGATCCTGCAGTGCGAACGAGACCGCGAAGACGAGCGCCATCAGCACGAGCAGGGCCAGGGCGAGCCGCTTCATCCTGACCAGGGCCACGAGCCGGGCCGCGTCGGCGGGGCTCAACACGGCGGCGCGGCGCGGCCGGCTGCCGCGGGGCTTCGGTCGACCGGGTGCCGACGAGCCTGCTGTCGGCTGGCCTGGTGCCGACGAGCCTGCTGTCGGCTCGCCGGGCTTCGGTTCGCGCGTGAGCGCCATGGATGCGAGCCTAGGCCTGGAATCCGGTCGGGCGGATGGCCCAGCGCACGGTCCAGGATTCGTCGGGTGCGAGCCAGCGGAGGCCGGCCCCCGAGTTGAAGGCGTCGGCCGGCGCGGTCATGGGCTCGATCGCGACCGCGCGGCCAGGCACGGGGCTCACGTCGTCGCTCGTCGTGACGGGGAACTCGGTCGGAGTGAAGACCTGCACGTACCGCATGTTCTCGTCGCCCCAGACGGTGACCCTGCGGCCGTCCGGCGCGGTGAGGGAGTGCTCGCGTCCGGCGCCGCCGAAGGCGTCGTCGAGCGCGAGGTCGGCGACGCGCACGCCGGCGCGAAGGTCGTAGCCGGTGCCGTCGACCGGGGTGTCGACGCCGGTCGGGTTGAGCCGGGCATCCACTTCGAGGTGGGTTGCCGCGTCGACGCGCAGGACGAGTTCCTCGGTGGGGACGTCGCCGATCTTGAGGTACGGGTGGACACCGATGGCGATGGGGGCGCTCTCGGCGCCGACGTTGTGCACGGTGTGGGTGACCTCGAGGCCCGTGTCGGTGAGGGCATATGTCACGGTGGTGTCGAGCTGGAACGGGAAGCCGGACTGCGGGAACACGGTCGCGGCGAGGGTCACGGCTGACGCGTCGCGCTCGACGAGGCGGTACGCGGTGAAGCGGAGGAGTCCGTGGATGGCGTTGTTCAGGAGGGGCTCGGTGATGCTGAGCTGCTGGCGGTCCTCGCCGTGCAGCCAGGTCCCGTCCTTGATCCGGTTGGGCCACGGCACGAGCACGATGCCGGCGGACATCGGCGGCTCGACCGCCGCAGCGAAGGACTCCACGAGGTCTATGCCGTTCAGGGTATAGGCCCGGATCCCCGCGGCGACCTCGGTGATCGTCGCGGTGGCCCGCCCGTCCGGGGTCTCGTTTGTGAGTTCGTACTGGGTTCCGGTGGCTGCGCGCATGGGACCAGCCTATTCGCCCTGGAGCACGGTCAGCCCTGCCTCGCGGAGCCGGGCCAGCGCGTCGGGGTGCGCGGCGGCATCCGTCAGCAGGGAATCGAAGGCATCGAGGGCGCCGATCCTGCCGAGGTGCACCCGGCCGAGCTTGGAGCCGTCAGCGACCACGATCGCGCGGGTCGCCGCCTGGAGCATGAGCGTCTTGATCCCGGCTTCGGGCAGGTTGATGTTCGTGACGCCTCCGGTCACGTCGACGCCGTTGCAGCCGATGAAGGCGAGATCGGCGTGCACCTGGCTGAGCACGGTCGCGGCGAGCGGCTCGACGAGGGAGTGCTGCAGGGGTCGGAGCGAGCCGCCCGTGACGATCACGGTGGAAGCGCGGGATGGCGGGCTCGAGTTCGAGGGCGATGCTGAGCCCGTTGGTGATCACGACGACGTCGTTCAGGTCGGTGCGGGCGAGCAGGGCCCTGGCGATGGCGAGGCTGGTCGTGCCGACGTCGAGGATCACGCTCTGGCCGCTCTCGACGAGCGAGGCGGCGAGCGCTCCGATCTGCTGCTTCGGGATCACGGATGCCCCGAGCGACTCTTCGAAGGAGGGTTCGGTGTCCGCCGCGAGCGTCGATCCCGGCGCCTGGGCGGGAACCGCTCCCCCGTGCACCCGGTGCACGAGGCCCGTCGCCTCGAGGGCGTCGAGGTCGGCGCGCGCGGTGACCCCGGACATACCGAAGGCCTCGCGCAGTTCGCTCACCCGCACGAATCCCCGTTCGTCGACGAGCCTTCGGATCTGCTCCCTGCGCTGGTGCTGCGGGAGCAACTCTCGGTCGGCGGGCAGGTCGGATATCATCTCCCTATCTTCGCTTACTTTCTTTTGGTTATCAATCAGAAACCACTGGTTTCGGTTGCGCAGATCCGCTAACGTGGGAAGGGTTATGGACACCGTCATGGACAGCGCAGGCTTCGTCGCCGCACCCGGAATCACCCGTCACCACCACACCCTGGCCGACGGCCGGGACCTCATCTACTTCGACGACCCGGACACGCGGCTCTCGCCCGAACGCGCCGCCGATACCCGCCAGCTCGACCCGCGCCCGCCGACGGCGAGCATGCGCCAGGACCCGCTCAGCGGCGAATGGGTCTCGATCGCCTCCGCACGCCAGAACCGGGTGTTCCTGCCGCCGGCGAACCTCGACCCCCTCGCGCCGTCGACGCCGGAGAACCCGAGCGAGGTGCCGAGCAACTACGACGTCGCCGTGTTCGAGAACAAGTCGCCCTCCTTCGGCCCGCTGCTGACCGATGCGAACGCGCCGGCCGGGCTCGCCGAGCTCGCCGAGATCGGCCTCGAGCGCACCCGCACCTCCGTCGGACGCTGCGAAGTCGTCTGCTTCAGCCCCGAGAACGAAGGCTCCTTCGCGAGCCTCTCCGTCACCCGGGCGCGCACCGTGATCGAGGCCTGGGCCGAGCGCACCCACGTGCTCTCCCAGTTGCCGGGCATCCAGCAGGTGTTCCCCTTCGAGAACCGTGGCGAGGCGATCGGCGTGACGCTGCGGCATCCGCACGGCCAGATCTACTCGTACCCGTACGTCACCCCGCGCACCCAGCGCGTGATCGCGTCGCTCGAAGCCTACGGCCCGACTCTTTTCGCCGACGTGCTCGCGAGCGAGCAGGCCGCGGACCGGGTCATCATCCGCGGTGAGCACTGGACCGCGTTCGTACCCTTCGCGGCCCGCTGGCCCATCGAGGTGCACATGCTGCCGCACCGCCAGATCCCCGACTTCGCGGCGACGAGCCTCGCCGAGCGCGACGAGCTCGCCGTGCTGTACCGGCGCCTGCTCCGCGGCATCGACGCGATCTACTCGACCCCGACGCCGTACATCGCGGCCTGGCACCAGGCCCCGGTGCAGACCCACCGTGACGACATCCGACTGATGCTGCAGGTGACGAGCCCACGCCGGGCGGAGGACAAACTCAAGTACCTCGCCGGTTCCGAGGCCGCGATGGGGGCCTGGATCGGCGACGTCACTCCCGAACAGGCCGCTGCGGGCATCCGTGCCGCCGTCGAACGGTCCATGACCGCGGATGCCGCGAGCGAGGCCCGCGCATGAGCGCCCTCGATTCCGCAGCCACCGCCGGCTTCGCCAAGCGCTTCGCCGGCGAGCCGGACGGCCTCTGGTCCGCGCCCGGCCGGGTGAACCTGATCGGGGAGCACACCGACTACAACGACGGCTTCGTACTGCCGTTCGCGATCGACCGGCGCACCGTGATCGCGCTGGCTGCGCGGAGCGACCGGCTGATGCGGGTGGCGAGCTCGTTCTCCGACGAGATCGTCGAGGTCTCCCTCGACGGGCTGAGCCCCGACATCCTCTCGGGCTGGTCGGCGTACCCGCTCGGAGTCGCCTGGGCACTCGGCGAATTCGGGGCTCCACTCCAGGCCGTGACCGGCTTCGACGTGTACATCGTCTCCGACGTGCCGATCGGCGCGGGACTCTCGTCGTCCGCAGCCATCGAGAGCGCCATCGCTGTCGCGCTGAACGACCTCTGGGCCCTCGGTTTCGACCGGCGCACCCTCGCCAGGGTCGGCCAGCTCGCCGAGAACCGGGCCGTCGGCGCGCCGACGGGCATCATGGACCAGTCGGCCTCCCTGCTCGGAGAGAAGGACTCCGCGGTGTTCCTGGACTGCCGCACACTCGAGTCCGAGGTCGTCCCGCTCGGCTTCGATACCGCGGGACTCGAACTGCTGATCATCGACACGAAGGTGAGCCACGAGCACTCGACCGGAGGGTATGCCTCGCGCCGGGCATCCTGCGAACTCGGCGCCCGCCTGCTCGGCGTCGACTCGCTCCGCGACCTCGGGGTCGTCGACCTCGCGCGGGCCGCTGAGCTGCTCGACGACGAGACGTTCCGCCGGGTGCGGCACGTGATCACCGAGAACCAGCGGGTGCTGGACACGGTGCGTACGCTGCGCGAATCCGGCCCGGCCGCGATCGGCGCGCTCCTCGACGCCTCGCACACCTCGATGCGCGACGACTTCGAGATCTCGGTACCCGAGCTCGACCTCGCGGTCGTCGCAGCGCGCGGCGCGGGCGCCCTCGGGGCGCGGATGACGGGCGGCGGCTTCGGCGGCGCCGCGATCGCACTCACCCCGCACGAGCTCATTCCCGTGGTGACCGCTGCGGTGCGCTCCGCATTCGCGGACGCCGGGTTCGCAGCCCCGGACACCTTCGTGGTGCGCGCGGCGAACGGCGCCGGCCGCGAGGGCTGAACCCGCCCTGCGCACTCGCCTCCGAGTGTCGCCGATCCTGCCGAGATGACCCGGCCGACCGGGGACACTCGGCGGCTGCGGCGACACTCGGCGACTGAAGCGGCGCGGCGACCGGGGATCTGCAGGAGTTAGGCCGATTCGGGCGGGGTGACCCGGGACGGCGTACCGCCCGTGATGCGGAGCAGGCTCAGCGAAGTTGGTCGGGAAGACGGTGTGGGCGTGGCCGGCGGCCGCCCAGACCTCCGCATAGGCGGCCAGGTCCACGTCGACGAGAGTGCGCAGCGGCGCCGGGTGCCCCACCGGCGCGACGCCGCCGATGACCTGCCCGGTCGCGCTCTTGACGAGTTCCTTCGACGCCCGGCCGATCGCACCGCCCAGCCGTTCGCCGAGCCAGGCCGTGTCGACGCGGTGCGCGCCCGAGGTCAGCACGAGCAGCGGCTCGCCGTCGAGGGTGAAGACGAGGGAGTTGGCGATCGCGCCCGGCTCGATGCCGAGCGCGTCGGCGGCCTGCTGCGCGGTCGTCGCGGCCCCATCCAGCCAGCGGATGTCCGGCGCGAGGCCGAAGGCGGCGAGCGCCTCCCGCACACGGTCGACGGCGGGGTGTGCGGTGTTCACCATGCGGCCAGCCTATCCACGGCATCCGCTTCCCGCCCGCACTAGGCTGGCGCGTATGACTGCCGACAGCGCCGCCCGCATCATCACCCTGCCCGACCGCCCGGGGCCGAGCATCGCGGACTCCGCGTTCGTCGCCCCCGGCGCCGTCCTCGTGGGGCACGTGATCCTCGCCGAACACGCGAGCGTCTGGTACAACTCGGTGCTGCGCGCGGAGGCGGAACCGATCCGGATCGGCGCGGGCTCGAACCTGCAGGACAACGTCTCCTGCCACGTCGACCACGGCTTCCCGCTCATCGTGGGCCGGGACGTGTCCGTCGGGCACGGCGCGGTGCTTCACGGCTGCGTCGTCGAGGACGGCGCCCTGATCGGAATGAAGGCGACCGTGCTCAACGGCGCCGTGATCGGGACGGGTTCCCTCGTCGCGGCCGGGGCCGTCGTGCTGGAGGGCACGATCGTACCGCCGTACTCGCTCGTCGCGGGGGTCCCGGCCAAGGTGCGCCGACCCCTGACGGATGCCGAGGTCGCGGGCATCCGCCAGAACGCCGCGAATTACCTCGACCACGCCGCCCTGCACACCGCCGCCCTCGCCTGACCCGCCCGGGACGGCCGGGCCGGTTCCGTGAGGTGTCGCATATCGACGTTAAACGTCGACGCGAAGGTCGATATGCGACACCTCAGCGATCACGCGAGCGTTTCCCGGGGGCGACGCGGCGGGTGCTGGGAAGCGCGGGGGCTGGGCTAGAGCAGGGCGCGCTCGGCGGCCTTGACCACGTTGCCGAGCAGCATGGCGCGCGTCATCGGCCCGACGCCACGGGGATTCGGCGAGAGGTAGCCGGCGACCTCTGCGACGTCGGGGTGCACGTCGCCGGTGAGGGCGCCCTTGCCGGTGACCGGGTCGACCTGGCGGGTGATGCCCACGTCGAGCACTGCGGCACCCGGCTTGATCCAGTCCGCCTGGACCAGGTGCGGCACACCGACCGCGGCCACGACGATGTCCGCGCGGCGGACCTCCTCCGGCAGGTCGACCGTGCGCGAGTGGGTGAGCGTGACGGTCGCGTCCAGGCCCTTGCGGGTGAAGAGCAGGCCGAGCGGCCGGCCGACGGTGAGCCCGCGGCCGATCACGACGACCTTACGGCCGACGATCGGCACCTCGTAGCGGCGCAGCAGCTCGACGATGCCCGCCGGCGTGCACGGCAGCGGAGAGCTGAGCTTGCCTTCGATGCCGAGCACGAGCCTGCCGAGGTTGGTCGGGTGCAGGCCGTCCGCGTCCTTGGCCGGGTCGATCAATTCGAGCATCGCGTTTTCGTTGTTGCCGACGGGCAGCGGCAACTGGATGATGTACCCGGTCACCTCACGGCTGGAGTTGAGGTCCTTGATCGCGGCGCGGACATCCGCCGTCGTTGCCGAGGCGGGCAGGTCGATGCGGATCGACTCGATGCCCACTTCGGCGCAGTCGCGGTGCTTGCCCGCGACGTACGAGCGTGAACCCGGGTCGTCGCCGACGAGCAGGGTGCCGAGCCCGGGAACGATCCCGTGCGCGCGCAGGCTCAGCGACGCGGCCGATGAGTTCGGTCTTCACGGCGGACGCGGTCGCGACGCCGTCGAGGATGATTGCGGTCATGCGTGATCCAATCGTTTGGTGCTTTCGAGCGCGGTTGTTCTCCGCGTTCGCCGAACCAATTCGACGGAGATTCTGAGCGAAAGACCCGAAAACGGGTTTCCCACGTGGTTTTCTTGCAGAAACTCCGTCGAATTCGTCAGGGGGGTGCAGGGTGAGCGTGTGGGCTACTGCTGCAGGCCGGGGTAGAGCGGGAAAGCCTCGGTGAGCGTCTTGACCCGGGCGCGGAGCGCCTGCACGTCGGCGCCGGGCTTGAGGGCCTCTGCGATGACGTCGGACACGACGGTGAACTCGGCATCGTCGAAGCCGCGGGTCGCGAGGGCGGGCGTGCCGATCCGCAGTCCGCTCGTGACCATCGGCGGGCGCGGGTCGAAGGGCACCGAGTTGCGGTTGACCGTGATGCCCACGTCGTGGAGGGCGTCCTCGGCCTGCTGGCCGTTGATCGGAGAGTTGCGGAGGTCGGCGAGCACGAGGTGCACGTCGGTGCCGCCGGTGAGCACGTCGACGCCGGCGGCGCGCGAGTCGTCCGCTGTCAGGCGGGCGGCGAGGATGCTGGCGCCGCGCAGGGTGCGCTCCTGGCGTTCCTTGAACTCCGGCTCTGCCGCGAGCTTGAACGCGGTCGCCTTGGCGGCGATCACGTGCATGAGCGGGCCGCCCTGCTGGCCGGGGAACACGTTCGAGTTGAGCTTCTTCGCGAGCGCGGTGTCCCGGGAGAGGATGAAGCCGGAGCGGGGGCCCGCGAGGGTCTTGTGCACGGTCGAGGACACGACGTCGGCGTACGGCACGGGCGACGGGTGCAGGCCGGCGGCGACGAGCCCGGCGAAGTGCGCCATGTCGACCCAGAGCAGGGCGCCGACCTCGTCGGCGATCGCGCGGAACGCGGCGAAGTCGAGGTGGCGGGGGTATGCGGACCAGCCGGCGATGATGACCTTCGGCTTGTGCTCGATGGCCTTGTCGCGGACGACGTCCATGTCGACGAGGAAGGTGTCCGGGTCGACGCCGTACGCGACCGGGTTGTAGAGCTTGCCGGAGAAGTTGAGCTTCATCCCGTGGGTGAGGTGGCCGCCGTGGGCGAGCTCGAGGCCGAGGATGGTGTCGCCGGGCGTTGCGATCGCGGAGAGCACAGCGGCGTTCGCCGTGGCGCCGGAGTGCGGCTGCACGTTCGCGTATGCCGCTCCGAAAAGGGACTTCGCCCGCGCGATCGCGAGCTCCTCCGCGACGTCGACGAACTCGCAGCCGCCGTAGTAGCGGCGCCCCGGGTAGCCCTCGGCGTACTTGTTGGTGAGCACGGAACCCTGCGACTGCAGGATGGCGCGCGGCACGAAGTTCTCGCTCGCGATCATCTCGAGGTAGTCGCGCTGGCGACCCAGTTCGAGCTCGAGAACGGTGGCGATCTCGGGGTCGACGACCTCGAGCGGCTCATTGAAGGTGGAATGCAGCGTGGTGCCAGGCACAGATTCGGACACGGGTCTCCTCAGACTTGAATTAATCGTCGTGGCCCAGGCGTGCGGCCACTAACCGTGTCAGTCGCTCCCCGATGGTGACCCATCTTTCGTGCTACGCCAGTTGCGACACGGAAATCATATCAGTCGCCGCGGTCACCGCGACGGTTCGCACGTCCCAGCTCGTCGACGACGAGCAGTTCCGGCCGGAACCGGTCGGTGTCGTGCGCGACCCGCGCGATGAGGTGCGCGGCCATCGGGGCGGTGAGCGCCTGGAAGGCCACGATCGCGACCGAGAGCGTGACGGTGCCGAGCGTGAAGTTATTGACCGCGACATCCAGCGTCACGGCGATGAGGCCGAAGATCTGCGGCTTGGTCGCCGCGTGCAGCCTGCTGAGCACGTCGGGGAAGCGCAGCAGGCCGACGCCGGCCGCGAGGCACATCAGGGCGGCGGAGAGCACGAGCACCGCCGTCACGACATCGCCGATCGCCGGGGTCACGAGTGCTCCTTCCCGCCGAGGAAGCGGCCGACGGCGAGCGAGCCGAGCACCGCGAACAGGGCGAGCACGAGCAGCACCGGCAGGGTGTCGACGTGCCGGTTGATCGCCATCTCGGCGCCGAGCGCGCAGATCACGGTCGCGACGAGCACGTCGGAGGCGATCACCCGGTCGAGCACGGAGGGGCCGCGAACGATGCGGTAGACGGCGCACAGACCCCCGGCGCCGAACAGCACGGCGGCCACGATCACGACGATTCCCATCAGGTTTCCTTTCCCGTATCGTCCAGGTTCCTGCGGTCGCTGTCGTCGTCCCGGGTGGATGCCGCTCGCGCGTCCGCGGCCACGGCGCCCGTCGCCGCCGCAACGGCGGCTACGGCATCGCCGAGCGCGAGCCGTTCGAGGTCTTCGCGGGAGCCGAATGCGCCCACGATCCGCCGCTCGGTCGCGAGCACGCTCGCCCGGAAGAGGTCGATCTGGGCGTGCGTCCGCACTCCCAGCACGTGCAGGTAGAGCGTCGAACTCACCCGGTCGGTGTCGATGACGATCGATCCGGGCACGATCGAGGTCGCAACGGCCGTCCAGGTCAGGATGAGGTCGCTCCGGGTGCGGAGAGGCACGGCGATGATCGCGCTCTGCGGGCCGGCCGTCGTCCTGAGGGGCTTCAGGGCGAGCCAGGCGACCTGCACGGACGCGCGCACGATGTCGCCGAGCAGCCGCAGCAGGAAGACCACGGTGCGCGCGGGATCGAGGCGCCCGCTCAGCTGCACGGCGGGCAGGTAGAACACGATGGAGACGAGCGAGGCGAGCAGGGCGCCGGTCACGAGGTTGAGCCAGGAGAAGCTGCCCCAGAGCAGCATCCAGAGCAGCACGAGCCCGAGCCAGAGCGGGAGCTGGTTCAGGAGTGCGGCACGGCGCTCGGCCCGGGCGCTCATGGTGTTCCGCCGGGGAAGACCGCTTCGATGTAGTCGCTCGGCGCCTCGATGTCGGCGGCGGCCCGCGCGGCGAAGTCGAACACGGGACCCGCGAAGACCGTGAGCCCGATGGTCAGCACGAGCAGCCCGGCGGTCGCGCCGACCATGAGCGGGGAAACGGTCTTGGTCACGACGGTTCCGTCGTCGTGCGGGTCGTCGGTGAGGCGGTCGAGCATGGGCGAGTCGTAGTTCTCGATCTCGCGGCGCGGGCGCCAGAAGGCCATGTTCCACGCCCGGGCGAGTGCGTACAGGGTCAGGAGCGAGGTCGCCGCCCCGGCGCCGATCACGGACCAGGCGAGCGGGGTACCGAGCTGGGCTCCGGCCTGGAACAGGGCGAACTTGCCGAGGAAGCCCGAGAACGGCGGAATGCCACCGAGGTTGAGCGCACCGATGAAGAACAGTGTCGCCACGACGGGGGCTGCTTTGAGCATCCCGCCGAGCCGGGCGAGTGAGGTCGTGCCGCCGACCCGTTCGATGAGGCCTGCGGAGAGGAACAGGGTGGTCTGGACGGTGATGTGGTGCACGACGTAGAAGATCGTTGCTGCGAGGGCGAGGGGGGTGCCGATCGCGATGCCGAAGATCAGGTAGCCGATGTGGCTGACCAGGGTGAAGGACAGCATCCTCTTGATGTCGGCCTGGGCGAGCGCGCCGAGGATGCCGATCAGCATCGTGAGCGCGGCGACGACGAGCAGCGGCACCTGGAACGGGTTGCCCGGGAAGAGCAGGGTCTGGGTGCGGAGGATCGCGTAGACGCCGACCTTGGTGAGGAGACCCGCGAAGACCGCGGTGACCGGGGCCGGTGCGGTCGGGTAGGAGTCGGGTAGCCAGAACGACAGCGGGAACACGGCGGCCTTGACCGAGAAGGCGAGGAGGAGCATCAGCCCGAGGATGCCCTGCACGTCACCGGGCAGGGCGGGGATGCGCTCGGCGAGCAGGGCGAGGGTCACGGTCCCGGTCGCGCCGTAGATCAGGGCGATCGAGCTGAGGAAGAGGATCGAGGAGACGAGGCTCACGACAATGTAGGCGACCCCCGCACGGATGCGCGCACCGGTGCCGCCGAGGGTGAGCAGCACGTAGCTGGCCGAGAGCAACATTTCGAAGCCGACGTAGAGGTTGAACAGGTCACCGGCGATGAAGGCGTTGAACAGCCCGGCGGACAGCACGAGGTAGGTCGGATGGAAGATCGAAACGGGGGTGTCGCTGTCGCCGTCGATGATGCCCTGGCCGACGGCGAAGAGCAGCACGCCGAGGAGGATCACGGCCGAGACGAGCAGCATCAGCGCGGAGAGCCGATCGACGACGAGCACGATCCCCCACGGCGCCTGCCAGCCCCCGACGTGCACGACGGCGGGCCCCTGCTGGTCAACGAGAACGAGGAGGGTGGCGCTGATCAGGGCGACCGTGGCGAGCGAGGCGACGCCGACGGCGATCTGGGTCACGGTGCGCCGGCCGAGCGCGAGGGTGATCGCGCTGCCGAGGAGCGGGATGGCGACGACGAGGGGGACGAGGATGGTTGCAAGGCTCATCGGGCGGCATCCGTGTTCCCGGGGCGAATGGGCGCTCCGTGGTCGTGGGCGTCGTCGTCCGGGTTGTAGTCGTCCGGGTCGTCATGATCGTCGGGGTCGTCATGATCGCCCCCGTCGAGGGAGGCGCGCACGGCCGCGTCGTCGTCTGCGGAGGACCGGAAGTCCTGTTCCGCGGAGGACGCGGTCTCGGCCGCGTGCTCGTCGGTGAGGGTGTCGCCCTCGTCGCCGAGCTGGGCGAGCCACCACGCCCGGTAGACGAGGGCAAGAATGAGCGCTGTCACCCCGAAGTTGATCACGATCGCGGTGAGCATCAGGATCTGCGGCACGGGATCGACCATGTCTGCGTCGCCCGAGGTGCCGGTGATGATCGGCGAGCTGCCCGGCCGGCCGCTCATGATGAAGATCAGCAGGTTCGTCGCGTTGCCGACGAGAACGAACCCGATCAACACCCGGGTGAGGCTGCGTTCGAGCATGATGTAGACGCCGGTCGCGTAGAGCGCGGCCATGATCAGGACCAGGGTCAGGGAGGCGCTCACGGGATCACCTCGGGGACGGGCTCTGCACCGGCACCGGCGGCCGGCGCTGCGGCAGCGGACCCGTCAGCTGTTGCCGAGGCGTCTGAGCCGGCGGGCGGGGCTTCGCCGGCCTCGCTCTGCCGGTCGATCTCGCTGCCGAGGCTGCGGAGGATGTCGAGGGCGAGGCCGATCACGACGAGGTAGACCCCGATGTCGAAGATGGTCGAGGTACCGAAGGAGAGATGGCCGAGCACGGGAACATCGATGCTCGCATACGCCGACTGCAGCGGGATGCCGGTGACGAACAGGGAGGCGACCGCGGTGCCGACGGCGAGGACCACTCCGAGGCCGAGGATCTTGCCCGGGTCGATCGGGGCCGCCTCGCCGAGCTCGTAGCGTCCTCCGGCGAGGTAGCGGGCGACGAGGGCGAGACCGGCGAGGAGTCCCCCGGCGAAGCCGCCCCCTGGCGCGTTGTGCCCGGCGAAGAGCAGGAACACCGACACGACGATCGCCGGGTGGAAGAGCAACCGCACGATGACCTCGATCAGGATCGACCGGTCCTCCGGCTTGATCGTGCGTCCGGCGAGAAGCCAGGACTGCCGGGTGACGGCGTGGCCTGCCGAGGAGGCCTGCGGGTCGGCCACGACGCGGCGGCGGTTGCGCGGCGACCGCTGGGTGCGGGAGCCCTTCAGCCGCGGCACGGTCTCGGTGCGCCCGGACACGAAGAGCAGGCTCGCGACGCCGGTCGCAACGACGATGAGCACGGACACCTCCCCCATCGTGTCCCAGGCCCGGATGTCCACGAGCGCAACGTTGACGATGTTGGTGCCGTGGGCCTCGAGGGTCAGGCGGGGCAGGTCGAGGGCGATGCTCGGGTCCTGCCGGGCGCCGAGGGCGATCACGGCGATCGTGCCCATCGTGAGGCCGACGAGGACGCCGATCAGTGCCCGGCGCCTGCGGTGCAGGGGCGCCTGCGGCCGGGCGACGGTCGCGGGCAGGCGTCGCAGCACGAGCACGAAGACGACCAGGGTCATCGTCTCCACGAGCGCCTGGGTCAGGGCGAGGTCTGGCGCCCCGTGGAACGCGAACAGGGCCACGAGGCCATAGCCGGTCACCCCCGCGAGCAGCACCGCCGTCATCCGCTGGCCGGACCGGGAGGCGGCTATCGCCGCGAGGATCAGGATCACGGCGATGATGACCTGGCCGGGGTAGTCCCAGAGCACGACGGTGTCCGGCCAGGTGCGGTTGACCGTGGCGGCGAAGCCGAGGGCGAGTACGAAGACCACGAGGATGGTGCCGAGGTATTGCGGCAGTCCGCCGTGCTGCGCGAAATGGGTGAGCCGCGCCGCTGTGCGGTCGACGGTGCGCACGAGGATCCCGTAGCCGCGGCCGGCGTCGACGGTGGCGGGAACGCGGTCCTGCAGCGCCGCGACCCTGCGACGCTTCCAGAACATCGCCGAGCCGATTGCGAGCACGACAACGGTGATGCCCAGCGCGGGTTCGAACCCGTGCCAGAGGGCGAGGTGCGCGTCCCCACCGCCGGGGACGGTGTCCGCGTATGGCGAAAGCCGCGGGTCGAGCCACCCGGCGAGGGGGCCGAGCGCGATCGTCGCGACGGCGAGCAACCCGGGGGCGATCAGGATGTCCCAGCGGCTCGGGTGCAGGGCCGTCGTTGCCAGGCTCCGGCCTCGACCCGAACGCGCCGTGGGAAGAAGCGGATGCTGTAGGCCACGGTCAGCACGGAGCCCACCATTGTTCCGACGAGCGCCACCCAGCCCCAGCCGTCGCCGTGCAGGCCGGCCTCGAGGAACGCCGTGAAAACCGCCTCCTTGGCAACGAACCCGAGCAGGGGCGGGATGCCGGCCATCGAGGCCACGGCGACGAGCGCGATCACGGCGAGCGCCGGGTCGCTGCGGCCGATTCCGGAGAGCTTCCGGAGGTCGCGGGTGCCCGCCCGGTGGTCGATGATCCCGACCACAAGGAAGAGCGCGGCCTTGTAGAGCGCGTGGGCCAGGAGGAGCGCGGCCCCGGCGAGCGCCGCGTCGCGGGTGCCGAAGCCGACGACGACCATGATGAAGCCGAGCTGGCTCACGGTGCCGTAGGCGAGCACGAGCTTGAGGTCGTGCTGCCGCAGGGAACGCCACGCGCCCACGAGCATCGTCCAGATGCCGATCGTCATGAGCACCGGCATCCACCCCTCGGTGTCTGCGTACCCGGGGGCGAGCCGGGCCACGAGGTAGATGCCGGCCTTCACCATGGCGGCGGCGTGCAGGTAGGCACTCACCGGGGTGGGGGGCGGCCATGGCGGCGGGGAGCCAGAAGTGGAACGGGACGAGCGCCGACTTGGAGAGCGCCCCGACCAGAATGAGCAGGATGGCCCAGGTCGCGACCGGCCCGGTGACGGGGTGCGTGACGAGCAGGGCGAGCGAGGTGGTCCCGGCCTCAACGGAGAGCATCACGACGCCGACGAGCATGACGAGGCCGCCGAACGTCGTCACGATGAGCGCCTGCAGCGCGGCACCCCTGCTCTCCCTGCGGAACGTGTAATGGCCGATCAACAGGTAGGAGAGCACGCTCGTGATCTCCCAGAACATGAACATCACGACCACGTCGTCCGCGGTCACCAGTCCGTACATCGTGCCGGCGAAGGCGAGGAGGCAGGCGGCGAAGCGGCCGAGTGCCGGTTCGTCGGCCTCGAAGTACCGCGCGCAATAGATGAGCACGAGGGCACCGACGCCGGTCACGACGAGGGCGAGCAGCCAGGCGAGGGTGTCGACGCGGAAGGACAGCGCGACACCGAGTTGCGGAATCCACGGCACACTCTCCGTGACGGACCCGCCCTGCGTGACCGTCGCGGTCTGGGTGAGCGTGAAGACGAACGCCGCGACAGGCAGGAGCGCGATCAGGTAGAACACCCTGGTCGACAGCATCCGGGTGAGGGCAGGCGTCAGGACCGACAGCACGAGGAAAGCGAGCAGGATCGTCGTCATGCGGCCTCCGGCTCTGTTTCTCGGGTCAGCGGTAATCCAGTCTACCGAGCGCCCGGTGGACGAACCCTGTTAGGGGGCGCCAGCGCCCCGCAGGTAGGGTGGGCGAAAGCAACTGGATCGGAAGTGCCCCCATGACAAGTGCCATCCGGGGGCCACAACGCCCCGATCCGACCGGGTCAGGGGCTGAGGCAGAGCAGCCTCACGAGCACGAGCATCACGGCCTGCCGGTCGAGACACCGCTCGAGCACATCCACGACGCGACGAGCGTGAACGAGGACGCCGGCCTGCACAAGGGGCTCAAGGGCCGCCAGGTGCAGATGATCGCCATCGGCGGAGCGATCGGCACCGGGCTGTTCCTCGGCGCCGGCGGTCGGCTGGCCTCGGCCGGCCCCTCCCTCGTCTTCGTGTATGCGATCTGCGGGTTCTTCGCGTTCCTGATCCTGCGCGCGCTCGGCGAGCTCGTGCTGCACCGCCCGTCGTCCGGTTCCTTCGTCTCGTATGCGCGCGAGTTCTTCGGCGAGAAGGCCGCGTTCGTCACCGGCTGGCTGTACTGGATCAACTGGGTGATGACGGCGATCGTGGATGTCACTGCCGTCGCGCTCTACATGAACTTCTTCGCCAAGTACTGGGCGCCGTTCGGGAGCGTTCCGCAGTGGCTCTATGCGCTGACGGCCCTCGCCGTCGTGCTGTGCCTCAACCTGCTGTCGGTGAGCGTGTTCGGCGAACTCGAGTTCTGGTTCGCGCTGATCAAGGTCGTCGCGATCGTGTCCTTCCTGCTCGTCGGCACCTGGATGGTGATCTTCGGCACCCCGATCCCCGGCCAGGAAGCCGGCTTCAGCCTGATCGCGGACAACGGCGGCTGGTTCCCGAACGGGGTGCTCGCCTCGATCGTCGTCGTGCAGGGCGTCGTCTTCGCCTACGCCTCGATCGAACTCGTCGGCACGACCGCCGGCGAGACGGCCCACCCCGAGACGGTGATGCCCAAGGCGATCAACACCGTGATCGTGCGGATCGCGGTGTTCTACGTCGGCTCGATCCTGCTGCTCTCGCTACTGCTGCCGTACACCGCGTACCAGGCGGGCGTCAGCCCCTTCGTGACCTTCTTCGGCAGCATCGGTGTGGGCGGGGTCGACGTGATCATGAACCTCGTCGTGCTGACCGCAGCGCTGTCCTCGCTCAACGCCGGCCTGTACTCGACGGGACGGATCCTCCGCTCGATGTCGCTCGCGGGGTCGGCTCCGCGCTTCGCCGGGAAGGTGAGCCGCACCGGGGTGCCCTTCGGCGGCATCCTCCTGACCGCCGTCGTCACCCTGCTCGGCGTCGGTCTCAATGCGATCGTGCCGGATGAGGCGTTCGAAATTGTGCTCAACATGGCGGCGATCGGCATCATCAGCGCGTGGGGAATGATCGTGCTCTGCCAGTTGCGGCTGCAGGCGTGGGCGAAGCGCGGGATCCTGAAACGGCCCGACTTCCGCCTGTTCGGCGCGCCGTACACCGGGTACGCGAGCCTCGCATTCCTGGCAACGGTTCTCGTGTTGATGGCCTTCGACTGGCCGGTCGGCACGCTCACGATCAGTTCCCTGATCGTGATCATCCCCGCGCTCGTGATCGGCTGGTTCGCCTGCCGCGGCCGGATCCTGCAGATCGCGCTCGCCCGTGACGGCAAGACCGGGGCCTTCCCGATCAAAGCCAACCGGCCGCTCGCGGACGAGAACGGGACCGGGCAGAACCCGCGCTAAGCCCGCGCTAAGCCCGCGCTGAACGCGCCCTGGACTGCACAGGGGCGCATCCGGATACCCCTCCGGCCGTCCACAATATTGTGTACAATCTTGGGCTCGTCCGGATACGATCTGATGCATGGGGGCACAATCTCTGGGCCGGGCGGTCGGCCTCGTCATCGCGGGACTCGCCATGGGCGCGGCGGCACTGCTCTGGTTCCTCGTCGCCTCCGGCGATCAGGCCCCCGGCTCCGCGCCCTCCCAGATCGTGCTCTTCGGCGGGCTTCCCGTGTCGTACGACCCGAGCGCGCCGGGCCCCCGGGCGATTCTCGGCGCCATCGCCCTCGCCGTGCTCTTCGCCGCCGGCATCGCCCTGCTCGAACGCCGCGCGACGAACAGGTCCCGCCGATCCTCCAACGCGCACCTCACCCCGCTCGCCCCGAAGATCGTGATGGCCCCGCCGGGTGGAGTCTTCGCGGGGCCGGTGACGGTGACCGTGCTGATCCCGGCTCACAACGAAGCGCAGTCGCTGCCGGTGACCCTCGCCTCCCTGCTGAGCCAGTCGCATCCGCCGGAACGCGTCATCGTCGTCGCGGACAACTGCACCGACTCCACCGTGAGCATCGCCCGCGACCACGGCGTCGAGGTCGTCGAATCCGTGGACAACACCCAGAAAAAGGCCGGTGCGCTGAACCAGGCACTCAAGAGGATCCTTCCCGGACAGCTCGACAACGACGTCGTCATGATCATGGACGCGGACACCGCGCTCGACGACGGCTTCCTCGCCGAGGCCGTTGCCCGATTCACGAGCGATCGCGCCCTGATGGCGATCGGGGGCCTCTTCTACGGGGAGCCGGGGTTCGGCCTGCTCGGCCTGCTGCAGCGCAACGAATACGTCCGCTACTCCCGGGAACTCGCCAGGCGGCGCGGCCGGGTCTTCGTCCTGACCGGGACGGCGTCGTTGTTCCGGCCCCTCGCACTGCGGTCCGTGGCCGAGAATCGCGGTGTCACCATCCCCGGGGTGCCCGGAGACGTGTACGACACCTATGCGCTCACCGAGGACAACGAGCTGACCCTCGCGCTGAAGTCCCTCGGCGGTCTGATCACCTCTCCCACCCAGTGCACGGTGGTCACCGAGCTGATGCCGACCCTCCGTGCGCTCTGGCAGCAGCGCCTCCGATGGCAACGCGGCGCCCTCGAGAACATCGGCACCTACGGGCTGACCCCGGCGACCCTGCGCTACTGGGCGCAGCAGCTCGGCATCGGGTACAGCGTCATCGCCCTGACCTCGTTCCTGTCACTGATGGTGGTGACCCTGCTCGCGGTCAGCACCTGGGTCTGGTTCCCGTTCTGGCTCTGCCTGGGCCTGGTCTTCGTCGCTGAACGCGTGGTCACCGTGTGGGAGGGCGGCTGGCGGGCCCGCCTGCTCGCGGTCACCGTGCTCCCCGAGCTCTGCTTCGACATGTTCCTGAACGTGGTCTACGTCAAGGGCATCGTCGACATCACCCTCGGCCGGCAGGCGCACTGGGAACACGCCAGCATGCAGGTCCGGACCGGGGACGGCGACTGATGCCGGTCGACGTCCTCAGCCAGTTGCCTACCGGCATCCTGCTGTCAGACACGATCCTCGCCTCGGAGTTCTTCGCCGTCTTCTCTGCCTTCGTGGGGATCAACACGGTCATCTACGTCGTCCTGGCCGTCGCGAAGATCCTGCCGAAGATCTACGTCACGGACTGGGTCAGGGGCCGCAACCGGAGGATCGCCGCCCGCAGCATCTACGCGATCGACGAGACGCCGGTGCGGCCGCCGCCACCGCGCGCCTCGGTTGCCGTGTCGACCATCGGGTCATCGGTGCGCCGGGCGCGCGCGCCGGCGCACCCGCCGTTACGCGGCCGAGCGGCGGCGGATCACCAGTTGGCTCACCAGCACGAGCACGAGCGCGGCGACGAGGATCCCGACGTAGACGAACGGCACGGAGGTGATGCCTGAGCGTTCGAGGAGGATCCCGCCGAGGAGGGCGCCGCCGCCGATCCCGGTATTGAACGCGGTCGTGTAGAAGGCGCTCGCGGTGTCGCGGATGCGACGCGAGGCCGTGTGCATCAGGCGGGTCTGCAGCAGGGCGGGGAGCGCGCCGAACGCGATACCCCAGAGCAGGAACGCGACGATGGCGACCGGGAGCATGCCGCTCCAGATGCTCAGCGCCGAGACGCTGACCGCGCTCACGACGAGGCCGAGCACGATGCCGAGCTGGGGCCGGTCGGCGAAGACCGTGCCGCTCAGGAGCAGTCCGACGGCGCCGGCGATCCCGTAGGCGAAGAGGAACGGGGCGATCGCGGACGGATCGACCCCGAGCCCGTCGATCAGGAACGGCGCGATGTACGTGTAGAAGGAGTAGTGGCCGATCATGATCAGGGCCGCGATGACGCAGATCAGGGCGACGGGAGCGATCGTCGGGTCCCGGCGCGCGGGGGCCTGGGGACGCGGAGCCGCTGTCGGGGCCGGGTGAGTCACGGTCGCTGGGTCGGTCACGGCTGCCGGGTCTGACTCGACCGGTGCCGCGTTCGCGTCCGATGCATCGGGGGCGGATGCCGCGGCATCCGCTGGCTGCGCCCGCGCGCCCCGGTCGCTGCGCGGCGGGGCCACGTAGTGCTCGACCTTCGGCAGGAACCGCCAGACGAGGGCGGCGCCGATGAGCATGAGCACGGCGAGCAGGATGAAGGACAATCGCCAGCCGAGCGCATGCCCGGCCGCCGTACCCAGCGGAACGCCGAAGACGAAGGCGAGGGTACCGCCGGAGATCGTGATCGAGATCGCCCGGCCGATCTGTTCCTTGGGCACCAGGTGGGCGGAGTATGCGCCGACGACGCCCCAGAACAGGCCATGGGCCAGGCCGCCAAGCACCCGGGTGGCGACGACGAGTTCGTAGCTGGGGGCGAGCGCGGTGAGTACGTTGCTGAGTGCGAAGACGAGGAGCACGAAGACGATCAGGCCGTGCCGGGGCAGGCGTTTCGTGAGCAGGGCGAGCGGGGTGCTCGTGAGCACGACGGTGAACGCGAACCAGCTCACGAGCAGGCCGGTCTGCGACTGCGGCACGCCGAGCGATCCGCTCATCTCGGGGAGCAGGCCGGTCGGCAACATCTCGGAGGTGACGGAGAGGAACACGGCGCCGGAGAGGGCGAGCAGCCCGATCCAGGGGAAACGGGCCGGAGGAGTCGAGGCGACCGAGCCGGTGCGGGGGCGCTCGGAGTGCGCGGTGGCGGTGTTGGCGGGATCGAAGCGGGGCAGGCTCGATCGGCGAAGTCAGGGACATGGGTGTGCTCACAGAGGGCTGGGCCTGGGGCCCGGGCGGGGCAGGGCCGGCGCAGCCGGATCGGATCGTGTGCGCGCAGCGTGCGCGCCCGGGGCCTGTCGCTTGTGCCGGCCGCATCCAGCCTAACCGACGGCCCGGCAGCAGCCGATAGCCTAGACGGATGACTAGTTCCACTCCGCTGCCCGCACACCATCACTGGGTCATTGCTCTCGTCTGCGTCGACCAGCCGGGCATCGTCCACGCCGTGAGCGGCGCCATCGTGCAGGCCCAGGGCAACATCACCGAGAGCCAGCAGTTCACCAGCGCCGACACCGGCCGGTTCTTCATGCGACTCCAGATCGAGACCCACGCCTCACGCGACGAGCTCACGGCAGCGCTCGCGCCCGTCGCCGAGCGCTACGACATGGTGTCGGTCATCGACGTCGTCGGCCGGCCGCTCCGCACCCTCGTGCTCGCCTCGACCGCGGGCAACTGCGTGAACGACCTGCTGTTCCGGCACCGGGGCGGCCAGGTGCCGATCGAGATCCCGCTGGTGCTGAGCAACCACGGCACCCTGCGCGACCTCGTCGGCTTCTACGGGGTGCCGTTCGAGTCGCTCCCGATCACGGATGCCGCGAGCAAGGCCGCCTTCGAAGCCCGGGTCATCGAGGCGATCGAGGACAACGACATCGAACTCGTCGTGCTCGCCAGGTACATGCAGATCCTGTCCCCGGAGTTGTGCGCGGTCCTCGAGGGCCGGGCCATCAACATCCACCACTCGTTCCTACCCGGGTTCAAGGGTGCGAACCCGTACAAGCAGGCCCACGCGCGCGGCGTGAAACTGATCGGCGCGACCGCCCACTTCGTGACGAGCGACCTCGACGAGGGCCCGATCATCGAGCAGAACGTGGTCCGGGTGGACCACTCCCGCACGCCGGCCGAGCTCGTCGCGATCGGCCAGGACGAGGAGAGCCGCACCCTCACGCAGGCGGTGACGTGGTTCGCCGAGCACCGGGTACTGCTCGACGGCGCCCGCACGATCATCTTCAAGTAGTCGGCCGGCATCCGTTCCCCTTCCGGTCGGGAGAGACCGTTCCGCCGGCCGCTCTCGACCGGAAAGGTGATGTTCGGGGAACGGTAGAGTGGGCGGGTGACTGACTCCCGTGCCCTGCCGAAGATCGGGTTCAACGACATCCTGCGATTCCTGCTCGAACTGTTCGCGTTCGTCACCCTCGCGATCTGGGGCTTCACGACGTGGCCCTTCCCGTGGCCTGCGCTCCTCGTCGGCATTGTCGCGCCCGCGTTCGCGATCACGCTCTGGGCGCTGTTCCGCTCGCCCAAGGCCGTCTTCCGGCTCGACCCGTTCGGCAAGGCGATCATCGAGATCGCCGTCTTCGGTGCTGCCGCGATCGCCTGGTGGGACATGGGCCTGCCGATCATCGGCGGCGTCTTTGCGGTCGTCGCGACGGTCAGCGGCGTGCTCTCCGGTCGCGCCGAACTCCGCTAGCCCGCTCGCCCGCGCCCGCGACCGCGCCCGCGCCGGTTTGCGCACAAGCACGCGCCGGTTTCCGCAGGCCGCGCCCGGTTCCGCTGGCAGCCGCGCAGGTTTCCGCGCGGCGCTGCCGAAACGGCGGGCGCGGGTTGCCGAAACCGGCGCGGGCGTGAGCGGATGCCTGACCGCCGACACCTGTTGCCGCTGCGGACAACTGTTGCCGCCGCGCCGGATGCAACAGTCCGAAACGGCAACAGTCAGGCGGGACGGGCGGGCGGGACGGTCTGGCGGGCGCGGAGGTCAGGCGGGACGAACTGCGCGCGTCTCGCGCGGCATCCGCAGGGCAAGGGCACTCGTCGCGAGGAAGAACAGCGCACCGACGCCGAACGCGACCGGGTACGAGACGGAGTCGGCGAGCAGGCCCGCCGCGAGCGGGCCGATGATCGCCCCGAAGTCGGAGAACATCGAGAACACCGCGACCGGGCGTCCGCCGCCGGCCCCCGCTGCATCGCCGACCGCGGCGGCCGGTGCCGTGCCGAGGAAGGCCGACGCGACCCCGTAGACGCAGAGCAGCGCGGTCAGCACCACGATGTTGGGCGCGAACGGCACGGCGAAGATGGTGACGGCCGCGAGCAGGCACGCTCCGATGATCGCCGGGCGGCGTCCGACGGTGTCGACGAAGCGGGCAGCGGGCGCGAGAGCGAGCGTCTGGGCGACCGCAGCGACGGCGAAGGCCACTCCGGTCCACGAGCTCGGGCCGCGCAGCACCTCGACGACGAGCACGGGGATGAGCGCGTTGCGCACGCCGAACGAGGTCCAGCCCTGCGCGAAGTTGGCCAGGCACGCTGCCCGGAACCGGGGGTCGGCGAGCACCCTGCGGAACGGGACCCGGGGCGCCGGGGCGCCGGAGGCATCCGCCGGCGCGTTTCGATAGCCCGGGCTCAGCAGCAGCAGCCCGAGCACACCGGCGATCGCGAGAGTGCCTGCGTAGAAGAAGAACGGCGCGGTCAGCGAGATCGTCGCGAGCAGGCCGCCGAGCGCGGGTCCGGCCATGCCGCCGAGGAGGAACCCGCCCTGGTAGAAGCCGATCGCCCGGCCGCGGATGCCCGGAGCGGTCGAGCCGAGCAGGAGCGTCATCGCGGAGACGGTGAACATCGCGGAGCCGATGCCGCCTGCCCCGCGCAGCAGGAGCAGCTGCGGGTAGTTCTGGGCGATACCCGCGAGCCCGCTCGAGAGGGCGACGATGCCGATGCCCGCCGCGAGGATGGTGCGCTCCCCCGCCCAGTCGATCAGGCGCCCGCAGAACGGGCTCGCGACGAACCGCATCAGCGCGAAGGCGGAGACGACCGCGCCGATCTCGAGATTGCCGACGCCGAAGCTCCGCACGTAGACGGGCAGCACCGGGACGACGACGCCGAAGCCGACCATGACGAAGAAGGCGATCACGCCGAGGACGAGCACATCCCGGGACAGGCGCTGCTGCGTGTCCGCGGCCGATGTCGGGGTTCGGGGGCGGAAGAATCGCATCTCCTCAGGCTAAGCGGTCAGAGCACGCCCGGGTGGCCGGGTGGCCCGGTGGCCGGGTGGCCGGGTGGCCGGGATAGCTGACCCACCGGGCTACCGGGCCAGGCGGATGCCATGGCTCAGCCGGCGAGCACCGTCTCCGGTTCGGGATGCGGGGTGCTGACCCCGGCGGCGAGCGCGGCATCGCGCCGCCCGCCGATGGCCCTCAGCGCGTTGAGGATCGTCGCGAGGTCGACGACCTCCTGCAGCAACGCCCCGATCGTCGCCGGGATGAGGCCGAACGCGGCGAGGCCCATCAGGACCAGGCTCAGCGCGATGCCGAGCCAGATGCTCTGCAGGGCGATCCGGATGGTGTCCTTGCCGATCGCGACCGCCCTGGCCGTGCGGGAGATATCGTCGATCAGGATGACGACGTCGGCGGACTCGCTCGCCGCGGTGGCGCCGCGCGCTCCCATGGCGACGCCGACGTCCGCGACCGCGAGCACGGGCGCGTCGTTCACCCCGTCGCCGACCATGATCACCGGGCGCTGCGTGATCGCGCGAACGGCGTTGACCTTGTCGACCGGCAAGCAGTCTGCCTGCACGTTGTCGATTCCCACGAGCCCGGCGATGTGCTCGGCCGTCGGCCGGGCGTCTCCGGTGAGCATCACGGTGTTGCGGATGCCGAGGGCGCCGAGGTCCGCGATCGTCTGGCGGGCGTTGTCGCGCAGCCGGTCGCTCGCGACGATGCTCCCGGCGGAGCGCCCGTCGACGGCGACGTAGATGGCGAGCTCACCACCGTCGAGGCGGGTCTGGGTGGCGTCCGGCGCCGTCCCTGCGATGTACGAGAACTTCCCGACGGAGACCTCCCGGCCGTCGAGCGTGGCCACGACGCCGTGCGCCGGCACTTCGCTCGCCGTGTCGGTCGCCGTGAGCTCGAGATCCTTGGCCTTGGCCGCAGCGATGACGGATGCCGCGAGCACGTGCGACGAATACTGCTCGGCCGACGCGGCGAGCGCCAGCACCTCGTCAGCGTCGAACCCGGCCGCGGGCAGCACCCGGGCGATCGTCGGGGTGCCGTGCGTGAGCGTGCCCGTCTTGTCGAAGACGGCCGTGCGGGCGGTCGAGAGGGACTCGAGCACTCCGCCGCCCTTGACGATGATGCCGTTGCGCGCGGCACGACTCATGCCGCCCATGAAGGCGATCGGCGCGGAGATGAGCAGCGGGCACGGCGTCGCCACGACGAGCACCTCGGCGAAGCGCAGCGGGTCCCCGGTGAGCAGCCAGGCGAGACCCGCGACGGCGAGCGCGACCGCGGTGAACGGCACCGCGTAGCGGTCGGCGAGCCTCACGACGGGAGCCTTGCTCGCGGAGGCTTCCTCGACGAGGGCCACGATCTGCTGGTACTGGCTGTTCGCCGCGGTCGCCGTTGCCCGGATAGTCGCGGCCGCCTGGCCGTTGATCGACCCGGAGAGGATGCCTTCCCCGGCCCGGCGCTCCACCGGCAGGCTCTCCCCGGTGAGGGACGACTCGTCGAAGGCCGCGCTCGCGGAGACGAGCACCCCGTCGACCGGGACGATCTCGGCCGGGCGCACGAGCAGGAGGTCCCCGGCCTGCACATCCGTGGCCGGAACGTCCTCGACGTCCGCCTGGTCTCCCCCGGACGGGATCCGGTGGGCGATCTGCGGCGCCCGGTCGAGCAACGCGTTGAGCTCCCGCTTGGCCCGGTTCACCGCAAAATCCTCGAGCGCAGGCTCCACCCGTGAGCATCAGCACGATCAGGATGGTCGCGACGTACTCGCCGACCAGCACCGTGGCGACGATGGCCGTGATCGCGAGCAGGTCAACGCCGAAGCTGCCGTGGCGCAGCTGCTTGACCATGCCCACGGCGGAGATCGCGGCGACGACCAGGCCGAAGCCACCGAACAGCCAGGCCAGGGAATCGGCGAGGCCGCCGAGCGCCAACCCGATTCCGACCACCCCGAGCACGACGGTCGCGGCCACGAGCGGATACCGCCGTGCGGCGGCGAACAGACGGGACATACCTCAAGTCTCGCCCCGTGCCCCGCTCACCGCCAGCAAGGTGAGGCTCGCCTGTCGAGAGCGGATGCCCGGCCGACGACACGCGCCGGGCATCCGTTTCGAGGAGGCGCCTACAGCACGAGCGCGGTCATGAAGGCCGCGTTGATGGCCTCGCCGACCTTGGCCGGGTGCACGCAGTCGCCGAGCGAATGCACGTTGTCGCGGCCGGCGAGCGCCTGCGTCAGCGCCGTGTTGGGACGCACCCCGAATGCCGCGATCACCGTGGACGCCGCGATGTGCACGGCGCCTTCCGGGCCGGTCGCGGTGAGGCCGTCGGCGTCGACGGAGGTGACGGTGTGGCCGGTGAGGATCCGCACGCCCTTCTCGGCGAGTTCGCGCAGCAGGGTGATCCGGTTGATCACGATCATGTCGCGGGCGAGCTCGTCGGCGAGCTCGACGATCGTGACGTTGCAGCCCTGGCCGGCGAGTTCGAGGGCGGCGTCGGAGCCCGAGAGCCCACCGCCCGCGATGACGACGTTGTGACCGACGGGGGCGCCGCGGTGGAAGTCGAGCACGTCCATCACGTTCGGGCCGTCGAGGCCGGGGATCGGCGGCAGGAGCGGCAGGGACCCGGTCGCGACGATGATCTCGTCCGCCTCGAAGGTCGCGAGCGAGTCCGCGTCGATGGTCGTGTCGAGGTGCACGCTCACGGGGAGGTGGGTGAACTGGCGTTCCCACCAGGCGATCATCGCGCGCAGTTCCTTCTTGAACTCCGGGGTCGCGGCGGGCAGCAGCACGCCGCCGAGCTTCGACCCCGCCTCGTAGAGGTCCACGGAGTGGCCGCGGAGCGCGGCGACCCGTGCGGCTTCGAGCCCGCCGGGGCCGCCGCCGATCACGACGACGTGCCCCCGAACATCCGCTTTCTCGACCCGGCGTTCCCGTTCGAGGCCGACCTGCGGGTTGACGGCGCAGCCGAGCGGCAGTGCGAAGAAGGCGTTGCCGACGCACATCGAGTTGCAGCGGATGCACGGGCGGATGTCCGCGCGGTTGCCTGCGGCCAGTTTGCCTGCCCACTCGGGGTCCGCGATCAGCCCGCGTCCGATCCCGGCGAAGTCGGCGTCGCCCGCGGCGAGGGCGGCTTCCGCGTTCTCCGGGGTGAGGTTGCCGACGGCCATCACGGGGATGGAGACGACGTCCTTGAGTGCGCGGGCCGCGGGGACCATGCACGCGTCGCCGAGGTAGTAGGGCGGGAAGACGTAGTCCATGGCCTCGTACGAGCCGTCGTCGGCGATGATGAGGTCGAGCCCGGCCGCGGCGAGCACGACGGCGATGGCCTGGCCCTCAGCCGTCGTGCGTCCCCCGGCGAAGCGGTGGTTGACCGAGAGGCGGAAGCTGACGGGCAGGCCAGGAGCGTTGGCCTTCACTGCGGCGATGATCTCGGTCGCGAACCGGCAGCGGTTCTCGACACTGCCGCCGTAGACATCCGTGCGGCGGTTCCAGCACGCACTCATGAACTGGTCGATCAGGTAGCCGGTGTGGCCGTGGATGTCGATCGCATCCATTCCCGCGGCGGCAGCGCGGGCGGCGGCTTCGCCGAAGCGGCGGACGAGCACGTGGATCTCGTCGATCTCGAGCGGCCGGCAGAGCACGCTCGGGTCGGCGTAGTGGGGGTTGTCGGAGGCGGAGATCGGCAGCCGGTCCGGGTCGATGACGTTGATGTTGCGGCCGAGGCCCGCGGTGAGCTGCAGGGAGACCAGGCCACCGACGGCGTGGATCGAGTCGGCGAGGGCGGTGAGGCCAGGGAGCGCGGCGTCGGTGTGCACGCAGCAGAGTCCGGCGTTGAGGGTTTCGTAATCCTCGGAGACGGCGCTGATGCCGGTCATCACGAGGCCCGTTCCGCCGCTCGCGCGTTCGGTGTAATAGGCGATCTCCCGCTCGGTGAAGAGTCCCTCGGGGGTGCCCATCTCGGTGCCCATCGGCGCCATGATCACCCGGTTCGGGAGTTCGAGGGTGCCGATGCGACCCGGTTTGAGGACGTGTGCGAAGCCTGTCATGGTGTTCTTTCCCGTGCGAAGACCGAAGGTCGTCGTCGACCTGGGGCGCATCCCGGGCGGGAAATCGGGCGGGAAAGATGGAGCAAGAGCAACGACCTGAATTGTTTCAATCCTAGGTGAGCCGTGGTCGTGAAAGCCGAAGAATCGCTATGGATTCGTGCCCGATGTCCGATCCCGAAGCATGGCGAAATCGATCGCGAGCAGGTATTTGATCCGTTCCTCACGCATCCGCGCATAGCCGGGGGCGTGGCCGTCGATGGTCTGCCGGATCAGGCGTGCGGCGAGGGCCTTCCGGATCTCGTAACTCGCGTCGTGTTGCGCATCCTCGACGATCGTGGCGAGTTTCTCGTCGTCGTTCGCGACCGTGTGCAGGATGAGGGCGAGGCCCTTGTGGGCGCGACGACGGCGGGCGAGCCTGCCGAGGTCGAGCCGCTCATCCTCGGTGAAGCCCTGCGACCAGCGCCGCGACGCGAGTTCCCGTCGTTCTTGCGCGACGCGGACGGCATCCTCTTCGTTCTGCACGGCGAGGTGGAGTAACTCGTCGCGCGCGACCGCCTCATAAGACGATTCGTCGAAGTTGTCGTGTTCGCGGAGCGCCCCGACGATGATGTGGTTTTTCACGGCCATCCGCACAGCGGAGAGGGCGATCAGGAGGCCCTCGTCGATGATCCGTTCCATGGCGTTCATCCGCGGCGCCGTATCCGACGCGAGGGTCGCGCACGGGACACCGAATGCCGTTCAGGTGCCATGCCGCGCCGCTTTCTCCTCCAGGTGAGAAACTGTGTCTCTCGCCCTAATTTTATGGGCATTCGCCGGCCGTGCGCATGCCGCGCACGATACCCGACGGGAAAGGTTCCGCGTGCCCCTGGTCGATCCCCCAGCGTCCTTCCCCGCCGTCGTGGCGCGCCTCCGTGCGGCGGGCTGCGTCTTCGCGGAGGAGGAGGCGGAACTCCTCCTCGCCGAGGCCCGGTCGGCGGCGGAACTCGAGCACCTTCTCGAGCGGAGGGCCGGCGGGGAACCACTCGAGTACGTGCTCGGCTGGGCGCTCTTCTCCGGGCTGCGGATCCACGTCGAGCCCGGCGTCTTCGTGCCGCGGCGCCGCACCGAGGCCCTCGTGCGCGAGTCCGCCGGGCTCGCCGAGGCCGGCGCGATCGTCGTCGACCTCTGCTGCGGCACGGGAGCGGTCGGCGCCGCCCTGCTCTCGGCGCGGCCTGGGCTGGGCCTCGACCTGATATCAGCGGACCTCGACCCGGTCGCGGTCCGCTGCGCCCGCGTCAATCTCCCGGGAAGGACCGTGGTCGAGGGCGATCTCTTCGCCCCGCTGCCCGCGGACCTGCGCGGTCGCATCGCGCTCCTGCTCGTCAACGCGCCATACGTTCCGACCCGCTCCATCGAACGGATGCCGCCGGAGGCCCGGGTGCACGAGCATCGGCTGGCGCTCGACGGCGGCACGGACGGGCTCGACGTGCAGCGTCGGGTCGCGGCGGCCGCCGCCGGCTGGCTCGCCCCCGGCGGGAGTCTCCTGATCGAGACGAGTGCGCGGCAGGCGCCGGTCACGAGCGCGTTGTTCGCCAGGAACGGCCTGGTCCCCCGCAGCGCGCACCACGAGGACGTCGACGGGACCGTCGTGATCGGCACCCGCCCCAGCGCCTGACCGGGACATCCGCCCCCAGGCACGGAAAAGGGCCCCGACCGTCTGGTCGGGGCCCTTTTCGGAACGTGCCGTGGTTACGCCAGGCGCGTCTGCAGGTTCGTGGCGATGGCGGCGAGGAATTCCTCGGTCGTCTGGTAGCCCTGCTCCGGGCCGACCAGCAGCGCGAGGTCCTTGGTCATCTGGCCGCTTTCGACGGTCTTGATGACCACGTCCTCGAGGGTCTCGGCGAACTCGGCGAGCGCCGGGTTGCCGTCGAGCTTGGCCCGGTGCGAGAGGCCGCGGGTCCAGGCGTAGATCGAGGCGATCGGGTTCGTCGAGGTGGGCTTGCCCTGCTGGTGCTGGCGGTAGTGCCGGGTCACGGTGCCGTGGGCCGCTTCGGCCTCGACGACCTTGCCGTCGGGGGTGGAGAGCACGCTCGTCATGAGACCGAGCGAGCCGAAGCCCTGTGCGACGGTGTCCGACTGCACGTCGCCGTCGTAGTTCTTGCAGGCCCAGACATAGCCGCCTTCCCACTTCATGGCGGATGCGACCATGTCGTCGATCAGGCGGTGCTCGTAGGTGAGGCCGGCAGCCTCGTAGCGGGCCTTGAACTCGGTGTCGAAGATCTCCTGGAAGATGTCCTTGAACCGGCCGTCGTAGGCCTTGAGGATGGTGTTCTTGGTCGACAGGTAGACCGGGTAGTTGCGCACGAGGCCGTAGTTGAGCGAGGCACGGGCGAAGTCGCGGATCGAGCTGTCGAGGTTGTACATTCCCATCGCGACGCCGCTGCCCGGTGACTGGAAGACCTCGAAGGTCTGCGCCTCGGAGCCGTCCTTCGGCGTGAAGGTCATGCTGAGCGTGCCCTCCCCCTCGAAGCGGAAGTTCGTGGCACGGTACTGGTCACCGAAGGCGTGGCGCCCGATGATGATCGGCTTGTTCCAGCCGGGAACCAGGCGCGGGATGTTGGAGATGATGATCGGCTCGCGGAAGATGGTGCCGCCGAGGATGTTGCGGATCGTGCCGTTGGGCGACGCCCACATCTTCTTGAGGCCGAATTCCTCGACCCGGGCCTCGTCCGGGGTGATGGTCGCGCACTTGACGCCGACGCCGTGCTTCTGGATGGCGTGGGCCGCGTCGATCGTGATCTGGTCGTCGGTCTCATCGCGCTTCTGGATCGACAGGTCGTAATACTCGAGGTCGATGTCGAGATACGGGTGGATGAGCGTGTCCTTGATGGCCTGCCAGATGATGCGCGTCATCTCGTCCCCGTCGAGCTCGACGACGGTGCCTTCAACCTTGATCTTCGCCAATGAATTCTCCTCAGAATGGTGCGCGGCCGCTTGGCCGAGCCAATTCTACAAGCCCTCCGCAACTGTCTCGACATCGAGACAGTTTTCGGTGCGGTTCGGCCCGGCGCACAAAACCCGACTACCACGCCGGTCGGCCGCAGGTTAGCCTGTTGCCATGGGTGAACTACGTCTGGAAGAACTGTCCGCACGCAACATTGTTGCGGCCAATAGCCTCAGTCTCAAACCGGGCCAGGAGCTGTACATCGCTCCGGTCTCCTACGCGGTGGCGGTTTCCGTGATCAACCCCGCGACCGCGTGGCAGCGCGTCGTCTTGCTCGACGGTGAGGTGGCTGGGTTCATCCACGGCAATTTCGACCCCGATTCGCAGCACGAGGAATTCCGTGCCTGCATCTGGCGCATCAACGTCGACGCGAGCGCCCAGGGCAAGGGCGTCGGCAAATTTGCCGCCGACGCGCTCGCCGAGGAGGCCCGGAAGCGCGGGTTCGACCACATCACCGTGATCTGGGAACCCGGAGAAGAAGGACCGGAGTCCTTCTTCCACCGGATCGGCTTCGTCGACATCGGCGAGACCGCGTACGGCGAGACGATCGGTTCGCTCAAGCTTTAACGGCCGCGGCCCCGGTCCATGCGCCTCGCCCCCGACAGCGATTTCGTCACCAACGTCCTCGGCATCGTCGACTCGATTCCCGCCGGGCGAGTGATGACGTACGGCGACGTCGCGGCGGTGCTCGGTTCCCGGGGCGCCCGTGTCGTCGGCCAGATCATGGCGCACTACGGGGCGGATGTCCCCTGGTGGCGAGTGATCCGGGCCGGCGGCCACCCGCCGGTCGCTCACGAGGCCAGGGCGCTGCCGCACTACCGAGCCGAGGGCACGCCCCTCGTCCTGGCGAGCACCGCGGCGGCCGGCTACCGGGTCGACTATGCGGTCGCGCGCTGGTCACCGTCCTGAAAACGCACCTCGCGGGCAACGCCGGCAGCGGGTACCGTGCCCCCCATGGACAGCGAAGAAGGCTTTCAGGACCCTGTCGTCACCAACCCGGGCCTCTACCGGGTGATCCTCGAGAACGAGCGCGTGCGCGTGCTCGAGTACCGGGACACGCCCGGTGCCGCGACGGCGCCGCACCGGCATCCGGACAGCGTCATGGTCACCCTGAGCGAGTTCAGCCGGCGCATCTCGTCCGACGGCCGCACCGTCGACGTCGAGCTTCCCGCCGGGGTCGCACGCTGGCTTCCCGCCCAGGAGCACACCGGTGCGAACACCGGCCAGACCGACACGCACTCGATCTTCATCGAGCTCAAGGAGCCTGGCGCGGCATCCCCACCCGCTCACCAGTGAGCGGCCGCTCGGGCCGCAGTCCATCGCCCCCTCCGCTCCGGACACCGACGACGAGGCGAACGTCTGGGGCTTCTCCTAGCGCGTCGCAAGCAATCGGTGTTAGCGTGCGGCATGTCCAGTGAACAGAACGCCACCCACCCCCTCGACCCGCTCGTGACGGATCCCGGCGTCTACCGGGTACTCCTCGAAAACGACCGCGTTCGCGTGCTCGAATTCCTCGATGCTCCCGGCGACACCACCAACCCGCACGAGCATCCAGACAGCGTGATGATCACGCTGAGCGCATACGCCCGGCGGCTGTCCTTCGAGGGCCGCGAGGTCGATGTCGAGCTCCCGGCCGGCGAGACGGCCTGGCTCCCCGCCCAGGAACACGCCGGCGTGAACATCGGCACCACGCCGGCCCATGCGATCTTCGTCGAACTCAAGGAACAGGCCGTGCGGGCCCCCGACCCGAGCATGCATCCGCTCGGGCCGGCGCCGCGCCCGCTGATCGGGATCCCGTTGTCCGACGCCTCGAGCGACGAAGAGAAGGCCTGGGGCTTCGCCTAGGCCGGTGTCCCGTGCCGGCTCAGGCCGGCACGGCACCAGTCGCCTGACCGCATGGTCGCGGTGACATAGAGTCCGGCGTCGAGCACGATCAGGTCGGCCGGCTGCCCCGCGGCGAGGCGGCCGCAGCCGGTGAGTCCGAGCATGTCTGCCGGGTTCTGCGTGGCCGCGCGCACCGCGGTGGCGAGGTCGACGCCGGCCGTGTGCACGGCGAACCGGACGGCCTCGCTCAGGGTGAGGACGCTCCCGGCGATCGTCCCGTCCGCGAGGCGTGCTTCGCCGTCCGACACGCTGACCGGGAGCCCACCGAGGGTGTACTCGCCCTCGTCTGCGCCGGCCGCGGCCATCGCATCCGTCACGAACACCGGTCGGGAGGGGCTCTCCGTGATGAAGCGGACGACCGCGGGATGCAGGTGCACTCCGTCCGCGATCAGTTCGGCGAACAATGCGGGGTTCTCGAGCAGGGCGAGTGACGGCCCTGGTTCCCGGTGGTGCAGGGGACGCATCGCGTTGAAGAGGTGCGTCCCGGCCGTGGCGCCGGCCTGGATGGCCTGCCTGGTCATGTCGTAGTTGGCGTCGGTGTGGCCGATCGCGGCGACCGCTCCGTAGCCGACGATCCGCCGGACGGCGTCGAGTCCGCCGGGGAGCTCGGGGGCGATCGTGACCATGCGCACCGTGCCGTGGCCGGCGCGCATGAGGCGATCGATGCTCTCCCGGTCGGGCACCCGCAACAGGCTCCGCCGTGTGGGCGCCCCGGTGGGCAGGGCTGAGCCAGGGCCCCTCGAGATGGATGCCCGCGAGCAGGCCGGAGTCGACGTGGTCGGCGAGGTCGGCCACGAGGCGTTCCATGTCCTCGAGCGGCGCCGTGACGAGGCTCGCCATCAGCGTTGTCGTCCCGTGTTGCCGGTGGGTCGCCGCGATCCCTGCCGCCGCGAGGGCGGTGTCCGTGTCGTTGAAGCTGTAGCCGCCGCCGCCGTGGTTGTGCACGTCGACGAAGCCGGGGGCGAGGATGCCGTCCGGGTAGTGAGCATCGGGGACCCGCGGCGGCTTGCCGGCACCGACGGCGTCGATCCGTCCGGCCCTGACCTCGACCCAGCCCGGGGTGTGCACGGCGTCCGCGGCGACGACGGTGCCGGCGCTGAGCAGAATCGAGTCGGCCACGGGGTTAGATTCCCTGCCAGGCGTACTTGTGGGCGTAGGCGTATGCGTAGTAGTCCCGGTTGGCGAGGCGGGATGCCGCTGCCTCGTCGACGAGGACCGTCACGTGCGGGTGCAGTTGGATGACCGAACCCGGCTTGCTGGAACTGACCGGTCCCTCGACGGCCGCGGCGATCGCATCCGCCTTCTCTTCACCGAACGCGAGCAGGATGAGGTGCCTGGCACGGCGGATGGTGCCGAGGCCCTGAGTCATGCAGTGGATCGGCACGTCGTCGGGAGAGGCGAAGAAACGCGCGTTGTCGATCCGGGTCTTCTCGGTCAGGGTCTTGATCCGGGTGACGGACGCGAAGGAGGAGCCGGGCTCGTTGAAGCCGACGTGGCCGGTCTGCCCGATGCCGAGGATCTGTACGTCGACCCCGCCGGCCGCGACGATGGCGGCCTCGTAGTCGAGTCCGGCAGTCTCGAGGGTGGCCACGTCGCCGTTCGGGGTGCGGATGTTCGCGGGGTCGAGCCCGAGGGGCACGACGACGTCGCGAGTGATGACGGCGCGGTAGCTCTCGGGGTGGCCCGCGGGAAGCCCGACGTACTCGTCGAGGGCGAAGCCGCGCACGCGGGACATGTCGAGGGGTTCCTCCGCGAGGGAGGCCGCGAGCGCCGCGTACACGGAGAGCGGCGTCGATCCGGTGGCCAGGCCGAGGACGGCGTCCGGCTTGCGCCTGATCAGGGCGCGGATGGATGCCGCCGCAAGCGTTCCCGCTGCGGTCTCGGTGTCGAGGACGATTACTTCAGCCAATGTTCTGCTCCAGTTTCACAATGATGATGCGTGGTGGTACTGCCGGGGTCACGGGCACGCCCGCGACCCCGGCGTTGGTGGGTTTAGACGGCCGTGGACGACGCGGAGTCGGGCACGGTCGCGTCGGGGACCTCGTCGTCGCCGCGACCGGGGGTCTTGAGGTTCCACTTGCGGATCACAAAGCGGAACAGGAAGTAGTAGATGCCGGCGTACGCCAGTCCGATCGGAATGAGCAGAAGCGGCTTCTCGGCCAGTCCGAAGTTGAGGACGTAGTCGAAGGTGCCGGCGCTGAAGGTGAAGCCGTCCCGGATCCCGAGCGCATTCACGAGAGCCAGCGAGGACCCGGTGAGTACTGCGTGGATGAGGTACAGCGGGAAGGCGACGAACATGAAGGAGAACTCGAGGGGCTCCGTGACTCCGGTGAGGAGTGCCGTCAGGGCGCCGGAGAGCATGATGCCGCCGACGATCTTCTTCTGCGACGGCTTGGCCTCGTGCCAGATGGCGAGGGCGCCTGCCGGCAGCGCGAACATCATGATCGGGAAGAACCCGGTCATGAACGAACCGGCGGTGGGGTCACCGGCGAAGAACCGGGCGATGTCGCCGTGGGCTCCGTTGTAGTCGCCGATCACGAACCACATCACCGAGTTGAGGATGTGGTGCAGGCCGACCGGGATCAGCAGACGGTTGGTCGTGCCGTAGAGGAAGCCGCCCCAGATGTTGTTCGAGGAGACGAACTCGCCGAATGCGGAGAGACCGGTCGCGAATGCCGGGTAGACGAACGCGAGGAGGACGCCGAGCACGAGTGCCGTTCCGGCGGTGATGATCGGCACAAAGCGCCTGCCGCCGAAGAAGGCGAGATAGCTCGGCAACGAGATCCGATGGAACCGCTGCCAGAGCAGGGCGGAGGTGATACCGATCAGGATGCCGCCGAGGACACTGTAATTGACGAGGACTTGCTTGCCGCCCTCTGCGGGAAGGCCCAGGACGAGGGGCGACATCGCCTCTCCGACCTTGGAGAAGACCAGGTAACCGACGACCGCGGCGAGCGCGGTCGAGCCGTCGGACTTCTTCGCGAAGCCGATCGCGACGCCGACCGCGAAGAGGAGCGGCAGCGCGTCGAAGAGGGCGCCGCCTGCCGAGGCGATCACGGCCGCTCCGGTCTCGAAGCCCGGGATGCGCCCGAGCAGGTCCGGCTGGCCGAGCCGGAGCAAGAGGCCGGCCGCCGGCAATGCCGCGATCGGCAGCATGAGGCTGCGACCGACTCGTTGAAGTTGCGCGAGGCCGGGGAACGGCCGTTTCGTCCCGGCGTCTACGGTGATGCTGGACATGGATCTCCTCCTGGTGGTGCGTTGGTTGGGTTGGATGGTCTGGATGGTGGGTGGATGGGCTGTACGTCAGGCTGGTCTGTGGGTCAGGGTTGGTGCTGCAGGTTGAGCGTCATGTGGATCTGGTACCGGTCGCCCCGGTACCACGACGTGACGTGTTCGAGGTAAGCGGACCCGGCGGACGAGGTCCGACGGAAGACCATGACGGGGGCGTTGGCGGCGATGCCGAGGGTGGCGGCGAGCAGGGCATCGGCGCCCTCTGCCCAGACCGCCTGTTCGGCGTTGTCGATCCGGAGGCCGTACTCGGTCGCGAACGTCGCGTAGAGGGACCGGGTCAGGTCCTTGGCGTCGAGATCCGGGAGCAGGTCCGCCGGATAGTAGCCGCGCTCGAGCGCCATCGGCACGCCATCGGCGAGGCGCAGCCGTTCGATCTCGAGCACCAGCGAGCCTGCTTTGAGGCCGAGGGCCGCCCGCACGGCGAGGGGCGCCTCGATCAGCCGGGACGAGCGCACGATCGTCGCGGGGACGAGTCCGCGCCGACGCATGTCCTCGGTGAAAGACGCGAGGTGCAGGTCACTTTGCACGCGTTCGCCGGCCACGAAGGTGCCCTTGCCCTGCACGCGGTAGAGGACGCCCTCCTCGACGAGCTGCCGGATCGCCTCGCGCACCGTCGAGCGGCTGACGCCGTAGCGCGTCATGAGCTTTCGCTCCGGCGGGATCGCGGCGTGGGGAGCGAGGCTGGTCTCGACGAGTTCCTCGAGGATCGAGCGCAACTGGGCGTGCTTGGAGACCGGTCCTGATTCCAGGACCGGGACCTCATCGATGTCGGTCATCTCGCTGCGTCCTCCGGATGGTTGGGGTGTAGATACCAGCATAGGACCACTTTCGCTTTCTGGTCCGTACTGGTACGATCCAATAGTTCGATGATGAAGCCGCGGCACCCTGCTTGTCAAGACCCCCAGCCGCTCGGGTTCTCTGAGAACACCCGAAACCGAATCAGACAGGGCGCAGACTTGGCTCACGGCAGGAACGCTTCACGCGTATCCCGGCCCGTGCGACCGGTTCCCGGCCCACCATCACTGGAGGTAACACCATGAGCAGCAAAGCGGAGCAAATCCTCGCCGGCCTCGGCGGATCAGGCAACCTCGTCGAGATCGAGGCGTGCATCACCCGACTGCGCACCGAGGTGAAGGACCCGGCCCTCGTGAACGAGCCGGCGCTCAAGGCGGCGGGCGCCCACGGCGTGTTCCGGTCCGGCACCATCGTCCAGGTCGTCGTCGGGCCAGAGGCCGACAACCTCGCCGAAGACATCGAAGACCTCCTGTGAGCCGTGGGGCCCCCGTCGTCCTCGTGACGCCCGTCGTCGTCCTTGCGCCCGTCCCCGGCCGCGCCGTCGACCTCGGCGAGGTCCCCGACCCCACGTTCGCTCAGGCGATCGTGGGCCCCGGCGCCGCGATCGACCCGCCGCGCGGCATGATCGACGCGATCGCGCCGATCAGCGGCAAGCTGCTCAAGGTCTTCCCGCACGCCTACGTGATCCTCTCCCCCGACGGGATCGGGGTCCTGGTCCACCTCGGCATCGACACGGTCGAGCTCCGCGGCGAGGGCTTCACGCTGCGGGCGAAGCAGGGCGACCAGGTTGCGGCCGGCGACGTGATCGTGACATGGGACTCCGCGGCCGTCGTGGCCGGCGGACGCAATCCCATCGTGCCGGTCATCATCCTCGAGCGCACAGCGGAGAACATCGCCCTCGCTGACGCCGTCACAGCCGGCGCCGACCTTGCCACCGGCGACCTCTTCCTCACCGTCACCTCCTGACGGGCTGGTCCCTGACAAGCTGGTCCCTGACAAGCTGGTTCGCGAGAGCGGAGAAATGGCCCCTTCGCGCGCTGCGAAGGGGCCATTTTCGTACTCTCGCGGAACAGCATCCGCTCTCATACCGGCGGATGCCGCTACACGAGTGATTCCCGCCAGGCCGCGTGCAGCTGGGCGAACCGTCCGGTGCCGTCGATCAGGTCGTCGGGGGCGCCGTCCTCGACGATGATCCCGTGCTCCATCACGAGCACCCGGTCGGCGATGGCGACCGTGGACAGCCGGTGCGCGATGATGACGGCCGTGCGGTCGGCGAGCAGGGTCTGCAGCGCCTGCTGCACGAGCCGCTCGCTCGGGATGTCGAGCGAGGACGTCGCCTCGTCGAGGATCAGCACCGCAGGGTTCGCGAGGAAGGCCCGCGCGAACGAGATCAGCTGGCGCTGCCCGGCCGACACCCGGCCACCGCGCTTGTTCACGTCGGTGTCGTAGCCGCCGGGGAGGTTCTCGATGAATTCGTGCGCACCGACGGCCTTCGCCGCCGCGACGATCTCGGCGGGGGACGCATCCGGTTTGCCGATCGCAATGTTGTCGGCGACGGACCCGCTGAACAGGTACGCCTCCTGGGTGACCATCACGATGGCGCGGCGGAGGTCTTTCGGGTGCAGCCGGCGCAGGTCGACGCCGTCGAGCGACACCTGGCCGTCGGTGGGATCGTAGAACCGCGCCATCAGCTTGGCGAGCGTCGACTTGCCCGCCCCGGTCGAACCGACGAGGGCGATGGTCTGCCCGGCGGGAATCGCGAGGTCGAAGGTCGGCAGCACGACCCGGTCGGACTGGTACTCGAAGCGCACCCCGGTGAAGGTGAGGGCGCCGCGCGCCTCCCACAGGTCGACGGGAGCAGTCGGATCCGGCACGCCCGGGAGTTCTTCGAGCACTCCGGAGATCTTCTCGAGCGCCGCAGCGGCGGACTGGTAGGAGTTGTAGAACATCGCCATCTCCTCCATCGGGTCGAAGAACCGCCGGGTGTAGAGCAGGGCCGCGAGCAGCGCGCCGATCGCGAGCTGCCCGTCGACGACGCGGAATCCACCGAGGAGGAGCACTACGGCGACGGCGACGTTGCCGATCAGGATGAGGCCGGGGTCGAAGATCCCGAACAGCTGGATCACCCGGCCGTTCACCTTCCGGTAGTCCTCGACGAGGCCGCCGAAGACCTCCTCATTGCGTTTCTCCGCCCGGAACGCCTTGACGGCGCGGATGCCGGTCATGGTCTCGACGAACTTCACGATGAGGCTCGCCGATGCGGTCCGGGACCGACGGAACAGCGTTTGCGAGCGCACCTGGAACCAGCGGGTGAGGGCGAACAGCGGGACCAGGGAGCCCAGCAGCACGAGGCCGCTGATGCCATCGAGGGTCACGAGCGCGATCGCCGTGAATGCCATGTACAACAGGCCCTGCACGAGCTGGTTGATACCGGAGTCGAGCAACTCGCGGATCGCGTCGAGGTCGCTCGTCTGCCGGGAGATGATCCGCCCGGAGGTGTACGACTCGTGGAACTCGAGGCTGAGCCGCTGGGTCTGCAGGAAGACCCGCTTGCGGAGGTCGATCAGCACGGCCTGGCTGATCCTCGCCGACATCATGGTGTACCAGGCGATCAGGATCGCGCCGATCACTCCGGTGATGAGGTAGACCCCGCCGGTCGCCGCGAGCGGGAGCCAGTCCTGGGCGAGCAGGGCGGGCAGCCCCCGGTCGATCCCGTACGCGATGAGGGCGGGACCGGCGACCTGCGCCGCGGTGGAGAGCACCACGATGAGCATCGCCGCGGTGACCCGCCAGCGCACCGGGCGCAGCAGGGAGCCGAGCAGGCGCAGCGAGCGCGCCCGGATCTGCTTGCTCTCGGCCGTGGTGAAGTTGTTGCGTTCTTCGCCTTCGACTCCGATGACGCTCATCGTGCGGCCTCCTCTCGTGCGTTCTGCCTGGTGGCGTCTCGACGTTCTTCGTCTTCCAGGCTCGAGATCACGAACCGGTAGTGCTCGTTGGTGCGCAGGAGCTCGGAGTGGCGGCCGACCGCGGTGATCCGGCCGTCCTCGAGCAGGGCGACCCGGTCGGCGAGCGTGACCGTCGAGGGCCGGTGCGCGACGATGAGTGCCGTGGTGGAGGCGAGCACCTCGCGGAGCGCGGCCTCGACGAGGGACTCGGTGTCCACGTCGAGGGCCGAAAGCGGGTCGTCGAGGACGAGCACAGCCGGCTTCGCCGCGACCGCGCGGGCGAGCGCGATCCGCTGGCGCTGGCCGCCGGAGAGGCTCATGCCCTCTTCGCCGACGAGGGTGTCGACGCCGTCGGGCAAATCACGCACGAACCCGGCCTGCGCGACCTGCAGGGCCTCCTCGAGCGCGGCATCCGCTGCCGCCGACCGCTCGGCGAACTCGGGCCGGCCGAGCAGCACGTTGTCGCGCACGGATGCCGAGAACAACGTCGCGTCCTCGAACGCCATCGCGAGGTGGCCGCGCAGGTCCTCGCGACCGAACGCGCGCACGTCGACGCCGTCGAGCGTGACCTTGCCCTGGGTGACGTCGTAGAGGCGGGTGGTGAGGGCGGTGAGGGTGGACTTGCCCGACCCGGTCAGGCCGACGAGGGCCATGGTCTCCCCCGGTTGCAGAACGAGGTTGACGCCGTCGAGCAGGTCGGGGAACCGCGCGGGCGAGTCCGGGTAGCGGAAGTGCACGTCCTCGAAAGCGAGCCTGCCGGGGGGGGCGGCGAGCGTGACCGGCCGGTCGGGGTCGGTGATGCTGTTCGGGGCATCCAGCACGTCGAAGTAGCGGTCGGTCGCGGTCCGGGCGTCGAAGGTCATCGAGAGCAGGAACCCGATCGATTCGACCGGCCAGCGGAGCACCGTCGCCGTCGCGAAGAACGCGACGAGGCCGCCGACGCTGAGCTCGCCCTGCGCGGCGAGCCAGACTCCGGCGACGAGGCAGAGCGCGAACGCGACATCGGGCACCATCAGGAGCCAGAGCCAGATGCCCGCGATCGCGCGCGCCTTCTCGATCTCGGTGCCGCGAAGGTCTTCGGCCTGCTGGGAGAAGTTCTTGAGCGCGAAGCCGCCGCGCCCGAAGGCCTTGAGCACGCGGATGCCGTGGACGGACTCCTCGACGGCGGTCGCGAGGTCGCCGGCCTGGTCCCTGGCTGCGCCGGGCCACGACGGAGTACTTCTCCTCGAACAGGTACCCGACGATCCAGAGCGGCACCGAGCAGACGATGAAGACGACGCCGAGGATCCAGTTCATCGACACGAGCACCGCGGCGCCGATCACGATCGTGACGATATTGACGACCAGGAGGACCAGGCCGAAGGAGATCCAGCGCCGGATCAGGTTCAGGTCGCTCACCGCGCGGGAGAGCAGCTGCCCGCTCGGCCAGCGGTCGTGGAAGGAGACCGGCAGGTCCTGGAGGCGCGCGTACAGGGCGTTGCGCATGCTCGCCTCGACGTGGGTGCCCGGGACCAGCACGAACCAGCGGCGGAGCGCGATCAGGATCGCCTCGAGCACGCCGAGGCCGAGGATCACGAGCACGGCCGGCCAGATCCCGGAGGGGTCCTGCCGGGACAGCGCGCCGTCGACGAGGCCCTGCAGCACCTGCGGGATCGCGAGGGCGACGACGGCCGCCAGGAGGGCCGCGACCATGCCGAGGACGAGCCGGGGCAGCGCGGGACGCACATAGGGGAACAGGCGCAGGAGGGTGCGCAGCGTGCTCGCCCGCTTCCGGGGCTGCTCACCGGCAGGTGCGGCCAGGGCCGCAGCCGTGGTCGTGGTCGTCGAATCGGTCGCGGGGTTCGGAGTCTGGTCCATAGGAGTGAGTGGTGTGGTTTCGAGAGGAGGGGGGTGGGTGTGATCTGGGTCACGAGTGGAGCCTGTTCGGATACCTGGTGCTGAGCGAGGCCCCGGGGCTGCAGGGGCGTCGAGGAGTCGAAGAAGTCGCGTCGGGTCGCGTTCGACAGCGGGCGGGAAGCTGGGCGCTTCCGTACGGGCGCGACGGCGGGATGCCGGTCGCGGGCTGCGGGTTACGGGCGGGGTGCGGGAGGAGGGAGCCGGCGCACGGTGCGGATCGAGTGGCTAGGCCGCGCTCTCGCGGACGGCAGAGCCAGCGCCAGTGGTCGCATCCATCGCGAGCTGTGGCTGTGCTGTCTGTGTCATGTCGGCCTCCTGAGCGCGTCGAATCCTCGTTGTGCTCCCCGGGTCAGGCAGCCTTCCAGAGTACGGCCACACCCCGTCTGGACGCAAGCACCCGTTTGAGGTGCGGGTTCCGGGTCAGCGGATGCGCACGCTCAGGCAGGTGACGCAGCCCTCGAGTTTCTCGAATTCTGAGATGTCGACGGTGACGACGCGGTAGCCTCGCGCGGCGAACAGGGCGGCGGAGAGCGGGGCCGCGCTCGACATCAGCACGGCGTCCGGCCCGAGCACGACGACGGCCGTGCCGTATTCCTCCGGGACCGGAAGGAAGGGTTCGAACACCGTGGAATCGTCGACGAGGGGCGGATAGCCGATCACGGTGCCGTCGGGCAGTGCCGTGACGGCGGACTTGAGGTGCAGCACCTTGCTGATCGGGACCGCGACGACGGTGTAGCCGAGCGGGGACACGATGTCGCGGAGCCTGGTCGATGCCCGCGTCGTTCGTGCGGAGGCTCCGGCCGACGTACACGGTCCGGCCGATCTTGAGCACGTCGCCGCCGTCGAGGGTGCCGGGAAGTGCGAGGTGGTGCACCGGGATGCCCAGGTCGCGGACGGCATCCGCTGCCCCACCGGTCTCGTCACGGCGGGTCGGCGCGCCAGGGCTCGTGACGACGGCGATGTCGCCGAACGAGATCACGGCGTCCTCGATGAAGACGGAGTCCGGCAACAGCGGGGCGGGTTCGACCTCGACGGTGTTCCAGCCCTCCGCGGCGAGCGCTGCGACGTAACCGGCCCACTGCGTGCGGGCGAGCGCGAGATCGACGGGGACACGCTCGATGTGCGTGAGCTGGCCTTCGGCGAGGTTGTCCGCGGGGCGGCGGACCAGGGCGATCCGGCGGGCGGCGGGGTCGAGTGCGGGGATGTCCATCCCGACAGTGTATGGGTCAGAACGGAGTCAGCAGGGTGGGTCAGGGGGTCGGCCGACCTCGCGCCCCCGCGCCGGCCGGGTCAGAATTTCTGGTCGTTGACTTCCTGGATCGGCATCGAGCGGGTGAATTCCTCGCCGCGGTGCACGGCCTCGGAGTCGCCGGAGAACAGGCCGGGCGCCTCGGTGACCGGGCGCTGTGCCCCCGCCGGCCTGGGAGCCGCGGCCCCGGACGGGCGGGCTGGCTGACGCACCTCGACGCGACCGAGCGGGAGGGCGTCCGGGTTCTCGGCGACGAGCCACTCGACCAGGTTCTCCCGCACGATGCAGCGCAGGTCCCAGAGCATCGCGGCATCCCCGGCCGAGACCAGCACCCGGATGCGGACGAAGCCGCCGACGGCATCCGTCACCTGGAGCACGGCGACCCGCCGGTCCCAGAGCTCGGTCTGCGCGACGATCCGGTTGAGCTCCTCGCGCATCGCCCCGGTGCTGACCCGCCAGTCGACGTCGAACTCGACGGAGCCGAGCAGTTCGCTCGTGCGACGGGTCCAGTTCTGGAACGGGGTCGTCGTGAAGTACGTGGACGGGAGCACCATCCGCCGGTCGTCCCAGATGTGCACGACGATGTAGGTGAGGGTGATCTCCTCGATCCTGCCCCATTCGTTCTCGACGATGACGACGTCGTCGACGCGTAGGGCGTTGCTGAAGGAGAGCTGCATCCCGGCGAAGACGTTGGCAAGGCTCGACTGGGCGGCGAGGCCCGCGACGACGCTCAGGAGTCCCGCGGAGGCGAAGAGGCTCGCCCCGACCGCCGCGGCACCGGGGATGCTCAGGAGCACCGTGCCGATCGCGCAGACGATGACCACGACGACGCTGATCCGGCGGAGCATGCGCAGCTGGGTGCGGACCCGCCGGGCCACCCGGTTGTCCCGCACGTCGATGCGGTACCGGGCGGCGATGACCTCCTCGAAGAAGTACAGCAGTGCCGCGAGGAGCCAGGTCGCCGCAGCGATGAACAGGGCGCGCATGATGAAGTCGACGGCGAGGGTCAGGCTCCGGTGTCGTGACCAGGTACACGGACGTGGCGATCCAGAGGGCTCCGACCAGGATCACGATCCGGAACGGACGCCGGCACAGGCGGATGAACGTGCGCGCCCAGGCCCGCTTGCGCGCGGCCATCCGGAAGACGAACGCGGCGATCGCGGTGATCACAAAGGCGCTGATCACCGCGACGACGAACGCGATCAGGAAGGTGGGTTCAATGAAACCATCGAGCAACGGCACGGGTGTCCCTCCGCCCGGAACCCCGATTGGCGACCCGGACCCTTCCATCGTGCCAGATCCCGCTGGCAGGAGCCTCCGCGGATCAGTGGAAGAAGTGGCGCTCCCCGGTGAAGTACATCGCGACGCCCGCCTCCGTGGCCGCGGCGATGACCTCGGGGTCGCGCACCGAGCCGCCCGGCTGCACGACCGCGGTGACGCCGGCCTCGAGCAGCACCTGCAGACCGTCGGCGAACGGGAAGAACGCGTCGGAGGCTGCCACGGAGCCTGCGGCCCTGTCCCCGGCCCGCAGCACGGCGAGGTGGCACGAGTCGACCCGGTTGACCTGGCCCATTCCCACGCCCACGGATGCCCCGGAGCGGGCGAGCAGGATCGCGTTCGACTTCACGGACCGGCACGCCTTCCACGCGAACTCGAGGTCTGCGCGAGTGGCCGCGTCGACCTCCTCGCCGGCTGCCAGGGTCCAGGTGGAGGAGTCGAAGTCCTCGAAGGAGTCGGTTTCCTGCACGAGCAGCCCGCCGGAGATCTGGCGCAGGCTCGAGCGAGGATCGGTGGTAGTTCTCCGGAAGCTCGAGCAGGCGGATGTTCTTCTTCTGGCTGAGCAGTTCGAACGCGGCCGGCTCGAAGCCGGGTGCGACGAGCACCTCGGTGAAGATCTGGCTGACGGTCTCGGCCATGCCGAGGGTCACGATGCGGTTGGCCGCGATGACCCCGCCGAAGGCGGAGACCGGGTCGCAGTCGTGAGCGCGCTTGTGGGCGGAGGCGATCGCATCCGGTGCCTTGGGGTTGGCCACGGCGATGCCGCACGGGTTGGCGTGCTTGATGATGGCGACGGCCGGTTCGGCGAAGTCGAAGGCGGCGCGCACGGCGGCGTCGGCGTCGACGTAGTTGTTGTACGACATCTCCTTGCCGTGGCGCTGCACCGCCTGGGCGATGCCTTCTCCGCCTTCGCCGAGGTAGAGCGCGGCGGCCTGGTGCGAGTTCTCGCCGTAGCGCAGCACGCTGCCTCGGGTGGCCTCGATCGCGAGGGTGCCGGGGAAGGGGCCTTCGTCGTCGAATGCGGTGCCGATCACGGCGTCGAACTCGTCGAGGATGGCCTCGTCGAGGGCCTCGGTGTCGTCCTGCCACTGGTCGTAGACGTTCTCGGTGAACCACGCGGAGACGCTCAGGTCGTAGCCGGCCGTGTGCTCGAAGGCGAGCGAGGCGAGCTTGCGGCGCAGGCTCGAGCGTCGTGCCCCCTGCCGCAACGGCGGTGACGATCTCGCCGTAGTTCTCCGGGTCGACCACGATCGCGACGTTCGGGTGGTTCTTCGCCGCTGCGCGCACGAGTGCGGGCCCGCCGATGTCGATCTGCTCGATGACCTCAGCGGCAGGAGCACCGGAGTTCACGGTCTCGACGAAGGGGTACAGGTTCACCACGACGAGTTCGAAGGGCGCGATGCCGAGCTCGGTGAGCTGGGCCTCGTGGGCGGCGAGCCGCAGGTCGGCAAGGATACCGGCGTGCACTCCGGGGTGCAGGGTCTTGACCCGGCCGTCGAGGGACTCAGGGAAGCCCGTGACGGCGGCGACATCGGTCACGGCGAAGCCGGCGGCACGGATGCTCGCAGCGGTCGACCCCGTCGACACGATTTCGACGCCGGTCGCCACGAGGGCGGCCGCAAGCTCGACCAGGCCGGTCTTGTCGCTCACCGAGATGAGCGCCCGCCGCACCGGGACGACATCGCGTTCGCGGTAAAGGCTCTGGTCGTTGCTGTGCCCGCTCATATCTGGGAGTGCTCCTTGAGGTTCGTGTTTCCGTTGGCGATGTCGAGAACGGCCTGCACGAGCAGGCGTCGTTCGACGATCTTGATCCTGGCGTGCAGGGAGTCCTCGGTGTCATCCGGAAGCACCGGAACCCGCTCCTGCGCGACGATGGGGCCGTCGTCGACACCGGTGTCGACGACGATGAGGCTGGCGCCGGTCTCGGGAACACCGGCGGCGAGCGCGTCGCGCACCCCGTGGGCTCCCGGGAACTCGGGCAGGTAGGCCGGATGCGTGTTGAGCAGGTGCGGGGACAGTGCGGCGACGACCCGGGCGGGCAGGAGGCGCATGAAGCCGCTCAGCACGACGAGGTCGGGCGACCACTGTTGGATCACAGCGAGCAGTTCGTCGCCCCACTCCTCGCGAGACGAGAAAGAGCTGTACGGAACCGTGAAGGTGGACACGCCGAACTCTTCACCGAGGTCGAGGCCGTCCGCATCCCGGTCCGCGCCGATCGCGACGATGCGCGCCGGGTACTCGGCGTCCTGGCACGCTTCCAGGAGGGAACGGAGGTTGGATCCCCCGCCGGAAATCAATACGACCAATGACAGCACTGGTCGAGCCTATCGTTTGCCGGTCCTCGCCGGTGAGGCCGGGGCGGGAGCCGTGGCACCGGAGGTGGCACCGCGCCGCCGGATCGGGGGCGTCAGCATGCCGAGCACTGCGGCGACGCCGACCTCGAGCGCGGCGAAAGCGCCGACCAGCATCGGGTTCGGTCCGACGTCGACGAGCCGGCCAGGGCCGAGTGCCCCGCCGGACCACCAGGCCAGCAAACCGAGGATAGTGCCGGCGACGATGCCGGCGAGGACTCCGGTCAGGGCGAGCCGTCCGCGATCGGCGCCGGGCCCACCCGCCCGGTACTGGCGCTGCCGGGTCGCGACGGCCGTGAGATAGCCGAAGAGGACGGGCACGAGGAGCCCGAGAAAACCGAAGGCGAGACTGCCCTGCGGGAGCACCCCGAGCAGCGGCAGGCCGGGCAGCGGGCCGAGCACGGTGCCGACCGGGGACACGCTCGACCCGAGGCCGACGGCGACGCCGGGCCCGACGAACCAGGCCGCCGCCCAGATCACGAGGTTGGGGATCAGGGCGAGCTGGGCGATGGTCAGCGTGATGCCACCCATCACACCGGCCTGCACGGTCTCGTAGAGGCCGATGACGGTCGCGAAGTTGCCGAGGATCAGCACGAAGACGGCGAGGGCCGCGATCCCGATCGTCCCGGTCGCGGCACCGAAGCCCGCGCGGAGGGCGCCGGTCAGGATCGAGCGCCAGTCGGCGGGCACCTCGGGCAACCGCGGCAGGGCCGGAAGCGCGGGGAAAGCGGGAAGGGCGCGCAGCCAGGCCGGGCGGGGCCTGGCTGAAGCGGCTGCGCCGGCTCCGGTCGCGGCCGGGCGGCCGGTGGCTCCACGGCCCGGCGCCGGGTGCGCCGACGCTCCCGCGAGGTGCGGTGCCTGGCCGGCGACCGGATGCTCTGGTGACTCGGTCCGGTGGCGGGCGCCGATGAACACCCCGGCGGCGAACACGGCCGTGGGCAGGAGCACGCCCTGCGGGACCGACGGGTGCAGAGCATCCGTGCCGACGGTGAGGGTGAGCAGGGTCGCGAGCAGCCCGTAGACGGGGATCGCGGTCAGCACGCCGGTCCAGCGGTGCGGCGAGTCCGCCGCGCGGCGCCCGGTGTGCCTGCCGAGGAACAGGGCGAGCAGGGCGAAGCCGAGGAGCGCGATGGTGAGCGAGAACGGGGCCTCCGCGCCGGGCAGGCCGAGAGCGGCGACGACGGTGGGATCCAGCTGGACGGCGAGGTCCACGCCGTTGCCGAGCAGCCAGACGGAGACCGAGGCGCGCCAGAAGACGAGCCAGTCGACCGCGAGGCCATACTGGGTGGCCCAGAGAATGGTCAGGGGCACGAGGGAGACGCCGACTCCGATGGCTACGACAATGAGCGCCTCGAGTGCGGCGAGCAGGGCTGTCGTTAAGCGGTTCATCCGGTGGGAGCCTACCTCGCCCGCCTGACCGCTCCGCGCGCCCCCGCCGAAGCAGGCGAAAAAAAGGGGGCCCGCCGTGGTGGCGGGCCCCTCTGTCGTACGGATGCCGGACTACAGTGCGGCGAGGACCTCGCGCAGCAGGGTCGCGGTCTCGCTCGGCGTCTTGCCGACCTTGACCCCGGCGGCCTCGAGGGCCTCCTTCTTGCCCTGGGCGGTTCCGGCGCCGTCGGAGACGATCGCCCCGGCGTGGCCCATGGTCTTGCCCTCCGGAGCGGTGAAGCCCGCGACGTAGCCGACGACGGGCTTGGTGACGTGCGCCCGGATGTAGTCGGCCGCCTTCTCCTCGGCGTCGCCGCCGATCTCGCCGATCATCACGATCGCGAGGGTCTCCGGGTCGTTCTCGAAGGCCTCGAGGGCGTCGATGTGGGTCGTTCCGATGATCGGGTCGCCGCCGATGCCGATCGCGGTCGAGAAGCCGAGGTCGCGCAGTTCGTACATCATCTGGTAGGTCAGGGTGCCCGACTTGGAGACGAGGCCGACCGGGCCCTTACCGGTGATGTTCGCCGGCGTGATGCCGACGAGCGCCTCACCCGGCGTGATGATGCCGGGGCAGTTCGGCCCGATGATGCGGGTCTTGTTGCCCTTCGCCTTGGCGTATGCCCAGAACTCGGCGGAGTCCTGCACCGGGACGCCCTCCGTGATGATGACGAGCAGCGGGATCTCGGCGTCGATGGCCTCGATCACGGCGTCCTTGGTGAAGGCCGGCGGGACGAAGGCGATCGAGACATCCGCCCCGGTCTTCTCGATGGCCTCGGCGACCGAGCCGAAGACGGGGAGTTCGACGTCGCCGTGCACGACGGTGGTGCCGGCCTTGCGGGCGTTGACGCCGCCGACGACCTGGGTGCCCGCCTTCAGCATGAGGGCGGTGTGCTTGGTGCCCTCACCGCCGGTGATGCCCTGGACGATGACCTTGGAGTCCTTGTTGAGGAAGATAGACATGTTCGAAAATCCCTTACTTCGCGGCGTAGGCGAGTTCGGCGGCCTTGGCGGCGCCCTCGTCCATGGTGGCGGCCAAGGTGACCAGCGGGTGGTTGGCCTCGGTGAGGATGCGGCGGCCTTCCTCGACGTTGTTGCCGTCGAGGCGCACGACGAGGGGCTTGTTCGCGGCGCTGCCGAGCTCGGCGAGCGCGCCGACGATGCCACGGGCGACCGCGTCACAAGCGGTGATGCCGCCGAAGACGTTGACGAAGACGCTCTTGACCTGGGGGTCGCCGAGGATGACGTCGAGTCCCGCTGCCATGACCTCAGCGGATGCTCCGCCGCCGATGTCGAGGAAGTTGGCCGGCTTGACGCCGCCGAAGTTCTCGCCCGCGTATGCGACCACGTCGAGCGTGGACATCACGAGCCCTGCGCCGTTTCCGATGACGCCGACGACACCGTCGAGCTTGACGTAGTTGAGATCGTTGAGCTTGGCCTTGGCCTCGAGCGGGTCTGCGGCGGCCGCATCCTCGAGCAGGGCGTGCTTCGGGTGGCGGAAGCCGGCATTCTCGTCAAGGGTGACCTTGCCGTCGAGGGCGATGATGTCGCCCTCTTCGGTCAGGACGAGCGGGTTGACCTCGACGAGGGTCGCATCCTCACCCTTGAACACGTTGTAGAGCCTGCACGAAGACCGGGGCGACCTTCTCAATGAGCTCGGCGGGGAACTTCGCCTCGACGGCGATGCGCCGGGCCGTGTCGAGGTCGATCCCGAGGTTCGGGTCGACCGCGACGTAGGCGAGCGCCTCGGGCTTCTCGACGGCGAGAACCTCGATTTCGACGCCGCCCTCGTAGCTCGCGAGCGAGAGGTAGGAGCGGTTGGACCGGTCGAGCAGCACCGAGAAGTAGAACTCCTGCTTGATGCGCGCGCCGCCGGCGACCATGACCCGGTTGACGGTGTGCCCCTTGATGTCGAGTCCGAGGATCGCCTGTCCGGCCGCGAAGGCGTCGTCGGGGGTCTTGGCGACCTTGACGCCGCCCGCCTTGCCGCGACCGCCGACCTTCACCTGGGCCTTGACGACGACGACACCGCCGAGCTTCTCCGCTGCGGCGCGCACCTCCTCGGGTGTGTCCGCGATGATGCCCGGCAGAACCGGGACTCCATACTGCTCAAACAGGTCTCTTGCCTGATATTCGTAAAGGTCCACGCTGCTCTTTCCAATCCACGACTGAGCGTTCCTGCAGGGTACGAGGGGTATGACGGGACAGCGTCCGGCATCGAATGTAGCTCGACGTCGAGACAATCTGACCAGTTCAAACTCTAGCGTCACACGTAACCCCCGCCTCGCCAAACCGTCCGGGCGGCAGTACCATGCCAGCCACACCCCCCGACACCCGGAAGGGACCGCGCATGGCCGGACCGTTCAGGACATCCGCTCCCCCGCACGTTCTCGAACTGCGGGTGCACGGCATCAACAACACGTCGCCGTTCGCGCTGCTCGACCTGCCGCCGGACGAGGTCGAGCTCGCAGCGGGCGACGTGCTCGGCAGCTTCTGGACGCCGACGGACGACTCCCTCCGGCGTCATCGCCGGGCAGCGGATGCCGCGGAGCAACGCGGTTACGTCCCGCGCCGGATCCGCCGCGAGGCGTACTCCTGGGGCGGACTGGTACGCAGCACCCCGGGCGGGGCCGGGCCGGTCTGGGCGGTCCTCGCCGCACTCGCCCGGATCGGCTGGGCCCTGCTGCTCCCGTTCTCGATCGCCAACGCCGCCGCCTGGTGCTGGCGGCTCCCGACCCAGGCTGTGCCGCGCGGGCTCAGCGTCAGGGCCGGGATCATCCGCTTGTTCGGCGTGCTGCTCACGCTGCTGCTCGTCGCGACGGTCGCGAACCTCGGCATCGACCTGTTGGCCCGGCAGTGCTACGCCGGCGGGGCCCTGGTCTGCTCCGGGCTACCCGGGGCGCTCGGCGGCCTCGCCGCGTGGACGGCCGGGCAGCGGATGGCCCTCTTCTCGCTCGCGCCGATCGCGATGATCCTCGGAATCTGGCAACTCTCGAACGGGGCGCGTCTGCGGTACGACGTCGCCGACCGCTACCTCGCCGCCCGTCCGGCAGCGGCACGACCGAGCGTCCGCCCGGCGGTCGGGCGACCCGGAGCCCCGGCTGCGTCTCCCGCAGGGCCCCGGCCGCTGCTGGAGTCGCCGCACCTGTGGAACCGACGCGGTGAAACCCATCGGCTCTCGCTCGCCCACCTCGCGGCCGGGCTGAGCCTGACCTCGGTGCTCTCCTGCGCCGCCCTGGCCGGCGGGGGCGGCGGGGTGAGTGCAAGTGTGTCCGGCACGGCGGCGGGCGTCGTCTTCCTCGTCGCGGGGGCCCTACTCCTGGCGGCCCTCGTGACCGCGTTCTGCACCCGCACCCTTCCTGTCGAGCCGATCGCGCGCACGCCGGGGGCCCGGTGGCACACCGCGCTCGTCCTGCTCGCCATCGTGACGCACGTCGCGGCGCTCCTGGTTCTCGGGCTTGCCCCGCCCGCGCAGGGGGACGACGGCGCGGTCGCCGCCGGAGCGACCCAGGGAGCGGCGGCCGCGGTTTCCTCGGTCTCCCAGGTCTCCTCGATCACGCTGCTCGCGCTTCTCGGCGGCATGCTCGCCTGCGTCGCGGCGAGCGCCGTGTTCCGGTACCCCGCCCCGCGCGGCCGGCTCCGGTTCGAGGCGTGGCACGGCCTCGCACCCGCGGTGTTCCTGACCCTCGCGCTCACGGTCGGGCTCATCCTGTCGAGCCTCCTCACCGTCGGCGTCGGCACCTGGCTGAACGGCGGTGCGGGCGCGAGCGCCCTGCTCGGTGCGCCGACGAACGTGGCAGGGTCGCCGGTGATGCCCGTGCTGACCGTGCCGGGCGTGTACCCGTGGTTCGGCGGGCTTGCGTTCGCGCTCCTCGCCGTGGCGGTGCTCTTCGTCGGCTGCTCCCTGATCCGGCCGCGCCGGGTCGGCCCCCGCGTCGCGGAGTGGACCCCGGACGATGTCCCGCCCGGGTCAGGCGGCGACGGGCGGCGCGAGGCCAGCGGGGTTGGCGACGCGGCGCACCGGGACAGCTCTGGCGGAGCCGCCGCCGGATCCACCACCGGAACGGCCGCCGGCGGCGCGGGAGCTCCGGTCTTCGGCCAACCAGACGGCCCGGGCATCCCCGGCGGAGAGACCCCGATGCCCGCGGGATCCGAGGCCGAACTCGTGGCTCTGCTGCGTCCCGTGCGCGACCGGAAACGCGCGCTCGCCGCTCGCCTGCACCTCGTCGAACCGGTCACCGGGATCGTCGCGGCGGCCGGCTTCCTCGCCCTCCTCGCGACCGAGATCCTTACCGTCGTCGTGCCCCGCCTGCTACCAGCGGATGCCGCGGCGCCGGGGTCCGCCCCGGCCGACGGCGTGACCGCCCCGCCCGGGCTGCTCGCCTGGCTCGACGTGTCGATGGCCGGCTGGGCGGGCGTCGCCGTGATCGTCCTCGCCGGGCTCGTCCTTCGCCCGGCCCCTGGGCGCGCGACGAGGCCGCTCGCGATCGTCTGGGACCTCGCCTGCTTCCTACCGCGCGCCGGGCATCCGCTCGGGGCTCCCTGCTACACCGAACGGGCCGTGCCCGAGGTCTGCCGCCGGGTGCTCTGGTGGCTGGACGGCCGGGCGGAAGGGACACCGCCACGCCGGCGGGAGGTCGTGCTCGCCGCCCACAGCATGGGAACGGTCGTCGCGATCGCCGCCCTCTTCTCCCTGGCCGCGCACCCGGACTGGTCGGCGCGGCGGGACCGGGTGACGCTGCTGAGCTTCGGCGTGCAGGTGCGGCCGTACTTCGGGCGGTTCTTTCCCGAGATCCTCGGGCCGGAGGTGCTTGGCACCCAGCCGTGCCTGCGCCCGCGGCTGTGGAGCGCGGACCCGTGGCTGGCGGATGCCGGGGCGACGCCGCTCCCGGCGGAACCGGCCTCGCGCGCCGCCGCGCTGCCGGTGGGGCGCTGGATCAGCCTGTGGCGGGCGACCGATCCGCTCGGGTTCCCGGCCTGGTCGAACCGGGCGCCAGGCAACCCGATCGACCGGTTCGCCGATGAGATCGATACGAGCGGGTACACGGGCGCGGTCGGCACCCACGGCGAGTACTACCGCACCCGGCAGTACCACGACGCGCTCGCCGACCTCGCCGGCACCGCCCTTCCCGGCTAGCCTCCGCGAGGCTCCCGTGTCGAGCGCGGGTGTTGCGCCATTGCGCGGGTGGTGCGCCACCCGCGGAGCGGCGCAACACCCGCGTTCGGTCCGGTGGCCGAGGGGGCGGATGCGGGGGTCAGCCGAGCGCGAAGAGGGCGGAGGAGGCGAGGGCGGTGCCGACTCCGATGGACTGCGGCAGCGTGAGGCGCTCCCCGAGGACGGCGATCGACAGCAGGATCGTCGCAACGGGGTACAGGGCGACCAGCACGCCGACCACGGCGAGGTTGCCGGAGTAGAGGGCGATGAGCAGGAGGGCGTCACCGACGCCGAGCAATACGCCGGCGATCATGCTCCCGCCGATCCAGCGCGGACCCGCCGAGCGAAGCGGACCGAGCGAGAACGGGCGCAGGCCGGCGGACATCCTGCGCCACATCCCGAGCACCAGGAGGAGCAGGAGGCCGAGGCCGATCTCCACGAAGGCCGGGACCAACCCGGCGGAGCCGGGGGCGAACGAGAGGGCGACGACGGACAGACCGAACGCGATCCCGGAACCGATGCCGACGGTCCAGGCCTGGCGGGACACCCGCGCGCTTCCCTCGCGGCGCGAGGTCGACACCAGCACGGCGCTCGCGAGGGCGAGACCAACGGCGACCCAGGCCGCACCGGAGAGCTGCGTACCGGCAACGGTGGCGACGCCGACCGGCACACCGGCGACCAGGAGGCCGATGACCGGAGAGAGCACGCTCACGGGACCCACAGTGAGCGCCTGGTAGAACAGCACGAAACCGACGACGGCCGCCGCCCCCGAGACCGCGCCCCAGAACACGGCGCCCTCCGACCAGGTTCCGCCCACGGAAAGCAGGCCCGCGCTGAGTGCGACCGTCGCCCACAGGTAGGTCAGGGTCGTCGCGGGCAGCACTCCGAACCGCCGTGCGCCGAGGGTTCCGAAGAAATCCGAAACGCCATAGGACAACGCGGACGCGAGCGTCAGCACGACCACCAGAATCACGACACCATCCTCCAGCACGACGGATCTCACGGCAACGGGGCCGCGCTGGATAGCGGGCCACCGGGCCACGGGCGCGCCGGGTCACGGGTACGCCGGGCCGGGGCCGCCGGGCCGGGGCACCCGTGAGTAGCGCGAACGCACCGGGGCTGCTTGACTTCCGGCATGACTGAACTCGATCACGGCATCGAACCGCACGCCCCCGGCCACGCCGAACGGCTCAACTGGCTGCGCGCCGGTGTGCTCGGCGCGAACGACGGCATCGTCTCCGTCGCCGCCCTGGTGGTGGGCGTCGCGGCGGCGACACCGGATTCCGCGGCGATCCTGATCGCCGGAGTCGCGAGCCTGCTCGCCGGGGCGATCTCGATGGCCCTCGGCGAATACGTCTCGGTCAGCAGCCAGCGTGACACCGAGCGCGCCTTGATCGCCAAGGAGCGGTGGGAGCTCGCCAACCTGCCCGACCAGGAGCTCGCCGAGCTCGCCGAGATGTACCGCGCCAAGGGACTGAGCGCGGACACGGCCCGGCGCGTCGCCGACGAGCTCACGGCGCACGACGCCCTTGCCGCGCACCTCGAGGTGGAATTACACATCGGCACCGAAGAACTCCCCAACCCGTGGCATGCGGCGTTCGCGTCCGCGCTCGCGTTCACGGTCGGCGCGATCCTGCCGCTGCTCGCCGTGCTGCTGCCACCGCCGGCGTGGCGGCTGCCTGCAACATTTCTCGCGGTGGCGGTCGCCCTCTCGATCACCGGCTGGCTGAGTGCCTACCTCGGCGGCAGTCCCCGCGGCCGCGCGATCGCCCGGGTCCTCGTCGGAGGCCTGCTCGCCCTCGGCGTCACGTGGGCGATCGGCGGCCTCATCGGCACCTCGGTCTGACCGTAGGCTGGTGCCATGTCTTCACCACGTACGCTCCGCGCATCCGCCCTGCTCGCGGCGGGCATCGACGCCGCCCTCGTGCTCGTCTTCGCCGCGATCGGCCGTGCGAGCCACGGCGAGGACCTGCTCGGCGTGCTGACGACCTGGTGGCCGTTCCTGGGCGGCCTCACGATCGGCTGGCTGATCATGCGCGCGTGGCACGCCCCGCAGCGGATCGTCTACACCGGGCTCGGCGTCTGGCTCTGGACGGTCGCGGGAGGGTTGCTGCTCCGCGTCGTGAGCGGCCAGGGCGTACAGCCGAGCTTCATCGTCGTGACGGCGATCGTGCTCGGCCTGTTCCTCGTCGGTTGGCGCGGCATCGCGGTACTGGTGCGCCGCGTCCGTGCCCGTAGCCAGGCCACGACGCAGATCCAGTAGCCGCACCCTTCCGCAACCTCGCCGTCAGTGGCATGACTCCTGCACCTCTCCGGGCGGTGGGAAAGCCGCCGCTGCGGTGACCCGGTGTTTCCGGGGCTCGGGCGTCGCTTCGGCTGAATGCGCAGGAGTCATGCCTCAAGAACGGCGGACATGGCACTGCCAGCGCTCCGCGGGTGCGGGCGCTGGCAGGGGATGCCGGGGTCGGCCGGTTAGACGAGCACCTTCAGCGAGGTGTTCCAGTTGAAGTCCTCGAATGCCGGGTTGGCCTGCAGGGTCATCACGAGGAACTGGAAGCCCTCGAGCTCGCGGGCACGACGCAGCGGGCCGACGACGATCGGGCGCTGGCCGGCGGCGGTGACGAAGGCGGCGACGGCCGCGTTCGCCTCGTCGGAGTCGGAGGCGATGAACACGTCGAGCGGGAGGCCCGCGGCGGTGCCCGCGACGAGTGCACCGGCGAAGGTCGTGTTGAAGGCCTTGACGACGGTCGCTCCGGGCGCGGCGAGCGCGGCGAGTTCTTCGGCTGCGGAGGTGCCGGGGGCGACGACGAGGGAGTCGAAGGTGCTGAAGTCGACGGGGTTGGTGATGTCGATCACGGTCTTGCCGGACAGGGCGGCACCCAGGGCGGTGACGACCTCCTTGGCCGCGTCGAACGGAAGCGCGAGCACCACGATCTCGCCGGTGAGCGGGCTGGTCAGCGTGCCAGAGGTGACCTCGGCGCCGAGCTCGGCGGCAAGAGACGCGGCCTTGGCCGGGTCGCGATCGAGGATCTGGAGGCCGCTTCCGGCGACGACGGCACGGGTGCCGATGCCGCGAGCCATGTTGCCGCTGCCGATGATCGTGATGTTCGTCATAGTCGTTCTTCCTCCGGAAAAGTGTCGAGTGGATGCTGCCTCCGGCGGGATTCCCGTCACAATTACTTGAAGCAACAACTAAAGCCTAGGACTCTTTAGTTGAACCGTCAAGTCAACCGGTAGAATTCTCGGCATGACCGAACCGCGCTGGCTGACAGATGACGAACGCGAAGCCTGGCTGCGCCTGATGGCCGTGACCATGCTCCTGCCGGGACGACTCGAGACGCAGCTGAAACGGGATGCCGGGCTGAGCCACTTCGAGTACTACGTGCTCGCGATGATCTCGGAGAGCACCGAGCGTTCCCTGGCCCTGAGCGAGCTCGCCGCACGCACGAACTCGTCGCTCTCCCGGCTGTCGCACGTGATCGCCCGGCTCGAAGTCCAGGGCCTGTTGACCCGGTGCGCCTCGCCGAGCGACGGCCGCACCTCGATCGCCCAGCTGACCGAGGCCGGCTGGGCGAAGGTCGTCGCGAGCGCGCCCGGCCACGTCGAGGAGGTGCGCTCGGTCGTCTTCGATTCCCTGACTCCCGGGCAGGTCAGCCAGCTCTCCGAAATCTGCGGAAGCCTGCTCGGCACGCTCGACCCCGACCACCGCCTGCTCCGCCCGAGCTGAGCCGCCCCGGGCTACCGTTCGTAGTCGTCGACGTCGTCGAACTCGTCGGCATCATCGATGTCGATGATGCTGTGCTCGTCGACGCCGCGATCGTCCTCGTCCTCGTCGTCCTGCTCGACGGCGCGGTCGTCGGCGTCGATGGTCCAATCGAGATCATCGTCCGGGTTGTCTTCCGGAACCAGGTCATCCTCGAGGGTGAGCCCGACGTCGTCGATGTCGCGATCTTCGTCCAGTCCATCGCTGCCGGAGTCCGTGCGCCGTGGCCAGAGTCCGTCCGGGTCAATTCTCATTGTGGCTGCCTCCTCGTCGGAAGAGGGACGTCCCCCGCTGGGTGCCCCCGCGCGAGCAACGGTACGCCACCGCCCCGCCACCGACAAGGGGCCGATCGACCCTGTGCACAACCGTTCCGAAGCGGCGTGGAGCCCGTGCGGAGCCGCAGGCCTGCTCAGCCGTTGCGGGAGCGCAGTCCCGCGGTGGCGACGAGCGAACCGTCCTGTAAGACTGCGAGCACCTCGATCGGAAAGGTCTCGACGCTGCGGTTCAGCGCCGCCTCGCCTCCGGCGACGATCGTGGTGGCCAGCACGTCGACGGTCACGATGTCGAGCCCGATCACGCTGACCTGCCGGTACGGCGAGGGCCCGCCGCCCACGCTGGTCCAGATGTGCTCCCCGCGCTCGGCGCTTCCCGAGGTCGCGACGGCCCGCACCGGGGCGACGAGCGGCACGGAGGCCAGGAGTTCCTGCCGGCTTGCCGGGTCGACGATGCCGGCGACCCAGTCCTGGCCCGGTGACTGGTCGCCGTTCACGAGCAGGTCTCCTCCGGCGTTGACCGACCACTCCGAAAGGCTGAGCCCGCGCAGGACCTCCCCCGCTTCCGCGATCGCGAGGCTTTTCACGACCCCGGACAGGTCGAGCACACCGTCGGCGCGGTGCGGCGTGAAGACGCCGTCCGTCCTATCGCGCCAGTCGAGCGCGACGGCGTAGCAGTCCCGCAGTTCGGCGCTCGCCTGGGTGAGGCGGATGTCGCCGCGCGAGATCCTGCTGATCTCAGAATCGGGCCGGTACAGGCTGAACCGCTCGTCCCAGCGGGTGAACACGTTTCGCACGGCGTCGAGGGCCGCCTCCGGCGAGGGGACTCCGGCGCGGTCGCCGTCGCCCGCCGCGCCGCCGATTCTGAGGCTCACGACGGTGCCCATGGTCTCGAAGGTGTGCGCGTCCATGCCTCCCACGCTAGCGGCGGCCCTCGCCGGCTGCACGGCCTAGAACCCGGCCGTGTCGAGCGCCGCCTGGACGGAGGTGAGGTAGCCCCTCGTCGTGTATGTGGCGCCGCTGACGTTGCTGACCTTCGCGGACTGGGCGGAGAGCACCTCGGAGCGGAGGATGGGGGCGGCCTGCGCGCTGATCGCGACAGAGCGGCCGCCGTCGTTGGTCAGCTGCAGGGCGGTGACCTCGGTGATCGTGCCGTTGGCGATCGTGACGGAGACCTGGACGGGCCCGTACGGGGTCCGCACGGATGATCCCGTGAAGGTCCCGGTCGGCCGGGCGGCCGGAGCGGGCGCCGCGGGAGCAGGCGCCGCCGGTGCAGGGGCGGCCGCTGTCGAGGCCGCCGCGGTCGGCGCAGTGGCCGCGGAGCCTGCAGTCGTCGCCGGACCGGACACTGTCGGTGCGGTGGCGGCCGGTGTCGGTGTCGCCGGGCCGGCGCTCGGCGCCGGGATCGTCGCGGGCGCGGCCTGCGGCGCGGAGAGTGCCTGCATCGAGGCGTTCGCCTGGGCGCCGACCTGCCAACCGACGGCGAGCACGGACAGGGACGCGAGGGTGGCCAGGCTGACTGCGCGGGCCCTCACCAGTCGAACCTTTCGAAGTGGATCTGCCGGGTCGGCAGGCCTGCCGACCGGGCGTCCCGCACGACCTCGTCCGTCCACTTGCGTGGCCCGCAGATGTAGACGTCGGCCTCGCGGAGCTTGGGGACGAGGGTCGCGAGCGTGATCCGGGCCCGGACCGCGTCGCCGGGGAGCCAGCTACTGGTTCCCGGGGCGCGTTTGCCGGCGATGATGCGCAGTTCGGCGCCACGTGCCCGGCAGAGGGCCGCGAGTTCTTCGACGAGGTAGGTGTCGTCGACGGTGCTCGACCGGAGGAGCACGGTCGCCTGCCCGGGAGCGAAGGTGGCGGTCTCGAGAAGCGAGCGGATCGGGGCGACCCCGATGCCCGCGGCGATCAGGACGATCCGCGGCGAGGTGCGGGCGAAGTCGGTGAAGAGTCCGTACGGGCCTTCGAAGCTCACCCGGGTGCCGACAGGCAGGCGCGGGAGCGTGGACGATGCGTCGCCGAGCCCGCGCACCGTGATGCGGAGGGAATTGTGGGTCGGCGCGGCAGAGAGCGAGAACGGGTGCGCCTGCCACCACAGCCCGGGGGTCCAGAACCGCCAGATGAAGAACTGCCCGGATTTCGCCTTGAGGCTGCGCAGCTGACGCCCGGACAGGCGGATCGAGACGACCCCGCGGGCTTCCTGGTCGACTCCGACCACGGTGAGCCGGGCCCTGAGCGAGCGCACGATCGGGACGATGAAGCGGAAGAGGATGATCGACCCGGCGACGCCGGCATACAGGGCGAGCCAGTAGTAGCGCTGCAGCGACCCCTCGCGGAACAGGGTGCCGACGCTGAGCTGGTGCGGAATCGCGACGAGCACCGCGACGTAGGACAGCAGGTGCACGAGGTGCCACACCTCGTAGCGGAACTTGTGCCGCACGATGACGAGCGAGGTGACCACCACGGCGATGAGCAGGCCCAGCCCGAGGAACGCCAGCGGCATGTCCGGGAGTGAGGTGAACATGATCCAGACCTCGTCGAAGAACCCGGCGGGCTGCACGAGCGCGTACCCGATCGTGAGCAACACCGCGTGGGCGAGGATCAGGTAGAGCGCCGGCTTGCCGAGCGACTGGTGCAGCGCCATCGCGCTGTCGTGGCCGAAGGCCCGGTCGATCGCGGGCAGCCGCGCGGCGAGCAGCATCATCACGAGCAGCAGGTCGGTGCCGACCAGCCCGGTGACGATTCCGAGTGCCGTGATGGCATCGGCCGGCGTGCTGATCCTCGCCGCTCCCCCGTCGGCGAGGAAGACCGCGACGACGAGCGCCACCGAGACAACCGCGAGGATTTGCAGGGTGTCGGCCAGACGCATCCGCCGCGGGTAATTCGGGTGGATGCGCGGCCGGGCGTTGTGCTGTCGTGCACGCGTGTCGAGGCTCATAGGGTGAGCATCCCCGGCGAATCCAATGAATCTCTATCGAGGACCTGAGAGGAACCTGTGCGTCGCCAATGTGCGCTGCACGAGTTCACAGGTTCCCCTCCGCCGCTGCACAATGGATGCCCGCGGCTAGAACCCGGCGGCGTCGAGCGCCGCCTGCAACGAGGTGAGGTACCCCTGGGTGGTGTAGGTCGCGCCGCTCACGTTCGCCACCGCGGCGGACTGGGCTTTCAGCACTTCGGTCTTGAGCACGGGCGCGGCCCGGTTGCTGATCTGCACCGACCTGGAGTCCTTGTCGGTCAGCTGGAGCGCCGTGACGTCGGTGATCGTGCCGTCCGCGAGGGTGACCGAAACCTGCATGTTGCCGAACCGGGTGGCGACGACCGAGCCGGTGAAGGTGCCGGTGATCCCGGTCGTCGTTGCCGCTGGTGCCGTCGTCGCGGGCGCGGTCGGAGTCGCCGTGGCTGTCGAGGCAGCGGTCGAGGCAGCTGCCGCGGCAGTGGCCGTCGCGGTCGGAGTCGACGCGACCACGGCCGGTGCGGCGGCCGAGGTCGTCGCATCCGTCAGGGCGGCGCCCAGGGTGTTCTGCAGGGAGGCGACGGCCGGGGACCCGACCGCCCACCCGATCGCCAGAACGGACAGGGACGCTGTAGCGGCCGCAGCCGCTGCTCGTTTTCTCACCAGTCAAACCTTTCGAAGTGGATCTGTTGCGTGGGCAGCCCGGCCGAGCGGGCGTCCCGCACGACCTCGTCGGTCCACCGCCGTGGGCCGCAAATATAGACGTCCGATTCGCCGAGCATCGGAACGAGGGTCTTCAGGGAGATCCGCGCGTTCACGGCGTCTCCGGGCAGCCAGCTGTGGGCTCCGGGGGCACGCTTGCCGGTGATGATGCGGAATTCGGCGCCCCGGAGGCGGCAGAGCCTCGGCGATCTCCTCGACGAGGTAGCTGTCGGCCACCGAGTGCGAGCGCAGCAGCACGGTCGCCTGCCCCGGCGCGAAGGTCGCCGTTTCCAACAGCGCCCGGATCGGGGCGACCCCGATGCCGGCGGCGACGAGCACGATCCGCGGGCTGGTCCTGGCCCGGTCGGTGAAGAGCCCGTACGGGCCTTCGAAGCTCACCCGGGTGCCGATGGGCACCGAGGCGAGGTCGGTCGAGCCGTCGCCGAGGGCGCGGACCGTGACCCGGAGAGAGTTGTGGGCAGGCGCGGCCGAGAGCGAGAACGGGTGGGCCTGCCACCACTGACCCGGCGTCCAGAACCGCCAGATGAAGAACTGGCCTGCGCTCGCCTGCAGGTGGTGCAGCTTTCGGTCGGAGAGGCGGATCGACACGACTCCGGGCGCCTCGCGGTCGACGCCGGCGACCACGAGCCGGGAGCGCAGCGACCGCACGATGGGGAGCACAACCCGGTAGACCACGACGGATCCGGCCACGCCGGCATACAGGGCGAGCCAGTAGTACCACTGCGGAGAACCGGCGACCAGGACCGTGCCTGCGGTCAGCATGTGCGGCAGTGCGCCGAGCACGGCGACGTAGGAGAGCAGGTGCACGATGTGCCAGACCTCGTAGGGCAGGCGGTGGCGCACGATGACGAGCGAGGTGACGACCACGAGGACGAGCAGGCCGAGGGCGATGAACGCCAGGAGCATGTCGGGCATCCCGGTGAGCATGCTCCAGGTCTCGGCGAACACGTTCACCTCGCTCGAGAGGGCGTAGCCGATGATCAGGAACACCGCGTGGGCGAAGATCAGGTAGAGCGCGGGCTTGCCGAGCGACTGGTGCAGGGCCATTGCGCTGTCGTGGCCGAAGGCCCGGTCGATCGCGGGCAGCCGGGCGGCGAGCAGCAGCATCACGAGGAGCAGGTCGGTGCCGACGAGGCCGGTCAGGATCCCGATCGAGGTGAGCGCGTCCGCGGGAGTGCCGAAGCGGGCTGCCCCGCCGGAGCCGAGGAAGAGGGCAACGGCGAGCGCGACCGAGACGATGCAGAGCACCTGCAGGGTGTCGGCGAGGCGCATCCGTCTCGGGTAGTTCGGGTTGACGCGCGGGGCGGGCCGACGGCTGGTCTGCGTCGGCTCGGGGAGACGCTGCTGGAGGAGCAGGGGTCTGGTGTCGAGACTCATATTCCGAGCATCGGGCCACCGCCCATGCGGAGGCTTTCGAAAGCCTATGAACCGGCTATGAAGCGCTGGGGGCTTTGGTCGGTCCCCGGCGGTCGCGATCTGGGACGGCGAGACCGGCCCCGAACCGGAACAGCAGCACGAGCAGGATCGCGACCCCTGCCCCGAGTGCGGTCTCGACGATCCGGTCGATGAGCAGGGCGGGCACCGGAACGGGGCTGCCGAGGTGCACGACGGAGAGGGCGAGCGGGGTGATGAAGAGCAGAGCGGCGCCATAGTGCTTGCCGACCAGGATCTCGGCGCCGAACTGGCTGACCGTGATCACGACGACGAGCCAGGCGACGGATGGCCCGGGCAGCAGCACGAGACCAGTCACCACCACGCCGAGTGCCGTCCCGGCCACGCGGTGCACGGCCCGGGAGATCGAGTGGGCCGCCCGGGGCGGTGGCAGCACCGCGACGACGGCGACGACGGCCCAGTAGGGGTGCCCGATGCCCACGATCAGGGCGAGGCCTCCGGCGAGGAGCACGCCGACCACGTTCTGCAGGATCACCAGCCAGACCTGAGGGTCGCGGTAGGTGGCGGGGCGAAGCCGCGGAGCGCGCGGCAGGTCCTTGAACAGGCCGGTCGAATGCGGCTCGAACATCCGCCGGAGGCCCCAGCCGGACATGGTGAGCAGCCAGGCAAGCACGGCGGCGCCGGTGGCGACGAGCATCCGCTCGCCGACCTCGCCCGGTGGAGTCGGCAGTTGCGCGCACACGGAGAACGCGAAGACGAAGAACAGCGGCGTGCCAGGCACGAGCCCGGCCGTCGTCGCCACGAGGATGCCGCCGATGACCACGAGCAGCAGTCCGCCGACGAGGAGCGGCAGTCCAGCGCCGGCGACGCCGAGAGCGAGGGCGATGCTCCCGAGCAGAAAGGCGCCGGCGATCGTGATCGTGCGCGCCCGGAGCCGGTACGGCTCTCCGCGGCCGTAGAGGGCGGTCATCGCGCCGAAGGACGCGTATGCGGTCCAGTCGATCCGACCGGCGGCGATGAGCACGATGAGGGGGATCGCCACGGCGAGGCTGGCCCGCAGCGCGACCTCGACGTCGAGTGCGCGCAGGGACCTGAGCCGGGCGAGCAGGGTCTCGGGGGCCGCCGGAGTTTCCGGGTTCCCCGGAGTCTCAGGGGGCCCGGGAACGAGCTCTCTCGGCACTAGATCTTCTCGATGGGCGCGATCTTGATCAGGAGCTTCTTTGCGCCCGCCGAGTCGAACTGGACATGTGCGACCCGCTTGGTGCCTTCGCCGGTGACCTGGTTGACGCGACCGTCGCCGAAGCTCGAGTGCCGGATCCGGTCGCCGGCGGCGAGCTCGAGGTCGCCGTTGTCGCGGACCTGGGTGACGGCGTTCGCCCATTCGGTCTTCGGTTTCGGGGCGGGCGGCAGCTCGCTGAAACCGCTGCGGGTGGAGTTGAAGCCGCCGCCGAAGCCGTCCCTGCGATTGAGCGCACGCGACTGGGTGCCGTTTCGCGAGTTGGCCATGCCGGGCGACTGCTTCCAGTCGATCAGAGTGGCCGGGATTTCCTGCAGGTAGCGGCTCGGCATGGCCACATTGATCTCGCCGAACTGGGCGCGGGTCATCGCGAGCGAGAGGTAGAGGCGCTGCCTTGCCCGGGTGATGCCGACATAGAAGAGTCGGCGTTCCTCGGCGGGGCCGCCGGGCTCGTTCGCCGACATCTGGTGGGGCAGCAGCCCCTCCTCGACCCCGGTCAGGAACACGGCCTCGTACTCGAGTCCCTTCGCGGTGTGCAGGGTCATCAGGGAGACGGTGCCCGAGGCGTCGTCGAGGTCGTCGGCTGCAGCGACGAGCGACACCTGGGTGAGGAAGTCGACGAGGCCGGCGTCCGGGTTCTCCCGGTTGAAGTCCTTCGTCTGCGCGACGAGTTCCTCGATGTTCTCGGCCCGTGCTTCGTCCTGAGGGTCGCGGCTGTTGCGCAGCACGGTGAGCAGCCCGCTGCCCTCGAGCACGAAGGTCAGCAGCTCGGAGACGTTCACCGGGCCGCCGGGATACGCGGGGTCGATCTTGAGGGCGGCCTCGTCGAGCACGCCGGCCAGTTGAAGGATCGCACCGGTGACCTTCGGGCCGAGTCCGAGCGATGCGGAGTCGCGCATTGCCTCGCGGAAGCTGATCTGGTTGGCCTCGGCGAAGCTGCCGAGCCCGGTCTCGGTGGCGGGGCCGATGCCGCGCTTGGGGGTGTTCAGGATGCGCCGCAGGGCGAGCTCGTCGTCGGGGTTGGCAACGGCGATCAGGTAGGCGAGGGCGTCCTTGATCTCGGCTCGCTCGTAGAACTTGGTGCCGCCGACGACGCGGTATGGCACGGCGGCGCGGACGAAGATCTCCTCGAGCGCCCTGGTCTGGGCGTTGGTGCGGTAGAACACCGCCATGTCCCGGTAGGCCATGCCCGCCCCGTGCAGGGTCTCGATCTCGTCCGCGACGAACTGGGCCTCGTCGTGCCCGTTGTACGCGGTGTAGCCCACGATCTTTTCGCCGTCGCCACCCGCGCTCCACAGCTTCTTCTCTTTGCGGTCGAAGTTGTGGCCGATCACGGCGTTCGCCGCGGAGAGGATGTTCTGGGTCGAGCGGTAGTTCTGCTCGAGCAGGATGACCTTGGTGCCGGGGAAGTCGCGTTCGAATTCGCTGATGTTGCGGGTGTCGGCGCCGCGGAAGGCATAGATGGACTGGTCGGAGTCGCCGACGACGGTGAGGGAGGCCCCGGGGATGCCGCCGCTCGGTTCGCGCAGGTTGCGCACGTGCACGCCGGTCGCCTCGAGCTCGTCGGCGAGCTCAGGGGTGACGGGGAGAGTGAGCTCGCGCACGAGGGAGTACTGGGCGTGGTTGGTGTCCTGGTATTCGTCGACGAGGATGTGCCGGAAGCGGCGACGGTAGGTTGCGGCGACCCGCGGGAACGCGCGGAAGAGGTAGACCGTCTCGCCGATCAGGTCGTCGAAGTCGAGGGCGTTCGCCGCGCGGAGCCGTTGCGTGTACTGGCGGAAGATCTCGATGAACATGACCTCCTGCGGGTCACTGAGATTGGCGTTGCGCGCGTAGGAATCGACGTCGGCGAGCTCGTTCTTGAGCTTGGAGATCTTCGCGGCGGCGTTGCCGGGCGTGAATCCGTACGTGTCGGCATCGAGCGACTTGATGATTCGCTTGAGGGTGACCTTTGTGTCCGCGGAGTCGTAGATGCTGAAGCTCGACGAGAGGCCCGCGCTTTCGGCCTCGCGGCGCAGGATCCGCACACAGGACGAGTGGAACGTCGAGATCCACATTCCCTCGGCCCCCTCTCCGAGGAGCACTTTGACGCGCTCGCGCATCTCGGCGGCGGCCTTGTTGGTGAAGGTGATCGCGAGGATCTGGCTCGGGTATGCCTCCCGGGTCTCGAGCAGGCTCGCGATGCGCCGGGTCAGCACGCTCGTCTTGCCACTTCCCGCGCCCGCGATGATGAGGAGGGAGGGGCCACGGTATTCGACGGCCTCGAGCTGCTGTGGGTTGAGCCCGTCCAGCAGGGGGCTCTGCCGGTGGCCGGGCTCTTCAGTGGGGCCGCCGGGGCCGGGGCCATAGCCGGCACCGTAGCCATCCAGGATTATCGGCGTTGCCGAGGAAGTGCGTGCGGGGGTGTTGTCCGGGTCGAAGGGCGTCATCATCTCGCCTCCAAGTCTAAGCGGTGCCCCTGACACCGGCCGGGGCGCCCCGGCAGCGTGACCCGCCGCGGGTCCGCCGGATACCGCCCGGTTCACCGGTCTTCGCGGGCCTCCGCGGCGAGTTCGTCGCGGACCGCGACGGCGAGGTCGGGGTGGTCTGCGAAGACACCGTCGATCCCGGTGCCCATGATCGTGCGGAACTCGGTCTGCCAGTCGCCGAAGTCGGCTCGGAACCGCCCGCGCTGGAAGGTCTTCGCGAGGAACACGTTCTCGGGGCGCAGGGTCCAGCAATAGATCTCGAGGTTGGCGGCGTGCGCGGCGTCGACGAGGTCGGAGGCCCCCGAGACGTGCCCGTCCGGCCCGATCTCGAGGACGAGCGACTTCGGAACGCTGATCCCGTCGACGAGACCGCTCAACCCGTAGAGCCCCTGGTCGGTCAGGTAGTCCGCGTAGTCGGGGGCCGACCGGCCGAGCAGGCGCACCTGGTCCGCGGGCTTCCCCGTCGCTTCGAGCAGGAAGATCCGCTTCCCGTAGACGCCCCTGGCATAAACCTGGTCGAGCAGGGTGCGTTCGAAGCTCTCGATCGTGAGCCGCCCGTCGCCCGCGTTCCAGCCGGCGGTGTTCACCTCCGCCGCGAAGAGTTCGTCGACAGGGAGGCCGATCGACTCGAAGTAGCTCGCGTGCTTGATCTCGGCGATGACCCCGACCGGGCGCCTCGCCCGGCTGGACACCCGGTCCATGAGTTTGAACACGTCGCGCAACCGGAGCAGCGGGAATCGACCGTCGAAGGATGCGCTGGCCTTGCGCAGGGCGGGCAGACGCTCCCTTGCGCGCAGGGTGCGCAGCTCGGCCCAGGTGAAGTCCTCGGTGAACCAGCCCGTCGTGCGGATGCCGTCGATGACCTTCCGGGTGCGGCGGGCGGCGAATTCGGGGTGCGCCGCGACATCCGTCGTCGCGGAAATCTCGTTCTCGTGCCGCACGATGAGTACGCCGTCGCGGGTCACGACGACGTCGGGCTCGACCGCGTCAGCACCGAGGGCAACCGCGAGCTCATAGGCGCCGCGGGTGTGTTCCGGCCGGTAACCGCTCGCCCCGCGGTGACCGATCACGATCGGTTGCATTCCCTGACCATACGCGCTGCTGGCAGACTCGAAGCGATGACACTCTGGAGCGAACCCGACACCCGGCGCCACACGCCGTCGGTCTATCGCGCCCGCCTGACGGTCGGAGTCTCGGCGATCGCGCTCGGCGTGGCCGCGACGAACCTCACGAGCACGTACAGTCTCTTCTTCCTCGCCCTCGGTCCGGCCCTGCAACTGCTCGGCTGGCTCGCGCTGCCCGGGGCGCTCTGGAGGCGGCTGCTGGTGATCCTTCCCGCGGAACTCGCCGCGCTCACACTCCTGGCCGGCCCCGATTTCACCGGCGCGTTCGCCGTGCTCCTCGCGTGCTGGTTGTTCGTGCGGCACCGGCCGGGCATCAGCTACCTCATGCTGCTCGCCCCCGTTGGCGTGAGCTTCGTCCTCAAATTATCGCTCCACAACTCGTCGCAGAACTGGGTCGGCGACGTGGTCGGTTCGGTGACGGTGATCGCCGCGGCGTGGGTCGCCCGGTGGCTCGCGCAGCGGCGCTGGGCGCGGCTCAATCCGTCGCCCGCCGGCGAGACGGCCGGAACAGGCGACACCGGGGACACCGGGGACAACCCCTCAGGATCTACAAGGCAGACGCCCAGCAGGGCTGAATAGACTCTCAGAAACGCCCACCGGCGCCGTGCCGGATCCCCGGCGTTGACAATACCCGAGCTGATTGAGATCTTAGGAACATGGCATCCTCAAACCCCGCATTCTCGCGCAATCCCGCCTTTGCCGCACAAGGATCCGCGGCAGCGACCGGCCTGACCGAAGCTGACCTGCAGCGCATCTACGAAGCGCCGTCCGCAGGCTCGCAGGACACCGGCCGGATGACTTACGAAGACACCATCGTGAAGACGACGCTGAGCTTCGCCCTGTTGCTCGTCGCAGCGGCCGCTGCGTGGCTCCTCACCCCGACGATGCCGTTCCTGCCGTTCCTCGGCATGATCGTCGGCCTCGTGCTCGGCCTCGTCAACGCCTTCAAGAAGGAGCCCTCTCCCCGGCCTGATCCTCGGCTACGCCGCAGCGGAAGGCCTCTTCGTCGGCGGTATCTCCTACATCTTCGAAGCGATCTACCCGGGCGTCGTCGTCCAGGCCGTGCTCGCGACCCTCGTGGTCGTCGGCGTGACCCTCGCGCTGTTCGCAAGCGGCAAGATCCGTGCCTCGAAGCGAGCGACGAAGGTGTTCCTGGTCGCGATGGTCGGCTACTTCGTGTTCTCGATCCTCAACTTCGGCCTCGTCGCCTTCGGAGCGGTTGACAGCCCGTTCGGCCTCAGCAGCAACGTGAAGATCTTCGGCATCCCCCTCGGCGTCGCGATCGGCATCCTCGCCGTGCTCATGGCCGCGTACTCCCTCGTGCTCGACTTCGACTTCATCCAGCGCGGCGTCAACAACCGGGTCGCCCGCAAGTACGGCTGGTCCGGAGCGTTCGGCATCATGGTGACCGTGGTCTGGCTCTACGTCGAGCTGCTGCGCCTCTTCGCGATTTCGCGCAACTAGCCCGCTCGCGCCCCGGCGGGAGCAGAATCCCCCGCCGCAGTCGGAGATTTTCGCCAGGAAAATCTCCGACTTCCACGTCGTTAAGGCAGCGGTCGCAGAGCCGGGGTCCGACTCAGATCCAGCCCTTGTCCGTCGCGGTGCGGATCGCCTCTGACCGGTTGCTTGTTCCCAGCTTGGCGGATGCCGCCGAGAGGTAGTTCCGGACGGCCCCTGCACTCAGGTGCAGCGAGCGCGCGACCTCGGGGGCGCTCCGTCCCTCGGCCGCGAGGAACAGGACCTCGGTCTCCCTCACGGTGAGCGGCGATTCGCCGTGCATCATCGCGTTGATGGCGAGCTGCGGGTCGATCACGCGTTCGCCGGCCTGGAGCCTCCGGATGACCGCGAGGAGGTGCTGCGAGGCCAGGTCCGTGTGCTGGAAGCCGTCCACGCCGCCCTGGATGGCGCGGCGGACGTCACCGGGGCGCGGATGGCTCGCGAGCAGCAGAACCTTGACCCGCGGGTCGGCGGCCTGGATCAGCGGGAGCAGTCCGAGGCCGTCGATCCTGGGCAGGTGAATGTCGAGGACGATGATGTCGGGAGCGGTGCGGAGCACCGTCGACAGCACCTCGGCGCCGTCTCCGATCGCGGCAACGACGTCGATATCGGCTTCGAAGGAGAAGACTGCCTCGAGCGCCGTGCGCAGGAGGACGTGATCCTCGACGAGCAGCACCCGGATCAGCGGGCCCTGCGCCGGGGCAGGAAGCGCGGGCTGGGTGGTTTCGAAGCTCATCCCTGCACCTCCCCACGTCGGTCGACTGCCCGCGATCACGGCAGTTGTGAGGTGGAAGGTCGCGTATGGACTCTAGCAAACCCCGGCGCCGAAAAACCCCCCGAACGGGGTAAGAATCTGCAGGGAAGTCCCGATCACAGACGGAGCGTTCAGTGCTGGGACGCCGATGACTCGACGCGCCACTGCTCACCCGGCCCGCCGGGGCGCGATGTCGCCCGGCTCATCGAGAAGGTGCGGGTGCGGAACCGCCAGGCCAGGCGGACCATCGCGACGCCCGACTGCCGGTAGTGGTCGGCGAGTGCGCGGGTGAACACGGCACGGCCCGGCACGTCGACCCAGCCCTCGACGCCGGTGTAGACGGCCTCGACCCGCGGCCGGGCCGCCGCGTTCCGGAACAGGGCGAGGGCCTCTGCTGCGATCTCGTCGCCGTCCGGCGACACGCGGTGTCGGGCACCGGAGGCCTCGACGGGGACGCCCGGGCTCGCGCCGGCCGCCCGGCCTGGCGCATCGTCGAACCCGTCGTCCGAAACCGTGGAATCCATGGGCGTCACCTTCGTCCGGGGACGGCGCCCCGACCGGAATGCCCGGCCGGCTGCCGCCGCGAGGAGGCCTCCGCGGGGAACGCCGGAGAGCCGAAGCGGCTCCCGTCGACGCTTCTCACCCATCCTCACGCGGATGCCGCGGCGCGGGAAGTCCCCCCTGTCACCGCTCCCCCATGACAGCTGTCACCTCGGAGCGACCCAGGTCTCGCCCAGTTACGGACAAAGCACCCTCGTCGTGACGACGAGGGTGCTTTGTCCGTGCTTCACCGGGAGAGAGTCACTCCCACTCGATGGTTCCCGGCGGCTTCGACGTGACGTCGAGAACGACGCGGTTCACGCCATCCACTTCGTTCGTGATGCGGTTGGAGATACGGGCGAGCAGGTCATACGGCAGGCGGGTCCAGTCGGCCGTCATCGCGTCCTCCGAGGAGACCGGGCGCAGCACGATCGGGTGGCCGTACGTGCGGCCGTCACCCTGGACGCCGACGGAGCGGACGTCCGCGAGCAGCACGACCGGGCACTGCCAGATGACCCCGTCGAGGCCGGCGGCGGTCAGCTCGGCGCGCACGATCGCATCCGCGTGGCGCAGCAGTTCGAGCCGTTCGAAGGTGATCGAACCGACGATGCGGATGCCCAGACCGGGTCCGGGGAACGGCTGGCGCTGCACGATCTCCGGCGGCAGTCCGAGCTCGGCGCCGATCGCGCGCACCTCGTCCTTGAACAGGGTGCGGAGCGGTTCGACGAGCTCGAACTTCAGGTCTTCGGGCAGGCCGCCGACGTTGTGGTGGCTCTTGATGTTCGCGGTGCCGCTGCCGCCGCCGGACTCGACGACGTCGGGGTACAGGGTGCCCTGCACGAGGAAGCGGATCGGGTCGCCGTCCAGCTCCGCGGCCTCACGGATGAGCTCGGCCTGGGCCTGCTCAGAAGGTGCGGATGAATTCTCGGCCGATGATCTTGCGCTTGGTCTCCGGGTCACTGACACCCTCGAGCGCGGCGAGGAACTGCTCGCGGACGTCGACCGTGACGAGGCGCACGCCGGTGGCCTTGACGTAGTCCTCCTCGACCTGACGGCGTTCGTCCTGGCGGAGCAGGCCGTGGTCGACGAAGACGCAGACGAGCTGGTCACCGATGGCCTTGTGCACGAGGGCGGCCGCGACGGCGGAGTCGACGCCGCCGGAGAGCCCGCAGATGACCTTGCCGGTGCCGACCTGGGCGCGGATCTTCGCGACCTGTTCCGCGATGACGTTGCCGCTGTTCCAGTCGGCGGGAATCCCGGCGGCACGGTGCAGGAAGTTCTCGAGCACGTCCTGGCCGAATTCGGTGTGCTTGACCTCGGGGTGCCACTGCACGCCGTAGAGGCGGCGCTCGTCGTTCGCGAACGCGGCGACGGGGGTCGAGCCGGTCGAGGCGAGCACTTTGAAGCCGTCGGGGGCGCGGGAGACGGAGTCTCCGTGGCTCATCCACACGGTCTGTTCGTTCGGCTGCCCGGCGAGGAGAACGTTCTCGTCGGTCGCAACCGTCACGGGGGTGGAGCCATATTCGCTGAGCCCGGTGTGCGCGACCTCGCCGCCGAGGGCGGTCGCCATCACCTGGAAGCCGTAGCAGATGCCGAGCACGGGGATGCCGAGGTCGAAGATGGCGGGGTCGAAGGTCGGGGCGCCCTCGGCGTAGACGCTCGAGGGTCCTCCGCTCAGCACGATCCCGACGGGGTTCTTCGCGGTGACCTCCGCAGCGGTGATCGAGTGCGCGACGATCTCCGAGTAGACGGATGCCTCGCGGACGCGGCGGGCGATCAGCTGGGCGTACTGGGCGCCGAAGTCCACCACGAGCACGGGGCGGTCGATGCCGGACGCCTCCGTCGGGGTCACGACCGCGGTCGGGTCGGCAACTGAAGTCATGAATGGGCCTCCGCACCCTCGGCGTCGGAAAGCGCCCTGGCGGCAAGCCAGGCGCGGACCTCGCGGGCGACGCGGCCCTCGAGGAAGAAGGACAGGGTGGGGATGACGCCGCCGAGGGCGATCAGCAGGAACCGGGGGAACGTCCAGCGCATCAGGCTCCAGAGCCGGAAGTCCGCGAAGAGGTAGAGCACGTAGAACCAGCCGTGCATGATCAGGATCGCGGTGCTCAGGTTGAACGCGGTGACGGTGTCGCGCGGGACGAGCAGCCCGTAGGGGCCGCCGAGCTCGAGCTCGTATTGGAAGCCGAACTTGAGGATGACCTCGGCGCAGAGCAGCAGCAGGAAGACGCCGGTGATGATCGAGGAGGTCTGGTAGAGCTTCAGCGCACCCGGGATGCTGGGGACATCAGCGGGTCTGGGTTCGAGTGGCATGCGCCAATTCTAACCGGCGACGATTGCCGCTTCCTCGCGGAGGTCCTCCTCGCGCTCCCAGGCGTCCCGGACGAGGCGGTACCAGAGGAACACGGCGAAGCCCGCGAAGACGACCCACTCGATGGCGTAGAAGATGTTCAGCCAGTTGAGGGAGGCATCCGTGAGAGGTGCGGGCGAATCGATCTCGGTGAGACCGGATGCCGCGGTCCCGTCGACGATGTAGCCCGGGTAGACCGCGGTGCCGTCGAAGCCGGCCCAGAGGTTGATCAGGGCTGCGGTGGACACGGTCGTCAGGCCGTGCGGGTCGCGCCCGTCTGCGGGGACGACGGGGGCTTCGGTCGGGAGGAACCGGCCGGCCAGGGTGACGACCTGGTTGGCGGGCGCCGCCGCGAGGCCCGCCATCGTCGATCGGGCCGTCGTCTCGTCCGCCGCCCAGCCGCGGGCGACGGCGATGCTCGCGCCCGCGCCGCTCCCCGTGCCTGCCGCACCGACGATGAAGTGGCTCACGACCCAGTAGCCGGAGGTCCCGTCGTTGGAACGGTCGCTGATCAGCTGCTCGTCGCCGGGGACGTAGCTGCCGTCGACGGTGACGAGCTGGCCGGTCGCCGCGTCACGCGGGGCGCCTCCGGGAGTCACGGCGTCGACGAGGGGTTTCACGGTTTCCGTGGTCTTCTCGACGACCACGCCGGATGCGACGGCGCGTTCGAGCTGCCAGCGCCCGAGCGCCGCGAAGCCGGCCGCGACGGCGAGGGCGAGCAGGAGCGCGAGAATCCAGCGGGGGCGGAGCATCATGCGGATCATTGGTAGTCACCTGTCCCGGCGTCGGGTGCCGGCTTGTCCCTCTGGGCGCGAGTGCGCGAAAGTCGTTTGGCGTAGTCGGCCATCGGGTCGGCGTCTGCGTCGGCGGCGTGGTCGGAACCGACGCCGGAATCCAGGTCCGATTCCGGGTCGGCGGACGAGTGCGCGTCGGCGGACGGGCGCGAGTCGGCAGGGACGTGCGCCTGCGCCTCGTCATTGGTATCGGTCTCCGGGTTCACGCGTGCGCTTGGGCGCGGGGCCGTGTTCGACCGGACTGAGGCCGGCAGCGGCGTCGGACCGTCGAGTTCGTCGATGCCGTCGTCCACCACGTGCTTGACGTATTCGCCGCGTTCGGCCTGTTCCGCCCGTTCGTCGTGGTCGGCGCGGCGGTCGTGGTCCATGCGCTTCCGCGGTTCCGGCCGTGATGCCGGCAGCGGCTGGTCGCCGAGGTGGGCGGCGGCGCGCTGCGCGTCCTGGTCGCTCAGTGCGCCGGCCGTGGCCGCGTCGACGAGCCGGAACTCCTCGGCGTGCATCGGGTCGCGGTCGGGGCGGATTGCGGCGCGCTTCCGGCGACGTCCGGGCAGCAGGGCGCCGAGCCTCTCCGAATTCGCGGCGAAGAGCGGACCGAGGATGGCCATGGTGAGCACGTAGAGGCCCGCGAAGGGCTGGAGCAGGCCGTTCAGGCCCGCTCCGACCGAGAGGGTCGCGAGGATGAGCGTGAACTCTCCGCGGTTCACCAGGATCGCGGCGGCATTGAGCCCCTCGGAGATTCCCATCGAGTGCAACCGGGCCAGCAGCATCCCCGAGATCAGGTTGAGCACGAAGGTCATCACGACCGCCGCAAGCACGACGAGGATGACCGAACCGAACTCTGCGATGTGCAGCGCGAGGCCGAAGTTGAGGAAGAAGAACGCGGCGAAGATGTCCCGCAAGGGGACCGCGACACGTTCGAGCCGGGTGCGGTAGGTGCTCGCGCCGAGGACGACACCGATCAGGAACGCGCCGATCGCATCCGTCACCCCGATGATCTCGCCGATGCCGGCGAAGAGCACGGCAAGCCCGAAGAACAGGATCGTGAAGAGTTCGTCGTCCTTGGTGCGGACCAGGCGGGACACGACCCGGCCGCCCCAGCGGGCGAGAGAGAACATGACGACGAGGAAGAGGAACGCGATGCTCAGTTGCAGCACGATCGGCCAGATCTCGGTCTTGCCGCTCAGCACGACCGAGACGATCGACAGGTACACCGCGATGAAGATGTCCCCGACCACGGTCACGCCGAGGATCATCGGTGTTTCCTTGTTGGCGAGGCGGCGCAGGCTCGATCAGGAGCTTGGTGATGATCGCGCTCGAGGACGTGCCGGTCATGCCGGCGATGACGAGGGCCTCGCGGGTGCCCCAGCCGACCATCATGCCGAAGGCGAACCCGATGCCCATGTTGATCACGACATAGGACCCGCCGGACAGCAGCAGCTTCCCGGCGTCGTTGAAGAATTCTTCCTGGTCGAACTCGAGGCCGAGGCTGAACAGGAGCAGGATGAGCCCGAAGACGGCGATGAGCTCGATGTCGGCGGAGTGGAAGTCGATCGGGAACCAGTGGGTGTACGGGCTCGCGAGCAGGCCCACGATCATGTAGATCGGGATCGACGGCAGGCCGATCAGTTTCGCGGCGCGCCCGAGCACATAGGCCACGACCAGCAGGATGCCGAGTGTGATCAGGTCCGTGCCAAGGTTCATTGGTTAGCCCCCGGGGGCGCGTCGACGGTCTTGGCCTTGAGTTCACCGGTGCGGAAGAACGTGAAGGCCTTGGCGACCTTCTCCGGGGATCCTGCGACGACAAGGGTGTCGCCGGGGAAGACCCGGAAGTCCTGGGCCGGTGCCGGGTTCGCGGATTCGCCGCGCACGACGGCGACGACCGTGAGGCCGGCGATGCCGCGGTCGGCCGGGTTGCCGAGGGTCTGGCCGGCGATGTGGTCCTCGTAGTCGACCGTGAACCAGTCGATGCTGAGACCGGGAATCTGGTCGAGCGCGGTGAGCGACTCGGTGATCTGGGTGCCGCCGAGGAGCTCGGCGAGGGTGTGCGCCTCGTCTTCGTTGAGGCGTAGGGAGACCTTGCTCGCGTCGGGGCCGCCCTCGTCGTCCGCGAAGGTGATGAGGTCGCTGTGCCCGGAGCGGTGGGCGATGACGCCGACCTTGCCGCCGTCATCGGTGATGAAGGTGTGCAGCACACCCACTCCGGGAAGCTTGACCCGCCGAACGTCAACCATGGTTACGACTCCTGAAGATAAAGGGCAAGTGGGCCCTAGTCTATCGAAGCCGCCCGCGACCCAGCCCGGGCGCAGCAACGCGCACGGGCGGATGCCGGGCGCACGTCGTGCGCCCGGCATCCGCCCGCGCCCTCGCGCACGCCACCGCGCCGGTTTCGGCGAGCCGCGCCCGAAACGGCGGGCGCGGCCAGCGCAAACCGGCGCGGGCGCGAACGGATGCCAGTCGCGGGCCGCCGCAAGCATCCGCTCGTGCGCTGCAGCATCGGCCCCACCACTGCGCCGGTTTCGGCGAGCCGCGCCCGAAACGGCGGGCGCGGGTTGCGCAAACCGGCGCGGGCGCGGGCGCGGGACCAAACCGGAGCGGCCTGCCGTAACGGGCGCGAGTGCGAGCGGCGGCGCGGGCGCGAGCGAGCGACGGCGATGGGAGGCTGGCAGGGCTCTCCTCAACCGGGTTTCCAACGGGGAGTTTCCGCACAGTCCCGGATCTCACGGCCCCGCGTTCGGCCTCCAGGTGGAACCTCGGCATATGTCAATCTCAGCAGTGACGCCCCTCTCCCTCCTCGTCGCCATCGCCCGCCGGGACGGGATCATCCTCAGCCGCGATGCGCGGGCCGTTGGCCTGGAGCGAGAGCTGCGCTCCGAGGTTGAGCGTGGCCACCTCGTTCGACTGCGCTGGGGCGCGTACACGCTCGCGGTCGAATGGAGGCTACTCAAGCCGGAAAGGCAGTATCTGCTCCGCGTTCGCGCGCTGGCCGCGATGAGCGAGGCACCGGTCGTCTTCTCGCATCACTCCGCCGCCGCGATCTGGGACTTGCCCGTCGTGGGCCGCTGGCCGGCGGGAATCGAGGTCCTGACGGCTGCGGCCAGCGGCGGCCGGTCGAAACACGGCACGATCCGGCGATTCCAGGACGGACCGGTCTCCATCGTCGAACACGACGGCCTCCTCGTCACTGCCCCGGCCGACACCGCCGTCGCGCTCGCGCGCGTGGTTTCCTTCCCTGCCGCCGTCGCGATCGTCGACAGGGCGATCCACAAACCGCGACACGGCACGGCCTTGGCGACCCGGGAGGAACTCGAGACCGCGCTCGACGGGCTTCCCCGCCATGCACGCGCGATCGGTCGGTCTGCGGCATTCCGGGCGGTCGATTTCGCCAACCCCGAATCAGGTTCGGCGGGCGAGTCCGTGAGCCGCGCGCTGATATTCATGTTGGGCTTCGTCGTGCCCGAACTGCAGGTGCGCTTCGACGACGAAGCCGGCTTCATTGCCTTCGTCGACTTCTACTGGCGCACGATCTCGACGGTCGGCGAGTTCGACGGTTTCGGCAAGTACGTCAAAGAGGAATACACCAAGGGGCGCACGCTGGTGCAAGTCATCATGGACGAAAAGCGCCGCGAAGACCGGGTCCGCGCCTGCGGCCCGACGGTTTCTCGGTGGGATTGGGACTTACTCAAGGACCCCTCCGCATTCGGCCGATTCCTCACCGCCCGGGGTGTTCCGCAGGTGCGCTGACGGCCTGGCCCGACGGCGCGGGCGCGAGATCGGGCCTGGTCGCGAGCGCGGGACCGGCAGGCATCCACAGACCACCGCCGCGCCCACTTCAGCGGCCCGCACCCGAAACCGCGGGCGCGGCCTGCCGAAACCGGCGCGGGCTCGAACACAAACGGGTGCGGGCTGCCGAAACCGGCGCGGGCGAGCGGATGCGCGGCAACAGTACCGTGCCGGACATCCGCTCAAGCGCTGCAGCACTGCAGCACTGCCCCACACTCCGCCGGTCGCACCGGCGGCGGGGCCGCCGCCGCGCCCGCTTCCGCAGCCCGCACCCGAAACCGCGGGCGCGGGCTGCCGAAACCGGCGCGGGCTCGAACACAAACAGGCGCGGCCTGCCGAAACCGGCGCGGGCTCGAACACAAACGGGCGCGGCCTGCCAAGACCGGCGCGGGCGCGGGGGGCGCGCAGGACGCGGGCGGATGCCAGGCGCACGACGTGCGCCCGGCATCCGCCCGGGAGTGGTGCTGCGTGTTAGCTCGTGACGGAGTCGCCCATCGCCGACCGCTCGGTCAGGACGATGTCGGGTGCCTTGAGGCGCACCCGGTCGGCGGACTCGTCGTCGGGTTCGAGCCTGCGAGGCCCGTTCGGCGGCGACGCGCTTGAGGTAGACGGCGACCTCGCGTTCCTCGTGCTCGGCGTCCCAGCCGAGCACGCCGGCCATCAGCCGGGCCGCGACGGGAGCCGCGGACACACCACGGTCCCACGCCTCGATCGAGATGCGGGTGCGGCGCGCGAGCACGTCGTCCAGGTGCAGGGCCCCCAGGTGACCGGCCGCGTACACGACCTCGGCCTGGATGTAGTCGTCGGCTCCCGGTAGCGGTTCGATCAGGCTCCGGGCGCTCACGGATGAGGTCGAGCAGTTCGTCGGTGAGGGTGCCGTACCGGTTGAGCAGGTGCTCGACCCGCACGGTGTGCAACCCGAAGGCGGTGGCGATCCGGGTGCGCTTGTTCCACGCGGCCTTGTACCCCTCCGCACCGAGCAGGGGGATCTCGTGCGTCGTCGACGGGGCGATCTTCCCGTCGAGGGCGTCGATGGCCGCGTCGATGGCATCTTTCGCCATGATCCGGTAGGTGGTCCATTTGCCGCCGGCGATCACGACGAGACCGGGAACGGAGTGCCCGACCAGGTGCTCGCGGGACAGTTTCGACGTCTGTTCCGATTCCCCGGCGAGGAGCGGCCGGAGGCCCGCGTAGACGCCCTCGACGTCCTCGCGGGTCAGTGGAACCCGCAGTACCGAATTGACGTGCTCGAGCAGGTAGTCGATGTCTGCGGCCGTCGCGGCGGGGTGCGCCTTGTCGAGGTGCCAGTCGGTGTCCGTGGTGCCGATGAGCCAGTGCCTGCCCCACGGGATCACGAAGAGCACGCTCTTCTCGGTGCGCAGCAGCAGCCCCATCGCCGACTGGAACCGGTCGCGCGGCACGACGAGGTGGATGCCCTTGCTCGCCCGCACCTTGAAGGTGCCGCGCTCGCCGACCATCCGCTGGGTGTCATCGGTCCAGACGCCGGTCGCGTTGACGACCTGCCTGGCTCGCACCTCGAAACGTTCGTCGGTCTCGAGGTCGTGTGCCTTCACCCCGACGACCCGCTCGCCGACCTTGATGAAGCCCTCGACCCGCACCCGGCTCGCCGCGTGGGCGCCGTAGAACGACGCGGTACGCACGAGGGACGCCGTATAGAGGGCGTCGTCGACCTGAGCGTCGTAGTAGGTGATGCCGCCGACCGTGGCTTCGGCGTCGAGGCTCGGGATCATGCCCATCACCTGGCGCTTGGAGAGGTGCCGGTGGTGCGGAACGCCGGGCGGCCGACCGCCGGTGTAGGAGAAGATGTCGTAGAGCAACATGCCGGCGCCCACGTAGAAGCGCTCGGTGACGCGCTTCTTCAGCGGGTACAGGAAGCGCACCGGTTTGACCAGGTGCGGGGCGATCCGCTGCAGCAGCAGCCCCCGCTCGGTGAGCGCCTCCCGCACGAGGCGGAAGTCAAGCTGCTCGAGGTAGCGGATGCCGCCGTGCACGAGCTTGGACGAGCGGCTCGACGTGCCGCTGGCCCAGTCCCGTGCCTCGAGGATGCCGACGCTCAGTCCGCGGGTGACCGCATCGAGGGCGCTTCCCGCGCCGACGATCCCGCCGCCGACGACGAGGATGTCGACCTCCTTGGATTTCAGCCGCTCAATGGCCGCGGCGCGTTCCGCCGGTCCCAGCTTGTTCGACCGCGTGACCGAATTCCCTGTTGCCATGTGCGTACTCCCATCGAGGTGGTGGTGCGTACCTCGACGCTAGTTCGTTCGGTACGGCGCGACAACCACCTCGACGCGCTGGAATTCCTTCAATGTCGAATACCCGGTAGTCGCCATCGACCGACGCAGGGCGCCGACGAGGTTGGCGGTGCCGTCCGCGATGGGCGTCGGGCCGTACAGGATGGTCTCGAGCGGGGCGACGGTGCCGACCTCGACACGCTTGCCGCGGGGCAGCTGCGGGTGGTGCACCTCGGCGCCCCAGTGGAATCCGCCGCCGGGGGCATCCGTCGCCCGTGCCAGCGTGGTGCCGAGCATGACGGCGTCTGCGCCGCAGGCGAGCGCCTTGACGATGTCGCCGGAGGTGCTCAGGCCACCGTCGGCGATGACGTGCACGTAGCGTCCGCCGGATTCGTCGAGGTAGTCGCGGCGAGCGCCGGCGACGTCGGCGACGGCCGTTGCCATCGGGGCGTGGATGCCGAGCGAGGCCCGCGTGGTCGAGGCCGCGCCGCCGCCGAAGCCGACGAGCACGCCGGCAGCGCCGGTGCGCATGAGGTGCAGCGCCGCCGTGTACGTGGCCGCGCCGCCGACGATGACGGGGACGTCGAGTTCGTAGATGAACTTCTTGAGGTTGAGCGGCTCCTGGTTGAGCGAGACGTGCTCGGCGGACACGGTGGTGCCGCGGATGACGAAGAGGTCGACGCCGGCGGCGACGACGGTTTCGTAGAGTTCCTGGGTGCGCTGCGGGGAGAGCGCCCCGGCGACGGTGACACCGGCCGCACGGATCTGGGCGAGCCGCGCGGTGACGAGTTCTGGCTTGATCGGTTCGGAGTACATCTCCTGCATGCGGGCCGTCGCACGGTCGGCCGGCAGCTCGCGGATCTCGGCGAGGAGCGGTTCCGGGTCGTCGTAACGGGTCCAGAGGCCCTCGAGGTCGAGAACGCCGATGCCGCCGAGCTGGCCCATCATGATCGCCGTCGTCGGGGAGACCACGGAGTCCATCGGAGCCGCGAGGAACGGAATCGCGAATTCATACGCGTCGATCGTCCAGCTGACATTGACGTCTTCGGGGTCGCGGGTGCGCCGGCTGGGCACGACCGCGATGTCATCAAAGGCGTACGCGCGGCGAGCGCGCTTGGAGCGGCCGATCTCGATTTCCATACCCCCAGCTTAGGCGCAGCCCGTAACCGGAGGGTGTGAACCGCTAGGCTGGCGCAAATCCTGCAGAAGAGACCCGCTACCCTGCCCGATGCACCAGGAGCACCCGATGTCGTCCGACGCCCCCACCGAGTCCGGGAAACCCCGCCTCAACCTGATGTTCAGCAATCTCGAGCTCGTGATCGCGGTGCTCCTCGGCCTCGTCTCGATTGCCACGGCGTACGCATCGTTCCAGGCGGCCCTCTACGACAGCCAGATGGCCGGTTCGTACACCAAGGGATCGACCCAGTCGACCGAGGCGGAGTCCCTCTACCTCGAGGCCAATCAGCAGTTCCTCGAGGACACCCAGGTCTGGAACCGTCTCGCCGAGCTCGACATCGAGAAAGACAGCACGGATGCCGCGATCGCCGCGGACGCGGCAGGCAAGTACGACACCCTCACCTTCCAGGCGGTGTCGACGGACTTCGCCGCGGCCATCGCCCGGGCCGACGCCGAGAACACGGCAGACGCCACGGTGTACCACAGCCCGCTCGACGACAAGGAATACCAGAGCACCCTGTTCGGCAGCTACGCGGAGACGCAGGCGAAGTCGGTCGCGACGATCAGCCAGGGTGACGTGTACAACAGCTTCAGCGACCGGCTCACCCTGAACACCGTGCTGATGTCCATCTCGCTCTTCCTGCTCGGCATCGCCGCCCTCGTGCGGCAGTTCAGGGTGCAGCTCGTCCTGATGTCGACCGGTGTGGTGATCTTCGTCGTGGCGGCCGCGCTGACCGCGATGATTCCCTACGTCGGCCTGTAGCGGGGCACGGCAACAGCGCGACCGTGAGCGGCACCGCCACCGTCCCCTGACCCGCGCACCCCGCGTCCAGATGCTTTCGTGAGGTGTCGCAGATCGACGTTCGCGACGCCCGCGAACCTCGATGTGCGACACCTCAGCGAGGCAATCACCGGGTGCGGCGGCGACACAGGAGGTGCAAGCTGCTGGCATGGAGATCTTCGCCGAACCGCTGTCCCTGCTGCGCCAACGCACGAGCCTCAAATGGCGCGCATTCCCCGACGACGTGCTGCCGTTCTTCGTCGCCGAGCTCGACTACCCGCTCGCAGAGCCGATCAGGGATGCCCTGCTCGAGGCCGTGCGCCGCAGCGACACCGGCTACGCCGCATCCGCCGACCCGCTCGCCCAGGCGTTCGCCGCCTTCGCCGCCCGGCGCTGGGACTGGCCGGTCGACCCCGGGCAGGTGGTCGCGACGAACGAGGTCGGCTCGGCCGTCGTCGAGGTGCTGCGGATGATCCTCGAGCCGGGCGACGAGGTCGTGATCACTCCCCCGGTCTACCCGCCGTTCTTCGACCTCGTGCCAGAGGCCGGCGGCCGGGTCGTCGACGTGCCGCTCCTGCACGGCCAGACCGGCTGGACGCTCGACCTCGACGGCCTCGAAGCCGCGCTCCGGCGGGGCGCCCGTGCCGTGCTGCTCTGCAATCCGCAGAACCCGATCGGCCACCCACACGGCATCGAAGACCTCACCGCCCTCGCCGAGCTTGCGGACCGGTACGGGGCCTTCGTGGTCAGCGACGAGGTGAGCGCCCCGCTTACCTACAGCACCGAGAGTTTCACGCCGTACCTCACGGTGTCCCTCTCCGCCGCCCAGCACGGCGTCTGCGTGACGAGCGCGAGCACGGCGTGGAACCTCGCCGGGCTCACCTGCGCGCTCATCGTCACGGCGTCAGAGCGGATGCGCCTGCTCACCTCCGCCCTGCCGCCCGGGATCCGCGAGCGCACCGGCCACCTGGGGCTCCTCGCGAGCGCGGCGGCCTTCCGCGACGGCGGACCGTGGCTCGACGACGCGCTCACGGCGCTCGAGGCGAACCGGGGGCTGCTGGCCGAGCTGCTCCACGCGCACCTGGGCGGTGTCGGGTACGAACAGCCGGATGCGGGCTACCTGGCCTGGCTGGACCTGCGCTCCCTCGGGTGGGGTGACGACCCGGCCGCGGTCGCCCTCGAGCGCGCAAAAGTCGCCCTCATGCCCGGGCTGCTCTTCGGCACCCCGGGCGCCGGTTTCGCGCGACTCAACTTCGGCTGCTCACCCGAGGTGCTCAGCGAGGCCGTCTCGCGCATCGCCGCTGCGACCTGAGCCGCACCGGTTCAGCGGCGGTAGTTGGGGGCCTCGACCACGATCTGCACGTCGTGCGGGTGCGACTCCTTGAGGCCTGCGGAGGTGATCCGCACGAACTTGCCCTTCTGCTTGAGTTCGTCGATCGTGCGCGCGCCGACGTAGAACATCGACTGGCGGAGGCCGCCGATGAGCTGGTACGCGACGGCGGACACCGGGCCGCGGTACGGGACCTGGCCTTCGATGCCCTCGGGGATGAGCTTGTCGTCGGAGGGGACGTCCGACTGGAAATAGCGGTCCTTGGAATAGGAGGTCTTGGTGCCGCGGGTCTGCAGCGCGCCGAGTGAGCCCATGCCGCGGTAGGTCTTGAACTGCTTGCCGTTGACGAAGACGAGCTCGCCCGGGCTCTCGTCACAGCCGGCGAGGAGCGAGCCGAGCATGACCGTGTCCGCGCCGGCGACGAGCGCCTTGGCGATGTCGCCGGAGTACTGCAGGCCGCCGTCGGCGATGACCGGGATCCCGGTCTCGCGCGCGGCGAGGGAGGCCTGGTAGACGGCCGTGATCTGCGGAACTCCGACACCGGCGACGATGCGGGTCGTGCAGATGGAGCCGGGCCCGACACCGACCTTGATCGCGTCCGCGCCGGCGTCGATGAGCGCCTGCGCCCCGCTCCGGGTCGCGACGTTTCCACCGATGACGTCGACGGCAGCGAAGGCCGGGTCGGTCTTGAGGCGGCGGATGATCTCGAGCACGCCGGCGCTGTCGCCGTTGGCGGTGTCGACGACGAGCACGTCGACGCCCGCGTCGAGCAGCGCGGTAGCGCGCTGCCAGGCGTCGCCGAAGAAGCCGATGGCCGCTCCGACCCGCAGCCGGCCGGCGTCGTCCTTCGTCGCGTGCGGGTATTCCTCGCTCTTGTCGAAGTCCTTGACGGTGATCAGACCCGTGAGCTTCCCGGCGTCGTCGACGAGAGGGAAGCTTCTCGATCTTGTGGGTCGCGAAAATGGCCACCGCATCCATCGGGGCCATGCCGACCTTGCCGGTGATGAGCGGCATCCGCGTCATCACCTCGCGCACCCGCATGGTGTGCTTCTGGGTGGCCGTGACGAAGCGCATGTCGCGGTTCGTGATGATGCCGACGAGCACGCCGTCTGCGTCGACGACGGGGAGTCCGCTGATCCGGAACTGCCGGCAAAGGGCGTCGACGTCCGCGACGGTGGCCTCCGGCGAAGTTGTTACCGGATTGGTAATCATCCCGGATTCGCTGCGCTTGACGAGATCGACCTGTTCGGCCTGGTCCGCGATCGAGAGGTTGCGGTGCAGGACACCGAGCCCTCCTTCGCGGGCCATGGCGATGGCCATCCTGGTCTCGGTGACCGTATCCATGGCGCTCGAAAGCAGCGGCGTCGCGACGCTGATTCTGCGGGTCAACCGCGACATTGTCACTGCTTCACTGGGAATGACGTCGGTGTGGCCCGGCAGGAGCAGGACGTCGTCGTAGGTGAGCCCGGTGAAACCGAACGGATCTGGCTGATCCATGAAACCCCTTTTGCTGGTGCACAGTAATTACAGAAAAGTCCGGGAATTCATCGAAACGACCGGTTCATCAATGTTAAGCGACTTCTCCGCGTGCGCATTCCTTGAGGAAGGAATCGATTCCGAGGACCACTCCGAAACATTTGCGACATAATCGGGACGTACTGTCAACGAAGAAGTTGGCAGGGGCCGGTTCACCCGAGTTTTTTCCCCTCGACCGCCCCTAGGCCCCGCCCGTTCACGGAGGTTACGTTTTGACACCACTCACGCAGCGAACCCGCACGGCAGGCCTCCTGTCGTCCCGGCGGATGCTCGCCGGTCTCCTGCTCATCGGAGTCGCCAGTCTGGGCCTGATGGGCCTCGGCGCGACGAGCGCATCAGCCGCGACGGCCACGCCGACGACGGCGTGTGTGGCCAATGCCACCACGGGTTGCATCCAGGGCACGATCAAGCAGGGCAACGGCGACCCCGCGGTCGGCGTCAAGCTCACGGTCACGACCGGTGGCACGACCGAGAACCTCGTGACGGATGCCGCGGGCAAGTGGGGCGTGGCGATCACGGTCACCGGTCCCTCCACCGTCACCCTCGACACCACGAGCCTGCCGAGCGGGAACACGCTCGACCCGAGCATCGCCAACCCGGCAACCGTCAACGGCGGCCTGGGCCGCAACGCCGGTACCATCTTCAAGCTGGTCAGCGCGGACAGCACCGGCCTCTCGACCGCTGCCCCGTCGCCCGGTGACTCCACCACGACCGGCTCCGTCACGTGGGAGCGCTTCCTCCAGCAGGCCGCGTCGGGCATCCGCCTCGGGTTGCTGCTCGCCCTCGCCTCCGTCGGCCTCTCGCTGATCTACGGGACGACCGGGCTGAGCAACTTCGCCCACGGCGAGCAGGTCACCCTCGGTGGACTGCTCGCGTTCGTGCTCGCCAACCAGCTCGGCCTCAACCTCTTCCTTGCGGCCTTCCTCACCGTCGTCGTCTGCGCGGCGACCGGGTACTTCCAGGACGCGCTGATCTGGAAGCCGCTGCGCAAGCGCGGCCTGCCGAACACCCAGCTGATGATCGTGACCATCGGGCTCTCGATCGCGCTGCAGTATGCGTTCCAGTTCTTCATCGGGGCCAAGACGGTCCGGATCGACAAGGCGAACCCGGTCACCGTGGAAATCGGCCCGATCACCCTCTCGGTGCAGTCGCTCTGGGCGATGGGGATCGCCGTCGCGGTCATCATCCTCGTCGGCCTCTTCCTGCTCCGCTCCCGCATCGGCCGGGCCACCCGCGCCGTTTCGGACAACCCCTCGCTTGCCGCGGCCTCCGGGATCGACGTCGACGCCATCATCCGCCTGGTCTGGACGGCATCTGCCGGTCTCGCCGGACTCGCCGGAGTGATGCTCGGCCTCGTGCTCAACGGCGTGAACTGGCAGACCGGCCTGCAGCTGCTGCTGCTGATGTTCGCCGCGGTCACACTCGGCGGCCTCGGCACCGCGTTCGGCGCCCTCGCCGGCGCGATGATCATCGGCATGGTCGTCGAGCTCACGAACCTCGTGCTGCCCGGCGACTTCAAGTACGCCACGGCACTGCTCATTCTCATCCTCGTCCTGCTCGTCAGGCCACAAGGCATTTTCGGGCGCCGAGAGCGCATCGGTTAGGAAGGACAAGACCGTGAATGAATTTCTGACGACCCTGACGGCGATCGCCGCCTCCGCCTTCTCGCCATCGACGGCGGCACTCGCCATCGCCGCCATCGGACTCAACATCCACTTCGGCTACACCGGCCTACTCAACATGGGCCAGGCCGGGTTCATGCTCGTCGGCGCATACGCCTTCGCCATCTCCATCGTCGCCGGGATCCCGCTGTTCCCCGCCGTGCTGATCGCGCTCGTCGCCGCTGCGGTGTTCGCGCTCATCCTCGGTGTCCCGACGCTGAAGCTGCGCGGTGACTACCTCGCGATCGTCACGATCTCGGCCGCCGAGATCGTGCGGATGATCGGGCGCTCGTCGCTCCTGACCGACATCACCGGCGGGTCCAACGGCCTCACGGGCCAGAGCTACCGCGGCCCGTTCACCGACCTGTCCTTCCTGGGCGACGGCCAGACCACCCTCGGCCCGTTCACCTATGACAACACCGGGTCGAACGGCTGGTGGATCCGCCTGGTGGCCTGGTCCATCGTCGGAATCCTCTGTCTCTTCGTCTTCCTGCTCATGCGCAGCCCGTGGGGTCGCGTGCTCCGCGGCATCCGCGAAGACGAGGATGCGATCCGCAGCCTGGGCAAGAACGTCTACAGCTACAAGATGCAGGCGCTCATCCTCGGTGGCACCATCGGCGCGCTCGGCGGCATCATCTACGTGCTGCCGGCATCCGTCCAGGCGGACAGTATGGGACGCTCGATGACGTTCTTCGTGTGGACCGCACTGCTGCTCGGCGGCGCCGCGACCGTGTTCGGTCCCGTGCTCGGCTCGATCATCTTCTTCGCCCTGCGGCTGTTCGTGCAGGGCATCGCCGGCCAGTTCGTGCCGGACAGCATCATGAACGGCCAGCAGGCCGAACAGTTCTCCTGGATCCTGATCGGAGTGGTGCTCATGCTCGTGGTCATCTTCAGACCCCAGGGTGTACTCGGTAACAAGAAGGAGCCTGAGCTTCAATGTCAACTGACCTCGGACTCGCCGCCGCCCCGACCGCGGCCGCCGCCGCCGCCACCGCGAGCGTCGCCACCGTAGCGACCGTTCCCGGCGTCCCCAAGCCGGACCCGATCCTCGTCGTCGACAACATCGTTCGCCAGTTCGGCGGCATGACCGCCGTCAACGTGCCGCACCTCGAAGTGCAGCGCGGAATCATCACGGCCCTGATCGGCCCGAACGGCGCCGGCAAGACCACGTTCTTCAACCTGATCACAGGCTTCGACAAGCCGGAGCTCCGCTCCGCGCCTCGTGGGCGGCCCCAAGGCCGAACACGCTTCCCGTGCGGTGTTCAACGGACGTTCGGTCAACAACATGGGTGCGGCGAAGGTCGCCCAGCGCGGCATGGTGCGCACCTTCCAGCTGACCAAGGCACTGAGCAGGCTCACGGTGCTCGAGAACATGCTCCTCGGCGCAAAGGACCAGCCGGGCGAGAATCTCTTCGCCGCGGTGATCAAGCCGCTCTGGGCGGCGCGCGAACGGGAGATCACGGCGCAAGCCGAGGACCTCCTGCAGCGCTTCAAGCTGCTCGAGAAGAAGAACGACATGGCCGGCAGCCTCTCCGGCGGCCAGAAGAAGCTCCTCGAAATGGCGCGGGCGCTCATGAGCGAACCGACCATGATCATGCTCGATGAGCCGATGGCCGGGGTCAACCCCGCACTCACCCAGTCGTTGCTCGGCCACATCAAGTCGCTCCGCGACGAGGGCATGACCGTTCTGTTCGTCGAGCACGACATGCACATGGTGCGACACATCTCCGACTGGGTCGTCGTCATGGCCGAGGGCAAGGTCGTTGCGGAGGGCCCGTCGGCCACCGTGATGGACGACCAGGCCGTGATCGACGCCTACCTCGGCGCCCACCACGACACCGACCTCGGCGACGACGCGCTCCTCACGGACGAAGTCGCGGAGGAACTGGCCAAAGAGGTCGAACTCGAAAACCGCACGGAAGGCGACGCGTAGTCATGGTTGTACCCACAGGCTCCCCCGCTCCGGTCCTGCAGGCGACGGATCTCGTCGCCGGTTACGTTCCCGGGGTCAACATCCTCAACGGCTGCAACCTGGATGTCTACCCCGGTGAGCTCATCGGAATCATCGGCCCGAACGGCGCGGGCAAGTCCACGCTGCTCAAGGCGCTGTTCGGACTGGTGTCCGTCCGCAGCGGCAGCGTCACGCTCAAGGGCGAAGACATCACCGGCTTCAAGGCGAACCGCCTGGTGCAGGCCGGCGTCGGCTTCGTCCCCCAGAACAACAACGTGTTCCCCTCACTCACGATCGAGGAGAACCTGCAGATGGGCCTGTACCTGCGGCCCAAGCTGCTCGTCGAACGACTCGACGCGATCTTCGACCTGTTCCCCGCCCTTGCCGACCGCCGCAACCAGCGTGCCGGTTCGCTGTCCGGTGGCGAACGCCAGTCGGTCGCGATGGCTCGTGCGCTCATGATGGACCCGTCCGTACTGCTCCTCGACGAGCCGTCCGCCGGCCTGTCCCCGGTGCGTCAGGACGAGACCTTCATCCGCACCCGCCGGATCAACAAGACCGGCGTCACGATCGTGATGGTCGAGCAGAACGCCCGCCGCTGCCTGCAGATCTGCGACCGCGGCTACGTGCTCGACCAGGGCCGCAACGCCTACACGGGAACCGGGCGCGAGCTGGCCGACGACCCGAAGGTCATCGAGCTCTACCTCGGCACCCTTGCTAAGGACGTTGACGCGGAAAAGGACGAAAAGCCCGTCAGCATCGCCTGACCCGCCGGGTCGCTGACCCGCCCGTACTGCCGAGAGGCCCGTGCCAGCCCCCTGGGGCCGGTACGGGCCTTTTCACGTCGCCCGCGACTCCGCGGCCTCGTCCGTCTGCTCAGCCCGCTCCCGCAACGACGGCGCGGGCGCGGGTGGCAACCTCGCTGAGGTGTCGCAGATCGAGGTTCACGGGGGCGGCGAACGTCGATCTGCGACACCTCAGCGAGAGGGCGGATGCTGGCGGGCGCAGCGAGGCGCGGGGCCGGGCACACGAAAGAGCGGGGCCCGGCTTTCGCCGGACCCCGCTCGGTGTGTTCTTACGGCCTCAGCCGAAGATCAGCACTCTCCTACTGGTAGGAGGTCTGTCCTTCGATGGCGGACTGCCAGACCGGCTTGTTGTCCTTGTCGAACTTGTAGATGCCGATGAAGGCGCTCGACGGCTCGTTGTGCGAGTTGAACGGGCCGACGCCGGACTGTCCGACGTACTGGATGTCCGTTCCGGCGGTGACGAGCGGTGCACACTCGGCGTAGCTCTTGCACTTGGTGCCCTTGCCACTCGCGCCGGAAACGGCCGCGAGCTGCGCCTGGATGTCGGCGGAGACGGTGGACTTGGCCTTCAGCGCCGCGAGGGCGGAGAGGGTGGTCGCGTCGTAGGCCTCGGGGGCGTAGGAGAAGTCGCCGAGGGCGGCCTTCTGGGTGTCCTTGTACCAGGAGACGAGCTTGGCCTTGAAGTCGTCGGCCGGGTAGGCGCCGGGGATCGTGCCCTGTGCGCTGGTCAGCGTGCCGGCTTCGAAGTCCTTGCTGTAGTCGGCGGTGTTGCCGTCAGACAGGTAGACCTTGGAGAGGTCGACGCCCTGGGCCTTGAGCTCGGGGATGATGGACTTGGTCTCGTCAGAAGGCGAGGATGACGATCGCGTCGGGGTTGGTCGCCTTGGCGGCGGTCACCTCGGACGAGAACGTGGTCTGGCCGGGGGGAATTCCTGGCCGTTGCCCTTGCCGCCGTAGACGACGGTTCCGCCGGAGGCTTCGATGCTCTTCTGCGTGAAGTCGCGGAGGCCGGTGCCGTAGGAGTCGTTGAAGACAAGGAAGGCGACCTTGGCGTTGCCGTCACCCGTGATGAGCTGGCCGAGCGCGGAACCCTGGACCGAGTCCGGCGGTGCGGTGCGGAAGTAGAACGGACCGTAGCCGCTGAGCTTGGCCGAGGTGTTGGCCGGGGAGATCTGGACGATCTTCGCGGAGGCGAAGGAGTCGACGACGTTGAGCGAAACGCTCGAGGACGCGGCGCCGATGGCGACGGAGACCTTGGCAGCGATGAGCTTCTGGGCGGACGCGGTCGAGATCGTCAGGTCCGTGCTGTCGCCGGAGTCGGTGGCCAGGACGCAGGCGTCCTTGCCGTCGACGCCGCCGGCGGCGTTGATGTCTGAGACGGCGAGGCCGACGCCGGCGAGTTCCGGCGGGTTGAGGTAAGCGAGGCTACCGGTGATCGGGAGGATCGAGCCGACGACCAGCGACTTGTCCGTGGACGCTCCGCTCGCACAAGCTGCGTCGGTGTACGAGGACGCGGCCGCGGCCGAGGTCGTGGTAGCGGTAGAACCGCCGCCGGATGCACAACCGGAGAGCATGACGGCGATGACGCCTGCTCCCGCCACGATGGCGGTCCGGAGGGCGTGCTTGGATTTAATCATCCTGGGTACCCTTTCATCTTGCACGCGTAAGTACGCCTCCGGGTGAGGCCCACTCGCGTTATTAGGCTCCAACCTAGGATCACTTTGTTTCAAGGATGTTTTCTTGCCGTTCAAACGGGACATCGTTAGCGATTCGTGACACCACCAGCACTTGCCCTGGGGGACGCCGTCGAACGAGGCGCTGTACTAAGAGCGTCGCCCGGTCACGCCCTGGTACGCGATCTGCTTCTTTTCACCGAGTGCGGTGATGCAAGATGCCCAAGATGTGCACACCGTGTCGCCGCGGCTGACCCGGTCGAGGGCCGGGGTGAGCGAGGGCCCCGCGTCGTCGCCTGCCTCGGTCGCGGCGAGGGCCGCGAGCACGACACCGTCGAAGGCTTCCCCGCCTCCCGCGGTGTCGGCGAGGCCCGGATCGGAGGTGCGCAGACGCACCGCGAAGGCCTCGTCGGCCGCGAGCGGGGTGCCGCCGTTCGTGAAGCCGTCGAGCGGCAACAGAGCGATGCCCGCTGCGGCGACGGATGCCGCGACCTCCGCCGGTACGGCAGTCGTCGCGTCCCAGAGCACGAGGTCGACGTGTCGCGCCACCAGGTCGGCGACCGCGACCGCGACGTTCCCCGTCGAATTGCGATGGACGAGCTGGATCGGCGGGGTGCCGGGCAGGGCCTGCTCCTGGATCTCCCGGGCGGCCAGCTCGGTGCCCGCGACCTGCGCGGCACCGGTCACGACCGCTCCCGCCTCCCCGGTCATCGGGAACAGCGTGCCGACCAGCAGAGTGCCGTCGCCGGTGGGCGCGATCGATGCCGCGACCGTCGGGGTGCTCGTCACGGCGGCGGGGGCTTCGCTTGCGGTGCACCCGGAGAGCACGAGCACGGCGGCGATGGCGGCGACCGTGAAGGCGAGTCCCGTCGTGGAGACGGAACGAGAGGAAACGGAACGAGAGGAGACGGTCAGAGCTGGAAAGGGCATCCGTGGTCCTTTCACAGGTGGAGTCCTTCGAGCGTATCTCCGGTCAGAGGGGTTCGGGGGATGCTCGCCGCGGGGCGCGTCCGGTGACGACCATGTCGACCGTGAGGATCACGAGCGCGACCCAGACGAGTCCGAAGCCGACCCAGCGTTCGGGCGGCATGGGCTCGCCGAGGAGGAAGACGCCGACGAGGAACTGCAGCACCGGAGCGATGAACTGCACGAGGCCGAGCACGCTGAGCGGCAGGCGTCGGGCGGCCGCGGCGAAGAACAACAGCGGGACGGCCGTCACGACGCCCGTCGATACGAGGCCGACGGTGTGCCACGGCGATACAGTGCCGAAGGTGAGCCCCGTCACGGCGCCCACGATCAGGAGGCTCCGCGATCGCGATCGGCATCAGCCAGGCGGTCTCGAGGGTGAGCCCGGTGAGCGCGCCGACGCCGGGGCCGACGTTCTTCTTGATCAGGCCGTAGAAACCGAAGGACAGGGCGAGGACGAGGGAGATCCACGGCAGCGACCCGTAGCCGAGCGTGAGCACGAGCACGGCGGCCACGCTGATCGCGACCGCGATCCACTGGATGCGCCGTAACCGCTCGTGCAGGACGAAGACGCCCAGCAGCACCGTGACGATCGGGTTCATGAAGTAGCCGAGGGCCGCCTCGACGACGTGCCCGGTGAGCGCCGCAAAGACGTAGGTCTGCCAGTTGACGAAGATCAGGAGTCCGGCCAGGCCCATCACCCAGACCGTCTTCGGACGACGGAGCACCACGAGCAGGGCGGGCCAGCCCCGGGTGGCGGTGATCAGGGCGAGGCAGAAGACCAGCGAGAAGAGCACGCGCCAGGCCACGACCTCGAAGGGTCCCGTCGGGTGCAGCAGCAGGAAGAAGAGTGGGAGCAGGCCCCACAGGCCGTACGCGGAGATCGCGAAGGCGAGTCCGCTGGTCGGTTCGGCCGGCTGTCTCGGTGTGCGGCTCACAACGATTCCCCTTCGCGGGCGTGCCCGGCGTCAGCGTGCTCTGGGTGGTTCTGGCCGCGTTCAAGCGGGCCTGGGGAACACAAAATCCCGGATGAGCAGGCCATCCGGGATTTTGTGTTGTCTATACGTGCAGTGCGGTCGTGCGTGGCGCCTGGGAAGGATCCCTAGCGGACGACGACGGCGAGCACGTCGCGTGCGGAGAGGACGAGGAGATCGTCGCCACCGAACTTGACCTCGGTTCCGCCGTACTTGGAGTAGATGACCTTGTCGCCCACGGCAATGTCGAGCGGGATGCGGTTGCCGTTGTCGTCGATGCGGCCGGGGCCGACGGCGACAACTTCGCCCTCCTGGGGCTTTTCCTTGGCAGTGTCAGGGATGACCAGACCTGATGCGGTGGTCTGCTCGGCGTCGACCTGCTTGATGACGATGCGATCCTCGAGCGGCTTGATGGAGACCGACACGGTTGACCTCTTTCTTAGCTAAGACTTGGTTGGCAGACTCACAGCGAGAGTGCTAACAGCGAGTTTAGGGCGCATCTGGCACTCACGCAACGTGAGTGCCAGACTCGGGCGTTCCGGGCGCGGCGGCCACGGCTTGATATCGTTTGGACAATGGAACGCTCCGAGCTTGTTGACCTGTTGTCCCCCGATGGGCTGCGCCTGCTGGACTCGCTTCCGCCCTGGGACAACTCCTCCGATGTGGTGCGCCTCGTGAGCGACCTGCGCAAGGCCGGTCACCCGCAGGGACTTGTGACTGCGGTGCTCGGCCAGTCCCGGCTACGGGCGAAGGCTGTCGCCAAGTTCGGCGACTTCGCCGGGAGGATGCTCTTCACCGAGGCCGGTCTCGAACAGGCCACCCGGCTGAACGTCGCCGCCCTGCACGCCGGCCGGTTCGCCGCGGCCGGCCTGAACCGGGTCGCTGACCTCGGGAGCGGCATCGGCAGCGACTCGATGGCCCTCGCCGCTCTCGACATCCAGGTGACCGCCGTGGACACCGACGAGGTCACGGCCACGGTCGCGAGCTACAACCTCGCTCCCTTCGACAATGCGAGCGTCGTGCACGGCGACGCGGAGACCTTCGACCTCACCGGCTTCGACGCGGCCTGGCTCGACCCGGCCCGCCGCACCGCCGGCCACAGCAATACCTCCCGGCTGACCCGGCCGGAAGACTATTCGCCGAACCTCGACTTCGTCTTCGGCCTGAGCGAGCGGATGCCGATCGGCGTGAAGCTCGGTCCGGGCCACGACCGCGACGCCATTCCCGCCGCCGCGGAAGCCCAGTGGGTCTCCGTGGACGGAAAGCTCGTCGAGATGGGCCTCTGGTTCGGCGCCCTCGCACGCGACGGCATCCGCCGCTCGGCCCTGCTCCTGGGCAGGAGCGGTCGGCACGAGCTCACCGCGGGTGCAGACAGCGTGGACGTCGACAGCGTCGCCGGTGACGCGGGCGTGCCCGGTACCTACCTGTACGAGCCGGATGGCGCGGTGATCCGGGCACGGTTGATCGGCGACCTGGCCCGCAGCATGGACGCGCTGATGCTCGGGGAGGGCATCGCGTACCTGAAAACCGAGTCACTGCACGAGACGCCGTTCGCGACGGCGTTCCGGGTTCTCGAATCGCTGCCGGTGGACGAGAAGAAACTGCGGCTCGCGCTCAAGGAACGCCGGATCGGGACGCTCGAGATCAAGAAGCGCGGCGTGGACGTCGACCCGGCCGTGCTCCGCACCCGGCTGAAGCTGCACGGACCCGAGTCGGCCACGCTCGTGCTCACCCGCGCGGGCGGCCGCAGGGTCGCGCTGCTCGTGGAGCGGGTGCAGCCGCCGCGCTGAGTGCGCCGGCGCCGCGCACGACTGGCCCGGAGTGGTCAGTGCGGGATGGGGCTGATGGCCTGGCTGATCAGCACGATCCAGCCGGCGGCGATGACGAGGCCGGCAAGGCCGGTGCCGAGACCCCAGGCCCAGATCGACACGGCCGCGCGTTCGGTACGGCTCGCCCAGACGGCGAGTATGACGGCCGTGAGCGAGAGCGGCGCGGCCCAGACCACGAAGACGGCGCCGGCGAGTCCGACGGCGCCGAATCCGAGGGATGCGACGGCGATGGCGCGCCTGCGGGAGAGGGCGCGAAGCTCGGACTCGGTGTAGACGTACGGCACCCACTCGGTGGGAGCCGTCACGGTTGAGGCGTAGTCGAGCTCGCCGGTGACTTCCTCCGGCGGGCGCGTGAGTTCGAGGCCGACGTCGTCGCCGGCCGCGGTAGCGCGTCGTGCATCCGTCACTGCGGCCTCCCGGTCCGGTCACTGCGCCCGGCGAACGGGCTCTCAGCGATAGTAATCGGTACTCGGCACGCTTGCGAAGACGATGATCCAGACGACGATGCTCAGCAGGGAGAGGGCGACGCCGACGATGCCCGTGATCAGGCCGGTGAGCCACAGGGCACGGGCGCGCGGTTCCTTCGTGCGGCCGAGGGCACCGAGCACGATGGCCGCGGCCGGAAGCAGCAGGGTGAGCACCCCGCCGACGAAGGGGATGAAGGCAACCGGGAGACCCAGCAGTCCGACGACACCCGCGACAAGAGAGAGGATGCTGAGCAGCGGCTGGCGGGTCGGAGCCAGTGTCCCCTGGGCGGGCGGGTACGGGTACCCGGACGCGGGTGGTGGCGGCGGTCCGGCGGAAGGAGGACCACCGGGCGAAGGATCCGCGAATGGCGGGGCACCGCCCGGAACGCCGCCGGATGCCGCGGGCGGCGGCGTTCCGGGCGGACCATCGGAAGGCGCCGCTGGAGGAGCCGAGAGAGGGGGCCCGGCGGACTCGCCGCGCGGAATCGGCGGAACCTCGGGAACGTCGGGCACGTGCGGCACGTCGGGCACTTGCGGGACTTCCGGTATGGGAGGAAGTCCCGAGGCGCGCGGTGCGTTCACATCACTCATGAGCTGTTCCTTTCCACTGTATTGGCGGGGCGTCAGCCACGACAGGTCAGCGTCAACGACGGGTCAGCGGTGACGGGCCAGCTGGGGCCTCAGTAGCTGGAGTATCCGTTGGTCGAGGCCGTGCTGATCAGCACCACGAAGAGGATCGTGGCGATGATGCCGGCGACGATACCCAGGTAGCCGAGCACGAGGCCGGCGATCGCGAGGCCGCGGCCCTTCTCCCCGGTCTTCTTGATCTGGCTGAGCGCGATGTGGCCGGTGATGATCGCGGCGAGGGAGACGAAGAATGCCGAGACGAGCGACACGATCGCGAGGACGTTGTACTTGTCCTGGGCGAGGGGCTGGCCATAGGGCTGCTGGCCGTACTGCTGCGGCTGGCCGTACTGCTGCTGGCCGTAGGTGTCAGGAGCGCCGTATGCCGGTGCGGCGGGCGCCTGGTAAGCCGGGGCGGCGGATGCCGGGTACTCCGGTGCCGCGGGTGCCTGATAGATCGGGGGCTGGTTCACCGGGGGCGGGGTTACCGGGGGCTGGTTCGGGTCGGTCATGACTTACGGCTCCTTTGGGCTTCGATCAGCTGGCGGTGCCATAGTGGCACCCCGATCGAACGGGTGTCAACGTGCATGACGCGCCAGGTCTGTTCCCGCCAGCGTATCGCGGATGCACAGGAAGGCGAGGTGGGACGGAAGTTTCAGCCCTGGATGACCGAGGCGGGGAGTGTCGAATCCGCGCCGAAGTCGAGGGTCGACGGCTCGTGTCCCGCCATGATCAGCTGGGCGCCGAGTGCGGCGATCATGGCGCCGTTGTCGGTGCACAGGTCGAGCGGCGGGATGCGCAGCGCGATGCCGGCGGCATCCGTTCGTTGGACGGCGAGTTCACGGAGCCGCGCGTTCGCGATCACCCCGCCGCCGAGGAGCAGGCGCGGCACGCCGAGGTCGGTGCATGCGGCGACGGCTTTGGTGAGCAGGATGTCGATGACGGCCTCCCGGAAGCTCGCCGCGACGTCCGCGAGCGGCACGGTCTCCCCCGCGTCGCGGGTCTGTTCGACCCAGCGGGCGACCGAGGTCTTCAGTCCGGAGAAGGAGAAATCGTAGCGGTGGTGCTCCATGTCCTTGTGGTGACTGAGGCCGCGCGGGAAGCGGATGTATCCCGGGTCGCCGCCGAGCGCCACCCTGTCGATCTGCGGGCCGCCGGGGTAGGGCAGGCCGAGGATGCGGGCGACCTTGTCGAAGGCCTCCCCCGCCGCGTCGTCGATGGTCTCGCCGAGCAGTTCCACGTCGGAGACGAGGTCGCGCACGAGGAGGAGCGAGGTATGCCCCCGGAGACGAGGAGGGCGATCGTCGGGTATTCGAGGGGCTCCGTTCCCGGTTCGGTGCCGGTCTGGAGAACGTCGGCGCCGACATGGCCGACGAGGTGGTTGACCGCGTAGATCGGCTTGCCGAGGGCGATCGCGAGGGCTTTCGCGGCGCCGACGCCGACCATGAGTGCTCCGGACAGGCCGGGGCCGTAGGTGACGGCGATCGCGTCGACGTCCTCGAGGCGGATGCCCGCGTCCTCGGTCGCTGCGCGGATCATCGGGACGAGCTCCTCGAGATGGGCGCGGGCCGCGACCTCGGGTACGACGCCGCCGTAGCGGGCGTGCTCGTCCATCGATGAGGCGATCGTGTTGGAGAGCAGCCGGCTTCCGCGCACGATCCCGATGCCGGTTTCGTCGCACGAGGTTTCGATGCCGAGCACCAGGGGGTTGTCGCGGTTCATTCGGTCGCCTCCGCGGCATCCGTCGGGTCGGTCTGGGACAGCACCGGGTCGGGCGCGGCGAGCGCCGCCTCCGCGGGCGGCACTGCTAGGCGCATCACGAGCGCATCGACGTTGTCGGGCTGGTAGTAGCCGCGGCGCACGCCGATCTCTTCGAAGCCGAGCCGGAGGTAGACCCGCTGGGCGCCGGGGTTGTCGGCGCGGACCTCGAGGAACACCTCGCGGATGCCGCGTTTGCGGGCCTCGGTAATGAGGCTCTGCACGAGGGTGCCGCCGAGCCCCTTGCGGCGGGCCGTCTCGGTCACGGCGATGGTCTGGATGTCGCCCTCGAGGGCGCCGCGCGGGGCAAGCAGCCCGGCGTAGGCCTCGATGCGGTCGGGCTGGTCAGGCGGGACCGCGACGAGGTAGTAGCAGTCCGGGTCGGTCACGTCGCGGAGCATGCCCTCGGCGGACCAGGCGTCGTTCTCGAAGAGGCGGGTCTCGAGGGCCATGATGCCGTCGAGGTCGCCGGCGTGGGCGCGGCGGAGCCTGCCAGGTCACTCAGGCTCACCCGTTTCGGGCCGTTGGGCAGGGTGACGTCGGGCGAGCGCAGGTAGAAGGCGGCGTCTGTCGCGAAGGCCCGGTCGTTTTTGAGCAGCAGTTCGGCGACCCGGCCGAGGTCGGCGGCGGGCACGGTCACGGCATCCGCACGCGAGAGGTCGGCGTAGGCCCAGTCGGACTCGAGCAGCACGGCCGGCTTCGCGACCCCGGGCGCGGCGAGGCGCACGGGCAGGCCCGCGGCATCCGCCCCGCTGTATGCGGACCAGTTGACTTCGCGCCGGCGGGCGTCGGTCACGACGACGAGGCCGCCGGTGTGGCCGGCCCGGTAGCGGCCCAGGGCGATGGCGTCGTGGCTGATCACCGGGTGGAAGGGCAGGCCGGCGCCGAGCGCGAAGACGCGGGCGGCGGCGATGCCGACGCGGAGGCCGGTGAAGGGGCCGGGGCCCATGCCGCCGACGACGCCGGTGAGGTCGGTGACCCGGACGTTCGCCCGGTCGAGACACTCGGCGATGAGGGTGCCGATCACCTCGGCGTGGCGCATCGTGTCTGCGGTGTCGATGTCTGCGAGCACGCCGCGGTCCCCGTCGACGACCGCGACGCTGGTTCCGGCGGAGGTATCGATGGCGAGAAGCACCCGTTCAGCCTATTCCCCGAGCCACGCGCTCTCGAACCCGGCCCAGCGGGGGCCGAATCCGGTGATGGTGACGGTGCGCGGTTCGTCGAGGTCGACGTCGAGGTCCAGGCCGGGGGCGGCGGATGCCCGGGCGGAGCCGGCCGCGCCCGCCGGCCCGGTCTGCAGTGCGCCCGTCGGCCGCTCGATCTCGATGTCGAGCCAGGATTCGGCGACGCCGTCGAGCAGGCCGCGACCCCATTCGACCACGACGACCGAGTGTTCGAAGTCGATGTCGAGGTCGTCGAGTTCCATCGCGCCCTGCAGCCGGTAGGCGTCGACGTGCACGAGCGGCGGGCCTCCGACGAGGCTCGGGTGTGTGCGGGCGAGCACGAAGGTCGGGCTCGTCACCGCGCCGCGTACCCCGAGTCCGACGCCGAGGCCGCGGGTGAAGGTGGTCTTGCCCGCGCCGAGCGGACCGGTCAGTACGAGCAGGTCGCCCGAACGGAGCCCAGCGGCGACTCGGACGCCCCAGGAGTGCATCGCGGCGGCGTCGGGGATCACCCGGCGGTTCATCGCGCGGGCTCCCTGCTCTCGCTGAGGACCGCCCGGTAGCTGCGCGGCACGCGGTGCCCGATCCGGGTGACGATCTCGTAGTTGATCGTGCCGGCGGCATCCGCCCAGTCGGCCGCGCTCGGCACCGGCTCCGACCCTCCCCCCACGCACGTCGGGGTCGCCGAAGAGCACGACCTCGTCCCCGACGTCGACACGGTCCTGGCCGACGCTCACGACGAACTGGTCCATCGCGATGCGGCCGACGATCGGGTAGCCGCGGCCGTTGATGTTCACCCGGGCGGAGCCGGAGGCGGAGCGGGGCACGCCGTCCGCGTAGCCGAGGGGCACGAGGGCGAGGTTGCCGTCCTCAGGGGCACGCCACAGGTAGTCGTAGGACACGCCGGCTCCCGCGGGCACCCGGCGCACGGCGGCGACGCTCGCGCGGAGGGTCATCGCCGGTGCGAGGCCGAGCTCCCGCGGGCTCGCGTCGTCGAAGGGGGACAGTCCGTAGAGCCCGATGCCGATCCGCACCATCGAGAACCGGGCGGCGGGCAGGCGCAGCGCGGCCGCGGTCGACGCGAGGTGGGCGAGCTCCGGGGTCAGCCCTGCCGCTGCGGCCAGGTTGAGGCCGGTTGTGAAGCGGGCGACGGCCTCGTCGTCCGCCACCGGGGAGGCGTTGGAGAGGTGGCTGAAGATGCCGCGGACGTGCACGAGGCCGTCCCGTTCGAAACCGGCGGCGAGCGCGAAGACCTCGGCCCAGTCCGGCCCGTTCAGGCCGTTGCGGCTGAGGCCGGTGTCGAGTTTCAGGTGGACGTGCGCGACGCGGCCGAGCCGGCCGGCGGCATCCGCAACGGTGCTCAGCTGGCGGGCGGACGAGATGCCCAGGTCGATGTCCGCTGCGATGGCGGGGGCGAAATCGGTGTCTGGCCCGTGCAGCCAGGCCAGTAGCGGGGCCTCGATGCCGGCGTCGCGGAGCGCGTGCGCTTCGGTGAGGTCGGCGACGCCGAGCCAGTCTGCTCCGGCGGCGAGGGCCGTGCGGGCGATGGGGGCCGCTCCGTGGCCGTAGGCGTTGGCCTTGACGACGGCCATGAAGTGCGGGGTGCCGATCGCCGCGCGCAGGTGGACGACGTTCGCGGCCACCGCACCGAGGTCGATGACGGCCTCGCGGAACTCGCTCACGACGCACCCTCGAGCACCACGAAGGCGCAGGCGACGCCCGCATCGTGGGTCATGGTGAGGTGCACGGAGTCGACTCCGCGCACGCGCAGCACCTCGGCCATGACCCCGCTGAGCCGGAATCCGGGGTTGCCGTGCTCGTCGTTCACGACTTCCATCTCCTGCCAGCTCGTGCCCGCACTGTCGCCGAGCGCCTTGATCAGTGCTTCCTTGGCCGCGAATCGCGCTGCGAGGGAGTGGGTGGGCAGGCCACGTTCCCCGGCCGCGAACAGTCGGGGAACGAGACCCGGGGTGCGCAGCACCTGCCGGTCGAACCGGTCGAGGTCGACGATGTCGACGCCGATGCCGCGAATCACTCCCGTGCCCGCCTGCCCGTTCCCGTTCCGCCCGTGTCTATTCGACCGTGACCGACTTCGCGAGGTTGCGGGGCTGGTCGACGTCGAGGCCCTTGACCGTTGCGAGCTCCATCGCGAAGATCTGCATCGGGACGACCGCGAGGAACGGCTCGAAGAGCGGCGAGGCGAGCGGGATCCGCAGGACGGTGTCCGCGAACGGCAGCACGGCCACGTCGCCTTCTTCGGCGATCGCGATGATGCGGGCGCCACGGGCGCGGATCTCCTGGATGTTCGAGACCACCTTGGGGTGCAGGTGAGCGGAACCGCGGGGGCTCGGCACGACGACGAAGACGGGCTGGCCCGGCTCGATCAGCGCGATCGGGCCGTGCTTGAGTTCGCCGGCCGCGAAGCCTTCTGCGTGGATGTACGCGAGTTCCTTGAGCTTGAGCGCGCCCTCGAGTGCGATCGGGAAACCGACGTGGCGACCGAGGAAGAGCACGGCACGGGTGTCCGACATCCAGGCGGCGAGCTCGTGCACGGCGCTCTCCTGGAGCAGGGTGGTCGCGATCTTCGCGGGAATGGCCTGGAGCTCGACGACCTCGGCCGCGGCATCCGCTTCGGTGATGCTGCCGCGCACCCGGGCGAGGTGCAGGGCGAAGAGGTAGAGGGCGGCGATCTGGGCGGTGAAGCCCTTCGTCGAGGCCACGGCGACCTCGGGGCCGGCGTGCGTGTAGATCACGGCGTCCGACTCGCGGGGAATCGTCGCACCCTGGGTGTTGCAGATCGAGATGGCCTTGGCGCCGGACTCCCTGGCGAACTTGACCGCCATCAGGGTGTCCATGGTCTCGCCGGACTGGCTGATCGAGATGATCAGGGTCTCCGGGTTGAGCACCGGGTCGCGGTAGCGGAACTCGTGGCTGAGCTCGACGTCGACGGGGACCCTGGTCCACTTCTCGATCGCGTACTTGGCGACATAGCCGGCGTTCGCGGCGGTGCCGCAGGCGACGATGACGATCCGGCGGATGCTCGCGAGCACGTCGTCTCCGAAGGCCTCGAGCTCGGGCACGACGGCCTGGCCCTCGTGGATGCGGCCGAGCAGGGTGTTGGCGACGGCGTCGGGCTGCTCGGAGACTTCCTTGGCCATGAAGCTCGACCAACCGCCCTTTTCAGCGGCGGAGGCGTCCCAGGCGATGTCGAATTCCTCGAACTCGACGGGGTTGCCCTCGAAGTCGGTGATCGTGACGACCTCGGGGGTGATCGTGACGATCTGGTCCTGGCCGACGGCGACGGCACGGCGGGTGAACTCGACGAACGCGGCGACGTCGGAGCCGAGGAAGTTCTCGCCGTCGCCGAGGCCGATCACGAGAGGGGAGTTGCGACGGGCGCCGACGACGACGCCGGGCTGGTCCTGGTGTACCGCGAGGAGGGTGAACGCGCCGTCCAGGCGGCCGACGACGCTCAGGAACGCGGCGCTCAGGTCGCCGAGGCGCTGGTATTCGCGGCCGAGGAGCACAGCGGCGACCTCGGTGTCGGTCTCGCTCTCGAAGGTGAAGCCCTCGGAGAGGAGCCTCCTCCTTGAGGACCGAGAAGTTTTCGATAATTCCGTTGTGGATAAGGGCGAGCTTGCCGTTGTCGCCGAGATGCGGGTGCGCATTCGCGTCGGTCGGTCCGCCGTGGGTGGCCCAGCGGGTGTGGCCGATGCCGGTACGCCCATTGTTGATCGGATTGGCCTCGAGGTCGCCGGCCAGGACGGCGAGCTTTCCGGCCCGTTTCCTGGTGTTCAACACGCCGTCATCGTCGATGACGGCGATCCCTGCTGAGTCGTAACCGCGGTATTCCAGTCTCCGCAACCCCCTCATCAGGACCTCGACGCTTTTATCTTCCCCGACATAACCCACGATTCCGCACATAGCCCCGATTTTAGTCCGACTAAGCTGTGTGGAATGTCCGATCCAGCCGCGAGCCTCTGGAACAACGGCCACACCACACCGTTCGTCGAGCTGGATCGAGCGGACTGGGCGGCCCTTGCACCCACCACCCAGCTCCCCCTCCGTGAGACCGAGATCGTGCAGCTGCGCGGCCTCGGAGAGCCGCTCGACCTCGGCGAGGTGACCGATGTCTACCTGCCCGTCAGCCGCCTGCTCAATCTCTATGCCGCCGGAGCGAGCCAGCTGCACCGGGCGACGAGCGACTTCCTCGGCGAACGCGCCCGCCGTACCCCGTTCGTGATCGGCGTCGCCGGGTCCGTCGCGGTCGGCAAGTCGACCATCGCCCGGCTGCTCAGGGAACTGCTCGCCCGCTGGGAGGACACCCCCGGGTCGAACTCGTGACGACAGACGGGTTCCTGTTCCCGAACGCCGAACTGGCCCGGCGCGGACTGATGGCCCGCAAGGGATTTCCAGAGTCGTACGACCGGCGGTCCCTGCTCCGCTTCGTGTCCGCCGTCAAGGGCGGCGCCGCCGAGGTGCGGGCTCCGTTCTATTCGCACCTGAACTACGACATCGTGCCCGACGCGCAGATCGTGGTGCGCCAGCCGGACGTCCTCATCGTCGAAGGCCTCAACGTGCTCGCACCGCCGACCACGGGGCACGGGCTCACGGTCAGCGACCTGTTCGACTTCACCGTGTACGTGGATGCGCGCACCCAGGACATCGCCCGCTGGTACGTCGACCGGTTCCTGCGCCTGCAACGCGGCGCGTTCAGCAACCCGAAGTCCTACTTCCACCGCTACGCGACGATGACCGAGGACGAGGCCCGCCGTGAGGCCCGCCGGATCTGGGACGAGATCAACGAGCCCAACCTCGTGCAGAACATCCTGCCGACGCGCTCCCGGGCCACCCTGGTGCTCCGCAAGGACGAGAACCACACTGTGTCGAAGGTGCTGCTCCGGAAGCTCTGAGCCCCGCGCGGCATCCGCCTGCGGCGTAGAGTCGACTCACCAATCGTTCTGGCCGACCCGACTGGAGGCGTGATCGTGAGAGCCGTGTACACCGCGCTGGTGCTGTACCTGGCCGGTCCGCTGCTCACGCTCATCCTCGTGCCGACCGAACCGGGGATCATGTTCCTCGCCGGAGTCGCTGTACTCGGCGTCGCGCTCGCGATCGGGGTCCAGTGCCGGCTCACGGCCGCAGACGCCCTCGAGATCACGGTCGGCCGTCGCTCGCACCGACACCGCGAGGTGCTCAGCGAACGCGCCGCACCGAGTCATCCCAACACCGCCGGGCGTCCACGCCCGCGCGCACCGGGTCGGCCGCCCGCGGTCGCCTAGTCCCCAGCCGGCAGCTCCAACGCAGGGCAAGGTCGCGCGACCGCAGACGCGACCATTCTTCCTCCGACCGTTGGGATATCCTCCGTGGACTTCTATTCCGTTGCGCCCGTCGCAGCCCTGCTCCAAGCCGCCTCTGCGGCCGTCACCGCCTTGTCCTCCGCGCTCGCACCCGTTACCGGCGCGAGCAGCACCGCCCTCGTGATCGTCCTCGTCACGCTCCTGCTGCGGGCGGTTCTCGTACCGGTCGGCCGCGCCCAGGTGCGCGCCGAGTTCGTCCGCCGGCGCCTCGCGCCGAAACTCCGGGAGCCTGCAATACCGGTACCGGGCCAACCCCGAGCTCCTCACCCGCAAGACCGCAGAACTCTACTCGGCCGAGAAGGCGTCACCCCTGGCCGGATGCCTGCCGACGCTCCTGCAGGCGCCGGTCGTGTCGACCGTGTACGCGCTCTTCATCCTCGCCAGCATCAACGGGCAGCCGAACCCGCTGCTCGCGCAGGAACTGGGCGGCGTGCCGCTCGGCACGTCGTTCCTCACGTTCCTGGGTGCCGCGCCGGTGTGGCCGGGCCTCCTGCTGTTCGCAGCGCTCCTGGCCGTCATCGCCCTGGCCGCTGGATTCTCTCGGCGCCTGGCCAGGACATACGCGCCGCCGGTCGTGCCGACAGCCCGGCCGACGGAGTCACGGCTCGCCGCCGTCCTCAGCTGGCTCCCGTTCCTGACGGTCGCCTTCGCGAGCATTGTGCCGCTGGCGGCGACGCTTTACCTCACGGTCTCGACGACCTGGACGCTCGTCGAACGCGGCATCCTCTACCGATCGTTCGCTGCGAGCGGGCCCGGATCCTAGAGGGAGTCGAGGGCGAGGCGCTCGCGCACGACGTCCGCGAGCGAGTGCGCGAGCCGGTCGGCGGTGGCCTGATCGGCCGCCTCGACCATGACGCGCACCATGGGCTCCGTGCCGGACGGACGCAGCAGCACCCGGCCGGTGTCGCCGAGTTCAGCTTCGGCCGCGCGGACGGCGGCGGCAATGACCTCGTCGGACTTCAGTGCGTGGTGATCGACGCCGCGAACGTTCACGAGGATCTGCGGGAACACCGTCATCACGGCGGCGAGTTCGTGGAGCGGCTTGCCGGTGCGGGCCATCTCGGCCACGAGGTGGAGTCCGGTGAGGATTCCGTCACCGGTGGTCGCGAAGTCGGTCATGATGACGTGTCCGGACTGTTCCCCGCCGAGGGACAGGCCGTTCGCGTTGAGCTCTTCGAGCACGTAGCGGTCGCCGACCTTGGTCTCGATCATGCGGATGTCATTGGCCGCCATGGCGCGGCGGAGGCCGAGGTTGCTCATCACGGTGGCCACGAGCGTGCGGTCCTTGAGCACGCCACGCTCGGCCATCGAGACGGCGAGGATCGCCATGATCTGGTCACCGTCGACGACATTGCCGTTCCGGTCCACGGCGAGACAGCGGTCGGCGTCTCCGTCGTGCGCGATACCGACGTCGGCACCGTGCTCGAGGACGGCCTTCGCGAGGTTGTCGAGGTGGGTCGAGCCGACCCCGTCGTTGATGTTGAGTCCGTTGGGGTTGGCGCCGATGACGGTCAGGCGCGCGCCCGCATCCGTGAAGACCTGAGGGGACACGCCGGCGGCCGCGCCGTTGGCGCAGTCGAGGACGACGTGGATACCGTCGAGGCGGTGCGGGAGAGTGCCGAGAAGGTGGACGACGTAACGGTCTTCTGCGTCCGCAAAGCGGGAGATCCGGCCGACGTCGCCGGCGATCGGCGTGAGCTTGTCGTGGTCGAGGTGGGCCTCGATGCGATCCTCGACGTCGTCGGGAAGTTTGGTGCCACCGAAGGCAAAGATCTTGATGCCGTTGTCGGGGGCGGGGTTGTGCGAGGCGGAGATCATCACGCCGAAGTCCGCGCCGATGTCCGCGATCAGGAATGCCGCGGCCGGCGTGGGGATGACGCCGGCGTCAAGGACGTCGACGCCGGAACTGGCGAGGCCTGCGGCCACTGCCGAGGCGAGGAATTCGCCGGAAATGCGGGGATCACGCGCGAGGACGGCGACCGGACGGCGGCCCTCGGCGCGTCGCGATTCAGCGCGGCGTCCCTGGGTCAGCACAGCGGCACTCGCCTGGGCGAGGCCCAGGGCCAGGCCAGCCGTGAGGTCACGGTTGGCCAGGCCCCGAACACCGTCGGTGCCGAAAAGTCGAGGCATGTCGGCGCCGACTATCTGACTAGCGCTTCGAGAACTGAGGCGCCTTACGGGCCTTCTTGAGTCCGGCCTTCTTGCGCTCCTTGACGCGAGCGTCACGGTTGAGGAAGCCGGCCTTCTTGAGGATGGCGCGGTTGTTCTCTTCGTCGATCTGGTTGAGCGAACGCGCGATGCCGAGACGCAGTGCGCCGGCCTGGCCGGAGGGGCCACCGCCGGTGATGCGTGCGATGACGTCGTAGCTGCCGATCAGGTCGAGGACCTTGAACGGGTCGTTGATGAGCTGCTGGTGAAGCTTGTTCGGGAAGTAGTCCCCGAACTCGCGACCGTTCACCGTGATGGTGCCGGAACCGGGAACGATGCGCACGCGGGCGATGGCCTGCTTGCGACGACCCACGGCTGCGCCGGGAACGTTGAGGACGGCGCGGGGCGCCTTGGTTACGATTTCGGCCGGGGTCTCGGTGGAGTAGCTCTCCGGAGCCTGGTCAATCTGATCTGCGATCTTCGCCACGATGGTGTGAATCCTTTTTTCTTAGAGTCGAGAAGTCTGGTGGCCGGCGCTACTGAGCGACCTGGGAGAGGGTGTACGGCTTGGGCTGCTGCGCAGCGTGCGGGTGCTCCGGGCCGGCGTAGACCTTGAGCTTCGCGAGCTGGGCGCGACCGAGCGAGTTCTTCGGCAGCATGCCGCGAATCGCTTTCTCAACCGCACGCGTCGGGTGCTTCTCGAGCATCTCCGAGTAGTTCTGGGCGGAAATGCCGCCCGGGTAACCGGAGTGGCGGTATGCGATCTTCAGTTCGAGCTTCTTGCCGGTCAGGGCAATCTTCTCGGCGTTGACGATGATGACGAAGTCTCCCATGTCCATGTGGGGAGAGAACGTTGCCTTGTGCTTCCCCCGGAGGAGAACGGCGGCGTGGCTGGCAAGACGACCGAGCACGATGTCTGTGGCGTCGATGACGACCCAGTCGTGCTGGACTTCGCTTGCTTTGGGAGTATAAGTGCGCGTCACTGTTGTGCTGCTTTCTTGTTCGAACGGAGGTGTTCGTGAATCCCGCTCCGGGTGTGTTCCCCGACGGGGAACACGATCGATGGAGGGCTCACGTTCGCGTGCCTGGCTGCAACGCACAGACACCAAAGGTCAATGCTAGTCCGCCGGGAGCCCCGGCGCAATTCGGCGGCGCGATTCGGCTTCGCGCTGCGCTACTCTTCGTCCTCGTCGAGGGCGCGCCGGGCGCGGGTCTCGAGGGCGCGGGCCGCGAGCTGGTCGTCGGCGGGATAGTCGACCTTGAGCAGGGTGAGACCCTGCGGCGGCATCACCTTGAACTCGCTCGTGCGGGCCCGGTTGATCCGCAGCGTCGCAAGCCGTTCCCCCGCGAGCCGTCCCTCCCCGACCGCGACACACGCCCCGACGAGCGCACGCACCATGCTGTGGCAGAAGGCGTCCGCCTGCACCGTGGCGACGAGCACACCGTCCGGATCCCGCCGCCAGCTGAACTCCTGCAGGGTGCGGATCGTCGTGGCACCCGGGCGGGGTTTGCAATACGTCGCGAAGTCGTGCAGCCCAAGCAGGGACGCCGCGGCCACCTGCATCGGCTCGAGGTCGAGCGCGAAGCCGTGCCAGGTCGTGCGCAGCCGGTCCTGCGGGTTGTGCCCGAGTACGGAGTCGGCGATCCGGTACTCGTAGCGTCGCCAGTTCGCCGAGAACCGCGCGTCGAATCCGGGGGTGCGACGGCGGATGCCTTGATCACGATCTCCGGCTGGGTCACCAGGATCCCGCCGAGCCTCCGCTGCACCATCACCGCGAGGGTCGCGGGGGTCCGTCCCCTTCCCCGTCGGAGCAGGCTCGCGACCTGGTCGGGGGTGAGGTCGAAGTGCGCGACCTGGCCGAGGGCGTGCACCCCCGCATCCGTTCGCCCGGCGACGATGAGGGACGGGTACGGCGGGTAGCTCTGCAGGATCGCGGCGAGCCCTGCCTCGATCTGGCCCTGCACGGTTCGGGGCTCCGGTTGAATCGCCCAACCCGAAAAATCGGTGCCGTCGTAGGCGATGTCCAGCCTGATCCGGGTGTTCTCCGGGAGCGGGGAGACAACGGGGGCGGCAGGAAGATTCACGGACGTAAGTGTAAGTGCCGGGCCGGGTATCGTTGAACCCGGACCGGCTCCGCTCACCATTATGAAACCCAGTTACCGCACCCCCGTATCTCTGCGCCCGGACTCTGAACCCCGGGCTGCGCAGCGGCTATCCGGCCTCGACGGCCTGCGCGGCATCGCCGTGAGCGTCGTACTTGTCTTCCATTTCTTCCCACAGGCGCTACCCGGCGGCTTCGTCGGCGTCGACGTGTTCTTCGTGATCAGCGGGTTCCTGATCACCGGTCTCCTCGTGGACGAATACGCCCGGTCCCGCCGGATCTCGTTGCGCCGTTTCTGGGGGCGCCGGGTACGCCGGCTCGTTCCGCCCCTCGTTCCCCTCGTGTTGATCTGCTGCACCGTCGCGTGGATGCTCGGCGGCGACGTGCTCGTCGGCCTCGGCTGGCAGGTGCTCGGCGCGGCGACGTTCGGCTACAACTGGGTGTCGATCGCGGGCTCGGCGAGCTATTTCTCGGCGACGAGCCCGGAGCCTGTTCCGGAACCTCTGGTCCCTCGCCGTCGAGGAGCAGTTCTACCTGGTCTGGCCGTTTGCGCTGCTCGCCCTGATGCTCGTGCGGTCCTCTCGCTTCCGGCTCGTGCTCGTGTGCGCCCTGGGCCTCGGCTCGCTGGTGTGGATGGGGTTCCTGTTCCAGCCGGGCGCGGACCCGACCCGGGTCTACTACGGCTCGGACACGCACAGCTTCGGACTCTTCGCGGGTGCGGCCCTCGCGCTCCTGCTGCGGCGCCCGAACGGCCTGGGCGCTCCGACCGGCACCTCGACCGGAACCGCGAGCGCCACCGTCGCCCGCACCGGCTCGGCGGGCTTCACCCGCTTCGCCGACCGGCTCGTCTCCCCCGCCCGGCTGCGGCCCTGGCTCGGCCTCGCGGCGCTCGTCGGCATCGGCGCCGCGGCGGCCTGGCTGCCCGCTGCGGGTCCCCTCGCCTACCGGGGTGGCCTCGCCGCCATCAGCCTGCTGTCCTGCGCCGTGATCTGGGCGGCCGTGCGCGGCGACCGGTTCGGCCGATGGCTCGACACCCCCGTGCTCCGCTGGCTCGGCGAGCGGTCGTACGGCATCTATCTCTGGCACTGGCCGGTCTTCGTGCTCGCCGGTGTGGCCTGGCCCGCCGCGGGCATCGGGGTGGAGCCTGCTCGCCGTCGCCGTCGCCGTCGCCGTGGCCGCGGCTTCCTACCGGTGGCTCGAGCAACCGGTGCGGCGCAGGGGCGTGCGCGGCAGCATCCGTGCCCTCTCGGCTTTTGCGACCGAGTCGTGGTCCCGGCTCGGGGTCGTCGGCGTCGCCGCGATGCTCGGCCTCATCCTCGTCGGCGGCACGACGGCCGCAGTCGTCGTAGCCCCCGCCGAGACGAGCGCGCAGGCGCAGATCACCCGGGGCCGCCAGCTGCTCGACGCCGCCCAGGCCGACCGGAAGCGCGAGAACGCGGAACGGAAGAGCGACCCGACCGCGGCGCCGGCGCCGGTCGCCGAGGGCGACCTGATCTCGGCCGTCGGCGACTCCGTGATGCTCGCCTCGGCCCCCGAGCTCGAGGACCGGTTCCCGGGGATCCTGATCGACGCCGCGGTGTCCCGGGGGATGCGTGCCGCTCCCGACATCCTCGCCGCCCAGGCGAGCGCGGGTACGCTCCGCCCGGTTGTCGTCGTGGGGCTCGGCACCAATGGGCCGATCACCGCGGACGAGTTGCTCGCGATCGAGTCCGTGATCGGCCCCGACCGGAAGCTCGTGCTCGTGACGGCATTCGCCGACCGGGACTGGACGGCGGGCGTGAACGAGGCCCTGGCCGGTTTCGCGGCCCGGCACCGCCTCGTCGGCATCGCCGGCTGGCACGACGCGATCGCGCCGCACACCGACGTCCTGGCCGGGGACAATATCCACCCCGGCCCCACCGGAGGGCGCATCTACGCCGACTGCGTCGCATCGGCGCTGGACTGGCTCGCCCCGCAGCATGCGCTGCACGGCCGCGACCCCTACCGGCTCGGCCCGGACCCCGTCGTCCTCCGTCCCTGGGCATAACTCCTGCACATTCCGGCCGGCTGCCGGGACCCGTGGAATCACGCGGCCGATCCGGCCCCACAGCAGAATGTGCCGGAGTTATGCCTCACGAGGGGGAGACACAAAGGAAGGGCCCGACCGAAGTCGGGCCCTTCCGGGTGGAGCAGGTGAAGCGAGGGTTACTTGGCTTCCTCGACGGGAGCTTCGGCAACGACCTCGTCCTCGGCCGGGGCGTCGACGACGGCCTCGGTCTCGGCGGGGGCCTCGACGACGACGGGTGCGACTGCAGCAGCTGCAGCGGCGGACGTCTTCGCGGACTTGACCTTCGGCGTGACGGGCTCGAGAACGAGTTCCATCTGGACCATCGAGGCGTTGTCGCCCTTACGGAAGCCGAGCTTCGTGATGCGGGTGTAGCCGCCCTCGCGCAAGGCGACCTGGGGTGCGATCTCGGTGAAGAGCTCGTGCACGACGGTCTTGTCGCCGATGGTGGCCAGAACGCGACGACGGGCGTGCAGGTCGCCCTTCTTCGCGAACGTGATCAGTCGCTCGGCGACCGGACGAAGGCGCTTGGCCCGCGTTTCGGTCGTCTTGATCGACTTGTGGGTGAACAGCGAGGCGGCAAGGTTGGCGAGCATGAGGCGCTCGTGTGCCGGGCCGCCACCGAGGCGTGCTCCCTTAGTGGGCGTGGGCATTAGTAATCTCCAGTATCAAAAGTCAAAAGTCAGTCGGGAGACTGCTTTTAGATGGTTTCTTCGTCGTAGCCGCTGTAGAAGTGGGCGCCGTCGAATCCGGGCACCGAGTCCTTCAGTGACAGGCCAAGCTCGACGAGCTTGTCCTTGACCTCATCCACCGACTTCTGTCCGAAGTTGCGGATGTTCATCAGCTGGGTCTCCGAGAGGGCGACCAGTTCGCTGACGTTGTTGATGCCTTCACGCTTGAGGCAGTTGTACGAACGAACCGACAGATCGAGGTCTTCGATCGGGATCGACAGTTCGGTCGACAGCACGGCGTCGACCGGCGCGGGGCCGATTTCGATGCCCTCTGCGGCGGTGTTAAGCTCGCGGGCCAGACCGAACAGCTCGGTCAGGGTGCGACCGGCGGATGCGATGGCGTCGCGAGGCGAAATCGCCGACTTGGTCTCCACGTCGACGACGAGGCGGTCGAAGTCGGTACGTTCACCGGCACGGGTTGCCTCGACGCGGTAGGTCACCTTGAGCACGGGCGAGTAGATCGAGTCGACCGGAATCTGGCCGGCCTCGGAGTACTCGTTGCGGTTCTGGGTGGCCGACACGTAGCCGCGGCCACGCTCGATGGTCAGTTCGAGTTCGAACTTGGCCTTGTCGTTCAGGGTGGCGATGACCAGTTCGGGGTTGTGCACCTCGACGCCGGCCGGAGCCGAGATGTCGGCGGCGGTGACCTGGCCGGCACCCTGCTTGCGCAGGTACGCCGTGATCGGCTCGTCGTGCTCGCTCGAGATGACGAGTCCCTTGATGTTCAGGATGATCTCGGTGACGTCTTCCTTGACACCGGGAACCGTGCTGAATTCGTGGAGCACGCCGTCGATGCGGATGCTGGTGACAGCGGCTCCGGGGATCGAGGAGAGCAGGGTGCGACGCATGGAGTTGCCGAGGGTGTAACCGAAGCCAGGCTCGAGCGGCTCAATGATGAACCGGGACCGGAACTCCGAGATGTTCTCCTCGGTGAGCGTGGGGCGCTGTGCGATAAGCACTATTGATTCCTTTCGGCAAAGTGTCCGCTATATGACACTTGCGAGGCGAGGTGTTGAGTGTGAAAGAAAAAAAGAATCGCGCGGGGCCTGGACCCCTCCGTGAGGAGCAGTCCAGGCCCGGCGATCCGCGGCGGCCGGTGCCGTCACGAGGACGGACCCGGCCAGTGCGGGTGCTTTAGACGCGGCGACGCTTCGGCGGACGGCAACCGTTGTGGGCCTGGGGCGTGACGTCGTTGATCGAGCCAACCTCGAGGCCGGCGGCCTGAAGGGAGCGGATCGCGGTTTCGCGGCCTGAGCCGGGTCCCTTGACGAACACGTCAACCTTCTTCATACCGTGCTCCTGCGCCTGGCGGGCGGCCGATTCGGCTGCCAGCTGTGCGGCGAACGGGGTCGACTTGCGTGAACCCTTGAAGCCAACTCCACCTGAGGACGCCCAGCTGATGACCGCACCGGTGGTGTCGGTGATCGAGACGATGGTGTTGTTGAACGTGCTCTTGATGTGGGCCTGGCCCACGGCGACGTTCTTCTTTTCTTTCTTGCGCGGCTTCCGTACGGCCGACTTGGGTGCTGCCATGAATTTCTCCTGAATCCTAAAGGCGAAGACGGGCCAGGCCGAGGCCTAGCGCGCCTTCTTCTTGCCGGCTACGGTGCGCTTCGGGCCCTTGCGGGTGCGAGCGTTGGTCTTGGTGCGCTGGCCGCGGACGGGCAGGCCCTTGCGGTGGCGGATTCCCTCGTAGCTGCCGATCTCGACCTTGCGGCGGATGTCGGCGGCAACCTCACGGCGGAGGTCACCCTCAACCTTGAAGGTTCCTTCGATGTAGTCCCGGAGGGCGACGAGCTGGTCGTCGGTCAGGTCCTTGACTCGGATGTTTCCATCGATTTCAGTGTCGGCGAGGGTCTTGAGTGCCCTCGTGCGGCCAACACCAAAGATGTAAGTCAGTGCAACTTCCACGCGCTTATCGCGGGGAATATCAACGCCGGCTAGACGTGCCATTATGGCTTCTCCTGTATATGAGTGGAGGTCTGTAGCAGTGCCCGTTCATCGGCCTCCAACCGATGGTGTCCCCCCTCGCGGGGTTCCTGGCACTGCTATTTTCTGTATTCAGTTGAATCGTTCACCAGGGTGAGCCTGTCGGATGACAAACTCACACCGGCTAACCCTGACGCTGCTTGTGACGCGGGTTCTCGCAGATGACCATCACGTTGCCGTTACGGCGGATGACCTTGCACTTGTCACAGATCTTTTTGACGCTGGGCTTGACCTTCATGGTGTGTCCTTGTATTCGCTGTCTTCGTACCCGCGGAATGCCGCGGGCCGTTACTTACAGCAACTTTTTACTTGTAGCGGTAGACGATCCGGCCGCGAGTCAGATCGTAAGGGCTCAGGCTCCACGATCACGCGGTCCTCAGGAAGGATGCGGATGTAGTGCTGACGCATCTTGCCCGAAATGTGGGCAAGAACTTTGTGGCCGTTCGTCAACTCAACGCGAAACATCGCATTGGGAAGAGCTTCGACTACTGCGCCCTCGATTTCGATGACACCGTCTTTTTTGGCCATAACTCACTATCACTAGGTATTGATTGCTGGTCGTGCGGGGATATGGTGCTCTAGACACGCCGCAGGCGACGGCATCAGACACCAAGGATTTACTCTATGGTATGAAGTTGCCTTTTGGCAATTCTTCCCTATAATCCCTTGGCAATTGCTGCTGCCGCCGCCCGTTTCAGTGCGGAATTGTCCTGTTTTGTGCTTGTGGAGCCGATTGTGCTTTTTTCGGCCGCGGTCGACCTAGAGCGTGCGCTGCACGCCCGCGACGACGGTGACCACGTCCGAGAACAGCGGATGCGTCGCATCCAGCCCGCAGACCTCCGTCACGAAGGCCTCCGCGTCGAGGCCGCGGAGCTTCGACTGCAGTTCGACGCTTTGCTCGTCATCGGCCACGTCGAAGCGGAGGGCTGCGCCGACCGCCTCGAGCAGTGCCGTCGGGCGGGTGCCGCGTTCGGCGATCTCCGCGGCGGGGCCGATGAACCGCTCGTGCCTGCTGAGCTTGCGGAGCGGCTGGCGTCCGACGCGCTGCACGGTGTCGGGAAGGGCCGGGTTCTTGAACCGAACCAGGATCTTCTCGCGATAGGCGCGCTGGGCATCCACGTCAAGGCCGTGCTTGGCCACCAGGAGGGCACTGGTCTCCTCCAGGACGCGCCGGGCGCCGTCAAGCACCTCGGGCACCAGAAGGGCATCCGAGATCTTCGTAACGCCGGCAACGGAGCCGAGGTAGGCGACCGTGGCATGGCCCGTGTTGACCGTGAACAGCTTGCGCTCGATGTAGGGCGCGAGGTTGTCGACGAAGGTCGCGCCAGGGATCACGGGCACGGCGCCGTTGAAGGCGCCGCGCTCGATGACCCACTCGTAGAAGGCCTCGACGGTGACGTCGATGCCGCTGCCCTCCGCCTGCCCGGGAACGATCCGGTCGACGGCTGTATTGGCGAAGGCGACGCGCGCAGCGATGGCCGCACGATCCCCCTCAGCCACGTGGAGCCAGACCTGTTCCGCGAGCACGTCCGTCGCGTTGATCGCGTTCTCGCACGCCATCACGGCGAGCGGGGGCAGCGATGCGTCGCGGGCCGCGAGCCCGGCGGCAATGACCGGGGCCACGAAGCGCAGCACGGTCGGGCCGACGGCGGTCGTGACGATGTCGGCGGTCGCGATTTCCTGGATCAGTGCGGCCTCGTCGGTCGCGCTGTTGATGGCGCGGAAGTTGTCGACCACGCGAGTGGTCGACTCCTCCCCCGCCTCGTGCACCGAGTAGCTCGTCGCGGCCTTGAGGGCGTCGATCAGGGAAGCATTCACATCGGCGAAGACCACCTCGTATCCGGCGTCGTGAAGCAGGAGGCCGACGAAACCGCGACCGATATTGCCTGCACCGAAGTGAATTGCTTTCATTCTGCGTTGACCTCCTCGAGGAGAGCGTAAATCTCTCCTGCATTTCCTGCATCGATCAGTTTCTGTACTTCGTCCTCGTCCGAGAAGACGATGGCGATCTTCGAGAGGATCGCGAGGTGCTCGTTGTTGAGCCCCGCGATCCCGACCGCGAACCGGACCGGGTTGCCGTCCCAGTCGATGGGCGTGTCATAGCGAACGAGGGAGAGCGCCGAATGAAGGATCGACTCCTTCGCCTCGTTCGTGCCGTGCGGGATGGCGAGGAAGTTGCCCATATAGGTCGACACGCTCGCCTCCCTGTCGAACATCGAATCGACGTACGCCTGGGTCACTGCACCCGCGGCGACCAGCAGGGCGCCGGCCTCCTTGATGGCGTCGTTCTTCGTGGTGGCCGTTCCCGCGGACACCACGTTGCCGGGCTCGAGGATCTGATCGGTCACAGTGTGGCCTCTGAGTCCGCCTTGCTCTGGAGCAATTCGACGACCTCGTCGTACTTCGGGCTGTTCATGAAGTTCGACACCGAAACGTGCACGGATGCCGGCGACTTCTGCTGGGCCCTCGCGGTGAGGTCCTGGTGGGTGATGACCAGGTCGGCGGTGCCGTCGAGGTTCGCGATGGCCTGGTTGGTCACCGTGATGCCGTCGATGCCTGCCTTCTTGATCTTGTTGCGCAGGACGGAGGCGCCCATGGCGCTCGATCCCATGCCGGCGTCGCAGGCGAAGACGATGTTCTTCAGCTGGTGGCCTGCGGCGGCCGCGGTGGCGGCATCCGTGGTGCCCGCGGCGGCGAGGTTGCCCAGGACGCTGGAGGACTTGCCCTTCAGGGCCTCGGTCTTGGCGACGGCCTCGGTGAGGTCGTTGTCGAGGCCGGCGGCGATGTCGCGCTTGCGGCTGGCACGGAGGATCACGGAGGCGATCAGGAACGACACGGCTGCAGAGCCGATGACCGAGAGGACGACGCCGACGTAGCTGTCCGGTGCGGTCTGGAGGAGCACGGCGAAGATGCTGCCGGGCGAGGCGGGGGCGCGGAGTCCGGTGTGGAACGCGACGTTGATCGCAACACCGGTCATGCCGCCGCCGATGGTGGCGAGGATGAGGATCGGCTTCATCAGGACGTAGGGGAAGTAGATCTCGTGGATACCACCGAGGAACTGGATGATGATCGCGCCGGGTGCACTGGCCCTGGCCAGTCCGACTCCGAAGAACGAGAACGCGAGGAGCAGGCCGAGGCCGGGGCCGGGGTTCGCCTCGATCAGGAAGAGCAGCGACTTGCCGGATTCAGCAACCTGCTGCACGCCGATCGGGGTGAACACGCCGTGGTTGATGGCGTTGTTCAGGAACAGCACCTTGCCGGGCTCGACGAGGATGCTCGCGAGCGGCAGCAGGTTGTTGGCGACGAGCCAGTTGACGCCGCCTTCCAGCATGGTGCTGAAGCCGGTCACGACCGGGGCGATTCCGAAGAACGCGCCCAGGGCGAGGATGGCGCCGAGGATACCCGAGGAGAAGTTGTCCACGAGCATCTCGAAGCCGGGGCGGATCTTGCCCGCCCACAGGCTGTCGAGCTTCTTGAGCAGCCATGCGGAGAGCGGGCCGACGATCATCGCACCGATGAACATCGGGATCGCGCTTCCGACGATGACACCCATGGTGGCGATCGACGCGATGACGCCGCCGCGGACGCCGTAGACCATGCGGCCACCGGTGTTGGCGATCAGGAGCGGGAGCAGGTACAAGATCATCGGGTCGACCATCTTGGCGACGGTCTCGTTCGGGGTCCAGCCGGTCGGGATGAAGAACGCGGTGATGAGGCCCCACGCGATAAACGCCGCGATGTTGGGCATGATCATGCCGCTGAGGAAGGTGCCGAAGCGCTGCACGTGGACGCGCGCTCCGCCTCCGCTCTTCGTGTCAGTTGACGTCGTCGTCATTTCTCTGCCTTTCGTTGTGTGTTCGGGTTGTGATTGCGGGTGTTGTGATTGCGGGTGAGCTGTGAAACGACTCGCACGGACTAGTCCGTGGGAGAGAAGGTGGCGGCCAGGTTCGTCGCCGCAGCGCGAGCGGATGCCGCGCCGTCTGCCGCGAGGGCGACCTCGGCGAGCTGCCGGGCCTCCTCCGCGCTGAACCGGGCGAGTTCCGCCCGGACGTCTGAGAGTGCCGCAGAGGACATGGACAGGCTGGTGGCCCCCAGTCCGACGAGCACGACGGCGAGCAGGGGATCCGCCGCCGCCTCTCCGCACACCCCGACCGGTTTGCCGAGGTTACGGCCTGCTGCGCCGACCTCAGCAATCAGTCGCAGGACCGCGGGGTGCCACGGGTTCTGGTAGCCCGCGACCGAACCGAGGAGACGGTCGGCGGCGAGGGTGTACTGGGTGAGGTCGTTGGTGCCGATCGAGGCGAAGTCCGCGTGCTGCAGGATGCGGTCGGCCAGGAGGGCGGCGGAGGGGATCTCGACCATGACGCCGGCGGTCTTGAGCCCGAGCTTGTGGGCGAGCTCCACGAAGTAGGTGGTCTCCTCGACTGTTGCGACCATGGGAGCCATCACCCAGACGTCGGCGTCGGTCGCGGCATCCGCTTCGGCGAGCGCGGTCAGCTGTTCGCGGAGGATGTCTTCGGAGGCGCGCAGGGCGCGGAGGCCGCGGAGGCCGAGTGCGGGGTTCTCCTCGTCGGCGTCGTTGAGGAACGCGAGCGGCTTGTCGCTTCCGGCGTCGAGGGCACGCACGACGACCTTCTTGCCGGGGAACGCGTGCAGCAGGCGTGCGTACTGTTCGGCCTGCTCGAGGATCGTCGGCGCGTTGTGGGAATGGAGGAAAAGGAATTCGGTGCGGAACAGGCCGACACCTTCTGCGCCGAGGGCGACGGCCTGGGCTGCGCCGTCTGCGGAGCCGAGGTTCGCGAGCAGCGGGACCGGGGTGCCGTCGCGGAGCCGGCCCGGGCCGGTCGGGGCCTGGGCGCGGAGGGCACGGGCGCGGATGCGGGCTTCGGCCGATTCGACCTCTGCCTCGGTCGGGGAGACGGTCACGGTGCCTGCGGCGGCATCCACGATCACGAGGGTGCCGTCGGCGAGGTCGGTCGCCCCGGTGGCGCCGACGATCGCGACGATCGCCTTGTCGCGGGCGAGGATCGCGGTGTGGGAGGTGGGGCCGCCGTCACTCGTGACGAGACCGAGAACGCGGGTGAGGTCGAGAAGCGCGGTGTCGGCGGGCGCGAGGTCGTGGGCGACGAGGATGAACGGTTCTTCCTGCTCCGGCACGCCGGGGGCTGCCCGGCCGCCCAGCTGGGCGATGACCCGCTGGGACACGTCGTCGAGGTCGGCTGCGCGTTCGGCGAGGTACCCGCCGAGAGCGGTGAGCTGGTCGCGGAACGTGGCGAAGGCCTCGAATACGGCGCGCTCCGCGGTCTTGCCGGTCGCGAGCCGTTCGGTAAGGTCGTCGACGAGGGTGGGGTCCTCCGCCATCATGGCCTGGGCTTCGAGGACTTCCTGGGCCGCTCCGCCTGCGCGTTCGGCGCGGGCCTCGAGGTCGACGGCGACGAAACGCTGGGCGGATGCGGCGCGGGCGCCTTCGTCCTCCGGGGTGAGTGCGCTGGGGGTGTCCGTGGGTTCGGGGAGCGGTTCGGGCATCCGCAGCACCCGGCCGATGGCGACGCCCTGGCCGATGCCGGTGCCGGTCAGGTCGGTGCCTGCCGCGGCGGATGCGCTCACGATGCTCATACCGCGACCGGCGTCGCGGAAGTCGCGGTGTCCGCGACCGGCAGGTCGTGGTCTGCGGCGAGGAGGGCGACGAGGGTGTCGAGGGCCGCACCGGCGCTGTCGTCGCTGGTGGCGAGGGTGACCTCGTCGCCGTTGCCGAGGCCGAGGGAGATGACGGCGAGGATGCTGGCGGCGTTGACGGGCTTGCCGCCGGCCTTAGCGAGGGTGACCTTGACGCCGGAGTCGGCTGCTGCCTTCGTGAAGAATTTCGCGGGGCGGGCGTGCAGGCCGTTCGCCGAGCCGATTCGAACGATGCGTTCAATCATCGGTGGGGTTCCTTCCGGTGGAGTGTGACGTGCTGTACTGGGTCATGCCGCGGCTGCGAGAGCCGCGTCGAGTGCTTCGGATCCGTCTCGGGCAGTGAAGATGGTGTCGGCCAGGAGTGCGCAGCCCACACCGTGCTCGGCCGCCAGCGCCCGGATCTCGGGGAAGCGTGCGGCCAGGTGCGGACCGACGAGCAGGGCGTCGATGCCCGCGAGGGCATCGGGTAGTTCTGTTTCGCTGGCCGCGGCGACCGTGGCGGCGAGGCCGCGTTCGGAAATGGTCCGGCGCATCCGCAGTGCGACGAAGGTGCTGGACGCGCCCGCACCACAGATCACAAGAATCCTCATTGACTCAGCCTTTCGGTGTTTCGACTGTTTCAGTTTCGTCCGGTAGCCCGGCCCCGGCCAGTAGAGCTGTTTCCGCACCCCCGGAAATACGGCGCGGGAATACTGCGTGGAGACGAGGGAGGGAATACCGGAGGGGTGCAGCATGATTGACTAGCTAAGACAATGTGGAGTTTTGTGCGATGAGCGACAAACAAACGCGGATGCTGGAGTATCTGTCGCAGACGCCGGTCTGGGTGACCGCCGGCGAACTCGCCGACCACCTCGGTGTCACGCCGCGGACCGTGCGCAGTTACGTCACGAGCGTGAAGGCGGCGGCGCATCCGCTCGACGTGATCGAATCGGGGACGGCCGGGTACCGGCTGGACCTCGAGGCGTACGCGGTGTTCCGGTCGAGCCACAAGGCCGCCGAGCCGGAGACCAGGCAGAACCGGCTCTATGCCCTGGTCAGGCGCCTCACCGAGTCCGACAACGGCCTCGACGTGTACACCCTCGCGGCGGAGTTGTTCGTGAGCGATTCCACGATCGAAGCCGATCTGGCCCGGGTGCGGTCGCTGCTCCCGGAGACCGGACTCACTCTCGGGCGGCGCGGAAGCGTCGTCACCCTGGCCGGTTCGGAGACCGATCGGCGTCGGCTGCTCAGCCGGATGTTCCGCGAGGAGACCGATCGAGGGATGCTCAACCTCGAGACCATCCAGCGCGAGTTCGCGTCGAAGAGCCTCAGCGCCTTCAAGACCGATCTGATCGCCATGCTCGACGCCCAGGGCTACTTCGTGAACGAGTACGGCACCAACGACGTGCTGCTGCACGTGGCGATCGCGGTCGACCGCGTCACGAAGCGCGCGGCCCCGCTGCCCGCGGAGCCGCAGGCCACTCCCCCGGACGAGATGACCCGGGCGCTCTCCGTCTTGATCAAACGGCATTTCGACGTCGAGCTCGCGATCGGGGACCTCGACTACATCGGTCTCCTCCTCACGACCCGGGTGATCACACCGGGCCACGACCAGCCGGCCAAGAAGCTGATCGAGAATTTCGTGCGCCCGGAGGACCTCGACACGGTGCGTCAGATCGTGACGCGCGCGAGCGAGGAGTTCCTCGTCGACCTCACCGAGGAGACGTTCATCGTGCGGCTCACCCTGCACGTGCGGAACCTGATCAACCGCGCCCAGGACCGGTCGTTCGCGCACAACCCCCTGACCCGGTCGATCAAGACGAGCTACCCGATGATCTACGAGCTCGCGGTGTACATCGCGAGCCAGCTGCAGCGCCAGGAGCGGATCGTGATCAACGACGACGAGATCGCGTACATCGCGATGCACGTCGGCGCGCACCTGCAGCAGCAGTCCCGCCGCGTGGACCTCGTCAGCTGTGCGATCGTCTGCCCGAACTACTACGACATGCACGTCCTGCTCCGGGAGCGCATCGAACGGGTCCTCGGCGACGAGCTCGAGGTCGTCTCCGTCGTCACGCGCAGCGACGTGGACTGGAGCGGCCTCGAGGCCGACCTCGTGCTCACGACGATCGACCCCGGCCTCCTCGGCGACGGGATCATCGTCATCCAGCCCTTCCTGACCGAAACCGACATCGAGCGGATCCGGAAGGCCGCGAGCCGGGTGCGCAGGCTGCGCAGGCGGGCGCACCTCAAGGACGACCTGCTCCAGTTCTTCGACGCCTCGCTGTTCTCACACAACTTCTACGCGAGCGACGAGGACGCCATGATCCGCGCGCTCGGCGAACGGATGGCCGCGCAGGGAATCATCGAACCGGAGTACATCGACGGTGCGATCGAGCGCGAGCTGATGAGTTCGACGGCGTTCACCGACAACCTCGCCGTGCCGCATTCGATGTCGATGACCGCGAACAGGACGTCGATCGCGATCGTGATCAACGACACCCCGATGGACTGGGGCGAGGCGCGGGTCAACGTCGTCGCGCTCGTGGCATTCAGCGCCGCGGGACGCAAGAGCTTCCAGGACGTCTTCGACCAGTTCGTCGAGGTCTTCTCCGACCGCAACGACGTGCAACGGCTCGTCCGGAGGTCTGTCGACTTCGCATCCTTCATCGACGAGCTCGTGCACCTGATGGACCAGTAGCCCTCGCCGGCACCGGGAGTCAGGCGGGAAGTTCGGCCCAGCCGCGCGATTTGAACGCGTAGACGGCGAGGTCGAGTGCCTCGTCGCCGTTCTGGGACGCGAACACGGTGTCGGGCAGCAGGGCGACGCCGACGCCGCGCTTGATCGCCTGCGCGCGAATCTTCTCGTAACGCGGGGCGAGGTACGGGCCGACGAGCAACACATCGATGGTGTCGAGTGACGCGGGGAGGTCGGATTCGCTGCCGGCGTGAACCGTCAGGCTCAAGGCCCCTGTCCTCACCGGTACGGCGCACTCGATGGGCGACGAAGGCGCTGGACGCTCCGGCACCGCAAACTACGAGAATCCTCATTGACCTGCTCATTTCTTCGACGGGCTCTGCCCACTTCCATCCTCCCGCTAATCGGGGTCTTTGGCTAGCGGATGCCGCGTCGCGGCGCGCCGCTACCCCTCCCCCATTTCCTCCCCGTTCCACGCCGCGAGAGTACGAATTCGGCCCTTAAAACCGTCGTTTAAAGGGCCAAAAACGTACTCTCGCGGAACGAACGCGCGCGTTGTGGGGCTGCTGAGCGCCAGGGCGGGAGGTGTTAGGGGATGGGGACGGGCGTGACGCCGAGCGGGGCGAGCTGGGCGGCTCCGCCGTCTTCGGCGGTGAGCACCCAGATGCCGTCCTTGTGCACGGCGACGCTGTGCTCCCAATGCGCGGCAGCGAGGCCGTCGCTCGTGGCAACCGTCCACTCGTCGTCCCGCACGAAGGTCTCGATCGATCCGAGAACGACCATCGGCTCGATCGCGACGACGAGCCCGGGCTTGACCTCTGGGCCCTTCTGGCGCACGCGGTAGTTGAACACGGGCGGGGCCTCGTGCATGGACCGGCCGATGCCGTGGCCGACGTAGTCGGTGAGGATTCCGTAGCTGCCCTGGGACTCGATGTAGTCCTCGATGGCGTCGCCGACCTCATTCAGGTAGCGCGCCTCGGCGAGGCGGGCGATGCCGTGCCAGAGCGACTGTTCGGTGACGTAATTGAGCTTCTGGCGTTCGGCGACGACCTCCGGGCGCGTCGGGTCCGGGATCACGTAGCTGAACGCGGCGTCGCCGTTCCAGCCATCGAGGATCGCTCCGCTGTCGATGGACACGATGTCACCGGCGCCGAGAACCCGGCCACCGGGAATGCCGTGCACCACGTCGTCGTTCACGCTCGCACAGACTGTGTGGAAGTAGCCGTGCTCGAGCTTGAAGTTCGGCAGGCCTCCCCGGGCGACAATCGCGGCCTCGGCGGCCGCGTCGAGCTCGAGGGTCGTGACACCCGGCCGCATCAGCGCGCGGGCCGCGTCGAGGGACGCGGCGGTCGCGAGCCCCGGTGCGATCATCAGCCGCATCTGTGCCGGCGATTTGTAGATGGATCGACGTAGGCTCATTGCCTGGTTCCCCGCAAACGGATCAGGACGCGCTCGGTGCGTCCGGGTTGTCGACGGCGTGGAGCTCGCGCTCCGCGAGGGCGCTCAGAATGCGCTCGGTCACCGCGTCGACGGCACCGAGGCCGTCAACGGTGACAACGAGCCCGCGGGCCCCGTACACGTCGATAAGCGGAGCAGTCTGCTCCGAGTAAACCTCGAGCCGGTGACGGATGACGTCGGCCGTGTCGTCCGCTCGGCCCTGTTCGGCCGCGCGCTTGAGCAGACGGGCGACGACCTCGTCGGTGTCCGCTGAGATCTGGACGACAACGTCGAGTGCGGCGCCGTCGGATTCGAGCATGCGGTCGAGCTCGTGCACCTGCTCGAGCGTGCGCGGGTACCCGTCGAGAAGGAAGCCGCCTGCGGCATCCGCCTGAGCGAGACGGTCGGCCACGATCTCGTTCGTGAGGGAGTCGGGCACGTAGGCGCCCTTGTCCATGAAGGACTTGACCTTCAGGCCGAGTTCGGTCTTGTTCGTCACGTTGTACCGGAAGATGTCGCCGGTCGAGACGGCCGGGATTCCGAAGGCCGCGGCCAGGCGCACGGCCTGGGTGCCCTTGCCTGCGCCGGGCGGGCCGATCACGAGCAAGCGGGTCATCGGAGGAGCCCTTCGTAGTGACGCTGCTGCAGCTGGGAGTCGATCTGCTTGACGGTCTCAAGGCCGACGCCGACGATGATCAGGATGCTGGCGCCACCGAACGGGAAGTTCTGATCGGCACCGATCACAGAGAATGCGATCAGCGGGAGCAGGGCGATCAACCCGAGGTAGAGCGCACCGGGCAGCGTCACCCGGGTGAGCACGAAGTCGAGGTACTCGGCCGTCGGGCGTCCCGCACGGATGCCGGGGATGAACCCGCCGTACTTCTTCATGTTGTCGGCGACCTCTTCGGGGTTGAAGGTGATCGCGACGTAGAAGTAGGTGGAAGCCGACGATGAGCAGGAAGTACATCAGCATGTAGAGCGGGTGGTCGCCCTTGGTTAGGTTGTTCGTGACCCAGGACACCCACGCGGCGGGGGCCTGCCCGGCTGCGGGCTGGTTGAACTGCGCGATGAGGGCCGGCAGGTACAGCAGCGAGGATGCGAAGATCACGGGGACGACGCCGGCCATGTTGACCTTGATCGGGATGTAGGTGTTGTTGCCGCCGTAGGTTCGGCGTCCGACCATCCGCTTGGCGTACTGCACCGGGATGCGGCGTTGCGACTGTTCGACGAACACGACGGCCGCGACGACGAGCAGTCCGACCGCGATCACGATCAGGAAGGTGTCGAGGCCCTTCTGGTTCAGGATCGAGCCGAGGGAGTTCGGGAAGCGCGCCGCGATGGACGTGAAGATGAGGAGTGACATGCCGTTGCCGATGCCGCGCTCGGTGATGAGCTCACCCATCCACATGATGACGCCGGTGCCTGCGGTCATGGTGATGACCATGAGCATGATGGCGTACCAGGCGTCGTTGGTGATGAGCTGCGAGCACTCGGAGCTGGACGAGGTGCCGAACAGTGCACCGCTGCGGGCGACCGTGATGAGCGTCGTCGACTGGAGGATGCCGAGGGCGATCGTGAGATAGCGCGTGTACTGGGTGAGCGTGCTCTGCCCGGACGCGCCCTCTTTGTAGAGGGTCTCGAAGTGTGGGATGACCACGCGCAGCAGCTGCACGATGATCGAGGCCGTGATGTACGGCATGATGCCGAGCGCGAAGACCGACAGCTGCAGCAGCGCGCCACCGCTGAACAGGTTGACGAGTTCGTACAGGCCGCTGGTGCCCTGGTTCGCCGCGAGACACGCTTGCACGTTTCCGAAGTTCACAAAGGGAGAGGGGATGAACGAGCCCAGTCGGAACAGAGCCACGATACCGAGGCTGAATCCGATTTTCTTGCGAAGGTCGGGCGTGCGGAAGATCCGCGCTATGGCGCTGAACAAAAGGCCTCCAGTTACTAACGTGAAACGAGCCTGCCGGGGCCGCTATCGAATGAACGATGGCGACGCCCGACAAGCTCGATCAGCGTCTACGGACTTACTTGATTGAGCCACCCGCGGCGACGATCTTCTGCTCAGCTGAGCTGGAGACCTTGTCGACCGCAATGTTCAGTTTAACGGCAATTTCACCGTTACCGAGCACCTTGACTTTTTCGTTGTCGCGAACGGCGCCCTTGGCGACCAGGTCGGCGATGGTGACATCGCCACCGTTCGGGTAGAGCTCGGCAAGACGGTCGAGGTTGACGACCTGGTACTCGACGCGGAACGGGTTCTTGAACCCGCGCAGCTTCGGGGTGCGCATGTGCAGAGGCATCTGCCCACCCTCGAAGCCGATGCGCACGTTGTAGCGTGCCTTGGTGCCCTTGGTGCCACGACCCGCGGTCTTACCCTTGGATCCTTCACCGCGGCCGACGCGCATACGGTCCTTCTTCGAACCGGGAGCGGGGCGAAGGTGGTGGACCTTCAGCACCTGCTCGCGCTTCTCAGCGGGTGCAGTCTTCGCGGCGGCAGCCTTGGGGGCAGCCTTCTTTGCGGTGGCGGGCTTGGTTGCTGCCGTGGCGGCAGCGTCCTTCTCGTCAGCCATTAGTCAATCTCCTCGACCTTCACGAGGTGAGCAACCGTGTTGACATAGCCGCGGTTCTGCGAGTTGTCCTCGCGGATCACGACGGCGCCAATGCGCTTGAGACCCAGGCTGCGAAGCGTGTCGCGCTGGTTCTGCTTCTCACTAATTTTGGACTTGATCTGTGTCACTTTGAGGCGAGCCATCAGGCACCTGCCTTTGCTGCCGCTGCTGCAGCAGCAGCCGCGGCGTCGGCGCGCAGGAAACGGGCCGGGGCCACGTCTTCGTACGCGAGGCCACGACGGGCGGCAACGGCACGCGGCTCTTCGAGCTGGTGCAGTGCCTCGACGGTGGCGTGGACGATGTTGATGGTGTTCGACGAACCGAGCGACTTGCTCAGGACGTCGTGGATGCCGGCGCATTCGAGCACGGCGCGGACGGGGCCACCCGCGATAACGCCGGTACCGGCAGCAGCGGGACGCAGCAGGACAACGCCGGCTGCGGCTTCGCCCTGGACGGGGTGCGGGATCGTCAGGCCGACGCGGGGAACGCGGAAGAAGTTCTTCTTCGCTTCCTCGACGCCCTTGGAGATAGCGGTCGGGACCTCGCGGGCCTTGCCGTATCCCACGCCGACGAGTCCGTTGCCGTCACCGACGACGACGAGGGCGGTGAAGCTGAAGCGACGACCACCCTTCACCACCTTGGAAACGCGGTTGATGGTGACAACGCGCTCCAGGAACTGGCTCTTGTCGGCGTCGCGGCTGCCGCGATCCTTGTTCGGGTTGCGCTCACGGCCACCACGACGAGCCTCACGAGGCTCGTTCTGTGCCGGAGCGGTTGACGCAGCGGTTTCCACGGGTGCCTCAGCGGCCACCACGGTCTCCTTGGCTGCTGTGTTACTGGTTTCAGCGGTCACAGGTTCAATCCACCCTCTCGAGCTCCCTCGGCGATGGCAGCGACGCGTCCCGCGTACTTGCTGCCGCCACGGTCAAATACGACGGCGTCGATACCGGCGGCCTTCGCGCGCTCGGCGACGAGTTCACCGACCTTACGGGCCTTGGCGGTCTTGTCACCATCGAAGGTGCGCATGTCCGTCTCGAGCGTGGATGCCGACGCAAGGGTGAAACCCTTGCTGTCGTCGACGACCTGCACGAAGACGTGGCGAGCTGAACGGGTGACGACGAGACGGGGACGAAGCTCCGTCCCAACGACCTTTTGCGAAGACGTGTGTGCCTGCGTCCGCGGGCAGCGGCCTTGCTCTTACCTCTAGTTCCGAGACCCATGGTTACTTACCACTCTTTCCGGCCTTGCGGCGAACAATCTCGCCGGCGTAACGCACACCCTTGCCCTTGTAGGGCTCAGGCTTGCGAATCTTACGGATGTTGGCGGCGACCTCGCCGACGGCCTGCTTGTCGATGCCACCGACCGTGAGGCGGTTGACGCCCTCGACGGTCAGGGTGATGCCGACGGGCGGCTCGATGAGGACCGGGTGCGAGAAGCCAAGGGCGAACTCGACCGCGGTGCCCTTCTGGGCGACGCGGTAACCGGTACCGACGATCTCGAGGCCCTTGGTGTAACCCACGGTCACCCCGATGATCTGGTTGGCGATCAGGGTGCGGGTCAGGCCGTGCAGCGAACGCGATGCGCGCTCGTCGTCCGGACGCGTGACGACAACGTGGCCGTCTTCAATCGACACCTGGATCGGGTTGGCGACGGTGAGCGCAAGCTCACCCTTCGGGCCCTTGACGCTGACGAGGCGGCCCTCAGTGGCAACCGTGACATCCGCGGGGATCGGGATGGGGAGTCTTCCAATACGTGACATTGTCGACTACCACACGTAGGCGAGAACTTCTCCGCCTACGCCCTTCTTCTCGGCCTGACGGTCGGTGAGCAGACCGCTGGAGGTGGACAGGATGGCAACGCCGAGGCCACCGAGAACGGTGGGGATTTCGGTCGACTTTGCGTACACGCGCAGGCCGGGCTTGGAAACCCGCTTGATGCCGACGATGGAACGCTCGCGGTTCGGACCGAACTTGAGGTTCAGCGTGAGGGTCTTTCCGACCTCTGCATCCTTGACATCCCAGGCGGAGATGTAACCCTGCGCCTTGAGGATGTCTGCGATGTGCGCTTTGAGCTTGCTGTGCGGCATCGACACTGTGTCGTGGTACGCCGAGTTAGCGTTGCGCAGTCTGGTCAGCATGTCTGCGACCGGATCTGTCATTGTCATTTGTGGTGCCTTTCTCGCCTGGTTTCGTTCATCCGTTACACGGGTGACGACCTTGGTCGTGGTGGGGCTGGACGGTTGTCCAGCCCCAGGGTTAAAACTAGCCGGTACTACTTGGTGTTCTCGGCCGTCTGGAAGGGGAAGCCAAGCGCCTTGAGCAGCGCACGGCCTTCTTCGTTGTTCTTGGCGGTCGTCACGATGGTGATGTCCATACCGCGAAGACGGTCGATCCGGTCTTGGTCGATCTCGTGGAACATGACCTGCTCGGTGAGACCGAAGGTGTAGTTGCCCGCACCGTCGAACTGCTTGTCCGAGAGGCCGCGGAAGTCACGGATACGGGGAAGGGCGAGGCTCAGGAGCCGGTCCAGGAACTCCCACATGCGGTCGCCGCGAAGGGTGACGTGGGTTCCAATGGGCTGTCCTTCACGCAGTTTGAACTGCGCGATCGACTTGCGGGCCTTGGTGACCTGCGGCTTCTGGCCGGTGATCTTGGTCAGGTCCGAAACGGCGCCGTCCATGATCTTGCCGTCGCGATGCTGCCTCGCCGACACCCATGTTGACGACGATCTTCACGAGGTTCGGGATCTGGTGAACGTTCGTGAAACCGAGCTCGGTGGAGAGCTTGGCGGAGATCTCGTCGCGGTACTTCTGCTTGAGACGCGGCAGCGTCTTGACGGGCGCTTCGCCCGCTGCAACGATCGTGTCGGTCATCAGAGGTCCTTCCCTGACTTCTTGGCGTAACGGATGCGGACCGTCTTGGTGACGCCGTCCTTCGTTACCTCTTCGATGCGGACGCCGACGCGAGTCGGCTTCTTGGTCTCCGGGTCGACGATGGCCACGTTGGACACGTGGATCGGCGCCTCCATGGTCTCGATGCCGCCGGTCTTGGTGCCGCGCTGGGTCTGGCCGACGCGAACGTGCTTCGTGACGAAGTTGATGCCCTCGACGAGGACCCGGTTCTTCTCCACGAGCACGGCGATGACCTTGCCCTGCTTGCCACGGTCGCCGCCGCGTGCCTGGCTGCGGCCGCTGATGACCTGTACGAGGTCACCCTTTTTGAGTCTGGCCATGATTTAGATAACCTCCGGTGCCAGCGAGATGATCTTCATGAACTTCTTGTCGCGAAGCTCGCGACCGACCGGTCCGAAGATTCGGGTGCCCCGGGGGTCACCGTCGTTCTTCAAAATCACTGCGGCGTTCTCATCGAACTTGATGTACGAACCGTCTGGACGACGGGTCATCTTCTTGACGCGAACGACGACGGCCTTGACGACGTCGCCCTTCTTGACGTTTCCGCCCGGGATCGCGTCCTTGACGGTGGCGACGATGGTGTCACCGAGGCCTGCGTAACGACGACCGGAGCCACCGAGGACGCGGATGGTCAACAATTCCTTGGCACCCGTGTTGTCGGCAACCTTGAGTCGTGATTCTTGCTGAAGCACTTTTTATACCCTTCTATCAAGTAAGCGCGAGGCTTACTTGGCCTTCTCGAGGATCTCGACCAGGCGGAAGCGCTTGGTGGCGCTCAGCGGACGGGTCTCACTGATCAGGACCAGGTCGCCGACGCCGGCGATGTTCGCCTCGTCGTGGACCTTCAGCTTGGACGTACGGCGGATGACCTTGCCGTACAACGGGTGCTTCACGCGGTCTTCGACCTCGACAACGATGGTCTTGTCCATCTTGTCGCTGGTCACGTAGCCGCGCAGCGTCTTCCGGTAGCCGCGAACGAGAGCTTCTGCCTCGGCTGCGACGACCGTTTCGTCAGTCTTCGCCATGACTAGGCCTCCTTCGTTTCGACGGCCTCGGCGACAGCATCCGTTTCGGATTCTGCAGCCTTGGGGGCCTTCTTGGGCTTCTTCTCTGCCTTGTCGGCCTTGACGGCCGCTTCGACCGGTGCGGGCGTCGGGCGAATGCCCAACTCGCGCTCACGGAGAACCGTGTAGATACGAGCGATGTCGCGCTTGACCGCGCGGAGGCGGCCGTGGCTTTCGAGCTGGCCGGTGGCCGACTGGAAGCGCAGGTTGAACAGCTCTTCCTTGGCCTTCTTCAGCTCGTCGAACAGTCGTTCGTTTTCAAAAGTGTCGAGCTCGACTGAGGCGAGCTCCTTGGATCCGATCGCCATTATGCGTCGCCCTCCTCGCGCTTGATGATGCGTGCCTTCAAAGGCAGTTTGTGAATGGCGCGGGTGAGCGCTTCCTTGGCGACGATGTCAGTGACACCGCCGATTTCGAAGAGCACACGACCCGGCTTCACGTTGGCGACCCACCACTCCACAGAACCCTTACCGGAACCCATGCGGGTTTCGGCCGGCTTCTTGGTGAGCGGGCGGTCAGGATAGATGTTGATCCAGACCTTGCCGCCGCGCTTCATGTGACGGGTGATCGCGATACGAGCGGACTCGATCTGACGGTTGGTCACATACGCGGGGGTGATGGCCTGGATGCCGTACTCGCCGAACGACAGCTCGGTGCCACCGGTTGCGTGGCCGGTACGGCCCGGGTGGTGCTGCTTACGGTGCTTGACTCTGCGTGGAATCAACATGGTTATGCCTCAACTCCTGCTGCAACCGGCGCCGCGGCCTCTGCGCGGGGCGCACGGCGGGGTCGGTCGTCACGACGCTCGGGGCGGGACGACTTAGCGTTGGCCTGCTCGCGGGCGAGTTCCTTGTTGGTGATGTCGCCCTTGTAGATCCAGACCTTCACGCCGATGCGGCCGAAGGTGGTCTTGGCTTCGTAGAAGCCGTAGTCGATGTTCGCACGCAGGGTGTGCAGTGGCACGCGTCCCTCGCGGTAGAACTCCGAGCGGCTCATCTCAGCGCCGCCGAGACGACCGGACACCTGGATGCGAACACCCTTGGCGCCGGCGCGCTGGGCACCCTGCAGGCCCTTACGCATCGCGCGGCGGAAAGCCACACGAGCGGAGAGCTGCTCTGCGATGCCCTGGGCAACGAGCTGGGCGTCAACTTCGGGGTTCTTGACCTCGAGGATGTTGAGCTGGATCTGCTTGCTCGTGAGCTTCTCGAGGTCGGAACGGATCCGCTCGGCCTCGGCGCCACGACGACCGATCACAATGCCCGGACGGGCGGTGTGAATGTCGACGCGGACGCGGTCACGGGTGCGCTCGATCTCGATGCGCGAAACTCCCGCGCGGTCGAGGGTCGTGCTCAGCAGGCGGCGGATCTTGACGTCTTCAGCGACGAAGTCGCTGTAACGCTGGCCCGGCTTCGTGCTGTCAGAGAACCAACGCGACACGTGGTCGGTCGTGATTCCCAGACGGAAGCCATACGGGTTTACTTTCTGACCCATTACTTCGTACCCTCCTCAGGAGTGGCGAGCACAACAGTGATGTGGCTCGTACGCTTCTTGATCTGGAATGCGCGACCCTGTGCGCGGGCCTGGAAACGCTTGAGGGTCGTACCCTCGTCAACGAATGCCTGGCTCACGAAGAGGTCCTGCTCGTCCAGGTATGTGTTCGCTGCATCGGCCTTGACTCGTGCATTCGCGATGGCCGAGGCCACCAGCTTGTACACCGGGTCGCTGGCGCCCTGCGCTGCGAACTTCAGGATTCCCAGGGCCTCATGGGCCTGCTTGCCGCGGATCAAGTTGACGACGCGACGAGCCTTCTGGGGGGTAACGCGGATGTGACGCACGCGTGCGATCGACTCCACCATTTCTTCTCCTCCTTCACGTCACCGCGTTAGCGGCGACGGCCCTTCTTGTCGTCCTTCACGTGACCACGGAAGGTGCGGGTGGGCGCAAACTCGCCGAGCTTGTGCCCGACCATGCTCTCGGTGACGAACACCGGGATGTGCTTGCGTCCGTCGTGAACCGCGATGGTGTGCCCGAGCATGTCGGGGATGATCATCGAACGGCGCGACCAGGTCTTGATTACGTTCTTGCTGCTGGCTTCATTCGCCCGGACAACCTTGCGAAGCAGGTGGTCGTCAACGAAAGGGCCTTTCTTGAGACTGCGTGGCATCGTCTACTCCTACTTACGCTTCTTGCCGACAGTACGGCGACGAACGATGAGCTTGTCGCTTTCCTTGTTCGGGTGCCGGGTACGGCCTTCTTTCTGGCCCCAGGGGCTGACGGGGTGACGTCCACCGGACGTCTTTCCCTCGCCACCACCGTGCGGGTGGTCGACCGGGTTCATGGCAACACCACGAACGGTCGGGCGAACGCCTTTCCAGCGCATCCGGCCGGCCTTGCCCCAGTTGATGTTCGACTGCTCGGCGTTGCCGACCTCGCCGATCGTGGCGCGGCAGCGGGCGTCGACGTTACGGATTTCTCCGGACGGCAGGCGCAGGCTGGGCGTAGATGCCATCCTTCGCAACGAGGCGAACCGACGAACCGGCGGAGCGGGCCATCTTGGCACCGCCGCCCGGACGCAGTTCGACCGCGTGGATGATGGTACCGGTGGGGATGTTCTTCAGCGGCAGGTTGTTGCCGGGCTTGATGTCAGCACCCGAACCCGACTCGATGATGTCGCCCTGGTTCAGCTTGTTCGGGGCGATGATGTAGCGCTTGGTGCCGTCAACGAAGTGCAGGAGCGCGATGCGCGCCGTGCGGTTCGGGTCGTACTCGATGTGAGCGACCTTGGCGTTGACGCCATCTTTGTCGTTACGACGGAAGTCGATGAGACGGTACTGACGCTTGTGTCCACCACCGATGTGACGGGTGGTGATGCGACCCTGGTTGTTACGGCCACCGGTCTTGGACAGGGGGCGAAGCAGGGACTTCTCCGGGGTCGAACGGGTGATCTCTGCGAAGTCCGCAACAGATGAACCGCGACGACCAGGAGTCGTGGGCTTGAACTTACGAATAGCCATTTCTTATTCCTCTAGTCCGCGCCGCTTAGCCGACGGCCGTGAAGATGTCGATGGAACCGGACTTGAGCGTGACGATGGCACGCTTGGTGTCCTTGCGCTTGCCCTGACCGAACTTCGTGCGACGCGTCTTGCCGATGCGGTTCATGGTGTTGATCGAAGCGACCTCCACCTTGAAGATCTTTTCGATCGCGAGCTTGATTTCGGTCTTGTTCGAGCGCGGGTCCACGATGAAGGTGTACTTGCCCTCGTCGATCAGGCCGTAGCTCTTTTCAGAGACGACCGGAGCGATGATGACGTCGCGGGGATCCTTGTTGATCGGGGTAGCCATTATGCGGACACCTCTTCCTTCTTGGTCTTGCTCGCCACGAACGCGTCGAACGCGCCCAGGGTGAAGACGATGTCGTCGCTGACGAGAACGTCGTAGGCATTCAGCTGGTCCCAGGACAGCACGTGCACCGTCGGGAGGTTGCGGATGCTGCGCAGTGTCAGCTCATCGGTGCGCTCGAGGACGACCAGCACGTGCTTGCTGGAGGCGATCTGGGTGAGCAGCGTGATGGCGCCCTTGGTGCTGGGCGTCTCGGCGGTGAACAGTGCGGTGACGACGTGAAGACGGTCGCCGCGGGCGCGGTCGGAAAGCGATCCGCGCAGTGCAGCCGCGATCATTTTCTTGGGGGTGCGCTGTTCGTAGTTGCGGGGCGTCGGTCCGTGGACGATGCCACCGCCGGTCATCTGGGGCGCGCGGATCGAGCCCTGACGAGCGCGACCGGTTCCCTTCTGCTTGAAGGGCTTGCGACCGGCACCGGAAACTTCTCCGCGGCGCTTGGTCTTGTGCGTGCCCTGGCGTGCGGCAGCGAGCTGCGCGACGACGACCTGGTGGATCAGGGGGATGTTGGTCTGGACGTCGAAGATTTCGGCGGGCAGTTCAACGGAACCGGACTTTGCGCCGGTTGCATCGATGAGATCGAGCGTGGTGGCCATGCGGTTACGCTCCCTTCACGGCAGTGCGGACGAATACGAGGCGGCCCTTGGCGCCGGGAACGGCACCCTTGACCAGCAGGAGGCCCTTCTCGGCATCGATCGCGTGAACCTTGAGGTTCAGCACGGTGACGCGCTCGCCACCCATACGACCGGCCATGCGCATGCCCTTGAAGACACGGCTCGGGGTCGAGGAAGCACCGATGGAACCGGGCTTGCGGTGGTTACGGTGCGAACCGTGAGAAGAGGAGACACCCTTGAAGTTGTGACGCTTCATAACACCGGCGAAACCCTTACCCTTGCTCGTGCCCATGACGTCGACCTTGGAGCCGGCAACGAAGACACCGTCAACGGTGAGTTCCTGTCCCAGGGTGTAGTCAGCGGCATCCGCGGTGCGGAGCTCGGTGAGGTGACGGCGAGGCGTGACGCCCGCCTTTTCGAAGTGTCCGGCGGAAGGCTTGTTGACCTTGCGCGGGTCGATGGCGCCTGCAGCGATCTGGACGCCGGCGTAGCCGTCGATTTCCTTGCTGCGGATCTGGGTGACAACGTTCGGCGAGATCTCGATGACGGTGACGGGAACGAGCTTGTTGTTCTCGTCCCAGACCTGGGTCATGCCGAGCTTCTTGCCGAGGAGACCCTTGGTGGTCTTGGTATCGGAGTAAGACATCGCGGGCCCTAGAGCTTGATCTCGATGTTGACGTCCGCCGGGAGGTCGAGACGCATGAGCGAGTCGACGGCCTTCGGGGTGGGGTCAATGATGTCGATCAGACGCTTGTGGGTGCGCATTTCAAAGTGCTCCCGGCTGTCCTTGTACTTGTGAGGGGAACGGATGACACACACCACGTTCTTCTCGGTCGGAAGCGGCACGGGGCCGACGACTGTCGCGCCCGCACGGGTCACGGTGTCGACGATCTTGCGCGCCGAGATGTCAATGACCTCGTGGTCATAAGACTTAAGCCGAATGCGGATTTTCTGTCCCGCCATGTCGAACTCTCTTTCTTGTCAAGGCTTCGTACATCCCGAAGGCTGCATTGGACGCCGTAGTAGCACTGCTGCTGTCGCACCACTGTTCATCTGTCAATTTCGATTCCTCGTCTCGCAGCCTTCCAGCCGCACGACTTTGAACCGAGCCAACCGCTTCTCCATACCGGGGCATGGGGAAAGGCATGGATTTCCCATGCTTTCCCGGCTGTTGGTTTAAGCTCTGTTCTGCTACCCGCGGCCTAACCGTGCGTCCTGTGGACACCGGCTATGCACTGCCTGGCAGTGATCCCGACACCGCGTGCAGCGCGGCAGTCGAAAGTGTTGAACTAGAAGAGTCTGCCACAGGGGTAGGTCTTTGTGCAACCCGGGCGTGTCGCGCTCGGCGTGTCGCCCCCTTTCGCGCCGTTTCGCGCCCTTTCCGACGCTTCCCCGCCCGTTTCGCGACCGTTTCCTGCTGCCGAGGCCCCGGTCTCAACCCGCCACCGGCATCCACTCGCCTATGCGCTCCAGTTGCGCCGCTTCGCGCCCGGCATGCCTGGTGCGAAGCGGCGCAACTGGAGCGCGACTTGAGGAACTGGCGCGAAGCGGCTCAAATGGCGCGCGACAAGGGCGCACGATGCAGGGAGACTCGGGGACTCGGGGACTCGGGGACACGGAGACACGGGACACGGGGACACGGGACGCGAACGCGGCGCTCGTGTCAACCGACGAAGAGACGCGGGCGCCCGATCGGAAGACCAAGAGGGACGAGGCGGGCGCGCAAGCGTTTCTGACTTCGGCCGGTCGCGGAATCCCAGCGCGTGAACCCGTTGACCTGGCGTCGGATGCCATCTTCGCGGAGCTTCTCGTCGTAGACCACCTGCTCGGGGCTGCGGCCTCCGCGCAGGACCTCGTCGAAGTATTTGCTCCGGCCATCCGCCTCACCCACGCCGCGCTGGGCCAGCCAGAAGAAATCGCGGAAGAACTCCCGATCGTCGACGATGAACCGCTGCTGCAGGATCGGCTCCGGGAAACCGATCAGGGCGATAGTGACGCGGCTATCGGTTTCGTTGACCGAGCCGGAGAGCGACGTTGCGAAGTCAATGACCGCCCGGGCCCTGACGGACCCCCGGAACGGCAGCATCCGCTCCCATTCCTCCAGCAGTTCGGCTCGGGTGGTGAGCGGGGGAACCCTGTTCCAGGGATCAATCGCGAGTGCACGGTCGGCGGCGGCCATCGCTCCCCGCAGGTCGAGGGTCGCCGCGAGGTCGATCACGGTGCGGGCAACCGTCGTGACTAACAGGCCGTCCTTCCTGGTGATGGAGCGGGGATCGAGCCCGAGGGCGTGCTTGACGATGCCCGGCTTGGAACGACCGCCACCGGTGCGCTCGATGGTGAAGTGCACCTCGTCCGGCCAGCGGACGCGGCTCGGCAGGCCCCAGAGGACTGCCGCCGACTGGTGGGAGAGCACGAGCTCGGTTTGCCGCAGCGTGGCCGCTCCCCTGACCCGGAGGGAGTACCGCCGATCATCATCGAGTTCGAGCCACCGAGTCGCGGTGATGTACTGGCCGCGGCCGATGCGGTGCAGGGTTCCCGCTTCCGCACGGCGACGTAGTCGAAGGTCCGCTTGGAAGGCACGCTGCAACAGAGCCGAGTACAGGATCTCGTCGCTGTCGTCCCCGGTGATGGTTTCAAGGTGGTTGCCGGAGGGGACTCCGCCCTCTGTGTGCTGGGTCATGCGCTGACTCTGCGCCGCCTGGCTCAGGCACACATGCACTGCCAGGCATCGGTGGAGAATGTCACGTTCGACCGGCCTGTGCAGGGGCGGACCTCGCCTGGCGGCCCGGCGCATCCGCCTGGTGCACCCGGCCACGCTGCTCGCAGCCCGCCGCCCGCAGAAACCACGCGCGCAAATTGCGCCGCTTCGCGCCAGGCACACCAGGCGCGAAGCGGCGGAACCGGCGCGCGAACCGGGCGAACTGGCGCGAAGCGGCGGAAGTGGGGCGTAACGCGCACGTCACCGGGCGACGGCGGCGAGCATCGGCGGGTACTCGCCGCGAGAGTGCTATTCGGTGCCGAGGTGGGTGTCGGCGGCGGCGCGGGCCTGCTCGATCTGGTCCTCGAACTTGTTGCCGGTGACCTTGTTGACCGCATCGGCGGTGCCGTCGAGCAGCTTGTCGCTGATGTCCTCGGCCTGCTCGCTGTGCAGGGCGTCGGTGACCTTGCTGTCGCCCAGGAACTCCTGGGCCTTCTTGGTGATGTCGTCCAGTCCCATGATCTACTCCAGTCCGGCCGCTCCAGTGCGACCGCGACCCACGATAGAACCGCGGCCCGCCCGCGACAAGGGTCGCCGGGCACGCAAAAACGGGCCGGCCCCGAAGGACCGACCCGTTTCAGTGGTGCAGGTGGTGAAGAACTACTTGATGATCTTCGTCACGGTTCCGGCGCCGACGGTGCGGCCACCTTCACGGATAGCGAAGCCGAGTCCATCTTCCAGGGCGATCGGCTGGATCAGCGCGACAGTCAGGTCGGTGGTGTCGCCGGGCATGACCATCTCGGTGCCCTCGGGCAGCGTGATGACGCCGGTGACGTCGGTGGTACGGAAGTAGAACTGCGGACGGTAGTTCGCGTAGAACGGGTTGTGACGGCCGCCCTCTTCCTTTGACAGGATGTACGCGGTGCCCTCGAAGTCGGTGTGCGGCGTGACCGAACCCGGCTTGACGACGACCTGGCCGCGCTCGACGTCTTCGCGCTTGGTGCCACGAAGAAGAAGACCACAGTTCTCGCCGGCCCATGCCTCGTCGAGCTGCTTGTGGAACATCTCGATACCAGTGACCGTGGTCTTGATCGTCGGGCGGATGCCGACAACCTCGACCTCGGAGTTGATCTTGAGGGTTCCACGCTCGGCGCGGCCGGTGACGACCGTTCCACGACCGGTGATCGTGAAGACGTCCTCGATCGGCATGAGGAAGGGCTTGTCCTTGTCGCGGACGGGCTCCGGGAAGTAGTCGTCAACGGCCTGCATGAGCTCCAGGATGTTGCCGACCCACTTCGGGTCGCCTTCCAGCGCCTTGAGCGCCGACACGCGGACAACAGGAGCGTTGTCGCCGTCGAAGCCCTGGGCGGTGAGGAGTTCGCGAACCTCGAGCCTCGACGAGCTCAAGGATCTCTTCGTCGTCGACCATGTCGGCCTTGTTCAGCGCGACGAGCAGGGACGGCACGCCGACCTGCTTGGCGAGAAGAACGTGCTCGCGGGTCTGAGCCATCGGGCCGTCAGTTGCGGCGACAACGAGAATCGCGCCGTCCATCTGTGCGGCACCGGTGATCATGTTCTTGATGTAGTCAGCGTGGCCCGGTGCGTCGACGTGCGCATAGTGACGCTTTTCGGTCTCGTACTCAACATGGGAGATGTTGATCGTGATGCCGCGCTGGCGTTCTTCCGGAGCCGAGTCGATCGACGCGAAGTCGCGCTGAACGTTGGTCTTGGAAGGGAACGTGTCGGCAAGGACCTTGGAGATCGCTGCAGTCAGCGTGGTCTTTCCGTGGTCAACGTGACCGATCGTTCCGATGTTTACGTGCGGCTTAGTCCGCTCGAACTTGGCCTTGGCCACTGTGGGTCCTCCTCAGGACTCTCGGCTTCACCGCCCGCTGGTTTGCGGCCGGAGAAACTGCTGGATTTGTGTACTTATATTACTCGGGCCGGGAGGCCGAAGCGATTTCGGCCCGAAGGCCCGGAAAGGCCCGAGGGCCCCAGGCTATTCGCCCTTGTTCTTCTGGATGATCTCTTCGGCAACAGCCTTGGGGACCTCGGCGTAGCTCTCGAAGGTCATCGAGTACACGGCGCGCCCGGAGGTCTTGGACCTCAGGTCGCCGATGTAACCGAACATCTCCGACAGCGGAACGAAGGCACGAATGACCTTGACGCCGCTCGCGTCCTCCATGGTCTGAATCTGACCACGGCGGGAGTTGAGGTCGCCGATGACGTCGCCCATGTATTCCTCGGGCGTACGAACTTCGACGCTCATGAGCGGCTCGAGAAGAACAGGGTTCGCCTTGCGGACGGCTTCCTTGAAGCCCATCGAACCGGCGATCTTGAACGCCATCTCCGAGGAGTCGACGTCGTGCGCGGCACCGTCGAGCAGGCTGGCGCGAACGCCGACCATCGGGTAGCCGGCCAGAACACCGACGTGCATGGCGTCCTGGATGCCCGCGTCGACCGAGGGGATGTATTCCCTGGGGATGCGGCCACCGGTGACCTTGTTCAGGAACTCGTAGCCCTTTTCGGCAGTGATTTCAAGCGGCTCGATCGCGATCTGAATCTTCGCGAACTGGCCGGATCCACCGGTCTGCTTCTTGTGGGTGTAGTCGTGACGCTCGACGGCCTTGCGGATCGTCTCGCGGTACGCGACCTGGGGCTTGCCGACGTTGGCCTCGACGTTGAACTCGCGACGCATGCGGTCGACGAGGATGTCCAGGTGAAGTTCACCCATTCCCTTGATGACCGTCTGGCCAGTTTCCTGGTTCTGCTCGGTGCGGAAGGTCGGGTCTTCTTCGGCCAGCTTCTGGATCGCGAGACCCAGCTTTTCCTGGTCCTGCTTCGTCTTCGGCTCGATCGCAACCTCGATCACCGGGTCAGGGAACGTCATCGACTCGAGTACGACCTGGTGGTTCGGGTCGCACAGGGTGTCGCCGGTGGTGGTGTCCTTGAGGCCGATGACCGCGTAGATGTGACCGGCGGTCACGAAGGCCACCGGGTTCTCCTTGTTGGCGTGCATCTGGAAGATCTTGCCGATGCGCTCCTTCTTGCCCTTGGTCGAGTTGATGACCTGGCCGCCGGAGTCGAGGTGTCCCGAGTAGACGCGGATGTAGGTGAGGCGACCGAAGAACGGGTGCACTGCAACCTTGAACGCGAGGGCCGTGAACGGCTCGGACGCGTCGGAGTGACGCATGACGACGACCTCTTCATCGCGCGCGTCGTGGGCCTCGATGGCCGGCACGTCGAGCGGGGGGGGGGAGGTAGTCGATGACTGCGTCGAGCATCGGCTGGACGCCGCGGTTCTTGAACGCGGAGCCGCAGAGGACCGGGTAGATCTCGCTGTTGACCGTGAGCTTGCGGATCGCGTGCTTGATCTCGGAGACGGTGAGCTCTTCGCCGGAGAAGTACTTCTCCATGAGGTCGTCATCGGTCTCGGCGACGGTCTCGAGGAGCAGCTTGCGGTAAACCGCGGCCTGCTCGACGAGGTCGGCCGGGATGACCTCGATCTCGTAGTGGGAGCCCATCTCGACATCACCCTTGGAGTCGCCGCGCCAGGTCAGTGCACGCATCTCGACGAGGTCGACAACACCTTCGAAGGTGTTCTCGGCGCCGATCGGCAGCTGGATGACGAGCGGCTTCGCGCCGAGGCGCTTGACGATGGTGTCGACGGTGTAGAAGAAGTCCGCGCCGAGCTTGTCCATCTTGTTGACGAAGCAGATGCGGGGGACGTCGTACTTGTCGGCCTGGCGCCAGACGGTCTCGGACTGGGGCTCAACGCCCTCCTTGCCGTCGAACACGGCAACCGCGCCGTCGAGGACGCGGAGCGAACGCTCCACCTCAACGGTGAAGTCAACGTGGCCGGGGGTGTCGATGATGTTGATCTGGTTGCCTGCCCAGAAACAGGTCGTCGCAGCCGAGGTGATCGTGATGCCACGTTCCTGCTCCTGCGCCATCCAGTCCATGGTCGAGGCGCCGTCGTGGGTCTCGCCGATCTTGTGGTTGACACCCGTGTAGTACAGGATGCGCTCAGTGACGGTGGTCTTGCCAGCGTCAATGTGCGCCATGATGCCAATATTGCGGACCTTGCTCAGGTCGGTGAGCACATCAAGTGCCACGGGTGTCCTCCGGACGTTTTTTGGGGTGATTTGGGGCGAAACAAGACAAGCCGATAGGCGAGCCGGGCGGATGACCGCCCGGCTCGCTCACCGGGGCGCTACTACCAGCGGTAGTGTGCGAAGGCCTTGTTCGCCTCGGCCATCTTGTGCGTGTCTTCACGACGCTTGACCGCGGCACCGAGGCCGTTGGACGCGTCGAGGATTTCGTTGGTGAGGCGCTCGGTCATGGTCTTCTCGCGACGGGCCTTGGCGTAGCTGGTCAACCAGCGGAGGGCCAGGGTGTTGGCGCGGTGCGGCTTGACTTCGACCGGAACCTGGTAGGTGGAACCACCGACGCGGCGCGAACGCACCTCGAGGGTGGGGCGCACGTTGTCGAGCGCCTTCTTCAGCGTGACGACAGCATCCGCACCGTTCTTGGCAACGACGCCCTCGAGTGCATCGTAAACGATGCGCTCGGCGAGGCCCTTTTTGCCGTCGAGGAGGATTTTGTTGACGAGCTGGGAGACGATGGGGGCGCCGTATACCGGGTCAGCGATAACGGGACGCTTGGGCGCTGGGCCTTTACGAGGCATTACTTCTTCTCCATCTTGGCGCCGTAGCGGCTACGAGCCTGCTTGCGGTTCTTGACAGCCTGGGTGTCCAGTGCGCCGCGAACGATCTTGTAACGAACACCGGGGAGGTCCTTGACGCGACCGCCACGCACGAGCACCATCGAGTGCTCCTGCAGGTTGTGACCCTCGCCGGGGATGTAGGCGGTGACCTCGGTACCGTTCGACAGCTTGACGCGGGCGACCTTGCGGAGAGCCGAGTTCGGCTTCTTCGGGGTGGTGGTGTACACGCGAGTGCACACGCCGCGCTGCTGCGGGTTGGCCTTGAGGGCGGGAGCCTTGGTCTTGGTGACCTTGGGGCTGCGGCCCTTCCTGACCAACTGCTGAATGGTTGGCACTAATTACTCCTTGTTATTGCTGCACGGTGACAGCTCATTGATGGTTAGCATTCGATTCGTTCCGTTTCCGGTCCTTGTCGAGTTCATCTGGACCCGCCGGCGCACACGGAACAAGTTCCGCGCGTTTCAGTGGGTATGCCGTGGGGGCTGCTCGGTGAGCAAACCCAGCATGCGTGCCGTGTCTGGGCGCCTAAGGTGCGGCACGACGAGATCGCGATGGCATGACTCAAGCGCACGACGAAGCGCACACCCCGAAATACTAACTCCCCTCGGGTAGCCCGGTCAAATGGTGAGCCTCCGTCGAGCGGATGCGGCGAGTCGGGTGCGCGCGTGGCTCACGCGACGGGCCCCTACTGGTCCGCGACTCAGAGGCCGTGCTGCCAGAGGGGGAGTTGAGAGTGCTGTCGAGATCGGCGAGCAGGGACTGCACCCAGGGCTCGACGAATTCGTTCACCGCGGCCCGCATCCGCTCACGATGGCGGTACAACGCCATGCAGACCTGGCCACCGACCTCGGCCGCGTACTCATCGGCGAGACGCAGTTCGGCGCGAATTGCCGCCTTCTCCTCCGTCGTGAGTGGCGCCGGATCGGCGACGAACGGGGCCGGGGAGGCCGGGCGGGAGAGCTCGGCGAAGGTGAACAGGTAGGGCGCCTCGCGCTCGGCGGGCGGGTCGAGCTCTAGGCCGGTGTACTCGGGGTCGAGGCCGTCGGCCGGGCGATAGCTCGCCGCCGCAGCTTTGCGTACCTCGTTCGCGCGGATCTCCCGGCTGAGCAGCGGGAGGGCGGACTCGGTGTAGGCATCAACGGCGCCGTCGATCACGGCCTTGACGCGCATGGCCAGGGCGTGCTGCACCGCATGCGGGACATCGGTCGTGAGGCCGGCGGCTCGGATGACGGGCGAACCGAAACAGGTGCGGCACAGCCGCGTGCGGCGGGTGTGGGTGCCAGGTCGCCATTTGGGAAGCCAGCTCAGCCAGTCGTCGACGACATGGTCGACCCGCGCTTCGATGGAACCATCCATGGACATTAAGGTTACTCGATGCCGCGGCTGAACGGCGAGGAGATTTCGCCCTATTCGTCCGGCCGTTCCCACGGCCAGAGTGGCCGGCCGTGTTCGTTCATGCGTGAGGCGAGAACGAGCGAGTAGAGCAGGGTGACGACGAAGGCGAGGATGCCGGTTGTCGCCGCGAAGGGTTCGCGCAGCACCGCCGCGGCGAACGTCAGCCCGCTGAAGAGCGGCCCGTTTCCGAGCAGGTAGAGCACCGAGCCAGCCACGACAAACCCGAGGAACGCGGCGATGCCGGTTCCGACCGCGTACCCGAGCGCCACCCGCTGGCGGCGCGGCGAGGCGCGCAGCCCGAGCCACAGCAGGAGAGCGAAAACCAGCAGCACGGCCACCGCCGCCATTCCGGGACCGACGAGCGGGCCGGCATCCGTCACCGGGATGACCTCGAGGTCGGCGAGCAGGCTGATCATGCCGAAGCCGGCGACGAGCAGGGCCGCGTAGAGCACGGCCGCGAACACGGCGACGACGGCCGCGTATCTCTGGTACTCGCGCATCGCTCGGGCCTCACTCCCCCGCTGCGGGGGCCGCATCGTCACGGGGCCTCCACCGCACGGCGTCGACCCCGGACTGTCGGGGATTATTACGGACGCGAGAGCCTGCGGCCCTTCGGCGAGGCGGCGGTCGTAGTCCTGGCGGGCGGCGGCGTTGCGGGCCGTGACGGTGCGTCCGCGGCGGGCAATCCAGGCGCCGAACCAGATCGGAACCTCGCGAGCGACGATGGCGGCGGCGATCGCCCCGGGGTTCAGCCACTGCGCGGTGATGAAGCGAACAGCCTCGGAGGGGGTGAAGTTCCAGGCCTGCACGGTCAGCAGCGCCGCTCCGATGTAGGAGAAGTACACGATGACAGCCACAAGGAAGCCGAAGAGCACGTACGCCCACCAGCCGCCGCGGTTGACGATCAGCACGAGCAGGGAGAAGCCGATGAAGAAGAACACGGCCGGCACGTAGAACACCGGGAGCACTATGAATTCGGTGAACTTCGCAGCGGCGTCGGCGACCGAGCCGCTGCCCGCCCCGGCGATGCCGAAGGCGACGAGCGCGTAGACGATGGCGTAGACCACGGTCGCGAGCAGCACGAGCAGCACGCCCGCGCCCCGGTTGCCCTTCTCGACGGGCGGGGCCGGAGCCTGAATGTAGATGGGGCCAGCCGGCGCCTGCACGGGCACCGCGGGGGTGTGGCCGGGGGTGTAGTCGGTGACGGCGGCGTGCTCTGTCGGCGACTGGTCCTGCGTGGCGACCTGGGCGACTTCGTGCGCGGCCGCGGCCGAGACTGCTGCGGGGGTCTCGTAGGAGATCGGCTCGCCGACCGGCTCGGAGACAACGACAGGGGCGACGGGGGCGGATGCCGCGGGCTCGGCGAGAGGCTCCGGTGCCGACTCGTCAGTGGGCGCCGCGGCGGCGGCGTGCGCCGGCTCGCTCGGTGCCTGCTGGTCGGTCGAGTCCGTCTCGGACCGCGCGTACGCGGCCGTCGGGGCGTCCGTCTCGGGGGTCGTGTTGCGCTCGTCTGATGTCGGGTCGCTCATGCTGCACTCCTCGCGGGCCGGGTGGCCGTAGCTCTCTGCAGCAACCATAACAACATGCCCGGCCCCCGATCGGGAGTTGGGCCGCGCGATTTGCGATTCGGCGCGGCGGCCGTTCCGGCTACGGAGCAGGCGCCACCGCAGCGGGCGTCGCGGCCGGCGTAGCCGCGGTCGCGGGCGGGACGAGCACGTACACAAGGCCAGTGATCGTCGCTTGCACGTCCCCAGGCGTCCTTGCTTTCGCGCCCTCCACCGGGGCATCGGTCAGCGGCGCCGTCGTGATCCCCGTGACCAGATAGAGGCGCTGACCGCTTTGCAACCCGCTAATGAAGTCGAGCGCATGGGCGTAGCTTCCGGTAACCGTGATCTGCACGGCTAGCGAGGCGAACGTCTTGGCCGTGATCTGGGAATCGGTGAGTGGTGCCGCGGCGGATGATCGTGCCGGCGCATCGGAGGAGCCTGCGGCGGCATCGGCCGTTCCGGTCGATGCGAGAGCCGCCGGTGCCGCATACGGCACGGCATCAGCGACTGTCATACCCGACAGGGTCACCGATGTCGATCCGGCGAGGGCGTCAAGCTGAGTGACGAAGCTCGGCATCTCGGTGCCGCTCGGCACAGATGCCTTGAGAGGGATCAATTCGGCCTTGAGGTTGTCGATTCCAGCAAAATCAGTTTTGAGCTTGGCCAGAACGGCGGCCTGACCGCTGTTCGAGGCTTCGACCGCCATGCGGTCATCATTTGCGGTGCTTACGGCCTCAAGTTGGGGCTGAATACCCAGCAGCAGGCCCATCGCGACAACAGCGACCACGATAACGATCGAGCCGATGATCCAGATCCGGTTTCTGTCCATGTTCATTTCCCGACGGTCGTGAAGCGCTTGGCGTATGCGGAATCGTTAACGTGCATAGTGATGTCCACCGTGTACACCTTGGTCGCCGCGTCGAGTGTCACGGAGCCGGGGAGCGCGTCGGCGAATCCAGGCAGGGTGGCGAGTGAGCTGAGCCAGGTCGGGACGTCCGGCAGAACCGTGCTCTTCGCGGAGAACATGACCGTGGCGACGCGGGCCCCCTGGAGTGGCGCGGTCGGCTGGGCATAGATCGCGACCGGTGAAGCGGAGTCAATCGTTACGGTGTATATCGCGACGGTGGACGGAAGCGTGGCCTGCACGCTGTCGAGGTATTTCTTCCAGTCGATCTCCGTCGAGACACCCACCTGCTCGGCGGCATGCACGAGGTTGACTTTGGCCTGGACGGAGCGCACCTCGACGTACTTCGCCTGTTCGGCAACGAGGGCGGACGTGCGCGCCTGTTCGTCGGCCAGCTGGCCCTGGGCCTGGACCGCGAGCATCGTTGATGCGCCGGTGCCGACGATCACTATGGCAATCACGCCGAAGACACCAATCAACAGACGGCGCCGGATGACGGCACTAGCCCGTTCCTTGTAGATCTCCGGGGGAGCAAGTCGACTCGGGGCTCCCCACCGACGACGAGAACCACGGCCTTGTCGGCGCGGCTCATGCTGCACTTCCCAGCGCGAGCCCGAGCGCCACGGCGTACGTCGAGCCGCTCAGACGCAGGTCATTCGCGTCGATGTCGCGCGCGAGGCCAACGGTCGAAAAGGGGTCACCGACAATCACGGGGATCCGGGTCATCTCCGCAAGCGCTTCGGGCAGCCCGCGCAACTGCGCGCCCCGCCCGCTGAGGACGATCAGGCTGACCGGGTTGGTGGGGCGAGTGTTGACGAAGTAGCTGATGGTGTTGCGGAGGCTGGTCAACTGTTCGCTCGCGATCTTGTAGATGACCTCTACGGCACGCTTGTCCTTCTCCGGCACCTGTCCGGTCGCAAGACCGAGGCCACGCTTGGCGGCTTCGGCCTGCTCCGGTTCCGACTTGAGCTCCGCTTCCAGCGCTCTCGAAATATCATCACCACCTGTGGCGATGATCCGCACGAATTGCGGCACACCATCTGTCGCGATCACGACGCTCGTGGTACTGCCACCGATATCGACCAACGCGACCGTGCCGGTTACACCCGGCCTGCTCACGAGCACTCGGCTCAGCGCGAACGGGATGAGGTCCACGTCGACCGTCGTCAGCCCCGCCAGCTGGGTGGCCTTCACGTTTGCCAGCACGGCCGACTTCACCGCGGCGATCAGAAGCCCGTTGACCACCGGACCGTTTTCACCCTCCGCCTCAGAGATCGGGTAGAAGTCGAGCAGCGCGTCTGCGACCGGGATCGGGAGCATCTCCTGGACTTCAAACGGCAGGGTCTCACGGATGCGGGCCAGTGACATCTTCGGCACGCTCAGGTCACGGGCGAGCACTCTCTGGTTCCCCATGCCGAGCACGACATTCTTCGACTTGAACCCGCCGGATGCCCACAGCTGTTTGAGCGCTGCCGCGACGGTGTTCGGTTCGATGACTTCGCCGCTGTTGACCGCGCCATCCGTCAGCCGAATCTGGCTGTACCGGAGCAGGGTCGGCTTAGCCGACTGCGGATCGCTCACCTCGACGGCGCGCAGAACAGCGCTGCCGATGTCGATGCCTACAACACTGGCCACAGGTGGTACCCCCGTCTATTAGTTTCCGACATGAACTATCGGACGCCGAGGAGCGACAGGTAGCCGTTCCCAATCGCGTCGCCGAAGAAGATTCCGACCCAGGCGCCGATGAGCATCCAGGGGCCGAAGGGAATGCCGGTCTTGCGACTCGCGCGGCGCAGCAGCACGAGCCCGATGCCGAAGATTCCGCCCAGGAGGAACGCCGCGAACGCGCCGACCGCGAGTTCCCCCAGCCGAGGTAGCCGAGGAAGAGGCCGAGCAGACCGGCCAGTTTGACGTCACCGAAACCCATGCCGCCCGGATAGGCCACTGCCATGATCAGGTATAGGCCGTAGAGAACGGCAAGACCAATACCGGCGCGGATCAGCGGCGCATAGTCGCCCGAAAGAATGGCCGCCACTCCGAGCAGGGCTCCCCCGACCAGGTAACCAGGCAGCACAATCAGATTTGGGAGCCGGTGGGTGTCGAGGTCGATCAGGGCCAGGGCGATGCTCACTCCCCCAGATACAAGAGCGCGAGGAACACGAGGAAGGCAGGAATCCAAACCGGTGCAACAGTGCTGATACCAATATCCGTCGCTACCAAAGCTACCGAACCAGCCGACACTCGGACGGCGATCGCCACGAAGAAGAGCGCCGTTCCGGCTTCGACCAGCGGATACCGCACAGAAATACGGGTGTCACAGTCCCGGCATTTCCCGCGGAGAATGACCCAGGAGAGCACTGGAACGTTATCCCGGCGTCGGATCGCGGCACCGCAGCGTGGACACGCACTTGGCGGGGACACGATCGACAGCCCCGCCGGAACGCGATAGACCACGACGTTGAGAAACGATCCGACCACAAGACCGAGAATTGCAGAGAGCACGACGGCGATCGGCAGAATGTCGGTCGGTTGCGAGGTCGTCACGGAATAGCCACCCCGCCAGTCGTGAATGCCGATTTGACCTCGACGAGCACGCTGACGCCGTAGGTTGTCGCTACCGGAGAGAGGAACTTCGGCGGCGCGACGTATTTGAAGCGCTGGTCGTACGAGTAGGCCTTGATGTAACCGTTCGACCCGCTCCGCACGATGCCGCGGAACTTCTGGGCGATGGCTCCGTTGACAGTGAGGGTTCCCTGCGAACCGCCCCTGTCGTAGTTCTGCACCTGAAAAGTGTGGCTCACGGACAGGATTGCCGCATTGATCTGCCGGTCGTTCGGGAGAAGGTCCACGTTCGAACCGTTGACCGGGTTCCAGACCCACACCGCGTTCTGACCGACGATGCCGAGAATGTCCGTGCTGGCATTCGAGTAGGTGATGTCGCCCGTTACGTAGACGAAGTTCTCGCTAGCGATCGTCATCGCGCCCTGGAGCGTTCCCTTGACGAAAATATCGCCATTTCGGCATCCGTAGGACGTCGGTATCGACGCGACGGACTCGTTGGCCATCGGGTACCCGATCCCATTGCCCGAGGCGCAGGTGTTCGAGGCGTACGTGGACGGATACGAGCCGGAGCCGCTCGTCGGCCAGCCGTTCGGATCGCTCGTCCCGGATGGGACGTTCTGCACATACACCAGGTTGTTCACAAGTACCGGAATCGTTGCCCCACCCGCCGAACCCAAACTGCCGGCCGCTGTTCCGACGGTGCCGCACTTCGCCGGGATGTTGACGCCGGACGTGGCAGGATCACCGATCACGTTCGTGAACTTCGACCACGGTGACCTGACCGTCATCGTCCCGGCGCTGTTGAACACGATGCTGGTCGGGCCCGTGTAGAGGCACCCGGGCAAGGGCACGTCAGTCGTCAGGTCGGTGCGCGTTTCCTTCTTCATCTGGGAATTGGTCGACGGCATACCGACGACCGGGCTGTAGGTCACTCCCAAGGGGATGGACTGGCCGGTACAACTGTTGCCGTTGGAGTCTTGCTTCAAGTAAAGTAGCCCGGTTCCGGGGTTGGCTGTCGTGACCATCCCGGAGAAGGTCGCGTCACAAATCCTGATCCTGTCATTGGAGTGAACCGGTCCATTGATCACGTCGCCATTTCCGAACGCGATGTCGCTGCACGAGGTCCCACTACCTGGCAACGGGCGCCCGGCCCATCCATACTTCACGCACTGCGTGACCGACGCGCCACTCTGATCGGGATCCTGGATTTCGTAGTCGGTGAAGTAGAGAAAGTCGATGAAGCCCTGCTGCTTGAGATTGGCTACAATGCTTCTCGTCTGGCTGCCGACTCTCCCGGTTGCACGAATTCGCAGAGTCCCGGACGACGAGTAGGCGGAGTTGTCAACTTCGTACCGGAACGAGGCAGTACCGCCGCTTCCTGCAACCGTGGCCCAGGTTCCGGCCGACCCAACGCCGAAGGCCGGATTGGTCAATGTCCCTGTCGGCAGGGTAACCACGCTGCTTGAGCCTGAAGGTCGCAGCCGAGTTGCCATACTGCACGTACGCGTTGTTGTTGGCGAGCCTGCTCTCATATTCGGCGACGCCAGCGTAGGCAGCGGACATCGCGCCGTTCCAGTTCTGGTCAGTATTAGCCTTGACGACGCCGCTCACGGAGAAACTCATTGCTGTTGCGACCAAGAGAAGAAGCACCATTCCAACGCCCAACACCATCACCATCGCAACCCCGGCATCATCACGGTGCGGGGAACGGCTCGGCTTTGTCCGAATCTCCATTACGGTCCCGTTCTAGTCAGCGGCAGGTTCGGCATTCCCACTGTGTTCTGAAGCGTTACCGCCGATTGCGCATCTGTGGCACTCGCCTGGAGCGTCAGATTAACTGAGACAGCCGCGATCGTATGCAGCTGTGCCGCTGTGAAGGTGCCAGTCGCCGGTAGGGGGAAGTACGCTGCCGTCCGACAGGAGGTATGTGAAGAGGGAAGGGCCACTAGCCGCTTGCGGCGCCACGGTGCCTGCCATGATTCTCGTTGACGTCGGTACCGTGCTGGTGAAACCATAGAATCCCGGGCTGAGCACGGTGGCGGGCCAAACCGTTTCGACCAGCCGTCGACTGGAGTCGAGGGCCAGGCGAATCTTGACCGGTTGCTGGCTCGAAGAAGTCAGATTCACATAGGCATAGAGGGTAACGGACTCCCCCGTGATCGGAGCGGCTGCGGTTGAGGTGAAGGCCGGATCGTTGACTGCGACACCCGATACAGGGTTCTCGGTCGCGGCCCTGATCACCCGAGAAATCTCGTTCATGCCGTTGGACGCTTCGCGGGTGTTGCTCAAGAGACTCCTTGCCTGCGATATGGTCCGGGTGGCGCTTAGGTACAGCCCGAAGACAATCGCCGCAATGATCCCAAGAAGAGCCATCGCGACCACGAGTTCGGTGAGACCCAAACCAGAATCGGTGCTCGTCCGCTTCCTGCGCCGCGCAAGGCGCCCCAGCCTGATCATGGGAGGACCGTTCGCGGGTCAAGGGTTACGACGCCAGTTGCGGCGACGACGCCCCGGTTGAGTACGGCGAGGCTAGTCGCCGGCACCAGTGTGGTCTGGGTCGTGGACGTACCCCAGTAGAAGAGCCATGAACCATAGGGCAGCCCGATCTGTTGGTTTCCGGAACCCAAGGCGCCGAATGTGTAGGTCATCGTGACGGTGCACCCGGGGTCGCCAGTGAGTGGCGCCGTCGCCTGGGAGACAGCTTTGAGGTATTTACCGGAGAGGCCGGTCACCGTCAGCACGCCCATCGGTACCGGCAGGTCGACGGCGGGACCGCCAGGTAGTGCGGAAACGGCCGCCGGGGTGTGGCCGACTGCCCCATCCGCGGCAGCGGTCGTCCACCTCGCCGGGTCGACCGATAGACAGCTCGGGGCAGTCCCGGCAGGTGCAACGTACTTGCCGGCGATAGGTTCGTAACCCGACGTGAACGGATGCAGCGAGATCACTCGGGACAGGGCATTCGTCGTCGCGGTTGTCGTGTAAACACCGTAGGTGCTGCGGACGGTCGTGTCGAGGTTGTTGGGAATCAAGGTCGAGCCGGAGGTGTAGTTAGCCGCATATTTAGCTGAGAACGTTCCTGCCAGGTCATATTGGAAGGCGACGGAGGCCGCAGCCCCAGCGGCAACACCCACTGTCGTGGTCGATGTTGTCCCTTGGTTGACGTCGATCGAGTTCGCACGGGAAATCTTGACGTCGTAGTTGCCGGGTACGACCTTGAGCACATAGCTGCAGCCCTGTGCGTCCGTCGGGTCCGGAACATCCGTGATTGCGACCGCCCCATTGGCCGGTGTCGACGGAGTCGCGGTAACCGTCACGCCGGCGCTGCCGGTGCCGGATGCTGCGAGGACCGAGACCAGGATCGTGCCCAGAGTCGGGTCGTTGATCTTGTTCCCTGGAGCGACGACAGTGTCTGACTTGACAGGGACTGTCGTCGACCGCATTCCGTCCCAGGTGACGCTCACGTTCAGGCGCTTGTACTGAAGCTGTCCGCCGCCGGAACCACAGTTCGCGTCGACGCCGGTGCTGGTGATCCAGCTCGCGTCCCGATGCACGTGAAACGTAGTGCCGTTGACTAGGTAATCCCTGTCCGAATCGAGCAGGGAGAACACGTCGGCGGCTGCTCGATTGAGGTCGAGCTCCTGCGCGGCGAGGTTAGTCGCCACCTCGCGCGCTCGCGCGTCGTTTCCCATTGCAAGTGCGAGAGTTAGCGAGAATGCAACTCCGACAGCGATGATGGCAAACACCATCATTGCGACCATGACCTCGACCAAGGACAGGCCGGACGTGTCCGAAAGGCGGATCGGTTCAGATCGGAACGCTCTCACGGTTCACCTCCATACAGAACAGACTCACGACGACAGCAATGAACATGAATGCTGGCCGGCGCCATGGATGGCATACCGACCAGCATTCAGGACGACGAGGACTAGGGCCTAGGCACACGCCCCGCTGACGACTGCCCCGGAGTCCTTGACGCTGAACTTGTTGCCGGTCTTGCCAACACCGTCGATGCAGAAGGTTGTAGCAGTTGCCGCCACGGTGCCCTTCCAAGCAATGGACGTTGTGTTATCGGTGCTGAATGTGTAGCCATAGGTGACCAAAGTGGCGTCAATGGTTGCGGGCAAGCCACCGTTGGCAGTCTGATATGCGATGACCGCGATCTTGGCGTTTGTCAGGTCAGACTTGACCGCTGCATCCTTGGCGTTGTTCTGGATACCCAGGTACACCGGGATTGCGATAGCGGCGAGGATGCCGATGATGATGACGACGACGAGAAGCTCGATCAGGGTGAAGCCCTTTTCGTTCTCGTTGAGGTTCTTGCGACGGAGGTTAAAGGGCGGCGAGCGCACGAGTGACCACGGTGAGATCCATTTCATTTGAGGGCTAGGAACCGGCCATCGGGCCCGATCGGACTCTAAGAGTATTTGCAGTGCTTTTTCAGCGGCGACCCATGAATGAGGGGTATTGCATCCAATCGCACCCCCAGAAGGAGGGCAAGCCTCTACGTCGGCTACTTGATGACGCTCGCGATGCTGAAGATCGGCATGTATAGCGCGATGACCATTCCGCCGATGATGACGCCCAGGAATGCGATCATGAGTGGCTCGATCGCCGCCGTGAGCTGCTCGGTGGACGACTCGACCTCCTGGTCGTAGAAGTCCGCGATCTTGTTGAGCATGGTCTCCAGCGAGCCGGCGTCCTCGCCGACCGCGATCATCTGGGTGACCATCGGGGGAAAGACGGGCTGGGCCAGCAAGGGAGCGGAAATGGACTGGCCCTGACGCACCGACTCTGCCACCTTGGTCAAAGCGTCCTCGATCACCCAGTTGCCCGATGTCTCGCCGACGATCTTGAGCGACTGAAGGATGGGCACACCGGCGCCGATCATGTTGGCGAAATTCCGGCTGAAACGGGCGACGGCGATCTTTCTAATCAAATTCCCGAACACGGGCAGCCTGAGCTTCAATGGGTCGACGACCTTGCGGACGCGCTCCGTGTTCTTGTTCCGATTCCACCAGATGCTGAATGCAATCCCCGTGACGACGATAACGGGAACGACATAGATCATCGAATGCGAGATATTGACCAGGACCATCGTCGGCACCGGGAGCCCGCTGCCGAGTCCTTTGAACATGTCCTCGAAGATCGGCACGATGAAGATCAGCATGATCAACACGGAGACGAGCGACATGATGAGCACGATCACAGGATAGGTCAGCGCCGACTTGATGGTCCCTCGCAGCTTGACCTCCTTCTCGAAGTTCGCTGCGATCGATTCGAGGGCGCGGTCGAGGAAACCACCGGTCTCCCCCGCCCGCACCATGTTGATCATGATCGGGGGAAACTCCCGGCCATGTTTCGCCAAGGACTCAGAGACCGACACACCGGTCTCGACATCGTCGCGCACCTGCCCAAGGATCTTCGCGAGCGGCTTGTTTTCCGTCTGCTCAGCGAGGATGTTGAGCGTGCGCAGCAGCGACAGGCCGGATCCGATCATGGTCGCCATCTGGCGACTCATGATTGCGAGGTCCTTGAGCCCGACGCCCTTGGTGAAGCCGGGGATCGAGATCTCGCGGTTGAGGCCGGTGCCGTCCGCCGATTCCTTGATCGAGATGGGCGAAATGCCCATGGTTCCGAGGCGATTGGCTACGGCAGACTCACTCGAGGCATCCAGTTTGCCCTTGACGGTCTTGCCGTTGTTGTCGCGGCCGACGTAGGCCCAGGCTTGCGCAGTCGACATCAGCGCTGCGGGATGGAGTAGGTGTCGCCGTAGTCGACGCCACCGCTGCCCATGGTGCGGGAAGACGCCTCCATCGTGGTGTCGGCGCGCTTGATCAGCTGCTGCAGGCTCTCCACGTCGTGGGCCTTGTCGATCGCCGCCTGGCGCGTGATCTGGCCGGAGTCGACGAGGTCGGCGAGGTGCTGGTCCATGGTGTGCATGCCCTCGGCGCCGCCGGCCTGCATCATCGAGGTGATCTGGTGGGTCTTGCCCTCGCGGATGAGGTTGGCGATGGCCGGCGTCGTGACGAGGATCTCGGTCGCGACCACGCGGCCCTTCTGGTTGGCCCGTTTGACGAGGGTCTGGCAGACCACTCCGCGGAGGGTCGCCGCGAGCTGGGTACGGATCTGGCCCTGCTGGTGCGGCGGGAACACGTCGATCATGCGGTCGATCGTCTGGGCGGCATCCTGGGTGTGCAGGGTCGCGAAGACGAGGTGGCCGGTTTCAGCTGCGGTCAGGGCCACCGAGATGGTCTCGAGGTCGCGGAGCTCGCCGATCAGGATGATGTCGGGGTCCTGGCGCAGCACGTGCTTGAGTGCAGCGGCGAAGCTCTTCGTGTCGTGGCCGACCTCGCGCTGGTTGACGAGCGACTTCTTGTGCTTGTGCAGGAACTCGATCGGGTCCTCGACCGTGACGATGTGGTCGGGCCTCGTGCTGTTGGCGAGGTCGACCATCGCGGCGAGGGTCGTGGACTTACCGGAACCGGTGGGCCCGGTGACCAGGACGAGGCCGCGGGGCAGCAGCGAGAACCGGCCGACGGACTCGGGCACGCCGAGTTCCCTGAGCGGCTTGATCTCGCGCGGGATGAGCCGGAACGCCGCACCGATCGAGTTGCGCTGGTGGTAGAAGTTCACCCGGAAGCGGGCGCCCGCGGCGGTGTAGGCGAAGTCGAGCTCGCGGTCGTCCTCGAAGCGTTCGAGGTCGGCGGGCGAGATGATGCTGTGCAGGGCCGTCCGGACCTTTTCGGGCAGCCAGACGGGCAGGCCCTCGATCGGGCGCAGGGCGCCGTCAATGCGGATCGTGGGCGGGGCGCCGACGGTGATGTGCAGGTCGGATGCCTCGAGCTCAAGCACGAGGTGGAGGGCGTCGATCAGGTCCTGGTCGGCGGGGCGGCCGTCGGGGCCGATGTGCACGGGGGCGTGGCCACGCGCCATCTCGGGCGACCCCTGGGGTTCGGCCTGGATCGCGGCCCTGCGGCCGGACCCGGCCTGGCGGGCGCCCGACGCGACGTCGAAGGCTTCGGTGGGGTAGGCATCCGTTCCCGACGGCGTGACGTCGAACGGGAGCGTCGCCGGCGGCGCGAAGTCGCCCGTGGCAGCGTCGAAGGTCGAGGGGTCGGCGTGCGGATGTGCGGGGTACAACTCCGTGGGGTACACCCGGGTCGCCGAGCGGGGCGGCTCGGCGTCGCCCGGGGCGAGGTCTGCGTCGACGAGGTCGGCGTCCGCCGGCGCGATCGTGCGAGCCGGCTCGGGCGCCCGGACGTCCCAGGTGTTCGCGAAGGACGGGGCCGCCGGGGCTGTGGCGGGGTCGCCCTGGGGATACATGGTCTCGGCGCGACGTGAGCTCCGGCGCTCGAAGCCGTGCCCGCCGGTCTCGTCGGGGTTGGCACTCGCGCGCACGGCGGCTGCCTTCTCGATTGCGGCCTTCAGGAGCGCGGCGCGTTCCTGGGCGGCCAGTTCGGCCTCGGTGAGTTCGCCGGGGCTCGCAGCGATCTGATCCCACCAGGACACGGCGGACTCGGGCTCGACGGCAGGGATTTCATAGATGGGCTTGTCCATGCGTTTCTTTCCTTTCGGCATGCGACGAGCGCTATGCAACAACTCGCAGGATCTCTTCGATCGAGGTCAGGCCCATGCGGACCTTCTCCCAGCCGTCGTCACGGAGGGAGATCATTCCCTCCAGTCGGGCGGCCCGGCCGATGTCCGCGCTCGAGGCGCGGTCGACGGCGAGCCGTTCGATGTTCTCGGAGACGGTCATGACCTCGTGCACGGCGAGCCGGCCTCGGTAACCGGTCTTCGAGCAGTTCTGGCAGCCGATCGGCTGGTAGAGCACCGGCAGCGGCCGGGTCGGGTCGTAGCCGAAGCGCAGTTGGTTCAGGCGCTCGACGGTGACCTCGGCGGGAGCCTTACAGCGGTCGCAGAGGCGGCGCGCGAGGCGCTGGGCGACGACGCAGTCGAGGGCGGAGCCGACGAGGAAGGGCTCGATGCCCATCTCGGTCAGGCGGGTGATCGCGCTCGGTGCGTCGTTGGTGTGCAGGGTCGAGAGCACGAGGTGGCCGGTCAGCGAGGCCTCGATGGCAATCTGCGCGGTCTCGTGGTCGCGGATCTCGCCGAGGAGCACGACGTCGGGGTCGCTGCGGAGGATGGACCGCAGCGCGCTCGCGAAGGTGAGCCCCGCCTTGGGGTTCACCTGCACCTGGTTGATGTCCTTCATCCTGTACTCGACCGGGTCCTCGACCGTGATCACGTTGATCTCCGGGCGGGCGACCGAGTTGAGCGTGGTGTACAGGGTGGTCGACTTGCCCGACCCTGTCGGGCCCGTGACCAGGATCATCCCGTATGGCTTGGTGTACGACTTCTTGTAGGCCTCGTAGTTGTGCTCGAGCAGGTTCAGGTCGTGCAGGTCCATCGTCGTCGAGGAGTTGTCGAGGATTCGCATGACGATCTTCTCGCCCCAGACCGTGGGCAGGGTCGCGACGCGGAGGTCGATCTGGCGGCCGGCGTGGCTGACCGACATCCGGCCGTCCTGGGGCTTCCGACGCTCGGCGATGTCGATGTCGCTCATGATCTTCAGGCGCGAGATGACGCCATTCTGGATGCTCTTCGGCGCCCGCTGCATCTCGTGCAGCACCCCGTCGATGCGGTACCGCACCCGCAGGTTGTGTTCGGCGGGCTCGATGTGGATGTCCGACGCCTTGTCCTGGATGGCCTGGCTGACGAGGAGGTTGACGAAGCGCACGATCGGGGCGTCGTCGTCGAGGGAGTCGGAGACGCCGAACGCCGATGCGGCTTCGACGGTGGCCTGCTCGTCCTCCATGGTGGTGGTGAGGTTGCTGAGCTCGTCGTCGGCGCGGTGGTAGCGGGCGATCGCGGCGAGCAGGTCGTTCTTCTCGGCGACGACGGGGATGACCCGCATCCGCGCGGACTCGCGCACGTCGTCGATCGCGAACACGTTGCCGGGGTCGACCATGGCGAGCACGAGGCGGCCGCCCTCGACGGTGATCGGCAGCACACCGTGGCGGCGACACATGGCGGGCGTGACGAGGGCCACCGCGAGCGGGTCGACGGGGTAGTCGATGAGTTCGATGAAGGCGAGGCCGGCCTGCTCGGCGCGGGCACGGGCGAACTGGGCCTCGGTGATCACGCCGGAGTCGACGAGCGCGCGCACGGCACTCTCGTCGGCGGGATCGCCGGCCATCAGGGTGTCGAGGTCCTCGATCGGCAGCAGTCCGTGCAGGATGAGAATCTCGGTCAGTGAAGCCACGCGATCCTCCCCCGCTGGACAGGCTGCAGAGAACCGCGAGCGCACGCAGCAAATCGTTCCACGCCCGGGAAAGTTGGTAACGCCCAACGCTAACCCCGGGATCGGGTCTGGGACAGACCCACGATCAGGGGGTGCGGAGCTCTCCGACTGGCGAAACCGTCAGCATCCGGGTGCCTGTGGAGTCGATGACGAGGGAGGCGACGTCGTCGCGGCCGGGCGGGAGCAGCCGTGCGGTGAGGCGACCGGAGTCGAGCAGATCGAGCTGCCCCGCGATGATGCGCGCGACCTCGGCGAGCGCCTCGGGGGCCTGCCACCGGAGTCGTCGAGCAGGGTGACGTCGACGCCGCGGAGCCGGGCAGTACGGGCGGCGGTGATCACGGGCTCGACGAAGAGCGTCCTGGCCCGGATGGCGTCGCGCAGGGTGGCCTCGACGATGAGGCACTCGGTGCGGAGCGGCGGGTCGAGGTCCTCCCCGCCCGCGAGGCGCTCCAGGGCAGGCCGGGCGAGGCCGTTGACCCGGGCGAGTTCCGTTTCCCGTTCGGTGAGGGCGGCCACGTCGCTCGCGGTGGCCGCGATCGACACCGCGCGCTCCCGGTTGAGCACGGCGAGGGTGCGGGTCGAACGGGTGAGCCCGACGGCGAAGACCGCGCCGGCGAGCAGGGTGGCGGCGTGACGCACGACGAGGGTGAGGCCGTCGGCGACGCCCAGGCCGTTCAGCAGCGCCCAGCCGAGCCCGACCGCGACGAGCAGGCCATAGCCGGCCCAGGCCGGACCGGGCCGCCCGCGGGTGGCGAGCAGGACGAGCAGAAGGGTGACCGCGCCGAACGCCCAGTGCGCGAACGGTTGGGCGGATGCCGGGGCGACGGCGGCCGAGGCGAGCGCGGCCCCGGCGGTGGCGATCAGGATCACCGTGAGGGGAGCCCACGGGGGAATCGGGTCGGGGACGACGACCAGGAGCCACATTGCGGCGACGACGATCAGGAGCAGGCCGAACGCCGTGAGGGGCCGGGTGTCAACGGGCCCGGGGTCTCCGAAGGCGAGCAGAAGGTGCACGGCGGCGAAGACGGCGAGGAGGACGAGGGCGAGGCTGCGTGGCAGGGTCACGAGCAGGGGGATGGGCGCGGGCGTCGCCTGGGCTCCCGGGGCGACCGGCAGGGCCTGGGTCGTGGCCTCCGGCGTCCAGGAGACCACGACCTCGGCGCCGGCGCCCGGCCGCGACCAGACCGTAGCCGCCCCTCCCGGCACCCGGCGCATCCGGTCGATGATGCTGCGGGCGATGCCGAGGCGCTCAGCCGGGACGCCGGCGGGATCGAAGCCGACCCCGTCGTCTCGGACCGTGATGCGGATGCCGGTGCCCAGCATCCGCGCGGTGACGCTGCGGGACACCGACCGGGCGAGGCCGACCCCGGCTGCGACCCGGGAGTTGCGCAGGGCCTCGCCGACGGCGCCGAGCAGGGCCGTCGCTGCTGCGGCCGTCACGCCGAAGCGGTCGTCGAGGTCGGAGCGCACGACCGCATCGGGGGTGATCTGGGCGGTGAGGGTGTCGAGCCGGCGGGTCAGCTCGGGGCCGGTTACGCGCTGCCCGGACGCCCGCTCCCTGACTGCGTCGAGGCGCACCAGGGTCGTGGCGGCCTGCTCGGCGAGGACGCCGGCCGGGATGCCGCCGCGGCCGGCCATCAGCAGGGTGGAGATGACGCTGTCGTGCACGAGCGCGTCGATCGCCACTCGCTCGCGGCTGCGGGCCACTCCCGCGGCGGCGGCGGCGATCTCCGCCCGGGTGGCGACAGTCACAGCGTCGACCCGGACGGCATTGCGGCGGGCCGCCATCATCAGGCCGAGGAAGACGCCGACGAGAAGAATCGAGTATGCGGCGTCTTCGAGTCCGACGAGGATCGGCAGGGAATCCGTCGAGGTCGCGGCGCGGACAAGTCCGCTGAGGGTGCACGCAACGATGAGGTAGGCCCAACCGACGCGGTCGCGGGTGGCGACTCCGACGGCCAGGACGGGCACCCCGGTGAAGGTCAGGGCCCAGGGGATGTCCGCGCCGGCCGGGAGCGGCGTGGCCCGGAATGACAGCCAGAACACCAGGATCACGAGGAACACGACCCCCTCGGCGAGCGCGATCCGGCGCAGCAGCCGCAGCGACGCCCGTCGGGACAGCACCCCGAGCGTGACGGGCAGCCCGAAGGCGAGGGCCCAGGCCAGACCTGCTCCCAGCGGATGCGGCGACCACAGCTGGGCGAGAAAAGAGCCGTAGCTGAGGAGGCAGAACACGACCGCGGTCGGACCGATCGACGTGTAGAGCACCCGGGCGAGGCGCTCGGCGGCGGTCAGGCCGGCGAGCGGGCGCCGGGTTCGCCTCACGACTGGCCGGGGACCGGCAGGATGCCGTCTTCGAGGGCCCGCTTGTACAGGTCGATCTTCGTGTTGGCCGGGCGCCCGACGCGCTGGTACTTCGAGCGCACCCGCCGGATGTAGTCGATCACGGTCGCCTCGGCGAGGCCGGTGCGGGCGGCGACGAGCGGGGCCTTCGCGCCGGCCGCGTAGAGGGAGAGCACCTCGCGTTCCCGCGGGCTGAGCCCGGCGTCGTTGAGCTCGGGGTCGCCGTCGAGGGCAGCCGCCCACTCGGTCGAAGGGATCGGTTCCCCCGAGGCTGCGCGGATCACAGCGTCGAGCAGCACCGCGGTCGGTTCGGACTTGCGCACCACGCCGAGCACCCCGCTGCGGGCGGCCGTGCGCATCAGCAGCGCGTCATCGCCCGCTGTGAAGGCCAGGACGGCGGAGCCCGCGGCCCGTAGCCGGTCGACGTTATCCCCGACAGCGGAGTCGTCGGACAGCCGCAGGTCGAGGATCACCAGGTCGACCGGGTGGCTCGTCTGCGCGGTCGATTCGAGCAGTTCGGTCACGGTCGCGACCGTCGCGACGACCTGGATCTCGGGGATCGTCGAAAACAGGGCGGCGAAACCGCGCGCGACGATCTCATGATCGTCGATCAGGGCAATACGGTAGGTGGGCACGAGAACCTTCGGGTAGGCCATACTGGTGGCGGCAACGGCGGCGCGGTACTGAACGGTACTACGGGGCGGTGCTGTAGACCGGCGGAGCCTGAACCTGCTGCCGGGGGTATTCCTATTGCCGCCGCGCCCGTTCGGGTGCCATCGGAAATGACGGCTTTTCGAAGACGATGTGCTGGTCCTATGGTGAAACCGGGGGAACGCGCCGGGGGGCATGTGGGGCGCTCGCGGTCTCGCCAGGGACGACGTCTTCTGGGGAGCCGGCCGGGCGCCCCCTCCCCGCGTTCATGGCCCGATGGCCGAGCCGTCCGCCACTCTCCTCCAGATAGCAGGAGCCGCACAGGGACTCATAGGTGACGAAGGCCCCGTCGATCGCGACCTGGTCACCGTCGAAGACGAAGCGCCCGTCGATCTTGCGGCCGTTGAACACGGCCTTGCGCCCGCACCGGCAGATGGTCTTGAGCTCTTCGAGGCTGTGCGCGATTTCGAGCAGGCGGCGGCTGCCGGGGAACGCGACCGTCTGGAAGTCGGTACGGATCCCGTACGCCAGGACGGGGATGTTCTCGAGGATCGCGATCCGGAGCAGGTCGTCGACCTGGGCCTCGGTGAGGAACTGCGCCTCGTCGACGAGCAGGGCGCTGACGTCGAGCCCGTCGCGGGCGACGACCTGCGCGCGGTGCTCCTGGAAGAGGGCGTACGCATCCGTCTCGGGGGTGAGCAGGAAGTCGACGCCGCGTGTCACGCCGAGGCGCGAGAGGATGCCCCGATCACCCTTGGTGTCGACAGACGGCTTGGCAAGCAGCACGCGATGACCGCGCTCCTCGTAGTTGTATGCGGCCTGGAGCATGGACGTGCTCTTGCCGCTGTTCATCGCTCCATAGCGAAAGTACAGTTTTGCCACGGTACTGGAATCCCCCTCTGCGCCACCCGGCGCGTTCGTCTGCCCCGGGTCAGTTCAGCGTACTGGGCGTGCGAGGCGTCGGCGTTCGGGGCCGTGTTCCGCGTCGAACTCGAGGGTTACGAGCGGACGACGGCCGGACGCCCGGCTCGTGGAGACGCGTACCCGCCCGAACACCACGTGCAGGACGCCGAGGTACGGCCGCAGCAGGGCGCGCACGGCCCGGGCGGGGAGGTCGATGCCAACCTGGATCGTGACCTGGTCGAGGCGGGGGGCGGATGCCGGGGCCCCGGCACCCGGGGCGGTCTCGCGCCGGGGCCCGCGGTCGGGGATCGTGCGGAGCGGGGAGGTGCTCAGCGGGATCTCGGACGTCGTGGTGAGCGGGGATCTGGTCAGGGCGGGCCGCGGGGACCCGGTGCCCCGGAACTCGTCGCCCGCGGTGACCTGCACGACGAGGCTGCAGGGGTCGAAGCCTTTCGCCGCGCAGAGCGCGCCGAGCAGCGCTGCGGTCGCGGCGCGCTGGTCGGTGTGGAATGCGGCGGCGCGGCGGTCGGGATCGGCGACGACGAGCAGCGGGGTGATGCCGCGGGCCAGGAGTGCCGCGCGCTCCCTGGCTACGGCCGCGTCGAGCCAGGTCTTGTCGAGCTCGCGGAGGAGCGCCTTGCGCACGTCGGCGGCGAGCGCACCCGCGCGAACGATGTCGGCCTTCGTGATCTCGCCGTGGTCGAGCACCTCGGTGAGGAGGGGGAGCACACCGGCGGCGAGCTCGGTGCGCTGCTGCTCGACGACGGCCCTGACCACACGTGCCCGGGTCTCCTCGGTGCGCTCGATGATCGCGCGGCGGGCATCCGTCTGCCAGGCCAGGAGGGAGCCGACGAGCCGACGGGAGTAAGCGGCCCCGGCGAGCGCGGGAGCGAGGACCTGGGTGACCGCGACGGTGACGAACACCACGGGAGGCACGTCGATGGAGTGGAAAGGGGCCTGCACCCAGGTGACCGCGGCGACGATGACGGCGAGGACCCCGGCGGATGCCGCGATCTGTCGCCACGGCCGGTACGGGGCGAGGCCCAGCAGGAGCAGGCCGATCGCCACGGGGCCGAAATCGTCCTGGATCAGGGCGTTGTGGTTCCAGCGCGAGGCCTGTTCGAGCAGGTATGCAACGAGGGCGAGCGCGGCGATCGCAGAGTGCGCGCCGCCCCCGAAGGGCGCATTCCTCGGGCGGGAGGCGAAGACGAGCAGGATCGCGGCGAGGGTGACGGCCACGATCGCGAGGGAGCCCAGGGGCGCGTTCCCGGCCTGCACGGCCTGATCCGCCTGGGTAACCGTGGTCACCACCGCGGACACTGTGACGATCACGGCGATCGCCGGCGCGAGCGGCCATGCGGCGAGGGCTCCGAGCGGGTCGAGTTGCTGCTGGGTCAGGGAACTGCGGCTCACAGCGGCCAGCCGATCCCGGCGTCGCTCGCGCTGTCGCCGGACGGATCGGATGCCGGGCCGCTTGCCGCACCGGTGCCGGGCCGTTGGACGGCGTCGCCGGGGGGTGCCGGCACGGTCAGGAGCACGGAGGTGCCCGCGCCAGGACGGGTCATGATCGTGACCGAGCCGCCGAGGCGTTCGATCCGGCGGCGGACCGCCTGGCGGAGGCCGAGGCGGTCGGCGCCGGTCTCCGATTCCGTGAAGCCGCGGCCGGCATCCATCACCATGACGGAGAGATCGTGGTCGGTGGATTCGATGACGACCTCTGCGGAGACGATGCCGGCGTGCAGGATGACGTTGATGAGGCATTGCTGCACGGCGAGGCCGAGCTCGCGGTCGGCGACCGCGTCGAGACGGCCGAGGGCGGCGCGCTCCCCCGTGACCTCGACGACGAGGCCGCGGTCGCGGCAGCGTTCGATCGCGGAGTAGACCGCGCTGTCGAGCCAGCCGTCCGGTCCGGAGAGCCGCTCGTCGGAGTCGGTGAGCCAGCTGGTGCCGTGCAGGGTGTCGACGGTTTCACGGATGCCGGCGGCCAGGTGCGGACCGAGCGGCCCGGGGTGGGCGTGCACGAGCGCGACGAGCTGGTTGAGCGTGGTGTCCTGGCTGAGGGCGACCGCACGCACGTCGAGTTCGTGCCGCAGCAGCCGGGACTGGTCCTCCTGCAGGGCACGGTGCATGGCGAGCTGGACCGGACGGTGCCTGCGCCGGCCGAGGCCGCTCACGAGCATCACCCCGACGAGGAAGAGGTACGTCGACACCGTGAATGCGTCGGGGTGGTACGGCACCCCGGTATCGAGGGCGGCGAGCACGGTCACGGTCTCGGCCAGGATGAAGCCGGCGGTGCCCCAGAGCACACCGACGAGGGCGCCCGTTCCGACGCCGCCGACCATCAGGAGCGCCATCTTCGGCATCGACACGAGGAAGACGTCCGAGCTGTGGAAGAGCTCGGGCAGCCCGAGCAGGGTCACGCTGACGACGTAGGTGACGACGGCGCCCACGAGAAGGTAGACAACCGAGAGGAGCGCGGTGCGGTGGCGGGACAGCAGGAAGAGAAGGATCGCCATCACGAGGATGCCGAGCAGGCTCACGCCGATCTGAGCGCTCGGATGGCTGATCCCGAGCACCGCGAGCGAGACGAGGGAGCCGATCAGGCAGGTGAGGCCGAACCAGTGCGCAGCCTGGGCCAGGGCACGCCCGACCGAGGTGCCGACCAGATGGTCGGGGAGGCCTAGGGTCATTGCCGCTCCGTTCTCCGTCGATTATCGCATCCGCCGGACTCCTTCTTGCGTGAAGGGTCGCGAATCGAGGTTCGCGCGAGCGTTGAACGTCGATCTGCGACACCTCAGCGGATGGCGGGGGTTCAGAACAGGGTCGGGTGCAGGCTCAGGAGGGAGCTCGCCGGCGATGAGCATCCCGACGCCCGGCGCAGGCAGGCCCGGGAATGCCGGGACGGCGGCGGGCCGGGCGAGCGCACGGGAGCGGACACCGCCGGTGACGGGGTCCTCGATTCCGTGCTCGAGCCCGTGGGCCCGGATCAGCGGCTTGATCCGAAGGGCGAGCCATTGCCGGTAGCCCTTGGGGGCGTAGGCGTTGCGGCCGTAGAGCCTCGTGGTAGCGCGGCACGAGGTCGGGGTGGTCCCTCGCGAGCCACTGCATGAACCAGTCGCGCACTCCCGGCCGCAGGTGCAGGGCCGTGTACATCACGTCGGAGGCCCCGGCGGCCTTTGCCTGGCGGAGGGCATCGTCGAGGTGGGCGCGGGTGTCGGTGAGGAACGGCAGGATCGGCATCATGAACACGGAGCAGCGGAGGCCGCGCTCCCTGATCGCGGTCACGGTGGCGAGGCGCGCTGCCGTGGACGGCGTGCCCGGCTCGACCGCAGACTGCAGTTCGTCGTCGTAGATCGCGATCGAGAGGGCGAGGTCGACGGGCACGAGCGTGCTCGCCTCGACGAGCAGGTCGAGGTCGCGCCGGATCAGGGTGCCCTTGGTCAGGATCGACAGCGGGGTGCCGGAGTCGGCGAGCGCCGCGATCACGCCCGGCATCAGTCGGTAGCGGCCCTCGGCGCGCTGATACGGATCGGTGTTGGTTCCGAGTGCGACGGCGCTGCGCTCCCAGGATGGCCTGGTCAGGCTCCTTGCGGAGAACCTCGGCGACGTTGACCTTCACGATGATCTCGTTGTCGAAGTCCTTGCCCGCGTCGAGGTCGAGGTAGGTGTGCGTGTTGCGAGCAAAACAATATTTGCAGGCATGGGAGCAGCCCCGGTAGGGGTTGATCGTCCAGCCGAACGGCATGGCGCTCTGGCCGGGCACCCGGTTGAGCGCGGACTTGGCCAGGATCTCGTGGAAGGTGATCCCCGCGAACTCGGGCGTGCGCACGCTCCGCACCAGGTTGTTCAGGCGGGCAAGGCCGGGAAGCGCTCCCGCCTGTTCCGTCGTGAGTTCCTGCCCGCTCCACCGCATACCCACATTCGAACACACGTTCGATATCTGCGCAAGGGTGGGGCGGCATCCGCCCTCACCGATTCGACGGAGATTTTGTCTAGAACGGGCCGAAACCGCACGCCCACGTCAAAAAAACTCACAAACTCCGTCGAATTCGTCAGGGGTTGGTGAGGTGCAGGGTCGCCGCGGTCGCGGCGAGGGACGCTGCGGCACGAGCCGGGTCGTCCGACAGGGTCGTGCCGAGGCTCGGGATCAGTTCTCGGAGGCGAGGCTCCCAGGCGGGGTACTCCTCGGGGAAGCAGCGCTGGAGCAGGTCGACCATGATCGGAGCCGCGGTCGACGCCCCGGGGGACGCGCCGAGCAGGCCGGCGATGCTGCCGTCGGCCGAGGTGATGACTTCGGTGCCGAATTGCAGCACGCCGCCTTCCTTCGGGTCCTTCGTCATGACCTGCACGCGCTGGCCCGCGGTGATGAGCTCCCAGTCGGCCATCTTCGCCGTCGGCATGAACTCCTGCAGGGCCTTGAGCTTGGTGGCGCGGGAGGCGAAGACCTCTCCGAAGAGGTACTTCATCAGGCCGACGTTGTGCCGGGCGACGGCGAGCATCGGGCCGATGTTGTGCCCGCGTACCGAGAAGGGGAGGTCGAACCAGGTGCTCGACTTGAGGAACTTGGGGGTGAACCCGGCGAAGGGTCCGAAGAGCAGAGAGGCCTCCCCCTCCACGTGGCGGGTGTCGAGGTGCGGGACCGACATCGGCGGCGCGCCGACGGCGGCCTTGCCGTAGACCTTCGCCTGGTGCTCGGCGACGACCGCAGGATTGGTCGTGCGCAGGAACTGGCCGCTGATCGGGAAGCCGCCGAAGCCTCGCACCTCGGGGATGCCGCTCTGCTGCAGCAGGGCCAGCGCACCGCCTCCGGCACCCACGAACACGAAGCGCGCCTTGACCGTGCTGGGGTGCCCGCCGACGAGACGCCGGAGGTTCAGACGCCAGGTGCCGTCGGTCAGCTTCTTCACGCCGGTGACCTGCTGGTTGACGTGGACGCCGACGCCCTTGGTTGCGAGGTCGTCGAAGAGGTAACGGGTGAGAGCTCCGAAGTCGACGTCGGTGCCCGACTCGATCCGGGTCGCGGCGATGCGCTGGTTCTTCGGCCGGTTCTTCGTGAGCAGCGGGGCCCAGGTGCCGATGACAGCCGGATCCTCGCTGTATTCCATCCCGTGGAACAGCGGCTGGTCCTTGAGCGCCGCGAACCGTTTGCGCAGGTACTCGACGTTGGACTTGCCGTGCACGAACGTCATGTGCGGAGTCGAGTTGATGAACTTCGTCGGCTCGGGCAGGACGCCGTCGATGACCAGGGACGACCAGAGCTGGCGGCTGATCTGGAACTGCTCGTTGATGCTCACGGCCTTGTCGGCGGTGACGCTGCCGTCCTTCGCCTGGGGCATGTAGTTGAGCTCGCACAGGGCGGCGTGTCCTGTCCCCGCGTTGTTCCAGGGGTTCGAGCTCTCCTGGGCGACCTCGCCGAGTCGCTCGTAGACCTCAATGCTCCAGTCGGGCTGCACCTGTTTGATCAAGGTGCCGAGAGTGGCGCTCATGACGCCGCCCCCAATGAGTACGACATCAACCTGCGCCATTGGATTCACACGTTCGAGTGTAACGCCGCGCGCCCGGGCGCCTGACCGCGTCCGCCTGCCGCTGATCACCCCGTTCGGGCAGCGAGGCAGAGCCCTTTAAACGGGCAATGAACTGTCAGACGATACTCCTGCGTAACATATTTGTCGAACCCCCCTATAGGGTAGGTTCGTGCATTCGTCCGGCTCGCGTACAGGTCTCGTCCTCGGCATCATCGCCCTGGCGCTGCCCGTCCTTGCCCTCGGCGCTTTTGTCAGCCTCTTCGCCCTTCAGGTACCGGGAGGTCAGACCGTGAACCCGCTCGCGACGACGACGTTCTATGTCAACCCGTCGTCGTCGGCATCACAGGCCGCAGCGGCTGCAGCCGAACGGTCCGGGGCAAGTTCAGCCGAAGCGACCGCCCTGAACCGGCTCGCCGACCAGCCGGCGGCGATCTGGCTGACACCGGAAAAGTATCCGCTCGACACGGTCGGTGCCGAGGTCGCGACGATCACCGACGCCGCGGTCAAAAAAGGGAAGACCGCCGTCTTCGTCGTCTACGGAATCCCCAACCGGGACTGCGGCAACTTCTCCGCAGGCGGGCTCTCGGTACTCGAATACCCCGGCTGGGTTCAGGCGATCGCGACGAGCCTGACGCTGCGCGAGGCCGTAGTGATCCTCGAGCCCGACGCGCTCAGCCTCGCCACCCAGTGCAACAACGTCGAAGAGCGAGTGCACGAGGTGCACACCGCCGTCGACCTCCTCGCGCCGACGCGGGCCACGGTCTATCTCGACGCCGGCCACTCCGAATGGATCGCCCCGTCCGCCATGGCCGGGCTGCTCAACCGCTCCGGCATCGCATCCGTGCGCGGTTTCGCCACCAACGTCTCGAATTACATGGACTCAGCGGCCGAGCACGCGTACGCACAGCAGCTCTCCAGCCTCACCAACGGCGCCCACTACGTCATCGACACCTCCCGCAACGGCGCGGGCTCGAACGGGGAGTGGTGCAATCCCCCCGGCCGCGCCCTCGGGGTCCTGCCCTCCGTCGTCACGAACCAGGGCGCCCAAGATGCCAACCTCTGGATCAAGCAGCCGGGCGAGAGCGACGGGACCTGCAACGGCGGCCCTACCGCTGGGGACTGGTGGAACGCCCAGGCACTCGCGCTCACAAGGGCCGCCGGATGGTAGGCCCCGGTGCCGGCGCACCACACTTCGACAGCACACCGTTCATTGTTCGATTTCGGTCGCAGGCCGATCCAGCTAGGAGATAGATCATGGAAACAACGGAGAGTGAGCGACGCGTTGCCGTCATCATCGAGGACGACGACGATATCCGTCATCTCCTCGAGGCCGTTCTGACCCAGGCCGGTTTCGACGCGATTGCGACGAGCAACGGTGTCGACGGCGTGCGCGCGGTGCGAGCGTACGACCCGATCGTTACGACCCTCGACGTGAGTATGCCGGGCATGGACGGCCTGGAGACGGCGAAGCGCATTCGCGCCTTCAGCTCGACCTACATCGTGATGCTCACCGCGCGCGACGAGGAAATCGACACCCTCCAGGGCCTCGAGGCCGGCGCCGACGACTACATGACCAAACCGTTCCGCCCGCGCGAGCTGCGCGCCCGGATCGACGCGATGATGCGCCGCCCCCGCCAGGCCCTCGTCTCACCGTCCTCGACCTATGCGGATGCCGCAGCCGCGGACGGCTCCGACGACTCCGGTTCCCAGGCCTACCCGGCCGCTCCAGCCGAGCATGCGGCCGCAGAGCACTCCGGCGCCGAGTACGCTCAGGCCGCATCCGCGCCAGAGTATGCGCCCGCGCCGCCGGTCGAATACCGGCCCGCTGCCTCGGCTCCGCAGTACCAGCAACCGCCCGCCGCGCAGCCGACGACGTACCAGCAGGCGGCGCAGCAGGCTCAGGCCCCGCAGTACCAGCAGGCTCCGCCGACCCAGTACCAGCAGGCCCCGCCCGCGCAGGCCGTACCGCCGGCGCAGTACCAGCAGGCCCCGCCACCCGGCTACGTCGTCGCGCCGTCGGGTTGGGCACCGGCCCCGATCGAGTACACGCCTGCGCCCCCGCAGGGCTGGGTGCCCGCACCGAGCCCTGCGGCTCCCCCGGTGGCCCAGCCGCCGGCATCCACCCCTCGAACGCGCTGGCACTGATCGAGCCGCAGGCCCCGGTTCCGGATGCAGCGGACTGGATGGAGCACAACGGCCTGCGTCTCAGCCCGGAGATGCGTCTCGCTGTGCTCGGCACGGCGGAGCTCGACCTCACCCGCACCGAATTCGACCTGCTCGCGGCTCTGCTCGACTCCAAGCGCCGGGTGCGCAGCAAGGCCGACCTCGCGCTCCTGTTGCGCGGCGAAAGCTACGTGACCGCGTACTACGTGAACGAGGCCGACAAGCGCGCCGTCGAGGCGCACATGGGCAACCTCCGCCGCAAGCTCGGCGACAGTCTCACGACCCCGCGGTGGCTCGAGACCGTGCGCGGTGTCGGCTACCGCCTGGCGGCTTCCGAAAACGACTGAGGTTCGGCTCTCCGCCGAAGCTGTGCAGGGGCGGGCCTGAGGCCCGTCCCTGCGTCAGTGTTGCGCGCGTTGCGCGGGGAATTCCCAGCGGCGCGGCGGCACCGCATGGTCACCGTCATGGGACTGCTGCCCGTGGTGGGCCTGTTGTTGCGCTTGCTGCTCCGGCCAGGCCTTCTGCGTGCGCTCGGCATCTTCTGCCGTGGTCGCCAGCACGGCGAGTTCGGCACAGGTCGCTTCCCCGACCTCGATGAGACGCGGAAGGTGCCGCAGGCAGCCGGGCACGTCATTGCGCGCCAGCGCAGTGTGCACGAGGGCAGCGGTCGCTTCGAGCACGACGGCTCCCACCATCGTGCTCGTCGACCGGATGCTGAGGAGGACGACGTGCGCTTCTTCGAGGTCCGGCCGGGCGAGGGACTCGGCGAGCCGCTCGGCCCGGCTCGGCCACAGGGCGACGAAGTCGCGCAAGAAACGGTGGCGCAGCGAGGTGTCACCGCCCACCTGGTTGAGCAGCGTCTCGAGCGCCCCGTCTTCGAGTAGAGCGATCACACCCGGTAGCCCCGGTGTCGCTTGACGAGCGTGCCGAACATGGTGAGGGTCTGGATGATCGTGGTGACTCCGAGGATCGGCCAGCCGATCCAGAGCACCGTCGACTGCGCGACAACGGGCGGCTGCAGCCAGATGAAGACCATCGCGGCGAAGAAGGCCGTCGCGAAGATGAGGGGGAAGAGGAAGGCGTTGCCGGACCCGCGCTCGGCCTTGGCCTGCTCCGCCCAGTTGTCGACCTGTTTGTTGCTCGCGAACTTCGTCCAGGCCCTGAGGAAGTGTCCGATTCTCACCCACATGTAGATCTCGGCGGGGAACCACGCCAGCGCAAAGAAGAAGTCCCGCCCGTTGCGGTTCTTCATCGACCAGGCCGTGCGGAAGTTGAGCATCAGGGCGACGAGGGGCGGGATCAGCCAGATCGGGCTGAACACGAAGGCATTGATCGACAGCGACGCGGCGAGCAGCACGATGAACAGGCCGCGGGTGATGATGTTGACGGCCATCGAGAAGTTCTCGAGCCAGCGCAGCCGGAGATTGGGGTGGAAGGGCTGCCCCTTGGTGTCGCCGCGCTGGCCGGGCCACATCAGCTCGATGGCGCCGAAGTTCCATTTGACCTGCTGGGCGTCGAGGCCGCGCAGGGTCGTCATGCCGCCGACGTTGGCGCGGGCCTGGGCGCTGATCTTGGTCAGGTACCCGGCGCTCTTGATCTGCAGGGAGAGGAGGGAGTCCTCGACCTCGCTGTCCTTCACCCAGGGGGTGGACTGCTTGCTGTCGATCATCACCTCCTGGAGGGTCCGGATCGAAAAGATCGAGAACTGGCCGCCGAGCACGGCCATGTTGCGCCCGCGGAGCATGTTCTGCATGTTGAAGGCGGCGAACTGGGTGCGCTGGCCGGCAATGAGGAACTTGCCCATCGTGCCGTCGATCTGGCTGTCGTCGATGCTGTAAATGGCGGAGATTCCGCCGACGCGGGTGTCGGACGAGATTTCGGCCTCGAGGTGCCAGACGGCGCGGGGGTCAGCGGTGGTGTCTCCGTCGACGCCGAGAAGGTAGTCGCAACCCTCGATGAGCGAGAAGCCGTAGTTGAGCGCACCGACCTTCTTGTCGGGGTTCTCCCCGATGTCGTGGATGAAGATCTCGGTGAACTGCTCGATGCCATCCGTCATCCGCATGTGCGGGCCGGCGTAGTGGCTGGCGATCTCGACCGTGTCATCCGTCGTGTTGTTCACGACGACGTGGATCACGTCCGGAAGGCGGGTCTGGGCGAGCAGGGAATCCAGGACCGACGCGATGGAGTCGGCCTCGTTGTATGAAGGAACGATGCACCCGATGGTCGGGCGGAACACGGGCAGAGCGTCGACGATTTCCGTGAAATCGTTCGCGTAGGCCGCGAGGGAAGGGTCAACCGGGGGCTGGGCCTTGACATACGGGGAATTCTGGGGGTTCTCGTTCACAGGTCTAACTCTGACATCCGAAGCGCAACTTTTGCCACATCCCCGGTCAAGGTCTCCGCAAGATAAGCTCAAGCGAAGCCCCCTGAACGGGTGTGAACCACGATCCACGGGAGTCCTCATGCCTGCTCGTTCCCTCTCACGAGTGCTTCCCGCACTTGGTCTGGGTCTTCTGCTCACTGCGGGTCTGAGCGGATGCGGCCAGGCACCCTGGTCGACGGGTCTCGCCTCCTCGAGCACGCCGACGGCGACGTTCTCGGTGGCACCGATCATTCCCGTGATCAACGATCTCGCGACCGGTTCGACGACCCGCAACCTCAAGGCCGGAGACGTCACCCTTGCCGTCAACTACTGGTCGACGCTCAACATCGGCGAGTGGACTCCCGCCGCGAACAAGCCGATCAGCTTCTCGCTGATCGGAACCCTCGGCACGGACGACGGCCAGGCCGTCTACCTCTCCCGGGTGAGCGTCGTCGCTTCGGTCAAGGGCCCCAGCGGCCCGCTGACCGCCCCGCCCGCCTCGGTGGACCAGGCCTCGATCGCACCCGGCTACCTGATCAAGACGCCGTACAGCTACAGCCAGACGTTCATCCTGCCCGCCGTCGATCCCGCTGCGACGAGCATCACGCTGGCATTCACCTACGAGATCCTCGTGCAGTCGACGCCGACCTCAGCGGCCTTCGCCAAGTCGACGGCGAGCGACGAGATCACCGTCGCACTCACCCCCGCCGGATAGTCGCCGGCCGGGCGGATTCCGCGACGAGGTCCGTCGGGCCTCAGACGGCTTCTGAGACGACCGTGATGTCGTTGCCGCCGCCGCGCTTGAGGGTGCGGATGGCCTCTGTCACGGCCGACGTGAGCACGCCGAGCTCGTAGCCGTGGTCGAAGGTGTCCGCGATGGCGAAACTCGCGGTCAGGCGGATCCGAAAGGAGTCCGTGACCGGTTCGTCGACAAGCGCCGTCTGGATGCGTTCGGTGATGCCCCGGGCCTCCGTTGCGGACGAGACACTCACCAGAATGAGGAAGCTGCCGGCGGCGGGGTGCCCGATCAGGGCCATCACAGGCGAGCTGTACCGCAGCGTCTGGGCGAATCGGGCTATGGCGGCGTCACCGGCGGTGCGCCCGAAGGCGGTGTTGATCTCCGGGAGGTTGTCGATGTCGGCACCGATCACGGCGAGTCCGAGCTGCCAGCGGTCTGCCCTCTCGATGTGGTCGGTCGCGGCCTGCACGAAGGCGCTCGATGTCATCACACCCGCGGCAGAGTGGATGCCATCGGTGAAGTCCCCGACGGCGTTGTTGCCGAGCTTCTCCGCGCGGAGGATCGAAATGGCGATGGAACCGACCACGATCAGCGACATGTTGACGATCGACGCGGATCCAGTGCCGAAGAACCGGGAGAAATCCCGGTCATCGGTGCCGAGAGCGACGAAGGCGACCACTCGCGCCGACGTGTAGATCGCGACGATCCAGAGGCTCAGCCCCAGGATCCTGCCGTTGATGTTCCTGCCGAGCCTGCCCCGCAGCGCCTCGGAACCGCCCAGGGCGCCGAAGGCGGCCATGGCAACCCAGGTCACGGCTGATGCACCCCAGGCGTCTCCTCCTGGCGCCGTGATGAGCGTCCAGATCGCGACGACCGCGCCGGCTGCCCCGACGGTCCAGAGCAGGGACTCCCGCGAGTTGTAGACGCGCGACCCGCTCCAGAACGCACCGGACACCACGACAAGGCCGACGTTGCCGACAATGAGGCCCCACCAGCTCGATGCGCCGATGATCGCCACACCGTAGCCGAAGGCGACGGCGATTCCCGCGATGAAGGCGAGGCTCCAGAGTTTTCCCGCAGGGTCATTGCGGTTGAGGGCTGTGTTGAGGATGAACGACACCCCGCAGAGCACGACGATGAGCGCGCTGACGATAAAGAGCGTGGTTGAGTCCAAGTGCTGGCCCCCTTCTGCGGGTCAGTCTATCGGCTGGGGACCGACGTCAGGGGGAGCGTGAAGACCGCCACCGAACCCTTTCCCTTGGTGGATTCGAGGCGCAGGTCGCCGCCGTGCTTGCGCATGATGTCCCTGCTGATGCTCAGCCCGAGCCCGGTGCCGTGCACACTGGAATTCCGTACGGAGTCCGCGCGGTAGAACCGGTCGAAGAGTTTGGTTTGTTCCTCTGCCGTCATGCCCCTGCCGGTGTCCGAGATCCGCAGCAACGCGAGCCCGTCATCGACGGCCAGGGTGACACCGATCCGCCCGGCATCGACGTTGTACTTGATCGCGTTCGAGAGCACGTTGTCGACGACCTGCCGCAACCGGAACGCATCCGCTTCGACCGTGACAGCGGGAAGGGCGTCGACATCGAATCCGATGCTGCGCTTGGCGGCTGACGGGCCCGCGGACTCGAGGGCGTCCGTGACGATCCCGGCCAGGTCGCACGGGGCGACGTTGAGCAACGGCTCGTGCTTGGAATCACTCGCATCGGTCAGCAATCCGGAGACCATCTCGAGCAGTCGGTCGGAGTTCTTCGACGCGACCTCGAGCATGCCCCTGGTCGACGGGTCGAGCCGTTCGTCGTCGAGAGCGAGCTCGAGGTAGCCGAGGATGGAGGTGAGTGGGGTGCGCAACTCGTGCGACACCGAGGCGATGAGGTCGTCGCGAGCCTGGATCGCCCTGACTTCCGCGGTGACGTCTCGCGAGACCATCACACCGCCGTCGTAGTCGCCGTTGTCGTCGATGATCGGCCGCGCGGAGACCAGGAGAGCCGCCTGCTGCTGACCTGGTTCGCCGACCCAAACGGTGAGGCGGTCGATGGTCTCCCCGCGGAGCGCCCGGGAGTAGGGTCGGTCGCTCTCGGCGTACGCGGTCACCCTGTCCTCGTGGAAGACCGTGCTGACCACTGCCGGCCGGTTGTCGCTCGTGCCGTAGAGGGCGAGCAGCTCGCGCTGGGCACGGTTCAGGAAATTCGCTGTCGAGGTGCGATCGAAACCGACGACCCCGAAGTCCACTGCATTGAAGAGTTCGTCGAGGGTCTGCTCCTGTCGGCGGGAACGGCGCAGGGCCGACTCGAACAGGCCGGCCTGCTGGGTGAGGAGCACGCGCTGGGCCGCTGCGCGTTTTGTCGTCAGGTGGGTCGTCACCGCGACGAAGCCCAGCATGGCCGGGATCATCGCGAGCTGGGGCACGTCGGCCAATGAAATGGGCACGGAACGGAACAGGGTCCCGCCCCAGATCATGACGGCGGCCAGGATGACGCTGCCCGCTGCACCCCTCGCTCCGAAGTGCGTCGAGAGCCAGATCACGGGAAGCACCAGCAGGAAACTCGCGCCGATGGCGGCCTGGGCCTGCCAGATCAGGACGATCGCGATGATGTCGACGACGGGCAGCAGGATGATCCAGTACTTGGAGTGGTCGCTCCACGTGACGAGGGCGCTGACAGCCGTGACGATGAAGATCAGGAGCACGCCGAGGAAGAACATCGGGGCGCTCAGTCGCTGGATCGCGGTGAGCCCGGTGACGGCGACGAGGAAGAGGGTCGCGCCGGCGAGGAGGAGTTGGGAGAGGAAGACGGAACGATCGAGGCGCGACGGATTCGACCTCACCGCGCGGTTCGTCCCGGTCTCACTCATGGACTGAGACTATCGGTCAGGGTGCCGGGGCTGCAGCAGGTGCCTCTGCGGCAACGGGCGGTTCGATCGCGAGGTCGACCGCGGGGAGGACCGCGGGTACGACCGCGGGGACGACCGCAGGTACGACCGCGGCGGCTCCGTAGCGCTCGAGACGGGACAGGGTCTTCTCGAAGCTCTCCGGAACGCCGTAGTGGAATCCCTGGGCGCTGCGGATGCCGATGGCCGCGAGGTGCCTGACCATGGCCTCGTTCTCCACGCCCTCGACGATCATCGAGTACTCAAGGTTGTCGCCGAAGCCCTGCAGGGCGGTGAGCACCTCGCGCTGGCGGATGTCGTCGAGGTCGTCGACGAGGCTGCGGTCGATCTTGAGAATGTCCATGGGCATCCGCACGAGTGCGTCAACCGAGGAGTCCTGGGAGCCGTAGTCGTCGAGGGCGATCAGCAGCCCCAGGTCGCGCAGACGGTCGGCCTGCGAGCGGATGGCGGGGGTCACCCGTGCGACCGAACGCTCGTTGAGCTCGAGGCAGAGTGAGATTCCCGGGTACCGCCCGGCGAGGTCTTCCATGAAGGTGCCGACCCGGTCGGGCACGATCTGCCCGGCCTCGACGTTGATGGCCATGCACGTGACCCGGGGTTCGACGAGGCGGAAGTCGGCGGCCGCGGCCATGGCCTTCACGGCGACCTGCCGGGTGAGGGCGTCCATCCGGCCGAGTCCCTTGGCCTTCTCAACGATGGACGGCGGCGACAGCGGACCGAGAACGGGGTCGTTGTAGCGGACGAGTGCCTCGAACGCCCAGATCTGGCCGGTGACGAGGCTGACGATCGGCTGGAACGCGAGTTCGAGGAGGTCCTCGTCGATGGCGTGCGCGATGATGTCGTTGATCTGGGAGGAGCGGTGGCTCGAGATGTTGATGCTGCTCTCGTTGGCCGGTCCGCCGCGACGCCGCGACTTCTTGATCGCGAGCATGGCCCGGTCGGCGTCCTGCACGAGCTGGGAGACATCCGTCTCCCGGTGGGCCGAATAGGCGAGACCGATGCTGAGCGTCGGGGTGTAGCTGCTCGAGCCCAGAGTGAGCGGCTGCACGGAGGTCTCGAGGATGCGTTCGGCGATCTCCTTCGCCTCGCCGAGAGAGGCCAGGTGAGTGAGGATCACGACGAATTCGTCGCCGCCGACGCGAGCGACGACGTCGCTCGGTCGCACGACCATGCGCAGCCTGCGGCCGAGTTCCCTGAGCAGGTCGTCTCCGCTCTGGTGCCCGTGCCGGTCATTGAGACGCTTGAAATCATCGAGGTCCAGGAACAGGACGGCGAGGGCCTCCGAATAGTCACGGTGGTCGTTGATGTTCGCGAGCGCCGTCTGGAAGGCCCGGTAGTTCGGCAGGCCGGTGAGGGGGTCGGTGTTGGCGCGGGCGGTGAGGCCGCCGATGTTGTAGTGGGCGCTCATCGCTAGTTCGGCCGCGCGGGCGAGGGCGTTGAGTGCGCTCCTGTCGTCGGCGGTGAAGACGCCACCCATCGGCTCGCGGCCCGCGACGACGAACCGGGTGTCGGACTCGGACAGCAGGATGGGGGCGCTGATCTCCCCGACGCGCGCCGCGTGGTCGCGCACGGCGACGTACTCAACGCCGATGGTCGTCCGCACGGCCTCGTGAAGCAGTGCGAGGACCCGGGAGGTCGCCTCGGCATCGTCCTCAGGCCCGGACTGGACACGGCCGGCGGAGATGTCCTCGCGCCCGGCGGCGCCGAGCGCCGCAGCGCCTGTGATGAGTCCGGTGAGCCGGCTGCGCATCGTGACGACGCGGCCGATGAGCTTGATCCCGACGCCGACGAGGGTGAAGGCGAGCAGGGTTGCGATCACGAACACGATCGGGTCCCGGCTGACGGCCAGGCCTGCGTCGTGGAAGACCACGACGAGCGCGGACAGGAGTGCGCATCCGAGCACCATCAGCGCCAGCCGCGCCGGCGCGATCAGGGGGCCGGTGCGGTTCGCGATCGGCCGGACCAACACCATCCGCAGGTATTCGATGATCGCCACGAGCGCGACATACGCGGCACCGGCGCAACCGGCGGCGAGATAACTGGGGAGGCCGAAGGCGGTCGCGCCTGCGAGGACGGCGACGGCCGCGGCACTACCGGTTCCCGCGAGTCCGGCACTGTAGAGGGCGACGTCGACGCGTCGGGAGCGCACCAGGACGATGAGCAGCACTCCGAGGACGATGGCGCCGGCCGCGGCCAGCGGGCTGACGACGGTGTAGAGCACGGGCAGCACCAGGATGGGCAGGCTCACGACGGGGCTGCGATGCCGTTCAGGGCCCAGGCGCACCCAGCAGACATTGAGCGCTGCGGCGCAGAAGACACCGGTGGCGGCGACCCACCAGGCGGACGCCGGCTGACCGGTCAGCGACAGGATCGCGGCGACCACGACGACGCCGGCGATGGTCGCGAAGAGTGCGATGATCACGCGCCGCACGCCCTCTGAAACGCGATACCCGCCCATGGTGTTCCACAGTAGTGCACGCGGTCCGGCGGTCGCCTCCGCGACCGGAAAAGTCACCGTCGGTCAGGACGCGAGCAGGTCCGCGGCGACGAGTTCGGCGATCTGGACGGCGTTGAGCGCGGCGCCCTTGCGCAGGTTGTCGTTGGTGATGAACAGGGCCAGTCCACGCCCATCCGGCACTCCGGGGTCCTGGCGAACCCGACCGACGAAGCTCGGGTCCTTGCCTGCGGCCTCGAGCGGAGTGGGGACGTCCGTGAGCACGACGCCCGGAGCATCCTTGAGCAGGCTCGAGCGCACGGGCGACCGAGAGCGGGTTCGCGAATTCGGCGTTGATGGACAGGGAGTGGCCCGTGAAGACCGGCACCCGCACGCAGGTACCCGAGACAAGCAGGTCGGGCAGTTCGAGGATCTTGCGACTCTCGTTGCGCAGCTTCTTTTCCTCGTCCGTCTCGAAGAGTCCGTCGTCGACGATCGAACCGGCGAGCGGAACGACGTCGAAGGCGATCGGGCGCACGTACAGCACGGGTTCGGGCATCGGGACGGCGGACCCGTCGTGGACGAGCTGGAGGAGGTTGTCGCTGTGCGCGGCGGCGCGGATCTGGCTCGCCAGTTCCTGGGCACCGGCGAGGCCGCTGCCGGACACGGCCTGGTAGGTGCTCACGATGAGGCGCTGCAGCCCGGCTTCGTCGTGCAGGACCTTGAGCACGGGCATCGCGGCCATCGTGGTGCAGTTCGGGTTCGCGATGATGCCCTTGACCGCGTGGTGAATGGCTTCGGGGTTGACCTCGCTGACGACGAGGGGAACGTCGGGATCCATGCGCCAGCCGGAAGAGTTGTCGATCACGGTGACGCCCGCAGCGGCGAACCGAGGGGCCTGGATCTTGGACAGGGTCGCGCCTGCGGAGAAGATCGCGATGTCGAGCCCGGTCGGGTCGGCCGTCGCGGCGTCTTCGACGACGATCCGATCGTCCTTCCAGGGCAGGGTGGTTCCGGCCGAACGTGCAGAGGCGAAGTAGCGGATGCCCGCGACCGGGAAGTCCCGCTGCTCGAGCAGGTGCCGAACGACGGCGCCCACCTGGCCGGTTGCGCCGACGACTCCGATGTGGATTCCTGCTGTGCTGCTCACGATTTCTTCCCTAGTATCTGTCTGTCGTGCTGTCTAGCGTGCTGGTTGTCGGTCTGATTGCAGGTGGGGCGGCTCAGCGGCCGGTGCCGCCGTGCACGACGGCTTCGGCGTCGTCGTCGAGGTCGAACGCGGTGTGCACGACCCGAAGCGCCTCGTTGATGGTGTCTGCGCGGGTGACGACGGAGATGCGGATCTCGCTCGTCGAGATCATCTCGATATTGATCCCGGCCTCGTAGAGGGCGGCGAACAGCTTCGCGGAGACACCGGTATTGGTGCGCATGCCGGCGCCGACGAGGGCAAGCTTGCCGATCTGGTCGTCGTACTGCAGGCTCGCGAACCCGACATTGCCCCGCTCGTTGGTCAGCGCGGTGAGGACCCGCTGTCCTTCCGACTTCGGCAACGTGAAGGAGATGTCGGTCAGCCCGGTGGCGGCGGCCGACACGTTCTGCACGATCATGTCGACGTTGGCGTTGGTGTTCGCGACGATCTTGAAGATCTGCGCGGCCTTGCCGGGGATGTCGGGAACGCCGACGACGGTCACCTTGGCCTCGCTGAGGTCGGCGGCGATCCCGGCGATGATGGGCTCTTCCACTTTTTCTCCGATCAGGGATTCGGTCGTGCTGGTAACGGGGGGCGTTCCGACGGTTCCGTCCGGGAGCGCGGTCGCCGGGTCGGTCGTGTCGGGGTTGTACACGATCGTGCCGAGATTGTTGTTGAACGAGGAGCGCACGTGCAGCGTCACCCCGTGCCTGCGGGCGTATTCAACGGCCCGGATGTAGAGGACCTTTGCGCCGGCGGCGGCGAGCTCGAGCATTTCCTCGCTCGAGATGCGGTCGAGCTTGTGCGCCCGGGGTACGACGCGCGGGTCGGCGGTGAACACGCCGTCGACATCCGTGTAGATCTCGCAGATGTCGGCGTTCAGTGCCGCGGCGAGGGCGACGGCTGTGGTGTCCGAACCGCCGCGGCCGAGGGTCGTGATGTCCATCGTGTCGCGGTTGAAGCCCTGGAAGCCTGCGACGATCGCGACGGCGCCCTCGTCGAGGGCCGAGCGGATGCGACCGGGCGTGACGTCGACGATGCGTGCGGCGCCGTGGTGCGCGTCGGTGATCATGCCGGCCTGGCTGCCGGTGAAGGAGCGGGCGTCGTAGCCCATGCTCTTGATCGCCATGGCGAGAAGGGCCATCGAGATGCGTTCACCCGCGGTGAGGAGCATGTCGAGCTCGCGTGGTGCCGGGATCGGGGTGACCTGGTGGGCGAGGTCGAGGAGTTCGTCCGTGGAGTCGCCCATCGCGGAGACGGCGACGACGACCTCATTACCGGCCTTGCGGGTGTCGACGATGCGCTTGGCGACGCGCTTGATGCTTTCGGCGTCTGCGACGGATGATCCGCCGAACTTCTGCACGATCAAGCTCACGTGGCGCTCCTGGGGGTTCGGGTCTGCGGGCATGGCGGGCATAGCCCCGTCTCCCATCATAAATGCTGATGTATTCGACACCGGCAATGTGACGCCGCGCGCTGGACGTGCCGACCGGAGGCATCCGCCTCCCCCAGCTGTGCCCGGCGCGCCATTTTCGCCGCTTCGCGCCAGGCACGCGTGGCGCGAAGCGGCGCACGTGGCGCGCCACCCGGGTCACGTGGCGCGCAGCGGCGGAGCCTGGCGCGTGACGCGCCGCACTGACCGTGCGGTCGATGCGGCCGGCTCGTGACGGTCCGGCGGTCGCGCGGTCAGCTCACGACGGTGCGGCGGCCCTCGAAGGCACGGCCGAGGGTGACCTCGTCGGCGTACTCGAGGTCACCGCCGACGGGCAGGCCGGAGGCGAGCCGGGTGACCGTGATCTCGAGGGTCGTCAGCAGGCGCGAGAGGTAGGCCGCCGTCGCCTCGCCCTCGAGGTTGGGGTCCGTCGCGATGATGACTTCCTGGACGGTGTTGTCGGAGAGGCGCTGCAGCAGCTGTCGAATGCGAAGCTGGTCGGGCCCGATGCCGTCGATGGGACTGATCGCCCCGCCGAGCACGTGGTAGAGACCCTTGAACTCGCGGGTGCGCTCGATCGCGACGACGTCCTTGGCCTCCTCGACCACGCAGATCATTGCGGGGTTGCGGCGCGGGTCGCGGCAGATCATGCACGTGGGCTGCTCGGAGACGTTGCCGCAGATCTCGCAGAAGCGCACCTTGTCGCGCACCTCGAGGAGGACGTTGGCGAGGTGGGTGACGTCGAAGCTCTCGGTCTGCAGAATGTGGAACGCGATGCGCTGCGCCGACTTGGGTCCGATTCCGGGCAGGCGGCCGAGTTCGTCGATGAGTTCCTGGACGATTCCTTCGTACATGGGTCAGTCGCCTCTGGTTCGGGGTGCCGGTTCGTAGGGCTGTTCTTCGAGGAAGGTCGCGCCAAGGACCTCGCGTACGACGGACTCCCCGTAGCGCTGCTTCTCCTCGAAGGCCGGGCTGCGCCTGCCGTTCGGGGCGATGGTGTTCGGCCCGGTGTGCGTGACGTTGTGGTCGACGGGTGCCTGTTGGGCCTGGGGTGCGGGAGGCACCTGGCGCGGGGCCGACCGGTTCTGACCCTGTCGGGCCGAGCCCGCGTTGCGGTCCGGTGGGGTGTCCTCGTCCGGCGGCACGTCGCTGTCGTCGTACGGCGGCGGTTCGTCGTCGTAGGGCGGTTCGCTCTGGCGGGCAGCGGATGCCGTCGGACCGGGTACCGACGGAGCCGAGGCTACCGGGGCTGCTGCGGTCGGCGCTGGGGTGGCAGGGGCAGTGGTCGGGGCCGGTGCTGTCGCGGGCGCCGTTTCTTCTGCGGACGCGTCGCCCGCGCCCGGAATCGCGACTGTCGCCCAGGCCGTGACTGAGCCGGTCGGCTCTGCGGGAATCGACCGCGGTGCCGATGCCGGCTGAGCGGATGTTCGGGCCGGGTCGTTGGATCCGGCGGCGGCCGAAAGGCCGGTAGGTGATGCTGACCCGTCCGGGCGACCGAACGGTTTGTCGGCTGCGCCCTCGACTGCCGCAGCGGCCGCCGGTGCAGCCTGCGACCCGACGGCGGCAGGGCTCGACGGCTGTGGTTCAGGCACGGGCAACGCACTGGGCACAGCTGAAGGACCGGCGATGGGGGTTGACGCCCCGGGCTCGTTGACCTTGGCCATGAGGCGCGGCGTGAAGCCGAGGACCGAATTGACCGCCCGCTTGAGGTAGTCGCCGACCCCCCTCCCCGGCGCGGCGGTCTGCTTGAGGCCTGCGACGTCCTTCTGGCTCGGGAACGACAGCACGAGGAGGTCCCCGTCACGGAATTCGAGCACGTTCGCCGTGTAGAGCACGAGCCACGCGCTCGTCTTGGCGGACTGGACGGCCTCGAGGACCTCTGGCCAGGCGTCCTTGACCTGCTGGAAGGTGACCGGCCCGATCGGACGTGCCACGGCAGCGGCAGCCGGCGCGACGCCTGCCTGACCTGCTGGAGCGCTCGCGGGAGCAGTGGAGGCCGCGGGGGTCGTGGGGGCTTCGGGCGCTGTCGTACCGCGATCGGCGGCAGTCGCGGGGCGTGAAGCGGGGGCGTGCGAAGCATCCGTCGACGAAACGGCGGGCGTCGCGGAGCCTGGGGGCCACGGATGCGGCCGAGCTCGTATCGACACCGCTTGTACCCACACCGATGCGGCGCTCGAGCCGTTCGACGCGTGCGAGCGCCCCCGGGTCGAGTCGTCGCTCGCGGGAATCAGCACGCGGGCGATCATGAGTTCGAGGTGCAGCCGGGGAGACGTCGCGCCGGTCATCTCGGTGAGGGCGGTGTTGAGGATATCGGCGGTGCGGGAGAGCTCGGCGGGGCCGAACTTGGCGGCCTGAACGGCCATCCGTTCGATTTCGTCTTGCGGGACCCCGCGGAGCACGGCGGACGCGCCCGCTGCGGACGTCGCCGCGACGACGATGAGATCGCGCATGCGCTCAAGGAGGTCTTCGACGAAGCGGCGCGGGTCCTGGCCGGTCTGGATGACGCGGTCGACCGCGTCGAAGGCCGCTGCGGGCTCCCGGGCGGCGATCGCGTCGATCGACTCGTCGAGCAGGGATGCGCTCGTGTAGCCGAGAAGGGCGACCGCACGGTCGTATTCCACAGAGTGATCGTCGGAACCTGCCATGAGCTGGTCGAGGAGAGACAGGGTGTCGCGGGGCGAACCGCCGCCGGCGCGGACGACGAGCGGCAGCACGCCGGGCGCAACAGCGACCTTCTCGCTCTCGCAGAGCGTCTGGACGTATTCGAGCATCGGGCCCGGGGGAACGAGCCGGAACGGATAGTGGTGGGTGCGCGAGCGGATCGTGCCGATGACCTTCTCCGGCTCGGTCGTCGCAAAGATGAACTTCACGTGTTCCGGTGGCTCTTCGACGATCTTGAGGAGGGCGTTGAAGCCCTGCGGCGTGACCATGTGCGCCTCGTCGAGGATGAAGATCTTGTAGCGGTCGCGGGCGGGCGCGAAGATGGCGCGCTCACGGATATCGCGGGCGTCGTCGACGCCGTTGTGGCTCGCGGCGTCGATCTCGACGACGTCGAGGGAGCCGCCGCCGTCGCGAGAGAGTTCGACGCAGGCTCGGGCAGACACCGCAGGGGGTGTCGGTCGGGCCCTCCGCGCAGTTGAGGCACCGGGCGAGGATGCGCGCACTCGTGGTCTTGCCGCAGCCGCGAGGGCCGCTGAACAGGTACGCGTGGTTCACCCGATTCGTGCGCAGGGCCGTCATCAGGGGTTCGGTCACCTGGGACTGGCCGATCATCTCGGCAAAGGTCTCTGGCCGGTAGCGGCGATACAGGGCGGTAACCACGGGTCAATCGTAGCCGGGACCGCTGACAGTCCCTCCCGGGGATCGGGGTGCCGTGCGGGGACGGCTAGAAATCGGTGTGGCCGAGGTCGGCCCGGGGCACGAAGCGGGCCCGGGTACTTCCGGTTCCGTGCAGGAACAGCACGACGAGCTCATTGCTCGCCGACAGCACCGGACCTGGCACGTACAGGGTGGTCTGCGGTCCGCGATCCCAGAACCGCCCGAGGTTGAACCCGTTGATCCAGGCCTGGCCCTTGCCCCAGCCGGCCGTGCTCAGGAAGAGGTCGCGTCCCGTCTCGGCGTGGAACAAGCCGCGCGCGAATGCGGGTCCGCTGAGCGAACCGACCGGGGCCGGCAGAACCACCGTGCGGGTGGCGGGCTCGGCAGCCCGAAGCGAGTCGTAGGCGAAGGTCAGGTCGACGTCGAGGTCGGGATCGAGATCGCGCTCGCCGACCCTGTCGTGGCAACGCGGATGCGGGGCGAAGAGCCGGCTTCCGGCCGCGGCGAATCCGTCTAGGTCCAGGGCCAGCACCTGCCAGGGCCCGAGCTGAATTCCGTCGACCGTCGCCGGTCCGATCAGGCCCTTGTCTTCCCCGATTCTCGGGCCGTAGTTGACCCGGCCCTGGTCCTCCACGAGGAGGTCGAGCAGGACGCCCCTCGGCAGGCTGATCGACCGCTCGTGGTGGTCGCGCTGCAGCACGCCGACGGGGTTGCCGTCCACGAACACCTGGGCGCGATCGCGGACCGCCCCGAAGGAGAGCAGGTGCGCGCCCGGTGCCAGCCTGCTGCGGTACAACGCGAACCCGGTGTACTGGCCGAGGGCATCCATGCTCGGCAGCTCGGGAAGGGCGTCGCTGTCCGTATCCGCCAGCTCGCCCAGGGCGTCCCAGAGTGTCACCGACTCATCGAGCTCGACCTCGAACGTGGGCGCGGCCGGCACGGCTTCGGGCAGTTCGGCGGGCACAGACGCGTACCGCGCGAGCACCTCGCGGAACGCGAGGTACTTCTTCGTCACCTCGCCGCTCTCGGAGAGCGGCGCGTCGTAGTCGTAGGAGGTGGCCGTGGGCTGGAACACGCCCTTGTCGTTCGCCCCGTTCGTGAAGCCGAAATTGGTGCCGCCGGTGAACATGTACAGCGACACGGACGCGCCGGTGGCGAGCAGGTCGTCGAGCTCGCGGGCAGAGTCCTCGGCCGAGGTGGTGTGGTGGTGGGCGCCCCAGTGATCGAACCAGCCGTTCCAGAATTCCGCGCACATCAAGGGCCCGGTCGGCTGGTGGCGGCGCAGGGTCGCGAGTCGTTCGGTGGCACGGGAGCCGAACGAGCCGGTCTTGTGCAGGCCAGGCAGACTGCCGTCTGCGAGCATCTCGTCGGTAGGCTGGTCGATCGTGGTGAGCGGCACGGTGATGCCGCCGGCTCGGTTGAGGTCGACGAGTGCGCTCAGGTAGTCCTTATCGTTGCCGTATGCGCCGTATTCGTTCTCGATCTGCACGAGGATGACGGGGCCGCCCCTGTTGATCTGCCGGGAGGCCACGATCGGCAGCAGCTGCTCGAAGTACTCGGCGACCGCCGCGAGGTAGCGCGGCTCGTTGCGGCGCACGCCGACGGCCGGGTCGCGGAACAGCCAGCCGGGCAGGCCGCCGTTGTCCCATTCGGCGCAGATGAACGGGCCGGGTCGCACGATGGCGTACATTCCCTCTGCGGCGATGAGGTCGAGGAACCGGGCCAGGTCGAGCCCGGCATCGGTCCGGAACTGGCCGCGAACCGGCGAGTGGGCGTTCCAGGCCACATAGGTCTCGATGGTGTTGAGCCCCATCAGCCGGGCCTTGTGGATGCGATCGGCCCAGTGGTCTGGATGCACCCGGAAATAGTGGATGGCGCCGGCGAGCACCCGGAACGGGGCACCGTTCAGGAGGAAGTCCGTGTCGCCGATCGCGAAGTCGCCCACGCTCACTGCTCCGCCCTCGGCCGGCTCAGCACCGCGACCCCGGTCGCCGGGAGCGTGAGCGAGTCGGCGGCCAGGGTGCTGCCTCCGAGATCGACGGCCGTGAGGCATCCGTCGACGGCGGTGAGCGCCACGGTCACCGCCCGCGCGGAATGGTTGATGTAGAAGAGGTACTCGAGGGTGTCCGTTTCGCGCACGGCGAGCTGAACCACGCCGTGCACATCGGCGGGCAGCGGTGAGGCGATTCCGGCATCCGCGGCGAAGCGACCGACGAGGGCGACGAGGGCGACGAGGGCGTCCCTATCGAGTACCGTCGCGACGAAGCTGGCCCGGCCGGCACCGACCGCACGGCCCGTGATGGCCGGCACGCCGGGGAACGGACCGTCGTCGAAGCGCGCGAGCACGTCGACGTCGTTTCGCACGGAGACGTCGTGGGTGAGCAGTGTCCCGGTCGATCCCGCGGGCAGGTCGCCGGACAGCCCGACGGCCTGGCCGGCGAGCAGGCCGCCGAACTCCTCGGCGCGCACGCCGAGCAGATCCCGGAAGGCGCCGGGGTAGCCGCCCGGATGGATGTGGTCGTCGGCGTCGGCGATGCCGGAGAAGACGCCGACCGCGAGGTGGCCGCCACCGGTCACATACCCGGTCAGGGCTTCCGCGAGGTCGGCTGTGACCACGTAGAGCATCGGGGCGATCACCAGGTCGTAGCCGTCGAGGCCGGATCCGTGCAGCACCGACCGGGCGGGCACGATGTCGGCCTGGAGCCCGTTGGCGAGCGCTGCCGTGTACCAGGTCATGGCCTCGGCCTTGTAGCGCAACAGCTCGGTGGGGTGCGAGTCGAGCTCGGAGGCCCACCACGAGTCCCAGTCGAAGAGGATGCCGATGCGGGCCTGACGGGTGCGGCTTCCCGCGACCGCGGCGAGGCCGGCGAGGTCGCCGCCGAAGCGGGCGACCCTGCGGAAGACCGAACTGTCCTCCCCCGCGTGCGGGAGCATGGCCGAGTGGAACTTCTCGGCGCCGGCCAGCGACTGGCGCCACTGGAAGAAGCAGACCGCGTCCGCGCCATGCGCGACGTGCGTGAGGCTGTCGCGGCGCAGCTGGCCGGGCGACTTCGCCTGGTTGACCGGCTGCCAGTTCACGGCGCTCGTGGAATGCTCCATCAGGAACCAGGGCGCACGATGCGCGATCTGGCCGGTTAGGTTGGCCGAGAACGACAGTTCCTCGAAGGCATCCGGGTCTGCGACGAGCAGGTAGTGATCGTTGGAGACGATGTCGACCTCGTCGGCCCAGTCCGCGTAGTCCATGCCGCGGGTCTCCCCCATCACCATGAAGTTGGTGGTGATCGGCACCTCGGGCGTCGCCTGCCGCAGGATCTCGCGCTCGGCGACCAGGTAGTCCTTGAGTGCGTCGCTCGAGAACCGGGCGAAGTCGAGTTGCTGGGTGGGGTTCGGGTGGGTGGCGGCGAGGCGCGGCGGCAGGATCTGGCTCCAGCTCGAGTAGTTCTGGGACCAGAACGCGGTGCCCCAGGCCCGGTTGAGTTCGACGAGCGAGCCGTAACGGCCTGCGAGCCAGCGGCGGAAGGCCGCAGCGGCGTCGTCGGAGTAGTCGTAGACGTTGTGGCAGCCGAGTTCATTGCTGATGTGCCACATGGCGAGGGCGGGATGGTCGGCGTAGCGCATGGCCATCTTCTCGACGAGGGCCAGTGCGTAGCGGCGGAAGACCGGGGAGGTCGGACGCCACTGTTGGCGGCCGCCGGGCCAGATGGTCTCGCCGAGCCGGTTCACGGGCAGCACCTCGGGGTGCGCCTCGGTCAGCCAGGGTGGCGGGCTCGCGGTGGCCGTGGCGAGGTCGACGGCGATGCCGTTGTCGTGCAGCAGGTCGATGGCACGGTCGAGCCAGTCGAAATCCCAGCTGTCGATCGTGGGCTGCAGCAGCGCCCAGGAGAAGATGCCGAGGCTGACGATGTTCACGCCGGCCTCGCGCATCAGCCGCATGTCCTCGGCCCAGACCTCTTCCGGCCACTGCTCGGGGTTGTAATCGGCGCCGTAGGCGAGGCGGCCGGTTGCGGAGGGCAGGCTCTCGGTGCCGTCGGCGAGGGTGTGCGCTTCGGGCCAGCGCACCCACCGGGCGGCTGTGATCGTGGTCACGGGGCTCATGCGTCGCTCCCGGCGGCCAGACGCACGATCGACCAGGACAGGGCCGGAAGTATGACGGTGACCGCATCGCCGTCCTCGGACAGCGTCACCTCGTCCAGCTTCGCCGGCGCAACGGCCTCCGGGTGGTCGGCGTTGTTCGTGCTGAACCGGTCGCCTCCGTCCGGGGCGTGCACGCTCTGCGCGGACAGCACGGCGCGGGCACGGGCACCGGCGAGGTCGACAGCCAGGGTCAGCGGGGCCGTCTCGGACCGGTTGACCAGATACAGCACGATCTCCTCGTCGGTGGCTGTCGCAGCGGCATCCGCCAGGTTGACCGTGCCGTGGGCGACGGTGTTGTAGGTGTCGGAGTGGATCGTGGTGGCGAGCACGTCGCCGCGGGCGGCGCCTGCGGTCAGCGCGAAGGGGAAGAAGGTGGTCTGTCGCCAGGCCGGTCCGCCGGGTTCGGACCGGATGGGGGCGATCACGTTCACGAGTTGGGCGAGATTGGCCATTGAGACCCGGTCGCTGTTGCGCAGCAGGGAAATCAGCAGGGAGCCGACCACGACGGCGTCGCTGACGTTGTACTCGTCTTCGATCAGGCGGGGGTGGGCGTTCCAGTCGCCGGTGAGCAGACTCTCCTTGTCGACCTCGTTGAAGCGGGTCTGGTACCAGACGTTCCACTCGTCGACGCTGACGCCGATGAAGCGGTCGACGCCTCGCTCGGCCGCTACCTCGTCGATGATCGCGGCGACATCCCCGATGAAGCGGTCCAGGCCGACGCCGGAGGCCAGGAAGCTGCCGAGGTCGCCGGGCTTCTCCTCGTAGTAGGCGTGCAGGGAGATGTGGTCGACGAGGTCGATGGTGTGCCCGAGCACCGTGCGTTCCCAGCTGCCGAAGGTGGGCATCTCGGCGTTGGAGCTGCCGGCGACGACGAGTTCGATGGTGGGGTCGACCCACTTCATCACCCGGGCGGTCTCGGCGGCGAGGCGCCCGTATTCCTCGGCGGTCTTGTGACCGATCTGCCAGGGGCCGTCCATCTCGTTGCCGAGGCACCAGACGCGGATGCCGAACGGTTCGCTGCGACCGTTGGTCCGACGCTCGTCGGAGAGAGTGGTGCCTCCCGGGTGGTTGGCGTATTCGAGCAGGGCCGCGGCTTCCGCAACCCCCGGGTCCCCAGATTCACGGCCTGCATCATCTCGACGCCGGCGGTCTCTGCCCAGGCGGCGAATTCGTGCAGGCCGACCTCGTTGGTCTCGATGCTGTGCCAGGCCACGTCGAGGCGCACGGGGCGCGCGTCGCGGGGGCCGACGCTGTCTTCCCAGCGGAAGCCGGAGACGAAGTTGCCGCCGGGATAGCGGATGAGGCTCGGGTTCAGTTCCCGCACCAGGGCGAGCACATCCTCGCGGAATCCCTCCGCATTCGCGGTGGGATGACCGGGCTCGTAGAATCCCGTGTACACGGCGCGGCCCATGTGCTCGACGAAGGAGCCGAAGATCCGGGGCGAGACGGGCGCCACAACGTCGTCGCGGGTGATGCTGAGCCGGGCGTACAACACGGGAGAAGATCCTCTTTGTTCGGTGCGACGGGTGTTCGGTGTGAGTTTTCGAAGGCGACGGAAAAGGGTGGGCCCGGACCAGGCCCACCCTTTTCCGACGGTGGCGCAGGCTGTTACTTGCTGGTGACGGTGAAGCCCTGCTGGTTGCCGTAGTCGGCGGAGGCCTTCTGCCACGCGGTCAGGCCGGCGTTGATGTCGGACTTGGCGGCATACGCCTGGCCGACCGTGTCCTTGAAGATGCTGTTCGAGTAGACCTGGAACGGCAGGTAGCTCCAGCCGGGAACGACATCCTTCGCGGACTGCACGAGGACCTCATTGATCTTCTGGCCACCGAAGTAGTCGCTTGTGGCGTTCAGGAACTTGTCGGAGTTCAGGTCGGCGACGGTGGACGGGAATCCGCCGGCGTCGATCGAGATCTGGGTGCCCGCGCCCTCGTTCATGTACTGGAGGAAACCGGCCGCGACGAGCTTGTTCTTGCTCTGCTCGAGGATGGCGTCTCCACCGCCGCCGTTCTCGGCGCTTGCCGTGTCTCCGGCCTTGTACGTCGGCAGCGGTGCGACCCGCCAGTCACCAGCGGCGTCTTTGACACCGGACTCGAGGTTGCCGGGCATCCAGGCACCGATGTTGAGGGTGGCGATGGTGCCGTCGCCGAGGCCCTTGTACCATTCGTCGCTCCAGCTGGGCGTTGCGGCGAGGAGGTCGTTGCTGAGCAGGGTGTTCCAGGTGTCTGCGAACTTCTTCGAGCCCTCGTCCTGGAGGTTGATGCTGACCTTGGTGGAGTCCGTCGTGGTGTACGGCTTGCCGCCGGCCTGCCAGATCATGCTCGTGGTGAAGCCGGCGTCGCCGGTGTCATTGGTGATGTAGGCGTTCGGGTTGGCCTCGTGCAGCTTCTTGGCCGTTGCGACGTACTCGTCCCAGGTGGTGGGAACGGTGAGGCCGTACTTGTCGAAGACGGCCTTGTTGTAGAACATGGCCATGGGGCCCGAGTCCTGAGGGAGGGCGTAGATGCCGTCGCCGAGCTTGACCGATCCCCAGGTGCTGTCGGTGTATTCGGACGCGAAGGAGTCGAAGCCGTAGGCGCTGAGGTCAGCGAGCGACTTGGACAGTGCGAACTGCGGAAGAGCGTAGTACTCGATCTGGGCGATGTCCGGCGCGCCGGACCCGGCCTTGATCGCGTTCTGCAGCTTGATGTACTGGTCATTGCCGGTTCCCGCGTTGACGACCTTGACGGTGACGTTCGGGTGCTCCTTCTCGAACGCGGTGGCGATGTCCGCGACCGCCGGGGCCCAGGCCCAGACGGTGATGGTCGACTTCTCGTTCAGGGCCGCGGTGATGTCCGCTGCGCTCGCGGTCGACGCTGCGGTCGATCCGGTTCCGGATCCGGAACATGCGGCGAGGGACATGCTGAGCGCGAGTCCGGTGGCGACGACGACCGCGGTGCGACGCAGTGCCTTCCTGGTGCTGTGTGGTGCTTTCATGAAATGCCTTTCACTTCCTTGTAAATGGATGAACTTCGGTGCGGGACAGGTTGTGCGGTCGAGAGGGTTGGAGGGTCACGCCTTGACGCTGCCGGCGGCGAGGCCGGACTGCCAGTAGCGCTGCAGGAACAGGAACGCGACCACGATCGGGATGATCGTGAGCATCGAGCCGGTGATCACGAGGTTGTAGATCACGTCGCCGCCGACGGTCTGCGCCTGGTTGCTCCACTGCTTGAGTCCTACGGTGAGCGGGTACCAGGTCGGTTCGCTCAGCATGATCAGGGGCAGGAAGTAGTTGTTCCAGGTGGCCACGAGGGTGAACAGCAGCACGGTCACGAGGCCGGGGGCGAGGAGCTTGAGCGAGATGGTGAAGAAGGTGCGGAATTCGCCCGCTCCGTCCATGCGTGCGGCTTCGAGCACCTCGGTCGGCACGGCGTCGAGGGCGTAGGTCCAGATCAGGTACAGGCCGAACGGGCTGATCAACGAGGGCAGGATGACCGCCCACGGCGTATTCGTGAGGCCCATCTGGCTGAACATGAGGAAGGTCGGGACCGCGAGGGCCGTGCCGGGGATCGCCACGGCACCGAGCACGACCGCGAAGACGGCTTTCTTGCCGGGGAAGTTGAATTTGGCCAGTCCGTAGCCACCGAGGGCCGCGAGGAAGGTGGCCCCTCCTGCCCCGACGACGACGTACATCAGGGTGTTCCCGAACCAGCGGACGAAGACTCCGTCGTTGTAGGTGACGGTCGCGACGATGTTGTCCCAGAGCGCGTTCGGGCCACTGAACCAGAGGCCGAACGAGTTGAGCAGCTCGGCCTGGGTCTTGGTCGAGTTCACGAAGAGCCAGAACAGGGGCAGAAGGCTGTAGAGGACCAGCGCGCCCATGATGATCGTGAGCAGGATCGACTTCTTGGTGTGCAGGCCCTGGTTGGACTTGTTCGTGCGGGTGTAGCGGGACATCCGTGGGGCCTTGGCGTGGCTTTCGGGCACGGTCACTCTGGCCTGGTCGGTGGTGGACATCTCAGACCTCCTTCCGCGAACCGGAGTTCTGCACGATGTAGGCGATGACGGCCGTGAAGAGACCGACGATGATCGCGATGGTGGCCGAATAGTTGTACTGCTGGCCCGCGAAGGAAAGGTTGTAGGCGTACATGTTCGGGGAGAAATAGGTCGAGATCGTGTTGGGCGCCAGGGACTGCAGGATGCTCGGCTCGTTGAAGAGCTGGAAGCTGCCGATGACCGAGAAGATGCCGCCGATCACGATCGCGGGACGCAGCGCCGGCATCTTGATGCTGCGGATGATGCGGAATGCACTGGCCCCGTCGAGGGAGGCCGCCTCGTAGAGGTCGGTGGGGATCACCCGGAGAGCCGCGTAGAACAGGATCATGTTGTAGCCGATGAATTCCCAGGTGACGATGTTGCCGATGCTCGCGAGCACCCAGCTGCTCCCGAGCGGGTCAGGAATGGCGAGGTGGAAGAAGTCGTTGAGGTTGCCGACCAGGCCGAACTTGGTGCCGTACATGAAGCCCCACATGAGGGTCGCGACCACGCGCGGGAACGGCGTACGGCAGGAAGATCGCGATGCGGAAGAAGCTGGAGAGGTGCAGGCGGGCACTGTCGATGGCCAGGGCCGCGAAGAGCGCGATCTCCGAGCATGACCGGAACCTGGACGACGAAGAACAGGGTCACCCGCCCCATCGACTCCCAGAACTTGGGATCCGTGAGCGCCTGGCCGTAGTTCGCGAAGCCGACGAAGGAGTTCCCTCCGACGAGCTGTTCCTTGAAGAAGCTCAGGTAGATCGAATACAGCACCGGGGCGATCAGGACAAGGGCGAAGACGACCATGAACGGGGCAATGAACTTCCAGCCGGTCCAGTCGCGCTTCTGCACGTGTGGCTTCCGGGGGCCCGAAAGCGCCTGGCCACTGGGGGTGAGCGTTGACAGCGTCGTCATTCCTGTTTCTCTGACTCGGTAGTGTGGTGCGGCGGGGGAAGGATTCGAGGTTCCTGGTCATGTTTGCGTAAACATGACGTGTAAGCACGCTAGCATGTTTACGTAAACATACGGAAGTATTTTCCGGGACCCGGGAGGGCACGTGGCAAAGATCAGCCCCGCCGACGGCGCTGGCCGTTCCGCGCCCGCGACTCCCCCGACACCATTGGCTCCCTCGACACCCGTGACCCCGTCGACCCGCGGAGTGCAGCGCCTGCCGTCGATGGCGGATGTCGCAGCCCTGGCCGGCGTCTCCTCCCAGACCGTGTCCCGGGTGGTGAACGCCCGCAGCAATGTCGACTCCGATACGCGGGACCGCGTGCTCGCGGCCATGGACGAGATCGGCTACCGGCCCAACAGCGCCGCCCGAGCCCTCAAGTCCGGCCGGTTCAGCACGATCGGCGTGATCATGTTCACCCTGTCGAGCTTCGGAAACATGCGTACCCTCGACGCCGTCGCGATGGCGGCGGCGAAGGCTGGGTACTCGATCACTCTCATCCCGGTGACGAGGCCCACTCAGGGGGCGGTCACCGGCGCCGTGACCCGGCTGGCCGAGCAGGCCGTTGACGGCATCGTGATCATCATGGAAGCCCACATGCTCGACCGGATCGACGTGAGCGTGCCGACCGGGCTTCCCGTCGTGATCGTCGACTCCGACGCCGGCGCCCGGTACACCGTCGTGGACACCGACCAGACCGAGGGTGCCCGCCTGGCCACGCAGCACTTGCTCGACCTCGGGCACCGCACGGTCTGGCACATCGCCGGCCCGGAGTCTTCCTTCTCGGCCGGTCGCCGTACCGCATCCTGGCGTAACACCCTGAAGGCGGCCGGCGCCCCGGTACCGCCCGTGCTCGAGGGCGACTGGAGCGCGCAGAGCGGCTATGTCCACGGCGTCACCCTGGCCGCCGACCCGCTCGTGACGGCCATCTTCGCCTCCAACGACCAGATGGCCCTCGGGGTCATGCGCGCCATGCACGAAGCCGGCCGGGCCTTGCCCGCCGACGTGAGCGTCGTCGGCTTCGACGACATGCGCGAGTCGGACGATTTCTGGCCCCCGCTGACGACGGTGCACCAGGACTTCGCCCAGGTGGGCCGGCTCTGCATCGAGAAGCTCCTGCGGCAGATCGACTCCCCCGGTGCATCCGTTCCGGGCACCACGATCGTGCCGACCCACCTCGTGGTGCGCGGGAGCACGGCGCGTAGAACCTCCTGAGGCGCCGTTCGCACGCACCTCATGTCGTGAGGAGATGACTCCGGCAGTGGCACGGAGCACGATGACGCCCCGAGGATTCGCAACGTCGGAGATCTTCGCGACACGCCGTGAATCCGGGCAGCGGATGCGGCGAGTCGCGAGCTTCTCCGACGTTACGTCAGAGCGACCACGTGCACGCCCTGCGGAACTCCCTCGCGCCGGGCATCCGCTGACACGCGCCTCGATTGCGCAATGTCGGAGATTCTCGCGACACGCCGTGAATCCGGGCAGCGGATGCGGCGAGTCGCGAAAATCTCCGAGGTTGCGTCTGTGAGGCCGTGGGGCCGGCCCGCACCAGCGCCGCACGGCTCCCCCACAGGCTCGGGGTCTGCGCAGTTCTCCCCAAGCACGCCCGTCGCCCGCCTGCGGTCGCCGGCGCGCGGCATCCTCGCCCCGTGGACGAGAATCGGAACCGGTACGCCCCTGCGCCCCCGCCCCCGGGCGCGAGCGACGACACGCGCCCCACAACTGCCCCGGCTCCGGCGACCACCACCCCTGCGACGTTTCTCTGCGGCTTCGGGCACGCGAGTACGGCCGCCGAACTGAGCCGGTTCGGGGTGACGGTGGCGCGGGTCCGTGCCGCCATCGCCGACGGCACGATCGAACGCGTCGCCCGCGGATCGTATGTATGCCCACACGCCGGCCGTGACCAACGCGACGCCGCAGCAGTGCACGCACAAGTTACCTGCCTGAGCGCCCTGGAGCCGGCGCGAGTATGGACCGGCCTGCCGTACGACGCCCTGCACCTGCAAGTGCCGCCGAACGGGCGCGGGAAGCGCCCGTCGCGAACGAGCGAGGGGCGGGTCATCGTGTACCACTGGGCCGCGCCGCGCTACCCGGACCGGGCGAGATCCTGGCTTGTCGGGCCGATGGAGGCGGTGTGGCAGGCGATGCGCTGCCTCGACGAGGAGCATGCGATCGCATGCCTCGAGTCCGCGGTGCACGAAGGGGTGCTGACGCGGGCAGAGGTGGGCGTGCTGTGTCGTGCGGCTCCGGCGCGGCTGCAGCCGGGCATCCGCGATCTCGAGTTCACGGCGGACTCAGGGCTCGAGACGATCGTGCGCCGGCGTCTCCGGCACACCTGGTACACAGTCGTCGCGCAGGTGCGGGTGCGCGATATCGGCGACGAAGACCTGCTCGTCGAGGGCTGCGTCGCGCTCGAGATCGACGGTGCTCGCTGGCACGGACCCGATCGGTTCCACCCGGACCGCATTCGCGACCTCAAGACCGAGGCCCTCGGGCGGCGTTCGATTCGGCTCACGCACGACCAGATCCTGTTCGAGTGGGAGACGACGTTCCTGGCGATCAAGCGCGTGGTCGACGACGCCGTCTTCGTGCGGGCACACCACGTCGGGCCCGTGCTCTTTGCGAAGCATGACCCGTTGTAGAACAGAGTCTCGCTGCCGAATGCCGCGATGCCGCAATGCCGCAATGCCGCAACGTAAGGTCGGAGATTTTCGCGACACGCCGCGCGACCGGGCAGCGGATGCCGTGTGTCGCGAAAATCTCCGACATTACGTTCGCCGACCCGGACCCCGTCCACACCCAGAGGGCGGCCTCGGCGTCGCTTTAACGGCGGAACGGCCGCCCCCGAGGGGACGGCCGTCACGCGTCGTGCGGGTTGCTGGTTACGCGGCCTTGATCGTCTCGAGGGTCTGGCGAGCGATCTCGAGCTCCTCGTTCGTCGGGATGACGAGCACGGTGACCCTCGAGTCATCGGTCGAGATGACGCGGGCGACCCGGGAGAACGGGTCGTTCTTCGCCGGGTCGATCTCGATGCCGAGGAATTCGAGTCCGGCGAGGGCGCCGGCCCGGACGATTCCCGAGTTCTCGCCGATGCCGGCGGTGAAGACGATTACGTCGAGTCCGCCGAGCTGGGCGATGTAGTTGCCCACGTAGCCGCGGATGCGGTGGTAGTAGACGTCGAGGGCGGCCTGGGCGACCGCGTCCCCGGCTACGGCGGCGTCTTCGACGTCGCGCATGTCGCCGTTTCCGGTCAGTCCGAGCATGCCACTCTGCTTGTTCAGCAGGGTGTCGAGCTCTTCGATCGACATGCCGGCCTTGCGGTGCAGGTGGAACAGCACCGCGGGGTCGATGTCGCCGGAGCGGGTACCCATGACGAGGCCCTGCAGCGGGGTGAGGCCCATCGAGGTGTCGATCGAGACGCCGCCGTCGACCGCGCACGCAGACGCACCGTTGCCGAGGTGCAGCACGATCGTCTTCAGCTCGGCGAGCGGGCGGCCCAGGAACTCCGCTGCGGCCTCGGACACGAACTTGTGCGAGCTGCCGTGTGCTCCATAACGACGGATGCTGTACTCGGCCGCCAGCGCGGTGTTGATCGCGTAGGTGTACGCCGGTGCCGGCATCGTCTGGTGGAACGAGGTGTCGAACACGGCGACGTGAGGCACGTCCGGGAACTGGGCGCGGGCCGCGTTGATTCCCTGGACGTGTGCCGGGTTGTGCAGGGGCGCGAGGTCGGAGAGCGCGCTGATCTGGGCGAGCACCTCGTCGTCGATCACGGTCGGGCCCTGGAAGATGCTGCCACCCTGCACGACCCGGTGGCCGACGGCCACGAGGTTCGCCGTGCTGAGCTGCGGGCCGCTCGCGGCGAACGCGGCGAGCATCACGGCGAAACCGGCGGTGTGGTCCGGGATCGGCAGCGTCTGCTCGACGCGGTCGGCGCCTGCGGCGTTGTGACGGGCGTGCCCGCTCGCCTCGCCGATGCGCTCGACGAGTCCGCTCGCGAGCTCGGTCTCCGTCGCCATATCGATCAGCTGGTACTTGAACGATGAGGAACCGGAGTTGATGACCAGGACGGCGCTCATGCGGACACCGTCGCAGTCGCGGCGGCAGCAGCGGCGGCGGAGTCGAGCGACGCCGCCTGGATTGCGGTGATGGCGACGGTGTTGACGATGTCCTGCACTAGTGCTCCTCGGGAAAGGTCGTTGATCGGTTTGCGCAGGCCCTGCAGGACGGGGCCGAGCGCGAGGGCGCCAGCGCTGCGCTGGACGGCCTTATACGTGTTGTTACCGGTGTTGAGGTCCGGGAAGATGAAGACGGTGGCCTTGCCGGCCACGGCCGAAGCCGGCATCTTCACAGCGGCGACAGCAGCATCCGCTGCCGCGTCGTACTGGATCGGGCCTTCGATGAGCAGGTCGGGGCGACGCTCACGCACGAGTGCGGTCGCGGCGCGGACCTTGTCGACGTCCGCTCCCTTGCCCGACTCGCCGGTCGAGTAGGAGAGCATCGCGATGCGCGGCTCGATACCGAACTCGACGGCCGTCTCCGAAGCGGAAATGGCGATGTCGGCGAGCTGCTCGGCGGTCGGGTCGGGGTTCACGGCGCAGTCGCCGTACACGAGGACCTTGTCCGCGAGGGCCATCAGGAACACGCTCGACACGACGGACGTGTTCGGGCGGGTCTTGATGATCTCGAAGCTCGGGCGGATCGTGTGCGCCGTGGTGTGCGTCGCACCGGAGACCATGCCGTCGGCCAGTCCCATCTGCACCATCATCGTGCCGAAGTAGGACACGTCGGTGACGACGTCCCTGGCCTGGTCGATGGTGACGCCCTTGTGGGCGCGCAGACGGGCGTACTCCGTGGCGAACTTGGTGCGGAGGCTCCTCGTCAGAAGGGGCTGATCACCTGGGCCTTGCCGATGTCGATGCCGAGCCCGATCGCGCGGGAGCGAACATCGACCTCTTCGCCGAGAATGATGATGTCGGCGACATCGCGGGCCAGCAGGGTCGCGGCGGCGCGCAGCACGCGGTCGTCCTCCCCCTCGGGCATCACGATGCGCTTGCGGTTCTTCCGGGCACGTTCGAGCAGCGTGTACTCGAACATGAGCGGCGTCACGACGTCGGCGCGGCTGACCTTGAGGCGGTCGAGCAGAACGGATGCCTCGACGTGGCCTTCGAAGAGGGCGAGCGCGGTGTCGAGCTTGCGCTGCGAATCCGCGGCCATCCGGCCGGGGGTGTGCGTGATGCGCACCGCGGCCTCGTAAGACGCGAGTTCAGTGCGGATGATCGGCACAGACGAAGCGAGTCCCTCGACGAGCTGTTCGATCTCCGTCGGGAGGTCGAAACCGCCGACGAGGATGATGCCCGCAATAGAGGGGAACGTCGCTGAGGAGTTCGCCATCAGCACGGCGAGGAGCACATCGGGGCGGTCGCTCGGGATGAGCACCACCGCGCCGTCGAAGAGGCGCGGCAGCACGTTGACCATCGACATCGCCGCGACGACGACTCCGAGGGCTTCACGGGACAGGAGCGCCGGGTCCCCCTTGACGAGGGTTCCCTTCACGGCCTTGAGAATGCTCTTCATGCTCGGTGCGACGATGTACGGGTCCTCGGGAATCGCCCAGACCGGCACGTTCGTGAGCTCGCTTCCGGGGGCGTCGACGACGTCGCGGACGGCGCCGATCACGTCGTCGAGGCGCGTCGGATCGGCGCGGTTGACGATGACGCCGAGCAGGGAGACGTGCTCATTGCGCAGTTCGGCAATGGTGACATCCGTCAGCTGGCGGATGTCGTCCGGGGTGCGCGGGTCGCTCTGGCCGAGCCGGTCGTCCTGGTTGAGCGTCTCGCCCTGGCCGGAGCCGACGCGACCGCCGAGAACCAGCAGCACCGGGACGCCGAGGTTGGCGGCGATGCGGAGGTTGAAGGCGAGCTCGGTCGGGCTGCCGACGTCGGTGTAATCGCTTCCGATGACGACGACCGCGTCACACTGGGCCTCGACGGCCTTGTAACGCTGCACGATGCGGCCGAGGGCCGCATCGGGGTCGAGGTGGACCTCGTCATAATGTACGCCCACGCATTCGTCATACGTGAGCGGGGTGCTCGTTGCGGCGGTCGCACTCGCGGCTTTGCCCGCAGAGAGGTGCTCGAGCAGGAGCTCGAGCACATAGTCGGGATGGTTGGACGTTCGGGCGACGGGACGGAAGACGCCGACCCGTTCGACCGAACGAAGCAGGGTGTCCAAAACGCCCAGCGCGATCGTAGATTTGCCTGTATAACCCTCGGCGGAGGTGATGTAGATGCTGTCAGCCACGATTAAACGTTATCCCCACCGGTCGAAAGTCCCACATCCACCGGTGTGGCGCCGATGCCGTTTGCATCCCACACCCACTCGGTGACCTCGGGAATGTCTTCACCGAATGCGCGCGTGTAGTCACGGGCGCGGAGGCGGGCATCCTGCATTTCCTGGCGGAGAACACCGGCGCGGGCGCCGAGTCCTGGGACGCGGTCGATGACGTCCATCACCAGGTGATACCGGTCGAGGTCGTTGAGCATGACCATGTCGAACGGGGTCGTCGTCGTGCCGTTCTCCTTATACCCGCGGGCGTGCAGGTTGGCGTGTCCATGGCGCTTGTAGGTCAGGCGGTGGATCAGCCACGGGTACCCGTGGTACGCGAACACGATCGGCTTGTTCGCGGTGAAGTAGGCGTCGAACTCGGCGTCGCTGAGTCCGTGCGGGTGGTCCGCCTCCGACTGCAGGCGCATCAGGTCGACGACGTTGACGACGCGGACCTTGAGGTCGGGCATCGCTTCGCGCAGGATCGCGGCGGCGGCGAGGATCTCGAGGGTCGGGACCTCTCCGGCTGCGGCGAGGACGACATCCGGTTCGGTGCCGGCGATCTCGGTGCCTGCCCAGTCGAAGATGCCGAGGCCGCGGTCGCAGTGCGCGACGGCCTGGTCCATGGTGAGCCAGTTCGGCGCGGGCTGCTTGCCGGCGACGACGACGTTCACGTAGTCGACGCTGCGCAGGCAGTGGTCGTAGATCGAGAGGAGCGTGTTCGCGTCGAAGGGCAGGTAGACGCGCACGACATCCGCGCTCTTGTTCACGACGTGGTCGATGAAGCCCGGGTCCTGGTGGGAGAAGCCGTTGTGGTCCTGGCGCCAGACGTGCGAGGAGAGCAGGTAGTTGAGGCTCGAGATGGAGCGGCGCCACGGGATCTCGCGGGTGACCTTGAGCCACTTCGCGTGCTGGTTGAACATCGAGTCGACGATGTGGATGAAAGCCTCGTAGCAGTTGAACAAGCCGTGGCGACCGGTGAGCAGGTAGCCTTCGAGCCAGCCCTGGCACTGGTGCTCGCTGAGCATCTCCATGATGCGGCCGGCGCGTTCGAGGTTGGTGTCGCCCTCGTGGTATTCGGCGTCCCAGGTCTTGCCCGTCGCCGCGAACACGGCGGGGGCGAGACGGTTGGATGCCGTTTCATCCGGCCCGAAGATCCGGAAGTTGTCGGGGTTGTCGCGAATGACATCCGCGAGCCAGGTTCCGAGGACCTTCGTGGCCTCATCCGTCGTGGCGCCCGGGGAGGGAACGTCGACGGCGTAGTCGTGGAAGTCGGGGAGGCGCAGGCTCCTTGCGGAGCAGCCCGCCGTTGGAGACGGGGTTCGCGCTCATCCGCAGGTTTCCCTCCGGGGCGAGCGCGGCGATCTTCGCGACCGGCGCACCGGACTCGTCGAACAGCTCTTCGGGGTGGTACGAGGCGAGCCAGCCCTCGAGGAGGCGGGTGTGCGCCTCGGTGTCGCGGGCGTTGCTGAGCGGCACCTGGTGCGAACGCCAGGAGTCGACGACCTTGAGGCCGTCGATCATGGTCGGGCAGGTCCAGCCCTTGGGGGTGCGCAGGATGATCATGGGCCAGCGCGGGCGCTCGGTGTCGCCGGCGAGGGCGCGGGCCTTGATGTCGGCGATCTCGTTGAGGACCTCGTCGAGGGTTTCGGCCATACGCTGGTGCACGAGGAGCGGGTCTTCCTCGTTGAAGCCTCCGGAGACGATGTAGGGCTTGTGGCCGTAACCGCGCATCAGGTCGAGGAGTTCCTCTTCCGGGATGCGGGCGAGGATGGTCGGGTTGGCGATCTTGTACCCGTTGAGGTGCAGGATCGGAAGCACGACGCCGTCGACGAGCGGGTCGACGAACTTGTTGGAGTGCCAGCTGGTGGCGAGCGGGCCGGTCTCGGCCTCGCCGTCTCCGACGACGGCCGCGACGAGCAGGTCGGGGTTGTCAAACGCGGCGCCGTAGGCGTGGCTGAGCGCGTAGCCGAGCTCGCCGCCCTCGTGGATCGAACCGGGCGTCTCCGGTGACGCGTGGCTCGGGATTCCGCCCGGGAAGGAGAACTGGCGGAACAGGGCCTTGACGCCGCGTTCGCTCTGCTCGACTCCGGAGTAGATCTCGGTGTATGTGCCGTCGAGGTAGGCGTTGGCGACCATGCCGGGCCCGCCGTGGCCGGGGCCGGTGACATAAAGGGTGCTGATCTTGCGTTCCTGGATCGCGCGGTTCAGGTGGGCGTAAATGAAGTTAAGTCCGGGGGTCGTTCCCCAGTGGCCGAGCAGGCGGGGCTTAATGTGGTCGCGGGTCAACGGTTCCCGCAATAACGGATTGTCGAGCAGGTAGATCTGCCCCACCGAAAGATAATTCGCGGCTCGCCACCAGGCGTCTACGCTCGCGAGCGCTTCATCACTGAGCGGACGTGGCTGCTGGGTGGGCCACAAGAAGGTTTTATCGGACGTGTTGACCATGGGTGCCTCCGGCACTGTCGGGGCGCGATCCGCGCATAGCCCAGTCTATGAGTAGATATGGAATCGTTATCACGGAATTCTGCACAGTATGCGACGCGCGCGGACTCACTACTGAGCGGTATGCCCGGACCGATGGGTGAGAGGGCGTCAGAGTGCCCTGAGGAAACCGCTTTTCGAGGCCGCGCGGGCATGAAAAAACTCCTCGCGCACCCACCAGAGCCCAGTTACCCTTGCTACGTTTCCGTCCTGGGGGAGTTGGCTGAGATAGCGCCACGCGAGGAGCCGCTCCCAGTTTATGCGCAAAGCCGCACCGAGCCAAAAGCAGGTCCCCGCACACCGCGTTCTCAAGTGCCTCCAGAAACAGGTAAGATTCTTCGAGGTTGTTACCTTCGGGAAATGACCGGCCAGGAGAATTCGCCTAGTGGCCTATGGCGCACGCTTGGAAAGCGTGTTGGGTGAGAGCCCTCGGGGGTTCGAATCCCCCATTCTCCGCCAGTAGAGATTCGTCAGTCGGCGAACGGATGCCGCGGCGCACGCGGCGCCGGCGGCGGCGGCACCTCTTTCGCGGCCACGATCTCGGCGAGCACGATCGTGACGAGACCGCGTTTCGTCTCGACCACGCAGTCGACCGGACCGCACGCGCGAAGGTAGCCGACGGCATCCGTCACCCCGCCCTCGATGGTGCGGCGAACGACGACGCGGGTTCCGATCGCGGCCCCACTCACGAAACGGGCGGCGGCCTCTGCTGCACTACTCATAGGCCGAGCCTACGCGGCGCGGGCTCAACACCCGCGTCAGCGCAAGCGGCTGAACGCCTCGACCCGCTCGGTCTCGCCGGCCACGAGGATCACGTCGTCCGCCTCGAGGACCGTCTCGAGGGTCGTGTAGTTCCAGCCGGCGCCGTCGCGGAGGTACGCGGTCACCGTCACCCCGTGCACCGGTCGCACCCGGCTCTTCCCCAGCGGAATGCCGACGGTCTCCTGCGGCGGCGCCATCTTCACCATCGCGAAGTTCTCGCCGATCTCGAGGTAATCCTGCATCACCCCGCGCACGAGGTGCGCGACGCGTTTGCCCATGTCCTTCTCCGGGTAGATGACGTGGGTCACGCCGAGCTGGTCGAGGATCGCGCCGTGCGGTTCGCTCACCGCCTTGGCCCAGATGTTCCCGATGCCGAGCTTGATCAGCAGTGATGCCGTGAGAATGTTCGCCTGGATATCCCCGCCGATCGCGACGACCGCGCTGCTGAAGTCGGCGACGCCGAGCTGGCGCAGGGTCTCCTCCTTCGTCGAGTCTGCGCGCACGACGTGGGTGAGCAGGCCGTTGTGCGCCTGCACGATGTCCGCGTCGCCGTCGATCCCGAGTACCTCCGTGCCGCTCTTCATCAGTTCGAGGGCGAGCGAGCTGCCGAAGCGGCCCAGGCCGATCACGACGACGGCGTCCTCCCGGGTCATACGGGAGGTCGAGCGACGCCCGAAAAGGGAGAACTTAGCCAATGATCGGCCTTTCTATCGGTAGTTCAAAGGACGCAGGTCGCTGCCGGAGCGCGAGTGCCGAGGCGAAGGTGATGGGGCCGAGCCGGCCGATGAACATCAGGAGCATCAGCAGCACCTGGCCACCGACGGGCAGGCTCGCCGTGATGCCCGTCGACAGGCCGACCGTGGCGAACGCGGAGATGACCTCGAAGAGCAACACGTCGAGGCTGAAGTCGGTCAGGAGCATGAGGACGACCGTCGATGCGGCGATCAGGGCCACGGCGATCAGCACGATCGTGATGGCCTGGCGCTGCACGGCCCTTGCGAGTTGCTTGCCGAAGACGTTGACCGCGCCTTCTCCCCTGATCTCGGCGACGAGGACGAAGAAGAGCACGGCGAATGTCGTCACCTTGATGCCGCCCGCGGTACCCGCAGGGCCGCCGCCGATCAGCATCAGCACGTCAGTGCCCAGCAGGCTCGCCGAATCCATCCGACTCCAGTCGATGGTGTTGAAGCCACCCGACCGGGCCTGCACAGATTGGAAGAAGCCGGCGAGCATCTTGTCCGGCCCCGCGAATTGGCCGAGCGTCGCGGGGTTCGACCATTCGACGGCCGTGAGGTAGACGGTGCCGGCCACGAGAAGGACGACGGTCGCGGCGAGCACGATCCGGGTGTTCATCACCCATTTGCGCGGCAGGCGCGGGTAGCGCCGCAGCTGCACGAGCACCGGGAAGCCGAGGCTGCCGAGGATGACCGCCGCAGCGATCGGCAGGGAGATCCACGGGTCGGTCGCGTAGGACATCAGGCTGTCACTGAACAGGGCGAAGCCCGCGTTGTTGAAGGCGGACACCGCGTGGAAGAGGCCGAGCCAGACGGCACGCCCCGGGGGCTCCCCGTACCCGAAGAGGAACCTCGCGCCCAGCAGCGCGGCGACGCACAGCTCGATGACCACGGATGTCGTCACGATGCCGAGCAGGAGACCCCGCACGTTCTCGAGTCCGACGCTGCCGCTCTCGGCAGCCGCTGTGATCCGGGACCGGAGGCTCATCTTCCGCAGCACCGAGAGGCCGACGACGGACGCGAACGTCATGATGCCGAGCCCGCCGACCTGGATCAGCATCATGATCACGACCTGGCCGAAGGGCGTCCAGTGCGTGGCCGTGTCGACCACGACGAGCCCGGTGACGCAGACCGCGCTCGTCGCCGTGAAGAGGGCCTCGAGCAGGGTCGACCCGCCCGGGCCGGTTCGGGCGACCGGCAGCATCAACAGTGCCGTGCCGATCGCGATCGTCAGGGCGAAGGCCGCGACGCCGACCTGGGCCGGGTGCGCCCGGAATCTCGGTGGCTGCGCGCGACGAAGCGCGCTGGGAGAGTCTGGCACGAGCCCACTCTACGGATTCCAATCCACTCCGACGAGGGCTCCGGACTACTTGTGCGGCCCGGGGAATACCCGAGGCCGGAACGCAACTACGAATTGGGGCTCTCATGAACACCATCACGAAGCGTCTCACCGCCTTTGGAATCACCGGCGTCGCGGCATCCGCCCTGATCGTCTGCGGCTTCGTCGCCCCGGCCCAGGCAGCGGAAACCGGTGCCGTCTCCCCGTCGGGCAGCGACAGCAGCAGCCTGGCCAACACGGTCGACTTCGGCCTGCTGAACGACGCGCTGCGCGGCATCGACGCGAACGGGTCCAGCCTGAACGGGTCCGGCGCGAACGGCACCAGCACGGATGCCCTCGGCGGCGGCGTGCTGAACGCCCCGCTGGTCTCCGGTCCGGTCGTCTCGGGCAACTCCGTCGGCAACGGCGCCTCGATCGGCAACGGCACCTCCGTCCCGGTCGCGTCGGGCAACGACGTCCCGGCCGCCTCCGGCAATGACACGGCCGTCACCGCTCCGGTCACGGTTCCCGTGACCGCTCCGCTCACCACCGACACGACCGCGCCCGTCACGGCTCCGGTCACCGCTCCTGCGGGCAACGGCACCTCGGCGTCGGTCGATGACATCGGTGCGAGCGTCAGCGACATCGTCGACGGCGCCCTCAACGGCTCAGGCAGCACCGGCGCCACGAACGGCACCGGCACCGGAATCGACCTCGGCGGCATCCTCGGCCGCTGACCCGGCCAGAACGACCGGCTGCCCCGCAGCCGCCACCCTGAACCGGGCGGCACGATCCCCTCGTGCCGCCCGGTTTCGGCGTCCGACCGCGCAGCCGGCACGGGAGGGCTGCGTGCTGTCCCCATTAAGGTGGCTACCGACCCGCCCCACTATTAGCGATAATCTGGATACACCGGCGAGGGGGAACACTTAAGGTGAAAGTCACTGGGGGGCCGCTTGTCCGGGCGCATGCCCTGAGGCCGCACGGCCGGTTGCTTCGACAATCCGGCCTGTCCGTGCTGGCCCTCGTCGCCCCGGTTTCCGCCGTTCTCTACTGGCTCACGATCCCGACCGACTCCTGGGGACCTGTCTTCGCCGGCCAGGTCATCCTCTTCGCCATCTGCCTGCTCGCCACGATTGCGTTCTTCCGCACCGTGATCTGGGTCGACAGGGACGGCGTCTCCGAACGCGGCTTCCTCGGCAGGGTCACGAGCTACGACAAGTCCATGATCGGAACCATCGTGCTGCTCGACCTCTACGAGAGCGGCGCCCTCGACACGCATCCGCAGCTGTTCATCACCGGAGTCGACGGCCGGCTGCTGGTGCGGATGCGCGGCCAGTTCTACTCGCGCGGGGCAATGGAAACGATCGTCGAGCAGCTGGACGCTCCGATCGTTCGCGTCGCCGAACCGATGACGCTGCAGGACCTCAACCGGTCCAGACCCGAACTGCTCTACTGGTTCGAGCGCCGCTTCACCACGCACATCGACTGAGCGGATGCCGCGGCGCACGGCCCCGGGACGCCGCGGATCGGCGCCCGCGAACGCCGCAGCATCCGTCGCCGCGCCCCCTTGCGCAGGCCGCACCCGAAACGGCAGGCGCGGCCCGCCAAAACCGGCGCGGCCGCCAGCACAACCCGGCGCGGCCTGCCGAAACCGGCGCGGCCATCCCCGCAAACGCCGCAGCATCCGCCGCCGCGCCCGGTAGCGCACGCCGCACCCGAAACGGCAGGCGCGCCCCGCCAAAACCGGCGCGGTCGCCAGCACGACCCGGCGCGGCCCGCCAAAACCGGCGCGGCCATGCGGCGGCGCGGGCGAGCGGCGGCGCGGTCATGCGGCGGCGCGGGCGAGCGGATGCCGGCGACGGCTCAGCGCCGGCGGCGGGTTCCGAAGATGCCGGCCACGACTCCCGTCAGGATCGACTTCGTCACGGACGACCCGAGCACCTCCTCGAGCACGCTCTTCTGCGGCTTCGCGCTCGTGCGGGTGCGCGCCGGCCCCGCGGTCTGCCGCATCAGCCGGTCGTATTCGGCCTGTGCCTTCCGGTCGGCCTGCTCCCCTGCCCGCGCGTCCTTCGCCTGCTGCGCGGCGGCGGCCTTCTCGGCCTTCTCTCGCTCCGCGGCCGCCTTCGCCGCGTCGAGCGCCGCCTGCTGGGCGGCCTGCTGCTCGGCAGCGGCCCGGTTGGCCGCCTCGAGCTTGGTCGCGAGGATCTCCCGCGCCGACTCCCGGTCGATCGAGGCGCCGTACGTGGCCAGGAGGGGCGAGGCCGCGACGGCCGACTCGATCGCGGCATCCGGCGTCGGAGACATCGAGCCCTGCGGAGCGCGCAGCCGCGTCCACGCGACGGGGCTCGGGGCGCCCTTCTCGTTCATCACCGTCACGATCGCCTCGCCGGTTCCGAGCCCGGTCAGCACCTCTTCGAGGTCGTAACCGGAGTTCGGGAACGTCGAGACGGTCGCGCGCAACGCCTTTGCGTCATCCGGGGTGAAGGCCCGCAACTGGTGCTGCACGCGGGAGCCGAGCTGCGCGAGCACGTCGCCGGGCACGTCCTTGGGGGTCTGCGTGACGAAGAAGATGCCGACGCCCTTCGAGCGGATGAGCCGGACGGTCTGGGTGATCGAGGTGAGGAAGTCCCTGGAGGCGTTCGCGAAGAGGAGGTGAGCCTCGTCGAAGAAGAACACGAGCTTGGGCTTGTCGAGGTCGCCGACTTCGGGCAGGTCGTTGTAGAGGTCGGCGAGCAGCCACATCAGGAACGTGGAGAAGAGCGCCGGCTGGTTCTGCACCCCGGGCACCTCGAGCAGGCTGATCACGCCGCGGCCGTCGGGCGCAGTGCGCAGGAATTCGCGGGTGTCGATCTCGGGCTCGCCGAAGAACACGTCGGCACCCTGGTCGGCGAAGGTGATCAGCTCGCGCAGGATCACGCCGACCGTCGCCGGAGACAGGCCGCCGAGCCCGGCGAGCTCGGACTTGCCCGCCGGGCTGGTCAGGAAGCTCAGCACCGCGCGCAGGTCGGTGAGGTCGAGCAACGGCAGGCCGGCCTGGTCGGCGTAGTGGAAGACGAGGCCGAGGCTGGACTCCTGGGTGTCGTTGAGGCCGAGGACCTTGCTGAGGAGCAGCGGGCCGAACCCGGCGACGGTCGCGCGCACCGGCACGCCACGGCCCGTGCCGCCGAGGGAGAAGTACTCGGTCGGGGCGGCCTGGCCGCTCCAGTCCTGCCCGATGCCGCGGGTGCGGGCGAGCAGCTTGTCGTTCGGGATGCCCGCGGTCGCGACCCCGGACAGGTCGCCCTTGATGTCGGCGGCGAACACGGAAACCCCGTGCGCGGAAAGCTGTTCGGCGAGCACCTGCAGAGTGCGGGTCTTGCCGGTTCCCGTGGCGCCGGCGACGAGGCCGTGCCGGTTGGTCATCGCGAGCGGGATCCGGATCGGCACGTCGGCGAGCGGGTCGCCGTTGACGAGGGCGCCCATCTCGAGTGCCGGCCCGCCGAAGGCGTACCCGGCCCGGATCACGTCGACCTGGGCCTCGCTGAGCGGTGCCGCGGGTGCCCCGGATGTTGCGGATGTTGCAGGTGCCGGCGCCGGCGCCGCCGGGTCGGTCCCGGTGTGCGCGGTCTCCGTGGCGGCATCCGACTGCTTCTGAACTGCCGCGGCCTGTACCCTCGCGAGGGCGGCTTCGGCGTCGGCCTGCGCCTGACGGGCCGCGGCGACCGCTGCCTCGGCTGCGGCCTCGAGCTCGGACAGGTGATCGGCGGCGTCGCTCGGATTCATGGCGCGATCCTAGCCCCAGATTCCCCCTCCCGTGGGGTGCCCTCGTCGTTGTCCGACGAGGCGGGTCAGGCGGGGTCTGCGGGGCGGGAGGTGAAGACCCAGGAGTCGCCGGCGAGTTCGGGCCGGAGGCCGCGGGCGAATGCCTCGGCGAACACGACGTGGGAGTCGGCGCGCTGCCGGGCTGCGGCATCCGGCGCCTCGGCGCGGAGCCGTTCGAAGTCGGGGTCGAGCAGCAGGGGCCTGGGGGCGGGCAAGCCGTCGCGGGTCGGTTCTGCGGCACCCCAGTGCGGAAGGGGGGACCCGGCGAGCGCCGCCAGAGTGCGCGGTGAGTTGAGGCGCCAGCGCACCTCGAAGCGGTCGCTGCGGTCGCTGCCGCTGATCGCGTCGTCGAGCCGCCCGTAGAAGTCCGGGTGGAAGGCGGTCACCTCCGCCCCGAGTTTCGCGAGGTTGAAGTGCGCGTTGCGGCGGATCAGCGGGTCGAAGGTCCAGCGCATCTCGCCGACGCCGTGCTCGAGGCAGACCGCGCGCTGGAAGAGCTTGAGCGCGTAGCCGACGCCGCCGCCTCGCAGGCCAGGGGCGACGGCCGCCATGTGCGAGTGCAGGTGGATGCCGCCGGCCCAGCCGAGGAAGCCGAGTGCGGCCCCGACGGACGCGGGTTCCGCTCCGGAGTCGCTCGTGGCGACGAGCACCGTGTTTCCGGCGTGGTCGAGGGCGCGCAGGAGGGAGGTGTCCGGGCTGCGTCCCGCGCCCCAGGTGCTCTCAAAGAGCGCGACGACGGCGGGAAGGTCATCGGGGTTGGCCGCGCGCACGCTGACCGCGGCCGCGTCCGCAGCCGCCAGCGCGACCCGGTACGCGGCCACGAGGGTCTCGGCCGCACTCTCACCGCCATGTGACGGGGGCAGAACGTTCATGCCTCGAGTAGACCACATCCGCGGCAGGCCCGGCCCTCCGTCGAATCAGTTCAGTGGCCTCGGCCAGAAACCCGATCGGCGATCGTCGCGAGCGGCGACGTCGTCGTGCGGCGGCCGCCGTGCTCGGCGCGGTCTGCGATCCCGTACGCGCGGTACAACCCGGTCACCGCAAGCCAGCGCAGCGGCTCGGGCTCCCAGTTCCGCACCCGGTGGTTGACCCAGGGCAGCTCGCTGAGCCCACCAGCCGCACCTGCCGCACCCGCGGCTCCCGCCACCCGAGCGAGGATCAGCTCGGTCAGGGTGCGGCCGGCCAGATTCGTGGTCGCGACCCCGGTGCCGACATACCCGCCGGCCCAGGCGAGCCCGGTCACCGGGTCGAGACCCACGGTCGCGGCCCAGTCCCGCGGAACCCCGAGCACGCCCGACCAGGCATGGTCGATCGTCACCCCGGTCGTCGCGGGGAAGAACCGGTTCAGGATGCCGCGCAGTGCGTCGACCGTGCCGGCCGGGGTATGCCCGTCCGAGTCGGTCCTCGACCCGAAGCGGTACGGCACGCCGCGGCCGCCGATCGCGATGCGGTCGTCGGCGGTGCGCTGCGCGTACATGTAGGCGTGCGCCATGTCGCCGAGGGTCTCGCGCCCCTCCCAGCCGATGCTCTCCCAGACCGCCGGCGTGAGCGGCGCCGTCGCGATCAGCGACGAGTTCATCGGCAGCCAGGCCCGGTGCAGGCCGCGCAGCCCCGCGGTGAAGCCTTCGGTCGCCCGCACGACGACGTCCGCGGCGACGACTCCGCGTGCCGTGACGGCGCGGTGCGGCGTGATCTCGGTGACGGTGGTGTCCTCGTAGATCTCGACGCCGAGCACCTCGACGACCCGGCCCAGTCCCGCGGCGAGTTTCGCCGGGTGAATGCGCGCGCAGTGCGGGTGCCACATCGCTCCCGTGGCTCCGGCGACGTTCACGCGGGCGGATGCCTCCGCGGCCGTCAGGAGTTCGACATCCGTTTCCGCCCACTCCTGTTCGGCCCGGGCGCTCGCCTCGAGCCGACGCTGCTGCGGCACGTCGCACGCCACCGTGAACTCGCCGCCCTTGACGATGTCGGCGTCGATGCCCTCCGCGGCGGCAACCCGGATCACCTCGTCGACAGTGTCGTTCATGGCGGCCTGGAACCGGGCGGCGGAGTCACGCCCGTGCGTGGCGACGTATTGCTCGCGGCCGCCGGTGATGGAGTTGGTCAGCCAGCCGCCGTTCCGCCCCGAGGCCCCGTAGCCGGCGAAGCGCTGCTCGAGGATCACGATGCGCAGGCCGGGCGCCGCCTTCTTCAGGTAGTACGCGGTCCAGAGTCCGGTGTACCCGGCACCCACGATACAGACGTCGGCCCGCAGCGAACCGGGCAGCGGCTGGCGCTGCGCCGGCCGGCCGAGCTGGTTCCACCAGAAGGAGACCTCGCCGTTGATCACGCCGGGTCTGCCGCGGAAGCAGGCCGCACCAGGCGGTCTTCCATCCCCCAGGGCTCGCCGTACCCGCCGGATGCCTCGCTCGCGCTCATCAGGTCGAGGAACGGCTTCGCGTCGAACGCCTCGGGGCCGAGCACACCGAGGCCGCTCCAGGCGCCGGTCGCGAGCAGTTCGAGCGCGATCACCGGGTTGAGCGCGGTCTGCCAGACCACGCACTGGGCGTCGTACTCGCGCATCGTCCATTCGTTGTCGCTCACGTGGTACAGGTACACCTCACGCGGCGCCCCGTCGACCCCGGTGCCTGTGACCCAGACCCCGGCGCAGGTCTTCCCGGTCATCCGGGGTCCGATCGTGGCCGGATCCGGCAGGCTCGCCGCGACGACGTCGCGGGGCGCGACCCAGACGGGCCCGGACTCGCTGCGCACCCGCACCGGGGTCACGCTGTCGAGGCCGAGGCGGTGCAGGGTCTGCAACACGCCGATGAACTCCTCGCCGAGCCCGTACTTGAAGGTCACCCGCTTCGCGTCGAGCCAGCGCGGCATCAGCAGCACCTCTTCGTGTTCGACGTTCACGCACTCGACCGGCCCGATCCCCTCGGGGAAGTCGAAGATCTCGGGTTCGCTGAACGGCTGCGTCGTGAACCAGCCGCGGTCCTTCTCGAAGATGACAGGCGGGTTGAGACATTCCTCGATCGTGGTCCAGATGCTGAACGAGGGCGCGAAGATCTCCGCGCCGGATTCGTCGCGCACGACGAGATTGGCGCCGTCGCGGGTGCCGAGCTCGTCGATCTCGCTGAACAGGTGGTCGGCGGCGTACCGGGCGAACACGTCCGACAGTCCGGGCTCGACGCCCATCCCGACGAGAGCGAGCCGTCCGGCGGTCTCCCAGTCGGCGGCGAGCGCGAACTGGTCGTCGCCGAGCTTCACACCCGTCTCGGTGTACGCGTCCGTCGGGTGCGGCTCTGACAGGCTCATGGCCATGTCGAGGTAGTTGCACCCGGCGGCGAGCGCCCCGGCGAACACGCTCGGCACGAACTTCGGCTCGACCGCGTTCATCACGTGCGTCGCGCCGTGCTCCCGCGCGACGGATGCGACGCGATCCGGGTCACCCGCATCGATCTGGGCCGCAGTGAACCGGGCCGCACTCTCGTCACCGTACTTCGCGGCGACGGCTGCGATCGTCCGTTCCGCACGGCCGAGATCGTAGTCGCTCACGATCACCCGCTCGAAGAACGACCGGCGGGCGATGATCTTCGCGAACGCGTCTCCGACGCCGCCCGCCCCGACTAGGAGGATTCTCATTCGATGACGCTACCGCGCTCATCCGCTGTTGTCTGCCCCGCATCCCGACCAATTCGACGGAATTATTGCCTCAAGCGGTGCGAAACAGCCGTCCCAGGCTCCTCGGACCTCACAAAGCCGGTCGAACCGGTTCGGTGGCGGGCGGATGCCGGCGGGCAAGCCGGCGCTCGCCGTCCAGTTTCGCGGCGACGGGCGCCCAGAGCAGCACGGCGACTCCGATGCCGAGCAGGAGGCCGCCGATGGTGTCGGTGAGCCAGTGCGCGCCGAGGTAGGTGCGGCTGACCATCATGGCGACGACCCAGATCGCGCCGCTCGCCCAAACCCACACCTTCGGGAAGATCAGGGCGAGGCAGACGACCATCGTCGCCGCGTTCGCTACATGCCCGGAGGGGAATGAACCGAAATCACTGGTGACCAGCATGTCCTGGGGGCGGGCGCGGCCGAACAGGTTTTTGAGCAGTTGCACGAGCCCGGAACTGACGATCGTTGCCACCAGGAAGTAACCCGCCGCCCACGGACGTTTCAGCAGGAGCAGGCCGACCAGGATCAGGATCGGGATGATGATGACCCCGGCGATTCCCGCGCCGAGGAAGTTCATCACGAGTGAGGCGTACTCCCAGATCGGGGCCCGGTGCTCGATGATCTCGTCCATCCACTCGGTGTCGATAACGAGCGGATTCCCGTTGTCGCGAAAGACGATCAGGGCGCCGAGGCCCGCGGCGAGGAGTACCGCCACGAGACCGCTGAGGAGGGGCCAGCGCCGGGCGACGCGGCGGGCACTCGGGGCCGCCGCGGTTTCCGGGGCGACGGCGGGTGCAGGGTCTGGCTCGGGTGCGCGGGCGCTGTCATCGTCCATCAGGCCATGTTAGGCCGATGACCCTGTGCTCTCGCCGCACCTGTTCCCACCACGGACACATGTCACCGGTGCGCCGGCCACCCTTGTCGGTGTCGGCACCGGTTCGGCAACCGGCGGGCGCGGGGAACGGCGAGTGCTCAGTGGGCGAGGCGCGGCACCGTGCGTGGGCGCAACACGAACCACAGCGAGCACACCGAGGCGAGCGCGGTCCCGAGCATGACAGCGGCCATCGGCACCGCGGTCGAGACCCCCAGCATCCCGACGACCGGTGAGACGAGGCCCGCGAGCCCGTAGTTGCCTGCCCCGAGGAGCGACGCCGCCGTACCGGCCTCGTGCGGATGCGCGTTGAGCGCGATCACCTGCACGGAGGGGAAGGTGAACCCGCACGCCGCGATGAAGAACCAGAGCGGCACGATCACGCCCCAGAGCCCGGCGTCGGCAAGGCCGAGCACGAGCATCAGGGTCGCGAACACGGCGAGCGCGGCCGTGGAGCAGGCCAGGATCCACTGCGGGGCGACGTTGTGGCGGTGCATCAGCCGGGAGCTCGTCTGCACCCCGACGACGATGCCGAGGGAGTTCGCCGCGAACAGCACCCCGTATTGCTGCGGTGTGAACGCGTAGACCTGCTGGAACAGGAACGACGACGCAGACAGGTAGGAGAACAGCCCCGTGAAGGTCATCGCGCCGACGACGGCGACACCGACGAAGGTGCGGTCGCCGAGCACCGCACGGTACCGCTGGCCGAGGGTGCTGTGCCCGGCGTGGTGGCGCTCGTTCACCGGTCGGGTCTCGACGATCCAGATGGCGACCGCGGAGATCACGACCGCGCCGTACCCGGCGAGAACGATGAAGATGCCGCGCCAGTTCATCGCGAGCAGGAGTTGCGAGCCGAGAACGGGCGCGACAACGGGCGCGAGCCCGCTGATCAGGGCCAGTCGGGACAGCATCCGCACGAGCGGCTTGCCGCCGAAGAGGTCGCGCACCATGGCGAGGGCGACGACGACGCCCGCCGCGGCGCCGAAGCCCATCAGCACGCGGAAGACACCGAGCCAGACGATGTCGGGCGAGAGCGCGGCGCCGACGCTGCTCGCGATGTGGAAGCCGGCCGCGAGCATGAGCGGAAGGCGGCGGCCGACCTTGTCGCTCCACGGCCCGACGATGAGCTGGCCGAGCCCGAACCCGACCATGGTGCCGGTCAGGGTCAGCTGGATGGCGGCCGCGGAGACGCCGAGCTCACTCTGGAGTGTGGGGAACGCGGGCAGGTAGAGGTCGATCGTGAACGGGCCGAGCGCTGTGAGCGCACCGAGAATGAGCACGTACACGAGCCGTTGCCCGCGGGACAGCGCATCACCCGGGTGTCTCCCGGTCGCCCGCAGGTCCGCCGCAGTGATCACGGTCAGCGATTCGGTGGTCACGGCGGGTGCTCCTCTGGTTGCTTTCCCGCGGACGACGGATGCCGCAGGCCGGGTCCGGCTGCGTCGAAAGTCCCCAGGGTGCCAGGTCGCACCTGCGTCCAGCCTACGTCGCGGTCGGCCCGCGGCTCCCGGTATCGCACCGGGTGAGGCCGGCAGGCAGACTCGAACAGCCCTCGGCCCGCCTCGAAATGCAGGACGAGAGCCGCCGTGAGGCTGTCACAGCCTCAGCGACCCGCTCATCCTGCGTTCCGCCGGCTGCGGTATCCGCTTCAGTCCGGTTGCTCGACGAGGAGTTGCCTGGCGGCGATGCCGATCACCGCGCTGTATGTCGGGTAGGCGAACCGCACCCGGGCGAGGGTTGCGACGTCGACGCCCGCGGCCATCGCCGTGGTCACGGACTGGACCACTTCGACCGCGTTCTCCCCCGTCGCGTGCGCCCCGAGGATCAGTTCCCGCCGGCGGTCGGAGATGAGTTTGAGGAATCCGCGTTCCCGATCGTCAATCACGGCACGGTCGAGGCCCGAGTACTGTACGACCGCGACGACGCAGTGCGGGTCCCGCGCCCGCGCATCCGCTTCGGTCAGCCCGACCCCGGCGTAGTCGGGATCGGTGAACCCGCCGGCGGGCAACAGGTGGTGCGGCGTGCGACGGTTGGCATCGAGCACGGCGTTCTCGGCCGCCGCCTCGCCCTCGAATTGGGCCGCCTGCACGAGCATGTCGCGCCCGTTGGCGTCCCCGACGGCGAAGATGTGCGGAACGACCGATCGGAAGTAGCGATCAACGGGGATGGCAGAGCGCTCGGTCGCGATACCCGCCGCCGCAAGGCCGAGGTCCTCGACATCCGCCGGCCAGCCCGTCGACATGATCACGGCGTCGAAGTCTGCGGCCAGCGGATGCCCGTCCTCGACCCAGCGGAGCGTGATCGCTCCGTCTCCGCCCCGCTCCAGGCTCGTGATCGTGTCGATCCCGGTGTGGATCGCCACGCCGTTGGACCGGAAGGCGTCGCTCACCGTCACGGCGATTTCGGCGTCGGAGGCCATCAGGATGCGCGGCGCGACATCGAGCACGGTCACCCGGGACCCGAAGGCGCTGAAGACGGTGACCAGCTGGGCACCCGTGTTGCCCGCCCCGATCACCGCGATCCGGTTCGGGAGCCCGGGAAGGTCGAGGACCGCCTCGGGGACGGTCGCGAGCTCCGCACCGGGCACCGGCAGCCGGCGCGAGTGCCCTCCGACGCAGACCAGGAAGGTGTCGGCCGTCAGGGAGCGGCCGCTGTCGAGCACGACCGTGTGCGGATCGGTGAATCGGGCACGGCCCTCGAGCACGAGCGTGATCCCGGCGGCCGCGAAACGCTCCGCCTCGTTCTTGATCGACCGCACCTTGTCGACCTGGGTCTGCACGTGACGCACCACGGCGGGCCACTCGATCCACGGCTCGGAAACAACGATCCCGTAGCCGCCGAGCGTGCGGGCCTCGCGGATCAGGCGCGCCGTCTTGGCGAGCACCCGCGTCGGTACGCATCCGGTGTTGACACAGGTGCCGCCGAGTCGGTCCGCTTCCACGACGGCGACCCGTGCGCCCAGTTCAGCGGCGCGGAGCGCTGCAGCGGTCCCTGCCGGTCCGGCGCCGATGACGACAATGTCGAAGTGGTCGGGGCGGTCAGACGGGTCGGGGTGGGATTCGGGCACGGCGGTCTCCTCGGACGTGTGGGCTCGGCTGTCCGCCCACTGTGGCGGACCCATCTGAGAACCGCCCGAATAGCCGCCGAAACGCAGGACCACACCGCCGCTGAGGCTGTCACAGCCTCAGGGACCCGCTCATCCTGCGTTTTCGCGGCGAAGGCACCCACGTCAGGTCGTGAAACGGATGCCCGGCGCCGGCCAGGGGTTCAGGCCGCGTCGAGGGTTCCGAGCGAGCGCGGCCGGACGAGGGTCCACAGTACGACGATCGAGACGACGGCTGTCACGCCCATCACCGCCGACATCGGCACGGCGGTGCCCACGCCGAGCAGTCCCACGATCGGGGAGATCAGCCCCGCGACCCCGAAGTTGGCCGCTCCGAGCAGCGACGCAGCGGTCCCGGCCTCGTGACCGTGCGCATCCAGTGCGATCACCTGCGCCGATGGGAAGGTGAAGCCGCACGCGGCGATGAACACCCAGAGCGGCACGAGGGTGCCCCAGAGGCCGGCGCCGGCGCGGTCGAGCACCAGGATCGCCATCGCCGCCATGAACAGCACGATCGTCGAGACCGCGATGATCCACTGCGGGGCGACGTTGAAGCGGTGCATCAGCACCGAGGAGAGCTGCACGCCCGCGACGATGCCGAGCGAGTTCACCGCGAACAGCACTCCGTACTGTTGCGGGCTGAAGGAATACACCTGCTGGAACAGGAACGGCGAGGCCGAGAGATACGAGAACAGCCCGGTGAAGGTCATCGCTCCGATGATGGCCACCCCGACGAAGGTGCGGTCGCCGAGCACGGCCCGGTAGCGCTGGGCGAGCGTGTTGTGCCCGGAGGCGTGGCGTTCCCGAACGGGCAGGGTCTCGACGATCAGGAACGCGACCGCCACGACGACGACGACGCCATAGCCGGCGAGCACCCAGAAGATGCCGCGCCAGCTCATCACGAGGAGGAGCTGGGACCCGATCACCGGGGCGAGCACGGGGGCGAGCCCGCTGACCAGGGCGAGCCGGGACAGCATCCGCACGAGCGGTTTGCCGCCGAACAGGTCGCGCACCATGGCGAGGGCGACGACCGCGCCCGCCGCCGCGCCGAAGCCCATCAAGACCCGGAAGACGCCGAGCCACACGATGTCCTGGGACAGCGCGGCACCGACGCTCGCCAGGATATGGAACCCGGTCGCGAGAAGCAGGGGCAGGCGGCGACCGACCCGGTCGCTCCACGGCCCGACGACGAGCTGGCCGAAGCCGAAACCGATCATGGTTCCGGTCAGGGTGAGCTGGATGGCCGCCGCGGAGACGCCGAGTTCGCTCTCGAGCGTGGGGAACGCGGGCAGGTAGAGGTCGATCGTGAACGGGCCGAGCGCAGTGAGGGCTCCGAGCACGAGCACATAGACCAGGCGCTGCGGCCGGGTCAGGGCATCTCCCGGATGCCGGACGACGGAAATGGGGGCGGTGGCGGTGCTCACGGCGGACGTGTCCTCACTGTGGGTGCTGGGGGCTGGCGCTGGGACGGATGCTGGGGCAGGCTGGACGGTCACCGTGCCTGTCGCGTGCCCGGGTGCACGCGACGAAAAGCACTCTCGCCCACTGGTGCCAAGGCGGTTGCCCCGCCGGCTATTCCCGCCGGGCCGAGACACGCCGGACGGACCGGACGGATCAGTCGGTGACGCCGAATCCGTTCGGGTCGGCGAGGATTCCCTCGAACGCGAGGCTCCGCTGCGCCGATCATCAACAGGTTCGAACCCAGTTCCGCCGCGCTGATCCGCACGCTCCCGAAGGAGGACGGCAGCGACCAGGTGCCGACGGCCGCGCGGAGGCGTTCCGGATCCGCGTTGAAGAGCGCGCCGAGGAAGCCGCCGAGCACGACGAGCCTGCGGGTTGAGGATGTTGATCGCCCCGCCGAGCGCGACCGCGAGGAAATCGAGCTGGCGGTGCACCTCGGCCTGGACCTCGGCGGACTCCGTCGCGAGCAGCGCCTGCTCGAGTTCGTCGGCGTCCGCACCGGGGCCGGAGAGCCCGAGCACCGCGAGCAGTTCCGCCCGACTCACCTCGGCCTCGAGCGTCCCGGCGATCCCTGCGGAGTCGACGCGGTCGCTGCCGCTCACGCGGGTGTGGCCGAACTCGCCCGCGTAGCCCGCGACGCCGCCGACGGGCAGGCCGCCGACGATCATGCCGCCGCCGATGCCGCTCGCGCCGCCGTTCAGGTAGATCAGGTCGGTGATGCCCTTGCCCGCGCCGAAGTACTGCTCGGCGAGCGCCCCGAGGCTCGCGTCGTTTGCAGCGACGACGGGGAATCCGGTGGCGCGCTCGAGCATGTCGGTGAGCGGCTCGTCGACCCAGCCGAGATGCGGGGCGAGCCGCACGAGCCCGTCGTGCGCGCGCACGAGCCCCGGAACGGCGACGCCGATGCCGACGACGCGGAACCGGGCCTCGAGTTCACCGCGCATCCCGTCGATGACGGCAGCGGCGATGTTCACGGCCTCCGTCGGGCTCGGGGTGTGTTCGGTCGGGTAGCGGATGCGGCGGTGCACGGTGCCGTCGAGGCCGACGATCCCGATCGTGACCGCATCGATCTCGGGGTTCACAGCGAGCGCGACGACCGCGGCGTCCACGTGCACGATGGGGCTCGGCCGGCCGACCTGGTTCGTCGAGTCCGGGTCCCGCTCCCCCGCAAGGCCGAGCTGGGCGAGCTCGCCGACGAGGGCGGCGATGGTCGACCGGTTCAGTCCGGTGAGGCGGGTCAGGTGGGCGCGGGAGGTGGGCCCGTTGCGGTGCACGAGGCGCAGGATGACCGACAGGTTGTGCCGACGGATGTCGTCGTGGTTGTTTCCCTGCACCTGGTACTCCTCCGGCCGCGCGTGTTGCACAAGGCTACCGCCCGCGCCCCGGGGTCAGCGTCCGCCGCTGCGCCGCTTGTTGAAGATGTCGAACGCGACCGCGAGCAGGAGGACGAGACCCTTGATGGCCATCTGCCACGCGGCATCCACCGAGAGGATCGAGAGCCCCATGTTCAGGACGCCCATCACGAGGCCACCGACGATGGCTCCGACGACCGTTCCCACGCCGCCCTGCACGGCTGCGCCGCCGATGAAGACCGCGGCGATGGCGTCCAGTTCGTAGTTCTGCCCCGCCGATGCCACGGCGCCGCCTGCCCGGGCGGTGCTGTCCACGCCGGCCAGTCCGGCGAGCACGCCCATGTTGACAAACACGTAGAAGTTGACCCACCTGGTCTTCACGCCGCTCATCATGGCGGCGAAGAGGTTGCCGCCGATCGCGTAGACGTGACGGCCGAAGACGGTCTGGTTCAGCATGAACGTATAGCCGAGAATCAGGACCGCGAGGATGATCAGGATGATCGGGGTGCCGCGATAGCCGGAGAGAAGCCAGGCCAGCCACATGATCGCGATGACCGCGATACCGGACTTGACGGCCATCTGCACGATGGACTCCATCGGGAGCTCGAGGCGCCGCAGGGTCGCGCGGGTGCGCAGCTGCTGCGCGACAAGGGCGATGCAGGTGATGGCGCCGAGGGCGAGAGTCAGCACGTCCCGTCCGCCGAGCTCACCCAGGACGCCCGGCAACCACCCGGCGCCGATCGCCGTGAACGAGTCGGGCAGCCCGCTGATCGTTCCTCCGGTCAGCAGCACGAGGGTGAGACCGCGGAAGATCAGCATGCCGGCGAGGGTCACGATGAAGGCGGGGATGCCGACGAAGGCGATCCAGAAGCCCTGCCAGGCGCCGACGACCGCACCCACGACGAGGGCGAGCAACACGGCCGCCCACCACGGGAAGCCCCATTGGTTCGTCGCGATGGCCGAGACGGCTCCGACCATGGCGACGACGGAACCGACCGAGAGGTCGATGTGGCCGGCGATGATCACGACGACCATGCCGATCGCGAGGATCAACACGTAGGCGTTCTGCTGGATCAGGTTGTTCACGTTTCCGGGCAGCAACAGGCGGCCCTTCGTGAGCACTTCGAACAGAACGATGATGACGACGAGCGCGGCGAGGATGCCGTACTGACGGAAGTTGATGGCCAGCCGGGGCTTGCGCGTGGCTGGGGTGGTGGTGGTCATTGCGGTCTAGTCCTTTCCCGCAGTCATGAGGTGCATGAGGCTTTCCTGGGTGGCATCCTTCGCGGCGACTTCGCCGGTGATGCGACCCTCGGAGATCGCGTAGATGCGATCGGAGATGCCGAGAAGCTCCGGTAGTTCGGAGGAGATGACGACGACGGCCTTGCCTGCCGCCGCGAGCTCGTTGATGATGCCGTAGATCTCGTACTTGGCGCCGACGTCGATGCCTCGGGTCGGTTCGTCGAGGAAGAGCACGTCTGGACCGGTAAAGACCCACTTCGACAGCACGACCTTCTGCTGGTTGCCGCCGGAGAGCTGCCCGGTGATCGACGAAACGCTCGGCGCCTTGATGTTCATCCGCCTGCGGTAGTCGTCCGCGACCTTGTACTCGCGGTGGCGGTCGATCACGCCGAACCTGGCCAGGGTCGCCAGCGCCGCGGCCGAGACGTTCACCGTGATATCGCCGATCAGGTTGAGCCCGTATTTCTTGCGGTCTTCCGTCGCGTACGCGATCCCGTTGCGGATGGCCTCGTCGACCGTGCGCACCGAGATCTCCGTGCCGTTCTTGAAGACCCGGCCGGTGATGTTCGTGCCGTACGAGCGTCCGAAGATGCTCATGGCGAGTTCGGTACGGCCGGCGCCCATCAGCCCGGCGAAGCCGACGACCTCGCCGGCGTGCACGGTGAACGAGGCGTTGTCGACGACCTTCCTGCTCGTGTCGACCGGGTGGTACGCGTTCCAGTGCTCGACCCGGAGGATCTCTGCGCCGATCTTCGGGTCCCGGGGCGGGAACATGCTGTTGAGGTCTCGACCGACCATCGAGCGGATGATGCGGGCCTGGGTCGCGTCCGGACCGTGCATGTCGATCGTCTCGATCGTCTTGCCGTCCCGGATCACGGTGACCGTGTCCGCGATCCGACGGATCTCCTTGAGTTTGTGGGAGATGATGATGCTCGTGATGCCCTGGCCACGGAGGTGCTCGATCAGGTCGAGCAGGTGGTCGGAGTCTTCGTCGTTGAGTGCCGCGGTCGGTTCGTCGAGGATGAGCAGCTTGACCCGCTTCGACAGCGCTTTCGCGATCTCCACGAGCTGCTGCTTGCCGACGCCCAGCTCGAGCACCTTCGTGGCCGGGTTCTCGTCGAGACCGACCCGGGCGAGCAGGCTCGCGGCTTCGAGGTTGGTCTTGTTCCAGTCGATGACGCCGCGGGTGGCGTTCTCGTTGCCGAGGAAGATGTTCTCCGCGATCGAGAGGTAGGGGCTGAGCGCGAGTTCCTGGTGGATGATGACGATCCCGACCGCTTCGCTGTCGTTGATCGACCTGAACTGGGCCTCTTCCCCCTCGAATTCGATCGTGCCGGTGTAGCTGCCGTGCGGGTAGACGCCGCTCAGCACCTTCATCAGCGTCGACTTGCCTGCGCCGTTCTCGCCGCAGATTCCGTGGACCTTTCCGCGCTCGACTTCGAGGGTGACCGAGTCGAGGGCTTTGACCCCGCTGAAATCTTTCCCGATGTCGATCATCCGAAGAATCGGACCGTTCATGTGTGTCGCTCCTGTCAGCGAATTCGTCGTTCGGGTGCGTACGGACCGCGGTGGTGGCGAAGCCCAGGGGCCCGCCACCACCGCAGTCGATGCGGAATTCGGTTTCTTCGGTACGGCTTAGAGGCCGACGTCCGAAGCCTTGATGAACCCGGAATCGATGAGCTTCGTCTGCACGAGGTCCTTCGTGACGACCTCAGGGGCCAGCAGGTAGGACGGGACGACCTTCTTGCCGTTGTCGTACGTCTTGGTGTCGTTGACCTCGACCGTTGTGCCGGCCGCGATCGACTGGATCATCGTGAAGACCTGGGCGCCGAGGGTACGGGTGTCCTTCCAGACCGTCATCGACTGCGTGCCCGCGAGGATGGCCTTGACGTTCGCCTTGTCCGCGTCCTGGCCCGTGATGATCGGGTAGTCGGTGCCGGCGGTGTAGCCGGCCGACTTCAGGGATGCTTCGATGCCGACCGCGAGGCTGTCGTTCGGGGAGAGAACGACGTTGACCTTGGCGCCGTTGCCGTAGAACGAGGAGAGCCGGTTGTCCATCTCGGCCTGGGCCTTGTCAGACGCCCAGCCCTGGATGCCGATGGTGGTCCACGCGTCGTTCGTCTTCGGAGCCTTGCCGCTCGGGACGACCAGCTTGCCGCTCTCAACGTAGGGAAGAAGCACGTCCCACGCGCCGGAGAAGAAGAACTTCGCGTTGTTGTCGTCGGGGCTGCCGGCGAAGGGCTCGAGGTTGAACGGACCCTTGCCGTCCTTGAGGCCGAGTTCCTTCTCGATGAACTGGCCCTGGAGCTGACCGACCTTGTAGTTGTCGAACGTCGCGTAGTAGTCGACGTCTGCGGTGCCGTTGATCAGGCGGTCATAGGCGATGACCGTGGCGTCCTGCTTCTTCGCATCGGCGAGGGCCGGTGCGAGAACCTTGCCGTCGATCGCGGCGACGACGAGGATCTTGGCCCCGCCGGCGACCTGGTTCTGGATCTGGCTGATCTGCTGGTCGGTCTTGTTGTCGGCGTACTGAAGGTCGACGGTGCAGCCGGCCCCTTCGAGCTTGGTCTTGAGGCCTTCGCCGTCGTTGATCCAGCGCTCGAGGCTTCTCGTCGGCATCGAGATGCCGACGTTGCAGTCCGCGATTGCTGCTGTGGTGCTTCCGGTCCCTGATGTGGTGGCCGTTGAACACGCCGCGAGCGAGAGCGCAACGGCCCCCGTAGCGACAATCGTGAACAGCCTCTTGGTTTTCGTCATGATCTGCTTTCTGCTCTGAATGCTGTGATCGCACGAGGAGGCGGCAGGAAAACCACCATTACCCCCTTGTAACGCTGTCATCAACTCCACGACACGCGCTTATGTTGACGCATCCAACATATACCAGGATTCAGGCCCGAGTCACCCCCTTTTTCGAGCAAGGGGCGCAGATCTGCCAATTGAAACGTAATAATTCCGGGCCGGAACGGAATTTGTTGCCCACAACCGCAAAACCGTGCGTCTGCACGGTTTTCCCGGCGCACCAGAGGAGCATTCCCGTGCGCGCCACTAGCGCCGCTTCGCGCCAGGCATGCCTGGCGCGAAGCGGCGGAGGAGGCGCGCCGGCCCGGATGCGCGCCTCAGGCGGCGGGGATGATTCCCGTGGCGACGAGCTTCGCGTACCAGAGCGCGCTGTCCTTGGGGGTGCGCACCTCGGTGTCGTAGTCCACGTAGACGATGCCGAATCGCTTCGAGTAGCCGTATGCCCATTCGAAGTTGTCCATGAACGACCAGACCTGGTACCCGCGCAGGTCGACGCCGCGTGCGAGCGCCCGGTGCGCAGCGGTGAAGTGCCGCTGCAGGTAGTCGGTGCGCAGCGGGTCGTGCACGGCGGGACCGTCCGCCTCCTGCACGAGGGTGTCCGGGAAGGCGGCGCCGTTCTCGGTGATCATGAGCGGCTGGTCCGGGAATTCCTCGCTGAGGGACACGAGCAGTTCCTCGAGGCCCGCGGGCTCGATGTTCCAGCCCATGTCGGTGTACGGGCCGGCCTGCTGCACGAATTCGACCCGGTCGGCGCCGGGCCAGGGAGAGCCGGCGGCGTCCTTGTGGCCGTCGGCGTTCTGGCGCGGGGTCTCGCCGTCCCAGAGCCGCACGAGATTGGTCGAGTAGTAGTTGACGCCGAGCACGTCGATCGGCTGGTGGATGATCTCGGTGTCGCCCGGCCGCACGAAGGACCAGTCGGTGATCGCGGCGGTGTCGGCGAGGACATCCGCCGGGTATTCGCCCTTCAGGAGCGGGCCGAGGAAAACCCGGTTGCCGAGGCCGTCGATCTGCCGAACGGCCTCTGGCCCGCCGGCGCCCTCTCCGCGCACGACGTGCAGGTTGAGGGTGATCGAGAAGTCCGGGTCGTTCGTGACGACCTTCCTGAGTTCCGTGATCGCGAGCCCGTGGGCGAGGTTGAGGTGGTGAACCGCGGTCAACGCCTCCGCACCATCGGTGCGACCTGGCGCGTGCGCCCCGGAGCCGTAGCCGAGATACGCGGAGCACCACGGCTCGTTGAGCGTCGTCCAGGTGTCGATCCGGTCGCCGAGAGCCGCGCCCATGATCCGCGCGTACTCGGCGAACGCGTACGCGGTCTCGCGGTTGGTCCAGCCTCCCTCGTCCTCCAGGGCCTGCGGCAGGTCCCAGTGGTAGAGCGTCGCGATCGGTCGGATGCCGCGCTCGAGCAGCCCGTCGACGAGCCGCTCGTAGAACGCGAGGCCCTTCTCGTTGACCGGGCCGCGCCCGGTGGGCTGGATCCGCGACCAGGAGATCGAGAACCGGTACGCGTGCAGGCCGAGCCGCTGCATCAGGTCGAGGTCTTCCTCGAGGTGGTGATAGTGGTCGCTCGCCTTGTCCCCGGTGTCGCCGTCCAGGACCGCGCCCGGCGTGTGGCTGAAGGTGTCCCAGATCGACGGCCCCCGACCGTCCTCGTCGGCGGCGCCCTCGATCTGGTACGCGGCCGTCGCCGAACCGAAGATGAACCCGTCCGGGAATTGCAGTCCCGAGTCGCGGTAGTCGGGGTTGCCCTGGCGGGAATCGGTCATGAGAGGGTGGCCTTTCGATTCGCGGATGCTGAGGTGTCGCCTCCCGCGCGCCTGGCGCGGAACGCGGCGTCCGAGTCACTGTGCACCGTGACCCCGTCGCCGTCTTCCACAATCGTAAAGGTCACGACGGAATCGCCGAGCGGATCCGACACCAGCACGGTCCTGGTCGCGTCGCCGCCGGGATAGACCGTGATCAGCGCGTCCCGGGTGTAGTCGTAGTCCGGCCGGTCGTCCCGCGCGCCCGTCGCGATCACGGCGCCCTCCCGCACCCACAGCGGGATGCTGTCGAACGCGTGGGTCTCCCGGCGCCAGGTTGGTCCGGCCGCGGTCTCGCCGGTCAGGTAGTTCGTCCAGGTCCCGGCGGGGAGGTAGTAGGACACGTCGCCGGCCTCGCTGAAGACAGGAGCGACGAGCAGGTCGTGGCCGAGCAGGTACTGGCGGTCGAGGTAGTCGACGGCGGGGTCGTCGGCGAATTCGAGCCTGCATCGGGCGCATGAAGGGGATGCCGGTGCGGTGCGCCTCGAGGCCGACCTGGTACAGGTAGGGCATCAGTGAGAGCTTGAGCTTTGTGAAGCGACGGGTGACGTCGACGGCGCTCTGGCCCGGTTCCTCTGTTCCGTCGTCGAAGAGCCACGGCACCCGGTAGCTCGTGGAACCGTGCAGCCGGGAGTGGCTCGACATCAGGCCGAAGGCGAGCCAGCGCTTCAGCACGGCCGCGTTGGGCATGCCTTCGAAGCCGCCGATGTCGTGGCTCCAGAATCCGAATCCGGAGAGGGCGAGCGAGAGCCCGCCGCGCAGGGTCTCCGCCATCGACTCGTAGCTCGACGAGTTGTCTCCGCCCCAGTGCACCGGCTGCTTCTGGCCGCCGACGGTCGCGGAGCGCGCGAAGAGCACCGCGTCGCCGACGCCGTGGTGCTCCTGGAGCACCTCGAACACGGCAGCGTTGTAGAGCTGGGTGTACCAGTTGTGCATCCGCTCGGGGCTGGATCCGTCGTGCCAGACCACGTCGAGCGGGATCCGCTCGCCGAAGTCGGTCTTGATGGCGTCGACGCCCTGGTCGAGCAGGTGCCGCAGCTTACCCTGGAACCAGGTGACGGCATCCGGGTTGGTGAAGTCGACGAGTCCCATGCCGGCCTGCCAGAAGTCCCACTGCCAGACGGAGCCGTCCGCCCGCTTCACGAGATAGCCGGCCGCCTGGGCCTCGGCGAAGATTGGGGCGCGCTGGGCGATGTACGGGTTGATCCACGCGCTCACGTGCAGGTTCCTGCCGTGCAGGCGGGCGAGCATGCCCTCGGGGTCCGGGAACACCCGGGGGTCCCATTCGAAGTCGGTCCAGTTGAATTCGCGCATCCAGAAGCAGTCGAAGTGGAAGACCGAGAGCGGCAGGTCGCGTTCGGCCATGCCGTCGATGAAGGAGTTGACCGTCGCCTCGTCGTACTGGGTGGTGAACGAGGTCGACAGCCAGAGGCCGTACGACCAGGCCGGCACCTGGGCCGGACGCCCGGTCAGCTCGGTGTACCGGCCGAGGATCTCCTTGGGCGTTGGCCCGTAGATCACGAAGTATTCGAGGTATTCGCCCGCGACGGAGAACTGCACCTGTTCGACCGACTCGGTGCCGACCTCGAAGGAGACGTGCTCCGCGTGGTTGACGAGCACGCCGTAGCCCCGGTTGGTGAGGTAGAACGGGATGTTCTTGTAGGACTGCTCGCTCGAGGTGCCGCCGTCGGCGTTCCAGATGTCGATGGTCTGGCCGTTCTTCACCAGAGGTCCGAAGCGTTCGCCGAGACCGTAGACGAGTTCGCCGACGCCGAGCGCGAGCCGGGCGTGCACGTAGACGGATGCGGGGGCGAGCCCGGTCTCCGTGACGCCGGAGACCCCGGTGGGTTCCGCCGCGATCGGCGCACCGTCGGCGAGCTGCAGGTAGCCGATCGATTTCGGTCCGCTCTCGGTCAGGGTGTGGCCATCGGCCTCGAAGCGGAGGCTCCAGGGGCTCCCCCGGTCGATGCGCGCGGTCAGGGGGCCGCTCGTGACGCTCCCGCCGTCCTCGTCGACGGACACGATGCCGCTGCCGGTGACGGCGCCGTCGAGCTCGAAGCCGGGCTCCGTCGACCCGCCGGTGTCCTTGGCCACGCGCACGCGGATCACGCCGGGCAGCGGGGAGGACAGCGTCACCGAGAGCAGGGCCCGGTTGAGCACGTCGCCGCGGTGGGCGATGACCTTGGTGGGGGCGTCGATCCGCAGTGCGTCGCCGTCCCCCGTCGCGCCGGGCACGACCTCGAGGTCGTACGCCTCCTGCGCATAGAGCGGCGTGACGCCGGGACGCACGTGCCAGAATCCATCGGTGAACTTCATTACTTGACTGCTCCTGCGGTAATGCCACGCGTCAGCGTGCGCTGGAAGATGAGGAAGAAGATGAGCGTCGGCAGCAGGCCGAGCAGAGCGGATGCGCTCGTGGTGGTGACGTCCATCAGGCGGTCGCCCTGCAGCACGCTGATCGCGACGGGGACCGTCTGGTTCGCGTTGCTGACCAGGAAGGTCAACGGGATCAGGAATTCGTTCCAGGTCCAGATGAAGAAGAAGATCAGGAGCACGGCGAGGGTCGACCGGCTGATCGGGTAGACCACGCGCCAGAGGATCTGCCAGCGGCTTGCGCCGTCGAGTGAGGCCGCCTCGAGGAGTTCCTTCGGGAAGGTGCCGTAGACGCTCGACAGCAGGTAGGTGCCGAAGGCGCTCTGGATGACCGTGAAGATGATGATGACGGCCCAGATGTTGTCGTACAGTCCGACCTGCTTGAACATGAAGTAGAGCGGGTAGAGCAGGGCCTCCTGCGGCACCATGTTGGCGAGCAGGATCAGCACGACGATCCAGGTGCGGCCGCGGATGCGGCCGATTCCGATCGCGTACGCATTGAACATCGACAGGAGTACGGCGGCCACGGCGACGACGCTCGAGATGACCACGCTGTTCCAGAGCTTCTCCGGGAAGTTGACCCTGGTCCAGAAGTTGATGATGCCGTCGAAGTAGAGGTTGCTCGGCAGGGCGAGGGGGCCGGAGCCTGTTGTAGTCGGCCGGCGACTTGAAGGAGTTGATCACGATCATCACGAACGGGATCGCGATGAAGAGGCCGATGATGATTGCGATGAACAGGATGACCCAGTCGCCGGTGGTCTTGCGGGTGTGCACCTTGGGCAGTTTGAGCGGCTTGGGTTCCGGGGCGCCGGAATCGCGGCGGGGACGGATTTTGTCGGTCAGGGTAGTCATGGCTAGCGCTCCTCGTCCTGGCGCTCGAGCCGGGTCTGGAAAGTGATGAAGATGATCGCGACGACGGCGACCACGACGGTCAGGGCGGTGGCGATCGTTGCGCCGTAGCCGACCTGCTGGTTCTGGAAGAACTCGCTGTAGGAGTAGTAGCTCGGCACCATGGTCGAGGTGCCTGGGCCGCCGCGGGTCAGGGCGTAGATCGGGCCGAACACCTTGAGGGCTGCGATCGTGCAGGTCAGGGTCACGACGAAGATTTCCGGGCGGATGATGCCGACGGTGATGGCGCGGAACCGCTGGAACCAGTTGGCGCCGTCGAGCTCCGCTGCCTCGTAGAGCTCCGGGTCGACGCGCTGCAGGGCGGCCATGAAGATCACGATCGGGTAGCCGAGCTGGACCCAGATCATGATGACCATGATGCAGGCCATCGCGGTGTCCGGGCTGCCGAGCCAGTTGTGTTCGAGGCCGCTGAGTCCGATGGCGCCGAGCACCTGGTTGAGGGCACCGTTCTCCGGGCGGAGGATCCAGCCGATCACGATCGCCGCGATCACGGTCGGCAGGATCTGCGGGAGGTAGTAGGTGGCGCGGAGGAAGCTGGCGATCTTGCCGCCGAATTTCTTGCCGACGAGGTCGAAGAGCATGGCCGCGAGTACGAGGCCGAGCAGGGTCGGGACGACGACCATGGCCACGATCATGGCGATCGAGTTGCCGAATGAGGTCCAGAACACGTCGTCGCCGAAGAGCTTGGTCCAGTTGTCGAGGCCGATCCAGACCGGGGGCTTGATGCCGCGGTACTTGGTGAAGGTCAGGAAGAAGTTCCAGCCCAGCGGAACCAGGACGATGATGGTGAGCAGGAGCAGGCCTGGCACCAGGTAGAGCCAGAAGCCCTTGCCGCCCGCGCCGGGGATGAGGCTCTGCACGGGTGTGCGGCGAACGCGCTTGCCCGCAGGCTTGCCCGGCCGGGGCGGGTGCGATTCGGTTGTCTCAGTGGCCAGCGGGGCTGTCGTAACCATCGCCTTGCCTTTCTTCAGTTCAGGGGTCTGCCGCGCAGCCACGACGCCGGGCCTGCGCGGCAGGAAGAGGGGGTGCGGGTCGCGCCGGGGAGGCGCGACCCGCGGCGGACTACTTCTTGATGTCCTTGATGCCGTCGTTGTATTCGGTGCCGAGTTCGCTCAAAACGTCCTTGGACGACTTGGTGCCGTTCATGAGCTCCTGCAGGCCGGCGTTCAGCTGGTCGTAGAAGGTCGGGGTGGGCCAGTCGGGGTAGAAGCCGATGCCGTCGCGCGCGGTGAGCGTGTTGAAGTTGGCAATCAGTTCCTGGCTCTTCGGGTCTGTGATGTCCGCGGCGTTCGCGGCGACGGGGACGCCACCGTTGTTGCCGATCAGGGCCTGGATCTCCGGGCGCATTGTGATGTCGATGAATGCGGCGGCGAGGTCCTTGTTCTTGGCCTTCTCCGGAACGACCCACATGTTTCCGCTGGATCCGGGAGACATCGTGGCGCCGGGGTAGAGGAAGGTGCCGAAGTTGAAGCCCTTGATCTCCGTCGTGAAGCGGTTGTACCACCAGCTGCCGGAGAAGAAGATCGGGTTCGTTCCCGCGATGAACGCGGTGCCGGCATCCTCTGCCTTGGTCCCGGTCGCGTCCTTGGAGATGTAGCCCTTGTCGGTCCAGTCCTTGATGGTGTTGGTCGCGTAGGTGAGTTCCTTGCCCTGCCAGTCGACGTCACCGGTGTAGAGCTGGTAATCGTTGACGAAGCTGCGGTCTGCCTTGGTCAGCGCGAGCTGGTACCAGAGCTGCCCGAGCGGGTACTCGGCCGCCGACTCGGACAGCGGGGTGATCCCGGCGTCCTTGAAGGTCTTCAGTGCGGCTTCGAACTCGGCCTGCGTTGTCGGGATCGCGACGTTGTACTTCGCGAACATGTCCTTGTTGTAATAGGCCTCGACGAATTCGCCGTAGTTCGGAACGCCGTACCAGGAGCCGGAGCCCATGATGCCGTTTTCGTCGTACTTGGCGGTGGTCTGGAGGGAGGGGGCGAGCTTCGCGTCCCAGCCGTACTGGCTGACGTAGTCGTCGAGGTTGCTGAGCAGGCCCTGGCTTGCGAGCAGGCCGGCGGTGGCGTTGCCCTTGTTGTACTCGAGGATGTCGGGGGCCTGGTCGGAGTTGAGGACCTGGCTCGCGGTCGAACGGATCTGCTCGAAGCTCTTGGCCTCGAACTTGACCTTCGCGCCGGTCTCCTTCTCGAAGACCTTGATCGCCTCGTTCCAGGCGATTCCCATCGCGCTGGTGTCGGACTCGAAGTCCCAGAGCGTCAGGGTCTTTCCGGTGCCGTCAACCGGCCCGCTGCTCGCTGCGGTTGTGGACCCGCCGCTTGAACCGCTCGCACAGCCGGTCAAGAGTGCCGCTGCCGCCGTCATTGCGACGACAGCGAGGGCGCGCTTTCCTAATCTCACGTTCTACCTCCTTGTAGTGGCGACTCCGATTCCTGTCGCCGATGACGACCCCAGCGCGAGCGAATCGAAACGCTTCGATAATTGCTGTGCCTATCGTCTGCCGAAACGCTTCGACAGTGGGTCGCTTTGAAGCATAGGGGCCCGCGGATGCTGGCACAAGATGTTTGTTGATATTCGCAACATATCCGCGTCGAGCGAGCATCCACCCCGACCGCGATCCCCCGAATCCTCCCCCTGAGGTGTCGCATATCGAGGTTCACACGCGGGTTGAACATCGATATGCGACACCTCAGCGGGTCGTCAACGACCGACGGCGGCGCGGCCCGGATCCCCGGGTCGCGGGTGGCTCAGGATCGCGGGGAGGCCAGGTGCCGGTCCGGCGGCGGCGCGATCGAGCCGCGCTCGTAGAAGCGCGGAGGGACCAGTTCGATCCGAGGCTCTATCGGGCCGCTCACCTGCTCGATCGCGAGCGTGACCGCCCGCCAGCAGGAGTCGGCGGCGACGAGCGGGATCGTGTCGAGGGGAGGCTCGAAGTGGTCGGTCTCGAAGCTCGCGCAGGCCGCAAGCACGGAGAGATCCTGGGGCACCCGCAGGCCGCGTTCACGCAGCACGTCCAGCACCGCGGCGTGGATGCTCTCCTCGGCATGGAGGACGACCGCAGTCATCTCCGGGCGCTCAGCGAAGAGCGCGTCGAGGGCGATCCGTACGCTCGGCCCGTCCCGCTCGGGCATCACGAAGGCCGTCTCGATCCCGTGGGCCGCCGCGGCCGCAAAGAAGCCGTCGCGGAACCGGGGCGGGAAGTTCGAGCCGCGCGCGTAGACCCCGGGAGAGTGCCCGATCAGTCCGATCGACCGGTGCCCGGCCGCCACCAGCTTCTCGACGGCGAGCGCCGCAGCGGCCTCGAAGTCGAGGTCGACGCAGACGAGACCGGCGGCATCCTTGGGAATGCCGATGAAGGTCGCCGGCACGCCGAGTTCGCGGATCACCGCGACCCTGTCGTCGTCGCCCGCGACGTCGAGCACGATGATGCCGTCGACGAGGCTGCTGGACGCCACCCGGCGCAGCCCGCTCGTCGCCTCGTCCTGGGTGAGCAACAGCACGTCGTAGTCGTGTTCGCGGGCGGCCTGCGCGACAGCGAGCACGAAGGCCATGTGTGCCGGCGCATAGGTGTCCGCGTGGAACGGCGCCGTGAGGGCGAAGATGTTGGTGCGGGTGCCCGCGAGCATCCTCGCCCCGGCGTTCGGGCGATAACCGAGACGCTCGACGGCATCGAGTACCCGAAGGCGAGTGGATGCGGCGATCGACCGCTTGCCGGACAAAGCGTAGGACACTGTGCTGATCGAGACGCCGGCCACCCGTGCAACGTCGTGGATGCTCGCCATGGCGCCGACCTCGCTTCCCACCCCGCTGATAAATGCCTTGTCGCACAGTCTGGACCATGAACCAGCGAACCAGAACCACCCCCTCACTCGTTTTGTTGTGACAATCGACTTAAACGGGTCGTGGGGCACGGATGCCGTCGGTCCGGTCACTAGGGTGGTCAAGCATGACGGTCTTCGCGAATCCGGTCCTGCCCGGAATGTACCCGGATCCCTCGGTCTGCCGGGTCGGCGACACCTTCTACCTCGCCAACTCGTCGTTCGAGTACTTCCCCGGCCTCCCGCTGCACTCGAGCACCGACCTCGTCACCTGGACGCCCGTCGGCCACGCGGTCGACCGCCCCGGCCAGGCGCGCCTGCTCGACCTCGCCGGAGTCCCTGACTCCGGCGGCCTCTACGCCCCGACCCTGCGCCATCACGACGGCGTGTTCTTCCTCGCCTGCACGGTCGTCGGCGGCGCGGCGGACGCGTCGTTCCTCCTGACCGCGACCGACCCGGCCGGCCCCTGGTCCGATCCGGTGTTCCTTGAGGGCGCGCGTGGCATCGATCCGACGATCTTCTTCCACGAAGGCAGGGCCTGGTGGGCCGGCTGCCGCCTCGTCGAACCCGGCGCATACCCCGCCCAGACCGAAATCTGGCTCCGCGAGCTCGACCCGGTCGCCGGGCGACTCTTCGGCCAGGAACACATCCTCTGGAACGGCGCGGTCACGGGTGCGGTGTGGGCGGAGGGACCGCACCTCTACGCGCACGACGGGTGGATCCACCTCCTCGCCGCCGAGGGCGGCACCGAACGGAACCACGCCGTCTCGGTCGCCAGGTCCCGGTCCGTCACGGGCCCATACGTCGGGAACCCCGGCAATCCGGTCCTCAGCCACCGTCAACTGGGGGCTACCGCGAGGGTGCAGAACGTCGGGCACGCCGACCTCGTCGAGGCGGGGGACGGCTCCTGGTGGGCCCTCGCCCTCGGCGTCCGGGTCCGGGCGGGCGGGCACGTGCTCGGCAGGGAGACCTTCCTCGCACCCGTCGCCTGGGAGTCCGGCTGGCCCGTATTCAACCCGGGTGCCGGCAGGCTCGGCGAGCGCGGCAGCACACCGTTCACGAGCGCGGATGCGCCGACCCCGGCCGAACTGCATGACACGTTCCCGCCCGGGCCGCTCGCGGCGCACTGGCTCGGCGTGCGCGGGCCGGTGCCGGGAGCGCACACCTCGGCTGCCGGGTTGCACCTCGAGGCTCCTGCGCCGCCGCCCGCGTCCACGGCCCCCGCCGGGCCGACACCGACATCGGCACTACAGCCCGTGACGGGGACGCCGGCCGCGTTCCTCGGGTATCGGCTGCGGCATCCCGACGTGCGGGCGGGCATCCACCTGGTGCTGCCGCACCCGGGGGTCACGACCGGGCTCGCCCTGCGGCAGAGCGGGGATTTCGGCCTGCGCCTCGAGCTCGCGCACGCGCCGGCCGGCTGGGCCGCGACCGCGATCGCGCGCGCCGACGGTGTCGACACGGTCCTCGGCAGGGTGCCGATCGGCCCCGTTGCGACGGGCTCCGTGCTCGACCTCACCGCCGAGCTGTCCGCCGCTGGGGTCGAGTTCGCGGTCTCGGTGACCGGCGAGACGCGGGTCATCGCCCTGACGGATGCCGCCCTCCTGACGACCGAGCGCGCCGGCGGCTTCGTGGGCACCCTCGTCGGGCCCTTCGTGAGCGGGGAGCCCGGCCACCCGGTCACGGTCACCGCCTTCGACTACGTGCCGCTCCCCTAACCAATTCGACGGAGTTTTTGCCCGGAAAGCCCTTCAAACGCGCTCCCACGCGCAAAAACCCAAAAAGTCCGTCGAATGGATTCGAGGTCAGGCGAGCGGGGCCGTGCTGTGGCGGGTGACGAGGCTCGTCGCCAGGTCCATCCGCTGCACGGTGCCGCCCGGGGAGTGCCGCATGCTGACCGCGAGGTTGGCCGCGGCCTCGGCCATCTCGGTGAGCGACTGCCGGATCGTCGTGAGCGGCGGTCCGACCCACCGGGCGAGGGGGAGGTCGTCGTAGCCGACGACCGAGAGGTCGGCCGGGATGCGCAGCCCCAGCGCCCTGGCCGCCTCGTACACGCCCATGGCCTGGAGGTCGCTCCCCGCGAAAATGGCGGTCGGCCGGTCCGGCCGGTCGAGCAGCTCGACCGCGCGCACCCGGGCCCCCTCCGGGTGGAAGTCACCGTCGAGCACGAGTGCGGAGTCGTAGGCGATGCCGGCCGCTTCGAGCGCGGCGCGGTAACCGCCGATCCGAGCGATCGAACAGAGCATGTCGACGGGCCCGCCGATCATGCCGATCCGGGTGTGCCCGAGGTCGATGAGGTGCCGGGTCGCCGCGAGGCCGCCTGACCAGTTCGCCGAGCCGATCGAGGGCACGTCCGGGGTGGGCTCCCCCGCCGGGTCGACGACGACGAAGGGGATGCCGCGGGTCGCGAGCTTCTGCTTCTGCTCTCCCGAGAGGTCGGAGAAGACCAGGATCACCCCGACCGGATTGCGGGCGATCACGCCGTCGATCCACTCGACCGAGGGCGCGTGCCGGTCGCCGCTCTCGGTGAGCACGATGCTGAGCCCGTTCGCCCGCGCGACGCGCTCGACCCCGCGGATGATCTCGATCGCCCAGACGCTCTCGAGCTCGTGGAAGACGAGCTCGAGCAGGGGAGCGGAGGCCGCGGCGTCGCCGCGCCTGCTGTACCCGTTGCGGGACAGCAGGTCCTCGACCCGGGTGCGCGTCGCCGGGGCGACGTCGCCGCGCCCGTTGAGCACCTTGGAGACGGTGGAGAGCGACACGGCCGCGAGCGCGGCGATCGCCGAGAGGGTCACGCGGTCCGGGCTCTCCCGGCCTTCTTCGACGATCGACATGGGCTCATTCTTCCCCGAAGCCTCGGCCTCGTGCATCCGTTTGGTTTGTCGCTTGACGCAACAAACCCTGCGCCATAGACTCCAGTCATCCTAATCACTTTCGGCAACTATGCCGAAACTTTCGAGAGGCGTTCAATGTCGAACACGAGCAGGTGGCTCAAACGAGCCGTCGCCGCATCCGCAGTACTCGCGTTGGGAGTCACGCTCTCCGCGTGCTCCGGCACATCAGGCAGCACAGCAAACAGCAACCGTCCGGAGAATGTCATCCACGTCGCCGTCTACGGAGACGCGGGCAACACCGTCGAACAGGCGATGGTCGACAAATTCAACGCCACCTCGAAGGTCCAGGTCATCCTCGACCGGATCCCCGGCGCGAACTACCAGCAGAAGCTCCAGACGATCATCAGCACCGACGCGGCGCCCGACGTCTTCTTCAACTGGGGCGGCGGCAGCATCCAGCCGTTCGTCAAGGCCAACCTTCTCCTGCCGCTCACCGACATGATCAAGACGGACCCGGCCCTCCAGTCGAGCTTCCTGCCCTCCGTCTTCAACGCCGCCGCGATCGACGAAGTTCCGTACGGCATCCCGATGCGCGGCACCCAGCCGGTCATCCTGTTCAACAACAAGCAGGTCCTGACGGATGCGGGGATCACCGCACCGAAGACGTGGGACGACCTGCTCGCCGACGTCAAGGTCCTCACGGCGAAGGGAATCACCCCGATCGCCCTCGGCGGCGCCGACCAGTGGCCGACCCTGATGTGGTTCGAGTACCTCTTCGACCGTGTTGCCGGCCCCGACCTCCTCACGAAGGCCATCGGCGGCGACACCACCGTCTGGGACTCCGCTGACGGCAAGGCAGCACTCACCAAGCTCAAGTCCCTCATCGACGCGGGCGCCTTCGGCACCAACTTCGACTCCGTGAGCTTCGTCGACGGTGGCTCGCCCGCACTGCTCCGCACCGGCAAGGCCGCCTTCGAGCTCATGGGCTCGTGGGAGTACTCCACCCAGCAGACTGCGGACAAGGCGTGGACCGAAGCCAACCTCGGCTACACCGGCTTCCCGTCGATCGCCGATGGCAAGGGTGACGGCGCAGACCTCGTCGGCAACACCAACAACTACTACTCGGTCATCAAGGCCACCCGCTACCCGGACACCGCCCGCGACTTCCTGAAGCTGATGTACTCCGACGAGTTCGTCCAGGCCCAGTTGGCCATCGGCAACCTCCCCACGACGACCACGACCGAGAAATTCCTCGACCAGGCCGCCGACCCGGCATACGCGACCTTCCAGTTCAACCTGGTCAAGGACGCACCCGCGTTCCAGCTCTCCTGGGACCAGGCATACCCCCAGTCGGCGTCCGCTGACCTGAAGACCGCGGTCTCGCAGTTCTTCACCGGCAAGCTCGACGTCGCCGGCTTCATCTCCGCGATGCAGGCACTCTAGGAAACTGACCATGAAGCGTCCAACCACCGGGCGCTCACGGCACTCGGGCGGCCCCAACGTGGGCCGCCCGGGTTTCGCCTGGGCCCTCCCCGCCACAATCTTCTTCGCCCTCTTCGCGATCGTCCCCCTCATCGGCGTCGCGGTGATGTCCTTCACGAGCTGGAGCGGACTCGGCTCTCCCGAGTTCAACGGACTCGACAACTGGAACAAGCTCCTCGGCGACAAGGTCATGATGCAGAGCCTCTGGCTGAGCGCCCTGCTCACCCTGCTCGGCGTCCTCATCCAGACCCCACTGAGCATCCTGCTCGGCGTCTGGGCCGCGGGACAGCAGAAGAACCGCGCCGTCCTCTCCGCGATCTACTTCATCCCGTTGCTGCTCTCCTCCGCGGCCGTCTCGGTGCTCTGGCGGGCCCTGCTCGACCCGAACTTCGGCATCCCCGGCCAGCTGGCCGGGATCTTCGGCGGCGACGGCAACCTGCTCGGCAGCCAGGCCGGCGCGATCGCCGTGCTGACCTTCGTCGGCGCCTGGCAGTTCACTCCGCTGCACACCCTGCTCTACCAGGGCGCCGCCCGCTCGGTTCCGCCCGTGCTGTACCAGGCCGCCGAGATCGACGGTGCCGGCACGATGCGGAAGTTCTTCAGCATCACCCTGCCGCAGCTGCGCAACACCATCGTGACCTCCGGCATCCTGATGGTCGTCGGCGGCCTCACCACGTTCGACACCGTGCTCATCCTGACCAAGGGTGGCCCGGGCACCGACACCACGATCACGCCGTACTACATGTACCGGAAGGCGTTCCAGTCCTTCGACTTCGGCGTCGGCAGCGCGATCGCGCTCGTGCTCGTGGTCATCGCGACGGCCATCTCGCTCATCATGGTCAGGGCCACCGGCTACGACAAGATGAACAGCGCCCAGGAAGGCATCTGATGAAGCCCAGACCGAACTACTTCGCCGGGGCCGGCAGCATCATCTGGCTCCTGATCGTCCTCGTCCCGATCTACGTCATGGTCACGGCCACGATCCAGACGCAGCAGGGCTACGCATCCGCCGGCCCCTTGTCATTGCCGAGCTCGTTCACCCTCGACAACTTCGGCGCCCTCGTCACCGGCGGGTTCCTCACCTATGTCTGGAACACCGTCATCGTCACGGTGAGCGTCGTCGCGATCGTCGTGCTCGTCGTGCCGCCGCTCTCCTATGCGGTCGTCCGCAGCCGGAGCCGGGGCATCTCGCTGATCTTCCGCACCTTCCTGCTCGGGCTCGCGATCCCGGCCCAGGCCGTCATCGTGCCGATCTTCTACCTGATCTCTGTCGCCGGGCTCTACGACAGCCTGATCGGCATCATCCTGCCGACGGCGGCGTTCTGCCTGCCGATCTGCACCCTGATCCTGACCGGCAGCATGCGCGACATCACCCCGGAGCTCTACGAGGCCATGGCCATGGACGGTGCGACGCCGATGCGCAGCTTCTTCCAGCTCGTGCTGCCCCTCTCCAAGAGCGGCATCTCGACGATCATCGTCTTCTCCGCGCTGCAGGCCTGGAACGGGTTCCTCTTCCCCCTGATCCTGACCCAGTCGGCCTCGACCAAGGTGATCACCCTCGGCCTGTTCGACTTCCAGTCGCAGTACGGTGTCAACATTCCGGGGCTGATGGCGGCTGTGCTGCTCTCGATGCTCCCGGTTCTCTTCGTGTACCTATTCGCCCGGCGCGCCCTCGTTCAGGGCCTCATGGGCGTCGGAGGCAAGTAACCATGACAGACACACTCTCCCCCGCTCCGTCCCAGGTCCCCGCCCAGGCGGATGCCGCACCGCACGCCTGGCAGGACACCGCGCGCTCCCCCGCCGAGCGCGTCGACACCCTCCTCGCCGCGATGACCCTGCGCGAGAAGGTCGCCCAGCTCTACGGAGTCTGGGTCGGCGCCTCCAACGACGGCGGCGGCGTCGCCCCGTACCAGCACGATATGGAAGACGCCCTCGACCTCGACGAACTCCTCCCGCACGGCCTCGGCCAGCTGACCCGGCCGTTCGGCTCCGGGCCCGTCGACGCCGCCGTCGGCATCGTCTCCCTCGCGCGCAGCCAGCGCCGCATCGTCGCGGCCGGCCGCTTCGGCATCCCGGCCCTTGCCCACGAGGAGTGCCTCGCCGGCTTCACCGCGTGGGGCGCGACCGCCTACCCGGTGCCGCTGGCCTGGGGCGCGACCTTCGACCCCGGCCTCGTGCAGGAGATGTCGGGCCGGATCGGCGCGAGCATGCGCTCCGTCGGCGTACACCAGGGCCTCGCCCCGGTGCTCGACGTCGTGCGCGACGCCCGCTGGGGCCGCGTCGAAGAGACGATCGGCGAGGACCCGACCCTCGTCGGCACCATCGCGACCGCCTATGTGCGCGGCCTCGAATCCGCAGGCATCGTCGCGACCCTCAAGCACTTCATCGGCTATTCCGCGTCGAAGGCCGGCCGCAACCTCGCCCCCGTCTCGATCGGCCGCCGCGAATTCAACGACGTGCTCGTCCCGCCGTTCGAGATGGCGGTGCGCGAAAGCGGGGTCCGTTCCGTGATGCACGCGTACACCGACATCGACGGCGTGCCGACGGCCGCGGACCCGACCGTGCTCACCGGGCTCCTCCGCGACACCTGGGGCTTCACCGGGACGGTCGTCGCCGACTACTTCGGCATCGCCTTCCTGAAGACCCTGCACTCGATCGCCGAGACCTGGGGGGATGCCGCGGTGCAGGCCCTGCGCGCCGGCGTCGACGTGGAGCCTGCCGACCGTCAAGACCTTCGCCGAACCGCTCCTCGCCGAGATCGAGGCCGGCCGGCTCTCGAGCGACTACGTCGACCGCGCCGCCCGGCGCGTGCTGCTGCAGAAGCTCGACCTCGGCCTGCTCGATGCAGACTGGTCCCCGCTCCCGGCCGGCTGGACCGACGCCGATCTCACCGACGTCGAGGCCGTACGCGGGCGGGTCGATCTTGACCCCACCGCCAGCCGGAGCGTCGCACGTCGGATCGCCGAGCAATCGGTCGTGCTGCTGACGAACGACGGACTGTTGCCCGTCGCACCGGCATCCGCTGGCGCACCACTGCGGATCGCGGTCGTCGGCCCCAACGCGGACGACGCGCTCAACCTGCTCGGGTGCTACTCGTTCCCCGGCCATGTCGGCACCCTGCACCCCGAGGTGCCGATCGGCATTGAGATCCGCACCGTGCTCGAGGCCGTGCGCAGCGAATACCCCGCAGCGACCGTGACCTACTCCCCCGGCGTGACCGTCGACGGGACGGACGAGACCGGCATCGCGTCGGCGGCACGAGCCGCGGCCGACGCCGACCTCGTCATCATCGTGCTCGGCGACCGGCCAGGCCTGTTCGGGCGCGGGACCAGCGGGGAGGGCTGCGACGCCGAGTCGCTCGAGCCTGCCCGGACGGCAATGGCCGCTGCTCGACGCGGTCCTCGCGAGCGGTACCCCCGTCGTGACCGTGCTCGTCGCCGGACGCCCGTACTTCCTGCACGATGCGCCCGAACGGGCCGCAGCCGTGCTGCAGTCGTTCTTCCCCGGTGAGGAGGGCGCAGGCGCCCTCGCCGGCGTGATCAGTGGCCGGGTGAACCCGTCCGGCCGGCTGCCGGTGAGCGTGCCGAATCGTGCGGGCGGCCAGCCCGGCGGGTACCTCGCCGCGCCGCTCGGAAGCCGGAACGAGGTCTCCAACCTCGACCCGACCGCGCGCTTCCCGTTCGGCCACGGCCTCGGTTACAGCGGCTTCGACTGGACCGACCCCGCGATCGGCGCGGCCTCGATGACCACGGATACCGCAACAACGGTCGCGCTCACGGTCACGAACACGGGCGCCCGCCCCGGTGCGGACGTCGTGCAGCTCTACCTGCACGACCCGGTCGCCTCGGTCGTGCGGCCGGTGAACCGGTTGATCGGCTACGCGCGGGTCGAGCTCGGGGCCGGTGAGAGCGCCCGCGTCGAGTTCGCGGTGCACGCCGATCTCGCCGCGTTCACGGGCAGGGCCGGCGACCGCATCGTCGAACCCGGCGCTCTCGAGCCTGCGACTCGGGCACTCGAGCGCTTCGTTCGCCGCGACCCTCGCCCTGCAACTCACCGGTCCGGTGCGCACCGTCGACCACACCCGTGTCCTCGTGGCCGCGGCGACGGTCACCCCGCTCTGACCCGCCGCCGCCCGCCCACCCTTCGTCGCCGTTCTCGCCGAGTGTCGCCCATACAACGGCGACACTCGGCGGCAACGGCGACAGTGGGCGCGACCAGCCCATTTCCGGTCGCACCGATTGCGCGGGAACGGTAGCGCAGCATCCGCTTTTCCCCTAATATGTTTATAGCTACAACAAATCATCAACGTCGCTGACAGACAAGGAACCTCATGGCCATCACGCCTACCCCCGCAGACAAATTCTCCTTTGGCCTCTGGACCATCGGCTACAACGGCGCTGACCCGTTCGGCGGTCCGACCCGTCCGCCGCTCGACGTCGTCGACGCCGTGGAGAACCTGGCGAAAATCGGGGCGTACGGCCTGACCTTCCACGACAACGACCTGTTCCCGTTCGGCTGCACGGAAGAGAAGCGCCAGTCGCAGATCGACCGCGTGAAGCAGGCCTGTGCGGACACCGGCCTGATTATTCCGATGATCACGACGAACCTGTTCAGCGAGCCCGTCTTCAAGGACGGCGGCTTCACCTCGAACGACCGCAGCGTCCGTCGCTTCGCCCTGCGCAAGGTGCTGCGCAACATCGACCTCGCCGCCGAGCTCGGCGCGAAGACCTTCGTGATGTGGGGCGGGCGCGAAGGCGCGGAGTACGACTCGGCCAAGGACATCCGCTCGGCTCTCTCTCCGCTACCGCGAGGCCGTCAACCTGCTCGGCGACTACGTCACGGACAAGGGCTACGACCTCCGCTTCGCGATCGAGCCCAAGCCGAACGAACCCCGCGGCGACATCCTGCTGCCGACGATCGGCCACGCGATGGCGTTCATCACGACCCTCGACCGCCCCGAAATGGTCGGCGTGAACCCCGAGGTCGGCCACGAGCAGATGGCCGGGCTCAACTTCGCCGCCGGCATCGCCCAGGCGCTCTACCAGGGCAAACTCTTCCACATCGACCTCAACGGCCAGCGCGGCATCAAGTACGACCAGGACCTCGTCTTCGGCCACGGCGACCTGCACAACGCCTTCGCCCTGGTCGACCTGCTCGAAAACGGCGGCCCGAACGGCGGCCAGGCCTATGAGGGCCCGCGCCACTTCGACTACAAGCCGAGCCGCACCGAGGACATCACGGGCGTCTGGGACTCCGCCAAGGCCAACATCCAGACGTACCTGCTCCTCAAGGAACGCGCCGCGTCCTTCCGTGCCGACCCCGAAGTGCAGCAGATGCTCGCCGCCGCCAAGGTGCCCGACCTCGCGCTGCCGACCCTCGGCGAAGGCGAAACCTACGACGACCTGCTCGCCGACCGCGCCTCCTACGAAGACTTCGACACCGACGCGTACTTCGGTGGCAAGGGCTTCGGCTTCGTCCGCCTGCAGCAGCTGGCCCTCGAGCACCTGCTCGGCGCCCGCAACTAACACACAGCAAACCTGCGCGCCCCGGCCGGCGTGTCACGCTCATCTGGGGGGCGCGACAAACCGGCCGGGGCGCGTTCGCGCACGTCACCCGCACGTCCTCACCCGCACGTCACCCCTCTCGAAGCGGAGAATGTAGTCATGTCACTGGTTGCCGGAGTCGATTCCTCGACCCAAAGTTGCAAGGTCGTCGTTCGTGACACGGAAACCGGTGCGCTCGTGCGCAGCGGCCGCGCCGTGCATCCCGAGGGAACAGAGGTCGACCCGCAGGAATGGTGGGACGCACTGCAGGTCGCTGTCGCCGACGCCGGCGGACTGGGCGATGTCGCCGCGATCTCGATCGCTGCCCAGCAGCACGGCATGGTGGTCCTCGACATCGACGGTCACGTCATCCGCCCCGCCCTGCTCTGGAACGACACCCGCAGCGCCCCGGCCGCCGCAGAGCTGATCGACGAGGTCGGAGCCGCCGAATACGCCCAGCGCACCGGCCTCGTGCCCGTCGCCTCGTTCACCGCGACCAAGCTGCGCTGGCTGCGCGACGCCGAACCGGGCAACGCCGCGCGCGTGGCCGCGGTCGCACTCTCCCCACGACTGGCTCACCTGGCGGCTGCGCGGCTTCGGCCCGGCCGACGAGAGCCCCCTCGGCCCCGACCTGACCGAGCTGACCACCGACCGTTCCGACGCGAGTGGCACCGGGTACTGGTCGCCCAGCACCGGCGAGTACGACCTCGACCTCTTCGAGCGCGCCCTAGGGCACCAGGCAGTGCTGCCCCGAGTGCTCGGCCCCGGTGACATCGCCGGAGAGACGGTCGCGCTCAGCCTCGCCGCCACCGACGAATTCGACGGAGATTCTGCCGGTTCGATAGCTGAGACGACCGGTACATCGTTTATCGACCCGAAATCTCCGTCGAATTGGTTGCCCGCCGGCATCGTCGTCGGCGTCGGCGCCGGCGACAACGCGGGCGCCGCCCTCGGCCTCGGAGCGGGCGACGGCGACGTCATCGTGTCGATCGGCACGAGCGGCACTGTCTTCGCGGTGACCACGACCCCGGCAACGGATGCGACGGGCACGGTCGCCGGGTTCGCCGACGCGAGCGGGCTGTTCCTTCCGCTCGTCGCGACGCTCAACGCCGCGCGCGTGCTCGACGCGGTGCGCGGACTCCTCGGCGTGGACCACGACGAGCTCGGCCGCCTCGCCCTCGAGGCGGAGCCCGGCGCGAACGGCCTCGTACTCCAGCCCTACTTCGAAGGCGAGCGCACCCCGAACCTGCCGCACGCGACCGCGACGCTCTTCGGGCTCACCCTCGCCTCGACCACCCGGCCGAACCTCGCCCGCGCGGCGATCGAGGGCCTGCTCTGCGGGCTCGCCGACGGCCTCGAGGCCGTGCGCGGCCAGGGAGTCGTCGTCTCCCGCGTGCTCCTGATCGGCGGCGCCGCGCAGAACCCCGCTGTCCGCGGCATCGCGGCGCAGCTCTTCGACACCCCCGTCGTCGTTCCGTCCCCCGGCGAGTATGTCGCCGACGGTGCGGCCATCCAGGCGGCGTGGACGCTGACGGGAGCGCGACCGGAGTGGCGCATCTCGCTCGCGGCGGAGCCGGCGATCGACTTCCGCCCCGTCATCCGCTCGCAGTACGCCGCACACCGCGTGGAGGCCTGACCCACCGCCGGCGAGCAGGAATCCCCCCGGCCGCCCCACGGCCGGGGGCTTTTCTCGGTTCTGCAGGAGAGTCTCAGGCTCCCGAGCGCCATCCCCCCGCCCGGCATGCCACAATGACAGGCATCTGCCGAACCGCGACCCGAACCGCGACCCGGCCCTCCAGCCCCAGGAAGGGGATGGACCGATGAGTCCGTCATCCAGGCTGCCCACCCTGCTCGACGTGGCCACCGCCGCCGGGGTGTCCCTCGCCACCGCTTCGCGCGCCCTCAACGGGAGCTCCCGGACCGTCAACGGCGACTTCCGCGACCGGGTCTTCACGGCCGCCGCCCAGCTCGGCTACACCCCCAACCTCTCGGCGCAGGCGGTGGCCACGGGAAGTACCCGGACGATCGCGCTCCTCGTCTCCGACATTGCGGACCCGTCCGACGCCTTCCTCGCGTCCGGCGTGATCGACGCGGCAGCGGATGCCGGCCTCACCGTCACGGTGACCGTCACCGCCGGCGACCCTGACCGTGAACTCGCACTCGTCCGGTCCCTGCGCGGGCAGCGCCCCCGGATCCTGATCCTCGCCGGACCGCCGTCTCCCGAGGATGCAGACGGCACATCGCTCACGGCGGAGCCTGCGCTCCTTCGAGACCGGCGGTGGCCGGGTGGTCGTGCTCGGCGAGCGTTCCCTCGGCTTCTCGACCGTCCCGCGCAGCGGTGCCGGCGCCGAGGCGGGGCCGGCGTCCCTTGCCGCCGTCGGTCGCGCGGCGGTCGCCCGAGCGCTCGTCCTTCCGGCCCCCGGGCCCGGAACGTCGTCGTCGACCGTCGCGACCTGATTCCGGCCGGCCGCGTACCGGCAGCCGCCGCACCTCAGCACCGGGTTCCAACCCTCCTCACAGCTGGCTCCCAGCCCGATGGCACGGGGCGTGGAGGTGGACGGCCTAACCTAAATTCGATAAGTCACTCGCGACGAAACGGTGTACAGGGTCTATGAACAGCAACCTCCCCGGCAAAGGCACGCCCCCGAAGAAGGACCGCCGCGACGCGGCACGGGAGAGCGCCCGCCTGATGCGTGAAGCCCAGCAGAAGAAGGACAAGCGAAACAAGCTGTTCCTGCGCGGCGGCATCGGCGCCGGCCTGGTTGCGATCGCCGTGGTCGTCGCCCTCGTCATTGTGAACAGCAACGGCCCCGCCGCGGCCGGTCCCCTCAACATGGCGAGCGATGGCGTTCTGCTCACGGGCGACGGCACCACGATCACCGCCGTCCCCACGGTCGCCCTCGCCGCGGACGCCGCGCCGGTCGCGACCGACCAGACGAAGCTCACGAACACCGCGAACATCGTCGTCTACGCCGACTACCTGTGCCCGTATTGCGGCCAGTTCGAGGCCACCAACGGCACCGCGATCAACTCGTGGGTCACGGCGGGCAACGCGACGCTCGAGTTCCACCCGATCTCCATCCTCGACGCCAACTCGGCAGGGACGAAGTACTCGACCCGCGCCGCGAACGCCGCCGTGTGCGTGGCCAACTCCCAGCCAGCCGCATTCCCCGCCGTGAACGCAGCCCTGTTTGCCAAGCAACCAGCTGAGAGCACCGCAGGCCTCACCGACCAGGAACTCACGAGCCTCGTCACGACGGCCGGTGTCACGGACGCGAGCGTCACGAAGTGCATCACCGACGGTACCTTCAAGTCCTGGGTCGGTAACGCGACCAAGCGTGCCCTGGCCGGCCCGCTGCCCAACTCGACGACCCTCACCAAGGTCGCCGGAACCCCGACCGTGCTCGTGAACGGCGTCGCATACACCGGCTCCCTGACCGACGCGAAGGTGTTCTCCACCTTCGTCCAGGACCAGGTCACCGCAGCCGCCAAGAAGTAGGCGGCCGCTGGTGCAGCAGCCGGGCCCGGAAAGGCCGGGCGTGACGGCCCCAGAGGTCTTCGGCGAGACCGTCGACGACCAGACGCGGTGTGTGCACTACAACACGGCAGCGGATGTCGTCGCGATCCGGTTCTACTGCTGCGACCGGTTCTACCCCTGTCACCTCTGCCACGCCGACGCGGCCGATCACGCCGCGCGGCAGTGGCCGGTCGGGCTGTGGGCGGAACGGGCGATCCTCTGCGGGGTCTGCCGCAGCACCCTGAGCATCACCGGCTACCGCACGGCGACCCAGTGCCCGCACTGCACGGCGCCCTTCAACGACGGCTGCCGGGCGCACGCCCACCTGTACTTCGAGGTGCCCAGCCCCTGACCCCGTTCTCGCTCTGAGGTGTCACAGATCGACGTTCCCGAGGCCCGGGAACGTCGATGTGCGACACCTCAGCGCGGTCAGCGCGTTGGGGTCAGCGGTTGAGGCCGGCGGGCAGCGGGGAGTTCACGTCGGCGACGAGGTAGAGGCGTTGCGTCGCACGGGTCATGGCGACGTACAGCGCTCCGGCCCCGCGCTCCGAGGCGGCCACAATGCCGGCGGGATCGACGACGATCACGGCGTCGAACTCGAGGCCCTTGGCGTCTCGGGGGCCGAGGAGCGCGATCTCCCGCATCAGCCCGAGCGCGCCGAGACCGACCCGGTCCCCGAACTCGGCGGCGAGTTCCGCCCCGACGGCCTCCAACGCCGCATCGGCTGCGATCACGGCGAGGGTGCCGCCCGCACGCAGCGCGCGGTCGCGGCGAACCGCGGTCGCGACATCCGCTTCGACGGCTATCGGCCACTCACTCGCACGGACCGACCGCGAGGGCGTCACCGGCAGGCCATGCGCGATTGCCATGTCCTCGGCCGCGGTCGCGATCTGTCGGGGTGTGCGGTAGTTCACGGTCAGTTCCTCGAGGCGCCAGCGCCCGGCCTCGAGGGAGGCGTCGAGGATAGGCGCGAGGGCCTCTTTCCAGCTGCCGGAGGCGGAGGCGGACGCCGCCTGGGCGATGTCGCCGACGACCGTGAACGACCGGCGCGGTCCACGGCGCAGCAAGAGCCGCCACTGCATGGGTGAGAGCTCCTGCGCTTCGTCGACGACGACATGGCCGTAGGTCCAGGTACGGTCGACGGCCGCACGCTCGGCGGTCGTGGCCCGGTCGCCGAGCTCGGCGAAGTTGTCCGCGAGGGCGCGGGCGTTGACGAGGCCCTTCACGTCCATGTTCGCGATCGCGAGTTCGGCATTCTCGATGTCGCGTTTGCGCTGTTCCTTCTGCTCGCGCCTGAGTGCGACGTCGACGACGTTGTACTCGCCGAGGTGCTCGGCGGCCTCGTCGAGCAGCGGGATGTCGGCGATCGTGAACTCGGCGTCCCTGGCCCGGTGCAGGAGCGCCCGCTGCTCCGCACTCCAGCCCGGGGTGAGTTCGGCGAGCCACTGGGGGCGCGCGTAGAGGTCCTGCACGAGCTTCTCGGGGGTGAGCGGAAGCCATGCGGTGTTGAGCGCCACGCGCACGTCCTGGGCAAGCCGCAGGTCCTCGCGCAGCATCGGCAGGTCGCTCTCGTCCATCGAGGCGCCGCCCTGCTGCAACTGCCGCAGCCAGTCCCGCGCGAGGGCGCCGATCGCGGTCTTCACGAACGTGACCCTCGCGAGGTTGTGCGGCTTTCCGCCCTCACGGGCCTTGGCGATCGCGTTCGCGACGAGCCTGCGGGGTCAGGGTCAGCCTGTCGCCGTTGACCTCGAGCCTGCCGGGTGCCCACGGGGATGCGCTGTCTGGAGCGCACCGCATGCGCCACGAGCGCGGCCATGAAGCCCTGGCCCTTGAGCGCCGCGACAGCTGGCGCGTCCTCGCGGGTCGCTTCGACTCCAGGGTAGAGCTGACCCACGCTCGCGAGAACGACTCCGGTCTCGCCGAGCGACGGCAGCACTGCCTCGATATATTGCAGGAACGAGCGGGATGGCCCCACGATGAGCACGCCGTTGTGCTTCAGGCGATCGCGATGCGTGTAGAGCAGGTACGCGGCACGGTGCAGCGCGACGGCGGTCTTGCCTGTCCCTGGCCCGCCCTGGACGACGAGCACTCCGGCGAGGTCGGAGCGGATGATCCGGTCCTGTTCCGCCTGGATGGTCGCGACGATGTCGGGCATGTGCCCGGTGCGCTGGGCGGTCAGCGCGGAGAGCAATGCTCCCTCACCCTGATGCTCGGAGGGCTCTCCGCCGACCAGTTCGGCGTCGAGGATCTCGTCCTCGATCCGGATGATGGTCCGCCCCTTGGACTGCAGGTGACGCCTGGCCCTGGCTCCCAGCGGAGTCGCGGCCGTCGCCTGGTAGAAGGCACTGGCCTGCGGCACCCGCCAGTCGAGCAGCATCGGCTGCAGTTCTTCGTCACGCAGCCCGACCCTGCCGATGTAGCGGAACACGGAGTCGCCGCTCGCATCGTCCGCGGCGAGTTCGAGCCGACCGAACGCCAGCCGGTCGTCGATCTCCCGCAACTGCACGATCCGGTCCTCGTAGAGGCGCGCGAAGGTGTCCCGCTCCGAGCGAGTCTGGTGATTTCCCCCGACATCGAGCAGCCGTACCGCCGTCAGCTGGTCTTCGGCCTCCCGTTGCAGCGCGTCGAGACGCGCGTACAGCGTTGCCACATAGTTCTGTTCCCGTTCAAGCTCCAGGTCGACCACCGAAACACCCCTCAAATCCGACATTCGAGTTTACCCGACGCAGATGGGTGCTCCATTCGGCGAGGCCCCTCGAACGCGGAGGTTAGGCTGGCCCTGTGTGAACACGCTCCCATCACTGCGGTCTCATACGGGCACACCCGTCGAAAGGCGGGGTCGCAAAGGCACGGGACCTTCGGGTTAGCCGGCATACACACTGACAGGGGAACACGCGCGATGGCCGCCACATCAGGGCAAACGTCGACAATTCGGCCTTGGCCGAACCCGTTCCGCCGACCAGGGGGCATGACCGAGGGAACGCGATGGCTGTTCGGCCTCGCGGCCGTCGGCTCGGTCCTGTTCAACATGCCGGGCATCGTGCTCACGGCGAGGGGCGGACTGCTGGTCCTCGGGATCGTGACCGGTGCGTTCCTGATCGCGTCCTGGTACCTCTGCTTCACGCGCGGCCGGGTCCCGATCCCGCTCGAATTCGGCGACGCGGTTGCCTTTGTCCTCTTCGCCCAGGCGTTGCCCAACCCCGTGGGAATGCTCGCCGTGGTCTTCGCGTCCATCTGGGTGCGTGGCCTCTATGGGTCAACTCTGAGATCGGTGCTGCGAAGTTGCCTGGCCTCCCTGTCGCTTGTCCTCTCAGTTTCACTGTGGCCCCTCTTTCACGAGGTTCCCCTGTGGATCGGTGTCGCCGATACCTTTAATGCAATTCCGCTTCTCTTCCTGACGATGCTGATCGCACGCCAGTTGAGCATCGTCCTGCTCTCCCGAGAACAGGGCATGCTGCGCGACAGGGAACTCGCCGTGACCGGCTCGCTGCTTCTCGGCGCCAGCGACGCGGAAGCCATCGGGGTGATCGGCTGGGCCGGTGCGCAAAGTATTTGTGCCGCCACCCCCGGACTGCGCGTGCTTCGCGCCGTCCTCGACGGCCCGGTGCTCCGCGTCGACGCGGTGTCGGGAGAGTTCTCCTCGATCCCGGATGCCGTGCCCTCGACGGTCATGACGTTGTGCCCCAGCGCGAGCGACGCGCGGGTCGGTGATGCCGCGCCTCTCGATGCCGCCGTCGGTGAGCGGCTGGCCTGGGCGTGCCTCGCCTCGGACGTGCGGACGAACGCCTGGATCCTCGTCGGAGCACCGAAAGTCGTCCCTCCGGAAGCCCTCGTCGCGGTGCGCGCCCTGTCCATTCAGGTTGCCCTGGCGCTCCGCAACAGTTCGGTGCAGGAGGAACTGCTTGTCCAGGCCAGCTCCGACCCGCTGACCAGGCTGGACAACCGCGCCGCGTTCACCGCCCGGCTGACCGCGATCCTCGCCGGGGCCAGGCCCACCGATGGCCTGCATGTGCTCTTCCTCGACCTCGACGACTTCAAGGACGTCAACGATATTCTCTGCCACCGGGCCGGCAACGACCTCCTGGTCACGGTCGCGGACCGGATGCGCACGCACACGCGCCCCGGAGACGTCTGCGCGCGGCTCGGCGGCGACGAATTCGCCATCGTCCTTGCCGGTACGAACGAAGCGGATGCCCTCGAGATCGCGCGGCGTCTCGGCGCGGCGATTGCCGAACCCGTGCGTCTCGGTGCACAGACCGCGCAGGTCGGCGTCAGTATCGGCCTCGCGACCGCGGCAGCGGGGATCGACGTCGAGGACCTTGTGCACCAGGCGGACGTGGCCATGTACGCGGCGAAGGCCAACGGCAAGAACCGCGTCCAGGTCTTCGAGCCTGGCCTCCTCCGCGTGGACAATCCCCGGGTCACCTTCGAATGGCAACTCGCGGCCGCGGCGGCCGCCAATGAGCTCGTCGTGCACTACCAGCCCATCCTCGACCTCCCCGGGCTGCAGTGCACCGCCGTCGAGGCGCTCGTCCGCTGGCAACACCCGGAACGCGGCTTGCTCTACCCCGGTGACTTCATCGACGTCGCTGAGCGGACCGGCGCGATCATCGGTATCGGCGCTTTCGTGATGCGACGCGCCTGCCTCGACGCCGCGGCGTGGCGGAAGGCTAATCCTGGAGCGCCGTTGGCCGTGCACGTGAACGTTTCGGCCCACGAGCTCGACCGTGAGGGGTTCGTCGACTCGATCATCGGCTGCCTGGCCGACACCGGGACCCTCGCGAAGGATCTCGTCGTCGAACTCACCGAGACGGTCGTGCTGGATTCCCCCGCCGCGATCGGTCGCCTCCGTGCGATCGGGGCGCTCGGCGTCGGGATCGCACTCGACGACTTCGGCACGGGCTACGCCTCCCTGACGTCATTGCGCGCGCTCCCCGTCGACGTCGTGAAGATCGACATGAGTTTCGTCGCCGGCGCGGTGTCCATTCCCTCCGACCGCTCCGTCATCGAGGCGATCGTGCGCCTGTGCGCCCAACTAGGGATCGCGACGGTCGCAGAGGGCGTCGAGCGGCTTGATCAGGAGCGCCTCCTGGGAGACCTCGGCGCGGGTGGGGTGCAGGGCTACCGCTATTCGCGTCCCCTGTCGGCCGCCGACCTGACCGGCTGGCTGGCGGACAATCGCGCCGGAGCGAACGGTTCAGGAGCGGATGTCGGGGGATTGCTCCGCACGAGCGTCTGAGATCAGGACGCCCGGTCTCAGGAAGCTACGACACAACGACGGCCCCCGGGCGGAGCACTGCGAGTTTCTGCAGTACTCCCACCGGGGGCCGATTCGTTTGGTTCCCGTGGTGGACGACCGGCGGGTCAGTCGCCCTCGACCCTGACCGTCTGGATGGTCCCGGTGAGCACCCCGATCAGGCGATCACCGTCGAATTCCGACGTGGGGGCATCCATCACGATCTTCCCGAGTCGCAGCACCACGACCCGGTCGGTGACCTCGAGCACGTGCGGGAGGGTGTGCGAGATGAAGATCACGCCGAGCCCCTTCGCCTTGGCCGCCCGTACCACCTGGAGCACCTCCCCGGCCTGCCGTGCGCCGAGGTGGTTGGTCGGCTCGTCAAGGATGATCACCCGGCGCGCCCAGGCCACGGCGCGACCGATCGCCACTGCCTGCCGCTGCCCGCCCGAAAGCTGGGACACCGGACGGTCGGACGCCGGAACGGCGATCCCGACGCGCTCGAGGTCCTCGTGGGCGTCGTGCTCCATCTCCTTGCGGGCCAGGAAGCCCATCTTGCCGAAGATTCCCTTGACGGTCTTCTCCCGGCCGAGGAACACGTTCTGCGACACCGTGAGGTGCGGGGCGAGTCCCGAGTCCTGGTAGAGGGTCTCGACGCCGGCCTCGAGCGCCTCCCGGGGCGAGCCCCAGGTGCGCTCGACCCCGTCGAGGTAGATCTTCCCGCCGTTGGGCTGGTGCGCCCCCGAGAGGACTTTGACGAGCGTCGACTTGCCTGCGCCGTTGTCGCCGACCAGGCCGAGCACCTCGCCGGCGTGCAGCTTGAGGCTCGCACCGTCGAGGGCCACGACCGACCCGTATCGCTTCGAGACGTTCTTGACTTCGTAGATCACTTCGCCGGTCATTATTTTCTTCCGTTCTTGCTCTGCAGCGTCTGCGCAGCGACCGCCGCGGCGATCAGGATGGCCACAACGACCTTCTTCCAGTCCGGTGCAACGCCGACCATGATCAGTCCGGACTGCACCGTGAAGAGGATGAGCGCACCGAGCACGGTGCCCCAAATCCGGCCGATGCCACCCATCAGGGAGGCGCCGCCGATGACGACCGCGGCGATGGCGTCGAGCTCACGCCCGGTTCCCGATGACGGCGAGCCGGCACCGAGGCGCAGGTAGACGTACATCCCGGCGAGGCCGGCCAGGGCTCCGGAGAGCGCGTAGACCAACGTCAGGTGGCGTTCGACGTTGATGCCCGCGCCGCGGGCGGCAAAGGTGTTCGAGCCGATCGCGTAGGTGTAGAGGCCGAACCGTGCCTTGTGCAGGAACAGGCCGGCGATGGTCACTACGACGATCACGACGATCAGAGCCCACGACAACGGGTTCGTCTTCGGGTCCATTGCGGCGATGAGGTCGAAGTTGTTCGCGGATCCAATCGGCTGCCCGCTCGAGATGATCACCGAGAGCCCGAGGGCGGCTCCCATCGTCGACAGGGTAGCGATGAAGGGGACGATCCGGAGCTTGTTGATCAGGAAAGCGTTCGTCAGGCCCACGAGGAGCCCCACTCCCACCGACACCAGCGTGCCGATGAAGAGCGGGCCCGACGCGTCCGAGCCGGACACCGTCTGGTCGACCTTGAGGACGTTCGCCATCGTCCAGGCCGACACGACTCCGCTGAGGCCGATAATGGCACCGACCGAGAGGTCGATTCCGCCACTGATCACCACGAAGGTCTGGCCAACTGCAATCAGGACGACCGATCCCCAGTCCGTGAGGATGTTGCTGGCGGTCAGTGCGGAGAAGAACTTGGGCTCCAGCACCGAGAAGACGACGATGAGCAGTACCATCACGCCGATCAGGATGGTGCTCTGGTTCGACGCGAGGGTGCTGATCCGCGCCGTGAGCGCGAGCGGAACCGGCTTCTGTTCCGCCGGGATGCCCGGCTTCCGCGTAGTGGTTTGATTGCTGTTGGTCATGATGACTCCCTGGCTCTTGTCGTGAAGTACGGGAAGCGTCAGTTACTTGACGTAGGTGTACTTGGCGAAGTCAGCGTCGGAGGTCTTCGAGTCGAGGACAACGTTGGGGATGACGACTTCGTGCTCGGTCGCCGTCTTGCCGGTGTTGATGAATTCGACCAGGGTCTTGATGGCCAGGCGCGCCTCGGCGGCGGGGTCCTGGGCGACGAGGGCGGTGAAGATGCCCGACTTGATCTTGGCGACGTTGTCCGGGTATGCGTCGTAGCCGACGAGGCCGATCTTGCCGCTGAGGCCCTTCGACTCGAGCGCGGCGGCCGCACCGGAGGCGTTCGTACCGTCGATCGCGAAGATGCCGTTGAGGTCCGGGTACTTGGTCAGCCAGTTGCTCACGTTCGTGGCGGCCGTCTCCGGGTTGGACTCGGAGTATGCGACGTCGACGATTTCCACACCGGGGTACTTCGCGGCGACCTGGGCCTTGAAACCGTCGAGGCGGCTCACGTTGGTGGTGGCGGTGGCGCTGGTCAGTCCGACGACGACCTTGTACGAGCCACCGGTCTTGTAGCCGATCTGGGTGGCGAGCGCGTCAGCGGCCTTGGCGCCGCCGTCGGCGTTGTCACCGGTGATGAAGCTGACGACGTCCTTGAGGTCGCCCACGTGGGTGTCCACGTTGACGACGGGGATGCCGGCCGCGGTGGCCTTGGCGACCGACGCCTGCAGGGCCTTCGGGTCGGTCGGGATGAGCACGAGGCCGGTGGGCTGCTGCGCGAGCACGGCGTCGACGATCGGGATCTGGGTCTCGGCCGAGTACTTCGCCGGGTCGCCCTGCCAGATGAGCTTGACGCCCTCGGCCTTGGCTTCGTCCTCTGCGCCGACCTTCATGGCCTGGAAGAACGGGTCGGACTCTGCGCCCATCACGAACGCGATGGAGATGTCCTTCTTCGCGGTGGCCGTCGTCGACGAACCGGTGCTCGCCGTCGTGGAGCAGGCGGTCATCGAGATGGCGAATGCGGCGGCGACGCCGACGGTGGTGATCGCTCGGTAGGAACGCTTCATGGAGGTCTCCTTTGACACATAAGTGCAACTGCAGATGCAAGTGCAACAACCGCTTGCGAGATCGTTCTCGCAAACTTGTATAAGATTGCAGCACACAGCACCGCGGCGCAAGCCTGTTCGGTAACGTTTCGATTACGAGGATTGTTCATGGCTGAACGACGAAATCACGCTCCGACGATCGTCGACGTCGCAGAGCAGGCCGGGGTCTCCCGAGCCACCGCCTCCCGGGCCCTCTCCGGGTATGGGCGCACGTCCGCGGCCACCGTGGAACGCGTCCGTCGCGCAGCAGACGAGATCGGCTACCGCCCGAACGAACTCGCGCGGGCGATGCGCGCCGGCTCGACCGGCACGATCGGACTCGTGGTCATTGCCGACTTCACGAACGCCTTCTTCGACCGCGCCACGAAGTCCATCGTCGATGCGGCGCGAAAACGCGGCTACCAGGTCCTGATCAGCAACACCGACGAGGACGCCGAGGTGGAGCGGAGGGCCATCGAGACTCTGCTCGAGAAGCAGGTCGACGGCCTGATCGTGTTCCCCTCCGCAACCGGCCACAGCGAGCACCTCGAGGCCGGAAACCTGGGCGGCCGCCCGCTTGTGCTCGTCGACCGTCGCCTGGACGATCTGGGGGTCAGCACGGTCACGACTGACGACTACACCGGTACGCGGGAGGCGGTCCGCAATGCCGTGGCCCTCGGGCACTCCCGGCTCGGTTTCCTGGTCACGGCAGCGAATATCGCGGGCCACACCGTGGCCCGGCCGCCCGCACTGATCTCGAGCGTGCGGGACCGTGCGGATGGTTTCGCCGCTGGAGCGGCCGAGGCGGGCATCCCTCCCGAGGACCAGGTCTGGCACTTCAGTGAAGACGTCCCGGAGTCATCGGAGGCCGCTGTTGCGGCGATGCTCGATCTGGACGCCCCGCCCTCGATCATCTTCACGTCCAACAACGACATGGCTTTGTCCGTGCTCAAGGTCGCCGGTTCGCGCGGGCTCGCAATCGGACGCGAAGTGTCCCTGGTCACGGTCGACGACAGCCCCTGGGCGGCATACATGGTCCCGGGCATCACGGTCGTCGCCCGCCCGGTCGAGCAACTTGGAGAGCTCGCCGTCGAGCGACTCGTGGCCGAGATCGAGTCTCCGGGGCAGCCGGTTGAAGACATCCAGCTCCCGACGGAACTCATTCCCCGGGCGTCGGTTGCCGACCTCAGAACCGCCTCGCCGGAACGTTAGACCGCTGGACCGCTCAGGCAGGCACGCTGGGCCGCACCACGAGCACCGGGCAGTCCGCGTGTCGCACACACTGCTCGCTGACCGACCCGAGGAGCATCCCGGCGAGGCCGCCGCGCCCGCGGGAGCCGACGACCAGCATCCGTGCCCCGCGGGACACGCTGATCAGGCAGCTGAGCGGTGTCGCGTACGCCGCCCGGTACTCGACGGGCACTCCCGGGTGCTGCGCCACGATCGGTCCGGCATCGGCCTCGAGCTTCTCCCGTACCACGCCGGCATAGTCGGTGAGGGGCGATACGTAGCCGAACTTCCAGTCGGCCGGGCGCGGGGCCGTGTCGATCGACCAGGCCCGAACGACGACGACGGATGCGCCGAGCGGGCCCGCGAGGTCGAGGGCGACCTCGAGCGCATGGTTCGCGTAGTCGGAGCCGTCGTGCCCGACGACGATACTGCCCGTGGGAGCTGGTGACTGGTCTGCATCGATGCCTGACATACCCCCACGCTACTCCCGGCGAGGGGGGCGCGACGGAAATCAACCCCGACCTCGAGAAAAACCACTGGCGCTGCTCCGCACCGTCATCCCCGGCGTCAGCCCCGCTCCGACCCCGATCGTTTGCCCGGCCCGGTTAGGGTGGAGTCATGCCTCTCCGCGCCTCCCAGCGACGAATTCTCATCGCCGTCGCGACGGTCGCCGCGATCGTCGCCGGCGGCTTCCTTGTGCGGTCTGTCGTCGTGCCGCAGACAGCGTCCTCCGATCCCGCCGTCTTCGATGCCGGCGCCCTGATCAGCGACTACAACTTCTACAACCCCGATGCGATGACGACCGAAGAGGTGCAGTCCTTCCTGGAAGGCCGGAACTGTGTGCGACGCGACGAGTCGCCGTGCCTCTGGGAGTACCGCGAGTCGACCGCGTCCGAACCCGCGCAGGGCCCCGGTCACTGCGCCGCCTATGAGGGCGCGACGAACGAGCGGGCGAGCTCGATCATCGAGAAGGTCGCCGAGGCGTGCACGATCAGTCCGCGGGTTCTCCTCGTGCTGCTGCAGAAGGAACAGTCCCTCCTCACCCGGCCCAGCGCATCCGGTTACCTGCGGGCGACGGGCTACGGCTGCCCGGATACCGCAGACTGCGATGCGGAGTACTTCGGCTTCTTCAATCAGGTCTACCGGGCCGCGTGGCAGTTCCGGCAGTACACCCAGGAGCCCGAACGCGCCTACAAGGTCGGCGCGGTCAGCGTCGCGTACAACCCCGACTCGGCGTGCGGCGCGGCGACGGTTCAGATCCGCAACCAGGCCACGGCGAACCTGTACAACTACACGCCGTACCAGCCGGATGCTGCCGCACTCGCCGACACGAACGGCGACGGCGGCGGATGCTCGACGCACGGAAACCTGAATTTCTGGCTGTTCTACAACACCTGGTTCGGGTCTTCGCTGAGTGAACCGTACCCCTCGGTGTTCGCGTCCTGTCTCAATCTCGTTGGCGGGCAGCCGTGCGCCCGCACCGAGCTGATCCCGACGGTTTGACCGGGTAGAGGTCGGTCAGTCGCCCGCGGCGGGGGCGCCGCGGCTGCGGCGGAACGTGGACCGCTTGGGCCGCTCACGCAGCTGTGTGCGCACGTCATCGAGGATCTCCGTGACCGTCGCGAGTTCCCCCGGATCGATTCGGTCGAAGAGCATCTCACGGACCAGCGTGACGTAACCGGGCCCGCCCGCGGCGAGCGCCGCCCGGCCGCCCGGCGTGATATGCGCGATCACGGAGCGCTCGTCGCCAGGGGACGGGCGTCGTTCGACGAGCCCGAGGGTCTCGAGCCTGGCCACCTGGTAGGTGAGACCGCTGCGGGACACCGTCAGGGCGTCGGCGATGTCCGTCATCCGCAACCGCCCCTCTGGCGCCTCGAGGAGCCGGAGCAGGATCTCGAACTGGGCGAGGGTCAGTCCCACGGCGTCCCGCAACTGGCGGTCGGCGGCGAACTGCACGATGTTCGCGGTCTCGACGATGGCGGCCCAGGCACGCATCTCCGCGGGCGACACGCTCGGAGCGGGGCCGCTGCGCTCCGGTTCGCCCTGTTCCGGATTGCCGGAAACGGGATTGCCCGCGGGGGGAATACTCACGACTTGCTCCTAGTTGTTTCGAATACGAAGCACTTCCACAAGGGCCACCCCCAGTCTGCCCCGGCCCGCCACGAAAGAAGACACAATGAGCACCGCCGTCTACACCGCATCCGCCACTTCCTGGGGCGGACGAACGGGCAAGGTCGTCACGAGCGACAACAAACTCGACCTCGACCTGTCCATTCCGGCCGAAATGGGCGGCGACGGCGGAGCGGGCACGAACCCCGAGCAGCTCTTCGCGAGCGGCTGGGCGGCGTGCTTCCACAACGCACTCAAGGGCGTCGCCCGCCAGCGCAAGGTCAACGTCACCGACTCCGCCGTCTCCCTCGAGGTACACCTCGTCGGCGGCATGGCCACCGGCTTCGACTTCGAGGTCACGATCGAGGCCCAGCTGCCCGGCGTCGACCCCGTCGTCGCCCAGGAGATGCTCGAGGCGGCCCACCAGGTCTGCCCGTACTCCCGCGCCACGCGCGGCAACATCCCGGTGACCCTCGTCGTCATCCCCGACGAGGACTAACCCGCACCTCTCCCCGCGCCCCGAGCGCGTAGCCGAGCGCGGGTCTTCCGCCGCCATGCGGGTGGCCCACCACCCGCGTGGCGGCGAAACGCCCGCGCTCGGTCCGACGCGCCAGCGGATGCCCGAGTCAGCGCCGGTGACGGATCCGAACCTTCGCCGGCGCTGGAGTGGGAGCCGGTGTCGGGGTTGCAGTGGGCGTGGGCGTCGGGGTCGCGGTGGGCGTCGGAGTGACGGTCGGCGTCGGCGTCACGACCACGGGCGCCGGGGCGCCGAGGCCGAGGAAGGCCGCGTCGAAGGAGTTCAGATCGACGAGCACGCCGTTCAGGTTGTGCTCGAACTTCTGCTGCACGCCGATCCGCGGGTTCGCGGCGGTATTCCAGCCGCCGTAGGCGACCATAGCGGGCGCGCCCGTGTCAGCGACCCAGCCGCTGTAGTTCACCGCGCCGGCGTTGGTATCCCAGAGCGGCACGTCGGCGAAGTCACTGCCGTTGTTCATGATGCTCGGCCACATCCCCGAGCCGCTGTAGATCACCGGACGCACACCCATTGCGCGCACCCCGTCGACCATCGCACGGGTCACCGGCGGGCTGCCGGTCTCCACGTCGAGCGCGAAGAACTGCAGTTGCGACTGGTACGGCCCGGCCGCAGCGATGCCGCCCTGCCAGCACGTCGCATCCCGTGTGTACACGGCGATCTTGAGGCCGGCGTCGAGCGCCATCTTGAGCCTGCGCCTGGGTGCGTTCCCACGGAGCACAACTGCCCCACGCGGTCGAGTGCATCACGTAGAGGCGAATGCCCTCGCTGTAGGCCTGCGTGAACCAGGCCGGGTCTGTGATGGTGTTCGCGGAGTCGACGACCTTGACGGACGGCGGCGGCGTCGCCGCCTGGGCGGGTGTGACATTGGTGGGGGCGATGAGGGCGAGTATAGCCAGCGACAGCGCAAGCGCTGCCGCAAGATATTTCTTGTTCATGTGAGGGGACTCCGAAGTACCAGATCGTGGTGCTGAACCCGGTAACTCCAGTGTCAAATCACTTCAGTGTCGCGTTTACGTCGCCGGAGCCGACTGTTCGTCAGACTCAACGGGTGGAACCAGGGGACAAGATAATCTGTCTATAGTGACACAATCTCACGTTCTCTACCAGTCCCCAAAACGGGGCCACGCCGAAGCCGCCGACTCAGCCGAGAGCGTAATCCCCGCACTGCCACGCTCAGGCTCCGGCGCGGCCATTCCCGGAGAGGCGGAGGCGTGGGCCAGCCTCGGAAACGCCCGGTGAGGGCGACAACCAGGCCGTGGATGCCTGCCGGCCGACTGCCGACATCGCGCGGGAAGTCGCGGCGACACTCCACCGTCTCCCCGGTCCGGCACCCAGCAGACACGGAGGGTCGGGGCGACCGGGCTGCCTAGACTCGCCACGTGCAGCCGGCATCGATCGCCATCCGGGGTTCTCCCGGGATTGCGCCCACCATCGGCCGCACGCAATCGAAAGGAACAACTGTGACCCAGAACAAGAACTCCTCGGCTACCGCCACCTCTCGAAAGAAGCGCCTCACGATCGGCGCCGCGTCCGTGCTCGCCGCGGGCGCCCTGCTCGGCACCGGAATGCAGGGAGCAACAGCAGCCCCGCTGGGCGGCACCGCCGAACCGGGCACCCCGTCGACCCCGTCGGCATCTGCCCCCGCCACCCCGGGCGCCTCGTTCTTCGGCTCTGTCGCGCACGAGCTGCGCGGCGACGTCTCGCACGGACAGGACTTCGGCGAGAAGGCCCAGAAGGTCGCCGCGACGATCTCCGATCACGCCGAGCTCTTCGCGAGCCTGCCCGCGAATCTGCAGGCCGACCTGACCACCCTCACGCAGGCCTCGGACGGGGACCGCACCGCCGCCGCCGAATTCATCGCCACCTCGGCTCTCGCCGGCGACTACGGCGAGCAGGCGCAGGCGCTCGCCGGTGCGATCCAGGCCGACCCGGAGCATCCGCTGCGCGCCGCCCTGCACGCCGCACTCGAGGGCAGCCTCGACACCGGAACGACGGGCACCACCGGAACGACGGGCACCACCGGAACGACCGGCACTACCGGCACGACGGGCGGCACGGACACTGCAGCGCCCGGCGGCACCGGAACCGACTCCGGGGGCGGAGCCGCTGTCATCAAGCTCGCCTCGAGCCTCGCCGACAACCCGGCCCTCTTCGACAAGCTCCCGGTCGACCTCCAGAGCGCCCTGACGGCGCTCACGGCCCTCCCAGCCGACCAGCAGGATGCGGCGGCGCAGCAGATCGCGACCGACGCCGGCGCCGGAACCTACGGCCCGGAGATCCAGAAGATCACCGAGCACCTGACCGACGGAGACACAGCCGCCCACGACACGGGCGACGACGCGTCAGCCCACGGGGACGCGACCTCCGGCCACTAGAACCTGCCGGAACGAACACGGAAGGCCGGGGGCGCAGTGCGCTCCCGGCCTTCCGCTGTCCTACTTTCGATCCAGGGCTAGAAGTCCCAGTCGGCGTCTTCCGTGTTCACGGCCTTGCCGATCACGTACGAGGAGCCAGACCCGGAGAAGAAGTCGTGGTTCTCGTCGGCGTTCGGCGAGAGCGCTGACAGGATCGCCGGGTTCACGTCGCACACCTCCTTGGGGAAGATGGCCTCGTAGCCGAGGTTCATCAGGGCCTTGTTGGCGTTGTAGTGCAGGAACTTCTTGACGTCTTCGGTCAGGCCGACGGTGTCGTAGAGGTCCTGGGTGTACTGCACCTCGTTCTCGTAGAGCTCGAAGACGAGGTTGAACGCGTAGTCCTTGATCTCGTCGCGACGCTCCTGTGTCGCCGCCTCGAGGCCCTTCTGGAACTTGTAGCCGATGTAGTAGCCGTGCACCGCTTCGTCACGAATGATCAAGCGGATGAGGTCGGCCGTGTTGGTCATGCGGGCGCGGCTGGAGAACCACATCGGCAGGTAGAAGCCCGAGTAGAACAGGAACGACTCGAGCAGCACCGAGGCGACCTTGCGCTTGAGCGGGTCGTCGCCCTGGTAGTAGTCCATCACGATCGAGGCCTTGCGCTGCAGGTTGACGTTCTCCGTAGACCAGCGGAACGCCTCGTCGATGTCCTTGGTGTTGCTCAGGGTGGAGAAGATCGACGAGTAGCTCTTGGCGTGCACGGACTCCATGAACGCGATGTTCGTGTACACCGCCTCTTCGTGCGGGGTGATCGCGTCGGGGATCAGCGAGACGGCACCGACGGTGCCCTGAATCGTGTCGAGCAGGGTCAGGCCGGTGAACACGCGCAGGGTGAGCTGCTGCTCGACCGGGGTGAGCTGGTTCCAGGACTGCACGTCGTTCGACAGCGGGATCTTCTCCGGCAGCCAGAAGTTGTTGGTCAGCCGGTTCCAGACGTCGACGTCCTTCTCGTCTTCGATCTTGTTCCAGTTGATCGCATCGACATGCGAGATGAGCTTGAGCTTGTCAATCATTTCGTGTTCCCTTTTCGGCCGGTCTCAGTCTTCGGCCGGTATCGGACGAGTCAGCGTGCACTGTGGATTACAGCATCCACAGTAGATGAAGCGGGCGCTGTGCTTAGAGCATGCAACTCACGCAACCGTCAACCTCAGTCCCTTCGAGGGCCATCTGGCGGAGACGGATGTAGTAGATGGTCTTGATGCCCTTGCGCCACGCGTAGATCTGCGCCTTGTTGATGTCGCGGGTCGTCGCGGTGTCCTTGAAGAAGAGCGTGAGCGAGAGGCCCTGGTCGACGTGCTGCGTTGCCGCCGCGTAGGTGTCGATGATCTTCTCCGCGCCGATCTCGTAGGCGTCCTGGTAGAAGTCCAGGTTGTCGTTCGTCATGAACGGCGCCGGGTAGTAGACGCGGCCGAGCTTGCCTTCCTTGCGGATCTCGATCTTCGAGGCGATCGGGTGGATCGACGAGGTCGAGTTGTTGATGTACGAGATTGACCCGGTCGGCGGAACGGCCTGCAGGTTCTGGTTGTAGATGCCGTGCTCGATGACGGATGCCTTGAGCTCGGCCCAGTCGGCCTGGGTCGGGATGCGCACCCCGGCCTTCTCGAACAGCTCGGCGCCGCGAATGGTGGCCGGAACCCACGCCTGGTCGGTGTACTTGTCGAAGAACGTGCCGGAGGCATACGTGGAGTCCTCGAAGCCGGCGAACGCGTGGCCACGCTCGATGGCGAGCGCGTTCGAGGCGCGGAGGGCGTGGAACAGCACCGTGTAGAAGTAGATGTTCGTGAAGTCGATCGCTTCTTCGCTGCCGTAGTACACCCGCTCACGGGCGAGGTAGCCGTGCAGGTTCATCTGGCCGAGGCCGATCGCGTGCGACTTGTCGTTGCCGTCTTCGATCGAGCGCACCGAGGTGATGTGGCTCTGCTCGGAGACCGAGTTGAGGCCACGGATCGCGGTTTCGACGGTCCTGCCGAAGTCCGGAGAGTCCATCGACAGGGCGATGTTCATCGACCCGAGGTTGCAGGAGATGTCCTTGCCGATGGTGTCGTAGGAGAGGTCTTCGTTGTAGGTGGTCGGGGTGTTGACCTGGAGGATCTCCGAGCACAGGTTCGACATGTTGATGCGGCCCTTGATCGGGTTCGCCGCGTTGACGGTGTCCTCGAACATGATGTACGGATAGCCGGACTCGAACTGGATCTCCGCGAGGGTCTGGAAGAAGTCGCGCGCCTTCATCTTGGACTTCTTGATCCGCGGGTCGTCGACCATCTCGTGGTACTTCTCGCTCACCGAGATGTCGGCGAAGGGCACGCCGTAGACGCGCCCGACGTCGTAGGGCGAGAACAGGTACATGTCCTCGTCCTTCTTGGCGAGCTCGAAGGTGATGTCCGGGATGACGACGCCGAGCGACAGGGTCTTGATCCGCACCTTCTCATCGGCGTTCTCACGCTTGGTGTCGAGGAAGCGCATGATGTCAGGGTGGTGCGCGTGCAGGTACACGGCGCCGGCACCCTGGCGGGCGCCCAGCTGGTTCGCGTAGCTGAAGGAGTCTTCGAGGAGCTTCATCACGGGGATGATGCCGCTCGACTGGTTCTCGATCTGCTTGATCGGGGCGCCGGACTCACGGATGTTGCTGAGCAGCAGGGCGACGCCGCCGCCGCGCTTGGAGAGCTGGAGGGACGAGTTGATGCCGCGGGCGATCGACTCCATGTTGTCTTCGATGCGGAGCAGGAAGCAGGAGACGAGCTCGCCGCGCTGCGCCTTGCCCGAGTTCAGGAACGTCGGCGTCGCGGGCTGGAAACGGCCGGCGATGATCTCCTCGACGAGGCCGGTCGCGAGCTTCTCGTCACCCTGGGCGAGGCCGAGGGCGGTCATGACGACGCGGTCCTCGAAACGCTCGAGGTAGCGGTTGCCGTCGAAGGTCTTGAGCGTGTACGACGTGTAGTACTTGAAGGCGCCCAGGAAGGTCTGGAAGCGGAACTTCTTCGAGTACGCAAGATCGTTGAGGCGCGTGATGAAGTCGAAGGAGTACTGGTCGAGCACGGCCTGCTCGTAGTACTCCTTCTCGACGAGGTAGTCGAGGCGCTCCCGGAGGGAGTGGAAGAACACCGTGTTCTGGTTGACGTGCTGCAGGAAGAACTCCCGGGCCGCTTCCCTGTCCTTATCGAACTGGATTTCCCCGTTCGGCCCATAGAGGTTGAGCATGGCGTTGAGGGAGTGATAGTCCATCGCGAGCGCGACCTGCGCGTGCGGGGCTACTTTCACGGCTGTTGCTTCCAAAATGATTCCAATCCGTCGTGAACGATGCGCACATCATCCGGAGTTCCCAATACTTCAAATCGATACATATGCGGCACGTTGCACTTGGCCGCGATGATGTCCCCCGCGATGCAGAATGCCGTGCCGAAGTTCATGTTTCCCGCGCCGATCACGCCACGGATGAGCGAACGGTTGTGTTCGTCGTTCAGAAAGCGGATGACCTGCTTCGGCACCGCTCCCTTGGCCTCGCCGCCGCCATAGGTCGGAACGACGAGCACAAAGGGCTCGGTGGCCCGGAGCGGCTCGTCGCGCGCGTGCAACGGGATGCGCGCGGCCGGCCTGCCGAGTTTTTCCACGAACCTGTGGGTGTTCCCCGAGGTGCTGGAGAAATAGACGATTTCAGCCATTCACTGCCGGCTTCACTCTCGAACCGCTCGCTTCAGTCCCGTAGCGCTGACCGTTCAGGCGAGGCGTGCGGCGAGTTCATTGATCTTGTCCGGACGGAAGCCGGACCAGTGGTCCTCGTCGGTGATGACGACGGGCGCCTGCAGGTACCCAAGAGCCTTGACGGCCTCGAGGGCGTTCTCGTCGACGGAGAGGTCGAGCACTTCGTACTCGATGCCTTTGTTGTCGAGGGCCCGGTAGGTGGCTGTGCACTGCACACAGGAGGGCTTGGTGTAAACCGTGATTGCCATCTGGAAGGCCTTTCTCGTGTTCAAAAAATAGGTAGTTCAGAAAATAACGTGGTTCAGAAGTAAGTGCGCCAGTACGACTGTGCAAGTGCGATGCGGTCCGGCGAAACGCGGGATGTCACGTGTGTTGCGGCGTTGCTGTGCTGGAGACCAATACTACATGTAGTGCCAACGAATGGGAATGGCCACTACATGCGGTAATTACAATTATGTAGTTATCCACCGACATTCGAGTTGTTGTCAACAGGCCGGCGCATTCGGAAGCCCGGTTTTCTGCGGAAACCGCCCGGTTATCCACATTCTGCAGAAACAGCATCCGCACCTCTGTGGATAACTCAGCGCGGGCGTGTCGCCACCTGGTGCGCTAGGCGCGCGGGGCGGTCGACTCCCGGACGATGAGCTCGGGAATGGAACCCGGCAGGTCGGGCGCCTCCTCGTCTTCGAGCACGGCGAGGAGGGTGCGCAGGATATTTCGGCCGAGTTCGTCGAAGTCCTGGCGCATGGTCGTGAGGGTCGGGGAGAAGAACGCGGCCTCGGGGATATCGTCGAACCCGATGACGCTCACGCGGTCCGGCACGGGGAGTCCGTTTCGGACGAGGGCGTGGATCAGGCCGAGCGCCATCTGGTCGTTGCCGGCGAACACGGCCGTGAAGTCGCCGTACGAGCCGGAGCGGATCAGGTCGACACCGAGGCGGAACCCGCTCGCCGGCGACCAGTCGCCGATCAGTGGTTCCCTCGCGATGAGGCCGCGGTCGCCGAGTTCGTCACGCCACCCCCTGGCCCGTTCGATGGCGTCGACGGAGTCGGCCGGTCCAGCGAGGTGCACGATGTTGGTGTGGCCGAGCTCGGCGAGATGCGCAACGGCGATCCGCGCGCCGCGATAGTTGTCGACGCCGACCCGGTGGAAGCCGCCGCGGCCGCTCGATTCCACCGCGATGAGCGGCACCCCGAGTTCGATGCCCCTGACGGCCTCGAGGGCGCTGCGGTGCGCTGCGATCAGCACGATCGCCTCGACGTTCTGCCGCAGGAGGAGTTCGACGGCGGATCGCAGCGATTCCGGGTCCGACTCGAGCATGCTCGCCATGCTCACCGCGTACCGGGCGTCCCTCGCCGCCTCGTTGAAACGCAGGACGGTGCTCGATGGTCCGTAATCGGGGCCGCCGGTGGTGATCAGGCCGATCGTGCGGGAGCGACGGGTGACGAGGGCGCGCGCGGCCGGGGACGGCCGGTAGCGGAGTTGCTTGATCGCGTTCTCGACCCGTTCCCGCGTCGCGGGGCGCACGTTCGGGAGGTCGTTGAGCACCCGGGAGACCGTCTGGTGCGAAACCCCGGCCAGCCGCGCGACATCGAAGATATTGGCGACGCGCGCCTTCTCATCGTCCTTGCTCACCAGGCTCATTGGCTCCCACCGACGCGCGATCAACGCATCGTCTCTCTGTCCCCTTATTCTGGCTCACGCGCGGGTGCCGTGGCCGACACGCTCGCGCCGGACGCGTTATCGACGGCGTGCCGTCAGGACCTTCTGCAGGACGATGAAGACGAGGAGGAGCGCGCCGATGAAGATCCGGGTCCACCACGAGCTGAGGGTGCCTTCGAAGGTGATGATCGTCTGGATCGTCCCCAGCACGAGCACGCCGAGCACGGAGCCGAGCACGAAACCGTAGCCGCCCGTGAGCAGGGTTCCGCCGATCACGACCGCGGCGATCGCGTCGAGTTCGGTGCCGACCGCCGTGAGGCTGTAGCCCGAGAGCGTATAGAAGGTGAACAGCACCCCGGCAAGACCGGAGCAGAATCCGCTGATCACGTACACGAGGACCTTGGTCCGGGCCACCGGGAGTCCCATCAGCATGCCGGACTGTTCGCCGCCGCCGATCGCGTAGACGGTGCGCCCCAGGCGGGAGTAGTGCAGGACGAGGAACGCGGCCAGGACCACGAGAAGGGCGATCACGACGCTCGCCGTGATGCTCAGGCGCCCGCCGAGCGAGATCCTGGTCTGCGCGAGGCCGACGAAGACGGGGTCCGTGATCGAGATCGAGTCCTTGCTGATCACGTAGCAGAGCCCCCTGGCGAGGAACATCGCGGCGAGGGTCGCGATGAACGGTTGGATCTTGAAGACGTGGATCATCAGCCCGACCAGGAGTCCGAGCACCGATGTCAGCACGAGGATGAGCGGGATCACGACCGAGGCCGACCACCCGGACTGGAGCAGGCTCGCGGCGATCATCGTCGACAGGGCCAGGACGGCCCCGACCGACAGGTCGATGCCCCCGGTGAGGATCACGAACGTCATCCCGACAGCCAGCACGATCAGGTAGGCGTTGTCGACGAAAAGGTTGAGGATCACGGGCCCGGAAACGAAGCCACGATAGCGGCTCCCGCCGATCAGGAAGACGGCGACGAGCAGCACGAGGGTCACGAGGACGGGGCCGTACTTCGGGCTCGTGAAGGCCGACGAGACCCGGCCGAGCAGCCGGCGGCCCGCGTCGACGGGTGCGGAGGAGGTGTCAATGCTCATGAGACGGACGCCCTTTCGGCGGTTCGGGTACCGGGTCGCCCCCGGCCGAGTGACCGGCGCCGGCGGCCGAACGCGGCGTTCGTCGTCGGCGACTGCAGCAGGCAGACGGCCGTCACGACCGCGGCCTTGAAGACCATCGTCGCGATGGGAGGGATGCCGACCGTGTACACCGTTGTGACGAGGGTCTGGATGACGAGGGCGCCGACGAGGGTGCCGAGGAGTGAGTACCGGCCACCCGCGAGGGAGGTTCCTCCGATCACCACCGCGAGGATCGCATCCAGTTCGATGAAGAGGCCGGTGTTGTTGGCGTCGGCCGCCGTCTGGTTCGAGGTCAGGATGAGGCCGGCGATCGCGGCCGAGAAGGCCGAGAAGGTGTACACGGTGACAAGGAGCCCCCGCGACCGGACCCCGGCCTGCCTGCTCGCCTCCGGATTGATTCCGACCGATTCGATCAGGAGACCCAGGGCCGTGCGCCGGGTCAGCAGGGCGGCTGCGGCAAAGATGACGGCCGCGATGACGACGGAGACCGGGACGCCGAGCACGAAGCCGGACCCGATCACCTTGAACGGAGGACTGTTCACGGTGAGGATCTGGCCCTCGGTGATGAGCATCGCCGCCCCGCGCCCGGCCGTCATCAGGATCAGGGTCGCGATGATGGGCTGGATCCCGAGCACGGCCACCAGGAACCCGTTCCACAGGCCGAGCACGAGGGCGATCAGGAGTGCGGCGATCACGGCGACCGCGACGGTGCCGATGCTGCCCGGTTCCGGGGAACCGAGGATGATCGAGCACGCGACGGCACCGGCGATCGCGCACACGGCGCCGACGGAGAGGTCGATCCCCCGGGTCGCGATGACGAGCGTCATCCCGACCGCGATGATGAGGGTCGGCGCGCCGTTGCGGGCGATGTCGACAAGGCTTCCGAAGAGATGCCCGTTTTTGACCTCGAGGCTGAAGAAGCCGGGGAAGGCCACGAGGTTGATGATGAACAGGACGAGCAGCATCACCACCGGCCAGAACAACCGGCTCGAGAACATCCGGCTCAGGTTCATCGTGCCACCGCCGTCAGTTCGCCATCGGCGATGATCGCCAGGAGGCTGTCGACGGTCAGGTCGTCATTGACGATGTCGGCGACGAGCCTGCGGTCCCGCATGATCGCGATCCTGCTGCTGAGGCGCAGGACCTCCTCGAGTTCCGCAGAGATGAACAGCACGGACATCCCGTTTTCGGCGAGGTTGACCACGAGCTTCTGAATCTCGGCCTTCGCCCCGACGTCGATGCCACGGGTCGGCTCATCGAGGATCAGCAGCCGCGGGGCGACAGCGAGCCACCTGGCCAGCAACACCTTCTGCTGGTTGCCTCCGGAGAGGTTCCTGACGATGGCGTCGGGGTTGGCGGGACGGATGTTCAGTGCCTGGATGTAGCTGACCGCGAGCTCGTCCCGGCGCTTCCGTGAGATCGGGTGGAACCAGCCACGGTCGGCCTGCAGTGCGAGCACGATGTTGTCCCGCACGGTGAGGTCCTCAACGATTCCCTCTGCGCGCCGGTTCTCGGAGGAGTACGCAACCCCTCTCGCGAGAGCTGAGCGAGGGGTTCGGAATCGATGCGGGGTGCCGTCGATCCGGAGCGCCCCGGAGTCCGGCCGGTCGATGCCGGAGAGGATCCGGGCGAGCTCGGTGCGCCCTGAGCCGAGGAGACCGGCGAGCCCGACGACCTCGCCGGTGTAGATCCGGAGGTCGACCGGCGCGATGGACCCCTTCCGTCCGAGCGCCGTCGCGGACAGCAGGGGCACCTCGTCGTCTTCTCCGCCTCCCGGTTCGACGATCCGCCGCTCGAGGGCGTCGAGGATGGCGAGTTCCTTACCGATCATCTTCTGCACGAGATCCAGGCGGAGGATCTCGGCCGTGCGGTATTCGCCGACGAGTTTGCCGTTGCGCAGGACCGTCAGGCGGTCCGAGATCTCATAGACCTGGTCGAGGAAATGCGATACGAAGAGAATCGCGACGCCCTCGGCCTTGAGCTCGCGGATCACCCGGAAGAGTTCGGCGACCTCGTCGGCGTCGAGGCTCGACGTCGGCTCGTCGAGGATCAGGACCTTCGCGTTGACGTCGATGGCCCGGGCGATCGCGACGAGTTGCTGGACGGCGAGCGAGTGCGAACCGAGAAGCGAGCCGGGATCGATGTCGAGGTGCAGGCCGCGGAGGAGTTCCAGCGCCCGGCGCCGGGTGGCCCTCCAGTCGATGCCGCCGAACCGGCGGGGTTCGCGACCGAGCATGATGTTCTCGGCGACGCTCAGATTCCCGAGCAGGTTCACCTCCTGGTAGACGGTGCTGATCCCGGCGCCCTGGGCCTGGGCCGGGCCCGCGAACGACACCCGGTTGCCGGCCAGCAGGATCTCGCCGCTGTCGGTCGGCCCGCTGTCGATCGGATAGACGCCGGTCAGCGCCTTGATCAGGGTCGACTTGCCTGCACCGTTCTCCCCGAGCAGCGAGTGCACCTCGCCGGGAAACATCCGGAAGCTCACCCCGTCCAGGGCCTTGACGCCGGGAAAGGAGATCGAGATGTTCGTCATCTCGACGACGGGGGCCTGTCCGTTCATTCACGTACTCTCTTCATCGTCTTGTGCAAGCGGATGCCGGATCCCGGCGGCAGGGTCCGGCCGGCAACACGGCCGGCCGGCCACACGGCCGGCCGGCCACACGGCCGGCCGGTTCGCGCCGCCGGAGACCATCGAGCGGTGCCGGACCCGCTCAGTACTGACGGGTGGGAAGCGCGGCGGTCGCCTGCTCCCGGGTGAAGGTCGTCTCCTCCGTCAGGATGCGCTTCTCGACGCTCTCGCCGGCGACGACCTTCGTGACGATGTCGACCAGCTGCTTGCCGAGGAGAGGAGAGCACTCCACGATGAAGTTGATCTTGCCGTCGGAGAGGGCCTGCATGCCGTCCTTCACCGCGTCGATCGTGACGATCTTGATGTCCTTCCCAGGCACCTTTCCCGCGGCTTCGATGGCCTCGATCGCGCCGAGGCCCATGTCGTCGTTGTGGGCGAAAATCAGCGTGGCGTCCGGGTTGGACTTCAGGAGCGCCTCGGTGACCTGCTTTCCGCCGGCCCTGGTGAAGTCACCGGTCTGCGATGCGACGATCTGGAACTTCGGATCCGCCTTGATGACATCCGCGAAGCCCTCCGCACGGTCGATGGCGGGAGCAGCGCCCGTCGTGCCCTCGAGCTGGATGATCTTGACCGGATCGGTCTGGTCCTTGTACTCGTCGACGACCCATTGGCCGGCCTTCTGGCCTTCCTTGACGAAGTCCGAACCGAGGAAGCTCACGTAGAGGCTGTCGTCCTTCGAGTCGACGGCGCGGTCTGTGAGGACGACGGGAATCCCGGCGTCCTTCGCTTCTTTCAGGACCGCATCCCAGCCGGTCTCGACGACGGGCGAGAACGCGATGACGTCGACGCCCTGGGTGATGTACGAGCGGATGGCCTTGATCTGGTTCTCCTGCTTCTGTTGCGCGTCCGAGAACTTGAGCCTGCATTCCCGACGCGGCGAACGCAGCCTGGATGTCCTTCGTGTTCGCGGTCCGCCAGCCGCTTTCCGCGCCGACCTGGGCGAAGCCGACGACGATATCGCCCGGAGCTTTCGCGGCGCCCGTCGATGCGGTGTCCGAGGCAGTGGAACAGCCGGTGAGGGCCAGGAGAAAGGCGCCGACGGCGACCGCTCCGATCATCTTCCTGATCATGTGACTAAACCTCCTTGTTTAGCGTCCCGGCGGAACATTCTGCTGCGTGACTCGGTGCCGGGCGACCAGGTCGTTCTGGCCGATGCCGAAATGTTAGCGCTCACAAGTATGGGTTGACAAGCCCTCCAGATATCTTTTCGATCTCCTTCACAGAGGGGGTCACGGGCATCCGCGCGGTGATTGTGAGCGCTCATATGCCCTCTCCCCTTTCACGCAAACGGAGCCGGCCCCAGACCGGGGCCGGCTCCGCCAGCGGTGCTTGATGCGTTACTTGGTGAGCGGCGCGAGCTTGGGATCGTTCGCGTAGGCCTCTGCCGCGTTCGCCTTCGTCACGATGACCGGGGGCAGCAGGTAGGCGGGAACGATCTTGACCCCGTTGTCGTACGACTTGGTGTCGTTCACATCGACGGCCTCACCCTTCTGCAACGCCTGGGCCATCTTGATGGCCTGGGCGACGAGCACGCGGGTGTCCTTGTTGATCGTCGAGTACTGCTCGCCGGCCATGATCGACTTGACCGACTCGACCTCGGAGTCCTGGCCGGTCACGACGGGGATGGGCTTGCCTGCTGCCTTCACCGAGGTGATGATCGCCCGGGCCAGGGTGTCGTTCGGCGACAGGACACCGTCGAGGGCCTTGTCACCGTAGGTGCTGGTCAGGAGCGAGTCCATCCGGCTCTGCGCATTCTCGGCCTTCCAGCCGGCGGTCGCCGTCTGCTTGATGTCGGTCTGGCCGGAAGCGACGACGAGGGTTCCGTCGTCGATCTTCGGCTGCAGGATGCTCATCGCACCGTTGAAGAAGACCGCGGAGTTGGCGTCGTCAGAGGAACCGGAGAAGAGTTCGATGTTGTACGGCCCGGCCGCCTTCCGGCTCTTGAGTCCGTCCAGAAGCGCCTGGCCCTGGAGCTCACCGACCTTGAAGTTGTCGTACGCCACGTAGTAGTCGACGTCCGGCGTGTTGAGGATCAGCCGGTCGTAGGCGATCACCGTCGCACCCGCGTCCTTCGCCGCCTTCACCTGGGTTCCGAGCTGGCCGCCGTCGGCCGCGCCGATGATGATGACCTTGGCGCCGTTGGTGACCATCGCGGAGATCTGGTCCTGCTGGTCCTTGACCGTTGTCGAGGCGCCGGCGTACTGCACGTCGCCCTTGAACCCGGCCGTCTTGAGGCCGTCTTCGAAGAGGCCGCCGGCGAGGACCCAGTTCTCCGAGGTCTTCGACGGAAGAGCGACACCGATCACCGAGTCCGCGGGGAATCCGGCGGCCGCTGTGGAGCCGCCCGTCGTGTCTGTGCGGGTGGAACACCCGGACAGTGCCATCAGGGCTACCGCTGCGATTGCTGTAGTCGCAAGGAGTTTTCGCATGTTCGATCGCTTTCTACTCAATGTGGTGGAGCAGGGATTGTGATGTGCAGGCTGTGGAGCAAGGTCGTGAGGGGTGGAGCGGATGCCGCGGATCAGGACGGCATGCTCGCCGGCGGTCGGGCCGTGTCCGGCGTTCCGGAGTCCGGGACGACCATCGGCGGCTCGTCCGGAGCCGGGGTGGTCTTGCGGTTCCGGGTCATGAACCCGAGGATCGATGGCCGGCCCTGTTTCTTGTTCCAGACATCCACGCCGACGGCGATGAGAAGCACGAGACCCTTGATGATCTGCACCCGGTCGCTTCCGACGCCGAGGAGCTGGAGGCCGTTGTTGAGCACGGCCATCACGAGGCCGCCGATGATGGAGCCCGTAACGGTGCCGATGCCGCCGGATACCGCCGCACCGCCGATGAACACCGCGGCGATCGCGTCGAGTTCCCAACTGAGGCCGTCCTGAGGGCCGGACGCGACCGAACGGGCGACGAAGATCATTCCGGCGAGGGCGGCCAGGATCGACATGTTCATCATCACGAGGAAGTTGATCCGACGGGACTTCACGCCGGACAGTTCGGCGGCGAGCTTGTTACCGCCGACGGCGTAGACGTGGCGGCCGAAGATCGTATTCCGGGTGATGAACGAGTACACCAGCACGAGCACCCCGAGGATGATGCCGGAGACCGGGAAGCTCGTTCCGGTGCGGCCGCCCGCGAAGAGGAAGGTCGCGTAGATGACGACCGCGTCGAGCAGCACGACCTTGACGACGCTCACCCAGAGCGGGGACGGCGTCGAGCCCATGATCCGCTGCACGCGCCGCGCCCTGATCTCCCGCCAGATCACGGCGATCACGATGATGAGCCCGAGCAGAAGGGTGAGGTTGTTATACCCGGTGTACGGGCCGACTTCGGGCAGGTACCCCGAGCCGATCGTGGTGAAGCCGGGGGGAACCGGCACGGTGTTGGCATTGCCGATCAGCTGGTTGCCACCACGGAAGATGAGCATCCCGGCGAGGGTGACGATGAAGGCTGGCACCCCGACGAAGGCCACCCACCACCCCTGCCAGGCCCCGATCAGCATGCCCACGAAGAGGCCGAAGAGGATGGCGAGCGGCCAGGGCAGGTTCCAATCCTTCATGGACGTCGCCACGACGATGCCCACGAAAGCGGCCACCGATCCGACCGACAGGTCGATATGCCCGGCGATGATCACGATGACCATGCCGATGGCGAGGATCAGGATGTACGAGTACTGGCTGACGAGGTTGATCAGGTTGCCGGACGACAGGGTGAGGCCGTTGGTGAGGTACTGGAAGAGCAGGATGATTGCGATCAGGCTGAACAGGATGCCGAACTGGCGGAGGTTTCCCCCGCCGAAGAGCTTCCGGGCACTGCCAGACTCGCCGGTCTTGATCGTCTCGGTTGTCATCAGCTGCGAACCTTCTTTCTGGAGCTGGTCATGCTCTTCATCAGGGTCTCTGGGTCGGCCTCCGCCGCGGGGATGCAGTCCGTGATCGAACCCTCGAAGACCGTGTAGATGCGGTCGGCGAGCCCCAGGAGCTCAGGAAGTTCCGAGGAGATCAGGATCACTCCCTTCCCCTGCGCCGCGAGGTTCTGGATGATGCCGTAGATCTCGTACTTGGCGCCCACGTCGATGCCCCGGGTGGGCTCGTCGAGGATGAGCAGGTCGGGGTCGGTGAACATCCACTTGGCGAGGACGACCTTCTGCTGGTTGCCGCCGGAGAGCTTGCTCACCCCGGAATCGACAGTCGGCGTCTTGATCCGCAGGCTCGTGCGGTAGCCCTCAGCGATCGCAAACTCCTTGCCGTCGTTGACGACGGGCCCCGCCGAGATCTTGGAGAGCTTCGCGGACACGATGGAGCGCTTGACGTCGTCGAGCAGGTTGAGGCCGAGTGCCTTGCGGTCTTCGCTCACATAGGCGAGTCCGTGGTCGATGGCCTCTGCCACGTTCCGGAGTTCGATCTCCTTGCCGTCCTTGTACATCCGCCCGGAGAGGAACGTGCCGTAGGACCGGCCGAAGATGCTCATCGCGAGTTCGGTACGACCGGCTCCCATCAGTCCGGCGATGCCGACGATCTCCCCGCGCCGCACGGTGAGGCTCGAGTTTTTGACCACCATCCGCTCGGTGACCTGCGGGTGCTGCACGTTCCAGTCCCGCACCTCGAAGAACACCTCTCCGAGTTTCGGGGTGTGATCGGGGAAGCGGCTCTCGAGGCTGCGACCCACCATTCCGCGGATGATGCGGTCCTCGTTGACCCCGTCCCTCACCACATCGAGGGTTTCGATCGTCTTCCCGTCGCGGATGATCGTGATGGAGTCGGCGACCTGTTCGATCTCGTTGAGCTTGTGGGAGATCATGATCGACGTGATTCCCTTGCCTTTGAGGCCCCGGATCAGGTCGAGCAGGTGCTGCGAATCCGCCTCGTTGAGCGCCGCCGTGGGCTCGTCGAGGATGAGCAGCTTGACGGACTTGCTGAGCGCCTTGGCGATCTCGACGAGCTGCTGCTTGCCGACGCCGATGTTCTTGATCAGGGTGTCCGGGTCCTCGCGGAGTCCGACCCGCGCGAGCAACTCGAGGGCGGTCTTCTTGGCCGTGATCCAGTCGATGGCGCCCCACCGGGTCGGCTCGTTGCCGAGGAAGATGTTCTCGGTGATGGACAGCTCGGGGATGAGCGCGAGTTCCTGGTGGATGATCGCGATCCCGGCTTCTTCGCTCGAGCGGATATCCCGGAAGTGCACGGTCGTGCCTTGATAGACGATGTCGCCGTCGTAGGTCCCGTACGGATATACCCCGGAGAGCACTTTCATGAGGGTGGACTTGCCTGCGCCGTTCTCGCCGCAGATGGCGTGAATCTCCCCGGCCTTCACGGTGAGGGACACGTCGGACAGGGCCTTGACCCCGGGGAACTCCTTCGTGATCGATCGCATTTCCAGAATGACCGGCCCGTCCCGCGGGATGGGCTCGTCGTTCATGACGTGCTGGGTGGACATCATTGTGCTCCTTGCGCCAGATGCCACAGATAGTAACCGGCAGTGACCGCGAGCAACAGGCTCGGAGCGGCCGCTGCGGGTCACGCTTGGGTAACGGCTGGTCGGAGGCACAAAAAAGCGGGTCGGGCGTCCGAAGACGACCGACCCGCTCTGGGTGGACTACCGGGTCAGCGCCCGCCGGAGCGACGCTTGTTGTAGACGTCGAACGCTACGGCACCGAGCAGGACCAGGCCCTTGATGAGCTGCTGGTATTCCGTTCCGACACCGAGGATCGACATGCCGTTGTTCAGGAGCCCGATGATGAAACCACCGATGATGGCGCCAGTGACGGTACCGATACCACCGGTGACCGCCGCGCCACCGATGAAGACGGCCGCGATGGCGTCGAGTTCGAAGCCGTCACCGGCCTTCGGGTTGGCGAGGTTGAGCTGGGCGGTGAAGACGAGCCCGGCGAGTGCCGAGATGACGCCCATGTTCACGAAGAGCATGAACGTGACGCGCTTGGTCTTGATGCCGGACAGTGCGGCGGCGTTCAGGTTGCCACCGATGGCGTAGATGTGGCGGCCGAAGACGCTGTTCGACATCACGGATGCGTAGACGACGATCAGGATGCCGAGGACGATGAGCACGATGGGCGTGCCGCGGTAGCTCGCGAGCAGGTAGGTGATCCCGATGATCATCGCTGCCGTGAACACCAGCTTGGTGAGGAACCACGCGAACGGCTCGTCCTCGACGTCGTACTTCGCACGGGCCCGGCGCTGGCGGATGCCCTGGAGCACCAGGAAGAGCGTCGCGATGATGCCGATGCCGAGGGTCAACGGTTCGACAGCAGTGGTTCCGCCGCCGAGGTCGGGGAGGAAGCCGCTGCCGAGGGCGCGGAATTCGTCGGGGAACGGCGAGATCTGCTTGTTCTGCAGTGCGATCTGGGTGAGCCCACGGAAGGTGAGCATCCCGGCCAGGGTGACGATGAAGGCCGGTATCCCGAAGTAGGCGATCCAGAAGCCCTGCCACATTCCCACGAGGGCGCCGACGCCGAGGCAGAGGATGATCGCGAGCCACCACGGCACATTCCACTGCGTGATCATCACGCCGGACATGGCGCCGACGAAGGCGACGACGGAACCGACCGACAGGTCGATGTGGCCGGCGATGATGACCATGACCATGCCGACGGCGAGGATCAGGATGTAGCTGTTCTGCACGATCAGGTTGGTGACGTTGATCGGCTTCAGGGTGATGCCGTTCGTGGCTACCTGGAAGAAGATCACGATCGCGATCAGGGCGATGAACAGGCCGATTTGCCGCAGCTGGCCGGCGAGGTAATTGAGTGAAGATCTGAACACGCTCATCGCTTGTCCTTGTCCCTTTCCTGGGTCATGTTTTGCATAAGGAATTCAGCCGTCGTCTGCCCGCGGGCGACGTCCGCCGTGATCCGGCCTTCGAAGATGGTGTAGATCCGGTCGCAGATGCCGATCAGTTCCGGCAGCTCGGACGAGATCACGATGACGCCCTTGCCTGCGTCGGCGAGGCGGTTGATGATCCCGTAGATCTCATACTTGGCGCCGACGTCGATGCCGCGGGTGGGTTCGTCGAGGATGAGGACATCCGGGTCGGAGAACATCCACTTGGACAGCACGACCTTCTGCTGGTTACCACCGGAGAGCTTCCCGGCGAGTGCCTCGACCGTCGGAGCCTTGATGTTCATGCTCTTCCGGTAACCCTCCGCGACGACGATCTCCTGGTTGGAGTCGACCCAGCCGCGCTTGGCGATCTTGTGCATGCCCACCGTGGAGATGTTGCGCTTGATGTCTTCGATCAGGTTGAGCCCGTAGCGCTTGCGGTCTTCGGTGGCGTATGCCAGGCCGTGCTCGATGGCGTTCGCCACCGTGCTCGTGTTGATCTTGACGCCGTTCTTGTAGACGGTGCCCGAGATGTTGTGCCCGTAGCTGTGGCCGAACACGCTCATTGCGAGCTCGGTCCTGCCTGCGCCCATCAGCCCGGCGATGCCGACGATCTCGCCGGCCCTGACGGTGATGTTCGCGTCCTTGACGACCCGGCGCTGGTGGTCGAGCGGGTGGTAGACGTTCCAGTCTTCGACCCGGAGGAGTTCCTCGCCGATGTTCGGCGTGTGGTCAGGGTAGCGGCTACCGAGGTCCCGGCCGACCATGCCCTTGATGATGCGCTCCTCGGAGATGTCATCGGTGTGCATGTCGAGCGTCTCGATGAGCTTGCCGTCACGGATGATCGTGACCTCGTCGGCGATGGCCTTGATCTCGTTCAGTTTGTGGCTGATCATGATCGAGGTGACGCCCTGGCCCTTGAGGTGCTTCATCAGGTCGAGCAGGTGCGCGGAGTCCTCATCGTTGAGTGCTGCGGTCGGCTCGTCCAGGATCAGGAGTTTGACCTCCTTGGACAGGGCCTTCGCGATTTCCACGAGCTGCTGCTTGCCGACGCCGATGTCGCGGATCTTGGTGATCGGGTTGTCCTTGAGACCGACGCGGGCGAGCAGCTTGGCCGCCTCCATGTTGGTCTTGTTCCAGTCGATCCAGCCGTTGTTCTGCTGCTCGTTGCCGAGGAAGATGTTCTCAGCGATGGAGAGGAACGGGCTCAGCGCCAGTTCCTGGTGGATGATGACGACGCCAGAGGCCTCGGAGTCATTGATGGATTTAAAGGCGACCGTTTCGTTTTCGAAGACGATCTCGCCGTCGTACGTGCCATGCGGGTAGACGCCGGAGAGCACCTTCATCAAGGTGGACTTTCCTGCACCGTTCTCGCCGCAAATCGCGTGAATGTGGCCTCGCTTCACCGCGAGGGAAACGTCCTGGAGGGCTTTCACTCCGGGAAAGGTTTTCGTGATGCTGCGCATCTCGAGAATATTCGTTGTCACCGTTACTTCTTCTTCCGGTGGAGAGAGGGTGGGTGGTGGTTGTGATGCGTTCGGTGCTGGCAGTGGCGGCGGGGTGACCCCGCCGCCACTGCCAGTGGAGAGAAGGACCTACTTGAGGTCGGCCTCGGTGTAGTAACCGGTGTCGACGAGCAGTGCCTTGTAGTTGTCCTTGGTGACGACCTGAGGAGCGAACAGGAAGGTCGGGACGACCTTGACCTTGTTGTTGTAGCTCTTCGTGTCGTTGACCTCGGGGGTCTTGCCGTTGAGCAGGTCGTCAGCCATCTTCACGGCCTCGTCGCCGAGCTGGCGCGTGTCCTTGTAGATGGAGGAGTACTGCTGGCCGGCGATGATCGACTTGACCGAAGCGGCCTCGGAGTCCTGACCGGTGATGATCGGGAGCTTGTCGGTGGCGTATCCCGAGCTCGTCAGAGCCGAGATGATGCCGATGGAGAGACCGTCATACGGGGAGAGAACGCCGTCGACCTTGGAGCCGTCGGAGTAGGTGCTCGCGATGAGGTTCTGCATCCGCTTCTGGGCGGTCGCCGGGTCCCAACGCAGGGTGGCCACCTGGGTGAAGCTGGTCTGGCCGCTCTTGACGACGATGACGCCCTTGTCGATGTACGGCTGCAGGACGGAGATGGCGCCGTTGAAGAAGAACGTGGCGTTGTTGTCGTCGGGGCTGCCGCCGAAGAGCTCGACGTTGAACGGGCCGGTCTTGCCGGTGTCCTTGCCGTCCTTGTCCAGCACGCCGAGTCCGGTGAGCAGGCTCGTGGCCTGCAGCACGCCGACCTCGTTGTTGTCGAAGGTGGTGTAGTAGTCGACGTTCTTGTTGCCGTTGATCAGGCGGTCGTACGCGATGACCTTGACGCCGGCCGCTGCGGCCTGGTCAAGCTGGTCGCTGAGCGCGGTGCCGTCGATCGACGCGATGATGAGGATCTTCGCGCCCTTCGTCAGCATGTTGCTGATCTGCTGGACCTGGGTGGGGATCTTGTCTTCGCCGTATTCGAGGTCGACCTTGTAGCCGAGCTTCTCGAGGGAGGCCTTGACAGCGTCACCGTCCTTGATCCAGCGCTCGCTGGACTTGGTGGGCATTGCAACGCCGACGAGTGCGCCGGCGTTGGAGCCCGCTGCAGCGGTGGACGTGGCGGTGTCGCCGCGTCCGCCGGAGCAGGCAGCGAGGGAGAGTGCGAGTCCAATGGCAGCGATGCCTGCGAGGACCTTACTTGTCTTCACTGAATTACCTTTCGTGGATCTGTTATCAACTCTGATGGCAGTTGTATTGGTGCTGCTATGTGATTACAGGCCTGGTGCCCATGGGTAGTCGGCCTGGTTCCAACGCACCTAGCGGGTGAAATCCCGAAGGGTGGTGGTCTTATCGATCACGAGACGCTCGGTGCGAGCGATCTCGGCGAAATCGTGGTGTTTGAGAGCGGGCATTACTTCAGTGCTCCCTGGGGTGCTTGTCCGTAGACATTCTGATAGCGGTTGAAGAGGGAGTCGATCGCGGCCTGCGGGATCGGGATGAGTTCGCCGCCCTGCCTGGCGATGTGCACGGTACGCGCGACGTCCTCGACCATGACGGCGGCCTTGACGGCGTCGCGGGCGTCCTTACCGATCGTGAAGGGGCCATGGTTCTGCATCAGCACAGCGCGGGACCGGTGTCCCGTGAGCGCTTCGACGATGCCGCGGCCGATCGTGTCGTCCCCGATGATCGCGAAGGTGCCGATCGGGATCGGGCCGCCGAATTCGTCGGCCATGGCCGTGATCACGCAGGGGATTTCCTCGCCGCGGGCGGCCCAGGCGGTCGCGTATGTGGAGTGCGTGTGCACGACACCGCCGATCTCGGGCATGTTGCGGTACACGTAGGCGTGGGCGGCCGTGTCGCTCGACGGGGAACGGTCGGAACCGGGGGTGCCGGGAATGACGGCACCGTCGAGGTCGCACAGGATCATGTTCTCCGGGGCGAGGTCGGCGTAGTCGACGCCGCTCGGCTTGATCACGAAGAGGTCTGCGCCCGGAACGCGGCCGGAGACGTTTCCGCCGGTCCAGACCACGAGGCCGTTGCGGGTGAGTTCGGCGTGGAGGTCGGCGACATCGGCGCGGATGCGGGCGATCGCGACCTCGATCTGGGGTCCGTAGGTGCTCATGCGAACGCCACCGCACCCGTGGAGAATCCCGCGTCACGCGTGAGGGCGTTCGGTCGGCGATCGCCTCCGATGACAGACGTCTCGGCGGATGCGTCGGCTGCGGGCGCGGCCTGTGCGTTCTCGATCACGAAATTCGACTCCTTTGTCATGCGGTGCAGAGGCCATGGGCATCTGCGTACTTACGATGTCACGAAATGTGAACGGTCACAATCGCTTTGCTCACATTACGCCCGCAGTGGGCATTCTTGTCAAGTCACGGCGAAAAGTTGGTGGTTGCGTTTTGATAACCACGCCGTAACGGCCGGATTCAGAACGCGGGAGGGCCTGTCGATCCTCGAACGATGAGTTCGGGAATGATCGAAGCGCGGAACTTCTCCGGGTCTTCGCCGGCGATCGTGCCGAGCAGGAGGGCGATGCACCGGCGGCCCAGTTCCGCGAAATCCTGGCGGACGGTCGTGAGCGGCGGCCAGAAGTGTGCCGCCTCCGGAATGTCGTCGAAACCGACGATGCTCACGTCCCGCGGAATGTCGAGTCCCGCGTCCCTGACGGCGTGCATGATCCCGAGCGCCATCTGGTCGTTCGAGGAGAAGATGGCGGTGAAGTCCCGTTGCCTGAGCAGCTCCCGCCCGGCGTGATAGCCGAAGTCTGCCGTCCAGTCCCCGAGGATCGGGGCGGTCGTCGGAACGTCCATCGCCCCCATCTCTTCCAGGAATCCGCGCATCCGCGCCTCAGCCTCGATCCAGTCCTGCGGCCCCGCAAGGTGGAAGATCCGCCGGTGACCGAGGTCGATCAGGTGCCGTGTGGCCAGTCGTGCGCCGTGGATCTGGTCGACGGAGAGCGCGTGCTCGCCCAGCCGGCCCGTCGACTGGAGGGTGACGTACGGCACCTCGATCGAGAGTTGCTCGAGGACGTCGAAGACGCGGACCTGGGGGCGATGACCACGATCCCCTCCACCGACTGGTACATCAGGTGGTCGAGTGCCGCTTCGATCGAAACCGTGTCGACGGCGGTCAGGTTGGCGGTGTTCACGTAGTAGCCGGCTTCCCGCGCCGCATCCTGAATCGCGTTGATGCTGCTCGACGGGCCGTACTGGGCTCCGGATGCCGACAGCACACCGATCGTGCGCGACCGCCCCCTCGACAGCGCCCGTGCCGCCCGGTTGGGCCGGTACTGGAGCTCCTCGATCACCTGCAGCACGCGGGCCTTGGTCGAGTCACGAATGCTCGGGTGATTGTTGAGAACCCGGGACACGGTCTGATGCGAGACACCGGCGAGGCGTGCGACATCCCGGATGCTGGGGGCCCGGCCAGTGGGCGGTTCGGCAGTCATCGGGGCCTCGTCTATGAGCACGGTCACAAAACATCTTGCACCCCCAGTATGCACTGCCGGGGGGTCGCGATGTGACGGTCACATGGCCAGAATCGCGCCTATTCGACGGGGTGGCGTGCCCGCGCGAATGCTCGCACCGGGAAGGTGCCAAAGCCCTCGATCTTCGGCGGTACCGCCGAGAAAGTCGCTCCGGAGACCGGGACGTCACCCAGACCGGTGAGGTGCTCGACGATGTGGATGCCGGCGGAGAGCAGGGCGGAATGGGCGGGCCGCTCCCGGCTCCCCTCAGTGTCGTCGATGTTGAGCGAGTCGATCCCCACGAGCGCGACGCCCGCAGCGACGAGGAATCCAACGGCCTCTTCGGCCAGGAACGGAGCCCCCTCCCTGTACTCCGGGGTGCCGAAGTGGCGGTCCCAGCCGGTATGGATGAGCACGGCCGAACCCGTGAGATCGGAGGCACGCTCGCTAAATGCCGCCGCCGGAATGCCGCGAGTCGACGCATCCGTCAGATGGAATACCTCGGCGGGGAGGTCGACGAGGGTGTTGAGGTCGAGGCCGGCGAGATCCGTCCCGCCCTCGTAGCGGTGGAATGGACTGTCGAGGTAGGTGCCCGTGTTGCCGATCAGGGTGATCGTGTCCATGGTGAACTCGGTGCCGGGTGCGTAGGACGAGCGAGACGCGGCGCGGGTGAGGAAGGGTTCGATGACGGGAGCAGGCAGCCCCGGGTACGTCACGAGGCCTGCCCGAATGGTGTGGCTGAGATCGATCAGGCGGGCACGGGTGACGGTCATCTGTTCTCCTGGGCGGTTCGGGTCGGGCGAGGCCGTGTCAAGCGGGCGCGTTCGGGCGCAGGTTGGCGTGCGGGCGAGCGAAGGGTGTTCCTCCGACGCTTTTTGACCCGGCCGATGACGACGGCGACGAGGGCGAGCACGGCCGGAACGAGGAGGTTCGGGCCCGCAAGCACGAGCAGCGCGCCCGTGAGGGCCACGCTCACCGCTGCGAGCCACCAGCCAAGGCTGTAGCGGTCCAGGAGGCGCACGGCGGCGATCATGCCGAGGGTGTAGATCGCAACCATGGAGCCTCGTGTGGATCAGGATGAAGACCGAGAGGGACAGATGCTGCGTCACCATGATCGTGAAGTACCCGCCGGTGAGCACGGCGACAACGGTGAGGCTCCGACGCGGAACGCCACCCGCTTCGACACCGCGGGCCAGCCAGAGCGGAAGGTCGCCGTCGCGGCCGAGCGAGGCTCCGAGTTTGGCGAAGGCGCCCAGGTACACGTTGAGCACACCGAGTGCGACGATCGCGGCGATCACCGCGACCGAGACCGGGCCGACGCCGCCGGGCGCCTGGGCGACGAGGGCGAGCAGGGGTACGGCGCCCGTTCCCGCGGCACCGCCGAGGACGGCGACCGTCACGTACTGCAGCGCGAGGTAGGCAGCGCCGACGACCACGAGCGCGATCGCCGTCGCCGCCGGAATGACCCGCCGAGGATTGCGGAACTCCCCCGCGATATGGGTTCCGACCTCCCAGCCGGCGAAGGCCCAGACGAACAGGCTGACGGCGGCGCCGACGCCGGTCCAGCCGTGGGTCAGGAACGGCTGGAAGTTTCCAGGGTCTGCGGCGGGGAAGGCGACGGCAACGACGCCGATGACGATGATGAGCAGCGCTCCGGTGAGGATGAGCTGCGCGGCCCCGGAGACCCGCACGCCGAAGTAGTTGGACACGAACGGCGGAACCAGGATCAGGAGTGCGACCACCGGCACGGCGCCGGGGTCCACCCCGAGGATCGCGACGACGTATTCCGCACCGAGCATGGCGACGACCGGTGCGCCGAAGCCGACGCCGAAGAAGAACCAGTAGCCGGTCATCCGCGCCCAGGTCTGGCCGAGGGCCGTGCGCACGTAGCTCGCCACGCCGCCGGGATCCGGGTATCGCGCGGCGAGGGCGGCGAATGTGCCGGCGAGCGGGATGGACAGCACGAAGACGATCAGGACCGCGAGGAGGGAGGCTGGCCCGGCCGCCGCCGCCGCAAGTCCCGGCAGGACGAGGATCCCGGTGCCGAGAACGGCGGCGATGTAGAGCGCGGTGCCCTGGACGAGGCCCAGGCTGCCGATGCGGATGGGAGCGGGGCTCGCGGGGGCATCCGCCGGCGTCGTCATGCTCCTATGCTGCCGGACGACCACACCCCCGCGAAATGGCAGACGAGACACTCTCCATCGATTTCCTGCCAACATGCGCCCCGCCGCCGCCTAACCGATTCGACGGAGATTTTCGATTCTGAACCGGTTAAGCGGGCCTCTCAGGTACCAAAAACCCATAAACTCCGTCGAATTCGTCAGGGGCGGGCGAGGCGCGCGACCTCGGCGAGGGCGGTGTCGAGGTCGTTGATCAGGTCGGCCACGTCCTCGATTCCGACGGAGAGGCGGATGATGTTGTCCGCGACTTCGAGTTCGGTGCCGCGCACCGAGGCGTGCGTCATCTCGGCCGGATAGTTCACGAGCGACTCGACCCCGCCGAGGGACTCGGCGAGCTGGAACAACTTCGTGGACTCGGCGAAGGCTCGTGCTGCCGCGGCCCCGCCGGTGAAGGCGATCGAGAGCATGCCGCCGAAGCCGCTCATCTGGCGCTTGGCGAGTTCGTGGCCGGGGTGGTTCGGCAGGCCGGGGTAGTAGACGGCGTCGAGGGCCGGGTGGCCGTCGAGGTGCTCGGCGATCGCCTGCGCGTTGGAGCAGTGCCGATCCATGCGCACGGACAGGGTCTTGATGCCGCGCACGGTGAGCCAGGCGTCGAGAGGAGCGGAGACCGGTCCGGTCGCGAACTGCAGGAACTGCGCCTTCTCGTACAGCGCGTCATCGTTGATCACGAGGGCGCCGCCGAGCACGTCGGAGTGGCCTCCGAGGTACTTGGTGGTCGAGTGCACGACGACATCGGCGCCGAAAGCCAGCGGATGCTGCAGCGCCGGGCTTGCAAAGGTGTTGTCGACGATCACGGTGACGCCGAAGCGGTGCCCGATTGCGGCCAGCGCGCCGATGTCACTGATCTTCATGAGGGGGTTGCTCGGCGTCTCGACCCAGAGGATCTTCGTCTCGCCGGGGATGATCGCGGCCTCGACGGCGGCCAGGTCAGACATCTCCACCGTCGTGTTGCGCACGCCCGCCGCGCCGTGGACCCGGTTGATCAGACGGTGCGTCCCACCGTACACGTCGTTACCGAGCACGATGTGGTCGCCCGCGGTGACGAGGGCACGCAGGATGGTGTCCTCCGCGGCGAGGCCGCTCGCGAAGGACAGGCCGTGCTTGCCGCCCTCGAGGGCGGCGAGCAGGGTTTCGAGCACGGTGCGGGTCGGGTTGCCGCCCCGGCTGTACTCGTAGCCGCCGCGGAGTTCGCCGATGCTCTTCTGCACGTAGGTCGAGGTGAGGTACACCGGCGGGATGACCGCGCCGGTGGTCGGGTCGAAGGCCTGTCCGGCGTGGATGGCGAGGGTGTCGAAATTCGGGGTGCTGGGCATCCGTGGGTCCTTAGGTAGTGGGGGCGCTCAGGCGCTGAGGTAGGTGAGGAGGTCGTGGCGGGTGATGACGCCGAGGGGCTTGCCTTCGGCCGTGACGAGGAGGGCGTCGTCGTGGGCGAAGGCGGCGCGGGCGGCGGCGACGGGTTCGTTGACGCCGATCATCGGCAGGGAGTCGCCGACGTAGGCGCTGATCTTGTCGGTGAGGTTCGCCTCGCCGGAGAAGACGAGCTCCATCAGGTGGCGTTCGTCGATCGCGCCGAGCACTTCGCCCATCACGACCGGCGGCTTGGCGGTCAACACGAGCAGCTGTGAGACGCTCGAGCTCGTCATGGCCTCGATCGCGTCGCGCACGGTGTCGATCGGGTGCACGTAGACGAAGGCAGGCAGGGTGCCGGTCTTGCTCTCGAGGAGGTCGGCCACGGTGTGCCCGGCCGGGGCGTTGCTGAAGCCGTAGCTGCGCATCCACTTGTCGTTGAAGATCTTGCCGAGGTAGCCGCGGCCGCCGTCGGGCAGCAGGACGACGACGACGGCGTCGGCCGGGAGGGTCGCGGCCGCGCGGAGGGCCGCAACGACGGCCATGCCGCTCGAACCGCCGACGAGGATGCCCTCTTCGAGCGCGAGGCGCCTGGTCATGGCGAAGGAGTCCGCGTCGGAGACGGCGATGACCTCGTGCACGACGGCGGGATCGTATGCGGCAGGCCAGAAGTCCTCGCCGACGCCTTCGACGAGGTAGGGCCTGCCGGTGCCGCCGGAGTAGACCGAGCCTTCCGGGTCCGCGCCGATGATCCGGACGCCGTCCCCGGAGACCTCGCGCAGGTAGCGCCCGGTGCCGGTGATGGTGCCGCCGGTGCCGACGCCCGCGACGAAGTGGGTGACGGTGCCGTCTGTGTCGCGCCAGATCTCGGGGCCGGTCGACTCGTAGTGGCTGAGCGGCCCGTTCGGGTTGGCGTACTGGTTGGGCTTGAAGGCGCCGGGAATCTCCCGGGCGAGCCGGTCGGAGACGCTGTAGTACGACTCGGGGTCGTCGGGGGCCACGGATGTCGGGGTCACGACGACCTCGGCGCCGTAGGCGGTGAGCACGTTGCGCTTGTCCTCGCCGACCTTGTCCGGCAGCACGAACACGCACCGGTAGCCGCGCTGCTGCGCGACGAGGGCGAGTCCGACGCCGGTGTTTCCCGAGGTGGGTTCGACGATGGTGCCACCGGGCAACAGCAGGCCGTCGCGCTCGGCGGCATCGATGATGCGGGTGGCGATCCGGTCCTTCGCGGAGCCGCCCGGGTTGAAGTACTCGAGTTTGACCAGCACGGTCGCGCTGATCCCCTCGGTGACCTTGTTCAGTTTGACCAGCGGCGTATTGCCGATGAGGTCGAGGATGGTGTCTGCAATCTTCATGGAAGATCCTTCGTCGAGGTGTCGTGAATGTCGCCGAGCGGCCTGGGGCTCACGCGCGGGACGGGCGAGGAGTGTTCGGGGAGTGTTCGTTGGGGCGTCAGGGGTCGGTCAGCGAACCGGACACGACAGACAACACGGACACTTCAGACGGACGAGCATCCTTCAACTCTAGTCCCGCTCTTCGGACAGCAGGCTGGGCGCACTCAGGCGGGCGCCCGGCGCGGTCGCCGGGCTCTCGATGGGACTCGGGCCCGCGACCTGCTCGGAGTAGAGGCGCGCGTAGACGCCGTCCGCAGCCAGCAGGCCGCCGTGGGTCCCGCTCTCGACGATCCGGCCGCCGTCGACGACGAAGATCACGTCGGCCGCGACGATCGTCGAGAGCCGGTGGGCGATCGCGATCGTGGTGCGGCCGCGGGACGCGGTGTCGAGTGCCGCCTGCACGACCCGCTCGGAAATGGCGTCGAGGGCGCTCGTCGCCTCGTCGAGGATGAGCACCTCCGGGTTCTTCAGGAGCACGCGCGCGATCGCGATGCGCTGTTTCTCGCCGCCGGAGAGCCGATAGCCGCGCTCACCGACGACGGTGTCATAGCCGGCGGGGAAGGACGCGATCGTGTCGTGGATGCTCGCGGACCGGGCCGCGGCCTCGAGTTCGTCCGCCGTGGCATCCGGTTTCGCGTAGCGGAGGTTCTCGGCGATGGTCGCGTGGAAGAGGTAGGTCTCCTGGCTCACGATGCCGATGTGGGAGACGAGGGACTGCTGGGCAAGGTCGCGCACATCGATCCCTCCGAACAGGACCCGCCCCGCCGTCGCCTCGTAGAAGCGGGGAATCAAGTAGGAGACGGTCGTCTTCCCGGCCCCGGACGGTCCGACGAACGCGGCGAACTGGCCGGGCTCGATCGTGAACGAGACCTGGTCGAGGGTGGGCCGGGACTCGCCGGCGGCATCCGGATAGGCGAAGGTCACGTCGTCGAACTCGACCCGCCCGGTCGCGGGGCCGCTCTCGGGCACGGCGAGCGCGGTCGGGGAATCCTGGATCGCGGGGACGAGGTCGAGGTACTGGAAGATCCGCGCGAAGAGGGCGCTCGAGGTCTGCAGGTCGAGGGCGACGCGCATCAGCCCGAGCAGCGGGAACAGCAGCCGGGACTGGACCGTCGTGAACGCGACGATCGTGCCGGCGGTGATGTCTGCTGAACCGTTGCTCATCAGCAGGCCGGCGACGAGGTAGACGATCGCGGGGATGCTGGAGAGGAAGATGCTGACCATGGCGAAGAACCATTGGCCGCTCATCTGCTGGCTGACCTGCAGGCGCACCTGGTTGTCGTTCTCGTTCGAGTAGCGGCCGATCTCGGCCTGCTGCCTGGTGAAGCTCTTGGAGAGCAGGATCCCGGAGACGCTCAGGGTCTCCTGGGTGATCGCGGTCATGTCCGAGAGCGATTCCTGCGTTTTGGCGGCGATCCGGGCGCGCACCTGGCCGACGCGGCGCTGGGCGATCACGAGGATCGGCATCAGGATGAGGGCGACGATCGTGAGCTGCCAGTCGAGCAGCAGCATCGCGACGAACGCGGCGAGCACCGTGACGGCGTTGCCGAGCAGGCTCGAGATGGTGTTGGTGAGCACGCTCGCGACGCCGCCGACGTCGTTCTGCAGCCTCGACTGGATGATCCCGGTCTTGGTGCGGGTGAAGAAGCTCAGGCTCCATGGCCTGCAGGTGGGTGAACAGCCGCACCCGCAGGGAGCCCATCACGGTGTTGCCGACGCTCGCGGTGAGCCAGGTCTGCCACACCCCGAGCAGCTGGGAACCGAGGTAGATCGCGATCATGAGCCCGACGAGGGTCGCGAGGTGCGGCAGGTTCGGCAATCCCCCTGGCGGGAACAGGCCCTCGTCGAAGGCACGCTGCACGAGCAGGGGCGGCACGACCGACAGCGCGGCGCTGATGATCACGAGAACGACGGTGATGGTGAGGGCGGTGCGGTGCGGCGCGAACAGCGCGGCGATGCGGCCGAGCAGGTTCGGGATCCGCGGTGCTTCCGCGTTCTCGGCGCGCTGGGCGACCGGGTCACCGCCGCTGATCCGCCCGCGCGGGCGTCCGTACTGTCCAGGCCGGCCGGAGGGGGCTGACCCGCCGCCGTGGCCGTGCATTGCACTCATGCAGCCAGCCTAAGCGCCGCCGCGGCGACATCCGCTCGCCTGCACGGCACGCAACTGTGCCCGTGGCGGACAACTGTTCCCGGTGCGAGGGAAACAGTTGTCCGTAACGGGCACGGTCGTCGATCGGGCGGATGCCCGGGCCTGGTCAGCCCTTCGTCGAGCCGGCCAGGAGCCCGCGCACGAAGTACCGTTGCAGGCTGAAGAACACGATGAGCGGCACGATCAGCGACACGAAGGCGGCGGCCGTCAGGCGCTGCCAGTCCTGGCCCCGGGTACCGGTGAGTTCGGCGAGCCGCTGGGTGAGCGGGGCGACGTCCGGGGTCCCGCCCGAGAAGATCAGCGCGACCAGCAGGTCGTTCCAGACCCAGAGGAACTGGAAGATCGCGAAGGACGCGAGCGCGGGCACCGCGAGCGGCAGCACGATCCGGAAGAAGACCTGGCCGTGGCTGGCGCCGTCGACCCTGGCCGCTTCGATGACCTCACTCGGGATCTCGGAGATGAAGTTGTGCAGCAGGAAGATCGCCAGCGGCAACGCGAAGATTGTGTGCGCGATCCAGACCGGAAGGTAGTTCTGGGCCGGGATCATCGGGATCAGCTGGTGCAGCGCCTCCTGACCGGGCTTCAGGATCGCGGTGAACATCTGGAGCAGCGGGATCAGCGCGAGCTGCAGGGGCACGATCTGCAGCGCGAACACGAGCACGAAGAGGGCGCCGCTGCCCTTGAACTTGATCCAGGCGAAGGCGTATGCGGCCATCGAGGCGATCACGAGCGGGAAGATCGTGGCGGGGATCGCGATCGCGAGGGAGTTCACGAAGTACGCGCCGAGCCTGCGGGGATGACTGCGAGGTGGAGAGCAGCACCTCCTTGTAGTTGTCGAGCGTGAAGCCCGGGTTCTGCAGGATGGTCCACCACCCCGTCGTGGTGATCAGCCCGGCGGGCCGGAAGGAGGAGACGAACAGGCCGAAGGTCGGCAGCGTCCAGAGGATCGCGATGACGAGCGAAACGACCGTCGCCGTGCGCGACGTGAGGCGCCGTTTCACCCTGGCCGACTTGGTGCCGACGGTGACGACCTCGAGGGCATTCTTCTTGGTGCCGACGATGGGCAGGTCGACTACGTTGTCGCTCATCGGATCTCCCTCTGCTTGCGCATGATTCGTACGTTGTAGATGACAATCGGCAGCACCATCAGGAACAGCACGATCGCGAGAGCGGCGCCACGGCCCTGCTCACCAGCTCGGAATGCCTGCGTGTACATCTCGTTGGCGATGACGCTCGTGTTGAAGTTACCGGCGGTCATCGTGCGCACGATGTCGAAGACCTTGAGGGTGGCGATCGAGATGGTCGTGATCACGACGACGAGCGAGCCGCGGATGCCGGGGATCGTCACGTTCGTGAACCGCTGCCAGGCGTTGGTTCCATCGAGTTCGGCTGCCTCGATCTGCTCGGTCGGGACCCCCTTGATGGCTGCGGAGAGGATGACCATGGCGAATCCGGTCTGGATCCAGATCATCACGATGATCAGGAGGAAGGTGTTGATCGGCGAGGTCTGGAGCCACTGCACCGGCTGGCCGCCGAGCCAGACCACGATCTGGTTCAGGAGGCCGATCTGGTCGCTTCCTCCCGACTTGTAGTCGTAGATGGAAGCGCCAGATGATTCCGGCGCCGACGAAGGAGATCGCCATCGGCATGAAGACGAGGGCCTTGAAGTATTTCTCTCCACGGGACTTGTCGATGAAGACCGCGTAGCCGAGGCCGATGGCCGTTGAGATCGTCGGCACGACGACAACCCAGATCAGGGTGTTCCCCAGGGTGATCAGAGCAGCCGGCTGGGTGAACATCCAGACGAAGTTCTCGGCGCCGACGTAGGCACCCGAACTGTTGGTGAACGCCAGGAGGGAGGTGCGGAATGCCGGGTAGATCAAACCGGCAAGCAGTAGGAGGAGGGCGGGCGCGATGAAGAAAGTCAGCTGCCAATAGTCGCGCCCGCGTTTGGGCGCCCTGTCTATCAGGAAAAGCAGGAGACCAATGACAAGCGCGAACGCTGCCAGTGCCCCCACTACCTGGATTATCTTTCCGAGTAAGTCTGCGGTCGTCATTGGCCGGTCCCTTCAATCGTGCGCGAAGCGGTCGTGCGAGGGGTCGCGTGGAGGTCTTGTGGGTGGTGCGGGTCGTGCGTGAGGCGGGTGGCGGGGCCCGCCGACTTCTCGGCAGGCCCCGCCCCGGTTGGGGCACCCGGTACCGGGTGCCCCGGGGAACTAGCTCTTCGGCCAGCTCGCCTCAATGGTGTCCGTGACCTTCTGGCTGCTGTCGCCGCTCAGCCAGGACACGATGCCCTTCCAGAACGAGTCGGTGCCGACGGCACCGGGCATCAGGTCGGAACCGTCGAAACGGAACACCGTCTTCGGGTCCTGCAGGATGGTGATGCTCTGCTTGAGCAGGTCGCTCGAGGCGTTCGCGGGGTCAAGGCCGGTGTTGGCGCTGATCACGCCGCCCTCCTTCACCCGGTTGTTCGCCCAGGTGTCACTGGACAGGTAGGTGAGCGTCGCGGTGATCGCGTCGCTCGTCTTGAAGGCTCCGACGAGCTCGCCGCCACCGGTGACCGCCTGGTCGCCGCCGGCCTTGACCGGGGGAAGGAGGAACGCGTAGACATCGCCCGTGGGGGAAACCGTCACTGCGGAGCCGTCCGCCTTCTTCCAGAAGCCCTCGTAGAACGAGGCCTGGTGGTGCAGGGAGCACTTGCCGTCGAGGATCGGGAGGCCCGCGTCGCCGAACTGAGTGGAGATGATCGACGAGACATCGCCGAGACCGCCGTTGACGTCATCCGGGTTCTTGAGGATCGCGCCGACGGAGTCGAACGCCTTCACGATGGCGGGGTCGTTGAACGGGATCTTGTGCGTGACCCACTTGTCGTAGGTGTCCGCGCCGGCCTGGCGCAGCACGTAGTCCTCGACCCAGTCCGTTCCCGGCCATCCGGTTGCGTCACCGGAACCGACACCGGCACACCACGGCTTGTGGTCGCCGTCGGCCGCGATCTTCGCGGTGAGTGCGGTCAGTTCATCGAGGGTCTTCGGGATCTCGTAGCCCTTGGCCTTGAATTCCGCGGGCGAGTACCAGACGTAGCCCTTGACGCTCGCCATCAGCGGGGCGGCGTAGAAGGTGCCGTCGGCTGCGGTGCCGTAGCCCTTCCAGTCCTTCGACCACCACTTGTCGACGTTCGCCTCGACGGCGGCCGGCGCCTTCTTGAGGAAGCCGGCAGCAGCGAGCTTGTTGAAGAGGCCCGGCTGCGGGATGATGCCGATGTCGGGAGCGTTGCCACCCTCGGCGAGCACCGCGATCTGGGCCTCGAATTCCTTCGTGCCCTGGTAGGTGACCTTGATGCCCGTGCAGGACTGGAAGTCGGCCCAGGAGTTGACGAGGCGATCGGCCTCGACGTCCTGGATGGTGCCGCCGATCTTGACCTCGGGGCTGTCCTTGAACGTCCCGTAGGACGCGTAGTCGGCACAGTTGGACGACGACGAACTGGATGCGGCGATATCGCCCGTGCATCCGGTCAGGGCGAGTCCGACCACGGCCGCGGTGGCCAGTGGCAGATAGAGCCGGCGGTGCTGCTTCACGCTCATGCGTTTCTCCTCATTGAGTGATGCGGGTACGCAAGCTATGCGGTTCACGTACCGAAATGTGATGCGGGACTGTGTTGCGGGTATGTACTGCGGGAATCAAGAACTGCAATACGGGATCGTGCAGGTACCCGATTCCCCCTGCCTTCGTGGGTAAGGAACCGGTTCCACATCACAAACTACGGGAGGTCTGCGGGATTGGCAAGACAATCTTTGTCACGAAATCGCAAAGATTGGGGCAATGATCGCGCGACCACGCACACGCGGGCATTAAAAGTGTCACAGTTCAGCACTTTCTGCTGGAACCGGTTCCAGTATCGTCGACAGGAGCGCTACTCTTTCGTTACCGATCCAAAGGAGGACGAGTCGTGAGCGCAATCGCCGACGTGGCACGCCTCGCAGGGGTCGCAAAAGCCACGGCATCCCGCGCGCTCAGCGGTCGCGGTTACGTTTCGGAAGCGACCCGGCTCCGGGTCGTCGCGGCCGCGAGGGAAATCGGCTACGTCGCTTCACCGAATGCCGCGAGCCTCGTGACCGGGCGCACGAAGAACGTCGGCGTGATCATCCCGTTCATCAGCCGGTGGTTCTTCTCTGAGGTACTCGAGAGCCTGGAACAGGCCCTGCTTGCAGAGGGCTACGACATGACTCTCTACAACCTCCCGGCGGCGTCTGCCGAACGCGACAGCGTCTTCGAATACTTCCTCGCTCGCAAGCGGTTCGACGGGGTCATCTCGGTCGGCGTCGCCCTGAGCGAGGCTGAGGTCGATCGACTTCACCGCCTCGGCAGGCCATTGATCGGCATCGGCGGGCCGATCAGGGATGTGCACACGATCGCGATCGACGATGTCGCGACAGCGCGGCTCGCGACCGAACACCTGCTCGGCCTCGGCCACGTCGACGTCGTGCACGTCGGCGGAGATCCGATCGACGAGATGGACTTCCGGGTGCACAGTCAACGCCTCAGCGGCTTCTACTCCGCAATGCGCGACGCCGGCCGCTCGACGGACCGATGCTTCTACCCCTGTGAATTCAGCATGCCCGGCGGCTACGAGGTGGGGTTGTCCGTGCTCGGCGACCCGCGGACCCGTCCGACCGCCATCTTCGCCGCGAGTGACGAAATCGCCATCGGTGTCATCGTCGCGGCGCGAGAACTCGGCATCCAGGTGCCGGCCGAGCTGTCCGTGATCGGCATCGACGGGCATCCGTACGCCGACATGTTCCGCCTCACGACCCTGGAACAGCATCCACGCAGGCAGGGGCACCTCGCCGTGAGCGCGCTCCTGACCGAGCTCGCGCGCCCGACGGACGCGGACGCGCGGCCCGAGGAGGACGGCTACCTGACGGTGCTGCCGACGAACCTCGTGATCCGGTCGAGCACGAGCGGCCCGCACCGGCCACGCCGTTAGCTGTCGCCGGCGCCGATCGCTTCTGCCTCTTCGAACTCGTCCTCCATCGCGCCGTCCGCGCGGGCGAGGTGGCGGTGGCCGATCACGAGGATCGCGCAGGCGACGAGAACGGATGCAGCCCCGGCGTAGAAGGGGACCGCCGGCCCGAAGAACTCGGCGAGCAGCGTTGCGGCAGGCGGCGCGATCGCGCCGCCGAGGAACCGCACGCCGGAGTACGCCGAGGAGGCGACCGGGCGCGGCAGGTCGGTCGCCTCCATCACCGACTCGGTGAGCACGGTGTTGAGCACGCCGAGCAGCAGGCCGCCGACGATGACGCAGGTCACGACGCCCGCGGCCGAGCCGATGAACAGGCCGGCGGTCGCGAGGTCGATGGCGAGCAGGGGCAGCACGAGCCAGAGCACCCGGCTGCGGCGCATCCGCCTGGTCAGGAGCGGGGCGACCCAGACCGAGGTGACGGCGAGCGAGATGCCCCAGCCGAAGAAGACCAGGCCGAGGGTGATCGCACTGCCGAGGCCGAGCGGCACGAGCGCGAACGGCGTGTACGCGAGCAGCACGAAGAAGCCGATGTTGTAGAACAGTGCGGCGCTCGCGAGGATGCCGAGCCCCGGCCGGGCGAGGGCCCGGAACGGCGCTGACAGCCGGATCGGGGCGGGCTTCTGCGGCTCCTTCTTCAGCATCACGATGATCGCGACGAACCCGATCGCCATCAGCGCCGCGCTGCCGAAGAACGGTCCGCGCCAGCTGATGCTGCCGAGCAGCCCGCCGATGAGCGGGCCGATCGCGATGCCGAGCCCGAGGGCCGCCTCGTAGAGGATGATCGCCGAAGACGTGCCTCCGGAGGCCGCGCCGACGATGGTCGCGAGCGCGGTCGAGATGAAGAGCGCGTTGCCGAGTCCCCAGCCGGCGCGGAAGCCGATGATGGTCTCGACGTTCTGGGACAGGCCCGCGGCGAGCGCGAACACGATGATGAGCGCGAGGCCGATCAGCAGGGTGCGCTTCGCGCCGATCCGGCTGGACAGCCAGCTCGTGAAGAACATCGCGATCCCGGTGATGACCAGGTAGCTCGTGAAGAGCATCTCGGTCTGGGTCGGGCTCGCGGCGAGGTCGCGGGCGATCGCAGGCAGGATCGGGTCGACGAGGCCGATGCCCATGAACGCGATCACGCACGCGAAGGCGACGGCCCAGACCGCGGTCGGCTGGTGCAGGATGCTGCCGCCGCCTTCCGGGCGACCGTGTACGTCGGTCGCGGCGGGGGTTCCGTGTTCCGCCAGTGCTCTCACGCGGCTCATGCGCGAGCTCCGGCCGGATTCCCGGCCGTGGGTGACGCCGCACCTGCCGGCACCCGCTCGGCAGGCACTTCACTGCCGTCGAGGCGTTCGCGGAGGATGTCGACGGCATTGCGGATCGTGGCGAGGTCGGCATCCGCCAGCCCGTCGAACATCGGCAGGAGGGCTTCGGCGAGTTCGCTGCGCCAGGCGGAGAGCGCCGCGTCCCCCGCGGGGGTGATCACGGTGCTCGTGACGCGGGCGTCGAGTGGGTCGGCGAGGCGTGCGGCCCAGCCGCGCTCGACGAGGTGTGCGACGAGCTTGGTCGCGGTCGGCTGCGAAATGCGGCTGCGGGCGGCGACCTCGCCGAGACGGATCGGACCGAGCTGGCGGAGCACGCTCAGGGTGCGCCAGACCGCTGGCGACTCCCGGCCGTCCGCGGCATGGGCGGCGACCCGGGCGAGCCGGTGGTTCACGGTGATCAGGTCACCGAGGAGTGCGGGAAGGTCAGAAGGCATTCCCCCACTGTACATAGCTTGGCTATCTATGTCCATAGCCCGGCTATGGACATCCGCTCGAGCGGCCGGATTGGGTCGAGTCGAACAGTCGGGTCAAACAGCAGAGGGCGCCGCATCCAGTGGATGCGACGCCCTCGGCGTGTTGCGAATCGATCGGCTGACGCCTGTCGACCTCGAGTGAACCCCCTGGGGGCCCGACTACTTGAGGGTGACGGTGGCGCCGGCGGCCTCGAGGGAAGCCTTGCCCTTTTCGGCAGCTTCCTTCGTGACGCCCTCGAGGACGGCCTTCGGCGCGCCATCGACAACGGCCTTGGCCTCGCCGAGGCCCAGGCTGGTGAGCTCGCGCACAACCTTGATGACCTGGATCTTCTTGTCGCCAACGGACTCGAGGATGACGTCGAAGGCGCTCTGCTCTTCGACCTCTTCAACGGCGGCGGCGGGGCCAGCGGCACCGGCGACGGCGACGGGGGCTGCTGCGGTGACCTCGAAGGTCTCCTCGAACGCCTTGACGAACTCGGAAAGCTCGATGAGGGTCAGGCCCTTGAACTGTTCGAGCAATTCTTCGGTGGAAAGCTTTGCCATGATTATTCTCCCTATAGTTTCTTAGTTACTCACCGCTAGCAGGCCTATGCCTGGTTCGCGGACTCCTGCTTCTCACGCAGTGCTTCGATGGTGCGAACAGCCTTCGAAAGCGGTGCGTTGAACAGATATGCGGCTCCGAACAGCGAGGCCTTGAACGCGCCGGCCAGCTTGGCCAGCAGCACTTCACGGGACTCGAGGTCGGCGAGCTTGCCTACCTCTTCGGCAGTGAGCGGGCTACCGTCGAAGTAACCACCCTTCACTACCAGGAGAGGGTTTGCCTTGGTAAAGGCACGCAGGGTCTTCGCGACGGCGACGGGGTCTCCGTGCACGAAGGCGATGGCGGACGGGCCGGCAAGTTCGTCGTCAAACGACGTGATGCCGGCGTTGTTGGCCGCAATCTTGGTGAGCGTGTTCTTTACCACGGCGTACGTGGCGTCCGCACTGATGGAAACGCGCAGCGTCTTGAGCCTGCGCAACAGTGAGACCGCGGTACTCGGTGAGCAGAACGGCGGTCGAGCTCTGGAATTTCTCCGTCAGGCTCGGCGACCGTTGCTTCCTTGTTCGCCATGGCGCTCCTCTTGGTTTCATGTGCCGGTAGCCCGGGGCGCAGACATGAAAAAAGCCCCAGCGCAAGCGCCGGAGCCTGAGCAGTCCTTGCGAACTGAAACTGAACTTCGATTCCTGCGCGGGCTGTTCACATGAGTGAACCTTCGGTCACCATCCATTACTGGGCAGCGACAACCGGCGGTCTTTGGCTTCGTTCACTGTAACGGATGCCGCGGGCCGGCGCAAATCGCGGCATCCGCCGGCCGTCAGCGAGCGAAACGGCACAGGTAGTTGACCTGAGTCCACTATCGAGATATAGTTGACGCTTGTCAATTACACCGCCCAGGAGTTTCATGTCTCGCGTTTCATCCGTTCGTACCGCTCCACCGCAGCACCCTCAGAACCGGCAGGCCCTCCCCCATCGCGACTCGGACGCGCCGATGTCGAAGCGTCAGGTGCTCGAAGCACTTTCCGGCCTGCTGATGGGCATGTTCGTCTCGATCCTCGCCGGCACCGTCGTCAGCACCTCGCTGCCGCTCATCCTCTCCGACCTGCACGGCGACCAGTCCGCATATACCTGGGTCGTCACGGCGACCCTGCTCGCGACGACCGTGAGCACGCCGATCTGGGGCAAGTTCGCCGACCTCTTCGACCGCAAGCTGCTCATCCAGCTCTCCCTCGTGGTGTTCGTGCTCGGTTCCGCACTCGCCGGCTTCTCCCAGAACACCGGCACCCTGATCAGCTTCCGGGTGCTCCAGGGCCTCGGCGCCGGCGGCCTCGCCGCGCTCAGCCAGATCATCATGGCCGACATCATCAGCCCCCGCGACCGTGGTCGGTACGCCGGCCTGTTCGGCGCGGTCCTCGCCCTCGGCACCGTGGGCGGCCCGCTGCTCGGCGGTGTCGTCACGGACGCCTTCGGCTGGCGCTGGAACTTCTTCATCGCCCTGCCCGTCGCGATCCTCGCGATCATCCTGCTGCAGCGCACCCTGCACCTCCCGGCCAGGGTCAAGCGGGTCGTCAAGATCGACTACCTCGGGGCGATCCTGATCACGGCGGGCATGTCGCTCCTGATGATCTGGGTGACCATCGCCGGCACCCAGTTCGAGTGGGCATCCGTACCCTCGTTCCTGATGGTCGGTGGAGCTGTCGTCCTGCTCGTCGCCGCGGTGTTCGTGGAGTTCAAGGTCAGCGAGCCGATCATCCCGCTCACCCTGTTCAAGAACCGCACCTTCACTCTCGCGGTGATCGCGAGCATCTCGGTGGGCGTGTCGATGTTCGGCACCTCTGTCTTCCTCAGCCAGTACATGCAGCTCGCCCGGGGAGCCACTCCGACCCAGTCCGGCCTGCTGACCATCCCGATGATGGGCGGCTACCTGATCTGCTCGGTCACCTTCGGCACCCTGATCAGCCGCACCGGCAAGTGGAAGGCGATCATGGTCTCCGGCGGAGCGCTCGTGATCGTCGGCCTGCTGCTGCTCGGCACTCTCGACTACCAGACCAACCTCGTGCTCGTCGGCGTCTACATGTTCGTGCTCGGCTCCGGCCTCGGCATGCTGATGCAGAACCTCGTGCTCGTCGTGCAGAACTCGATCGAGGTCAGGCACCTCGGCGTCGCCACGAGCAGCGTCACCTTCTTCCGCAGCCTCGGAGGCACCATCGGCGTCTCGGTGCTCGGCTCCGTGCTCGGCTCAGCGGTCGCGCAGCACATCACCGACGGCGTGGTCGCGCTGAGTCCCGCCGACAAGATGGCCGCGGCGAGCGCCCTCGGCTCGGGCACCATCCCGCGCGTCGCCGACCTCCCGGCCGCCGTGCGCACCCTCGTCGAATCCGCCTACGGGTCCGGCGTCGGCACGGTCTTCCTGATCGGCGTCCCGCTCGCCGTGATCACCCTCGTGATGGTCACCCTGCTTCCGAACGCGTCCCTCGGGCGGAAGACGGGCATCGCCAGGGCCCGCGAGGGCGCCGGGGCCGCCACCACTGCCGGGCACACCGGCGTGAGCGCAGCCGAGCGCGCTGCCGACCGCGAAACCGAGGTCGAGGAGATGGAAGACATCATGATCGAGGTGAGCGCGGCATCCGCCGGTCTCGCCCCCGCCGGTCTCAACAACCCGACCGGGGTGATTCACCTACCGAGGGACGACCAGCCCGGCGCGCGCAGAGTCAGTAGTCTGTGACCATGATTGACGGGACTCCTGACCTGTCCCCGCGCACTGCGCCGGACAGGGCCGGGAATGACACACCGGACGACACGCCCGACGGCGCCCCGAGCGCTGAGTCGGCATCGGCGATCGCAGAGGTCGAGGAGCAGCTGAGTGTGCTCGCCGGGCTGATCCGGGCGAGCATGCGGGATGCCGCGCTCTTCATCGACCCGTCGCTGCAGCCGTTCTCGTTCAAGCTCCTGCGCCACATCGAGCGCTACGGGCCGACGCACTCGAGCGCCGTCGCCGCGGCGCTCTACGTGGACAAGAGCGTGATCAGCCGCCAGGCGAAGCAGGCTCTGCGAGCTCGGTCTCGTGCGCACAGAGCTCGACCCGGCCGACGGCCGCGCCCGGTTCCTCGCCGTGACCGACCTGGCCCGGGCCAAGCTCCACGCGGTGCGGAACGGCGAGACCGCGATCGTGCACCGGCGTCTGAGCGACTGGCCGACGGACGATCTGCACCAGCTCGCCGCGCTTCTCGCCCAGCTCAACACTCCCTAGCCCGCGCTGCCCCGCGGCCGACTTGCGCCAACTGTGGCCGTTCCGGACAACCGTGGCCGGCCTCCCGGCAACAGTTGTCCGTTGCGGTAACAGTTGCCGGGCGGGCGGTGCAGGCGAGCGGATGCCACGGGTCAGGCGAGCGGGAGCGACACCCGGAACTCGGTGCGGCCTGGCCGGCTCGACACCGACACCTCGCCCTGGTGCGCGGTCACGACCGCCTGGACGATGGCGAGGCCGAGTCCGGTGCTGCCGGTCCCGCGGAACCGGGAGCTGTCGCCGCGGGCAAAACGCTCGAACAGGGTCGTCTGGAGATTCGCCGGGATGCCGGGGCCGTCATCCGTCACGGTCACGATCGCACGCCCGTCCTGCTCGGACAGCGCGACCTCGACGGTCGTCTCCGGCGGGGTGTGGATGCGCGCGTTCGCGAGCAGGTTGGTGAAGACCTGGTGCAGCCGGGGTGTGTCGCCGATGGCCTGGATCGGCTCGTCGGGAAGTTCGAGGTTGAGCACCCGGTCGCGGCCGGCCGCGTGCGCATCGCTCACGACGTCGACGAGGAGGCTCGTCAGGTCGACGGTCCCGTGTTCGAGTTCGCGGCCCTCGTCGAGGCGGGCGAGCAGCAACAGGTCCTCGACAAGCCCGGTCATCCGCACGGACTCGGACTCGATCCGGCTGAGGGCGTGCAGTGCGTCTGGCGGCAATTCCTGGCCGGAGCGCCGGGTGAGCTCGGAGTAACCCCGGATCGAGGCGAGGGGCGTGCGGAGCTCGTGACTCGCATCCGCGACGAACTGCCGTACCTTGTTCTCGCTCGCCTGGCGGGTCTCGAGGGCGAGGTCGACGTGGTCGAGCATGCGGTTGAGGGCGGAGCCGACCTGGCCGACCTCTGTGCGGGGGTCGGTGTCCGCGGCGGGGACACGGTCGACGAGGCTGACCTCGCCTCGGTCGAGCGGGAGCTCGGAGACGCGGGCGGCCGTTGCCGTGACGCGCTGCAGCGGGCGCAGGGCGAGGCGCACGATCCACATCGCGAGGATCGCGACGACGATGATGCCGACGAGGGAGACCACTCCGATGATCATGGCGAGTTGCGTCGCTGTGCCGTCGACCGTTCTGAGCGGGAGGCCGATGATCGAGAGGGTGCCGGTTCGGCTTGAGCTTGCCAGGATTCGGTAGTTGCCGACATCGCCGCCGAGATCGACGGTGACGGGCTGCGCGTTTTTGGTCTGGCTTGCGAGGATGTCGGCCTTCTGCACGAGGAGGTCGACCTGGTGGGCCGTCAGTGCCACGATCGTGCCGGTGTCGTCGGTGTAGCCGGCGGTGAGCGTGGAGTCGTAGAAGACGAGGGCGAGGGTACCGGGCTGACCGGGGCCGTTGAGGATGATGCTCGCGGAGGGCACGAACACCGGCAGCGTGGTGCCGAGGTCGTTGTCGCGGCGGCCCTCGAGGATCGCGTGCGACCGTTCGGCGGCGGAGCTCACCTGCTGGTCGAGGCCCGCGAGCAGGTTGGCGCGCAGCACCGTGACGCTCACGACGCCGATCGAGATGCTCACCAGGGCGAGCAGCCCGACGACGGCGAGCACGAGCCGGCGGCGGAGGGTCCAGGGGGCGCGTCCGGATCGCAGCCAGAGCGGGCGGCGGAGCCACTGCGGTCGACGTGACGGATGCTGCGTGCCGGGTCGTGCGGCCGAGCCGGCCGGGTCGAACGGGTCAGTCCGGTCGGGCACGTCAACCGCATCAGCCGGGTGGGTCGGGTCAACCGCGTCCGTCGGGTCGAGCGCATCCGGCCGGTTGGTCGGCGTCATCACGCGGTTTTCAGCATGTACCCCGCACCGCGCACGGTGTGGATCATCGGCTCGCGTCCCGCATCGATCTTCTTCCGCAGGTACGAGATGTAGATCTCGACGACGGAGGACTTGCCGCCGAAGTCATAACTCCAGACCCGGTCGAGGATCTGGGCCTTGCTCAGCACGCGGCGGGGGTTGCGCATCAGGAACCGGAGCAGTTCGAATTCGGTGGCGGTGAGCTCGATGGCATCGCCGGCCCGGGAGACCTCGTAGCTGTCCTCGTCGAGGGTGAGGTCGCCGACGGAGATACGCGGGTCGACGGAATCGGACACGGCCAGGGTCGAGCGGCGGATCAGGCCCCGCAGGCGGGCGACGACTTCTTCGAGGCTGAACGGCTTGGTGACGTAGTCGTCGCCGCCCGCGGTGAGGCCGGCGATGCGGTCGTCGAGGGAGTCCTTTGCGGTCAGGAAGAGCACGGGGGTTTCATAGCCGTCGGCCCGCACGCGCTGCAGTACCTGCAGGCCGTCGATGTCGGGCAGCATGATGTCGAGCACGATCGCGTCCGGACGGAACTCGCGGGCGATGGTCAGCGCCTGGCGTCCCTCCCCGGCGGTGCGCACCTCCCAGCCCTCATACCGAAGGGCCATCGAGAGCAGATCCGTGAGGGTGGGTTCGTCGTCGACGACGAGCACTCGGATAGGACTTCCGTCGGCCTTGTGGAGACGCGGCCCGCGGGTCGAGTGGTCAGTTTCACGTGTGCTCATACTTACTCAGTATCGCGAGCTTTCTATGAAAAGCCTATGCGAGGCCCTTGGCGTTCCTGTGAATGGGGTTCAAGCCCGCTCCGCCCCGGCCCGCGCGCCAGCCCCGCGCCCGCTCCGAGGCTGGCACAATGGGGAGCGTGACCGATACCCTGCTGCCGCTCTTCGAGCCGGCAGAGTCACCCACACTCTCCTCTGCAGCCGCTACCGCCGCATCCGCTGCTGCCGCGCTCGTCGTTCGCGCGCCGGCGATCGCGCCGCACCTGTTGCGCATCGTCGCTGATTCCACGGACTGGGCGGCCTGGATGCGCGCCCGCAACCAGGGCATCACGGCAACGGATGTCGCCAAGCTCGCGACGCCGAAGTCGGTGCAGAACGCGGCCAACGACAAGATGAACGGCAGCAGCTTCGGCGGGAATACCTACACCGATCACGGCCGCGCCCGTGAGCCCGTGATCGCGGCCTGGGTGCTCGAGAACTACGGGATCGAGCCGAGCACGACCCTGTTCCATGCTGCCGGTCATCGCCGCCACCTCGCGACACCCGACGGCGTGGGCACGAATGCCCGGACGCTCGAACTCTCGGAAATCAAGACGACGAACAAAGCGTGGCGCAGCATCCCGCGCTCCTATATGCGGCAGGTCTGGTGGCAGCAGTACGTGCTCGGCGCCGACCGGACGCTGCTGGTCTGGGAACAGCACCGGGACTTCGTGCCGATCCGGTCCCAGCCGGAGTGCCGCTGGATCGAACGCGACGAGGACCAGATCGCGATCCTGGTCGGCTACGCGAACCAGCTGATCGACGTGCTCAACGCGATGGCGACCCGGGCGCAGCAGGCTCGGGCGTAGGCGCGTTCCTCGCGGCCTCGGCGGCCCTGGCCCGGCGGCGCTTGCGCAGCGCGGACACGGCGCCGCTGGCGAACATGTACCCCATGTAGGCGAACAGCAGCCCGGCGATGATGGGCACGATCCAGCTGCGATTCTGACCGTTGACGGCGTTGTTCACCCAGCCGACCCACGGCACGGAGTACCAGAGGCGTCCCTGGATCTGCACCGGGAGCACCTGGTCGGCGTCGGCCACGCTGTTGTTGTCTCCCTTGAACGTGAAGGTGCGCCCGCCCGCGGAGCTCGAGCTGATCGCGGTGACGCGGTGGGTGATCACGCCCGGCTGCCCCGAGCGGATCTGGTAGGTCACGACGTCGCCGATGCGGATCTCGTCCGGGGTCACGGGGCGCACGATGATGAGCGTCCCCGGCGGCAGATCGGGTTCCATCGAGCTGGTCAGCACGGTGAGCGGGGTCGACCCCGTGACCTTGGGCACCACGATCAGCAGCAGCGCCAGGGCGACCACGAGGAGCAGAATTGCTCCGCTGACCGCGAGGCCGAGGTAGTGCAGCAGGCTCTTCTCGTGCGGGTCGACGGGTGCCGGGGTGTCATTCACGGCCACGCCGGGCACGGATGCGACGGCTGTGGATACTTCGGGTGCCGGCGCGTGTTCAGGCGCCGGCTGAAGCTGGGTGCTGGTCATTCGGGGTCCTCCTCGCGGCGGCGGCGTCGGGCAAGCAGAAGGAAGATCCCGACGCCGAGCAGCAGCCCACCGACGATCAACACGGGTGCTGGAGGTTCGACACCGGTATGGGCAAGGATACCGATGCCCGCGCCTGTGGACGACGTTGTCGGGGTCGTCGTTGAATTCGTCGGCGTCGTCGGAGTGCCGGGAAGCACCGGGACGACCGTTCCCGGGTCATCGCACGCGGATGCCGCGAACGGCCCGTCGACGGCATCGCGCATCGCAACGAGCAAGCCCAGGCTCGCGCTTGCTCCCTGGTCGACTGTGCCGGAGACATCCGCCATGGTGAACGTGACGACAAGTTTCATGGTGCCGCCTGCCGAGATCGGTTGCGACGGCACGACGATCCCGCAGCTGTCGAGCCTGCGGAGGGTGCGGGTGAGGGTGTCGCCTGTGCCGGAGTTCCACGCGGCGAGTGTGATGTGATCGGCATACCCGCCGACGGGAAGCAGCACGTCGTGCGCGCTCACCCTTACTTCGGCGGGCGCGGCGGTCGGGTTGCGCACCCAGAGGGCGGCCTGCTGGCTGCCGCGCGGCACGAGCAGGCCGAGGCCGTCGAAGAGGCCTCCGGAGAGCGTCGTCGCGAATGTCACGCCGTCCGTGCTGAGGAGCAGATCGACGGGGGCGATCGGGGTGGCGCCAGCCGAGGCGCTTGCCGGCGCTGCGACCCCCGAAACGGCGAGTGACATGGCGAGCGCAGCGATTCCGAGGGCGGATGCCGCCCCCCGGCGACCCTGGATCGGGTGCGGGCGCATGTCAGCCCACCCACGTCATGGTGAAGGTCTGGCTGGCGAGCCCGAGAGCACCGCACGGCTGTTGCTCCAGCTGGATGTTTTTCGTTGCGGTGGTCTGCCCGCTGACGTCGAGACACTGGCCGCTGTCATTCACGAAGCGGTAGGTACCGCTTCCAACAGCCCCGACGGCCGTGACGCGCCAGCTCTGGTTCGAGGTCCCGGCGTTCTGGAGTTGTGCGGCGAGGCCGGCGGCGGCGCCCCTGCCGGTGTCCCAGAAGAGCCTGCGGGGCGTACTTCGCCTTCACCGCAGACACGCCGGCAGGGTTCGAGAAGTTCCAGGACTGGTTGTCGAAGCCAGTCGACTTGCATCCGAAGCTGATCATCGCCGTTCCGGCCGCCGTCGACTGGTTCTCACCGTCGACGCAGAGTCCGGTCGTTGCGTTCTTGACCTTGTACCATGCCCCGGAATTGGGGCCGGCGGTCGCGATGGCTGCAGCTGTGGACAGGGGCGAGGCATCGCCGGCCGCGTCGAGGGCCCTGACCGTGTAGCTGTATGCCGTTCCGACGTCGAGCCCGGTGTCGGTGAGGGTGGTCGTGGGCGCCGTGGTTGTGCCGATGAGGGTGCCGTTGCGGAAGACCTGGTAGGTGGTGATGGCTGCGGTATCGGCGGGTTTGGCCCAGGTCAGGGTCACCGTGTGGTCCGTCGTGGTGGCTGTTGGCGCGCCCGGTGTCAGGGTGTTCGCGACCGTCTGGGTCGCGTAGATGGCGAGCGGGGCGATCGCCCAGTTGCCGACGCTCGAGGTGAGGGTGACGGTCGGCACGGCGGAGATACCGACGAGTGCGAAGCGTTGCGCCTGCGTGATCGTGCTGCGCACGCAGAAGTATGCGGACGTTCCCACAGCGAGCGCGGTCGCGCCGCTGCCGGAGAAGGTCAGCGCCGAGGTCCAGTGCTGGCCGGTGGGTCCGGTCGAGGTGGCCGCCGTCGAGCAAGCCGCCGTGGTCGCGACGGGCCAGGTCTGCAGGTCGACGCCGGTCGAAAGTGTGGTCGCGTCAGCGGTGAGTGTGAGCGTGTATGGCGCTGGTATGTTCCCCTTGTTCGTGACGGTCACGACCTTGGTGATCGACAGTGTGCTCGAGTCATACAGCACGGCGAGCGTGTCGAAGCCGGTCTGCGTGACCGCCAGGCTGCCGGCGGTCACGGACGCGGTCGCGGTCACCCCCGGCGCGGTCCAGCTCGCCTGGGCGACGCTCGTGCCCGCCAGAGTGAGAAAGAGGGCGAACGCGAGCGCCAGCATCCGTTTGGGCGAACGGATGCGTGGGGCGCGGCGCTGCACGGAGGACATGGCTCAGGCCTGGATTCCGTCGATGACGATGCCGAAGTTCGCGGCGGAGAGGCCCTGGGTCGTGGCCGGGGCTGACAACGGCAGCGTGACAGAGACGCAGAGGATTGTGGACCCGCCGACGGGGAGGGTCTTGCCCAGGCTCGTGACCACCGGGGTGGTGTTGAGGACTGCGGACCAGGTCGGGGCGGGCAAGGCCGGGCAGGCACCGACGAAGAGGCCGATGCTCAGGGACGCCGAGAGGGTCGTCGCCGGAGCCGGCGGAGTGAATCCGGCGATCCGGAGTGCGAGCGGAACGTTACCGACGTTGGTGACGGTGACCGGGGCACTGACCGTGACGCCCGGGTAGAGCACGCCGGCCGGCAGGGTGAGAGTGGACACGGTCAGGGTCGCGGTGCCGGATTTGATGGTCGTGGCCGCAGACACCGGGGCACTCGCATTGAGGTATGCGTAAGAGCCACCAGCGCCGAGGATCGCAAGGCAGATCGCGGCCGCCACAGAGACCGCGGTCGAAGCGATAGTCCGAAGGGAGACGACCCGAGCCCACGTGCGGAGACACTTGCGCAAAACCTCGTGGATTCGAACCGACATGGAGGGCTTGTGAAGGGGAAACACGTGCACCCCCAAATCATCGACAAATGGCGTTTCTGAAGACATGAAGCGGGTGCATCTGGCCTATGCCAGACGCACCCGCCTAGCGAACTAGTTCTGGGTGAGCAGGACGGAGAAGGCGCTCAAGTTCACGGAACCACCCTGGGCGGGGTTGTCGACCGTGACTGCTTTGGAGGGCCAGGTGAGGGTTGCTTTGACAGTGACAGTGGAGGCACCGTTGACGACTGTGTATCCACCCGTCGCGGGGACCAGGTTTGCGGTCAGCACCGCGCCGCTTGCCAGGATGGTCGCCAGCGTGGTGTCGACTGACTTCGCAGAGTCGCTCGCAACAATCGCGCCACCACTCAGAGACAGAATCGCCTTGAGGTTGTCACCCGTGGCGCTGACATTCAGCGTCTTCGTGTAGGTAAGAACGTCGCCAGGAACTGCCAGGAAGTTCGCGATGTTTGTTATCGGGCCGGTCGCGCTCGCCCAGGTGCCGGCAGACGCTGTAGTGCCCGGATCGGTGACAGTGAGAGTACCCGCAGCGATCTTCGCAGCACCACCAGCGGTCACCGTCGAGTTCCAGGACGCGAAGGTGCCCGCGCCGCCGAGGAGGAGGACCACGCCGACCGCGCCAGCGATGGAGCCTTTGAGAAGCTTGTTCATGATGGATCCTTTTCGACGCCGCGGAGGGCATCAGGGTAAGTGCAGGCCGAGATTCGGCCGACCAATGTGAGCAGGACAGTTCGTTCGTTGCCCGGGTGGGAAGGATCGCGCCGCTTCGGGTGCGGCGCGGATTCCAACACGGGCAACGGGTCGCCGAATACAGGCCAAAGCCTCGCCAGTCACCCGGTGGAGCTCGACTCGAACGGTCCCCCTAAATGAGGACCTCGGTCCCCCTTTATGTGGACAGACTACGACGGCGGGCCTTGCCAAATCCACACCTCCAAGCCCCCAAGGTGAGGCACATCCACAGTTTTCGCACCCCCAGATGGAGTGACATCGCTAACCGAATCCGGCCGGCTGCCGACGGTTTCTGCTGCTGTCCACCCGGTGTCCACCGGGAGACAATGGACTCATGGGAAATGCAACGAACGTGCCCCCGACCATGCGCGCCCTCGTGATCGACCGCACCGGCGCGGCCGAGGAGCTACATCTGGACACCGTGCCGACGCCGATTCCCGTGCTCGACGAGCTGATCGTGCGGGTCGTCGCCGCGGGGGTGAACCCGATCGACGCGAAGACCCGGGCCGGCTCGGGTGTGGCCGCAGCGATCCCGGCATTCCCCGCCGTGCTCGGCTACGACTTCAGCGGGATCGTGGTCAGCTCGCCATACGAGGCCTTTCCTCTGCAGCCCGGCGACGAGGTCTACGGCATGACGCGCTTCCCGCGCACGACCGGCAGCTACGCCGAGTACATCGCTGTCTCGAGCATGAGCGTCGCCCTCAAACCCTCCACCCTCAGCCACATCGAAGCGGCCGCCGTGCCCGTCGCGGCCCTGACCGCGTGGGAAATGGTCGTCGAGATCGCCGAGGTCACACCGGGCGAGCGGATACTGATCCACGCCGGCAGCGGCGGCGTCGGCCACTTCGCGGTGCAGATCGCCAAGGCCTTCGGCGCCTACGTGATCACGACGGGTTCGCCTCGCAACGCCGAATTCCTGCGCCAGCTCGGCGCCGACGAGGTCATCGATTACACGAGCATCCGCTTCGATGAGGTGCTCGCGGATGTCGACTCGGTGATCGACCTGATCGGCAATGTGCACGACGACACCGGCACGCGGTCGCTCCGCATCCTCCGGCCCGACGGGGTGCTCGTGAATGCGCCGAGCGGCAGCTGGCCGACCCTGCAAGCCGACGCGGAGGCGGCCGGCGTGCGGGCCACCGGATTCAAGGTGGCCGCAGACGCGGACGCCCTGGACTGGCTCACGAAAATGATCGACGATGGCGCGGTGCGCCCCCACATCGACCACGTCTTCGAACTCGCGGAAGGTCCGGCCGCCCACCGACTGATCGAAGAGGGCCACACCCGCGGCAAGATCGTGCTCCGCATCTCCGATGTCGGAGTCTCGGGAACGGGCGCGTGAGCCAAGCCTTGGGCGCCGGGCCCACGATCGTCTGGTTCCGAGACGACCTCCGGCTCGCAGACAACCCGGCGCTGCACGCGGCCGTCGAACGCGGGCGCCCGATTGTCGCGGTCTACGTCCTCGACGAAGAATCCCCGGGTGTGCGGCCGCTCGGCGGGGCGTCCCGCTGGTGGCTGCACGGCAGCCTGCGCGCGCTCGGCGACTCCCTCGAGGCGCTCGGCGGGAGCCTGCTGCTGCGGCGCGGACCGGCGGCCGACGTCATCGGCGCGCTTGCGGCAGCCACCGGGGCCGGTGCCGTGTTCTGGAACCGCCGCTATGGTGCCGCGGAGCGGGACGTCGACACCGCGATCAAGACCGGGCTGCACGCGGAGGGTAGCGAGGCACGGAGCTTCGCCGGCTCGCTGCTCTTCGAGCCGTGGACCATCCGCACCGGCCAGGGCAACCCGTACTCGGTGTTCACACCGTTCTGGCGCGCCTGCGTCGCCGGGCCTCCCCCGCGCGAGCCGCACCCGGCGCCGGAATCGATCGACGGCTGGTCGGGAGCGCAGCCCTCTGACCGGCTCGAGGACTGGGGGCTCCTGCCCACCCACCCGGACTGGGCCGCGGGCCTCCGCGCCGCGTGGCAGCCGGGTGAGGCCTTCGCCGCCGAGGCGCTCGACACATTTCTGCGCGAGTCGCTTGCGCGCTACGCAAACGAACGGGATGCCCCCGCCCGGGCCGCGACGAGCCGCCTGTCGCCGCGGCTCCGCTGGGGCGAGGTGAGCCCGTTCCAGGTCTGGCACGCCACCCAGCGCGTGCTTCGCGGGGCGGATGCCGCCACCGCGTCGAGCGCGCAGCGATTCCTCACCGAGCTCGGCTGGCGCGAGTTCAGCTATCACGTGCTCTTCCACGCGCCCGAACTCGCGACGGAGAATCTCAAACGTGAGTTCGACCGATTCCCGTGGCCACCGCTCGACGACCGCGTGCTCGAGGCGTGGCAAAGGGGCCGCACCGGCATCCCGCTCGTCGACGCCGGGATGCGCGAGCTCTGGCGGACGGGGAGTATGCACAATCGGGTACGCATGGTCGCCGCTTCATTCCTCACCAAGAATTTACTGATCGACTGGCGGGTCGGCGAGCAGTGGTTCTGGGACACCCTCGTCGACGCCGACGGTGCGAGCAACCCGTTCGGCTGGCAGTGGGTTGCCGGCTCGGGTGCGGACGCGGCCCCCTATTTCCGGGTCTTCAACCCCGAGCCTGCAGGCGGCACGGTTCGATCCGCACGGCGAATACATCCGCGAGTACGTTCCCGAGATCGGCACGGATACCTACCCCGCGCCGCTCGTCGACCTCGGCGAGACCCGGCGTGCGGCTCTTGCCGCCTATGAGTCCGTCAAGGCAGCGAAGGCGCCGGCGCCGGTTCCCCTGCCCTGAGCCTCGACGAGATCCATGAGGTGTCGCATATCGCTGTTCCCGGGCACAACGAACCTCGATGTGCGACACCTCACGGGAGTTCAGGGACTCGCGACTTCCGGTCAGAGGGTGCGCTCGAGCACGAAGTCGTCCTCGTACCGGTCGCCGACCAGGAAGTGCTTGGTGCCAACCCGCGCGAAGCCGTGCTTCTCGTAGAAGCGAATGGCCCGGGCGTTCTCCTGGTTCACCCCGAGCCAGGCACCGCGCGCTTCGCGGGCCCGCGCGGCGTCGAGCGTTGCCGTCATGAGAGACGCGGCCACTCCGCGCCCATGGCTCTCGGCGCGCAGGTAGCACTTGCTGAGCTCGACGGTCGGGCGGATGCTGATGGCCCCGAGCACGTCCGGATCGGCCGGTTCGCCGAAGATCAGCATGGTGTAGCCGAGCGAGAGCCCGGTGTCCGGGTCTTCGGCGAGGAACAGCATCCGCTGGGGGTCGGCGAGGTAGGTGTCGAAGTTCGCCTCGGCCAGGACGTCGCGGAGGAACGCGGCGATCGCCTCCGCTGTCGTGTGCGGAGGGCACGCGAGCGCGAAGGTCGCAGCAGCCAGTTCGGCGAGCACCCCGGCATCCGCCGCCCCGGCCGTTCGTATCTCAATCACCACCCCACCCTACCGACCCCGAACCCCGGATCCCTCCCTCACCGCCTCCCGCGAGAGCGCACTTTTGGCCCTTTAAACCCGAGGGTTAAAGGGCCAAAAGTGTACTCTCGCGGACCACGGCTCCCGGAACCGAGACGGGGACGTCAGAGGTAGCGGGCGTAGGCGCCGACGGTGAGGAAGGTCGGGAACTCGGGCTCGAGCGCCGAGGTACGGAACACCGACAGGGCGTCGTCGAAGCGGTCGCCTGGCGTGCGCGGCAAGCCGGCGAACACCTCGGCGACCAGGCCGTCCACCCACGGTCCGTCGATGCGCACCCCCTCGGCGGTGACCGAGTTGTCGTGGATCCACTGCCACACCTGCGAGCGGGAGATCTCCGCGGTTGCGGCGTCCTCCATCAGGTTGTCGATCGCCGCGGCCCCCACGCCGCGCAGCCAGGACTCGATGTAGCGCAGCCCGATCGTGATGTTGTCGCGCACGCCGGCCGTGGTGATCTGCCCGCCGACGGATGCGACGTCGAGCAGGCTCCGCGGCGGTCACGCTGACCTCGTCGCGGGTGCGTTCGAGTTGGTTCGGCCGCGCGCCGAGCACGGCGTCGAACTCGGCCTGGGCGGTCGGGATCAGGTCGGGGTGGGCGACCCAGGTGCCGTCGAAACCGTCGCCGGCCTCGCGCTTCTTGTCCGCCGCGACCTGTTCGAGGGCGCGCGCGGTCACCTCGGGGTCGCGCCGGTTCGGGATGAACGCGCTCATGCCGCCGATGGCATACGCGCCGCGGCCGTGGCAGGTCGAGACGAGCAGCTCGGTGTACGCCCGCATGAACGGCACGGTCATCGTGATCTGCTTGCGGTCGGGGAAGACGAACCGGCGCCCGCGGGCACGGAAGGTCTTGATGATGCTGAAGATGTAGTCCCAGCGGCCGGCGTTGAGTCCTGCGCAGTGGTCGCGGAGCTCGTAGAGGATCTCCTCCATCTCGAAGGCGGCCTGGATCGTCTCGATCAGCACGGTCGCGCGGATCGTGCCGTACGGGATGCCGAGGGCGTCTTCGGAGTGACTGAAGATGTCGTCCCAGAGCCGGGCCTCGAGGTGGCTTTCGAGCTTCGGCAGGTAGAAGTACGGTCCGCTGCCGCCCTCGATGAGGCGCTGGGCGTTGTGGAAGAAGTAGAGGCCGAAGTCGACGAGACTGCCTGAGGCGCTCATCGTGCGGTTCGCGCGGTCGACGAAGCTGATGTTCTTCTCGACGAGGTGCCAGCCGCGTGGGCGCATCACGATCGTCGGGGTCGCACCCGTCGCGTCGCCCGTGACGGTGTACTCCTTGCCCTCCGGGCTCGTGAAGTCGAGCTGCCCGCGGACGGTGTCGAACAGGGTGATCTGGCCTTCGATGACGTTGGCCCAGGTCGGGCTCGTGGCGTCTTCCTGGTCGGCGAGCCAGACCTTGGCACCCGAGTTGAGCGCGTTGATGGCCATCTTGCGGTCGGTCGGGCCGGTGATCTCCACGCGGCGGTCCTCGAGGCCGGGGCCTGCGCCGGCGACGCGCCAGCTCGGGTCGCGGCGGATGTGCGCCGTCTCGGTGAGGAAGCCGGGGTCGCGCCCGTTGGCGGCGTCCACGCGCTTCCGCAGCCGGGTCGCGAGCAGGTCGTGCCGGGTGCCCGCGAACCGGTCGTGCAGCTCGGAGACGAAGTCGAGCGCTGCGGGGGTGAGGATCTCGTCGTAGCGTGCGCCGAGGTCGCCGGTGACCTCGAGGTGCGGCTGCGTCATGGCGAAGCTGCCGGTGTTCGTGGTCGGGGCGACCGTGTCGGTCGTCGCCAGGGGGAATTCATGGTGTGTCTCCTTCTGGAGGGTGAGGTCGCGGTGGGTCTGGGTGGTGAGCGGATGCGGCCGCCGGGTGGCCGCATCCGCTCGGGGGTGAGACGGGTCAGAACATTGAGCGGTTGAGAATCGCTGAGCGGGTTAGAACTGCTCGGCCTCGGTGGAGCCGACGAGGGCGAGGGTGGCGCTGTTCGGGTTGAGCGCGGTGGCGATCTTGTCGAAGTAGCCGGTGCCGACCTCCCGCTGGTGGCGGGTCGCGGTGTAGCCGTCGGCCTCTGAGGCGAATTCGGCCTCCTGGAGTTCGACGTATGCGCTCATCTGGCGTTCGGAGTAGTCCTTGGCGAGGGTGAACATCGAGTGGTTGAGGGCGTGGAAGCCTGCGAGGGTGATGAACTGGAAGGCGTACCCGGCCTTCGCGAGCTCACGCTGGAACGCCTCGATCTGGGCGTCGTTGAGGTGCGACTTCCAGTTGAACGACGGCGAGCAGTTGTAGGCGAGCTTCTTGCCCGGGAACTGCGCGTGGATCTCGGCGGCGAAGCGCTGCGCGAGCTCCAGGTCGGGTTCGGAGCTTTCCACCCAGAGCAGGTCGGCGTACGGTGCGTACGCGAGGCCACGGGCGATGACGACGTCGATGCCGTTCTGGGTGTCGTAGAAGCCCTCGGCGGTGCGCCCGCCGGTGAGGAACTCCTGGTCGCGCTCGTCGATGTCGCTCGTGATGAGCGTCGCGGCGAGGGAGTCGGTGCGCGCGATGATGATCGTGGGCACGCCCGCGACATCCGCCGCGAGACGGGCGGCGTTCAGGGTGCGGATGTGCTGGCCGGTGGGGACGAGAACCTTGCCGCCCATGTGGCCGCACTTCTTCTCGCTCGCGAGCTGGTCTTCCCAGTGCACGCCGGCCGCTCCGGCCTCGATCATCGACTGCATGAGTTCGTAGGCGTTGAGCGGGCCGCCGAAACCGGCCTCGGCGTCGGCGACGATCGGTGCGAGCCAGTCGATGCCGGTGCCGGCTCCGCCGTTTGCGGCTGCTTCGCTCGACTCGATCTGGTCGGCGCGGAGCAGCGCGTTGTTGATGCGGCGCACGACCGAGGGGACGGAGTTCGCGGGGTAGAGCGACTGGTCGGGGTAGGTCTGGCCGGAGAGGTTGGCGTCGGCGGCGACCTGCCAGCCGGAGAGGTAGATCGCCTTGAGGCCGGCGCGCACCTGCTGCACGGCCTGGTTGCCGGTGAGGGCGCCGAGGGCGCGCACCCACTCGGGGTTCTCCGCCGTGCCGTTCTGGTGGATGAGGTTCCAGAGGTTCTCGGCGCCGCGGCGGGCGAGGGTGCGGTCCTCGCGGACCGAGCCGCGGAGACTGATGACATCCTCCGCGGTGTAGTCGCGGCGGATGCCGTTCCAGCGTGCGTCGGCCGCCCACTCGAGGGCGAGTTCGGCGGCGGTCTGGGTCTGGTCGCCGGGGCGGGCTGCGTTCTCGGTCATGCTGTCTCCTTGGGTTTGCGTCATTGCTTGCCTGTGACACCTACTCTGCGGTGGTTGGGCGGCCCGAACCCCTGCCGAGATCACAGAAGAAATGAAGTTCTTCTGCTTGCGTGAAGTTCTGCACCGTGTGAGCATGGTGCGATGATCAACGCCGATCCCTCCCTGCGCACCGCCCTGTCCCAGCCTGAACCCGACGAGCACGGGATCGACGCCCTGACTCTCGGCCGGCGCATCCGTGAACTGCGCGGCTCCCGCCGGATGACCCTCGACACCCTCGCCGCCGCGGTCGGGCGGGCGCCGTCGCAGGTGTCGATGATCGAGAACGGCAAACGGGAGCCGCGCCTGTCGATGCTGCGCTCGATCGCGACCGCGCTCGGCACGACCGTCGACGAGCTGCTCAAGACCGAGGCGCCGTCGGAGCGGGCCGCCCTCGAGATCGCCGTGGAACGGGCCCAGCGGGGGCCGGTGTTCACGGCCCTCGGGCTGCCGCACATCCGAATCGGCCGGTCAACGAGCGATGAGGCGCTGCAGACGATCCTCACCCTGCACCACGAGATCGAGCGCCTGCACCGGGAACGGGCGGCGACACCCGAGGAGGCACGGCGGGCGAATGCCGAGCCTGCGCGGCATCATGCGCGCGCGGGACAACTACTTCCCCGAGCTCGAGGCCCAGGCGCTCGGGCTGCTGCGCGCGGTCGGCCATACCGGCGGACCGGTGCCGCAGCGGGTCGTCGCCGACATGGCCGCGCACCTCGGCTATTCGCTGCATTACGTCGCGGACCTGCCGCACTCGACGCGCTCGGTCACCGACAAGCGCAACGGCCGGATCTACCTCCCGATCGAGCAGACGGCCTCCCGGGACACCCGCTCGCCGATCCTGCAGGCCTTCGCGAGCGCGCTCTGCGGGCACGAGGAGCCGACAAGTTATGCGGAATTTCTGCGGCAGCGGGTCGAGACCAACTACCTGACGGCGGCGATCCTGCTGCCGGAGGACGATGCCGTGAAGCTTCTGGCCGAGGCGAAGGCGCAGCGCAGCATCTCGATGGAGGACCTGCGGGACGCCTTCGCGGTCTCCTACGAGACGGCCGCGCACCGGTTCACGAACCTCGCAACGGCCCGGCTCGGCATCCCGGTGCACTTCATGAAGGTGCACGAGTCCGGCACGATCATCAAGGCCTACGAGAACGACTCTGTCCGGTTCCCGAGCGACGCCCTCGGCGCCGTCGAGGGTACGACGGTCTGCCGCAGCTGGACGGCCCGGACGGTCTTCGACGTCGCCGACCGGTTCAGCCCCTGGTACCAGTACACCGACACCCCGTCCGGCACCTTCTGGTGCACCTCCCGCATCGCGAAGGCGAAGGAGGGCGAGTACTCGGTGAGCGTGGGCGTGCCGTTCTCGGAGACGAAGTGGTTCCTCGGCCGCGAAACGAACAACCGGGCCGTCTCACGGTGCCCGGACGAGAGCTGCTGTCGCAGCGCCCCCGGCGAGCTCGCCGAGCGCTGGGCGGGCCAGGCCTGGCCGGCCGCGCGCACCCCGACGAGCCTGCTCGCCGCGCTGCCGACCGGCACGTTCCCCGGCGTCGACCAGACCGAGGTCTACCAGTTCCTGGAATCCCACTCCCCCACCGCCTGAGCGGCCACCGGCCTTCCAGCGGATGTCCGTTGGCATAACTCCTGCACATTTCCGGCTCGGCCCGGAAGTTACCCGAAATTCCGGGGCAGGACCTCCGGCATCCCGGAATGTGCAGGAGCTATGTCAGAGGGCCTCGCGGGTGATCTCGACCTTGACGAAGAGCTGGGAGCCCGCGGAACCGGCGTAGACGCCGCGGAGCGGCGGCACGTCGTTGTAATCGCGGCCACGGCCGACGGAGACGTGCCGGTCACCGATCTCGATCAGGTTCGTCGGGTCGAATCCGCGCCACTCTCCGCAGAACCATTCGACCCAGGCGTGGGATTCACCGGTGACCGTCTCGCCGACCTCGGCGTTCGGCCTCGGGTGCAGGTAGCCGGAGACGTACCGGGCCGGGATCCCGACCGAGCGCAGGGCGCCGAGGGCGATGTGCGTGATGTCCTGGCAGACACCGCGCCGGTCGTTCCAGGCCTCCTCCGCCGTCGAGTGCACTCCGGTGACACCCTGGACGTACTGCATCTGGTCGCCGATCGCGGCACAGATCTCGTAGGCGGCCGAGCAGGAGCTCGTGTGGCGCGCGGCGATTTCGGCGGCGAGCGCCTCGACATCCATCGGCGGTTTCGTCAGGCGGGTCTGCCGGGAGTGCTCGAAGAGCGTGGAGGTGCGCAGGGCATCCGCGGCGAGGTCGACCCAGGTGTGTTCGTGGGTCTCGTGCTCACGCGGTCGCACCTCGACGAGGCTGTTGGCGGTGAGCATCAGTTCGGAGTGCGGGGTGAGCACTTCGAACGAGGAGACCCGGGTACCCCAGTAGTCGGCGTAGTAGTGGTTGCCCGCCGCCGGACTGATCTCGAGGTTCGAGAACAGCACGAACTGGTCAACGGAACTGACCGGCAGCATCCGCGCTTCGTTGTAGGAGGCGGCGACCTCGCCCTTGTAGCGGTACCCGGTCGTGTGCCGGATCCGGAGGCGGTTCACGAGGCTTCCCCTGTCCAGGTCGGAACGTTCCCCTTCGGGAAGTACCTGTTTCCGATTGCTTCGGAGGCGGTACTCGTCGCGTCCTGGACGCGCATCATCTGCAGCGGCAGGTCATTCAGAATGTCCATGATCGGTCGGTACTCCAGTTGGCTGCGGATTTGGCCGAGCACCCTCTGAGCCTGGCCGGTGACACCGGCCCGGTCCGTGCGCGGCTCGAGGTCGCGCAGGCACTGTTCGGCGCGCGAAACCGAGAACACGATCGACCTGGGGAACAACCGGTCCATCAGCAGGTACTCGGCGGCGTTCCGGGCGGACGGCACCCCGCGGTAGGTGCGCAGGTAGGACTCGTACGCGCCGCACGAACGCAGGATCGTCGTCCACGACGGCCCGCTCGCCTCGGTCAGCGACCGGGTGGCGAGGAGGCGTGCCGTCATATCGGCCTGCTCGAGGCTGCGCCCGAGAGTGAAGAAATGCCAGGCGTCGTCCCTGCTCGCGCCGGCCTCGACGATCCCGACGGCGAGGGCGGCACGTTCCCGCACCCACGCGAAGTAGTCGTGGGTCTTCTCGCTCGCGACCTTGCGCGGCATCCGCGCGCTCGTCGTGTTGAGGCACTCCCAGAGCTCGGTCGGCACGATCTCCCGCGCCCGACGGGCGTTCTCGCGTGCCGAGGTGATCGAGTACGCGATCGAAGCCGGGTGCGTGCGGTCCATGGCGAGGGTCGCGAGCACGTCCTTGCGGGTGAGCTCGCCCTCGGCAGGGACGGGGCTGCCCATCAGCTGCAGGAGCGACCGGCACGCGAGGTTCTCCTCGATCCACGGATCCTCGAGCAGAAGCTGGAGGTGCACGTCGAGGATGCGGGCGGTGCCGTCGCTGCGCTCGATGTACCGTCCGATCCAGAACAGGCTTTCTGCAATGCGACTCAACATTCCCGGTCCTCCTGCGCCGATGACTTCGATGCCGCCGGCGCCGCTGCGGACACCGGTTGCTTCCCCTGCTGCTGTTGTTGCTGCTGTTGTTGCTCCTGCTGGTCGCTGTTGCCCAGCGGTTTGTCCTGGGGCGAGTGGTCGACGGGGTGCGTGCCCGCGGCCGTCGCCTGGGTGTTCGCGGCCTGGTCGGCCACAAGACCCTGGATGTTGCGGGCGGAGGACTCGTGGTAGAAGTCGGGTTCGAGCCCGATCACCCAGGTGTCCTTGGACCCGCCGCCCTGGCTCGAGTTGACGACGAGCTCGCCCTCGGGCAGGGCGACGCGGGTCAGCCCGCCCGGCAGCACCCAGACATCCGTGCCGTCGTTCACTGCGAAGGGGCGCAGGTCGGCGTGGCGCGGCCTCATTCCGTCCTCGACCAGGGTCGGGATGGTCGAGAGCTGCACGACGGGCTGCGCGATCCAGCCGCGCGGGTCACGCAGCAGCTGCTTCCGCAGCGTCGCGAGCTCCGCCTTCGACGCGGCGGGCCCCACGACGAGGCCCTTGCCCCCTGAGCCGTCGACGGGCTTGACCACGAGCTCGTCGAGCCGGTCGAGCACCTCTTCGAGCGCGAGGGGATCCTCGAGCCGCCAGGTGTCGACGTTCGGGATGATCGCGTCTTCGCCGAGGTAGTAGCGGATGAGATCGGGCAGGTAGGTGTAGACGAGCTTGTCGTCCGCGACCCCGTTCCCGACCGCGTTCGCGATCGTGACGTTTCCGAGCCGGGCTGCCATCAGCATGCCGGGCGACCCGAGCTGGGAGTCCGCACGGAACTGGAGCGGGTCGAGGAACTCGTCGTCGACCCGGCGATAGATCACGTCGACCCGGGTGGGGCCGGCGGTCGTGCGCATCCAGACGCGCCCGCCCGAGCAGAACAGGTCGCGGCCCTCGACGAGGCTCGACGCCCATCAGCCGGGCGAGCAGGGTGTGTTCGAAGTAGGCGGAGTTGAAGACGCCCGGGGTGAGCACGACGACGTTGGGGTCGTCGACCCCGGCGGGGGCGGATGCCCGCAGCGCCTGGAGAAGCTTGTTCGGATAGTCGCCGACGGGGCGCACCCGCATCGAGACGAAGAGTTCCGGGAGGGTCTGAGCCATCACGCGCCGGTTGGAGATGACATAGCTCACGCCGCTCGGCACCCGGACATTGTCCTCGAGCACCCGCCAGGCACCCTTTTCGTCGCGGATCAGGTCGATGCCGGAAACCTGGATGCGCACGTTGTTGGCCGAGACGATGCCGGCGGCCTGCCGGTGGAAGTGGTTCGACGAACTGATCAGGCTCGCCGGGATGACGCCGTCGTGCACGGCGGCCTGGGGGCCATAGATATCGGCGAGGAACGCCTCGAGAGCGAGAACGCGCTGCTTGATCCCGGCCTCGACGGTGACCCATTCCGGCTGCTCGATCACCCGCGGCACGGCGTCGAGCGGGAACGGCCGCTCTTCCCCGGCGAAGTCGAAGGTGACTCCCTGGGCGAGGTAGGAGCTCGCGAGCGCCGCGGTGCGGCCGCGCAACTCCTCCTGGGTCATTTTGGCCAGGGCGCCGTAAACGTCCTTGTACGCCGCGCGCGTTTCCGTCGGAGTGAGCGAGGACGGATCCGGGAACATCTCGTCCCAGGCGCTCCCTGACCCCGTCCGTTTCCGACTCTTCGTAGTGGCACCGTAGCCGGTGAACAGGTCAACCATGGTCGGAGCGTAGTCGCCTCATGTTGCGGGATTGTTTCGCCACACCGTCCGCGCGACATGTATGCAAAGTGACAAAATCGTGGGCTGAGAATTCGACATTCTTGGCGATTTGGCGGAGGATATGGTCAAGATTGCATACAGCACTTGGAGACGCAATGATCAGCCCGGCCGTGACCCCCTTCCCCGATCCCGACCTGGCCGTCACGGCACCGGGAACTGCGAAACAGGCCACCGTCGCAGATCATCCCGACGAGGACCCCGTGCCTTCCCACGCCTTCCGGGCGAGCTCCGTGCTCGACGTGCGCGGCCTCGGCGTCTCGTCGACCATCACGACCCTGACCCCGGTGGATGCGATCACCCTGTCGGTCTCGCACGGCGAGTCGCTCGGCCTCGTCGGGACCGTGGCGGCCGGCGCGATCTCGGTGGCGCTCGCCATCGCGGGGCAGCTCCCGGAGGGCGCCAGGATCGCGGAGGGCTCGATCCTCGTTGAGGGCGTCGAGCTGGTCGGCCTCGGGCGCCGTCCGGCGGCACGCCTGCTCAGTACAGCGATCGGCTACCTTCCCGCCAACCCGCTCAACAGCTTCGACCTCACCCGCTCGGTCAGGAACCAGCTCGCCGGCGCACTCCGGAAACGCATCGGCGTCACCCCGGACGTCGCGAGGCGGCACATCGTCGACCTGCTCGACCTGGTCGGTGTCGTCGATCCGGCCGCCCGGGCCCGGCAATACCCGCAGGACCTCGACCCCATCGTGCTCCACCGGGTGGTCCTGGCCGCCGTCCTCTCCGGCGACCCCGCCCTCGTCATCGCCGTCTCCCCCGGTGCGGGACTCGAGGAGGATGCCCGGGCGGCGCACGCCACCCTGCTGCGTGATGTCTGGCACGCGAAGGAGTTCGCACTCCTCGTCGCGTCGACCGATTTCGAGATCGTCGCCGAGACCTGTGACCGGGTCGCGGTGCTCGAGGCCGGCCGGATCGCCCTGCAGGGGTCTGTGACCGAGATCCGGGACGCGCGTTACGGCGTGAAGTCGGCCAGATCGGCGAGGTCCGCCGCGTCGATGGCGTCCGAATCGAGCGAATGGGCGTCGACGGACTGATCCGCGCCCGGCGCGCCGACGGAGTCCTCGCCCTGGTCCCAGCTCAGCACAGAATTGCGTGCGGCCAGAATGTGCGATCGCATGGCCGTTGCCGCCCAGAGCGCATCGTGCGAGAGCAGGGCGGTGAGGATGTCGCGGTGATGGTGATTGCTCACCGCGCGGAAAGAGCCGCTGTCGCGTCGAAAGGCCTTCGCCATGAGCGGCACCCGGCCGACGGACACGGTCAGGCGGGTGAGCTGGGCGTTCTCGGCCGCGGTGACGATGATGCGGTGGAATTCGGCGTTGAGTTCGCCGAGTCGGGAAATACCGGCGTCGTCCTCCGCGAGCACGAACTCGTCCATCAGGGTGATCAGGTCGGCGAGACGCGCGAGGTCGCCGTCGAAGATCCGCACTGCGGCGAGGCCCGCTGCGCGGCTCTCGAGCATGGCCCGCAAGTAGTAGGTCTCGCGCATCTGCTCGGTTGTCCAGGCGATGACCGTCGCGCCCTTGTTCGGCACGAATTCGACGAGGCCGGTCTCGTCGAGTCTCCGCAACGCTTCGCGGATCGGGGTGCGGCTGACGCCGAGTTCCTCGGCAAGGGCTTGCTCCCGCAGGGTGGCATTGCCCGGGATCTCACCGGAGAGGATACGGCCGCGCAGGTATGCGAATGCGGCCTGTCCGCCTGTTACCGACACTATTTCCACCCGATGTCCTCGTCGCCACGTGCGCGTCTCTCAACTATGACACACGGCGTTCCGGCGAAGACGGCACGGAAGGCCCGGGTGGGCGCGCCTGCCGCGAAGTGGGGGTACGGCCGGACACGACCTGCGATTGCCCTCGCGGTGTCAGAACGCCGACAGCCCGGTGAGGGCGCGACCGATCACGAGCTGGTGGATCTCGTCCGTGCCCTCGTAGGTGCGGACGGACTCGAGGTTGGCGAGGTGCCGCATGACCGGAAACTCGTTCGTCACGCCGTCGCCACCGAGGATCGACCGGGCGAGGCCGGCGATCCGGATGGCCTCGCGCACGCTGTTGAGCTTGCCGACGCTGATCTGCGCCGGCGTGAGGGTGCCGCGTTCCTTCAGCCGCCCGAGGTGCAGGGCGAGGAGGACGCCCTTTTCGTACTCGACGAGCATGTCGGCGAGTTTGGCCTGGGTGAGCCTGCATCGCCCCGATCGGGCGGCCGAACACCTCGCGACTGCGTGACCGGGCGATCGCAGCGTCGAGGCAGCTCCTGGCGGCGCCCATGGCGCCCCAGACGATGCCGAATCTGGCCTCGTTCAGGCAGCCGAACGGGCCGGAGAGCCCCGTGGCGCCGGGCAGCACGGCGTCGGCGGGCAGGCGCACCCCGTCGAGCGTGACGTCGCACTGGATGGACGCGCGCATCGAGAGTTTGCCTGCGATCGGTGTGGCCGTGAACCCGGCGGTCTCGGTGGGAACGAGGAATCCGCGCACCCCGGCATCCGTCTGCGCCCACACCACCGCCACGTCAGCGACGCTCGCGAGGCCGATCCAGCGTTTGGTGCCCGTGAGCACCCAGTCGTCGCCGTCGCGACGGGCGAACGTGCGCATCGCGGCGGGGTCGCTGCCGCCGGTCGGTTCGGTGAGGGCGAAGCAGCCGATGAGCGCGCCCGCGGCCATGCCGGGCAGCCAGCGCTGCTTCTGGTCTTCCGATCCATACTTGTGGATAGCCGACATGGCGAGCGAGCCCTGCACCGAGACGAGGGTGCGCCAGCCGCTGTCGGCGGCCTCGAGTTCGAGGCAGACGAGGCCGTAGCTCACTGCATTCGCGCCTGCGCAGCCGTAGCCCTCGAGGTGCATGCCGAGGAAACCGGCCGCGCCGAGCTCGGCGACAAGGTCGGCGCGGAAAAACCGGTCCTCGAAGTCCTGCTCGATAGTGGGCAGGATGCGGTTGGTCGCGAACGCGCGGGCCTTGCGCGACCAGACGACCTCCTCTGCGGCGAGGAGCTCGTCGAGATCGAAGACCGAGTCGACGAGAGGACTGGCGACGAGCGGGGTGGGACGGCCTGATGCGGTCACGAGAGGTCCTGTTCGGTTCGGCGGAGCGCGGTGGGGGGTGCGGGAGTGGGCCTGAATGCGGGTGCGGGGGCGGATGCCGGTGCGGGATCCGCCGCAGCGGCCGCGCCGGGGCCGTTGCGACCGCCCGGCTCGAGCCAGTCGGCCCCGGCATGTTCGCCGAGCCGGGGCGGGGGCAGCCGATAGTCGGCCGGACGCGTGCCGAGGTGGATCGGATTGGCGACCTGGCGACTGATGCGCCGGGGGTCCTCGCCGGAGACGAGCTCGACGACGGGCGCGCCTCCGAGCCGCTCTGCGAAGGCGAAGGCCTCGCTGATCGAGTTGACGAGTCCGGCGGGCACCCCGGCGTCCGTGAGCGTGTCGACCCAGTGCGCCGCCGGATGGCCGCCGAGCAGTGCCTCGAGCGCGGGCCGGAGCTCGGAGCGGTGGCGCACCCGGTCGGCGTTGCCCAGATAGCGCGGGTCGGTCGCGAGGCCGGGCGCGCCGAGGAGGCGCACGAGGGTGCGGAACTGGGAGTCTGTGCCGACGGCGATGACAAGGTCGCGGTCGGACGCCGTGAAGAGCTCGTACGGGGCGATGCTCGGGTGGGCGTTGCCGAGGCGGGCCGGAGAGTGCCCGGTGGCGAGGGTGCCGGCGGCCTGGTTCGTGAGTGCCGAGAGCAGGGTCGACAGGAGGTCGACCTCGACGCGCCCTCCGGTTGATTCGTCCGGGTCCTCGGTGGCGGCGCAGCGGGAGTCGCGTTCGCGGAGAGCGAGCAGGATGCCGCTGAGCGCGTTGAGGCCGGCGAGCACGTCCACGAGGGCGACGCCGACCTTGCTCGGCTCCCCCTCCGCCGGACCTGTCACGCTCATCAGGCCGCCGACGGCCTGCACGAGGAGGTCGTATCCGGGCAGCCGCGCGCCGGCTCCCGCGCCGAAACCCGTGATCGAGCAGTAGACGACGCCGGGGTTCGCGGCGCGCACGGCCTCGTAGCCGAGTCCGAACCGTTCCATCACGCCGGGCCGGAAATTCTCCACCACGACATCCGCCGTGGTCGCGAGGCGCCAGGCTGCCGCGCATCCCTCGTCGGTGCCGAGGTCGCAGACGACCGAGCGCTTGTTGCGGTTGACCGCACCGAAGTAGGTGGACGAGCCCTGGGCATCCGTGGGCGGCAGCCACTGCCGGGTGTCGTCCCCTGCCGGACTCTCGATCTTGATCACGTCGGCGCCGAAGTCGGCGAGCATCATCGTCGCATACGGACCGGCGAGCACCCGCGAGAAGTCGGCGACCCTCAGCCGGGGTGCACGGGCGGACGGTTCGTGCGGCATCAACTCACCTCGGTCCCCATCGACGAGTCCGGCCGGCCACACTGACGGGACTCTGTTGTGATCCTATACCGAATGTTTTCGGTTCCGGCACCCGTCCGACCGTTACCAGCATGCCACCGTCGGCTACATTGAAGTCTATGGAGGCACAGCTGCGACCCGGCGCCCGGGAGGCGATCTTCGCCCAGCTCATCGAGGCCGGCCGCGCCGAGCAGGTTGCCCGCCGCCTCACCGATGCCATCATCCTCGGCGTCCTCACGTCGGGCGAACGGCTACCGAGCGAGCAGGAGCTCGCGCGCCGCTTCGGGGTCGCCCTGATCACGGTGCGCGAGGGCCTCGTGATCCTGCGTGAGTCGGGCCTCGTCGAGACCCGTCGGGGCCGCGGCGGCGGCAGTTTCGTGATCCAGGCGGATGCCCCGGACGAGACGCTCCTGCACACCCGGCTCCGGGGTGTCACCCACGTCGAACTCTCAGACCTCGCGGTCTACTTCGCCACGATCATGGAGGGCTGCGCCGAGCGGGCCGCCCTCCGCGCGGCACCGGATGATGCTGATCGGCTCTCCGAGTGGCTCGCCCTGGCCGACTGGGACCGGGACGCGGGCGCCCGCGCCAATGCCGGCGGTTTCTACCTCGAACTCGCGGTGCTCAGCCAGTCGGCGCGGCTCGTGCGTGAACAGGTCCGGCTGCAGGCGGAGTTCGGTCCGTTGCTCCTGCTCGGGCTCGCGGATCCCTCGGTCCGCGCGAGGGTCGCGGCCTGCAACACGGACGTCGTCGCGGCGGTCCGGGCCGGCGACGGCCCGCTCGCCCGCACCCTCGTCGCCGGGCAGGTGCGCGAACTCGCCGAGTGGCTGCACGCGGCGAAGACCAGGATCGAACGAGGAGGAACGCTCCATGCGGCATCCGCTGTCAGTGCCTGATCTGTCGGTTGCGGCGTCGGTTGCGCTCGCGCCCGTGGCCACCGCCGTCAGCGCGGCGGTCGCCGACGTGTTCACGGTGCTCGACGACTGGCGCGATCGCGTCGCCGCCGCGGTCCCCGTTGCGACAACGGCAGAACTCGACGCCCTCGTGGAATCCCTCGTCGTGCCGACCCTGGTCGGCGGCGTCGCGGCGCACGACACCCCGATGCTCCTGATCGGCGCCGGGTTCATCGCGGCGGCGGACGACCGGCAGGCCAGCCCCGCGCATTTCGCCTGGTGGCTCGGGCCGCTCGCCGGCAACCCCCTGCTCGGCACGACCCTCGCGCCCACCCGGCTCGACCTCGCCGCTCGCGTGCACACCGAATACCTGCGCGACTTCCGCGGCCTCGAGTGGTACCGGGTGCCGGAGGCCACCGGGCGAGCGCACGTCACGGGTCCGTACGTCGACCACCTCTGCACGTTCGATTTCATCGTCACCCTCACCCTTCCCGTGCTCGTCGACGGCCGCATGGTCGGCGTGATCGGGGCCGACGTGTCCGTCACCCGCCTGGAGCAGTCCCTGCTTCCGGCGCTGCTCGGACTCGACGCCCCTGCCGCCCTCGTGAACGCGATCGGCCGCGTCGTGATCTCGACGGAAGCCACGCTCGCCGCCGGTGACATCGTGCCGAACCCTGGGCATCCGCTCGCAGCCTATGACCGGGCTCCGTGCGCCGGATTTCCCTTCGACGTGATCGCCCGCCGCCCCCTCGAATAAAAGATTGCATTTGGGATGATTTAGGGTATCGTCGGCCTCTGGGGAATTCCACCCCGGGCGCCGTGGCCCTGGCCAGCGCCGACCAGCCGTTTGGGAAAGGCCTGCGCATGTCCATCCGTGAACTCCGTAACTTCGTCAACGGGCAGTACGTCGCCTCCGCCGCGAGCGAGCAGCTCGACATCGTGAACCCCGCGACCGAGGAGGTCTACGCGCGCACCCCCGTGTCGACAGAAGCGGATGTCGCGTCCGCGTACTCCGCCGCGGCGACCGCGTTCGAGACGTGGGGCGAGACCACCCCCGGTGAACGCCAGCTCGCCCTGCTGAAGTTCGCCGACGCCCTGTCCGAGCGTGCGGAGGAGATCGCGGACGTCGAGAGCGAGAACACCGGCAAGCCGCGTGCCGGCCTCGTCGGCGACGAGGTCGACGTCATGATCGACCAGGTGCGCTTCTTCGCCGGCGCCGCCCGCGTGCTCGAGGGCAAGTCCGGCGGCGAATACCTGAAGGACCACACCTCGTTCATCCGGCGGGAGCCGATCGGCGTGATCGGCCAGGTCACCCCGTGGAACTACCCGATGATGATGGCGATCTGGAAGATCGCCCCCGCCCTCGCGGCCGGAAACGCCGTCGTGCTGAAGCCCTCTGACTCGACCCCCGTCTCGACGCTCCTCCTCGCCGAGATCGCGGCGGAGTTCTTCCCGGCCGGCGTCTTCAACGTCGTCCTGGGCGACCGCACCACGGGCCGCGCCCTCGTCGCCGACCGGATCCCGCAGATGGTGTCGATCACCGGGTCGGTACGGGCCGGCATGGAGGTCGCGGGCACCGCCGCGCTCGACGTCAAGCGCGTACACCTCGAACTCGGCGGCAAGGCCCCGGTGATCGTGTTCGACGACGCCGATATCGACGCCGCCGTCGCGGGCATCGCGACGGCCGCGTTCTACAACGGCGGCCAGGACTGCACCGCCGCCACCCGAGTGCTCGTCCAGGCCGGAATCCACGACGAGTTCGTCGCAGCACTCGCGGCTTACGCCCGGGTGAACGCGAGGACCGGCGGCCCGCGCGAGGACGGCATCCTCTTCGGCGCACTCTCGAGCGCCGACCAGCTCGCCCGGGTGCAGGGCGTCATCGCGGGCCTGCCCGACCACGCCGACATCGCGCTCGGCGGGCACCGCCAGGGCGACCTCGGCTACTTCCATGAGGCGACGATCGTCTCTAACCTGCGGCAGGGCGACGACGCGGTGCAGAACGAGATCTTCGGACCGGTCATCACGGCCCAGAAGTTCACCGACGAGGCCGAGGCGCTCGCCTGGGCGAACGACGTGCAGTACGGCCTGGCCTCCTCGGTCTGGACGAAGGACCACGCGCGTGCGATGCGGATGGCCAAGCGCCTCGATTTCGGCTGCGTCTGGATCAACACGCACATCCCGCTCGTCGCCGAGATGCCGCACGGCGGCTTCAAGCACTCCGGCTACGGCAAGGACCTCTCGATGTACGGCCTCGAGGACTACACCCGCATCAAGCACGTGATGAGCTACATCGGCTGATCAACCCCGTTCGGGGCAAACATCCGGTTCTATAGCTTTCTCGTAACGGTGTCACTATGGTGGGCACACACAGCCTGCCGACGACGTCAGGATGCACCGCAGCCGAAAGGTCATGATGAGCGCAGATCAGCCCGGAAAGACGCCCGCCGCGAAGGGAATCGGTGACCAGGAGCACCTCAGGGTGCTCGGGTACGAGGACTCTTTCCACCGTTCGATGTCGCTGTGGGCCAACTTCGCCCTCGGCTTCACCTACCTCTCGCCGCTCGTCGGCGTGTACTCCCTCTTCGCGCTCGCCCTCAGCACGGGCGGGCCGCCCTCGATCTTCTGGATCCTGATCGTGGGCGCGGGCCAGCTGCTCGTCGCCCTCGTCTTCGGAGAGGTCGTCTCGCAGTACCCGATCGCAGGCGGGATCTACCCGTGGACCCGCAGGCTCTGGGGCAAGCGGTACGCCTGGATGGCCGCCTGGGTCTACGTCTGGGCGATGCTCGTGACGATCACCGCGGTCGCCGAGTTCGGCAGCGGCTTCCTCGGCAGCCTGATCGACGCGCCGGTCACGAAGGAGGTCACGCTGGGCCTCTCGGTGCTGTTCCTGCTGGTGGCCTTCGCGTTCAACTTCTCCGGAACAAAGATGCTCGGCCGGGTCGCCAGGATCGGCCTCGGCGCCGAGCTCATCGGCGTGATCGGCCTCGGGCTCTACCTGCTGATCTTCCAGCGCAAGCAGGAGTTCAGCGTCTTCTTCAACACCATGGGCGTCGAGGGCGACGGCAACTACGCCGTCGCATTCCTCGGTGCGGCCCTCGCCGGCCTGTTCCTGTTCTACGGCTTCGAGGCCTGCGGGGACGTGGCCGAGGAAGTCGCGAACCCGGCCAGGGGCATCCCACGGGCCATGATCCTGACCATCCTCGTCGGCGGGGTCTCCGCCCTGTTCTCGTTCGGCGGCTACGTGATGGCGGCGCCCGACCTGCAGGCGGTGGTGGACGGCAACGACATCGACCCGATCCCGGCTATCCTCGAGGCCTCGCTCGGAACCGTCGGCGCCAAGCTCTTCCTGGTCGTCGCGATCACGGCGTTCCTGTCCTGCGTGCTGAGCCTGCAGGCCGCGGCCAGCCGGCTGATGTTCTCCTTTGCTCGCGACGGGATGATCCCCGGCCACGCCTGGCTGTCCCGGGTGAGCCCGCGCACCGCCGTCCCGGTGAACGCGCTCATCGTCGCCTGCTCGATCCCGCTGGCGCTCTGCCTGCTGATCTACGCGGGTGGCAGCCTCACCCAGATCACGGCGTTCGCGGTCATCGGCATCTACGTCGCGTTCCAGTCCGTCGTGCTCGCTGCGCTCCGCCAGCGAATCAAGGGCTGGCGCCCGGCCGGGCCGTTCAACCTCGGCAGGGCCGGCTTCGTGGTCAACGTCGTCGCCCTCGCCTACGGGGTGTTCGCAATGGTGTTGCTGGCACTGCCCGGCAAGACCGGCGTCTTCCTCGACGACTGGATCGTTCTGATCGGGCTCGCGGTCGTCATGGGCGCGGGCCTGCTCTACCTGTTCATCGCGAAGCCGCACACCAACTCGCACCAGCCCGAAGGCGACGCGATCGCGGTCGCGGCTCTGCTTCGGGCGCACCCGGGCAACGCCGCGTCGGCGGCCCCCGGTGCGCCGGGGGCAACGGATGCCGGGGGCCCGCGCCCGACATCCGTGTCTGACTGACGAAAGCCCCGCCCGCCGTCGACGCGCCTCGCGCGCCACCTCCGCCGCTTCGCGCCAGGCACGCCTGGTGCGGAGCGGCGCACGTGGCGCGCAGCACGTTCTCGCGTGGACGCCCCGGGTACGACGAAGGGCCCGTCTTGCGACGGGCCCTTCGGTGTGGTGCTGGCGCTTGTGCCTAGATGGCGTTGACGTCGAGCGGGATGCCGGGACCGAAGGTCGTCGAGACGGCGCCCTTCATGACGTAGCGGCCCTTGGAGGAGCTCGGCTTGAGGCGGACGATCTCCTCGAGCGCTGCCGTGATGTTCTCGTTCAGCTGCTCGGCGGTGAAGGATGCCTTGCCGACGACGAACTGCACGTTGGCGTGCTTGTCGACGCGGAACGCGATCTTGCCGCCCTTGATGTCGTTGACGGCGCGGGCGACGTCGGTCGTGACCGTTCCGGTCTTCGGGTTCGGCATGAGGCCGCGCGGGCCGAGGACCTTACCGAGACGACCGACCTTGCCCATGAGCTCCGGGGTCGAAACCGCGGAGTCGAAGGAGGTGTACCCAGCGGCGACCTTCTCGATGAGCTCGTCGCCACCGACCTCGTCGGCGCCGGCAGCGATGGCTGCTTCGGCCGCGGGGCCCGTTGCGAAGACGATGACGCGCGACACGCGGCCGGTACCGTGAGGAAGAATAACGGTTCCGCGGACCATCTGGTCAGCCTTGCGCGGGTCGACGCCCAGCTTCAACGCGACCTCGATGGTCGAGTTGAAGTTCGCGGAGCCGGTCTCCCGGGCAATCGCGACGGCTTCGGTGGGGGTGTAGAACTTGTCGGCCTCGATCTTCTCGGCCGCGGCCCGGTAGGCCTTTGACTTCTGTGCCATGTGAATCTCCTGTATATAAAGATTTGAGAGTGTGGTGCGAGCCTGGCCGGCTCTTCCACGTACTGCTGGTGGCGGATGCCTGGTTGAGGTTAGGCCTCGACCGTAACGCCCATGGAGCGTGCGGTGCCGGCGATGATCTTCGCGGCGGCGTCGATGTCGTTGGCGTTGAGGTCAACCATCTTCGCTTCGGCGATCTCGCGGACCTGCGCCTGGGTGAGCTTGGCCACCTTGACGGTGTGCGGGGTGCCGCTGCCCTTGGTGACTCCGGCGGCCTTCTTGATGAGCCTCCGCGGCGGGCGGGGTCTTCAGGATGAACGTGAAGGAACGGTCGTCGTACACGGTGATCTCAACCGGGATGACGTTGCCGCGCTGGGATTCGGTCTGGGCGTTGTATGCCTTGCAGAATTCCATGATGTTCACGCCGTGCTGGCCCAGTGCCGGCCCGATGGGCGGTGCGGGGTTAGCGGCGCCGGCCTTGATCTGAAGCTTGATCAGACCAGTAACCTTCTTCTTCGGTGCCATGATTCTTCCTTCTTTTATGATGACGAGCGGCCGTGAGGCAACTCTCCCGGTGGCCCGGTCGGGCCCCGGTGGTGGGGAAACTTACTAAAGCTTGGTGACCTGGTCGAAGCTGAGCTCGACCGGGGTCTCACGCTCGAACAGGGAGACGAGGACGATGAGCTTGCCGCTCTCCGCCTTGATCTCGCTGATCGTGCCGGGCAGGCCCGCGAACGAGCCTTCCTTGATCGTGATGGTCTCGCCGATTTCGTAGTCGATCTCGGCGGGCAGTGCGCGGGTCGCGATCTTGCCGTGCGTGCCTGCGCCCTTGGCGGACGGCACGTCCTGGATCTCGACGAGGCTCTTCAGCATGCCGAAGGCCTCCTCGAAGCGCAGCGGCGTCGGGTTGTGCGCGTTGCCGACGAAGCCGGTGACGCCCGGCGTGTGCCGGACGACGGACCAGCTGTCCTCGTTGAGGTCCATGCGCACGAGCACGTAGCCGGGGATGCGCACGCGGGTGACCATCTTGCGCTGGCCGTTCTTGATCTCGACGACGTCTTCCATCGGAACCTCGACCTGGTAGATGAAATCTTCCATGGCCATCGACTGCTTGCGGTTCTCGATGTTCGACTTCACGCGACGCTCGAAGCCGGCGTAGGAGTGGATGACGAACCACTTGCCGGGCTGGAAGCGGAGTTCCTTGCGGAATTCAGCGTATGGATCTTCGTCGACGGGCTCAGCGGATGCGTCGGCGGCGTCTGCCGCGTCGGCTTCTGCATCGGCGGTGTCAACGCCTCCGTCGACGTCTTCCTCGTCGTCGACGGCTTCGGCGGCAGCCTCTGCCTCGTCGCTCGAGTCGATGTCCAGGGCGTCGTCAACTTCTGAATCCGCTTCGGGGTCGACCGCGCCGGCGAGGGCGTCGAGTGCGGCGTCGAGGTTGTCCTCAACGCCGACGCTGGGGTCGAACACGTGGACGGCTACCTGTTCGGCGGCTTCCACGGACTCTTCTTCCGCTTCGAGGACGTTGCCTTCCTGTGCTTCGTCGTCGTCGGACGCCTGCTCGGCGGCGGTGGCCCAGTCGGCGTCGTCGTGATTCGTCTCAGTCACTAAATCTCAATCCTTATGTAGTGCGCGGGCACGAAGACGTGTCCCGCGCAGCGTTGCCGTGAATCCTGGCCATGCGGTCTCGCCGCCGGTGGGCGGCAGCCGGTCAGCCGCCTGGTGTTCCGAAGACGTACGTCACGACGAGTGCGAACACCCAGTCGAGGGCGGAAACCAGGGCCATCATGATCGCTACGAAGATCAGGACGACAGCCGTGTAGCTCAGCAGTTCCTTGCGGGTCGGTGTGACCACCTTGCGGAGTTCCGCCATGACCTGCTTCAGGAACAGGGACATCCGTGCGAACGGACCGCGTTTGGCGTCGCGAGCGAGTCGTGCGTCTGCGACGATTTCCTCACTGGGTTCGTCGACAACTTTTCGGGCCACCTGTTACACCTTTCATGGGCCGACGGAAATGCCACCGACTTGCAGGGCGGACAGGACTCGAACCTGCAACCTGCGGTTTTGGAGACCGCTGCTCTACCAATTGAGCCACCACCCTATGCAGCCGGATCACCACGCTCACTCACGCCACCCCCCGAAAAATACTCGAGAAAAAGGCGCAAAAAAGCCTGGCAGATTTCAACTACCTCGATCAAGTCTAGGTCACACCGGCACCACTGTAAAGCTGGGGCCGTCGGTGCGGATGCTGGCCGCGCGGGTGCGGCCACCGTATGCTCGTTCTGTGGCTCACGAACTCAAGCGAATCTCTACCCGGATCGGCTCCATCGCGGAATCGGCGACACTCAAGGTCGACAGCAAGGCCAAGGCTCTCCAGGCGGCCGGTCGACCCGTGATCAGCTTCGCGGCGGGCGAACCGGACTTCCCGACCCCCGCGCACATCGTCGAGGCGGCGCTTCTCGCCGTGCGCGACCCGAAGAACCACAAGTACACGCCGGCCGCCGGTCTGCCCGACCTCCGCGAGGCCGTCGCGGCGAAGACGCTGCGCGATTCCGGCCTCGCGGTCTCCCCCGCCCAGGTGGTCATCACCAACGGCGGCAAGCAGGCCGTCTACCAGGCGTTCGCGACGCTGCTCGACCCGGGGGACGAGGTCATCGTGCCGACCCCGTACTGGACCACCTATCCGGAGTCGATCCGGCTGGCCGGCGGCGTGCAGGTCGACGTCTTCGCCGGCAGCGACCAGGGCTACCTCGTCACCGTCGAGCAGGCTCGAGGCCGCCCGCACCGAGCGCACCAAGGTGCTGCTCTTCGTCTCGCCCTCCAACCCGACCGGCGCGGTCTACTCTCCGGAGCAGACGAAGGCGATCGGCGAGTGGGCGGAGGAGCACGGACTCTGGGTCATCACCGACGAGATTTACCAGAACCTGACCTACGACGGCGTGCGCGCCGTCTCGATCGTCGAGGCCGTTCCCGCCCTCGCGGACCGCACAATCCTCGTGAACGGCGTCGCCAAGACCTACGCGATGACCGGCTGGCGCCTGGGCTGGATGGTCGGCCCGCTCGACGCGATCAAGGCCGCGGCGAACCTGCAGTCCCATCTCACCTCGAACGTGTCCAACGTGTCGCAGCGCGCCGCGATCGCCGCCCTCACCGGCCCGCAGGACGACGCGATCGCGATGCGGGAGGCCTTCGACCGGCGCCGCCGGCTCATCGTCGCCGAGTTGAACAAGATCCCCGGCATGGTGACGCCGACGCCCCAGGGCGCGTTCTACGTCTACCCGAACGTGACCGGCCTGCTCGGCCGCACCTGGGGCGGGGTCACGCCGACGACGTCCCTCGAGCTCGCCGACCTGATCCTCGACCAGGCCGAAGTCGCCGCTGTCCCCGGTGAGGCGTTCGGCCCGAGCGGGTACCTGCGCTTCTCCTACGCGCTCGGGGACGACCAGCTGCTGGAAGGCATCCGCCGCCTGCAGCGCCTCTTCGCCTAACGAATTCGACGGAGTTTTTGGGCTTCTGACACGTAAGACGCGTCTTAAAACCGGTTCAAAACGCAAAAACTCCGTCGAATTGGTGAGGGTCGGCATCCATCGACCGGTGGATGCCCGGGTCGGCCGGGCGGACGCTTACGTTCCCGGGCCTCTGGTGGGATTCTTTCGGTATGACCACCACACCAGCGCCGCTCAAGAGCTCAGACCCCGTCGTGCGCGTGCGCGACCTGCACAAGTCCTACGGCGCATTCGAGGCCGTCTCGGGCATCAGCTTCGACATCCGGCCCGGAGAGACCTTCGCGCTCCTCGGCCCGAACGGCGCAGGCAAGAGCACGGTCATCGAGATCCTCGAGGGCTACCGTGACCGCACCAGCGGCGAGGTGAGCGTGCTCGGCACCGACCCGCAGCACGGCGGCCTCGACTGGAAGGCCCGGCTCGGCATCGTGCTGCAGTCGACGGGCGAGAGCGGCAACGTGACGGTCGCCGAGCAGGCTCGCGCACTTCGCGAGCCTCTACCCGAACCCGCGGGACGTGACGGAGGTGATCGCGGCCGTCGGCCTCGAGGACAAGGCGAAGACCCGTATCAGCCGGCTGTCCGGCGGGCAGCGCCGGCGAGTGGATGTCGCACTCGGCATCATCGGCCGGCCGGAGCTCCTCTTCCTCGACGAACCGACAACGGGGTTCGACCCCGAGGCGCGGCACCAGTTCTGGGACCTCGTGCGCAGCCTGAAGGCAGAGGGCACCACGATCCTGCTCACAACCCACTACCTCGACGAGGCCGCCCAGCTCGGCGACCGTGCCGGCGTGATCACCGGGGGCCGGCTGATCGACATCGGCGCGATCGACGAGATCGGTGGCGCCGAGGCACGGGTGCCGCTCGTGCGCTGGCGGGATGCCGCCGGGCAGTCGCACGAGATCCGCACCGACCGGCCGGGTCGCGTCGTGGCCGAGCTCGTCGCGGCGAGCGGCGGGCCAGGCGGCGCGGCGGGCGGCGCGGAACCGGCCGAACTCGAGGTGATCCGGCCAAGCCTCGAGGACGTCTACCTCGGGCTCGTGCGCGAGGACCGCGCGGAGAATTCCGACACAGCGAATTCCGGCACATCCACTTCTGACGACAGCACGGAGGTGCTCGCATGACCACGCTCGACATGACCACCGCTACCGGCAGCATCCGCTCGACTCGTCACGGCGTGCTGCGACTCGGCCTCGCCCGGGTGTATTACGAAGCACGCATGTACTTCCGCACCCCGGACAGCGTGTTCTTCACGTTCCTGTTCCCGTTCATCATGCTCGCGATCTTCACCGCCGCTTTCGGCTCGGCCGGCAACATCGGCACCGCACCGGACGGCAGCGGTGGCATCAGCGTCGGCGCGTATTACCTTCCGGGCATGCTTGCGGCGGGGATGCTGCTCTCCGGTGTGCAGAACCTCGCGGTCGACATCGCCGGCGAGAAGAGCGACGGCACCCTCAAGCGGCTCGGCGGCACCCCGCTGTCCCCGCTGAGCTACTTCATCGGCAAGATCGGGATGGTGCTCGTCACGGGCGCCATCCAGGCGACCCTGCTCATTCTGGTGGCGCGATTCCTCCTCGGCATCGACCTGCCGACAGACCCGGCCGCGTGGCTCACGTTCGCGTGGGTGTTCCTGTTCGGCGTGATCGCCTGCGCGTTCCTCGGCATCGCGCTCTCCGCGTTGCCGCGCTCCGGCAAGAGCGCGACGGCCGTTGTGATCCCGATCGTGCTGATCCTGCAGTTCATCTCGGGGGTCTACCTGCAGTTCTACAACCTCCCCGAGTGGATGCAGAACGTCGCGAGCCTGTTCCCGCTCAAGTGGATGGCCCAGGGCATGCGGTCGGTGTTCCTGCCGGACAGCTTCGCGAGCCTCGAGCAGAACGGGGTCTGGGACCTCCCGCTCGTCGCACTCAACCTCGGCATCTGGCTCGTGGTCGGGCTCGTGCTCAGCCGGGTGACGTTCCGCTGGATCCGCAAGGACAGCTGACCATGGCCGTGTTCCCCGGCCGCGGCCGTCGTGGGAGGCTGGGCGCATGAGGATTCCGGCCATGACGACCCTGCGCTGGTGGGACGTCGCCGTCGGTGGGTCACTGCTCCTGATGGGGGTGCTCGCGGCCTCCGACCAGTACCGGTACGGACACGAGCTCGGGCGGATCGGCGCTCTCGCGACGCTCGCCGCGATGGGCGTCGGCTATCTCGCGTTCGGACGCCGCGCGATCGCGTGCCCGAGCGAAGGGACCGGTTCGGCCGCGCTGGCCGCGACCGTCTTCCGCGGAGTCTTGATCGTCGGCGTCGGCGTCGCCGCGGCATTCAACCCGAGTCTCGCGACGCTCCAGGCAATCGCCTTCCCGCTGCTCTGGACGCTGACCGATTCCTTCCTCGTCTCCGTCGCCCTGAGCGCCCTCCTAGCAGCATCGGCGGCGGTCGGGCTCTGGCTGGGCATCGGCGGCACCCCGTCCGCCCTGGGGCAGGCGTCTGCCACCGAAGGGATCTCCTTCGTTTTCGCGATCGCGATGGGCGCCTGGATCACCCGCATCGCCCGCGACGGCAACACCCAACGGCGGCTCTACGAGGAGCTCAGCGTCGCCCAGGACGAGCTTGCCGCCCTGCACCGGGATGCCGGGAGCGCGGCCGAGCGGGAACGGCTGGCCAGGGAGATCCACGACACGATCGCCCAGAGCCTGACGAGCCTCGTCATGCTCGCCCAGCGCGCGGGGAACGAGCTCGGGCCGGACGCCGGGGCGCGGCCCACCGTCGAGCTCATCGAAGACACCGCCCGGCAGGCCCTGACCGAGGCGCGCACCCTCGTCGCGGCGATGTCGCCCGTGCGGGTCGGGGATTCGACCCTCGCCGAGACCCTGCGCCGCCTCGCCGGGCGCTTCGAACGCGAGACCGGAATCCAGGTACGGGTGATCCTCGCGGACACCGGCCTCGACGGGCTCGACCGGCTCGACCGGGAAAACGAGGTCGTGCTGCTCCGCTGCGCCCAGGAAGGCCTCGCGAACGTGCGCAAGCACTCCCGCGCGGGGGCGGCATCCGTTCGCCTCGAGCGGGTGGGCACGGATGCCGTGCTCACCGTGACCGACGACGGTCGCGGCCTCGGCGCCTATGCTCCCGCCCACGAGAACGGGTTCGGCCTCTCCGGGATGCGCGACCGACTCGCCCTCGTCGGCGGCGGGCTCACGGTCGGGGCCGGCGAGCGCGGAGGCACCGTGCTGCGGGTGACCGTGCCCGCGGCGGGCGCCGAAAGCGCCCACCCCTCCGTCGAATCGGTTCGGGGCGAGCGATGATCCGGGTCATCGTGGCCGACGACCATCCGATCGTGCGCGGCGGCATCGCACTGCTGCTCGGTGCCGCCGGCGATATCGAGGTCGTCGGGCAGGCCGGCAACGGCGAGGAGGCCGTCGCGCTCGCCGCCGAGCTCGACCCCGACCTCGTGCTGATGGACCTGCGGATGCCGCTGCTCGACGGCGTCGCAGCGACCGCGCTCATCGTCGCGGCGAACGAGCGCACGCGCGTGCTGGTGCTCACGACCTACGAGAGCGACGACCAGATCCTCGCGGCGATCGCGGCCGGGGCGAGCGGGTATCTACTGAAGGCCGCGCCCCAGGCGGAGATCATCGAGGGTGTGCGTTCGGTCGCGCGCGGCCAGACGGCGCTCGCCCCGTCGATCGCGGCGATGCTTGTGCACCGGGTGCGCGTGGATGCCGCCCCGACGCCGCGCCTGTCGGCCCGCGAACTCGACGTGCTCCGGCTGGTGTCGGCCGGCGAGAGCAACCCGCAGATCGGCCGCGCCCTGTTCATCAGCGAGGCCACCGTCAAGACGCACCTGCTGCACGCCTTCGAGAAGCTCGCGGTGAGCGACCGGACCCGCGCCGTGACCCGGGCGATGGAGCTCGGGCTGCTGTAGCCCGGCATCCGCCCGCCGCCGCGCCGACACTCGCCGTTCGCGCCCTGTGTCGCCAGTGCGCCGGGGTCACTCGGCGGAAACGGCGACTCTCGGCGACCGTGCGGGCGGCGGGCGGATGCCGCGCTGGGGCAGCTAGAGCAGCTTGCGCTCGAGCGCCCAGGCGGTCAGTTCGTAGCGGGAGGAGAGCCTGCAGCTTGCGGAGCACCGCTGAGACGTGCGTCTCGACGGTCTTCGGCGAGATGAACAGGCTCCCGGCGACTTCCTTGTAGGTGTAGCCGCGGGCGATCAGCCGCATGACCTCCTGCTCCCGCGCGGAGAGGCGGTCGAGTTCTTCGGTCGTCTCGGCGGTCTCCCCGGCGACCGCACCGAACGCGTCGAGCACGAAGCCCGCGAGCCGGGGCGAGAATACCGCGTCGCCGTCGGCGACCCGGCGGGCGGCCTCGGAGACCTCGGCACCCGATGAGCTCTTGGTGATGTAGCCGCGGGCGCCCGCCCGGATCACCCGAACCACGTCGTCGGCGGCGTCGGAGACGCTCAGCGCGAGGAACAGGGTGTGCGGCGCCCGGTGTGCGGCGTCGTGGATGACCTCGCTGCCGCCGCCGCCGCGCCCGCCGGGCAGGTGCACGTCGAGCAGCACCACCCGCGGCTGCAGGGCGACCACGAGTTCGATCGCCTCGTCGACCGTCGCGGCCTCGCCGAGCACGTGGATGTCCGCGTCCAGTTCGGCGCGCAGGCCGGAGCGGAAGATCGAGTGGTCGTCGACGATCACGACGGGGAGCCCGGCGGTCGAGGCGGGGAGTGTGGGCGCGCTTCCGGGAGCGGTCCCGGGGCCTGTGCCGGGGTCTGTACCGGGGTCCGGGGTGCCATGCGGTTCGCTCATGAGCGGCTCCCGTCGGCATCCGCTTCGTCTGGCTGCACCGGCTCTGGCCGAACCAATTCGACGGAGATTGTGGAATTTTCGACCCGAATCGGGCCCGTGACGTGCGTTTTCATCAAAAAGTCCGTCGAATTGGTGAGGTCTGCGGGGGCGGATGCCGTGGGCAGGGTCAGCAGGATCTCCGTGCCGGCGCCGACGGGGCCGGGTCGCACGAGCGCGGTGCCGCCGAGGCGGCGCATCCGCCCGATGACGGACTCGCGGACGCCGTGCCGGTCGTCCGGCACATCCTCGAGCCGGAAGCCCGGTCCGCGGTCGGTCACGCTGAGGCTCACCGCGTTCGCCCCCGTCTCGAGGTAGACGGACACCGGGCCGCCGGAGTGCCGCGCCGCGTTGAGCATGGCCTCGCGCCCCGCGGCGAGCAGCCCCTCCGGTGCTGGGCCGAGGCTCGCGCCGGCGCTCACGATGTCGAACTGCACCGGGAAGTCGGCCTCGAGCTCCGCCGCGATCCGGCGGAGGGCGGTCGGGAGGTCGACGTCGGGGACGCCCTCGGCTCCGGCACCGGTGCCGCTGCCGCTGCCGCCCGCACCGGCATCCGCACCGGTGCCGAAGCCGGTCCCTGTCCCGGTGAAGAGCCACTCGCGCAGGCTCCCGTTCCTGGGCACGGGCGAGCCGGGCCGCGTCGCTCTGCGGCCCGGCCTTCTGCTGGATCAGTGCGAGCGTCTGCAGCACCGAATCGTGGAGATGGGCGGCGATCTCGGCGCGTTCGGCCTCGCGCGCTCGTCCCGCCCGCTCGTCGGCGAGGTCGCGGGAGAGTCGCACGAGCCAGGGCGCGATCACGACGACGACGCCGAGCAGCACCGAAGCGGAGGCGATCACGACCGTCCAGCCATCGGGGCTGTCACTCGTGACGAAGAACAACAGGATGCCGACGGCGACGAGCACGAGGGGCGCCGAGCGCGCGCACGAGCAGAGCGGACGAGTGCTGCTCCGACCCATCGCGGATGTCCGCGAACTGCCGCCAGGCCAGCGCGGTCCCCGAGAGCACGACGATCGCGGGGATGACGACGGCGAGCGGGATGTCGGCGCCGAGCCGGCTGGCGACGAGGGTGAGCCCGGCGGCGAGAAGGGCGAGCCCGAGCAGAATCTCCGTGATCGGAGCCGACCGGGCCGACAACGCGGCGGCGGCTGTCCGCTCGGCCGCGACATCCGCCGGACCGCCTGAACCCGTGCCGGAAGTACCGGAGTGCCCGGGCGCCGGCCGCGCGAGGCTCGCCTTGGGGAGTTCGGCCGCCCCGAACCGAGCCGGGTTGGCCGTCTCGGTCGGCGTCGTCACCCAGAGCCAGGCGTAGAGCAGCGCACCGGCCCCGCCGGCGAGGACGAGCAGCAGCGTCGCGGAGCGCACCACGGTCACGGACAACCCGGTGTGCTCAGCGAACCCCGCGCAAACGCCGGCGATGATCCGCTGGCGCGGCCGGGTCATCCGCTCGGTTCTCATGTCTTCATCCAAGCACCCCGAAGGCCGCCCCGATCCGGTGCGGCCAGATCTCAGGGTCCGTTCAGGGTTCTCCCCCATAGCAACGCGCCGGCGCGAGTGGTTGAGTCGAGTTATGACCGATCAACCGCGTAATCCGACATACCCGGCCGGCCCGGGTCCGTCGGGTCCAGACCAGCTCACCCGTTTCTTCGACTGGATCCGCCGCAGCGGCATGGTCCGCGGCGCGGACCGTTGGTTCGCCGGGGTCTGCGGCGCCATCGCCGGCCGCACCGGCCTCGACCCGAGGATCGTGCGCGGCATCGCGTTCGTGCTCGCCGTGCTCGGGGCGCCCGTGCTCTTCGTCTATGCGGTGGGCTGGGCGCTGCTCCCCAACGCGCTCGGCCGCATCCATGCCGAAGAGGCGCTCCGCGGCCGCTTCGAGCCCGCCATGATCGGGATCGGCGCCGTTCTCCTGCTCACCATCGTGCCGTTCACGCGCGGTTTCTGGTGGGACGGCCCACCCGCCGCCTGGGGCATGCCCGGCTGGCTGAGCACGTCGCTGAGCGCAGCGTGGGGCCTCGCGGTCGTTGCCGGCATCGTCTGGCTCGTGCTCTATCTCGTGCGCCGCAGTCAGGGCGGCGGTTCCGGCGGCGGAAACAGCGGCGGCTACGGTTCCGGCGGTGGTTCCGGGTACAGTCCCGGTCCGGGATCCGGTTCGGGTTCCGGCGCGCGCCCGCGTCCCACCTCGGGGTACGGCTCGGCAGCGGATGCCGGTGCGACCCCGCCCGCGCCCGGCGCACCCCCTGCACCTCCCGCTCCGCCCGCGCCCGGGGGCACGACCTCCGCGGGCACGGCCGGCCCGGCAGGGGCGGCCGGCTTCGCACCGCAATCGTCGTGGACGGCGTCGCCATCCGCAACCGAGAACCCGTACCGGGCCGACTACCGGAACCGGAACGGGATCCCGCCGGCGGCGCCGGGGACGTACCCGGCGGCATCCGCTTACCCGGGCGGCCCGGGCACTCCCGCGGCCGCCGCGTACGCAGCGAACGCCGCGAGCGCGACGGCCGCGAACCAGGCCTGGCAGGAGCAGAACCGGGCGCGCTCCGAACAGAACCGTGCCTGGCGCGAGCAGAACCTCGCCTGGCAGGAGCGCCAGCGCCAGCGTCGGGCCGAACGCTCCGCCTGGCGCCGCGGCCGCCGCCCGAGTGCCGCCCTGTCGGCGATCACCCTCGGGTTCGCGCTGCTCGCCGGGGCGATCGTCGCATTCCTCTACGCGCACGGGGTCTGGTCGAACTCCGCGTTCGTGCTCGGCCTCGCCGTCGCCCTCGGCGTCGCGGCGATCGGGATGATCGTGTCCGGAATCCGCGGGCGCGAGAGCGGGGCGCTCGGCGGGCTCGCGTTCCTCGCGGCGCTCACCCTCGTCGCACTCGGCTGGATGCCGCAGGGCACCCAGTTCGCCTTCGCCGGCACGCACGACTGGGCCGTGCCGTCCTCCTCTGCCGGGGCTCCCCCGGCTACGCGATGTTCGCAGGCACGCCGACCGTCGACCTCACCGCCCTCGACGACGCTCCGGCACGGGACGCCCGCACGATCGACGTGTGGCTCGGATTCGGCGTGACGACACTCGTGCTGCCGAGCGACCGTCCCGTCGAGGTCGAGGTCAACCTCCTCGCCGGCGTCGTGTCGACGGGCGGGGAATCACGCGACCCCCAGCGCGCCGGCGTCTTCATCCGCGACGTGCGCATCGTCAACGGCACGGATGCCCGGGCCGTCACCCACGTTCGGGTCTGGTCGTTCGCCGGCCAGGTCGACCTCACCCAGTCCGGCGCCCGCGTCGGCACTGCACGCTAGGAGTCCGCCATGACCGATCCCGTCACCCCGCCCACAGGCTCTGGCCGTCCCGCCGATTCCGACGTGTCGACCGCGACCGCGACCGCCTCCGGCTCCGGCTCCGGCTCCCCCGATATCGCCGAATCGACCGAATCCGCCGCAGCCGCGACCGTCGAATCGTCCGAGACCGCCGCATCGATCGAGCCCGCCCGGTCGCCCGAGTCCGCAGCGTCACCCGAAACCGCCGAATCGTCAAAGTCCACCGCGGCCGCCGAGACTGCCGTGCTCCCCGTCAACGCGACCATTCCATTCCCGATCTCGGAGGCCGATACGGAAGTACTCCCGTTCGAGTCCGGCTCCGCCGCATCCGGACCGACGACCTCAGCCGATTCGACCGAGACCGCCGTCCTGCCGGCCGACGTCACGGCCGCATCGACCGCAGAGACCGATGTGCTCCCGTTCGGGACGATGGACCGTTCAGGCCTCGCCGAGACCGCCGTGCTCCCGGCCGAGCCGGTCATTCCGGAGTTCACTGCTTTCGCCGCGCCGCGGGAACCCGCTGTACCCCTGGCCCCGAGCGCCGCTGCGGATGCGAGCGCGGGTGCGACCCCTCCGTCCGGATCGCCGACGCCGCCGCCCGCACCTCCGGCACCGACCGCACCCGCTTACGCGGCTCCGGGCGCGAGTGCCCCGGAGACGTGGCCGGCGGCGCCGGCGCGGCGGCGGCATCCGCTCTTCGGCACGATCTTCTGGGGAACGGTGATGCTCGCCTTCTCGGGCTTCATCATCTACCGCACGCTCGTGCCCGGCGAGACCGACCCCGCGCTCTGGCTGCTCGGCGGCGTGATCCTGATGGGACTCGTGCTCATCGTCGCGGGGATCGCCGCGGCCGCTCGCCGCGCGACCTGACCGGCCCCGGCATCGGTCCGACGGCGTCGCGCTATCGCTGCGAGGCGCGAGCGCGGGAGTTGCGCCGCAACGCGGGTGGTCCACCACCCGCGCACCGGCGCAATACCAGCGCTCGGCACGATCGACGCGCGGCCCCTCCTCGAGCGCGGGTGTTGCGCCCGGCAGGACCCAAGGAACAGGCCGGGGCAGCGAGCCCCGGGCAACTCGCCCGTCGGTTGAGCGTCCCTCCCCGTCCCGCGCGCCAGTTCCGCCGCTACGCTGCCGGAATGCCTGGCGCGGCGCGACGCGGCGCAATTGGCGCGTGAAAGCGGATGCCGCGAAACCGGAGCTACAGGCCGAGGCCGACGAGCACGGGCTCCGGCTGCAGGATGACGCCGAACTCCGCCTGCACGCGCTGCTGCACGAAGCGGGCGAGCTGGGCGATCTCCTCGCCGCTCGCGCCGCCGGTGTTCGTCAGGGCGAGGGTGTGCTTGCTCGACACCGCCGCACGGGACCCGGGCAACCGGAACCCGCGGGAGATGCCGGCATGCTCGATGAGCCAGGCCGCGCTGAGCTTGACGAGCGGAACCACCGGGACCGCGCCGGGCACGGGGCCGATTCCGTAGTAGTCGTCGAGCGGGATCACCCGGTCGGGCAGCTCGGGGTCATTCAGCGGCCAGCGCGGCGCGGACTCCGGCAGGGTCCGCGAGAAGCTCAGGGAGACGATCGGGTTCGTGAAGAACGAGCCGGCGCTCGTCGCATCCGGGTCGCCCGGTTTGAGCAGCATCCCCTTCGCGGCACGTAACCGCAGCACGGTCGTGCGCACGTCCGCGAGCGGCACCCGGTCGCCGAGGTGCACGCCGAGGGCATCCGCGAGCTGGGGGAAGGCGAGGGGCCGGCTGAGCGACCCTCCGAGAACGGATGCCTCGGCCGCGGTGTCCCACAGGCTCCAGTTCGACCGCCACGACGACGCCACGGAGCCCGTGTTTGAGCAGGGAGGTGCGGTACCCGAGTTCGAGTTCGGCGGCGGGGATGCGGCGCCGTTCGCCGCTCTCGTAGTCGAGGAAGTCGATCGCGACAAGGCTGTTGGCGAGTTCCTGGCCGTATGCGCCGATATTCTGCACCGGCGCGGCCCCGGTCGAGCCGGGAATTCCGGAGAGTGCCTCGATCCCCGACCAGCCCTGCGCGACGGTGTGGGCGACGAGGTCGTCCCAGGGTTCGCCGGCCTGCACGCGCAGGACCACGCGGTCGGCGGAGCGCTCGACCGTGATGCCGCGGGTCAGTACCCGCACGACGGTACCGTCGAATTCGGTGTCCGCCGCGACGGTGTTCGAGCCGCCGCCGAGCAGCAGCCAGTCCTCGCCCGACGCCCAGACATCCAGGGCGGTGTCGACGAGGTCGTCCTCTGTCTCCGCAGCAAGCAACAACCGGGGTCGCCCGCCGGTTCGGATCGTGGTGAGTTCGGCGAACGTCGTCGGCGCGGCATCCGCCGGCTCGGCGCCGGCCCCCGCGCTCGCGTCAGAGACCGGCATAGCAGCAGCAGAACCAGCGTCAGTCATGGGCACCTAGGCGAGCGAGACGCGTGCCTGCGCCTTGCCGAGGACGGTCTGGCCGTTCGCGGTGACCGTGAGGTCGATGCGCACGATGCCGGCATCCGCTTCGATGCGGCCGACCTTCGCAATCACGGACACGACGGCGCCGAGCACGCGGTCGACGAGCACCGGGCGGGTGAAACGCACCTGGTAGTCGACGACGCGGGCGGGGTCGCCGGCCCAGTCGACGACCGGCTGCACGGCGAGGCCCATCGTCAGCATGCCGTGGGCGAGCACGCCGGGCAGGCCGACGGAGACGGCGACGTCGTCGCGGTAGTGAATGGCGTTGAAGTCACCGGATGCCCCGGCATACCGCACGAGGGAATCGCGCGTCAGCGGGAAGAGGCCGGTGGCGACGATCTGGCCGAGGGTGAGCTCATCGAGTGCGGGCGTGGCCGCGGGTTCCTGGGTCATTCGTCTCCCCTGACGACGAGGATGGATGTCGCGGTGACGACGTGGGCGCCGGTCGCGTCGACGACGCGGGATTCCGCGGTGACCATCGAGTGGCCGCCGAGGCTCTTCACGCTTGCGACGGAGAGGGTCGCTGTCAGTTCGTCGCCGGCGACGATCGGACGGCTGAACGTGAAGCGCTGCTCACCGTGGACCACGCGGCTGAAGTCGATCCCGCCGTCGGGCTCGGCGAGGAGCCTGGGCGAGGGTGGCTTCCTGGACGACGACCGCGAAGGTCGGCGGGGCGACGACGTCGGCGTATCCGGCCGCACGGGCGGCCGCTGGGTCGTGGTTGATCGGGTTGCGCGCGAAGACGGCACGGGAGAACTCCCGCACCTTCTCCCGACCGACGAGATAAGGGGCGACGGGCGGGAAGACCCGGCCCTGCAGTTCGGGGTTGACAGACACAGGAGGAGTTTACCGGGCAGACTGGATCAGTGGAATTTGAACGCGTACGCCTGACCGACCCCGATGTGGTCGCCCTCCTTGTCGACCTGAGCCGCGAGTATGTGCTGCGCTACGGCGGCGGCGACGATGTTCTCGACGACGATGCCGCGGACTTCGAGGCTCCCCGGGGCGGCTTCATCGTGCTGCGTGACGGGGGCGTGACCGTCGCGGGCGGCGGCATCCGTCGGTTCGATGCCGGCACCGCCGAGGTGAAACGGCTGTGGACCAGCCCGGACCACCGCCGGAAGGGCTATGCCGCCGCGGTGCTCGGCGCGCTCGAAGACCTCGCCCGCGAGCTCGGCTACTCCCGACTGCGCCTCGAAACGGGCTACAAGCAGCCGGAGGCCCTCGCCATGTACCGCAGCCTCGGCTACACCGAGATCGGCAACTACGGCGTCTACGAGCACGCGACCGGCTTCGAGCGGACCCTCGCCCCCTAACCGGGCCGCCGCGCCGCCGCCCGCGTCCGACCCCGCCCCGGGGTTGTCCCCGCGAGAGCGCACTTTTGGCCCTTTAAACCACCCGCTTAAGGGCCAAAAGTGCGCTCTCGCGGAAGGAGGAGAAGGAGCCGACGCGCGCGGGCAGTGGCCCTGCGACTCCCCGGGCAGTACCGTGGGGAGTGCTATGCATAACAAATTAGAGCCACACCCCGACCTTCCCATCGACCTTCCGACGGCCGAGCGCATCCACGCGGCCGTCGAGCACTACGGCGAGACCGCGGTGGTCGACAGTTCCGTGGCCCTGTTGCGCGCCAAGAACGCCGGCAAGGACTTCCTCCTCTACGCCGGAGGTCGTCACGCGCTCGGCATCCTCGAGGGTGCACCCGCGCTGTACTGGCCCGAGCTGTGGGGCGCACGTGCGCTGCTCTACGTCTGGGGCGAGTCCGCCGCGCCGTACATCGTCGTCGGCCTGAACAACCAGGCCTGGCGGGTGCGCGAGATGTGCGCCCGCGTCGTCCAGCTGCGCGAACTTCAGGTCGCCCCGAAGCTCGTGCGTCTCACGACGGACGAGGTGCCGCGCGTGCGCGCCGCCGCCCTGCACGCGCTCGCCGCCCAGGGCACGGAGGAGAACCTCCCCACGATCGTGCAGCGCCTGCGCGACCCCGACAAGGAGGTGCGCCGCGCCGCCCAGCAGGCCCGCGATGTGCTTCAGGAACGCTGGCAGCTCTCCCGCGACCCGAACCAGGGCGAGGAACAGACCCACGGCACGAAGCACAGCCACGGAACGAAGCACGCCCACCCCGAGCGCTGAGCCCCGCCGCGGGCGGGTAACATCGCGCTGGTGACGGATGCGGGGACGCCCGCAGCAACAGGGGGTCGGATGTATCAGCGCTTCATCGCCATCGGCGACAGCTTCACTGAGGGAGTCGGCGACGAACTCCCCGATGGGCGGCTGCGCGGCTGGGCCGACCTCGTCGCGCTCGGGCTCGCCGCGGCATCCGCTGCCCCGGTCTCGTACGCGAACCTCGCCGTCCGTGGCCGTCTGCTCGGCCCGATCGTCGCCGAACAGCTCGAACCCGCGCTCGTCCAGGCGCCCGACCTGCTCTCCATCTGCGGCGGCGGCAACGACATGATGCGCCCGCGCGTGGAGATCTCCCGCGTGGTCGGTCTGATGGGCGAGGTCGTCGACGCCGGCCTCGCGCGCGGCGCGCACGTTCTCGTGCTGAGCGGCGGCAACCCTTCGAAGCAGCTCCCCCTCGGCGCGCTCATGCAGCGCCGCGGTGACCAGCTCGCCGAGGCCGCCCGTGCGGCATTCACCCGGCCCGGCGTCACGCTCGTCGACAACTGGGCGGATGCCCGTCTCACCGATACCCGGTACTGGTCGGCGGACAAGCTGCACCTGAACGCGAGCGGGCACACCCTGATCGCGTCCAACGTGCTCACGGCTCTCGGCGTGCCGGTTCCCGCGGAGTGGTCGGGCGCGGATGCGTCGGGAGCTCCGACGGCCCCTCCGGCCCAGCGGATGCGCACCGCGGCCTACTACCGCGGCTACGTGCTGCCGTGGATCGGGCGGCGCCTGACCGGGAAGTCCTCAGGCGACGGCCGCGAGCCCAAGATTCCGCTCCTCACGGCCGTCGACCCCGCCTGAACGACCCCCGCACGCCCTGAGGTGTCGCATATCAACGTTCCTGAGCCCCGGGAACGTCGATCTGCGACACCTCACGAGGCCCACCACCCACGCGCTGAAGTGTCGCATATCCACGTTCCTGTGCGCCGGGAACGTCGATCTGCGACACCTCACGGCCGCTCGGCGGCGCGGCTCAGAGGGCTGGCGGCACGCGGAGCAGGGCTCCCTCCGAGCGGCAGGTCGCGGCCGCGATGCGCATGGCGCTCGCGAGCAGCTGCTGCCAGCCAGCGGCATCCGTCGGGACGCCGTCGCTGAGGAAGGTCTGCACGCTCGAGGCCAGGGTCGCGTCGCCGCCGCCCATGGTGTCGACGACCGTGCCGGGCAAGGACGCGATCGGCTCACTCACGAGCAGGCCGTCGTCGGTTTTGATCGAGGCGCCCGCGCGGCCAGCGGTCGCGAGCACGTGGTGCGTTCCGCTCGCGACGAGGCGCTCGCGCAACTCCTCGAGGCTGCTGCCGTAGAGGAGCCTCCGCGTCCTCGTCGCCGACCTTGGTCAGCAGGCTGCGTGCCGCGGCGCGCTCGAAGTTCTCCACGAAGCGGGCCTTGTCGTGGAGCATCCCGGCCCGCGGGTTCGGGTCGATCACGAGGCGATGCTCGCCGTCACCGACCGCGGCGAGGAACTCATCCGTCTGCGCGGTGTCGTCGAACGGGAAGCAGCTCACGACGACGAGCGGCGCGGCGTCGAGGGCGGCCCGTTCCCGGGGACCGAACTCGATGCGCCGCTTCTGCGCGGCCTCGTTGAAGGCGTACCGCGGCTCACCGTCGGTGCGGTCCGAGGTCGCCCGGGAGCTCCCGAACGGTCCGGGCGTCGCTATCAGTTCCACGTCGTAGGTGGCGATGAAGTCGCGGAGCACGGCGCCGTCTGCGTCGTCTCCGACCATCGCGATCAGGGTCGTCGGAATGCCGAGGACGGCGAGGCCGACGGCGACGTTGAGCGCCGCCCCACCGGGGAATTCCTGCACAGAGTCGGGCTCGCGCATCTCGTCGATGAGCGCGTCGCCCACGACGACGACGCGCGGGCGGGTCACCTCGTCACCTGCACGCTCGGTTCCTGGCGCAGACTGGTCTTCTGTCATTTCGGTCTCATCTCCCCTGATCCGCGAGTGATCAGCTCGGTTGGTACAACATAGGTTCTCCCGGCGGAGCGGTCTCCGTCGAGTCGGGCAAAGATCCGTGCGGCGGCGAGCCGCCCGATCTCATACGGGTTCTGCGCGACGACCGTGACGCCCGGTTCGAGCAGGTCGGCCAAAGGCACGTCATCGAAGCCGACGAGCGCAACGGTGTGGTGCGCGCCCCGCTCACGCAGGCCGCGCACCGCACCGATCGTAATCAGGTTCTGGCTGCTGAACACGGCGGTCGGCGGATGCTCCGACTCGAGCAACGCGATCAGCGCACGGTTCGCGGCGTCTTCGTCGTGCAGGCCGGTGATGACCGGGATGTCCGCGGTCGCGACCCCGGCCCGCCCGAGTTCCTCGAGGAATCCTCTGCGGCGTTCCTGGGCCGTCTGGATGTCCGTCCGGTCGCCGAGGAAGGCGATTCGCCGGTGCCCATACGAGAGCAGATGCCGCGTCGCGGCCGCCGCTCCCGCCGCATTGTCGCTCACGACGACATCCGCCTGGACACCCGCGGGCTCTCGGTCGACGAACACCAGCGGCGTCCCGCGGCGAAGTTCTGGCAACAGGTAGCCCTGGCTCTTCGACACGGTCGTGAGGATGAGGCCGTCGACACGACGGCGCAGGAATGCGGACACCGCCACTTCTTCACGGTCGGGGTCGTCGTCGAGGCTCGACGCGAAGACCGCAACACCGCGGGCGCTCGCGAGGTCCTCGATGGCGCGGTGCATCGCACCGGAGAACGGGTTGCCGACGCTGCCGACGAGCAGACCGAGGGTGCTGCTGCGGCCGTCTGCCCTGCGCAGGTTGCCCGCGTGCAGGTCCGGGTGGAAATCCAGGCTCTCGGCCGCGGCACGCACCCGGGCTACGGTGGCCGGCGACACGTTCGGTTCACCGTTGATCACCCGGGAGACGGTCTTCACACCCACCCCGGCGAGCGCCGCAACGTTCTTCATCGTGGGGCGGGCACGCGGATCGACGGCGTCGACCGGGCTCGCCGCCCAGTCCTCCGGTCCTGACATCGATGTCACAGTTTGGTCTCCGCCTCACGATTGCACTTGACCTTATTACATTCTGCACTGAGGATGATCACTGACATCGTTGTCAGGGAGCACCCTCCCCCTACCAAGAGGAGATTCAAAGATGAATCGCACGACCACACCTTCCACCGTCAAGCGGATGATTGCAGCCGCTTCGGTCGCCACGCTCGCCACGATCGGCTTCGCCGGTTGTTCCTCGAACGCCTCGAGCAGGCTCCACCACGGGGGCCGCGTCCGGCCCGATCGGCGTCTCGCTCATCGTCAAGACCACCACCAACCCGTTCTTCGTCGCCATGGAAGACGGCGCCAAGAAGGCCGCAGACGCGGCCGGCGTCACCCTGACCCTCGCGGCGGGCAAGGCCGACGGCGACGAGGCGAGCCAGATCACCGCCGTCGAGAACGCCATCTCCAAGGGCGACAAGGGCATCCTGATCACCCCGACCGGCCCGAGCGTGGAGGACGCGCTCGTCAAGGCCCGCGCCGCCGGCCTCTTCGTGATCGCCCTGGACACGCCGCCGACGAACAAGGATTCCGTCGACATCACCTTCGCGACCGACAACTACCTCGCCGGCCAGGACATCGGCAAGTGGACCGCCGCGAAGCTCGCCGGGCAGAAGGCCACCATCGCCATGCTCGACCTCTTCGGCGACAAGATCGTCTCCGTCGACGTCAACCGCGACCAGGGATTCCTCGACGGGATGGGCATCAACACGGCCGACAAGGCCAAGAACGGCGACGAAGCCAAAACCGGCACCTACAGCGGCGGCGACTACGAAATCGTCGGCAATGAGCCCACGAACGGCGCGGAGGACGGCGGACGCACCGCGGCCGAGACGCTCCTGAGCAAGAACCCGAACATCAACGTCGTCTACACGATCAACGAGCCCGCAGCATACGGCGCGTACCAGGCCTTCAAGGCCGCCGGCAAGACCGACATGATCGTGGTCTCGATCGATGGCGGCTGCGCGGGCGTCAAGCAGGTCAAGGACGGCATCATCGGCGCGACCGCCCAGCAGTACCCGGTGAAGATGGCCGAACTCGGCGTGCAGGCGATCGTCGACCTCATCAACAAGGGAGCAAAGCCGACCACCAGCCCCGGCCTCGACTTCTACAACACGGGTGTCGCGCTCGTGACGGACGCCCCGCAGACCGGGGTCGACTCGATCGACACGACGAAGGCATCCGGCATCTGCTGGGGCTAGCCAGAACCACTACCGCTCCCGTGGGGTGCCGAGAATCGATTCCGGCATCCCACGGGGTCTTACCGTAGGCGTTTAGGAAACCGGAGCCCATCGTGACCCAACCCACCCAAACCGCGCACCCGGCAACGGGCGCGCACGACCTCGCCGAGGAATTCCTCGACCGCACCACTCCCCTCAGCCGGCTGCGCGGCGTCATGCACCGTTACCCGGCGATCAGCCCGGCCGTCGTGCTCGTCATCGCGATCATCGTGTTCGGTATGCTCAACGAGCGGTTCCTCAACCCGGCGAACCTCTCCCTGATCACCCAGCAGGTCGCCGTCGTCGGCACCCTCGCGATCGCCCAGACGCTGATCATCCTCACCGCGGGCATCGACCTCTCCGTCGGCGCCGTGATGGTGCTCAGGCTCGATGGTGATCGCCCAGTTCACGGTCCAGAACGGCCTCTCGCCCATCCTGGGCCTGCTCGCCGGACTTCTCGTCGCTCTCGCGGCCGGGGCCCTCAACGGGTTCCTCGTGACGCGGCTGCGCCTCCCCCGTTCATCGTCACCCTCGGCACCCTCAACGTCTTCGTCGCCCTCACGCTGCTCTACTCGAACGGCGCGACGGTTCGTGGCGGCGACATGCCCGACCTGCTGACCTGGACAGGGACGACGTTCTCCGTCGGCGGGGTGAACTTCACGATGGGCGTGCTGCTCATGCTTGTGCTCTACATCGTGATCGCCTTCATCCTCTCCCAGACCGCATGGGGCAGGCACGTCTACGCCGTCGGCGACGACAAGGAGGCTGCCCGCCTGGCCGGCATCAGCGTCAGCCGGGTGCTGATGAGCGTCTACCTCGCCGCCGGTGCCATCCTCGCGATCGGCGCGTGGATCCAGATCGGACGCAGCAACGCCGCCTCGCCCAACGCGGGCACCGACCTCAACCTCGACTCGATCACCGCCGTCGTCATCGGCGGCACGAGCCTCTTCGGCGGCCGCGGCACCATCTGGGGAACCCTGCTCGGCGCCCTCATCGTCGGCGTCTTCCGCAACGGGCTCTCCCTCGCCGGCCTCGACGTGCTCTGGCAGACCTTCGCTGTCGGCGTGCTCATCGTTCTCGCCGTCTCCGTCGACCAGTGGATTCGAAAGGTACGCAAATGACCCTCATCGACGACAGCGCGGCTGCGGCCGGCGCACCGGCACCACTGCGCACGCCCATCCTCACGGCGACGAAGCTCGTCAAGACCTACGGCCGCGTCGTCGGCCTCGACGGGGTCAGCCTTGAGGCTCTACCCCGGAGAGGTCCTCGCGATCATCGGCGACAACGGCGCGGGCAAGTCCACCCTGATCAAGTGCCTGACCGGCGCCGAGGTTGCCGACGAGGGCGAGATCACCCTCGACGGCAAGCCCGTGCAGTTCAAGCGGCCGCAGGACGCACACGCCGCCGGCATCGAGACGGTCTACCAGACCCTCGCCGTTTCCCCGGCCCTCGACGTGGCGTCGAACCTGTTCCTCGGCCGCGAGCTGCGGCGCGCGGGCCTGCTCGGCTCGGTGTTCCGCATGGTCGACAAGAAGGGCATGCGCAAGCGCGCGCGGCAGGAGCTGGCCGACCTCGGCATCAGCACCCTGCAGGACGTGACCGTCGCGGTCGAGAACCTCTCCGGCGGCCAACGCCAGGCCGTCGCCGTCGCGCGCGCGGCGGCGTTCGGTTCCAAGGTCGTCGTCCTCGACGAGCCGACGGCGGCGCTCGGCGTCCGGGAATCGAACCAGGTCCTCCAGCTCGTGAAGAACCTGCGCGAGCGCGGCATCCCGGTCATCCTGATCAGCCACAATATGCCGCACGTGTTCGAGGTCGCCGACCGCATCCACATCCAGCGTCTCGGCAAATGCGCCGCGACGATCACGCCACAATCACATTCCATGACGGACGCCGTCGCAATCATGACAGGGGCCCGCAAGGCATGAGCACCACTCCCTCCCAGGTTCCCGGAGAGCCGGTCGCCCTCTACGCCGAGTTCACGGCCCTCCCCGGCCGTGAGGACGAGGTCGCAGCCCTGCTCTCCGAGCTCACGGTCGACGTGCGCCGGGAGCCGGGCAACCTGGCCTTCGACCCGCACCGCCGGGCCTCGAACCCGCGGGAGTTCTTCGTCTACGAGGTCTATCGCGATGCAGAGGCATTCCAGGCGCACATCACGGCACCTTACGGGGCCGTGTTCAACGGCGCGCTCGGCGACCTGATCGAGGGCGACGGCTCCGTGCTGACCTGGCTCACGCCGCTCCCGGCCTGATTTCCGCGACAGCCGAACGTTGGGCATCCTAGAAGCGGATGCCCGACGACTCGGCGTCCCGAAAGGTAGCCATGCGCCTCATCCTGATCCGACACGGCCAGACGGTGTCCAATGTCGGTGGTCTCCTCGACACCGCGCACCCCGGCGCCGACCTCACGCCACTCGGTCGTGAGCAGGCCGGGAACCTCGTGGCCGCCCTCGCGACGGTCACGATCGACGCTCTCTACGTCTCCACCCTCGTGCGCACCCAGCAGACGGCGGAACCACTCGCGGTAGCACGGGGCCTCGAGGCCCGCGTCCGCGGCGACATCCGCGAGGTCAGCGCGGGCCACCTCGAGGGGCGTCACGACCGGGCCGCCGTCGACGCGTACTGCACGACGTTCCTGGCCTGGGCGAACGGCGACCTCGACACCGTGATGCCCGGAGGAGAGTCCGGCAGGGACACCTTCGCCCGGTTCGACCGGGTCGTGACGGAGGCCGACGATCTCGGGCTCGAGACCGTCGCCTTCGTCAGCCACGGAGCGATCCTGCGCGCCTGGACGGGGTACTCCTGCAGCAACCTGCACGCCGGCTACGTGACGGACAATCAGCTCAGCAATACCGGAACAATCGTCGTGACCGGATCACCTCTCGAGGGATGGACTGCAGAAAGCTGGATCGGCAGCATGCTCCCCGTGGGGCAGGGAAGCGCGGCGAACGCGTCCGGACCAGCCGGGCAACCCGGACTGCTTGCGGAACGGGGGTTCTGACCCCCTCATTCGGGCCCGGTCATCCCCTATACTCGGGTCACAGGGAGCCTGATGACCGCGAAACCCACTGGCCCGCTCGGCCATCGATACCAGCTCAAGGAGCTGATCGGAAGCGGCGGCATGGCCTCCGTCTACCGTGCGACCGACGACCGGCTGGGCCGGGATGTCGCGATCAAGGTCTTCCGGACCGTCGCCATCGAACAGGGCGACATCGAGCGCCAGCAGGCCGAGATCAACGTGCTTGCGAGCCTGAGCCACCACAGCCTCGTGACGCTCTTCGACGTCGGCGTACACACAGCGTCGCCGGAACGGCGCCAGATCTTCCTCGTGATGGGAGCTCATCGACGGCGCCGACCTTCGGGACCGGCTGCTCGAGGGCCCGTTGTCCGTGCGGAACATCGCCCAGATCGGCTATGACCTCGCCGAAGGGCTTGATTACATCCACGGGCGCGGCATCGTGCACCGCGACATCAAGCCGGCGAACATCCTCCTCGCGCAGTACAGCAGCCGGTTCCGGGCCCGCGCCAAACTGACTGATTTCGGCATTGCGCTGTCACCGGCGAGTGCGCGCCTCACGGAGGGCGGAGCGACGTCGGGGACGGCGGCGTACCTCAGCCCGGAGCAGGCCCAGGGCGATGAGGTCGGACCTCCCAGCGACATCTACTCGCTCGGGCTGGTCTTGTTGGAGTGTTTCACGAGGGAACTGGCCTTCCCCGGTCAGCCGGTGCCCGCCGCGGTCGCACGCCTGCTGCGCGACCCCGGGATTCCAGCGTCGATGTCGCCGGCCTGGCGCGACCTGCTGTCGACGATGCTCGCGCGGAATCCCGCCGACCGCCCCGAGATCGGCGAGGTCGTGCTCGCGCTCCGCCAGGCCGTCATCACGGAAACGGGCAGGCACCGCGGCGACGGCCAGGTTCCCCTCTCGACCGACGAGGCCGAGCGGATGGCGGCCGTCGCGCGCCTGGACATCCTCGACACCCCGCCCGACGACACCTTCGACCGGATCACCGCGCTCGCCGCCAGGATCTTCTCCGTGCCGATCGCGATCGTGAGCATCGTCGACCACGACCGCATCTGGTTCAAGTCCCATCCCGGCCTCGACCTCGAGCAGATCTCCCGAGACCCGGGCCTGTGCTCCTCTGCGATCATGCAGGAAGGCCCCTGGGTGATCGAAGATGCGCGCACGGATACCCGTGCGCTCACGAATCCCCTGGTCTCCGGCGGTTTCGGCCTGCAGTTCTACGCGGGAGTCCCGCTGCGCACCCGGGACGGGTTCAACCTGGGCACCCTGTGCGTGCTCGATTTCGAACCGAGAACCGTGACGGATGCCGAGATCGAGACCCTGCGCGACCTCGCCGCCCTGGTCATGAACGAACTGGAGCTGCGGCTCGAGTACGGCAGGGACCTCACCCGGCCGGCTGCGGCATCCGCTTCAGCGGGCTGACGACCTCGGCCCGCCGGGACCCGACCCGCACGGGCAGCCTGATCTCCGCGAACGCTGAGGGCGACCGCGGGAACCGTGATCAGGACGGCGCTGAGGACGAGGCCCGCCGGGTCATCGTGAGGATCCCGAGTCCGGCCACGAGCAGAACGACGCCGACGACGGTGGCCGGCGTGAAGTCCTCGTGCAGCACGAACACGCCGAGTGCGGTCGCGGTCACCGGTTCGACGAGCGTGAGCGTCGACACCTGGGATGCCGACAGGCCCCGCAATCCGCGCGCGAACAGGGTGTATGCGAGGGCCGTCGTCACGACCGCGAGCCACGCGGCCGTCGCCAGCCCGGCCGGTTGGGCGAGCCAGGCCGGGTTGCTCGCGAGAAGCACGGGCAGCATCAGCGCCGCGGCCGCACCGAACGTTGCGCCCATCGCTGTCGCGGGCGACCAGCCGCGATCGAGAAGCAGCTTGGTGCTCAGCGTGTACACCGCGTAGGACGCGGCCGCACCGAGTGAGCCAGCGATCCCGAGCGCGGTCACGGGGCTGCCTCCCCCGCTGAACAGCCCGGAGAGTGCGGCCACCCCGGTCGCCGCAACGAACGTCGCACACGCCCAGCGGAAGCCAGGGGGCCGGCGGAACCAGCCCCACTCGAGCAGCCCCGTGAGCACGGGAGCCGATCCGAGGGCGACGAGTGTGCCGACCGCGACCCCGTTCTGCGCGGTCCCGGTGAAGAAAGCCGGCTGGTACGCGGCAACGCCTGCCGCGCCGAGGAGCACGAGCGCCACGCTCGACCCGCGCGGCCGGCTCCTGACCCGGCCCGGCTCGCGACGGCTGCCAGTATCCCCTGCGCCGTCGCGGACTGCCGCGGCCGACCGCCTCCGGCGTTCCGTGAGCGCGACCGCGAATGCGAGGATCGCCAGGAGCGCGCCACCGAACACGATGCGCGCCGCGCCGAGGGAGGTCGCACTCGCCTGGGCTCCGCCGAGGGCGCCGAGGGCCTGGGCGGTGCCCGTCGTGCCGAAGCAGACGGCCGCGAGCACGATCAGCCACCTGGAAGCCCGCACGGTCATAGGTCATTGTTCCATGCCGAAACCGCCGCCCGCGGGGTGCGCCCGGAGCGGGCGAGAACAGTTATGTCGGAGAAAATCGCGACTCGCGGCATCCGCCGCCCGGGATGACGGCGTGTCGCGAAAACCTCCGACTTTGCGACGGTCGGCCCGACGCGCGGACACCCGAGCGCCCGGATGGAGGCTCTTCCTCAGGTGGTGGCTGGCGGCATCCGGTCGAGGTCGGCGAGAAGGGCCCGGACCCGCGCCTCGATGTCGTCGCGAATCGCCCGGACGCCCTCCATCGGGAGCCCGACCGGGTCGGCGAGGTCCCAGTCGAGGTACGTGCGGCCGGGATACACCGGGCACGCATCTCCGCAGCCCATCGTGATCACGTAGTCCGCCGCCCGGACGACCTCGTCCGTCAACGGCTTGGGGTATTCGCCGGCGAGGGGAACGCCGATCTCGTCGAGCGCGGCGACGACCATCGGATTGACCCGGCCGGCCGGGGCCGACCCTGCCGTCAGGACCCGCACGCGCTCCCCGGCGAGCGACCGCAGAATGGCCGAGGCGAGCTGGGATCGTCCCGCGTTCTGAACGCAGACGAACAGCACCTCCGGAACGTCGGGAGCACCCGGAATGCCCGGCGCGTCTGTCCCGAGGCGATCGTCCGTTGCGGTCCCACCGTCTGCCGCGGCCAGCGACCGCAGCCGGTCGCCGGCGAAGCGCGCCGTGAATGAGGGAAGGTAGCGGGTGATCTTCGCCTGCCGGGCGAGGAGTTCGTAGCTCTCCTGCACGTACCGTTCGACGGTTTCGTGCGAGAACGTGCCGCGGAACCGGGTCGCGAGGTCGTCGGCAATGCGAGCCAGCACGGGCACCGCCACGACGGCAGCGATCGTGTCGTCGTCGTTCCTGGTCGTCTCGAGGACGTCCCCCACCCGCTCGGGCACGACCGAGTACCAGACCTGGCGCCCGACCTGGTCCCTGGCGAGCAAGCCCTCCTCGGTCATGATGCGCATGTGGTGACTGACGGTCGGCTGGCTCAGCCCGAGCGCCGTGGCGAGTTCGCCGACGAGTGCCCGGCCGTCCGGCCGACCGACGATCATGCCGAGAAGCTGCACCCGGGTGGGATCGGCCATCGCGCGCAGGCTCCGGGCGATGTCCTCGGCTGCCGCGCGGTCGAGCGGCCGCAACGCGTCCTCAGTAGCTTCGGCGGGGTCGGTTCGCATAGACGTGAGTCTATGCGAACGGGCAGCGGATGCCCGGGCGGCCCGGTGCGCTGTCTCACCGCCGCCCCGCGCGCCACTTCCGCCGCTTCGCGCCCGCTGCGCCACCGCGTCACGAGCCAACGCGCCACTTCCGCAGCTTCGCGCCCGCTGCGCCACCGCGTCACGAGCCAACGCGCCACTTCCGCCGCTTCGCGCCAGGCGTGCCTGGCGCGAAGCGGCGGAACGGGCGCGCGACTTGGGAGGCGCGGCCCGGTGCGCCCCCGGCCGGGTACCTGGGTCGAGCCCTAGTGGGACGGGTCGAGGGTGAACAGGCTCCGGGTTGGTCTGCCGCACCGCGGCGATGTCGTTGAAGACCCGACGCAGGTGCTCCCGCATGGCGCTCGCGGCAGCATCCCCATCGCCAGCGGCGAGCGAGTCGGTGATGACCTGATGCTGGTCGATCAGCACGCTCATCCCGGTGAAGGAGAGCGACAGGTGCCGCGCCCTGTCGAGGTGCGCCTTGGCCTGGGCGACGGTCCGCCAGGCGGAGCCGTGGCCGCTGATGCCCATCAGGGTCGCGTGGAATTCCTCGTCGAGGGTGAAGAATCCGGACTGGGTCTTGCGGCTGTCCGCGATTCGCTGCGCGTCGATGATCGCGTTGAGTTCGGCGATGTCGTCGGGCGTCACCCGGGCGACGGACTCGTTCAGCGCCGCGAGCTCGAGCGACTCACGCACGAACTGGGCCGTTTCGATCTCCGAGAGCAGGATCGGCGCGACGAGCGTGCCGACCTGGGGGACCACGAAGACGAGTTGCTCCTCGGCGAGGAGGATGAGGCTCTCGCGGATCGGGGTGCGCGACAACCCGAGCTGGCCGGCGAGCTCGTTCTCGGAGAGCCGGGTGCCGGGGGCCAGGTCGAGAGTGATGATCTTCTGGCGGATGATCTCGAGGGCGTGCGTGCGGGCGTTGCGCCGTGTGGTCGCGGGCCTGGCCCGAATCGCTCCCGAATCCATCGTCATCTTTCTAGTATGGGGCGCTGGTGTTCTTGCATGGTACGGCGCAGTCGGGCAGGCGCGGCAGTCCGGGCCCGCCCGACCAGACGACTCAGGCCTTGGAGCCCTTGTCGATGGCTTCCCACAGCCCGTTCAGGTACGCGATTCCGAGCGCACGGTCGTACAGGCCGTATCCCGGGCGTCCGGTCTCTCCCCAGATCATCCGGCCGTGGTCCGGACGGATGTACCCGTCGAAGCCGACGTCGTGGAAGGCCTTCATGATCTCGTAGATGTCGAGCGAACCCATCTCCGAGAGGTGCGCGGCCTCCTCGAAGTTGTCGTTGCCGAGGTGCTTGATGTTGCGCACGTGGGCGAACGGCACGCGGTCGCGTCCCGCGAAATAGCGGATGAGCGCGGGAACGTCGTTTTCCGGATTCTCGCCGAGGCTGCCGGTGCAGAGGGTCAGCGCGTTGTGCGGGCTGTCCACCATCTCGACGATGGCCTTGAGGTCGTCGAAGTTCTTCACGATCCGGGGCAGGCCGAAGATCGGGCGGGGCGGGTCGTCCGGGTGGATGGCCATCTTGATGTCGTACTTCTCGCAGGTCGGGATGATCGCCTCGAGGAAGTACCGCAGGTTGTCGGAGAGCTTCTGCTCGTCGACATCCGCGTACTGGGCGAACAGGGCCTTGAGGCCCTTCATGCGCTCGGGCTCCCAGCCCGGCATGACGTAGCCGTTCGAGTCGCCCTCGACCGATGCGGCCATGCCCTCGGGGTCCATGGTGTCCACGATCGACTGGTCGTAGGCCATCGTCGTCGAACCGTCGGGAAGCGTCCTGGCCAGCTCGGTGCGCACCCAGTCGAAGACCGGCATGAAGTTGTAGCAGATGACCTTGATGCCGAACTCGGAGAGGTTCCTGATGGTCTCCTTGTAGTTCTCGATGTACTGGTCGCGGCTCGGGAGCCCGATCTTGATGTCGTCGTGGATGTTGACGCTCTCGATGACCTCGAGGCTCATCCCGGCTTCTTCGATCTGTGCTTTCAGCTGAGCGATCTTGGCCTTGGGCCACACCTCGCCGACCGGGACGTCATAGAGGGCGCCGACGACACCCTGGACGCCCGGAATCTGCCGTACCTGCCCGAGCGTGATCTTGTCGTCGTCAGGTCCGAACCACCGAAATGTCATTTGCATGATGCTGTCTCCTCTGTGTTGCTTGTGGTGCCGTTGCTTGTGGTGCTTGTGGTGCTTGTGCTTGTGCTTGTGGTGCTCGCGTACTTGTGCAGCGTGCTCCGGACCGCTCCCGGGCCCGCGACGAGTTCTTCGACGTACCCCTCGATCCGCGCACCGAGTCCGGTGTCGTACAGGTTCAGTCCGAAGATCTCCCGGTTGGAGAGGATCGGATGCAGCCGCCTGCCGACGCTCGCCGGGTCGCCGAGACTGATGTCGCTCACGTACCGGCGCAGGTGCTCGTTCATCGGGTCCGGGCTCAGGCTCGAACGGCTCTCCCTCGTCGTCGAGTGCCAGCAGATAGCGGCACCAGCCGGCGATCGCGAGCGGAATGAAGGTCAGATCGTCGACGGTGTCGGTGTTGCGGTAGAGCTTGATCGTCTCGCCGAAGCGGATGCCGACCTTCTGCGAGGTGTCGGAGGCGATCCTCTGCGGGGTGTCCGGAATGCGTTTGTTCGGCAGCCGTTCCCCCACGACCTGGTCGAGGAAGCTCTTCGGGTCGATAATGCCGGGGTTCGTCACGACCGGGAGCCCCTCGCGGTAGCCGATCCCCGCGATCAGGGCCGAAATGTCGGCGTCTGCGGTCTCGTCGGCGATCGACGTGAAGCCCAGCAGGCATCCGTAGATCGCCATGGCCGTGTGCAGCGGATTGAGGCACGTGCACACCTTCATGCGTTCGACCTTGTTGACGGTGTCGCGGTCGGTGAAGTACACCCCGGCCTTCTCGAGCGGCGGACGGCCGTTCGGGAAGGTGTCCTCGACGACGAGGTAGTTGACTTCCTCAGTGTTGACGAAGGGCGCCGTCGTCGTGTGCTTCAGCGTGACGAGAATCTCGGTGTCGCCGAATCCCGCCGCCCGCAGCTCGCTCGCGACGGAGGCCGAGGGGCTCGGGGTGATCCGGTCGATCATGCTCCAGGGGAACGCGACCTTCGCCGGGTCGGAGAGGTAGCTGAGGAACCCGTCATCGACGAAGCCCCGGTCCTTCCAGGCACGGGCGACCACGAGGATCGCGTCGCGGAGCTTTTCGCCGTTGTGCGAGAAGTTGTCGGTGCTGACCATCGCGATCGGGGTCGCGCCGGCCCTGTAGCGCTCGAGGAGGAGCGACGCGAGGTGCGCCATGGTGTGCCGCGCGTGGTCCGGGCCCGCCTCGATGTCCCCCAGCACGAGCCCGGAGAGCTCGCCGTCCGGACCCTTCAGGTTGTAGCCCTTCTCGGTGATCGTGACCGTGGCGAGCTGCAGGCTCGGGTTGGCGAAGATCGCCCTGACCCGTGCCGTGCCTGCCGGGTTCGACTCCGCGAGGTACTGGCTCTCAGTGATGCTCGCGATCAGTTCCTTCTCGATATCACCGTTCGCATTCATCACGACGGTCAGGGAGAGGTTGTCGCGACCCTGGTAGATCGTCTCGATCAGTTCGTCGTCGTAGGTGTCGACGACGACGATGCCGGTGTCGCTCTCGCCGGCGTTGAGCAGTCGCTGCTGCAGCGAGGCGTGCAGGCAGCGGAACAGGTTGCCGCCGCCGAAGTGGATCCAGGCCGGGTTCGCCGTGGTGGCTCGCGTGACCGCGGCGCGGTCGAAGTGCGGCACGGTGATGCCGGCCGCTTCGAATGCGGCGAGGTTCTGAATGGTTTCGGTCGTGAGCATCAGCATCAGTTCTTGGCTCCCGCCGTTGTCAGTTCGACCTGGATCTGCTCGAGCGTCTTGCCCTTATTCTCCGGGACGAGCTTGTACGTGCCGGCGTGCGCTTTGGGTTGTGCTGGTGCGTGTGCGACGGTCATTGTCGCCACCTTCCTGGGGATGGAGCTCTTCCTGAGACGGATGGTCCCTGGTTGCGTTGACTACTACCATACTAGTAATCAACGCGGACGATACTCACGTTCAGCCCCAGACTCGCTCTCGCACGAGCGCGGGTGCTGCGCCGCAGCGCGGGTGGCGGACCACCGGCGGAAGGGCGCAACACCCGCGCTCGGTGCGCGAAGGCCGCCGCCTACAGGCCGGAGGCGACCTCGAAGGCGTCCCAGATCCCGTACATGATGTTCGACACCTTGCGGGCATCGCCGAGGAGGTGGATCTCCTTGCCGGAATCGCGGATGCTCCGGTACAGCGTGTCGTTCGAGGCGTAGCCGACCGAGAGGATCACCGAGTCGCTCGCGATCTCCCGCTCGCTGCCGCCGACGGCCACGACGACACCCTGCGGTGTCGCACGCAGCACCGTGGCCGACGTCACCGTCGCGATGCCCTTGAACGGGATGAGTTCGTGCAGCATCATGTGGTTCGCCTCGCACAGCGGGCCGGACACGTCGAGGATGTCCTCGGCCTGCTCGACGATCGTGACGTTCACTCCGCGGTCGGCGAGGTGCAGGGCGAGCTCGCACCCGACGAGGCCGCCTCCGACGATCACCGTTGTCGCGCCCGGATCCGAGACGCCCTCGAGCACGTCGGCGGCCGACAATACCGGCACGCCGCCCGGAAGCGCGAAGAGCCGTGGCACCGAACCGGTCGCGACGATGATCTCGTCCGCGGCGGATGCCTCGATCATCTTCTCGTCGACCCGCGCATTCAGGTGAACTTCGACTCCGAGGTCGGCGAGCGTGGCCTCATACCAGCGGATCAGCGCGAGGTCGTCCTCCTTGAAATCGGGGACGCCTCCCGGAATCAGGTTTCCACCGAGGGCCGCGGAGGCCTCATAGATGACGGGAACGTGCCCGCGCAGCGCGAGCACCCTGGCCGCCTCGCACCCGGCGACTCCGCCGCCGACGATCATCACGGTCTTCGACCGCAGGGCCGGGTGCAGGCGCCACTCGGCCTCGCGTCCGCACTGCGGGTTGACCGCGCAGTTGATGGCGGCGAACGCTTCAATCCGACCCATGCAGCCCTCCTGGCAGGAGAGGCACGGGCGGATCAGGTTCTGGTGCCCGCTATGCAGTTTGTTGACGTAGTCGGCGTCGGCGAGCAGTGGGCGGCCGAGCGAGACGAGGTCGGTCGCGCCGTCCTCGACCGCGGCGAGTGCGATGTCCGGGTCGTCCATCCGGCCGGCGCAGATGACCTTGATGCCGACCGCGTCGCTGACCGCCTTGGCGAAGGGCACGTACAGGCCCTTCTTCTGGTACATCGGCGGGTGGTTCCAAAACCAGGAATCGTACGTGCCCACATCGATGTCGAGGGCGTCGTAGCCGTACTCCTCGAAGAGGCGCGCGGCCTCCAGTCCTTCGGGGAGGTCGCGACCCTTCTCGACGAAGTCCTCGCCGGGAAGGCCGCCCTCTCGCCAGTCTTTCACGAACGACTTGGGGCTGAATCGCAGCGTGACCGGGTAGTCGGCGCCGCAGCGTTCCTTGATCTCGTCGACGATCTCCCGGGCGAAGCGCAACCGGTTGTCGAGGCTTCCGCCGTACGCATCCGTGCGCTGGTTATAGAACGACGTCGCGAACTGGTCGAGCAGGTATCCCTCGTGCACAGCGTGGATCTGCACGCCGTCGAACCCGGCGCGCTGGGCCAGTGCCGCGGAATCGCCCATGCTGCGCACGGTCGCGTGGATCTCCTCGACCGTCATCTCGCGGCAGATGGCCTCAGACCAGCGGTGCTTGATCGGCGACGGCGCGACCGGCTGCGCGCCGCCTTGCAGGAAGGAACTCATGATGACGCGCCCGAAGCCGGCGCCGAGCTGGAGCATGATCCTGGCGTCGTAGGCGTGCACCCGCTCGACAAGTTCACGACTGGTGCGAAGGAACGCTCCGGGGTTCCGCATCGGCATCGGCACGCTGCCGTTCGGGAACTTCTCCGCCGGGTTGGTGACGGGCGTGATTCCCGTGATGATGAGCCCGACGCCGCCGCGGGCTCGCGCGACGTAGTACTCGATGCCGCGCGAATTCCAGCCGCCCTCCGCATCGGAGAAACCCAGGGGCCCCATCGGCGCCATCGAGAAGCGGTTCTTGAGCTCCATCGACCCGATATTCGTCGGCTCGAAGAGCCGGCGATATCGAACGGATGCGCGGGGCAGCGCCGGAGACGTGGGTGCAGCGGATGCTGGTGGTGCAGTCTTAATCGTTGGGACAGTCAGGATTGACGTAGCGGTATCCTCCTTGGTTGAGTGGACCCGCCAACATCGTTGTCAAGGGTGCGACTTCTTCGGAGAAGCCGCGACGGTCCTTCCCTTCCCACGGTACGCTCAGCACGGCCGGGTAGCCCGAGGAAACGGCCGGTCAGACCGGTTCGCCTCGATCGAGCGAACCAACCAACGGATGCCCTCGTCGGCCAGTCTGGACGGCATCCGTTCTAAATGACGGTCAGCTCCCGGTACATCCCTGCGACGTAATGTCCCGGCAGGTTGCAGACGACCTCGTAGCGTCCGGGCGCGAGGGTGAGCGTCACCCAGCCGGCGGTGCCCGAAGCGATCCCGGATCCTGCACCTGCAGCGCATGTCGCCGATGCTTCGCCGAGACTGTCGGTCTCGTCGATCTTGTTCTCGGTGGACATCGGGCTGTTGCCTGCGGCCTTCGACTCCGCCAGCGGAAGAACGACGAGCTCATGGGTGATGCTGCCGTCGTTGGTCGCCACAAAGGAGACTTTTCCGGAGTGGACGCTGGATCGGTCGATGATCAGACTCATCTCCCCGCTGGGCATCATTCCATTGCCGTTCCCGGACATCATGCCCTGGCCGTTTCCCTGCATGTGGCCGCCACTTTCCGATGGTCGCCGTGCGTCGTTGCCCATCATCGTGGTGTTGCCGCCCATCATGGAGCCGCCGGCATTCCGTAGTGACACGTTCACAATCGCTCCTTCCGGTCGGGGAGGCGTGCAGGACGATCCGGCTCGGGTTGTGCCGTCCGCGGCATTCCCGTTCATGGCGCTGACGGCGCCGACGGATAGCCCGGCAAGACCGACGATTGTCGCGATCGCGCCAATGATCGCGGTGGCGATGAGTGTGTTCCTGCGCACGATGTTTCTCCTCTGACGAGTGGGTCGATGGTGACCACTCTGGGTGCCCGGTGTGCAGGCCGGCTGCCGGGTGTGTGGAGACGGTGTGGAGGTTTAGCGGGGGGTCGGCGCCTCCGGAAACACCAGCGTTAGGGTGAGGTATGCCCACAGTGCTGGTCGTCGAGGACGAGCGTGACATCCGCGATATCCTCCGTCGCTACCTCGAACGAGCCGGGTTCTCGGTACTCACGGCAGCGTCCGGCGCTGAGGCGTTGCGCCTCCTGTCCGCGTGTGAGCTGGTGCTCCTCGACCTGGGCCTTCCCGATATCGATGGCACCGACATCCTCCGGGAAATCCACGCTCTCGGAACCCTCCCGGTGATTGTCCTCACGGCCCGCAGCACGACGGAGGACCGAATTCAGGGGCTGGAACTCGGCGCCGACGACTATGTGACAAAGCCGTTCAGTCCCCACGAGGTGGTGCTGCGCGTTCAGGCTGTGCTCCACCGGTACGGCGGTTCGGCGGCCACGACCGGCCCGGCAAACTACGGCGGCCACCGGTTGCAGATCGACGACAGCGCCCACCAGGCCTGGCTCGATGGCGCCGCGCTCGACCTCACGCCCACCGAATGGGGCATCCTGGCGGCCTTGGCGGCCGCTCCCGGTCGGGTCTACTCCCGCTACGAGCTCGTGAACCGGGTGCGCGGCTACGAATACGTCGGGTACGAGCGCACCATCGATTCCCATGTCAAGAATCTGCGCCGCAAGCTCGGGCCCTCCGGCGCCGACATCGTCGATACAGTGCTCGGCGTCGGGTATCGCCTCGCGCTCCGCCAGGACGACCCCTCATGAAGGTTCTGGGTCTCGGCTCCCTGGGGCGACGGCTCCTGCTCGCGTTTGCGCTCGTGGCCGTGTCGTCGGTGCTCGTACTCAGCGTCGCTGCCCTGATCGGCGTCGATCGGGGGGTGCAGGTCACCCAGCAGGCCGGCCGCGAACAGGTCGCTGACTCCGCAGCCGCGGCCGCGGCCGACGCATATCGATCGGCCGGCGGGTGGGAGACCGCAGAACTGGGGCGCACCCTCGCCATCGGTGACGCCGCATCCGCAGGTCTCACGGTCCTCGACATGGCGGGAGCGCCGATCACGTCGAGCGGCGGAATGATGGGCGGCACGACCGACGGCCAGGGCATGGGAATGGGTTCGGGGATGGGTCAGGCCGTGGCCTCGGCGCCGGTCATGGTCGACGGCACCCAGGTCGGCACGGTCCGGCTGACGTTCGGTTCAATGGCGGGAACTACCGTGTTCGACGTCACCTGGGCGTGGATCGCCGTCGCCGCCGCCGTCGCGCTCGTGATCGCGCTGGGCGCGAGTTGGTTCGTCACACGGCTGCTCGTGCGCCCGATCCGGGCCATGACGGATGCTGCCACCTTGTTCACAACCGGCGACCGGAGTGCCCGGGCCACGAGCCCAGCGCCTGGGGAGCTCGGCGAGCTGGCATCCGCGTTCAACGGCATGGCCGACGCGGTCGTCCGTTCCGATCGTGATCTGCGCACCCTCACCGCGGATGTGGCCCACGAGTTGCGCACCCCGCTCGCGGCCCTCCAGGCCGGCCTCGAGGAGCCTGCGCGACGGCCTCGCGGAGCCGACGCCCGCAAGCCTCGCCGGGCTGCACGACCAGTCGCTACGGCTGGGACGAATCGTCGCGGACCTGGCCGAGCTGTCGGCTGTTGAGACTAGCGGCCTGTCCATGCGTCTGGCCACGGTCGACCTCACCCAGGTCACCCGCGACGCACTGGCCGAGTGGGAGCCGCGACTGCGGGTCGCCGGGCTCACTGTTGTCGCACGCCTGGCCGACCCGGTCTGGGTGCGCGCAGACGCCGGACGTCTGCATCAGGCCGTCGGGAACCTCCTCGCCAACAGCGCCCGCTACTGCAGGCCGGGCGATTCCGTGACGCTGATCGTGTCGGCCGACGACGGCCAGGCGGTGCTCTGTGTGGCCGACACCGGCCCCGGCATCACCGCCGATGAACTCCCGCACGTCTTCGACCGGCTCTGGCGGGGCCGGGATGCGGCGGGGATCTCCGGATCGGGAATCGGCCTCGCCCTGGTGCGGGAAATCGCGGCCAGCCACGGCGGCACAGCGGATGCAGCGTCCCTCCCCGGGCAAGGAATGACGATCGCCATTCGGTTGCCCGTGGCGAGACGGCCTGATCCAGGTCGGGCCCCCGGCGCCAGCTCAGGCTCGGGAGGCTTCGGACTCCGTGGGTAGTCGCAGGCGCTTGAGCATGAGGGCTTTGACGGCGACGATCGCACTGGACCCGAACGTCGAGACTTGTCAGGCAGTCGCGAGCCGGCTCTGGCTACAGTGTCAGAGTGAGCGTGAACATCACGCACAGCATCGGCAAGGGGCGCGGTGGCGATGACCCACGACAAACGGCGTTCCTCGCGGACGCGGCTGCTCTTCGCCTTCCTCTCCCTCACAGTCGTCCTCGTTGGGATGCTCTTCATGCACGCCGGGATGCTCGAGGGCCAGGACACCGACGAGCACTCCCACTCGATGGACTCGGCCCTGCCGAGCAATCACGCTGGGGGCGGCGCCGGTGCGGAGGTCACAGCGATGCTGGATTCACGTCCGGGAAATGCGTCTCCCACCTGCGTCGGAATGTGCGCCGACGGATGCCTGATGGCGGGGGTCCCGTGTGCGACCGGCCCGATCGCGCTGAACACCGGCGCTGCGACACAGCACCATGTGCTGACTCCCCTCCACTCCGGTGTGCCGCGGCCCGGCTCCGCACTGGCCAGGAGTGTGCCGGTCGCCCGACCACCGTCGCTGACCGCACTGTCGATCAGTCGAGTCTGATCACCGAGCCACCCCTCCCGCAGTAGCACGGCGTTCTCGTCGACCCTCGTCGACCGCGCCGACCTGTATTCGACTTCCTTTTTGGCCTTCCAATCGATGGGATTCTCCTCATGCGCACAACCCACATCACATTCATCGCCGCCGGCATCCTCGCTGCAGCCCTCACCCTGTCCGGGTGCTCGAACGGCACCAGCGTGGCCGGTGGCACCCCGTCGACCCCAGCATCCGCCGGCGAGTCGACCGGTACTTTCAATGACGCCGACGTGTCGTTCGCCATGCCGATGGTCGAGCATCACACGCAGGCGATCACCATGGCCCAGACCGTGCTCGACAAGACCGGGGTCGATCCCCGGGTCACGGCCCTCGCCGAAAGGATCAAGGCCGCGCAGGGGCCGGAAATCACAATGATGAGCTCCTGGGTGACGGCCTGGAGTGCGACGGACACCAGCATGCCCGGAATGGACATGAGCACCGGGTCGATGACCGACGGCGACATGGCCGCCCTGGTTGCCGCGACCGGCCCGGCCGCTGACCGGCTGTTCCTCGAGCAGATGATCCAGCACCATCAGGGCGCCATCGACATGGCGAACGCCGAGCTCACGGACGGACAGAACCCCGACGCGCGGGCGCTGGCCACGAAGATCATCGCCGACCAAACCGCACAGATCACGGAGATGCACGACCTCCTTGCCGGCCTGTAACCCGCATTCCTCCCGCCGAAGTATCACCAGACCGAAAAGGATCCTGAAATGACACCCAAGACGCCCTCCCGACAGGAAAAAGTCGCGGCCCTGAAGCACGAACAATCGGTCGCACAACGAAAACGGAAGATCGGAATCGCGGCAGCTTGGTCCGCCGTCCTTGTGCTCGTCGTCGTTGTCGTCCTCGTCATCACGACAAGCGGCACCCCGAAGAACGCGAGTGCGTCGACAGCGACCCCCTCGGCCATTGCCGGCGTGCAAACCTTCCCGAAACAGACTGCCCAGCACGTCACCGGAACCGTGGCGTACGCCCCGCTGCCTCCCGTGGGCGGCGACCACTCGGTCACCCTGCTGAACTGCGGCGTCTATTCCGAGAACGTCCCCAATGAGAACGCTGTGCACTCGCTCGAGCATGGTGCCGTTTGGATCACCTACGACGCGTCTACCATCACGGGCGACCAGCTTGCCACCCTGCGGAAGGCGATCCCGTCGACGTACGCGATCCTCTCTCCATTCGTGGGGCTTCCCACGTCGGTCGTCGCCTCGGCCTGGGGTGCCCAGCTTGACCTGACCGACCCTGCCGACCCCCGACTCGCAGCCTTCATCGCCGCTTACCGGGGCGCCGCCACCGCGCCAGAACCAGGTTCGCCCTGCACGGGCGGCCTGGATGGACCGGGCAAGGTGTCCTAGGCCGCCGAGGTCATCGCGTCCCGGTTCCCCGTGCGCGCGAAGGGAAGCGGACAACGATCAACGAGCAACGGTCGCGCAGCGACCTCAGTGTTCGTGCCGGTGGTGCATGTCGGGGTAGTGCTCATGCGTGTGGGTGAGGGCTTCGTGCGTGTGCTCGTGCTTGTGCCAGGTCCCCGGCGACACCGGCTCGGCATGTGCGTGCTGGTGATGCTCGTCGTGGGTGTGCCAGTGATCGTGCGTGATCGGTTCGTGCGTGTGTTCATGCTCATGGCGTTCGGTGAGGTGAAGCCAGATCCCGACAGCCATCAGGAGGCCGGCGACGACGAGCGGCCACGTCACGGCGTCACCGAGAATGATGGCGAGCACAGCGCCGAAGAACGGGGCGATCGAGAAGTAGGCCCCGGCGCGCGCCGTGCCGACGTGGCGCATCGCGACGATAAACAGAACCAGGCTGATGCCGTACGCGAAGAAGCCGACGACGAGCGCCGCGGCGATGTTGCCGGCTGCCGGGAGGTGCGCTCCGAGGAGGAACGCCAGTGCCAGGTTGACCGGGCCGGCGACGGAACCCTTGACGGCGGCGAGCCACGTCGCATCCGTCAGCGCGATCTTGCGGGTGAGATTGTTGTCGAGGCCCCAGCAGAGGCACGCGCCCAGAATGGCCAGCGACGGCCAGGCGCTGCCGAAGTTCGCCCCGCCCGGAGCGCTCAGGATTACGGCCCCGGCAACGATCGCCAGCATTCCGAGGGCGATGCGCCGGTCGAAATTCTCCTTGAAGACGAACCACGCCAGCACGGCAGTGAAGACGCCTTCGGCGTTGAGCAGCAGGGATGCGCCGGAGGCCGGCATGTTCGAGAGGCCGAGCATCAGGAGCACCGGGCCGAAGATCCCGCCGAACAGGATCGCGCCGGAGAGCGGCACCCACTCGGCGCGGCTGAGCCGGACCCGGGGCGACCGGCGAATCAGCCGGATGAGGCCGAGGCCGATCCCGGATCCGCAGTACAGCAGGCCGGCCAGCATCCACGGGCTGACCTCGCCGAGGAGAAGCTTGGCCAGCGGCGTTCCTGCGCCGAACAGCACCGCCGACACCAACGCAGCCTGGACCCCGCGGTTGGCGAGGGCACCCGCCCTTGAGCTGTTCTGCGGTGATGAAGTATTCATCCGCACAGTCTCTCAGACGCCTGGGTGACCGCACCCGGGACGTTGACGAGGAGACCGGTTTCCGAGACGGCCACTCCTCAACAAAGTGGTTCTGACCGGGTTATCCACAGGTGGTTTGTGGGGTGGTGGATGCCGCGGGAATGTCGGTGGTGGTCCGTAGAGTGACCGGCATGACAGCTGAAAATACCTCAGAACCCCACCGGGAAAGCCCTCTGGAGAGCCCGGTGGACAGCCCGGTCGACAGCACCGCGGAACCCCCGCCCGGGACCCCTCCCGACCCGAATGTGAACCCACCGCACCTCGGTCTCGTGGAGCCGTCCCTCGCAGACTTCTATGACGCGATCCGGGACGCGGACCGCGAAATCAATCAGGCCGCCGCTCGCCGGGCCGCGGCGATCTATACCGCCCAGCGGGTGCTGGCCGATGTCGGCCGGGCCCGCGCGGAGGCGGCCGAGCGCGCGGGTGGGAGGCGCCCGCCGTGGTCGCCAGACCGCGCGGCGGCTCGCGGCCGGGGCGCCGAGCTTCACCCGGCTCCTCACCCACCCCGAGACCGGGGTCGTCCTCTCGATGGGACGTGACACCTACAAGGTCCCGGCCGCGCTCAAGAAATGGCTGGAGGTGCGGGATGAGACCTGTACCTTCCCCGGCTGCCGCCGCTCCGCGAAACGCTCGGACCTGGATCACAGTGTCGAGTGGCAGCACGGCGGCGAGACCGACGCGATGAACCTCGCCCACCTGTGCCCGTACCACCACGCGGTCAAGAGCTACACGAGGTGGACACCGAGACACCTCGGTGATGGTCGGATCGAGTGGACGTCCCCGGCCGGGTACAGCTACATCGTCGAACCCTCCGCCGATATGCGACCACCCCGGAAACCCGCACCCGCACCCAAACCGCCGACCCCGGTCGTGGACGTCTGGAACCTCGACCCCACACCTGACAACCCCGGCAACCCGACACCCTTCTGACCGGGTCGACTGGACGAGGTCATGGCCGAGGTCATGGCCGAGGCCGAGCTTCCGGCCGGAAAATGTGGATCGCTTCGCGAACCGCGTAGTAGACGATCACATAACCGGCGAGCGGATCGGCCCACCACCAGCCGAGAACCAGGTCGAGTACGAGTCCGCCGAGCACGGCTACGGCGAGCACGCCGTCGATGAACGTTACCCGCCCTTCCGTGATCAGCACAGGATTTCCCAGGTCGCGACCCGTGCGGGCCTTCCCGAATGCCAGCGCGAACATGACCACGGCCGTCACGCCGGTCCAGGCGATTCCAGCGACGCTTGGCGATGCGTGCTGCCGGGACACCAGGGCTACGGTCGAGTGCACGGAGAGATATGCGGCGAGCGCGACGAACGCGATACCGATCCACCGGAGCGCCCGGTGCTGCCGGTCCTCGCCGGTGCCGGACAGCTCCCACAGCACGACCGTGCTGGCACCGATCTCGATGAGGCTGTCCAAGCCGAACCCGACGAGTGCAACCGACGACGCCATCGCCGCGAGAACAGCCAGGACAACGACCCCGACCACATTCCAGCCCAGGGTGATGTACTCGAGCAGCCGCCCCCGCCGGAGGAGAACCGCCTGGGTATCGACGGCACCGGTTGAACGCATGCCGTTATTGTCTCAGCACCCTGCCGTTCCTGGCACGTGGGTATCGGTCCTCGCGATGGCGGGAGTCACCCTTCCGCCCGGCCACCAGGGTGTGCGACACCACGCCCTGGCCGTGGCCGCGGCCGCGGCCGGAGAACCATCCCGTTTCGCTTCCGGCTGCTCTCGCCCGACCGTGCGCCCCACGCCCAGCGTAGAGTGGATGTGTGAGCCGACACAGGCTCCGGGCGTCGGTGCGGCACAACGTATTCGGCTTCCGAATCGCCCGAATCGCCATCGAAGCCGGCCGGAGTGATGCCTGGTTTCGCTGGGTGGACTGGACCGCCACCTCGTCTTGATCGAGGAGATCAGCGCATCGGGCAGCAGCCGGAAGTCCTCGGTCGCCGCAGCATCCAGCTCGGCGCCGTGGATCGCAACCACGCTTGCCCCATCCCCACGCCAACCGCTCGCGCCCGTGTCGCGCGGCTCCCCGAATTCGTCACCAGGTAAGGACCCACCCATGACAACACCCCTCGTCGAAACCATCAGCATCGCCAGCTACATCGACCACACCCTACTCAAGCCCGAAGCCACCACCGCCGACGTCACCGCCCTCGTCGCCGAGGCCATCGCGCTCGGCACCTACTCGGTCTGCGTCTCCCCCTCGATGCTGCCGCTCACCATTCCCGCCGACGCCGACCTCAAGGTCGCGGTCGTCTGCGGTTTCCCCAGCGGAAAGCACCACAGCGTCATCAAGGCCGCCGAGGCAGCCCTCTCCATCGCGCAAGGCGCCGACGAGGTCGATATGGTCATCGACATCGGCGCTGCCAAGTCCGGCCGCTTCGCGGACGTGCAGGCCGATATCTCGGCTGTGCGGTCCAGCGTCCCCGCACCGAAGGTGCTCAAGGTCATCATCGAATCCGCGGCCCTGACCGATGCCGAGATCGTCGCCGTCTGCGAGGCCGCGGTTGCCGCCGGCGCTGACTTCGTCAAAACCTCCACCGGATTCCACCCCGCTGGCGGCGCCACGGTGCATGCCGTGCGCCTGATGAAGCGGACGGTGGGCGACCGGGCCCAGGTGAAGGCATCGGGCGGAGTCCGCAGCTTCGACGATGCCCTCGCCATGATCGAAGCGGGCGCGAGCCGGCTCGGCGTCTCCGGTAGCGCAGCGCTGCTCGCCGGCGCCGTCCCGACCGGAGCGGCCGGTAGCTACTGACCCCTTCACGGGCGAAAAGCCTCTGATCTCATTGCCCACGATGAACTGGTCGATGTGCGCCGTTGTCGACGGACGGAACACTGCGCAACAAAAGTTCCCTGTTCCGGAATCGCTGACTACGCTTTTCGAAAGTCCGCCAGCCGAGGCCGCTTACCCCATCGTGAAGGACCAGCCATGACCGTTCTCGAAGAAGTCCTGTCAGCAAACAACGCTTACGCCGAAGCATTCGGCGACAAGTCAGAGCTCGCCCTGCCGCCGGCCCGGGGCTTCGCCATCCTCACCTGCATGGACGCGCGCCTCGATCCGGCCAAGTACGCGGGCCTGAGCGAAGGGGACGCGCACGTGATCCGCAACGCCGGCGGCCGCGCCTCCGACGACGCCATCCGCTCGCTCGTCATCTCCTACAAGCTTCTGGGCACCAAGGAATGGTTCGTCATCCACCACACCAACTGCGGGATGGAGTTCTTCACCGACGAGGTCATCCGCGGACTGCTCGGCAACAGCCTCGAGACGGCCGCCCTCGGCGAGGCCGGCTTCTACGACGTCGGCACCGGCCCCGGCTCGACCGAGGCGAAGTACGTCGACTGGCTGACCATCTCCGACCAGGCAGCGAGCGTGCTGGAGGACGTAGCACGCATCAAGGCGCATCCGCTTGTTCCCGCGGGGATCCCGGTCTACGGCTACATCTACGACGTGACGACAGGCCGGCTCGTCGAGGTGCCCGCTGCGACGGCAGCCGGTTCGGTGCGCTGAGACCGCCGACCCCGCGCTGAGGCGCGGTGCAGGGGCAGACCTGCGGGTGCGAGCCAGCCTTGTGCATCTACGGCGCGGGGGCGAGCATCCAGATGACTTCGCAGGATTCTGCCGAGGACGGGTTGCGCCAGCGATGCGGATCCCGTCCGCGGAAGGTCATCGCGTCGCCTGTATCGAGCAGGAAGACGTCTTCGCCGATGACCAGGCTCGAGAGCCTCCGGCCAGAACGAGGACGAACTCCGCTTCGCTCTCGAGCTCGTAGAGGTCCGGGCCCGCCGACCCACCTGGCTGGATGCGGGAGTGGATCACCTGCATGTGGGTTTGCACACCCCGGCGTCAGCAGGAACTCCTCGGCACCCTGCCCCCCGAAGTTGATCGGCGCCCCTTCGCCGGCACGCACTACCTGGGTGGCCGGCGCTTCGAAGAGTTCTCCCACTCGGAGCCCGACGACATCGCAGATCGCGACGAGGGAGGAGACGGAGGGCGACACCTGGTCGCGTTCCATGCGGCTCAGGAACCCCGAAGTGACTCCCGCCGCGGTGGAGACCGCCTCCAGGGTCAGGTTCTTGGCCTGCCGGGCAGCGCGGAGCCGCGCTCCAATCGGAATCTGACGTGCCATTTCAACGTCCCTACGGTTCGAGCCGAATCGCCACAGCTCGCACCGGGGCACCATCTGCCGCTTCAAAAGCTATCGGAAGAAGCGAGATCACCGGCGCAGGGAAGTCGATCGCCGCGATATTCGTCAGATTCTCCCCGATCACGCCGTCGACATCCGCGATGAGGTGATGCACGGGGAATCCCTCACCGGGATGGGTTCCATCGGGGGTTTCATCAATGTTGATCGCATCGATCGCGAACGTTCGCGCGCCGAGCGCGATCAGGCGGCGGCAGGCATCCGCATCGAGAAACGGGTTCTCGAAATACCGGTCGGTGCCGTAGTACTCGCTCCAGCCGGTGTGCAGGACGATGATCGAGCCCGGCTGCACCTGGTCGGCGACCGGCTCGATGAACTCCCAGCCGATGCGGCCGCGGGGCCCTGCTGCCCGGGCGTCGACGATGACGCCGGGTCCGAAGAAGCGGTCGAGCGAAATCTCGTCGATCTTCAGGCCGGTCTCGCTGAAGTGGAAGGGGGCGTCCACGTGGGTGCCGGTCTGGGAGCCCATGGACACGTTGAGCAGATTGAAGCCGTCCCGCTCGATGGTGCTGTGCACGGAGAATTCGAGCACCGGATCACCCGGGTAGACCTGCGTGCCCGCGCCGACGGGAACGGAGAGATCGACAATCGATTGTTTCGTCATGGTAAATAATTCTTGCATATCTATCAATTTTCTCCCAGTGAACGTAATGTCATCTCAACTTCTTCTGCGCAGTCGGAGACCCCACCCGCTACGAAAGACAAGGCGTTCACCATGACCAGCAGCAACACTGGCGCCGGCGATTCCGGTACCGCCGTGCTCAATGCCCGCCCCAAGATCACCGAGGTCGAAACCCACGGGATCGACACCATTCCACACCCTGACCGCACATCGACGTGGGTCGACCTCCTCCGCATCCAGTTCGGCGGCGCCAACACCTTCGCGACCGTGCTGCTCGGCACCTTCCCGATCGTGCTCGGCCTCTCGTTCTGGCAGGCCGTGCTCGCCACCGTCGCCGGCGTGCTCGTCGGCACCGTCTTCCTGATGCCGATGGGCCTCTTCGGCCCGCGCACCGGCACGAACAATGCCGTCTCGTCCGGCGCGTTCTTCGGCGTTCGCGGCCGGGTCGTCGGCTCCTTCCTGTCCCTCCTCACCGCGATCGCCTTCTACTCGATCTCGGTCTGGGTGAGCGGCGACGCCCTCGTCGGCGCCCTCAACCGGCTCGCCGGCATCGAGGACTCCGTCGGACTCCGCACCCTCGTCTACGGCATCATCGGCGTGATCGTGATCGTCGTCGTCGTGTTCGGCTTCCAGTTCATGCTCCTCGTCAACAAGACGGCTGTCATCGCCAACACCGCCCTGATCCTGCTCGCGTTCGTCGCCTTCTCCGGCACCTTCGACGCGGGCTACAACCCCGGACCCGACGCCCTCGCCCTCGGCGGCTTCTGGCCCACCTTCGTCGCCTCCGCCCTCATCGTGATGGCGAACCCGATCTCCTTCGGCGCGTTCCTCGGCGACTGGTCCCGCTACATCGCGAAATCGACGCCGACGAGCAAGCTCCTCCTCGCCACCTTCCTCGGCCAGGCGCTCACGCTCATCCCGTTCCTGTTCGGCGTCGCCACCGCCACGATCGTCGCCGGCCAGGCCGACTACGTCTTCGCCCTCATCCAGGCCTCCCCGATCTGGTACGCCGTGCTTCTGATGGTCGTCGCCTTCATCGGCGGGCTGTCGACGGGTACCACGTCGCTTTACGGCACCGGCCTCGACTTATCCTCGGTAGTACCGCGCTTCAGCCGGGTGCAGGCCACCATCGGAATCGGTGTCATCGCCTTCCTGTTCATCCTCACCGGGCGGCTGTTCTTCGACCTGCTCGGTGCCGTCAATGCCTTCATCGGGGCCATCATCGTGACCACGACTCCCTGGATGGTCATCATGGCGATCGGGTTCATCGTGCGCCGCGGGCACTTCGACGCTCGCAACCTGCAGGTCTTCAACAAGGGCGAGACCGGTGGCGTCTACTGGTTCAACTCCGGCGTCAACTGGCGCGGCATGGTCGCCTGGATCGGCGCTGCCGCGATCGGACTCCTCTTCGCGAACTACCCGCCCGTCATCGTCGGCCCGTTCAGGCTCCCTGGGCGGCGGCATGGACCTCAGCCTCGTGACAGCCGTCGTCGCGGGAGCCGTGCTCTACCTCGGCGCCCTCTGGATCTTTCCGGAGCCCCGCTACGTCTTCGGTGAGGAAGGCCCGCGGCTGGTTCCCTCCTCGAATGCGCCGCTCCAGGAGGTCGTGACCGACCACGCCTCGAGCGCTGCCCGCGTGCACGCCAGGGCTGCCGCACGGCGTGCGTCGTGAGCGACGACACGGTCGTCGCCGGCACCCCGGGCGCCGAAGCCCTCGCCGCCGCAGACGCGTTGATCTCCGACTTCGGAAACCATCGACGGGACGCCTACTTCTCCCGGTTCGCACCGGAGTCGACATTCCTCTTCCATTCGACGCCTGCTCGGCTCGAGTCCCGGGCGGCCTACGAACAGCTGTGGGACGAGTGGGAACGGCAGAACCACTTCCGGGTGATCTCCTGCGTCTCAACTGAGCGTCGGATCCAGGTCTTCGGCGAGGTCGCCGTGTTCAGCCACGACGTCGCCAGCACCGTCAGCTTCGACGGCACCGTGGAGACTCTCGCCGAACGCGAGTCGATCGTTCTGGAGAACCGGGGCGGCGAGTGGCTGGCCGTGCACGAGCACCTCTCCGCGAGGACCTGAGCCTCCCCACCGAGCCGCACCCGGCATCCGGCATCCGGCATCCGCCCATGACCCTATCGACACGCGTCACCACCCAGTCAGCGAAGGAAGCATTCATGCAAGAGATCGATTCCACCCTCGAGATATCCGACGGAAAGTTCCACCGGCTCCTTGGACCGGAGGCGTTCCCCGCGTTCGGCGACACCGGGGAACTCGAAGCGACCTGGGGTCGTCGCTGGGGCGCCGCAGACGAGGTCGGCCGGCTGCGCTCCGTGCTGATGCGACGCCCGAGCCAGGGCCTCGCGAATGTGCGCGCGAACACCTACAACGAGGAACTCGGCGCCCTCGTCGACCCGGAACTGCGCTGGTACTGGACCGGGCGCGACACGCCGGACCTCGACCTTCTCAACGCGCAGTACGACGACTTCGTCAACACCCTCACCCGCAACGACGTCGAGGTGGTGTTCGCCCCCGAGCTTCCCGCCACGTTCACGAAATCCGTGTACACCCGCGACCCGTTGATCACGATCCCGGGCGGAGCCATCATCGGGCGCCTCGCCCCGCGGATGCGCCGGGGCGAGGAACAGTCGATCACGGCAACGGTCGCCGCCGCGGGGATGCCCATCCTCGGCACCGTCACCGGTTCCGGCCTCGCCGAGGGCGGTAGCTTCCAGAAGGTGCGGCCGGACACGGCGTTCTTCGGCACCTCGGTGCGCTGCAACCCGGAGGGGTACCGGCAGCTGGCCCGGATCCTCGAGGAATTCGGTATCAGTCTCAAGCGCGTGACCCTGCCGGGGTACCTCATCCACCTGGACATGTGCGCCGTCATGCTCGACGACGACCTCGCCCTCGTCAACCCGAGGCTGGCGCCCTACGACTACATGGCGCAGCTGTGGGACCTCGGCATCGAAACCATCGAGGTCGATCCCCGGGAGGAGTGGGCGTGCAACATGCTCGCCCTCGATCGCCGCAAGGTGATCATGCCCGACCACTTCCCTCGGACGGCCGAGATTCTCAGCGACCGGCACGACGTCGAGGTCCTGCCCGTCGCTTACCGCGAGATGCTCAAGAACGGCGGCAGCGTGCACTGCTCGACCATGGAACTGCAGAGAGACTGGAGCTAGACGATGACCGCGAACACGATTGTCGACGCGAACGCCGAAGCGGATGCCGCAGCGCTCCTGGCCGATTTCCGCACCATGTCCGAATTCGGCGCGACCAGCGGCGGCGGTGTCGACCGCCAGGCGGCGAGCGCGGCCGACGGCCAGACGCGGTCCTGGTTCTCGGCCTGGCTGGCCGACCGCGGCTTCCGGGTGGAGGTCGACCCGATCGGCAACATCTTCGGCCTGCTCGAGCTCGTGCCGGGCGCCCCGTACGTGCTGTTCGGCTCGCACCTGGACAGCCAGCCCCTCGCCGGTCGGTACGACGGCGCGTACGGCGTGCTCGCCGCCGGGCATGCCGCGCACCGCGCACACCGTGATTTCGCGGCCTCGGGCATCACTCCCCGGTACAACATCGCCGTGGTCGACTGGTTCAACGAGGAGGGGTCACGGTTCAAGCCGAGCATGATGGGCAGCGCCGTCTTCACCGGCCGGCTCGACCTCGAGGTCGCCCTCGCGACGACAGACCCGAGAGGCACGAGCGTGCGAGAAGCGCTCGACGCCATCGGCGGCCGCGGCGGCTTCGTCGGACCCGACGTGGCCGGTTACGCCGAGATCCACGTGGAACAGGGCCGCACGCTCGAGGACGCCGGGGTACCGATCGGCGTCGTCGCGAGCACCTGGTGCGCCTACAAATACGAGATCGTCATGCTCGGAGAGCAGTCCCACACCGGCTCAACCCTGATGCGGGACCGCCGCGACGCCCTCCTCGGCGCCTCCAGGCTCGTCGTCGCGATCAACGAGCTGGTCCGCGAGTTCGACGACGAGGTGCTACACGCATCCGTCGGCGAGTTCACGGTCGGGCCCAACTCCCCCGTGACCATCGCCCGCGAAGTGCGGCTGCTCGCCGACCTGCGGGCCCGGGAATCCAGCATCCTTGCCGGTGCCTTCGAAATTCTGAAACAGCGGATGCACACCATCGAGTCGGAAACCGGCGTGCGCATCGAAGTCCTCACCTCCAGCGTCTGGGAGAGCGGGCCTTTTCTCGAGACCGGGCTGGCGATCACCGAGACGGCCGCCGAGCACCTCGGGCTCGACAGCATGCGGGTGCTCACCCTCGCCGGCCACGACGCCACGAACCTGAAGGAAACGGTTCCCGTCATCCTCATCTTCGTACCGAGCGTGAACGGGGTGTCCCACAATGAGAAGGAATTCACCCACGACACCGACCTGGTCGCGGGCGCGCGCGTGTTCACCGAGGTCGTGACGAGGCTCGCGCTCGGAGACTTCGCGGGGTAGTCGCGGCGGCGCGGGTGACGCTTCGCGTCCGCGATCCGTCCTCTAACATGACCTCATGGGCGAGATAGAGGCTGGGCACGGCGGAGGTTCACACTCACACCCCTCGCGTCGGGTGAGCGTGTTCCTGGTCATCCTCGGCGCCGTGGCAGCCGCCATCGGCCTGGTGCTCCTGCTCCTGCCGAGCAATCAAGCGAGCTTCGGCTGGTACGCGTATGCGCCGCTCGGCGATTCGACCTTCTTTCCGCCAGCCGGGCTGCTCTCGCCACAGAGTCAGATCGGGATGGTGGTGTTCATCGTCGGGTTGGTCGCGCTCGCCTTCGGTGCCGGCTGGCTGCTCGGGCTAGGCCGGGCTACGAGCCATGCGGAATAAGTCGGAAGTTCTGAGGTTCCGTGTCAGTGGAGAGGTAGTAGACATGGGCAGGGGGTGGCTTACACGTCGCTGAACCGCGAGCTGCAAGCCCTGACCGAAGAGGCCGACAGAGTGTATCGACCGCCTCGTTGACGCCAGCATTCTGACGCAAACCACAGACGAACAACCAAACCGAATTTAGCTGGCGGGGGGACATCGCCCCGCTCCCTGACGTGGTAGCCGCCCGGCCCATCACCGGAAAGCCAGTTCTCCAGCCGACGGCCAACGTGTAGGGGGCTCTTCGGTGAACCACGTCTGTTCGATCCCCACCAGTCGACCATCCTTCATCCACACGAGAAGCTCACCGACAAGCTCGCCGTTCCGTCGAACAATCGCCGCACGAGGTGGCACGGGGCCGTCGCCGCTCGGCCACGGCACGAGACGTGAGGATTGTCCCTGAATCCAAGTGCGGGGCTTGTGCGGGGTTGTCCCTCTGGACGGCAACAAAAAAGCCCCGGACTTCGCAGAAGTCCGGGGCTATGTGTAGCGGGAGCGGGAATTGAACCCGCGACACCACGATTCTGAATTAGAGAGTTTTGTCCGTTCATGAGGATTCGCAGTGGTCACTCTGACCTGCATTTCTTCTCGCCGGTGATCACTGCGCGATGGGGTGATTTCAATCAATGTGCGGGGTAAATGCGGGGTTAGTCCGATCAATGCAGTGATTATGAGCCACCCCGCACTTTGAATCTGTGCTACGTGTCATTGGTCTTCAGGCGAAGTAGTTTTCGACATCCAACACGCCGCCTGCTGCTTGGAAGTCGTCCTCGACGGCCTGCCGCAGATCGGAGTCGAAGAGGAAGTCTGCCGCGGTGAGCGCGAGGCCACCTGCGCCATCGTTGACCGCGCGATCGCCACCCTCCCCGGAGGCGAAGTCCGCGAATTCAGCAGTGTGCAGGGCGACCCCGGGAGGGCTCACCTGGATGACCGGGTGGATTCCCGGGATACGGGCGCTCACGTTCCCAAAATCGGTCGACGCCGCGAGTTCGCTGGGCACTACTGCCCGTGTGAGTACGGTTCGACCGATTTCGGCCTGGCGAACAGCCCAGCGAGCCGTCAGCGGACCATTGAATCTGATCGGCAGCGAGTACGGCGAAGGGTCCCAGATGACCTCGAAGCCCGTGCCAGTGGCCAGTGCGCACCCAGCCGCGATCTCGTCGAAACGTTGACTCAGGTCTTTGAGGGTCTCAATTGCTGGAGACCGCAGATAATACTCAAGCTCGGCATCTGCGGGCACGATGTTCGGCCGATCGCCACCGGCGACGATGATTCCGTGAATCCGGTCGCCCGGCGGCATGTGTTGCCGCAGGAACGCCACAGCTTGATAATTGAGGGCAACCGCGTCGAGGGCATTCCGCCCCATGAACGGACTCGAAGAGGCGTGCGATGCCACCCCGGTATAACGCACACGTACAATTCTGCGTCCGATAAATGGATGATCGGCAGCGTCGTAGCCGAACGGATGCACCATGATGGCTGCGTCGACGTCAGCGAAAGCCCCTGCCCTCGCGAGGATCTCTTTGCCGTTGCCGCCTTCCTCCGCTGGCGTTCCCAGCAGCAGGATCCGACCCGGCAGTTCTTCGCCCACTGTTGCGAGCGCGAGGAATGCTCCGACGGCCGCCGCGGCAATGATGTTGTGGCCGCATCCGTGGCCGATGCCCGGCAGGGCATCGTACTCGGCGAGAATCACGAGGGTGGGCCCCGACCCGGAGCCGGTTTCGGCCTCGAAGGCGGTCGGAAGCCCATAGACGCCAGTGCGGGCATTAATGCCCTTGGCGCGGAGCACCGCGACGATATCAGCGGCACTCTCGATCTCCGCGAACGCCTCCTCGGCGTAGTCGAAGATACGATGAGATAGCGCGATCAGGCTCCGGGCGCAATGAGGTCAGTGCGGCACGAATCCGGTCGGATATCTCGTCTGGCGCACCGGCATGGTTTGACGTGATCGGAGCCGCCTCGGCCGCCTTCAGAGCGGTGCCCGCGGCGACGGTTTCGAGGTAATGCCGGTTCGGAACTGACGGCCCGGTCACAGCGCGACCGTGGCCGGGGAACGCCGTTCGAGCGCTGACGGATCACGAATGTTTGCTCTCACAACGACGCCTTCGGGATGCTCTGCCTGCGGAGGGCACGACCCAGCCGGACGGCAGCGTCGTCGAGTTGCGCTTCGGGGACGTGGCCGTAGGCGAGGCGCAGGTGCCGGTCAGCGTCCGTGCCGGGTCCGGAAGGGAAGAAGGATCCGCGCTGGTACTCGACGCCTTCGTCGCTGGCATCGACCGCCAACCGGTCCGGGTCGACGGCGTCATCCCGGAGTCGCGGCCACAGGAAGAGTCCACCCCCGGGGACGACGGCCTCGAATGCTCCGGGCGCCTCACGCTCGAGCGCGGCCACGAGAGTCTCCGCACGCGACTTGTAGAGGCGCCGCGCCCGATCGAGGGTAGCGTCGAAGAGGCCGGCATCTGCGGTCAGCAACTCCCCGACGATCGCCTGCACGAGGGTCGAGCTGTGCGAGTCCTGGCGGCTCCGCAGCGCCACGATGTCCCCGGCGAGATACTCGGGCACGACGATCCAGCCGAGGCGCAGGCCGGGGCCCAGGGTTTTCGTGAAGGTGTTGATGTGGATGACGTGCTCGGAGTTGTTGAATGCCTCGGTGCTTTCCGGTCCACCCTCGTACCAGAGCTCGCGATAGGGGTTGTCCGCGAAGATGACGAAACCATAGCGTTCGGCCAGGCGCACGAGCTCGGCGCGGACGCTCGAGGGCACCGTACCCTGGGTGGGGTTGTGGAAGTCCGGCACCGTGTAGAGCGCCTTCGGCCGCGCCCCGTCACGGAGAAGGTCCGCGAGTTGGTCGATGTCCAGGCCGTTCGGACCGACGCGCACCGGCAGGATCCGCGCGTCGGAGAGTTCCAATCCGCGCAGGAACAGGGGGAAGATCGGGTTGTCCACGGCAACGAGATCGCCGCGTTCCAGCACGGTGTGGATGGCCAGCGAGAGGCCGTGGAAGCCGCCGTTGGTGACGATGATCCGCTCCACCGGTACCCCTTCGCGATCGGCGATCCACTCCCGGAGGGGCGAGATGCCTTCTGTGCGCGAATACTGCAGGGCGGGAACGCCGGGCCGGGCCAGAACGCGAATGGTTGCTTCGGCGAGCTCTGCCGCGGGGAGCACTGCCGGGTCTGGAATGCCGCCGAGGAGTTCGATGGCGTCCTCGCGCCGGTCGCGGAGCGTGGCGTCGCCGAATCCTTTCGGGGCGGTCAAAGCCTTGATCAGGGTCGGCCGGCGGCTGGGTGCCGAACCGGTATCGGTGATGGTCACGGTCACGGTGTCAGGTCCTTACGAGTGCGGGCACGGGGATGTGCCGAATGGGGCCGGTGTCGACCCGCGGGATGGCGTCGAGCAGGGCGAGGGTATATGCGTGCTTCGGCTGGGTGAAGATCTGCTCGACTCGGCCGTCCTCGACGACCCGGCCCCGTTGCAGGACCGTGACTGTGTCGGCGAACTGCCGGACGAGCGCAAGGTCGTGCGACACGATCAGATAGGTCAGGCCGAGCTCGCGCTGCAGCCGGGAGAGGAGCTCGAGAATGCCGGCCTGCACACTCACATCGAGAGCCGAGGTCGGCTCGTCGAGGACGACGACGTCGGGGCGGATGACGAGGGCGCGCGCGATCGCGACGCGCTGCCGCTGACCGCCCGACAGGTGGGTCGGCCTGCGGGCCAGGACGTTGTCCGGCAGTCCGACGAGGTCGACGGCCTCCCGCACGAGCCGGGCCCGTTCCGCCCGGTCCCCGATCCGGAACCGATCGAGCGGTTCGCTCACGATCCGGTGCACGCGCCAGGTCGGGTCGAGCGAGGTGAACGGGTTCTGGTAGACCAGCTGGAGATGCCGCCGCACATCACGGAGCCCGGCGCGGCTGCGACCGTGGACGGCCTCCCCCGACACCAGGATTTCTCCCGAATCCGGGTGCTCCAGTCCGAGAAGCAGGCGTGCGGCGGTTGTCTTTCCGGATCCGGATTCTCCGACGAGGGCGTGGGTGCTCCCGCGCTCGACGGAGAAGGACACACCGTCGAGCGCCGCGACATCCGTGCTGCCCACCCGGAATCGCTTCGAGACGTTCCGCACCTCGATGTGCGTACGCGGTTCCCGTGCGGATACCCCCAGGTCGCCGGTCGAGCGTTGGCTCCGATAGCGGTCGGGATTGAGCGCCGGGACGTCGGCGTGCAGGCTGCGGGAGTACTCGGACCGCGGCGCCGAGAAGACCTGGCGCGACGTTCCGCTCTCCTGCACAGGCTCCGTTTTTCAAGACCACGAGGGAATCCGTGCGTTCCGCAGCGATGGCGAGGTCGTGGGTGATCAGGAGCAGGCTGATCCCGAGCTCTTCGCGCAGGTCGGAGAGCAGGTTGAGGATGAGCTTCTGGATGGTCACGTCAAGAGCGGACGTGGGTTCGTCCGCCACGATCAACGCCGGTCGCGGCAGGATAGTCAGCCCGATCAGCACGCGCTGGAGCATGCCGCCGGACAACTGATGCGGGTAAGAGTCGTAGACCCGCTTCGGGTCTGGGAGGCCGACCTGCTCGAACACGGCCAGGATGAGGGAGCGCCGGGTGTCGGCATCCGTCTCGCCGAGCAGAACGGCCGCCTCGTGCGCCTGCGATCCGATCGTGCGCACCGGATTGAGCGCCGCGGACGGATCCTGCGGGATGAAGCCCAGGGCCCGGCCGCGCAGTGGCCGGAATTGCTTCTCCGGCAGCGCGAGCAGGTCTCTGCCGTCCAGGCGGATGCTCCCGCTCACCGTGGTCTCGAACCGCGGCAACAGCCTGAGCACCGTCTTGGCGATCGTGGACTTGCCGGAGCCGGACTCGCCGATGAGCGCAAGGCTCTCGCCCCTGGCCAGGGCGAAGCTCACATCGTGGACGACGGCGGTCTCCCCGTATGCGACGGACAACCCCTCGACGCTGAGCAGTGGGGGCGTGTTCCGTTCGTCCGCTATCTGCGGCTGTCGGGCCATGTCCTTCGTCCTTTCGTTTGCGCCGTCCACGGCGGTCACCTGGCCTGTCGCAGCCACGTGCTGATCCGGTTCACCGAGAGCACGGTTGCGACGATGACGAGTGCTGGCGCGTACACCAGCCAGGGGGCCGTCGGGTAGTTCTTGCCCGAGGACACCAGGAGCCCCCAGTCGGAGGCCGGAGGCGGGTCGCCGTAACCGAGGAAGGCGAGCGCGGCGATGACGAGGATCGACATCCCGAACTGGAGGACGGCGAGCGCCACGATGGACGGGTACACGTTCGGCAGGATGTGCCGCAGCAGGGCCTGCGGCCGATTGCCACCCTGAAGGTAAGAGGCCTCGACGAAGACGGACCCCCGGGTGCGGATCACCTCGGCTCGCATGAGCCGGGCGAAGACCGCCACCGCGGACACGCCCGTCGCGATCGCGGCGTTGAGCGTCGTGAAGCCGAGCGAACTCACGACGACGACAGCGAGCAGGAAGCCGGGGATCGCGAGCAGCACGTCGACGACCCGCCCGAGGATCGTGTCGACTCCGCCGCCCAGGAAGCCGCTGGCCAGGCCGATGACACTCCCCACGATCAGGCCGATCAGGACCGCTACGAGCGCGCTCGTCACGGACGAGGCCGTGCCGTAGACGATTCGGGCATAGACGTCGCGCCCGAGGTAGTCGGTCCCGAACCAGTGTGCAGGGCTCGGGGCGATCAGCTTCTCGCCGGTGTTCCCGGTGACCGGATCGTGGGAGGTGAAGATCCCCGGAACGACCGACCAGAGCAGGACGACGAGGACCACGAACACGGCGGCGAGTACGGTCGGCGGCACGGCGATCGCGACGCGGCGGCCGGCGGCCGGGATGCTGCGGAGCCTTCCGGTGAACAAATCGGTCGTCATGCGGTCACCGGCTCTCGGCGGATGGTGCCGAGTTCGAGGCGCGGGTCCAGCAGCGGCGACACGAGGTCTGCGGCCAGGTTGACCGCGACGAAGACCACGGCGGCGAGCGAAACGACCGCCTGCAACAACGGCAGGTCCTGACTCGTCACCGCCTTCTGCACGACGGTGCCGATGCCATCCCGTCCGAAGATCGTTTCGGTGATGACGGCGCCGCCGAGCAGCTCGCCGACGATCAGGGCGATCATGGCGACCGCCGGGAGCATCGACGGTTTGACGAGGTGTTTCGCGAAGAGCTTCGCCTGGGTGAGCCCGCGCGAACGGGCGACAAGCACATATTCCTGCCGCGCCCCCTGGTCGAGGTTCGCGATGAGAACCTCGGCCAGGGGCGCAGACACCGGGATGGCGAGTGTCAGTGCCGCGAAGAACGTCGCGGCGGGACTGTTCGGGTCGATCGTCGTGAAGACGTGCAACCGGAAGGCGAACAGTTCGATCAGCACGAGACCGATCACGAAGTTCGGTACCGACAGAAAGAACGACGGGATGGACCGCAGCAGGCCCGGCGCCCACTTTCCGGGAAGGTTCTGCACACCATAAGCGATGCCCACGGCGAGCAGCAGGGACAGGGCCAGGGCGGATACCGCCAGGGCGAGCGTTGACGGCAGGGCGTCCCCGATCATCTGGGCGACCGGCAGGCTCGACTGCAGCGAGATCCCGAGGTCTCCGACGACGAACCGGCCGAGGGCCAGGCCCAGCTGCACGATGACGGGCTTGTCGAGCCCGTAGAAGGCCACCACCTGCGATATCTCCGCGTCGCTGAGTCCGTTCTGCGGGTCATGCAGGGAGTTGGAGATCGGATCCCCTGGCAACACGCTGATAACGAGGAAGGTCAGCACGTACGCCAGCAGGATGACGATCACCGCCTGCGCGGCCCGCGCGAGCGCGTACCGCAGGTAGTGGCTTCTCATGTCGTCAGCGGGCCTCTCGAGTCGGTGCGGGAGTCACCGAGGTCACTTGGCGATCCACGCGGTGTAGAAGTTCGCGTACGCCAGGCCGTTGTAGGAAACGCCCTGCACTCCCGGCGCGATCAGGTAGAGCCGCTGGATGAGCTGCACGGTGGGGATCGCGTAGCCCTGTTCGAGCACGTACTGCTGGAGCTCGCCGGCGAGCTTGGCGCGCGCATCCCGGTCGGAGGAGGTGGCGATGCCATCCGCCAGCTTGTTGAGCTTCGTGTCGCTCGTGCCCAGGCTGTACCAGTCCTCGCCCTTGTTCTGGCTGGTCAGGACGCCGGCAACGGTTCCCACGTCGACGAAGCTGCGCGACTGCTGGAACAGCGGCGGCTTGGCGGCGATCACGGCCGTGTACCCGGAGACGTCGACGACCTTGAGGTCGACCTTGATGCCGACACGCTTCAGCTGCTGGGCGATGAGCTCGTCCTCGGCCTGCGTCGACGGAACGTAGGGGTTCGGCGTCAGCGTGAACTCAAGCGTCTTGCCGTCCTTCACTCGGTAGCCGTCAGCGCCGAGGGTCCAGCCGGCGTCCTCGAGCAGTTTCGTGGACTTCCCCTGGTCATAGGCGATCGTGGTCGAGTAGTCGCCCGTCTCAGGAACGTTGCCCTGCAGGAACGAGGTCGCCGCCTTCCAGTCGCCCGTGTACACGGTGTTCACGATTTCGGTGCGGTCGATGCCGTGCTGGATGGCCTGGCGAACGGCGAGCTCGTTCGTCGGGAACGCGGTCGTGTTGACCTGGAAGCCGTCGGTGAACCCGAGGTACTGCGGAGTGCCGACCGTGAAACCCTGGTCCTTGAGTGAGCTGATCTCCTGAGGCTGGATGTTGTACGCGACGTCGGCCTGGCCGGAGACGACCGTCGAGGTGCGCACCGAGGCATCCTTGATCACCTTGTACGTGATCGTGTCGAGGTAGGCCGGACCGGTGTGGCCGAGGGCGGCGGGACCCCAGTTGTAGTCCTTGCGCTTTTCGAGCACGTAGCTGTCACCCTGCTTCCAGGACTTGACCACGAACGGCCCGCTGCCGATCTCCTTGCTGAGGTCGGCCTGCTCCTCGGCCGGCAGAGCGAGGGTCTTCGGCGACAGCAGGATGGTGCCGTGATAGGCAAGAGTCGGGATGAACCCGAGGGTCGGCGCGTTGAAATAGACGTGCACGGTGCTCGCATCCGTCACCTCGGCACGGTCGAAGTGCGCGGACGGGAACAGTCCCACCTTGGTGATGCCGCGGGTGGCGTCGCCCTTGGCCCAGAGGTTGATGTTGGCGACGACCGCGGCCGCGTCGAGCGGGGTGCCGTCGGAGAAGGTCACTCCCTCCTTGAGGTGGAGGACGAAGTCCTTCGCGCCGTTGAGCTCCTCCCAGCTGGTCGCGATCCAGGGGCTGAGGGCGCCCTTCGAGTCGACGTAGACGAGCTTGTCGGTGAGCTCTCCCCAGAGGTTGCCCTCGTAGCTGGAGATCGCCGTCTTGCTGGACACCCAGCCGACGTCGTAGCCCTGGATCAGGAAGGTCAGGTTGCCGCCGTCGACGGGCGTGGCGGATGCCGTCGCGGACGAGACACTCGAGGCCGGACTCGTGCAGGCGGCGAGCAGCGCGAGGGACGCGGCTGCCGTCGTGATCGCGAGCAGCGATCGTCTGAATCTGGTGGGGGAAATCATGGTGCTTCTCCTTCTGAGTGGTGCAGGGGTATGGGTGCGAATGCGCTGCTGTGTTGTGCTGGCTGTGTTGCTGTGTCGTGCCGTGCTGCTGTGCTGTGCAGTGCTGCCGTGCTGTGCCGTGTGGAAAAAGTGAGTGGTCGTGGTCCGGGAGGCGGTGGCTCCTAGATGGCCTTCCCGGGGTTGAGCAGGTGGCCGGGGTCGAGTGCCCGCTTGATCGCGTGCTGGGCGTCCCGAACCCGCTCCGACAGTTCGAGTGCTGCCCAGTCATGCTTGAGCGTGCCGATGCCGTGCTCTCCGGTCACGGTCCCACCGAGGGAGAGGGCGATCCGGACGAGTTCGGTGGCCGCCTCGTGCAATTCGGCGGGCGGATGCGCCGGGTCGCCGCCGGGTCCGATCTGCTTTGCGACGAGGGGGTGGAGATTGCCGTCTCCGGCGTGGGAAACAGCGGAGATCGTCACTCCGAAGCGCGCCTCCAGGGCCGGGAACGAGGCATAGATGGCAGGGAGCTGCGACTTCGGCACGGCGATGTCCTCACCGATGAACCAGTGAGACTCGGGGAAGCCCCGGCCGTGTCGCCGCAGGCTCCCACAGCCGGACGGCGTCGGCGTCGGTCTCGACACGCGCGCGGCCCCCTGCCCGCGTCAGCGCGGCGACGAGGTCCGCAGCCTGCTCGTCGATGCCGTAGCCGTCGATCTCGATCAGGATGAGGGAAGCGCCGCGCTCGCGAAGGTCGGAACCGGAGTGCTCGTCGATGCCCGCCAACGTCGTGGTGTCGAAAAATTCGATGGACGACGGCCGCACGGACGAGAGCGTGATCGCGCCGAGGCCGTTGGTCCCGGCCTCGGTGCTGTCGAAGAAGGCGGTGAGCGTCTTCCGGGCGACGGGGATCGGGCGAAGCCGCACGGTCGCACCGACCACGATGCCCAGCACGCCCTCCGAACCGACGAACAGCGACGTGAGGTCCAGGCCGGTCACGCCCTTGATCGACCGGTGGCCGACGGTGATCAGGCTGCCGTCGGCGAGGACGACGTCGAGCGCGAGGATGGACTCGCGGGTCACGCCGTACTTCGCGCAGCGCAGCCCGCCCGCGTTCGTGGCGATGTTGCCGCCGATGGTCGAGATCTCCCAGCTGGCCGGGTCCGGCGCGTAGAAGAGGCCGTACGGAGCCAGGTGTTCGTTGAGCGCCGCGTTGATGACCCCGGGCTCCACGACGGCGACCTCGTCGAGCGGTGAGACCTCCGTGATGCAGTCGAGCCGTTCCACGGAGACGACCAGCTGGTGCCCGTGCGCCGTCGCACCCCCCGACAGTCCGGAACCGGCCCCGCGGGGTACGACGGTGACGCCGAGGTCGGCGGCAGCGCGGACGAGCGCCTGCACCTGCTCCACGCTCGTCGGGAACGCGACGGCCGGGCCACTCGTGTCCCCGTCGGGGGTCGCATCCCGGTCGAGGGCGGATGCGCGTGGCGCGGTCCCCGCGTCGTGGCCGTACCGGATCGTCTCAGTGGATGCCGGCCACACCTCGATCTCGGGGTGCCGCTCCGCGAGCTCCCGGGCAAGCGTGTCGAGCGCGCGGACTGCGGTGCTCGTCTCCACAGCGGTCATGGCGATTCCTTTCGTTGTTGGCGTAGTTGGTGGCGGCTCTCAGTGTGGAGTCGCGGTCCTGAGTCCGGCGAGTGTGGTGTGTAACGGGACGTAGGAAAAGTCACGGGAGGTCAGGTGGATCCGAATAGGTGCGCGGCACGTTCTCAGGCGCTATAGTCGAGCCTCGCTCAGCTCGCGGGTGCGGCGGGTGAGGGGGTCGCGCAGGCCGAGATTCTCCCTTAGGGTGGTTCCCGCGTATTCGGTTGGGTAGACGCCACGCTCCTGGAGTGCTGGCACGAGCTTGTTGACGATGTCGTCGAGGCCCGTCGGCACGAGGTACGGCGTGATGTTGAAACCGTCGACGATGCCGTGCCGCGCGTAGCGTGCCAGCTCGTCGGCGACATCCGTCACGCTGCCGACGAAGCCGCGCTCGGCGGACAGGTGGATGACCAGCTCGCGGATCGAGAAGTCGCGTTCCGCGCTCAGGGCCCGCCACTGGGCGATGATCTGGGCGGGCCGGGTGCCGTGGAAGAGCGTTCCGCGGGTCGCACCGGCCGCCTCCTGCGCGGGCTCGACATCCGGCAGCGGGCCCTCGGCGTCGAACCCGGACAGGTCACGGCCCCAGATCTGCTCGAGGTAGGCGAGGGCGGTCTGCGGGGTCACCTGCTTGCGCCGCACCCACCTGGCCTTCTCCTCGGCCTCGGCCGTGGTGTCGCCGAGGATGATCTGCGCCCCGGGGAAGATCTTGAGGTCGTCGGCAGGGCGGCCGGCCGCAACGACCCGGGTGCGCACGTCGGCGGCGAATTCCGTGGCGTCTTCGAACTCGCTGTGCGCGGAGAAGATCACGTCCGCGTGGCGGGCGGCGAAATCCCTGCCGTCGGCGGAGTCCCCCGCCTGGAACAAGACGGGATGCTGCTGCGGGCTGCGGGGAAGCCGCGACCTGGCAAAGACCTTGAAGTAGGCGTCCTCGGCGCTGACCGGTGCGGCGATGCCCGGGTCGGCCCAGCTGGCACTCGTCGCGGATGCTGCGATGGCGTCATCGGGGAACGAGTCCCAGATGCGCTTCGCGGTCTCGACGACGAACGCGGCGTGGGTATAGCGGTCCGCGTGATCGAGGTATCCCCCGCGGCGGAAGTTCTCGCCGGTCCAGGCGTTGTCCGTGGTGACGATGTTCCAGGCCGCCCGCCCGCCGCTCAGCAGGTCGAGGCTCGCGAGACGGTGGGCGAGGTCCGCCGGATCGTTGTACGTCGTGTTCTGGGTGGCGACGAGGCCGATGTTCCGGGTCACCGCGGCGAGCGCGGCCAACTGCACCTGCGCATCCGGTCGCCCCGCGACGTCGAGGTGGTGCAGCGCGCCGAGGTGTTCGCGGAGCCGCAGCCCTTCGCCGAGGAAGAACCCGGCGAACAGGCCACGCTCCGCGGTCTGGGCGATGCGCCGGAACGACTCGAAGTCGGTCTGAGACCCGCTCGTCTCGTCCGACCAGATGGTGCCGAAATTGACGCCCTGGAAGAAGACGCCGAACTGGATCTGGCCGCTGGAGCGGGGAATGTCGTTGGTCATGATGCGCCTTTCAGACAGACAGCGGTTCCGGGAGAGTCCCGGTCGCGTAACGGTTGAGAGCCGCGGGAAGCCCCAGGGCTTCACGCAGGGTGGATCCGGCCGCCGGCGCGACACTCAGCCCGGCAGCCCGGAGTGCGGGGAGAACCGCGCGACCGAGTTCTTCGAGGTCGACGTCGAGGACGGCGGGCAGAAAGCGAACGCCGTCGGTGAACTCCGCCAGGCTCTGCGATGAGGGCGACGAGCCCGGGCGCGTCCCCGACGAAGCGGTATCGTCCGGAGTCGAGCCAGGATCCGGAGGCATCCAGGCGGCCCAGCCGGTCTCCGGCGGGCTCTCCGGCGTGGTCGAGGACGACCTCGACCTCGACGATCACCCGCGGCACCCCCGAGACACGTGCGGCCAGGACGGCGGCCTCGACGGCGGTGACGGTCGGGCCGCTCACCAGGGCGACGTCGAGGAGGCCGGAATCGACCTCGCCCACCCGGCCGAATACGGGAAGCTGGCCCTGCGGGGGCCGGGGCGTGATCGACGGGCCGACGACCGCGAAGTTCTCGCTGTGGAAATCGATGCGGTGCACGCGCTCGCGGTCGAGGTAACGGCCGGTCGGTTCGTCGCGGATCACGGCGTCGTCTTCCCAGGAGTCCCAGAGCCGGCGGTTGACCTCGACAACGTCGGACGCGACCCCGGCGAGCGCGGCCGGTTCGGTGACGACATCGCGGCCGAAGGCCTCGGCCTCCGTCGGGTCCCCGGAGACGGAGACGATCCAGCCCGCCCGGCCGTGGGACGCATAGTCGAGGCTCGCGAGCCTGCGTCGCGACGTGGAAGGGCTCCCGGTACGCCACGCTGATCACCGGGACCAGGCCGATCCCGGACGTCAACGGTGCTGCGAACGCCGCCCGGAGGACGGCGTCGATCCGCGCGACGATATTCGGGTACGCGCCGGGGGCCGCCCCGGAATCGTCGAAGGTGGCGAACGTGAAGCCAGCCCGTTCGGCGGCGGTCACGACCTCGGTGATGCGGGCGGCAGTGAGGAGCGCGCGCGGAGCGTGACCGGCGGCACGCCAGGCGGATGGATGGGCGCCGTCGCCGTCGAGTTCGATGGCGAGTGCGAGTGGTCGGGTCATGGAGTGTCCTTGATCGGGGAGGTCATCGGGGTTCTGGATGGTCAGGCGGTGACGAGGGCGGCATCTGCCGGCGCGGACCCGCGCGACGCCGAGACCTCGGCCGCGGCATCCGCCACCTGGGCGCCCGTGAAAGCGGGCCGGCGGCCGTACGGGTCGGCGGCGCTCCACAGCGTGGTCGGTGCTTCCCGGCGGACGACCGGGATGACCTCGGTCGCGAACCGTTCCAGGATGTCGAGCTGCTGTTCGAACGGGATCGTCGTCGGGAGGCTCACAGACTGGATGTCGTGCCGGAACACGGAGTGGTAAGACAGGATCTTGTCGATAATCTGCTGCGGGCTCCCAACGAGCGCGGGACCCTCGGCGACGGCGTGGTCGATGTCGCGGAAGGGCGTGTTGTTGCCCGGAACGTTCGTCGCAGCGACGATGGCCTCGTAGACGGGGCCGTACTGCTCCTTGGCCTGCTGCGTGGTGTCCGCGATGAAGAGACTCCCCGAACCCGAGCCGAGATAGGCGAAGCGCAGGTCGTGGCCGTGGCGGGCGTACTCGGCCCGGTAGTGCTCGATCAGCACGGCGTAGTTCTCCCGCGGCTGGATGGCATTCGCCGTGAAGAGCGGGTCTCCCCATTTCGCGGCGAGCGCGGCGGAGGCGAGCGTCGTCGCCGAGCCGTGCCAGATGCGCGGGGCCCCGGCAAAGGGACGGGGCAGGGTCGTCACCCGGTCAACGGCCGGACGGAACTCACCGGACCAGGTGACGTCCTCCTCGCGGAAGAGTCGGCGCAGGAGTTCGTATTTCTCGGCGAGCAGCCGCCACTGGTCCTCGATGTTCAGACCGAACAGGGGGAAGTGTTTCGCCTCGTTGCCCTTGCCGATGGTGAGTTCGAGCCGCCCCCTCGAGATCTGGTCGACGGTGGCGTAGTCCTCGGCCACCCGCACCGGGTCGAGCAGCGACAACACAGTCACCCCACTGTGAAGGCGGATGCGGGTGGTCGCCGCCGCGATCGCACCGAGGAGCACGGTGGGCGACGAGGAGAGGAAGTGCCCCGCGTGCCGTTCTCCGACCGAGAACGCGTCGAAACCGAATTCCTCGGCCCGGTGGGCGACCTGGATCGTCTGCGCAAAGCGGTCGCTCGGGGAGACGATCCGGCCGGTGATCGGGTTCGTCTGGTACGGGATGATGTCGAGAATCTGGAATTTCATCGACGGATCAAAGCGTCACGGTGATGCGGGAGAGGGGCGTCTTCTCGCCGGCCTCGACGAGGATCGGCAGGCGGTTCTCGGCCGGCGGCAGCGGGCAGGTCGCGTAGTCCGTGTACGCGCACGGGAGGTTCACCGCACGGGTGAAATCGAGAGTCGTCCGTCCGTCGGCGTCGGGCGCGGGAACGGTGAGGGACCGGTTCGCGGCGTACGTCGTGACGCCGCTCGTCGCATCCGTCAAGAGTACGAGCAGGGTACCGGGAACGTATCCGTTGAACGCCGTCAGCCGGAAGATCTGACCGTCCGTGGCGAATTCGAGTTCGCCCGGTGCCGCGTACACATGCTGCAACCCCTCGACGGCGGCACCGACCGTGACATCGCGCGGCTCGTCGAAGGGCAGAAAGCGCGCCTCGAGACGCCAGCCCGGGGTCGGCAGGTACGTCGGAGTGCCGGCGTACCCGGCCCGGAACTCGGTGTCCGGGTGCCGGGGCCGCACGAGCAGGTGGCCGCCGCGCCGGGCGACTTCGATCACCGCGTCACCGGCCAGCGCATTGACGCCCTCGCGTTCGTTGATTGCACCGAACGAGTGCCTGCCGGTCAGGCTCGACGCCGTCGATGCTCAGTTGCTCTCCCCGCGGCGAGGTCGACAACGGGTCCGCTGTCGTCGAAGGACCAGGCGCCGGGTGCGTCGTCGAAGCGTTCCGACTCAACGGTCAGGAAGTGCAGCCCGGTGATGGCGAGGAATCCGTCCGGCGCCGCACGCTGTGCCTCGTGCGCCGCATGCCACGCCTCCCAGTCGGAGGCGAAATGCGCGTTATCGATGGTCGGTGAGATCGTGTCTGTTGTCATGGCACCGACGTTAGTTTTCGTCTCTTCCGATGCGGGCGGATGCCGACACGAACAGTCATGCACGCAACATGCGGTAATCCGTCTTGCGCACGGGCGGATTCTCACCAGCCGGGCGCCGCTCGACCGCCCTCACCGCATTCGTCACGTTCCGCAACCTCGGACATACTCGGACACACTCACACATCCGGCCGCGCCGGAGGCGCACGATGGATCCTTCGATCCACGACACCGAACGGACCCTCGTGAGCTCCCACAACTTCGCCTTTCAGGCCGATCCGCTACCGCCGAGGGCGGTTCCCGCCTTCGAGCCGTTCGGCGGTCTCAGCCCCGCCGACTTCAAACTCGCCTTCCGGAACCACCCGGCGGGGGTTGCCGTCATCACCGCGGACGCGGGAGACGGCCCCGTCGGCCTGACGGCGACATCCGTGTTCTCAGTCAGCGCTGAGCCGCCCCTGCTGGTGTTCTCGCTCTCCGACCAGTCCTCGAGCACCCCGACCATCCGCGCGGCCGATACCGTGGTCGTGCACCTTCTTGGTTCCGACCAACTGAAGATCGCGCAACTCTGCGCGACGAGCGGCATCGACCGCTTCGCCGACACGAGCCTGTGGGACCGCCTCGAAACCGGAGAGCCCTATTTCCCGAGCGCTCACGCCTGGATCAGGGGACGGGTGATCAACAGGATGTCCGCCGGCAGTTCGACGGTCGTCGCTGTGCACGCCCTGGAGTCCAGGATCACCGAGGATACTGAGGCATCCGCCCCGCTCGTCTATCACAACCGCACCTGGCACCGCCTCGGCGCGCACTCGGAGATAGCAACAGGGCTGGTGCGCACGTGACTACACGGACAGTCGTCGACCATTCCTTCGGATTCGCAACCCAGCAGGTACACGCGGGCGGGGTCGCCGTTGCCGGAGTGAACCCTCGCGCCACCCCCCATCTATCTCACGGCCGGATTCGTCTTCGACGACTTCGACGACGCACGGAATCGCTTCGCCGGCGTCGACCCCGGGTACATCTACAGCCGGTACGCGAATCCCACGGTGGCCGCCGTCGAGCAGAGAATCGCGGCCCTCGAACACGGCGCCGATGCGATCCTCGTGGGCAGCGGACAGGCCGCCATTTCCTCGGCCCTATTAGGTTTGCTGCGCGCGGGCGACCATGTGGTGTCGGCATCGAGCATCTACGAGGGTTCTCGCGCCCTGTTCCTTGAGAACTTCCCCGCACTCGATATCGAGTCCACCTTCGTAGAGGACGCGAACGATCCGGCAGAGTGGGAGCGGAGGATCCGGCCGAACACCCGAGCGCTCTTCGCCGAATCGATCTCTAACCCCCGGAACCGGATCCTCGACGTCGCCGCCATTGCGGACGTCGCCCGGCGGCATGGGATCCCGCTCGTCATCGACAACACCTTTGCCAGCCCCTATCTGTTGCGACCCATCGAACACGGGGCGGACATCGTCGTCCACTCGGCCAGCAAATTCCTCTCCGGTCACGGAACTGTCCTCGGCGGAGTCATCGTCGACGGAGGACGCTTCGACTGGGGCGCGCACCCCGATCGCTTCTCCCAGCTGACGCACCCCGGCATCGATGGCGGCCCCGGCTTCCTCGAGCGATTCGGCCGAACGGCATATTCCGCGTACACGCGCAGCGTCATCGTCTCCCGGCTGGGACCGACGGCCTCGCCGTTCACGGCATTCCTTATCCAGCAGGGCATCGAGACGCTGTCCCTGCGCCTGGATCGCCAGTCGGCCACTGCCCTCGCCCTCGCACGCTGGCTGGAGGGACGACCAGAGGTCTCGTCCGTGGACTATGCCGGATTGGCGTCGCATCCGCACTACGAGCTTGCCCGCCGTTACCTTCCGCGCGGCCAGGGATCGGTCTTCGCAGTCACCCTGCGGGGTGGCGTCGCAGCAGCAAAGGCACTGATCAACGCTGTCGGGCTCTTTACTCACATGGCACATCTCGGCGACGTGCGTTCCTTGATCCAGCATCCCGCGTCGACGTCCCATGCCCATCGCACGGACGCTCAACTCCGCTATGAGGGCATCGGACCCGGCATGATCCGGCTGTCGGTCGGGGTCGAAGACGCCGCCGACCTGATCGCGGATCTTGAGCGCGGCCTCGCCGCGATTCCACGATCGTTTGATATCGAGGCCGCATTTTCGGGCACGAACTCGCCACCGGACGGCGCCGTCGCCGCCGGCCTGTCGGCTGGGCCGCTCGTCACCGTATCCACCCGCACGACAGAGAGGTAGACGACTCACATGTCGGCACCGCAGCACTTCGGTTGGTTCCTGTCCCGGGGTTTCGGCCCGCACGGCTGGGGACATGCCTACTACGAGTGGAACTACCGCTGGCAGGAGCCCCGTCTCTACCAGCACTCGATTCGCGAACTCGAACAGGCCGGCTTCGACCTCCTCATCATCGAAGACGCTCTCTCGCTGGGCAACGCGGACACCCTGGACCTGCGCATCCGCTCGGCCTACGGCGGGCCGAAGCACGACCCGCTCCTCCTCGCACCGTACCTGTTCGACGTCACGTCCCATATCGGCATTGCGCCGACCGTGAACCCGTTGGCGTACCCGCCCTACCTCGCCGCACGCCAGTTCGCCACACTGCAGCACCTGAGCGGCCACCGGTTCGGCATCAATGTGGTCACCGACGTCGGCAGCAGCCGGCACTTCGGTGCCGAACCGGTCAGTCACGATGTCGCCTACGACCGGGCCGATGAGTGGCTCGCGGGGGTGCGGAGGTTGTGGAACAGTTGGCAGGACGGTGCACTGGTCGAGGATCCGAAAACGTTTCGGTTCGCCGACGGCTCGAAAGTGCCGCCCTTCCAGCACCGCAGCGAACATTTCACCTTCGACGGACCACTCAACGCCCTCCCGTTCCCAGAAGGGGAACCTGCAATCGTCTCCCCCGGCGGCTCCCCGCGCGGACTGGACTTCGCGGGCAAGAACTCCACCGTGCAATTGGCCCTCGCCTCGCTCGATATCGCGACCGTGCGCGACTACCGTGCCCGCGTCCTGGCCGCCGCCCGTGCGCGCGGGCGCAGCGACGATCTGAAGATCCTCTTCGTGTTCAAGCCCATCGTCGTGTCAAGTCGCGACGAGGCCGACCGTCTTGTCCGGGCGTCCGCCGAGCCCGATGACGGGTCCTTACTGCGGATCGCCGAGGCCCAGTCGAGTGACCTTGAAACCGACCTCACCGGGCTCGATCTCGACCGGCCCCTCGACCCCGCCATTTTCGCCGACCACGTCTCACGCGGCAGCATCCGGGCTCTGCTGGGTGATGCAGAGAGTTTCGCCTCGGTTCCGCTCCGGCAATTGTTGACAGCAAAGGCGCGCCTCGGCCGGATCTCCGATCGCTCCGGAGTCGTCGGCACGGCAGACGAGGTGGCCGATTTCATCCAGGAGCTCGGCGATGAGGCCGACAACGATGGCTTCATCTTCTCGGGCGATCTGCACCCGGTCACGATCCACCGGATGCTGGACGAACTCGTGCCGATCCTGCGCCGGCGAGGGCTGCTCCGCACCGAATTCGGCACCGGCGGCCTGCGCCACAACCTCAGCGACTTCTAGTCGATTCCCGAACCGCGCGCAGGGTCGACGCGGTAGACCTGATTTGACGCGGTGGACCTGACTCGACCCCGGAACGGGTGGCCGGCACGGCCCTTCGAATACGATTTGTGACGCCGAGAAGACCCGTCGAAAGTCGGCACGGCCAGACTGGTTTCAATCCCTCCGTTAGCCCAGTGAGGGCATGAAACTACGGAGCAGGACATGAGCAAGCGCCAACGATTCGCTGCGGCATCAGCCGGAATACCCACCGATCGTCCCCCCTGTGGGTGCCTGGATACATTTCGGCAGCGCCCTCTGGCAGCCGGAAGACTCGGCAGCCGCACATCTGCGCTTCTACCGGGAGTACGACTGGGATTACATCAAGGTGATGAACGACTATCGGTTTGCCACTCCTGGCGACCTTTCTGAGATTACCGACGAGGGGCAGTTCGCGGCCCTCGGAGATGCGCACGCGGATTACCCGGGATTCGCAGCGCAGCTTTGCCGTGCTCGGACTCATCAGGTCGGCCGCGCCGGAAGCGGCCGTCGTCGACACCGTCTTCTCGCCGCTTCAGACCGTCGTGCGTTCCCTCGGAGAGTCCGTCATCCCCTACTTCCGTCGGTCACCTGAGCTGGCCAAGGAGGTACTCGACCGGGTGACGTCCAGACTCGAAGAGTACGTGCACCACGCCGTCGACACCGGCGTGGACGGACTCTTCCTCGCCGTGACCGGCGCGGCAAGCGATGCGTCGAGCTGGGGCATCACTCCCGACGAGTTCTCGGATTGGATCGCCCCCTTCGACCGGCGCGTTCTCCGCGCCGCAGAGGGACTGACGCGCATCATCCACGCCCACGGCGACAACCTCAACCTGGCCCTCCTTGACGACTACCCGGCGGAGGTTCTGAACTGGTCGCCGGCCACATCCGCTCCGACGATCAGCGACGCAGTTCGAGAGGGCAAGCGGGTAGCCATGTCCGGACTGGACGAAGTACAGTCTCTCTACTGGCCGCCGAGCAGGGTCAGGGAGACAGTGCTCGCCGCGCGCGCCGATGCAGGCGACCGCATCATCGTGGCTCCCGGATGCACGCTGCACTCGGACACTCCGCCGAGCGTGCTCCGGGCGTTGCGGGAGAGCGTGGAACCGGTGCTCGCACGCGCCTAGCAACCAGGCCCGCGGCCGGCCGTATGGCTCGGCCGCGGGTTGGCCCGCACGGGCGGGCAGCGGGTCAGTTCACGAGCCCGTGGGCGGGGTCGGCTCGCCGAGTGAGAGCATCAGCCGATTGGCCCAGTTGAAGAAGGCGGCACCGTGTATTGCGTCGGCGATCGCGAGGTCATCGAGGCCGGCCTCGCGCAGTTGGCGGATGTTTGACGCGTCGAAGTCGCCCGGAGTCCTGGTGAGATCCACCGATGCGTCGATAACCGCCCGCCATTGCGGGTCGTCCTGCTGACCGCCGGGGCCCTCGTCCAGAAGCCGCTGGACGTCGTCATGGCGCTTCGAGCGATGCGTTGCGAACCGGGAATGCACCGACGCGCAGAAGATGCAGCCGTTGGTGCGCGATGCAGCCGCTGCGGAAAGCTCCCGCTGCGCACGCGGCAACCCGCCCTTCTCGTTGTAGAAGATGTCGTTGTCCGTGCGGGTGCGCGCACCGAGGATGTCTGGATCGCGGACGAGCAGCCGGAAGTAGGAACTGTTGGCGCGCCCCTTGTCGACGAGACCGGAATAGTGGCGCTCGGTGAGCTCGTCGAGCGGCAGCGGTTCCAGCCACGGCTCCCAGCCCAGCTCGGCCTGGGTGAAAGCGTTGGGCGCCTCGAACGCGTGTCGGATGACCTTCTCGCTCATGCGAGTTCTCCCTTCAGGGCGGTGAGGCCCGCGACAACGCGAAGCTGGAAGCTGAGAAACGCCACGAGCTGCGAGAGCGTGACGATGCCCGTTGTGGTCCAACCGGCATCCAGGAGGGTCTGGAGCGCGTCGGCGGAGGAGTCGCGCGGGCGGTAGACGAGCAGGTGGGTGTGAGCGAGCGCTACGGCAAGCCGCGGGCCGGCTGAGATGGCCAGGGCGGCATCGGGCTCCCAGTGCAGGCCGGGCGCATTCTCCGTCGAGAGAGGCCCCTCCGGGTAGTCGCCGTACGGTCCGCTGGTGACCGCGCCCGGAAGGGCGACTTCCAATGCGGCGAGTGTGTCGGGAGACTCCTCCGCGAGCAGCCCGCGGTAGAAGGACGCGGTGAGACTCCCGGAGAGTGCCGTCGTCCAGTACGCGACGGCGAGACGCTCGAGCCGGCTAGCGTGCTCGAGCTCAGCAGAGTCGAACAGGGCGGTGAAACTCGTCTGCGCGTTCTTCTTGGCTTCGGGGCGCTGGAGTCGCAGTTCGAAGAGCGCGTCGCCCTCCTCTACGCCGATCAGCTGGTCGATGACATCGACGGCCATGGTGTTTCCTTTCCGAAGCTTCGGGGGTTCAGTTCTGCGTCACCCAGCCGAGTGCTGGGGCGACGTGTGCGGCGATGAGTTCAAGCGAACGGAGCACGACCTCGTGCGGCGGGTCGACCGGATGCGGTTGGAAGACGATGTCCGTGGCTCGCGGCAGAACCGGGTCGGCTGCGAGTGTCGCCAGCACCTGTTCGGGAGTGCCGACGTGCAGGTCGAGATAAGCGGCCAGCTCGGCGTCGTCGACACCGTCCGGGACTGTGACTCCTTGAGCGGCCAGCATGGGTAGCGAACGCGCGATGCCCTGGGCACGCCAGCGCCGCGCCTCGTCGTCCGTGTCCACGACGAGCACAGACCGCGAGGCCATCACGCGAGGGGGTACGCCGGCGGGCAAAGCCGTGCGGTGCGCGTCGACGAGCGCGACCTGGTCGTCGACCGAGCCGTGCCCGGTGTATTCGCGTCGGGGCTGGGTGCGTGAGAGCATCAGCCCATGTCCTTCGCGACCGATGCGCTCGGCACCGCCGGCAGAGAAGGTCGCCTCCCACAGGCTGTCGATGAGCCGGGGAGCCGGCGGGTAAAGCGCCCCGCCATCCGACGTGAGCACCTCGCCCCTGAGGCTGCGCAACAGGGTTGCTTTGTTGGCGGAGTACACGGTCGGCCGGTCTGCGACGTCGAGGCCGAACGGCGGGAAGGACGTGGCCGTGCCCCCCGACCCGATGCCGAGCTCGAAGCGACCGTCTGCGAGCAGCCACAGCACGGCGGCATCCTCGGCGACCCGCAGCGGGGCCTCGAGAGGGAGGGTGATGATACCCGTGGCGAGCACTATACGCGAGGTCTGCGCCGCTGCCTGTGCCAGAAGCACGAACGGCGAAGGGAGTCCGCCCTCCTCGCTGTGGAAGTGGTGTTGCGCCACCCAGACGGTGTCGAAGCCGGAGCTCCTCCGCACGGACGAACTGAGCGAGAGCGTTGCGGTAGCGCACGACCGGGGCCGCATCGTCGAGCAGTCTCGTGAAGAATCCGAGTCTGGGGGTGGTCATGCCTGTATTGCCTTTCCTAGATATGCCTCTTGAATCTCGGGGTTGTCGAGCAGGCTCACGGGCCGTGCCCTGCAGCACGATTTCGCCCGTTGCAAGCACGTATCCCCGCGACGCGATCGAGAGCGCCAGTTCCGCCTGCTGCTCGACGAACAGCACGGCCACGCCGAGTTCGATGTTGATGCGCACGATCTCATCGAGCACCTGGTCGACGAGTTTCGGGGAGAGCCCCATGGTGGGCTCGTCCATGCAGATGAGCTTCGGCCGGCTCATCAGGGCCCTGGCGAAGGCGAGCATCTGCTGCTCGCCGCCCGAGAGCGTGCCCGCCTCCTGACGCCTGCGTTCGGCGAGGCGCGGGAAGTGCTCGCGCATCCGCTCAAGGTCCTCGGCGATCCCCGCCCGGTCCTTGCGGGTATAGGCGCCGGTCAGGAGATTCTCGTCCACGGTCATCTGCGGGAAGACCCGCCGGGCCTCGGGGACGGAGGCGATGCCCGCCGTGACCCGCTGCCTCGTGGAGGCGTGCGTGACGTCCTTCCCGGCGAAGCGGACGGTTCCCGACTTGACCTTGACGAGTCCGAGGATCGTCTTCATCGTCGTCGACTTGCCGCTGGCGTTGCCGCCGAGCAGGGAGACGATCTCGCCCTCGCCGACGGTGAGGGTGTTGCCCCTGAGCGCGTGGAAGGGACCGTAGTAGACGTTCACGTCGTCGAGGGCGAGCAGGTCGGTCATGAGCGGTCTCCTGTTGCGAGTGCCCGGCGACGGCCGATGTAGGCCTCGATCACGGCCGGATCGTGGCGCACGTCCTCTGGCCGTCCCTCGGCGATTATCCGGCCACCGTCCATGACGATGACCCGGTCGGACAGTTTCATCACGAGGTCCAGCTTGTGCTCCACCAGGAGGATCGCCTGTCCTTCGGCCTTGAGCTCGAGCAACTGCTCAAGGACTTCCGCGGTCTCGGACTGGTTCATTCCCGCGGTGGGCTCGTCGAGGACGAGCAGCGTGGGCTTCAGCGCCATGGCGCGGGCGATCTCGGCGCGGCGCCGGTTGGCGTAGCTGAGCGAGTATGCCGGGTCGTCACGACGGGACCCGAGGCGAGCCTCGAACCGATGGAGTTGGGCGTCTACGTTTGCATCGATCTCGATGCGTTCACGACGCGAGGCCGGAGTTCCGACGATCGCGATGAACAGTTCCCCGAGCAGGGGAATCCAACGCAGCAGGAACAGGTGCGAGAGGCCTCGGAAGGGACGGGTCGCGTGCAGGGTGGAGTGCAGTCCGACCTCGATGTTGTCTGCGACCGACAGGGTCGCGAACACTCGCCCGTTCTGGAACGTACGCGCGATGCCGTACTCGGCGATCCGGGCGCTGTCCGCCCGGTCGATGCGCGTGTCGCCCAGGGAGATGGTGCCCCCGTGGGCGCGGATGGTTCCGGCCACGAGGTTGAGGGTCGTGGTCTTGCCCGACCCGTTCGGTCCGATGATCGACACCACTTCACCGGGTGCCACCGTGAAGGAGATGCCGTCAACGGCCTTGAGCCCATCGAAATGACGTTCAAGGTTTTTGACGTCGAGCAGCACGCCGCTCATGAGTTCCTCACCAGGATGCCGCCCGGACGGAACCTCACGACGAGGATCAGCACGAGTCCATAGACCATGATGCGCAGTTCCGGGGTGAACCTCAGCAGTTCCATGGCACCGATCAGGATGATCGATCCGACGACCGCCCCGTAGGGCAGTCCAACGCCACCCATGATGACGATCGTGACCACCAGCAGAGACATCAGCATTGTGAAGATGGTCGGGTCGATGTAGGTGTACTGGTGCGCGAGGAGCGAGCCGCCGATCCCGGCGAAGAACGCGGAAATTGCGAACGCGAGGGCCTTGTAGTCACGCCCCCGAACGCCGGAGGCGAGGGCAGCCACCTCGTCAGAGCCGACAGAGGAGATCACCTTCCCGAGGTGTGAGCTGCGAATGCGGAACATTACTAAGAGAGTGACCACGAGCACCCCGAAGTCGATCAGGTAGTACGCCGTCGGTGTCGATAGGGGCGTTCCGAACCATTGCGGCACCGGAATGTTGTAGAGGCCTTGGGGGACCACCAGCTGGATGACGGCGACGATGGCGATGCCGAGCCCGAGGGTCGCGATGGAGATGTAGTGTCCTTTCACGCCCCAGATGGGTGAGGCAAGGATCGAGGCGACGATCGCAGCGACGAGCCCGGCGATCGGCAGCGCGACCCAGAACGAGAAGTCCAGGTAGAGGGTCAGCGCAGCGGAGATGTACGCGCCGATCGCGATCGGTCCGGCCTGGCCGAGAGCGAGCACGCCGGCCTGCCCCGCCGTGACGGTGAACCCGGCGGCGATGATGGCGTAGATGAGCACCTGGGTGCCCGTGGTGAGGATGTAGTTGTTGCCGGTCAGCGGGATCAGCACCCCGATGGCGAGGAACGCGACCGGCCAGACCCAGCGCGGGATCCGGAACGGGCGACCCTTCCCGAGGAACGTCCCGGTCAGGGGCTCGGTGGAGATCAACGGGATCTTGCCGAGCAGGCCACCGGGACGCACGATGAGCACGACGATCAGGATCACGAAGATGATGATCTGGCGGGAGGTGTCACCGAAGAAGTGGATGCCGAACGATTCGAGGATGCCGAGGACGAAGCCGCCGATGACGGCTCCGACGAGTGATCCCAGCCCGCCCAGCGTCGCCGCCACGAAGGCGGTCAGGCCGATGTTCAGTCCCGAACTCGGGTTCGCGACTCCGACGTACAGGGCGATGAAGACCCCGGCGAGGCCGCCCAGGGCGGAGGCGATGACGAAGGACACATGCTGGACCAACGCCACCGGGATCCCCATCTGGAGTGCGGCCTCCTGGTCCTGGGAGGTGGCACGGATGGCCCGGCCGATCCTGCCGTACTTGAGGAAGAGCGACATTGCAACCATCAGGACTGCGGTCGTACCCAGCATCACGACATCCGAGGTGCCGAAGCGCATGTTCCCGATTTGGAGATTCGAGGTGGGCAGCACCGCGGGGAAGACGCGGAATTGTGCGCTGAAGGCAACCTGCGAGGCGTTGTCGAGGATCTGCGAGACAGCGTAGGTCGACAGCATGGCAGCGAGGGGAAGGAACTTCGCTAAGGGCCGGACCACCGTGATGTTGATGACCAGGCCCAGTCCGCCGCAGATGACGAGGACGAGGGGCAGGGCCAACCAGAACGGCAGACCGAGTGTCGCGATGAAGAACCAGGCCAGCATGGCGCCGAGGCCGAAGAACGAGAATTGGGCGAAATTGACGACGTTCATCACGCCGAAGACGAGGGAGATCCCGACCGCTCCGAGGGCGTACACGTTGCCCCGGAGCAGGCCGGCGATCAGGGTATCAAGCATGGTGAGCGGAGACCGTGGCGGGGATCAACCGGTGTAGGCGATCCACTTGCCCTCCTTGAGAATGGTCGGCGTCAGCTTGGGCGATGCGATGCGACGGGTCGCCGTGTCGAAGGTGATCGTGCCGTACACGATGCTCGGGACATCCTTGATCTTCTTGAAGCCCTCGAGGAGGCCTTCGCGGGTCGTGCCGCCGATCTTCGCTGCGGCGACAGCCACGTTCAGTGCGTCGTAGGCGCCGGCTTCGAAGCCGGTTACGTCGGTTTCACTCGGGTACTTCTTCTTGAACGCGGTGACGAAGGCCTGCACGGCTGCGTCGGGGCTGGTCTCGAGGAACTGCGCGCCGACGATAGAACCAACAGCGTCAGGAGTCGCGTCGAACGACTGCTCATCCTGCCCGCCGTAGAAGGTGCCGTCGTAGCCGATCGCGCGCAACTGGGTGACGATCTTCGCCGCGTCCGGTCCGTAGCCGATGTGGACGAATGCCTCAGGCTTCCCCGCTACTGCGTTGGACAGCGAGGGACGGTAGTCATCCGAGGTGTCGAGGACTCCCTCGGCGTCCGTGATCGTGAGGCCGATCTTCTCGGCCTCTGCTTTGAATGCGTTGTAGGCGGGGACGCCCCAGTCGGCGGTGTTCAGGTAGGTCACGCCGACGGAGGTGATGCCCTGGTCCTTGATGTAGTCGGCAGTCCACTCGTAGCTGGCGCTTGTTGTGATTGACGTGGACCATTGGTAGTCCGAGCCCTTGGCCGTGAAATTCGGGTTCGAGTTGTTGAAACCGTACTGGAGTAGCTTTCCGGCGGTATAAATCGGGGAGGCGGGAATGGATGCCGCCGACGAGTAGTCTCCGAAGACGAGGCTAATGCTGTCATCGCCGACGAACTTCTGTGCGACCGCGACCGACTGCTTGGGGTCTGATTGCGAATCTTCATACTTGATGGCGACCGGGTGACCGTCGATGCCGCCGCCGTCATTGACCTGCTCGACGGCCAGGTCGAACGCTTTCTTTAAACTGTTCGCCATATTGTGCATACTGGCCTGTCACGGCCGCGGATACTCCGAAGTACACCGTGGACGCGCTCGAGGTGGAGGAGGCGCTGGCGCCGCTGGAGCAGGCCGCCAGGCTCACCACCGCGAGGGCGGCAACGGAGGCAACAGCTGCGTGTCGGATGAAGCTCTTCATGGTGATTTCCTAGTTTCGTCAGGTCGGGGTCCGGGTGCACCGATGACGCTACGGGCTTTCCAGCCCTGATCACAGCTGAATTGTCATAGTCGGTAGCACCGCGTAACAACCGGCCCTACGGCACTGGATCCGACGCTGAATGCGGCTGCTGACGGTCATGAATCGCAGCAAAACGTCACACTTCGGTGACCGCACCGTCTGCGCTCGGCGTCCCGGCCCGAATGAGAATTCGGTACCGTTTCCGCGCAGGGACAAGTATCCAGACTACTTCGCAGGGGTCCTCCGGCGCGGGCGCTTCGCGTACTCTCGCGCCGACCCTGAGCGTCTACTGACTGAGATTATCGGACGCCGATTCCTTGAAGTCGACTATCGCTTCACCGTTGGATCGTGCCCAGTCGGTCAGCATCAGGATGGGTTCCTGGAGGGTTTGCCCCGGGGCGGTGAGACTGTATTCGACCCGCGGCGGCGCTTCCGCGTATGCACGCCGGTCGACGAGGCCGTTGCCCTGAAGCCGGCGGAGTGTCTGGGTCAGAACCTTCCGCGAAATGCCGCCGATAAGGGTGACCAGCTCGCCGTGGCGCTTCGGGCCGTCGCTGAGCGCGAACAGGGTGACGACCGCCCACTTGTCCGCGATGATCTCGATCGCGAGGCGCGCAGGGCAGTCGGCGAGGAAAACGGTACCCGCTGGAAAAACCATGTTCCGAAGGGTACCAAATGGTACCTATCGAATCTCTAACGTCGATGACATGGAACTCGGCGCCTTCTCCCTCACAGATCTCTCGGCCGGTACGCTCTCCCCCGGCCGCGTGCTGGACATCATCGACTACGGGGTCTTTGCGGACGAGGCGGGCCTCGACATCTTCGGGATCGGTGAGCATCACACTCCCCGATTCGCGGTCTCGTCGCCGGCCGTCGTGCTCGCCGCCATCGCCGCCCGAACCTCGACGATCACCCTCACCAGTGCCGTCTCGGTGCTGAGCGTTCTCGACCCGGACCGGCTGTACCAAGACTTCGCCCAGCTTGACCTTGTCTCCGGCGGTCGCGCGGAGATCACCGCCGGACGGAGCGCGTACTCCGAACCGTTCGCGGTCTTCGGTGTGCCGCTTGATGATTACGACGCCGTCTTCGAGGAGAAGCTCGGCCTCCTGCTCGCTCTGCGCCGGAATGCCGAAGTCACCTGGACGGGCCGGTTCCGTACGCCACTCGATCATGCTCAGATCATTCCCCGTCTCACTCACGAGCTCCCCGTGCGTCTCGGAGTGGGCGGCACACCGGCCAGCGCCGCCCGTGCCGAGCGTCTCGGGCTCCCGGTGACCCTCGCGCTTCTCGCCGGCGGCCCGGACGGGCTCACCCCGGTTGTGAATCTGTATCGACAGACGGGAGACGAGCACGGCCACCTCCGAGGCCAACTCGGTGTTGGCGTCGTCAGCCACGTCTACGTCGGAAACTCATCGCAAGACGCGCGCGACACCTTCTATCCGCACTATCGGTCTTATTTCGCCGACGGACGCGGCATTAACCTCGACCGGGCGACATTCGATCGAATGGCGGCACCGGATGGCCCCCTCGTGGTCGGTAGCCCCCAGGAAGTCGCGGACAAACTTCTCCGCTGGAACGAGATCTTCGAACTCGACCGCTTCCTGGGACAAATCGACATCGGCGGACTCCCCCGTGATGCGGTCTTCGCGTCGATCGAACGGTTCGCAGTGGACGTCGCCCCCATGCTGCGCCGCAAATCCAGCCACTACCCCTCAGAACGCGCTTTGACGCCGCCCCCCGACCGACCAACCATTCAGCTAACGCGTCACCCAAGAAACAGGATCACTCATGCACATCGCCGCCCTCCTTCTATCTGTCCTTCTCGCTCTCGTGATGCTCGGCTCCGGGGTGATGAAGCTCATCCACGTCCGCAAGTGGTCGCCCAGATGGAAGCAGTCAAGGTCACTCGACAGCAGATGACAGTGCTCGGTGTGATCGAGAGCGCCGCGACCGTTGGCCTGATCGTCGGGATCTTTCTCCCTTCTCTCGCTGTCGTGGCATCCGCCGGCGTAATTGCCTATTTCCTCGGCGCGCTCGTCGCTCACCTGAGAGCGCAAGACCGAAACATCCAGGGTGTCGTGGTGTTTCTCCTGCTCGCGGTTGCTTCGCTGACCCTCCTTCTGAGCACGCAATGACTTCCCCGAAACTCATAGGAAGGCCACGCGCGACGCTCAAGGCTTAGGGCATCGTGGCTTCGCCCCACGATTGGCCTGGTGAGCATATGGAATTTGGAAGACAGAGGCGCAGTTGCCTTCCGAACCACCTTCAAGGCAGCTCAGCCTGAGCCAGGGCTATTTGACCTGACCAGTTGAGATCGTCCTGACCGGCGATCCAGTGCCCGCGCTTGTCAAAGGCCACCGCTGACACGAGTCGAGTTCGTTCCGTACGGAAGATGAGCCGGTCCGCCTCGCGAGTCACGATTCGGTCGGCGTCGGCAGTGCAAAAGTACGAAACTCTCGACACCCCCTCGCTGCCGAGCCGCCTCGAGTGGTTCCCATAGATCAGTTTGTAGCGCGACGTGGACTTTGCCGTCAGGCTCCACTTCGACAAGTTCCACCTGATCGCCGCGCGTCGCGACGCCGTCTGCCTGGTGGTCGAAGACTCCGACGGGCCTTCGATCGCGCTGCCAGGTGTAGCCGAGAGCGAGATACCGGGCCGAGACCGTCGCGACGGCGACCTCATGCCTCGTGGTCTGCCGGAACAGGTTCGGCGGCTGCCGCCCGACCGCGTCGTGCGTCGCCCAGACGATCGACGCGCCCTGGAAGGTCGGCCGCGCCCGGTCGACGAGACCGGCCTCGACCATCCGCGTCACCCAGTGCTGCGCCTTCCTAGTACTAATCGGATCTGCCGAACCCGACATCGCGCCCAGGGCCCACCGGATCGCATCAACCTCAGCCAGACGCACCGTGCTCAGCCAGTCAACCATCGCCTCATCACGCCCTGTAACCTGCACCATCAACTCATCCCGCCCTTCAGAACCTCAGCACCTCAGCACCTCAGCACCTCTGCACCTCATCGTTCTTCTTCTTTTTTTTTTCTTCTTGTTCTTTCTTCTTGTTTTTTTCTTTTTCTTTTTCTTTCATTCATATTTCTTTCATTTGCCTCTGACTCTTTCCCTGTCCCACCACCTCCCCTTTACTTCCCAACCCCCCACACAATGCCGTTGAGTGTGGGGGGTTGGGAAGCGAGCGCAGCGAGGGGGCGGTGGTGGGACAGGGAAAGAGTGCCCTCGGGTAGTCGTTTACCTATTCGTTCTCGATGACGGGGTAAACGACCGGGCAGGTGTGTGCGCACTCGCCTCGAGGTCCCTCCGGAGAGGACCTCGCGATAGCGATCTTCAGCGCTTCTTCGTCGTTCGAGCCTCCCCGCACTGGCGTGGACATCCGGTGCTCTCGGCGGAGTTATCCACAGGCTCGTCTCGCGCGCGCGTACTGCTCCAGTTTTGTTCTTCCTGTTCCTTACTGTTAAAGGGGACGGTGAGCGTCCCCTTGCTGGGTCAGTTTTCGTACCCCTGAAGGGGACGGTGACCGTACCCCTGAGGGGGACGCTCAGTGACCCCCTAGACATCCGTGGCCCGGTCCCGGAACTCCGGAAGCTGGCGGCCCGGCGTCGGCGGTTTCGCACTATTGAGGTTCAGTTCGAACTCCGCTGCACGCCCGTTCCGGCCCGACCGAACCCGCGTGATGGCGCCGGTGTTGGTGAGTTCCGTGACGGCGCGTTTGACGGCCTGGTGGGCCGCGGCGCTCCCGTTGGACGGGGCGAGGAACCCGAGGGCGAGAGCGGACGTTTCCCGGCCGCCGAAGTAGCGTCGGGGCGGTTGCCCACCGGGATTGTGCTCGTCGTCCCAGCACTCCAGGGCCATGTGGATCAGCAACACTCTCGACGCGTGACCCAGGCCCAGCTGGGCGGCGACCAGGACGGCGTTCTTCGCCGCGTACAAGCCCACGGCACCTCACCCACCCGTGCGGGCGGGAGGTGTCGTGTCGGCCGTGCTCGCTGGTCTGCGCATTGATCGGCTCCTCTGCTGGTGACGCTCCCTGGCCCTGGGGGTGGACCCGGGCCTTCCGCCGGTGCACCCGAGTGCCGCGCCCGTGACGATGGTTCAGTGCCGAGTTGGGGGCTCGGAGGTGCGGGTGGTGGCGCTGGCTTCGATCCAGGCGAGGACTTCGGATTTCTTGTAGAGCACGGTCCGGGGTGTGGGCTTGTAGAACCGGGGACCCCACCCTGTGTAGCGCAGGCTGGGCCAGGGCTCCGGTCTTCAGGCCGGTGATTTCACCCACGGTGGCGGGGAGGATATAGTCGTCGTCCATGATCATCCTGTCTCGATGACAACCTTTCGGTTGTTCCAATGTTGAGGTCACAATATGGCGACTTCTCACATTTGACAAGAGTTTGCGTAGTATCTTGTCCATATGACAGATTTTCGGACTGAGACGAGCATCGGCGACCGCATCCAGGCCATCCGGAAACACCGCGGCATCCGCACCACGAAAAGAGCTCGCGGACACGATCCCCGGCGACAACGTGACCGAGGCGATCCTGCAGAACATCGAAGCCGGCCGGAAGAGCGACCTCGCCGTCAGCCAGCTGCTGAACATCGCCCACGCCCTCGGCGTCTCCCCCTGTTCCTCCTCGCCCCCGTCGGCCGCCCGGCTGACACCCTCGACCTGCCCAACCTCAGCTTGGCGTTCGACGGCATGACCGTCGTCGAATTCGACGCCTGGATCTCCGGCGAGACCGACGGCGCCTACCGGTGGACCACAACCGACGAACGCTCCGAACGCACCCAACTACAAGCCATGCGCGAGCTCGACGCGCTCATCAGAGAACGCAACCGGCTCGTCAGCAACCTCCAGGTCGAAGCCACACTGAACACGGCCGCCGGCGACAACGACACCGGCCAGCCGTGGAACACCACCCCGGAACGCCTGAACGAAGCCAACCGACGCATCAACCAACTGTCCTCGTACCTGGCCTCGGCCGGGTGGAAGCTCGACGGCTGGGCTCATTGATGTGCGACGGGAGCCATGGACAAGAGCAGGGGCGTCCCACGACGAGAAACGCCGTGTCACCCATGTGGGGCAAGATCGTCGGTGGAACGCGGAGACGCTGCCAGCGTCTCCGCAGCATCGCTGACGGGCGCAGAGCGCGGAACTTGTAGGGAGGCCGAGGATGGTGCGACCGCGAACACCAATCAGTAACTACGGGACACTGAGCGTGAAGGAGGTGTCCCCCGGCAGGTGGCGGGCGCGCACGCGCTACCGATTCGACGATGGGACTCTCCGTCAGATCGAACGGTTCGCAACCACTCGAGCGCGGGCCAGGATCGCGCTGCAGACGGCGCTCGACAACGCGACGGCGAGCAGGTCCCTCGAGGTGAATCGACAGACGTCACTGGCACACCTGGCCGATCGGTTCCTGGCAACGAAGGAGGACTGTGCGCCCCGCACGATCGATACCTACCGCCAGACCATCGCCCACCACATCAAGCCGAAGATCGGTGCTCTCACCGTGGCTGAGGCGACAACGGAGCGGCTCGGACGGTTCATCAGCGAGATCACCGCATCGTGCGGGCCGGGCGCCGCGAAGGCCTGCCGCGCCGTACTCTCGGGCATGATGGGCGTCGCCGCACGGTCCGACGCGGTCATCGTGAATCCCGTCCGGGAGATCGGCAATATCACCCGGCGTCGCCAGGGCGCAACGGCCGTCCCCGTTCAAGATCTACCCGACCTGCTCGAGGCCGTCCGGCGCGACGAGCGCCTCAACGAGTTGGACCAGGCCGACGTGGTAGTGTTCCTCGCCGGCACGGGATGCCGCCTGGGCGAGGCGCTGGCCCTGAGATGGTCGGCCTTTGACCCCGAAGCGGGCACGATCAGCATCGAGGCGAACGTCGTTCGTGCGCACGGTCGGGGCCTCCTGCTCCAGGACCATCCCAAGACAAAGGCCGGCGCGCGCACGATCTCGATCCCGAACTCGCTCCGGGTCCTCCTGATGGAGCGGCAGGGGCGGATCCGGGTACGCAGCGAGTATGACCTCGTGTTCCCGACGGTGCGCGGAAACATCCGCGATCCGCGGAACACGTCACGGGACTGGCGCGACGCGCGCGACCGCCTCGGCTACCCGAAGGTGACGACGCACAGCTTCCGGAAGACGGTCGCGACGGCACTGGATCACTCCGGCCTGAGCGCCCGCGAGATCGCTGATTACCTCGGTCATGAGAACCCGTCGCTGACGCAGGACGTCTACATGGCCAAGAGCACAGGAGGCACAAAAGCCGCCAAGGCACTCGACGTGATGATTGTCCCTAAATCCAAAGTGCGGGGTTAGTGGCTTTCAAAGTGCGGGGTTTATGCGGGGTTGGCCTCTGGAGGGCGAAAAAATACCCCGGACTTCCGCAGAAATCCGGGGTTTTTGTAGCGGGAGCGGGAATTGAACCCGCGACACCACGATTATGAGCCGTGTGCTCTAACCAACTGAGCTACCCCGCCACGACCTGCCGGCCTCACGACCGCCCAAGCCTGAGCCCCCTGTGGGAATCGGACCCACTACCTCTTCCTTACCAAGGAAGTGCTCTACCAATGAGCTAAGGGGGCAGAACTTCTTTTCAGAAGTTGCGCCCTGAATTTCGGCAACCGGTAAACATTATCATCTCCGCCGGCCTCCCCGTGACCGTTTCACCCAACGGGCACGAGCACCCCGGGAAGCGCCCACGCCGTGAACGACGGGCCGGGCGCTGTGAGGCGGATGCCGCCGGTCGCGCCCACGAGCTCGGCGCCGCCGAGAAGCCGCGTCGCGGCATCCGCCCCCGTCAGCGCCCCGGCAGGCAGAGACACCGCGCCAGGCGCCCGCGCCGCCAGCACGAGCACGGACTCGTCGGCCGTTTCGCGCACGAAGACGAGCACGTCGTCGTCGACGTGCAGCCAGCGCATCGAGCCTCCGTTGAGGGCCGGGTGACCGGTTCGCAGGTGGATCAGGGCGGCGTAGAGGTCGATCGTCTCCGCGACGGCCGGCTCCCCCGTGCTCGCCCAGGGCATCGGCGTGCGCGAATGCTCGCCGTCGTCTCCGGTGAGGCCGAACTCGTCCCCGGCGAAGATCACCGGGATGCCGGGCAACGTCACCGAGAGACCGAAGGCCACCGGCACGGTTCCGGCCAGGGCGTGGGTGCGGAAACGCGGCGTGTCGTGGGTGTCGAGGGCGTTCATCGTGGCGAGCCGCGTGCGCCAGGGGAACCCGGCGGTGAAGCGACGATGCGCTTCGACGAACTGCACCCCGGTGTACTGCGGAATCGTGCCGTAGGGCAGCCCGAAGAACGACGACGGGCTGTTCGGCTTCGAAAGCCAGCCCCAGACCGGGCGCGTGAAGTTCGCGTAGGTCATCGCGCCGTGCCAGGCGTCGCCCTGGAAGTCGCTCGCGGCGTCGTTGGTGCTCTCCCCGAGCAGGATCGTGTCGGGGTTGACGTCGATCATGGTTCGGCGGATGGTCTGGCGCACTTCGGCGTTGAGGTCGTCGCCGAGCATCCGCCCGGTCATGTTGGCCACGTCGATGCGCCAGCCGTCGAGGCTGTACGGCGGTTCGAGCCAGTGCGTGACAACGGAGTCGGGGCCCTCGATGAAGCGCCGGCGGAGCTCGGCCGAGGCCCAGTTGAACTTGGGCAGGCTGCGCGCGCCGAGCCAGGAGGCATAGTCGTCGTGCTCGTCGTCGAGCCAGTAGTAGAAGGCGCTTTCGGGGGCCGCCGGGGCGTGGTGCGCGGCCCGGAACCAGTCGTGCCGGTCGCCGGAGTGGTTGGTGGTGAGGTCTCCGATCACCCGGAGGCCGCGCGCGTGCGCGGCACCGACGAGCCTGACCAGGGCCTCGTCGCCGCCGAGGAGGGGATCGACCTCGGTGAAGCTCGCCGCGTCGTAGCGGTGGTTGGACGCGCCGGGGAACACCGGGGTCAGGTAGACGAGGGTGACGCCGAGCCGGGCGAGGTGGTCGAGGTGGTCGATCACGCCGTCGAGGTCACCGCCGTAGAACTGGTGCGACCGACCGGGCTGTTTCTGGTCGACATCGTCGCTCCAGTCCGCCGGGATGGCCCATGCGGGCGTGTCCCGCTCGTCGGCCTCCGCGGACCGGCCGAACCGGTCAGGGAAGACCTGGTACATCACGGTCGACTGCGCCCACTCGGGCGGCGGAGTAAACGTGACGAGCTTGAAGTCCTCCGAGTCGAGTGTCTCGATGGAGTGCACACCGCTCGCGTTCAGCCAGGCGTGGCCGCCGTCGGCCAGCGTGAGGAGGAACCGGTAGCCATGCACCGGGTTCTCCACGAGCACCTCGGCTTCCCACCACTGGGCTCCGTCGACCCACTGAGTGCCGTCGAGCGTGCCGAGCACGTGCGCGGCACTGAATCGCGGCTCCCGGTCGGGGTTGGACCGTGCGTACACGGCGCCGACCGCGCCGAACTGCCGGGGAATGCGCACCCGCACCCGCACGGTCTCCCCGAGCGCGGGCGTCTGGGTGGAGACGTAAAGCGGCGACCCGTCGTGGTGGGGCTCGGCATGGGGCGGCAGGCGCATCGTGCCGAGTGCTCTTACTTGACCGAGCCGGCGGTCAGCCCGCCGACGATGTACTTCTGCAGGAACAGGAACAGGGCCATCACCGGGAGCGCCGCGAGCACGGCCCCGGCGGCGAACACCGAGTAGTTGCTCGAGAATTCCTGGGACACGAACTGGTAGAGGCCGACGGCGAGGGTCTGCTTCTCGGGCGTGATGAGCACGATGCTCGCGATCACGAACTCGTTGGTCGTACCGACGAAGGAAAGCAGGCCGACGACGGCGAGGATCGGGGCGACGAGCCTCAGGATGATCGTGAAGAAGATCCGGGCGTGGCCGGCGCCGTCGATCTTGGCCGCCTCGTCGATCGAGGCGGGGATCGTATTGAAGAAGCCGTACATCAGGTAGGTGTTCACGCCGAGGGCGCCACCGAGGTAGACCATGATCAGCCCGATCTGGGTGTCGAGGCCGATCGCGGGGAAGATGTCCGAGATGCCGCTGAGCAGCAGGAAGATCGCGACGACCGCGAGGAGCCTGCGGGAACATCTGCACGAGGACGAGCATCAGCAGGCCGGCCCGACGCCCGCGGAAGCGCATGCGGGAGAAGGAATACGCCGCGAGCGCTCCGAGGAACACGGTGCAGACCGAGGTGATCGTGCCGATCAGGAGCGTGTTGCCGTACCAGGCGGCGTAGGGCTGCTGCGGCAGGTTGAACAGGGTCGTGTAGCTGCCGAGGTCGATCTCGTTGAAAAGGCCGTTCGCGGTGATCAGGGTGCCGCCCGGATGCAGCGACGCGGAGAGCACATAGAGGAGCGGGAAGGCGGAGAAGACCACCATGACGGCGCCGACGAGGTGCCGCCAGCCGGTGCGGGAGAACCACCGGCCGAAGTTGAACGGTCGTTTGGTCGGGATGTACAGGTCACTGGTTTCGGGGGCTGCGATTCGCATCTCAGTTCAACTCCTCTAGCGCCTTGGTCTGTTTGAAGCTGATGATCGACACGAGCGCGACCAGCAGGAAGATGATGATCGAGAACGCGCTCGCGAGCCCGTAGTCGCGGCTCGCGCCGACGAAGGCGACCTTGTAGACCATCGAAATGAGGATGTCGGTGGCTCCGACGTTGACGCCGGCCGTGACGTCGCGGGGACCGCCGCCGGTGAGCATGTAGATCAGGTTGAAGTTGTTGAAGTTGAACGCGAACGAGGAGATCAGGAGCGGCGCGACCGAGACGAGCAGCAGCGGGAGCTTGATCAGCCGGAACACCTGCCAGGGCCTTGCCCCGTCCACGGTCGCGGCCTCCTGGATCTCGGTCGGAATCGACTGCAGCGCCCCGGTGCAGACCAGGAACATGTAGGGGAAGCCGAGCCAGAGGTTGACGAAGATGATGCTGAACTTCGCGAGCCATTCGTTGGTCAGCCAGGGGATGTCCGCCCCGCCGAAGAGCACCTGGTTCACGAAGCCGAACTGCGGGTTGAGCATGCCCGCCCAGACCAGGGCGGAGAGGAAGGCCGGGAAGGCGTACGGCAGGATCATTACCACCCGATAGACGTTGCGTCCACGCATCCGCAGGTCGTTGAAGACGATCGCGAGGAACAGGCCGAGCCCGAAGGTGGTCAGCACCGAGAGCAAGGCGAAGGCGAAGGTCCACAGGGTGACGCTGATCAGCGGACCGCGGATCGACTCGGAGCCGAAGGCGTGCACGAAGTTCGCGAAGCCCACCTCGACCTTCCAGCCGGGGAGCAGTTCCTCACCGCTCGGCGCCACGAAGGAGCCGGTCTTGCCGTTGTCGGCGTAGACGACGCCCGTGCTGCTGTTCGTCATCGTGCCGTCGGCGGCCGAGTAGACCAGGTCGGAGACGTAGAGGTAGGCGCTCGACCCGTCCGGGGTGCGGAGGGACCCATCGTTCGGGTCGTCCGAGACGGGGACGGAGAGCGCGGCGATGGCCTGCTGCTGGGCGACGATGTCGGCGAAGCGGAGCGAGGTGTAGCCGGCGAGGCCGGTGGCCTTGCCCGCGGCATCCGTCGTCGCGTCTGTGACGACCCGGAGGGGGCTCGTCGCCGAGCCGACGCTCACGGCGCCGTCGGGATCGGTGACGAGGAAGCTGAACTCGCCGGACTGTTCGAGCACGGTGAGGCCGTAGCTCGGGGAGTCGGGAACGCGTTCCTGCGAGGAGACGATGAGTGCGTTGACCGCGTCGGCCTTGGTGCTGTTGTGGCCCGTGCCGTAGTTGGTGAAGGCGATGTAGCCGGAGTAGCCGATCACGAAGATCTGGAAGATGAGGAGGAAGATCAGCCCGGGCGCGAGGTACTTGGCCGGGAGTTTCTGGTGACTGAAGTAGATCCAGTTGACGACCAGGGTAACGAAGGCCACGAGGCCGACGACGACCCAGTCCTGCTTCATCACGAGCACGAAGAGGGCGTAGACGCTGATCGCGTCGACGATGCCGAGAAGCACGATCTTGACGAGGAGCACCTTGACCCCGGCGGAGGCGGCCTCGGCGACCCGGGCGGCCCGCCGGGAGCGTTTCGTCTGCCGGAGCTGCGCCGCGTCCTGTTCGGTGCGTGGTGTGGTCATCGTTGTCCGCTTTCTCGGGTGCAGGTGGTGCTGGTGAGGGGATGCCCGTCCGCGGGGGCCGGGGACGGGCATCCGTCGTGCTGTGGTGCTGTGGTGCTGTGGTGCTGTGGTGCTGTGGTGCTGTGGTGCTGTGATGCTGTGATGCTGTGGTGCTGTGGTGCTTCGTTACTTGATGGCGGCCTGGATGTCGGCGGTCATCTTCTGCCACAGGGCGACCGGGTCACCCTTCTGGGAGATGATCGCGGCTTCGGTGACGCCCCAGAACTGCCAGACCTTGCCCATCTGCGGGATGCTCGGCATCGGGACGGCCGTGGCCGCGACCTTGCCGAAGCCGGCGGTGATCGGGTCGGAGCTGGCTGCCTCGAAGGCCGCGGTGTTGGCCGGGGCCCGCCCGCCGACCTTGTAGAGGGCGGTCTGCACCTTTTCGCTGCCGATGTAGTTGACCAGGAACTCGTTCGCGGCGAGGGCGTTCTTGCTCTTGGCGCTCACGACGAAGCCCTGCACGCCGACGAACGGCTGTGCGGTCTGGCCGCCGGCCGAGGGGATCGGGTCGACCGCGACAGTGATGCCGGCCTTCTGGGCGTCCGGGACGTTCCACGGGCCGGTGATCAGGAAGGGCGAGGCGCCGGCGAGGAACTTCTCCTTGGCGATGTCGCTCGTGACGTTGAGGCTCAGGTTGCCCGCTGCGCCCTGGGCGCCGAGCCAGGTCGCGAAGCCCTCTCCGCCGGCGTTGCCGATGGACAGGTCGTTGGCGTTGTAGCTTCCGTCGGCGTTGGTGCCGAAGACCGGGGCGCTGAAGGAGGTCTGGAACGGGTACAGGTGGTACGGGTCGGCGTCCGGGCCGAGCTGCACGAGGTACGGGAACTCGGTGCCGGCGGCCTTGCCCGCTGCGACCATGTCGTCGTAGCTGGCGGGAGCGGTCGGCGCGAGCGCGGTGTTACGGAGGAGCGCGATGTTCTCGATGGAATACGGCACGCCGTAGGTCTTGCCCTCGACGCTCATCGCCGTGACAGCGACCTTCTGGTAGTTGGCGGCGGTGTCGCCGAGTTCGACCGGCTGCACGACGCCGTTGGCGACGAAGTTGCCGAGCCAGTCGTGGGCGGCGATCGTGATGTCCGGGCCCTTGTCGGTGGGGACCTGGGCGACGAACTCGTCCTGAATCTTCGTGAAGTCCTTCTGGACCAGCTTCACCTCGACGCCGGTCTCCTGGGTGAACGCCGCGGCGGCATCCTTGAGCACGGGGGCGCGGTCGGCGTCGACCCAGACGGTCAGGCTACCGGTTCCGGCGGCGGCGGTGGCGCTCGCTGTGGAGGTGGCCCCTCCACCCGAACAGCCGGTCAGGGCCAGTGTCGCGGCCGCCAGTACGGCGCCGGCGGCAAGCAGGGCTTTCTTCTTCACCATCATTGGTGTGCCTCTCGTAGAACGAACAAATCAAAAGTGCAAGCGTTTACATTTCTAGTCGATGGACTGTTGATTGGCAATTCAAAGCGCGATGGTATCTGAAAGTTTGTCGGAATCGTTTAAGTATGGATTTCTGCAAACGCTTTCATGAGGGATTCCATGCAGTAAAGTTTTGGTCATGACAGGCTCCGAATGGTGGCGTACCGCCGTTATCTACCAGATCTACCCGCGCTCGTTTGCCGACTCGAACGGCGACGGTATGGGCGACCTCGCCGGCATTACCAGCCGGCTTCCCGCCCTGCAGGATCTCGGCATCGACGCCATCTGGCTCTCACCGTTCTATACGTCGCCCCAGCGTGACGCCGGGTACGACGTCGCCGACTATTGCAACGTCGATCCGCTCTTCGGCACCCTCGACGATTTCGCCACCCTGCAGGCCACGGCGCACGACCTCGGCATCCGGGTCATCGTCGACATCGTGCCCAACCACTCGTCCAGTGACCACCCCTGGTTCCAGGCCGCCCTCGCGGCCGGCCCCGGCAGCGAGGAGCGCGGGCACTATATCTTCCGCGACGGCAAGGGCGTCAACGGCCAGCTGCCGCCGAACAACTGGGAATCCGTCTTCGGCGGTCTCGCATGGACCCGCGTCATGGAGGCCGACGGCACTCCGGGCCAGTGGTACCTGCACCTCTTCGACTCGAGCCAGCCGGACCTCGACTGGCAGAACCCCTGGGTCCGCGCACAGTTCCGCGACGTGCTGCGCTTCTGGCTCGACCGCGGCGCTGACGGCTTCCGGGTCGACGTCGCACACGGCATGATCAAGGCCGCAGGCCTTCCCGACTACACCCCGCCCGCCGATGGCGGAAGCATGGGCGGGCGGGCAACCGCCCTCGAGCCCGGCGTCGTCGCAGAACCGGCCGCGACCGCGCCGTACTGGGCGCAGCCCGGAGTACACGAGATCTACCGCGACTGGCGGCTCGTGCTCGACGAGTACCCCGGCGACCGGATCCTGGCCGCAGAGGCCTGGGTCGACCCGCTCAGCCACGTCGCCGAGTGGGTGCGCCCCGACGAGATGCACCAGGCCTTCAACTTCGCCTACCTCGAGACTCTCTGGGGCGGCCCCGGCCTCCGGCGCGTCATCGACGACTCCCTCGCCGCCTTCAGCGCGGTCGGGGCACCGAGCACCTGGGTGCTCTCCAACCACGATGTCGTCCGGCACGCCTCACGCCTCGCGCTCACGGGCGACAACCTGCAGGGCCACGGCATCGGCCCGAAGACGGTCGGCCTTCCCGATACCGTCGTCGGCCTGCGCCGCGCGCGGGCGGCATCCGCTCTCATGCTCGCCCTGCCCGGTTCGAGCTACCTGTACCAGGGTGAGGAACTCGGCCTGCCGGAGGTCGTCGACCTGCCTGACGCCTCACGCGAGGACCCGACCTGGTTCCGCACCAACGGCGAGCGCTACGGCCGGGACGGATGCCGCGTGCCGCTGCCCTGGGTCGCCTCGGCCCCGTCCTACGGTTTCGGCCCGACCGCGGCCAGCTGGCTTCCGCAGCCGGCCATCTGGGGCGAACTCGCCCGTGACGTACAGGAAGGCGTGCCGACGTCGACCCTCGAGCTCTACAAGCTCGCCCTCCGGCTCCGGCGGGAGCACGACCTGGGACTCGGCTCCGTGTCCTGGCTCAACGGGCTCGGCGATGCGGTCGTCGCGTTCACGAACGGCAGCGTGACCGTTGTCGCGAACACGGGGGCGGCATCCGTCACCCTCCCCGTCGGCGAGGTACTGCTCACGAGCGAACCGCTCACCGGGCGAACCCTGCCCGGCGACACCACCGCCTGGCTGCGCGCCTAGCTCCCGCCCTCACCTGCACCTGCACCTGACGGTGCGCGCGCCTGGGCGGATGCCCGAGCTCACGAAATGCAGGATCAGACCGCCACTGAGGCTCCCCCAGCCTCAACCTGCGCCTGGTCCTGCATTTCGCGTTGGCGCCGGCCGGCGTCGGTCATCGGGAGCCCCCAGCGTCATCCCAGCCGACCCGCAGCCCCGAAGTGGGAGGATTGAGGGAGCGGCGCAGATTCGGCGCCCGCAGAAGGAGCACACCGTGACCGCCCCACAGACCGACAGCGTCGCCGGCACCCAGCAGAGCACGGATACCGACCTGGTCCAGCAGGAGAGCACCGATACCGACCTCGTCGTCGTCGAGCCCGGTTCAGGGAACCGAGGCGAGGCCCGCACCGGTGCCCACGACGCGACACTGACCGAACTCCAGGCCGAGAGCGACGCCGAAAAGGCGCGCCACCACGAGATCAAGACCGAGCTCACGCGCTTCATGATGTCCTACAAGTTCGCGACCGACGAGATGATGACGAAGATCAACATCCTCAAGGAAGAGTTCGCGTCGATCCACGACTACAGCCCGATCGAGCACGTCAGGCTCCCGGATCAAGTCGCCGGAGGGGATCCTCAACAAGGCCCTGCGCAAGGGCTGCCCGCTCGACCTCGAGGACATCCGCCGGCAGATCCAGGACATTGCGGGTATCCGGGTCACCTGCAGCTTCATCTCGGACACCTACCGGGTGCTCGACATGCTCACGAGCCAGGAGGACGTCACCGTCCTCGAGGTCAAGGACTACGTGACCACCCCGAAGTCGAACGGCTACAAGAGCCTGCACCTGATCGTCGCGATCCCGGTGTTCATGTCCGACCGGGTCGAGCCGGTCACCGTCGAGATCCAGATCCGCACCGTGGCGATGGACTTCTGGGCGAGCCTCGAGCACAAGATCTTCTACAAGTACCGTGGGGTCGTTCCGGCGAACCTCGTCGCCGAGCTCAAAGAGGCGGCGGATGTCGCCAATCGGCTGGACATCCAGATGGAGCGCCTGCACAATCAGGTCGTCGCTCTCGAACCCGCCGTACGGACAGGGGACGACCTGCTGAGCATCGCGGGGCTGACCCCGTTCGCCTTGCCGACGAGCCTGCTCGAGGCCATCGATCGCGGCCGGACGAGCGACGTCACCGACTAGCGACGAGCGACGTCACCGACTAGCGACCAGCGACCAGCGACCAGCGACCAGCGACCAGCGCTAGTTGGTGTTGGCGCGGAGCCAGACGAGCGGGTCGACGTGGACGCCGTCCTTGCCGCCGAGGCGGATCTCGAAGTGCAGGTGCGGGCCGGTGGACATTCCGGTGTTGCCGACCTTGCCGATGACCTGGCCGACCTTGACGACGTCGCCGGTCTTGAAGAGCATCGAGCCGTGGATCATGTGCGCGTAGACACTCGAGACGACTTTGCCGTCGATGACGTGGTCGATGATCATGTGCACGCCGAGGCTGCCTTCGCCGTCTTCGGTGAAGCTCACGACGCCGTCGGCAATGGACTGGATCGGGGCGCCGATGCCGGGGTTGAAGTCCTGACCCTGGTGGTCCGCGGAACAGCCGGCACAGTTGCGATAGCCGAACCGGTCACCGATGTGCACGCCGACCGCGAAGGGCCACTGGATCGTGCCGTTCGGGTTGTTGGTGAAGGTCGCTTCCATGCGGATGCCGCTCGCAGCGGCGACCTCGGCGATCGACTTCGATTCGAAACCATCACGCGTGACGGAAATCGTGTCTGTGCCGCCGTCCATGCTGAGCGTCTGCGCCGGTTCGACCGGCGAGGTCTGCGTGGAGAGCCGGGCTGCGGCCTGCACGTCGGCCGAGGAGAGCAGGGCTTCTGCGGGAAGCGAGGTGGACACGGCCATCAGGGCGACGAAGGCCATGGCGACGACGGTGAATCCGGTCGTGGCCAGGCGGCGCAGCTTCGGGGCCGGCCGCTGGGACGACGCCGGGGCGGCGGGGCGGTGGGTCGGCTGCTTCATCGTGCCGCTGCGGAGGGCGCGTGACGCGGTCCGCGACGGGCGAACGGGCTGGCCGGCGTCGTCGAGGGCCCGGATCGCCCGGGCGGCACGAGCGGAGCCGTGGGAACCGGCCTTCGCGGCGCGAGCGTGGGACCTGGTCGGCTGCGGGAGCGAGGTCGCCGCCGCGGCATCCGTCTGGAGCTGGTCGAGGTCGGTCACGGGTGCGTCTGCGGCGGCGGGGGCCGCGATCAGGCGATCGGAATCGTTGACCGTCACGGTGGCGAGTACGGGTTCGGCGAGTTCATCGGCGAGAACCTGCACGGCGTCGGTGTTGAGTGCGACCGGTCGGGCGGCGCTCGGCACGGCGGAATCGGCGGGTGCGTCGGCTGCTGCTGCGCGGTGCGCTGCGGCCAGGGGTGCCGCGGCGAGGCGTTCCTGCTCGCGCAGTTCCCGGCGGGTCAGGGCGGCCGGATGTACGGGCACAGCAGTGCGGGCGGGCTGGACCAGAGCTGAAGAATCGCTCACTACCGGGCTTTCGGAGTCACTCGCGGCACGCGCAGAATCGCGCGATGTGGAGGAGTGAGAAGACAAAGTCGGGTGGATTCTTTCGGCGCGGCGGACAGTGGCGAGCGTGGTCGTCTTGGCCAGGCCAAAGTAACGAATCACTACAGGCTAGCTCGCGAGGCTCGAATATTCCATTCCTTTGCACGTAATGACACCCCAATGCGGGGTTTTTTGCCGTCAGTCCTGGGGGCACGGTTAGGACCCGATTTCCGCTGTCACCCCGGAATCGCAGGGCACTCGGCGGCGGCGGCGCTACCGTTCCTGAGAACTCATAAATTGAGTGAAGAGCGGGGCCAGGATCGGCTCGAAATCGGCGTACAGGTCGGGCGCCCCGGCGATCAGGAGGTCGATTCCCTCGCGCTCCTCACCGAAGGCTCCGACCCGTGCGCCGGCCTCGCGGGCGACGAGCGCGCCCGCGGCCTGGTCCCACGGGTTGAGCCCGCGCTCGTAATAGAGGTCGAGGCGACCGGCGGCGACAGAACAGAGATCGAGCGCGGCCGAACCGATCCGGCGGATGTCCCGAACCCGGTCGATCAGGCCGTGCACGACGTTCGCCTGCCGCAGCCGCATGGCCGCGCGGTAGGAGAAGCCGGTTCCAACCAGCGCGAGGTTGAGCGGAACGCCCGTCGGCACCTGGAGCCTGCTGCCATTGAGGTGGGACCCGCCGCCGACGGAGGCGGTGAAGAGTTCGCCGAGCGCCGGGTTGAAGACGGCGCCGGCCAGGGTTGTCCAGGTCGCCGGGTCGTCGCCCTCGACGACGGCGATACTGACGCCCCATGCGGGAATGCCGTAGAGGAAGTTGACGGTGCCGTCGATCGGGTCGACGACCCAGGTCAGGCCGGAGGTGCCGGGGGTCGCCGCGGACTCCTCGCCGAAGAAGCCGTCATTCGGCCGAGCCTCGGCGAGCAGCGCCCGGATCAGGTTTTCGGTCTCCCGGTCGGCGAAGGTGACGATGTCCTCCGGCGAGGACTTGGACGCGGCGACCTCCACACCCTCCGCGCGTCGCCTGGCGGCCAGCTCTCCCGCGACGAGCGCGGTGTCCTGGGCGAGGCGGAGCAGTTCGGTCGGGGCGGGAATCGTCATGCTTCCACGCTAGACGACGCAGGGGAAGGCAGGACGGGAGACGCAAAAACCCCCGGAAACCAGGGCTTCCGGGGGTATTGGTTGTGGCAAGTGAGGGATTCGAACCCCCGAAGTCTACGACGGCTGATTTACAGTCAGATCCCTTTGGCCACTTGGGTAACTTGCCATTGCGCACCCGACCATGTGAAACCACCTGACCGGAGACGCTCAGACAGAATACAAGGGAATTGCCCCCGTGCGAAATTGCGTCCGGAACCATTGGTGTCGGCTGGCGGATGCGCCCGCTCGATATGATCGCTGAAGGGCCATTTCCCCCTGACTTGTGAGGAGCCGCATGGTCGGCATCGACGACGTCGCCCGCCAGGCGGGCGTGTCCACAGCGACGGTGTCCCGCGCCCTGAGCGGCAATGGCCACGTCTCCCCGGCCACCCGGCTCCGGGTCGAGACCGTTGCGGGGGAACTCGGCTATGTCGTGTCCTCGAACGCCTCGAGCCTCGCATCCGGTCGGATGAAGAACATCGGCGTCGTCGTGCCGTTCCTCGACCGCTGGTTCTTCTCCAACGTCGTCGAGGGTGCCCAGAAGGCCCTGCTCCGCGGCGGTTTCGACCTCACCCTCTACAGCCTCGCCGGGGACTACGACGAACGCCGCAGCGTGTTCGAGCACTTCCTGCTGCGCCAGAGAGTGGATGCCGTCATCGCGGTCTCCCTCGAACTGAACCCGGACGAGGTGGCCCGGTTGCACGCGCTCGAGAAGCCGCTCGTCGGCATCGGCGGCCCGATCGCGGGCGTGCGAACCCTCACGATCGACGATGTCGCCGTCGCCCGGCTCGCGACGGAGCACCTGCTCGCGCTCGGGCACACCCGGATCGCGCACATCGGCGGCAACCTCGAACTCGACCTCGACTTCCACCTGCCGACGAACCGGCGCCTCGGCTACGAGCTCGCCCTGACCGGAGCGGGGATCACGCCCCCCCCCGCCCTGTTCCAGGCCGCGGACTTCACGGTCCGCGGCGGGTACCAGGCCGCCAAGCAGTTGCTCGGCAACCCGCACGAGCGCCCGAGTGCGATCTTCGCCGCATCGGACGAGATGGCGATCGGCAGCATTCTCGCCGCGCGCGACCTCGGGCTGGTCGTGCCGCGGGACGTGTCCGTCGTCGGCACGGACGACCACGAGCTCGCCGACTTCTTCGGGCTCACCACGATCGCCCAGTTCCCGCAGTGGCAGGGCGAAAAGGCCGTCGAGATCCTGCTCGACGAGCTGCAGCCGGGAAAGCACGATCCCGTGGAACTCGACACCGCCATCCCGTTCGACCTGATCGTGCGGTCGAGCACCGCCCGCCCGCCCCAGGGCTGAGCCGGACGGGCGGCACTCGCGAAGATCACCCCTGCGGCGGGGTACCGCCACTGAAGCCGCTGAAGTCGCCGGATGGCGGTCCGCCCTGGAAGTCTGCGCTGCTTCCGCCACTCGAACCGCCGAGGTCGGTCAGGCTCGAGCTCGTGTCGGCGGCGGTACCCGGGATCGCATCGTCCAGGTCAGCGAGGATCACGACGTCACCGGCCGCGAGGCCGGAGTCGATCTCGGTCAGCTCGGTGCCGACGGCGCCGACCGTGACCGTCGTCGAGGTGGATGCCCCGGCGGCGAGCACGTCGACGGTGTACGCCGACCCGTCGCGATGCACGGCCGAGGTCGGCACGGTGAGCACGGCATCCGTGCTCTCGATCGCGACCGTGACGTGTGCCGACGCCCCGGTCAGGATCGTCGCGTCCGTCGTGTCGACGGCGAGGGTGACCGCGTACTTCGGCGTCGACGACGTCGAGACGTTCAGGATGCCGATGGAGCTGACGACCCCGGTCAGTGCCGTTCCCGTCGTCGCGAGTTCGATCTTCGCGGTCTGGCCGACCGTGAGGCTCGCGATTCTTGAGAGGGACACGGTCGAGTTGACGACGTAGCCGTCGTTGCCGAGGATCGTGATCACGGCGGTGTTCGAGGCGGCCGAGACCGCGTCACCCGCGACGATCGCGACCGCGGCCACGGTTCCCGCGAACGGGGCCGTGAGGGTGGTGAGGGTGGTCTGCTTCCGGGCGATGGCGAGCTGCGCCTCGGCCGCGGCGATGTCAGCCCGATCGGCGACGATCGTCTCAGCGGATGCGACCGTGGTCGTCGAGCTCGTGTTCAGGCCTCCCAAAGAGGTTGCTGTCGCACCGGTGACTGCGGACGTGTTCGCGGCCGTACCGGACGCCGTGACCGCCGTCGTCGAGGCCGTTGGGCCGGCCGTGGTGTCGGTACCGGTGGTCGTGGTGCCGGTCGTGGCGCCGTTCGTGCTGCCGGTCGTGGCGCCGGCACCGATCGATCCGGTTGCGGCCGTTGCGGCGTTCGCGGCCGTGAGGCCGCTGACGGCCGTGTTGAGGGCGGTCACGAGGGCCAGGACGTCCTGCTGGGCCGCGTCGACGGTCTTCTGGCCGGCGAGGACCGCGGTGATCGCGGTCTGGCATGCGGCGAGGTTGGCCTTCGCTGCGGCGAGTCGTTCGGCGGCCGTCGTCGAGAGGGGTCGCCGTCGGCGCCGGCGTCGCGGTGTCGGTCGGGGTGGGCGAGGCCGTGTCGGTCGGCGTGGCCGCCGCATCCGTGCTCCCAGTGCCCGTGTCAGTCGAGCTCGTGCCGGCCGCGGTCGTCGCGGCGTCGTCAAGGGCAGCGTCGATGAACGGCTTACAGGTCTCGTCGGTAGAGGCCATGGTCGCGTCGCTCGCGGCGAGCGCGGTCTGAGCCTCGGTGTATTTCGCGAGGAGCGCGGCCTGGGCGGCTGTGACCACGGTGACGGCCGCCGTAACGGCCGCATCGGGAACGGTCGAGGTAGAACCGGAGGGCGATCCCGCCGTTCCCGAACCTGTGCCCGCGATGCTGCCGGACGTCGTTCCGGACGGCGAACCCGTTGACGCAGACCCGGTCGCAGACGTCGAGGTCGTCGCGGTCGCGGTCTGAGAGTCAAGATCGTCGGTGAGGGTCTGTTCAGCAGCGGTGACTGTCGCCTCCGCGTTCGTGACCGCTGCGGCCAGATCGGTGGCATCGAGCGTTGCGAGGGTCTGCCCGGCGGTGACCGTGGCCCCGATGGCGACGTCGACCGTCGCGACGGTTCCGCCGACGGAGAAGGAGGCATCCTTCCGGGTCGTCGGAGCGACGGTGCCGGTCACGGCGAGCGACTGGCTCACCGTCCCGGTCGCGGCCACAACCGTGCGGAAGTGACCGCTGTCGGTGCGGTTCATGGCGTAGACGACACCGCCGCCCGAAACGCACAGCACCGCGGTGACCGCGCCGAGGGCGATCAGTCGCCGGCGGCGCTGAGCGACGGCCTTGGCCGACCGGGCCTTCGTGACAGACTTCGCAGTCGTGGGCGAGGACCCGGCTCCACCCAGCGTCGCCGGAGACGTGGCGGTCGGCTCTGTCGCCTCCTTCCGCGCCTCGAGGTCCTTCCGGGCCTCGAGGGCGGCGAGCGCCGAAGAGTTCGACAGCGCTGCTGCGGCCTCGGCTGCCGCAGCAGCCTCGGCGCGGGCCGCCCTGCGGGAGGCACCGAAGGGACTCCTACTCATTAGAGGTGCTCCCGCTCGGGCGGGCTCCGCCGCCGAAGCCCGACCGCGCGACGCAGCCGTCCGCGGTGGCGGTCGAGATCGCCAAGGCGGTCGCGGCGAAGCCGCCGCTCGTGTCCGAGGCGCCGGTCGCCACGGCGCACGCGCCGACGACGAGGGCGCTCGAGTCGGAGGCGACCGTGTTCAGGAAGGTGGTCGTGGACGCGACGGTGACCTCGGTCGAGGTCGTGTCCGTGCTGCCCATGCCAACGGCGTCGACGGTGATCGAGTCGGCGGTGACCGCGGTCACGAGTCCGCTGACCGGGAAGCCGAAGGTCCCGCCGCCCGGAGCCCCCGCGGCGCCAGACGGCAGGTCGGTCGGCATGGTTCCGTTCGGGGCCCCACTCGGCATGGTGCCGTTGCCCGGAGCCTCCGGTCGGCATGGTGCCGTCGGCCCCGCCGCCGCGGATGCCCGTCATGCAGGCTCCGTCCACCGCATCGGTCACGGACACGCTCGTCGCGGCCGTGGCCGCTGTCGTTCCGCTCGCCGCGGCGAAGCCGAAGACGGTGACGCAGCGCCCGACGGAGACATCCGTCAGCACGCCGGTCACGGTCGCGGTGATCGTCGTTGCGGCCGTGTACGACACGGCCGTCTGGGTGCTGGAATCCTGTACCTGGAGGATTCCGGCGGCCACGGCGGCGATGGTGCCGTTGATGCCCGCATCGGCAGGCGCCCCCGTCGACGCCGGCGCCGCTGAGGAGGCAGGGACCGCGGCTGTGCTCGCCCCCGCTGCGCAGCCGGTCAGGAGCAGCACCCCGCCGAGGGCCAGCAGGACTCCGAAGTTGGTGGCGAAACGGGTGGTCGGTCGAGTGCGGGTCATGAGGTCTCCAATGGACGTGAAACAGGACGTGAAACTGCGGCTGAAGCGGATGCCTGCAGCGGGGTCTGCCTGACGGGCGAGGCGTGCAGGGCGTGGGTTCGGTTGACGCGCATGGCTACTCGCTCCTGAGCGCGTCAATCGGCGCGAGCTTGGCCGCCCGAGTGGCGGGATAGACCCCGAAGACGAGGCCGATGATGATCGCCACCCCGATGGACAGTCCGACTGCGAGCGGAGACACGACGATCGAGCTGCCGATCACCGCGGGCAGGGTCAGGGCGGCTACGACCCCGATCACCGCGCCGAGGATTCCGCCGGACAGCCCGAGGATGGCCGCCTCGATCAGGAACTGCCGCCGGATCGCCCAGGGCGGGGCGCCGAGCGCCTTGCGGAGGCCGATCTCCCTGGTGCGTTCGGACACCGAAACGAGCATGATGTTCATCACGCCGATGCCGCCGACGAGGAGCGAGAGTCCGGCGACTCCGGTGAGCAGGATCGTCAGGGTCTGGTAGACCGCCGTCGCGGTGCTGACCAGGGCGTCCTGGCTGCTGATGGTGAAGTCGGCGTCGTCCGTCGAGGAGATCGAGTGCAGGTTGAGCAGGAGCGCGTCGGCCTCCTGGTAGGCGGCGGACAGTTGGGTGTCCGAGGCGGCCTGCAGGTAGATCGTCGACACCGCGTTGCTCGAGGTGCCGCCGACGAGGTCGGTGGCCGCGGTGTTGAAGGGCACGATGGCCACGTCGTCGAGGTTGCTCGACGAATCCGAACCGGCCGTGGCGAGCACGCCGACCACCTGGAAGGTCTTGTCGCTGATCACGACGGACTGGCCGACCACGTTCTGGGTGCCGAAGAGTTCGTCTGCGGTCTCCGAGCCGAGCACGACGACCGCGGCGGAGGCATCCGCCTGGGCCTGCGTGAAGAAGGAGCCGTGCGCGAGGGTGCGCTGTCGCACGGAGGTCCACGCCGTCGTGGTTCCGGTGACGGTCGTGGTCCAGTTGGTGTCGTTGGCGGTGAGCGACAGCGAGGTCGCGCTCTCCGGGGCGACCCCGGAGATGTCGGGGGCGTTCACGGTCGAGCTGAGCGCCTCGGCGTCGGTGATCGTGAGTGTCGCGCTCGTGCCGAAGCCGCCGCGGGCTCCCGTGGTGCTCGTGCTGCTGCCGGGGGCGACGATGAGCAGGTTGCTGCCGAGGGAACTGATCTGGGCGCTCACGTCGAGCTGGGTGCCGAGGCCGAGGCCGACGGTCAGGATGACCGCGGCGATGCCGATCAGGATGCCGAGGATCGTGAGCATCGAACGCAGGGCGTGGGAGTAGACGGCGGCCCAGCTGGTGCGGAAACTCTCCATCCAGGTCATGCTGCGTTCACCTCGTCGCGGACGATGGCGCCGTCCTTGACCCAGACGATCCGGCGGGCGCGCTGGGCGACCTCGAGTTCGTGGGTGATCAGGACGATCGTGCGGCCGAGGGCGTTGAGTTCGTCGAACAGGGTGAGCACGTCGCGGGTCGACACCGAGTCGAGGTTTCCGGTCGGTTCGTCGGCGAGGATCATGGTCGGTTCCCCGACGAGGGCCCTGGCCACGGCGACCCGCTGCTGCTGGCCGCCGCTCATCTCGCCCGGTTTGTTGTCGAGGCGGTCGCCGAGGCCGACGCGTTCGAGGGCGCGGCTGGCGCGTTTCCTGCGTTCCTCGCGGGGAACGTGCCCGTAGACGAGGGGCAGTTCGACGTTGCGCCAGGCCGGCATCGAGGACAGCAGGTTGAAGCCCTGGAAGACGAAGCCGATCTGCTGGTTGCGCACGCTCGCGAGTTCGATCTCGTCGAGCTCCTCGACGTCGGTGCCTCCGAGGCGGTACTGGCCGCGGGTGAGGGTGTCGAGGCAGCCGAGGATGTTCATGATGGTGGATTTCCCGGAGCCGGACGGCCCCATGATGGCGACGTATTCGCCCTCGTGGATCGCGAGGTTGATCCCTTTCAGTGCTTCGAATTCGATGGTGCCGGAGGTGTAGGTCTTGCCGGCGTCGATGAGCTCGATGACGGGGCCTGCGGCATCCGCCTCGAGTGTCCACGGGTGGGAGGGCAGGGCCGCGACCGAGTGTGTGGAGACGGGGTTGGCGGAAACGGGGTTGGCGGAGACGGGGTTCATGAGCGGATCAACCACCGTTGGTCCCCGTTCCGGCTCCCGGGAACGTTGCGCCGTCAGGCATTCCGGTCGGTCGGGTGCCGCGCTCGGTCGTTGAGCCGCTGTTTCCGGAGCCCGGGGTGAACGTCACGACCACGACTTCGTCGCCCTCGGCGATGCCGGTGAGGATCTCGGTGACGTTGCCGACGGTCTCGCCGACGGTGACGGTCGTCGCAACCGCGGTGCCGGAGGCGTCCAGGGTCTTCACGGTGGAGACGCCGTCTGCGGTCGTGACCGCGGCGCTCGGAACGGTGAGCACGTTGGTGCGGCGCTCGTAGACGATCTTGGCCGTCACGGCGACGCCGTCGTAGAGGCCGTCCGGGTCTCCGGTGACGGCGACGACGACGGGGTAGGTGACCGCGCCGGAGGTCGTCGACGGCAGGATGCCGACGGACTGCACGGTGCCGAAGAACGCGGTGCCGTCGTCGAGCGCCAGTTCGACCTGGTCGTTGACCGCGACGTTGGCGATGTCCGACTCGCCAATGGCGAGGGAGAGCGACCACGAGTCGGTGCCGACGATGCTGAAGTCGGCCGTGCTCGTCGAGGTCGAGGCGGTCGACGCGGTCGTGGCGCCGCCCGCTCCTGAACTGCCCGAGCTACCTGAACTTCCCGAGCTGCCCGAGGAGATCACGTCGCCGACGGCGACGTTGACCGCGGTGACGAGGCCGGCGGAGGGGGCGGTGAGAGTCGCACCGGCGACCGCGGACTGCGCGGTCACGACGGCGGCCTCGTCGACGGCGACGGACGCCGTCTGGGCCGCGATCTGAGCGACGGCAGCGGTGGTGCCGTCGCTGTCGCTCACGCTCGTGGCGAGTTTCGCCTTCGCGGTCGCGAGCGTCGCCTGTGCTTGAAGCACGGCGGCGTCGAGGCTGAGCGTGTCGACCGTTGCGAGCACCTGGCCAGCGGTCACGGTGCTCCCCGCCGCGACCGGGACGGCCGTGACGGTGCCGGACACGGCGAAGCTCACCGAGTCGTTCACGGTCGGGGTCGCGGTGCCGTCGCTGTCGACGGTCTTCTGCATGGTCGTGAGGCTCGCTGCGGTGGTGATGGGAGCGGCGACCGTGGACTTGGTGTTCGCCGGGACGGCGAAACCGAACCAGTAGATGCTGCCGCCCGCGAGGGCGAGCACGACGACGCCGGCAACCACCCAGGTTCGTGGGCGGATGTGCGTGAGAAACTGTGGCCGTTTCATGGTCTCCTCGATAGCTCGTGCGCGGCTTCTGACTGCCGCGTCGGCAACGGTACGCAGCAGGGCTATGGCCGCGGCCTCCAGCGGTTATCAGTTGCCGATGAGCCCCCGGGGTGGCCGAGTCGCACACGACGGGGGATGGGGCGCGGATGCCGGGCGAAGCATCCGCCGATAACATTGCTGTCATGGCAGACTCAACGTTCGACATCGTCAGCAAGGTCGACCCGATGGAGGTCGACAACGCCCTCAACCAGGCCCACAAGGAAGTCGCGCAGCGCTACGACTTCAAGAACGTCGGCGCCTCGATCGAGATGAGCGGCGAAAAGGTGCTCATGAAGGCGAACTCGGAGGAGCGCGTCAAGGCGATCCTCGAGGTCTTCGAGTCCAAGCTCATCAAGCGCGGCATCTCACTGCGCAGCCTCGACGCGGGCGACCCGTACGCCTCGGGCAAGGAATTCCGGATCGAGGCCTCGATGAAGGCCGGCATCGACCAGGAGAACGCGAAGAAGATCGGCAAGATCATCCGCGACGAAGGCCCCAAGGGCGTCAAGAGCCAGATCCAGGGCGACGAGCTCCGGGTGAGCTCGAAGAGCCGCGACGACCTGCAGGCCACGATGGCACTGCTCAAGGGCAAGGACCTCGACGTCGCCCTGCAGTTCGTCAACTTCCGCTAGACATCCGGGCATCCTCTTGACGCCGTTCGACAACATGGCGCCGGTGAGCCCGGACACCACCGCCGCGGACGTCGACGCCCACCTCGCCGTGTTCGGCGAGGCGGGCAGCGAACTGCTCGGGTCCTAGGCCGAGGCGGTCACTTCTGCTGGCGCTGAGGCGCGGGAGATGGCGACCATCTCGTCGCGGGGCACGACCTTGATCCGCACCCGGCCCTCTGCCGCGCCGAGCGCCTGCTCGTGCTGGTCGAGGCGGTGCCAGCCGTCGAGGTTCGTGTACTGGACTCCGCGTTCGTCGAGGAGCGCGACGATGCTCTCCTCCGACGGGGATTCCGGGCGCCACCAGTTGCCGAGATCGTTGATCAGGTGCCGCACGGTTTCCATCGCGTCTGACTTGGTGTGCCCGATCAGTCCGACCGGCCCGCGCTTGATCCACCCGGTCGCGTACACGCCGTAGAGCTGCTGGTTGGCGCTGCCCGCACCGGACGACGGGTCGCCCTTGGAGAGCACCTGCCCCTCGCGGTTCGGGATCACACCGTGCTTCTTGTCGAACGGCACCCCGGGCAGCGGCGAGCCGAAGTAGCCGACCGCACGGTACACGGCCTGCACCGGCAACTCGCGGATCTCCCCGGTGCCCACGACGCCGCCCTGGCCGTCGGGCGCGGTGCGTTCGTAGCGGATGCCGCCGACCCGGCCGGTGCCGTCGTCGATGAGTTCGAGGGGCTTGGCGAAGAAGTGCAGGTGCAGCCGGCGGCTCGCGCCCGCCTGCGGGTCCTCGGCGAGCTTGTGGGCGCGTTCACGCCACTTGCCGAGCACCTTGTCGATCACGAAGACCTGCTTGTTGCTCGCAACGGCGGCGCGCGCCGCGTCGTCGTAGTCGAAGTCCTCGTCGTAGACGACGATGTCGACGTCGGGCAGTTCGCCGAGCTCGCGCAGTTCGAGCGGGGTGAATTTCACGGATGTCGGTCCGCGGCGCCCGAAGATGTGCACGTCGGTCACCGGTGAGGCCTTGAGCCCGTCGTAGACGTTCGCCGGGATCTCGGTGGGCAGCAGGTCGTCCGCGTGCTTCGCGAGGATCCGCGCCACGTCGAGGGCGACGTTGCCGTTGCCGATCACGGCGACCTGCTTGGCTTCGAGCGGCCAGGTGCGCGGGTAGTCGGGGTGCCCGTCGAACCAGCTCACGAAGCGGGCGGCGCCGTAGGAGCCGACGAGGTCGATGCCGGGAATCCGCAGGTCGGCGTCGCGCACGGCGCCGGTCGCGAAGATGACGGCGTTGTAGTGCTTCCGGAGGTCGTCGAGGGTGATGTCCTCGCCGAAGCGCACGTTGCCGAAGATGCGGATGTCGCCGCGGTCGAGCACGTCGCGCAGGGCCGAGATGATGCCCTTGATCCGGGGGTGGTCCGGTGCGACGCCGTACCGTACGAGTCCGTACGGCGCGGGGAGGTGGTCGAACAGGTCGATCGAGACGTCGAAGTTGCGTTCCGCCTTGAGCAGGATGTCCGCGGCGTAGATTCCGGCGGGGCCTGCCCCGACGATCGCCAGGCGTAGCTTCGCGGGTCGCTGGTCGGTGGGGCGCTTCTCGGTCATGACGACCTTTCTAACTTGATCGCTCGACGATCGTGTCGGCGAATCGGGTCAGCGCCTTCTTGACGGACCCGTCTGGGAGGGGATCGAGGGAGGCCACGGCGTCGTGTGCCCAGCCGTGCGCCTCTGAGAGGGTCTGCGCGGTCACATCGTGGTCACGGAGCGCGGCGATCGCGGAGTCCGCGGCCTCACTCCGGGTGCCCTGGCTGCTCATGACGTCCCGTTCGAGGCGTTCGAGCAGGGCAGCGGATGCCGGGTCGTCGCCGGCGCGCTCGCGGAGCCTGAGCACGGGCAGGGTCGCAACGCCGGCGCGCAGGTCGGTGCCGGGCACCTTCCCCGTCGCCTCGGGCTGCGGGGAGAGGTCGAGTACGTCGTCGATGAGCTGGAACGCGACGCCGATCTTCTCGCCGAAGCTCACGAGCGGCTGTTCGAACTCGTCGGGCGCGTCCGAGAAGATGATCCCGGCCTGGGCCGCTGCCGCGATGAGCGAGCCCGTCTTGTCGGCGAGCACGGAGATGTAGTGCTCGACCGGGTCGTCGCCGTCGTGCGGGCCGACGGTCTCGTGGAGCTGCCCCATCACGAGGCGTTCGAACGTGTCGGCCTGCAGGCGGATGGCCCGCTCGCCGAGCTTGGCCATCAGCTGGCTCGCCCTGGCGAACAGGAGGTCGCCGGTGAGGATCGCGATCGAGTTGCCCCAGACCTTTTGCGCGCTCGGGACGCCGCGGCGCTGACCGGAGTCGTCCATGACGTCATCGTGGTAGAGCGAGGCGAGGTGGGTGATCTCGATCGCGGTGGCCGCGGTGACGACGTCGGTCAGGTTGCCGCTGCCGAGGTGAGCGGTGAGCAGGGCCAGCATGGGGCGCACGCGCTTGCCGCCGGCTTCGAGAAGGTACCGGGTGGTGACGCTCGCGACCTCGTCGGCGAACACGACCTCGGCGAAGAGACTCGCCTCGACCTGCTCGAGGCCGGCATCGATGCCGGCGGCCAGGCCACGGTCATTCGCTGTCGAGAAGATTCGATCGCTGAGGCCGATCTGGCTCGTCACGGAGGAGCCGCGCCGGAACAGGGGAACGCTCGGTTTCACTCTGACAGCCTATCCATTGGGGTCTGGGAGTTTCAGTCGGCCGGGACAGCCGCGGCCGCGGGCGCGGAGGCGGCTTTGATACCGCGGTGCAGTGCCACGATACCGAGGGTGAGGTTGCGGTAGGCGACGGACTCGTAGCCGGCCTCGCGGAGCCATCCGCTGAGCACGGGCTGGGTCGGCCAGGCGGCGATCGATTCGCCGAGGTAGTCGTACGCCTCCGCGTTCGAGGAGGCGAGCTTGACGACCCGGGGCATCACGTGGTTGAGGTAGGCGAAGTAGCCGGTGCGGACGACGGGGTTCGGCGGGGTGGAGAACTCGCAGATGACCACGCGACCGCCGGGCTTGGTGACGCGGAAGAACTCGGCGAGCGCCTTGCGGGGTTCGACGACGTTGCGCAGGCCGAAGGAGATGGTGACGACGTCGAATTCGTCGTCGGCGAAGGGCAGTGCCGTGGCGTCCGCCTGCACGAACTCGACGAGCGGGTTGCCGGCATGGCGTTCCCGGCCGACCTGGATCATCCCGGCGGAGAAGTCCGCGGCGACGACGTGGGCGCCGCTGTGGGTCAGCGCGACGCTCGAGGTGCCTGTGCCCGCTGCGATGTCGAGGATGCGCTCGCCCGCCTGCGGGTTGACGGCGCGAGTGGCCGCGAGCCGCCAGAGGGCGGCATTTCCGACCGACAGAACCGCGTTTGTGCGGTCGTAATGCGTCGACACCTGATCGAACATGGCAGCGACCTGCTCCGGCTGCTTGCTGAGGTCTGCTCTGTTCACTCCAACAGTCTAGGTTGCCGCTCCCCACTGATCCTGCGAAGCCGGTGATAGGGCGGTTATCGCCCCCGGAAGCCGGTGTCCGCGGCGGCTGGCATAGGCTGGGCAGGTGAATGTGCAGGCCTTGACGGTTGAAACCACTCCCATTGCCGACATTCGACAACTGGTCCTTCTTCTCGACGCCCGGAAGCCGCTGCTCTGGATGCGTCGCAACCAGGGCCTCGCCGGCCTCGGCTCGGCCCTGCGGCTCGAATTCTCGGGCCCGACCCGCATGACGGATGCCGCGAGCGCGTGGCGGGACGTCGTCGCCGCATCCACGGTGACCGATCCGCTCGCGAGAACGGGCACCGGCCTGCTGGCGTTCGGCACCTTCGCCTTCGACGACGAATCCGCCGAGACGAGCGTGCTCCTCGTTCCGGAGGTCATCGTCGGGCGTGAGGACGGCCTGTGCTGGGTCACCCGGATCTGGCCGACCGGGGGCACCCCTCCGGAGATTCCGGTGGCGCTGCATCCGCTCGGCACCGAATACCGCATCTCGCTGCTCTCGGGCACGCTGCGGCCCGAGGCGTACAAGGCCGCCGTCGATGAGGCGGTCGTGCGTCTCTCCGCCGGCGAGGTCAACAAGGTCGTGCTCGCCAGGGACCTCCGCGGGCACCTTCCGGCCAAGTCGGACCTGCGCCGCACGATCAGCGAACTCGCACTGGGCTACCCGGACTGCTGGACCTACGCCGTCGACGGCCTCGTCGGGTCGAGCCCCGAAACCCTGATCCGCGCAGACCACGGCGAGGTCAACGCCCGGGTACTCGCCGGGACCGTCTCACGCGGCGCAGACGCCGCGGCGGACCTCGAGGCCGCCGCCGCGCTCGCGACGAGCGCGAAGGACGGCGACGAACACGCCTTCGCGGTGCAGAGCGTGCTCGCCTCGCTGCGTCCGCACACCTCGCACCTGCTCACGAGCGAGCTGCCGTTCACGGTCAAGCTCCCGAACCTGTGGCACCTCGCGACGGATGTCGAGGGCACCCTCTCCGACGGATCGACGTCCCTCGACCTCATCGCCGCCATGCACCCGACGGCGGCGGTCGCGGGAACGCCGACGCAGGCCGCCCTTGCGCTCATCCGCGAACTCGAGCCCTTCGACCGCGGCCGGTACGCCGGGCCGGTCGGCTGGGTCGGCGCGGACGGCGACGGGGAATGGGCGATCGCGCTGCGCTGCGCCCAGGTCACGCCGACCGGGGACGTCACGGCATACGCCGGCTGCGGTATCGTGCTCGGCTCAGAGCCCGACCGCGAGCTCGCCGAGACCCGTATGAAGTTCCGCCCCATCGTAGAAGCCTTCGGCTAACCCCCGCCCCTGCGCTCTGAGCTGAGAGCTGAGCGCTGAGCGCTCAGCGCTCAGCGCCGTGAACCGCGAGAGCGCACTTATGGCCCTTTAAAAAGGCTCCAGAAGGGCCGATTTCGTACTCTCGCGGGAGAAACGGGAGGAACGGAAGGAGTCGCCGGGCAACGGCGGGGCGGATGGGGCGGGTCAGGTGGCGGCGAGGCGCGCCTTTTCGGCGTCGACGTCGAAGGCGGCGGGCGGCCAGTCGAGGTTCAGACGCTCGAGGGCATCGATCAGCAGGTGCTGGACGGCGAGGCGTGCGTACCATTTCTTGCCGGCGGGAACGACGAACCACGGTGCGTCAGGGGTCGAGGTGCGTTCGAGGGCGAGCTGGTAGGCCGCCTGGTAGTCGGCCCAGCGCATCCGCTCGTCGACGTCGGCCGGGTTGTACTTCCAGTATTTGTCGGGGCGCTCGAGGCGCTCGAGCAGCCGCTCCTTCTGGTCGGCCGAACTGATCTGCAGCATGACCTTGATGATCGTGGTGCCGTCGTCGACGAGGTCCTGCTCGAATTGGCGGATCTGCCCGTACCTGGCCTCGATCTCTTCGGCGGGAGCGAGCTCGTGCACGCGGGCGATCAGCACGTCCTCGTAGTGCGAGCGGTCGAAGACCCCGATCAGGCCGGGACCCGGCACACGGCTCCGTACCCGCCAGAGGAAGTCGTGCGCGCGTTCCTCCGCGGTCGGCGCCTTGAACGCGGTGAGGCGCACACCCTGGGGGTCGACGGACCCGACGACGTGCCGCACGATGCCGCCCTTGCCCGCGGTGTCCATGGCCTGCAGCACGAGGAGCACCTTGCGGCCACCGCCGTCATCAGCCGCGGCCCGGCTGTTGGCGTAGAGCTTCTCCTGCAGAGAATCGAGCAGGCCGACACCCGAGGCGAGCGCCTTGTCGGCGTTCTTCTTCGCGACGCCGTCGAAACCGGGGGTCGCGTCGGGGTCGACGGCGGCGAGCCGGAATCCGGGGCCGACGCGGAGCGTCTCGATCGGGTCTGAGTCCCAGAACTTGTGGTCGAGCCCGCTCATGATGATGCACCCTTCGTCGAAAACTGCAGGAAGACTGACACTGTGCAGCCGGGCCCACGCGAGGCCATGCAGAAAACCTAGCGCGTGAGCGGCACCTCGAGCAGGCTCGGTCCGAGCGGCGGCGCGGTGAGCGCCCGCTCGAGATCGCTGCGGGTCGCCGCCCGGACGTACTCCCAGCCGTACGCTGCGGCGAGCGCGGAGAGGTCGACGCCGTGCGGCGTGTAGAGCACCCGGCTGATCTGGTCCTGTGGGGCGGATGCCGCGACCTCGAGCCCGTCGAAAATGGTTCCGCCGCCGTCGTTGCCGACGATGACCTGCAGCCGGGCCCGCGCTTCACCCGGGACCAGCAGCATCGATCCGGCGTCGTGCAGCAGGGCGAGGTCGCCGAGGAGCAGCCGGGTCGTGCCGGTCGAGCGGGGCTCGCTGCCGTCCTGGAACGCCTGGCTGGCGAGCGCGATGCCCGTCGCGGTCGCGATGGTGCCGTCGATGCCCGCGAGACCGCGGTTCGAGTGCACGGAGATCTTCTTGCCCGGCACCCGCCGGTCCGCCTCGCGGATCAGCCGGGACGCGCCGAGCACCAGCCTGTCGTGTGGCCAGGAGGCCCTCCAGACGGCGTCGACGAGCATGCTGCGGGTGACGGGAGCGCGGAGGGCGGCGAATTCGGCGCGCGTCATCCCGTGGGCGCCGAAGGGGACATCCGCTTCGTCGGTCGCCGCGTCGAGAACCCGCCTGCTCGTCATCACCCAGCTGCCGAGCCAGGCCCGGCCGTCGCGGGTTTCCGCCGCAGCTGTTGCGGATGCCCCGACGCGCGCCGCGCGGGCGAACGTGCGCACCCGGTGTCCCGGGTTGTACCACTCGGCGCCGGTCGGGGCCACGACGATCGTCTCGACGTCGTCCCTCTGGATCAGGGCCGGGATCTCCCGGCTCAGCGACGGATGCCCGAACACGATCACGCGTTCGACCCGCCCGCCGAAGTCCTCGGCCTGCAGCAGCTCACGGTAGGCGGCCACGAGGTTCGGCCCGAAACGGGCGTTGCTCGACACCTCGGCGAGCAGCGGCCAGCCGCCGGCCCGGGCGAACTCCTCTGCCGCACTCCCCGCGCCGGTGCCGGCGACCACGACGGTGCGCGGCCCTGCGTCGAGAACGAGAGCCGCCACGTCACCGGTCACCGCGAAAGCGGGTGAGTCGGCGGTCTGCCCGCGGCTCACCGACGGCTCACCCGCTTTCGCGGCAGTGTCGGCGGAGCGCTCGAGGGTCAGGGGGCGGAGAGGGGCTCCCGGAAGGCGAGGTTGAGCCTGCACGGGACCGGGGTCGAGCGAGCTGCGGCCGGTGGCGGCATCCATCGCCTGGGCGGCGAGTTCGGCAGCGCGGACAGCGTCGGAAGAACGGGCGGCGTCGGCCGCGTGGGAACCGGCGGCGTCGGCGGCAGCACCGGGGGCAGGAACGTCGAGGCAGAGCCGGGTCGCCACCCCGAAGAGCCCGGTCTGCACGGTCGTCTGGTTCGAGCGGATGCCGCGGAGTTCGACGGGGCGATCGGCCGTCAGCACGATGAGCGGCACCCCGGAGTGATGTGCCTCGAGCACCGCGGGGTGCAGGTTGGCGACGGCCGTGCCGGACGTGCAGATCACAAGGGCGGGCACGCCGGTCTCGACGGCGAGGCCGAGCGCGAGGAAGCCGGCGCCGCGTTCGTCGATGCGCACATGCAGGCGGACCAGGCCGAGGCGTTCGAGTTCCGCCGCGACCAGCGCGAGCGCCTGCGAGCGGGAACCGGGACTCACGACGATGTCGCGGACGCCGAGGCCCACGAACGCGCCGAGGAGGGCGACGCTGAAATCCGTCGCCGGGCTGCCGGAGGGCGCGGGACTATCGAAGGGCACGCTGCCGCCCACGGCCGCGGTGTCGGTCAGGATCGGGTCAGGCATCCCGGCGGCCAGGCAGTTCGCCCTCGCCAGGGTCGGTCGTCTTCTTCGGCTCCGCTGCGGCGGGCCCCTTCGCCGGACCGGTGGACGGGCCCGTCGACGGGCCGGCGTTTCCGGCGGCTTGTCCCTTGCCGGAACCGGAGTTCTGGCTCTTGCCCGGTCGCTCGGGTTTGTCGGTCGGATCCGGCTTGTCGAGGTCGGCGAGCTCCTGCTCCATCTGGCGGATCCGCTCCTCCTGGAGCCGGTCACGGCCGAGGCTCTTCAGGAAGTCGGGATCGTCATCGGGGGCGAGTTGCCGTGATGCGCCGCGACCGGGTGCCGAACTCTGGTTGCTGCCGCGGCCGATGAACAGCCACAGCAGGGCTCCGACGACGGGGACCAGGACGATCACAAAAACCCAGACCCAGCGCGGCAACCCGCGGATCCGGCCGCGATCGAAGGTGACACACTCGACGAGCGCATAGACGGTCACGAGAATGACCGCAATTCCTACGACAAGCCACACCTTTACCATCCGCTCATTCTACGGCGATCACCCGAGAGATCGGTGAGTGCGCAGAGGTCGGCAAATCTAACGATCGGAACCACAATCTATGCTGAAAGCATGAAAGCTGTCCCGTCCTGGCTGAGCTACTCGGTCTTCCGCATCCTCATGTTCGCAGTACCCCTCGCGGTCCTGCTGATGCTCTCGATCGTCTGGTGGGTCTCCGCCATCGTCGCGGCTCTGATCGGGCTCTGCCTGTCGTACATCTTCCTGCGGAAGCCCAGGGAGCAGGTAGCCCTCGACCTGTACACGGCCAGGCACCCCACCGCTGAGGTCGTGCACCCGGACGCAGAGTCCGAGGACGCCGCCCTCGACCGCGCCGCCGACGCGGCCGCCGCGTCTGCCGCCGCCTCATCAGTCGAGGCCACGGATGCCGCAGCCCAGTCGACGGCGCCGCCCGCGGCATCCGCTGCGCCCGTCAGTACCGCTGCGTCAGCGGCATCACCGACGTCAGAACGCGAAAGCAGCGCCCAGTAGCAGGCCGTACAGGAGCGCGCTGAAGCTCGTGAGCTTGAGCGCCAGGATGAGCTCGGCCGCGGTCTTCGCGGTCACGGTGATCAGGCACGCCGGGAGGGCGAGCAGGAGCACAAAGAGCACGAACCAGGCGAGCGGGTAAAACAGCGCGAAGAAGGCCGCGATCAGGAACGGCACGAGCAGCAGCACGCAGAAGACGATGCGGCCGGGCAGGTTGCCGATCAGCACCGCGAGGGTGCGCTTTCCGGAGGCCTTGTCCGGCACGATGTCGCGCAGATTGTTGACCATGAGCACGGCGCAGGCGATGAGGCCGATCGCGACCCCGCCGAGCCAGCTCTCGAGGTTCACCGTGCCGACCTGCACGAAGGTCGTACCCGCGGTTGCGACGAGCCCGAAGAACACGAACACGAAGAGCTCACCGAGGCCGAAGTAGCCGTACGGACGCTTGCCGCCGGTGTAGAACCAGGCGGCGACGATCGCGGCGGCGCCGACGAGGAGCAGCCACCACTGGCCGCTCAGGACGACCAGCACGAGACCGGCGAGCGCGGCGAGTCCGAAGAAGGCGAGGGCGACCGTGAGCACGGACCGCGGCCTCGCCGCCCCGCCGCCGGTGAGCCTGGCCGGGCCGACGCGGTAGGCGTCCGTGCCGCGGATGCCATCGGAGTAGTCGTTCGCGTAGTTCACGCCGATCTGCAGGCAGAGTGCCACGATGAGCGCGAGCACGGCGCGCACCGGGTGGAAGACGCCCGGATCGCTCGCGACGATGGCCGCGCCGGTGCCGAGGGCGACCGGGGCGATCGCGAGGGGAAGGGTGCGAAGTCGCGCGCCGGAGATCCAGTCGCCGGCCGTCGCCGGTCCGGAGCGGCCGTGCGCTTCTGCGCCGTTCCGCTTCGCCGGGTTGCCGGATCGACCGGAGTTGGCGGGCTTGGCGGGCCTGGCCGCGGGCTTCCCGGCCGGCTTCCCCGTCTGCTTTCCGGCCGGCTGCCCGGCGGACGCGGGCGCCCCGAGGGTCTTCGAAGGATTCAATCGCTGCATTTTGGGCCTGACCGGCCGCGCTCCCTGTGCCACGTTTTCATGTTACCGGGCGCTTGATAAGAGGATGCCGCGAGTGCGCGACCGATTCCAGGCTGGCGCGTCACCGTGCTCGCGGGGTGTGTCGTGGGCTCGGCCGGGCAGCCCGGCCTCACGGTCACAGGGTTCAGGGATCCAGGCGGGGCTTCCGGCGCAGGCCGGTGAACCACAGGTCAGCTGCCGGTCTCGGCGAGGCGCTGCAGGGCGCGCCGGTCAGGCTTGCCTGAGGCGAGCACGGGGATCTCGGCGACCAGGAGCAGGCGGTTCGGCCTGGCCGCCTTGCCGAGCGCGGATGCGACGGCTTCCTTCACGACCGCGAGCTGCGCCGCAACCGCCTGCGGGGAGGGGGACGGCACTGCGGTCCGCGACCTGGGCGAGGCCTCGCCGCCCGACCAGCTCGGCACCGTGTCGTGCGCCCCTGGGATAGCAACGACCGGGACCTGGCCCCACCGGGCATCCGTCGCCCCGACCACGACGGCCGCCGAGAAGCCGGGAAGGCCGCGCACGACCCGTTCGACGGCGTCGAGGGAGACCTTCTCGCCTCCGGAGATGATCACGTTGTCCGCGCGGCCGAGCACACGCACGAGGCCGGTCACGGCGTCGACCTCGCCGAGGTCACCGGTGCGGTACCAGCGCACGCCGTTCTCCTCGGTGAAGCGGTCGTGGGTTCGCAGCGGGTCGTCGAGGTACCCGTCGGCGAGCACGGAGCCGGAAATCTCGAGTTCGCCGGCGACGACGCGCACCACCGTGTCGCCGATCGGGCGGCCGTTGTAGCAGCATCCGCCGGCCGTTTCGGAGGAGCCGTAGGTGCGCACGACGGTGATGCCGAGCGAGGCGGCGCGCGCGAGCAGTGCCGGGGGCATGGCCTGGCCGCCGACGAGGATCGCGGTGAAGCGGCGCAGGAGTGCGAGCATTCCGGCGGCCGCGTCCTGATCTGCGGCACCAGCGGCGTCGACCGCGTCGAGCAGGCGGGCGAGTTGCACAGGAACGAGGGAGGTGTAGCGCAGCGGCGCGGTCAGCCGGGTTGCCGCTGCGAAGAAGGCGGCGGGGTCGAAGTGGCCGGGAGCGAGCACGCACGGTATCGTGCCCGCCGCGAGCGAGCGGGCGAGCACCTGGACGCCCGCGACGTAGTGGACAGGCAGGGCGAGCAGCCACTGGCCCGGTCCGCCGAGCGCCGCACTCGATGCCGCGGCGCTCGCCCGGAGGGCTGCCGCGCCGAGCAGCACCCGCTTGGGCACGCCGGTCGAGCCGCTCGTCTCGATGACGACCGCCGTTCCGTCCGGAACTGTCGCAGGAACGGTCGCGGGCACAGGCGAGACGGATGCCGCAACAGGGACGCGCGCGCCAGGTGCGCCGTTTCGCGCCAGGCGTGCCGGGCGCGTAACGGCGGAACTGGCGCGGGAGACGGCAGGGTCGGGCGCGGGGGAAGGCACGGGCAGCAGGGCGTCCCCGCGCCCGTCGAGGGCGTCGCGAAGCAGGTCGAGCAGGACGAGCGGCCGATCGGCGGGCACGACCCTGAGCATCCGTGTCACGGCGGGACTAGAACTGCCAGTCGTACGGACCCCAGTCGGGATCGCGTTTCTCAAGGAATGCGTCTCGGCCTTCGACGGCCTCGTCGGTGCCGTAGGCGAGCCGCGTCGCCTCGCCCGCGAAGACCTGCTGGCCGACGAGACCGTCGTCGACGGCGTTGAAGGCGAACTTGAGCATGCGGATGGCGGTGGGCGACTTCGTCAGGATCGTGCGGGCCCAGTCGATGGCTTCGTTCTCAAGATCCGCGTGTGGGACGACCGCGTTGATCGCGCCCATCTCGAGGGCGCGCTGGGCCGAGTACTCGCGGGCCAGGAAGAAGACCTCGCGCGCGGCCTTCTGCCCGACCTGGCGGGCGAAGTATGCGCTGCCGTAACCGGCGTCGAAGGAGCCGACGTTTGCATCCGTCTGCTTGAACTTGGCGTGTTCTGCGCTCGCGATGCTGAGGTCGCAGACCACGTGCAGGGAATGCCCGCCGCCGGCGGCCCAGCCGGGGATGACGGCGATGACGACCTTGGGCATGAAGCGGATCAGTCGTTGGATCTCGAGGATGTGCAGTCGACCGCTGCGGGCCTTGTCGATGCCGCTGGCGGTGTCGCCCTCCGCATACTTGTAGCCGTCACGGCCACGGATGCGCTGATCGCCGCCCGAACAGAACGCCCAGCCGCCGTCCCTCGGGCTCGGTCCGTTTCCGGTGAGGAGGACGACGCCGATCCGCGGGTTCATCCGGGCGTCTTCGAGGGTGGACTGCAGCTCGTCGACAGTGTGCGGCCGGAACGCGTTACGCACCTCCGGTCGGTTGAACGCGACGCGCGCGATCTGCCCGGTGAGGTCGTGGTGGTACGTCACGTCGGTCAGGGACTCGAAGCCCGGGACGAGTTGCCACTGGCTCGGGTCGAAGATTTCAGACACCTGTTCGATCATGCAGCAAGCCTACGCGGCGCACCCTGCGCGGGCGCCCGGGACTGCTCGGCCGACGCGGGACCGGATGGCCGCGCTCTCACACACCGGGGCCCGGAAAACCAAGCGACACGCCGACAAAAGTGAGAAATACCCCTTTTGTGGAGGCAAAGTCAACCCCCTTGAGCGCCCCATTTTCACCATGTGTACTTGTGATCTGAGTGAGACCCGGAGGTAGTCATGAACGACCTAGACACACAGTCAAAAGCCCGAATCGACCTGCCACTCCACAACGACGTGGCAAACCGAACACAGAGCACCACAGAGTTCCGCACGACCCCAGCAGACACGACCAGAAAACACCGGAATGCCATCGGAACGGCGGTACGACCATGACCGTCACCATGAACACGTCCGCTCCGTCCCGCGAGCAGTTCGATTCGCCAGACTCCTATCGCGCCCCACTCCCCTCGATCAACCCGGCCGGCTCGTCCGCGCGTTCGACCGGCAGCACCGCAGCCTCCCGGTACAGCCGGGCATCCACGGATGCCTTCGGCGACTACCTGCGTCGCATCGGCAAGGGCCCCCTCCTGAGCGCCGAGGACGAGGTCAACCTCGCCCGGCGCATCGAGGTCGGCCTGTTCGCCGCGGAGAAGCTCGCGCACGGGGTCGACGACCCCGAGCTCTCTCCGGGAACTGGCCTGGCTCGCCCACGACGGCGGCCGGGCGAAGAACCATTTCATCGAAGCCAACCTCCGCCTCGTCGTCAGCATCGCGAAGCACTACTCAGGCCGCGGGGTGCCGATCATGGACCTCGTCCAGGACGGCAACATCGGCCTCGTCCGAGCGGTCGAGAAGTACGACTTCATGACCGGCTACAAGTTCTCCACCTACGCGACCTGGTGGATCCGCCAGGCGATCCACCGCGGAATGGCCGACAAGTCCAGGATGATCCGCATCCCCGTGCACACCGCGGAGAAGCTCAACAAGATCAAGCGCATCCGCCGCGACCTCACGAGCACCCTCGACCGCGACCCCTCGCTCAAGGAACTCTCCGAGGCGGCGCAGATCCCCATCCGCGACGTCTCGCGGCTGCTGCAGTACGACAACGAACCGATCTCCCTGCATTCCCCCGTCGGTGACGGCGTCGGGGACATCTCGGAACTCATCATCGACGACGACCTGCCCCAGCCCGACGAGTACGCGACGGTCACGCTGCGTGCCGCGGACATCTGCTTCTACCTCGACGCTCTGCCGCCGCGGGAGCGGTCGATCCTGAAGGCCCGGTTCGGGCTCGACGGCGACGAGCCGCGCACCCTCGACCAGATCGCCGTCATCCAGGGCGTCACCCGGGAGCGGGTCCGCCAGATCGAAAAGCGCGCGCTCGCCCTCCTGCACGTGCCCCGGCTCGAACGATACCTGCGCGACTAGCTCGCAGCAGGACTGGTGCGTCCCTGACCGGTTGTGCGGGTGTCTCGGCACCCGCGCAACCCGGTTCGGGCGTGACCGGACTTTTCCACGGCTCCGAACTTTTCCACGGCTCCGGGAGACCCCCCGAAATGAGCATTGGCAACGTCTCGTTTTTGTAGCAATAATTCTGTATGACGCGCCAACGAGGGAATCATGGGAAAGCTCACCTATAACTCGACGGTGACGGCCGACTTTGACGATCGCATCCTGGCACACATCCAGGTGGTCATCGGAGCCAAGCTGCGCCGAGGGGAGTGCTTCTACTTCACGTGGAGAGACGACCCGTCCGGAGGCGATGGCCGCAGCACGATCTGGCTGCATCCGGCCATACCGCTCGCCTTCAAGTACTTCGGCGGTCGCTCGCCGAGCCTCAACCGCGACTGGGTGGAGGCGCTCATGCTGACCGCCAATTCCTCGGGTGGTCTGCAGCTCGTCCCGGAGCCGCACCGGCCGACATCCGTGCTCGCGACGAAGGACGAACCATGATTCGTGTCGACATCGTCTATGGCGGTCAGCAATACTCCCTCGGCGGTCGGTCTGCGGAGTCGATCCGCAACGAGATCACCGCCGCCGTCACCTCCGGGCAGCCATACTGGCTGCCGGTCAACAGCGGCGGCGGTCGCTTCGAGGATGCCTACCTGCTGATCGTGCCCGGCATCGCGTTCGCGGTCATCGACGTCAAGCCCACCAACGGGGACGACCTTGACCTCGAGGTCGACGGCGTCTTCAACCACGACTCCCTCTAGCCTCCCGCGCGACGGACTCGGCGTACCGGCCGCGCGCCACGTGCGCCGCTTCGCGCCTCCTTCACTCCCGCGCGCGCCACGTACGCCCGTCCGCGCCCGGCATGCCCGGCGCGAAGCGGCGGTTCTGGCGCGCGGCCTCACACGCGAGGCCCCACACCCGCGGCCTCACACCCGCGTGGCGACCGGTCGGAAGCACCCGCGCCCGGCTGGCAGACTGGAACCATGCTTCCCCCACTCGCAGAGTTGCTCGGAACGGCCCGCATTGTCGCGTTGCCGCTCATCACCCGATTCCGCGGAATCGACACCCGCGAGGCACTCCTCCTCGAGGGTCCCGAGGGCTGGACGGAGTTCGCACCGTTCGCCGAGTACGACGACGCAGAGTCCGTCGCCTGGCTGCGCGCCGCGATCGACTTCGGCTGGACCCCGACGCCCGCCCTCCTGCGCGAGAGCATCCCGGTCAACGCGAGTACGGTCCCGGCGATCGACGCAGAGCTCGTGGCGGATGTCCTCGAGCGCTTTCCCGGGTGCCGCACGGCCAAGGTGAAGGTCGCCGCCCCCGGGCAGACCCTCGCAGAGGACGTCGCACGCGTGCGCGCCGTGCGCCGGGTGCTCGGACCGGAGGGACGCATCCGGGTGGACGCGAACGGCCTCTGGAACCTCGACGAAGCCGAACACGCGCTGAACGCCCTCGGCGAGTTCGACCTCGAGTACGTCGAACAGCCCTGCGCCAGCATCGAGGAACTCGCCGAGATCCGCCGTCGCTCCGCCGACTACCTCGGCATCCCCGTCGCCGCCGACGAGAGCGTGCGCCGCGCCGACGACCCGCTGCTCGTCGCGACGACCGGTTCTGCCGACATCCTCGTGATCAAGGCGGCGCCGCTCGGCGGCATCCACGTCGCGCTCGACCTCGTCGAGCAGGCCGGCCTGCCGGTCGTCGTCTCGAGCGCCCTCGACACCTCGGTCGGCATCGCGATGGGCGCGTACCTCGCCGCGGCAATCCCCGGCCTCGAATTCGACTGCGGACTCGGCACGGCCTCGCTGCTCGCCGCCGACGTCACCCGCGAGCCGTTGCTCCCCGTCGACGGACGCATCCCCGTGCGCCGCGTCGTGCCGGACGCCGACCTGCTCGACCGCTACGCGGCATCCGCCGAGCGGAGCGACTGGTGGCTCGCCCGCCTCACCCGCTGCTACGCCCTGCTCGCCGCCGAACCCGCCGCGACTCCCGAGGCACCGCTCGCAGGCTGACCCGCCCCGAACGAATTCGACGGAGATTTTCAGGACTGAACCGGTTTACCCGGCCTCCTGCGTGTCAGAAACGCAAAATCTCCGTCGAATTGGTGAGGCCTACAGGCCCGAGTAGGCGTGCAGTCCCTTGAAGAAGACGTTGACGACGCCGAAGTTGAACATCACCGCGCTGAAACCGACGATCGCGAGCCACGCGGAGCGTGAGCCGCGCCAGCCGCGGGTCGCGCGCGCGTGGATGTAGCCGGCGTAGATGGTCCAGATGATGAAGGTCCAGACCTCCTTGGTGTCCCAGCCCCAATACCGGCCCCAGGCCTTCTCGGCCCAGATCGAGCCGGCCATCAGGGTGAACGTCCAGAGGATGAAGCCGATGATGTGCACCCGGTATGCCAGGTTCTCCAGGGTCGCGGCCGAGGGCAGCGTCGCGAGGAAGCGCAGTCGCACGCGGCCGGCGCTCGCGACGAGCGCCTCCCGCCGGAACTGCAGCAGTTGCACCACGGAGAGGGCGAAGCCGAGGGCGAAGAACCCGGTGCCGAGCGAGGCGACGAAGACGTGGATGACGAGCCACGCCGACTGGAGTGCCGGAGGCAGCGGGGCGACCTCGACGTAGAAGCGCAGCGCAGCGATGCCGAGCAGGACGAGCACCATGCCGGTCACGAAGGTGCCGAGGAAGCGCAGGTCGGCACGGGTGAGCACGATCAGGAACACGGTCACGATGAGCAGGGTGCCCGTCATGGCGAATTCGTACATGTTCGCCCACGGCACCCGGCCGGCCGCGAAGCCGCGCAGCACGTCGGCCACCAGGTGGATCGCCCAGGCCAGCACGGTCAGCGAGACGCCGATCCGCAGGCTCTTCGAGCGACCGTACGGGGTGGCAGCGTCGTTCGCGATCCGGGCGCTGATCCGGTTGACGATCGTGCCGGCGGATGCCGCGGCACCGACCGTGCCCGCAGGGGCCGCCCCATCGAGGGTCGCGGTCGAGCCCACCGGTTGCGTCCCGTTCGCCGCGCCGACGCCGACCGGGACGGCGGCCAGGGCCGCGAGGCCCGCCGCTTCGTCCGCGGTCTTCACGGCCGCGGGCGCTTCGCGAGGTCGAAGGCGAAGGAAATGAAGGCGAGCGCATAGACGGCCATCGCCGAGTAGAGGCTCAGGATCGAGAGCTCGTTGAGATTCACGTGGTCAGCCTAATTCTGTTCGGTCGCCGGGACGGCTGATGTGGAGGATATCAGCAGTCGCCCATGACGGTCTGCGATGTCGGTCACGGCCGCTTCGAGGGCCGGGTCCTCGCCGCGGGCGAGCCCCGCGTACTCGAGGGTCAGCGTTCCGTCGTCCTGCTCGATCGCCTTGACCCAGACGCGGCGCCGCGGCACGAACAGGCTCGTCAGCAGTCCGAGCAGCGCGAGAACAGCGAAGGACAGCACCCAGACCTGGGTCGGGTCGTGGTGGATGTCGAAGGACGCGAAGCGCAGCACCGAGCCGGAGAAGTCGCCGGCGGCGGCGCCGGGGTGCGCGTCGTTGAAGGTGACAGAGCCGAGTCCGTTCGGCAGCTGCTGGGTCTCGCCTGGCTTGAGCTCGAGCGACTTCACGCCGGTCTTGCCGCCGGTGAGCCGCGTCATCTTGTCGGTGTTGAGGGAGTAGACGGATGTCGGCACTCCGGCGTTCAGCCCGAGGTCGCCCGAGTAGATGTTCAGGGTGAGCATCGGGTACTCGAGGTCCGGGTACGACGAGTAGAAGGCGCCCGTGGAGCTCGCCGCCTGGGTCGGGTAGAAGAAGCCGATCATGCCGAGCTGTTCGCTGAGGCCGTCCGGCACCTTGATCACACCGAGCGAGGTGAGGTTCGCGTCCTGCGGCAGGAACGGCACCGCGTCGGTGAAGACGACGACCCCGTTGGGGTCCTTGACGGTGATCGAGGGCGCGTAGCCGTTGCCGAGCAGGTAGACGTCGGTGCCGCCGGTGCGCATCGGGGCGTTGACCTTGACGACGCCGTTCTGGAGGGCTTCGCCGCGGCGGGTGACGCTCACGGCGGCGGAGTAGTCGATCGCCTGGCCGTAGGCCTTGAGGTTCTGGGTCTCGTAGGTGACGCTGAAGTCGTCGAGGGTGAGCTTGTACGGTTCGAGGCTCGCGTCGCTGAAGAACCGGCCGGGGCTGAACGAGTCGTAGGCGAGCAGGGTGTTCACGAAGGTCTGGCCCTCGACGAGCACCCGTTGGCCACTGAACCCGAAGCCGCTGCCGAAGCCGACCGTGATCAGGATGCCGACGAGCGCGAAGTGGAACACGAGGTTGCCGGTCTCGCGCAGGTAGCCGCGCTCGGCCGACGCCGAGAATTCCCGGGCGCCTCCGCGCGGCGCGCTGTCGAAGAGGGCGACGCGGTAGCCGCTCTTCTTCAGGAGCAAGCGGGCGGAGTCGACAGCGGCCGCGGCATCCGTGCCCGCGGGGGCCGTTCGCTCGGTGAATCCGGCGAGCCGCATGAGCCGTGCCGGCGTGCGGGGCGGCTGAGCCCTGAGCGCCTGGAAGTGGTGCTTCGTGCGCGGGATCACGCAGCCGATCAGCGAGATGAACAGGAGGAGGTAGATCGCCGAGAACCACGCCGACGAGTACACGTCGAACGCCTGGATCTTGTCGAGCACGGGAGCCAGGTCGGGGTTGTCCGCGAAGTACTGGGTGACACCGTTCGGGTCCGAGCTGCGCTGCGGGACGAGGGAGCCGGGCACGGCGGCGATCGCCAGCAGGAGGAGCAGGAACAGGGCGGTGCGCATGTTGGTGAGCTGGCGCCAGAACCAGCGCAGCCAGCCGATAAGGCCCAGCCTGGGCTGGGTGACGTCGTCGGACGCCGGGGCCGGCGCTGGGGAATCGTAGTGGTCAGATGGCCGGGACATAACTGCCGATCACTCCTTGCAGGTCGAGGAGCCAGGCATTCCAGACGCCGGTCACCATGAGGACGCCGATGACGACGAGGAGCACGCCCCCGAACAGATTGATCGCGCGGACGTGCCGTTTCAGGAACGACACCGCCCCGGTCGCCCAGTTGAGGCCGAGCGCGATGAGAAGGAAAGGGATGCCGAGGCCGAGCGCGTAGAACAGCGCGAGCAGGCCGCCCTGCCACGGGGAGCCCGTGGTGAGGCTGAGCGAGTTGATCGCGGTGAGCGTCGGACCGGTGCACGGGGTCCAGCCGACCGCGAAGACCGCGCCGAGTAGCGGGGCGCCGGCGAGCCCTGCGCGCGGGCGCCAGGTCGTCTTGACCGTGCGCTGCAGGACGGCGAACTGGCCGACGAAGACGAGCCCGAGCAGGATCACGACGACGCCGGCGATCCGGGTGACGAGGTCGCGGTACTGGTTGAGCCAGAACCCGGCGGCGCCGAAGACGACCCCGGTCAGCACGAAGACGAGGGTGAAGCCGAGCACGAAGAGGCCAACGCCGGCCAGGAGCCGGTTCCGGCCGCGCCGGTCGCCGCGGCCGGCCGTCGACCGGCCGTCGGTGAACCCGCCGATGTATGCGAGGTAGCCGGGCACGAGCGGCAGGATGCACGGGGACGCGAACGAGACGAGCCCGGCCAGGACAGCGATGGGAATCGCAAACAGGAGCCTGGCCGCTGAAGACGATTTCGCCGAAGGGATTGTTCACGCCGCGGGGACCTCGGCGATGGCGTCGCGCACAATGGTCTCCAGGATCGACGGCGTCGACAGGGCGCCGAGGATGCGCGCGGCGACCCGGCCGCTTTTGTCGAGCACGAGGGTGGTCGGCACCGCGTTGGGCGGGATGCTGCCGCTGAAGGCGAGCTGCATGGCCCCACCGTCGACATCCATGATCGAGGGGTAGGTGATGCCGTAGCTCTGGTTGAAGGCGATCGCGTTCGCGGCCTGGTCGCGCACGTTCACGCCGAGCCACTCGGCGCCCTTGCCGGAGAACTCGGCGTTGAGCTTCTGCAGGGCCGGGGCCTCGGCGCGGCACGGGGCGCAGGCTCGCGTACCAGAAGTTGACCACGAGCACTTTTCCGGCGTAGTCGGTGTTCGACACGGCGGCGCCGGTCTCGTCGAGACCGCTCCAGGTCACGGCGGCTCCGCGGTCGGCGGCGGCGATCTCCGTGACGCTGCCGTCGCCGGCGATGAAGCCCTTGTTACTGCCGGCGCGGTACTGGTCGGCGAGCGGGTCGGTCGAGCAGCCGGTGAGCACGAGGGCAAGGGCGAGCAGCCCCGTCAGGCCGCCCAGGCCGGCGGCGCGGCGCCGACGCGGGGGCATTCCGTTCCCGGGAGCGGCCTTCACACCGCTCCTACGTCCGTGGCCCCGGCCTGCAGCGCGGCTGCCGGGTTCGCGTAGCTGATCTCCACGAGTCCCTCGCCGCGCCAGGACAGCGTGGTGATGCTCGACAGGGCGCAGCGGCGGCCGCGGGGGTCGTGCGCGAGCCGCTCGCCGGCGAGGGAGCGGTGCACCATCCAGATCGGCAGCTGGTGGCTGACGAGTACGACGTCGCCGTCGGTCACGGAGTTGAAGGCCTCGTCGATCGCGGCGAGCATCCGCGCGGAGATCGCCCGGTACGGTTCGCCCCAGCTCGGTCGCAGCGGGTTGAGCATGGCCGGCCAGTTGCGCGGGTCGCGCAGGGCGCTGTGCTCGCCAGACATCCGTTTGCCCTCGAATTTGTTGGTCGGTTCGATGATGCGCTCGTCGATCTCGACGGGCAGGCCGAACGCCGCGGCGATCGGCGCCGCGGACTCGCGCGTGCGCTGCAGGGGGAGGCGATGACGCGGCGCACCGGCCGGCCCCGTTCGGCGAGATCGACGGCGGCGGTGGTCGCCATGGCGGCGCCGAGATCGGAGAGCCGGAATTCGGGCAGCCTGCCGTACAGCACGCGCTCGGGATTGAACACTTCACCGTGACGGACGAGATGGATCTGGCTGGCTACCACCCGCTCATTCTACGGAGGAGGTGCCCATGAATTAGCCGAGAGCCGGTGCCGCTAAACTTATCTGGTGACTTCGCGCGTATTGATCAAGAACCTGGCCGCCCTCTCCAACGGAACCGTGACGGTCTCGGGGTGGGTCGACACGGTGCGCGACCAGAAGAAGGTGCAGTTCGTCGTGCTGCGCGACGAGTCGGGTGCGGTGCAGGCTCGTGAACCCCCGCACGACGGATGCCGACGGTGCCGTCGTCGCCGACGAGCCGGCTTCCACGATCTCCGCGCTCGCCCAGGGCAGCTTCATCACCGTGACCGGTGAGCTCAAGCACGACGAACGCGTCAAGCTCGGCGGGATCGAGATCAAGCTCGCGACGCTTACGGTCGTCACCGCCGCCATCCCCGAGACGCCGATCGCCGCGGACTCGAGCCTCGACAAGCGCCTCGACTGGCGCTTCCTCGACCTACGCCAGCCGAAGCAGAACCTGATCTTCCGCATCCAGACCACCTTCGAGCACGCTCTGCGCACCTACTGGATCGAACACGACTTCATCGAGCTGCACACCCCGAAGCTGATGGCGAGCGCGAGCGAGTCCCGTGCAGAGCTCTTCGAGGTCGACTACTTCGACACCAAGGCCTACCTCGCGCAGAGCCCGCAGTTCTTCAAGCAGATGGCCCAGTCCGCCGGCTTCGGCAAGGTCTTCGAAGTCGGACCGGCATTCCGCGCCGACCCGTCCTTCACGAGCCGCCACGCGACCGAGTTCACGAGCGTCGACGCCGAGATCAGCTGGATCGACAGTCACGAAGACGTCATGCAGTTGCACGAGGAACTCCTCGTCGCCGGCTTCACGGCCGTCAAGGCCAAGCACGGCGAGGAGGTCCTGGCGCTGTTCGGCGTCGAGGTGACCGTTCCGACGCAGCCGTTCCCGCGCATCCCCCTCGCCGAGGCCAAGGAGATCGTCAAGAGCCGCGGCTACGAGGTTCCGCGCGACGACGACGACATGGACCCGGAGGGCGAGCGCCAGATCGCCGCGTACGTGCTCGAGACCTACGGCCACGAGTTCGTGTTCCTCACCGACTACGCCGCGAGCATCCGCCCGTTCTACCACATGCGTCCGGAGAACGACCAGACCATCACCAACAGCTACGACCTGATCTTCAACGGCACCGAGATCTCCACCGGCGCGCAGCGTGAGCATCGCATCGACGTGCTCACCGCCCAGGCGATCGAGAAGGGCCTCGACCCGGAAGAGCTCGGCGGCTACCTCGACTTCTTCCGCTACGGCGTCCCCGCGCACGGCGGCTTCGGCATGGGCCTCGCCCGGGTGCTCATGCTGATGCTGCACCAGGCCAGCATCCGCGAGGTCACCTACCTGTTCCGCGGCCCGACCCGCCTCGAGCCGTAAATCGCGGGGGCCAAGGCCCCGACGGCACCACGAAACGCAGGATTTCCGGCGACTTGAGGCTCACACAGCCTCAGCAGCCCGGACGTCCTGCGTTTCGGCGTTGCGTGGCGCGGAATCGCCCTCTGAAGACCGCCGGGTTCAGAACTGGACGTCGACCGTGGCCTTCTCGGCGACGACGGAGCGGATGAAGGCACCCGCGGCCTCGTGGGCAGGGTGCGCCTGGTAGCGCGCGAGCGCGTCGAGGTCCTCGTAGTCGGCGATCAGCACGACGTCCCAGTTGGGGTTCCCGACGACATCCGTGCCGACCTGCAGGGTGCGGATCTCGGGGACGACGCCGACGAGGGCCTCGAGGCGCTCGACGATTTCGGCGGCATCGGCCGCACGTGCGGCGGGATCTGCCGCGGCGAGCCGCCACGACACCACGTGCCGGATCATTTGACGGCCAGAAGGGCCGCGCGGAGCCGGTCGGGATCGATCCGCCAGTAGTTGTGCACCTTGCCGTTGATCATCAGCACGGGAATGTCCTCCAGATACAGCTCGCTCAGGGCCGCGTCGTCCAGGATCGAACGCTCCTCGATGGCCATCTCCGGTGCTCCGGGCGTTCCGTCGAGGGTGCGGACGACATCCGTCACGAGTTCACGAGCATCGTCGCAGAGGTGACAGCCGGGCTTGCCGATCAGGGTGAGGAGTGCAGTGGGCATGCACTCAGCCTAAGCCGGGCACGGCATGGTGACCCAACTAGACTCCAAGGGAGATGTTCCAAGCCACTCCCCCGCGCGCCATCGCGTTCTTCGATGTCGACAACACCCTGATGCGAGGGGCGAGCCTCTATCATCTGGGCGTCGCCGCCTGGCGGTGCGGGCTGATCACCCGGCGCGATATCACCTCCTTCGGCTGGAAGCAGGCCCGGTTCCTCGCCGTCGGCGAGAACCGCGATCACCTCTCCACGGTGCTGCTGCGTGCCCTCGAAGTCGCCGTCGGGTTCGAACAGGCCGAGCTCATCCGGTTGAGCGAGGAGATCTTCGACACGAAGCTCACCCGCCGGCTCTGGCCGGAGACGGTCGCGGTGGCCAGGCGGCACCTCGAGAACAGCCACGAGGTCTGGCTGCTCACCGCGAGCGTGCAGGAGGTCGCCGACGTGATCGCCGTGCGCCTCGGCTTCACGGGCGCGGTCGGGACCGTGCTCGAGGCCGATGACGGCATCTTCACGGGTCGTCTGGCCGCCGGGGTCTGTCACGGCGCGCTGAAGTCCGAGGCTGCTCGGGCGCGGGCGACGGCGAGCGGGGTCGACCTCGCAGACTGCTGGGCGTACTCCGACTCCCACAACGACATTCCGCTGCTCGACCTGGTCGGCCACCCGGTCGTGGTCAACCCTGACGCCGCGCTCGCGCGGTATGCGGCGGCACGCGACTGGCCCGTGATGCGGATGAAGCGGGCGAGCATCCGCCGGGCGGCGCGCGCGAACCGGGTCCGGGCAAGCAAAAAGCGCTAGGCCCGGAAGGACCTAACGCTCACGCTTGGGGACGGACTAAGCCGTCCTACTTCTTGTTGCGACGCTGATGGCGGGTCTTACGAAGCAGCTTGCGGTGCTTCTTCTTCGCCATACGCTTGCGTCGCTTCTTAATTACAGAACCCACACGGACCTCACAAGATTTGATTTCGCCGCGAGATTCGCGACAGACACGAAAGTGCCAGTCTAGCGGATAAGCGCGACGCTCGACGCTCGGTCGGCGGTTGCCGGTCGAGTACTGCTGATTGTTCTATTCGTTCTTCCGCCATTTGCGCGGTTTAACGTCTTTGACGGCATGCGCGACCTGGAATGAGGTGTCGGCGAAGACCTTGCCGATCGCTGTCGCGAATGCCCGCTGTTCTTCCTTGAGACCCTCGGCCTCTTCGGCTTCCTCCTCCGTTGCGGCGTCGAAATCGACGCTCAGGAATGGGATCAGCCAGTCCTCGATCTCCTCCAGGGGGCATAGTCGAGATGGTAATAACGGTGCTGCCCCGCCTCGCGCACGCCGACGAGTCCTGCCTCGCGCAACACCTTGAGGTGCTTGGAGACGGTCGGCTGGCTGAGGCCGAGTTGCACGACGATGTCAGACACGCTGAGCTCGCCGCCGGCCGCCCCGGACTGGTTGTATCGCTCGAGGAGAATGCGTAATATTTCGCGTCGAGTCGAGTCCGCCACCACGCCGAAGATGTCTGCCATACCTTTAGGCTAGTCATTCCCGCGAAGGGATACTACGACGACCGCGTTTGCCGGATTGCCGCACGTCCTGCGGCCGGGCCTGTTGAGATTCGGAAGAAGCCTGCGGCTGAGCTTCTACTCCAGGGCTCGAACCGAGGCGATCAGTGAGGAAGGACTCACGTAGTACAGCATGCCACCGCGGTAGGAGACGGCCGAATCGTACTCGGAAACCGGTCTCGACACCGACAGGTCCCCCGTCGCCGTGTACCCGTCGGCCAGGAGCCTCGTGCGCACGTCCTCCCACGTTCCCAGGTCGCCGGGCCATTCTCCGTACCACACCACGATGTCTGTGCCCGGTTTGGCCCACGTGCAACGCAGACCCGTCGCGCCCGCCAGAGCGTCGAGGTCCGTGTTCGCGCCGGGGCTTCGCGGTGTAAGCCCGTCCTGGGTCAGCTTCGCATTCTCGGCGTCGACGAACGCTGTCGGGCAGGTTGTCTGGGCCGAAGACGGAGCCGTCGTCGGCGTCTCTGCCGGGGTGGGCGTCGTCGTGGCCAGGTCACTCGCGCTGGTCGTTGCAGTCGGTGCGGGCGCGGCGACGTCTGTCGACGGTGACGCACAGCCGGCCATCAGCGCGGCGACGGCGGCTGCAGCGAGGAGGGTGAGCCGTGCATACCGTCGTTGAGTCATAGTCGAAACTTAGTCCAGATGACGGGCAGAATTGCGTAGCCTGGCGGGGTGCGTTCCTCAGTGCCGACGCCCCAGGTCGTTGGTCCCGGCCTCGATTGCGCCGCAGCACACGGATCGTGCCGCGCGTGACGCCGGGCGGCTACCGTGTGACGCCGGCTGGTTACTCCGCCGGGGCGGCGAGTTCGCGGGCGCGGGCGAGTGCGGCATCCGTCGCCCGGTCGAAGAGGTCCTTGAGGCCGCCCTTCTCGAGTTCCCACACCGCGCGCTCCGTGGTGCCGTGCGGGCTCGTCACCTGGCGGCGCAGTTCGCCGGGCGACAGCGGGCTTGCCGCGAGAAGGGTGCTCGCCCCGAGGAAGGTGCCGTTGACGAGCACGGCGGCCTCCTCGGGGGTGAAGCCCTTGTCGATGGCCGTGCGGGTGAACTCTTCGATCAGGTAGAACACATAGGCCGGGCCGGAGCCACTGATCGTGCTCAGCGCGTCAAGCTTCTCCTCCGGAACGACGAGCACCGAACCGACGGTGCCGAACAGGGCCCTGGCCAGGTCGAGGTCGGCCTCGGTGGAGCGGGTGCCTGCGCTCAGGCCGGTCACGGCCTTGCCGACGAGGGCGGGGGTGTTGGGCATCGACCGGATCACGGCGACGGATGCCGGCAGGAGCGCTTCGAACGTGGCGATCGTGACGCCGGCCGCGACGCTCAGCACCAGGGTGCCCGGCGCGAGCGACGATGCGATCTCGCGAAGGAGGTCGGGCACCATCGCCGGCTTCACCGCTACGACGACGATGCGGGCCCCGGTCACAGCGGTGCGGTTGGCGTCCGGATCGAGCGCGGTGGCCCACGCGGTGACGCCGGGCAGGTCCCGCAGGCTCTGCGGCCTTCTCCGCGGTGCGGTTGGTCGCGCGGATGCCGCCCTCGACCGTCACGGCGGGGGTCAGCAGCCCGGTGAGGACGGCACGCGCCATCGATCCGGCCCCGAGGAAGGCGATGGCGGGCAGGACGGTGGGGGTCACCGCGGCGGCGGCAGTCTCGGTCATGCAACCAGTCTACTTTCGGAGCGTTTCGCAGCCTCGGGGGCCTCCTAGAATTGCTCCATGAGCGCATCTTCGGGGAACAAGGCCATCATCGCGGCACTCGGGGCGAACCTGGGCATCGCCGCGACAAAACTCATCGCCTGGGCGTTCTCCGGTTCCTCCTCGATGCTCGCGGAGGGCGTGCACTCCCTCGCCGACTCCGGCAACCAGCTGCTGTTGCTGCTCGGGGGCCGCAAGTCGCGGAAGGACGCCGACACCGAGCATCCGTTCGGCTACGGGCGCGAACGCTACGTCTACGCCTTCGTCGTCTCGATCATCCTGTTCTCCATCGGCGGCGTGTTCTCCCTGTATGAGGGCGTGCAGAAACTGCAGGACCCGCACCCGCTCGAGGTGCCGTGGCTGCCGATCCTCGTGCTGCTCGTCGCGATGGCCCTCGAGTCTTTCTCCCTCCGCACCGCGATCAAGGAGTCGAACCACACCAGGGGCACGGAGACCTGGGTGCAGTTCATCCGCCACGCGAAGGCCCCCGAGTTGCCCGTCGTGCTGCTCGAAGACGTCGCGGCGCTCAGCGGCCTCGTGCTCGCGTTCCTCGGCGTCGGCCTGACCATCGTCACCGGCGACCCGATCTGGGACGCGATCGGGACAATCTGCATCGGCGTGCTCCTCGTGCTCGTGGCGATCGTGCTCGGAATCGAGACGAAGAGCCTCCTCGTCGGCGAGGGCGCCGGCACCGCCGACACCGCCAAGATCCAGCGTGCGATCCTGAACGGCCCGGAGACCCAGCGCATCATCCACATGAAGACGCTCTACCTCGGGCCGGACGAACTGCTCGTGGCCGCGAAGCTCGCGTTCGACGCCGAACTGCGCTTCTCCGACGTCGCGGCGTCGATCGACGTCATCGAGGAACGGGTGCGGGCGGCCATGCCGAGCGCCCGCGCGATCTACCTCGAGCCCGACGTGTTCCACGACCCGAGCCAGCACGGCCCGCTCACCGACACCATCATCATCCGGGGCCGGGAATGAGCGCAGCGCCGACCGCCGCGGCCCCGGATGCCGCACCGGTCGCTGTGACGCGGACGGCGCTCGTGCTGCGGCACGACGCCACCATCCATCTCGGCAACCTCGAGCCCGTGCTCCACGAGCACGGCTACACGGTGGACTACGTCGAGATCCTCAGCGACGACCTCGCGGAGATCGACCCGACGGCCGCCGACCTCGTCGTCGTACTCGGCGGCGAGATGGGAGCGTATGAGACCGACCGGTTCCCCGCGCTCGCCGAGGAGATCACGATCCTGCAGAACCGGCTCGCCGCGGAGCGCCCGGTGTTCGGCGTGTGTCTCGGCGCCCAGCTGATGGCCAACGCTCTCGGCGCCCGGGTCTATCCCGGGCCGACCAACGAGATCGGCTTCCGCACGGTCGAGCCCACGGGTCTCGGCGCCGCCGGACCGCTCCGCCACGTGGCCGGCGTGCCCGTGCTGCAGTGGCACAGCGACACCTTCGACCTCCCGGAGGGCGTGACCCGCCTCGCCGGCTCCCCGCAGTACGGCAACGAGGCCTTCGCCATCGGCAACTGGGCGCTCGCCGTGCAATTCCACCCCGAAGTGACACCGGCCATGCACGAGGTCTGGATGCAGGCATCCGCCGCCGAGCTCGCCGCTGCCGGCCTCGACCCTGAGGCGCTGCGCGCGGAGCGCGAACTCTACGCCGGGACGATGCAGGATGCGTCCCGCGCTTCGTTCAGCGAATGGCTCGACGGGCTGGATCGCTGAAGAACTCCCGGAGCAGGGCGCCGCACTCCTCGGCGTCGACGTCGGCGTAGACCTCGGCACGATGGTTGAGCCTGCGGTCGCGCAGCACGTCGTAGACGGAGCCGGCCGCGCCCGCCTTCTCGTCCCAGGCGCCGAAGACGACGACCGGGATGCGCGCGGCCAGGATCGCGCCCGCACACATCACGCAGGGTTCGAGCGTGACCACGAGCGTGCAACCGGTCAGGTGCCAATCGCCGAGAGCTGCGGCCGCTGCCCGGATGGCGACGATCTCGGCGTGGCCGGTCGGGTCCTGCCGTGCCTCCCTGTCGTTGCGGCCGCGGCCGATGACAGCCCCGGAGGCGTCGACCACGATCGCGCCGACGGGAACGTCGCCCGTTTCGAGGGCGGCACGGGCCTCCCGGAGGGCAAGCTCCATCCATTCGCGGTGCTCGCGACCCTGCTCGCCCATCCGGATACCTCCCCCAGCTAGTAGATTGAGCCTATGCGAGTCCATGTAGCCGACCATCCGCTCATCACCCATAAACTGACGGTTCTGCGGGACAAACGCACCTCCTCACCGCTCTTCCGCTCCCTCGTAGAGGAGCTCATGACGCTCCTCGCCTACGAGGGAACCCGCGGGGTGCGGGTCGAAGACATTACCGTCGAAACCCCGGTCGGGCTGGCCCACGGGGTGCAGATCAGCGACCCGAAGCCGCTCGTCGTGCCGATCCTGCGCGCCGGCCTCGGCATGCTCGAGGGCATGGTCAAGTTGCTGCCGACCGCGGAGGTCGGCTTCCTCGGCATGGCCCGCAACGAGGAGACCCTCCAGCCGACCACGTACGCCGAGCGCCTGCCCGACGACCTCTCCGACCGCCAGTGCTTCGTGCTCGACCCGATGCTCGCCACCGGAGGCTCGCTGATCGCGGCCATCAAGTTCCTCTTCGATCGCGGCGCCGTCGACGTCACGGCCATCTGCATCCTGGCAGCGCCCGAGGGCCTCGCCGCCGTCGAGGCGGCATTCCCCGGTCGTGAGGTCTCGATCGTCCTCGGCGCCGTCGACGAGCGCCTCAACGAGCTCGGCTACATCGTTCCCGGACTCGGCGACGCCGGCGACCGTCTGTACGGACTCGTCTAGAGCACACTCCCCCCGTTCCGCCGGCCCCAACCACACCGGCGGAACGCGCAGGTCCTGCGACACACGAGCGCAGCAAGGCAGTACTTTCACGAATCTTTGATGAAGTGGCTTTTCATCGAGGAAGATCTGACAAAGTGACCATCGGGCACGGATCCTCCCGTTCGACCCGACCGGGGCGAACGTGATGCAGCAGGTTTCCCGGCTTCCTGCGTCACAAAGTTGACACACGCCGTAACAGTGGGCTTTACTCACAGTTATGACAACCTCCCCCCGCCCCCTGACCTCCCTCGAGGCCCTTGGGAATGCCGGCATGATGATGCCCGGCATGCGCGCTGAGTGTTGCCGAATGTGCCGCTGAATCGCGACACCCTCGCCGAGCTTCCCGTCTCGCCTCCGAACCCCGTGTAGCACACCGCGGTTCTGAGTCGGTCGGTTGAACTCCCGGAGCCTCTCTGACGCTCCGCACCCGGTCGCAACGACCATTGCCGAACCCGCAACCGCGCAGAGCGCCGGGTTCACCCCAGCATCATCACCCCCCAAGGACTCCTGCCATGTCGCTCGCACACATTGACACCGCCCGCTCCATCCACAACGCACGCCCGGCACTCGCCCTGGCGCCGGCCCCCGCCGCTCCCCGCATCCGCGCCGTCCCGGAGGGCACAGAGGCCCGCGGCTTCGTGCTCTACGTCGGCATCGACGAGGCCAAGGCCGCCGCGGCCGGCACCTCGCTGCACCGCATCGTCGAGGCGCTCAAGGCCCTCACCGAGGAACTCGCCCCGCACGCGGAAACCCACGCCGCCGTTGCGCTCGCCCCGGCAGGGGCCGGCGGCCGCGACGTGGACGTCGTTCGCCTCGCCCTTCAGGACCCGGCCGCCCTGGCCCGCCACCGCACCGTGGCCGACCCGGACCGCGCCGCCGGCGGCGTCGTCGTGGACATCTCCCGCAAGCGCGTCGTGCTCGACAACGAGACCGCGGCGCTGACGTACAAGGAATTCGAACTCCTGCAGTACCTGGTGCTGCGTGAAGGCCGCACCATCGAGCGTGCCGAACTCATCGAAAAGCTCTGGGACGCCGCTGATGAGGACGACGCGCCCAACGAGCGCACGATCGACGTGCACGTGCGCCGCCTGCGCGCCAAGCTCGGCCGTTACGAAGACATCGTGCGCACCGTGCGCGGCGTCGGCTACCGCTTCGACCGTCACGCGGATGTCTCCATCCGCCAGTCGACGACGCCGAGCCCCGACGTCTTCTAGGGTCAGTCCGGCACCCGGCACCCTTCACCGACGCTCAGCTGGATTGAGTTGCGGAAAGAACACCTTCGTCGAGCGCACGAAGGTGTTCTTTCCGTAATTCAGAAGACGTGAGGCCCAGGCGCGAGCGGATACGCGATGACCCGCGGCGGTGCGCGGTAGGCAGTGAGCGGCGGGGTCATGACGCGGACGGGGCGTTAACGTGATTGAGGGCCGGTCGTAGAGGTTTAACGACCGACCCTCTTCCCTTGCACCAAGAGTGTCCTGCAATCACATTTCGCGTCTTCCGCCACAGCAAACGGTTGACGCACAACGAATATATAACGAACCGGTAACGGAACGCTAGCTGTGCGCCTGTATTTTTTCTGCGAATTCGCCAAGAGCTGTGCAGCGAGGGTCGGCGTAGATTCTCTAGTCTGGGAAGACACGACTGAGGAGGACCGGTGACGGATCGAGCGGCCGCAGTATCCGCCTGGGAGTCTCTCTTCCGCGCACAAGTGGCGATCATGCGCAGCCTCGCGAGCGATTTCCCGTCCCGCGAGATCTCCTTCAACGAATACGACGTACTGTTCAACCTCTCCAGGGAGCCGGATGGCCGCATCCGCCTGCGTGAACTGAACCAGCACGTGCTGCTCACCCAGCCGAGCGTGAGCCGCCTGATCGACCGTATGGCCTCGCGCGGGTATATCCGCAAGGTCACCGACCCCAACGACGGGCGCGGCGCCATCGTCGAGCTGACGGATGCCGGGTACGCGTTGTTCCGCAGGGTCGCGGTCGACCACATGGGCTCGATCTCGGCCCGCTTCGGCGACGCCCTCTCCAACGAGGAACTCGAGCAGGCTCACCGCCCTCTGCGACCGGCTCCGGATCGGGCCGGCGGGTTGCCCGCCGCCGGAAGACCTGCCCTGTTGAGAACGGCCACCCCGGCGTAGTTTGAACCGCAGGAGGTGCGTGGGCATGCGCGCAATCATCGGCAACAGAATCATCATTCGCGGCCGGACGGTCGAGACACCCGACAAACACGGGGAGATCATCGAGGTCCGCGGCCCCGACGGCCAGCCGCCGTACCTCGTTAGCTTCGGCGAAGGGCACCAGAGTGTCGTCTACCCGGGTGCGGACTTCGTCGTCGAGCACTCCGACACGGACTGAGCCCATAGCGGCGCCATCGGACGGGCACGACCGGTGGCAGGCATCCGTTTCTGTGCGGATACATAGTTCGTCACATCCGTCTAGGGGGTACCACGACGGGTTTGGAGAGTTAGCGTTGAAGTACACGTTACAAAACCGTGGCGGGTAAGAGAATTAGGGGACTCAACCATGCTGATCACGTGTCCGTTCTGTCATTCATCGGCGCAGGCTCACGCCGAACGCCGCGCACGCGAAGCAGGTCACGCTGCCGCTCTACGTGCTCAAGTGCTCGGGCTGCGAACGCACGAGTGTACGGATCGAGCCGATTGTCAAGCAGCACCTCACGGTCGGGGCGCACTGACCAGGCACCCGGCGTTCAGAGGTTCAGCGTCCGAGGTTCGAAGCGCACCCGAAGCGCATTGATCCTGCGGAAACGCCCGGCCTGTCGGACGCAGTCCCTAGGCTGTCAGGGTGGGCACAGCGACGGGACCTGACAACGCACCGGGGGTGCCCGACTGCTCGAGCCGGTGGCGGCCGGCCCACCCGACGGATGTCGGCCTCACCCTTTCCCGCCTGCGCCGGGGCCGCGCAGACCCCACGTTCCAGGTGAGCCCGGACGGTGCCGTGTGGCGCACCACGCTCACGCGGTCCGGGCCCGCAACCCTGCGACTCACCCAGTCCGGCCTGACGGAGCTGCGCTGCGAGGCGTGGGGCGAGGGCGCGAAGGAGGCCGTCGAGGGCGCGCCGGAACTTCTCGGGGAGCGCGACGATCCTTCGGGGTTCGACGCGCAGCATCCGCTCGTGCGGGACGCGCACCGGCACTGGCCCGGCCTGCGGATCCCCCGCACCGGGCGGGTCATCGAATCGCTCATCCCCGCGATCCTCGAACAGAAGGTCATCAGCCTGCAGGCCACGGCCTCGTTCCGCGCCCTCGTCCGTGCGCACGGGACACCGGCGCCCGGCCCGGCACCCGCCGGAATGCGCGTGCCGCCGTCGACGCGAGCCTGGCAACTCATTCCCTCCTGGGAATGGCATCGCGCCGGCGTCGACCCGCAGCGGTCCCGCACGGTGATGACCTGCCTCGCCGTGACGCGGCAGTTGGAGGCAGCAAGCGACCTGTCGGCGGCCGAGGCGAGCGCACGGCTGCGCGCGGTGCCGGGGATCGGAGAGTGGACTGCGGCGGAAGTCGCCCAGCGGGCGTTCGGTGACGCCGATGCGCTCTCGGTGGGGGGACTACCACCTCGCCGGGGCGATCGGCCACACCTTGTTCGACGCGGACTTCGACGACGCGCTCATGGTCGCCGCGATGCGCATCTGGCAGCCGCACCGGTACCGGGTGGTCCGCCTGCTGGAGGTCTCCGGGAGCCTAGGCAAGCCCCGGCATGGGCCCCGACTCGCCTTCGTCGACCACAGGGGGCACTAAACCGGCTTCGGGCTCCGATGCCGCCACGGGCACCGGAGTTGTTGCGGGCACCGGATTTGCTGCGGGCACTGGAGTTGCTGCGGGTGCTTTCCGCCTGCCGCCCACGAAGTAGGCGATCGGCCCGATGAAGTTCACGCCGATGATGACGGCCCACAGGAGTTTCGGCCCGTTGACGAGCGCGGCCGGACGCCGCGCCAGATCCGTCCACGCGGTCGCGGCGAGCGCGAGCTGCACCGATCCGGCGACGAGGACCCCGGTCTGTTCACGCGGGCTGAGGTCGTTCCAGGCCCGCTGCCGCGCCAATCGCTTCGAGCTCTTCTTCCTGGTGTGTGTCATGCGCTTCTCCCCGGTGTCACCCTCTGCGGTAGCCGACGAGCACAGCGTACGCCCGGTCCGCAGGCCGTGCACGTCCGTCCGGCCACCCCGGGCTGGTGTGCCCCGGCCTCCGCCGCCCGGGCCGAAGCGTAGCCTTGGGCCATGAGCTTGCCGCAGGCTCCACCCCGCCGATTCCGCTGACCCCGCCGCATCGATCTATCGGGAAACGGCTGATGAAGTGCTCAGAGCATTCGACAGCTCCCGCTCGGGGCTGACGACCGGCGCTGCGGACGAGCGGCGGCTCGCTGCGGGTTCCAACGCGATCGTCGCGCTCAAGAAGGAATCCACACTGACGCGCTACCTGCGCCAGTTCGCCGACTGGATGATCGTGCTGCTCCTCGCGAGCGCCGCCATCACGGGGTTCCTCGGCGACCTCGGCACTGCCGGCGTCCTCGTCGCCCTCGTCGGCTTCAATACCCTGATCGGTTTCGTGCAGGAGAACCGCGCGGAGAAGACCATGGAGGCGCTCGAAAGGCTCGTCGACCCGACCAGTCAGGTCTATCGGGACGGCGTCCTCACCGAGATCGAATCCCGGGCGCTCGTTCCAGGGGACGTGGTGCGGCTGACCGAAGGTATTTCCGTGCCCGCGGACGTACGACTGGTCGACACCACCGCCTTTTCCACCAACGATTTCGCCCTGACGGGTGAGAGCGACCCGACCCGCAAGTACGCGCGACCGATCCCGCACGACGTGCCGCTCGCGGACCGCCGCAACCTGGCGTTCGCGGGCACCAGCGTTGCGACCGGTGAGGCGCTCGGACTCGTCACGGCGACCGGGATGCACACGGAGCCTGGGGCGAATCGCGCGTCTCAGCCAGTCGGCCCCGCAGACCCGCAGCCCGCTGCAGGTGGAGACGGGCAAGATCGCGAAGTACGTCACGTACGGCGTCGCCGTGGTGTCTCTCGTCGTGCTGGTCGTTGCCGTGCAGTCCGAGCTGCCGCTCCGAGAGGCGATGCTCTTCGCCGTCGGATTCGCCTGCGCCCTGATCCCGCAGGGGTTGCCCGCCGAGGTCAATACCGCGCTCGCCGCCGCCGCGGGGACCCTCGCCCGGCAGAACGCCCTCGTCAAGAAGCTCAGGCTCGGTCGAGACGCTCGGGGCGACGCACGTGATCTGCACCGACAAGACCGGCACGCTCACCAAGAACGAGATGACGGTCAGCGAACTCGTGGTCGGCGGCGCCGACTACCGGGTCACCGGAATCGGCTACGCGCCGGTCGGCGTCATCGAACCGGAGTCCCGGAGCGACACGGCGACGGCCCGGCTGCGCGCGTTCCTCACCGTCGGGGTCTTCGCGAACAACGCCCGCCTCGTCGCCCCGGCCGGGGACGACGGCTGGCGGATCCTGGGCGACCCGACGGAGGGCGCACTCCTCGTCGCGGCAGGCAAGGCAGGAATCGACCTCGATGCCCTGCGCGCGGGCTCCCCGAGATCGGCGAACTGCCGTTCGACTCCACCCGAAAACTGATGACGAGCATCCGCCGGGATCCGGCCGGAGGCGTCACCGCGTACTCGAAGGGCGCTCCGGAGAGTCTCCTCGCCCGGGCCGGCCTGATCGACGACGGCAGTGCCGTGCGCCCGATCACGGACGCCGACCGGGCGGCGCTGCTCGCCCGGCACACCGAGAAGGCGGGCCGGGCACTCCGCAACCTCGTCTTCGCGACGCGCGTGCTCACCGAAGCGGATGCCGCCAGCGCCGATATCGGCGTCATCGAACGCGACCTGACCATCCTGGGACTCGTCTCGATGCAGGACCCGATCCGCAACGCCGTCCCCGCCGCCATGACGACCGTTCTCGCCGCAGGCGTGAAGGTCAACATCGTCACGGGCGACTTCTCCCTCACGGCCGAGGCCATCGCACATCAGGCCGGGCTCTCCGGCGACGACGGTCTCAGCATCGTCACCGGCGCGGAGCTCGCGACGATGCCCGACGCCGAGGTCCTCCGTCACGCACTCGGCGGCGGCACGGTGTTCAGCCGGGTCGCACCGGAGGACAAGGTGCGAATCGTCGACCTCGTCAAGGCCTCCGGGCACATCGTCGCCGTCACCGGCGACGGCATCAACGACGCGCCCGCATTGCGTCACGCGAACATCGGGGTCGCGATGGGCGCCTCCGGGACGGACGTGGCCAAGCAGGCCGCAGAGATCGTGCTACTCGACGACAGCTTCGCAACCCTCGTGAACGCGATCGCAGAGGGTCGGACGATCTACCGCAACATCACCAAGGGCGTGCTCAGCTGCCTGACCTCGAACATCGCCGAGTTCGTCGTCAACACCGCGAGTCTGGCTCTGGCCTCCCTGTTCGGCGTGCCCCTCGCCCTGAACGTGCTGCAGATCCTCGCGATAGACCTGCTCGGGGAGATCTTCCCGATCGCGGCGCTCGGCAAGGACCCCGCCGAAGGGGAGACGATGAAGGACCCGCCCCGGGATTCCCGCGCGCGGATCCTCAACGGACGCTCGATCGTCGACGTGCTCTGGTGCGGGTCCCTGATCGGGGTCTTCGCCATGGTCAACTACCTGGTGTTCTTCAGCCGGAACGGAATCGACCCGTTCAGCCAGCCGGTGCCCGCCGTACTGCTCGCCGAGGCGATGTCGACCACCTACGTCACTATCATGGTCTGCCAGCTCGTCAGCATCATCCAGCGCCGCAGCGTGCACGGGTTCTTCACGAGGTACCAGTTCGCCAACCCGTCATTCTGGTATGCCGTGTCCCTCGCCGTCACGATCATGCTCGTGATCGTGTACGTGCCGCTGGTCGCGGGTTTCTTCGGCACGAGCGGGCTCGGCGTCCTGGACTGGGCCTTCGTGCTCGGTGCCGCGGTCCTGTTCCTCGGGGTCCGGGAGGGGGCTGCGGCCCTTCGGCGCCGCGGTGCGAGCGCGCCCGCCGGCCGGGCCTGAGGCATCCGCCTTTCGCTGTGACGGGCACCGCGCCCGCGCCGGTTTCGGCGGCTCACGCCCGCGCCCGCGCCGGTTTCGGCACACCGCGCCCGCCGTTTCGGGCGCGGCCTGCTGAAACCGGAGGGGTGTTCGGCGCGACCGCAATCTGGCACGCTGGTGGGGTACACCGCTACACCAGCACCAGGAGTCCCATGCCCTTCGCCGACCAACTCATCGGAGTGCCGACCGCTGTCGCCCTCACCGCGGCGATCCAGGCCGTCAAGCCGCACGCGTCACTCACCGCCCTGCGCGAAGCCACCGAAATACTCGGCCCGTTCTCGCTTCGAGAGCGGAGCGACCTGTTGCGCGACGCCCTGCTGGCCGACCTGCCTGGCGACTACGACTCGTTCGCCGCGACGCTGCGCGCCGCCGCCTCGGGGACCCTGCCGTTCACCGGCTGGCTGATCTGGCCGGTGTCGACAGCGATCGCGGTCAAGGGCATCGGGGCGGGCACGGATGCCGCCTTCGACGACGCCCTGGGCATGCTCGCCGAACTCACGGGCCGGCTCAGTTCCGAGTTCGCCATTCGGTTGCTGCTCGACCACGACCTCGACCGTGCGCTCCCGGTCGTGCTGGGCTGGACCGCGTCAGCCGACGCCGACGTGCGCCGGCTCGCGACAGAGGGTACCCGGCCGTTCCTGCCGTGGGCCCGGCGCGTTCCCGGCATCCTCGCCGAACCGACCGCGACGCTGCCGATCCTGCACGCGCTCTACCGCGACGCGGACGAGGCCGTGCGCCGGTCGGTCGCCAACCATCTCAACGACCTCAGCAGGCAGCATCCGGGGCTCGCGGTCGCCGCGACGGCCGCCTGGCTCGCCGAACCGGACGAGCACACCGCCAGACTCGTGCGGCACGCGCTGCGCACCCTCGTCAAGCGGGGCCACCCGGCCGCGCTCGCCCAGCTCGGCTTCCATGCCGCCGACGTGACCGTGGCCGGCCCGGTGCTGGCCGAGGCGAAGGTGGCGTTCGGCGGAACGGTCGACTTCACCGCCAGCATCCGCAACAATGCCCGGGTGGCCACCCGCCTGGCGGTCGACTACGTCGTGCACCACCAGAAGGCGAACGGCACCCTCAGCGGCAAGACGTTCAAGCTCACGACTCTGACCCTTGCGCCCGGCGAGCTCGTCCTGCTGTCCAAGGGCCATTCACTCCGGCCGATCACGACCCGCCGCTACTACCCGGGGGAGCACGCCGTCGAGTTGCAGGTGAACGGTGTGACCCACGGCCGGACGCCGTTCATCCTGCTGCCGGAGGCCTGACCGGCCGGGTCGCCCTGACCACCACGTCTCGCACCCGAGTCACGCTGTCATGGGCGGCGGGGGCGTCCCGCTCGCGCGATTCGGCCAGATCAACCTCGAGGCTCCGCGCCGTCGATCGCGGCAAGCACATCGTCGACCCCGAACATCAGCTCTCGGAAGTGAGCCCGGTGCTCGCCGGCATCGGCTTCTGAGACGTCGTGACCGACGATGAGCAGCGTGCCGCCTGGCGCGACGGCCTCCGCGAGGGCCCGGAACAGAATGCTCCCGGCGGACCCGGGCAGGTGCATGAACTGGGACGAGACGAGGTCGGACGACCGAGGCTCCGGCGACCAGGATGTCAGGTCGTGCCGCTCCCAGCGGATGCGCGCCGCGGCATGCCCGTCGACGGACTCCGCCCGGGCACGCGCCTTGGCGAGCGCGTTCGTGGAGATGTCGACACCGGTGACCTGCCACCCGCTCATCGCCAGCCAGAGTGCGTCGCCGCCTTCCCCGCTGCCGATGTCGAGGGCTCTGCCCGGGGTGAGTGACGTGGCTTCGGCAACCAGCACGGGGTTCGGGTCCCCACTCCAGGCCAGACCGGGAGCGGCGTAGCGCTCTTCCCAATAGTCGCGGCCGAACGGGTGTTCCTCGTGTGTCATGGCAGACCTCCAGCTCCGATGCTCGGCCAGGATCGACGGAATCGCCAAGCTCGTTTGCCGAAGTGGCAAGATCAACCCATGGACGACACTTCCCCCACGACGGAGACGATGCTCGCCGCCGTCGGCCCGCTCCTGCGCGCGCGGCGCAGCGAGCACGGGATGACACTTGCCGAACTGTCTGGCGCCACCGGCATCTCGGTCAGCACGCTGTCCCGGCTCGAATCCGGGCAGCGGCGTCCCGCGCTCGAACTCCTGTGGCCGCTGGCTCGCGCCTACGGCGTCCCGCTCGACGAGCTGGTCGGGGCACCGGAGACGGGTGACCCGCGCATCCACTTGCGACCGACCCGGCATCGCGACCAGACGATCGTGCCGCTGTCCCGCGGCGGTAGTGGCGGGCCCCAGGCGTTCAAACACCTGATCCCGGCCTCGGTGGCGGAGCGGGAGCCGGATCCGAAAGTGCACGAGGGATACGAGTGGATCTACGTGCTCCGCGGCCGGCTGCGGCTCGTGCTGGGCGTGCATGACCTCGTGCTCCCGGCCGGGGAGGCCGCCGAGTTCGATACCCGCACGCCGCACTGGTTCGGGAGGGTCGGACCTGGCGACGTCGAGTTCCTCACCCTCTTCGGCCGTCAGGGCGAGCGGATGCACGTGCGCGCCGCCCCGCCGGGCCGTCTGGGCGAGTGACTCGCGGCGCGATGCGGGGTGGTCGGCCGGGTCACGTCACGGAGGATCGCACACGGGCCCTACGAGGGGCGCTGCGCCGGATCACTGAACGGACTCACCGGGCGCCCCAGAGCCACCCCATCGACGGTGATGTCGACCCGTTCGTTGTAGAACGCGACGAGGCCCGCAATCTCCGCTACAGCGGCAGACGGCCGGGTATAGCTCCAGGCGACGTTCGCGAGGTTCGGGTCGTCGACAACATCCCAGTACTGATCGGCCTGCCCCTTATAGGCGCAGACGCTGGTCGTGGTCGTCGCCCGGAGCAACTCAAGCCTGACGTCGGCCTGCGGGAGGTAGAAGCGCGGAGGGAGCCCCGTTTCGAATAGGAGCACCGGGTGCCGACTCTCGGCCAGGAGGACATCGTTCGCCGACACCTGAACGTGCCGACTGCTCGGCAGAGCATCGACGCGGTGGAACGGGTCCCGCGGATGAGCCCAGACGACGATATCCTCCTCCTGCCACCGATCGATCCCGCCCGGACGCCAACTGAACACGATCCGGTCGCCGAGTCCGGCGAGCATCCACGCTGCGTGCGGAATCACCCGCCCACCCACGACGACATCGAACCACGTCTGCACCTGGCCCTTCGGGCCGAAGAAGTCGAAGCCGCCGCGCTCCGGCGCCGCACCGGACTCGGAGAGCCGTGTCATATCGATGGTCGCCGGAGAGAACGCATAGCCGGGAACGGGAAAGCCGTCCTCCCAGAACAGGAGTGGGTCGCGGCTCTCCACCAGTGTCACATCCCCGACGAACGCGCGAACCCACCGCTCGCTTGGATAGGTCTTCATAGAGGTCTCCCTCGCTCGACTGTCCTGATGCGGACAGTCTCCCCCTCCGACCCTGCCGGGAAAAGGGTCGCGGGGAATACCGCGGCGGAAAAAAAGAAGCGGCCCACCGAAGTGAGCCGCTTTCATACTGTGCGCCCGAAGGGATTCGAACCCCCAACCTTCTGATCCGTAGTCAGATGCTCTATCCGTTGAGCTACGAGCGCATGTGCCAGGCGAAATCCTTCGCGAAGACAACTTAGAAACTATAACAGATTTCCGGGCCCCTCCCGTTCGAGGGCTTGCGAGAGACACCGGATGCAGCGTTTAAAGTGTGCTCGCCTGCCACCGGTGTCGCGGCATCCGCCACGCTCTTCGGGGTGCGGATGCCGAGCCAGGAGACGAGGGCGCCGGCGAACATCAGGGAGGCGGTGACCGCCAGGACCCGCTGGAACCCGGCGACGCCGAGCTGCTCGCCGGCGATCGTGCCGGCGAGGGCGATCATGATGAGTCCGGCGACCCGGGAGACGGCGTTGTTGATCGCCGAGCCGATTCCGGCCTGCTCTGGGCGGATGGAGCCGAGCACGGCGCCGGTCAGGGGCGCCACCGTGACGGCGAGCCCGAGGCCCACGACGGCGATGCCGGGGATCACGGTGCGCCAGACATCCACCGGGGGAACGGCGAGGGTGAGGAGGAGGAAACCGCTGCCCGCCACGATCGGGCCCAGGGTCATGAAGAGTCGCGGGCCGAACCGGCCCGCGAGCCCGCCGAACAGCGTCGAGAAGAACAGCATCATCAGGGTCGCCGGGATGCCCGCGAGTCCCGCGCTCGTCGCCGAGAGGCCACCGACCTGCTGCAGGTAGACGGCGAAGATGAAGAAGCCGAGGCTCAGGGCGCCGTAGATGCCGACGGTCGCGAGGTTGCCCGCCCAGAAATTGCGCGCCCGGAAGAGGCCGAGGGGCATCATCGGGTGCGGTGCGCGGGCCTCCCACCAGATGAAGGCGGCGAGGGAAAGCAACCCGATGACAAGAGGCAGGAAGACGACGGGGCTGCCCCAGCCGAGCCTGCCCTGCTCGATGAGCGCGAAGACGGGACCGCCCAGGCCGACGACGGCGAGGCAGGCACCGGCGACGTCGATCCGGGCCGCCGGACCGGTGCGCGCCGGTTCCCGCACCCCGGCGAGCACGACGAGGGTCACCACGATCGGCAGCACGTTGATCGCGAAGACGAGTCGCCAGCTGCTCGTGTCGACGAGGATGCCGCCGAGGATGGGGCCGGCGATGCCCGCGATGCCGGTCCAGCCGGTCCAGGCTCCGATCGCCCGGCCCTGGGCCGGTCCTCTGAACGTCGAGGTGATGAGTGCGAGGGAGCTCGGGACGAGCAGGGCGGCTGCAGCGCCCTGCAGGATGCGCGCGACGACGAGCGCGGCGCCCCAGGGAGCGACGGCGCACGCGAGCGAGGTGATCCCGAACCAGATCAGGCCGACCCGCAGCACGCGGATCCGGCCGAAGGTGTCCGAGAGTGAGCCGGCCACGAGGATCAGGGCGCCGAGGGAGAGCAGGTAGCCGTCGACGACCCACTGCTGCAGGGTGAGTCCGCCGCCGAGTTCGCGCGAGATCGCGGGGAGTGCGACGTTGATGATCGAACCGTCGAGAAAGGCGACGAAGGAGGAGAGGATGGCGACGATCAGGATACGGCGTTCGCGAGGAGTCACCCGGCAATTCAACCCCGGATCCCGGTTGAAGTGAACCCGCACCCGGGGTAGCCGGTGCGCGGAGCAGGTGCCACACTGGCGCCATGACCCCGAGCCGCAACACCCAGGCCTCCTACGACTACTCCGGACTGCGCGCCCTGTTCATCAACTGCACGCTCAAGCGCAGCCCCGAAGCGAGCAACACCCAGGCGATCATCGACCTGAGCATGAACCTGATGCACGAGCAGGGCGTGTACGCCGAGACGCTCCGGGCGATCGACCACGACATCGCGACCGGCGTCTATCCCGACATGACCGAGCACGGCTCGAAGACGGATGCCTGGCCGGCGCTCTTCGACAAGGTCAGGACCGCGGACATCCTCGTGATCGGCGGCCCGATCTGGCTCGGCGACAACAGTTCCGTGACGAAGCGCGTGATCGAGCGGCTCTACGCGATGAGCGGGGAGTTCAACGACAAGGGCCAGTACGTCTACTACGGCAAGGTCGGCGGCGCCATCATCACCGGCAACGAGGACGGTGTGAAGCACTGCTCGTCGAACATCCTCTACAGCCTGCAGCACATCGGATACTCGATCCCGCCCGCCGCGGACGCCGGCTGGATCGGCGAGATCGGGCCGGGGCCGAGCTACCTGGATGCCGGGTCCGGCGGCCCCGGAAATGACTTCACCAACCGCAACACGACCTTCATGACCTGGAACCTGATGCACCTCGCGGCGATCCTGAAGGCCAACGGCGGCTTCCCCGCCTATGGGAATCTCCGCAAGGACTGGGACTCCGGAGAGCGCTTCGGCTTCGAACCCAACCCCGAGTACCGCTGACCCGGCAACCGGCCCGCCGCCCCGAACCCCGCACGATCACCGCCGACCTGAAGGACCCAGACAACTCCAGAACAGTCCCCCGAGGAGGAGCGCATGTCCACAGCAGTGACCCTCGACGACGAACAGCACCCGGGCGCCGACCCGGGTCTGGGAATGCCCCTGCGCTCCGTTGCACTCCCCCGGGGACGACTCGACGTCCGCGTCACCGGCGGGCTCGTGCGCGGGGTGCACGAGGACGGGATCCTGGCCTGGCGAGGGATCCCGTATGCGGCGCCGCCGGTCGGCGAAGGGCGCTTCCGGGCGCCGCGTCCCGTGGAACCGTGGACGGGCATCCGTGACGCCTCGAAGTTCGGCAAGATCGCCTCGCAACCGCACCGCGGGCAGTTTCGCGCGCACGGGCCGCGCAGGCCCTCGGGAGAAGACTGCCTGACCATCAACGTCATTCGACCGGCCGCGGCGCACCCACGGCGCCTCGGCCTGCCGGTGATGGTATTCATTCACGGCGGCGGCTACAGCGTGGGTTCCTCCCAGGACTTCACCGGCCGCGGCGAGCGCTTCGTGCGGAGCGGCCGCATCGTCTACGTGAGCTTCAACTACCGCCTGGGGGCGCTCGGCTACATCGACTTCACCCGGTACTCGACACCGGAGCACCCTCTCGAGAGCAATCTCGGGTTGCGCGACCAGGTTGCCGCCCTCCGCTGGGTGCGGGACAACATCCGCGCCTTCGGCGGCAACCCGAACAACGTCACCGTGTTCGGGGAATCCGCGGGTGGAAACGCGGTCGTCACGCTGATGGCGACGCCGGCGGCCGAGGGGCTCTTCGCGCGCGCAATCGCCCAGAGCTCGCCATCGAACGCCGCGTTCTCGCGCGAACTCACGGATGCCTGGGCCGAGGAGGTCGTCGAGGAGTTGCGCACGCTCACGGAAGCCGACGCCGGAGCGGTCGGCCTGGCGCCGGACCAGCTGCTCACGATGGCACCGGCCGACGTGATCTCCCAGGCCGCCGTCGCGGTGCAGACCCGGACCCCGGACTCGAACCCGGGCACCTTCTGCCTCGTGCCCGTCGTCGACGGGGACTTCCTGCCGGAACGCCCGGTCGACGCCTTCCGCGCCGGCCGCGAACACCGGGTCCCGCTCATCATCGGCTCCAACGAGAGGGAAGGCACCCTCTTCCGCGGCAGGGTCGACATTCTGCCGCGCTCGGCCCCCCGGATCAACGCCATCTTCGACCAGGCGCCGGAGAGCGCGCACGAGGCGATGCGCGCGGCGTACGCGGGGTTGTCGCCGTTGCGCGGCTCCGTCGATTTCGGCAGCGACTTCGTGTTCTGGTACCCGAGCCTGCAGCTCGGCGAGCTGCACTCGAGGATCGCGCCGGTGTACGTCTACCGTTTCGACCTCGCGCCGCGCCTGATGCACATGCTCGGCTTCGGCGCGACCCACGGCATCGAGCTCTTCGCGCTGTTCGACCAGGCCGACCTGCCCGTCGCCCGGATCATGAGCGTGCTCGGCGGTCGCGAGCACTTCATCAACGCGGGCGAGCGGATGCGCCGGAACTGGCTGCACTTCGCGGTCACGGGCCGTCCCGACGCAGGCTGGCCCCGCTTCACCGAGGAGGACCGCCTGACCCTCATCATCGACGCGGCGGACCGCGTCGAGTCGGATCCCCGCGGGGACCGGCGGGCGGTCTGGCAGGAATTCCTGCCCGACTGGTGATCGCCGGTCCCTCCCGCGGCCCAGAAACATGCGAAACCGGAACATTCGGCAGGTGCGGGCCGCGGGAAACAGGGGTAGAACGATGTCAATCACGATCGCTCACCGCTGAGGGACCGCGTTCGTCCTGTTCCGCCCTGTTGCCGACCCCGGTCGGCCCTCCTGTGGGGAGTACTGATGACCGATAGCGCTTCGTCCCAAGCCGGCGAGAAACGTTCCGACCAGGTCGACAGCAAGGGCCTGAAAGGCGGGGCGCTCGGCCTGCTGTCGAGCGTGGTCGTCGGAATGGCGTCGACCGCCCCCGCGTACAGCCTCGCCGCGAGCCTCGGCTTCATTGTCGCAAGCGGCGGAGCCCTCCTCGCGGGCGTCAAGGCGCCGGGGATCGTACTTCTCGCCTTCGTGCCGATGTACCTCATAGCCGTCGCATACCAGGAACTTAACAAGGCGGAACCTGACTGCGGAACGACGTTCACCTGGGCCACCCGAGCGTTCGGCCCGATCACCGGCTGGCTCGGCGGCTGGGGCATCATCGCCGCAGACGTCATCGTGATGGCCAACCTCGCCCAGGTCGCCGGCTCGTACTCCTTCACCTTCATGGGCGACCTCGGACTGACCGGTGTCGCCGACCTCGCGAACGACCAGTTCTGGTCGACGGTCGCCGGCGTGATCTGGATCGTGATCATGACCTGGATCTGCTACCGCGGCATCGAACTCTCCGCCCGCATCCAGTACGTGCTCCTCGGCATCGAGGTCGTCGCACTGATCATTTTCGCGGTCTTCGCCCTCATCCGCGTTTACACCGGGAGTGCGGAAAGCTACTCGCTGACCCCGACACTCGACTGGTTCAACCCGTTCACGCTTGACTTCGGCAGCGTGATCGCCCCGGCCGTGCTGACCGCCGTGTTCATCTACTGGGGCTGGGACACGGCCGTCTCGGTCAATGAGGAGACGGCCGATCCGGCGAAGACTCCCGGCCGCGCAGCCATCATCAGCACCCTGTTGCTCCTCGGCACCTACGCCCTCGTGACCGTCGCGGCGGTCGCCTTCGCGGGCGTCGGCACCGACGGCGTTGGGCTCGGCAACGACGCGAACTCGGCGGACGTCTTCGCCGCGATCGGGCCGGCCCTGTTCGGCGACAGCACCCTCGGCAACCTCGCCATGCTCCTCCTCTCCGCGTCGATCCTCACCTCGGCCTCCGCGTCGACGCAGACCACGATCCTGCCGACCGCACGCACGGCGCTGTCGATGGGCGTCTACCGCGCCCTGCCCGCGCGCTTCGCGAAGATCCACCCGCGGTACCTGACGCCGACCTGGGCCACGCTCGCCATGGGTGGCATCTCGATCGGGTTCTACCTGCTCTTCACACTGATCAGTGTCCAGCTGCTCGGGGCGCTGATCGGCTCCGTCGGCCTGATGATCGCCTTCTACTACGGGCTCACCGGTTTCGCGTGCGTCTGGTATTACCGCAGGTCGATGTGGTCGTCGTTCCGGAACGTGATCATGCGGGGCCTCTTCCCGCTGCTCGGCGGCCTGATGCTGACCGCCGCCTTCGTCTACGGGCTGCAGCAGTACGCCACGGTCGACTGGCTCACCGACGACAACGGGAACAACGTCACGATCTTCGGCATCGGCGCCGTCGCCGTCGTCGGGATCGGCGCTCTGGTGCTCGGCGTGATCGTGATGCTGATCTGGTGGGCGATCAACCCGAATTTCTTCCGCGGCCGCACCCTGCCACGCCAGACCGACGACCTCGTGCTCGCCACGACAGAAGCGGAGTCGATTGCACGGTTCGGCCTGCCGGACTCCGGCCTGATGCCGACCATGATCGCGCCGGACCTGTCGAACCTTCCGCCCGGCCAGACGGCCGTCAACGCCGAAACCGGCGAGGAGGTCACCAGGCCCGGCGCACTGCCCCCGACCGACACGAAACGGCATCCCCGCGCCGAGACCGACGACGAATAGCCGGCGGGTGATCGAATGGTTCTGTCCTCAACAGATACCTGATCAACGGGAGTTTCCACAGACCTGAGCCTTGCTCAGAGAGTGTCGGTGGTCGGTCGTAACGTGAGGGCATGACCACCCTCCCGGTATCGCCCGCTACATCCGATCAGCCGTATCGCGACCGGGTGTTCGGCGAGTCGGTGCAGGGCGGCCCGGCGCTGGATAACCCGGTGCTGGATAACCCGGTGCTGGATAACCCGGGGCAGGGCCGCCCGGTACTAAATAACCCGGGGCAGGGCGGCGGTGTGCTCGCCGGCTTGCGGTCGCTGGCGGATGTCATCGCCGGGCTCGGTGGCTCGTCGACGATTGTCGACGCGCTCACCGACGAGGCCGTGCTGGAAGGACAGGTGTTCATCGCCAGGGCCCGGCGGGCCCTCGACACACAGGCGGCCTGGTTCGCGGCGACCCTCGCCCGCCGGTCCCGGCCCGAACTCGGCGGGAAGGGCCTCGCCGCCCGGAAGGGCTTCCGGACCCCGGAGGACCTGCTGCAGTCGATCTCCGGGTCGAGCAAGGGCGATGCCGTCAAGCTCCTCGGGGTGGGCAGGCTACTGGCCGAGGCCGACGCCGCCGAGAAGGCCGCCCGGGAAGCCGCCGAGGCCCAGAAGCTGCTCGATGGCACACCGACTCTCGACGGGCAGGGCGGGCACGGCGGGAGCGATGGGCTCGATGGGCAGGGCGGGAACAGCGAGCAACCGCCCCTCGATGGGACCGCCCCGAACGTGCCACCGGTTCCGGCGGCCGCGGTGCCGCCGTGGCACGCCCCGATCGGCCGGGCCCTCGCCGAGGGCTGGCTCAGCGTCGAGAAGGCAGACGCGCTCCGCAAAGGTCTCGGCGACCTAGATCGGGCGATCACCCCGGAGAAACTCGCCAGCGCCCTCACCCGGCTCCTCACGGAGGCACGAACCCTGAACGCCGACCAGCTGTTCAAACGGGCCAGAAGGGTGCGGGACGTACTCGATGAGGCTGGCATCGCCGCCCGCGAGAAAGCCGCCTACGACGACCGGTCCCTGCGGTTCTACCGGCTCCACACGGGGCAGGTCCGCCTGGTCGGCCTGTTCGCCCCGGAAGACGGCGAATACCTGATGCAGACCTACGACGCCATCACCAGCCCAAGGCGTGGCGGGGTCCGTTTCGTCGACAAGGAGCAGGCCGCGTGGGCGAAGCGGGTACAGGACGACCCGCGCACGACCGAGCAGCTCACCGCCGACGCATTCCTCGCCCTGACCAAACTCGGCGTCAAGGCCGACCCGAAACGCATCGCCGGCGGCCGCAGCCCCGCCGTGCGCATGGTCACCATCCGCCCCAGGAACACCACACCCACCGGGGCGATATCGACAGGGTCGTCGCCCGCCGGGCCAGCGGCGACCGACGCCGCACCGACCGGGACCGCACCCACCGGCGCCTCACAGTCCGAGACCACACCCACAGGGATCGCGTCGACCGGGGCCGCACCCACGAGCACCGCACCGACCGGGACCACCCAGGTCAGCACCGCGTCTATCGGGGCCGCAGCCGGTGGCACTGAAACGGGCGGCCCAACTCTGGCCGCGGATGCACTCGCCTCCGACGCCGCTGCGGGCCCCGAAACTGAGACGCCCACGCTCCAGCCGGGCTTCATCGAGGGGACCGCGGTCACGGTCTCGGCCGAGACCGTGGAACGGAACCGGTGCGACAGCGGACTCCTGGACGTCACCTTCGACGACCACGGGAGGGGTGTCGACCTCGGCCGGGAACAACGCACCTTCAGCCCCGCCCAACGCGCCGCCCTCGCCCTTCGCGACGGCGGCTGCATGTGGCCCGGCTGCGACCGACCACCCTCCTGGACCGAAACCCACCACATCCGACACTGGAAAGACGACAGGGGCGAGACCAACCTGGCCGACGGGATCCTGCTCTGCCGGTCCGACCACCTCAGACTCCACAACGAACACTGGCACATCACCCGAGACCACACCGGCCAGTACTGGCTCACCCCGCCACCCGGACTCGACCCCGACCATCAACCCGTCCTCCTGACCAGCAAGAACCCAGTCCTGCCGGTTGATGGCCGGTTCTGATCCGCACGAAGCTCACCTCGTCACGTTCACAGCACCGCACCGCACCGCACCGCACCGCACCGCACTGATGGTGACCATCGGGATTCGACGACGGCCGGGCCAGTGCACAGGCACCCGACCCGACCGCGTTCGTATCCGGCACATTTGTAGCCGATGTATTCGTGCCCGGTACATTCGTAGTCGACTCATGCGCTGTCGACTCATGCACTGTCGACCCATTCGCTGCCGGCTCATTTGGTGTCAACTCATTTGGTGTCGACTTTGCAGTCAACTCATTCGTTGACGAGGACAGGGACGCCGATCGACACAGCCACGGCCCGACCGGACACGTCCGCGGGCACCGCGATTGTGAACTCCTGACGTTCCACGGGCGGACCGGTGTGGGTGGTGTCCTCGCTCAGGTGGTGGACGAAACGACCGTTGCCGACCAGGACACCATCGGCGTCATAGAACCCGGCCGGCACCTCGAGGTCGAGCACGTCGCTCACGTCGCTTGTCACGCGCACGGCACCCGAGACCGAACCCCCGTCAAAGGCGAGGTCCTCCAGCACGAACCGGTCGTCGAACGGACCGGCCGCCGCGACGATCGCACCCGGGCTCGGGTGCACCCGGCCCAGGCTCTCCAGTTCAGGGGCCCCGGTCGAGGGCGCCAGTCCCGCAGACGTCGCCTGCGGAGTGAACTGCGTCGCAGGTCCCTCCGCCGCAGCGGCCGTTCGCTCGTCTCCATGGGTGCCGGTCGTCGCCGAGTACACGGCGATACCGATGACCGCGAAGACGGCCACCACGCTCAGCGCCGCGACGATTGACGACCGCTCGCGGTCAGGAAATCAACGGGATGCTGCCCGACGAGCAGCAGGGTCACCCCGCGTCGAGCGTAGCGGCGAGGGTGGGGCACGAGTACCGCCGTCACCTCGGCGATGGCGGCCTCCAGCCTGGCCAGGTGATCCTCCGTGATGCGTCCGCCCTCGTTGGCGCAGGCTTCGATCTCACCGCACACCCCCGCCAGCGAGCTGGCCCCGATCGTGGCGCTGCTCCCGCGCAGCCGGTGGGCGATGAACGCGGCCTGCACCAGGTTGCCGCGGTCGAGCTCGGCCTGGAGGGCCGCGACGTGGCCGCCGCTTTCGTCGAGGAAGTGTTGCAACAGAACGGCCTTGGTCTCGGCGCCCATCTCGTCGAGGTAGCCGAACAACTCGGGGTCGAGCACCGGGACTTTCTCTGCCGCCAGCTTCGCAGGGACGTCGGCTGCGGGTTCCGGCACTGGACTCGGCACCGGAACCGGAACCGATTCATCTTTCGGCTCGCTGAGGGCACGCACGGGCACGGACGGAACGGACTGACGCGCCGGAACCCTGGTGGTGAGGGCAAGGGCCTCCACGAGTTCCTCGACCCGGATCGGTTTGCTGAGGTACTGGTCCATGCCCGCGTCGGCACAGGCCCGGCGCGCTTCCGCCGTAACACTCGCGGTCAGCGCGATGATCATGGGCTGGCGGATACTGTCGCCCAGTACCCGGATCAACCGCGTGGCTTCGAGCCCGTCCACGATCGGCATGTGCACGTCCATCAGGACGACGTCGAAGTCGCCGAGTTGGACCGCCTGAACGGCTTCCAGACCGTTACTGACGGTGTCCACGCGGTGACCGCCCTTGGCGAGCATCAATTGCGCGACCTTCTGGTTGACGAGGTTGTCCTCCGCGAGGAGGATCCGCAATCCGGAAACGGCGTCCGCGCGCGCGGGCGTTTCGGCACCCACAGCGACCTGGCCGGAGAGCACTTCGATGACGACGCGTTGCAGTTGCGCGCTGCGCACCGGCTTCGTCAGGACCGCGGCGAACGGCGCCTTGCGCGCCTTGCTCAGTGTCGCGCTCATGCTCGTGAGCAGGATCATCGGGGTGTCCTGCCATCCCGGGAGGTCCTGAAGCACCCGCGCGACCGCGGCGCCGTCCATCCCCGGCAGCTGCATGTCGAGGATCGCGATATCGGGAACCGGGCCGTTCCGGGCGTCCGCGATCATCTCAGCGGATGTCGCCGTCACGGTACATGTCATCCCCCACCGGGAGAGCTGACCGGACAGAATCCGACGGTTGGCCTCGTTGTCGTCCACCATCAGGGCGCGGAGACCAGAAAGCGAGATCGTTTCAGTCACGCGACGCTCCGGAGACGGGCTTTCCCGCCAGGCGATGGTGAATGCGAAGGTCGAGCCCACCCCGACCGTGCTCGTCACCTCGATCCGGCCCCCCATGATCTCCACCAGCGCCTGACTGATCGCCAAACCCAGACCCGAACCGCCATACACCCGCGTCGTCGACGCATCCACCTGACTGAACGACTGGAACAACCGCGGCATCCGATCCTCCGGAATCCCGATCCCGGTATCCGACACCAGGAACCTGAGCGCCACCACCCCAGATTCCCCCGACCCACCGGGCACCACCTGCGTCGCCGGCTCGATCCGCACCATGATCGTGCCCGACTCCGTGAACTTCACCGCATTACCCACCAGATTCACCAGAACCTGCCGCAACCGCGTCACATCCCCGCTCACCCACGACGGACACCCATCCGCAAAATCACACAACAACGTCAAACCCTTTTTATCGGCCGCGACCGCCAACAAACCCACCGAATCCTCCACCGCCGAAATCAAATCGAACGGACGATCCTCCAACTCCAACCCACCCGACTCGATCTTCGAAAAATCCAGGATGTCATTGATCAAATCCAGCAACAGATCCCCACTGCGCCGCACCGTCTCCACATAATCCCGCTGCACCGCATCCAACCGGGTATCCAGCAACAACCCCGTCATCCCGATCACCGCATTCATCGGCGTGCGAATCTCATGACTCATCGTCGCCAAAAACGCCGACTTCGCCGTCGTCGCCGCCAACGCCGCATCCCGCGCCAACCCCAGACTCACATTCAACTCCACCTGCCGCACCCGCAACCGATCCGCATCCCGCACCGCAAGCACCAGTCGCACCGCACCGACCAACAGGGTGCAGAACGCGACGAAGACGGCAAGCGAGGCGAGCGGCACGAACTCATTCACGACGATCACGCCGAGTGCGCAGATGCTGAAGATCGCCGGCGCGGCAAGCGCGAGCGTTGCACTCGCCCGGTCGGGCAGGGCCGAAACGCCCGGGCTCCACGCGGCGACGCCGAGCAGGACGCCGACAACGGGCCACGCAACGTCGACGAGTCCGCCCCGGATATAGGTGCCGTTTGCGACGCCGGCCACGAGGAAGGTGTTGGCCAGTGCGAAGCCCAGGAAGGCGGTGACCAGCAGGAGCCATGCCCGGCTCGGGCGCCGACCGTAGACGGTCAGGGCGCACACCAGCAGGGCGACGAGAATCAGCGGCGAGACCGGATAAGCCAGGCCCAGGATGTCGTCCACGACGATGTCCGAGACCGGTCTGAACAGGAGCGCCGCCGCAACGGCCACGAGGCCGAGCCCGGCGATGACACCGTCCAGCCAGACGGTCGCCGACGTCGGGTTGAGCCGTCGCCGCATGAGGACGAGCAGGAACGACACCGCGAGCACCAGGAAGAGGGCGAAGAAAATGATGGCCGCCAGCGAAGCCCCATGGGGAACCCGCGGCGGGAAAAGAATCGACTCGGCCGTGTCTGCCGCGGCGATGCACAGCATCGCCGCGCCGAGCAACGCCCAGGCGAGTCGTTCGGCCTTCACCAGGACGGCCCGGGTGAACACCAGCCCCGCCACCGCGAATTCGAGCCCGAGGTAGTACGCGTAGTCGACCCAGACCGGACGTTCGGCCGCGACGCTGGTCACCGTGGCCCAGGCGTACGCGGCGACCCCCAGACTCACCACGACGAAGGCTACGAACACGGGACGAGGCATCACGATCGCGCGGTTCGGCGACGAGGGCGTCTGGTCGAGGTCGGGGCGGTCAGGTCCCACGTCTGGGGCCTCTCTTCTTGGTCGAACGAGGAAACGGGTAGGGATGTGCACATTCCGGATCGACCAGATTTGCATACAATTCCCCCTGAGGATACGTCATACTGTGTCTGCACGGTACCCCCGAAGACACCGCGCGAACACAGGAGTAAGTCACGTGGTGCACTGCCCGGTTTCACCTCGAGATGTGCTCGGTTCCGAGCTCGTAGGGCAGGCAATTGAATGCAACACGGCCGTCGGCGAGCGCCGTTGCGGTTTTCACGATCCACAGGGGGTACGCATGAACCCATACGCACTGACGCCGGCGGGTCTGGTTCCGCCCCGATGAGCGGGGCATTGCGGGTCGGTGTCGTCACGGCCTTTCCCCCGGGCCGTAACAGCCTGAACGAGTTCGGCTTCCACCTCGTCAAACACCTCGCCCGGCAGGCCGAGGTCGGCGAGGTTCTGCTGTACGCCGACGTGACGGATGCCGGCACTCCGGCCCCGCTCGACGGCGTGACGGTGTACCCAAGCTGGACTTTCAACAGCGTGGCGAACATCGTGAGACTCACCCGGACGATCCGACGCACGCGCCCGGACGCCGTGCTGTTCAACCTCCAGTTCGCCACGTTCGGGGACAAGCGCATCCCCGGAGCGCTCGGGCTGCTGATCCCCGCCCTGCTGCGATTCTCCCGGGTGCCGACCGTCGTCGTACTGCACAACCTCGCGGACAACGTCGACATGCAGGATGCCGGCTTCGCGGGCTCCGCGACGACGGCGCGCCTGATGAAATTCGCGGGACGCATCCTCACCCGCGCCCTGCTTCGCGCGGACCTGGTGGCGCTGACCATCCCGCGCTACGTCGAATACCTGCAGGAGAGCTACGGCGCGACGAACGCCCTCCTCGCACCGCACGGAAGCTTCGAGGAAGTCGCGCTCCCCTCTTTCGGCGTACCGGCCGGACGCCGGCGCATCCTCGCCTTCGGCAAATGGGGCACATACAAGACCGTCGACGTGCTCGTCGAGGCATACCAGGAGCTCCTCGAGCGCGGGTACGGAGACCTCGAACTCGTACTCGCGGGCACGGACAGCCCGAATTCCGCCGGCTACATGCAGTCGGTCGCTGAACGCTTCTCCGACCTGCCTGACCTCGTCTTCACGGGCTATGTCGCCGAGGAGGAGGTGGCGCCGCTGTTCTCCTCGGCGACCGTCGTCGCCTTCCCCTACACGTCCACGACCGGGAGTTCGGGTGTGCTGCACCAGGCCGGCGAGTATGGCCGCGCCGCCGTGCTGCCCCGCATCGGCGACCTGGTCGACATCATCGAAGAAGAGGGCTTCCTCGGCGTCTACTTCGAACCGGGTGACGCGACCAGTCTCGCCGACGCTCTCGCTGAGGTGCTCGACCACCCCGAACAGCGAGTGTCGCTCGGCCGTCGCAACTTCGCGGCCGCTTCGGGCATCCCGATGTCCGAGGTCGTGCACTGGCACCTGATCCACATCCAGCGCCTGATCGACAGGCGGGCCAAGCGGTGACGGCGGAATCTTCCTCCGCGCGCCCCTCCCTGGTGGGTGGCGGAACCGCTCTTGCAGTGGCCATGATCGTGGCCAACGCCGGGAACTACGTGCTCAACCTGTTCCTCGGCCGGGTGCTGACCCCAGCAGAGTTCTCGGATGCCAACCTGATGGTGACGCTCATGCTCACCATCACCTCGATCGCGCTGTGCCTGCAGCTCGTGGCGGCCCGCTTCGTCGGAATCTATGATGAATCCGGCGAGCCGGCCCGTTCCGACCGGCTCGCACGAACCCTGCGCGGCTATGCGCTCGGTGCCGGGATCGTGACCGGGTTGGTCCTCGCGGGAGGCAGTGCGCTCTGGTCGCAGGTATTCCACACCGCCTCATTCTGGCCATTCGTCATCCTCGGCGCCGGGATGCCGTTCTACCTCGTGCAGTCCGTCGGCCGGGGTGTCATGCAGGGTCGGCTGCGCTTCCCCGGCCTCGCCACGTCCTTCGTGGTGGAGATGGTTGTGCGTCTCGGCTGTGGCGTGGCCCTCGTCGCTCTCGGCTTCGGCGTCAACGGTGCGACCATCGGCCTGTCGGCGTCGTTCGTCGCCACCTGGCTCGCCGTGAAGATGCTTGCCAGGACCGGACCAGGACGGACCGGAGCCGCACCCGACCTGGTCACGGTGCGCGGCTACGCGGTCCTGGTGTCGGTGCTCCTGCTCGGTCAGATCATCGCCAACAACAGCGACGTCCTGGTCGCAAAGGCGTTCTTTTCCCCCGATGCCGCAGGGATTTATGCCGCGATAGCCCTCGTCGGCCGGGCCGTGTTCTTCCTGGCGTGGTCGGTCGCGACCGTCGTGTTCCCTGTCGTGGCGCGCCGACACGCGAGCGGCGGTGACACCGGGTCCCTGCTGACCGGCGGCATCGCGGCCGTCGCCGGCATCGGTGCGGCGTGCACGTTCGGCGCGCTGCTGCTGGGCGGCCCCGTGCTGGGCTTCATCCTCGGCCCGGCCTATGGCGACCTTTCTGCGCCCCTCGCCGCATACGCGGGAATGACGACCCTCTTCGCCATCGCGAACCTCGTGGCCAGCCATGAGCTGTCCCAGGGACGCAACACCCAGTCCTGGCTCTTGCTCGGCGCTTCTCTCCTGCAGCTCGTGTTGCTGCTCGTCTGGCACGAGTCGACCGCGCAACTGATCACCGTGCAATTCGTGGCGATGGCGCTCCTGCTCGGCGTGATGGTCGCCCGCAACGTTCTCGCCAGATCTTCCACCCATATTTCCACCGAAGAAGGGCTGCCCAGATGAGCGCGGAAACCGGCACCTACCAGGCATACCGCAAGTGGGTCACCGAGAAGTCGACGGTGCCGCCACGCGTCTCCGTCGTCATCCCGGCATACAACGAGGAGTGGCGGATCCTGCCGACCGTCGGCGCGATCGCCACCCACATGTGTTCCCGCGGCGAGCCCTGGGAACTGATCATCGCCGATGACGGCTCAACGGACACGACAGTCTCCCTCCTCCAGGACCTGCGCTTTCCGAACATGACCGTGCTCGTCGCCGCCAAGAACACGGGCAAGGGTGACGCAGTCCGCCGGGGAATGCTTGCGGCCCGCGGCGAATTCATCCTGTTCGCGGATGCGGACCAGTCGACGCCGATCGAGCAATTCGACAACCTGATGGAGAAGATCGATGCCGGCTACGACGTCGTCGTCGGCTCCCGGGCGGCCGCAGGCGCCGCAGTGAGCGGCAAGAGTGCCTTGCGCAAGGTCCTGAGCAAGGGCCTGCACGTGATGGTCTCGGTCGGGTTCGGCATCGAGATCGCCGACACGCAGTGCGGCTTCAAGCTCTTCACCGCTCCGGCGGCCCGGGCTCTGTTCAACCTCCAGGTCGTCGACGGCTTCTCCTTCGATCTGGAAGTGATCTACCTCGCTGGACGCCTCGGGCTGAGCACGGCCGAAGTCCCCGTCGAATGGATCGACGCTCCCGGCTCCACGGTCGACGCCGCCAAGGTGAGCCTGCAGTTCGTTGCAGACCTCGTCAAGATCAAGGTCCACGACCTGCGCGGCGGGTATACCGTCACCGGCCATTCGCCCGTCTCGCGCGCCTCTTCCCCCGCATCCGTCGCATCGATCAAATAGGAAACCACGATGAGAATACGCACCGAATCCGGAATCGGCCACACGACCGTCAGCCTTGCCGGTCGTTTCGACGCCCACGAGACCGGCGACTTCCGCAATGTCGTCGACCTCCTGATCGGCCCGGCGAACGCAACCCTGCGACTCGACCTCTCGAACGTCGTGTTCGTCGACTCGAGCGCCCTCGCCGAGTTGTTGCGCTCGCAGAAAGCGGCCAAGGCCGTCGGCGGCGAAGTCATTCTCGTGAACGTCTCAGACCCGGTCCGCATCATTCTCGAACTGACCGAACTCCAGCAGGTGTTCACCCTGGAGTCCCGGACGGACACGACCACGCCCACATCATGACGCCGGCTTCCCCCGAAACCCACCTGATCGAGAGCGACCTCGCCGACGCCGCTCTCGAACGCTTGCTGGTGACGGCCGGGGTCAGCGAAATTCACCGGCCACCCGGTTCCGACTGGACTGTCTCCGGGAACGCAGGCTCCCCAGGCCATCGACGCCGCCAACGCCATTCGCCATGCGATCCACGGGATCTACTCCGCCCAGGACGATGTCACGGAAGCCCTGATCACAAGTCAGGATCACCTGATTGCCCTTCGGGCTCTCACCCAGGTGAACCTGAGCACCCTCGGCATGTCCGAGGCGCTTCACGACCTGCTCGACCAGGCCAGGGTGCTGACAGCGTCTGACCTCGTCGTGATGGTCGATGATCGCCTGGTGCACACCACGGGAGGTCCGCCCTCGGACTCGGACGAGCTCACGGAGGTCATCCGCGAGGCGACCACGAGTACGGACGATCTGGAGCCGAGACTCGTCGGACAGGGGAAGGCTGTGATCGCTCCCCTGAACGACCAGAGCGGCGGCATCCGCGCGCTCGCCTTCGTCAGAACGAACGGACCGGTGTACACCACAGGCGACCTGCGCCTGGTCAAGGCGGCTGTTGCCGCCGCCGACATGCGGTTCACTCTCACGCGGCTGCATCTCCTCGAGATCAAGCGCGCCACTTTCGAGCGCGAGCACCAGGTCGCATCAAGCCTCGCGCAGGCAGTCTTCTCCCAGCCGGCGCCGACCCTGGCGGGAGTCGAGGTGTTCGCCCACACGGAACCGGCGAGCCTTGCCGGCGGGGACTTCTTCGCCTTCGCGGTCGTCGGGGATGTGCTGTGGTTCACCGTGGGCGACGTCGCAGGAAAGGGCCTCCCCGCGGCAATGGTGATGACACGGGCCGTCAGCGCCGCCCGGGTGGCCTTCCTCACCCACGACGCCGACGATCCCGCGGGGGCGATGCGCGCGATGGGCATCGAACTCTACGACTATCTCGAAGACGTCGGCCTGTTCATCACCGTCGCCCTGGGCGCATACCGGCCCAGCACGGGCGCCCTCCACGTATGCAATGCCGGCCATTCCCCGGTGATGCTCGTGCTGGGCGGCATCACCCAGCTCATTCCGGCGTCGATGCCACCGCTCGGTGTGTTACCCGAGCCGCGAGGTCGGACGGTGCGCTTCGACCTGCGGCCGAATGACGCCCTGGTACTCGGTTCCGACGGACTCGCCGAACAGGAGAATGCCCACGGCGTCATGCTCGGCTACGACCGTCTGACCGAACTCTGCGTGGAGCTCCCGCAGGAGTCCGCCGAACGGCTCGGACACCATATTCTGGATGCCGTGAAAAAGCACGCAGATGGAACCCCGCCCTCCGATGACCGCACCCTTGTCATCCTCCGGGCAGTGGAGGGTGTCTCATGACCGCGTCATCCACTCCGGTCGACCTTGTCATCGAGGGCACCACCGCGATGGTCCGCAAAATCGGTCCGTGGCTGCACGACGTGCTCGACGATCTCCCCGACCACGAGGCCGGCGCGATCGCCCCACGTCTGGAACTTGCTGTGCACGAGGTCGCGATGAACATCATCGATCACGCCGGATTGCCGGTTACCGCGGAGATCCGGTTCAGCGCCGAAATCACCGATTCCGTCGTCGAGATCCGTGTGACCGATCCCGGGCGGCCGTTCGACCCGACCGGGGTCCGGATCCCGGTCGCCGGGGTCCCCCAGGAACGCGGCTACGGCCTGATGCTCGTCCGCAAACTCGTCAACGACCTCGGCTACCACCGGTTGGACACCGGCAACCGCTGGACCCTCCGTGTCAACCGCACCCCGCCGGCCGACCACTCGGAAATGAGCAGCAGCCATGAATAATCCAGACACCTTCCGCGCGTCCCCTCGCAGTGACCTCACCGTCGGCGTCGCGACGCCGGCCAGCGGACTCGCCGTCGTGACGCTCGTCGGTCGACTCGACGCCGTTGCAGCGCCCGACCTGCGCGCCAGGCTCGACCAGTCGGACGTCGCCGGATGTCCCCAGGTCGTGTTCGACCTCGCTGCCGTCGATTTCGTGGACAGCGCCGGCCTCGCCGTGCTGGTCTGGCAGCGGCGCACCTGCCGGTCCCGCGCCGGTGACGTCGTGCTCGTGCGCCCGGACTCCGACCATGCGATGCGGGTATTCCGGCTGACCCAGTTCGACCAGATCTTCCGGATGCTGCCGCAGCAGCAAGACATTTGAGGCCGCACCATGAACAGCACGCCCCTTTCACACAGCGCCCTTGTCGTCGACGATGAAACAGTGTCCCGCCTCGTGCTCTCCCACATGTTGCGCAGGGCGGGCTGGGACGTCACCGAGGCAGACGATGTCGCCCCGGCGATCGCGATCGCACGGTCGGGCACCTTCACGGCGATCTTCTCCGACTTCTCCATGCCGGGCGGTACCGGTGTCGACCTGCTGAACTCGCTGCCACCAACGCCGACGCGCCCGCTCTTCGTGCTCGTGACCGGAATCGTGGAGCACTCCTCCGTCGGACTCGACCTCGCGAGCGTTATCGATGGGCACCTGATCAAGCCGATCAGCTCCCGTTCGCTCGCCGAGTGCCTCGCCACGATCCTGCCGCGCCAAAGGGACCGGTGAGTCGCGGCGTCACGCGTGCCCTGACCCGGACTGCGTGCGGCCTCGGCTGGCTGGCGGCAGGCGGCATGACCGCGATCGCCCTGACCCGGGCGCTCGCCAGTGAAACCGAACCGTTGCTGATCGGGGTGCAAGGCGTCGCGGTCTGGCTGCTCCTCCCGGCGTACCCTCTGCTCGCGGGCACGGGAATCGTGCTCGCGCGTCGCGCCCGGAGGGCCAAAAGACCTTCCGGCGGCCCGGCCCGTCTCCGATGGCCACTCACCCTCTCTGTTATCGCGCTCGCCCTGGCCGTCGTGCAGGCCACCCTCCTCGTACCGGCCATCGGCTGGAACGGCCCGCGAACGGCGCCCGTCGGCGCTATTCCGCTCCGGATCGTGAGCGCGAACGTCCTCCTCGACAACACCGAGCTCGCCACGCTCGCCGGAGAGCTCGTCGCGACGGATGCCGACGTGATCGTGCTCGAAGAGGTCACCCCCGAACACCTCACCACGCTCACCGCCTCGCCGCTCTGGGCGGCCTACCCGGAACGAGTGCTCGACGCCCTGCCCGGATACCACGGCTCGGCGATCTTCTCCCGTTTGCCGATCGAAGACGGCGGCCCGATCGACGTAGCCGGGTCCCCGATGCTCGAGGCGCACATCCGTACCCCCGCGGGCCTCGTACGGATCATCGATGTGCACGCGGTGGCGCCCGTCACCGCGGAGAACACCGGGCTCTGGCGGGGACAGTACGCCGAGCTGGCCCGGATCGCGGAAAGTGACCCCGGCACCCTCATCCTCGCGGGCGATTTCAACGCGACCCTCGACCATGCACCGCTGCGGCGGCTCGTCGCCACCGGGCTGCGGGATGCTTTTGTGGAGTCCGGCAGCGGTTTCGGGGCGACCTGGCCACGCTGGGATGGCGTCGTTCCGCCGCTGATGCGTATCGACCATGTGCTCGTCAGCCAGCAGCTCACGGTCGTCGCCGTGACCGACCAGATGAGCGCGGGGAGCGACCACCGCCGCCTCGTCGTCGACCTCGCCCTCCCGTCGTCCCAGAATCCGTCGGTACAGGGTCCCTCGTCGCAGGCTCCCTCGCCGCAGAAGACTCCGACGCCATGACCCTGGTGACGGAGCCGGCCCCGGCCCCCGCACCGGCAGCCCCCGCACCGGCAGCGGAGAAGGCGAGGGTGCACCGGCCGGAAGAAGCGCCGGACGGACGCTCGCGCAAGGGCTTCGTGCGCCGCCACCGCCTGCTCTTCATCGCGCTCATCCTTGTGCTCGTGTTCCACGGCTCTTTGCTGCTTGCCGGAAGCTACCAGCGCACCTACGACGCCTACGTGCATATCTTCTTCGCCGACCACTACGCCAGAGACTGGTTCTCGAGCTGGGACACGCGCTGGTACACCGGGTTTTCCACCCTGAGCTACCCGCCGGGCGGCCACTTCATGATCGCGGCCCTGAGCAAGATCATCGGGTTGCGCCCCGGCTTCGTGGTCGTGCAGGTCTTCGCCCTCCTCAACCTCACCATCGGGGTCTATCGCTGGAGCGGTATCTGGGTCAACCGCACCTCGGCCGGCTGGGCGGCCATCGCCCTCGTGCTGGCGTCGTCGATTGCTGAAACCGTGCACGTCTTTGGCCAGCTTCCCACCACGCTCTCGCTCGGGTTCCTGCTCAACGGGCTGCCCTTCGCGAACACCTGGGTGCGCACCGGCAACCGGAAGGCCCTGCTCGCCGGGGTCGGCTGCATCATGGCAACCACGGCCTGCCACCATGTGACGACCCTGTTCGGATCGCTCTTCTTCCTCGGGCCCGTGCTGCTCGGGGCACTCGTGTTCGCCGTGCGCACCCCGCTCGCCGGTGAGAAGGACGGACACCCGCCCCGATTCAGTTTCCGGCTGCTCTGGCCGTTGATCGCGCGCCGGATTCGCCGGGTGATGCCCTCCCTGGTGCGAACCGGGATCCTCGGTGTGCTGGTGGTCACGGCCCTGCTCTGCGTCGTCCTGCCGTACTGGCTGTACTCCAAGAGCGACCCGATCACCCAGGTCTCCATCCCGCACGCCAGCCGCGACAGTTTCCTGGTCAACGTCAACGCCGGCCTGGTCTTCTGGCTGATCCCGTGGGGCACGACGCTGCTCGTGCTGCCATACGCCTTGATTCGCGGCATGGCGGGCAAGGCGTGGCCGCTCACCCTCTCACTCGGAGTGCTCGCGTTCCTCGGCACCGGCGGCACCACACCGTTCCCCAAGATCCTCCTGGGCGGCGCGTACGACATCCTCACGCTCGACCGCTTCACGTTCTGGGCGACCATCTCCATCCTGCCGCTCGTCGGGCAGTTCGTGTCGAGCGTCACGAACGGTTCGATCCGAGCCTGGCTGCTCGCGCATGTCGGGCCTACCCTCTCGGTGGTGCTTCCTGGCCTGCTGCTGGCCGCACACCTCACCACGACCCTCTACGCGGCCAACCTCACGCAGTACCGGGCATTCCAGCCTGCCCCGATCGACGTCACCCCGATCACGACCTTCATGAACAAGGACCAGCACTCCCAGTGGCGATACCTCACGCTGGGATTCGGCGACCAGATGGCCTGGCTCGGCGCCAATATGACGGCCGGAACCGTCGACGGCGACTATCACTCCGCCCGGCAGCTGCCCGAGCTGACGTCCCGGCCGATCGAGCGCCTCGAGGGAGCGAAGTACTCCGGTGTGCCCGGGATCGGGAGCCTGCAACAGTTCCTCGCCGTTCCCGGCCGGTACTCCCTCAAATACGTTTTCAGCAACGACGCCTTCTACTCCCCGCTGCTCGACGCCAGCGGGTGGACCGACCTGGGTCCCCTCGAGAACGGCATAGAAATCTGGGAACGCTCCGACGTGGCCCCGCTGCCGACGAGCGAGGTTTCGCACCAGGCACCGCTCTGGGAGCGCCTGTGGTGGGGACTGGTCCCGCCTGCTTCGATCACCCTGGCCCTCGTGCTCATGGTGTGGTCCCTCATCGGAGCACCGACGCGGGTGCCCGGCGCAGGCGCCGTCGTGCGCCGTATCGTGCCGGCCAGGCTCCGACGGATGCTGTCACGCCCGCCCCGAGCGGTCGCCCGCCTCGTGCGCTCCGCACTGAAGAAGCTCACGAGCCCGGTGACCCGCGCCGTCGGGGCCGTCGACGCCGCCCTCGCCAGGGCGAGCGACCGCATCCCGCACACCGAGGAGCCCGCGCCACCCGCCGGCGGCTGGCTGCCCTGGGGCGCGGCGCTCCCGCGCCTCCGCACGCGGGCACGCGCCCGCGTACGGAAGCGCCGCCGCCGCTGGCAGGCGGCCGCCGTGACCCTTCTGCTGGTCATGGTCACTGCCGGCGGCGCCCTCGCGGTGGCGAAGCCGAGCGCGCCCACGGCCGCCGAAGTGGTCGAGGACTACTACGGTCACCTCGATTTCCGCCGCTTCGCCGCGGCATACGCCCTGCTCGACCCCTCGACCCGGCCGGACTACACGGTGTACCAGCAGGAACTCGGCAGGGACGGAGGCCTCGTCGCCTCCTTCGCCAAGCTCGCATCCGTCACCGCAGTGCCCGCATCGAGCACGCCGGGCAGACAGGTGATGACCGCAACCCTCGACTACCTCACCTCCCTGCAGTCCTATCAGGTGACCACGCCGGTGGCCCTGATCCAGGAACCGACCGGCTGGTTCATCGACCTGCCCGCCGCAGACGCGACATCTCCGCCCGACCAGTTCACCAGCCGACCCGCCGTCGGCTTCCTTTCGCAGGGTCGTCGCGCACTCAGGCTCGGACGGGACCTCCACGATGGATGTGCTCGACCGACCCGAGCTGACCCTCGGCAACGTCAGTTCCCTGCTCGTGAACGGTCGCTGGGTCGTGATCGGCGAGGTGACGAACACCGACGTCGACCCCGCAGACGTCACCGTCGAGGCGCAGTTGCGCGATCCGGACGGCGCGCTGCTCGCCAGCTGGGATGCGGCCCAGGTGCTCGCCCACAAACTGCTGCCCGGAGCGACGAGTCCCTTCCGCATCGAGTTCCAGAGCATCGCCGGCACCGGAGACTACGGTCTCGAAGCCGACGGCGGCCTCAAGAACACGACGGAGGTGACGGCCCCTTCTGCGACAAGTGTCACTGTCGCCGCTCCGGCCACGTCGTCCAACATTCACGGCCCTGTCGAGTTCGACCCGCAGACGATCACCCCCTTTGTGCTCGCCGCCGGTGCGACCGTCGCGTCGGTGGCCGTCTACGCGCGCGGCGTAGTGACTCCGCGGGCGAGCGCACGCGGCCTGCAGGTGCAGCACCTGCGGCTCACCGGCTCGGCCGCCGACGGCTACGCTGTCGTCGGCGAGCTGCGCAATGACAGCACCGTCGAAGCCTCCGTTCCGCACCTCCTGGTGTCGTATACGGCAGCGGACGGCAGCCTGTCCTGGGTCGACCACGCCTATCTCGAACACAGCATCGCCCCGCAATCGGTCAGCGATTTCCGCATTCCGCTCGCGTCAAGCACCCCGATCGCGGCCTCCGGGGTGCCGACGACCGGCTATGCCGGTCCCGCCCACTCTCCACCGGCATCCGCCCTCGCCGCCTCGATCGCCCTGCCCGCCGACACGGGCTTTTCCGGGCTGTCTCTCACGGCGACGACCTACGCCAGAGCGAGCCAGCCATGACGCGGCCGGGCACGCGCCGCACAGCCGGCCTGATCCTCACGCTCGCCCTCGGCCTGGCGGTCGGGTTCGCCACCGATTCCGGCGCCGACTCCCACGCGGAAGCGCGGGCAGCACAGAACGCCGCGGCCGCCCTCGTGCTGCAGGTCGCGCCGACCGCGCCTGCGGGCACGGAGCTTCCGGTGACCGTGGCAGGAGCCGCCGACGGCGCCATTGTGCAGGCTCGTCGCGATCGGTTCGCTCGGCCAGCTCGTGCTCACCGCCGTGAGCATCGACGACACGGCGGAATTCCGGCTTCCGGTCGCCCTGACCCGCAGTGCAGGGTCCGTCACCCTCGTGGCGAGTTCCGCAGGCGCGGTCGGGCGCGGCACCGCAGAGCTCACCCCCGGAGCCGCGGTCGGCCCGATACAGGCCGTCGTCGGCGCCCGCTCCATCGTGGCCGACGCCGCAGACATGTCCATGGTCGTCACGATCCCGGTCGACGCCTGGGGCAATTCCATCGCGGAGGGTTCGCCGGTGCTGGTCTCCCGTGAGAACCCCGTCGGAGTGCGGAGTTCGAGCGGAGCGTTCGTTTCGCACCTGCTCGCCTTCCAGGAACTCTTTTCGGGCACCCTCGCCGGTCGAGGCCTGGTCTGGGTCGCTTCCGGTCCCGTGACCGGGCCGAGCGTCAGCCTCGACGAAGTCGCCGGGCCACCGCTGCCCTTTTCCCTCGAACCCGTCGAGTCCGTGCTCGCCGCCAACGCGGGGGCCGACGGCCAGACGCTCGTGCCGATCCGGACATCCGTGCTGCGGGATCGCTACGGCAATGTCGAGCCGGACGGCACCCAGGTCACGGTGGAATGGACGGGCCCTGAAGGCGCGGGGCGCACGACCGCGGCGACGATCTCGGGCGTCGCCCAGCTCTCGATGCAGGCGCCGGCGACGCCGGGCGCATTCCAGATCACCGGATTCTGTCGCGGTGTGCACACGGCGAGCGCCCTCACGTTGCCGTTCGCGGCCACCGTCGGCACGGTCACGGTGCGCGCACGCCTGGTCGACGCCGGCGTCTTCGTGAGTATCGGCCCGGTCAACCGATTCGGCGGCACATTCGTGCCGGATGGAACGACGGCACGTGTCTCCGTGGCCGACCGCGACGGCGAGGCGGGCGCCACGAGCGCCGGGCTCGTGAACGGCGTGCTCGACATCGTCGTTGCGACCAGACCGCTCGTCGGTCCGGTCACGGTCAGAGTTTCGGTGCTCGGCGCAGAGGGTGCGGAGACGCTCCGATGACGAGGTCCGGACTCCCGTTCCGCGCGCCCGGAAACCTGAGGCGCAGCCGCATCAAGCGGCTGATCGCAGCGCTACTCGGCCTCGGCCTCATCGCCGCGACCATGGGGCTCCTCGTGCTGAGCGGGCAAATCACGCTGCAGAGTTCGACGGGGGCCACGGTCTCATCCGGACTCCACGAAGTCGCGACGGTGCCGGTCAACGCAAGCCAGCTCGTCACGTGGCTGCCAGACGCGTGGCAGCGCGAACGCGTCCTCGAGCCGGCGACGCGCATGATGATCGCAGCCAGCTATATCCGGGCCTGGGCCGCGATCGGGCACTTCCAGTCCACGGGCGAGCGGCCTGCCGTCAACGACACGTTCAGCGGTGCGGCGAGGCGGGCCGTGCTCGAGCTGCCGCGCACCGGCCCGAGCGCCACGTGGGACCTCCGTCACTCCCTCGAACTCGAGTTCTACGCGCTCGACGGCGCCACCGTCGCCTTCCATGACGGGGGTGCGAACATCGCACGCACGGTCGGCACCGGGTTGAATGAGACGGTGCTGCTCGGCCACGAGAGCTACGACGTCGTGATGGTGCTCGAGGACGGGTTCTGGCGCATCCACCAGCTTCGGCGCTCCGCGGGGAGCGACACTGTCACACTGACGACGGATGCCGCTGGGGCGACCGTGATCACCGGCGCCCCGACGACGACTCCCCTCACCATCCCGGAGAGCCTGGCCACCGAATACCGTCCGGCCGGCTGGGCGCCCGTTGTGCCGGTTGTCGCCAAGGCGACCGCGACACCGACCCTGACTCCCGGTGCGACCCCCACCGCTGCGCCCGCTGTCACTCCCGTTCCCGCGCCGACCGTGCTCGCCCCGGCCACTCTGGGGGCCGACTTCGCCCGCCTGCGGGCTCTCGGTTTCGACACCATCCGGGTTCCGCTCCCGTACACCGAGCTGGGAGGCGCGAAACCCACCGATGACGCCATCACCGGACTGATCACGCTGCTCGAGCAGGCGGACCGGCACGGACTGCGGGTCGAGCTCGTCCTCTTCGACGGCTTCCCCGACCTCACTCCCGCGAACTGGCTCGCTGCCGACGCCCACCTCACCGCCATCGCGACCGCGGTGCGCGGCCAACCGGCCCTCGCCCTGTGGGACCTCGCCGACCGACCGGAACAGCGCTCGACCGGGTCTCCGAGCCCCGCCGAGATCCGCGCGTTCCTCCTGCACACCGGCGCCACCCTGAGGGAACTCGACCCGGGCACGCCGCAGACCATCTCCTGGGCGACGAGCACGGCCGCGTCCGATCCGTCGATGGCGGGCCTGGTCGACGCCGTGTCCCTGCACCTGACCGGAGGCGGTGACCCGGCCGCAGCGATCGAGGCTGTGCGCACCGCGCTCCCCGACCGGGCCATGCTGCTGACGGTGACCGGGCTCAGCACCGAGGGCGGCTGGGGGCCCCTGCCGAAGACCGAGGCACGACAGGCTTCCGACGTCGCCCGGGTGCTCCTGGGTGCGGAGCGCGCCGGACTGTCCCATCTCAGCGTGGCGACCTTTGCCGACACGAAGACGGATGCCGGCGGGCTGCTCCGCGCAGACGGCTCTGCCAAGCCCTCCGCCGCCCTCTTCGAGTCCGGCGCCCAGCTCACCACGATTCCGGCGCCGGGCCTGCTCGACTACGCCACGTCGAAATTCTGGATCCTCGTGTTCGCGGTCCTGCTCGCCGGCGCCGGGGCGCTGCTGTTGGCCCGTCGCCGTCGGCGCAAGCGCGCGCTGCCGGCAGTGGATTCCGCACTCTCCCCCCACCGCAGGGCAGCACGACCGCCCAGGAGGCACCCCACAATGATTGCCACGCGCCCCCACCGCCCACGCCGTGGGCGCAATCTCGGCTTCCGCCCCGACCTGTTCGACACCTCCCGGTCCGTTGCCCTCTTGCTCGGGGGAATCGCCCTGCTCGCGGGAACGACCATGGCGGTGTACACCGTGAGCGACGTCTCCGGCCTGGGCCCTGTCGGGCTCGCGACCCTTCGGAGTGTCGCCTCCACCCTCCTCGTCGGCGGATTCGTCATCCTCGTCTTCCGGAGGCGCATCACGATCCCGCTGCGTCACGTCTCCCTGTGCTGCTTCATCGCCCTGGCCGTCGCGAGCGTCGTGGCGACCACCGGGACTCCCATCGCGTCCACGTTCTCCGGCGGTCTCGGTGTCACGATCCTGCTGGCCTTCGCGGTCATCCGGTCCCGTACGATGCTCTGGTATCCCCTCGTCGTGGTTCCCCTCGGTATCGCGGCAACCGCGTTGCAGCCGGGCGCGGATGCGACCAATGTCGAGTTGACCGGTCTCCTGGCCATTGTCACCACCTCCGTCCTCACCTGGTTCGTGCGCAGTGCGACCGCCTTCGAAACGGACTGGCTCACCGGCATCCTCAATTTCGCCGGCTTCGAGCGTGCGACCGCGACCACAGTGCAGGACGCCCGAGCGGATGCGCGATCAGGCGTGCCCCTCACCCTCGCACGCCTCGACATCGACGAGTTCGCCCTCGTCAACCAGCGCTTCGGAACGGATGCCGGAGACGACGCCCTCGGCGAATTCGCGACCGATCTCGCATCCTTCCTCCCCGTCGACGCCGTCTTCGGCCGGATCGAGGGAGACGCCTTCGCTGTCCTGATCTCGGGGAGCACCACGGAGGAGGTCCGGGGCCTGCTCAGGCACGCGCGACTCACCGTCCGCGGATTCTCCGCCGGCATCGCACAGCACGAGGGGGATGAGTCCGCCTCTGAACTGTTCGGCCGGGCCGGCGCCGCCCTCTACGAGGCCAAGCGCGGCGGCCTCGGGCGGATCACCGTCCACGGCGGCTACTATGCGTCGCCTGTCGCCGTTCGTCACGGCATCGACAACGGCGAAATATACGTGGAGTACCAGCCCTGCGTCGACATGCGCACGGGGGCCATCGTGGGGGTTGAGGCCCTCGCCCGCTGGAACCACCCGGCCAGGGGCGCGATCTCTCCCGTCGAATTCATCCCGCTGTGCGAGGCCAGCGGATCGATCACGATTCTCGGCGGCTGGGTGCTCGGCCAGGCGATCACCGCAGCGGCCGCGTGGAACCGCTCATTGCCTGCCAGCCGTTCGCCGGTCACGGTCGCTGTCAATGCGTCTGCCCGGGAGCTCTCCATGGAGGGCTATGCCGGGCGGGTCATCGACGTGTGCGCGGCGGCGGGCCTAAGCGTGTCGCTGCTCGGCATCGAAGCGACGGAGTCGGACTTCGGATCGGGGTCGGAGGAGGTCGCCGTGAACATCGCGCACTTGCGCGACGCCGGCGCCCTCATCTCCATGGACGACTTCGGCACCGGGTTCTCCAGCATCGAACGCCTGAACTCGTCCAGGTCCTCCTCGACACTGCGATCTGACCCCGTGTCGTCGACAGGGCGCTATATCAACAGGGTGATGTACTGTAACGACGCCATCCACCGAGACTGCCCACCGAGAGAAGAGCCCGATGAGCGACGCAGACGACGCCGGTCACCGCAGGGCCGGAAGGCCGCTTGAGACGGTTCTGACGAAACCGCGCATCACCGCTGCGGCCCTCCGACTGATCGGGGCGACCGGCTACGAGAGCTTCACGATGTCCGGCCTGGCCAGGAGCCTCGGGGTCGCTCCCTCCGCGCTCTACAACCACGCGGCGTCGAAGCACGTCGTGTTGCAGTGGTTGCAGGACCACGTTATGACGATGGTCGATGTGGCCGGCTTCGGTGTAGAGCCGTGGGACACGGCCCTCCGGCGCTGGGCATGGTCCTATCGGGACATCTTCGCGACGCACGTTCCGCTGATCTCAATCGTGGCGGTCCTCCCTGTCACCGGCGCACCGCAAACCCTGCGCATGTACGAGACCGTCGCCGCCGGACTGTCCTCCGCCCGGGTGCCTTCGGCACAGATAGTGCCCTCGATCGTCGCACTCGAGTCGTTCATCTTCGGCTCCGCTTTCGACGTGACGGCCCCTGCTGACATCTTCGAGACCGGTGCGCTCGCCGAGTCGAGCCCGATCTTCAGCGCCGCAGTGAGGCAGGGAGAGCAGAGCCAGGGCAGGGCGCGGGCGGACGTCGCGTTCGAGTTCGGGCTGGAGGCCCTCGTTGACCGGATCGGCCGCCTGCGCAGACCCTGAGCATCCGCCCGGCTTGTCCTGCCATGCGAGGTGCCCCGGGCGCCGCGGGTCGTGCGGCGCCCGGAGCATGGCTGACTCACAGGCACGGCTTGAGCGCAGCGACGTCGCCCGTGAGGGCGGTCGCCGTCCCGATCAGAACCACCCGGGTCGCGCCGAGGCGGGTGATCTCGGTGAGTGTCGCCCTGGGCACGCACGTCGCGGGCGTGAGATACAGCGGAGCCGACTTCGCCCCGGCGAGCGCCGAGCCGACCAGGGCGTCCTGGTAGCTCGTTCCGCTCGCGAGGTACACGGTCGTGGCGGAGGTGAAGGCGTTCAGGTTGAGCGCCGCGTTGGTCGCGTAGCGGTCTGCGCCGGCGTACCGGGTCACCGAGGCGCCGCCGAGTTGCAGCTTCAGCCAGAACTCGGTGAGGCTCGTCACGTCGGCCGTCCCGCCCGCGATCTTCACGGTCCTGGTGTGCAGCGCACGGAGCAGCACGGCCGTCGCGAGGTCGGGCAGGAGGCCGCCGGTCGGCACGAGCACGACCGGTGCTCCCACGCGGGCGGCGGCCGATGCTGCCGCGAGTGCCCCTGGGAAGTCGGCCCCGGTAGCGACGTAGGCCGTCGCCGCGAGGCTGCCGAAGGCATCCGCTGCCACGAGGCGGGAGGTGGCGTAGCGGTCGGCGCCGGCGAGCCGCACGACAGGGGCGATGCCCGCGAGTTCGGCGGCGACTGCCGCAGAGACGCTGGCGGTCCCGCCGACGATGACGATCTTGCCGGGGTGCAGCCGGGTCAGTTCGGCCCTGACCCCGGCCGGAAGCGCCGTGAGCGTGGTCAGGAGCACGGGTCCGCCGAAATGCGCGGCGGCGGGGCCGGCGCTGAGGGCGTCGGCGAAGCTCGTGCCGCTGGCGAGGTAGACGCGGGAGACTCCGGGCGCGAAGCCCTGGGAGACGGTTATCGCCGTCGAATACGGGTCGGTTCCGGCGATCCGGGTGACCGTCCCGGAGGAGACCGGTGCTGTGGGTGCCGAGACCGCGGACGCCGATTGGTACCCGGGCGCCGAACCGGTGACCCGGACCGTGAGGGTCTTGCCGGCATCCGCGGCGACCGGGGTGTACCCGGCAGACGTGGCCCCGGCGATGGGCGTGCCGTTCGCGAGCCACTGGTAGGCGAAGCTCACCCCGGCGGGCGTCCAGGTTCCCGGGCTCGCGGTCAGCAGCGCACCGACCGTGGCTGTCCCGGAAATCACCGGTGTCGCCGTTCCGATCCCGCCGGTCGCGACCGCGCCGGTCGGCGCCGAGACCGCTGACGCGGACTGGTAGCCGGGCGCGGTTCCGGTGACCCGCACGCTGAGCGCCGCGCCGGCATCCGCGGCGACCGGGGTGTACCCGGCAGAGGTAGCCCCCGCGACGGGCGTGCCGTTCGCGAGCCACTGGTAGGCGAAGCTCACCCCGGCGGGAGTCCAGGTTCCCGGGCTCGCGGTCAGCAGCGCGCCGACGGCGGCCGTGCCGGTGATCGCCGGAGTACCCACGCCGAGCGTGCCGGCGACGACGGCCGCTGTCGCCGCAGAGGTGACCGCGGCAGAGGGCGGCAGGTAGCCGGTCGCTGTTCCCGTGACTCGCACCGAGAGCGCAGTGCCGAGGTCCGCAACGACGGGTGCATAGGTGGCGGATGTCGCGCCGGGGATGTCCGCGCCGTCACGCAGCCACTGGTAGGCGAAGGCGGTGGTGGCCGGTGACCAGTCGCCGGGGACGGCGGTCAGGGTGCTGCCGACGGAGGCGGAGCCCGTGACGGTCGGGGTGGCCGGCACGAGGATTCCCGGGGCGCCGACGGTGTCATAGAGGGCGTAGTCGTCGGTCACGAGGGTTCCGTTGAGGATCAGGTTGAGGCCGAAGCTCAGTCCGGTGGTGCCGGCCGGGATGGCGGCCGTCGTGTAGAGCGCCTGCGCGTAGGACGTTCCGGCCGGGAAATACGGGCTCGACGTCCAGTAGCTCCAGCTGCCGATCGAGTTGCGCAGGTAGACGTCGAACTGGGTGGTGACCGTCGAGGTGTACCAGGCGCGGAGGTCGTAGGTGTGGCCGGGGGTGACCGTGGGCGCGCACGCGCCCAGGTCCTGGGTGAGGATGAGTTTGGAGTCGCCGCTGACGAGGTTGCTCACGACTAGCTGCTCCGCCTTGGTGCCGGTGTGTGCGGCGGCGACCGTACTGAAGGCCGCGGTGTTCGTGCCGAAACCGCCGATGGCCCAGCACTGCGGGAGGCCGTTGGTGCCGGCAGTCTCGAGGCTCGGGTTGACGACGCCGTTCACGCCGGGACCGGGGGCCGCGGTCGAGGTCGTCGTCACGGGAACGACCGCCTTGACGGTGCCGCCGATGACGTCTCCGACGGTCTTGACCGTGGTGTTGTTCGAGGCTGCACGCGTGGAGAGCCAGGCGGCGAACTGGGCGAAGACCGCCGGGTCGACGGAGAGCGCGTCGCAGGTTCCTGCGCAGAGGTGGTGGAAGGTGAGCTGCACCCAGCCCCCGCCCGCCGTCTCGGCGTTCGTGACCGTGTTCTCAAGGTCTGCGAGGGTCCAGGTCGTGTCGACCTCGTCTGGCGCGCGGGTCAGGTAGGGGTCGGCGGGCGGAACGGTTTCCGCGAAGCCGCAGCCCGTGCAGCCGAACCGGGTGTTGATGTCGCCGAGGCCGCGGGTGCTGTTGAAGCCGCAGGCCTGGACGATCGCCTCGGTCGCGGCATTCACCGTTGCGAAGGGGTAGGCGAAGCTCCTGGTCGCGAAGCCCCAGTCGGCGAGGGTCGCCCGGCCCTGGCAGACCTGCCGGGTGGCTTCGTCCGCGGGGAGGGTGAGGAGGTCGGGGTGGGTGACCGTGTGGCCGGCGATCTCGTGACCGGCCGCGGCGATGCTCGTCAGGTCTGCCCTGGTCAGCCAGCCGGGGTTGTCGATGAACCCGGTCGTGATGAAGAAGGTTCCCTTCATCCCGAACTGGTTCAGGGTGGCCACCGCGGCGAGCTGGTCGGCGTTGCCGTCGTCGAAGGTCAGGCTGACGACGGTCGGCGGATCCGTGACCGCTGCCCGCGCCGGGGTCGCGCCGAGGGTGATGCCCACGGCGACGGCGGCGAGGACGGCGATCAGCTTGAGCGAGCGTGCAGGGGCCAGCAAGAATCCGGTCATGGGAGGTGCTCCTCGTGAATCGTGACTGATCCTGGAATCCCAGCACCCGCGCCCAGTGTGCTGAGCGTTGTGCCCCCGAACAACGGCTGTGCCCAAAAAAGCGGTTTACCAGCGAATTACCGCGCAAGTGTGCGGTTAACCACACGTGACGCGTCATCTCCGGCCGATGAATCTGCGGTAAGTGCTTGCAATCCGCCTGACTCACCCCCAGAATAAACGAACTCAATTCATTTAGTCCATCGGATACACCGCAGTACCCGAATGGGCCGTTCGCGCGTCGATGCGCCCGGCCCGAGGAAAGGGACCACACATGACCCAGCAGTCCACCCGAGGGTCGGCGCCGACCTCATCGCAGCCGTTCACCGACGTCCACCTCGTGCACAGGCTCAACGCTGCACGACGCCGCGGGGAGCAAGCACGGCATCACGAAGAAGGGCCTCAAGGGCGGGCAGCTCGGCCTGCTCGCTGTCGTCGTGCTCGGCATCTCCTCCGTCGCCCCTGCGTACAGCCTCACCAGCTCGCTCGGCGCGACCGTTGCCGAGGTCGGCAAGCAGCTGCCGGCCGTGTTCATCCTGGCGTTCATCCCGATGATCCTCGTCGCCCTCGCCTACCGGGAGCTCAATGCCGACTCCCCGGACAGCGGCACCTCCTTCACCTGGACCACCAAGGCGTTCGGTCCCTTCGTCGGCTGGATGAGCGGCTGGGGCATGCTCGCGGCCAACATCATCGTGCTCTCGAGCCTCGCCGGCGTGGCCGTCAGTTTCTTCTACGTCTTCCTCGGCGAGGTCTTCGCCAACCCGGATCTCGCCGCGCTCGCCGACAATACCTTCATCAACATCGCAACCTGTCTCGTCTTCGTGGCCCTCGCCGTCTGGGTGAGCTACCGCGGGCTGCACGCCACCAAGCTCGTGCAGTACAGCATGGTCGGCTTCCAGATCGTCGTCCTCCTCATCTTCAGCGTCTCGGCCATCGTCAACGCAACGAACGGTGCGTCCACGACCGCGCTCGCCTTCGACTGGACCTGGTTCGACCCCACCCGGGTCGACAGTTTCAGCCAGCTGGCCGCCGGCATCTCTCTGGCGATCTTCGTCTACTGGGGCTGGGACGTCTGCCTCACCGTGAACGAGGAAACCAAGGGGACGAAGGGGACCGCGGGCAAGGCCGGCACCCTGACCGCCCTCGTCGTGCTCGGCCTCTACCTCGTGCTGATCGTGGCCACCATGATGGTGTCCGGTGTCGGCGCCGACGGAATCGGCCTGAGCAACCCGGACAACCAGGGCAACATCTTCGCCGCGATCGCCGGACCCGTGATGGGCCCGGTCGCCATCCTGATGTCGATGGCCGTGCTCGCCAGTTCCGCCTCCTCGCTGCAGTCGACGATGGCCTCTCCGGCCCGCACCCTGCTCTCGATGGCGCACTACCACGCACTCCCGCCGCAGTTCGCGAGCGTCAGCAAGCGCTTCGGTTCGCCCGGCTTCGCGACGATCGCAGCCGGATCCATCGCCGCCGGGTTCTACGCCGTCATGACGATCATCAGCGTCAATGTGCTCAACGACACCATCCAGTCGCTCGGGCTGATGATCTGCTTCTACTACGCACTCACCTCCTTCGCCTGCGTCTGGTACTTCCGCCAGAGCCTGTTCTCGAGCGTGCGCAACTTCTTCCTGCGGCTCGTGGTGCCGGCGGCCGGCGGCCTGATACTCACGATCGTGTTCGTGCAGACCGCCGTGAGCGCCTGGAGCCCCGACTTCGGCAGCGGTTCTGAGCTCTTCGGGATCGGACTGGTCTTCGTGATCGGCGTCGGTCTCCTCGTGCTCGGACTCGCCGTGATGGGCCTCACCTTCCTGGCCCGGCCGAGCTTCTTCCGCGGCGAAACGCTGCGCCAGGACACCCCCGCACTGGTCGTGCCGGAATAACAGTCGCGCCGGGTAGCCTCGGGGCATGAGCACCAGCACCGCGGCTACCCCGCACCTGTCGTCCGTCCTTCCCAAGCACATCCTGACGAGCGGCGACCACCACCCGATCGTGCTCGCCGAGGCGAAGCGGCGCGCGGCGAGTGTGCAGCTGCGTATTGCGGATGCCGTCACCGCCTTCGCCGGATCGATGCGGTTCGTGTACCTGCATGCCGTCGTCTTCGCCGGCTGGATGCTCTTCTTCGAGCCGAGCCCGTGGCCGACCCTGACGCTCGTGGTGTCGCTCGAGGCGATCTTCCTCTCGACGTTCGTGATGATCGGCCAGAACCGGCAAGCCGGGTTCCAGCAGGCGAAGGCCGACCACGATTTCAAGATGAGCGACCAGGAGCCTGTTGACCAACACGGGAGCTCACCCGACGCGTTCATGAGCTCACGAAGGAAATCCACGCCCACATCATCGGGGTCGCCGCTGTCGCCCCTGCCCTCGCGACAGGGCCGGTCGCCCCGACGACGGCCGGGAGCGACACGGTCACCGCATCCCCCGTCGGTTCACCCGCGAGTTGACCGCGCGGCGTAGGGTGGCGGTTCCAGGGAAGGCATGGACCTATGACCGACGTTGAACTCCTCGTCTACGCCGACCGCATCGGCGGCACGATCCCCGCGCTGGCTGCGCTCCTCGACGGGCCCCTGCGCGCCTTCGGCAGTGTGCACGTGCTGCCGTTCTACGTACCGTTCGACGGGGCGGATGCCGGCTTCGACCCGGTCGACCACGCTGCGGTCGATCCGCGCCTCGGCACCTGGCCCGAGGTCCGCGCCCTGGCCGGCAGCCGCGGGCTGACCGCAGATCTCGTGGTCAACCACGTTTCGGCATCCTCTGTGGAGTTCACCGACTGGCTGGCCCGCGGCGCTGAGTCGCCCTGGGACGGCATGTTCCTCACCTACGGCACCGTCTTCCCGCACGGCGCGAGCGAGGCGGAACTCACGGCGTTCTACCGGCCCCGGCCGGGACTGCCCTTCACCGGGTACCGCGGGGCCGACGGCTCCCGGCACCTCGTGTGGACGACGTTCCTGCCCAGCCAGGTCGATCTCGACGTAGCCAATCCAGTCGCCCTGGCCTACCTGCGCCGGGTGCTCCACGTGCTCGCTGACGGCGGAGTCACGACGGTGCGGCTCGACGCGGTCGGCTACGCCGTGAAGACCCCGGGAACCGACAGCTTCATGACCCCGGAGACCCTCGCCTTCGTCGAGGTCGTCACGGACCTCGCCCGCGCGGAAGACCTCGCCGTGCTCGTCGAGGTGCACGGGTACTACGCCCAGCAGGCTCGCGATCGCGCCCCTCGTCGACTGGGTCTATGATTTCGCGCTCGCGCCCCTCCTGCTGCACTCCCTGGGCACCGGCACGGTCGACCGCCTCGCGAACTGGTTCGAGATCCGACCGGCCAACGCGGTCACGGTGCTGGACACCCACGACGGCATCGGCGTGATCGACGCCGGTCCGGCCGGAGGACGGCCGGGGCTGCTGAGCGAGGCGGAAATGGCAGAGGTGTTCGCGCGGGCCGCAGAAGCGACGCACGGACACTCATCCGTCGCCTCGGTGGTGCCGGAATGGGCGACGCTCCCGCACCAGATCAACGCGACCTTCTTCAGCACTCTCGGCGGCGACGTCGTCGCCTACCTGGTCGCGCGTGCCGTGCAGCATTTCCTGCCCGGACGCCCGCAGACCTACTACGTCGGCCTGCTCGGCGGTCTCGACGACCGGGAGGCTCTTCGCCGAAACCGGCAGCGGCCGCGACGTGAACCGGCACCGCTACCCGGCGGCGGAGGTCGAGGAGGCGCTCGCGAGCGAGGTGACCCGCGCCCAGCTCGGCCTCGTGCGGCTCCGCTCCACCCATCCCGCGTTCGACGGCCTGTTCACCTGGTCGATATACGGCAGGGACGTGCTCGAGCCTGCGCTGGGTCAATGCGGCCCGCGATGCCCGCGCGGTCCTGACGGTGTGCACCGCGCTGGGAGCGACGAGTTTCCGCATCCGGCTCGCGGACGCCGACGGCAGCGAGGTCCTCGACACGGTCGAGTCCCTCGCAGCCTGGACCGCCGACACTCACTGACCCCGCCCTGCCCCGCCGGAGCCCCACGCTCACGGCCGCCCGCGGCTGCCCGCGGCTGCCCGCGGCTGCCCGCGGCTGCCCGCGGCTGCCCGAGAGTACGATTTTGGCCCCTTAAAACGCGGTCTTAAGGGCCAAAATCGTACTCTCGCGACAGGGCGGGCGGTGCGCGGACGTGCGAGGCGGATGCCGCGGGTGCGGGGGCGGGACGCTAGCCGATGATCTCGGCGAGGGTCAGCACGGGAGCGCTGAACGCTGCGGCGACGTGCTCGTTCGTGATGCGGCCGGCGTGCACGTTCAGGCCCTTGGCGAGTGCGGCGTCGTCGGCGATGGCCTGCTTCCAGCCCTTGTCGGCGAGCGCGACCACGTAGGGCAGGGTCGCGTTGGTGAGCGCGCGGGTCGACGTCGCGGGGACCGCTCCCGGCATGTTGGCGACGCAGTAGTAGATGCTGTCGTGCACGGCGAAGGTCGGCTTGTCATGGGTCGTGGCGTGGGATCCCTCGAAGCAGCCGCCCTGGTCGATCGCGATGTCCACGAGCACGGAACCCGGCTTCATCGTGGCGACCATGGCGTCTGTGACGAGCTTCGGCGCCTGGGCACCCGGGATCAGTACGGAGCCGATCACGAGGTCGGCACCGCGGACCTGCTCTGCGATTTCGTACCGGGTGGACGCGCGGGTCTGGACGGCGCCGTTGAACCGGTTCTCCAGCTGGCGCAGCCGGGCGATCGACAGGTCGATGATCGTGACGTCCGCGCCCATGCCGAGGGCGTTCGCGGCTGCGTGCTCTCCGGCGACACCGCCGCCGATGATGACGACCTTCGCCTTGGGGGTGCCCGCGACGCCGCCGAGGAGGATTCCGGTGCCACCATTCGCGCTCATCAGGTGGTACGCGCCGACCTGCACCGACAGGCGCCCGGCCACCTCGCTCATCGGGGACAGCAGCGGCAGGCTGCGGTCGGTGAGCTGGACCGTTTCGTAGGCGATCGCCGTCGTGCCGGAGGTGAGGAGGGCATCCGTGGTCGGACGGGACGCGGCGAGGTGCAGGTAGGTGAAGAGCACCTGCCCGTCGCGCATCAGGGGGTATTCGGCTTCGATGGGCTCCTTGACCTTGAGCAGCAGGCTCCGCGGCGGCCCAGACCTCGGCGGCCGTGCCGAGGATGGCCGCGCCGGCCACGCGGAAGGCGTCATCGCTGAACCCGGAGCCGATTCCGGCGCCGGCCTGCACGAGGACCTCATGGCCGCGGATGCCGAGTTCGTGCACGCCGGCCGGAGTGATGGCCACGCGATTCTCGTTGTTCTTGATCTCGGTGGGGATGCCGACCTTCATGGGGGACTCCGTCTGCGGTGGATGGCCGGACTTACCGGTGGATAGGGAAAATAATGCTTGGTATTCGTTTCCTGTACGTGACAAGCGTGGAATCCGCGATACTTGGTCGAAAGACAGCGCGATATTCAGTTGAGAGGGGCCAACGCATGACGGAAACGAAGAGGATTCGGGGCGGCGATGAACTCGACACCGTGGACAACACGCTCGTGGCGCTGCTCCAGGCCGACTCGCGGATGAGCAACAGCAGGCTCGCGACCGCGGCGGGGATCGCGGAATCGACGTGCATCGCCCGGGTGCGCTCCCTCGTCACACGGGGCATCATCACCCGTTTCACGACCCTCGTCGACCCGAAGGCCCTCGGGCTCGGCCTTCAGGCGTTGATCAGCGTCAGCATCCGCTCGGGCGCGCGCACGCAGATCCCGGCGTTCCGGGACGAGATCCGGGCGATGCCGCGGGTCGTGCAGGTCTTCTTCCTCGGCGGGACCGAGGACTTCATCATCCATCTCGTGGCGCGCGACTCCGACGATGTGCGCGACTTCGTGCTCGAGAACCTGTCGGCGAACCCTGCGGTCGCCTCGACGCGCACCAGCCTCGTCTTCGAGCACCACTACAACGGGCTCTCTTCGGGCAAGTAGCAGCCGGGCGTCGAGGAGTCTCGCCGGGCGGTGCCGGTTGGCCCAGTCGGTCGGCCTGGTCAGTCCGTGCTGCGGCTGGGCTTCCAGAAGCCGGTCTTGCCGAGCAGCCGGGTCTCCTTGTCGGCGTCTGCGGGAACCTCGACCTCGGCGGGGAACACGCCATACTGGCGCCACTCGTCCACCTGGGGCAGGATCTGCTCCCAGAGCAGATCGACAAGTGGAGCCGGCAGCGCATACTTCTGGCCGAGGAAGTTCGCGATCGACCACGCCTGGAAGGCGCGGTAGATGCTCGTGTGCTGCAGGTACTCGGCGAGCGGGTAGTCGCCGTACTGGAGGTGCACGATCGCAGCGGGATCGAGGTCCTGCAGCACGACGGCCGTGGCTTCGTCGTTGATCCGGTCGTAGCTCGCGATCGGATCCGACCCGAGCAGGTCGCCGTTGAAACGGTCACCGACCTCCTCGATGGTGCGGCCCGCGAGCACGTCCCCGACCCAGGCCTCGTCACGTGCGTGCGCGGCGAGGATGTCCCTGATCGTGGGGTCCTCTTTACTGGTCCACTCCGCGGGGGCAGGAAGGGTCAGCTGCTCCGGCGTGATCCGGTCGATGACGGAGCGCAACGCGGCATCCGACTGAAGAAATAGCTCTCTCTGCTCCATGTCGCAAAAAGTAGCATGGGCCACGGACACTGGCCAGCGTTGGACCGCATCCGGGCGACGGCCCGCCCAGCGATGCTGCCAGACTACGAGAGGAGGCGAGAGTATGACGACGCATTTTTCCGGTGAGGCGCTGCAGTTCCTGCGCGAGTTGGAAGGACACAACGACCGGGGCTGGTTCGAGGACCACAAGCCGGTGTACCTGAGCGAGGTCCGGGAGCCGATGCTCGACCTGGTCGACCGGGTCAACGAGTCCCTCGCGGGATTCGCCCCCGGCACGTGCGGCCGCCGCAGAAGGCGATCATGCGCATCTACCGCGACGTGCGGTTCTCGAAGGACAAGTCCCCGTACAAGACGAACGTCGCCGCATCCTGGCCGCTGGGGGGTTCGGAGAAGACCGGTGCGAGTTACTTCCTCAGCGTGTCCGGCCATGAGGTCCTGATCGCGGGCGGATGCTATGCACCCTCCCCCGAGCAGGCTCACCGCGATTCGCGACCACATCGTCGCGCACCACGGGGAGCTTCGCGCCCTGCTCGCCGATCCCCGCGTCACGGGCCTGTTCGACCCCGTGGACGGCAATCCGCTCGTGCGTCCGCCGCGCGGATACCCCGTCGACCACCCCGCCGTCGACCTGTTGCGCCGCCGCCAGTGGGCGACCTTCGCGACCCTGCCGGCATCGGTCGCCGAGACGGATGCCTTCCTCACCCTCGTGATCGAACGCTTCGAGGCGCTGACGCCCCTGGTCGATTTCCTGAACGTGCCGCTGGCCACGCTGCGCCTCGAGCAGCGCCACTGACGGGGGGATGCGCCGCCCCGGCCGGTCGCCCGGCGGATGCCGCTACGAACCGTCGTAGGCACCCTCGAGCACCCGGATCTCGACCTACGTCATCGCCAGCATGGCCTGCAGAACCCGACCGGCCCTGGCCGCATCGGGTCTACCGTGCCGAGTCGTCGACCGCTGGCGCGAGCACCTGCCAGCCGTGCGGCGCGATCGTGGCACGCGACCCCCGCGGCGTCGGCGTGCCCCCGGGCAGGAGCGGGGCCAGCCCCGAGCGGCCCAGGTCGACGCCGCACGGCTCGTCGCCGAGGTTGAGCGCGACGACAAGCGCATCATCTCCGGACCGCGCCTCGTAGACGAGGTGGTCGGCCCCGCTGTCGAGGAGGCGGGTTCTGGCCTCGTGCAGCCACGGATGCCGCCTGCGCAGCCCGATCAGGCCCTGGTGCAGCCGGTAGACCGCGCGCTCGGGGTCGGTCAGCGCCGGAGGGCCGTCCGCCGGGAACTCCGGCCGGATCGCGTCGTCGCCGCCGAACTCCTCGGTCTTGAGCCCGGTGTACCCGTACTCGTCGCCCGCATAGATCGACGGGGTGCCGCCGGTCGTGAAGAGCACGGCGAGCGCGTGCGCGAGGTGCCGGGGGTCCTCGAGGCGGCTGTTGATTCGGGTGACGTCGTGGTTGCCGACGAAGGTCGCCGGGGTGAAGCTGTCGAGGAAGCCGTTGTGCCGGTCGAGCGACCAGGCCAGCTCGTGCGGGTTGTGGTCGTTGAGGCTGCTCCAGATCGCCTTCCAGAGCCTCGTATTGCGTGACGGAGTCGAGGGTGGCCGCCGAGACGATCGCGGGGTAGTCGCCGTGGATGACCTCGCCGAGGAACCACGCCTGCGGGTGTCGTTCGCGCACCCGGGGCAGGATTCCGGCCCAGAATTCGGCGGGGACCGCGTACGCGGCGTCGAGCCGCCAGCCGTCCGCGCCGCGGTCGAGCCAGTGTTCGAGCACGCCGGTCACATAGTCGGCGACCTCCGGGTTGCCGTGGTCGAGACTGATGAGTCCGGAATGCCCTTCGAAGGTCCCGAAGCCGGCCTCGCCTCCCTGGGCGCTGTCCGGGGTGTCGGTCTGGAACCAGGCGGCCGCGTCACTGCCGGGGCCCTGCTCGAGCGCCTCACGGTAGCGCGGGAAGTCGGGCCCGACGTGGTTGAACACCCCGTCGAGGAGCACCCGCAGCCCGCGCGCGTGCGCTTCGGCGACGAGGGTGTCGAAGTCGGCGTCCTCGCCGAGGCGCGGGTCGATGCGGTAGTAGTCGCTCGTGTCATAGCCGTGGGTCGTGGATGCGAAGATCGGGCCGAGGGCCACGCCCGAGGCGCCGAGCTCGATCGCGTGGTCGAGCCAGGCCACGATCCGCAGCAGGCGGTGCTCGCCGGCCGTCGGGACGGGTTCGCCCGCGGCGATCGGGTAGCTGCCGACGAAACCGAGCGGGTAGAGCTGCCACCAGATCGCGTGGCGTACCCAGTCGGGTTCGACGCGCCCGGCGGCATCCGTGGTGCTGATCATCATGTCTCTCAGCTTGGCACTCCCCCGGGCGGCGTGGCACCGGTGGCCTAGGGTGGTGGGCATGTCCGACGAGACCGAGATCCTGCGCCTGACGGCCTTCGCCTCCGAACCGCACGGCGGGAACCCGGCCGGCGTCGTGCTCGACGCGAGTGCACTTCCCGACGCCGAGATGCAGCGCATCGCGGCGTCGCTCGGGTATGCGGAGACCGCGTTCCTGACCCGCCCGCCGACCCGGCAGGAGCCCGGCCGGGCGGGGATCCGCTACTTCTCCCCCACGGCGGAAGTGCCGTTCTGCGGTCACGCGACGATCGCGACCGCCGTCGCGCTCGCCGGCCGCGGTGACGCGGAATCCTTCGTGTTCGAGACGAACATCGGTGAGGTGCGGATCGACACCCGGCGCACCGCTGACGGGATCGTGGCCTCGTTCACGAGTGTCGAGCGGCGGGTGGAGCCGGTCGGGGCATCCGTGCTCGAGCACCTGCTGCGGCTGCTCGCCGTCGACGCCGCCGACCTGCATCCGGACTACCCGCCCCGGCTCGCCTTCGCGGGCAACGTGCACCCGGTGCTCGTCTTCGCGGAGACGGCGACCTTCGACGGCTTCCGATTCGACCCGGCCGCGGTGCGTTCCCTGATGGATGCCGAGGGCTGGGCGGGCACCGTGACGACCCTCCGCGTGCTGGGGCCGCTCGAATTCGAGGCCCGCAACCTGTTCCCGGTCGGGACGATGACCGAGGACCCGGCTACGGGATCCGCGGCGGCCTCCGTTGGCGGCTACCTCCGGACGCTCGGCCTCGTCGACGCCCCGGCGCGGGTGCTGATCCGGCAGGGCCGTCACGTCGGGCGCCCGAGCCTGCTCACCGTCGACATCCCCGCGACGGGCGGCATCGTGGTGTCCGGCACCGCCTCGGTCATCTCCTGAACTCGCTCTCCTCGACCGCCTGCCGAACCTCCGGCCGGTCCGTCCGGGTACCGTGGAAAGACCGCACCTCATCCCGGGAGAAGAACCATGAAGCCAGCTCTCAACAAGGACACGCAGTTGTGCATCTCACTCGCGGCCCGCCCGAGCAACATCGGCACCCGTTTCCACAACTACCTCTACGACGAGCTCGGGCTCGACTTCATCTACAAGGCGTTCACGACGACCGACATCACGGCGGCGATCGGCGGCGTGCGGGCGCTCGGCATCCGCGGCTGCTCCGTGTCGATGCCGTTCAAAGAGGACGTCATCGCGCTCGTCGATGAAATGGATGCCTCAGCGACCGCAATCCGGTCGGTGAACACCATCGTCAACGACAACGGGGTCCTGAAGGCGTCGAACACCGACTACCTGGCCATTGCCGCCCTCATCGCCGGGCACGGCATCGATCCGGGCACACCGCTCCTGCTCCGCGGCAGCGGCGGAATGGCAAAGGCCGTCGGTGCGGCGTTCCGGGACGCCGGCTTCTCCAGCGGAACCATCATCGCCCGCAACGAGGCCAGCGGTCGCCGGCTCGCGGACGAGCTCGGCTACCGGTGGCTGCCGGACCCGGGAACCGAGACCGCGCCGCTCATCGTCAACGTGACTCCGATCGGTATGAGCGGTGGCGCAGATTCTGAGAGTCTCTCCTACCCGCTCGGCACGGTGGACGCGGCCACGACCGTCTTCGACGTGGTCGCCCTTCCGGCCGAGACGCCCCTGATCCTGGCGGCCCGCGCGGCCGGGAAGCGGGTCGTCACCGGCGCAGAGGTCATCGCGCTGCAGGCCGCGCACCAGTTCGAGCTGTACACCGGGGTGCGGCCGACCCCGGATCAGGTCCTGGCGGCGTCCGTCTTCTCGCGTCAGTAGATCAGTAGATCAGTAGATCAGTAGATCAGTAGAGGAACGCGGCGTCGAAGGAATCAAGGTCGACCCTGACGCCGTTCAGGGTGCGCTCGAACTCCTGCTGCACGCCGATCCGCAGGTTGCCCGAGTCATTCCAGCCTCCGTACGGCACCGGTTCGGGGGCGAGGACGTCGGCCGTCCAGCTCGGATAGTCGAGCGGGCCGGCCGCGGTGTCCCAGAGGGCGACGTCGGAGAACTCCGTCGTGTCTCCCATCAGGAGCGGCCACATCGCGGCTCCGCTGTAGATGACCGGGCGCACCCCGAGGTCCTGCACCCCGGTGATCATGTCGCGGGTGAGCGGCGGGCTCCCGGTCTCGATGTCGAGGGCGAAGAACTGGAGCACGGTGCTGTACGGACCGGTTGCCGCGATGCCGGCCTGCCAGCAGGCGGGGTCACGGGTGTACGCGGCGACCTTCAGCCCGGCGTCGAGCGCCATCTGCAGTTGCGGCTGGGTGTGGGCCGCTGGGGTGCAGGTACCCCAATTCGTCGTGGCCAGGATGTAGAGGCGGAATCCCTCGGCGTACGCGGCGGCGAACCAGGTCGGGTCGGTGATGACCTGGTCGGAGTCGATGGCCTTCACCGAGGGAATGTCGCTGGCCTCGGCCGCGCCGTCGGGTGTGGCGGTCTCGGCTGACGCGGGCGCGACCGTCGCGACTCCGGCGAGAACAAGTGCCGCGGCCAGGATGCCGACGCCGGCTTTCACGCGAACGCGTCGCCCCGATGGCCTGTTCGAAACCCGAGTACGCCTGCCCATTCGTCACTCCATGTTCGGCTTGTGGGAGGTCTGAGCTGCTTCTGTCGGTGGCGATTCTGCCGCGCCCCGGCGGACCACGGAAGGCTGTCCCGGCGACCTCACAGCCTCGCGCGACGCAACGCTGCCTCAGGAGGCCATCCCGGTGAAGTCGAGGTCGGCGGTCGTCACCGTGCCCGCGGTCCGTCCGGGAGCCGTGTGGTATTCCCAGTACAGGTTGGTGTGGGCGATCACCAGGTCCGGCGACGGCGCGCCATACTCCCGGAGGTCCTCGGTGGTGTGGGCGTCGCTGACGAGGAGGGCGTCGTACCCGCGGACGATCGCGCCGTGGAGCGTCGACCGGATGCACTCATCCGTTTGCGCACCGGCGATGACGAGCCGGCCGATGCCGCGTTCAGCGAGCACGGACTCGAGGTCGGTGTCTTCGAAGGCGTCGGCGTATGCCTTGTTCACGAGCGGCTCCGCCTCGAGGCGCACGAGTTCGGGCACGAGCCTGCCAGAGTTCGCTGCCCTGCGGCAGGTCGTCGTTGTGGTGCTGCACCCAGACGAGGTCGGCGCCGGCGGCGCGCGCCTTGTCGACGACGGTGCTGACGTTCCCGACGATCGCGTCCCGCTCGTAGGCGTCCTTGACGAAACCGGTCTGGACGTCGATGACGAGCAGGGCGGTGTTCGGCCGGTTGTCGAGGGTGGTCACGGTTCCTCCTCAGAAGCTGTCTGACGGTGTGGACCGCCACGCTACCCCACGCCACTGCCCGCTGCGAGTGCCTGTCGCTCCTTGATACAGTGACGACCATGGACATGCGACTGGAGCTTGTGCCCTTGCCCGTTGCGGACGTCGAACGGAGCAAGGCCTTCTACGTGGATGTCGTCGGCTTCCACCTGGACCACGATGTGCAGCCCGGCAACGGAATGCGGATCGTGCAGCTCACCCCGCCGGGCTCGGCGTGCTCCGTGGTCATCGGGACCGGCATGGGGAACGGCCCCGAGCACGGTACGGTCAAGAACCTGCACCTGGTCGTCTCCGACATCGGCGCGGCGCGGGACGAACTCGCGAACCGTGGCCTGCAGATCACCGAGATCCACGACATGGGTGGCGTCAAGTACGCGTACTTCAGCGATCCCGACGGGAACTCCTGGGCGCTGCAGGAAATCGGCCAGTACGCGAAGCCTGCCTGACGCGCACCGAACCCGGTTCGTGCCGGCTCGTGGAGCTTCCCGGGCTGATCACGTGACTCCGTCGAATCAGTCCGGGGAGCAGGTCAGGCGAGCTGGTCAGGCGAGCAGCTTCTCGAAGCAGAAGGAGTGCGGGATCGCCTCGATGTACGGCTCGTAGATCGGGATCGGCGTGTAGCCGATCTTTTCGTAGAGGGCGACGGCATCCGGTTGTTTGCTGCCGGTCTGCAGGATGAGGCGCGGCACACCGGCGGCGCGGGCGATGCGCTCGAGCTCGTTCATCAGCGCACGGCCGACGCCGCGCCCGCGCTGGTCGTCGGCGACGATCACGCGCTTGACCTCCCAGTCGCCATCGTGGATGCGCAGGGCCGCGTGGGCGATGGGGGTGTCGTCGCCGTCGATCACGAGCACGGTCGCCAGGATGTCGGCCGGGTCGATCCTGAGCGCCTCGGTCACGGCATCGTCGAGTTCAGGGTTGCTCGGGCCGGCGTAGCGCGCGGTCATCTCCACGTCCATCCGCGCGCGCAGCACGGCGGCTCGCGGGTCGGCCCACTCCACCCGCTCGAAACGGAACGGGCGTTCGGTGCTGCCACTCATGGTGAATTCCTCAGTCGTCTCGCTCGGGTGTCTGCGGCGCACACGTCGCAGACGCACAGCCTACCGAGCCGGGGGCGGATGCTGTCGCGCCCGCTCCCCCGGAACCGGCTCAGCTGCGGGGGTGGTTGCGCGGATCGCGGAGGCGACGCACTCCGACCAACGCGAGCGCCACGCCGAGGGCAAGAAGGTCGCCGTTCAGGCCAGAGCGCGCGGGCGCGCGACCGGTGGTACAGACTGGTGTGGTGGCCCACCGGCAGCGCGCATCCGACCTCGAGCAGACTCCAGCACGGGGACGCGCATGGCCCACGTGAACCTTCGTATGCTGAATCTCGTCGCGGGCATCCTGCACCTCGCCCAGGCTGTCGCGGTTGTCTGGACGGTGAACCTCTCCGGGCGTCTTCTCCTTCCTGTCACCGTCGAGTACCCGACCGGATCGCCGGCTTCGGGACTGCCGCCGGAACGCATTTCGGTCGCTGCCGTCGATGTCGGCATCGGTGCCGTCATTGTGCTCCTGCTGCCGTTTGTCACTCACCTGCTCATCGCGTCGCCGATCCTCGGCGCCCGCTACCGGAGCGCGATCGAGGGACAGCGCAACCCGATCCGGTGGGTCGAGTACGCGTTCAGTTCTCGTCGATCATGCTGTTCCTGATCGCACAGCTGAACGGCATCACGGATGTCGGCACGCTCGTGCTGACCTACACGGCCCAGTCGGCCGTGGTCCTCCTGCTCTGGCTGCAGGAACGGCTCGGCACCCCCGCCCGGACCCTCCGCCCCTTCGTCGTCGCAAGCGTGATCGGGATCGTTCCGTGGGGGGTCATCGCTCTGCACGTCCTCGCTCCGGGAGCGACAAGCGGCTACGACCAGCCCGGCGGGATCCGGCTGCTCACCATCACCCTTCTTCTGCTGTTCTTCGGTTTCGGGGTCAACCAGTGGCTCGGGTTCCGCGGCGTTCCCGCGGGACGCACCTACCCCACCGAGGAGCGTGCGTATCTGGTGCTCGGCCTCGTGACACGAGCAGCCTTCGCCTGGCAGGTCGTGGCGGTCACCCTCCAGGCCGCGGGCCCGCCACAGTAGGCGGCCGCACCGATGGCCGCGTCAGGCGTCCCGTGCCGTTGAGGCGTCGAGATGCTCGGGCGCCGGCGTGCGGCCGGACCGACGGCCCTGCGCGTGGTCCATCATCGCAACGATGACGGTGTGGGGAACGGTCAAGGCCGAGATGAGCACGAGATAGATGCCGAGGAGGCCCATCGGGCCGCCGGATGTCCTCGCTGTGAGCGCGAAGAAGAGGCCCGCCAGGATCAACAGGGCGATGCCCGTGACCGGGGCCGCCTGCCCGCTGAACCGGAGCAGCACGATCCCCCACCGGCCCTCGTCGAGGGGACGGGACAGCGCAGGATCCAACAGCGACAGTCGCACGATGTGACGGAGAGAGTGCCAGAGGGCGAAGTAGAGTCCGACGGCGAGCACGGGCGGCACTGTTGAGAAGAAGTAGGCCAGAAGGGCCACTTCTGCCACGTCGCCGAGCCAGGCCCTCCGGCCGCCCGCGGTGCCACGTCGCTCCCACGCATCGAGCAGGGCGACGGTGATGGCGAGAACGAGCATGCCGACACCGAGTGCGAGCCGGATCCCCGGGGCAAGGGTCCCTGACGGTGAGTCGCCTCCAAAGGCGCGCGTGGTGGCCCCGAGGACGACGGCGTATGTGGCGGGGAACGCGATCAACGGAACGACCATCGGGAGGGCGCCACGCAGCAGCGGGAATCCAATCGCCCTCGGCCACCCGAGGCGTTCCCCGGTGCGTCGGGCCGAGGCGAAAGCGTCGCCCTGGCCCCAGTGGAACCATGTGAGAGCGATGAAGAAGACGAACGCAACGGTCGGGCTGACGACCCACAGGGCCGCGACGGCGACGCCGAGTACGAGGTAGAGGCCGACGACCGGGGCCACGGTTGCAACGGTCGGGCGTCGGCCGGCGAGCCGGGCCGGCACCAGATGGTCCAGGGCTCCGTGGGGCAGGCCGAAAACCACGAGGCCCAGGGCGAACGGCACATACTGAAGCGCCTCGGGGATGGGCAGCCCGGCCGCGCAGGCCACTGACAGAGCGAGCACGAGGATGTCAACGGGGACGAACAGCTGTCTCCTGGCCCGCCGCCAGACGAGGAGATCCGCGGCTTCGGCGAGATCCGCGGCGTCAGCGGGCTCAGTTGTGTCGGTCATGCCGCCCCCTGTCTGTGACCATTCGCAGCACGACCAGGAAGGCGGACCCGAGGAACCAGCGCTTCGGGAGGGCCAGGATCAGCCGGGCGATGTCGATCGGCCCGCTCCGGTCGGACAGGAATCGCACCAGGCTCTCCGCGGGCACCCGCGCGAACATTCGAGCGAACACCAATGGGGCCCTCTCCGGGTGGTCCTTGAGGAATCGCAGAAATACCCTGTCGAGGATCGAGGTTCGAGAGGTGTGAATCCGACCGTCGTCCGGGGAATCGCCGAGAAGTCGCAGGGCTGTCTCCTCGCTCGAGCGCTGGATGCGCAGGAAGGTGTAGCCGGTACTCGGGCGCGTTGCACCGCCGAGGGTTCCGATCACCGATACCCGGGGCATCGGTCGCTGGGTGAAGACGTGATCGGTCATCGGGATGTACCCGCGCTCGTCACCGAGGATCTCGTAGTCGCCGGGCTCGAGGCCGAAGCGGCTCTCGACGTAAGACTCGAGTAGCCTCAGCCCGGTGCTCGGCCTCCGTCACGGGCACGTCGGCAAGATAGACATTCTCGACAAGGGCTTCATTCGGCGAAACGGGAAGGACATAGGCGAAACGCAGTCCCCGGGTTTGGTCGACATCGAAGTCCATCAGCATGCACTCGTCGGCGTGGAAGACGGGTCGCGAGCTCACCAGATGCCAGCCCACGAACTTCTGCGGCACCCAGGTGGAACGTCGTGCGATGTCGTCGCGCTCCCCTCGGGTCGGCCGAAGCCCGCGGCTGTCGACGAGTTGCGCGCCGCGCACCCGGAACCGGGTCGTGGCGACCTCGAGACCGTCCGCGACCTCTCTGTAGCCCACCACGTCCTCGCCCGTCAGGAACCGGACATGGGGGTACTCCGCCAGACGACCAAGCAGGTAACGGTAGAAATCGTTTGCGGCGAGCGAGACGTAGGGAGTGCTCAGAGTCGACGAGCGGACCTGGTCCGTAGCCGTCGACACCCGCCAGGTGGTCCAGCGCGCCCGAGCCAGGTGCGTGAACCGGGTCGGCTCGACATCCCAGAAACTCCAGGTGCGGTCGTCGTGGTACTCGGTGCGCGAATCGACCAACAGGATCGGGCCGGTGGCCCCGTGCTCCAGAAGCGCCAGACAGAGGGAGAGCCCCGAGCATCCCGCACCGAGGATGACCACATCGTAGACGCCGACATCGGGGACGTCGATGACAAGCGAGTCCGGGACCTGGACGGCAATACCACGGCCCAGCGGACTCGGCTCCTGAGCACCGGGCAGCGTGGTGCCCTCCTCACTCCACGGCAGAGCGCCACCGCTGTCGCGCGTTTCGTGGCGACCGAACGGAAAGATGCTGGGAGTCACAGTGTCCTTCGTGGGACGTCAGGCGGAGGCGGATGCGGATGCGGATGCGGATGAGCCGGAGTGATCCTGTTACAAGTAATTTAGATTCTAAGTAGATGAACGTGTAAGTAGATGAACATCTAAGCAAAATTGGGAAGAAACGGCCGGTCTGGTTTCCGTGCGCGACCGGGCAGGAGAGGATGTACGCATGGCAGCCTCAGGTACCCCGTCAGCCCACGTAGCCCCTCTCACCGGATGGGTGCGAGCCCCGTTCACCGGAGCGGGCAGGACCTACGACTGTTACGAGAAGGGTTCAGGGCCCGGGGTGGTACTGATCCCGGAGATCCCCGGGATCACACCCGAGGTTCTCGGCCTTGCCGAGCACCTCGTCGCGGCGGGCTTCACCGTGGTCGTGCCCTCGCCGTTCGGCGATCCGGGGCGGGCCGCTTCGGGCGGGTACATCTTGGGGACGGTGCTTCGGCTGTGTGTCTCGTCGGAGTTCCGGGCGTTCGCCACGAATGCACATCGCCCCATCACGGACTATCTGAGGGCAGTCGCATCCGACCTCGCCTCCCGCACCCCCGGGAAAGGCGTGGGTATGATCGGCCAGTGCTTCACGGGCGGCTTCGCCCTGGCCGCCGCGATTGACGATTCGGTCGCGGCCTCTGTGCTGAGCCAACCCGCCGTGCCGTTTCCGCTGGGCCGCGCCCGCCGACTCGACCCGGGAGTCTCCCCGGAAGACTTCGACCGCATCGCGGCCCGCGCGAGTGCAGGCGAGGTGTGCGCGCTGGGGTTGCGCTTCAGCGAAGACGGCTCCGTGCCACGAGCCCGGTTCGACACCATCAAGGCGCGCCTGGGCGAGGCCTTCGAGATCATCCAACTGGACTCGTCGCCGGGCAATCCCGATGGGTACCCGAAGTCGGCACACTCTGTGCTGACCAATGAGGTGCGCGCGAATCCGGCGAACTCCGCATCGGCCGCCCGCGACCGGGTTGTGGCGTTCCTGGAAGGAGCGGATCGGCTGAGCGAGGTCACGTTCCTGGCCCGGTTGCCCGGCCCCGTTTGCAACCCGAGCGGATTGCTCAGCGAAACGCGCGATGCCAGGGAATCGCGCGAGCAGCAATGGCTCCGCCCTCGGGCCCCCGCCTACAGGCTCTCGGCGAGGCCCGCCGCGAGCGGGGTCGTCGGCCGGCCGATCAGGCGGGCCAGGTCGCCGCTCGTCTCGCCGAGCAGCCCGTCGCGGATGTTGGCGTCGAGACCCACGACGAAGCCGACCGTGCCCGCGTCGAGGCCGAACGACGCGAGCAGGCTCCGCGTGTGCTGCGGGTGTCAGGTTGCGGAAGACCACCGATGAGCCGATGAGGGTTCCGATCGTGGCGGCGAGTTCGGCGAAGTCCCAGGCGTGGTCGCCCGAGAGTTCGAGGGTCTGGCCCGCGAGCGAGTCGTCGAGGATGGCCGCGGCCGCGGCATCCGCGTAATCGGCCCGGCTCGCACTCGCGACCCGGCCGGCGCCGACGCTCGCGACGATCTCACCCGCCTGACGCGCCTTCTCGATCTCCCCGGCGTAGTTCTCGGTGTACCAGCCGTTGCGGAGGATGGTGAAGGGCACCTCGGAGGCGATCAGGAACTCCTCGGTGGCCTTGTGCTCCGGCGCCAGTATGAGCGCGGAGGTCGTGGCCTTCGGTGCGCTCGTGTAGACGATGCGGCCGACGCCGGCTGCCTGCGCTGCCGCGATGACAGCAGTGTGCTGTGGCACGCGCTGGCCGACCTCGCTGCCGGAGACGAGCATCAGCACGTCGCCCGGTTCGACGACGGACGTCACGGTCTCGGGCTTGCTGTAGTCGAGCACCGCGGTGCGCACGCCGAGCGCGGCGAGAGCGGAAAGCTTGTCGACGTTGCGGGCCGTCGCGACGATGCTGTCCGGGGCCGCGCCGCGGGCGAGGAGGGCCTCGACGATGAGGCGGCCGAGATGACCAGAGGTGGCGGTGACGATGAATGACATGTGTTGTCCTTTCGGTGGCGTGTCAGAGTCAACCACGGCACGGCCGAGTACCTTCCCGCGCACGGGTACCCACCTTTAGGTAAGCTACCCACATGAAGGTTAGTTTTGACGTCTCGCGGGTGCGTCCCGGCGCCGTCTCCGGTGTCTACCCGGCCAAGTGCGCGACGCGCACCGTGCTCGACCACGTCACGAGCAAGTGGGGCGTGCTGATCCTGCTCGCCCTGCAGCAGGACTCGCTCCGCTGGGGCGAGTTGCGACGCTCCATCGAGGGCATCAGCGAGAAGATGCTCGCGTCGACGCTACGCACCCTCGAGTCAGACGGCTTCGTGAACCGCGAGGCGCAGGCGACGATCCCGCCCCGCGTCGACTACGAACTGACGCCGATGGGCCACCAGCTCGCCGACCGCCTGGTCCCCCTGATGGACTGGATCGCCGACAACGCCGACGAGATCACCGGCACGCCCGCTCTGCCCGTCGCGCAAGCGGGTGAATCGTCGTTCTGAGCCCGTCAGAACGACGATCTCACACCGCTTGCGCGGGCGCTCGTGGTCAGGTGGCGGTACTGACGGTCGACGGCTCGGGTGCGGGAACGCACCTGCTTCATCTGCTCTTCATCCGCGCGGCACTGGCGCTCCCGATCGAAGTCGTCCTTGCAGCCCGTCCCGTAGGCGAGGGCGATCGCCCGCAACGCCCGGCCGGACCGTTCCTCAGCGATGAGCGCGGCCAGGCGTTCCGATTCGGCCGTGAGGGATGTCCGCTCTGCGACGAGACGTTCGAGTCGGGGGTCCATATGCGCGCCTTTGCTCACGGGGATGTCGGCAGCCTCTCGTGCTGGCAACCTCAGATGATTATAGAGAGTGGATTCTCGATGCAGGCCACGAACTGCGCCATCCATTCCGCGGCCACCGCACCGTCGACCACCCGGTGGTCAGCCGACAGGGTCACCGTCATGACGGTGCCGACCGACAGCTGTCCACCGTCGACGACCGGCCGTTGTTTCGCGGCGCCGACGGCGAGGATGCCGGACTGCGGCGGGTTCAGGATGGCCGAGAACTGGTCGACCCCGAACATGCCGAGATTCGAGATGGCGAAGCTGCCGCCCTCGAGTTCCTGTTGCCGCAGCTTCCCCTGGCGCGCCCGAGCGGCGAGGTCGGCGACCCGCTCACTGATGTTCGTCAGCGTGAGGCCCTCGACGCCACGCAGGACCGGGGTGAGCAGCCCCGTCTCGGTGGACACCGCCACCGAGAGATCGACGTGCTCGAATCGCCGCGTGGCGGTCTCGGTCCAGATCACGTTCGCCGCGGGCACCCGGACGAGCGCCACCGCGACGGCCTTGACCACGAAGTCGTTGACCGAGATCTTCCGCGGCGACGTCGCGTTGATCTCGCTGCGGAGGGCGAGCAGGCGCTCGACACGGCAGTCCGCCGTGATGTAGAAGTGCGGCACCGTCGACTTGCTCTCGGTCAGGCGGCGCGCGATCGCCCGTCGCATCCCGGTGTGGGGAACGTCGGTGAATCCGGAGGCGTCGACCACGGATGTGCCGGTGGAACCGACCGTGGGTACCGCCGGAATGGACATCGCAGGGGCCGCCACCGGCGTAACGGGCTCCGGCGATGACGCGACTGCAGCCGCGGGCGCGGGCTTGAGGGTGTCGAGGTCCCGGCGCACGATCCGCCCGTTCGGGCCACTGCCGACGACGCGGGACAGGTCGAGTGCGCGTTCCCTGGCGATGCGGCGCACGAGCGGACTGGCGAATTGACGCCGGCCGTTGGCCGCGGCGAGCGGTGCCTGCCCGTCCGGGGCTGATTCGACGGGGACTGCCGCGGCCGGCGTCGCCGCCGCCGGGGTTGCCGTCTCCGGGGTTGCCGAATCCGGGGTCGGAGACCCTGCCTGCTGCGGAGTGTCACCGGCGAGGAAGGCATCGATGTCCGACTCCGCTTCGCCGACGGCGGCGATCACGCCGATCGGCACACCCACTTCGACGGGCACGCCCTCCGGGACGATGACGCGCGCGAGCACCCCTTCCGTTTCGGCGCGGTACTCGACGACCGCCTTTTCGGTCTCGATCTCGGCGAGCGGCTGGCCGATCGCCACGGTGTCACCCACCTTGACCAGCCAGGTCTGGATGGCGGCTTCTGCGGCGTTGGCGAGCACTTCCGGCATGCGCACGAGCGTGGCCATCAGCGGGTTCCCAGACCGAGCTTGATGATCTCGAGGCCCGCGACGACGTCCTCGGTGCGCGCGATGGCCGCGCGCTCGAGAACGCGGGAGATGCTTGGGCTCGCCTCGCCACCGGTCACTCGTTCGACCGGCTGGTCGAGGTAGTCGAAGAACCGGCGCTGGATCTCGTCGGACAGCCAGGCGCCGTAGGACGTGCCGCGGGCCCCCTGCTCGACGATGAGAACGCTGTTGGTCTTGCGGATGCTCGTGCCGATGGTGTCCCAGTCGATCGAGGCCCGGTCGAGCCAGCGCAGGTCGATGACGTCCGCGCTCATGCCGGTCTGCTCGACGGCCTCGAGAGAGTGCTTGACCATGGACAGGTAGCTGATCACGGTGACGTCGGTGCCTTCGCGGCGCAGGGCCGCCTTCCCCAGCGGGATGAAGTAGTCGAGGTCGCCCGCGGGCACCTCGCCGCTTTCGGCATAGAGGTCGACGTGCTCGATCACGAGCACCGGGTCCTGCAGGGCCAGCGCGGTATTCATCAGGCCGATGTAGTCGGCCGCCGATGACGGGGCCACGATGCGCCAGCCGGGGCTCGTCGCGAAGATGCCCGCGGGGTCCATCAGGTGCTGCGAGCCGTAGCCGCTTCCCATCGCGACCTTCGTGCGCAGCACGAGGGGCACCGGGTTCTCGCCGCCGAACATGTGCCGCGCCTTGCCGATCTGGTTGAAGACCTGGTCGGCGGCCACCCACATGAAGTCCGGGTACATGAACTCGACGACCGGGCGGTAGCGCCCGTCGAGCGCCATCCCGCCACCGAGGCCGGCGAAGGCGTTCTCGCTGATCGGCGTGCCGAGCACCCGGCCCGGAAACTTCTTCGCGAGCCCCTTGGTCGCGCCGTTGGTGCCGCCGTTGAGGCGGTGCACGTCTTCGCCGAGCACGACGATTCGGGCGTCCTCCGCCATGCGGCGGTCCATCACGGCGGCGACGGCGTCGACGAATTTCTTCGTTTCGAGCTCGCCCCGATAGTCGGTCGGCTCGAGTGTGCGCAAGCCGTTCAGTTCGCTCGCGTCGCCTCGCACGCCGACATTGACGAAGTCCACGTCGGGCCAGAGTTCCGGCCGGATCCGGCGCTTGCCTGCCGACTCCGGGTCGCCCTCGAGAAGTTCGGCCACGGCAGCCCGCATCGCGGACTGGGCCTGCTCGCGCACCGCGGCGATGCCGGCCGTGTCGATCTGGCCGAGCGCGATCATCTCGCGGGCGACCCGGTCCAGAGGGTCGCGGGCGCGCCAGGCGGCCTCTTCGTCCTTGGTGCGGTAGCCGAAGGCGCTGCCCGGGTACGGTCCGTTCTGGTGGAAGAAGCGGTAGACCTCGACCTCGACGACGGCGGGTCCCTGGCCGGAGCGCATCACCTGTTCGGCCTCCTTCGTTGCCAGGTGCACGGCGAGCGGGTCCATGCCGTCGACCCGCCAGCTCGGAATGCCGAACCCGAGCGCCCGGGCCGAGAGCCGCGGTTCGCCGGTCGACTCGGCCACCGTGGTCGACACGGCGTAGAGGTTGTTCTCGATGAAGAAGGCGAGTGGGAGCTTCCACGCCGACGCGAGGTTCATGGTTTCGAGTACCGAGCCGATGTTGGTCGCGCCGTCCCCGAAGTAGCTCACCGTGACATCCGTCGTGCCCGCGTGCTTCTGGGCCCAGGCGTTGCCGGCGGCGAGAGGCACTCCGCCGCCGACGATCGCGTTGGTGCCGAGCGCGCCGGCCTCGAACCACTGCAGGTGCATCGAGCCGCCGCGGCCCCGGCAGTAGCCCTGGGCGAGCCCGAGGATCTCGGCGAGGGTGCGCTGCAGCACGGTCTGGATGTCCGCGGTCACGAGCGCCGCGGGGTCGAGGGCGCCACCGGAGACGTGGTTGATCGCCTTGGCGAGGAACTGGTGATGCCCGCGGTGCGAGCCGTTGATCGCATCCGTCGACCCGAGGCCGACGATCGAGCCGACCGCCCCGCCCTCCTGGCCGATGCTGGAGTGCGCGGGCCCGTGCACGAGGCCCTCGCCGGCGAGTTCGAGCACCGTTTCTTCAGAAGGCACGGATGAGGTGCAGCTGGCCGAGCATGGTGGCCAGGAGTGCCGGGTCCGCACTCGCCCAGTCCAGCGCCGTGGTGCTGAGCTCGACCCACGGGGCCAGGGGATCCAAACGTCGTCGTTCAGGCATGTGCCGGTCTCCATTGGTCGTGTCGATCACGGGGATCGACTACATGTGAGCAACACTGTATCGTCGATTGAATCCAATGCCAAGGATTAGCTGCAACAACTCCGATCAGGACAGGCGCAATTCAGGTCTTTGGATACAATGAGAGAAATCGGCGTCGAACGAAGGAGTTCTCGATGGTCAACGGCATCCCGGGCCTGCGCGGCACGGAACACATCGGTTTCACGGTCCCCGACCTCGACGAGGCCGAACGGTTCCTGGTCGACGTGATCGGCTGCGAGCTCGTCTATTCGCTCGGCCCGTTCGCGCACGCCGAAGGCGACTGGATGCTCGAGCACCTCGGCGTGCACCCGCGCACGGTGATGCGCGAGCTCCGCTTCTTCCGGTGCGGTCACGGGCCGAATTTCGAGGTCTTCCAGTACGAACCAGCGGATGAAGCGGCTCCCGAACCGAGGAACAGTGACATCGGCGGGCATCACCTGGCCTTCTATGTCGACGACTTCGACGCCGCCCTCGAGCACCTGCGGGTTCACGGCGTGGAGATCATGGGCGAACCGACGTCGAGTTCCAGCTGGAGCACCGGCCAGCGCTGGGTCTACTTCCGCAGCCCCTGGGGCATGCAGTTCGAGCTCGTGAGCTACCCGGACGGCAAGGCCTACGAGAAGGACGCTGCCACTAAACTGTGGCATCCGGCCCACCCGGCCGAATGACCGCCACCACCGACCGGACGGACCCCATGGCCAGCGCCCCCAGCCGCGACGGCAGCGCCGGCAGCCGGATCGCCACGCGCTTGCGGGACGAGATCCTGTCCGGCGCGTATGCCCCCGGCACCCGGATCCGCCAGGAAGATGTCGCCGAACAGTTCGGCGCGAGCCGGCTCCCCGTTCGCGAGGCGCTGCGCATCCTGGAATCCGACGGCCTCGTCACCCTCGTCGCGAACACCGGTGCGTGGGTCTCGCACCTGAGCCTCGCGGAGTGCGAGGAGATGTACCAGATCCGCGAGCGCATCGAACCGCTGCTGCTGCGCTACAGCCTGCCCCAGCTGTCGCCGGAGACGCTCGGCCGCCTGCAGGAGCTCGCCGACGAGATGCAGGCCGGCACGGACGTCGAGACCTTCCTGCGCCTGGACCGCGAGTTCCACCTGCTCTCATACTCCGGTGCCGTCACGTCGATCCTCGGCGAGACGGTACATCGGTTGTGGAACTCGACCCAGCACTACCGCCGCGCATTCACCACGCTGATCGGCCCGGACGCTGGCCGCGCCGTGCACTACGAGCATCAGTTGCTCATCGGTGCGCTGCGGCGCGGCGACAGCGAGGAAGCCGAACGGATGCTGGGCGGGCACATCCGCCGCACCCGGCTCGAACTGTCCAAGCATCCGGCACTCTTCGCTCAGTAGGCGGCCGCCAGGGACGGGGCGTCACGAGCCGGCGCGCACGAGCACCTTGACCTGGTCGCCGGTCGGTGACAGCAGCGTGTCGAAGCCCTGGGCCACGACATCCTCCAGCGCGATCTGGGCCGTCACGACCTTCTCCACCGGGTACCGGCCCCTGTCGATCAGGTCGATGATGCGCGGCCAGTCGGTGACCGGGAAGCACCAGGTGCCCGAGATCGTGATGTCGTGCTCGGAGATGACCATGGGGTCGATCGCCGCCGCCTTCGTGTGCAGCCCGGTCTGGGAGATCCTCCCAGCAGAACGCACCGAGGCGATCGCCGCCTGCAGCGCCCGCTCGTTCCCCGAGCATTCGATCACCGCGTCGACACCGATGCCGTCTGTGCGGTCGCGGAGCCAGCCCGGTACGTCGACGGCGGTCGGGTCGAGCACCACCCCGACGTCGAAGCTGCGCACGAGCGCCGCGCGCACCGGATTGACCTCCGAAACGAAGACGTTCGCCCCGAGCGAGGCCGCATAGAGCGACGCGAGCGCCCCGATCGGCCCCGCCCCGGTGATGAGCACGTTGTCGCCGGGGCGCACCCGGGCGGTGTCCACACCGTAGGTTGCGACGGCGCCGGGTTCGACGACGGCGCCCTGCAGGTCGGAGACGCCGTCGGGGAGCGCCGTGACGTTCACGGCAGGCACGATGGCGAGGTCGGCGATACCGCCCCACTGGTAGCTGAGCCCGACCGCGGCCATCGTGCGGCAGAGGTGGTTCAGTCCCCTGCGGCAGAAGTAGCAGTGCCCGCAGGACAGCAGCGGCATCACCGACACCCGCTCGCCCGACCGCACCGCGGTCACACCCTCGCCGACCTCGACCACTTCGGCCGAGAACTCGTGGCCGAGAATCTGCGAGCCGCACGCCCCGGTGAGCGGATGCGGCTCCCGCGGAATCACGATCGGGCCCTGGGCGTATTCGTGCAGGTCGGTGCCGCAGATACCGCACCACAGCGGCCTGACCAGCACCTCGCCGGCGCGGGGTGCCCCCGGAGCCGTGACCTCCTCGACGCGGATGTCGCCGGCTCCGTGGAAAACGGCGGCCCTCACGGCCGGGGGTCCAACAACTCAGCGCGGACGAACTCGAGTTCGCGGGTCACGTAATCGGTGATGTCGCCGGTCTTGAGGTGCGCCGGGAGCACGTCCCAGGTGTACGTCTCGATTTCCAGGTGGTCGGAGAGCGGTGTCTCGCGATGCATCTGCAGCGCCTGCTGCACCGCGAACCGCGTCGTGACGAACGGGCCGAGTTCCTCGAGGAAGACCGGAACGTGGAAGTGGGTGCGGATCTCGGTGGGGACGGGGTTCGCCTCGTACGCGTCGAGCGCGTCGCCGAGGGTGAGGAACTTCGTGACCACACCGTCCTGGCGCATCGTCGTCTGGCTCAGGTAGATCGTGTCGGTGAAGACGCGCAGCTGGGGAATGAGGCCCGGGGTGAGGTCCCGAACCCAGAGCGCCGCGGCCTCCTGGAGCTTGAAGATCGGGATCCCGGCGTCGACCAGGCTGCGCAGCGATGCGGGAATGTCCTCGAAGCCGACCGACTGGTGACCGATGTCGAAGACGATGCCGAGGTAGCGGCGCATCGCGCCCTCGGCCTCGGACAGCGGCAGCCCGGCGAGCCGAGCGAGCTCGGAGATTCCCTGAGGCGAGTAGACACGGTCGGTGAAGAACGCGACGGTCTCCGCCGTGGTCTCCAGGAAGCAGGCGGGTTCCGGCTCGAGGGCAAGCTTGACCCGGCGCCCCGTGCGCGCCTCGAGGTCGACGAGATGGGCGACGACCCGGAACAGGTTGGCGGTGAACCGGGCGACGTAGTCCTCGTCCGAGACGTTGGGGGCGAACGCGAGCGGAGCCGTCTGGATGCTGGGGCTCACGTCCGCCGGAGCGATCTCCGCGAGGATGTCGGCGACCGAGGTCGTGTACGCGACCCGGTCGTCGGTCGACCAGTCGGGTTCGTAGACCCGCTCCATGACCAGATCGCCCTTGAACGGCCCGTACGGGAACGCGTTGACGGTATAGACGTACAGGTCGTTGGCGTCGAGGAACGCCCTGAGCTCGGCCCGTTCCGCCGGACTCGCGGCGAGGGTCTTCGCCGAGTCGGCCGAGATGCGCAACGAGACGCCGAAGCGCTGATCGGGCGAGACGCGAGCCTTCACGGCGGGGACGAAGGTGTGCAGGCTCTCCTTCATCTCCGCCCAGGTGTCGCCGGCGTGCACGAGGGTGGAATATGACAGGTGGCCGAGGCCGCGTCCGAGATCCATGGAGGTCTGGTCCTTTTCCGCCGGTCATCCGGCTCACATCGTCGTGATATGAAGGAAAGGTGCCGTCGTCGAAGACGAGAGTGAACACCTGTTAAGTATTCCTTAACACACAGGCTACGACGGCTCCCTCGCCGCTGTCAACCGCACTCCTGACGAGTGCTACCGGCCCGGATCGGCTACGCGTGCGCGCCGTGCACGAACCAGATTCCCTGGACGTCGACGCTTCCGGTGTTCTTCAGGCTGTGTGGGATCGAGGAATCGAAGCCGAGCGACTCACCCTCGTGCAGCGTGAATGCCTCGTCACCGATCGTCACTTCGAGCTCACCCGAGATGACGTATCCGTATTCGTATCCGGCGTGGGAAACGGTGTCGCCCTCGTCCGTCGATGTGGCTCCCGGCGCGTAGACGATCTTCATGAAGTTGACGTCGCGCTCCGGCGTGGCGGCCAGGCGTTCCCAGTTGACTCCTGCGGCCATGTTGAGTCGAGACCGATGGGAGGGATGCACCACGGAGACCCGGTTCGCGTACTCGGACGGATGCCACGCCTCCGAGGGATTCGTCACGTCGCCCCGACTCAGGACCTCTCCGTGATGGACGGCCGGAACCGGAGAGCCGAGGGCCGGTTTACTCTCGAACAGGTCGTCGACGGATACGTTCAGCAATTGGGCGAAGGCATACAGGGTCGCGACGGACGGCTGGGACTTGCCGTTCTCGATCTGGGAGACGAAGGAGGGCGAAACATCGACCTGTCTCGCCAGCTCGCGCAACGTCAGGCCGGCCTTGAGCCTGATGTCTTTCAGCCGAGACCCTAAGTTGTCCATCATGTTCCTCTGTCATACATCAGCACGACGACGACGAGGCCCTGCCTCGCATCATCATTGAAGCCCGGCTATACACCCCACACTCCGGAAAAAAGGTGAGTACGGTCAAATATACACAGAATGAGCCCCGAACACCCCGTCATTAGGGCCAAATCGGCGGTTCCGGCCGTGCCGGTGCGGCTTGCCGGAAAATCCAATGTTAAGTAACATTGAACACCTCAGGACGACGACAAGGAAGTCCCCGTCCATCAGGAAAGGATCGACTTGTGACATCCCCCTCAACAGTCCCCCGCCAGCGCGCGCTCATCGTGGGCGCAACGGGCATCACGGGCCAAACCGTCGCGAAGCAGTTGGTCGACGCGGGCTGGGACGTGACCGGTCTCTCGAGGCGCGGTCATTCCGAGACCGCCGGCGTGACCTCCGTGACGGCAGACCTCCTCGACCCCGAGTCCCTCGCCGCCGCCCTCACCGGCACCCGCCCGGAACTCGTCGTGATCACGGCGTGGGTGAAGCGGGACACCGAGACCGAGAACATCGAGGTCAACAGTGCCCTCGTGCGCAACGTGCTCGCGGCTCTCGAAGGCGAGAAGTCCGTCAGGCACGTGGCCCTGATGACCGGGCTCAAGCACTACCTCGGTCCGTTCGACAACTATGCGACCGGCGTCACCGCGGAGACCCCGTTCCACGAGGACGAGCCGCGACTCCCGCAGCCGAACTTCTACTACGCGCAGGAGGACGAGCTGTTCGGGTCCGCATCCCGGAACGGCTTCACCTGGAGCGTGCACCGCGCCCACACGGTCTTCGGATTCGCGACGGACAACGCGATGAACATGGTGCTCACCCTCTCCGTCTACGCCACGATCTGCAAGGAACTCGGGCTCACCTTCACCTTCCCCGGGTCGGCCACCCAGTGGAACGGCGTCACAGACGTCACAGACGTCGACCTGCTCGCCGAGCAGATCATCTGGGCCGGCACGCACCCGGAGGGCGCCAACGAGGCCTTCAACATCGCCAACGGCGACGTCTTCCCGCTGGCGCTGGCTGTGGCCGAGGGTGGCCGCGATCTTCGACGTGCCCTGGGCCGGCTTCGAAGGTGAACCCCGTCCGCTGACGGTGCAGATGGCCGGCAAGGACGAGATCTGGAGTGCCATCGCCGAACGGGAAGGACTCGTCGAGACCGATGTCACCCGCCTGGCGTCGTGGTGGCACACCGACAGCGACCTCGGCCGGAACATCGAGTGCTTCCACCGACATGAACAAGAGTCGCCAGGCCGGTTTCCTCGGCTTCCGGTCGACGCCGGACAGCTTCCTCGACAAGGTCGAGCGCTACCGCGCGGCGAAGATCATCCCCTAGGCCGTTTCCCCCGCCGGAACGACGGATGTCCCGGACGAGCAGCGCTCGTCCGGGACATCCGTCGTTCCGGCGCCGTTGTCAGGCGGGCAGCACGGCGTCGAATTCGATGTGCGCCTTGATCGTGGTCGCCGGGTGGTGTGCGGCCTCCAGTGCGCCCAGGGCGTCGTCGACCCCGAACCGCTGCGTGACGAGCGGGCTCAGGTCGATTCCGGTGTGGGCCAGAAAGCGCAGGGTCTCAGGCCACACTCCGGGCGAGCCGACTGAACCGGTGATCTTGAGCTCCTTGGACTGGATGAGTCCGAGCTTCGCCGGCGCCTCGCGCCCGACGTCGATGCCGATGTAGGCGACCCGGCCCCGGAAGGCGGCGAGCTCGAGTGCCTGGGCCATCACGGCCGGCCGGCCGCTGGCCTCGACGACGACATCCGCTCCACGCCCCTCCGTCTGCTCGTTCAGGAAATCGACGATGTCGTCGGGGTGCACGGCGTGGCGGGCACCGAGTCGCAGCGCGGCGTCGCGCCGTTCGGTCGAGGGCTCCACGACGATCGTCACGGCGCCGAGAGCGGCGGCGGCCGCGGTGACGGCGAGTCCGATCGGTCCGGCTCCGAGTACGACGAGGGTGTCGCTCGCGTTGACGTTGCCGACCCGCATCAGCGCGTAGTAGGCGACGCTGAACGGCTCGACGAGCGCGCCGTTCGTGTACGACACGCTCGCGGGCAGCTTGTGCAACCATTCGGGCCTGGCCACGAAGAACTCGGCGGCCGCACCGCTGATCGAGAACCCAAAATGGTCCTCTCCAATCACGCACTCGCCGACGACTCGATCACCGGCGGCGAAGTCGCGCACCCGGCTTCCCACCGCGACGACCTCGCCGGACCATTCGTGGCCGGGAATGATCGGGTACTCGAACGGGATGATGTACCGCCCCTCGAGCAGATCGATGTCGGAGTGGCAGACCCCGACGGACCGCGCGGCGACGAGCACATCGTCGGCTCCGATTGCGGGGATGGGCAGCTCGTCGATGCGCGGAACATCCTGTTCCGCGAAGCGCAGCGCTTTCATAATGGGGTTTCCAATCGTAGAAGGTACGCCGAGGAGAGAGGCGAAGAGCGGGAGCCGGGAGGCGGTGCGTTCGTCAGTCCGAATCGACGTCAGCGGGCGTTGACGAGGACCTTGACCTGGTCGCCGGTCGGCGACAGCAGGGTCTCGAATCCCTTCTCGACGACATCCGCCATGCTGATCTGGGCGCTCACGACCTTCTCGACGGGGTACCGGCCGCGGGCGATCAGGTCGATGATGCGCGGCCAGTCCGTGACCGGATAGCACCAGGTGCCTGAGAGGGTGATGTCGTGCTCGGAGAGCACCATGGGGTCGATGGCCGCCAGCCTGGTGTGGAGGCCGGTCTGCGAGATGCGTCCGGCCGAGCGCACCGAGGCGATCGCGGTCTGGAGGGCCCGCTCGTTTCCCGAGCACTCGATCACCGCGTCGACCCCGATTCCTTCTGTCTGGTCCTTGATCCAGGCGACGACGTCGATCTTGGACGGATCGATCACTTCGCCGACGTCCAGGCTCCTTGCGAGCGCGACCCGGGTCGGGTTGACCTCGGAGATGAACACGCGGGCACCGAGCGCCGAGGCGTAGAGCGAGGCGAGCGCGCCGATCGGACCGGCGCCGGTGATGAGCACGGTGTCCCCCGGCCGCACCTGCGCGGTGTCGACTCCGTATGCGGCCACGGCTCCCGGCTCGACGAGGGCGCCCTGGAGGTCGGAGACGGAATCGGGCAGCACGCTCACGTGACTGGCCGGGACGACCGCGAGCTCCGAGATCCCCCCGGAGGCGAAGCTCAGGCCGACGCAGGCCATCGACTGGCACAGGTGGTTCAGGCCGCGGCGACAGTAGTAGCAGCTGCCGCAGTACAGCAGCGGCATCACGGACACCCGCTGGCCGACGCGCACCGACCGCACGCCCGAACCCACCTCGAGCACTTCCGCCGAGAACTCGTGACCGAGAATCTGCGGGGCCGTTGCCCCGGTGAGCGGATGCGGGTGCGAGGGGATGACGATCGGCCCCATGGCGTACTCGTGGAGGTCGGTGCCGCAGATGCCGCACCAGTACGGCCGCAGCAACACGTCCAGGCTGCCGAGCGGCGGCGGCCCGTCCACGTCTTCGATGCGGATGTCGTGCGCGCCGTGGAAAACTGCTGCCTTCATGCTGCTGCCCCTTGTCGTGGATCGAAGAGAACCTTGCCCTCGAGCCGGCCTGTCGCGAGCCGCTCGAGCTGTTCGGCGAGATCGTCAAGAGGTCGGACGGAGTCGAGAAGTTCCGTGCCCAGGTTCGTCGTCGCCAGAATACCCAGCGCCGGGGCGAGGTCGGTGCCGCAGACGTGCGCGAGGGTCGTCTGAACGGTGATCTCACGCATGACGAGCGAATGGATGTCCACGGACTGCTCTGTCGATGGCAGACCGACCTGGAGGATGGTTCCGCCCTTGCGCACCATCGAGAGGGCGTTGTTCAATTGTCCGGGCGCGCCGCTGGCCTCGATCACGACGTCGGCGCCGAACGGCCCGATGGCCTCGGCGACGCGGGCGGCGGCATCCGCACCCGCCTCGACGACCCGGGTCGCGCCGAGGCGACCGGCTCGCTCGAGGCGCGCGCCGGGAAAGTCGATCACGGTCACGTCGGCGGACACAAGCGAGTTCAGCCCGGCGAGCACGAAGGAGCCGATCGCCCCAGCCCCGATCAGGACCACGCGGTCGCCGTCACGCACCCCGGACCGTCGGGCGGCGTGCAGGCCGACCGCGAGCGGCTGGGCCAGGCCCGCGAGGTCGACCGGGAGCCCCTCGGGAACGAGGACGAGGGTGCTCTCGGGGCAGGAGACGAACTCGGCCATGCCGCCGTCGGTATTGAGCCCGAGCGTGTAGTACCGGTCGCAGAGGTTCGTGCGACCTTCCGCGCACCGGTCGCAGACGCCGCAGGAGACGCCCGCACCGCTCGCGACGATGTCTCCGACGGAGAAGCGGCTCGACTCGTCGACCGCGAGGACCTTCCCGACGAATTCGTGGCCGGGAATCATCGGTCCGGCCTGGCCGGTGACGGGGTGACGGTGCTGCACCGGGAAGGTCAGCGGGCCGGCCTTCCACTCGGTGGCGTCTGTTCCGCACATGCCGCTGCGCAGCACCTCGAGCAGGGCTTCGCCCGGAGCCCGGACGGGTACGGGCACCTCCTCGAGGCGCACGTCGTGATCGGCGTGGTAGACGGCGGCGCGCATTCCTCGCCCTACTCGGCTTCGCCGCGACCGGCGGCGGTGTTGAGGTGCGACTGGGAGTCGCGCACGAGGGACAACGGTCCGCCGACGCTGTAGTAGCGCTGGCCGGCGACGAGCAGGTCCTCTGCCGGGAACTTGGTGATCACCTGGCACCCGGTGGCGGTGACGACGACCTCTTCCTCGATGCGGGCAGCCCCGATGCCGTCGGCGGACGGCCAGTAGGTCTCGAGGGCGAAGACCATGCCCTCCACGAGCACCTCGGGGTGGTCGAGGGACACGAGACGGGAGAAGATCGGCTTCTCCCAGATCGACAGGCCGACGCCGTGGCCGTACTGCAGAGCGAAGGCGGCCTCTTCGTCGGGGAAGCCGAATTCCTGGGCGGTCGGCCAGACCTTGACGATGTCGGCGGTGGTGGCCCCGGGGCGCACGAGCGCGATCGCCCGGTCCATGTACTGGCGGGCGATCTTGTAGGCGTCGTGCTGCGCGCGGCTCGCAGACCCGACCGCGAAGGTGCGGTAGTAGCAGGTGCGGTACCCCTGGTAGCTGTGCAGGATGTCGAAGAAGGCGGGGTCACCCGGCCGGATCAGCCGGTCGGAAAAGACGTGCGGGTGCGGGGAGCAGCGCTCGCCCGAGATGGCGTTCACTCCCTCGACGTACTCGGACCCGAGGTCGTAGAGCACCTTCGAGACGAGCCCGACGGCCTCGTTCTCGCGTACGCCCGGCCGCAGGAATTCGTAGAGGGACTCGTACGCGGCATCCACCATCGACGCGGCCTGCGTGAGCAGCGCGATCTCGTCACCGGTCTTGACCGCACGGGCGTTGAGGAACACCTGCTGGCCGTCGACCACCCGGATCCCCTCGTTCTGCAGGGCCATCAGGATGGGCAGTTCGATCACGTCGACGCCGAGCGGCTCGTTCTGCAGGCCGAACTTCTCCAGCTCGCGCTTGATCTTTTTGGCGACGCCCTCTGCGATCCCCGCGTCGGGGTGGAAGGCTCCACGGAGGGTCGAGATTCCGGCCCGGGCGCCGTTCTCGGCCCGCGGCCGGACCGCGCCGTGGTGCGGGGCGTGCGGGTCGGCATCCGCTTCGGCGGTCGTGGTCTGCAGCCACGGGTTGTAGAGCTGGTGGTGCTTGGCCGCTGAACCGAAGTCCCAGACGATCGGGTCGCTGTGCCGGGTGAGCAGGGAGAAACGGATGAGCTTGTCCATCGCCCAGGTTCCGATGTGGGTGGACGACATGTAGCGGATGTTGGCGAAATCGAAGGCGAGAACGGCCCCGAGATCCGAGCTGGTCAGCTCGCGCCGGAGCTTGGCGAGCCTGTCCGTGCGGAGGCGATCGAACTGGATGCGCTCCTCCCAGTCGACGGCGTTGGTTCCGAAGGTAGCTGTAGTCACGGTCGTGTCATTCCTTTGCTGGGTGTCGTGCTGAGAGTCGGGGACGGGCTGGGGTTCAGACGAGGATCATGCCGCCCTCGATGGGAATGACCTGGCCCGTGATGTAGTCGGAATCGCTCGCGGCGAGGAACACCGCGGTGGGCACGATGTCTTCGGGCACGGCGGGGCGGCCCAACAGGATGTCGCCGGCCATCGAGTCGAAGCCGGAGTCGCCTGCGCCCATCTCGGTCAGTTCGGCGTCGAGCTTCGTCCAGAGCGGCGTGGCGACGACGCCCGGTGCGAACGCGTTGACCGTGATGCCCTCGGGGGCCAGGGCTCGTGCCGCAGCCTGGGTGAGGGAGATCACGGCGGCCTTGGCCGCGCTGTACGGCGCGAAATTGGGGAAGCCGGTCCTGCCCGCGATCGAAGCGGTGTTGATCACCTTGCCGGTGCCGCCCTGGGCGATGTACTGCTTCGCGGCCTCCTGCGTGCCGATCAGTACGCCGAGTGCGTTGACCTTCATCACGAGTCTCGAAATTCCGTTCGGTGATGTCGAGGAACCTCATCGGCGAGTTCATGCCGGCGTTGTTGAAGTAGACGTCGAGGCGGCCGAAGCGGGAGACGGTCGCTTCGATGGCGGACCGCACCGCTTCGCGGTCCGTGACGTCAGCCTGTACCGCCGCCGCAGCACCGCCGCGCGCCACGATGTCGTCCGCGACGAGCTGGCCTGCCGCGAGGTCGAGGTCGGCGATCATCACGTTGGCGCCTTCGGCGGCGACGCCCCTCGCGATGGCGGCTCCGATTCCGGATGCGCCCCCCGTGACGACGACGGTCTTCTCGGCAAGTCGATTGCCCACGTGTTCTGCTCCTTTGCAGTACGAAGTCTGGTGTCCGGCCGGAGCCGGGGTCTCGCAGCAATACTATTTTGTACAGTCTCACTGCACAAGGTGTTGCTTGACATTCAACTCAGCGGCGTGGAGCTTGTCAAGCACAGGGTGGCGTCGCGGCGGAAATCACGTTGAGCGGACCAGGAACTGGCGATAGTGTTCACTGAAACTGTACATTGGGGGCGGGGGCCTCGGTCCGGCGCGCAGGAGCGTCTGCCGGAATCCGGCATTCGGGATCCGGGCAACCTCAAGACGATCTGGAAGGCGTGAGAGCATGTCGGACATCAGCTTCATCGGACTCGGCGAAATGGGCTCGGCCATGGCCGGCCACCTCCTCGAGACCGGCCATTCTGTGCGGGTCTGGAACCGATCGTCCGGAGCGGTGGACGCCCTTGTCGCAGCCGGCGCCACCCGGTCGACCTCCATCACCGACGCTCTCGGCGTCGGAACCGTCATCTCGATGCTCGCCAATGACGCGGCCGCCGAGGCAGTCTTCAGCGCGGAGGCCCTCGCGGACGCGCCGGCCGGCACCCTGCACATCAACTGCGCCACCCTCAGCGTCGAGGCCACGGACCGGCTGACCGACCTGCACTCCCTCGCCGGAATGGACTACGTGGCGGCGCCGGTGCTCGGCCGGTCCAACATCGCGGCGGCCGGGAAACTCAATGTCGTCGCGGCGGGCACGAAAAGCGCCACGGCCCGGGCGCAGCCCTGGCTCGACGCGATCGGCAAACGCACCTGGGTCGTCGGCGAGCGCCCGAGCACGGCGAGCCTGGTCAAGATCGGCGTGAACTACACCCTCATCCACGCGCTCCAGGCCCTCGCCGAATCGGTGACTTTGGTCGAACACGGCGGAGTCGACGCCATGACCTTCGTCGAGATCCTGACGGATGCCGCATTCACGGGCAGCGTGTACACGGGTTACGGAAGCCTGATCGCCCGCAAGGAATACAGCCCGCCCGGTTTCACCGTGGGGCTCGGCCTCAAGGACCTGTCCCTCGCGGAACGGGCTGCGGCGGGAAGCGGCGTCGTGCTCCCGACGGCGCCCGTTCTGCGCGACATGTTCGAGCGAACGCTCGCCGATCCCGACCTCGCACCTCTGGATTGGTCGGCCATCGCCGAGATCACCCGGGGGCTCAGCACCTCGGACTGAACCGCCTCGGGCACGAAGAACCGCCGGGCACGTATCGTGCCCGGCGGTTCTTCGTGCGGTAGCAGGATCACGACGGGCTACCGGAGCGCGAAGGACGTCTTCCTGCGCTTGTTGTTGCGTCGTGCGAGCGAGTAGACGATCGCCGCCACCAGGATCAGCAGCCCCTGGAACAGGTACTGCCACATCTGGGACAGCCCGAGGAACGACGTCGCATTGAGCACCTGCACGAGCAGGATGGAGCCGAGGAGCGTGCCGATGAACGTGCCCCGCCCGCCGAGCAGGCTCGTTCCCCCGAGCACGACCGCGGTGATGCTCGTCAGCGTGTAGCCGACGCCCTGGGCGGGGTCGCCGACCCCGATCTGCGCCATCAGCATCACAGCACCCACGAACGCGAACAGTGAGGTGGCCACATAGGCGAGGACGACGGTCCGGTTGATGTTGATGCCGTTCCTGCGCGCCGATTCCTCGTTGGACCCGGTCGCGCGCAACCGCCAGCCCCAGCGCCGCTTCTTCAGGAGGAACTCGGTCACGAGCGTGGCCACGACGAGCACGATGAAGGCGACGGGAACCGGTCCGAGCTGCCACCCGATGATTCCGGTGATCGTCGAGTTGATGTACCCGTCCGGGGAGCCTCCTGAGCAGGAAGCTGAATCCCTGCAACGCGATGTACACGGTCAGCGTGGCGGCGATGGGGGTGAACCGGGCGAACCTGATCAGCGATCCGTTGACCACCCCGATGACGGCCGCCACGACGATCATGAGCACGAAGCCGAGGACGATCATCATCACCGACTTGTCGTCGTTGATGAAGAACGAACCGACCACCACGAGGAACCCGGCGAGGGGCCCCACGGACAGGTCGATGCCTCCGATCAGCAGCGAAATGGTCTGACCCAGGGCGATGAAACCGAGCGCCGTGACAAGGGTGAGCACCGAGTAGATGTTGAAGTCGGAGAGGTAGCGGGCGTTTTGGCTGAACAGAAACGACCCGAGCAGGGCGATGACACCGACCAGGAGCACCGCGGGGGCGTAGTCGCCCTGCAGGAAACGACGGAGACCGGAGTGCTTGGAGGCCGATTCATCGGCGACGACGGACACCGATCGGGTCGTCGAACGGACGGCGGCGTGGATCATGCGTTCTTCGCTGATCGCAGCGCCCTGGAGCACTTCGAGGGCGTGCCCTCGCGACATCACGATGACCTGGTCGCAGAGACCCTCGAGCTCCTTCGCGTCCGAGGAGGCCACGACGACGGGGATGCCGGAGGCTGAGACCTCCCGCAGGATCCGGTAGATCTCGGCTCGGGCACCCACGTCGACGCCCTGGGTCGGCTCATCGGCCACGACCAGCAGCGGCTCGGAGAGCAGCGCCCGCGCCAGGACCACCTTCTGCTGGTTGCCGCCGGACAGGGAGGAGACGACGGAATCCATCGACGCTGCCTTCACCGCGAGCGAACCGAGCGTCTCGGCCACGGTGCCCAGTTCACGCTTGCGACTGAGCAGCGGTCCCCGCTTGAACTTCGCCAGTGCCGAGACGGCGGCGTTCTCGCGCACCGAGAGGGACATCAGGAGGCCCTCGCGGTGGCGATCGGCGGGCATGTATGCCGCCTCCTGGAGCAGTTGCCGGGAGTTCAGGGTCTTGCCGGCGATGGCCACCGTTCCGGTGAAGTAGTCGAGACCGGCGAGCGCGCGCATCAGTTCGCTCTGGCCGTTTCCGACGACCCCGGCGATGCCGATGATCTCGCCCGGACGGGCGCTGACCGAGATGTTCGCGAATCCCGAGCCGCTCAACCCGTTGATCGAGAAGTTCGTCTCGTCGTCCGGCGAGCCGATGTGCTTGGGCGGGAATGTCGATTCGAGCTTGCGTCCCACGATCATCGCGAGCAGTTCGTCGTCGGTGATGTCGGCGACCCGGGCGCTGCCGCGGACGCGGCCGTCCCTCAGTACGGTCACCTTGTCGGCGAGCTCACGGACTTCGGCCAGGCGGTGGGTGATGTAGACGACGGCCGTCCCGTTCGACACGGACCTGCGCACACGTTCGAATAGGAGGTCGACGGATGCCTGACCGAGGGGCGCGGTCGGTTCGTCGAGGATGAGGAGTTTCGGCTTGAGGGCAAGAGCCTTGGCGATCTCGAGCAGGTGCTTCTGGGCAACCGACAGGAGTTCCACGCGATCCTGAAGGTGCACGCTCAGGCCGGCGTCTGCGAGCAGCGCCGTGGCGGTGGCTTCGAGCGACGTGCCGGACGCGAGGACCGCGGCGGGCAGGGCGACCTGCAGATTCTCCAGGACGGTCATGTCCGGAAGCACGGCGGGATGCTGGTGGACGATCGCGATTCCGAGCCTGCACGGCGATGGCCGGCGTCAGCACGCCGATCGGGGTGCCTTCGAAGGTGATGCTGCCCCCATCGGGCTGCGCCGTGCCCGAGGCCACGTTCATCAACGTCGACTTGCCCGCGCCGTTCTCGCCGAGGATGGCGTGGACTTCGCCGGGCAGGATCTCGACGGAAACGTTCGAGAGGGCCGCGACGCCGGAGTAGAGCTTCGAGATGTCGGACATCACGAGGGTTGCGGGGGCGGCGGGCTCGACCTTGTCCGGCGTTGTCACGTCGACGGTGTCGTGGTTGTTCACAGTTGTGACCTTTTCCTGTCTGTGCAATGTGGGGAACGAACCAGCCGTCGGGTCGGTCGCGACAGTCGCGACCGACCCGACGGAGGTGCCGGTTGGCCTACTTCTTCAGCAGGGCCGCCTGGTCTGCAGGAGACATCTTCGCCGAGAGGTAGATGTCGCCGGGCAGGTCCTTCTTGCACTGCACCGCGCTCGGCTTTCCGCTCACGGAATCCTCGAAGGCCGGAGCCTTGAAGACCGTGTCGGTCGGGAGCACGCCGCCGGTCGCCTTCGCGACCGCGTAGTCGACGGCGAGTCGCACGTTGTCGTTTCCGGTGGCAACCGTCATCAGCTTGAAGTCCGGGTTGGCCGCGCTGTTGTCTGTGTAGAAGCAACCGAGGGAGTTTCCGTCAGAGGTGACGATGGCCGGCACGGAACGCCCGCTCTTCGCGAACGCGGGCAGGGCGCCCACGAGCGACGGACCGAAGTCGGAAACGATGGCGTCGATCTTCGGGTACTTCGCGATGTCCGCGGTGAGCACCTGCTGGGTGAGTGCCGGGTCCCAGTTGGTGACCTCGGGCGTCTCGCCGATGAAGACATACTTCGAGTCGGTGATGACCGTCTTCATGCCCTTCAACTCGTCGACGGCCTGGCTGTTGCCCTTCGGACCGCTGATGAAGAGGATGTTGCCGCCGTCGGGAAGGTTGGTCTTGAGCCAGTTGCCCCAGTTCTTGCCATCGGTCACGAAGTCCGCGCCGATCCAGGCGTCGTAGTCCACGCCGTCCTTGCCGCCCGGGTCGACCCGGTAGGGAACCGTGACGACGCCGGCCTTGTATGCGCTGCGCAGGGCGGGCAGCATGGCCTGGCCCGCGTCCGGGAACACGACGAGGGCGTTGACGCCCTTGGCGACCATGCCCTGGATGTCCGAGATGGCCTTCTGGGTGTCGCCCTGGCCGTCCGCGTACTCGTAGCTTGTGACGCTCGGGCACAACTTGGCCTCATCGGCACCGGCCGCCGTCGTCACCAGGCGCCAGCTGTTTCCGCCGAAGCCGTCGAGCAGACCGAGGGAGATCTTCTTCGGACCGCACCACGACGGTGCCCCGGCCACAGAGGTTCCGGCCTCCGCTGTCGAGCCGGAGCCCGAGCTGGACGTCGTTGCGCTGCAGCCCGCGAGCGCCAGCGAAGCTGCGGCGACGGACATGACGAGCATTGCGAGACTCTTGGGACGTTTCATGTTTGCTTTCCTCCATTGTGAGAGCGACGCCTCTGTCGCACTATTTCGACCGCTCCGTCGAAAACTGTGTCCCCGGTCTGTAGTCATGCCGGGGTGCCGATCCGGGGGATCTGCGGATGAACCTCTGGCGGAATGCCGCCCAGTCCACCGTGTATAGCGCCACGCCGATGGCGAGGGCCGCGGCCTGCACGAGGGTGCGCACCGCGTAGGGCACGCCGAGCGACAGCACGAACTGGTCGAGCTGGCTCAGGAACAACGCCGCGATGACCGTGGCGATGGGGTACCCGCGGCCGCCCAGTAACGACGTGCCGCCCAGCACGACGACCGCGACCGCCGGGAGCAGGTAGGCATCGCCCTGGAAGGCAGTGGGCTGGTTGGTGATGCCGGCGAGCAGGATGCCGGCCAGGCAGAACAGCAGCTGGGCCCACACGAAAGCGAGCGACTGGTGGATCGTCACGCGCAGGCCCGTCGCACGGGCAGTCAGCGGGTTCGCCCCGACGGCTTCGAACCGCCGCCCTGCCACCGTGCGCTTGACCATGACGGTCACGAGCGCGAGCGCGGCGAGGGCGAAGAAGGCCGAGTTCGGGATGCCCCAGGTCAGGCCGCCGGCGATTCCCGCCAGCAGGCTGGTGGTACTGCGCGGCGTTCCGCCGGAGATGCCCAGAACGGCCCCGAAGAGCAGTGCGTTCGTGCCCAGGGTGGCGATGATGGAGTTGAGTCCGAGACGACCGACCATGAAGCCATTGAGCAGTCCGGCCCCGATCGCGTAGGCCAGCGCCAGAACGACCGCGGGTAACAACCTGCTGTTGTCGCCGTCCGGCTCGTGGCTCACGATCACGATGGCGAGCGATACTGCGCCGGGGATCGAGAGGTCGATGCCGCCTTGTTGCACGACGAGCATCTGGCCGAGGCCGACGATCGCGAGCACGGCGGCGAAGGGGATCATCCCGAGAACGGCCCCGCCGGAGACGCTCGTCGGCGCGACCAGGGCGCAGACGACGAAGAGCAGCACCGTGGAGACGCCGACAGTGACGAATCCCTTAGAGACGACAAGTCGGGAAGTGAGTAGCTTCGCCGGTTCACGCACCGTTGCGTCGATCATGCTTTCTCCCAACAATTCTCACCGGGCAACATCGATGTCACGCGCGGTGTGTTGAGCGTCACTTTACAAAAATCCTGAGCTGTTCACAAGTAGTTGCCGGTAACGATTCGAGAAACGGCAGGGCCGAGGTCCGTGGGAGTGCGATCGCCCCCGACAGCCGAGGACGGCGAACACCCGCGATCCGGGGGTCTGGCCCAGTGAACGGATGTGTAGTGACACTGTACAAAACGCGGCCGAGGCAGCAGAATGTGTCTCGAGTGACAGCAACACGACAGCGATCCGCAGCGCGGCGGGATACAGAGGAGAGAGTCAGATGGCCTTCCAGGTTCTCGGAGTGCACCACGTCGGAGTGACGGTGCGCGACATGAAGCGTTCCTTCGAGTGGTATTCACGAATGTTCGGTCTCACTCCCGGGCCGGTCAGCGAGGGATCGGGCGAGGCCCTGTCGCGCAGCGTCCAGGTCGACGACGCCGCCCTGGCGTTCTCGATGATCATGATCGGGAACACCCGCTTGGAATTCCTCGAGTACCACCATCCGGAGGGGCGCGACTTCGATCGCAGCAATGGGGATGTCGGGAGCGCTCATGTGTGCCTCGAGGTGTCGGACCTCGACGCCGCATACCGGGACCTGCTGGACAAGGGTGCGGTGTTCAACGCACCGCCCGTCACTCTCGATTCCGGCGCCCTGATCGGTTCGAAGTGGGCATACCTGCGCGACCCCGACGGCATCCAGCTGGAGATCTGGGAGTCGCCCTAGTCGTCGCGAAAGCGGGTGAGCCGTCGGTATGGGCGCCGCGAAGCGACGATTCACCCGCTTCCGCGGAGGGGAGACGACCCGCGTGTTCGTGACGAGAGCGGAAGCCAGTACTGTTCAAGTGTCGACCGGCACTAATGCCCGGCAGTGGGGGGAGCTTCGGTGCGCGTCAGCCGGGAGAGTCGGGTCGTTTCCGCGCTGGTCGCGCTCGTAGCACTCTCCTCCCTCGCCCGGTGGTACACGCTCGATCTCGCGGCCGCGGACGCCTTGCCGCACGACGTCATGAAGCCGACGACGATCGTCGGGCTCCTCCTCCTCGCGGTTGCGCTCGCCCTCGCCGATCGGCCCGCGGTGACGACCGGTGTCGGCTCCGTCGTGACGGTCATCGGCGCGCTGACCCTCGCCGAATACGTCTCCGGCCTAAGCCTCGGCGTCGACGTTCTTGTGCCGGGGCTTCGGCTCGGCGACTCGCCGCCGAGGATGGCGATCGGGACGGCCCTCTCCCTCGTGCTGCTCGGACTCGCCTTCTGTCTCCGTGGCATGGCGGGTGCCGCCGTCACTGCGGGCTTCGCCGTCCTCACCCTGTTGCTTGTGCTGCTCACGATCCTGAGCGCGGCCTACGGTGTCTCGGCCGTGAGCGACGCCGGCCGGCCACTGAATGTTTCCACCCTCTCCGTCCTTTCCGTGAGCGCGATCGCAGCGGCGATCCTGTTCGAACGGCCGGATCTCGGCCTGGTCGGCCTGGTCCGCGATCGCCGGAGCGCGGGCCGGTTGCTCAGAAGCGGTCTCCCGATCATCGTTCTCGGTCCGTTCGCCCTGGGTTGGCTGCGCCTCTGGGCCCAGCGGGAGGGCTGGTTCGACTCGGTCCTGGGCACGGCGTTGCTCGTCGCATCCACCATCGGACTCGTCCTCGGCATCGCCTGGATCGCGGCCGTGCGGCTGCGCGCACTCGACATCCAGCGCGACGGAGCGTTCTTCGCCCTCGCCGTGTCCAACGCAACCCTCGAGAGCGCGGTGCACGACCGCACCCGCGAGCTGTCCAGCACCGCCGAACGGCTGCACGCGCTCATCCGCATCGCGCCCGTCGGCATCGTGCAATTCGACGCCGACGGTGGTGTCGTCACGACCAACGAGCAGTGGATGCGGATCACCGGCTTGACCATCGAGGCGTCGCGGGGAGACGGCTGGGGCCGGAACATCCACGGTGACGACGCGGAGCGAGTGTTCGAAGCGTGGCGGAAGACCGTCTCGACCGGTGCAGCCTTTGAATCGACGTTCCGGTTCCAGACCCTATCCGGTGAGGCGAAATGGGTGCAGGCGAGCGCCACCCGGATTCTGGACACGACCGGCACCACCGGCTACCTGCTGAGCGTCACCGACGTCACGGACGTGCGGGCGGCCGAGGCGCGCGTGGAGCACCTTGCGTTCCACGACCCCCTGACCGACCTGCCCAACCGCCTGCTCCTGCTCGACCGTCTCGATCAGGCACTCCTCTTCGCTGCCCGGGCGCACCGCGGAGTCGGCGTGCTCTTCATCGACCTCGACCGCTTCAAGGTCGTCAACGACAGCCTCGGCCACCACGCCGGAGACGCGGTCCTTGTCCAGATCGCGACCCGGTTGCGCGCGGCGGTCCGGGCCTCGGACACGGTCGCCCGGATCGGCGGCGACGAGTTCGTCGTGCTCTGTCCCGACATCGGCACGGGAGCGGAGGCACGCCGGGTGGCAAAGGCGGTGCAGGCCGCGGTGTCCCTGCCCATTGAGATCGGCGACCAGACCGCGATGGTCGACACGAGCATCGGCATCGCCGTCAGCACGGGTGCCGAGGACGCCGAGACGCTGCTCCGGCAGGCCGACCAGGCGATGTACCTGGCGAAGGACCAGGGTCGCGCCCGGTACGAGGTGTTCAATGACGACCTGCGCAGTCGCATCCGCCGACGGGTCGACACGGAAATCGGGCTGCGTACCGCCGTCGGCCGCGGTGAGATCGAGACCTGGTACCAGCCGATCGTCGACTTGCAGCACCCGCGGGTGGCGGCGGCCGAGGCCCTGGCGCGCTGGCGGAGGCCGGGAAGCGGAATCGTCGCGCCTGGCGATTTCATTGCGATCGCCGAGGAGACCGGTCTGATCAAAGACATCGGCCGGACCGTGCTGCGGCAGGCATGTTCGGCGGCGACCTCCCTCGATGCTGATCAGGCCGTCAGTGTCAACGTGTCCGCGCGACAGTTCGTGCGCTCGGACTTCGGCACCGTGGTGCGCCGTGCCCTCCTGGAAACCGGGCTGGAACCGGGGCAGCTCTGGCTCGAGCTCACCGAGAGCGCCGTCATCGACGTGATGGATTCGGCGACGCGCACGTTCGACGAGAGCTGCGCGATCTCGGCGTCCGCCTCGCGATCGATGACTTCGGGACCGGCTATTCTTCGTTCGCCCAGGCTCCGTTCGCTGGAGGTCGACCTGCTCAAGATCGACATGACCTTCATCGACGACCTTGTCTCGTCCGACCGGGACCAGGCGATCGTGCGGGGAATACTGCACCTGGCCGATTCCCTCGGACTCGACGTCGTCGCCGAGGGAATCGAGACGCGCGAACAGCACGAACTTCTCCGCGAGATGGGCTGCCGCTACGGACAGCGTTATCTCTTCGCGCGTCCGCAGCCGGACATTTCGGGTGCTGTGCTCTGCCCAGACCGGCTCGACCGGGTCGCACCGGCGCCGAGCATTCCCTAGGACACCCGGGGAGTTCCGTATGGACCACCCCGGGCGAATTCCGCGGCTGAGCTCAGTAGCGCTGGGGAGCGGACGGTTCGTTGCCGAGGATCTCCTCGATCGCGGCGATCACTTCGTCGGTCAGGGCGGCCTTCGAGTCCAGGGCCGCGAGGTTGTCGGCCAGCTGCGCCCTCTTGCTCGCCCCCAGGATCACGGTCGACACCCGCGGGTTGCGCAGGCACCAGAGCAGCGCAAGGTGCGTCAACGGCAGCCCGGCATCCGAGGCGACGATCGCCAGTCTGCGGACCTTCTCGAGCTTGGCCTTCCCGGCTTCGGACTCCCACTCCGCCCTGAGCCACTCGTAGCCCGGGAGGTTCATCCGGCTGTCGGCGGGAACCCCGTCGTTGTACTTGCCGGTGAGGACCCCGGAAGCCAGCGGCGACCAGATGGTCGTGCCGAGCCCGACGGTGTCGTACAGCGGCAGGAACTCGCCCTCCACCTTGTCGCGCGAAAACATGTTGTACTGCGGCTGTTCCATGGTCGGCGGCGTGATGTGCAGGGCACGGGCGACGGCGTGAGCCTCCGTGATCTGCTGCGCGCTCCACTCCGAGGTGCCCCAGTACAGCACCTTGCCCTGCGTGATCAGGTTGTGCATTGCCCAGACCGTCTCTTCGATGGGGGTGTCGATGTCCGGACGGTGACAGAAGTAGAGGTCGAGGTAATCCACCCGCAGGCGCTTGAGCGCGGCGTGGCACGCTTCGGTCACGTGCTTGCGCGACAGGCCTCGCTGCGTGGGCTTCGATCCGCCCCAGAAGACCTTCGACGACACGGCGTAGGAATCACGGTCCCAGCCGAGCTTCTCCAGCGCGGCCCCCATCAGCGCCTCCGATGCACCGGCTTCGTAGCCTTCGGCGTTGTCGAAGAAGTTGATCCCCGAGTCATAGGCGAGCGTCATCAACGCCAGCGCGTCGTCCTCGCGCACCTGCTTGCCGAACGTCACCCACGACCCGAGGGAGACCTCGCTGACCTGCAGTCCGGACTTACCCAAACGGCGATATTCCATGTTGAATTCTTCTCTGTCGTGACCGGCCCGAACCCTGCGTCCTCTTGATTGCTACGTCCTCGCGATCGAGCCCTCACCTGAACACTACGGTCCGCGCCTGCACGGATACTCCGCGCAGGCCTCCCGACGCCGGGGATACACTGTCGTCGTCGCGGGGGAGGCACGAGAAACCAGACAACGACTCTCCGGAAGGTACGGGACAGACATGCTGCACACAGACATCCCCAATCCAACGTCGATCCGCCAGCTGGCGGCAGTGCGGGAACCGTTCTGCGTGTCGATCTACCTGCCGACGAGTCCGGTTCCGACCGAATCCGAGCCGTCCCGGATCGAGCTCCGCAACCAGGTCGCGGCCGCGGCCAGGCAGCTCACGGAGGCCGGGGCGGGCCGGGCCGTCGTCGAAGAGCTCGAGGACGCGATCGCTGATCTCATCCAGGACCGCCAGTTCTGGTCCTATCTGTCGCGGTCGCTCGCGATCTTCCACTACTCGGGCCACCTGCAGACGTTTCGGGTGCCCAACGTGCTCCCCTCCGTGCTCGAAGTGGCCGATCGTCTGTACATCAAGCCCTTGCTCCGGGCGATCACCTTCCCCCAGACGGCGTTCGTTCTCGCCGTGTCGCAGAATGCGGCCCGGCTGGTCGAGGTCTCGCCAGACGCGGGTGCGTACGTCGTCGACGTGCCCGGCCTGCCCGCTGACGCGGCGAGCGCCGTCGGTCTCCCGTCGATCAGCGGCCGGTCTCCGTCCGGGCGCATCCAGGGCTCAGAGGGGCAGAAGGTACGCCTCGCCCAGTACTCCCGCTCGGTGGATGCCGCGATCAGGCCACTCGTGACGGGTTCGGGCCTGCCGCTCATTCTGGCCACCGCGGAACCGTTGAACGGTATTTTCCGCGGTGTCAGCGCGTATCCCCTCCTCGCCGCCCCGACCATCGAAGGAAACCCCGACGAACGGACTCCCGAGGAGCTCGCGGCCGTCGCGCGTCCCGTGCTGGACAGGCTCTACGCCGCCCAGCTCGGCGAACTCACCGATCTGATCGAGGCCCGGTTCAACGAGGGCCGCGGCGCCACCGACCTCAGCGATATCGCCCGTGCCGCCACCTACGGCGCCATCGACACCCTGGTCGTCGACATCGACCGGAGGATCCCGGGGTACGTCGACGAGGAATCCGGTGCGATCACCTTCGACGACGTCGACGACGCCCACAACTACGGCGTCGTGGACGAGATCGCCCGCCGAGCCCTGCTCTCCGGAGCGCGAGTGCTCGCGGTCCGCGCCGACGACGTTCCCGGTGGCGGGCCGGCCGCGGCCATCACCCGATTCGCCGTCTGAAGAATTTCGCCACGCGCGTACTTTTCACTGATGCGGGAACATCCAAGGCTCCGGCCTCGTTGTCGCGATCATGACAACTATCGGAATCATCGGAGCAGGAAACATCGGCAGCCAGGTCGCCCGCAAGGCGATCGAGAGCGGCTACGACGTCGTGATCAGCAACTCTCGCGGCCCGGAGACCCTCGCCGACCTCGTGGCCGAACTCGGCCCGAAGGCGACGGCCGGAACCGCCGTGCAGGCCGCGGAGGCCGCCGACGTCGCCGTCGTGACCGTGCCGCTCAAGGCATACGCGGACGTGCCCGTCGAGCCACTCGCCGGCAAGATCGTGATCGACACCAACAACTACTACTTCGAACGAGACGGCCACATCGAGGCCCTCGACAAGGGTGAGGCGACCGTGACCGGCATGCTGCAGGCGCACCTGCCCACCTCTCGCGTTGCGAAGGGCTTCAACCACATCATGGCCGTCGACATCACGGGAGACGCGCACCCGGCCGGCGACCCGGCGCGGCGCGCGCTGGCGACCGCGTCCGACTTCACGGATGCCTCAGATTTCGTCACGAAGCTGTATGACGAGTTCGGCTTCGATACCGTGAACATCGGCCCGCTCTCCGAGAGCTGGCGCGTCGAGCGCGACCGTCCCGCCTACGTCATCCGCCAGACCACCGCCGAGCTCGAGGCCAACCTCGCGAAGGCCCCGCGCACGGTCTGACCGTCGGTCGGTCTCACTGTCGACCCAGCGGCATCCGCCCTGCCGCGAGAGCGGAGTTTTGGCCCTTAAACCCATGGTTTAAGGGCCAAAACTCCGCTCTCGCGGCTACGGGCTACGGGCTACGGGCTACGGGATGCGGGCTGCGGGGTCCTGATCGTCAGCGGCGGCGCGCGGCCGGGGTGAGCTCGGCCGCGCCGTAGCTGTTGTCGTCGGGGTTCAGGGTGACCCCGGGGGCCACGAGCTCGTCGATGCGGTCCAGCACCTCCGTCGGGAGCGTGACCTCCGCGGAGGGAAGCTGCGAGACGAGCTGCTCCATCGTGCGCGGGCCGATGATCGCCGCGGTGACTCCCGGGTGGTTGATCACGAACGCGATCGCCAGCTCGATCAGGGTCAACCCGGCCTCGTCTGCGACCCGGGCAAGGGCGTCGACGACCTCGAGCTTCTGCTGGTTCGCAACACTCGTCATGTCGAAACGGGCGCTCGGTCGTGCCGCCGAGGTGGGCACGGGAGCGGCGTCCTTGCGCCACTTGCCGGAGAGCCACCCGCCGGCGAGCGGGCTGTACGTGAGGGTGCCCATGCCGTAGCGACGTGCCGTGGGAAGGACATCCTGCTCGATGCCGCGGACGAGGAGCGAATACGGCGGCTGTTCCGTGACGAACCGGGCGAGGTTCCGGTCGCGGGCCGCCACCTGCGCCTCCACGATCTGACTGCCGGAATACGACGACGAGCCGATGTAGCGGACCTTGCCCTGCCTGACCAGATCGGTCAGTGCGCCGAGCGTCTCTTCGACATCCATCGCGGCGCTCGGGCGGTGCACCTGGTAGAGGTCGAGGTAGTCAGTGCCCAGGCGCCGCAGCGAACCTTCGACCGCCCGCATGATCCACTTCCGCGACCCGCCGCTCTGGTTCGGGCCTTTCCCCATCGGCATGAAGAATTTCGTGGCGAGGACGACATCGTCACGGCGTCCCGCGAGCGCCTTCCCGACGATCTCCTCGGATTCGCCCCCGGAGTAGACGTCGGCGGTGTCGACGAAGTTGATCCCGGCATCCAGGGCGTGGTGGATGACCCGGATCGAGTCGTCCACGTCCTGGTTGCCCCAGGGGCCGAACATCATCGTGCCGAGGCACAGGGGGCTCACTTCTACTCCGGTGCGTCCCAGGAGGCGGTAGTCCATCAGGTTCTTCCTTTCATCGGCCGGCCGGGTGCTGCTCAGCCCGCGTGGTGCTCATCGATCGACAGGGCGCGCGATTCCCGCGCCTCCGTCGCAGCCCAGCTCGCCAGGAGACCGAGGGCGTCTGCGGACTTCGAGCCAGGCTCGGCGCCGTACACGAGCAGGGTGAGGCCCTCGTCCGCCACGAGTTGCATGGCCTCGTACGTGAGTTCGAGGTCGCCGACCACGGGGTGGTGCAACCGCTTTTCCCCGGACGTGTGCTGATAGACATCGTGGGCGGCCCAGCGGATGCGGAACTCCTCGCTTCTCGTCGAAAGCTCCCCGATCAGGTCGGTCAGGCCCCGGTCATAGGGGTTCTTGCCTGCTTCCGCCCGGAGCGTTGCGACTGTGCCGGAAGCGATCAGGTTCCAGTCGGGCCAGAAGTCGGCCGCTCGGGGATCGAGGAACGCGAACCGCGCGGTGTTGGGAGGCGTCAGCGGGCCATCGAAAACCGGCGCGTACAACGCGCGTCCCAGAGTGTTGGTCGCGAGAATGTCCATCCGCCCGTTGCGCAGCCACGCGGGTGCGGCGATCGAATCCAGCAACCTGATGACGCCAGGGCGGACCCGGCTGACGGCTGGTCGCCGCCTGGTTCCCACGGAGGCGTTGGCCGTCCGTGCCAGGTCGAACAGGTGCGCCCGCTCGGTTTCATCGAGCTGAACAGCGCGCACGAGGGCCTCGAGGACACCCTCTGAGACGCCACCGAGGTTGCCGCGTTCGACCCGCACGTAATAGTCGACACTCACTCCGGCGAGCATCGCGACCTCTTCGCGGCGGAGTCCGGCGACTCGCCTCTTCCCACCGAAGTCAGGCAGCCCGGCCTGTTCTGGCGTGATGCGTGCCCTCCGCGTCACCAGGAAGTCACGGATTTCGGTCTTGTTGTCCACGACAAAACGGTACGTCAGAATCCGTGGAGGGTGGGAGGTCCTGCCAGTACCCGGAACGAGAGGGCCTCTCCACCAGGCGGCGCCGGCACGGTCGGGCTCGCGGGACGACAATCCTGGTGAGGCACGGCATCGGCCGGGTAGCATCGTGAATCGACAGTCAGGGAGTGCGCATGACCGATGAACCCAGACCCTTCGAGGTCCACGAATCGGGGGCTTTGTTCCACGGCACGAAGGCAGACCTGGCAGTGGGCGACCTGCTGGTGCCGGGGCGTGGATCCAACTTCGAGGCCGGACGAACCACGAATTACGTCTATCTGTCGGGAACCCTGGATGCCGCGACGGGGGGGGCCGAGCTCGCGGCCGGTGACGGCCGCGGCCGCATCTACATCGTCGAACCGACGGGCGCCCTCGAAGACGACCCCAATGTCACGGACAAGAAGTTCCCGGGGAACCCGACCCTGTCGTATCGCACCCGGGAGCCGGTGACGATCGTCGGCGAGCTCGTGGACTGGACAGGACACTCCCCCGAACGGCTCAAGGCCATGCGCGACGGCCTCGCCGAGCTGAAGCGCCAGGGTCTCGCGGTCATCGACGACTAGCCGCGTCCGGAGACCCGCAACGGGTACGTCACCACGCGTGACGTACCCGTTCGGCGTCAGTTGCGCAGGCTCGAGGTACTTCGAAATCAGGGCCTTCGTCGACGAGTCCTGGGCGGCGAGAGCGTCCGCATCCCCGTCGACGGCAGGAGCGACCTGGAGCGCAAGCTGCTTTCCCAGTTCGACGCCCCACTGGTCGAACGAGTCGATGCCCCAGATCGTGCCTTCGGTGAACACGATGTGCTCATACAGCGCAATGAGCTGGCCGACGACGCTCGGCGTGAGGGCCGGCGCGAGGATCGACGTGGTCGGACGGTTCCCGCTGAAGGAGCGGGCCGGCACGACGGACTCGTCGGTGCCTTCTGCGCGCACCTCGGCGGCCGTCTTCCCGAAGGCGAGCGCCTTGGTCTGGGCGAAGAAGTTCGCCATGAACAGTCCATGGACGTCCTGTCCTGGCTCGACGGCGGCGCCGTCGCCCGTCTCGTCCTTCAGCGGGTGGGCGGGATTCGCGACCGCGATGAAGTCTGCGGGGACCAGGCGCGTGCCCTGGTGGATGAGCTGGTAGAACGCGTGCTGTCCGTTCGTTCCCGGTTCGCCCCAGAAGATCTCGCCGGTATCGGTCGTGACGGGGGTCCCGTCCCAGCGGACGCTCTTTCCGTTCGACTCCATCGTGAGCTGCTGGAGGTAGGCGGGGAAGCGGTGGAGGTACTGCGCGTACGGGAGCACCGCGTGACTCTGGGCCTTGAGGAAGTTGGAATACCAGACGTTGAGCAGGCCCATCAGGACGGGCACGTTCCGTTCGAGCGGCGCTGTGCGCATGTGCTCGTCGACAGTGTGGAAACCGGAGAGGAATGCGCGCCAGTTGTCCGGGCCGATGGCGACGACCACGGACGTACCGATGGCGGAGTCGATCGAGAACCGGCCCCCGACCCAGTCCCAGAATCCGAACGCGTTCTCCGGGTCGATGCCGAATGCGGCGACCTTGTCGAGAGCGGTCGACACGGCGACGAAGTGCCTGGCGACGGCCGCGGCACGGGCGGCATCGGTGTCCTCGATCGCGCCGGAACCCAGCAGCTGGTTCCAGAGCCACTCGCGGGCCAGACGGGCGTTCGTGAGGGTCTCGAGGGTGCCGAACGTCTTCGACGCGACGATGAAGAGAGTGGTCTCCGGGTCGAGGTTCGCCGTCTTCTCGTAGACGTCGGTCGGGTCGATGTTGGAGACGAAGCGGCACTCGAGGCCCGCCTGCACGTACGGCTTCAACGCCTCGTAGACCATGACGGGGCCGAGGTCGGAACCGCCGATCCCGATGTTGATGACGGTTTTAATGGATTTGCCTGTTATACCGGTCCATGCGCCGGACCGCACCTTGTCTGCGAACGCGTAGACCTTGTCGAGGGTGGCGTGAACGTCGGCGTCGATGTCCGCACCGTCGACGACGAAGCCGGTCGGCGGCACGAGGCCGACGCCGTCCTTCGGGCGGCGGAGCGCCGTGTGGAGAACCGCGCGGTCCTCGGTCACGTTGATGTGTTCACCGGCGATCATGGCCTGGAACCGGCCCGGGACGTCGACGTCTTTCGCGAGCCTGCACGAGGTGGGCGAGGATCTCGTCGGTCAGGAGATTCTTCGACAGGTCGACCGTGAGGTCGCCCGCCTGAAATGTGTAGCGACCGGCCCGTCCCGGGTCGGTGTCGAACCACTCGCGGAGATCGGGCGAAAATCCCTCGGCGATGCCGGCGAGCTGACTCCAGGCGTCGGTGGACGTGGGATCAACGGGGGCGAATTCGGTCATGGATTCCTCCTGGACAATGGATCGGCAAATCGCCCGCGACTCCCGCAATTCAGCGAGGCGGACCACTTACAACCCTATGACCGCGCCCGACGACCGTGGAACGCTTCTGCACGCCACCCGGCCGAGCTCTCCTCACGCACTCTCGACGCGCCACGCTGAGGCCGAAATGACGCATTCGCCCGGCCCGGCACTCACTCACCTGGTGGAAGGCGAGGATCTGTGCGTGCGGGCATTCATGCCTGCCGCGACGGGCGGATGTTCTCCCCGGCTCCCGGCGAGAGGCGCCACGCCTCGACGACGGCGGGCACCGTGAGCAGCGCCAGGAGAAGAAATGCGACGCGGAAGGCCTCGCTTCCCGCGCCCAGCGCGCCGAGCGCATCCGCTCCGACAAGGGCGGACCCGGCGCGGAGGGCGATGGCGCCGCAGGCGATTCCAAATCCCGCGGCGAGTTGCTGCAGCGTGGAGGCCAGCGTATTGGCGGCTGTCATCTGCCCGTGCCCGACATCCGCGAAGGCGATGGTGTTGTACCCGGTGAAGCCGACCGAGCGCACGACCCCGCTGAAAACCATCAGGACCACGATGATCACGACAGGCGTCTCGACGGTCAGGAGCGCGGCAAGCGCCATGCTGAGAGCGGCGCCGGTGGTGGCGGACAGGAGCACGCGCCGGAATCCGAACCGCCGCAGGAGCGGCGTGGTCACCGGCTTGATCGCCATGTTCCCCGCGAAGAGGGCGAGCACGAGCGAGCCGGCGAGCACGGGGGACCAGCCGAACGCGTCCTGGAACAACAGCGGCAACAGGAACGGCACCGCACTGATCGTCAGCCGGAACATCCAGCCGCCGGCGTGGGCGACGCGGGAAGGTCTCGATGCGCAGGGCGTCGAGGTCGAGCAGCGGATGCCGGGCTCGCCTCAGGTGCCGCACGGCGAGCCCCCCGAGCGCCGCACCGGCCGACGCGAGAGCCAACAGCGCCGGCCAGTCCGGCACCGGAGCGGACAGCAGCGACGCCGCCACGACGAGCGAACCGAGCGCCGAACAACTCAGCCACAGGCCGGCCCAGTCGAGGGCTGCCGGACTGACCGGCTCCTCCCCTGGCACCAGGACGCGCGCGGCGAGGAACGCGATGAGGCCGAGCGGAACGTTGATCAGGAAGATCCAGTGCCACGACGCATACGTCGTGATCAGGCCCCCGGCCAGGGGCGCGATGACGGGCGCGGCGAGCGCCGGCCAGGTGAGGAGCGCAATGGCGCGGATCAGGTCGCCCTTCGCGGTCACCCGCAGGACGGCGAGCCGGCCGACCGGAACCATCATGGCTCCGCCGGCACCCTGCAACACCCGGCTCAGGGTGAGCAGGAGCAGGCTGGGGCTCGCCGCGCACAGGATCGAGGCGACGGTGAAGACCGCGATCGCCGTGAGGAAGACCCTCCGAGCGCCGAAGCGGGCCGTGATCCATCCGCTCAGGGGAATGAGCACCGCGAGCGTGAGCAGGTAGGCGGTGATCGCAACGCCCACGTCGACGGATGCCACCCCGAACGCGCGCCCGATCTGGGGAGCGGCCGTGGTCAGGATCGTCCCGTCGAGGATCTCCATGAAGAAGGTCCCCGCGACGAGCAGCGCGATGTTCCGCTGGCGGCGAGCGCTCACCCCGCCGGAGCCGGGCAGTTCGATACCGGCCACCGGCAGGTACCTCCTTGTGCGAATGTGGGGTTGTCCCCAGCCATCATCCCAGTCCGGAACCACTGCTTGGCGACCGCACCATGCACCCAGCGAGGCGAAGACGGAATCGGATCTACCGGCAGGACCGGTTGCCTGACACGATCGAAGCATGGCCTAGACCCCTGCATACGACAGTGCTGTGCCGAATCTCCCCTCAGGGGACTTCAACAGAACCGAGACGTTCTACGCCGGGTTCGGTTTCAAGCGGCAGTTTCGTGACTCGTGGTGGATGACCCTGACCCGAGGTGCACTGCAGGCTCGAGTTTCTTCCAGCACGTGAACTACTGGGTGACACCCTCGAGTAGGATCGCGAGCTCGTCGAGTTCGAGGTCCCAGCCCTCTCGGTTCTGCTCAAGACGTTCGCGACGGTAGCGGGTGCCGCCGGGGAGTGTGTCGAAGCCCGATTCGATCACCGTGACATCCGTCCCTGTACCTGCATCGGCGATGTTGAAGCGCACGTGCGTCGAGTACTCGGCGAGCGCTTCGGCGGGGATTCCCGACCAACGGAAGCCGAACGAGCAGTCGGGCACCACCTCGGTGATTTCGATCGGGAAGCTGCCGTAGTCATCCCAGTCGATGCTCCCAGCGGCACCGGGCTCGAGCGCGGCGAACCCCACAGTGTCTCCGAACCACTTGACCATCACCTCGGGGTCGGTCAGCGCCTTCCAGACGTTCGCACGCGGAGCCTCGATGTGTACGGTGCGGGTCACGGTGTGGCCCTTGATTCTTGCGTGATCAGACACGGTGTTTCCTTCACGTACGAGCCGAGCGCGACGGGGGCATTGCCCGTCGAGCGGCACGTCAACTGGTTTTGCAGACGCACCTCATCGAGCGTACCCATGATTGCGTGCCTGTTCGCGGGCGGGAGACTCCGTGAACGCGAGTGGCAACGCATCAGAGGCCGGTCCGTGGGGCTCTCCGAAGCCCGGAGCGCATGGCTGCCGCACGAGCCCGATGATGATCTGGGAGAGGAAGTGGTATGCGTTGATGAACGGCATCGACCTCGCACTCCTCATAGAGGTGCAGGGAATCGCGCTTCGCTTTGACGCCGTTGCCACCATCCTGAATCAGGCTGCCACGTTCTCAACGTGTTGCCACAGTGTTGCCACGGGAGGATTTCGGCGAAGAAAAAACCCCACATCCCCTGAAAGCACTGGGATGTAGGGGTGAAAAACTGCGGAGACGGTGGGATTTGAACTCTAATCGGACCCCAACGGCAGCTTGACGGAGGCCCAACTTCCGCGTAATTTCAACGTTTTTGGGTCACTTGGACACGGTCAGAATCAGCGTGATTTCTTTCAGATGTGGGCAAAATGTGGGCAGAGGCTGGCCTCCGTTTCACAATCTCATTGCTGGATGGCAACGGCTATCTGTGAGGCCAGCTTGTGCAGGAACGTGACGTGGTCAAGGCCGCTCGTGGGCGTCATGCCCGGAGGCAGGTCGGTCATGAAGTCAAAGTGCCCGGCATTCTCCTCCGTGTGAATGTTCACCCTGGCGGGTGCTGACCGCAGGATCTCGAGCGTTGAAGCAGGAGTGATGGAATCCTTCGCCCCCACGAAAACGTCCGTGGGCGCCGTGACCTCCGCCAGTGCCCCAGGGGCTTGGAACCAGCCGACGGTCGGCGCGAGCAGCACCAGCCGCGTCACCCGTTCCTCGGCGTGAACCGGAATCGGCTGACCGTCGCGATCCCAAGGATGAGCTCCGGCCAGGCACAGGGCCGCCCAACCGCCCACTGAGTGTCCAGCGGCGACCACCGGCAGATCGGTGCGCGCGTATTTCGAGAGAGCAGAAGCCATGCCATGCACCCGATCAAGAAGCTGTTCGGTCGTCACGGTCCGCGGGTCGAACCGCTCGTTCGTAGGTGCCAGTACCGTGAATCCGATTACCGGGAGAGAGTGGAGCACAGTGCCGTACCGGCGAGGGTCGCCACCGGCGCCCGATCCGAACAGCAGTATTCCCTGAGCATCTGGCGCTTCGAGGATAAGCATCTACCTAACCTAGAACGCTTCACCTGCCGCCCGCGAACAGACCTTAAAGGCGACCCCCTTCGAGCCTTTGGGCCACCCCTTCCCGGAAGTGTGCGGTCAGGCCAAGTCCTCGAAGCTGTCCTCGCCGGGGCGCCAGACCATCCAAGCTTCGTCGTGGAATCCCCTGAACTCTGCGATCTCAACGTAGACATCGTCTTTCTCAGGGTGAATCACAATGGCGCCAGTATCGAGGTCGATACGAATGCCCGCACCGGTGGATTCGCACGTCGACGTCACCGCGCAAGGGGTCAATCGGCGTACCGAATCTGCGTAGCCAAGGTCCTGCTCGTGCCAGAGGCGATCAGCTGTCTGGACGACCGGCCATACGTAGCAGTTCAGAGTGACCGGACCGGAACCGGGCCTTCCATCGAATCGCAACTGGACATAGGCGTTCAGTACGAACTCGACCGAATACATCCGATCACCAACCAGTCGCGACAGCAGTTCATTCGGAACGTAAGTCCCTGTCACCATATCTACTTGAGCCTCTCGTCGTTCCAACTATGGCGCAATGGTGGCAGTTTGCGTTGTCGCCGCATTGTCGCCGATCCGCCCGCAGGCCGGCCCTCTATTGGGACGGATTCTTGCCCAGCCAGCACAGACACCGGACATCGTGCTCGCGTTTCACAAAGGAACGGTCAACGGAGCATAGTTTTCACCTGGATTCCGCCTACGGGATGCTCGTATTTCGCACATGCGGGGGTCGGTCGGATGGCAATTCTTCCTGCGACTATGAGGCCCCCGTGCTGGTCGCGGTCAGAGCTGGTCGAGGGGCTCGGTGCCCTTGTCGGCATCGCGCCCCCGAGCAGGGCGTCGACGAGCGATTCGCCAACGAACTCGCCGTAGCGCTCGGGGCGCCAACCGCGGGTGAGCACCAGGAGGCTGTAGAGCTCAGGCGAGCTGTATACCCACATGATCTCGGCCGCCTCATCGACGGAGAGGCCCAGACGCAACTGAAACTTGCTGGCCAAGCCTTGGGCTACATGGGTCATTCGGGTCAGGCGCGCGGTGTCGAAGTCGGCACGCAATTGAGCCATTGACGGATCAACCTCCGCCGTTGTTGACAGCAGCAGGAGCAATGGAGCGATCCGGGGCGCGACCTCTGTGGTGAACGCGCCTAGTCCGCGCAGCATCCTTCGGGGGTCGGCTTCGGCCGCCTGCATCGCGTCCGAGCGCTGTTCTGCGGGGATCGGGCCTTCGCCCTTGAGCGCGTCCTTGCACATCGCGCGCAGGAGCCCTGCTTTTCCTCCGAAGGACTTGTAAATGGTGTCGGCGGATGTGCCGGCGTCGGCCGCGATCGATGCGATCGTCGTGGCGGTGAAGCCGTCGTTCAGGAATCGTTGCCGCGCGGCGACGACGATTGCCTCGCGGTTGTGGCGTGCCTGTTCGCGCCGGCGGCTGGAATCATAGGGGCGAGGGTTGACAGTGTCCAATATCGGCTCCACAATTAGAGAATGGTTCCAGTGTACTGGAACGAATTTGATGGTCAACCAGAGCGGCTTCACAAGACGACTGGCCGCGCCAGTTCCGGTCTGGGAATGGAGACGGCATGTCTGTGGTGGAAGTAGATCCGAGCGCGGTCGTTCAACGGTTGCGGGTCGCCACGAACGCGCACGATATAGACGCGATCGTCGCCTGTTTCACGCCCGACTACCGAAATGAGACGCCGGTGCATCCGGAACGCAGCTTCGTCGGTCATGAGCAGGTACGCCGTAATTGGATGCAGATCCTGGCTGCAATACCCGACGTCTCGACAGAGATCGTGGCGTTGGTCGTGTCGGGCAACGTGGTGTGGACCGAGTGGGAGCACCGCGGCACGAGGCGGGATGGGACCGCGCATCTGATGCGGGGGGTGGTTGTCTTCGCCGTCACTGCCGGGCTGATCGCTTCGGCCCGTTTCTTCCTGGAGCCAGTCGATGCGGCTGGTGGAGATGTCGATGCAGCGGTACGGGGCCAGGTCGACGTGAGGAGAGCGTCATGATCTCCCGGGTTCTTGTTGCCGGAGGCACCGGACGACTGGGCACGCTCGTTGTCCGTGACCTTGCTGCCCGCGGGATTGACGTGCGCGTGATGACGCGTAATCCGCATCGTGCCGCGCATCTGGCCGGTGAGCGAATCGAGATGGTGACGGGTGATGTGCGAGATCCGGTCAGCACGATGGCCGCCGTGGCCGGTGTCGATGTCGTGGTGTCGGCAGTGCACGGCTTCGCCGGACCGGGAGGTGTTTCACCCGAGACGGTCGACCGGGACGGCAATACGCTCCTGATCAAGGCCGCTCAAACAGCAAGCGCCGAGATGGTGCTCATGTCGATCGTTGGTGCCGCACCGGATAGCCCCCTCGACATATTTCGGATGAAGCATGCCGCCGAGACCGTCCTAGCCGCCAGCACAGTTCCCTCAACGGTCGTGCGAAGCACGGCGTTCCTGGAGTTGTGGATCGATCTTCTCAACAATACGGCTGGGCGGTCGAACCGCCCGCTGGTATTCGGTCGCGGACAGAACCCGATCAACTTCGTCTCGGTGCGGGACGTCGCCGCGCTCGTCGAGCACGTCACCCTGGATGAGGCGACCCGCGGACAAGTGCTGGAGATCGGCGGACCGGAGAACCTCACCTTTGACGAGCTTGCCCGCATGGTGGTCGCGTACAGCGGCGGCTCAGACGCACCCCGGCATATCCCGCGCGTCGCTCTACATATCATGGCCGCCACGATCGGACGGCTGCGCCCTGAACTGGGCAGACAAGCTCGAGCCGCGCTCGCGATGGACCGATCCGACATGACTTTCTTACCCGGCGTCGACGGCGTGCGCGCCCGCTTTCCTGACGTGCCCTGCACCTCGCCCGCGGAAGCCCTTCGCGAACTCCACGCGGCAGATCGCACCCAATAACCCAACGCTTACTGGGAGGCTTTGCGTGCCGGCCCAGCGGTCACAAGGGGGTTGGTCTCAAATGCTCAATGCGCTGAGGTCAGCGCGAAGCCTCAGGACGTGTCTCAGCGAAGAACGGCGCTCGGGGCAGTCCCCTCCGACGGGCCCGCAACGCAATTTCTGAAGGACCAACGGCGGGCGTTAGGGTGGGCCCGGCACGCGGCCTTGATTGAGGTGAGTGCCCGGTGAGGCCAGGAACAGTCGGGACCACATTTCGTAGAGATAGTCGCCGAAACGTTCGGCGCTCCATCCTCGGGAGTCCACGAGCTGGGTGTAGTGCTCTGCTCCAGCAGTGGCCCAAACGATGTCGCCGATGACTTCATCCGATAGTTCGGGGCGAAGAGCCCCGGTCAGGCGCAAGTCGGCTGCGAACAGAAGCATGTTGGTGGCGCGTCGGGTCGATATTTCTTCGTGGAGGGCGGCGCAGTCCGGGCTCGGTTCGCGCTGCGTCCCGTAGTGCCAGGAAGATGGGCGCGGTTCTTGGGCTCATGGCGGCGATCGCAGCTGCGTAGATCTGGAACTTCGTCGCGGCATCCGGCGTTTCTCGGATCCGTTGCACATAGTCGCGCCGTTCGGCGGGAATGGTCTCATCGCTTCCAGATATCGCTGACTCCACGACCTGGCGAAGCAGTACCGGCTTTCGACCGACAGCTTCGTACAGCGTATCCACGGACGTTCCCGCCGCTTGTGCGATTTGCGCCACCGTTGTTGCCACGTATCCGCGTTCGGTGAAAAGGGTCCAGGCTGCCGAGAGGAGAGCTGAAGACGTGTGGTTTTGGCTTGCATGGCTCGCTTCGTCGAGCGATATTTTCGCGGAGCATTGACATCGGTCGTCATGAAGATCACAGTAGTGCATATTCATCCGATTGTAGTTCGGATCAAATAAGGAGTGGGTCGATATGGTCTATGCATTCATTCAAGACGTTCCCATTGACGAAGCGGGGTACCGCCGAATCATGGACAACCTCGGCACTGAGCCGGTTGCGGGGTCGATCCTTCACCTCTGCGTCCGCCGCGAGGATGGCGGGCTTCGCTATATCGACGTATGGGAGTCCGAGGAAGCCTGCACCCAGGCATTTGACCAGCGAATCCACGCTGCTGTGGATGCGGCTTTCGGTGGACACCGTCCAAGTACTGAACCAACCGTGCAGGTACTCGACGTGCTGGACATCACCGGGGCCGCCCTCTCCGCGAACGTGTGATAACCCACTCGCCAGGCCATAACGCGACATGCCCGCACGCGGGACCTCCAACGGACACTCCCCCGCGGACAGAGGCATTCACAAAGTGCGTGGGCAAGAGGTGCCCGTGAGACCCGCCCGCTAAGGTTTCGCACTCAGGCGCCTCTAACGCGACAACGTTTGTACCCGTCCGGTTGTCTCGCAACCCATAGGACACGAGACACTTTGGTTACGAGACAGTCATCGCGGGTAAGTCACGCGACGATCGCAGTAGACGCTACTCGACCCCGCTTTGGAGTGTCGGAAGATAGCGGCACGTGTAGCTGGCGGAACGGCCTTCCGCGGAATGTAGAGTTGCCTTGACCAGTTGATCGTCGCTGACATCCAAGTGTTTGAGGATCGCGAGCTTCAGGAGCCATCGGACCTGCAGCTGCAGTGCGAGGAGTCCGCCGCTATCGATCCACGCGGTGAAATCACCGTCATGAGTGATGGAATTTCGAACGTCTTTCGTCAGATCGGTCCATGAGGCTTGTTTGTCTACTGGGACGACCTCAGCAAACTGTTGCGGGCCAATCCACGTCAGTAGGTATCGCAACTGGCTCCGCAAGGGAGTGTCGGTGTGTCCCGTCTTGCGTATCGCACCTTGGAGTTCCGGGGGAAGTATTTTCCGTGCGCAGGCAGCTTTCGAAACGGCGTCGGGGTTTGCTGCCTTCCTGGTCGGCAGGCTCCTGTTCTCGGCCCGTTGACAAGACCCGATAGAGGACGTCAAATGCGGTGACGGCGGCAAGAAATCCTGTCTCCACATATTGGTCGACTTTGAAGTGATGTGCCTGTAGAACGTTCACCCCGGCTCGCCCAGTGCCTCGATTTAGTTCGTACCATTTCGTCACGACGCTGCTGAGCTCGATTTGCGTGGAGTGGAGTACTTCACGCTGACCGAGATCCGAGGTTTCCGGCACCTCGAAATCTGGGCGGCCGCCCCGCCACACCTCGATCGGAGATGAGTCACCGCCCAATGTCACGACTTGGCTCTGCACCCACGACGTCGACCCCGTAAAGAAGGTCACAAGCCGGACCAACAGTGTAACGTCGTTTTCAGCTTCTGCCAGAGTGGCCGGTGTCTCGTACGAAAGCTGGGCTGCACCATCGTTCGTTAGCGAGAGGACTGTTCCCTCAGCCCCGTAGACAGTGCTTTCGGAATAGGTGAAGAAGAACTGAAGGGATGTTCCCTTCCGAATCTCGATCGCTTCTAGCTTCGGACTGTGCGATACCAGGATGGCCAAGGTCCTCGACGGGTCCGTTGCAGAAGTCTCCCGCTGGCCGAGCACGCTCTTTGCTCCTAGCCAATGTCCGAGGCCAAATATCCGAGCGGTAATTGTGGATACGACGGGCAGGCTGCTATCAGCCAGGTGGCAGCCGAAAAGAATGGTGCCCGTGATGTTCAGGTCTTGTCTCGTGACCGGATTCGATAGGGAACCGTTGTGAACGACTGATCCGCTCGCGTTGAAGATGGTGACTTTCCGGTCGGGCACCATCTCGCTACCGAATACCACAGGGTGTGTTGAGGGCTCTGAAAACAGCGAAGCAAGGCCCGCCGAGGCTGGCTCCAGGGATCCGATCAGACTCAACTTGGCAAAGCGAGAACTCAGGGCCAACGCTCCTGAGGCTCTGGCTTGATCCTCCTCGGGCAGCCACCATTCCCCGAACACCGTATCGTCAACCATCTCTCGATTGTATGGAGCGGCTGAGTCGAAGACTGATCCTGCGGGATCTCCGCAACATGCGGTTTCGTCCCGATGTCTTGTATCCCTAGAGATGAAAGACATCTAACAACTCGCTTTCTCGCCCTGACCGATCGCCGGAATCTCGTCCCGCGGCGAGTCTCATAGCTACGTAACACAACCTCCGGCTTGAATTGCGGTGCACACCGCTAGTTATGAGACACCCCCAGCGGCGACGCGCGCACTTCTGCGCCTTCCGAGTGCTCACGGGGAAACCAGATCCAGAGAGCGCCCCCAGTGCCCAGCGGATTGCATCCATTCCCGCCAGTCGCACGACCAGCAGCCAGTCGACCATCGCCTGGTCACGGTCTGTCCACTGCACGATCGTCGCAATATCCGTCCGCTCTAAAACCAGTGATTTTCTGATTTACGTCGTCCTGTTTTCCTTGTTCCTTGTTCTTGTTTTTTTGTACTTAGTTTTGTTTTTTGTTTTTTGTTTTTGTTTGTTTCTTTGACTTATCTCTCTCATACACTTCTTCCTCTTTCCCTGTCCCACCACTACCCCTTTACTTCCCAACCCCCCACACAAAGCCGTTGGGTGTGGGGGGTTGGGAAGCGAGCGCAGCGAGGGGGTCGCGGTGGGACAGGGAAAGAGGCCCTTACCTATTCGTTTGGGTATTCGCTCTGGGCGAATACCCAAACGAATACCCAAACGAATAGGCAGCCGCGATTTGCGCATCCATAAGAACGCGATTTCGGCTTCAAACTAGCGCGGCGAAATCGACGTCCTGCCATCGTCGAGTCACCGCGGCATGCCCCCCACGTGCACACTGCTCGTGGTCCCCTCGTCGGAGAACAGCGTTCACCATAGGGACCCGCACCCGGGCCTCAGCGGCGATGCCGGCGGCGTCCGTGCGTTGCTTCCGTCGCCGATGACGTGAGGCATTTGTCGGTCGCCAGGTCCTCGCCAAGGACGCATTGGATACCAAAGCGGACGAGTGCCCGGTTGACGGTGCGATCCTCGAAGCTCCGCCAGCACTGACAGTATCGGGCACGCGAACTTGCGGCGACGCGGCCTGGCAGCGGGCCCGTCGATCGGACCTGCATCGTGTGCGAGGATGCCCGCGAAACGACCACAGTCAGGGCCGGATGTCGGTATGGGCGAAGCCGCCGAGAGAGTTATCCACAGCCTCTTCTCGCGCGCGCGTAATGCTCCGTTTTTGCTCATTCCTGTTCCTTCTTGCTAGGGGGTCATTTTCTGGTCCCCTTCGAGGCAACTTTTTGGTCCCCTTCAGGGACAAATTTTTGGTCCCCAGGAGGGACAAATAATCGTTCCCCAAAGCGACAGGCCGACGGAAGTTATCCACAGGACACTTCTCACGGGCGGTCGGGCTTGGATAGTCAGTGGCGCTGGTCACCGTCCGACGACAGATGCAGTGTCGGTCGTCCTGGATAACGTGAGCATTGAGCGAACCCACGAGCAGGTGCACCCTTGAGATCGAGATCGCCGCTGACGGACACTGTCTCGGCGGTCGCACTCGTCCGACTGGAAGGCTGGGCTGATTACTCATGGCATCGATCACCTCGTACACGACCGCAGCAGGCAAGCGGTACCGGGTGCGGTACCGCCGGCCCGACCACACGCAGACGGACAAGCGCGGGTTCAAGACGAAGAGGGAAGCCGAGCTCTTCACCGCGACCGTCGAGATTGCCATGGCGAGGGGCGAGTACGTCGAGGCCTCCGCCGCCAAGGTCACCATTGGGACTCTGGGAGCTGACTGGCTCGCTTCGCAGACGCACCTGAAGCCATCCTCGCTCCGTCCCATCGAGATCGCCTGGCGGCTCTACGTGGCGCCGCGCTGGGCGAGGATCTCCGTCAGCGGGGTCCGCCACAGCGACGTCCAGGCGTGGGTGTCGACGATGACGGGCACGCGGGGCGCCACGACCGTCATCCGGGCCTTCGGAGTCCTGGCGTCGATTCTGGACGTCGCGGTCCGGGACAAGCGCATTTCCACGAATCCCGCCCGGGGCGTGAACCTCCCCAGGAAGCCCAAGAAAGAGCATCGCTACCTCACGCACGAGGAGGTGGTGCGCCTCGCAGACAATTCCGGCATCCACCGCACGCTACTGCTCGTGCTCGCGTATACGGGGCTGCGCTGGGGCGAAGCCATCGGCTTGCGCGTGCGAGACGTCGACCTGGTCCGGAACCGGATCTCCGTCAGCGTGAACGCCGTCGAAGTCGGCGGGATCATCGAGGTCGGGACTCCAAAGTCCGACAAGCGCCGCACAGTCGTGTTCCCGGCATTCCTCACCCAGTCCCTGCTCGAGAACCTCACCGGCAAGGGCCCCAACGATCTGCTCTTCTCCGACAGCGCCGGGGAACACCTCCGGCGAACCCGAGTGAGCAGCGGCTCGAGGTCGTGGTTCAAGACGGCGCTCGTCGCCTCCGACCTGCCCGCGATGACCCTGCACGACCTGCGCCACACGGCCGCATCCCTCGCCATCGCGTCGGGAGCGAACGTGAAGGCGGTGCAGCGGATGCTCGGTCACGCGTCCGCGGCGATGACCCTCGACGTCTACGCCGACCTGTTCGATGACGATCTAGACGCCGTTGCAGTGGGCCTCAACCACGCCGCCGCTCCAGCAATTGTGGGCAAAATGTGGGCAAACCCGCCCGGCCCATGAAAAAGACCCCCGGACTTCCGCGTATTTGCGCGGATCTCGGGGGCCTTTTAGTGCGGAGACGGTGGGATTTGAACCCACGGTACCCCGTGAAGGGTACTCCACCTTAGCAGGGTGGTGCACTAAGCCGTACTATGCGACGTCTCCTTGGCGCCTGCGGCAGAATTCACCGAGCAAACACACGAGTGTAATCATAACCGTACCGGCGGCATCCGTTTGCACAGGTGCCCGACGGCCCCGCTTCTACTGGTTGTCGAGGGTGCGGCCGACGGAGCAGGTCAGCTCCCCCGCGGTCTGGCCGGTCGCCGAGTCCGACAGCGTGGTCACGTCCGTCGGGGTTGGGGTCGGGGTGGCGCCGGCGGATGCCGCGGGATCGGGCGTCGCGGAAGCATCCGTCGTCGCGGTCGGTGCCGGAGTCGCAGTGGCGCTCGGGTCCAGCGTCGCGCCACGGCCCGTCGTACCGCCGAGTTTGAGGGCCTTGTCGGCCGCTACCGCGGTGAAGAGTTCCTTGAAGTCGGGCTGGAGGGGCAGGACTCCGCCGGCCGTGCCGCCGGTGGGCACCTGCACGAAGACGACCTGGTTCAGATCGATGTCCTTGAGCGCGACGGCGATCGACGCGATCGTGGAGACGTTGTTGAGGCTGTCGGAGAGCTTCATGTTGGCGGTCACGGCCTTCGCGAGCGAGTAGACCTTGATTGGGTCCGACAGGGTGCTCGCGCTCTTGATCGTGCGGACCAGGGCCGACATGAAGACCTGCTGGTTATTGATCCGGGTGAGGTCGCTGCCGTCGCCGACGCCGTGGCGGGTGCGGAGGAACTGCAGGGCTGCAACACCCTCGAGGGTGTGCATGCCGGGCTTCAGGAAGGTGCCGGTGTACTCGTCCTGGATCTCCTCTGCGACGCAGACCGGGACGCCGCCGACAGCGGTGGACATCGCCATGACGCCGCTGAACTGCACCTCGGCTGCGAAGGGGATCGTCAGGCCGGTGAGCTTCTCGACGGTGAGCACCGTGCAGGCCAGCCCGCCGTAGGTGAGCGTCGTGTTGATCTTCTGGCGGCTCATCGAGTTGAAGGTGCCGCCGCTCGGGTCGGGGCAGGCCGGAATCGGCACCAACATGTCACGCGGGAAGCTGATCACGGAGGCATTGGTGTGGTCCTGCGAGATGTGCAGGAGCATGGTCACGTCGTTGAGGTCGCCGGTCGAGTCCACCGGGCCGAACGAGGGGTCCTGGCCCTTGCGGCTGTCGCTGCCGACGATGAGGAGGTTGACGCCACCCGTGATGGCGCCGATCTGCGGGACGGGGCCGTTCGTCTCGTTGGCGAGGTGTACCCCGGGCTGTGCGCTCGACGCGACGTCGAGGGTGGCGATCGCGGCGACGGAGACGCCGCTGACGAGCACGACGGCCATGGCGGCTGCCAGGAACTTGACGACGGTGACAACAGGATTCGAGTGCTTCAACCGGCCGTGCCGCGCGATAGTACTGAGCTTGTGCGATCGTGCAGAACGGAGTCTCGGTTGGTCGATCACTCAGATCCCTTCTGTGCCGGCCGGGTAACGGGTTCGTGCGGAGGGCGTGGGATTCGAACCCACGAGACATTTCTGTCCACCAGTTTTCAAGACTGGCTCCATCGGCCGCTCGGACAGCCCTCCCGTTCGTGGCCCGGTCCGACGAAGAACGCCCGGTCGACAACACACGAATACCGACCGATTCTAGCCGATCGCGCCTTACCCGCCCTGCCAGCCAGCTGGGACGCCCGCCGCGAGGCGGTCAGCCGGGGTGCCGGAGGGGCGTCAGAGCGAAGCGAGAACCGTGGCGAGGCCGTCGTCGAGCACGGCTCCGGTGATCTCCCCGGCCGCCGCGAGCACTTCACGGGGAGACTGGCCCATGGCCACGCCGCGGCCCTCGAGCCCAGCCCATTCGAGCATCTCGATGTCATTGCGTCCGTCGCCGACCGCCATCACCCGGGAACGGGGGATGCCGAGCTCGGCCCGGACCCGCTCCATCGCGGTGGCCTTGTTGACGCCGTCGGGGGCGATGTCGAGCCACGCGGTCCAGCCGATCGAGTAGCTCACCCGGTTGAGGCCCATCTGCTCGACGACCTGCAGGAAGTCTTCCATCTCGTGGTCCGGCGAGATGACGACAACGCGGGTGGCCTCGTGGCGGAGCAGGCTCGTCGAACTCGACGTGTTCGCTGTCGAGGCCGATGGTGGCATCGGGGAAAGGCTCGGTGTACCGGTAGAAGCCGTGCTCGTCTTCGACCGCGTAGCGCGCGTCGCCGAGGTGCGAGCGGATCGAGAGCAGAACCTCGCTCGGGTCGAAGGTCTCGACCCATTCGCGGCGGTACCCGGTCGGGCCGGTGAGGTCCCGGCGCAGGGTGATCGCTCCATTCGAGCAGACGACGTACCGGGGCGTGATGTCGAGCCGCTCGAGCACCGGCAGGGTCGCCGCCGTCGAACGCCCGGTTGCGAGCATGATCTCGTGACCCGCACGGGTGAGTCGCTGCACTTCGGCAAGGACCGCCGGGCTGATCGAACCGTCTTCGTGCACGGTGGTTCCGTCGATGTCGAGGGCGACGAGCCAGGGCGAGACGGTCGCGGTCATCGGATCGGCTCGAGGACTTCGAGGCCGCCGAGCCAGGGCCGCAGCGCCTCGGGGACGAGCACCGAGCCATCCGCTCGCTGGTGCGTCTCGAGGATCGCGACGATCCAGCGCGTGGTCGCGAGGGTGCCGTTGAGGGTGGCGACCGGTGCGGTCTTGCCCGATTCGGTGCGGTAGCGGATGTCCAGACGGCGGGCCTGGTAGGTGGTGCAGTTGCTCGTGCTGGTCAGCTCGCGGTAGGCGTTCTGGGTGGGCACCCACGCCTCGATGTCGAACTTGCGGGCCGCGCTCGACCCGAGGTCGCCTGCTGCGACGTCGATCACGCGGTAGCTGAGGCCGAGGGACTGGAGCATGCCCTCCTGCAGGGCGACGAGGCGGTCGTGCTCGGCCTCGGCGTTTTCGGGGAGGACGTAGGTGAACATCTCGAGCTTGTTGAACTGGTGCACGCGGATGATGCCGCGGGTGTCCTTGCCGCCGGAGCCGGCCTCGCGGCGGTAACAGGTGGACCAGCCGGCGTACCGCAGCGGGCCATCATTCAGGTCGAGGATCTCGTCCGAGTGGTACCCGGCGAGCGCGACCTCGCTCGTGCCGGTGAGGTAGAGGTCGTCTGCGGGCAGGTAGTAGATCTCGTCGGCGTGCTCGCCGAGGAAGCCGGTGCCGTCCATGATCTCGGGGCGCACGAGGGTGGGCGTGATCAGCGGGATGAACCCGGCCTGGAGTGCGCGGTCGAGGGCCATGTTCATCAGGGCGATCTCGAGCCGGGCTCCGATGCCGCGCATGAAGTAGAAGCGCGCCCCGGACACCTTGGCGCCGCGGGCCATGTCGATCGCGCCGAGCATTTCGCCCAGTTCGAGGTGGTCGCGGGCCTCGAAGTCGAAGGTGGGGATCTCGCCGTGGGTGCGGAGCGTCGTGAAGTTCTCCTCACCGCCGGCCGGGACGCCGTCGATGATGGGGTTGGCGAGAGTGCGGACGATCCCGGTGAAGTGCGCCTCGGCATCCGTCGCGGTCGCCGCAGCGGCCTTGACCCGGGCGGCGAGGGCCTGGGCCTCGGCGACAAGGGCTTTCTTCTCGGCGGGGGGCGCGCTCGCGACCTGCTTGCCGAACTGGTTCTGGGCGGCGCGCAGGTCTTCGAAGGCCTTGATCGACGTGCGCCGAGCGGTGTCCGCGGCGAGCGCGGCGTCGACGGCCTCGACCGACGCACCCCGCGCCTTCTGCGAACGCTTGATCAGATCGGGATTCTCTCGCAGCAGTACAGGATCAATCACGGTGCCAGTCTACAAGCGCCCGCCGGAACGCCTTGCTAGCCTGAACCCGTGAATACTCCCGGTGAGACTCCGAGCGTCCGTCGAGCGGCCGTCGTGTACAACCCGATCAAGGTCGACGTGGACAAGCTCCGCGCGAGCGTCGCAGCGGCGGAGTCCGCCGCCGGGTGGGCTGGCACGGTCTGGCTGTCGACGACCGAGACGGATGCCGGGCAGCGGGCGACCCGGACGGCGATCGAGCAGGGGGCATCCGTGGTGCTCGCGGCGGGCGGTGACGGCACCGTGCGCGCGGTCGCCGAGGCCCTGCGCGACTCGGGCGTCGCGCTCGCGATCGTGCCGTCCGGCACAGGGAACCTGCTGGCCCGCAACCTGCAGTTGCCGCTTGCGAGCCTCGATGCCGCGGTGGAGATCGCGTTCGGCGGCGTCGACCGGGCGATCGACCTGGGCGTCGCGCTTCTCACGGACACCGACGGCGAGAAGGCCGAACATGTCTTCCTGGTGATGGCCGGCCTCGGCCTGGACGCCCAGATGATCGCGAACACGAGCGCCGACCTCAAGAAGCAGGTCGGCTGGCTCGCGTACGTCGATGCTGGAATGCGGGTGATTCCGAAGTCGAAACCGTTCCGCATCCGTTATAGCCTCGAGGGTCGCACCGACCGCCCGGCGCACGTGAGCACGATCCTGGTCGCGAACTGCGGGGTGCTGCCGGGCAACATCCAGTTCCTGCCCGACGCGCAGGTGGACGACGGGATCCTCGACATCGCCGTGCTGCAGCCCAAGGGCGTCCTCGGCTGGTTGACCATCTGGCGCCGGGTGACGTGGGAGAACGGCGTGCTGCGCCGCTCGGCGGTCGGGCGCCGGATCATCGCCCAGAGCGAGTCGAACAACGAACGGGTGATGACGACGCTGCGGGGCTCACGGATCAGGATCGTGCTCGAGCACCCTCAGGAGTTCGAGATCGACGGCGACGAGTTCGGTCCGGTGCGCGCGGTTTCCCTGCGGGCCGACCCCGACGCGCTCACGGTGCGGATGCCCGCGCCCGCTTCCGCGTAACGCCCACCGCCCGGCCCCGCCCCTCTTCGCATGCTTTCCTGCTTTCCTGCTCGCGAGAGTACACTTTTGGCCCTTTAAACCGCGGGTTTAAAGGGCCAAAAGTGTACTCTCGCGGACCGAAGTAGACCGGGACGAGGGGGGGGGGGAGGGGGAGATGGGGCGGCGGGTCAGGCGCCGCGGAGGAGGGTGTCGAGCCAGGCGCGCGCGCCGATATAGACGTCGTCGTCGTAGCGCTTCGTGTACTCGTTCTGCTGCCGGTCCGCCCGCGGGTACGAGCCGAGGAAGATCACCTTCGGGCTGAACCGGCGCAGGCCGAGCAGGGCGTCGGCGACGCGTTCGTCGTGGATGTGCCCGTCGGCGTCGATCACGAACCGGTACCGGCCGAGCGCGTCGCCGATCGGGCGCGACTGGATCAGCGAGAGGTTGACCCCGCGGGTCGCGAACTGTTCGAGCAGTTCGAGGAGCGCCCCGGCGCGGTCCTCCGGCAGTTCGACGATGAGGCTCGTCTTGTCTGCACCGGTGCGGGCCGGGATCACGGTCGTTCGACTGACGAGCACGAACCGGGTGACGGCGTTCGGGTTGTCGCCGATGTCGGTGGCGAGAACCGTGAGGTCGAGATGGTTCTCGATCCCCGGAGGGGCGACCGCGGCATCCGCCTGTTCGGTCTCGAGAAGCGACGCCGGCGCGGCCACATTGCTCGAGGCGGGGATGTGGCCGTGGTGCGGCACGTGCGTCTCGAGCCAGTCACGGCACTGGGCGTAGGCGACCGGATGCGCGGCGACGATCTTCACGTCGGCGAGCGTCGTGCCCGGCCTGGCCACGAGGACGAAGTTCACCGGCACGAGATACTCGCCGATGATCCGGAGGTCCGGGACCTTCGCGAGGGCGTCCTGGGTGGCGGACACGCCGCCGTCGACGGAATTCTCGATCGCGATCATCGCGGCGACGCTGCGGCCGGAGACGACGTCTGCGAGGGCCTCCCCGACGTTGTTGACCGAACGCCAGGCCTGCCCGCGCGCCTCGGGCACCTGGGCGAGTGCCGCTTCGGTGAAGGTGCCAGCCGGCCCCAGGAAGCTGTAGCTGGCTTTGCGCGTCTCGGACATGGCTCACAGCCTACTTGCAGTGCCAGACTGGGGACATGAATGAACGTGCGGGCACTCCGGCCCTGGAATCAGACCTGATCGATGTCGACGCGCTGGTTAAGGCGTACTACGACCTGAAACCCGATGTGACCGTGCCCGCCCAGAGGGTGGCCTTCGGAACCTCCGGGCATCGTGGCAGCTCGCTGAACACAGCCTTCAACGAGAATCACATCATCGCAACGACGCAGGCCATCGTCGAATACCGCACGAATCAGGGCATCACCGGTCCGCTCTTCATCGGCACCGACCCGCACGCCCTCAGCGCCCCCGCGTACACGACTGCGCTCGAAGTGCTCGTGGGCAATGGAGTGCGCGTTCTCGTCGACGAGTTCGATGACTACGTGCCGACCCCGTCGCTCTCGCACGCGATCCTGGCATACAACCGGGCGGGGAACACCGACGAGGCCGACGGCATCGTCGTCACCCCGAGCCACAACCCGCCAACCGACGGCGGCTTCAAGTACAACCCCCCGCACGGCGGACCCGCCGACAGCGACGCCACCTCCTGGATCGCCGCCCGGGCCAACGAGTCTCATCGCCGGTGGCCTCGTCGACGTGAAGATGAGCGAACCGAGCGCGGTCGAGACCTACGACTTCCGCGGTGCGTACGTGAACGACCTCGAGAACATCATCGACATGGGCGCGATCAAGGCGAGCGGCATCCGCATCGGCGCCGACCCGCTCGGCGGCGCGAGTGTCGGCTACTGGGGCGCCATCCGCGACCGCTACGAGCTCGACCTCACCGTCACGAACCCCAAGGTCGACCCGACCTGGCGCTTCATGACCCTCGACTGGGACTCCAAGATCCGGATGGACCCATCGAGCCCCTCCGCGATGGCCTCCGTGATCGCGCACAAGGACGACTTCGACATCCTCACCGGCAACGACGCCGACGCCGACCGGCACGGCATCGTCACGCCGGACGGCGGCCTGATGAACCCGAACCACTTCCTCGCCGTCGCGATCGACTACCTCTACAGCCACCGCGAGGGCTGGCGGGCGGATGCCGCGATCGGCAAGACGCTCGTCTCCTCCACCATGATCGACCGGGTCGCCGGATTCCTCGGCCGCGACCTCTGGGAGGTGCCCGTCGGCTTCAAGTGGTTCGTGCCCGGCCTCATCGACGGTTCGGTCGCGTTCGGCGGCGAGGAGAGCGCCGGTGCGAGCTTCGTGCGGTTCGACGGCACGGTCTGGACGACGGACAAGGACGGCATCCTGCTGGCCCTGCTCGCCTCCGAGATCCTCGCCGTCACGGGCAAGAGCCCGAGCCAGCGCTACGCCGAGCTCGTCGAGCACTTCGGCGACCCGGCGTACGCCCGCGTGGATGCCGCGGCCACGCCCGCCCAGAAGGCGCAACTCGGCAAGCTCGACGGCGACGCGATCACCGCGACCGAGCTCGCCGGCGAGAAGATCCTCGCGAAGCTCAGCCACGCGCCCGGCAACGGGGCCGCGATCGGCGGCCTCAAGGTCGTCACCGAGAACGCCTGGTTCGCGGCCCGCCCGAGCGGCACCGAAGATGTGTACAAGATCTACGCCGAGTCCTTCAAGGGCCCGGAGCACCTGCGCCAGGTGCAGGCTCGAGGCGAAGGCGATCGTCGACGCCGCCATCGCCTAGGCGCTTTCCGAGACGGATGCCGTCGCTCACGTTCGCCGGTCGGCGGGCGCCGGCGGCGGCATCCGTCGTCTGACGCGGGCGGCCAGGCGGGTTCGACGCGATGGCGCCCCCGTTTGCGCAGTCCGCTACCGAAACGGCGGGCGCGGCTTGCGGAAACCGGCGCGGCCGCCAGCGGATGAGGGCGCGGGCTGCCGAAATCGGCTACGGGCGCGATCCCCGAGTACGCGGGCGGGCGCATCCGCCGGGCGCGGCGATCGGTGGTTAGGGGATGCTCCAGTAGTACGCGGTGGCGCCCGGGTGCTTCACGGTGATCGCGTAGTCGACGGAGAGATAGTCGGTGTCGTCGGTGTGGCCGGCGTAGTAGATGACGATGTCGTCACCGCTGCCCTCGATGCGGGTCACGACGCCGGTGTGGTCGCGGTCGCCCGAGTTGTTCCAGTCGAACTGCACGACGTCGCCGACCTTGACCTGGTCGCGCTGCTGGTCGGTGAGAGCGGTCGCCCGGCCGGAGCTCGCGAGGTAGTTGCGGAACGCGGTCGAGCTGACCCAGGCGTTCGAGTGTGTGAAGGACGATCCGGTGCCCTTGGCCCACCAGCTGCCGTCCATGGCCCAGCCGCGCTGGATCAGGGACTGGCTGGTGAAGTTGACGCAGTCGTTGTCGGTGATGATGCCGTAGTCCGCCGTGTTGTAGTCGGTCCAGTGCGCGATCATGTAGTCGACCTGGGCCTGCACCCCCCCGGCCGAGGCCGCTGCGACCGGGGCGGGGGCCGCGGTCGCAGCGGGCGCCGGCGCCGGCGTGGGTGTCGCCGTGGCTACAGGCGCGGTGTCGACAGCGACGGGTGCACCGGCATCCGCCGGCGTCGCCCGGGGGGTCGCGGTGTCCGTTGCCGTGTCCGTCGGGATCGCCGACGCCGCGATCTCCGCACGCGCGGAGTCTGACTCGTCATTGCCCCACGATGCGACGGCTGCGGTGCCGATCACGAGAACGGCGAACGCGAGCGCTGCTGCGCTGATGCGAAAGCGTCGGGTGAACTGCACGAATTCCTCGTCTCGTTTGGGGGGGATACATCCAGATAATCACACTTGAATGGGAAAAGCGGTCCCCACGCTATGAAGTGTCGCTGAATCGCCGGGCTAGGCGACGCTCCAGTAGCTCACCGTTCCACCGGTGTTCGCGAGGGATTCCTCCACGGACTTGTCGAGGCTATCTTCGGTGTGACCCGCGTAATAGATGTGCGTTCCCGAGGCGTCCTTGACGACGCGGGTGACAATTCCGGTGTGGTCCTTGTCGCCGGAGCGGTCCCAGTCGAATTGCACGATGTCACCGACTTTGACCCGGTCGCTCTGACCTGCGGTGAGCGGCGTGGCGCGCTCGGGGTGGGCGGACAGGTATGCGGCGAACGCGGTCGAGCTCGACCAGGCGGTGCTGTATCCGGCGCCGGCCGGGCTGTACGACCACCCGGCGTCCATCGTCCAGCCGCGCGCGATCAACGACTGGCTCGTGAAGTTGACGCAGTCGTTGCCGCCGATGGAGCCGTAGACGGCCGAGTTGTATGAGCTCCAGTGGGCGCGCACATAGTCGACCTGCGCGGTGATGCGCGGGTCGGGGACGTACTGGAAGGTGAGCGCGCTCACGCTGGCTGCCGCGCTCACTGTGCCTGCGGCCTCGCCGGCCGTGGTGCCGGAGCCGGTGTTCGCGAGGGCGCCCGACGCGCTGCTCGGGACCGGGGTCGCGGCGGCGAGTGGGGCAGTAGCATCCACGAGGGGTGTGATCGCCTGCGACAGCGAGGCGACCGAAGACGCCTTCGCCGCTGCGGCTGCCGTCGCGGCCGCCGCGGCGGCGTTCGCGGCGTCCGCAGGGGTGCTCGCCACGGGAACGATCGCCCCGGTGCTGTCGACGAGCGAGACCGTCACCGAACCCGTGCCGTAGTCGGTCGACGCGGGCGTCGAGATCGTGACCGTCGTATCGGTCGCCGAGAGCACGGTGCCGGGATTGCCGCCGAAGCTCGCGGCTGACACGCCCGCGAGCCCGGAGCCGGTGACGCTCACGACCGTTCCTCCGGTGACGGGTCCGGCGGACCCGCCGTCGCCGGCGCTCACGGAACTGTAGATCACGGGGCTCCCGGCCGCGACGTTCACGGCGGGCACGACGCTCGCCGGCACCGGTCGCGAGGTGGCGCGGGGCGCGGACGCCGCGGTGGCGGCCCCGGGGGACGCCTGGCTCGAGAGTGGCACGAAGAGGCCGAGGCACAGGCTGGCTGCTGCGGCCGTGCCGGCGAGCCAGATCAGCGGGCGGTGACCGGACGGTGCCTTCTCGAGGCGGTGCCGGGAGCGGACGGCGCCGAGGGGGTCGGTCGACCGGGAATCGGCCGGCTGTGTGGGGCTGACGGGGTGGAGGGGCAGTGGATCTTCCCGGCGATGGCGGGAGCGGGCGGGACCTTCAGGACGTGTATGGGGGCGCACAAAATCGTTTCTGGACGGCGAACGGGGACCCGACATGCGAACACGCCCACATGCCAGAACCCTGTGCAGAGCCTCCGAAACCCATGCGTGAGCCGGAGCTAGTGATAGGTCGGGGCCGCCGGGAGACCGAAGAATTCCTCGAGGGTGGTCACGCCGTCCGTGTGCATTTCGGTCGAGAGATCGATGCCGATGTAACGGAAATGCCACGGTTCATACGCGTAGCCGGTCACGGCGACTTTGTCCGCCGGATAGCGGAGCAGGAAACCATACTTCCAGGCGTTGTGCGCGAGCCACGTGCCCTGCGGGGTCGCCCCGAAGCACGCTTCGAGGGAGCAATTCCCCGGCAGCGCGCTGATGTCGATCGCGAGGCCGGTCTGGTGTTCGCTCGTGCCCGGTCGGGCGGTGCTCGTGTCCGCGACCGCCTGCCCGTGGGCTGAGACGTCGTCGTTGTACACCGACACCTGGGTGGGATAGCTGCGGTAGGAGCTCTGCGATTGAAGTTGCAGCCCGGTCTCGGCCGTGAAGGCGGCGAACAGGGCCACGACGGCGTCGGATGCCTCCCGGCGCAGCTGCGGTTCCCAGACGTGCGGCACGGGTACGGCCACGAGGTCCGGCGGGGCGTAATCGGCCGGCTGAAGGGGGCGGTCCTTGTCGACGACGACCCAGATACTGGCCGGGTCATCGTGCGAACGCGCCGCCTTGTCGAAGCGCGGAACCAGGGCTATCGGGGTCGGCGATCCGGTCGGGGCCGAGCGCGCGGCATCCGTGGGTGTCGGCCTGTCACCGGGCGCGTGCGTCGCGGAAGCCCCCTGGCCCGGCGTCGCTCCGGGCAGCGCCGTCGCGACGGAGGTCGGGACGTGAGTCGCGAAAAAACCGATCGCGACCGCCCCGCCGGCCACGAGAACGGCGGCGAGGGAGATGGCCGTGATTCGTCGCCAACCCATCCGGCGTGAGCCCCCCGCTTGTCCTTCTGTACGCACGCTCATGAGCCTAGTCCCGGGAGCGGCCCGATGAGCGTGCCGCACCACCCCCCAACGCCCGGGCCCGGGCCCGAAAACCTGTTGAGGATTCCCTGCCCATCGTGTAACTTTGCAGACGATGCAAACTCCTCCCGCTCCCGCCTCCTCGCCCTCCTCCGCTCCCCTGATGTCGCACCGGCAGATCCTGTTCGTCATCTTCGGCCTGATGGCCGGGATGTTCCTGTCGGCCCTCGACCAGACCATCGTCGGAACGTCGATGCGCACCATCGCCGACGACCTCGACGGCATGTCGCTACAGGCGTGGGTGACGACCGCGTATCTCATCGTGTCGTGCATCAGCACGCCGATCTACGGCAAGCTCAGTGACATCTTCGGTCGCCGGCCGCTGTTCCTGATCGCGATCACCGTGTTCCTGATCGGGTCCCTCCTCGCCGGGATGTCGCACTCGATGTACGAGCTCGCGGTGTTCCGGGCCATCCAGGGCCTCGGCGCCGGCGGCCTGATGGCCCTGCCGCTCACGATCATGGGCGACATGCTCGCGCCGCGGGAGCGCGCCAAGTACCAGGGCTACTTCCTCGCCGTCTTCGGCATCTCGAGCGTGATCGGCCCGCTCATCGGCGGGGTCCTCTCCGGAGCGACGACGATCCTCGGCATCACCGGGTGGCGCTGGGTCTTCCTGATCAACATCCCGATCGGCATCGTCGCGCTCATCATCGCGATCCGCTTCCTGCACATCCCGCACTTCAAGCGTCCCGTGCGGATCGACTGGTGGGGCGCCGTCACGGTCATCGTCGCCGCCGTGCCGTTGCTGCTCGTCGCCGAGCAGGGCCGCACCTGGGGCTGGTGGTCGTTCACCTCAGTCGCCTGCTACGTCACCGGCGTGCTCGGCATCGTGCTGTTCATCGTGGCCGAGCGACTGATGGGCGACGACGCTCTCATCCCGCTCAAGCTCTTCCGGTCGGCGACGTTCTCGATGGCGACCGTGCTCGGCGTTTTCGTCGGTTTCGGAATGTTCGGCGCGATGATGACCGTCCCGCTCTATCTGCAGCTCGTCAACGGCGCCACCCCGACCGAGAGCGGCTTCATGATGCTCCCGATGATCCTCGGCCTGATGATCTCCTCGATCGTGAGCGGCCAGATCATCGCACGCACCGGCAAATACCGCGTGTTCCCTACGGTCGGCACCGCATTCATGGCCGGCGGGTTCTTCCTCTTCACCTTCGCGACCGCCGACAAGCCGGTCTGGTTCATGATGACCGGCATGCTCCTCGTGGGCCTCGGCCTCGGCCAGCTCATGCAGACGCTCACCATCGCAAGCCAGAACTCGGTCGGGCCGCGGGACATCGGCGTCGCGACATCCGCTTCGACGTTCTTCCGTCAGATCGGTGGCACGCTCGGCACCGCCGTGCTGTTCTCGGTGCTCTTCACCCGCATCCCGGACACCCTCGGCGCGGCATTCGGGAATCCGACGATCGTCGCGGGTGTCAAGGCGGCCGCCGCCGATCCCGCCGTGCTCGCCAACCCCGCCAACTCGGGCATCCTGGCCCTGTTGCAGAACCCGGCAGGGCTCGGCACGGCTCTCGACGGGGACACCTCGTTCCTGAACGCGGCAGACCCGCGGCTGTCGCAGCCGTTCCTCGTCGGCTTCAACGACGCCACGGTCACGGTGTTCTGGGTGAGCCTCGTCGTCGTGCTGATCGCATTCGTGCTGAGCCTGTTCCTCAAGGTCGATCCGCTCCGCAAGACGAGCGCCATGCAGGAGGCGGCCGACGAGCACGCCGCCGCACAGGCAACCGAGCGCTCCTCCGAGGCGATGATCGCCCAGCACGCCGCAGACACGATGGGCGCCCTCGTCGAGCCTGGACTCGACAGCGACGAATTCGAGCGCCCCGGCCGCGCCTGACCACGCCCCGAGCATCCGCTTGCCGGCACGGTGAGGCGAGCGTATGCCGGGCGCGGGAATTTGTGAGGTCCCTGCGGCGCTGTCAAACAGATGCGTATTGTTATTGCAGGTGCCCACGGAAAGATCGCCCGGCTGTTGACCCGGAACCTCACTGCGGACGGTCACGAGGTGATCGGACTGATCCGGAACCCGACTCACGCGGAGGACCTCCGCACCGACGGCTCCACCCCGGTCGTGCTCGATCTCGAGTCCTCGACAGCGGCCGAGCTGGCGGCGGCCCTGTCCGGGGCAGACGTGGCCGTGTTCGCGGCGGGCGCAGGCGGGGGCAGCGGCGACGCGCGCAAGAAGTCCGTCGACCTCGGGGCATCCGTGCTGCTGGCCGATGCCGCCCAGGCCGCCGGAGTCCCACGCTTCGTGCAGGTCTCATCGACCGGGGTGGACCTCGTGCGCGGTGGGGCCGAGCCGGCCGAAGTACCCGAAGACATGCTCGCCTACCTTCAGGCCAAGCTCGCCGCCGAAGAGGATCTCGTGCGCCGCGACCTCACCTGGACTATCGTGCGCCCCGGCACCCTCACCGACGACCCGGCGACCGGGCTCGTCAGCCTCCAGCACACCGGACCGGGCATTCCCGAGGTACGCGGCACGATCCCGCGCGCGGACGTCGCGGCGGTGCTCGCCGCCCTCATCGCCTCGGGCTCCGGCGCCCTCGAAACCCTGTACCTGGTCTCCGGCCGCACACCGGTCCCGTCCGCGGTCGCCGCGCTCGCCTGATCGGATCGAAAGTACGCGAAAGCGGGTGAATCGTCGTTTTCGAACACTGAGAACGACGATTTACCCGCTTTCGCGTTTCTGGTCGGGCGACGATCAGCCCTTGACGGCGCCCGCCATGATGCCGGAGATGAGCTGCCTGCCGGCCAGGACGAACAGGATCAGCAGGGGCAGGGTCGCGAGCACGGCTCCGGCGAGCACGACGGAATAGTCCACGTACTTGGCGGACTGGAGCTGGCTGAGCGCGACCTGGAGTGTCGGGTTCTGCGGGGACACGATCATCGGCCAGAGGAAGTCGGTCCAGGCCATCATGAAGGTGAACAGCGACAGGATCGCCATCGCCGGTCGTGCCGCGGGAACGGCGACGTTCCAGAACGTCGTGATCATGTTCGCGCCGTCGACGCGGGCGGCCTCGATGAGCTCGTCGGGGATGACGTCGACGAGGTACTGCCGCATGAAGAACACACCGAACGCGGTGACGAGGGTCGGGACGATGACGGCACCGACGGTACCGGTCCAGCCGAACTGGCGCATCAGGATGAACAGCGGGATGATCCCCAGCTGGGTGGGAATCGCCATCGTCCCGACGACGAAGACCATCAGTCCATTGCTGCCGCGGAAGCGCAGCTTCGCAAAGGCGTAGCCGGCGAGCGTGGAGAACGAGACCACCGAGACCGTGATGATCGTCGACACGACGACGCTGTTGAGCAGCGCCTGCCAGAACGGAATCGTGTCGAAAACGGCAGCGACGTTGACCCAGAACTGTCCGCCCGGGAGGAGCGGCGGCCATTCCTGGCTCAAGACGGATGACGAGCTCGAGCCGACGACGACCGACCACCAGAGCGGGTACGCACCACCGAGGAACAGGGCGAGCAGGATGCCGTACGTGAGGAAACCGGGTCGTCTGTCGATCCCCAGGCCCTTGTGGCCCTTCATCCGCCCCGCGGGGTTCTTCTCGGCACGGGGCTTGACGGGCCGGGCCGGGCGAACCGGCTCGGTGGGAGTGGGGGTGAGTGTGCCGGTCATGATCTGGGCTCCTTCGCGCCGGAGGGAAGCGTGCTGGATGGAGGGGAATCAACAGGCAGGCCCGCGGTGGATGCCGCCAGGGCTTCCTCCCGGTCGGCCGCGGCCTTGCGCCGCAGCACCCGTTTCGCGGACTTCACGTCCGTGCGGGAATCAGTGGTGGCGATGCGCTGAGATATGAGGAAGTTCAGCACGCCGAACGCCACGATGATGATGAACAGGATGAAGGCGACGGCCGAGGCCTTGCCGAAGTTCTGCCGCTGGAACGCCATCTCCCACAGATAGAGCACGGTGGTCTGGAATTGCCGGTGGGCACCGCCCGGCGTCGGGGTCGTCGCGTCGTACAGGCGCGGCTCCGTGAAGATCTGCAGGCCCCCGATGGTGGCGGTGATGATCACGAAGATCATGGTGGGGCGGATGCTCGGCAGCGTGATCGAGAAGAACCTGCGGAAGAATCCGGCACCGTCGAGGGCGGCCGATTCGTGGATATCGCGCGGCACAGACTGCATGGCGGCGAGAAGGATGAGGGCGTTGTACCCGGTCCAGCGCCAGTTCACCATGCTCGCGATCGCGATGTGGCTGGGGAAGACATCCGTCTTCCACATGACCGGATCGACGCCGACGAAGCTGAGGAGGTGGTTGATCATGCCGTTCTGCTCGCTGAACATGTTCGAGAAGATCAGGGCGACGGCGACCGGGGTCACCACGTACGGGATCAGGACGCTCATGCGCCAGAAGGTCTTGGCGCGCAGGTTCTGGTCCAGGACCGCGGCGATGAAGGTCGCGGCGATCAGCTGCGGGATGCTCGAGAGCAGGAAGATGCTCATCGTGTTGAACAGCGAGTTCCAGAACAGCGGGTCGTTCAGCTCGGCGGCGTAGTTGTCGAAGCCGACCCACTCCCCCGGTCCGCTCAGCAGGTTCCACTTATTGAGCGAAACCACGAAGGTGTACACCAGCGGGAACAGGCCGACGACGCCGAAGAGCACGAAGAACGGCGAGATGTACAGGTAGGGCGAGAGCTTCACATCCAGGCGGCTGAGCCGATGTTTGTAGGTGAGGGCGCTCTTGCGACCGGTGCGGTCTGGCCGCGGCGGGCTGCTGAGTTCTGGTTCACGTGTGAGTGTCATGGTGGCTTTCTGCATTCAAGCCGGGCCCTCCTGCGCCGGAGTGCGGCGTGGGAGAGCCCGGCAAGCGGATGCTGGCTACGTGCCTACTTGTTGACGATGAGCTGGTTGAACAGCGTCATGGCGTCTGACCAGGCCTTGTCGCCTGACACGCCCTGATCGAGGGAGATCGTGGACGGTCCGAAGACCTTCTCCTGGATCGTGGAGTCATCCGGTCCCTTGTACTGGGCCTTCACGCCGTCGGCACGCTTGCTCAGGATGGATGCGAGCGGTGCGTCGTTGAAGAACGCCGAGATGCCGGTCCCCGCGGCGAGTGCAGGATCGGTCTGGGCGGCCGTGACGCTCGGGAACGCACCTGCCGTCTGGAACTCGGCGACTTCCTGCTTGGCGTCGGTCAGCCAGGTGGCCAGTTCAGCGGCTTCCTTCGGGTGCTTCGACTGCGTCGGAACGGTCAGGAACGAACCGCCCCAGTTGGCGGCTCCTCCGGGGAAGACGTCGGCGAAGTCCCAGCCGGCCGTCGCGCCAACGGCGTCGCCGCCGGCAGTCTTGACCTGGCCCTGGACGACTCCGAGCATCCAGCCCGGGCACATGAAGGTCGCGAAGGTGCCGTCGGTGAACGACGTGCCCTTGTTCCAGTCCCACTGGGTCTGCTTGGCGGAGAGGCCGGCCGCGTTCGCGGCGGCGAGCTTCGTCCAGGCGGACTTCAGATCTGCGTTGTTCTCGACGTTGAGCTTGCCGTCCTTGGTGTAGTAACCCTCGGGGAGCTGGTTGACCATCGAGTTCCAGATGAAGCCGGACTGGTCGAACCACGCCTTGCCGGTTGCCTTCTGGTACTGCTCGCCCACTGCGAAGTACTTGTCCCAGGTGGAGCCGCTGCCCCCGAGCAGGGTCGCGACCGCGGCGCGGTCGGTCGGAAGACCGGCTGCTGCGAAGGCCTTGCTGTTGTAGCAGATGCCCTCCGGGCCGATGTCCGTGCCGTAGCCGATGATGCGGCCATCCTTGTCGGTGGCCTGGGCGACCTTCCACGACACCCAACGGTCCTTGACCGAATCGGCACCATAAGCCTTGAGGTCGGTGAACTGGCTCGAGACGTTCTGAATCGCGCCCAGCCAGCCTTCTTCGACGGCGAGGACGTCGGAGAGGCCGCTTCCTGCCGCGATCTTGGTGAAGGCATCCGTCTGGGCGTTGGCGCCGGTGTCGATGTTGTTCGCCTTGATGGTGATGCCGGGGTGCGAGGCCTCGTACTGTGCGTAGAGAGCATCCATGCCCATGGTGCCGAACGTCGTGACGGTCAGTTCGACCGGGGAGGCACCGGCTGAGGTGCCGGTTCCTGCCGATGAACAACCCGTCGCAATGAGGGCGAAGGATGCGGCGCAGGCTACTGCTGCCCCGACCTTGGTGCGTCGTGAGAACTTCACTGTCACTCCTTTGTGTGCGTGGTTGTGCGTGTGTAAGGCGAGAAATGTGTGTTGCGAGCGACCGGCGCCCGACGAGTGGCTCTCAGCGAGAGGCACGCACCGAATGTGGTGTGAGAGCGCTCTCATTTAGGGTATGAGAGCGCTCTCACTGATCAACGCAACACTAGGTCCTCCACCGAGTCCTTGTCAAGGCGACACGAAACCCGTTCGGTCGCGGCTTCGGGGAGAGCCCGCGCACGCCTCGGGACGGCGCCCTGGCCGCGGCGTACCAGCGGGTCGCGCGCACCCAAATAGAATGACCCCATGACAATGGGAGTCCGCAACGCGCGTCCGCCGCAGCCGACGCTCGAAATGGTGGCGGCTGAGGCAGGCGTGTCCCGAGCCACGGTGAGCCGGGTCGTCAACGGGTCGCCCAAGGTGCGGCCGGAGGTCGTCGTGTCCGTCACGGCCGCGATCGAACGGCTCAATTACGTGCCCAACCGCGCTGCCCGCTCACTGGCCAGCCGGCAGACCCAGTCGGTCGCCCTCGTCGTGCCTGAGGACATGACGAAATTCTTCGGCGATCCCTACTTCGCCGCCGTCGTGCAGGGCATCACCCAGCGCCTCGACGAAAGCGACTACACGCTCAACCTTCTGGTCGCCTCGACTGACCCGCGTCACAAGACCATGCGTTACCTGCGCGCGGGCAACGTCGACGGGGCGCTCGTCATCTCGCACCACACCGGGGACAGCTTCGTCGCCGACCTCGAATCCACGATGCCGGTCGTCTTCGGTGGGCGCCCCACCAATGACTCCGGCGCAAACAACTACTTCGTCGACGTCGACAACATCGCGGGCTCCATGAGCGGCGTCCAGCACCTTGTCGACATCGGCAGGCGCCGGATCGGCACGATCACCGGGCCCGTCGACATGCCGGCAGGTATCGACCGCCTCACCGGGTTCCGCCGTGTGCTCGAGAACGCGGGCCTCGCGACCGATGCCGTCGAGCACGCCGACTTCACGGCCGCCGGTGCCGCAGCGGCCACCCGGCGCCTGCTCGAGCGCTGCCCGGACATCGACGCCCTCTTCGTGGCGAGCGACCTGATGGCGACCGGCGCGCTCGGCGTCCTCGCCGAGCAGGGCCGCGCCGTGCCCAGGGACATCGCGGTGGTCGCGTACGACGACAGCCCCGCTGCCATCTCGGGGTCGATCGGGATGACGACCGTGAGCCAGCCCTCGAAGGAGATGGGTTTCGCGATGGCGGACCTGCTCCTGCGCCTGCTCGCGGACGACGAGACCGTGCCGCACCGCAACATCATGCCGACGAGCCTGGTGCTGCGCGAGTCCGCCTGACCCGCCCCGCGGCATCCGCCCCGCCCGCGCGCCCGCGCGCGCGCCCGCTCACGAGTTGCGTGAGGTGTCGCATATCGACGTTCCCGGCGCCCCGGAACCTCGATATGCGACACCTCCTGAGGGACGAGCGGGGTTGGGACGCGGTCAGGGGAGCTGGGGTGCGACCTCGCGGGCGATGAAGTCGAGGTGGTCCAGGTCGGCGAGGTCCATGATCTGGAGGTAGACCGTGTCGACGCCGGCCTCGGCGAGGGCTCCGAGGCGGTCGACGACCTCCGCGGCGGTACCGGCGAGGCCGTGCTCGCGCAGGCTCGGCAGGCTCGCGGCCGACCGCGGCCGCACGACGCACGAACGCGGACTCGTCCCGCCCGGCGACAGCGATGAGCGCCACGGAGTAGTGCAGGCTCCCCGGGTCCCGCCCGATCGCCGCGCACGCCGCCCGCACGCCGGCGAACTTGCCGGGGATGTCCGCGAACTCGGGGAACGGCAGGTTGAACTCGGTCGCGAACCGAGCCGCGAGGGCCGGGGTGCGCTTCGCCCCGCCGCCGCCGACGATCACGGGAACGCGCGCCTGGGCGGGCTTCGGCAGGGCCGGCGAATCGACGAGGGTGTAGTGCTCGCCGGTGAAACTGTAGTGGTCACCGACCGGGGTCTCCCAGAGCCCGGTGACGATCTCGAGCTGCTCCTCGAGCATGCCGAAGCGTTTGGCGGGGAACGGGATCCCGTAGGCGAGGTGCTCCTTCTCGAACCAGCCGGTGCCGAGCCCGAGCTCGACCCGTCCGCCCGACATCTGGTCGACCTGGGCGACCTGGATCGCGAGGATCCCCGGCGCCCGGTAGGTCACCGAGGAGACGAGGGTGCCCAGGCGGATGCGGCTGGTCTCGCGGGCAAGTCCGGCGAGCGTCGTCCAGGCATCCGTCGGTCCCGGAAGTCCGCTGCCGCCCATGGCCAGGTAATGGTCGGAGCGGAAGAATGCGTCGAACCCGAGCGCCTCAGTCGCCTGAGCGACCGCGAGGATGTCGTCGTAGCTGGCGCCCTGCTGGGGTTCTGTGAAGATGCGGAGTCTCATCCATTCAGTCTCCCAGACGGCCCGAATCGCCGCGCATTCATGCCTGAGGTGTCGCATATCGACGTTCGCAGGCCCCGCGAACCTCGATATGCGACACCTCATGCAGCGCGGCGGCCGAAAGTACGGGCCGCGTACCTGCGGGTCAGGATGCGTCGAGGAACTCGACCTCCGGCAGGGCGGCGAACCGGGTGCGCATCACCTGGATGGACTCCGGGTTCTGGTCGATGAGCAGGAAGCGGCGGCCGAGGGACTCGGCGACGGCGCCCGTCGTGCCGCTTCCGGCGAAGAAGTCGAGCACCCAGTCCCCCTCGCGGCTCGAGGCCTGGATCATCCGCCGCAGGATGCCGACCGGCTTCTGGGTGGGGTAGCCGGTCTTCTCCTTGCCGGTCGGCGACACGATCGTGTGCCACCAGACATCCGTGGGCAGCTTGCCGCGGGCGACCTTCTCCGGCGTGACGAGGCCGGGCGCCATGTAGGGCTCGCGGTCGACGGTCGTCGAGTCGAAGTAGTAGTGCTGGGGGTTCTTCACGTAGACGAGGATCGTGTCGTGCTTGGTCGGCCAGCGGTTCTTGGACTTCGCGCCGTAGTCGTATGCCCAGATCAGTTCGTTGAGGAAGCAGTCGCGGCCGAAGAGCGCATCGAGGAGCACCTTGGCGTAGTGCGCCTCTCGGTAGTCGAGGTGCAGGTAGAGGGTGCCATCTTCGGCGAGGAGGCGCCAGGCTTCGATCAGCCTTGGTTCGAGGAACGCCCAGTAGTCCTCGAACTGGTCGTCGTAGCCGAGCAGGTCGCCCTTGATCCGCTCGTACAGCTGCCCCTTGAATCCCGTGATCGTGCCGGACGCCGCCAAACCGCCCGCCCGGGGCGAAGTCACAGGGACCCCATTCCGGGGGACGGAGCCCGGGCCAGCTTCGGAGGGTGCTTCGCTCGCCGGGAGCACCCGCACGGACGTCGTCGTGCGCCGATTCTGCTTTCGACCGGTGTTAAAGGGCGGGTCGAGGTAGATCAGCGTGAACGCCCCCTCGGGGAGGGACGGCAGGATTTCGAGGTTGTCTGCACGGATGACACGGTTGGGGGAGGACGGGGACCACGCGGTTGGCATTCCCTCATTGTGTCAGTCGGCCTACTCTATGGGGATGACTACAGACTCCCCGACGACCGAATCGACGACGACTCCGGCGGATGCGACGACGCAGGATTCCGCGCAGCCCACCGTCCGGCACGAGCCGGCCCTCTCCCGGTACAGCCTGATGTTCGGGGAAACGACGGCCGGTTTCGCCGACTACGTGATCGAGGGCTCGCGGGTGCTCTTCACCCACGTCGAGGTCGACCCCCGGCACCGGGGCGAAGGCCTCGCGAGTATCCTCGTCGAACACGCCCTCGACGACATGCGGGAGCGCACCGACCTGACGGTCGTCGCGGTCTGTCCGTACGTCGTCGCGTGGATCGACAAGCACGCCGAATACCAGGACCTGCTGACCCGCGGCCAGTAGGGCGCGCTCGTCCCGCCGATTCGCGCGGACTCGCTGCCTCAGGGGACGCGGGCGATCCACTCGTCGGTGCCGAACTTGCTCGCCACGAGCGCCTCGGCCGCGGCGTATTCCGCTTCGGTGATGTCTCCGTCCACGGCTCCGTACAGGGACGTGAACGTCTGCTTCATCCGGTCGATGATCTCGGCACGGCTGAGGCCGGTCTGGCTGCGGAGCGGGTCGACCCGCTTGACGGCACTCGTGATGCCCTTGTCGCTGAGCTTTTCGCGACCGATGCGCAGCACCTGCACCATCTTCTCACCGTCCATGTCATAGCTCATGGTCACGTGGTGCAGCACGGCACCGCTGCCGAGACGCTTCTGAGCGGCACCGCCGATCTTGCCGGTCGGGCTCGTGATGTCGTTGAGCGGCTGGTAGTGCGCGTCGATGCCCAGCGAGCGCAGCGCAGTGAGCACCCACTCGTCGAGGAACGCGTAGGAATCGGCGAAGGTCATGCCCTGCACGAGCGCGGCGGGGGCGTAGATCGAGTACGTGATGACCGAGCCGGCTTCCATGAACATGGCGCCGCCGCCGCTGATCCGGCGGACGACGGTGAAGCCGTGGGCTGCAGCCTGCTCGGCGTCGACCTCGTTCCGGAGCGACTGGAAGCTGCCGATGACGACGGCGGGCTCCGTCCATTCCCAGATCCGCAGCGTCGGCTGGCGCCGGCCCTCCCCGACCTCGATCGCGAGCACCTCGTCGAGCGCCATCTGCATCACCGGCGGCACGGCCTTGGAGTGCACGAGCTGCCAGTCGTAGTCGCGCCACGTACTCGCCTGCGCGAGCGACCTGCGGATCGCAACCGCGACCGCCTCCGGCGAGAAACCGAGAAGCACCGCGTGGGCGGGCAGGGCCGCGCGCACGGCGGCGGCCAGGCTCGCGGCATCCGTGCTCGCGGGGAGGCCGGTCACGGCCGCATTGATCGCCCCGAGGGCGTCGTCGGGCTCGAGGAAGAAGTCCCCCGCGAGCCGGAAATTGATGATCGTGTCGTCGACGACGTCCAGGTCGACGACCACGAGCTTGCCACCGGGGACCTTGTATTCACCATGCATGAGGCCAGCCTAACCGTCGATTCCCCCGGCCCCAGGGGGTAACTGACTATCGAGCCAGCCGATCAGATCGGCGAAGACCTCCGCGCGGTTCGTTTCATTGAACACCTCATGCCGTGCACCGGGATATACCACGAGGTGAATGTCACGCAGTCCTGAGCGACGCGCGTATGCGTCCTTGAGCATGGTCGCGCTGCGCTCCCCACCGACGGTGTCGTCGCCGCCGACCAGGATCAGGAGCGGAAGGTCGGGCGGAAGTCCGCGGGCCGGCCGACCGAAGAGTCGGGCGGCCTCCCGCAGGCCGAAGAGCTTCGCGAGGGGGGTCGTTGTCGTGAGCGGGTCGGCGACGAAGGCCTCCGCGACCGCGGGATCGCGGCTGAGCCATTCGACGCCGGTCGTTCCGAGATGCTTGTGCCGGGCGTTGAGGTCACCGCCGTTGAGGTAGCCCGGCCAGCGGTAGGCGGTTCCGGTCAGGACGACCGCGGCATAGTCATCCGCATGGTCGTTCACGATCATCTGCGCCATGAACGAACCCCAGCTGTGCCCGAGCAGGACGAGGGGCAGGTCGGGGTGTTTCGAGCGGATGATGCCGGTCAGCTGGTGCACGCCCGCGACGGCCGCACGGAGCCCACCAGGGCCGAGGCGCCCGAGCCGGGACGCGTCCCCCGCGTACTGCCGCAGCCCGGTCCGGCCGTGGCCGCGATGGTCGTCCGCGTAGACGGTGTAGCCGGCCTCGTTCAGCCGTCCAACGAGCTCGGTGTAGCGGTTGGCGTGTTCACCGACCCCGTGCACCACCTGGACGATGGCGCGCGGGCGCGGCACGTCCCAGACGTAGTACTCGAAGGCGACGCCATAGTCATCCGTGTAGGTGGGCACGCCGCCAGTCTGGCAGAACGGATACGCCCCGCGGGGACAGAATTCCGGGAATACTTAGCATCGCTAAACGGTTACACTGTTGTGCTATGGAATCCATGCTCGAACCGGCCGTGACCCCGCCGGACACCCACGCCGGCCACCGGCCGACCATTGCCGAACTCAGCCATGACTTCCGGGTGGCCAACGGCCGTCTCGCGCGCCGGTTGCGCCAGGAGAAGGCCGACAACGAACTGAGCGCAAGCCAGTTCTCTGCGCTCGGCTCGCTCTTCTTCAACGGCCCATTCACGCTCCGCGAACTCAGCGAGCACGAGCGCGTGACACCGCCGTCGATGAGCCGAACCGTCGGCGCGCTCGTCGCGGCGGGTCTCGTGCACCGGGCGGGTTCGACAGACGACGGTAGAAAGATCATCCTGACGGTGACCGACTCCGGCCGGACGCTCATGCACGAGACCCGTAATCGCCGGGATGCCTGGCTCGCCGTGCGCATCGACCGGCTCAGCCCCGAGCAGCGCACGGTGCTCTCCGCGGCCATCACGGTCATGAAGGAGCTCACCGACAGTTGAGTGCCATGTTCCGCTCCCTGAGCGTCCCGAACTACCGGATCTGGTTCGCAGGCGCCCTGGTGTCGAACGTCGGGACCTGGATGCAGCGCACGGCCCAGGACTGGATCGTCCTGACCATGCTCACCGACCACAACGCGACGGCGGTCGGCATCGTGATGGCCCTGCAGTTCGGACCGCAACTCCTGCTGATGCCCTGGTCCGGCCTCATCGCCGACCGGTTCAACCGGCGCAAGCTGCTGATCGCGACCCAGAGCCTCATGGGCGTGCTCGCGCTGGGGCTCGGCCTGATCGTCGTGACCGGCGTCGCCCAGCTCTGGCACGTCTATCTCTTCGCGCTCGGCCTCGGTGTCGTCGCGGCCATCGACTCTCCCGCACGCCAGACCTTCGTCTCCGAGCTCGTGCCAGACAGCAACCTCTCCAACGCGGTCGCACTGAATTCGGCGTCCTTCAACGGCGCCCGCCTGATCGGCCCGGCCGTCGCCGGCCTCCTGACGGTCGCGGTCGGCGCCGGCTGGGTGTTCCTGATCAACGCCGTCACCTTTGCGGCGACCGTGTTCGCGATGACCCTGCTGCACACGAGCGAGCTGCGGTCGCAGCCACGGGCCCCCGGAAGCGCGGCCAGCTGATGGCCGGATTCCGCTACGTCTCGCATCGGCCAGACATCATCGTCGTGCTGATCGCCGTCTTCCTGATCGGCACGTTCGGGCTCAACTTCGCGATCTTCACGGCGACCATGGCGACGATCGAGTTCCACATGGGCGCCGGCGAGTTCGGGCTGCTCAGTTCCATCATGGCGATCGGCTCCGTGGCCGGCGCGCTGCTCTCGGCACGCCGCAGTCGCCCCCGCCTGCGCCTCGTGGTCGCCGGCGCCGCGCTGTTCGGGCTGTCCTGCGGCATCGCCGCGGTGATGCCGACGTACCTGAGCTTCGCGGTCTCGCTCGTGTTCGTCGGGCTGTTCTCACTCACCCTGATGACGACCGCGAACGCCTATGTGCAGACCACAACGAAGCCGGCCATGCGCGGGCGGGTGATGGCGCTCTACATGGCCATCTTCGCCGGCGGCACTCCCCTCGGCGCCCCGTTCGTCGGCTGGGTGGCCGACCAGTTCGGCCCGCGGTGGGCGCTCGGCGTCGCGGCGCTCTCGGGCGTCCTGGCCGCGGGGGCCATGCTGTTCTGGCTGATCAGGTATCGCAGCCTGCGGGTGCGATATCGCCGCAGCGAGCTTCCGCATGTCCTGGTGCGCCATGACGGCGACGGGCTAGACCCCGCCCCGATCGACCGCGAAACCGCCACCCGCGAGATTGCGATCATCGAGGCGACCCGCTAGCTCCGCCCGCGCACCGCAGCAGTGTCGTGCGCCAGGGCACGGCCGTGTGCTTGCTCCCGGCCGCAACCGGGGCGAGCGGATGCCGGGAGCCCGGCCCTCGGGATCCGCTCGCCGGGCCGCGCCCGCGCCGGTTTCGGCAGGCCGCGCCCGCCGTTCCGGTAGCGGGCCGCCGAAACCGGCGCGACGGTGACCGCGGCAGCCGGGGAGGAACCTCGCTAGCGCACGCCGCCCATGAGGCGGAGTACGGGCCGGGCGAAGACCGCGAGGCCGATACCGAACAGGATCGCGACGCCGCCGATCACGCTGAAGTAGAGCGTCTCGGGGACCTCGGTGTACCACTGGGCGAGCCAGCCGGAGACGGCCGTGCCGAGTGCGATCGACAGGAAGAACAGGGCGACCATCTGGGTGCGGAACGGCGCGGGCGCGAGCTTCGTGGTGAGCGCGAGGCCGACCGGCCCGATCAGGAGCTCGGCGACCGTGAGCACGAAGAGGATGCCGATCATCGCGAGCATCGGCGTGGAGTTGGCCCCGCCGCCCACGAACGGCAGGAAGCCGAGGAAGGCGACGCCCATCACCGCGGTGCCGAGCGCGAACTTGACCGGAGTCGATGGCTGGCGGCTGCCCCAGCGGGTCCAGAGGGCGGCGAAGACGCCGGAGAGCAGGATGATGAACACCGGATTGAAGGACTGGATCCACGACACCGGGATCTCCCAGCCGAACAGGTGCCGGTCGAGACGCTCGTCCGTGTAGATCGTGACGACGGTGAACTGCTGCTGGGAGAGCGACCAGAACACGGCGCTCGCAAGGAAGAGCGGGATGAAGGCGTAGACCCGCTTGCGTTCGACGATGCTGATCTGGCGATTGCGCAGGATGACGACGAAGTAGCTGATCGTCGCGATGATCGTCAGGGCGATCACGAGGGTGACGAGGCCGTCCGCCGTGATCACGCCGACAAGCACGAGCACGACGACGAGCACCACCGCGGCGACCGCACCGACGAGGTAGGGGGTCCAGCGCGAGCGCGGAAGCGGGTTCGGCACCTGGTGCACGATCTCGGGAAGGCTCTTGCGTCCGAAGGAGTACTGGGTGAGCCCGATCGCCATGCCGACGGCCGCGAGGCCGAAGCCGAAGTGGAAGCCGGCCGTGGTCTGCAGGAGCCCGGTCAGGATCGGGCCGAAGAACGCGCCGAGGTTGATCCCGAGGTAGAAGAGGGAGAAGCCGGCGTCGAGGCGGGGGTCGTCCCTTGTGTACAGCGAGCCGACGACGCTCGTCGCATTGGCCTTCAGGCCGCCGCTGCCGACCGCGATCAGGAGCAGGCCGGCGGTCACGCCTGCGATGCCGGGCACGAGGGCGAGGGCGAGATGCCCGAGCATGATCACGATGGCGCTGTAGAACAGCACCCGCTCACTTCCGAGCACCCGGTCGGCGATCCAGGCGCCCAGGATCGTCGAGAGATAGACCCCTCCGCCGTAGGCGCCGACGATGCCCGCGGCCGTCGCCTGCTCCATCCCCAGGCCGCCCTCGGCGGCCGAGTAGTACAGGTACAGGAGCAGGATGCCCTGCATCCCATAGAAGGAGAACCGCTCCCACATTTCCACGCCGAAGATATTAGCGAGGGCCCGCGGCTGTCCGAAGAAGCTGCGGTCTTTGTGGACGGGGACGGGTTTTTCGACCGTGGTCATCTATCGACTCTATCCGCTGCCCCCCGGTTCAGGGGCATCGGCGACTCTCCCGGCACCCCGCCGGGGCACGATACGATCGTGGTCACAGGGCGAACGGGCACCTGACGAACGGGCACGAGACGAGCGGGAGGCGAATGGACACGCACGACCTCGTCGGGCTCATCAGCGAGGTCCTGACCCTCGTGGGCTTCGTCGTCGGCGCCGTCCTGTATGTCCTCGGGCTCGCCATCCGCGGAGTCAAGGGCGGGTGGGTCGCGACGGATGGCGTGATCGCCTCCTCGGGATCGCACACGGTCATCCGCTGGTTCGACCGCTCAGGGGACGTGCACGAACGGGCCGCGAACACGCACGAGAGCCACCGGCTCGCCCCCGGCGACGACGTGCCGGTCTGGTACCACTCACGTGACGCATCCCGCGGGGTGACGCACGCCCCGGAATCGGAGGGCAAGGCCCTGCGCCTGACCGGGTTGATCCTGCTCGGCACCGGGCTCGTTTCGGCGGTCCTCGGCGTCGTGTTGATGTTCATCTGAGCCGGTCCGTTCCGGTCCGCCCTGCTCCGCGTCTGTCCGCGCTGGTCCGCGCACGTCCGCGCCGATGCATGCGGGCATGGCGTGTCTCCGCATTCTGCTCTGCGCCCGGCGGCACTTGCCCGGCTCGCCGGTCGGGGGAACACTGAAGGCGTTCAGGCACTATCCGTGCGCTGAGTTCGACATCGTTCAGAGAGGAACGTCATGACCAAGATCCTCATTCTCACCGGCGACGCCGCCGAGACCCTCGAGGTGTTCTACCCCTACCAGCGGCTGCTCGAGGAGGGCTTCGAGGTGCATATCGGCGCGCCGGAGAAGAGGAAGCTCCAGTTCGTCGTGCACGACTTCGTCGACGGGTTCGACACCTACACCGAGAAGCTCGGCCACACCTGGGACGCCGACGTGGCGTTCAAGGACGTCGACCCGGCCGACTACGCGGCGATCGTCGTCCCCGGCGGGCGAGCCCCGGAGTACATCCGCAACGACGAAGACGCGAAGCGGATCGTGCGGCATTTCTTCGAGCGGAACGCTCCCGTGGCCGCGCTTTGCCACGGCCCGATGCTGCTCGCCGCCGCCGGGGTGCTCCACGGCCGCACGAGCTCGGCGTACCCGGCCCTGCAGATCGACGTCGAACTCGGCGGAGGCGTGTTCGAGAACGGCGCGGGCGTCGTCGACGGCAACCTCGTCTCCGGCAGGGCGTGGCCGGACCACCCCAGCTGGATGCGCGAATTCATGAAACTGCTCGCGGCATCCGGTGTCACCCCGGCGGAACCCGCCCTCACGTCGGCCCGCTGAGCCCGGTCAGTCTGCGGGGGCCCGGTCAGTCTGCGGGGGCGGGGTCCGCGGCGGGGGCGAGGTGCTCGGCGAAGAATGCTTCGATCCGGGTCCAGGCGTCGGCGGCGGCCTCCGGGTCGGGGCCGGCGCCGAGGATACGCTGCGTGAGGAAGCGCACGGCGGCGGGTCCCGTGTCAGCATCGTTGAGGAAGGAGTGCCCGGCCGTCGGGTATTCCTTGACGTCGTGCGGCACGCCGGCAGTCTCGAGCGCGCCCTCGAGCCGGGCGGCCGCGCCGACGAGCGAGCGGTCCCTGCCGCCGTAGCTGCCCACGATCGGGCAGGCGCCCTCGAGTGCGGCCTCGAGGTCCTTCGGCAACCGGCCGTAGTTGACGGATGCCGCGGCGAACCCGCGCGTCGCGGCCGCGAGCGCGAAGCCGCCCCCCATGCAGAAGCCGAGCACACCCACCTCACCGGTGCAGTTCGGCCGGGCGATCAGCGCCTGTCGCGCGTTCTCGATGTCGATGAAGGCGCGCCCCTCGCCGGCGGTCAGTGCGCGGAAGGTCGCGACGAGGCATTTTCGGGCGCCGCCCTCCGTGAAGAGGTCGGGCATGAGTGCGAGGTAGCCGGCCGCCGCGAGTCGTTCGACCTGGCGGCGCATCGCGTCGCTGATGCCGAAGGCCTCGTGCACGAGCACCACACCGGGCCAGGGACCGGATCCGGCAGGCACCCCGAGCACCGCGCGGAGTCCGGCGCTTCCGCCGTTCGCGGCCGGAAGTTCGAGGTCGATCAGCAGCGGTGCGGGGTTCTCGGTCATGGCGCCTCCTGGCCTGGGCGTGCTCGGGTTGGACGAACCATATCGCAATGGCTCCGGCGTTCGATTCCGCGAGAGTACGAAAATGGCCCCTCCGGACGACGTGAAGGGGCCCTTTTCGTACTCTCGCGGCGGGAGGGGTGGGTGGGGAATAGGGGTGGACCCGGGCATCCGTCGCCGTGTAGTGTGTGGTCAGACCACAGCGGCTTCGTTCCACAGTCGCCGCCCCAACGACCGACACCACCCCACTGCCGAGGAGGAGCCCGTGACCGTTGACGCCGTGCCCGCGGAGGGCGCACTCCCCGACGAACGCCGGGCCTGGGAACTCGTGCTCGAGTCGATCGAGCGGGACCTGCTCTCCGGGCGGCTGCGACCCGGTGATCGCCTCGCACCCGAACGCGCCCTCGCCGCCTCCCTCGGAGTCGGCCGGTCGAGCGTGCGCGAGGCGCTCCGGGTGCTCGAAGTGCTCGGACTCATCCGCACCGCGACCGGCTCCGGGCCGACCTCCGGGGCGATCATCGTGGCGCTGCCCGGCGGCGGGATGTCGGCGCTGATGCGGCTGCAGGTCGCGGCCCAGGGGTTCCCGGTGGCGGATGTCGTGAAGACCAGACTCGTGCTCGAGGCGGCCGTCGTGACCGAACTCGCCGACGCCGACGGCCCGGCCAGGGTCGGCACCGCGTCCCTGGCCCGCGCGGAACAGGCTCCTCGACGCGATGGACGCCCCGGGCCGGACCGAGGCCGAGTTCCTCGCGCTCGACGCCCAGTTCCACCTCTCCCTCGCCGAGGCGTCCGGGAACCAGGTCATCACCGCGACCATGGCCGGACTCCGCAGCGCGATCGAAGCGTACGCACGCGCGGGCGTTGCCCGGCTCGGGTCGTGGGCGGAGACATCCGCTCGCCTCAGGCTCGAACACCGCGAGATCGTCGCGTGCATTCGCGCGGCCGACCCCGCCGCGGCCCGCCGGACCGTCCAGGCCCACATCGCGGGCTACTACGCCGAGACCCGGCTCACGGCACGACCTGGCGATCCCGACCTCGTCGGGGCACCGCTCCCCGACCTGACCTGACCTGACCTGAACCACCGATCACCCAATCACCCGATCACCCGATCACCCGACCGCCGTAGCTCCCGACCCGCCCTGCCCCCAGCCCAGAACGGAATTCCAGACCATGGTTCAACGACGCATCCCCAAGATCAAAGATCTCGCTCCGCTCATGCAGTTCAAGGTGCCCGAGCTCAACGCGAAGAAGCGCCGGCTCGAAAGCGCCCTCACCATCTACGACCTGCGCGCGATCGCCAAGCGGCGCACTCCGAAGGCGGCGTTCGACTACACCGAGGGCGCAGCCGAGGCAGAGATCTCCCTCGCCCGCGCCCGCCAGGCCTTCGAGGACATCGAGTTCCACCCGGCGATCCTCCGCGACGTCTCGACGGTCTCGACCGGCTGGGACGTACTCGGGGCGCCGGTCGCGCTCCCGTTCGGGATCGCACCGACCGGCTTCACCCGGATGATGCAGACCGAGGGCGAGATCGCCGGCGCGCACGCGGCCGCGAAGGCCGGAATCCCGTTCTCGCTCTCGACGATGGGCACGACCGCGATCGAGGACGTCAAGGCCGCCAACCCGCACGGCCGCAACTGGTTCCAGCTCTACATGTGGAAGGACCGCGACCGCTCGATGGCGCTCGTCGACCGGGCAGCGAAGGCCGGCTTCGACACCCTGCTCGTCACGGTCGACGTGCCCGTTGCCGGAGCGCGCCTCCGCGACAAGCGCAACGGCTTCTCGATCCCCCCCGCAGGCTCACCGTCGGCACGGTGGTCAACGCCCTGCCGCGCCCGGAGTGGTGGATCAATTTCCTCACGACCGAGCCGCTCGCCTTCGCCTCCCTCGACCGCTGGAGCGGCACCGTCGGAGAACTGCTCGACACCATGTTCGACCCGACCGTCACCTTCGAGGACCTCGCCTGGGTCAAGGCACAGTGGCCGGGCAAGGTCGTCGTCAAGGGCGTGCAGAACGTGGCGGATGCCGCCCGGCTGGCCGAAATGGGGATCGACGCGATCATCCTCTCCAACCACGGCGGCCGCCAGCTCGACCGCGCACCGATCCCGTTCCACCTGCTGCCCGAGGTCGCCCGCGAGGTCGGCGGGAACATGGAGGTGCACCTCGACACCGGCATCATGAGCGGCGCGGATGTCGTCGCATCCGTCGCCCTCGGCGCGCGGTTCACCCTGATCGGCCGCGCGTACCTCTACGGGCTGATGGCCGGCGGAGAGGCCGGCGTCGACCGGGCGATCGCCATTCTCTCGGAACAGATCACCCGCACCATGCGCCTGCTCGGCGTGAAGTCGCTCGAGGAGCTCGAGCCGGGGCACGTCACCCAGCTCTCGCGCCTGAGCCGTATCGCCCGGCCGGAGGGGGTGCCCGCGACGGTGTAGCAGGGCCTGAGGCGACGAGTCGCCCTGGGACGCTCAGTTCAGGGGGATGAGATGGCGTGCGAGTGTTGCCGCAATCGCGTCGAGGTCGAGCTCACTTTGCGCGACCGCGATCACGAGCTGGAACGCGTCATCCGTCGACATGACCACACGAAAGCCGTTGAGCCGCAGGAAGGCCAGGGTGAGGATCCACGACAGCCGCTTGTTCCCATCGAACAGGGGGTGATTCTGCGCAAGTGACGACATCAGGGCGGCCGCCTTCAACTCAAGCGTCGCGTAGGCATCTTCGCCGAACATGCCCGCCGATGGCCGGGCGAGCGCAGAGAAGAGTAAGCCCTGATCGCGGATATGAAGTCCGAGATGTGCCACGACGGCCAGGGCTTGCTCAGGTTCGATGTACTCAATCACCACCGAGCGCCCGCGGACTCAGGCGTCTTCGAGCCGGGTCAGCAGATCCGCGTATTCTGCGGTGATCTCGTCAACGCTCGCGAGCACGCGCGCGGTCTTTGATTCCTGCCGTGCGAAACGATCGGCTGCCTCGATGAGCAACGCGTGCTTGGAGGTGTGGCGAAGGCGTGCAAGGGACTCCAGCGCGGAGTCGAGCTCTGGGGGAGTCTCACTGTCATGGCCATGGCGAAATGGTACCACCGTGGTATCACCACGTCGAGAGTGCTCGCATCCGCCGAACCGACCCGCTGGAACGGGTCGACTCGGCGAAAACGGCACACGTCGGCGGCAGGTGGCCGTCGGTGAGCTACGCGGCGGCGAACCCGTCGAGCACGGCCGCGAGCTGGGCGACGGCCCAGTCGAGGTCGGCCTCCGAGACGCAGAGCGGCGGCGCGAGACGGATCGTGGAGCCGTGGGTGTCCTTGGCCAGGACCCCGCGGACCATGAGCGCCTCGCACACGGCGCGGCCGCTCGCCAGAGCAGGATCGATGTCGATTCCGGCCCAGAGCCCGGCGCCGCGGACCGCGACGACCCCGTGTCCGACGAGGCCGTCGAGGGCTTTGTGCAGGTGGGCGCCGAGCTCGCGGGCGCGTTCCTGGTATTCGCCCTCTGCCAGCATCCGCACGACGGCGAGGCCGACGGCGGCGGCGAGCGGATTGCCGCCGAACGTGGAGCCGTGCTCGCCCGGGTGCAGCACGCCGAGGACATCGCGGTTGCCGACGACCGCGGACACCGGAACGATGCCGCCGCCGAGGGCCTTGCCCAGGAGGTACAGGTCGGGAACGACGCCGACGAGGTCGCACGCGAAGGTCGCTCCGGTGCGGCCGAGGCCGGACTGGATCTCGTCGGCGATGAAGAGCACGTTGTGGCGCGTGGTGATCTCGCGCACAGCGGGGAGGTACCCGGCGGGCGGCACGACGATGCCGGCCTCACCCTGGATGGGTTCGAGCAGCACGGCGACCGTGTTCTCGTCGATCGCCGCTTCGAGCGCCGCGGCGTCGCCGAACGGCACGGTGCGGAACCCGGGCGTGAACGGGCCGAAGCCCGCGCGGGCCGACTCGTCGTCGGAGAAGCTGATGATGGTGGTGGTGCGGCCGTGGAAGTTTCCCCCGGCGACGATGATGTTCGCCTGGTCCGCCGCGACGCCCTTTACGCGGTAGCCCCAGGCGCGGGCGACCTTGATTCCGGACTCGACGGCCTCGGCGCCCGTGTTCATCGGGAGCACCATGTCCTTGTGGGCGAGCTCGGCGAGAGCCGTGACGAACGGGCCGAGCTGGTCGTTGTGGAAGGCGCGGCTTGTGAGCGTGATCCGGCCGAGCTGGGCGCGCGCGGCGTCGAGCAGCACGGGGTTCGAGTGGCCGAAGTTGACCGCCGAGTATGCCGCGAGGCAGTCCAGGTAGCGCTTGCCGTCGACATCCGTCACCCAGGCGCCGTCGCCGGTCGCGACGACGACGGGCAGCGGGTGGTAGTTGTGGGCGGCGTGGTCTTCTTCGAGGGCGATGAACGCGGCGGGCGTTGCGGATGCCTCCGCGGAGGCGCCGAGGGCGGCATCCGTCGGCTGGTTGGCGCGGTGCGCGCCCGGTCGGGTGTTCGTGTTGATGCTCATCGGCGCAGGCTCCAGGGTGCAGCACTTGACGCCGCCGCCGCCGAGGAGGAGCTCGGAGAGGTCGACGCCGATCGGGTTGTAGCCGCGTTCGCGGAGCCTGGCGCTCGAAGTCCTTCGCGCGGGCGGCGATGACGACGTTGTAGCCGTCGGAGTAGGAGTTGAGGCCGAGGATCGCGGCGTCCTCCTCGGTGACGATGATCGCGTCGGGGTAGCGTTCGCGAAGCACGGCGAGGCTCGGCCCGTCGAATGCGCTCGGCAGGTAGGCGATGTTGGTGTCGTCGAGCACGGCGATGGCGGTGTCGAGGTGGTAGAAGCTCGGGTTGACGAGGTTGAGCGTGATCACCGGGCGGCCGTAGATCGCCGATACCTCTTCGTGGCTGTTCGAGGCGCTGCGGAACCCGGTGCCGGCGAGGATGACGTCGCCGACGAGCAGGAAGTCGCCTTCGCCCTCGTTGATCTCGACGGGCACCCGCACGTCGAAGTCGTTGGCGCGGAACCAGTCCATGTATGCGGGGCCCTCCGGCTGGCGCTCCGGGTACGTGAACGCTGCGCCGTAGGCGATGTTGTCGATGACGAAACCACCGTTGGCGGCGTAGACCATGTCGGGCAGGCCGTCGATCGGGTCGATCAGGTGCACGTCGAAGCCGAGGCCGACGTAGGTGTCGTAGAGGGTCTGCCACTGGGCGACGGCGAGGCTCGTGTCGGTCGGGATGGCCGGGTCCATCCACGGGTTGATCCGGTAGACGACGGTGAAGTAGTCGGGCTTGCACATCAGCACCGTGCGCTTGACGGCGGTGCGCACCGGGGCTGCGGCTGCGGCCGCGGTCGCTGTCGTCGTGGGGTCGAGATCGATGGTCATGAGGTCTCCTTCGTCTGCGCTCCGTCGGCTCCTGGCGGAATCGGAACGCGGGGTGGGTGGGCGGACCAGGTCACTCATGAGAGCTCTGCGCGGCTGTTCGCCAGTCGACTGACTGTCGAACGGCACCGCACGGAGACGCCGTGCCCATTCTCACACAGCGTGAATCAACGTTGCACGCCAATATGCGCGCATAATCGGCGTGATTGTGACCATTTGCGCAGGAATTCCACGCCGGCGCGCGGAATTCCCCCTAGACTCTCGGAATGGACAACCTCGACCGCGGGATACTCGACCTTCTGAGACAGAATGCCCGGGCCGGGTACGGCGATATCGGATCAGTCGTCGGATTGTCCGCCTCCGCGGTCAAGCGCCGGGTGGACCGGCTGGTCGCCGACGGGATCATCCGCGGCTTCACGATCCAGGTCGACCCCGCCATCGATGGCATGAGCACCGAGGCCTATGTCGAACTCTTCTGCCGGGGCACCGTCGCGCCCGACGAACTCCTGCGCATCCTCTCCGGCGTGCCGGAGGTCGTAGACGCGGGGACTGTCACGGGAAGCGCGGACGCGATCGTGCACATCCGGGCCCGGGACATTCCCGGGCTCGAGGCGGCACTCGAGAAGGTGCGCCTCGCACCCAACGTCGACCACACCCGCAGTGCGATCGTGCTCTCCCGGCTCATCCACCGCGCGGCCGAGTAGCCGCACCGCGGCATCCGCTGCCCGTCGCCCGTCGCCCGTCGCCCGTACAACCCTCACCGCTGCCCGCGAGAGTACGTTTTTGGCCCTTAAGCGAGCAGTTTAGGGGCCAAAAGTGCGCTCTCGCGGGAAGAGCGAGCGGTCTTTGTCGGTCGTGACTAGGTCGGGATCGTGGCGGGCTTCATCCGGATCGGCGCGAGGAACTGGATCAAGGTGATTGCGGTGATCGCCCCCGCGCAGAGGATGCCGGCGAGCACGACGATCTGGAAGCGTCCGGCCTCGAGCGGCGAGGCCCCGCCGAAGATGGCTCCGACGAACGCCCCGGGCAGGGTGACGAGTCCCGTGGTCTTGGTCTGGTCGGTCGTCGGGATGATCGCGAAATACACGGCGCGTCGCGCCAGGTCGAGCGTCGACTGCCGCGGGGTAGCCCCGAGCGCCATCCAGCCCTCGACCTCGTCCCAGTGGTCGGTGACCGCCTCGCCGAAACGCCGGCCGGTGAGGGTCGCGATCGACATCGCATTGCCGATGATGATGCCGCCGTAGGAGAGCACATACCGCGGAGAGAATTCGATCGCGCCGACCGAGAAGACGACGATGAGCGTCGCAAGGATGCCGATCCCCATGGCGACGGCGATCCAGCCGAAGTGTTGCCGGGTGGCTCCGAGTCGACGGTTGACCGTGCTCACCGCGGCGATGAACATCACGCTGAGGCCGACTCCGACCCAGAGCGGGTCGGAGATGATGCCGCTCAGGATGAGGCTGATTGCTGCGAGCTGGAGCGTGCCCCGCAGAATGGCGAGTGCCGGGGCGTACGGGCGCGGCACGTGGAAGCCGCGGAGCAGGGCGGTCACGACCGCGATCAGCAGCAGCACCCCGACGAGGCTGGGCAGGAGTCCGGCCAGTTCGGCGGGGAGGTCGGCGGGCCAGGTCACCTTTCGAGCCTAGCGAGCCTGGCGAGCCGCCTTGTTCGGGGCCGCTCCTGGGCGGGGACTGTCCCCGCTCCGTGAAAGGTCAATGAGCGAGAAAGCCGGTGGACGGGATGTGGTCTCTCCCGACACCGAATGGATAAGACCGGGATTGAGAGGTCACGGAGTCGGCGTGGCAGGAGTGAGGGCAGTGCGGGCGGCCTCGATCCGGCGCAGGCGGGTCTCCGGAGTCTTCGCACTCTCGATCGCGAGCACGTGAGCTCGCTGGTTGCTGTAGGACAGCGCCGTGAAGGCGGCCCGGACATCCGGTTGCTCGTCAAGTGCGGCCGCGAAGTCTGCGGGCACCTCGACCACCCGCGGTTCGGTGTCGAGCTCGACGTCGACCTCGATCTCGTCGCCCGCGGCGACGCCGGCCTGCTCGCGGTTCTCGGCGCTCAGCGCGATCATGTACGCGCCACGGTACGGGGCGACGGGGAGCCTGCGGTAGGTGTGGCCGCCGATCGTGACCGTGATGGCGTGGCGCTTGCCGGGACCGAGGCCCACGACGACCTCCTCGGGAACGCGGATGCCCGTTGCCGATTTACCGGAAAGCTCGAGGACTGTGGTGAATCTCATGGGACCGAGTATGCCGCAGCGAGCGGTTTCGCGCACGGGTTCCGGCAGGCTAGCTTGGTACATAACCAACACAAAGAAAGCCGGGTGCGGGCATCATGAAGCTCACCGTCGACGAACACTCCCCCACGCCGCCGTTCGAGCAGCTTCGGCTCCAGGTGCTCGAGGCCGTTCGAACCGGTGCCGTGGCTCCCGGGGACAAGCTGCCGACCGTACGCCGGCTCGCCGACGAACTCGGACTCGCCCCGAACACCGTGGCCAGGGCCTATCGCGAGCTCGAGCAGGGCGAAGTCATCGAGACCCGCGGCAGGTTGGGATCCTTCATCGCCGCGACAGGCGACCCGACCCGGCGCCAGGCGCAACGCGCGGCCGCTGAATTCGCCGAGCGGATGCGCGCGCTCGGCCTCGCCACGGACGACGCGCTCGCGCTCGTCTCGGCCGCGCTCGGCATCCGCCCCTAGGTTCGTCGCCTTCCCGACCCCGATCGCGGCCGGCGAGAGTCGCCGAATCCGCCGAGCTTGCCCAGCGCGCCGGCGATTGTGGGCGCGTACGGCGACGGTCGGCTGCGAACTACACCTGCAGGTAGGAGGCGCCGAGGCGGCGGAATCCCTCGTCGAGGGTGACCTGCGGGGCCCAGCGCAGGTCGGCGCGCGTACGACGCTGGTCGAACCAGTGCGCGGTCGAGAGCTGTTCGGCGAGGAAGCGGGTCATCGGGGGTTCGTCGGCTCCGGGACGCACTCGCCATGCGGCCTCGATGGCGGTGCCGCCTGCGCGTGCGAGGGCGGCGGGAACCGACCAGGCCGGCGGGCGCACGCCGGCCGCCCGGCACATCCCGGCGAGCAGCTCGGCGACCGGTCGGGGCTCGCCGTTGGTGATGACGTAGGCGTTGCCGTGCACGTCTCGCGCCCGGTCGAGGGCGGCGCTGATCGCCGTGGCGGCGTTGTCCACGTAGGTCGTGTCGATGAGGGCTGCGCCGTGTCCGAGCAGGGGAAGCCGCCCCGCCCGCGCCCGGTCGACGATCCGGGCCACCAGCTGGGTGTCCCCGGGGCCCCAGACCAGGTGCGGCCTCACGGCCACGACGCGCATGAGCGGAGAGTCGGCGTCGAGCGCGAGCAGTTCCGCCCTGGCCTTGGTGCGGGCATAGTCGCCGCGGGCGCGGGCCGGATCTGCCGGGCCGGCGTCGCTGCCGACGATGGATGCCCCGGAGTGGGCGACCGAGGGAGAGGAGACGAACACGAAGCGCGAGACCCCGGCATCCGCTGCAGCGCCGAGCAATGAGCGGGTGCCCCCGACGTTCACCGCCTCGAAGTCGCGCGGGTCGCCGGCGAGCGACACCTTCGCGGCGAGGTGCACGACAGCATCCATGCCGACGACGGCATGCGTCACGTCCGCCGCGGATGTCACCGAACCCAGCAGGTCCCGTGCCCCGGCCACGCCGGACGGCCGCCGCTGGAAGCAGCTCACCTCGTGCCCGGCCGCGACGAGCTCAGCGGCGACCGACCGACCGAGGAAACCGCTCGCACCGGTGACGAGAACCCGCAGCGGAGTCACGGTCGCGTCATCCGCCCACCGGAAAGGACGCCGCCCGCCCAGCGGGCGAGCCGACTGCGGTCGATCTTGGAATTGTGCCGGATGTCGGTCGGCAGGTTCGGGACGACGAGCACGGCCGCGATCGGAGCCGCGGACGCGAGCCGGACCGCCGCGGCGAGCTCGCTCGACGCGAGGCGGACCCGGCGTGCGGCCGGCGTGGTTTCGACGACGGCGACGAGCTGTTGCGTGCCCACCGGCCCGACTCCGACGACGGCGGCCCGGGCAACGCCGGCGTGGCCCTGCGCCGGGCGGCCACGGGTGTCGCCGGTGACCGCGTCCCTGGGCGTGGCCCGAATGCGTTCGATGGCTTGCTCAGGGCCGACCGGAGTGACCACTCCGGCGTTCGTGACGATGACGTGGGGCAGCCGGCCCTCGACCCAGAGCCGGCCGTCGGCGTCGAGGTGACCGACGTCGCCGGTGCGGTGCCAGCGTTCGCCCGCGATCGCGCCGCGCCGGGCGGCCCGGTCGGTGAGCCAGAGCCGGTCATAGTGGTCTTCGACGTGGGGCGCTGAGACGACGATCTCACCGGTGACGCCGATCGCCTCGGACAGCGCGCCCGTCGCGGCACCCCGATCGTCGAGCGCGCTGATCCGGATCCTCGTGGTCCCGGTCGGGCATCCCACGCAGACCCCGCCCGGGGTTGCCGCGGTCTCGACGTCGGTGTCCGGCTGACCGGTTTCGCTCAGACGGTTCGCGGCATCCGTCAAGGCCCGTGACGGGGCGCGGTGAAGTTCTCCCGACGCGGCCCGGATGCCCTCGAGGGTGATGTCCGTCATCAGGAGGCCCTCCGTCATGCCGTACGGGGTATGGGCCGTCGCGCCCGGCATCAGCCGTGCGGCGGCCGCGAGGAGCGGCTCGGCGACCGGCGCACCGGCGGACAGGAAACTGCGCACCCCGGCGAGGGACGCCCAGTCCGCAGGAGCGAGGTCTCCCGCGGTCGCGACGACGTTCGTGAGGGCTGCGGGCGACAGGAACACGACGGAGGCGTCGATCGCGGCGACGGCGGCGGCGACGGCGGTCGCGGTGAGCGTCTTGGGCGAGGTCACGTCCATGTCGGGGGTCACCGAGCGTGCACCGAGGGCGGGGCCGAGGAGGGCGAACGGTGCGAAACCGGCGACGAGGCCCGTCCCCGGGCCGACGCCGTATTGGGCGCGGAGGGCCTGGCTGACCGCGGCGAGCTGGCCGTTCGTGTAGACGACGCCCTTGGCCGGCCCTGTCGAACCGGAGGTGAAGAGCACCGCCGCCGTGTCGGTCGCGGTGGGCTCGGGCGGCAGCCCTTCCTCCGCGCCGAGCGACTCGAGCTCGGCGAGGGTGAAGGAGACGTCGAGGAGCCGGGCAAGCGGCCTGGCGAGGGTGACCGCGGAGATCTTCTGTCCCGGCCAGCCGAGGGCCCGGGCAGCGAACAGCCCGGGCGTCGCTCCGATGACATGGTCTGGTCGCGCGCCGCGGACGGCCCGGGTCAGGCCACGCAGGCCGAGGCCGGCATCCGCGACCACGACGACGGCGCCGATCCGCACGCACGCGTAGAGCACGGCCGTGAGGTCGGCGCCCGGGGGAACGAGCAGCGAGACCCGGTCGCCGCTACGGACGCCGATCTGGTAGAGCCCGGCGGCCAGCCGGCGCACGCGGGTGGACAGCTCGCGCCAACTGACGGTGACCGGAGCGGCGCCGCGACCCGGCGCCATGTCGACGAGGGCGATGTCGTCGCTCTCCCGGAATTCGTCGAGATAGTGCCAGAGCGGCTGGTATCCGCCGCCCCCGAGTCCAGGCGCGGTTGCCCGGTCCGAGGTGTCCTTTTCGGGCACCGGAGTGGACGGGGCCGCGACCGGGCCGCGGTCCGCGAGCCAGGTCAGTGCCGCCGCGGCGTAGTCGACGTCCTCGGCGACCAGGTGCCCTGCGCCCTCGAAGCGGTGCACGTCGGCGCCGGGGAGCCGGTCGAGGAGGTCGTCGAGGTAGCGGTCGCTGAAGATCGGGTCGGTGGGACCCCAGAGCAGCAGGGCCGGCACGTCGAGGTCACGGATTCCCGAGGCGATGCGGTCGAGTTCCGGAGTGCTGGCGGATCCGGGACCGACCGGGATGTCGGCGACGAACGCACCGATCCCCCCGCGCCGGGCCGCGCCGCGGTACGGCGCCCGGTAGGCGCGCTTGACAGCGGCGGACAGCGGCGGGTGCGCGAGCGCGAGCGTCGTGTCGAGGAATGCGGACGTTGTGACGGTCGCAGTACCGAGCACGCCGCCCTGAAGTGCCAGCCGCAGGGGCGCTGGGATCGCGGCGTCTTCCGGCTGGTGCACCGCGGTGTTCAGCAGCAGCACGCCCGCGAGCAGGTCCGGATGGTCGATCGCCCAGCCGAGGGAGACGACTCCGCCCCAGTCATGGCCGAAGGTGACGACCGGCCCGGCCAGGCCGAGCGCCTCCGTGAGGTCGCCCAGGTCTGCGACCCTGCGCGCGAGCGGGCGCACCGTCCCGGTGCGCTCGGAGAAGCCCATCTCGAGCTGGTCGACGGCGATCACACGCCAGGCCTCTTCGCCACGCGTGGCGGCATCCGTTGCCTGCGTCACGAGCGAGCGCCACAGGTACGACCAGGTCGGGTTGCCGTGCACGCACAGCACCGTGCCGACCGGGGTGATGCCGTGGGATGCGAGCAGGGGTCCGTTGTCGAGCAGGTGCCAGGTGCGGATGCCGGCGCCCGGCTCCTCGGCCTCGACGAGTCTCGAGAGAGCTGGGTCGAGCCCCGGCAGCCCCTCGGGCGGCAGTGAGGCCGGCGCGGGTGTCGCCGCGGCGCGCGGCAGGCGGTACTGGTGCTGTTGCCGGGGGTGCGTCATGGTGCGGCCGGTCACCAGGCCAGTTCCATCATGGCGGTGTTGAGGCCGGAGCCGACCCCCATGAGCAGCACCCGGTCGCCCCGGTGCAGGGTCTTCGCCTCTTCGGCGAGGGTGATCGGGATCGACGCGGGCCCGACATTGCCGAACAGCGGGTAGGTGAGGGGCACGCGCGCCCGATCGAGCCCGGTGGCCTTCACGATCGCGTTGGTGTGCACGTCCGAGACCTGGTGCAGGATGTAGCGGTCCATGCTCGACCAGTTCCAGTCGCGCTTGGCCTCCGTCCAGGCCGAGACGACGAGTTCCATGCCGCCCTTGAGCAGCGCCTTGGCGTCGGTGAACATGCCGTCGACGCTGCCGACGCAGAGCCCGTTGAACTGGGTCGCGGCGCGCGTGACGCCGCCGAGCATGCGATGGCCTTCCGGATGCCGGTCCGCACGTCCGAGGACGGCCGCCGCCCGCCCTGACCCGAGGGTCAGGCTGGCGAACTCGCTCATGAAGTCCTTGCGGCCGATGTCTGGCCGTCCGAGCCGGTCGATCGTGTTGGCCTGGATCTCGTCGGCGTCTTCGCCGTCGATCACCACGGCGTAGTCGACCTGGCCGGAGTCGATCAGCTGGGCGGCAAGGGTCATCCCGTTCACGAAGCCGAGGCACGCATTCGCGATGTCGAAGTTGGTGGCCGACGACGGCAGACCGAGGCCGTGATGGATGCGCACGGCGACGGAGGGTTCGAGGTGCTTGCGCGTGACCGAGGTGTTGATCAGGAGACCGACCTGGCCCGGCTCGACCCCGGCCTCGCTCAGGGCGCGCTTGCCCGCTGACACGGCCGCGTCGTCGAAGGCGAGGTCGCTGCCCCAGTTGCGGCGTTCGTAGACGCCGGCGACGCGCTGGAGCAACCCGCTCGGAAGACGCAGGCGCTTCAGGGCCGGCTGCAGGCGACGGTCGATCTCGATCGAGGTCGTGACGATCGGCGCGAGGGTGCTCGCTACCGCCAAGAGCGCGACGTTGGTGTGCGACGTCGTTGCGTTTCCGTCCAAGTGCTGATCCCCTGTCGAGTTATGGCGCCGTTGGCACGCCACGGTCCCCGGTATTATCCCCCACTCAACTGATCGTTCCTCGTACGCGCGCTGTGTGCCGCGCTCCCCTGACCGCCCGCCCAATCCGCGAGAGCGGAGTTTTGGCCCTTAACGCCGTGGTTTAAAGGGCCAAATCTCCGCTCTCGCGGGGTGTGAAATGAGCGCGCGGGGCGCGCGGGCGGGGCGGGGCGGGGCGGGGCGGTCAGATGATGCCGACGGAGAGGGTGCTCGGGTTGCCGAAGCGGTGCGCCGTGATCGAGATCGCCTGCTCCCTGAGGAACGGAAGCAGCTCGACCCGGCCTGCCTGCGTGACCGGGTGGGCGTAGACGGCCACGTCGGGGCTGCCGCGGAGGGCGTGCGCGAGTTGGGCAGCGGCATCCGTCGCCCCGGTCAGCGGGCCGCCGCCGATGAGCCGCACCCGGCTCGTCGTGATGCCGCCTGCCGCGGCGCGGGCGAGCCATTCGGCGTCGCTCTCGACCGTGACCTGGATCTCACGCTCCGCGAGGGCGACCCGCACGATCGGCGGCATCGGCACCGCGCTCGACACCGAGAAACGCGACTTCGACAGGGTCGCTGCGATGAGCACCCGCAACAGGTTCGACAGGGTCCCGTCCTCGGCGAGGCGCACCGTGACGGGCAACGCCCGGTAACGGAACAGGTTGCGTTCGACGCCGAGCTCGGAGACGTCCTTGACCATCGCGAATTCCTCACGCCAGGCGAGCGCGTCGCTGAGGGCCGAGCGGCGCAGCACGTCGAAGTCGGCATAGTCGAGCACAGCCTGCGAGCCCTCGATGAGCTGGGTGACCCTCGGTTCGAGGCCGCGCAGGTGCAGGGTCGAACTGTTCCTGCCCGGGTTGGTCACCCAGCTGCCGAGGCCGTAGAGGTAGTTCGGGCCGCCGGCCTTCGTGCCTGCTCCCACCGAGGACCGCTTCCAGCCGCCGAACGGCTGGCGCTGCACGATCGCCCCCGTGATCCCCCGGTTGACGTACAGGTTGCCCGCCTCGATCGTCTCGAGCCAGGTCGCGAGCTCCTCGGGGTCGAGCGAGTGCAGGCCGGAGGTGAGCCCGTAGTCGACCGCGTTCTGAAAGCGGATGGCTTCCTCGAGGGTGCGCGCATGCATCACTCCCAGGACGGGCCCGAAGAACTCGGTGAGGTGGAAGTAGGAACCGGGGGCGACGCCGGTGCGGATGCCCGGCGACCAGAGCGCGCCGTCCTCGTCGAGCTTTTTCGGTTCGACGAGCCAGCTCTCGCCGACGCCGAGCTCGGTGAGGGCGTGCAGGAGCTTGCCGTTCGCCGGTTCGATGAGCGGGCCCATCTGGGTGACCGGGTCGGAGGGGCGACCGACCCGCAGGCTGGTCGCGGCGTCGACGAGCTGGCCGAGGAAGCGCTCGGACCGCGCGACGGAACCGACAAGGATGACGAGACTCGCTGCCGAGCACTTCTGGCCGGCGTGCCCGAAGGCGCTCTTGACGACGTCGGCGGCCGCGAGGTCGAGGTCGGCGGACGGTGTCACAATGATCGCGTTCTTGCCGCTCGTCTCCGCGAGCAGGGGCAGGTCCTCGCGGAAGCTCCGGAACAGCTGCGCGGTCTCGTACGCTCCGGTGAGGATGACCCGGTCGACCGAGGGGTGCCCGATCAGCCGGGTGCCGAGCTCCCGGTCGGCGAGGTCGACGAGTGCGAGCAGGTCGCGGGGCACCCCGGCCTCCCAGAGCGCCTCGACCATGACCGCGCCGGAGCGCTGGGCGAGCTTCGCGGGCTTGACGATGACGCCGGAGCCTGCCGCGAGCGCGGCGAGCACCCCTCCTGCGGAGATCGCGACGGGGAAATTCCACGGCGGCGTCACGACGGTGAGGCGGGGAGGCACGAAGATGGCGCCCTGCACGGCGTCGAGGTCGCGGGCGCGTTCGGCGTAGTAATGCGCGAAGTCGATGGCCTCGCTCACCTCGGGGTCGCCCTCGGCGATGGTCTTTCCGGTCTCGGCGGCCATCACCTCGATCAGGCGGTCGCGGTTCGCGGCGAGCGCGAGCCCGGCCCGGTGCAGGATCGCGGCCCGCTCCCCGCCGGGGCGCTGGCCCCACTCGTCGCCGCTCGCGGTGACGGTGTCGATGATGGCGTCGAGCTGCTCCTCGGTGTCGACACGGGCGGCGAGGATCGTGTCGATGCCGAGGCGGGACCCCTCGACCTGGGCGAGGATCCGGCGCCCCCACGCCCGGTTCGCGGGCAGGGCAGGGTCGGTGTCCGGTTCGTTGTGGAACCGGCGGATGCCGGCGGCCGCGTTCCCCGGCCCCGCGTGGGTCAGCAGTGCGGCCGTGTCGCTGAGCGAGCCGCGGGTGAAGCCGAGCACGGCATTGGTGAGGCCGAGGTCGTCGTCGGTGTGCTGGGCAGCGTCGGCCGCCGACTCGGTCGCCTCGAGCTGGGTGACCGCAGACCGGTCCTGGGTGCGGTTCGGCGCGGGCACGAACGCCTCTGGGCCGACCGAGGTTTCGAGGGACCGGAGCGAGGCGAGGAAGCGCTCCTTCTCCCGTTCGAAGAGCGGGGGCGAGGTCGTGAGCTCGAACACGGCGGACATGAAGTTGTCCTGGCTCGCGTTCTCCTCGAGGCGGCGGATCAGGTAGCTGATCGCCACGTCGAACTCGGCCGGGTTGACGACGGGCGTGTAGAGCAGCAGCCTGCCGACGTCCCGGCTCACGGCCTCGGCCTGGCTCGTGGCCATGCCGAGCAGCATCTCGAACTCGACCCGGTCGTCGACGCCGCGCCGCTTGGCGAGGAGGTGGGCCCACGCCACGTCGAAGAGGTTGTGCCCGGCGACGCCGATGCGGACGGCATCCGTGTTCTGCGGGGTCAACGCCCAGTTGAGCACTCGCTTGTAGTTCGTGTCGGCGTCCTGCTTGGTGCCGTAGGTCGCGAGCGGCCAGTCGTGCACGATCGCGTCGACGTGCTCCATGGCGAGGTTGGCGCCCTTGACGACGCGCACCTTGATCGGGGCTCCCCGGCCGCGCGCCGGCCCTGCGCCCAGTGGGTCAAGCCCTGCAAGGCGCCGAGCGCGTCAGGCAGGTAGGCCTGCAGCACGATGCCGGCCTCGAGACCGAGCAACCGGGGCTGGTCCAGGATGCGTTCAGAAGACCGCGATCGTGAGATCGAGATCGCGGTACTCCTCCATGTCGAGGTTGATGAATTTCGGCACAGCGGATGCCGCGGCGAGCTCGTAGAGCGGCGTCAGCCTCTCGACGACCCGCGTCACGGCCTCGTCGAACGACCACATCGAGAGCTGGCTCGCGATCGACGACACCTTGATCGAGACGTAGTCGACGTCGGGGCGGGCGAGCAGTTCCCTGGTGCCCTCGAGCCGGCGCATGGCCTCCTTCTCGCCGAGCACGGCCTCGCCGAGCAGGTTGATGTTGAGCCGGTTGCCGGATGCGCGCAGGCTCGCGATCGCGGGACCGAGCTTGTCCGGCGTCGCGTCGACGACGAGGTGCCCGACCATCTGCCGCAGCACTTTGCGTGCGGCCGGGATGACGACCCACGGCAGCACGGGGCCGAGCACGCCGCCGAGGCCGATGGCGCCGCGCAGGTACCCGGGCAGGAAGCCTGGGGCCTTCTTCGCGACGGCCTGCAGGTTGTACCCGGCGACCATGAGGTCCTGGGGGCGCATGACGCCGTCGACGAAGCCGACCGTGAAGTCGAGTCCGTTCGGGTCCTTGAGCACGCCGGCGAGGCGTTCGGCCGAGACATCCGCAGGAATGGCGGTGCTCTCCGCGAGCCACTTCCTGACGAGCGTGACAACCTCCGCGCTCTGGGCCTGGTGCACGACGGACGGTGAGTTGCTCATGGTCATGAGGGTAGTCTTTCGCTCGCGCAACGGCCGGGAGCCGTTCCGGGGGGACGGAATCTGAGTCCAGTGTCCCGGGAACTTCCGATAAGCAAAAGCGACCGTTAGTGCAGAGTATTGGTTAGTATTTGTGTGCAATGGGGCCGAGTGGAAGGTACACGCGATGCTGGACGTGCGGAGGTTGCGCCTGCTGCGTGAACTGAAGATCCGCGGGACCCTCGCCGGGGTTGCCGAGGCGCTCTCGTACAGCCCCTCCGCGGTGTCCCAGCAACTCGCCCTGCTCGAGAAAGAGGCGGGGGTCGAGCTCCTGCACAAGGTCGGTCGCCGCGTTCAGCTCACCGCGCAGGCCGAGATCCTCGTCGAGCACACCGCCCACCTGCTCGAACGGCTCGAGATCGCCGAGGCCGAGATGATGGCCTCGCTCACGACCGTCTCCGGCACCGTGCGGGTGGCGGTCTTCCAGTCCGCGTCGCACGCCGTGATCCCGCGGGCACTGACCCTCCTCACCGCCGAATTCCCCCGGCTGCGTGTCGAAGTGACCGAGCGCGAGCCGGAGCGCGGCCTCTTCGAAGTGAGCGCCAGGGACTTCGACCTCGTCCTCGCCGAGCAGTACCCGGGGCACGGTCGGGCGCACCGGGCGGACCTCGACCGGGTGCACCTGGCCACGGATGCACTGCGGCTCGCGCTGCCGCCCGCGAGCGCCGGTGTCGGCGTGGGCGCAGATGGGGCCGCGAGCGCAGCAGGGACGCTCGCCGGCATGGCCGGGCTGCCGTGGGTCATGGAACCGCACGGGACCGTCTCCCGGTCGTGGGCGAGCCAGCTCTGCCGCGAAGCCGGGTTCGAACCGGACGTCCGGTTCGAGACCGCGGACCTGATCGCGCACATCCGCCTGATCGAATCGGGGAACGCCGTCGGCATCCTGCCGGACCTGGTCTGGGCGGGTGCCGTCCCCACGGTGCGCCTCGTCGACCTGCCCGGCGACCCGCGCCGCACCCTCTTCTCGGCCGCGCGCCGCTCGAGCACGAGGCGCCCGGGCGTCGTCGCCGTGCGCGACGCGCTCGCCCGCGCGGTCGCGCCTTGACGGGGGTCACGGGCTGGCCTTGAATAACAAGCAGAGCACGCCCGCGACCGCGTGCGGTTATGGAGTCCCCGTGGTCACCCGCCTCTCCCGCCGCATTCTCGTGGCCGCCGCGGCGGCCAGCGTCGCCGTCGCGCTCTCCGGGTGCGGGGCATCCGCCGAAAGCGCCGCGACCGGAGTCTGGGGCGACCCTGACGCCCCACGGATGCCGAGCCTCGAACTCCACGAGGACCGTTCGCTCTCCGGCACCGACGGCTGCAACCGGCTCGTCGGCACCTGGAAGATGAGCGGTGACCGGATCGAATTCGGGCCCATCGCCTCGACCCTGATGGCCTGCGAGGGTGTCGACACCTGGCTGGGAGCCGCGACGACCGCGACCATCGACGGCTCAACGATGACGCTCACGGACCAGGGCGGGAAAGAGATCGGCACCCTCGAGCGCCAGCCGGCGAGCAGCCCGAACTGACCCGCAGCGCCCGAGGGGAGCAACACCGGGCAGTACCACCGGGGAGCAACACCGGTGAACGGGCGACCCCGAGCCATTGAGCGCTTTCCCTTCTCAATCGCATCGCCGTCAGTTGTTTTACTTCTGCACGGGCCTCGCCTAGCGTGAGTCGACATGAAGACTTTCACCCTGCCCGGCACCGATATCGTCGCCCCGAACGTCATCCTCGGCCTGATGCGCATCCAGGAGAAGAGCGACGACGAGGTCCGCGACCTCGTGCGCACCGCCCGCGACGCCGGAATCGACTTCCTCGACCACGCCGACATCTACGGCTCTGAACTGCACGGCTGCGAACGTCGCTTCGGCGAGGCCCTGCAGCTCACGCCCGCGCAGCGTGACGAGATCACGATCCAGACGAAGACGGGAATCGTCGGGGACGGTCCGTACTTCGATTTCTCCTACGAGCACATCATCGAGTCCGTCGAGGGGTCGCTCGCCGCCCTGCGGACCGACCACATCGACATCCTGCTGCTGCACCGCCCCGACGCCCTCGTCGAACCCGAGGAGGTCGCCCGCGCGTTCGACGAACTCGAAGCCGCGGGCAAGGTTCGGGCGTTCGGCGTCTCGAATCACACCCCGCGCCAGATCGACCTGCTGCGGAAGTACGTGCGCCAGCCGATCGTCGTCAACCAGCTGCAGCTCTCGCTCACCCACGCACCGATCATCGCCCAGGGGGTCGCCGCGAACATGAGCGCGCAGGAGCAGGCCGTCACCCGCGACGGGGGCGGGATCGTCGACTACTGCCGCCTGAACGACATCACCATCCAGGCCTGGTCGCCGTTCCAGGCCGGCTTCTTCACGGGGGTGTTCCTCGGCTCGCCGGAGTACCCCGAGCTCAACGCCGTCATCGACCGACTCTCCGCCCAGTACGGCGTCCCGGCGATCGCGATCGCGACCGCCTGGATCCTCCGTCACCCCGCCCGGATGCAGGTCGTTCTCGGCACCACCACCCCCGAGCGCGTCACCGGCGCGGCCCAGGGCTCCGACGTGACGCTCACCAGGGCCGAGTGGTACGAGCTCTTCCGCGCCGCAGGGCACATCGTCCCCTGAGTGCTGTCGGGGCCGTCCGGGCCGTCCAGGTCGTCCGGGCTGTCTGGGCCGTCCGGGTCGGATGTCCCGCGCCGGCCCACACGCGACGGCGCCCGTTGCTAGTCTCGAGGCGTGACGGAACCCACTCATGACGTTGTCATCGTCGGCGGCGGACACAACGGACTGACCGCAGCCGCGTACCTCGCCCTCGCCGGCCGCAGCGTGATCGTGCTCGAGCGCGCGGACCACGTCGGCGGGGCCGCGATCTCCGCGGAGGCGTTCGAGGGCGTCGGCGCCCGGCTCTCGCGCTACTCCTACCTCGTCAGCCTGCTGCCGCAGCGGATCATCGACGAACTCGGCCTCGAGATCGGCCTCGCGCGTCGCCGCTTCTCCTCGTACACGCCGAACCCCGCGGACCCGGCCGGCGGGCTCCTCGTCGACAACGGCGACGACTCCGCCACGCAGGCGAGCTTCGACCGGATCGGCGCACCCGCCGACGCCCCGGCCTGGGCCGACTTCTACGCCGACACCGGGCGGCTTGCCCGAGCGCTCTTCCCCACGGTCTGCGAACCCCTGCCGACCCGCTCCGAGGCGAGGCTGCTGCTCGGCGAAGACTCCCTGTGGGATCGCTTCGTCGAGCATCCGCTCGGCCGGACGATCACCGAGGCCTTCACGAACGACCTCGTGCGCGGCGTCGTCGCGACCGACGGCCTGATCGGCACGTTCACGTCTGCGGATGCGAGCGACCTCGCTGCGAACCGATGCTTCCTCTACCACGTGATCGGCAACGGCACCGGGGACTGGGACGTGCCGATCGGCGGGATGGGAGCCGTGACGGGCGAACTCGAGAAGGCGGCGCGGCAGGCGGGCGCCCGGATCGTGACCGATGCCGAGGTGACGAGCGTCACTCCGGACGGGACCGTGCGCTACCGGCGCGGCGGCAGCATCCGCGAGGTCGCCGGAACGGTCGTGCTCTCCGGTGTCGCCCCCTGGGTGCTCGAGCAGGCTCCTCGAAGCGGATGCCGGCGGCCGGGAGGATCGCGACGCCGCGCCAGAGGCCACTCCCGACCGGGTGCCCGCGCCGAAGCCGGAGGGCGCCCAGGTCAAGGTCAACCTCCTGCTGCGCCGCCTGCCGCGGCTCCGCGACACGTCGGTCACCGCAGAGGCCGCGTTCGGCGGCACCTTCCACGTCAACGAGACGTACATCCAGCTCGAGGGCGCGTACGACGAGGCCATCCGGGGGATCATCCCGGACCGGCTGCCCTGTGAGATCTACTGTCATTCCCTGAGCGACCCGAGCATCCTGTCGCCGGAGCTCGCGGCATCCGGCGCCCACACCCTCACCGTCTTCGGCCTGCACGCACCGAACCGCTGGCTGAGCGATGAGAACAACGACGCAACGCGGGCCCGGCTCCAGGAGGCCGTGCTCGCCTCGCTCAACTCGGTGCTCGCCGAGCCGATCGAAGACCTGCTGCTGACGGATGCGGCCGGCCGGCCCTGCATCGAGACGAAGACGACCCTCGACCTCGAGCACGCCCTCAACCTGCCCGGCGGGAACATCTTCCACGGTCCCCTCGAGTGGCCGTTCCTCGAGGACGACGCTCCCCGGGGCACCGCGGCGGAACGCTGGGGGGTCGCGACCCGGTATCCGCGCATCCTGGTCTGCGGCGCCGGCGCCCGCCGTGGCGGCGGCGTCAGCGGCATCGGAGGGCACAACGCCGCCATGGCGGTGCTCGAGGCAGAGCTCGACGACTGAACCCGCCGGCCGATTTCGTCGGTCGATTTCGGCGGCCGGGGCCAGCGGACCAGGCCGGCACAGGCGATGCTGTGGCACGGGGACGCCGAACGGGTTTAGCCTGAAGGCACGGCTCCTGTTTCACTCACCGCGGAGGTTCCCATGTCAGCCAAGCCCACCGGTCGCCTCGCCCATCGCGAGGACGGGCTGTACCTCATGCTCGATCGTCTTTTCACGGCGCCCATCGACGACGTCTGGGCGAGCGTCAGCCGGCCCGGTGGCCTCGCCGGGTGGATCGGGACGTACACCGGGGCGCCGGAGACCGGTGCGGTGCGCTTCAAGCTCTCCGAAGCGGATGCCGAGTGGACGTATGTGACGATCCTCAAGTGCATCCCGCCGAAGCGGTTCACCGTCAACCTCGGCGAGGGAGAAGCGGCGAGGCACCTGATCCTGCACCTCGTCGAAGGCGCGGGAATGACCACGCTCACCCTCGGGCAGCGCCTGCACTCCGCGGCGGACGCCGCACGGGTCGGGCCGTTCTGGGACTACTACCTCGATCGCCTCGTCGCCGTGCGCACCGGGCAGCCGCTGCCCGCCCACGAGCACTACGCGGGCGGGCACGAGCTCTACTACTCCGAGCTCATCGTCCCGACCAAGCCCCCGGTCGCTCCCGTCCCCGCACCGCCGCGCGCATAGTCCTGCCGACCGTCCCCGAGGGTGCGAGCCCTCCCGGACGTCGGCGCGCCAGAACTGCTGCGCCCGCTGCCGCCGGCTATTCCCAGAGACTCGGGGCGGTCGCGCGGGTCGCGGGCAGGGCGACGTCGGCGCTCCACTCGAGCAGCCACGTCGGGACGGTGAGACCGGCGGGCGCCGGTCCGACGGCGGCGAGCAGTTCCTCGATTCCGACGACGCCCCCGCTGCGCTTGAGGAAGCGACCCCGGATGAAGCCGAGCGCGAGGATCTCGGGGTTACCGTCGGCATCCGGTCGCACGAAGCGCTGCTCCACGTAGACGGCCTTCTCGTCGAAACCGAGGATGCGCGATTCGACGGTGAACCGCTGGCCGACGGTGAGCGACTTACGGAAGCTGATGGTCTCGCTCACGACGACGGGGTACCAGCCCCGCGCGGTGAAGATCGGCCAGATGCCGGTGCGGTGCAGCAGGTCGAGCCTGGCGATGTCCATGATCGACAGGTACACCCCGTTGTTCATGTGCCGCAGGATGTCCTGGTCGGTCGGGAGGGTCACGAACCGGGTTCTCACGACGTCATAGGACCCGACGCGGGGGCCCCGCTTCGACAGCCAGCCGTGGAAGAGGGTGCGCATCAGCATATGCATCCTGCGATGTTAACGCCTCGGGCGATTGGGTAGCATTCCGGTATGGTCCCGATCGATCACCTGCTCACGTTCGCGCTCGCCTCCGTCGCACTCATCGCACTGCCGGGGCCGACCGTTCTCTTCGTGATCGGACGCTCCCTCGCGCTCGGGCGTCTCGGCGGTTTCCTGAGCGTGCTCGGAAACGCCCTCGGGATGCTGCCCCTCATCGCCGCGGTCGCCCTCGGCCTCGGCGCGCTCGTGACCCAGTCGATCGTGGTCTTCACGATCGTCAAGGTCGTCGGCGCCGCCTACATCGTCTACCTCGGCATCCACGCGATCACGCACCGCGGCGCCGTCACCCGGGCACGCGGCGTCACGCTCGTCGGCCGGCCCTGGTGGCGGCTGCTCGCCGAGGGGTCGGTCGTCGGCGCGACGAACCCCAAGTCGATCGTGTTCTTCGTCGCCGTGCTGCCCCAGTTCGTCGACTACCGTGCCGGTGCGGTGCCGCTGCAGCTGCTCACCCTCGGCACCATCTTCGTCGTGCTCGCCCTCGCGGGCGACAGCGTCTGGGCACTCGCGGCGGGCACGGCGCGGAACTGGTTCGCGAAGTCGCCGAAACGCCTTGAACGGCTTTCCGCCGGCGGCGGAGTCATGATGATCGGCCTCGGCGGCGTCCTGGTCGCGACCGGCGCCCAGAGCCTGAACCGCCGTTCCTAAACGGTGACCGGGGCCGGAACGGGCACTGGAAGGGCCGCGACCCGACGGACGAACGCGCCGAGGCGCCGGTAGACCTCCTGGGACTCGGGATGCCGCGCGTCCTGCTGCCAGGTGTGGTGGGTGTTCGCCTGCCGCCGGTCGTAGATCAGGCTGTCCACCTGGATCGACCGGCGCTTGAGCGCAGCGATGAAGTTCAGGTTCGCCCGGTAGAAGTAGTCCCGCTCGCTCGTCGTGACGAAGACGGGCGGGAATCCGCTGTCGAGCCATTCGATCGGGTTCATGAACCGAGCCGCGGCCCGCAGCACGACTCCGCGCCCCCGCTCGGGCAGCAGCATCCGCAGGAAGTTGAGGCTCAGCACGAAGCCGCGCTCGAACATCACCGAGAGGTCGGCGATGCTGCAGTGCTGCACGAGACCGCGGAGGTTGCCCGGAGCCACGTGGGGTTCGATGCCGTAGTGGGCCGCGAGCTCCGGCTCGAACGCGGATGCAGCGAGGAGTGCCGCGATGTGGCCTCCGGCCGAATCCCCGCCGAGCACGATCCGGGTCGGGTCACCGCCGAAGTCGGCCACGTTGCGGGCCACCCAGTCGAGCACCGCGTCACCGTCCTCGAGCATGTGCCTGAGCTGGAACCGGGTGGCCATCCGGTAGTTGGCATTGACGACGACCATCCCGTCCGCGGCCTGGCTCGCGCAGTACTTGGTGAGTGGCGCCTTGTCGCCGGAGGTCCAGCCGCCGCCGTGGAAATACACGTAGACCGGAAGCGGACCGGCAGGGTCGTGCGGCACCATCACGTCGAGCCGGTGGTCGCGGCTCGCGTCCCCGATGTAGTCGACGTCGAGGTGGTAGTCCACCGTATCGATCGGCTGGAGGTTGAACTTGTGCAGGCTCGCCGGGAGAGAGCCGGATCATCAGGGCCCGCCAGACCCAGACGGGAACGCGGCGGAGACTGGTTTCGCGGGGTTTCAGGGTGGTGCCTGCGGTCATGCGAGGGTGCTGCGGATCTGGTTCACAGCACGAACCTAGGTCCCCCGTGTGTGAGCAACCTGAGAGGACCTCAGGTTTCGGCCCCGGGCAGGCGTTCTAGGGGTGCAGTGCCGCCCCGCCGAATGCGCCGGTCGCCTCGATGACCGCACGGCCGAGGGTGTGGAACCGCAGGGTGAAGCCGAGCACGGCGGGAGTCGAGCCCGGGTCGAGGTCGAGGGCGGGGACATCCACTGCGTGCACGATGAACTGGTAGCGGTGGGTGCCGGTTCCGGGCGGCGGGCCGGCGCCGATGAAGGAGGTGAGCCGCAGGCTCGTTGGGCAGGGTGAGCGCTCCGGCGGGCAGCAGCGCTCCGCCGGGTGCGCCGGCTCCGGCCGGCAGGGACGTGACGGAGGCCGGGATGTTGAAGACCGCCCAGTGCCAGAAGCCGGAGCCGGTCGGTGCATCCGGGTCGTACATCGTGACCGCGAAGCTCTTCGTCTCGGCCGGGAACCCGCTCCAGGACAGCTGCGGCGACCGGTCGAGGCCCCCGGCTCCCGCGCCGAACTGGGCGGCCGAAAGCGGTGCCCCGTCGGTCACATCCGTGCTCGAGAGGGTGAAGAGCGGAACCTCGCCGTAGACGGCGAGCGGATCGACGGTGGTCATGGGTCCTCCTGGCGGCGGGGGTTCTTGTGCGGGCTGTCCCCAGTTTAGGCGCCAGGCGTCCTCGCTTCGAAGATCCTCAGGCGCCGCCAAGGTCGCACAGCGGTCGGGTCCAGCCCGGCTCGCTACGGTCCAGCAATGGACTATTCCCTTCTCGGCGTCTTCGGCATCCTGACCATCGTGTCGGTCGCCGTCATCGCGCCGCGGCTCGGAGTCGCCGCCCCGCTCCTCCTCGTGCCCATCGGGATCGCTGCGAGCCTCGTCCCCGGCGTACCGGCCTTCGATTTCCCGCCAGAGCTCATCCTCGCGGTCGTCCTCCCTCCGCTCCTCTATTCGGCGGCGGTCAACGTGCCGTTGCACGACTTCCGCCGCAACGTGACGGCGATCACCGGGCTCTCTGTGCTGCTCGTGATCGTGAGCGCCGTCGCGAGCGGAGCACTGTTCCACTGGTTGCTGCCCGGCCTCAGCGTTCCCGCCGCCCTCGCGCTCGGTGCGGTCGTGAGCCCGACGGATGCGGTCGCAGCGACCTCGATGGGGCGCCGGCTGGGGCTGCCACCCCGGGTGGTGACCCTGCTGGAGGGTGAGGGACTGCTCAACGACGCCTCGGCCCTCGTGCTGTTCCGCTGTGCGATCGCGGCGACGGCAGGCGGGGTGTCCCTGATCGGCGTGGCCGGGGACTTCGTGTACGCCGTCGGAGTCGCGATCGGGATCGGTCTCGTCGTGGGGCACCTGACCGTGTGGCTGAGGTCGCGCCTGGGTAATGTCGTGCTCAACACGACGATCTCATTCGCGGTGCCGTTCCTCGCGTTCATCCCGACCGACCACGTCCACGCGTCCGGGGTGCTCGCCGTCGTCGTCGCCGGGCTCGTGACCGGGCATCGGGGACCGCTGGTCTTCACTGCGGAGATGCGGATCAGCGAACAGGTGAACTGGCGGACGATCCAGTTCGTGCTCGAGAACGGCGTCTTCCTCCTGATGGGCTTCGAACTGAAGTACCTGGTCGGCGAGGTGCACGAGGATCATGTCAGCGTCATCGAGGCCGTCGGCATCGGACTTCTCGCGACCGTCGTCCTCGTCGTCGTCCGGGGCGCCTTCGTCGTACCCCTTGTCGCCCAGCTCAAACGACAAGAGCGCAGGGCCCGGGCCGGCGGCCGGGAGGTCGACTCCGCACTGCGGCGGCTGCGCATGGCCAGGCATGAGGGCGTCGCCCAGGCCAGTGCTCACCGGAGGCTGACCAGGAGGCGGGCGGACCTCGACTTCCAGACGGTCGAGAGCCTCGGCTGGCGGGACGGCGCTGTGCTCGGCTGGTCGGGGATGCGAGGCGTCGTCGCACTCGCCGCCGCGCAGTCGCTGCCGACCGGCATCCCCTACCGGCCGCAGCTTATCTTCATCGCGTTCACCGTTGCCCTCGTGACCCTGCTCGTGCAGGGCGGCACCCTGCCGCTGCTGATCCGCAGGCTCGGGCTCACCGGAAGCGCCGAGGCGGATGACCAGCGTGGCCTCGCAGCCCTCGTCGGCCAGATCAGCGCGGCCGGGCTCCAGAGCCTCGGCAACCCTGCGCTCGCGCAGGACGGTGGTGAACCGTTCACCGCGGAGGCACTGTCCCTGGTGCGTGCGGACAGCATCCGCCGCGCACAGGCGCTCGATGAGACGGCGGCCCCGGCCACCGGGGCACCGCACCACCAGCACCGTGCGCTGCGGCTGCACGTGCTCGCACGTGAGCGCGCCGCCCTGCTCGACGCCCGCGAGACGGGGGTCTACGGCTCGCACCTCATCGAGAGGGCCCAGCGCATGCTCGACCTCGAGGAGACCCGGCTGTCCTCCAACCTCTGGGCATGACTCCTGCACATTCCCCTGCGGTGGAATTCCTGCCGCGTGATTCCGGGGCCCCCGCCGTCAACCGCGGGAATCTGCAGGAGTCATGCCGAACCAGGGCGGGTAACATGGCGCGGTGGCCATTCCGAAGATCCTGTTGTACTACGTCTTCACGCCGCTCGCCGACCCCGAGGCCGTGCGGCTCTGGCAGCGGGGCCTGTGCGAAGCGCTCGGACTGCGCGGCCGCATCCTGATCTCGAAGGACGGCATCAACGGCACGGTCGGCGGCGACCTCCCCGCCGTGAAACGCTACGTGCGGACGACGCGCGAGTACCCGGCGTTCCGCGACATCGACTTCAAGTGGAGCGAAGGCACCGGCCTCGACGAAGCCGGGCTGAGCCTCGACTTCCCGCGGCTCGTGGTGAAGGTGCGCGAGGAGATCGTGAGCTTCGGCGCTCCCGGCGAGCTCACGGTCACCGGGGCGGGAGTGCAGGGCGGCGGCACCCGGCTCGACCCCGCCGCGTTGCACGAACTCGTCGCCGAGCGCGGCGACGACCTGATCTTCTTCGACGGCCGCAACTCCTTCGAAGCGGAGATCGGACGCTTCCGGGGCGCCGTCGTTCCCGACGTCGCAACGACCCGCGACTTCGCCGCCGAGCTCGACAGCGGCCGGTACGACCACCTCAAGGACCGCCCGGTCGTCACCTACTGCACCGGCGGCATCCGCTGTGAGGTGCTCAGCTCGCTGATGAAGGACCGCGGCTTCGGCGAGGTCTACCAGCTCGACGGCGGTATCGTGCGCTACGGCGAGGCCTACGGCAACTCCGGCCTCTGGGACGGTTCGCTCTATGTCTTCGACCAGCGGATGTCCGTCGACTTCGCCGGGGACACCGCGGTCCTCGGCCGGTGCGCCTGCTGCGCGGCAGCGACGAATCAGATGATGAACTGCCGCGAGCCGTCCTGCCGGGAACAGCTCGTCGTCTGCCGGGACTGCACCGCTACGGCGCCCGCCTGCCCCGCGCACTCCTGACCGGCCGCGCGCGGGAGAACTCCCTGGCGTCCTTCGCGGAGAGGGCGAGCAGGATGAGGATGTCGAAGGTGACGCTCACGAGCGAGGTCCGCAGGGTGATCGCGGCCCCGTTGACGACATAGTCGACGAAGCTGGTGATGATGCTCACCGTCGCGAACGACATCGCCACGATCCGCGCCCAGTTCCGGCCGAAGTACACGAATGCGGCGAAGCCGATGTTGAGGGCGAGGACGACTCCGTAGCCGGCCAGCAATAGCCCGAGGGCGACGCCGGCCGTCGCGGGGTCGACGGTGCCCGCCGGCTTGCCGTCGATGGCGACGGCCGAGACGAACTCCGGCCAGTCGAGCGCGGCGAGGACGATGACACCGAGGCCGGACAGGACCCGAGCCGAGAGCATCAGGGCTCCGACGCTGATCGAAGCCGGCCGCCGCCGGTGGACACCGGGTGCCGCCGGCGCCGCGCTCCCGTTCGGTGCCTCGCCCGATGCCGTGGACGGAACCGGCGCGGCAGCAGAACCCGCCCGCGCAGCCGCGCTGCCGGACACCGCGACGCCGGACACGTCGATGACCGGCAGGTCTCCGTCCGTCTGGATCGTGTCGCCTCCGCCGTTGCGCGCGTGGTAGCCGCTCGCGAAGTCCCGGATCACGTCCACCCGGGCCCCCGAGCCAGCCTGAAGCAGCGACTCGACGATGTGGTCCCGCTCGATGTCGGTGTTCTCATCGATCTTGTGCGTGATCTGCAGGGTGAACAGGGAGAAGCCGACGGCGCGATCGAAGGTCCCCGCCGCGAGCCAGTCGACCCTCGTCCCGCCCGGGAGGAGCCAGCCGTCCGGGCAGCGCCAGAACCGCACGTGGTGCCGCTTGGCCGGATTGTCGGCGACCTCCTGCTGGTACGCGAAATCCTGCATCCGGTCGAACAGGAACAGCGGGCTGACGGGCGCCTCGTCATAACTGCGCCTGGCGAGCGTCGCCGAGACCATCCTCCAGGCCGTGCCGGGAGTGATGTCGTCCGCCCGCGTCCAGCCTGCCGCGGCGAGCGCCTGCTGAAGCTGTTCCGCCGAGCCGGTGATCGCGAGGTTGACCGGGTCGCCGAGCAGGCCGTCGCTCGTGCGGGTGCGGCCGATGAAGTAGTTGGGGACGTACAGCTGGGTGAGGATCCGGTGCAGCCTCGGGAGCACGAGGTACGCGAGCAGCACCCAGAAAAGCACGGCGAACCAGAGCGCACCCCAGCCGAGCAGGAAGCTCTCGCTCACGAGCAGAACGGCGAGCCAGACCGCGGCGAACCCTCCGAAAACGAAGAAGAAGGCGTCGACGCCCGCACTCAGAGAGAGCCGGCGCGGCACGATCCGCACCTTCTCTGGCACGGCGGCGGCGGTCATAGCGCTCATGTTATCGATTCGGCCGCGAGCTGGCGAGGGTGATCCGGGTCCCCGCGGTCTCCGCCAGAGCGCACTTTTGGCCCTTTAAACCGCCGCCATAAGGGCCAAAAGTGCACTCTCGCGGAGGGGGAGGAAGGCGGGCGAGTGACGAGTCGTAGGCTCGGAGCATGACTAGTGAGACTCGGTTCCGCGCCATCGTCGTCGAACGAACCGTTGCGGAGGACGGCGCGAAGTCGCAGCACGCGACGCTCACGCTCGTCGACGAGACCTTCCTGATGCCGGGTGACGTGACCATCTCCGTCGAATTCTCGAGCCTCAATTACAAGGACGGGCTCGCGCTCGCCGGTCGGCCCGGGGTCATCCGCGTGTGGCCCCTCATCGCCGGGATCGACGTCGTCGGCACCGTCGAGTCGAGCGAGGACCCGCGCTGGGTTCCGGGAGACCGGGTCATCCTGAACGGCTCCGGCCTGGGCGAGACCCACCATGGCGGCCTCGCCGAACGCGCCAGGGTCTCGGGGGCCTCCCTGGTGCGCCTGCCCGCCGGGATCAGTGCCCGCCAGGCGGCCGCGATCGGCACGGCCGGCTTCACCGCCATGCTCGCCGTGCTCGCGCTCGAACGCGGCGGCACGACGCCGGACTCCGGTCCCGTGCTCGTCACGGGTGCCGCCGGCGGCGTCGGGTCGATCGCGGTTGCCCTGCTCTCGGCCCGTGGCTACCGGGTGACGGCGTCGACGGGCCGCGTCGACGAGCTCGGCGATTACCTTCGCACCCTCGGGGCCGAGGCCGTCCTGGACCGGAGCACCCTCTCCGAGCCCGGCAAGCCACTGCAGGCCCAGCGCTGGGCGGCGGCCGTCGACTCCGTCGGCAGCGCCACCCTCGCCAACGTCCTCGCCCAGGCGAACTATGGCGGCGTCGTCACCGCCTGCGGCCTTGCCCAGGGCGCCGACCTTCCGACGACGGTGATGCCTTTCATCCTGCGCGGGGTGAGCCTCGTGGGCATCAACTCCGTCGAGGCCCCCCTGGCCCTCCGGGAACAGGCGTGGTCGCGGCTTGAATCCGACCTCGACCTGGCGCTCCTCGACGGCCTGACGTCGAGCATCCCGCTCGGGGAGGCCATCAGCGCGGCCGATGACATCCTCGCGGGTCGCCTGCACGGGCGCACGGTCGTCGCGATCCACGAATAGCTCGGTCAGACCCGATTTAATCGCGGCAGTTCGGCCCAGCGCACTATCAGAACGGAGGCGCCTCGCCGCATCCGCCGTCATTCGACGCGCCGTAATCCCCCACTTGTGGGGGATACCTTGGAAAAAAATGAGCGTACCTTGCATAACAGGAACCCCCTTCACCGGGGGTGCCAGGTTCCGGACCACCCATTCCGGAACCGCACACAGGTAGTAATGCAGAGCACCGACTCATCCCCGAGGCGGCTGCTGTACTCCCCGAATAGAGTGATCCGCACGCACTCGTTACCCGAAACGAAGCGCCGTCTCATGAATGAACTCTTTCACCGACCCCCGGAACGGTACGGACAGACCCCGGGGGCCTTCGCATGAAGTCCAGCATCCACCGCGACATGCTGGGCGCGATCATCGATGTCGCAACGGCCGCCCATGAGTCGGCCCTGCTGGTCGTCGGCGAACCCGGATCCGGTAAGTCGCGCCTGCTCGCCTGCGTCGAACCGATCGCTGGGGTCGAGATCTTTCGGGTCAAGATCAATCCTGCCGAAGCCGGTTTCCCGCTCTCCGGCCTCTCCGCCTTCGTCGCCTCCTTCCAGAACCCGGCCGCCGCCGCGCTCTCCAGCGAACTCCTGATCCCCGGCGAAGCGGATGCCCAGCTCGCCGGCCGCGCGGCGGAACTTCTTGCCCTGATCCGCGACTTCCACGCCGGCGGCAACCCTCCTCCTGATCGACGACCTCGACCTGATGGACCTCGCGAGCCAGACCGTCTTCGCGATGGTCGCGACGCGCCTCGGCGGCACGGGACTGCGCCTCGTGGGAACCGTGTCTGCTGAGCCGCCCGTCGGCCCGCTCGCCTCGCTCCCCCGCATCACCCTCGACCGGCTCACCTTCGCCGAATCGATGCTCCTCGCGACCGAGCTTCTGGGGCCCCAGGCCGACGAGGCGCTCCGTCGCATGCTCGCCTTCTCCTCGTCGGGAAGCCCGTCGGAACTCGCCAGGAACGCCCGGCTCCTGACCAGCAGGCATCTCGGCAACACTGCCCCGGTCGCGCTGCCGTTCCGCGCCTCGCGCGCCCCTCGACCCGGACCTCACAGGAACCGGACGACCAGCATCTGCTGCTGGCGATGCTGTCCTGCTCCTACCTGAGCAGCCAGGATCCGTTCCGGCAGAGCGGCGACCCCCTTCGCGGGGCCCTGGAGGAGCTCCTGTCCGCGGGCACAGTGGTCCGCGACGGCCGGTACCTACGGATTTCCGACTCTGCGCTGCGATCCCACCTCTACTGGTCCATCGACGCCGGTACCCGTGCCGAATTCCACGCCCGCGCCGCCCGAAGCGAGGCAGCGCCCGGCGGGGACCCCGGCCTCGCGGCCTGGCACCGCAGCTGGGCGGATGCCGGCAGCCTGTCTTCGGACGAACTGCTCGCCTCCGCTGCCGAATTCGCCGGCAGGGGCCTGATCTGGCAGGCCGTCGAACTCGCCGAACGCGCCCTCGCGCTCGCCCTCGACGCGACGGGCAGCCCCGAGGCCCTTCTCGAGGTCGCGGACGCGCTGTACCTGCAGGGCGAACTCTCGTATGCGGCCCGCTACGCCAGGCTCGGCCAGCGCAGGCCCGGCTCGATCGCCACGGTCACAAAGCTGGCGATCCTCCGCACCGGAATCGAATTCATGTCGACCCACCAGTTGCTCACGACCGACCTCGACGACTGGGTCGGTCTGCGCGGCGCGGGCAGCAGGGCAGAAGACCTCGCGCGCCTGCTCGGCATGAGCGCCCTCAGTCACGCCGAGCGCTGGGAAGTCGACGCCGCGCGGGACGCCCTGGCCAGGGGCCGCCACCTTCTCGAGAGCGCAACCCCGGAGTCCGTCGAACTCCACGAGCTGTCCGCGCTGCTGCTCTCCGCCCTCGAGGGCGACCCTGGTCCGTCGACGCGGATGTTCGAGAGGGTCTCCCGGCACGGCTGGACAGAGGAGACGAGCGCGCGCGCCCTGTCCGTCCTCGGCCGCAGCCTCACGTTCATCGATCGCTACGGCGACGCCAGGCGGGTGCTGCGCACCGTCGTCGGACTCGAGCCCCCTCCTGACCCGATCGTCCTGCAGACGGCCAGGTACTACCTCGCCGAGAACGAAATCCTCGCCGGCAACCAATTCGAGGCCATGGCCATCATCGAATCACTCACGGCCTCAGGGACGGAACAGGTGCATCGTCGCCCGCTCCAGCTCTTGACGGCCTGGTACTGGCAGGCCCGCGGTGACCGCGCCCGCGCGGACGCGGCGATCGAGCTCTGCAACCGCAGCTTCGCGACGAGCGACCATCCGGCGCTCGCCGCACGGCTCGTAGCCGACCAAGGTCGGTTCGCCCTCATGGAGGGCCGGTTCGACGATGCGATCGCGTTCCTGCACCGGGCGGGGGCAATCGGTTCCGCGTTCCGCAACCCCTCGCTGCTCCGGAACCAGGTCGACCTGATCGAGGCATACGTGCTGTCCGGCCGGCTGCGGGAGGCCGTCATCCAGTTCCGCGAGTTCCGGGCCAGGGCCCGGCCCTTCCACACCCGGTGGATCGTGCTCGCCTCTGCTCGCGCCGAGGCCCTGCTGACACCCGGCGAGGCATCCGTCGCCGTCTTCGAACACGCTGCGGGCCTCTGGCAGCCCAATGACTCACAATTCGAGCAGGGCCGTACCCTTCTGAGCTTCGCCGACCGGCTCGTGAACCTCGGTCACGGCAGGGAAGGCGCCGACCAGTACCTGGCCGCACGGATGATCTTCACCCAGCTCGGCGCCATCCCGTGGGCCAGGAAAGCGGATGCCGTGCGTCTCGGCACCCACGCCCCGAGCGTCAACCCCCTCCTCGCGACCCTCGCCCCCGACGAACGGCTCGTCGCCGAACTCGTGCAGCAGGGCAAGCGCAACAAGGAAATCGCAGCAGAGCTCTTCGTGTCCCTGCGCACCGTGGAGGTGCGTCTCACCCGCACGTACAACAAGCTCGGCGCCAAGTCCCGGTCGCACCTGATCGCGCTGCTCTCCGGCTCCGGAGCGGTGCTGGCGGACGGCGCGGCGAGCGGTATGGTCTGATCCACTGAGCCGGTCGGGCCCCCGCGCCCCGCGGCCGGGGGCCCGACCGGGGGGCGCTACCCCCGGGGCAGGGCGTCGCCGACCGCGATCCCGGAGTTCGTGGCCGTGTTGCTCCGTCGTTCCGGGCTCTTCCAGGTGCCGCTCGACCGGCCGAAAAAGGCCTGCGGGATGGTCCGGAGGCAGATGAAGGCGTCGACGATGCGCACGAGCGGGAAACCGATCCCGAGCACCAGGTACTGCGCTCTCCCGGTCACGATCACGACCAGGATCGTGAGCAGGTAGTCCGGCACCAGCACCCCGATCACGATGGACGTCGGGGGGGACCGCCTGGGCGACCGCGATCCACACGGGATCGGCCGAGACCTCCCCCCAGGCCGACGCACCGAGTGAGAACAGGAGAAGCGGAAGGAAGATCAGCATCATGATGCTGCTCGTCACGAGTTCGAAGACGTAGAGTGCGAGCGCTCCCCAGAAGGTCCCGAACCGGAAACCGTGCCTGCGGACCGTCTGCCAGAAGCCGAGCGTCCACCTGCGCAGCTGTTTCGTGTAGTCCCGGAAGGTGTCGGGGTCCTGGGTGTACGCGATCGCAGCGAGGGGGTGGAACGCGATGCGGCCGAGACGCTTGGCATGCACCTCGAATGTCATGTTGAAGTCCTCGATCGCGAGACCTGGGGCCGAGATGTCGATGTCGGCGAGGATCCGGCTGCGGTACATGCTCGCGAAGCCGGGGACGATCGACACCACGTTCGCGAAGCGGGCTGCCTGGCCATACTTGAGGAGGTACTGCACGACGACATAGAACCGCTCACGGTACGCCACGAGGAAACGGCCGAGCCGGGTCGGTGACGGTGGGTCCGTGACCGTCGCTGCCCGGCCGGCGACGGCGACGACCCCCGGATCGTCGAAGTACGGGAGGCCCGTCTCCATGTAGTCATCCGCGAGCTGGGTGTCGGCATCCAGAAGCATCACGATCTCGAAGCGTTCGGCAAGCCGGGAAGTGCGTGATCGCGGCGACGAGCGCACCCGCCTTGCCGCGGTTGGGCAGGAGCTCGACGACGTTCGCGCCGCTCTCCTCCGCGATCGCCGCCGTCGTGTCCTTCGACGCGTCCGAGGCGATGAAGATGTTGCCGACGGGCACGAGCCTGGCCGCGGAGCGGATCGTGTTCCGGATCACGAGTTCCTCGTTGTGGGCCGCGATCAGCACGGCGACGTCGTTCGGGGTGACACGGCCTGCCGGTGCCGTACCCGCCCGGCCCGCCGTCGTCTGCGCGAGCCGGTGGCGTGCGCTCCGCGGCCGCTTCCGGAACGCCTGCGCGACGACCCGGCCCAGACCGACAGTGCCCCACAGGGCGGTGTTCACCCCCACCACGAGGATCAGCACCACGATCAGACTCAGCATGTGACTCTCCGTCGGCCGCCGGCGGCGGGGTCGCACCGGTGGTCCGACCGTACACGCGGCGCCGGGAGCCCGCGACAGCAGACAACTGCGGTTAACCACATCCGACTGCGGGATGCCCACACGATCCCGCAGAGTCCCCTCCACGGGTTGCCCGGACCGGGACATCTGCAGAGACTGGCCGCGGGAACACCACAGGCCGCGCACCGTCGAGTCCCGAAACTCCTCCCTTGCCAGCGGCGCATCCGCCTCACCGACTTACCCAAACAAAGGACCTGGAATGTCAATCGAAATCGTCGACGACTCTTCCCTTCCGCTCACGCACCAGGGCCGTCAGCGCACGGCCGCGGACTCCCTGCTCATCCCGGTCATCCCCCGCACGCAGTTCGACTTCGACGTCGCCATCGTCGGCCTCGGCTACGTCGGACTGCCCACGGCACTGTCCCTGCACGCCGCCGGTCTCCGGGTGCTCGGCGTCGACGTGAGTGAACGCCGGCTCGCCGTGATCCGCAGCGGTGAGGCCGACCTCCTCGAGTCCGACCGCGATCGCCTCGAGACGGCGATGACGGGCGACGACTTCCAGATCACCGGCGACACCTACCTGCTCGGTGACGCGGCGGCGGTCATCATCTGCGTCCCCACCCCGATCGACGAGCACCTCACCCCGGACCTCGAGATCCTCGCGAGCGCGTGCACGATGGTCGTCGACGCCGCCGTTCCCGGCCAGGCTCCTGATGCTCACATCCACGACGTACCCCGGCTGCACCAGGGACCTCCTCGTCACCCCGCTGCTCGTGCGCGGCCTGACCGCCGGCAAGGACATCTTCGTGTCCTTCAGCCCGGAACGCATCGACCCCGGCAACGACCGCTACGCCCACGAGGACGTGCCGCGGGTCGTCGGCGGGGCGACACCGGCCTGCCAGACCGCGGGAGCCGCCCTCCTCGGCCGCTACGCCCGCAACATCCACGGCGTCAGCTCCCTCGAGGTCGCCGAGATGAGCAAGCTCCTCGAGAACACCTTCCGGGCGGTGAACATCGCCCTGGCGAACGAGTTCGCCGAGGCGTGCCTCGCCCTCGGGCTCTCGGTCATCGAGGTCATCAACGCCGCGGCGACCAAGCCGTACGGGTTCATGCCCTTCTTCCCCGGTGCCGGCGTCGGCGGGCACTGCATCCCGTGCGACCCGCACTACCTGCTCTGGCAGGCTCCGCAAGGCCCACGTCGACGCACCCGTCATCGAACACGCGATGAGCGAGATCGCCGGCCGTCCGCGGCGGGTCCTCGAGCGGGTGCGCGAGACCCTCGCCGACCAGGGCAAGCCGCTCCGCGGCTCACGCGTGCTCGTGGTCGGGGTGTCCTACAAGCCCAACGTCGCCGACCTGCGCGAGTCGCCCGCCCTGGAGATCCTCAGCATGCTGGCCGACCAGGGCGCGGACGTCGGGTTCCACGACCCGTTCTTCGGGTCCGTGCGGCTCAGGGACGGCCGCGAGCTCACCGCGACGATCGACCCTGACGCGTTCGGCGCCGACCTCGTGGTCCTGCACACCGACCACGACAACGTCGACTGGGAATGGCTCTCCCCCGAGGTCCTTGTGCTCGACACGACCTACCGTCGCACCGACCTGCCGCGCCGCGTGCAGCTCTGACCCCTCCCTTCCCGGGCGGATGCCGGGGCCGCTCGGCCCCCGGCATCCGTTGCCCTGCCCACCCCTTCGATCGGAGAACCACCGTGAAATCATTGATCACCGGCGGCGCCGGCTTCATCGGCAGCCACCTCACCGAATACCTGTTGCAGCAGGGCGACGACGTCATCGTGCTCGACGACCTGTCGACGGGCTCGCTCCGCAACCTCGCCGGGGTCAGCGACAACCCCCGGTTGCGATTCGTCGAGGGCAACATCCTCGACAAGGCGCTCGTCACCGGCCTCATCACGGGGCGCGACCGGGTCTTCCACCTCGCCGCGGCCGTCGGCGTCAAGCTCATCGTCGAAGAACCGCTGACGAGCCTGCGCACCAACATCCACGGCACCGAGAACGTGCTCGACGCCTGCGTCGCCGCGGGCGCGACCCTGCTGCTCGCGTCGACGAGCGAGATTTACGGGAAGAACACCGCTGACAGCCTCGACGAGGACTCCGACCGCATCCTCGGCTCCGCTCTCAAGTCTCGCTGGACGTACGCGGCCGCGAAGGGGATCGACGAGGCATTCGCCCACGCCTACTGGCGTGAACTGGGCCTCTCGGTCGCCATCGTGCGCCTGTTCAACACCGTCGGGCCCCGCCAGACCGGGCGCTACGGAATGGTCTTCCCGAACCTCGTCGGCCAGGCGCAGCGCGGGGAACCTCTCACGGTCTTCGGCGACGGCAGGCAGACCCGGTGCTTCTCCTACGTCGGCGACATCGTGCCCGCCCTGGTCCGCCTCGCCGAGACTCCGGCCGCGTACGGCCTGGCCGTCAACATGGGCGGCGCCCAGGAGATCTCGATCCTCGGCCTCGCCGAGCGGGTGATCGACGTGCTCGGCTCGACGAGCACCATCAGCCTGATTCCCTACGAGCAGGCGTACGCCCCCGGCTACGAGGACATGCGCCGTCGGGTTCCCAACAACGGGCTCGCGCGCAAGCTCGTCGACTTCGAACCCAGGACCCCCCTCGACGACGTGATCCGCAATGTGGCCGGCGCCGCAGTGGCCGGCGGAAACGGCAACGAGGCGATGGCCCTCGCGGGTTCGCCGCTGCATCCGCACGACCCCGGCCTCGTCGCCGCCGGCAGCCAGACGCCCGGTGTGCTCTGATGTGCGGGATCATCGCCTGTCGCGCCTTCGAACCCGCTCCCGGATATCTCGTCGCGGGACTCAAGCGCCTCGAGTACCGCGGCTACGACTCTGCGGGCATCGCCGTATCCGCGGCAGACGGCACGACGGCCGTGTTCCGCACGATCTCCCGCGTCGACTCCCTGACCGGGCTCGTCGAGGATTGGGACGGCCCCTTGCTTGCCGGCACCGGCATCGGACACACCCGCTGGGCCACCCACGGCGGGGTGAGCGTGCAGAACGCGCACCCTCACCAGGACTGCGAGGGCCGCCTGAGCGTCGTGCACAACGGCATCCTCGACAACGCGGACCGGCTGCGGGCCGAGCTCGTGCACGCCGGCCACCGCTTCTCCTCTGAGGTCGACAGTGAGGGTCATCTGCCACCTCGTCGAGGACCGCCTGCTCGACTCAGACGACCTGCTCGGGGCGGTGAGCGACGCGGTCGCCCAGCTGACCGGGTCGTGGGCCCTCGTCGTCCTCGACGCGCGGACAGGGCGCATGGTCGCCGCCGCGCACCGCTCACCGCTGCTCGCCGCCCGTTCCGCCGCCGGAATCTTCCTCGCGAGCGATATCTCGGCGATCGGCGACTGGGTCGACGAATTCCACATCCTCGCAGACGGCGACGTCGTCGAGGTCACCAACGACCTGGTCTGGACCAACTCCGGGATCCCGGCCGTGGTTCCCGCGCCCATCCCGAGGCCACCGCGGCCGCACTTCTCGCTGACCGTCGAGGCCGACGACCACATGGCGGCCGAGATCCGGGAGCAACCGGAGGCCGCGGCCCGACTGCTCGAGGAGGTCGGCGGCCGGATCGCGACCGGCGAACTCTGGAACGACCTCGGCCTGCCCCGGTTCGACCGGATGCGGGTGGTCGCGTGCGGGACCTCCCTCAACGCCGGTGAGGTCATCGGTTCGGCCCTCAGCCGGCTCGGTGGGCTCGGTCATTCCTCCGTCGTCGCGAGCGAAGCGGCCGGCTCGGTCGTCGAGCCGGGAACGCTCACGGTGATGATCAGCCAGTCTGGCGAGACCGCGGACGTGCTCCGTGCCCTCGAGGAGGGACCGCAGGGCTCTCCGGTGCTGGCCCTCGTCAACAACGTGCACTCGACGCTCGGCCGCAAGGTCGACGCCGTGCTGAGCTGCGCGGCCGGACCGGAAATCGGTGTCGCGGCCACGAAGACCTTCGTCTGCCAGGTCATCGTCGGCACGGGGCTCGTGATCTCCGCGCTCGTCGCAAGCGGCAGGATGGACGTCGCCCGCGCCCACCGCCTCGTCAACGACCTGTACCTCATTCCGGAGCAACTCGCGGAGGCCGCAGCGGCCGCGCGGGCCCTGCTCCCTCCTCTCGTCGAGGAGGTGCGCGGCGCGAAGGGCTTCCTGTTCCTCGGGCGGGGCGCCGGCGTCGCATACGCGGCTGAGGGCGCTCTCAAACTCAAGGAGATCACGTACCGCTGGGCGGAGGCCTATCCGGCCGGCGAGCTCAAGCACGGACCGCTCGCCCTCGTCGAAGAGGGCACCCCGGTCATCGTGATCGACGACGACGATCACCGGCTCGCGGGAAACATCGCCGAGGTGCGCGCCCGGGGCGGACGCATCATCACGATCGGCCGGCCGGGCAGCAGCGTCGAGGTTCCGCTGTCCCTCGCCGCGCCGTGCGGACCGCTCGCGGCCGTCGTGCCCCTGCAGATGCTCGCACTCGGCCTCGCCGTCGAGCTCGGCTTCGACGCCGACAAGCCCCGCAACCTGGCCAAGTCGGTCACCGTGGACTGACCGGGGCGGCGAAGACCCGCGGGCCCAGGCAGGGCTCCACCCAAGACACCCGAGCACCAGAGAAGGAGCGTGGCACCATGTCATCACGTAGACGGACGACCGGCGGATTTCTCCGCTGGGGGGCGATTCTGGCCGCAGGCGCGGTGTTCATCGGCGGTGGCGCCACAGCAGCCCATGCCGCGGTCACCGACCCGCCGACGATCGTCAGCCTCACCTTCGACGACGGAAACGCCGACCAGAGCGCGGCAACGGCGATCCTCGACGCTGCCGGCCTGAAGGGGACATTCTTCATCACGACCGGCTGGATCGATTCGCCGACCTATCTCACGCGCGCCCAGCTCTCGGCGATGAAGGCCGCGGGCCACGAGATCGCCGGGCACACGGTGAGCCACCCCGACCTGGCGACTCTCTCAGCGGCGGAGTACACGAAGCAGATCTGCCAGGGCCGCAACACCCTCGCGGACTGGGGCTTCCCGACGACGGACTTCGCCTACCCGTTCGCGAGCGTGACCCCGGCCCTCGAGGCGGCGGTCAGTGCCTGCGGCTTCAACAGCGCCCGCAACCTCGGCGACACCTTCACGCGGTTCGGCGGAACCGCCGGGCTGTTCGCCGAGACGATTCCACCTGCAAACGCCTTCCAGACCCGGGCGCCCGACGAGGTCGACGCGACGTGGACCCTGGCCGACCTGCAGAAGACCGTGACGGACGCCGAAACGAGCGGCGGCGGCTGGGTCCAGCTGACCTTCCACCACATCTGCACCAACGCCGCGCTGGTGTGTGACCCGCTCAACCTCACGAACGACCCGGCGATCTTCCAGCAGTTCGTCGACTGGCTCAAGGTCCGCAAGGCGACCGACCCCGGCTCGACCACGAACACGACCGTCAAGACGGTGCAGCAGGTCATCGGCGGGGCAGTGAAGCCCCTCGTCGCCTCCACGAACGCCTTCCGGGCCGCTCCGGCAGCGGGCGAGAACGGCGTGCTCAACCCGAGCCTCGAGACGGCGAGCTCCATCGTGACGACGCCCGCGCAGCCTCCGCAATGCTGGCAGGCCGGCGGCTTCGGCGCCAGCACCGCCACCTTCACGACCCTGACTACGGCGGCAGAGGCGCACACCGGAACCAAGGCCGAGCAACTCGTCGTGACCGGCCTCGTGAGCGGCGACGCGAAACTCGCCCTGATGCAGGACCTCGGCACGTGCGCGCCCACGGCCACCCCGGGCCACACGTACTCACTGAGAACCTGGTACAAATCGACGGTGACCACCCAGTTCGACGTGTACTACCGAAATGCGGTCGGCGGCTGGATCTACTGGTCCTCGAGCCCGTTGTTCTCGTCCTCGGCCGCATACACTCAAGCATCCTGGACGACGCCGCCCGTGCCCGCCGGCTCGACCGGGATCAGTTTCGGGCTGAATCTCACCACGAACGGAACACTCGTGACCGATGACTACGCCCTCTACGACAGTGTCGGCGCCCCGCCGCCTTCGGTGTCGACCCGGCTCGCCGGCGCCGACCGGCTGGCAACTGCCGTGCAAATCTCCCAGGCATACGCGCCGGGTGTTGCACGCGTGTACCTGGCCAATGGCTACAATTTCCCCGACGCCCTGAGTGCGGCTCCCGCTGCTGCTCACTTCCAGTCGCCGGTCCTCCTCACTCCGCCGGATCGATTGGTCCCCGGCGTGGCGGCAGAGATCACCAGGCTCGCACCGACGCTGATCGTCGCGGTCGGCGGCACAAATGTCGTCTCAGACGCCGTGCTCGCACAAGCGCAGGCCGCACGGCCGACAGCCACGGTGATACGGATCGCCGGACCTGACCGCTATGCGACGTCGCGGGCGATCGCACTTGATGCTTTCGGATCAGGAGCGACCTCGGCCTATCTCGCATCCGGGGCCAACTTCCCGGATGCGCTCGCCGCCGGTCCGGCAGCTGCGCACTTCGGTGGGCCCACGATCCTGGTCCCCGGTGCGAGCGCGACCCTGGACACGGCGACCGCGAACCTTTTGGCCACCTTGAAGGTCACGACGGTTCGCATCGCGGGCGACGCCAACTCCGTCACCGCAGGAATCGAGAACTCCGTCAAGGTCGTACCCGGAGTCACAACCGTCAAGCGCAATTCCGGCGCCGACCGATATGCAACGGCGGTCGCGATCAACTTCGACGCCTTCGCCACGAGTTCGACGGCATACCTCGCGGTCGGGACGAGCTTCCCGGACGCGATGGCCGGCGCAGCCCTGGCCGGCTTGAAGAATGCGCCGCTGTACCTGAGTCCGACGACCTGCCTCGGAGCGGGGGTGTCCACCGAGATGCAACGACTCGGCGCGACCTCGCTCGTGCTGTTCGGCGGGACCGCAGTACTCAGCGACAACGTCTACAATCTGGTCGGCTGCGTCTGACACCAGCCGCCGCTGTCCGCAGTCGTGGTCGGCGCCACCGTTTCCCGGAGGCGCCGGCCACGACTGCGACCGCACCAGCACCAGCACCAGCACCAGCACCAGCAAAAGTACGAGTGCGAGTACGAGGGAGGGTGAATGTCGACACCTGATGAGACCGGGAGTTGGACTCCCCGTCGTCGCGCGATCCTGATCAGCGTGCTGGCGATCGGCCTGACCGTGCTCGCCGTCCTGACCATCGTCTTCTCGACCGCTCCGCGACCGAGCCCGTCCGCGTCGCCTTCCGTAGCGCCGCCCACGTCACCGACCGCGACGGCCGGCCCGACGCCCACCGGCACATCGAACCCCACGGCTCCGGTCGCGGGCGGGTACCCCTGGCACACCGGGATCGTCTCGACGACGTTCTGGGTCGGCGAGATCTTCGACCCGAACGCCGCGGACGGCAGCCAGGTCTATTCGACGTATGACTCGGGGTGGATGGACAGCTACGGCGGCTGCGACGGTGTCCGGACCGCCGACGATTGCCAGACCGAGGTGCGGACGGCGGCCAATGATTTCTTTCCGACCCAGCTGAAACCGAAGGAGAACCCGTTCTACCTCGACCTCCCGTTCGACGATCTCAACGACGCCCAGGCGTTCGCGACCCGCGAGCAGGTCGTGCCGTGGGCGGGCCAGTCCGCGTACGCGGGCTCGGCGGGCGATGACACCGTCAGCCTCATGAAGAACCGGTGGGTGCGCATCCGCTCGAACGGACAGACCTGTTACGGCCAGATCGAGGATGCCGGGCCCGGCCAGTACCACGACGCCGCCTATGTGTTCGGTGCGGACGATGCCCGGCCGGCCAATAAGAAGTTCAACGGCGCGGGCATGGACGTCTCCCCGGCCCTGAACGGCTGCCTGCGCTTCAGCGACATCAACGGCGAGAACGACACTGTCGACTGGCAGTTCGTCGAGGCGGCGGATGTGCCGCAAGGGCCCTGGACGAAGATCGTCACGACGAGCGGCGTGCGCCCGTAGGCCGGAACCCCGGTAACGCGAAGGAACCGCGGGCGCGGGCGTACACAGTAGGCCGCCGGAGCTAGAGCTTGAGCGACGCGATCAGGTCTGGGGCGTGGTTGGTCGTGAGGATCACGCGCGAGAAGTCCTCGTCGACGAGGTCGATGACGACGGCCTGGCGGCGGCGCTTGATCGCGAGGAAGTCCTTGCCCCCGTGGAACTTCCACGTGCCGACCGCGACCACGAGGGGAACCTCGAGACCGGGGGCGCGGATCCCCCGGATCCAGATCCACGGGTCGTCCGTGATCGTCACCGAGCGGATGTTCTCCCGCGCGACGACGATGTCCTCGCGACGGAAGGCCAGGGTCTTTTCCGCCTTCGTCAGGTGTACCTCGAGCCGATCGGGATGAACGCGCAAGGAAGCCATAGGCCTAGTCTGCCCCGTTCGGCCGGTAATCCGGCTGTCGAAACCTCACAATGCAGTAACGCGGAACTGTGCGCGTCGTCAGGCAGGGGCCACGGCCGCCGCGGCCGCCTTCGCCGCCGCGGGCAGGGCGTCGAGAATCCACTCGATCGCCTGCTCATCATGGGCCGCCGAGACGAACCAGGCCTCGAACACCGACGGCGGCAGCGACACCCCGCCATCGAGCATCGCGTGGAAGAACGGACCGTACCGGAAGGCCTCCTGGCGCTGCACGGCGGCGTAGTCCCGCGGGGGGTGCGAGGCGGCATCCGCCCCGAAGGCGAAGCTGAACAGGTTGCCGGCACGCTGCACGCTGTGCGCGACACCCTCTGCGGAAAACGCGGCGGAGACGGCGTTGGAGAGCAGGAGCGCGGTCGCATCGAGACGAGGATAGACGGTGTCGTCGAGGGCAAGCAGGGTGGCGATGCCCGCCGCGACGGCGACCGGGTTCCCGGACAGGGTGCCGGCCTGGTAGACCGGGCCCACGGGGGCGAGGTAGTCCATGACATCGGCGCGACCGCCGAGGGCAGCGACGGGCAGGCCGCCCCCGATGACCTTGCCGAACGTGAAGAGGTCGGGACGGTACGGCTCAGCGTTGGTCTCTCCCACGTTGTCGAGGCCCCAGTAGCCGGCCGGTCCGACCCGGAACCCGGTGAGCACTTCGTCGATGATGAGCAGCGCGCCGTAAGAGTGCGCGAGCTCGGTGAGGGCTGCGTTGAAGCCGGGGTCCGGCGCGACGACGCCCATGTTTGCGGCCGCTGCCTCGGTGATGACGGCGGCGATCTTCCCCGGGTGCGCCTCGAACGCGGCGCGCACGGCTCCGAGGTCGTTGTACGGGAGCACGAGGGTCTGCGCCGCGGTCGCAGCGGTCACGCCGGCGGAACCGGGCAGAGCGAGGGTCGCGAGCCCGGAGCCGGCCTGGGCGAGGAGACCGTCGGAGTGTCCGTGGTAGTGGCCGGCGAACTTGATCAGGAGGTCACGTCCGGTGAAGCCGCGGGCGAGGCGAATGGCGGTCATGGTCGCCTCCGTGCCCGTCGAGACGAGGCGCAGTTTCTCGACGGCCGAGACGCGGCCCTCGATCAACTCGGCGAGTTCGGTCTCGCCCGGAGTGGACGCGCCGAAGGACAGGCCGAGTGCCGCAGCGGCCTGGACGGCGCGGACGACCTCCGGGTGGGCGTGGCCGAGGATCGCGGGCCCCCAGGAGCCTGACGAGGTCGACGTAGTCGCGGCCGTCGGAGTCGGTGACATGGGCGCCGGAGGCCTTCACCAGGAACAGGGGGTGCCGCCGACCGAGCGGAAGGCCCGGACCGGAGAATTCACGCCGCCGGGAATGGCGCGCTGGGCGCGGGCGAACAGGTCGTCGTTACGGGTCATCACTTGTGGTTTCCTTCGGTGAGCCAGGCGGCGAGTTCGACGGCCCAGTAGGTGAGCACGGCGTCTGCGCCCGCCCGGCGGATGCTGAGCACCGATTCCTCGATCGAACGGCGGCGGTCGATCCAGCCCTGGGCCGCGGCCGCCTCGATCATCGCGTACTCGCCGGACACCTGGTACGCCCAGACCGGGACAGCGCTCACGGCGGCGACGTCCGCGAGCACGTCGAGGTAGCTGCCGGCCGGCTTCACCATGACGACGTCCGCGCCCTGTTCGATGTCGAGGAGGGCTTCGCGCACGCCCTCCCTGCGGTTGGCCGGGTCGAGCTGGTAGCTGCGCCGGTCTCCCGTGAGCGTCGACTGCACGGCCTCGCGGAACGGGCCGTAGAACGCGGAGGCGTACTTCGCGGAGTACGCGAGCACGGCGGTGTCCTGGAAGCCGGAGCCGTCGAGGGCTGCGCGCACGGAGGCGACCTGGCCGTCCATCATCCCGCTGAGTCCGAGCAGCCGGGAACCGGAGGCGGCCTGGATGAGTGCCATCTCGTTGTACCGCTCGAGGGTCGCGTCGTTGTCGACGCTGCCGTCGAGTGCGAGCACGCCGCAGTGACCGTGGTCGGTGAATTCGTCGAGGCACAGGTCGGTCTGCACGACGAGCGCGTCTCCGACCTCGTCGGCGATGGCCCGCGTCGCGAGATTGAGGATCCCCATCGGGTCCGTTGCGCCGGAGCCGATGGCGTCGCGCACATCCGGCACTCCGAAGAGCATCACGCCGCCGACGCCTGCTGCGGCAGCCTCGGCTGCCGCCCTGCGGGCACTGTCGATCGAGTGCTGCACCACGCCGGGCATGGAGGTGATCTTCACCGACTCCCGGCCTTCGCGGACGAACATCGGCAACACGAGTTCGGCGGGGTGCAGACGGGTTTCACTGGCGAGCCGGCGGAGGGCAGGCGTGGAACGCATCCGCCGCGGCCGAATAACAGGACTAATCACCCATCCACCCTACCCACGCCGTCTCCACGTTCCCCGCAGTCACGCGAGAGCACACTTTTGGCCCTTAAGACCGCGGTTTAAAGGGCCAAAATTACGCTCTCGCGGGAGGCGGTGGGCGCGAACGGGCGGGGCTCGGCGGGTGCGGCGGGTGCGGCGGGGTGCGGCGGAGCCGCCCGAGGCGTGGCGGAGGGGGAACCGGGCTAGCGGAGTTCGGCGACGTGGGAGAGGGCCTCGATGAGCGCCTCGGCGCTCGGGGCCTCGGCGACGAGGTCGACACGAAGGCCGAGGGCCGCCGCGTCCTTGGCGGTGCGCGGACCGATGCACGCGACGAGGGTCGTCTCGGGGACCGGCCCGAACTGCGCCTGGACCTGTTCTGCGACACTCCCCGAGGTGACCAGGAGCGCCTGCACCTTGCCCGCCGCGACATCCGCGACCACCCGAGGGTCGACGGGCACCCCGATCGTTCGGTAGGCGACGACGGATTCGACCTCGTGGCCGATCCGGCGCAGGCCCTCGGTGAGGAGGGGCTTGGCGATCTCGGAACGCAGGGTCAGGATGCGCAGGGGCACGACACCCTGGGTGGCGGCTTCCCACTCGGCGAGCAGGCCACGGGCGGAGTTGTCCTCGGCGGGGACGAGGTCGACGCGGTAGCCCGCGGCGACGAGGGCCGCGGCGGTAGTCTCGCCGACGGCGGCGATCCGGGTGCCGGGAGCGACGATGGCGCGGTGCGAGGAGAGCACGTCGACGGTCGTCGCGCTCGTGATGGTCATCCAGTCGAAGTCACCGTCCGCCAGGCGGGTGAGGGCGGCTTCGAGGGCAGGGGCGTTGTCTGTCGCGGCAAAGTTGATCATCGGGGCCACGATCGGCTGCGCGCCGCGCGAGCGGAGGTCCGCGGCGACATGGTCGCCCCACGGGCCGCCGCGCGGCACGAGGACGCGCCAGCCGGCAAGCGGCTTGGTTGGGTTGGAGAGGGTCTTGTAGCGCCAGGTCATTTCTTAAGAAGTCACCTTCATGGGGGCAAAATCGGCAGCCCCGCCTTGGATCAGATCACGGGCCACACGCTCGGAGACGTCCTGGGCGGCCTCGGCCAGGTGGGTGACGGAATGTGAATCGGGCGTCGCGGCGTGCGAACTCACGATACTTCGGGCACCATCAGGACTGTACACCGTGGCCGTCAGGAACAACAGGCCGTCGTCGATCGCGGCCATCGCACCGATCGGGGCGGCGCAGCCTGCCTCGAGCCGCGCGAGCACGAGACGCTCCGCCGTCGTGGTGGCCTGGCTCGTGGCGTGGTTGATCGCGGCGAGCGCGAGACCGAGTGGGCGATCGAGCCTGCCCTCGCGCACCTCGATCGCGAGGGAACCCTGACCGGGCGCGGTCGGCCAGTCGGAGAGCTCGAGGTACTCGCCCTCGACCGCACTCAGGAGACCGAGCCTGCTGAGGCCGGCGGCCGCGAGCACGACGGCGTCGAGGTCGCCAGCGGTGACCCTGCCGAGCCGGGTGTCCACGTTGCCACGGATGTCGACGACGTTCAGGTCTGGCCGCGCCTTCAGGAGCCTGGGCGACCCGGCGCGGAGATCCTGTGCCGACCCGTGCGCCATCGGGGAGGGTCTCGAGCGTCAGCCCGTCGCGGGCGCAGAGCACGTCGCGGGCGTCCGCCCGGCGTGGCGTGGCGCCGACGACAAGGCCGGGATAGTGCGCGGTCGGCAGGTCCTTGAAGGAGTGCACGATCGCGTCGCAGTCGCCGTTCAGCAGGGCCTCGCGCAGGGCGCTCGCGAACACGCCCGTCCCGCCGAGGCCGGACAGGGGTTCCTTCGAGGTGTCGCCGTGGGTCGTGATCACGACGAGCTCGACCTCGGTGCCCGCTGCCGCCGCGATCCGGTTGGCGACGGCCTGGGTCTGGGCGAGCGCGAGCGCGCTCCCGCGGGTGCCGATCCTGATGGTGCTCACGGCGCGATCCCGGCGAGCGCGGGCTTGAAGCCGAGACGCACGTTCTCGCAGCACCCGGGCCGGCACACGTCGTACCAGGGTCCGAGCGGGGTCACTGCGGGCCGTTCGGCGGCCGGGGTGTCGTCGAGGCGTTCGACCACGAGGTCGATCAACCCGCTCACGTATGCCGGGTCGACGCCGGGCGTCGGAACCCGCACCGAGAAGATCCCCTGTTCGTGCGCGGTTTCCGTCGCCTCGTTGTCGAGGTCCCACATGACCTCCATGTGGTCGCTCACGAAGCCGAGCGGCACGATGACGACGGCACGGATGCCCCTGGCCGGGAGCAGCCGGATCGCGTCGTTGATGTCGGGCTCGAGCCACGGCATGCTCGGCGGGCCGCTCCGGGACTGGAAGACGAGCTGCCACGGGGTCTCCCCCGCTGCGGCATCCGCTGCGCCGACACCCGTCATGACGGCGTGCGCGACGGCGAGGTGCTGGGCCTGGTACGCGCCACCCGCACCGAAGCCGCGTTCGGCCGGTCCGCTCTTGTCCGCGTCCGTGGACGGGATCGAGTGGGTCGAGAACAGGATCTCCACCTCGGTGGCGAGGTCGATGCCGGGGAACTGCGCCGCGACATCCGCGAGGCCCGTGCTGACGCCGGTTATGAAGGGGGTGACGAAGCCGGGGTGGTCGAAGAACTGCCGCACCTTGTCGATGTGCACGACGCCGGTCAGGCCTGTGGTTTCGAGCGCGGCGGCGAGGTCTTCCCGGTACTGACGGCAGCCGGAGTACGAGCTGTACGCACTCGTGACGATCGCGAGCAGGCGGTCCTGGCCGTTGGCGTGCGCCTCGGCGACGACGTCGCGGAGGTAGGGGTCCCAGTTGCGGTTGCCCCAGAGCACGGGGATATCGATGCCGCGGCGGCCGAGTTCGGCTTCGAGTGCGGCGCGCAGCACGCGGTTCTGGGCGTTGATCGGGCTGATTCCGCCGAAGTGGCGGTAGTGCGTCGCTACTTCTTCAAGGCGTTCTTCCGGGATGCCGCGGCCGCCCGTGACGTTGCGGAGGAAGGGGATCACGTCGGCCTGGCCCTCCGGCCCCCCGAAGCCGGCCAGGAGGATGGCGTCGTACGCGCTCATTACTGGAGCACCTCGACGAGTTCCGCGGTGGAGATGCGGCGGCCGGTGTAGAACGGGACCTCTTCGCGCACGTGGCGGCGGGCCTCGGTGTTGCGGAGCTCACGCATCAGGTCGACGAGTTCGGTGAGCTCGTCGCTCTCGATCGGGAGGAGCCATTCGTAGTCGCCGAGGGCGAAAGCGGAGACGGTGTTCGCGATCGCGCCGCGGAAGGCGGCGCCCTTGCGGCCGTGGTCAGCGAGCATGGCGCTGCGCTCGGCCTCGGGGAGGAGGTACCACTCATAGCTGCGCACGAAGGGGTACACGGTCAGCCAGGCCTTGGGTTCGATGCCGCGCAGGAAGCCGGGGACGTGGCTCTTGTTGAATTCGGCGTCGCGGTGCACGCCCATCGCGTTCCAGGTCGGCAGCAGGCTCTTGAGGAGCCGGCTGCGGCGCAGTTCCCGGTTCGCCCACTGCAGTGTCTCCGCCTCGGCCGCGTGGGTCCAGATCATCAGGTCTGCGTCGGCACGGAGCCCCGAGACGTCGTAGAAGCCGCGGACGGTGACGCCCTCGGCCTCGACGAGTTCGACGATGTCGTCGAGTCTCGAGCACGGCGTGCGGAACGTCACGGCCGTCGAGGTCGTCCGGGTTCGTCGGGTCCTTGCGAAGCACTGCGAAAAGGGTGAAGCCCTGGGGCGACGCCGCACTCGTTGCGTCACCGGTGAGGGTGTCGGCGTCGGGGGCGGGATGGGGAGAGGTTACTGCCTCTCCGGCAGCCGGCTGAGTCATGAGTACAGTCTCTACTTTTTTATGGTGAGAGCCAAAAGACTCGGCCGGCGCCCAGCGGGGGCACGCTCGTCCGGTCGGTCTCAGTCGTCGAGGACGGCCTTGAGCGCGAACCAGACCACGGCACCCACCGCGAGTGCGCTGCCGAGGGCGACTCCGAGCAGTGCCGTGGGGTTCTCCTCGCCGAGCTTGTGCAGGCGGCGCCGGGCGAGGCGCTCCTGGTCGCGCAACCGCTTCGGGACGTTGAGCTTGTACTCGATCGCGTCGAGGGTCAGCGCGAGCTGGGCACGCGCGGCGGACGCCTCGGTGCGCAACTCGTGCGTGGACTTCGACGAAGTCGCCGCCGCACCGGTCGTTTTGTCCTGTTCAGTGCTCATAGTCTCCGACTCCCTTGATCGCGTCCGCGTCCCGGCGGATGCTCGCAGCGAGGCCGTCCGGGTCGGCGCGCGTTCCGGCCTTCACCCGGTTGACCCCGATCAGCACGAGGATCGCGGCGATGAGGAGCAGGGCGACCGCGACGATGAGCGTCGCAAGCCAGAGCGGCAGCACGAGCGCGAGGGCGATCACGGCGAGCGCGACGAAGACGATGACGGCGAGGAATGCGAACACCCCGGCCACGACGAAGAGGCCGATGCCGACGCCGATGTTCTTCGCCTTGCCGGCCATCTCGGACTTGAAGGCCTCGATCTCCGCGTGGATGAGCGCGGCGATCTGCCCGGGAAGCTCGGAGACGAGGGTGATCAGCGTCTTGCGCGGCCGCGGGCCGAACCCGCCTGCGCGAGCGCTGTCGGTCGGAGTCCCGGTCGCGGCCGGCGATCCGGTCACAGTGAGGATGCTTCCGATGTGGGCGCGCCCGGGTCGGGGGTGCCCTGGGCGGGAGTCGCCGCCGAGGTGGCCGACGCTGCTGAGGCGGCCGGCGGCGTTGTGGCTGCCGGGCGTTTCGTGGGCCAGGACGTTCCGTACCGGGGGCCTGAACCCGCGGCATCCGTGGCCTTCGCCGTTTTGTCCGCGAGGGCGCCGACGAGCTTCTTACCGGCGTTGATCAGAGTGGCCGGCACGTCGCCGACACGCTCGAGTGCGAAGTCGCGGGCCTCGGTCACGCGGCGCTGCACGGGGTCGGCGTTCCACAGGCTTTCCGCCGAGGCCACGATCTGGTCGTAACGCTTACGTCCGGCACGGGCGCCCAGGACGTAACCGACGAGTCCACCGGTGATAAAAAGAAGCTTTCCCCGCATGTGCCACTCCATTCTTCGTCGTTCACGTACGTCTCAGAGTATCCCGCCTGCGGAAACGGTGAAGGGCAAACTGCCGGACTAGTGGGGAGAACGGTTCAGAGGACCAGTGCGTCGCGGCGCGTTCGGCCGGCGGTCGCGAGGGCATCGGGGATGACGGAGGCGAGCCCGGTTCCGGAGAGCCAGGCCCCGGTGACCTCGAGCCCTTCGAGGGCCGCGACGGCCCGGCGCACCTGGTCGACGCGGTCGCGGGCGCCGACGGTCGCCGGCGCGAGCGCGTCGCCCCACCGGGTGCGGTCGAAGCCGAGCACCTGCCCCGCGGTGAGCGTGGTGCCGAGGATGGCCGAGGCATCCGCGAGGGCGAGGGCGAGGAATTCGTCGTCGGTGAGGCGGGCGCTCGGGCTCTTCTGCCCCGCGCGTCCGTAGGACAACCGGAGCACGTGCACGCCGGGGCCCGCTTCCGCGGCGACCCATTCCCATTTCGCGGTGACGTGGGTCAGAGCCTTGGCGGTCACACCCGGCGCGTCCGCGGCGACGAGCACTCCGGTGCCGCGCGGGTGCGCGTCGAGCTCGGGGGCGGCGAGCACGAGGGTGGCGAGTTCGATCGGGGTCGGCTTCGGCCAGTGCAGGGCGCCGAGCGCCTTCTGCTGCGGTCCGAGGGGTGCGATGAGGGCGAGGGTCTGGGCACCGGGCGTCGCGAGGATGACGAACCGCGCCGAGAGGGTTTCCGGCAGGTCGCCGGATTCGAGGCATCCGGGCGCGGCGGCGGCTTCGGTCGTTACGGGCGTTTCGGACGTTTCGGACGTTTCGGACGTTTCGGGCGTTTCGAACGTTTGAGGTGTTCCGGGGGGCCGGATTCTTCTGCGGCTTCTGGCTGGGGCGCGATGGTGACCTGCCAGGGTTCGGCCGGGGTGGGGCGGATGCGTGTCACGGCGGCCTCCGTGAACACCTCGACCTCGAAGCGGTCGAGGTCGGCACGGAGAGCGGTCACGAGACCGGCCATGCCGCCGCGCAGGCCGGAGACGGCGGAGCCGGCTGGAGCGGCGCTGCGGAGCGAGAGCACGGCGCCGGACAGCGATCCGGTCACGGTGAGGGCGGCGTTGAGCCCGGGAGCAACGACGTCGACCTCGAGGTCGTCTGCGGACGAGGTGTAGACGCCGGCGGTGACCGGTTCGACGAGGCGTTCCAGGACGCGGCGGCCCATCCGCTTGCGCACGAGTTCCCCGAGGCTGTGCTCCCTGCCGATCGTGAGCACGGGCATGAGCCGGTCGAGCCAGGCACGCAGGGCCCCCGACCAGCCGATCACGCGGCGCACGTCCTCGGCGAGCGGGGAGCCCGGGATGCCGAGCACGCCGGCCCGGGGCATCGGTGCGCTCACGGCGGCGCCGCCCGGACGCTCGGACGGCAGGTAGAGCCAGGCGCCGGCGGGGTTCGGTTGCACGACGCGGTCCGCGAGACCGAGGCCTTCGATGAATTCGGCGACGGCGTTGCGGCGAACGGCGAAGCTCTCCGCCCCGCTGTCCAGGGTGAGCCCGGCGACCTCGTGGCTCGCGAGCGCCCCGCCGAGGACGCTGCCCGCCTCGAGCACGGTGACGCTCAGCCCGACCCGCGCGCACTCGCGAGCGGCAACGAGGCCGGCCACCCCGCCGCCGATGACGACGACGTCACGCACGTCGCCCATCCGTTCGCCCCGAATTGCTTCGCTCATCGTTCGCCGGCTCAGGACGCAGGCAGCGTGGTCGCCGGCTCGCTCGGTACGCCAGCGGATGCCCCCGGCCCGGTCTCCGCCGGAGCTCCGGCCGTGACCTCGTGCACGAAGGCGACGAGGCGGGTGAGCACCGTCGGGTCGGTCAACGGCGGGACGCCGTGGCCGAGGTTGAGCACGTGGGCCGGAGCGGTGCGCCCGCGCTCGAGCACGTCGAGGACGTGAGCCTCGAGAACGGGCCACGGCGCGGCGAGGAGCGCCGGGTCAAGGTTGCCCTGCAGGGGGACGTTGCCACCGAGGCGGCGGTTGGCCTCGTCGAGCGGTACCCGGTAGTCGACCCCGACGACGTCCGCGCCGACGGCGTGCATCTCCTGGAGCAGTTCGCCGGTGCCGACGCCGAAGTGCACGACGGGGACGTGGCGGACCGGCGCGTCCGCGACCGGCGTCGTCTCCGCATAGGTGAGGTCGCGCACGTGGGCGATTGCCGCAGCGGATGCCGGGGCGACGAACCTGCTGTAGTCGGCGAGGGAGAGCGCACCGGCCCAGGAATCGAAGAGCTGGGCGGCGCTCGCGCCGGCGAGCACCTGGGCGCGCAGGAAACGGCCGGTCACCTCGGCCGTCCAGTCCATTAGTGAGGCCCAGGCGACCGGATCGGCGTGCATCAGGGTGCGCGCGTGGATGTGGTCCTTGGACGGGCCGCCCTCGACGAGGTAGGCCGCAAGGGTGAACGGCGCCCCGGCGAACCCGATCAGCGGGGTGCCGCCGAGTTGGGCGACCGTGCGGGAAACGGCCTTCCGGATCGGGTCGAGGGTGGTCTCGAGCACGGCGGGGTCGAGGGCGACGAGTTCCGCGACATCGCGGGCGGTGCGCACGGCCTTGCCGAGCACCGGTCCCATGCCCGCAACGATCTCGACGTCGACGCCGACGAGCTTGAGCGGGATCACGATGTCGCTGAAGAGGATCCCCGCGTCCACCTGGTGCCGGAGCACAGGCTGGAGGGTGATCTCACTGGCCATCTCGGGGTCGAGGCACGCATCGAGCATCCGGGTCCCGACCCGCAGCGACCGGTACTCGGGAAGCGAGCGCCCGGCCTGGCGCATGAACCACACCGGGGTGATGTCCGGGCGGGTGCCCTGATATGCGCGGATGAGGCGGGAATCGGCGGTGAGACCGGAGGCGAGGGGATGGTGCGCGTCGAGGTTCATTTGTCTCAATTCTGTCAAACTTTCAGGACTCCGATGCTTCCCGGAGATGATGCATGCCCAGATAGACAAAGTAGACTCACCGAGTGCTGATCTGCCTGTCCGCGAACCACAAGAACTCGAGTTTCGACGTGCTCGAGAAGCTGTCTGTCGGTGCGCCCGGAACGGCGGGCGGAATCATCGAACGCCACCCCGACCTGTCTGGCGCGGTGATCGTGGCCACCTGCAACCGGTTCGAGGCCTACCTCGACCTTGACGCGCCGGAAGGCGCCTCCCCCTCGACGCGGTGCAGGCCGCGATCGCCGGCGTCAGCGCGGGCACCGGTGTGACCGCGGAGGTCCTCCGCGAGACCCTCGACTTCGTGCACGGCAATGGCGTCGCCGAACACCTGTTCGCCGTGACGAGCGGACTCGAATCCGTCGTCGTCGGCGAGGGCGAGATCGCCGGCCAGGTGCGGCGGTCCCTCGAGCAGGCCCGCGAGCGCGGCACGACCACTCCCGAACTCGAGCGACTGTTCCAGCGCGCCTCGCAGACCTCCCGCGGCATCAAGAACCGCACCGGAATCGGCGCGGCCGGGCGGTCACTCGTCCGCCTCGCCCTGCAGCTCGCCGAGACCCGCATCGTCGACTGGGCGACCACCCGCGTGCTGCTCGTCGGCACCGGCCGTTACGCCGGCGCCGCCCTCGCCGCGCTCCGCGACCTCGGCGTCACGGACGTGCGGGTCTACTCGCCCACCGGGCGCGCCGCCAAGTTCGCCGGCTCGCACGGCATCACCCCGGTCGCCGAGTCGGCATTCGCCGCCGAGGCCGATCGTGCCGACCTGGTCCTGACCTGCACGACCGTCGAACACCACGTGGTCACGGCCGCACTGCTTCGAGCGGGCGCGGCAGCAATGACGGATGTCGACGCCGGAGGAGAGTCGGCAGGCTCCGGCCGCCCGACGACTCATCATCGACCTCGGCCTGCCGCGCAACGTCGCCCCCGACGTCATCGAGGTCCCCGGCGTCGAGCTGCTCGACCTCGAGACCATCCGCATCCACGCCCCGCTCGAAGAGCTCAATGCGACGAGTGAGGCCCGCCTGCTCGTCGACCGCGCCGCGCGCAAGTTCTCGGCGGTCGCGGAAGAGCAGAGCCTCACGCCGGCGGTCGTCGCGTTGCGCGGCCACGTCTTCGACCTGCTCGATTCGGAGATCGAACGGGTACGCGCGCACGGCGACGACACCGAACAGACCGAGCGGGCGCTGCGGCACCTCGCGAGCGTTCTGCTGCACACGCCCATGGTGCGCTCTCGGGAACTCGCCAGGGCCGGCGAGCAGGCCGCGTTCACCGGCGGGCTGGACGCCCTCTTCGGAATCCAGGTCGAGTCCGGCGCCGGTTCTGCGGTCGTGTCCGCTGCTCCCCGGGATCCGTTCCCCGGATCGGCGCACCGGGCATCCTGAGCCCTCGGGCCCGACAGCTCGGCATCTTTTCCGCGAACGCGGGAGGTGCGCCGCTGCGCGGGTGGCGGACCACACGCGCAGCGGCGCAGAACCCGCTCCCGGGTCAGGCTCCGCGGAGGCGCTCGGCGAGGTAGGCGTCGAGCTTGTCCAGGGGCACACGCTCCTGTTTCATCGTGTCGCGGTCGCGTACGGTGACAGCCTGGTCCTCGAGAGAGTCGAAGTCGACCGTGATGCAATACGGGGTGCCGATCTCGTCCTGGCGACGGTAGCGCCGCCCGATCGCACCGGCGTCGTCGAAGTCGACGTTCCACGACTCGCGCAAACGGGCGGCGAGGGAGCGCGCCATCGGCGAGAGCGCCTCGTTGCGGGAGAGCGGCAGCACGGCCGCCTTGATCGGCGCGAGACGCGGGTCGAGCTTGAGCACGGTGCGCTTGTCGACGCCGCCCTTCGCGTTCGGCACTTCCTCCTCGTGGTAGGCGTCGACGAGGAACGCCATCAACGACCGGGTCAGCCCGGCAGCGGGCTCGATCACGTAGGGCACCCAACGCTCGTTCTTCGTCTGGTCGAAGTAGGAGAGATCCTTGCCGGATGCCGCCGCGTGCGTCTTGAGGTCGAAGTCCGTGCGGTTCGCCACGCCTTCGAGCTCGCCGAACTCGCTCCCGCTGAATCCGAAGCGGTACTCGATGTCGACGGTGCGCTTGGAGTAGTGCGAGAGCTTCTCCGCGGGGTGCTCGAAGAAGCGCAGGTTCTCCGGTTCGATGCCGAGGCCGGTGTACCAGCTCATCCGCTGCTCGAGCCAGTACTCGTGCCAGGTCTCGTCTGTGCCGGGCTCGACGAAGAATTCCATCTCCATCTGCTCGAACTCGCGGGTGCGGAAGATGAAGTTGCCCGGTGTGATCTCGTTGCGGAAGCTCTTGCCGATCTGGCCGATGCCGAACGGAGGCTTCATCCGGGCGGCCTGGAGCACATTGGCGAAGTTCACGAAGATGCCCTGCGCGGTCTCCGGACGCAGGTAGTGCATGCCCGCCTCGTCGTCGACGGGGCCGAGGTAGGTCTTGAGCAGGCCGGAGAAGGCGCGAGGCTCGGTCCAGATGTGCCGGTTGCCGCAGTTCGGGCAGGGGATGCCGTCGAGGCCGCCCTCGGCGGGGCGCCCCTTCTTCTCCTCGAACTCCTCCTCGAGGTGGTCGGCGCGGAAACGCTTGTGGCAGGCTCGTGCACTCGACGAGCGGGTCGCTGAAGACCTCGACGTGACCGGATGCCTCCCACACCTTCCTCGGCAGGATCACCGAGGAGTCGAGGCCGACCACGTCGTCGCGGCTCGTGACCATGAAGCGCCACCACTGCTTCTTGATGTTCTCCTTGAGCTCGACGCCGAGCGGCCCGTAGTCCCACGCGGACCGGGATCCGCCGTAGATTTCACCCGCCTGGAAGACGAAGCCGCGGTGGCGGGCGAGGGCGATGACGGAATCGAGGCGGGAGGGTGCGGCCACGGTGGCTCCAATGGTCGAGGGTGGATGTGGGGCGGCGCTGCCGGAAAATCCCGGTCAGGCGTACCCATTTTAGGCTCTTGCCCCGCTGCGCCCTTCAGGCTGTTAGCCTTGCTAAGGAATCATCACGAATTCAGCTGACACACAGCCTGGATCCAGCACGAATGTGAAGCGAAACTCAGCACCATCTGCACCACCTCAAAGGAGAGATCATGGGCACCAGGCCCCGCACACCGCACGACGCTTTCACGGGGGCTGGTCCGCTCGATCGTGATCCGTCCCTGCTGCCGGTAGCACTCGACCAGACAGAGCACGACGCCGAGGAACGGCGTTGGACACCGGCCAAGATCGCGCTCTGGGCCGGCATCTCCCTCCTCGGCGGACTCAGCTGGGTCATGCTCGCGGTCGTCCGCGGCGAGACCGTCAACGCCATCTGGTTCGTCTTCGCCGCGGTGTGCACCTACCTGATCGGCTACCGCTTCTACTCCAACTACATCCAGAAGCACCTGCTGAAGCCCGACGACCGCCGAGCGACCCCCGCGGAGTACAAGGCGGACGGCAGGGACTTCGCGGCCACCGACCGCCGGGTGCTCTTCGGCCACCACTTCGCCGCGATCGCCGGGGCGGGCCCGCTCGTCGGCCCCGTGCTCGCCGCACAGATGGGTTACCTGCCCGGTACGATCTGGATCATCGTCGGCGTCGTTCTCGCAGGCGCGGTGCAGGACTACATCGTGCTGTTCTACTCGATGCGCCGCGGCGGCCGCTCCCTCGGCCAGATGGCTCGCGACGAACTCGGCAAGATCGGCGGCACCGCCGCCCTGATCGCCACGATGGCGATCATGGTCATCATCGTCGCCATCCTCGCCCTCGTCGTGGTCAACGCCCTCGCGGCAAGCCCGTGGGGCGTCTTCTCGGTGGGAATGACCATCCCGATCGCGCTCTTCATGGGCTGCTACCTGCGCTTCTTCCGGCCGGGCAAGGTCAGTGAGGTCTCGATCATCGGGTTCGTGCTGCTCCTGGCCGCGATCATCGGCGGCGGCGCCATCTCGAACACGGCCTGGGGAGCGGCGTTCTTCCACGTCGACCCGGTGCCGCTCGCGATCGGCATCATCATCTACGGCTTCGTCGCCGCGATCCTCCCGGTCTGGCTGCTGCTCGCCCCGCGCGACTACCTCTCGACCTTCATGAAGATCGGCACGATCGGGATGCTCGCCATCGCCGTCATCATCGTGCGCCCGGAAATCACGGTGCCGGCATTCAGCGAGTACACAAACGGCGGCGGGCCCGTCGTGAGCGGTGCGCTCTTCCCGTTCCTCTTTGTGACGATCGCCTGTGGCGCTCTCTCCGGCTTCCACGCCCTGATCGCCTCCGGTACCACCCCGAAGCTCATCGAGAAGGAACGCCAGACCCGGTTCATCGGCTACGGCGGAATGCTCATGGAGAGCTTCGTCGCGATCATGGCCCTCGTCGCCGCCGTCTCGATCGACCGCGGTATCTACTTCGCGATGAACTCCTCGGGCGCCATGACCGGAGGAACCGTCGAAGGCGCGGTCGCTTTCGTCAACAGCCTCGGGCTGACCGGGGTCAACCTCACGCCCGAGATGCTGACGGAGACCGCCAAGAATGTCGGCGAGACGTCGATCGTGTCGCGTTCCGGCGGTGCACCGACGCTCTCGGTCGGGCTCGCGCAGATCATGCAGCAGGTCGCCGGCGGAACCGGGATGATGGCCTTCTGGTACCACTTCGCGATCATGTTCGAAGCGCTGTTCATCCTCACCGCCGTCGACGCCGGCACCCGCGTGGCCCGGTTCATGCTTCAGGACAGCATCGGCAACTTCTTCCCGAAGTTCAAGAACACGTCCTGGCGCGCCGGGGCCTGGCTCACAACCGGCATCATGGTGCTCCTCTGGGGCGCCGTGCTGATCATGGGTGTCACGGACCCGCTCGGCGGGATCAACACGCTGTTCCCGCTGTTCGGCATCGCGAACCAGCTGCTCGCCGCGATCGCACTCGCGGTCTGCATGGCCATCGTCGCCAAGCAGGGCAAGTTCAAGTACATCTGGATCGTCGCCCTGCCGCTCGCGTTCGCCGCCGTCATCACGATCTACGCCTCGATGCTGAAGATCTTCTCAACCGTCCCGGCCGTCGGATACTTTGCCCAGAACAAGGCATTCTCCGATGCCCTTGCCGCGGGCAAGACGAAGTTCGGAACGGCGCCGAGTGTCGCGGCGATGGAGGCCGTCGTGCGCAACACGATGGTGCAGGGGCTCCTGTCTATCCTGTTCGTCGTCCTCGCGATCATTGTGATCGCCGCCTCGATCGTGGCCACCTGGAAGTCCTGGAAGAGCCGCTCCTGGGGCACCAACGAGGACCCGGCGCTCCCGTCGCAGATGTTCGCGCCCTCCGGCTTCCTGCCGACCCCGGCCGAAAAGGAACTGCAGGGTCGCTGGGAGGCGCAGGCAGCCCTCGACAAGAGCGCCAAAACGGCGAAATCCGCTGGCGCAGGCACTCCGGGCCGGTGACAGAGGTGACGGCGCCGGTGACCCGCCGAGGGCAGCGGATACCCACGGCGCGCCGCGTCCCGGTCACTGCTGCCCTCTCGGGCATCCGTCGGGCTGCGCGGAGCGTGGCCTGGTACGTCAAAGGGGTGATGGGAGAGGATGCCTGGGACAAGTACGTGGCGCACCATGAGGCCGCGCATCGGGACGGCGATCCGGCCAGCCCCACCGAGCGGATGATGACCGAACGCGAGTTCTGGCGGGACCAGACCGACCGCCAGGACACCAACCCGCAGGGCCGGTGCTGCTGACCCGCTGCTGAGGCTCGCGAAAGCGGGTGAGTCGTCGTCATGACTGGGGCAAACCGACGGCTCACCCGCTTTCGCGCGCCCGGAACCGGCCGCTCGCACCTAATGTCCAGCTTGTCTTCTTAATGTCGGAAATGACGCAGTGGCAGGGTTTGAGGAGAGGGCGGTCGAATGCACAACCGTTCCGACCCGCGGCGCCGCTGGATCGCGGCGGGCGCCGCCGGCCTGGTGTTCCTCGTTGCCGTCGTCGTCGTCACGGTCAACGTCTCGACAGGACTGGCGCAGACGGACCGGACCATCCCCTTGCTGTCCCTCCCCGACATCCCCGCACCGGCCGCGCCCACGACGGATGCATCGTCCCCCTCTCGGCGACCTGGCGCCCGCCGGCCGACCTGCCCGCCGGGGGCACCATCGGCAGCGTCCGGATCCCGGCGACCGCGTCGGGCTTCAGCGCTCGCGATGCCCAGGTCTACCTCCCGCCGGCCGCACTCGTCCCCGACGCCCCCGCCCTGCCGTTCGTGCTGATGATGATGGGTCAGCCGGGCGACCCCGACGCAGGCCCGATCGCAGCCGTGCTCGATGCCTTCGCCGCCGCCCACAACGGCCTCGCCCCGATCGTGCTCGTCGCCGACCAGCTGGGCGACCCGGACGTCGACTCCCTGTGCCTCGACACGGCGGAATACGGCCGGGTCGAGACGTACCTCGAACAGGACGTTGTCGGCTGGGCGCGCGACAACCTGAACATTGAGGCCGGGCGCGACGCGTGGACGGTCGCGGGGTTCTCGAACGGCGGCCAGTGCGCCCTGTCGCTCGCGCTCCGATACCCGGAGGTCTGGGGCAGCGTGGTCGATGCCTCTGGCACCGTGTACGCCGGACTCGAGACCGAGCCCGAGGTCCTGGCTGACGTGTTCGGGGGTGACCAGGCGGCCTACGACGCCACCAAACCGGCCACGCTGCTGGGGAAGAGCCGCTACCCTGACACCATGGCCGTGTTCACGGTCGGCTCGGAGGACTCGGTGATGGAACCGGGGCTGAAGGATCTGAGCCAAACGGCGAGGGCTGCGGGGGTAGCGGTGACGTACTACGAGGTGCCCGGAGAGGGCCATTCCCTTGAGGCGCTCGACGGCGGGCTCACCGAGGCATTCGGCGTGCTCGCGAGCCGACTCGGGCTCGGCCCCCAGTGAACTGGCTCGACCCGCTGCTGAAGCTCGATATCGCGAACCCGCCCGTCACGACCATCGCCTGGGTCCTGTCCCTGGGCGCGGTGATCTTCCTGCTCGCAAGGCGCCCGAGTCCGCGTTGGCTCATCACGGCGACCGTCGGCATCAGTGCAGGCCTCCTCATGTCCGCGCTGACCTGGTTCCTGACCGTTCGCGTGTTCAACCTGTTCGGGGTGGGCCTCGGGACCGTGACCTATGTCTGGTTCGGTGCGGCTTGTGCCGCCTCAGGGCTCGCACTCGTGAACCTCTGGAAGACGAAACCACTGCGTCGGAGCCTGGCAGCGGCATCCGTCCTGCTGTTCGCAGCGACGGGTGCACTCGGCATCAACGCGAGTTTCGGACTCGACCGGACGCTCGGAGCTCTCCTCGGCATTAACACCCTCCCGCAGATCGCCCTCACACCGCCAGAAACGCCCTCGGCCGGTGGCCTCCGCCCCAATCCCGCGGCCCGGCCGCTCTGGCAGACCTGGACTCCTCCTGCCGATCTCCCGGCGACCGGGAGCACCGGCAGCCAGGTCATTCCCAATACCCTCTCCGGATTCACCTCACGCCCGGCTGGCATCTACCTGCCGCCGGCAGCGCTGGTACCGAATGCCCCTGCCCTGCCGCTCGTGATCCTGCTGATGGGACAGCCAGGCAACCCCGACCCGGAGTACGTCGCCACGAGCCTCGACAAGGAGGCGGCCAGGCACGGCGGGCTCGCCCCGATCGTCGTTGTCGCCGACCAGCTGGGAGACCCGACGATCGATCCACTCTGCCTCGACTCAGCAAAATTCGGCAATGCCGAGACGTTCCTGACCCGGGATGTCGTCAACTGGGCGTCCGCCAACCTCAACGTCATCCAGGACCACCGATACTGGACGATCGCGGGATACTCGAACGGCGGCCAGTGCGCCATCTCCCTCGCTGCCAAACACCCGGATATCTGGTCGAACGTGCTCGATATCTCGGGCGAGGCCTTCCCCGGATCCGAAATCACGGCGCAATCGTTGAGCGACGTCTTCAACGGCAATCAGGCTGCCTATGATGCCGAGAAGCCCGTCACTCTGCTTTCCGCTCACCGGCTCCCCGGCGACTTCGCGATTTTCACCGTCGGCTCCCTCGACCCCGGAATCGCGGCCGGACAACGCACCGTTGCCGCGGCGGCCGAGAACGCCGGGATCACAACGATCTATCACGAGATTCCCAACGCGGACCATCTGGTCAGTGCCCTCGCGGGGGGCCTCGACTTCGGTTTCGATGCCCTCTTCCCTCGCCTCGGCCTGGCCGCTCCCCCGCACGCCTGACCGTTCCCGTGCCCGCGAGAGGGGACGCGGGTATGGTCGTCGCATGAGCGAACGGGACGCGGGCAGGGAACAGGTGCCGCGCGTCCACCCGGAGTCTGTCGAGGAGTGGCGGGCCTGGCTCGTCGACAACCACGCAGTGACGACCGCGGTCTGGCTTATCTTCTGGCGGAAGGCGTCCGGCCGGCCGATCCTCGCCTACGAGGACGCCGTGCTCGAGGCGCTCTCCGTCGGCTGGATCGACAGCAAGCCCGCCCGCCTCGACGAGCACCGGACGATGCTCTATTTCTCACCGCGGAAACGCGGCAGCGCCTGGGCGAGGCCGAACAAGCTGCGCATCGAACTGCTCAGACGCGAGGGGCGGATGCTGCCGGCCGGGGAGGCGGTCGTCGCGGCCGCAGAGGCGGACGGTTCCTGGACCCGACTCGACGACGTCGAGAACCTCACGGTTCCGATGGACCTCGGGGCCGCGCTCGACGGAATCGACGGCGCGCGCGCGCAGTGGGACGCGTTCCCGCCGTCTGCCCGCCGCGGCATCCTCGAATGGATCGTGCAGGCGAAGACGCCGGCGACCCGGCAGAAGCGTGTCGACGAGACCGCGCTGCTCGCCGGTCGGGGCGAACGCGCGAACCAGTGGAAGCCGAAACCCCCGCCCGACCCGGCGCCCGCGCCCCACTAGGCGCTGCCCCAACCGGCTACGCCTCCTGTGCGCGCACGGCGCCGCGGCCGAAGAGGAGCGTGCCGCAGAAGCCGATCGCGAGGGCGACGAGCACGCCGAGGTTCGCGAACGCCCAGTCGCCGGTCCGGCCGCCGAGGCCGAAGGGATCGAGCAGGTACCCCTGCCAGGCGAGCCAGTCCGCGAAGCCGTTGGTGACGAGGCCCCAGCCCACGACGGAGCCGAGCACGAGGAGTGCGATCGCGCCGACCCGAACGCTCCCATAGCGCCCACGCGGGTCGAGGAGACCCGCGGCGTCATAGTCGGAGCGGCGGAGCGCGAAGTCGGCGAGGAAGATGCCGCACCAGGCCGCGACGGGCACGCCGAGGGTGATCAGGAAGCCCTGGAACGGACCGAGGAAGCTTCCGGCGAAGAAGACGACGTAGATCGCCCCGAGCACCATGATCACCCCGTCGATCCCGGCGGCCACGAAGCGCGGCACCCGCAGCCCGGTCGTGAGAAGCGCCAGCCCGGACGAGTAGATGTCGAGCACGGCGCCGCCGATCAGGCCGAGCACCGCGACGAGGGCGAACGGCACGAGGAACCAGACCGGCAGGATCGTCGTGAGCGCCCCGATCGGGTCGATGGCGATGGCGGCGCTGAGGTCGCTCGAGGAACCGGCGAGCAGGAGCCCGAAGAGGAGCAGCACGGCGGGGGCGAGCGAGGCGCCCCCGGTCGTCCAGCCGACGACGCCGCGGCTGGAGGCCGAGCGGGGCAGGTACCGGGAGTAGTCGGCGGCGGCCTGCACCCAGCCGAGGCCGAAGCCCGTCATCATGAAGACCAGCGCGCCGATCACGTGGGGGGTGTCCCCGGCGGGGATCGCCGTGATGGCTCCGAAGTCGATGTGGTCGACCACGAGGAACACGTAGACGACCGTGAGCAGTCCCGTGACGATCGTGATCCACTTCTGCAGCCGCATGATCAGGTCGAAGCCGAAGACGCCGCCCACCACGATCAGGCCGGCCACGACGACGAGGGCCACCACCTGGGTGAGAACCCCGCCGTCCCAGCCGAGCTCGGTGAAGACCGTCGCCGTCGCGAGCACGGCGAGCGAGGCGAGCACCGTCTCCCAGCCGACCGTGAGCAGCCAGGACAGCGCCGACGGCACCCGGTTGCCGTCGACGCCGAACGCCGCCCGGCTCAGGGTCATCGTCGGCGCGTGACCGCGCTTGCCCGCGAGCGCCACGAACCCGCACAACGCGAAGGAGAGCACGATCCCGGAGAGGCCGACGATCGTCGCCTGCCAGAACGAGATGCCGAACCCGAGCAGGAACGAGCCGTAGCTGATGCCGAGCACCGAGACGTTCGCGGCGAACCACGGCCAGAACAACTCGCTCGGGCGGCCGCGGTGCTCGGTGCGGTCGATGGCGTTGATTCCGTTGCGTTCGACCTCGAAGACCGGGCGGATGCCGGGATCCGCCACTGGCAGGTCGGCGTCCGTTTCCGTGTGGTTTCGTTCGTTCGCGGACATCCGCGTCCCCTCTCGTCGGCGGGTCTCGTTCGGGTGTTCAGGTGATCAGGTGATCAGGTGGTGGGGCTCAGTGCACGTATTCGAGCAGGTCGAGGCCGACCGCGCGCATCCCGTCGAGGACCGCGAGTCGCAGGGGCAGGCGCGTGTCGGCGAAGGACATCGACACGGCATAGGCGACGCCGGCCCGCGGGCCGCGGAGCACGCCGGCTTCGCTGCGGATGCCGGGTCCGGTTCCGGTCTTGTTGACGAGGAGCAGCCCGTGGTCACCGCCGCGGTGCGCGAAGGGGTCGAGCCCGAACGCGCTCGCGACGAGGGAGAGGTCGGCGCCGAGGGACAGCCAGCCGATCACGCGTTCGCTCGTCGCGGCATCCACCACCTCGCCGCGGGCGAGGGAGGTGAAGAGGCCCGTGAGTTCCTGGGCGCTGCCGACGGAGAGCTGGGGTGCGTGGTCGGGGCCGCGTTCGTCGCGGACGAGGTCGAGCAGCGCGGTGTGGGAGATGCCGAGCTGTTCGGTGCGGGACTGGACGGCCGCGAGGCCGACTGCGCGCAGGAGCACGTTCGCGGCGAGGTTGTCGCCGACACCGCCGACGAGGGCGGCGAGGTCAGCGACGGGAAGCGACGGGGCCTGCAGGTGCTGCCAGACGCCGGACCCTCCGACGAAGTCCGCCGGGGTGCGGTCGAGAATGGTGAGCGCGCCGAATTCGGCGTTCGGGAGCCGGGCCGCGACCTCGATCAGGAGGAGGACGGTTCCGATCCCCGCCGTCGGCATCACGACGTGGTCGTCGACGGAGAAGAGGACCTTGCCGGTCGCGAGGTCGGTGGCGCGGGCAGAGACCTGCACGCCGTCGACAGCAAGGGTGCCGAGGGCCTGGAATCCGCGGCCGAAGTTCGGCATCGACTCCGAGACGCCGTGCCGTCCCCGGCTCGGGGCAGCGCGACGCGACCGTCGTTCCGATTCCCGCGCTGGCGTGGACACTCTGTCGGGTCCCTCCGTCGTTTACGGCTCCGTGTTCCTTGAGCACCATAGCCCAGACCCCTGATACCCGCCGACCCCAGTGTGCGTGCCAGAATCGCCCCCGGGCGCCGCCTACCAGATGGTGACGCGTTTGTCCGGGTCGAGCCACAGTTCGTCGCCGGCCGCGACGCCGAAGGCCTCGTAGAACTCGTCGAGGTTCCGCACGATCTGGTTGCAGCGGAACTCGTTCGGCGAGTGCGGGTCGATCGAGATGAGGCGGATCGCTTCCTCGTCGCGCATCTTCAGCTGCCAGGCCTGGGCCCAGGACAGGAAGAAGCGCTGTGCACCGGTGAAGCCGTCGATGACCGGCGGCTCCGTGCCCTCGAGGGAGATCAGGTACGCCTTCCAGGCGATCGAGAGGCCGCCGAGGTCGCCGATGTTCTCGCCGATCGTGAGCGCGCCGTTGACGTGGTGGTCAGGGATCTGCTTCGGCGCCAGGGCGTTGAACTGCTCGATGAGCGCACCGGTGCGTTCCTCGAAGGCCGCGCGGTCCTCCTCGGTCCACCAGTCGGTCAGGAGTCCGTCGCCGTCGTACTTCGAGCCCTGGTCGTCGAAGCCGTGTCCGATCTCGTGCCCGATGACCGCACCGATGGCGCCGTAGTTCGCCGCGGCATCCCGCTCGTCGGAAAAGAACGGGACCTGCAGGATGGCCGCGGGGAAGACGATCTCGTTGAAGCCGGGGTTGTAGTAGGCGTTGATGGTCTGCGGGGTCATGAACCACTCGTCGCGGTCGAGCGGCTTGCCGATCTTGCCGAGCTCACGCTGGAACTCGAACTCGTTCGCGGCGCGCACGTTGCCGATCAGGCTTCCGGCGTCGATGCCGAGGCTCGAGTAGTCGCGCCACTTCGCCGGGTAGCCGATCTTGGGCGTGAACTTCTCGAGCTTGTCCTGGGCACGCGCCCGGGTCTCCGGGGTCATCCAGTCGAGTTCGGCGATGCTCTGCCGGTACGCCTCGACGAGGTGGCCGACGAGCACGTCCATGCTCGCCTTGGCGCTCGGCTTGAAGTGCCGCTCGACGTAGATGCGGCCGACCGCCTCGCCGAGGGACCCCTCGACGAGCGAGACGCCGCGCTTCCAGCGGTCGCGCAGCTGCGGCGTGCCGGTGAGGGTGCGGCCGTAGAAGTCGAAGCTCGCCTCGACGAAGTCGTCGGAGAGGTAAGACGCGCTCGAGCGGATGATCTGCCAGCGCAGCCAGTCCTTCCACCCGACGATCCCGTCCTCGGTCAGCATCTCGGCCAGGCCGGTCACGAAGCTCGGCTGGCGGACGACGATCTCGTCGAGGGCTCCCGCAGGGGCGTCGAGGCCCGCGAGCCAGAGGTGGAGGTCCGCTCCGGCGGCGAGCGCCGTGACCTGGCCCCAGGTCTTGAGGTTGTAGGTCTTCTCGCTGTCGCGCGAGCGCACGTTGTCCCAGTGGTGCCCGGCGAGTTCGGTTTCGAGGTCGAAGACGCGCTGCGCCCTGGCCGCGGCGTCGCCCTGTCCGGCGAGGCCGAACATCCGCTCGAGGAAGGCGCGGTAGGCCTCGCGGACCGCCGCGAACTTCTCCTCGCGATAGTAGGACTCGTCCGGCAGGCCCAGCCCGCCCTGCTCCATGAAGACGAGGTAGCGCTCGGGGTTGCCCGGGTCATTGTCGACGTAGAGCTGGAAGGCGCCTGCGACGCCTGCGCGCTCGAGGCGGCCGAGGGTGCCGAGCAGGGAGGCGACGGAGTCGATCCGGTCAACGGTCGCGAGGTCCGCCTCGAGCGGGGTGGCGCCGAGCGCATTCACCCGCGCCTCGTCCATGAAGCTCGTGTAGAGATCACCGAACTTGCGGGCCTCCGTGCCCGGTTCGGCGGTCTGCGCCTCGAGGATGATCTCGCGCACGGCCTTCTCGGACTCCTCGGCGAGGAGGTAGAACGATCCCCAGCGCGCCTTGTCCGCGGGGGATCTCGGTGCGGCCGATCCATTTCCCGTTCACGTGGCGGAAGAGATCGTCCTGCGGGCGGATGCCCTGGTCGAGTTCGTCGCGGTCGATTCCGGATGCGGTCCCCAGCTCAGTCATGCGTCCATGCTATTCGCTGTGCCCGGGAATTCGAGCCGGGGTGCGGGCCGCGAGCCGCGGCCGGGACCGGCGTAGGCGCCGGCGAGCGCCGCTAGAGTCGGGAGCATCGCCATCTTCCCGCCAGCAGCCCATCGACCGCGAGATCCTGCGCCTCGCCCTCCCGGCCTTCGGCGCCCTCGTCGCCGAGCCGTTGTTCCTGCTCGCAGACTCTGCGATGGTCGGACACCTCGGCGCCGTCGACCTGGCCGGACTCGGCCTCGCGAGCGCCGTGCTGCAGACCATCGTCGGGCTGATGGTGTTCCTCGCGTACAGCACGACGCCTGCCGTCGCCCGCTGGCTCGGCGCGGGGGACAGAGGCAGGGCGGTGTCCGTCGGGATCGACGGCCTCTGGCTCGCGCTCGGCCTCGGCCTGGTCCTCGCGCTGCTCGGCGCAGCGCTGAGCCCGCAGGCTCGTGGGAGCCTTCGGCGCAGAGCCAGCGGTCGCCGCGGCATCCGCCCGGTACCTCACCGTATCGATGCTCGGCCTTCCGGCGATGCTGCTCGTGTTCGCGGCGACGGGGCTGCTCCGCGGCCTGCAGGACACCCGCACGCCGCTCTGGGTCGCCGGGCTCGGCTTCGCGGCCAACATCGTGCTCAACCTGTGGTTCATCTACGGTCTCGGGCTCGGGCTGGTCGGCTCGGCGCTCGGCACGGTCGTCGCGCAGTGGGCGATGGTTGCCGTCTACCTCGTCGTGGTCGCGCGGCACGCCCGGCGTGAGGGCGCACGGCTGCGGCCGCACCGCGGCGGGATGCTGCGCGGAGCGTCGAGCGGCGGCTGGCTGTTCCTGCGCACGGTGAGCCTGCGTGCGGCGATGCTGCTCGCGGTGTTCGTCGCCACGAGCCTCGGCTCGCCCCAGCTCGCGGCGTTCCAGATCGCGATGACCCTGTTCGCGGCGATGGCGTTCGCCCTCGACGCCCTCGCGATCGCCGCCCAGGCCCTCGTCGGGCGCGGCCTCGGTGCCGGCGACCTCCCCGGGGTACGTGCGGTGCTGCGGCGGTGCCTCGAGTGGGGCCTGCTCGGCGGCGCGGCCGTCGGTGCGCTGCTCGTCGTGGCGAGCCCGGTTCTCGGCGGGCTGTTCACGACGGCGGCGGAGGTGAGCTCGCTCCTCCCCCTGACGCTCGTGGTCCTCGGCCTGTCCGGGCCGCTCTGTGGGATCGTCTTCGTGCTCGACGGCGTGCTGATCGGCGCGGGCGACGCCCGCTACCTGGCCGTGACCGGGCTGGTCAACCTGCTGGTCTTCGTGCCGCTGGCCTGGGCGGTGCTCGCCTGGGCGCCGCCCGGCGCCGTCGGGCTCTGCTGGCTGATGGCGGCGTTCGCCTTCGGCTACCTCGGCGCGCGCGGCGTCACTCTCGGCCTGCGCGCCCGCGCCGCGCGCTGGATGGTCGTCGGCGCCCGCTGAGCCGCCCGCACCGGCGCCGCCGCTCCCGATTCACCCGTGCGCGCCCTTTGCGCCGTTTCGCGCCAGGCTTGCCTGGCGCGAAACGGCGCATGTGGAGCGCCCGCACGGCGGGGTCCAGGACGGCGGGGTTCAGAATGGCGGCTAGCGGATGCGGCGGTGCACGGACTGCGGCTTCAGGTACGCGTGCAGTCCCTCGCGTCCGAACTCGGCGCCGAGTCCGGAGTCGTGCCGCCCGGCGAAGGGCGCGTTGTGGTTCGAGGCGAAGAAGCCGAGTCCGACGGAACCGGTGTCCATCCGGGCGGCCGCGTCGAACGCCGCGTCGGCATCCGCGGAGAACACCGTGCCGCCGAGGCCGAACGCGGTGTTGTTCGCGATGCCGATCGCCTCGTCGAGCGTGTCGTAGCGCAGGATCGACAGCACCGGCCCGAAGATCTCCTCGCGCGCGATCCGCATCCCCGGCGTCACGTCGGCGAACACGGTCGGCGGCACGAAGTAGCCGCGGTCGAAACCGCTCGGCACATCGCCGCCGGTGGTCGCCCTGGCGCCCTCCGCGATGCCGGAGCGGATGTACGCGCGCACCGTGTCGCGCTGGGCCCGGGTCGCAGCGGGCCCGAAGACGGTGTCCGGGTCCATCGGGTCGCCCTGCGGCGCGGCCTGGATCGTGGCCGTGACCATGTCGACGAGTTCGTCGTAGCGCCCGGCCGGCGCGAGGATGCGTGTGGAGATGTAGCAGGTCTGCCCGGTGTTGCGCATGCAGCTGCGGATCAGCACCTGCTGCATCGCCGTGAGGTCGACGTCCGGCAGCACGAGCGCGGAGGACTTGCCGCCGAGCTCGAGGGTGACCGGCCGCAGCAGCTCGCCGCACGCCGCGGCGATTCGTCGGCCGACCGGGGTCGAGCCGGTGAAGGCGACCTTGTCGACGCCGGGGTGCCGCACGAGGGCGTCGCCGACGGCGCTGTTCCCCGTGATGATGTTCACGACACCGGCCGGGATGCCCGCCGCTGCGACGGCATCCGCGATGAAGCGGATCGAGAGCGGCGTCGGCGACGCCGGCTTGATCACGACGGTGCACCCGGCCATCAGCGCGGGTGCGAGCTTCGCCACGACGAGGTTGATCGGGAAGTTCCACGGCGCGATCAGCGCGCAGACGCCGACCGGGTCCTGCCGCACGACGGTTTCGGCGGAGCCGTCGGGGTACGGGCGCACGTCGGGGGTCTCAGGTAGCCGGCCAGGCCGGCGAAGTAGCGGAAGATCGCGGCCGCGTTGGAGGCCGCGCGCCCGGTCTCGGCGACCGGGGAGCCGTTCTCCCCCGTGTTGGTGTGCGAGATCGCCGTCGACCGTTTCTCGATCTCCTCGGCCAGGCGTTCCAGGTAGCCTGCGCGCACCGAGGGGGCCAGCCCGCGCCAGCCGTCGGCACCGGCGCCGGCACGCGCGAACGCCCGACGGGCGGCCGCGACGGCGAGGTCGACGTCGGCAATGGACGCAACCGGCACGCTGCCCCACGCCGCCTCGGTCGCCGGGTTGGTCACCGCGGTTCGCCCGGTGCCGCTCGCCGCACGCCAGACGCCGTCGATGAAGAGATCGTCGACGTGCCGGTACGGCAGGGTGGCCGGGAAACTCGCGGGCTGGACCGGTGTGCCGGCCGTGGCGCCCGCTGCCGGTGCGGTTGCGGTTGCCGCTGCCGGTGCCTCGTCGGTCGTCGGCCCCGTCATCAGAGCACCGCGATCTTCAGCAGTGCCTCTGCCCTGTCGAGTTCGATCGTCGCCATCTCGAGGCCGGCGGCGGTGATGAGTTCCGGCAGGATCTCGGTGCGCAGGCGCCTGCAGTAGAACGACGGCGTCTGGCCGAACCAGCTCGAGGCCAGGGCGATGCCGGCGGGGGTGAAGCGCCAGAGCCGGTCCGCGTCGCGCACGAGCGAGTCCTCGATCGAGTACGACTCCACGCGGGTGTCGTGGCCGTCGATGATGTCCGTGACCCGGGTGATGAAGGCCTCGTCGTAGCCGAGGCCAGGCAGCACCTCCCTCGCGATGAGGCAGCCCTTGAGCTCGTGCTCATAGCGGATCTGCGCCTGGCGCCAGTTGGCGCCGAAGCCCTCGGAGATGATCTTGGTCTCGTCGACCCTGGCCCAGCCGCTGTCGTGCAGCAGGATGGCGACCCGCACGACGAGGGAGTCGGCCTCCGGGTATGCCTCGCAGAGCCGTTCGGCGAACGCGAAGGAGATCGGCACGTGGATGTCGTTGCTGCGCGTGCGCATTTCGGTCTCGACGGCGCGCCAGAGCGGGTCGAGGTCGCCCGGGCCATCCGCCGCTACGGCGATGGGCGAGGTGTCGATGGACTGGTCGGTCTGCAGGGTCATGGCGTTCTCACTTCGAGGTCGGGGCGCCGGAGCGCGGAGGCTGGGGCTAAGCGGCCGGACTGCCGGCGGGAACGGGGACTGCGGAGGGAGCGAGATCAACGGCGACCGGCGTGGACGCCGCACGCCCGGCATCCGACGTCTCGACGGCCGCAAAGAGTTTCTTGAGCGGAACGGTGGTGTCCGTCGCGACATCCGCCGGCACCGAGAGGCCCTTGTGCAAGGCGTTCTTCACGGCCATGAAATCGAGCGGGCTGTTGATGCAGTCGGCGGCGATGAGCCGGCCGCCCCGGTAGTAGAGCACCGAGAACTTCTCGGAGTCCGGGTCGCCGCGAAGCACCACCCGGTCATGCCCACCACTCAGCCCGGCGATCTGCAGTTTGAGGTCGGCCTGGTCCGACCAGAACCACGGCACCGTCCGGTGCTCTGCCGGGAGCCCGAGCAGGGTCGCCGCGGCCACCTTGGCCTGCTCGACGGCATTCTGCACGCTTTCGAGGCGGATGCGGCCGACGCCGAAGTCCCCGATCGACGGGTTCGGCATGTTCGCGCAGTCCCCGGCGGCCACGGTGAGCCCGTCGGAGGCGAGGGCCCTGGCGTCCACCACGATGCCGTTTTCGACCTCGAGGCCGAGCCTGCACGGCGAGCTCGGTGCGCGGGACGACCCCGACACCGATCAGCACGACGTCCGCCGCCACGATCTCGCCGGAGCCGTCGGCGTCGCCAGCACCGAGCTCGACCCCGGTGACCCTGTCGTGCTCGCCGACGAACCGCACGACCTGCGCGTTCAGCACCACACGGATGCCGCGGCGCCGGTGCGCCTGCAGGTAGAACTCGCTGGTCTGCTCGGAGACCGCCCTCCCGACGAGCCGGGGAGCGGCCTCGAGCACGGTGACGTTCTTGCCTGCGGCCCTGGCCCCCGCTGCGACCTCGAGGCCGATGAAGCCGCCGCCGACGACCACGACGTTCCGCGCCTCACGCAACTGCTGCTCGAGCACGGTCGCCTCTGTCGCGGTGCGCAGGTAGCTGACGCCCTCGAGCTCGGAGCCCTCGAACGGAATGGTGCGCGGCACGGCTCCCGTGGTGAGCGCGAGCCGGGCGAACGCGAAGGTGCGGCCGGACTCTGCCGTCGCGACGCCACCGTCCGCGGTCCGGATGATGCGGAAGATCCGCTCCCGCGGCACGAGGTCTATGGAATGCTCCCGGTAGAAATCGTGGCTGCGGAAGGCCAGGGAATCAGCGGTCGCCTCGCCCTTGAGGAACGCCTTGGAGAGCGGCGGCCGCTGGTACGGTGCGTGCGGTTCCTCTCCGACGAGGGTGATCGGGTCGGTGTCGCCGAGTTCGCGCAGGGTCGAGGCGAGCTGCACCCCGGCCTGGCAGTTGCCGATGATGAGAGTGCCCAGCCGGGGGGACGCGGTCGTGTCGCCCATGTCGGTCACACCTGCGTTTCGGGGGTTTGCACGTGCACGGAGACCTCGTCCGTCAGCTTCAGCTGGCAGGAGAGCCGGGAGTTGTCTTCCCGGTCGACGGCGGTTCCGTCGAGCATGTCGTCCTCGAGGTCGAGTTTCGGCGGGAAGAGACCTGCGCTGTCGGCGCAGAGGAAGACGTGGCAGGTGGCGCAGGACAGGCTGCCGCCGCACTCGGCGACGATGCCGGGGACGCCGTTGCGCACCGCGGTCTCCATCACGGAATCGCCCGCGAATCCGGTGACGATGGTCTCTGTGCCGTCGAAGGCGACGTAGCTCACGGTTGGCATTTCTCGGGTCTCCTGGTTCGGTTCTCGGGGGTTACGGATGGGTCAGAGGAACTGTCGGCCGCCGTCGACCACAAGGGTCTGGCCGGTGATGTAGTCGCTGCCCGGTGCAGCGAGGAACAGGGCCGCGCCGACGATGTCCTCCGGTTCGCAGGCCCGCTTGAGCGAGCCCCTGTCGACGCCGTAGCTCTCGGCGCCCGCGATGAGTCCGTAGCTGGCCTCGGTCAGGGTGAAGCCGGGTGCGATCGCGTTGACGGTCACGTTGCGGTCGCCGAGTTCCTTGGCGAGCACCCGGGTCAGGGCGATCACGCCGCCCTTCGAGGCCACGTAGTGGGCCCAGTGCGCCGAACCGCTCATCACGGTTGCGGAGGAGAGGTTGATCACCTTTCCTCCGTCCGGCAGGTACGGCGTGCACGCCCGGGTGACGAGCCACGGCCCCTTGAGGTTGACGGCCATCACCCGGTCCCACTCGTCCGGGTCGAGGTCGGTGAAGGGGGCACGGGTCACGGTCGCGTAGATCGCGGCGTTGTTGATGACGACGTCGATCACGCCGGCGTGCGGCGTGGGCGCCAGACCGGGGGCGGATGCGCCGGGCCGGGCCTCGGGGGCCCAGCCGGCGGCATCCGCCGCCAGCCGGGTGACCGAGGCGAGGTCGGTGACGTCGACCGGGAGGGCGATGGCGGTGCCGCCGGCCTCCTCGACGAGCGCGACGGTCTCCCGAGCCCCCTCGAGGTTGACGTCTGCGACGACCACCCGGTCGCCCTGGGCCGCGAAGCCCAGGGCGAAGGCACGGCCCAGGCCGCCGGCGGCGCCGGTGATCAGCACCGTCCTCTGCGAGGCCCCGGCCGTGCCGCGCTCAGGCACGGCTGCTCTCGGCGAGGACGGCGTCGAGCTGGGCCGCCGCGGCGGGGGCCAGGGCGAGGTCGTGCTCGTGGGCCAGGCCTGCGACGGCGTCGTCGTGGTCTTCGACGATCGTCACGGTTCCGTTGTTGCCGTCGACCCGCAGCCACTGTCCCGTCTTGATCTGGGCGGAGGCGGTTCCGGTTCCGGTGACCGCCGGCATCCCGTACTCACGGCAGACGATGGCCGCGTGGCTCATCATGCCGCCGATGTCGGTGACGGTCGCGCGGATCTTCCCGAAGATCGGGCCCCACGACGGCGCGGTGACGGGAGCGACGAGGATGTCGCCTTCCTGCACCTCGGAGAGCTGGTCGGAGCTGCTGATGACGCGGGCCGGGCCCTCGGCGACGCCGCTCGAGGCGGCCATGCCGCGGAACTCGCCCTCCGGCGCGTCGGAGTCGCCGAGCCAGTTCTTGATCTGGTCGCTCGTGATGCCCCAGAGCATCAGGGTGAAGGGCTCGGTGATCACGGCGGGCGGGGTGTTCAGCGCCGGCTGCGGGCGCTCCTCGGAGAGTGCGTCGACGATGACCCGGCGACGGGCCACCTCGTCAGGCCAGTAGTCCGGGCCGATCGCGGGGGCGCCGACGGCCCAGCCGGTGACGTAGTCGAAGAGCGTCTCGCGCACCTCATCGCGGCGGAGGTAGAACATGTCGTTCGCCTCCGGCCAGAACCCGGCGTCGGAGAGCATCTTCGAGAGCTGGCGGGCCTTGCGCCAGAAGACGCCCATGGTCCAGTGCTCGATGTAGAAGTTGTGGTTCTCCACGTAGGGGTAGACCTGTCGGGCGAGGCCGAGCTTGCCCTGGAACGCGGTGAGCTGTTCGGGGCTGAGAAGTTCGGAGTACTCCTCGGTGATGCGGTCCCGTTCCGCGATGAGCTCTGCGACGGGGCGGTCGATGCCGACACCGTTCTGCACGCGCACGATGTAGTCGGCGATGTAGCCGAGCGGCAGGCTCGAGGTGGTCCAGCCAGTACTTGTCGTGGGCGTAGAAGCCGTTGCCGACCGTGAAGTTGAACCAGGGGTCCTTCGCCTCGGCCCAGGCCGTGAGCCAGTCTGCCCCGCGTGCGGAGGAGCCGATCGCGGCGAGGGTCGCCTCCGGGTCCTCGGTGTTGCCGAAGTGACCGTCGACGCCCAGTTCGACGGCGAGCTTGGCGAGCTTCTTGAGCTCGTCATCCGGTCGGAAGAGCTCCATGTCGACGCCCTGCACCATCTTCGCGACGGCCTGGTCCGGGATGCCGGGGAAGACCTCCTTGCAGAAGCTGAAGAAGTCGAGGTAGGCCACGTAACCGAGGTTGAGGAACTCGAAGTGGTACTGCCAGGCCCGGTAGGTGAGCGAGATGAGCTTGTCGAAGTTGCCGAGGAGCGTATCGTTCGGGCCGAGACCCTTGCCGCTCGTGACGTCCTCGAGCGGAACAGCATCCGGCAGCGCTTCGAAGGACAGCGCGCCCAGCTCGTCGATCGTGCCGCGGATCTTGCCCTGCCACTTCTCGAGCAGTCCGTCCCAGTTCTGGAAGTAGTGACCGGCGCGGGCCATGAACTCGGGAACGCGGGCGGCGATCTCGGTCTCGGGAACCCCGACCGGTGACATGAACACGTAGCCGTTGTGGATGCGGAACTCGATGCCGTTGGCCGGCGGGATGAGCAGGTGCCGGGAGTTGTACTGGCCGAGGCAGGAGACGGCGAACTCGAAGCCGATGGTCTCGAAGGGCTTGGTCACCGTGGGCCAGTGCTGGCTGTCGCAGAACCAGAATTTGGCCTCCTCGACCTCGCGCCGGTTCTCCTGGAAGACCAGGTTGTAGGCGTAGAGGTCCTTCCAGCCCTCTGCGGCGGCCGCGGGCTGCTGGTCGTACGGGCTGGGGAATGACTTCTCTGTCATGGGGCAACCGTTCTGTGTGGGTAAACGCGGGTGGAGGGGACGAGCGGGGGGAGAGATGAGGCGCAGCGGATGCTGCAGGAGATCAGGCCTTGCCGGCCTGCGTCATGAGCGAGCGGGTGATGCTCTCGATACCGAACCCGGCGGACTGCGTCGGGATCGAACCCGACGCCGTCGACGAGAACACCGTCTCGGGGCGCGACTGCAGGAGGAGCAGGTTCTCCCCGTCCGGCAGGTCCCGGTCGAGGGCCCATTCGATGTCCTGGGGGCACCGGAAGTGCTTCTCTGCCCGCTTGGCGATCGCGGCGATCGCGGTGATCTCGGTGTCGCTGATGCAGAGCCGCCCCCGGCGCTCTGCCGAGACCTCGCGTTCGACGAGGGACCTGCTCGCGGGGTCCGGCACGAGTTCGGCGTGCTTGTCGCCGATCGAGTGCTTCACGACCATGAGCATGACCTTGTCGACGGTGATGTTGTCCGGCGTCACCTGCCCGGAGACGACGAGCTCGCCGAGCCCGTAGGAGGCTTCCATCACGATCTTGGAGCGGTCGCCGTTGGTCGGGTCCATCGTGATCGCGACGCCCGCGGCCCGGGCGTTCACCATCTTCTGTACCGCGACGGCCATCGAGAGGCCTTCGTTCGGGATCTTGTTCTTCAGCCGGTAGATGATGGCCCGGGAGGTGTAGAGCGAGGCCCAGCACGCGCGGATGTGTTCGGTGACGTCTTTCACGCCGAGGAGCCAGAGGTAGGTGTCCTGCTGGCCGGCGAAGCTCGCATCCGGCAGGTCCTCCGCCGTCGCGGAGGACCGCACGGCGACCGGGACAGGGGACTCGAAGCGCGACTGAAGCGCCTCGTACGCCTCGATGGTCGTGGCGTGCAGGCTCTGCGGGCACCGGCCGTGAGGTGATCTCGAGGCGCAGCTGCGCAGACACCCGGTCGACGGCGGCCACGTCGTCGGGGTCGAGCTTCGCGAGCATCTCGTGGATGTCCTTCTCGATGCCGGCTTCGCGGATGAACGCGTCGTATGCGGCCGTCGTGATGGCGAAGCCGGGGGGAACGGGCATCCCGGCCGCGGTGAGCGCGACGAGGGAGGCGCACTTGCCGCCGAGCTGCTCGTGCAGCGGGGGAAGCCCGCCGTCGAAGAACTGGATGTATGCGGCGTGGGATGCGGGTGTTGCGGTGACTCCGGGGGTTGTGGTTTCCATCAGGCGTTGGCCTCCCAGGTGACGGGAACCGACGTCGGCGCCCTGAACGACAGGTTGTCTCCGAAGACGATCGCTTCGGGATCGACGATTCGCAGGCCGGGGACGGCCCGGATCGTCTCTTCGACGACGATCTTGTCCTGCAGCTTGGCGAGCATGTTGCCGAGGCAGTAGTGGATGCCGAAGCCGAAGGAGAGGTGGGTGCGGGCGTTGGCCCGTTCGATGTCGAAGACCTCCGGATCCTCGAAGACGCTCGGGTCCCGGTTGGCCGCTCCCATCAGCAGCAGGATGTTCGCGCCCTTCGGGATAGCGGTGCCGGCGATCTCGGTGTCGACGAGGGCCTTGCGCCGCCAGCCGACGATCGAGGGGCTGTAGCGCAGCGTCTCGTCGATCGCCCCTGCGATGCGCCTGGGGTCTTCGACGAGCTTCTGCCACTCGCCGGGGTGGCTGAGCAGCATCCGGATCGTGTTGGAGATGAGCGTCGTCGTGGTCTCGTGGCCGGCGAAGAGCAGGCTGTAGCAGACCGACGCGATCTCATGGTCGGAGATCTCGCCGCCGGCGAGTTGGGCGCGCACGAGGTCGGTGACGAGGTCGGTGCCCGCCGTTCCGGCACCGATGGCCTCGTGGGCGGCGGAGACCAGGCGCCGGCACTCCGTCCAGTAGTCGACGAGGTTGTGCGCGTGCGGGATCTGCTCCTCGTCGCTCAGGTCGCCCCAGGTCATCGCGGCCCGCGAGTCCGACCACTTCTTGTAGGTCGGGACCATGTCGGGCCCGACGCCGAGCAGGCCGAGGATCGTGATGGTGGGGATGTCGACGGCGACGTCCTTCAGGAAGTCGCCCCGGGCATCCGGATGCGCGAGCATTTGCGCGAGCAGCCGGGCGGTGTTCTCCCGGATGGTGGGCTCGAGGGCCTTGTACCGTCGTGGGCTGAACTCCTGCTGCACGATCGTGCGCATCCGGGTGTGTTCTGGGGGAACGCGGGCAGAGAGGCCCGAGTATGCGGTGAAACCGCCGTCCGCCATGATCTTCGTCGCGGCGGCGCCGCGCGGCCGCACGGGGGCCTGGGCGTTCTCACTGCTGAAGACGACCCAGTTGTCGAAGACGGCCTTGATGTCCGCGTACCGGGAGACGACGTAGTAGCCGATGCGCTCGTCGAACATCACCGGCTCCTCCTCGCGGAGTTCGGCGTATGCCGGGAACGGGTCGTTCATGTCGAACGGGGAATAGCCGTGGTGGCCGGCGGTGCTCTCCGCGGCGGCGGCCGCGGCGAGCGCGCGGTGGTCGACCGGGCACTGCCCTGCGACGGGCTGGCCGGGGGCCGGCTGGGCTGCGGCCGGCTGCGTGGTGGCGGGCTGTGCCGTCACGGGCTGAGCGTTCACGAGTGCTCCTTCTGTCCACGTCTGCGGGGACTGTCCACTTCTGCGGGGATCTGGCTCCATCTAATGCTCCCGGGGCTGGGAAGCGCAGGGCTTGTCCCACTGGGCGGAAGTGAGGTTGGGTGGGCCCGTTCTGGCCGGTTCAGGTCTGCTGCGGCTTGCGGGCACGCGCGGCCGGTTGCAGTGCGGCTTTCGGCAGGTGCGCGATCCCCGCCTGGATGCGCTCGGCCGTGCCGAGCAGGATGGGCAGGTTGCGTTCGAGCTGGTGCGCCCGCGAGGTCGGCAGCACGATCCCGAGGCCGCCGAAGATGCGCCCGTCGGCCTGGAACACCGGGACGGCGAGGGAGCACGATCCGAGCCGCACCTCTTCGGAGGCGACGGCGAAGCCCTGGCCGCGTACCTTGTCGAGTTCCTTGCGGAGCTGCTCCGGGTCGGCCTTCGTGAACGGGGTGCGCTGCACGAGTGCCGCGCCGAGCACGGCGTCACGCACCCATCCGTCCTCGAAGGCGAGGATCGCCCGGCCGACCGCGGTTGCGTGCATCGGAAGGCGCCCGCCCACGCGGGAGGCCTGCGGGACTCTCCTGCTCCCGTAGACCCGGTCGATGTAGAGCACGTCCGCGCCGTCGCGGATGGCGAAGTGGGCGGTCTCCTGCGTGAGGCCGAACAGGTCCTGCAGGTACGGGCGCACGACGTCGCGCAGCTGCCGCCCGGCATGCTGGCCGAGTTCCCAGAGCCGGAGGCCGATCTGGTACCGGCCCCGGGCATCCCGCTGCACGGCGCCCCACTCCTCGAGCTCGCCGAGCAGCCGGTGCACGGTGCTCTGGGGAAGGCCGCTCTCGGCGCAGATCTCGGAGAGGGTCCGTGCGGAGGGGCTGGACTCGAAGACGGCGAGGAGGCTCAGCACGCGCGAGGTGACCGTCTGCCCCGGTGAGGTGGTTCGTCCTGCCACAGTTCCCCCTCGCGCCCCGCTGCGCTCCTGACGAGCCCATCGTACGTCGCCGAAGATCGACTAGCGTTGACGGGACCCACCCCCGTTCGAGTCCGAGAAGGAACCGTCATGACCGCGCCCTCCGAATCCATGGCCGCGGCCGGTCCCCGGCCGGGTGCGACCGACCGCTCGGGCGCCCTCGCCGCACGGAACGCGGTCTTCGCGGTCTTCTTCGTCAGCGGGCTCACGCTTGCGAGCTGGGTCGCCAGGATTCCAGCGGTCCGCGACAGCCTCCGACTCGACACCGCTCTCGTCGGCGTCCTGATCTTCGGCCTCTCTGTCGGCTCGGTGCTCGGCCTTGTCGCGGCCGTGCGCCTGCTCGACCGTTTCGGCTCCCGTCGCGCAATGACGATCAGCATCAGCACCTCCGCGATCGGCCTCGCACTGGTCGGCGTCGGCTCGACTCTGCTGCTCTCGGCCCCGGTCGTGTTCGCCGGGCTGGCCCTCGTCGGGCTCGGGATGGGCTCACTCGACGTGATGATGAACGTCGAGGGCGCCGCGGTCGAACGCACCATCGGCAGGACCCTGATGCCGCTCATGCACGCGTGCTTCAGCCTCGGCACCGTGGTCGGCGCGCTCGTCGGCGCCGCGGCATCCGCCCTGTCGGTGTCGGTCTTCTGGCACCTGCTCGTGATCGCGCTTCTCGCCGTCGCGACGGTGGTCGTCGCCGTTCGCTCGTTGCCCGAGGCCGAGGTCACGCCCGCAGCGGGGAAGGCAGACGCCTCCGGCGGCCGCGGCGCCCCGCGTTCGACGTGGCGGACACGCCTGGCGGCATCCCTCTCGGTCTGGACCGACGGCAAGATCCTGCTGATCGGTGCGATCGTGCTCGGCATGACATTCGCGGAAGGCTCGGCGAATGACTGGATCGCCCTCGCCTCCGTCGACGGCCACGGCCTCAGTAACACCGGTGGCGCGATCGTCTTCGGCGTCTTCGTCGCAGCGATGACCGTGGGCCGGGTGCTCGGCGGACCCGTCATCGACCGGTTCGGCCGGGTGCCCGTCCTGCGCGCGTGCGCGGTCGTCGGCGTGGCCGGCCTGCTGCTGTTCATCCTCGCGGCGGGCCCGTGGATGCTCTACGGCGGCGCCGTACTCTGGGGCATCGGCGCCTCCCTCGGCTTCCCGGTCGGGATGTCCGCGGCGGCGGACGACACCGAGAACGCCGCTGCCCGGGTCAGCGCCGTCGCCATGATCGGCTACTTCGCGTTCCTCGTCGGGCCGCCGGTCCTCGGCGTCCTCGGCCAGGCCTGGGGCATCCTCAACGCCCTCTACCTGATCCTCGGGCTGATGGCCCTCGCCGGCCTCGCCGCGCCGGCCGCCCGCGAGCGCCACCGCCGCTGACCACACACTCGGAGCCCGGCTCAGCTACTACTCTGGACAGGTGAGACTTGTTATCGCCCGCTGCTCAGTGGACTACGCCGGACGCCTGAACGCTCACCTGCCTCTGGCCACCAGGCTCCTGATGCTCAAGGCCGACGGCTCAGTGCTCGTTCACAGCGATTCCCTGTCCTATAAGCCTTTGAACTGGATGAGCCCGCCGTGCTCCCTCGTCGAGCAGGTCCCCGACGATGAACAGACGGATGCCGGCATCACCCAGGTCTGGACAGTCACCCACGCGAAGACGGAAGACCAACTCGTCGTCAGCATTCATGAGGTCCTGCACGACTCCGCCCACGATCTCGGCATCGACCCCGGCCTGATCAAGGACGGCGTCGAAGCGCACCTGCAGAAACTGCTTGCCGAGCACATCCACCTTCTCGGAGACGGCCACACGCTCGTCCGCCGCGAGTACATGACGGCGATCGGCCCTGTCGACATCCTGGCCAGGGACGCCGCCGGCCACTCGGTCGCGGTCGAGCTCAAGCGTCGCGGCGACATCGACGGGGTCGAGCAGCTCACCCGCTACCTCGAACTGATGAACCGCGACCCGCACCTGGCGCCGGTGGCCGGGGTCTTCGCCGCGCAGGTCATCAAGCCGCAGGCCCGGATGCTCGCGGAGGACCGCGGCATCCGCTGCCTTGTGCTCGACTACGACGCGATGCGCGGCCTCGACGACACGCAATCCCGCCTGTTCTGAGCCGCCCGGGAGGGTCCTGACGAGCGTTTTCTGTCGAGGGAGCGCTCTCATGACAGCAGAGGTAGCAGCCTCGGGGATTCCGGAATACAGTGGGAAATTAACTATTTCGTGGGAAATCGGGCCGGTGGCCTCTAGGATTAGCGAGTGAATTCGACTTTGACTCGCACCTGGAGTGCCATTCTTTTTGACCTCGACGGAACCATCACCGATTCCGCCCCGGCCATCACCAACTCCCTCGCCCGGACCTTCGCCCTTCTCGGTCGCCCGGTTCCGAGCGACACCGAGTTGCTCGCCTATGTCGGACCGCCGCTGTTCGCCGCCTTCCGTGAGTACGCCGGAATGACGGCAGAGGAGGCCACCGAGGCCGTCGCGGTCTACCGCGCCGACTATCACGGCGAAGCCATGCTTGACACCGCCGTCTACCCGGGCGTCGCCGGCCTTCTCCAGCGCGTCCACGAGGCCGGCATCCCCCTTGCACTCGCCACGAGCAAGCCGGAACACGCCGCGATCACCATCCTCGAGCACTTCGACCTGGCCCGGTTCTTCACCGTCATCGTCGGAGCGAGTGACGCGGAGACCCGCAGCGCCAAGGCCGACATCGTCGAAGAGGCCCTGAACCGCCTCGCCGCCCTCGGCGCGAGCCTCAGCACCCCCGTCATGGTCGGCGACCGCAGCTACGACGCCGAGGGCGCCGCAGCCCACGGCGTGCCGACGATCCTCGTCGAGTGGGGTTACGGTTCTCCCGCAGAGGCCGCCGCCGCGACCGCGACCGTCTACTCCGTCGACCAGCTCGCCAAGCTCCTCCTCGGCTGACCGGCAGCGGATGCCGCGGCGCGCGCCCGACGCTCCGCTCCGGCATCCGCGGCGACCGTGTTCTCCGGCCGAATGTCGGTGGTCCCTGCGCCCCTGTCGCCATGAATACGACTCAGCCCCACATCGACGAAATCCTCCGGGCATTCTTCGAGCATGAGCTCGCCGGGCGCCGCGGTCCCGTCACGCGCCAGCGCATCACGCGCGTGTACCAGCGCCTGCTGGAGTGCCTGGAAACCGAAGCAGAAGGCACCCTGACCGACGATGACCGCGTGTTGCTCGCTGCCGAGCGCGAGTTCCAGCCCGTCGGCGCGGTGGCCAGAACCATGCACGCCAACGATCTGCGTGTCGCAATCGACCGTTTCGTGCGAAAGCCCTGGCTCGACACCGATCGCCAGGAACGCCAGGACGTGCGTGTCCAGCTCCGCCTGTCACGTGCAATCCTGATGTTCCTGGCTGCCAACCAGCTCATCGCTCCGTACAGTCACGCCCTCCAGTTGCTCACTGTTCAGAGGGCCATCACAGGAACGAAGATGATCTACCAACGCCGAAGCCAACCACTGTGAACAGTGTCGGAGGCCTCGATCGCTGGTGGATCGATGACGATCACGACGCCGCCGAAGCCGTTGCACCGGCCGACAGGTCGTAGAGCGTGACACTGTCGACGGTCTGGGCGGTGAAGCTCTCGGCGACCCAGGCCGCGATCTCGCTCGAGGCACTCGATCCGCCGTTGGCCTGACCGGTCCGTCCACCGATGAAGTAGTGGATCTTCCCTGCGGCCACGTCGGCCTGGAACTCGGCGAGGGTGGGGGCGGGGTCACTGCCGTTGAAGCCGCCGATCGCCATCACCGGCAGCTGGGTTGCGAGCTGGTAGCCGGCGGCCGTGTCCGATCCGACGGCCGCGGCGATCCAGGTGTAGCTGCCGGAATCCACCGAGAGCAGCGCGGCGAGGCTCGCACTGACGCTCGCTGATCCCATGAATCCTCCGGCACCGCCGGGACGCCCGCCGGTCGGCAGCGTGCCGGTCGCGCCGTTCGGAAGAGCACCGTTCGGAACAGTGCCGTTAGGAAGAGTGCCGTTAGGAAGAGTGCCGTTCGGCAGAGTGCCGTTCCCGCCGGTCCGGCCTGCCGGCGGAGTGCCGCCCCCGGCGAATCCGCCGGGGGCGCCTCCGGGGAAGCCGGCCCGTCCGCCGGGCATTCCACCGCCACCCATACCGCCCATACCGCCGGACACGGCCGGTCCGGCCGTGACGATCGAACCGGTGTGAGCGGTGGACACGGTGTCGAGCGTGTAGGCAACGGGTGCCACCAGCGCGCCGGTGAGGGCGATCGCGACCGTCGCCCGGCGCCACCACTGCCCCGGCAGTCTCCTAAGCCACGCCGCCCGCGGCGATACCATCAGCAGCGCGGCCGCGATCAGGCCGAGCGCGGCGACGACGAATTTCAGCCAGGGCAACCAGTCGACGGCGCGGTCGAGCAGCACCCACGCCCAGGCGCTCGTCGCGAGCATCGCGACGGCCGCCGTGATCCGGGCCCAGAGCGCCGTGCGCTTCATCCAGACGAGACTCGCGCCGATCGCGAAGGTTCCGGCGAGCGCGGGGGCGAGGGCCACCGTGTAATAGGCGTGGAAGATCCCGGCCATGAAGCTGAAGGCCAGCGCGGTCAGGATCAGATAGCCAGCGAAGAGCAGCAGCGTGGCCCGTCGGAGCGAGATCCGCGGGGCTCGACGGAGCACGACGAGCGCCGCGACGAGCAGAAGCAGCGCGGCGGGCAGCAGCCAGGTGATCTGGCCGCCGAACTCGCCGAGGAAGAGCCGGAAGACCCCGGTCTCGCCCCACATGCCGCCGGTGGCCGCAGCCCCCGCGCCGCCCACGCCGACGGCGCCTCCCGTGACGCTCCCGGTCTCGCTCCCGGTGAGCCGGCCGAATCCGTTGTACCCGAAGGTCAGTTCCAGGAAGCTGTTCGTCTGCGAGCCTCCGATGTACGGCCGCCAGCTCGTCGGCACGAGTTCGACGACGGCGACCCACCAGCCGGCGGAGACGATCACGGCGCCGAGGGCCGCGAACGAGTGCCAGAGCCGGGTGAGGAACCGGTGCGGTGCGGCGTACAGGTACACGCCCGCGAGCGGCGGCAGGATCAGGAACGCCTGCAGCTGCTTCGTCAGGAAGCCGAGGCCGACCATCGCGCCGGCCCAGAGCACCCATGTCAGCTTCCCGGTCTCGATGCCGCGCAGGGTGAAGTAGGTGGCGAGGCTGAGGAGCAGGACGAGCAGGGCATCCGGATTGTTGAACCGGAACATCAGCGCGGCGACCGGGGTCACGGCGAGCACGGCGCCGGCGAGCAGCGCGGTGCCCGCCGAGAAGCGGCGACGCACGGTGGCGAAGAGCACGCCGACCGAGGCGACCCCCATCAGCGCCTCTGGCACGAGGATGCTCCACGAACTGAGCCCGAAGAGGCGCACCGAGAGGGCCATCAGCCACAGGCTCGCCGGCGGCTTGTCGACGGTGATCGCGTTGGCCGCGTCGGAGGACCCGTAGAAGAACGCTGTCCAGTCGACCGATCCGGCCTGCGCGGCGGCGGAGTAGAACGAGTTCGCCCAGCCGCTCGCGCCGAGGTCCCAGACATAGAGCACCGCAGTCGCGAGCAAGAGGCCGAGCAGCGCCGGCCGTTCCCAGCGTGCGGAGTCGGCCCTGCCGCGCACCAGGGTGCGCGGCAGGGCGGCGAGACGCGCCACGAAGCGGGCGGCCAGCGGAGAGGCGCCGGGGTGAGGGGATGCAGCAGGGCGCGGGGAAACCTGGGTCGTCATGAGCTGGTTACTTCCTGTCGGGCGGGAGCGTCGCTACGGGAGGGCGCGTCGCTGCGGGAGGTCACTTCGTCGCGTGAGGTGCGGGGTTCGATCCGTTTCGGGGCCGGCATCCGGTGGCTCCGGAAGACCCAGAGCCGCAGCAGCACGAACCGCATCACGGTCGCGAGGAGGTTGGCCGCCGTGAGCACGATGATCTCGGCCTGGGCCCCGGCATCCGCTCGCACCAGATGCAGCACGAGGAGGGAGCCGCTCGTCACGAGCCAGGCCAGGCCGAAGATCACGAGACCCTGCGCCTGGTGCTTGACCGCGCCGCGCCGCCCACGCACGCCGAAGGTGAGACGCCGGTTGGCCCAGGTGTTTGCGATCGCGGTGATGAGCAGGGAGAGAAAATTGGCCAGCTGGGCCGGCATCACGTACTGGAGAACGAGGTAGAGCAGCGCGAACGCGATGGTCGACAGCACGCCGATCACACCGAAGCGCAGCACCTGGCCGAGGAAGGTCGGTGGAGTCGGCGGCTCGAACGGCGGTCGGCCGAGTTCGGCGTAGATCTCGTCGACGGGGATCCTGCCGGTGATGAGCGAGTGCGCCACCCGGACGAGCCCCTTGAGGTCATCGGCGGCGGTGCCGACCACGTCGACGCGGCTGTCGGGGTCATCGATCCAGTCGACGGGCACCTCATGGATCCGGAGCCCGGCACGCTCGGCGATGATGAGCATCTCGGTGTCGAAGAACCAGCCGTTGTCTTCCACGAGCGGAAGAACCCGCTGGGCGACGTCGCGGCGCATCGCCTTGAAGCCGCACTGGGCGTCGCTGAATTCGACGCCCATCGTCGTGCGCACGAGGGCGTTGTAGCTGCGGGAGATGAACTCCCGCTTGCCGCCGCGGGTGACGCGGGAGCCACGCGACAACCGGCTGCCGATGGCGACATCGGAGTGACCGGAAAGCAGCGGTGCCACGAGGGGTGGAAGAGCACGCAGGTCGGTGGAAAGGTCGACATCGACGTAGGCGACGACCTCGGCGGGCGAGTCCAGCCAGACCCGCTTGAGCGCCCGGCCCCTGCCCTTCTCGACGAGGTGCACGGCGTTGACGCCCGGCAGTTCGGTCGTGAGCGCGTCGGCGATCGCGGCCGTGTTGTCGGTGCTCGCGTTGTTCGCAATGGTGATGCGCCACGGTTCGTCGAACTGATCGGTCAGGTACGCGTGCAGCACACGGATGCTGCGAGCGAGGGTCTGCTGCTCGTTGTACACAGGCACGACGACGTCGAGGGCGAGAGCTGCTGATCGGGTCATGATGGTTACTCTCTGCCGCGAGCCTATGCCGGACCACTGGCCCGGTTATGAGTGCGGCAAGGAGAAACTGTGAAGCGCCTGTGCCCTCCTTCCGGACTAGGGTGGGGTCGAAGGAGGCCCAGTGACCGCCGCAGAGCCGAATAACCGCCGGTACACCTCGCGGATCGTCGTCGGGGTCGACACCGGCCAGCCGGATGCCGTCGTGCAGCAGGCCGCCGTCTTCGCGGAGCACTTCGGGGCAGAGCTGGTCTGCGCCTGGGTCGACACCGGACGCTACGTGATCGAGGAACACCCCGACGGCAGCGTGAGTTCGCTGTCCTTCGACCCCGATGTCGTGGACCTCGCCGACGAGGCACTCCCTCCCCGTCTCGTCGCTCGGCTCACGGCCGCGCTTGACGGGCGCCAGGTCGCGTGGAGCACCCGGGCACTCGCCGGGGACCCGGCCCTCGCGATCGGCAGGCTCGCAGACACCCTCGGCGCGGCCATGATCGTGGTCGGCACCCGGGAGTCGAGCGTCCGCGCCGGCCTGCAGGCCTTCTTCAGCGGGTCGATCGCGGTGCGCCTCGCGCATCGCCAGCACCGGCCGGTCGTGATGATCCCGCTCGCGCCGGTCCCCTTCGAGCAACGCCTCCCCTGGGAGCCCGCCTGACCGCCCCTGGCAGGAGTACTGGCAGGAGTCCGTCGCAGGGGCTCAGGCGAAGGGCATCACTGCCATCGCCGCCGTCATGGCCGACATCCCGAGGAGGTTCCCGCGTTCGAGCCGGGTGCGGCTCTCCGTCACGAGCAGCACGAGAGACCAGACCACGAACGCCGCACCGGCCGCGCAGACCAGGGGCAGCAGGAGCGAATCCGAGTGCGAATGCCCCGCTGCACCCGCGCCGCCGCCCGGGGACATCACCGTGTGCGCCATCAGCTGGCCGGCCGTGACCACGAGGCCGAGCGGGTGGTGCAGCAGCATGGTCGGCCCCATAGTCCCGTGAGGTGTCGCAGATCGACGTTCCCGGGACGTGCGAACGTCGATCTGCGACACCTCAGCGGCGAGACGGGGAGCCGGTGAGACGGGGGCGAGTCGGCGACGGAGCAGCGCCGAACAGGTCAGCCCCCAGGCGATCAGGATCGCCGCCCACGGCAAGGGTCCGAGGCCGATCGTTCCGAAGGCCGAGTCTGTCATGGCCGCGAGCATCACGAGGGTGGAGACGACCGCGAGGCCGGACCGGGAGCGCCGGCTGCCGAGCACACAGCAGAGGTTGAGCGACGCGCCGCCGATCATGATTCCGTGCAGTGCCCAGGTCACCAGCGCTCTCCTCTCGTCCTAGTGGTGCGCGTGCTCGTGCGTCGTACCGTCGTGCCCGTGCGAACAGTGCGACACCGGCTCGTTGGCCGGCACGTTCATCGCGGGGTTCGCACCGAAGAAGCCGTAAGGCTTGAGCGTGAACTTCGCGTAGTCGACCGGCATTACCGGCCAGTCCTCGATCCGCGGGAAGTGCGTCGGGCCGAAGGTGTGCCAGAGCACGATGTCCTCTCCGTCGATCGACCGGTCCCCCGCGATGTACTTCGTGATGCCGTCGCCGCCCGGGTTCTGGTGCACGAAGTCGCCTGCCGCGAACTGCTCCGCCGGGTCGTACTGGGTCACGAACAGGTGCTTCGTGGCGAACTCGGCGCGCTTCGCGATCGATGATCCCGGGTCGGCCATCAGCGTCGGCGACTGCTCCGGCTGCAGCACGTAGCCGGTCGGGCGCCCGAGTCGGTTGGTCTTCTCGGTGTTGACGATGTGCCAGGCGCGCGCAATGGATGCGTCGGCGAGCCGCCCGGAGGATGCCTCGCCGGTGAGCCGGGTCGTCTTCTTGGTGAACGCGTTGCCGTGCGGGTTGCCCGGCCCCATCGGCAAGCGCACGCCGTCGATCTCGTCGACCGCGTTCGACAGCCCGTCGACCATCATGTCGAGCCGCGCGCTGAAGAGGTGCTGGTGGTACGGGGCGCCGAGCCCGGGAGCGACCTCGCTGGCATACGCGTAGTCTCCCTCGATCGCGGTCTCTCCGATAGGCTCGCCGATCCCCGGGTATGCCGAGGTGAAGAGGATGCCGGTGAGCTTGGCCTCGCACTCGATGGTGCCGTCGAGGGAGAGATACCAGTAGAAGCCGTAGTCGTAGTTGCCGACCGTGGTGAAGAAGCTGATCACGAGGCGTCGCTGCCTGCGCACCTCGTTGGAGCCGGTGAACATGTCGCCGTGCTTCCAGAGCGTTCCGACGTCCTCCTCGTGCATGCAGATGCCGTTCTTGATCGTGAACGGGTTGCCGAGTTCGTCGGCGAGCACGGCGTCGAAATACTTGATCTCGCCCACGCAGTCGCAGCCGAGCGCGAGCGAGTTGGTGAACCGGCCGAACAGGTACTCTCCGGTGTCGAAGTAGTTCTGCCAGAACCGCACCGGCGACGGGTCACCGTACGGCACGAGCATTTCGTTGATCGAGGCCCGGTAGATGATCGGTCGTTCCTCTCCGGCATCCGTGAACGACAGCTGGCGCAGCACGAGGCCCTCGCGGGTGTCGAAGCCGACCTGGAACTTCCAGTTCGCCCAGCTGACCCATTCGCCATCGACCGTGAAGCTCGGCCCCTCGGGCTGGGAGATCACGATCGGCTTGAGGGTCGTGAGCGGGGCGCCCTGCACGGCCGGGTCGTCGAAGTTGCCGCTCTCGGCCGGGATGTCGAGGGTGCCGACGTCGATGAGCCTGGTGATGGTGCGGGAGGCGGTGTCGACATAGGCGGAGAGTCCGTCGACGGGGTGTGCCCAGGGGTGGTCCTCCGGGTAGTCCTGACGGAAGGCGAGCACCCGCACGATCCGGCGGCCGACCTCCTCCGGGTAGTCGTAGTGCCCGGCCGAGAGCGGCACGACCACGACCTCGTCGATCGTGGTGCCCCGCGCGGCGAGCGCGGCCACCCAGCGCGGGTCTTCCGCGACGATGCCGGCGATCGCGTCGAACTCGGCGAGGAGAACGGGCAGCTGGCCTGCCGAGCCGTCGAGAACGGTCGTCGACAACACCGCGCGGCCGGGAATGGAGACGATGTTGTCTGTCGACCGGCCGGTTTCCATGTCGAGCAGCATCACCCGGGCCTGCCGGTCGGGAAGCGGCCCCGTGCCGTCCTGCCAGGCGAGGACCTCGCGCTTGTGCGGTTCCCACAGCCCGACATAGGCGAAGCGGGTGGTCGCGTTCCAGTCGGCGCCCGCTGTGACGACGTCGCGCACGGTCTCGAACTCGGCGGCGGTGAGGCTGCCGACCGGGTGGCTCGGCACGGTCCCGGAGTCAGGGTTGCCGTGATCGTGGTCGCCGTGTTCGTGCTGGCCGTGCGGGGTGTCGAGATCGGTGATGGTCATGATTCTCCAGTCGAAGGGTCGTGAGGGGTGAGCGGATGCTGCGGGCGGGGTACGCGGGTCACCCGCCGATGGCATCCGTGATCTGGTCGTATGCGACCCGGTTGGTGCGCTTGAGGATGAGCGCCTGCACGAGGCCGCCGAGGGGGAAGATCACGACGAGTCCGAGCAGGACCGCGCTCACGACGCCGAAGACGGGCGCACCGTCCGCGTCGACGTCGCCGACGAGGAACGGGAAGTTCGTGGCGATGAGCACCGCGGCGCCGATCAGGCCGAGCAGACCGAGCACCGGGGCGATCACGGTGTTCCAGAGCCGCTTGTCCTTCCTGGTGCGGGCGAAGTAGACGACGACGGCGATGCTCGTGACCGCCATCAGGATGGCGATCGCGAGGGTCGCGACGCCGGAGAACCAGGTGAAGACCTGCAGCACGGGGTCGAGGCCGAGCACTGCGAACAGGATCGTCAGGATCGCGGCCGTCGCGGTCTGCACGATCGAGGACAGGTGCGGTGCTGCGTGCTTCGCGTGCACCCGGCCGAGGAAGTCGGGAAGGACCCGAGCGTTGGACATCGAGTGCTGGTAGCGGGTGATCACGTTGTGGAACGACAGCACGCACGCGAACATGCTCGTGATGAGCAGCACGTTCATCACGACCTGACCGATCGGGCCAAGGTAGGCGAGGGTCGTGATCAGGATCATCGCGCCGGGGTTCTCCGCGGCCTGAGCGACGACGCCGCTCGGGCCCCACGCCATCACGAGCGCCCAGGAGGCGAGCGTGTAGAAGACGCCGATGCCGATCACGGCGACGTAGGTGGCCCGCGGGATGGTGCGGCCGGGGTCCTTCGCCTCGTCGCGGAAGATCGCCGTCGACTCGAAGCCGATGAACGCGGCGATCGCGAACATCAGGCCGATCGCCGGGGAGCCGGTGAGCACGTTGTTCGGCTCGAAGGGCGCCATCGAGAGGCCCTCAGGACCGCCGTTGACGACCACAGCGACGACGAGCGCGAGCACGACGCCGACCTCGCCGAGGAGCAACACCCCGAGCACCTTCGAGCTCAGGTCGATGTGCCGGTAGCCGAGGAAACCGACGAGGGCGACGGCCACGAGCGAATACAGGTACCAGGGCAGGTCCGGCGCGCCGAGGCCGGTGAGCGTGACGCTCAGGATGTAGCCGACGTACCCGTAGACCGAGACCTGGATGGTCGTATAAGTGAGCAGGGCGAGGAACGCCGTCGCGAGGCCGGCCGGCTTGCCGAGCCCGTAGTTGACGAAGGTGAAGAACGCGCCGGGCTTGGGCACGTGCCGGGTCATCGCGGCGAGGCCGACCGAGAAGAACAGCAGCACGATCGCCGCGACGGCGAACATGGAGGGGAAGCCGACCCCGTTGCCGAGCAGGATGCCGAGCGGAGCGGAGCCGCCGATCACGGTGAGCGGCGCCGCCGCGGCGACGACCATCAGCACGATCGAGGTGACGCCGAGGGACCCGGTCAGGGACCGTTCGGCGGGGGCGGTGCCCACGGATGCCGTGGGCTCTTTCGTTACGGTCATGTCATCTCCAGCTCGGGCGGGTTCGTCAGGGGAAGTCGGGGAAGCGGATCGGAAGGTCTGCGGCCAGCCTGTCCGACCGCTGTTGCCGACCGGTCTCGCCGCGGTAAACGTCCGGGCGGCCCGAATGAGACACCGGCCGTCCGATGTCTCACTCGGAGGTCACGCGACCGAAACACTCCCGAAGCGCGGCCGCAACGATGACTGGCTAGCCTGAGGCTCCGCACCGCCGCCGCCGACCGTGAGCTTGTGAACGAGAGAGAACGAGGCCGGACCGATGACCGCACTGGCCAGGGCCATCAACGATCCGCAGCCGGTCGACGGCATCGGTACCCGCTCGCCCGTCGACGGCCTCGACCGGCGCAGCGTGGGATTCTTCGACGTGCTCGCGCAGTCGGTGTCCGCCGTCGCTCCCTCGGCCGCTGCGACCACGATCCCGCTCCTCGTCGCCGTCGTCGCCGGTGGAGCGACCGTGTGGTCGCTCGCGACCGCGATGCTGCTCGCGTTCCTCGTGGCGACGACGATCAACCAGTTCACCAGGCGAATCGCCGCGGCCGGGTCGATCTACACCTTCGTCTCTCGCGGGCTCGGCACCACGGCGGCGTTCGTCGCCGGCGTCGGCCTGCTCGTCGGCTACGGGTTCATCTCGATGTTCGCGCTCGGCGGCGCCGGGTATTACCTCACGATCGTGGTCGGCAGGTTCTGGCCGGCGCTCACCGGGTCCGTCTTCGTCGCGGGCCTGCTGATCGTCGTCATGGCGGCACTGTGCCTGCTCGTGCTGGCCCGCGGCATCCGGCTCTCGACCAGGATCACCCTGCTCGTCGAAGCCGTTTCGGTGCTCATCATCGTCGTGCTCGTCGTCGCGCTGCTCGTGCGGCTCTGGCCGGTGCTCGACTGGTCGCAGGCTCGCGCCCGGCGGCATCGACCCCGCCAACTTCGCAGTCGGGTCCGCCCTCGCCCTCACGGCCTTCGTCGGTTTCGAGAGCGCATCGACCCTCGGCGTCGAGGCGAAACGCCCGTACGCGAGCATCCCGCGCGCGATCGTGTTCACCGTGCTCGGGTCGGGAGTGCTCTACCTGCTTGCCTCGTTCAGCCAGCTCGTCGGCTTCTCCGCCCTCGGCGGCACGATCGCGGCGAGCGCGTCCCCGGTCAACGATCTCGCCGCCGCGTACGGGATCGACGCGGTCGGCCTGCTCCTCGACGTCAGCATTGCGACGTCCTTCCTGGCCTGTGCGATCGCGTCGACGACCGCGCTCGTGCGGGTGCTCTTCTCCATGGGCCGCGAGGGCCTGCTGCCGAGCAGGTTCGGACGCACCCACCCGCGGTATCGCACGCCGTTCGACGCCGCACTCGTCGCGATGAGCGTGATCACGGCCGTGCTGCTCACGACGATCGCGCTCTCCGGCAGCATCTGGCAGACCATGGAGGTGCTCATCGTCGGGGCAGCGGGCGGCTACATGACCGCCTACCTGCTCGTCTGCGTCGCCGCCCCGGTGTTCCTCCGGCGCATCGGCGAGTCCACCTTCTGGCCCGTGCTGTTCGCGCTGCTCGCGGCCGTGCTGCTCGGTGCCGTGCTCGTCACCTACCTCGTCGTCGAGAGCGGCTCGGCCAGGGCGCTCGGGGTCTGGGTGTTCCTCGGCGTGATGGCGCTCGGTCTCGCCTGGTGCGGCCTGCGACTGCGGAGCCGACCCTGGCTGCGGGACACGATCGGGGTCTACGACGTGCCCGTGACGGGCGACCTTCTCGGCGGACCGGCCCCGGCGGATGCCGCGGCGCGGGGATCGGGCCGGACCGGCCCGTGACGGGCGCCGCGCACCTCGGTGCCCGCCAGCCGAAGGCGATCCAGAGTGCCCTGACGGTGCTCGAAGAGGTCGCCCGCTGCGGGTCGGGGGTCACGGCGCGGGAGATCTCAGACAGCCTCGGACTGCCGAAGGCGACGGCGTACCGGCTCCTCAATCTCCTGGTCCAGGACGAGTACCTGGTGCGGATGCCGGACCTGCGCGGGTTCGCCCTCGGCCGCAAGGTCGTCGAACTCGCCCGCCTGGTGGCGCCGGCACAGCCGCCGGAGGCGGTGCGCGAGGTCGTCGACCGGCTGCGCTCGCGCATCCGTGGGGGCATTCACCTCGTCCGCTACGACAGCGACGGTGTCCGGGTGATCGATGCGGACCCCGACTACCCGCCGAGCGTGTCCGTCAGGAGTGCCCGGGCGCTCGAGACGAGTGCGATGGGCCGGCTGCTGCTCGCCGAACGTCGAGGGGACTCTGCGATGCTCGGGGAGGACCCGGAGCTGGCCGGGCAGCTCGCCACGATCCGGATCGAGGGCTATGCGTACTGCCCGAGCTCGTGGGCACCGGGGACCGGCTGTCTGGCGATCCCGATCCGGAACCGGGAAGGATCCCTCGTTGCTGGGCTCTGTCTCTCGGCACCCGCTGCGCGGATCGACGAGCCCGCCGAATTCCTGGCCCTGCTCAGGATGGGCGCACGGGAACTCGCGCCCTTGCTCGCCTGAAGCGGATCAGGCCGCAGCGGTCAGGTGCAGTGCGGCCCGGCGCAGCCGGTCTTTGACCGCATGCTCGATGAGAACGGGAATGTAGTCCCGCAACGGATTCCGGGCGAGCGCTAGTTGCTGCGCGTGCACGGTCTTCTCGATGCTCGTCGGCGGTTCGTTGGGAAACTTCTTTTCCAGTCGCACAATGATCTGCTCGACCGCGCGGTCTTCCTCTTTTCTATTCACCCTTTCAGTCTCTGCCTACTGCGGCGCAGCGTCAAACGCGAATGACGGCTCAGGACGGATCGCCTTCCAGGATCCACCCCGCAGGGCGACCAGACAGTGGAAGACTGTCGGAGGCGGCGCATGCCGCATTCCCTGGGAAAGGCTCGAGATGACCGACGCACCGACACTGTCCGCAGAGGAACGCCTGCTGGAATTCCTCCTCGAGCAGGAGCGCAGCATCCAGTTCGATTCCTTCGGTTTCGCGGACGCCTGGGCGGTGGGCTCCCTGCTCGTGGAGCTCGGACTCGAACGGAACCATCCCATTGCGATCGCGATCATGTTCGGGGACCAGCGTGTGTTCCATGCCTCCCTGCCGGGAGCCTGCGCGGACAACGACGGCTGGCTCGAGAACAAGTTCCGCGTCGTCCGCCGGTTTGCGAGCTCATCGCTCGCTGTCGGCACCCGGTTCCGGGCCGCGGGGCGCGACTTCGACACCTCGTCCCGGCTCGACCCGCACACGCACGCCGCCCACGGCGGCGCATTTCCCCTGCGCGTACGCGGGGCGCTGATGGGTGTCGTCGGAGTATCCGGACTCGCCCAGCAGCTCGATCACGACCTCGTCGTCGAGGCGCTCAGGGCACACCTGGTCACACGCGGCTGACCGTCGCCTGCGTCACGGACGCGAACGCGGGAGTCGGCCTGCCGAGCAGGTAGCCCTGGGCGAAAGCGCAACCGGCTTCCCGAAGCGCGGCCAGCTGGTCCTCGGTCTCGACCCCTTCGGCAACCACGTCGATGTCGAGCTTCTGCGCGAGCGCGATGATCCCCTCGACCAGGGCGACGGATGCGGCCTCCGGCAGATTCGCGGTGAAGGTCCTGTCGATCTTGATCTGGTCGACGGGGAGGGTGTTGAGCCAGGCCAGGGTCGAGAACCCGGTCCCGAAATCGTCGAGCGAAATGCTCACGCCGAGCCGGCGGAGTTCGATGAGGCGTTCCACGACGCCAGGGAGATCGATGAGGGCCCTGCTCTCGACGTTCTCGAGCACCAGCCGCTCCGGACGGAGCCGGTTGCGGTTGAGGGCCGCGCGCACGGTCGGTATCAGCCTCGGGTCGACCAGGGTGGCACTCGCAAGGTTCACCGCGACGTGCAGCGGCACCCCACCGGCAGCGGTGAGGGTCGCAGCGTCGCCGAGGGCTGCGAGGTCGGCGAGGGCCTTCCCGAGCACCCACAGGTCCAGGTCGGCAACGAGGCCGGTCTCCTCCGCGAGCGGCAGAAAAGCAGCGGGGGCCAGCAGGCCCAGGCGGGGGTGGTCCCAGCGGATCAGGGCTTCTGCCCCCACGACCCGGTCGGGCGAGGAGAGCGCGACGACGGGCTGGTAGTGCAGCCGCATCTCGGCCCGCCCGAGCGCCTCGACGAGCTCGCTGTGCAGCGAGGTCACCGGGCCGGTCCGGTTGCTGTCGTCCGCGAGGGCGACCTGGTTCCGGCCGGTGCGTTTCGCCTCATACATCGCAGTGTCCGCTGCGGCGAGCAGGCGTTCTCCGCCATCCCCCGGGCCGTTGTGTACGGCGACCCCGATGCTCGCGGTGATGCGCAGGTCATGGCCGGAGACGTGGAAGGGCCGGTTGAGGCTGTCGACGACCCGATGGGCGAGGTCGACCGCCTGTTCCTGGCCCGGAAGTTCGCGGGCGAGGACCGCGAACTCATCGCCCCCGAGACGTCCGATGGTGGCCTCGACACCCAGGCACCCGCGCAGCCGAACGGCGATCTGGCGGAGGAGTTCGTCGCCGGCGCCGTGACCGAGCACGTCGTTGACCTGTTTGAAGTTGTCCAGGTCACAGAACATCACGGCGGTGCAGGACCCCGGAGCGCAGGCCGAAACGGCGGCATCGAGCTCACTCGCGAACAGCATCCGGTTGGCGAGGCCGGTCAGCGGGTCATGAAGGGACTGGTGGCGAACCGTGGCGAGGAGCCGGGCGTTCTGCAGGGCGATGGCGCCCTGATGGCTGACGCCCTCGATGCGGGCGAGCGTGCTCGGCGAGATGCCGGACGCGAGGGTGGGACGCCACCCGCCCGCTACGACCCCCATCAGCACGTCGCCGGCGAGCAGCGGAACGATGATCGCCGTGGTCATCCCGCATTCCGCGAGGAGGCCCGCGAGTTGCGGGCTCGCGGTGGTCGCCGAGAGCGGGACCGGCCGCTGGTGCGCGAGGAGTTCGACGAGTTCGGGCGTCTGCGCAGCGGGGATCGGCGACGCGAGTATCCGATCCCTCCGGGGCGCGTCGAGGCCGGCGGTCGCGACCGCGCGCATCACGCCGGGGCTGGCGTCCCAGAGCAGCACCGCAGCGGCATCGCAGCCGGCGATCGCGGGGACTGCGAGGGCCACGGCGTCGGCGACCGCCTCGCTGCCAGTGCTCGTCGCGAGCTCATGGGCGAGCACCAGCATGGCGGCCGCCCTGCTCTCTTCGCGCCTGCTGTCGTCAAGGGCCGTGAACAGGTCGAGCGCCGCCGCGGCGTGGCCGGCGTAGGCCTCGAGCAGGGTCCTGTCCCCCTCCATCGAGGTATGGCCGAGTGAATACAGCGCGGCAAGTCGCCCGTAGGTACGCCGGCTCGAGGAGACGTCCACGATCACGGCCCGCTCGCCGAGATCTGCGCCGTGGAGGATCCGGGCAGCGATCCTGACCGCCCCGGGCGCATCAAGCCCCTGGAAGCGAAGCATGGGCTCACCGTGGTCGGCCGTCATGATGAGCAGGTACGCTGGCGCGAGCACCGCAGACGAGGCCCGTGCGACGATCCGGGCGAGCACGTCGTCGACGTCGTCGCTTCCGACCAGGTCCGCTGCGGCGTGCTGGACCTCTTTGACCTTCTCGCGCAGGAGAGCGAGGGACCGGTTGGTGGGATGGTTCAGTGACCGCCGCGACCACCAGCGGCGCCGGGTCGACCACGTCACTTCGTAGACGCAGCACTCGTATCCGTCGCACTGGCACTCAGGGTGAACCACGATCGCGGCCGTGAGCCCGAACATGGACGGCAGCGCCGCGAACAGGCCCTGGGCGTACTGGCAATCCAGGCGCGACGGTGGATAGCCCTCGTGCAACCGGTAGCGGAGGCGTGCCGACGTCCGCCCCACGGAAACGGACTCCATCGTCGATGTGGTCGTGAACTTCGGAATCAATCGCGGCAGCTGGCGATACACCGCTGCGGGCGACGCGAAGGCGCTCAGGAGCCTGCACAAGCACCGGATGAAGCCCGTCTGAGACGACCGTCGCGCCCACCTGGTACATCGTGTGCGGGTCGTCGAGCACGGTCGTCGCGGCCGTGAAGAGCCGGATCCTGGTGTCGTAGCTCACCCAGGTGGCCGTGTCCTCGAGCCAGTCGAGCGACTCCGTGATCCCCGCCCTGGCGAGGACGTCGGCAACGGCAGCGTCCCCGCCGTGTGCACGCACGTGGCCGAGGAGAAGGGAAATCGTCGTGCTCGACGTCTCCCGTGGCTCCTGTGTCATCATCGCCCCCTGAGTGCATACTACCGACTGCACCCTCCTACGAGGGGGCCTGAAGCCGGCGGCTCAGCGACCGAGGGCAGGGCTTCCGGTTGTTCGTCGACCGGTCGGTCAACGAACATCTGGTCAGACGGCGGTGTCGTCCGGACTCTTGGCCGCATCCGCAGCGGGAGCGGAATACCGCATCAGCGACTTGTGCCGCAGGTTGTATTCGCGCTTGAGTTCGTTCCAGCGCGGGAGCGAGACCTGGTTGGCCGACGAGGCCGTGGTGGGTTCGCCTGACGACGGCGCCTCGGACACGACGGCCTCAGTCCTGGTCGTCGTCGCGCGTCGTCGAGACCACGCCGCGTCGCGCAGCGAACTCCCGCTTGAGCGCCGACCAGCGCACGGCGGACACGTAGTGGATGGTGGAATTCTTCGTCGCGTCGGCCATGGGCTCTCTCAGTCTCAAACGGTTGATGAACGGCGCGCCGCTGGGCCTGGTTCAATGTGTGAGCGATCGAGATTGACACGGTTTCGCATCCGTGGATGGAAACCCGACCCATCACTATCGGTGGACGGGATCGCACTTTCATGGTACATCCGACGGTCGGAATCCGGTCATCGAGGCTGGCTCGCGCGGCCGGGCGGCTTTGTTTCCTTACGTGACGGATGCCGGGACATCCGCCCGTCGCCGACCTAGGCTTGCTCTCAACACCGACCGCCACGCCGCGACACGAAGGGACCGAGACCGCGATGACCCAGCACCACCCCGCTCTCCGGAAGGCCCCTCGCCCAGAGTGCTCGCAGGGTCACACCTGCGCCGGCAGCGCTCCGGGACACGCCCTGCCGCTCATCCAGCAGCGCGTGTCTGCCGCGACGCCGAGCAAATGGCGCGACGCGATCGTCACGGCGGTCACCCATACTGGTTGGATCGCCATCACGACGCTCGATGACCACACCAGGGTCTGGGTGTGGAACCACGCGGACCTCGGCGCCGTGGCCTCGGTCGGCGACCCGGTCGCACTGCACGACGTCTATCACGTGCTCGCGATCGGAGCCGAGCGCGTGAATGTGCTCCTGGCCCCGGTCGAGCTGTCGGGTTTCTCCGACCTCGCGGATCTTTCCTAAGCCGCCCGTCGTCAGCCGCCGGCCGGGATCTCCGGTCTGGTCCAGCTATGCCATCGGCATCATGGACTTCATCGCCGACATCATCCGCTCGCACGCGGCAGCGCACTGACGGCAGGCCTCAGCGCACATCTTGCACTCTTCGCTCATCTCGGCATGCATCATGCACTCATCCGCGCACGCCATGCACATCTTCATGCAGGCGTCCATCTGGGCCATCATGACCGTCATGTCGTAACCGGAGGGGCGCAGCATCATTCGCATCATCGTGTGGGTCATGTCGGCGCAGTCGAGGCACATGCTCATGCACTTCGACATCCCGGTCATGCCCATTGCCATCATGTCGTCCGCGCAGACCGTACAGGCCTGCTCGCATGCGCTGCAACACTCGATCAGGCTCCTGCATGGCCGCCGTGTCGAGGCCGCTCATGCTCTTCATCGCCGTTGAGGAGTCCATCATCTGCGCTGTCATGCTCATCATTTCAGTCATCCCACTCCGGAAGCCCGGCGTCGGTCCATGCCGGCTGATGACCGTGGCGTCCACGTTACGAAATGTTACGCCGCACGCCCGGCCGGTCGAAAGAGTCCGTGCCCTAGATTGTGGGAAGAGAGTGCAGGACACGAACGTGCGAAGGAGCACTATGACCGGCTGGCGGATTCGCGATTTCCACGCTGACGATCTCGACGGGATCCTCCGGCTCTGGCAGGAGATCACCGCGACGAACACGGAACCGGTCTATGGGCTGTCCGAGGTGCTCGCCTCCTGCCAGAAAGACCACGCCGTCGTCGCGATGCACGGCGACGAGGTCGTCGGGGCCGCCGTCGGCCGCGCGGCGCATGCCCAGGGTTGGATCGTGTTCCTCGCGACCGCACACGTCTGGCAGGGCCAGGGCATCGGCACGGCCATGCTCGCCGCGCTCGAGTCGAAGATGGCACCGCACGGCCTGACCAAGCTCTCCGCGCTGATGCCGGAAACCGAAAGCCGCGTCGACGCCTTTCTCAACCGCGGCTTCGTGGTCAAGAAGCAGTTGAGCTACTTCGAGCGCGAGATCCCGGTGCAGCGCGAGGGACTCAAGGCGCTTGGCGAGCTCGGCGGGCGGATTCTGCCGCGCGATCTCTGGGCTGCCGTCGGCGGCATGCGCGCCGAGAAGGAACTCCTCGAGCGCCGGCTCGTGATGCCCCTCGCCGAACCCGATCTCGCCGAACAGTACGGGGTCATCCCGCCCAAGGCCGTCGTGCTCTTCGGCCCTCCCGGGACGGGCAAGACCACCTTCGCCAAGGCGATCGCCTCACGGCTCGAGTGGCCGTTCGTCGAGGTGTTCCCTTCCCGGCTGGCCGGCGACCCGAAGGGTCTCGCCGGCGCCCTGCGGGAAACCTTCCTCAAGATCTCAGAACTCGAGCACGCCGTGGTTTTCATCGACGAGGTCGAGGAGATCGCGGCCCAGCGCGGCGGCGAACCGCCATCGCCGCTGCAGGGGGTGACTAATGAACTGCTCAAGATCATCCCGGCGTTCCGTGAGCGTCCGGGACGCCTCCTCGTCTGCGCGACCAACTTCATCCGCGCCCTCGATTCCGCACTGCTTCGGCACGGTCGGTTCGACTATGTCATCCCGATCGGGCTCCCGGATGCCGCTGCGCGTGCGGCCATCTGGGCCGGTTATGTGCCGGCGCCCGTCGCCGGCACGGTCGACTTCGCCGCGCTCGTCGAGGCGAGCGCGGGCTTCTCTCCCGCGGACATCGAGTATGCGGCCCGCCGGGCCTCGCAGGAGGCACTCGAACGGGCACTCTTCACCGCGGACAAGGTGCCAGCGGATGCGCCGAGCGGTCCCCGAACCGAGGACTACCTCGAGGCGATCCGCGCCACCCGCACCACGGTCTCGCCGCAGGTCGCAGCGGAGTTCCTCGAGGACATCGAGCGGCTCGCCCGCCTCTGACCGTGCGAGCAACGACAGCAGCCGACCCTCCTGCTTCTCGGTCGGCGCCTGCCGCAGAGCCCAGGAATGCTGGTGGCTCCCGGCCGTCAACGCCCCGCGTATCGCGAGCTTCGGCTGACGGCTGACGGCTGACGGCTGACGGCTGACGGCTGAGTCTCCGCCGGACGTTGACCCCGCCACCGGGCCGGCTCCACCTGACCTCAGTGAGTTCCGTCCTCATTCAGTCGGTGTCGCGGAGGATCGGGTTCTTGCTGGTGAGGAGGATGGGTTGCTGCTGGGGGTCGAGTCCGGGTGGCGGGGTGAGCCAGTATCGGCCGGTGTCGTCGCGGGTGATTCGCCAGTGTTCGTTGTGGAGTCTGAGGTGGTCGGCCCGACAGAGCAGGATGCCCTCGTCGAGGTTGGTCTGCCCGGTGTCGTCTTTCCAGTGGTGGATGTGGTGGGTCTCGGTCCAGGAGGGTGGTCGGTCGCAGCCGGGCCACACGCAGCCGCCGTCGCGAAGGGCGAGGGCGGCGCGTTGGGCGCGGCTGAAGGTGCGTTGTTCCCGGCCGAGGTCGACGCCGCTCCCGTGGTCGTCGAAGGTGACGTCGAGGAGACCGCTGTCGCACCGGTTTCGCTCAAGGTCTCGGCCGAGACCGTGACCGCAGTTCCCTCGATCACGCCCGGCTGGAGCGCGGGCGCGTCAGTCTCGCTACCCGCCCCGGCATCAACCGCGGGTTCGGCCGCGGCGTCGGGACTCGTCCCGGTCGGTGCAGTGCTCGTGGATTCGGCCCCGGTCGACGCGATCCCTGTGGCTGCGGTCTCGGACTGTGAGGCGCCGGCGGGTGCGGTCCCGGTCGGTCCGGCGGCGCTTGACGCTGGCCCGACGGGCGATGACCCGGTCGGGGCGGTGCCGGTCGGGGCGGTGCCGGTCGGGCGGATGGTGACCATGCGCACGGCGGGGCTGCGACCGCCGGCGATGCGCTTGGGGTCGGCCTTCACGCCGAGTTTGATCAGGGCGAGGAACGCGTCCGCAGTGAGTTGTTCGGTCGTGCGCGGGTCATCCTGCACCCGCTTCGCCCAGGCGGCCTGCTCCTTGTCGACGAACCTCACCCCGCCACGCCTTGGGCTCGTGATGGCGTCGTAGGTCTGCATCAGGTATTCGCCGTCTTCCGGGGCGAACAGGCCGACCATGCTCACCTGCCCCGTGTGGAGCCGGTAGAACCGCAATGACCGGTCGTCGTAGGCGGCTTTCTCGCGGGCGGCGATGCCGGCCTCATCGAGCACGTCCCGCACCCGGCGGGCCCGTTTGAACAACTGGTCCGCGTTCAGGGTCCGTGACTCCGCGAGGAGCCGGGCAAGGGCGGACGCGAGTTTCTCCGGGGTGATCGCCCGGTCCAGGTCACCGAGACCCTTACGGAGCGAGTCCGCCTTCTCCACGCTCAGCCAGCCCTCGGCGAGGGCCCGGCCGATCGGGGCGTGCCACGGCGGCACTGCTGCCGGCGGAACCGGCGGAAGGTGCGGGGCCGTCCCGTCGAGGGGCGGCGGTCCGTCGTTCCCGTCGAGGGGCGGAGTCTCGTCGAACAGCGTCTGCGCCTCGGCGGCTTCCCGGGCGGCCTTCTCGGCGGCGTCGGCCTCCGCGAGGAGGCGGCCGACCGCGAGCAGCTTGGCCGCGTCGCCCTTGCTCGACCCGGAGATGGCCTGCAGCAGGTCTTCCGGGGAGCGATAACCTTTCCGGGCCGCGAGGCCCTTCCCGCCGAGTTCAGGCCGCGACCGGCGGGCCAGGGTCGCCGCGGACCATGCCGCCTGAGTGTCGAGCGCCCGCCGGGCACCGGCGATCAACACCTGCCCCTCCAACACGGCCTCGTCGGTGAGTGCGTCCACAACGGCCGACGAGCCGCCAAGCCCGGTGACGACATCCGCCAGCGACCGCAACCCGGCGAGCACGCCGCCCTGCACCGGCTCACGGAACACCCGGTCGGCGTGCGGCTGATCGGGTGAAGCGGGCGACTCCGGGAGGGTGGTCATGCCCCCACGTTACGACCGACCACCGACACTCTCTGAGCAAGACTCAGGTCTGTGGAAACCCCTCCTGATCAGGCACCTGGTGAGGAGAATCCACAGGATCAGAAGCGTCCGTGACCCGCGGGAAGGGGTATGCCGCGTCAGGCCTGACGGGGAGACTCCGCCATGAACTCGGCGAGGGTCGCCTCGATCGTGGCGAACGACCACCGATAGGCAGCCTCCCCGTCGCGCACGGCGAGCGCGTGCGCGAGCTCGTGATGGCGATGTGCCGAGGGTGGCGTGTACGAGGTGATCGTGAACCGCTTCTCCTCTTCGCGGGTACGGAGCAGTGCCTCAACGGTGCTCGCGAAGTGACCCATCACGGCATTCCCGGAGCCGCGCAGGATCTGGGCGTGGAAGTCGACGTCGGCCTCGAGGAAGCCGCGACCGTCGCCGTCACGGTCGGCGACGACCATCGCGTCCGCGGCAGCCGAGACCGCCGCGAGTTGCTCGTCCGTCATGGCTTGCGCGCTCAGTCGGGCGGCGACGGGCTCGATCCCGAGGCGCATTTCGAGCATCTCGCGCATCTGGGTGAAGTATTCGGGTCCACGGCCGCGCCAGACGATGATCTGCGGATTCATCAGTTCCCAGGAGGTGCGGGGCAGCACCTGGGTTCCGACCCGCTGCCGCGGCTCGATCATTCCCAGCGACTGCAGCACGCGCATCGCCTCCCGCAGCACCGACCGGGAGACGGCAAAGGTCGCGCTGAGCTCGTCGAGGTTCAGAATGTCGCCGGGTGCGTAGCGCGCATCGACGATCGACTGGCCGACGGCATTGACCACCCGCGCGTGCAGGCCGCCCACGCGCAGGGAATCCGTGACGGTGCCGCTCTGCATCTGCACTTCTTTCCCTAGGCGAAGCCGTGGGGCCTCGAAGCCCCCACCGAGATCGTACCCACCCCGCAGGCACTGCCGCGATTCGGGGGTGGCGCCCTCGCACATCTTGTGCGACACTCAATTATCTGATTTATCAGACTATTGCTAATTTTTTGACGATGGGGTCGCAGGGACGCGGCCTCGGAATGGAATCTGAGATGAATCTCGCCCTTGCGGTTCAGACGGCCACCCAGTCGGCGGCCCAGTTGGTCGTGCACGCAGCCGACCCGATCAAGCCGGCCAGCAGCGACGCCCAGCTGATCATCGCGGCCGTCGTCGGCATCGCCGTCATCATCACCCTCATCACCTGGCTGCGCGTGCACCCGTTCCTCGCCCTCGCGATCGGCGCCGTCGGCGTCGGCGTCGGCGCGGGACTCGCCCCGAGCGCGGCCGTGACGAGCTTCAGCACCGGCTTCGGCGCGACGATGGCGAGCGTCGGCATCCTCGTCGGCTTCGGCGCCATGTTCGGAAAGCTGCTCGCCGACTCCGGCGGAGCCGACCGGATCGTCGACTCCCTCGTGAGCCGGTCGACGACCCGCACCCTGCCCTGGGTGATGGCGCTCATCGGCGGCCTGATCGGCCTGCCGATGTTCTTCGAGGTCGGCCTCGTGCTCCTGATCCCCGTGATCATCCTCGTCGCCCGCCGCAGCGGACTCTCCCTGATCCGGATCGCGATCCCGGCCCTCGCCGGCCTTTCGGTCATGCACGGCCTCGTGCCGCCGCACCCCGGACCCCTCGTCGCCGTGACGACTCTGGGCGCCAACCTCGGCCTGACCCTCGCGATCGGCGTGCTCATCGCCATCCCGACCGTCATCATCGCCGGCCCGGTCTTCAGCAAGTTCGCGGCCCGCTGGGTCGACGTGCCCGTACCCGCACTGTTCCTCACCACAGCCGACACCGGTGAAGTGACCCACACCAAGCGCCCGAGCTTCTTCGTGACCCTGTGCGGCATCCTGCTGCCCGTCGTGCTGATGCTCGCCCGCTCGATCGCCGATGCCCTCGCGCCGGGGTCGACCGCGCCGCTGAACGCCGCGCTCGACTTCCTCGGCACCCCCATGATCGCCCTCGGCCTCGCCGTGATCTACGCCATGATCTTCTTCGCCCGTGGCGGCGGCATGACCCGTGCGGCAGTCTCCACATCGCTCTCGAACTCCCTGCCCCCGATCGCCGGCATCCTGCTCATCGTCGGCGCGGGCGGCGGTTTCAAGCAGGTCCTGATCGACACCGGGATCGGAACCGTCATCGCGAACGCCGTCGCGGGCAGCAGCGTCTCGATCCTGCTCCTGGCCTGGTTCGTCGCCGCACTCATCCGCGTCGCGACGGGTTCGGCAACGGTCGCAACCGTGACAGCAGCCGGCATCCTCGCCCCGGTCGCCGCAACGCTCGGCGCGACGGATGTCTCGCTCATGGTTCTCGCCATCGGCGCCGGTTCGCTGTTCCTCTCGCACGTCAACGACGCGGGCTTCTGGCTCGTGAAGGAATACCTCGGCACCACCGTCGGGCAGACCCTGAAAACCTGGACCATCATGGAGTGCCTCATCTCCGTCACGGGCCTCGCCGGCGTACTCCTGCTGAATATCGTGATCTAGCATGACCGACACCGAACAGCTCTTCGAGAACCAGCAGCCCGTTCTCGTCATCATGGGCGTCTCCGGCTCCGGCAAGTCCACCGTCGCCGGCCTCCTCGCCGGCCAGCTCGGCTGGGACCTGGAGGAGGGTGACGACCTGCACCCGCAGGAGAACATCGACAAGATGTCGGCCGGGCATCCGCTCGACGACGACGACCGTGCACCCTGGCTCGAGACGATCTCCTCCTGGATCATCGAGCACACCATGGCCGGCGTGCCCGGGATCATCACGTGCTCCGCACTCAAGCGCAAGTACCGCGACGTGCTCCGCGAGCACAACGTGATCTTCGTGCACCTGACCCTGCCGACGGACCTGATCCTGCGCCGCCTCGCCACCCGGCAGGACCACTACATGCCGGTCTCGCTGCTCGACTCCCAGGTCGCGACCCTCGAGGCGCCCGGCGCCGACGAACGCGCCATCACGATCGACGCGGGACGTGCGCCCGCCGCGGAAGCCGCGGAGATCGTGCGACGCCTCGGCCTGACCCCGCGTCCCGGATCGTCGAGCCTCGGAGCTCCCGCCCCAGGACAGTCGTCCGTGCACCCGGTCGCCGCGGTGGCCCAGAAGGCCAGGCCCTAACGGGCTTGCGCCGAACGCGCGACGTCTCCACGCGAACGACCCCCGCTCAGCGGGGGTCGTTCGTGCGTGCGGGCCACGTTTGTCAGGTTATTCACCCCGGATTCCGGTACGGTATGCGTGTGTCGCTTCGGACGGAGCGATTCATCGCATCCGCTTCGACCGGATGCCGGCAGTGGGAGACGAGATGAGGCTGGCAGGCTTCTCCGCCTCGTTGCACCCGCACCCTGGTCTCCGCACCGCTGGTCTCCGTACTGGCAATCTCCGCACCGCGCTCCTCGCGGCCCTCGCCCTCATCGCTGTTCTCGCCTGCGTGCTCTTCGCCCATGCCGGCGCCGATGGCCAGGACGTGAACGTCCCAGCGGCGATCAGCCCGATGACGATGTCCGCTTCTACAACCGCGTCAGCTTCCACCGGCCCCGCCGGCATGGTCCTCTCCGGCACCGTCGCGCAAGCCGTGGCGCTTTCCGCCTCCGTCGCCGTGACCGCAACGGCCGCGGCCACCGGCATGGCCCGCACGATCGCGGCATCCGTCGGTCAGCGCGTGCTGTGCTTCGAGGGCAACTCCCTCGGCGGCGGCGCGATGGCCGCGATGTCCTGCTCTTTCCTCCTCGTCCTCGGCAGCCTCCTGCTGATCGCGGGCGGCCCGTCCGCCCTCGGACTCCTGTTCGCCGTCGGCGGTTTCGTGGTCGGCTCCTTCCGCACCATCGCGCTGCACCTGCACCGCCCGAGCCTCACGCTGCTTTCCGTCAGCCGCATTTAGGCCGAATCCCGCTCCCGCGCTTCTCCGGCCCTCCCGCCGAACGGATGCGCTCCCCTGCCGTTTTCACCGGCACCCGCGGATTTCGACCCTATGACCTGAATGGACTGCTGAACATGTGCACATCTTCCTGCCCGACGCTCCTGGACCGGATGGGGACGGCGTCGTGAAACGCGCCGGACTGTTCGGCCGGGGCGCGGCCCGTGAGGCGGCGGCTCCCGTCGACGCGACGAACCGCCTCGCAGACTTCGACTACCTCGAGCCCCGAGAGGTCTACCTCGACGCCGCCTGCCAGAGCTTGCGCCCGCAGCCGGTGATCGACGCCGTGAACGAGTACTACACGAGCTACAACGCCTGCGGCGGCCGGGTCAAGTACGCCTGGGGCAAGCGGGTCGACGAGGAGGTCGCTGCGACACGGGCCGCGGTCCTCGACCGGCTCGGCCTCTCCGCGCGCAGCCACGCGGTCTCGTTCACACTCAACACGACCTACGGAATCAACCTGCTGCTGCAGCAGCCTCCCCAGGGTCGCTTCGGCCGGGTCGTGACGAGCCACGCAGAACACAACTCGGTCTTCCTGCCCACGATGACCGCGGCCAAACGGCTCGGCCTGCCGAGGCTCGTGCTCGACCGTGCCCCCGATGGCGCCCTCGTCTACGACCCGGCGCAGGCTCGAACGCGCCGTCGTCGTCGTGAACGCCGCCTCGAACATCGACGGCAGCACCCTGGCGAACCTCGCGGACCTCGTCCGGGACGCCCACGCCCGCGGCGGCATCGTCATCCTCGACGCCGCCCAGGCCATGGCCCACGAGCACGCGCTGCTCCGGGGCACCGACGCTGACGCCATCTGCTTCTCGGCGCACAAGATGTACGGGGCCAGCCTCGGGGTCATCGTGACCCGGATCGATCTGCTGCGCTCCCTCGAGATCGGTTTCGTCGGCGGCGGCATGGTGACGGATGTCCGCGAAGACTCCTTCGACCTCGTCACGGATGACCCCGGCGCACTCCTCGAACCGGGCCTGCAGGCCTGGGGCGAGATCATCGCGCTCGGCCGCGCGCTCGACTGGCTCGGGCACGTCCGTCCAGGCGGCCTGGCACCGCGCGAACACATCGAGAGCCTCTCCGGCCGGCTGTTCGACGGTCTCAGCGCCATCCCCGGCCTCGTCGTGCTCAACCACGCCGCGAGCCCGGTGATCAGCGTCTACGCCCCGAAGCAGGATTCGCACCGGCTCGCGGTCTTCCTCTCCCAGCAGCAGATCATGGTGCGCAGCGGCCATTTCTGCGCCCACCACGAGCTCAAGGAACGGCTGGGGCTCCCCCGCTCCTGCGCTTCTCCCTCGGACTCCACTCCACTTCGGCGGACATCGACCGGGCGCACGACGCCCTCGCCCGCCTCCTGAAAGGCCTTTCCTAAGTGTTCTGCATCGCAGCATTCATCGTTCTCCTGTTCATGGCGGCCATCTCGGCCCGATATCGCAAGTACCTTGCGAAGGCGTGGAACTGTACGTTCCGGCGAATCACCTTCCGCCCCTGCGACACCACCTTCAAGCAGGACATGAAGGACCACATGCTCGCCCCGATCGCCGCGCGCAGGCCCGGCCTGGTCAAGCCGGCGAGCATCGGCCTCGAGGTCGTCGCGGTCCTGATCATCCTGACGACCATCTGGAGCGGGTACGAGGTCGTCAAGAGCGGCGTCAACCTCTACGTCTACGGAACCTGCAACAAGCAGGACTCGGCGTCCTGCAGCCTCGGCGCCGAGGCATGTTCCATTCCGGACCAGACTCCGGGCTTCGGCGATTCCCTCGCCGCGTGGGACGTTGTCGGCGCCTTCGGCAATGAGTTTGCGAGCCTCGGCGAGACCTTCTCCGCCATCCCGAGCCGGATGCAGAACTGGGATGCCACGGCGTACCTGCCCGCGGACGCGACCTACCTGAACCCCTATGACGCGAGCAAGAAGACCGCGCTCGAGGTCATCGACCCCGGCTGCACCTACTGCCTGCAGCTCTTCAACAACATCGAGAAGGCGGGCTTCGGCGAGAAGCAGAACCTCAGCTACATCTCATACCCGATCCAGTCGGCGACCGGCTACAAGTTCAAGAATTCCCTCCTCGTCACCGAGCAGGCTCGAGGCCCTGCGCCTCAACCCGCTCGAGGGCGCGACCACTCCGGTCGACTGGGCGATCCTGAAGCGCATCTACACAGAGAAGAACGACGCCGGCGTGTCCTGGCAGGTCTCGATCAACAGCATGGACTCCGCGGACGCGAGCGCGCTGCTGCAGGGCTGGGAGCTCGAATTCGGGCTCAGCCAGGCGCAGGTCGACCACGTGGACCAGGTAGCGGCATCCGACCAGGTCACGCAGATCATCGCAGCCAACAAGAAGACAGTCGAGGAGAGCATTCACACCGTGAAGATCCCGACGATCATCTTCGACGGCCGTCGCCACGACGGCCTCGTCTCGGTCGGCGACCTGGGCTAGCCCGTTCGTGCGCTGAGGTGTCGCATATCGACGTTAAATCGCATCGCGAACATCGATATGCGACACTTCACGGGTGTTGAGAGCGGATGCCGGGGTCAGGGCTTCCAGACCATCAGCACGACGACCGCGACGAGCATCAGGCTCGCGACACCGGAGCCGGCGGCGATCCGCGGGTAGCCGGCGGCCTTGGCGTTAATGCAGTCGAGTGGGCGGCGTGCGAGGACGGTTCCGTGGCGGACGATGACGACCCTGGCCATCCGTGATCGCACTGAATTCTGACCGCCGTACTGGCGATCCCAGAATGCAAGGTGGGGGGAGCTCAGATCGAATGAGCTCCCCACCTTTGCGTTCTTGGTCGTGCTCAGTCGTTGAGATGAAGGACTGCGTAGTCAGCTTCCGCGGCGGTGAACTTTCCGCCGAACTCGCTGGCCAGCTGATCCCGGATCGCGCTCGGCGACAAGGACATCTCTTGGTAGGTCTTTCCACTCGCTACGGCGTTGGCATTCCAGTCGGTCTGCACGTTGTCTATGGCGTACTGGCCGGCGGCCGCACTAAACTTGCCGCCGTACTCAGACGTGAGCTGGTCATAGACGCCAGCCTTGCTGAGGTGCATCTTGTTCGCGTAGGTGTCCGCCTGGTTAAGGGCCGATTTGTACTCTGCGGGGACTGCCGCGGCTGCCGCGGCTGCCGCGGCAGCGTCTGAGGCTGCTTTTGCAGCCGCGTCCGTAGCTGCCTTTGCGGCGGCATCTGACACCGCTTTTGCTGCTGCGTCCGTAGCCGCTTTTGCGGCCTTGTCCGCGGCTTGTGCCGCGGCAGCCGCCACATCAGCGTCCGAGGGCCCCGTCGGGCTCGCCGCCGCGGCGACAGGCGTCGCCGGGCTGACAGATGAAGCGTGCTGTACGGACCCAAGGAACGCGAACGTCATGAGTATGGAAGTCAAGGCTGCGACACTGCCAAGAATGAGACCGGTCAGGGCCTTTCCCTTTGCCTGATGCTTGCTGAGTGCCAGGGCACCGAGCACGACGGCGATCGCCCCAACAACAGCGCCGAGGAATGGGAGAAGCCCAATGAGGAATCCTACGATTCCAACAATGAGGGCGGCGACGGCCAGCCCACCCCCTGCGTTCGTGGGCAGCTGCTGCGGCGCTATTGACCCCGGGTTGTTGTATGGACTGGACATCGATTTCCCCTCAAGATGCGGCGCCATGCTGACGCCCGTCTAAAGGTCAGACACGCGGCAGCACCCCCCGGTTTATCGTCAGCCTAACGGGAAGAGACCATGCGTACGTGCGCATCCAAGTCAGATGCCGCCGACTGAGCCTCTTGCCCCTTCACCGTCTGTCGAACCAGCTTCCCGCCCACCGCACGCCTCACGAGTTCGATCGCCTCCCGTGCCACGCCTTTCGCGGTCAAGAGCCTGCTTCGGGCCACGTCCAGGCTCCTCTTTCAGGGTGATGTTCTCCTAGGCCGGAGTGATGGCGGCAGTCTCTGACTAGGTCCCGTACTGCCTGGCTTCTGTTGTTGACTGCAGCGCCGCCCACGACCGGAGGCTGTCGCTCCTGTGTCTTTTGGCGTCAGCTTGCGCTTTGAGAGCCAAGGCTGCGACGACTGCGTAGTGCTGCTGGGCGCTGCGTCTGACGATCAGCTCTGCCGCAGCCCACGGGACGTAGAGAAATTAGCGTCCGGTGAAAGCGCGCGGGTGGTTCAGACGGTGAGCTGGCACATCCACGAATTCACAGGTCGAAGAACGGTCCTTGATCAAACACGTCGACGAGTTGAGCCGTGAACTCTTACCGAGGTGGCCGCGCGCGGGAGGGTGCTTTTTCCGTAATTCAGACTGCGGATGCCGGGGTCAGGGCTTCCAGACCATCAGCACGACGACCGCGACGAGCATCAGGCTCGCGACACCGGAGCCGGCGGCGATCCGCGGGTAGCCGGCGGCCTTGGCGCCGGCTGCATCCGTCGCGAGGGACTCTGCGGCGGCCTTGAGCGCCGGCACGACGAGGAAGAGGTTGATCGCGAGCGCGATCACGTAGAGCACGAGCGAGAGCCACACCCAGGTCGATCCGAAGGTCCAGGCGTCGTCGGCCTCCTTGAGGCCGAGCGCCCCGAACCCGAAGAACGCCACCACGATCGAGAGCAGGGTGAAGATGTTCACCGACTTCGCGAGGGTCGCGACGGGACCCGCCTGCCCGGCCCGGATGGAGCGCATGGCGGTCATCGGGAGGATGGCCATCGGCCCGACGATGAAGACGGCGGCGACGATGTGCAGGATGTTGATCAGAATATGCATGCCTTCAGGCTAGAGCCGTTCGGGTCAGGCCGGGTGCACGACACCGGGGTGGTCTGCGGGCAGGCCGTGGCGCTTTCCGGCGTGCAGCATCCGCAGGTTCTTCGTCTGCCAGTCCTGCACGGCCTGGTGCTGCGGCTCGAGTGCGCGCAGGCTCGGCGCACGCCGTGACCTGACGCCCGCAGGAGCAGAGCCGCGGCGTCGTCCCGTCTGCGTGGTGCAGCGTGCCGAGGCGCCAGAGCACGGCCATCGCCCAGTCGATCTGGTGCTGGGCGAGCTCGGCCTTCCTCTCGGCGCGCTTGACGAGGTCGGTCTCGAGGATGCCGCGGAGTTCCGTGCCGGGCGCGTGCTCGAAGTCTCGGGCCGCGAGGCGGCGGAGGTCGTCGACCTGGCCGGTCAGCCGGGCGACGGCGGCGTCCTTCTCGGTGTCGCTCGCCTGCGCCTTCTCGGCGAAGCGCCGGTGCTTGTCCTGCTGCTCGGCGAACTGGCCGAGCCAGAGCTCGACGTGCTCCGCGTCGCGTCGCTCGGCCTTCTCCGCACCGAGGTGGTGCAGGCACAGTCCGCAGACCACCTGGTCGCTCGCCGAACCGAAGGTGAACGGCTGCAGGGACCGGCAGCAGAAGCACTGGGCGAGCACGGGCACGTACAGGGGATACGAGTGGGTCACGAGAGGATGTCCTTGGTCACGAATCGGCCGTAGGCGAGTGCCCCGAACACGAGGATGTAGCCGCCCTGCAGGAGCGCGTTTGCCCCGAACGACGTCCAGTCGATCGGCTGGCGCAGCAGGTCGGCGAAGTCGAGCCAGTAGTGGCTGAAGAGCCACGGATGCAGCCAGTCCAGTTGCGGGAGTGCGTCGAGCACCTGGGCGGTCACCGAGAGCACGATCGTCGCAGCCATCGCGCCGACGGGCACCTCGGTCAGGGTCGAGATGAACAGCCCGATCGCCGAAAGCCCGAGCAGGGACACCGTGACGTACGCCGCGATGAGCAGCGAGCGCAGCACGGACTCGCCGACCCCGATGGTGTCGCCGGAGAGCAGGGTGACCGGGCCGACCGGGAACAGGGCGGCGCCGATCAGGGCGCCGGAGACCGCGACGGTCAGGGTCGCTGCGACGCAGAAGGCCGCGGCTCCCGCGTACTTGACCAGCAGCAGGCGCACCCGCCCTGCCGGGGCGACGAGCAGGTAGCGCAGTGTGCCGAGGTTGGCCTCGCCCGCGACGGTGTCTCCGGCGACGACCCCGACGGTCAGCGGCAGGAACAGCGGAATCGACACGATCAGGGCGGTGATCGCGACGAAGAGGCCGTTCTGGGTGATCCGGTCGAGGAAGGCCGGGCCGCGTCCCGGCGTGACGGGGCTGCTGGTCAACCGGACGGCGATGGCGATGAGCACCGGGATCGCGGCGAGCGCCGCGAGCATCGCCCAGGTGCGGCGGCGACGGAAGAGCACGGTGAGTTCGGAGCCGAGGAGGGCGGCTGCGGATGCCCCGCGCGGCCTCGAGACGGCGGTAGCGGCGGGCCCGGTCTGGTCCGGCTCCCTCGGTGCGTGCCCGGTCGGGCCGGTCCCGGTCACGACCGGTTCCCTGGGATCACTGGGCGACATCGAAACCCTCCCCGGTGAGTGCCACGAAACGTTCTTCGAGGGTCGCAGCCGCGACGGTGAAGCCGCGCACGCGAACCCCGGCGGTGACGAGCGCCGCGACGATGACTTCCGGCTCCGGTGCGGCGCCGGTCAGTGCGGCGCTCAGGTGGCCGGGTGCTCCCGCGGCCGATACCACGGTCACGGGAGTGAGCCCCAGCCGTTCGAGAACCTGCCTGGCCGCCGCGGTGTCCGGAGTGTCGAGGCGCGCGTGCGCCTCGCCGGCGCCGCGCAGGCTCGTCGAGGGTGCCCTGGGCCACAAGGGTGCCGGCGCGCATCACCGCGACGTGGCTGCACATCTGCTCGACCTCGGCGAGCAGATGGCTGGACACGAACACGGTCGTGCCCTCAGCGGCGAGCGAGCGCACAAGACTGCGCACCTCGCGGGTGCCCTGGGGGTCGAGGCCGTTGGTGGGTTCGTCGAGCACGAGCAGGCTCGCGAGGCATCAGGAGCGCGTTGGCGATGCCGAGCCGCTGCTTCATACCGAGCGAGTATGCGTGCACCTTCTTGCCCGCCGCATGGGTCAGGCCCACGCGCTCGAGGGCCTGCTGCACCCGTGCGCCCCTGCTGGCCGACGGGGCGCCGGGGTCCGCGGTGTCGAGTCGCCGCAGGTTGGCGGTCCCGGAGAGGAACGGGTAGAACGCGGGGCCCTCGACAAGGGCGCCCACGCGCGGGAGCACCGCGCGCAGCGACCCGGGCATCGAGCGGCCGAGAAGGCTGATGTCTCCGCTCGTCGCGCTCGCGAGGCCGAGCAGCATCCGGATGGTCGTCGTCTTCCCAGACCCGTTGGGCCCGAGGAAGCCGAAAACGGAGCCGGTGGGCACGGCGAGGTCGATGCCGGCGACGGCGGCCTGGCGGCCGAACTGTTTGGTGAGACCGTGGGTTTCGATGGCCAGTTCGACGGATGCGATGGCGGGGCTCACCCTCCCACGGCGGCGGCCTGGAGCCGCTCACTCGGAACGGAGCCGGCGAAGACCCGCCCGTCGTCGGTGAGCAGCACGCTCACGAGGGCGGTCGAGATCACGCGCCCGCCGGAGACTGCGGTCGTGAGCTCGCCGAGCAGCGGCGAGGAGGACAGTTCGGCGGGCACGGAGCCGGCCGGGAGCTCCACGACGGCGTCCCAGCCGGTCCCGGAGATCGTTACGCCGGCGAAGAACTTCTCCGCATCGGCCTTCATGGTCGCGTGGTCGGCGGCATTCTTCTGGCCGAGGGCCGCGGCGTCCGGAAGGGCCTGCTCGGTCACGCTCGCACCGGCGGGCGGGGAGAACGTGAAGAGGGAGGCATCCGGTGCACCCAGGCTGAGCTCGGTGAAGGCGAGCCGGAACGCCGGCTTCTCCTGCCCACGGGCGGTGACCTCGACGGCGAGCGGCAGCCCGGTCTGGGAATCGACCGAGATCGATACGGTTCCGACGAGGGTCCCAGTTGTCTTCGGGGTGAGCACGAGGTCGTAGACGCTGCGCCCGGCGACGCTGCCGTCCGTGCCGACGGAGACCGTCGTGCTCGGACCGACGGCGGAGAGGAACTTCGCGGCGAGCTGCTCTGGCGTGGCCATGCCGCCCTTGCGGGCCGAGTCCTCGCCCGCGGCGTCCTTCGCCGGCAGGGTCACGTGCGCCGCGGAGTTGTCCTTCGAGTTGTAGAGCCAGACATCACTGCCGTTGCGGACGAGGTCGCGTTCGGCGAGGTTGTCGAGCACCTGCAGGCGGATGTTGTCCGGCCCGTTCAGGTAGACCCTCCCGGTGTGCGACCCGGTCAGGAGTTCGAGGGCGGAGGCGGCGCCGGTGTTCGCGCTCGCGCCCGGCCCGGTCGTCGGGAGCTCAGGCAGGCCGAGCTCCGAGGTCTGCTCGATGGTTCCGGAGAGCGCGTCGACGGTGCTCGTGCCGACGAGGGCGAGCACCTGCTCTGGCGTCTTGTCCGGAAGGTCGACGGCCGCCCCCGCCGTGAGGGGCACGGCGAGCGCGCCGACGGCGATGACGGCGGGGATGACGATGGCCGGAAGCCACTTCGTGAAGGTTCGGGGAGTCATGAGAACGACCCCAGAGTGTCGCGATTCATAGTCAGATCCTACGTCCGACCGGGGGCCTGCGCACGGCCGCCGGCGGGCAATCCCGGCGTGCTGGGCGAACTCCCAGCACGCCGCACACGCTCACGGCGTGGGGGCGAGCGCGCGCAGGTCCTTGCGCAGGATCTTGCCGGAGGTGGACTTGGGAATGACGTCGATGAACGCCACCTGCCGCACCTTCTTGTGCGGCGCCACCCGCTCGGCGATGAAGGCCATCACGTCCCCCGGCAGGAGCACCTGGCCGGGAAGCACGACGACGAAAGCCTTCGGCACCTCCTGGCCGTCGGCATCCGGTGCGCCGACGACCGCGGCGTCGGCGATCGCCGGGTGGCTGAGCAACAGTGCCTCGAGTTCGGCGGGCGCGACCTGGTAGCCCTTGTACTTGATCAGGCTCCTTGAGGCGGTCGATGATCGTGACGTAGCCCTCCGCGCTGACGGTCGCCACGTCGCCGGTGTGCAGGAAGCCGTCCGCCTCGAGGATCTCGCGGGTCGCCTGCTCGTTGCCGAGGTAGCCGAGCATCACGTTCGGACCCCGCACGAGCAGTTCGCCGGGCTCGCTCACCCCGACGTCGGGAATGACGATGTCGCGGCCGGTCTCCGGGTCGACGAGCTTGCACTCGATGTTCGGGAGGGCGAGGCCGACGACGCCGTGCGGGATGTCATCGCGGCCCCGGGGCATCGCGTGCGAGATCGGGCTCAGCTCGCTCATGCCGTAGCCCTGGCGCACCTGGCAGCCGAGACGGTCGGCGACGGCGTGGGCGAGCGAGGCGTCGAGCGGAGCCTGCACCCGAGAACAGGGTGCGCAGGCTCGACAGGTCGTAGTCGTCGACGAGCGGATGCTTCGCGAGGGCCACGGCGATCGGCGGCGCGATGAAGACGTAGGTGGCCCGGTAGTCCTGGATCAGCCGGAGGAATTCCGGCAGGTCGAAGCGGGTCATCGTGATGACCGTAGCCCTGGCCGCGAGGGCGATGTTGAGCAGCACGGTCATCCCGTAGATGTGGAAGAACGGCAGCACGGCGAGAACCCGGTCGTCTGCGGTGCCCTCGAGCACCGGCATTGCCTGGGCGACGTTGGCCACGAGGTTGCGGTGGGTGAGGATGACCCCTTTCGGCCTGCCGGTGGTTCCGGAGGAATAGGGCAGCACCGCGACGTGGGTGGCCGGGTCGAAGACGACGACCGGTGCGGGGTGACCCTCGAGGATGAGGTCGGCGAGGGACAGTCGGGAGCCGTCGCCGTCGAGCAGGGCGACGGCATCCGCTGCCAGGCCGGCGAGCTCGGCGGCCGCACTCGCCTGGGGCAGGAACGGTGCGACGGTGAAGAGCAGCCGGGCCTGCGAGTCGCGCAGCTGGGAGGCGATCTCGGCGGCCCCGTAGAGCGAGTTGATGGTCGTCGCGGTCGCGCCGGCACGGAGGATGCCGTGGAACATGATCGCGAAGGCGGTCGAGTTGGGGGCGTGCACTGCGACGACGTCGCCGATGCCGATCCCCCGGGCGGAGAGGGCACCGGCAACGGCGTCGATGCCGGCCACGAGCTCGCGGTAGCTCGTCGACAGGCCGGTGGCCGCGTCGATCATGGCGGTGTGCTCCCGGTCCTCTTCCGTGATCGAGCCGAACAGGTAGTCGTAGACGCTCAGGTCGGGAATCTCGACATCGGGGTGCGTGCTGGCGATGATCATCGGTATCTCCTTCGATACGGTGTGCGAGCGGGGCAGGGCACTGGGCAGGTGGGTAACGGGGCCGGCATGGACTGGCTCGATCGACGCCAGGGCATATGGCCGGGTCACGCCCGGAAGGCCGCGAGAAAGATCGCCGGTGTCTTCCACCACGACGGCCGGCTGACGAATTCGGTGAGGAGCCGGGTGGTCGTCGCCGCGCTCCGCGCGCTGACGAACCACGGCGGCTTCGGGAAGAGCGCGAATTCGCCGTGCCACGCCGAGCGCGGGAAGGGCCGGAACGGCCCGCGGACGATGGTGCGCTCGGTGTCGTCGAGCAGGAACGCATTGTGCACGACGCCGATACCGCTTTGCACGTCGGTGAGCGAGTGGCCGGGGAAGGCCCCCCACGGCGCTGCCGCGGTGAGGAACCCCACGCCGGTCCAGGCGTTGACGGCGATCGTGCCGTAGCGCAGGCGCTCGAGCGCCGCGGTGAACCCCGTTCCGAGCCGGCGGATCGTGGCAGGGGTGCCGAGGATGTTCGCGCCGAGGGTGCCGAGGAAGTCCTCGTTGGCCGCGGTGACGGCGGCATCGAGGAAGGCCTGTCCGGTGCCTCCGAGTTCGATGACGCCGAGCACGGGAGCGAAGGCCTCGACGCCGGTGAGCGCGGCGGGGTCTTCCGTTCCGGCCTCGATCAGGAGGCGACCGCCGTCCGGGCCGAGCCGGGCGGCCGAGGGGTATGCGGCGAGCGCGTCGCGTACCCGGGAGTTGCTGCCCGGGTACCACGGCGGCCGTGCGGGTGCTGCGGCCAGGGCCGCCCGGAGAGCCGCGAGGAAGTCCGCCTTCTGCGGCCAGTCGCGGCTGAGAACGACCACCTGCCCGGCGATGCAGTTGTAGCCGCCGTTGTGCAGGCGCTGGGTGGCCACGTGCTCGGCCTGGAAGATCAAGTCCCGGCGACTCCATTTCCCAGGGAGGACGATGATCGGCGCGACCCCGCCGAGTTCGCTCGTGATGGGCTTCTGCAGCAGCGGGGTTCCCGCGGCGTGGCGGGCGCGTCCCTCGGCGCCCGGGCCGAAGACGACAACGTCGTGGGTCGCCGCACTTCCAGTGATGTGCACATGACTCACGCCCTCGTGGTGCGCGAGGTACCCTCCGACCGCCGCGCCGCCGGAGACGATGGAGAGCAGGCCCGCCTCGATGAGGGGGGCGAAGGCATCCGTGTAAACGGGCGACAGGGCATCGAGCACGGGATTGAGTTTGAGCACCGAGACCCGGTTGTGCGCGATCAGTTCGTAGAGCACGTCGAGCGGCGGAATCGACGTGATGTTGCCGGCTCCCAGCACGAGACCGACTCCCCCGGTACGCGACGGATGCCGCTGGCCGAGCCCGGCGCGCGACCGCGCCTCCTCCTCCGTCACGCCCGGCCGGAGCCAGGCCTCAGCGGAGAACCCGTGCAGCAGGAGCGCCTCGTAGGGGGTGCCCGGGAGCACGGGGACAGTGATCCGCCCGCCGGGGGCGCGCCCGAAGCGGGTGGTCCGGAGTGGGCTCTCGCCGCGGGCGAGGGCCGTGATCGAGTTCTGCAGGATCGCGAGGTTCGTCAGCACGACGTAGGGGCCGGAGATCCACTCCTCGCCAACGAGGGGGAGCCGGGGTCGAGCCCCTTGGCCTGGGCGGCGACCCCCACCCAGCGTTCGGCCTGGGCCGCGACGCCTGCGGCGACGGACGAGAGGAGCGCGGAGCGCGCCGCGAGACTCATGGCCGCCCACCGGGTCTCACCCGCGGCGAGACCGGAGACGACCGTGTCGAGGGACGCGCTTTCTGCAGCGGAGAGTCCGGCGGCGGGGTTGACTGCTGTCGGTTCTGTCGAGGTCATCAATCTCCCTTGATTGCTGCCGATGGCTCTGCCAGCAGGAACCGGACCGCGGGTGCGGTCGCGCCTGCTGAACCAGCAGAGTACCGCACGGCCCTCGACGGGTCCCCACCCCAGTGCGCGGGAGTCACCGCGCGATCGCGCGGGCGTGCGGGCGTTACCGGGAGAAGACCGCGGGTTCGGATCACCGAGCTTTCGGGACGATCAGTGATCCGGACCACGGAGGGCATCGAACCCTGGCGGCCTCGGGCGGCCGGAGACCGGTTCGTTTCTGGTGCTGACCAGCGTCTGCGTCTCACCTGACCGCACGTTGATCTCCTAAAAACGTATGACGTACGCCCAGGGTTCGCAACCGATGCCCGACACGGCCGCTCAACGGCATCCGCCCTTCGAGGCGAGTGCCTCCGTGCTCGAAAATGCCAGTAAAACAAAACTTGATCAGGCATTTACTGTGGAGGCGCTGGCGCGGCGCTCGACGGCTTCCTGCGCCGGGGTCCGCCGGATGGGGTGACCTTGCGCTGATCCGGCGCAAATCCGAGGGAAAAAAGAGGGAAATCCGAGGGAAGCCAGTGGGGTCAGGTGCCGATCAGACGGTGAAAGCCGTACGGGGAGCACCGTCACCCTCGGGCGATGACGGTGCTCCCCTGGGGGTGACCGGGTCGAGTGACTCGACCCGGTCACGGTCTCACTTCACGGTGAGGGTCTGGGCGGCGTAACCGGTGCTGCCGGTCGCGGTCGCGACCGAGACGACGAGCTGGTGGCTGCCGGGGTTGAGGGAGTTCCGGTACACGCTCCAGGTGCCGGCGTTCGTGACCTGGGTGCTCAGCATCTGGCCATCGATCCGGATCAGCACGCTGGAGCCGGCGGGGGCCGTCGTGGTGCCGGCGATGGTCGGGGCGGCCGGGTCTGCGACCGCGGTCGCGCCCCCGGTGATCGTGACGGCGGGAGCCGTGCCTCCCGCGACGAGCACGCGGCTGAAGGTGCCGGTGTTGCCGGACTGGTCGGCGACCGAGGGGACGACCGCGTATGCGCAGTCGGCGGACTTGGCCGGAGCCATCGCCCAGACGCCGTACTGGTGCACGCTCGCGGTGAGCGAGGTCGAGGCGAGGTTCACCGTGACCTCGCCGTTGGTCGAGAGGGGGCACAGGCGCTCCCGGCCGAGGCGGCCGGGGCGAGGGCGTTGGTGTCGATGATGAGCTGCTGCGTGGCCGACCCGGTGGCGCCCGCCGCGTTCCTGGCCGAGACGACGACGGTGTAGGTGCCGTTGTTGAGCTGGTTCAGGCGCACGCCCCAGAGCCCGCCGGACAGCACCTGCGTCGTGAAGACCTGGCCGGAGATCGTGACCTGCACCTGCGTGCCGACCGCGGCATCCGTGGTGCCCTGGATGACCGGCGCGTTGTAGTTCGTGGTCCAGAGCGCGGCCGGCACGACGGGCGGGACGACGACGGGCTGCACGACGACCGGGGGCACCACGACCGGTGCGGTGGTCTTCAGAGTCTGGGTGGCCTTTCCGGTGTTTCCGGCGGCGTCCGTGATCGAGGCGGTCACGGTGCGGCAACCGACGGCGAGCGTGGCCGGGGTGACCGACCAGGTGCCGCCGGTGAGGACCTTCGTGGTGAGGGTCTGGCCCGAGACGGTGACTGTCACTGTCGATCCGGCGGACTCGGTCGTCGTCCCGGAGATGACCGGGGTGGCGTTCGAGGTCGTGACCGTGCCGGAGCCGCCGGTGATCGTGACGACCGGGGCGGTCTTGTCGACCGTGAGGGTCTGGGTGGCGGTGCCGGTGTTACCGGCCGTGTCGGTGATGCTCACGACGACCGGGTATGAGCCCTCGGCGAGGGTGACAGGGGTGACCGACCAGGTGCCGCCCGCGGCGACGGTGGTCTTCAAGGTTTGGCCGGCGATCGTGACTGTGACGGCGGTGCCCGCTGCCTCATCGGTGCTGCCGGAGATCGTTGCGGCGGTGGCCTTCGTGACGACCGCTGCGCCGCCGGTGATCGTGACGACCGGGGCGGTGGTGTCGAGCGGCACGACGGTGGCGACCGTGAGGTTACTGATCAGGTGGGTGTCGGTCGTGGAGCCGGTGCCGGCCGCGAAACCGAGCTTGTAGGTCGCCGGGGCGGCATCCGTCATCGTGTACTGCAGCACCCGGGCGAGTGGGCCGCTCGCGGGGAAGGCCGCGTAGACGGTGACGGTCGGGCGGACGTCGGCAGATACGACGACGCGGATGCGCCGGGCCATGGCGGCGGTCGGCGTCGAGACCGAGGTCTTCGTGCGAAGGGATTGGGTGGTTGGGTCGAGGTTGACACTGCTGAGGAAGCAGTAGCCGATCTTGGCCTGGCCCGGCCCGCGCAGCACGATCGAGTTCGCCTTGGTATTCGTGGGTTCTGCGGCGGCACAGCCCGTACCGTGGCCGTCGTTGCCGGTCGTGAAGGCGCCGAAGGCATCGAGTCCGAGACCGAGGTACCCGCCGTTGATACCGTTCGGGGCAGCCGGCTGGTTCTTGTTCTGCGCATAGCCGAGCGAGCTTCCCAGGCCGCCGATGGTCGTCACGTCGGCGGCACCGTTTGCGAGGAAGAAGCTCAGGCCGTCACCGCCGTATCCGCTGCCGAACTGGTACTGGTCGAACGTGACGTCGAGGCCGTTCTTCGACGCGAGGGTCGTGTTGTTCACGACGCCGGCGCGCGCCCAGTACGTGCTGTCGGTGAGCTGGAGGTAGCCGGAGTCTGCGGTCGCGTCGGGCGCGTTGAGGTGCGTTGCGCAGCCGCCGAGCGCGGTGCCGTCGGCCGCGGAGACCGCGGTCGAATGGGTGAGGCACGAACCGCCGAAGGCGCGCCAGGCGGCGTCGCTCGTCGTCGAGCCGGAGAACGACTCGGTGAGTACCGTCGTGCCGGCGACGGGGACCTGGGCCGTGGGAGCAGCGGATGCGGGAGCGGCTGCCGTGGCGACGATGCCGGCCGCGAGGACCCCGGGGGCCACGAGGAGCGCGAGCAGGCGCCGCGAAAGGGCGCCGCGGGCCACGCCGCGGTTTCGGTTGTTCAGGGGGCTGTGCACAGTGCATCTCCTACGTTGCGTGCCTGCCTCTCTGTGCAGGTCTGCCGAAAAGGTATGGGCTGCGGAATCCCCGCGCAACCGGCGCCCCCACGGGCAGCGAGGGCGTCGACGGTGCACGGTGGCAGCGCAAGATTCCGCCGGTCTCGTCAGGAAATGCCGGTCGACGGGCTGTTCTCGCTGGCTCGTCCGGGACTGCGTGACTCGTCTGGGGCGCATCCTGCCGGCTCGTTGCGCGAAACCTGCGCGAAACATGCGTGAAGTGCCGGGGCAAAATGTGGCCCGAACCGGGCTCCGTGACGACCGGAACGCAGGTCAGCGGAGCGGTGCGGGGCCCGTCACTTCTGCGGGAACACCGGGGAGGACGAGCACGAACCGGCCGTGACGATCGCCGGGGACGGCTTCCACCGTGCCGCCCGCCGCGACCGCGACCCGGCGGGCGAGCGCCAGGCCGAGGCCGGCGCCGGGGCTCTCTGCCGCCCGGTAGCCGGGCGTGAACAACAGGCTCCGGGTCGAGGTCGCCGATTCCCGGCCCGTCGTCGGTCACGCTGATGCGGATCGAACCGCCCTGCGCCACCGCCGTGACGGTCACCCGCGTCCGGCCGTACCGCACGGCGTTCTCGAGCAGCGGCGCGAGGGCACGCAGCGCGACGGCCTGCGGCACCCCGGCTCGAGGCCGGCCGATGCAGCGACAACGATCTCCGGCGCGCCGTCGGCCGACGCCGCCGCTCCGGTCACGGCGGCGACGGCGGCGTCCAGGACAGCGCCGACCGGCGCTCGCTCGTCCCGGTTCACCTGGCCCCGCGATACCGCGAGCAGGGTGCCGATCACCTCGGTGAGCTCATCGACGGATGCCGTGATCCGGCCGAGCCGTTCGGCCTGCGCCAGCGAGAGCGCAGGGTCCAGCCCCGCGAGCTCGGCCTCGGCCCGGATCACCGTCAGGGGCGTGCGCAGTTCGTGGGCGAGTTCGGCCGTCAGGCGCTGCTCCGCGAGGATCGTGCGGGAGACGCGGGCCAGGAGGCCGTCGAGGACCTGGCCGAGGCGAGTGAGTTCATCATGGGGCTCGCCGAGGTCGAACCGACGGTCGAGATCGGCCGCGCTCCACTCGGATGCCCTCCGGGCCATGACTTCAACGGGCCGCAGCGCACGGCGGACGGTCCAGGCCGCCATCCCGCTGACCCCGAGCACGACGAGAACGGCAAGACCGATGCCGACCAGCAGGGTTCGGGTTTCTGTGCGCTGATAGGGAGCCAGCGAGACTCCGACGACGGCGACGGCGACCTGCTCGGTTTCGCCGGGGAGCACCACGGGAACCCCCGGAGCCGCCAGTCGCCGGTCTCCCGTTCGGTCGGCTCGCTGACGGAGCTCAACGCGGCGAGTTCCGTCGCGAGTTCGGGCGTTCCCGGTACCCGCCCGGCATTCGGGTCCGCGGCATCGGTCGGGCCGGGCGGCACACCGGAAACGAGTCTCCCTGAGGCGTCGTAGATCCAGGTCACGTCGCCGAGGTTGCCCGTGATGTCCCTGGTGACGCCGATGCCTTCGCCCGCCCGGATGACCGTCGAGGCTGCGGATGCCGTCCGCTGATTCAGGAGGCTGTCGATGTCCTCGCTCACGACGTGGCTGAGCACGATCACGGTGAGGGAAAGCAGCGCCGCCATTCCGAGAGTCGTCAGCAGCGCCGTCGCGAGCACCAGCCGGCGACGGAGCGAGCGCACCCGGGGCAGGGCCGGCACCCGCAAGCGGCGCGCACCCCCGGCGGGACGGTCCCTGGCTCCAGTCATCGAAGCGCGTACCCGACTCCGCGCACCGTCTCGATGCGGACGCCGGATGGAGTCTCGGGGACGGCATCCGCCCCGGGCTCGGCGGTCGGCTCGGCGTCGAGGCGTTCGAGCTTGCGGCGCAGTCTCCGCACGTAGGAGTCGACGGTGTTTTCGGCGACGATCGCGCCGTGCGGCCACGCGGCTGCCACAAGGTCGCGCCGGCGGACGACCTCGCCGGGGCGGGCGAGCAGGGCGGCGAGCATCCGGAACTCGGTCGGAGTGACGGCGATCTCGAGGTCGGCCCTGGCCACCGTGAACCGCTGCGGGTCGAGGCGGAGGCCCGCCGGCTGCCGATACGGCTCCGGCCTTCCCCGGCGGGCCAGGGCGCCGACCCTCACGAGCACCTCGGCGAGCGCGAAGGGCTTGCCGAGGTAGTCGTCTCCTCCGGCGTGGAAGCCGGTGACGATGTCCTGCACCCCCGTCCGCGCGGTGAGGAACAGCACGGGCGCGAGCTGCCCGGCGGCCCTGAGTGCCTGGCAGACGTCCCGGCCGTCGGAGTCTGGCAGGCCGATGTCGAGCACGATCACGTCGACGGGCCGGCCGGGGCCGAACAAGGCGACCGCTTCCGCGCCGGTGTGCGCGAGCAGCAGGGTGTAGCCGGCGCCGCCGAGCGCCTCGGCGAGCACCCGGCGAATGAGGGGGTCGTCTTCGCAAACTCCGACCGTGGGCATGGGGCAATCGTACGCAGTGCCCGCGGGCGGCCCGTGTAAATAGTGCGTGTCAACCGGGGAGACAGGCGAGCCGGTCAGGCGGCGGGCAGGTTCGGCGGCCTAACCTTCAGCTGCACGAGGTCTTCGGCCCGTCCACCGCCGCCCGGCGCCGACTTCCTGTTCGCACTCCACGCAAAGGCACCAGCATGAACCTGATCCAAGCCCTGATCCTCGGCATCGTCGAGGGAATCACCGAATTCCTCCCGGTCTCGAGCACGGGACACCTCACCCTCACCGAGAAGCTCCTCGGGCTCCGGCTCGATGACCCGGGGGTGACCGCGTTCACCGCGATCATCCAGTTCGGGGCGATCGTCGCGGTGATCCTGTATTTCCGGACCGACATCATCCGCCTGGCCGTTGCGTGGTGGCAGGGCCTCTTCCACCGCGAGGCGCGACTCGCGCACGACTACCGCTTCGCCTGGTACGTCATCGCCGGTTCGGTGCCGATCGGCATCGTCGGCTTTCTCGGCAAGGGCCTGATCGGGGGTCCGCTGCGGAACCTGTGGGTCGTCGTGGCAGGGCTGATCGGCTGGAGCGTCGTGATGTTCATCGCCGAGCGCGTCGGCAAGCGCAACCGCCCGGAGGAATCGACGACCCTCAAGGACGCTCTCGTCATCGGCGTCATGCAGTGTGTCGCGCTGATCCCCGGGGTGTCCCGGTCCGGTGCGACCATCAGCGCCGGCCTGTTCCGCAATCTCGACCGTGTTGCCGCGACCCGGCTGTCTTTCTTCCTCGCCATCCCAGCGCTCACCGCGGCGGGCGCCTACGAGGGCCTCTCCTCGGCGAGCGACATCTCGGCCTCCGTCGGCTGGGTACCGACGATCGTCGCGACCGTCGTCAGTTTCCTCGTCGCCTATGCCACGATCGCGTGGTTGCTTCGACTCGTCGCAAAGCACAGCATCACCGTGTTCATCGGGTACCGGGTCGCGCTCGGCCTCGTGATCGCCGGCCTGCTGGCCACTGGGGTCGTCGCCGCGACCTGACCTCACCTCGACCGTCCCTCTCTCCGCGAGAGTACGAATTGGGCCCTTAAAACCACTCGTTTACGGGCCCAATTCGTACTCTCGCGGCAGGGGCGAGCGGGGTCTGCGGGGTCTGCGGGGTCTGCGGGGCGGCGACGGGCGAGGCGCCGTCAGGCGTGGGGTTCGTAGTGGCGGGGCGAGTATGCCTGGGCGACGAGCGTGCGGAGGGCCTCGAGGCTGCCGTGGGCGAGGCCCTGCGCCCGCGCCTGGATCAGCACGTTCCCGATCGCGGTCGCCTCGACGGGTCCCGCGAGCACCGGCAGGCCGGTGAGGTTCGCGGTCAGCTGGCAGAGCAGTTCGTTCTGGGAGCCGCCGCCGACGATGTGCACCGTGCGGATGCTCGTACCCGACAGTTCGCTCGCCGCGCGCAGGGTGCTCGCGTACTTCGTTGCGAGGCTCTCGATGATGCTGCGCACGAGCTCGACGGGGGTCGCGGGTACGGCGAGCCCGTGTGCGGCACAGTGCTCACGGATCCGCGCGGGCATGTCCCCCGGCGCAAGGAAAGCCGGGTCGTCGACGTCGAAGACCGTGACCGGCCCCGTCACCTGTGCGGCCTGGGCGAGCAGGAACGGCAGGCTCGAACGCCACGCCCTCGAGATCCCAGCTGCGCATCGACTCGCTCAGCAGCCAGAGCCCCATCACGTTGCGCAGGTAGCGCACCCGCCCGTCGACGCCGCCCTCGTTGGTGAAGTTCGCGGCCCGGCTCTCCTCGGTGAGCACGGGAGAGTTCAGGCTCGACGCCGACGAGCGACCAGGTCCCCGACGAGATGTATGCGGCATCCTCGTCCCGCATCGGTACGGCGACGACGGCGGATGCCGTGTCGTGCGACCCGACGGCGACGAGATCCAGCCGCGACACGGCCCCGATTTCATGGGCCACCACGGGCAGCAGGGACCCGATCCGGGATCCCGGATCGACCAGCCGCGGGAAGATCGCGCGCGGCAGGCCGAGCCGTGCGATGAGCGCATCATCCCACTCCCCGTGACCGGAACCATGACCGGAACCGTGGCCGTGCCCGGTCGACACGGTCAACAGCCCGGTCGTCGACGCATTGGTGCGCTCGGCGACGCGCTCCCCGGTCAGCCAGAAGCCGAGCAGGTCGGGGATCAGCAGCATCGTCTCGGCGCGGTCGAGGCCGCCCGACTGCCGTTCGGCGGCCAGCTGGTACAGCGTGTTGAACGGCAGGAACTGCAGCCCGTTCCCGGAGTAGAGCTCGGAGTGCGGCACCAGGGCGTGGGTCGACTCAACTCCTTGAGCGGTGCGCTCGTCCCGGTAGTGGAACGGGTTGCCGAGCATCCGCTGCCCGGAGAGGAGCGCGTAGTCGACGGCCCAGGAGTCGACGGCGGCGCTCCGCAGTCCCGGTTCCTCCCGCACGGCTGAGTGCAGCCCGGCGAGGACGTTGCGGTAGAGGTCGAGGATGTCCCAGTGCAACCCGTCGATCGTGCGCACCGGCAGGTTCGGGAACCGTGCGACCGGGCGCAGCCGCAGCTCGTTGTGGCCGACGTGCCCGAGCATGACCCGCCCGCTCGACGCGCCGAGGTCGATCGCCGCGACCGTCCCGGCGCTGCTCACCACGGGAACACCCCCGCCGCAGCCCCCGCGAGAGTCACCTTTCCGGTCGAGAGTGCCCGGCAGAGCGGTGACTCTCGACCGGAACGGCGACTCTCGGCGCCTGGGCGAGCTGCGGCATCCGCTCGCGCGTGCGACGCCGGGATCCCTGCCGTGCGCGAGCGGATGCCGCGGCTCATCGCAGGAAGGCGGCCGCGACGCCGGCGTCGACCGGGATGTGCAGCCCGGTGGTGTGGCTGAGGTCGCTCGTGCAGAGCACGAAGACCGCGTTTGCGACGTTCTCGGGCAGGACCTCGCGCTTGAGCAGGGTGCGCTGCGCGTAGTACTTGCCGAGGTCCTGCTCGTCGACGCCGTAGACCGCGGCGCGCTTGGCTCCCCAGCCGCCGGCGAAGATGCCGGAGCCGCGCACGACACCGTCGGGGTTGATGCCGTTGACCTTGACGCCGTACTCGCCGAGCTCGGCGGCCAGCAGGCGCACCTGGTGGGCCTGGTCGGCCTTCGTCGCCGAGTATGCGATGTTGTTCGGGCCGGCGAAGACCGAGTTCTTGCTCGAGATGTAGATGATGTCGCCGCCGAGCTTCTGGTCGATCAACACCCGGGCCGCGGCCCGGGAGACGAGGAAGGAACCCTTCGCCATCACGTTGTGCTGCAGGTCCCAGTCGGCGACCGTGGTCTCGAGCAGGGACTTGGAGAGTGACAGGCCGGCGTTGTTCACGACGAGGTCGAGGCCGCCGAAGGCGAGCACGGCGGCGTCGACGCCGGCCTGCACCTGGTTCTCGTCGGTGACGTTCGCCTGCACGCCGATCGCGACGTCGGTGCCGCCGATCGCGGCCGCGGCCTCCTGCGCCTTGGCGAGGTCGAGGTCCGCGATCACGACGCAGGCGCCCTCGGCCGCGAGCCGGGTGGCGATCGCCTTGCCGATGCCGCTCGCCGCGCCGGTCACGAGTGCGATGCGTCCGGCGAGCGGCTTGGGCTTCGGCATCCGCTGGAGCTTGGCCTCTTCGAGGGCCCAGTATTCGATGTTGAACTTCTCGGCCTCGTCGATCGGGGCATAGCTCGAGAGCCCCTCCGCGCCGCGCATCACCTGGATGGCGTTGATGTAGAACTCGCCGGCGACGCGGGCGGTCTGCTTGTTCGCGCCGTAACTGAACATGCCGACGCCCGGAATCAGCACGATGAGCGGGTCGGCGCCGCGAATGGCGGGCGAATCTTGGGTCGCATGCCGGTCGTAGTAGGCCTGGTAGTCGAGGCGGTACTGCTCGTGGAGCTCGTGCAGGCGGTCGAGGGACTCCTCGACCGAGGCATCCGCCGGGAGGTCGAGCAGGAGCGGCGTCACCTTGGTGCGGAGGAAGTGGTCGGGGCAGGCTCGTGCCGAGGGCGGCGAGGCGCGGGTGTTCGGCGTGGGCGAGGAAGTCGAGCACCTCGGGCGCGTCGGTGAAGTGGCCGACCTTGGCGCTGTCGGTGGAGACGAGGCCGCGAAGGGTCGGTGCGAGTGCGGCGGCCTTGGCGCGGCGCTCGGCCGCAGACAGCGCACCGAAGCCCTCGAGCGGGGCTCCGAAGGGTTCGGGCTTGGAGTGTTCGTCGATGTAGGCGGTCGCGGTCTCGATGATCCAGAGCGAGTTAGCCTCGGCCTCCTGGCTCGTGTCGCCCCAGGCGGTGATGCCGTGGCCGCCGAGAATCGCGCCGATCGCGCCGGGGTGGGCGTCCTTGATGGCGGCGATATCGAGGCCGAGCTGGAAGCCGGGGCGGCGCCACGGCACCCAGATCACCCGGTGGCCGAAGATCGAAGCGGTGAGTTCTTCCCCGTCGACGGCCGTCGCGATCGCGATGCCGGCGTCCGGGTGCAGGTGGTCGACATGGGCCGCGTCGACGAGGCCGTGCATCGCCGTGTCGATCGACGGGACGGCGCCACCCCGCCCGTGCAGGGCGAAGTCGAGGGCGCCGACCATCTCGTCTTCGCGGTCAAGGCCGGGGTAGACATCCACCATCGCGCGCAGGCGGTCGAGCCGGAGCACGGCGAGGCCGGACTCGGTGAGGGTGCCGAGGTCTCCGCCCGAGCCCTTCACCCAGAGCAGGCTCGACGGTGGTGCCGGTGACGGGGTCGATCTCGGTGCCCTTGGCGGAGGTGTTACCGCCGGCGTAGTTCGTGTTCTTGGGATTCGCGCCGAGGCGGTTCGAGCGGGCGATGAGCGCCGCGGCCGTGGGGTTGGTGGTCATGATCTGCTTTCCAGGGGCTGGGAGAGGAGCTAGAGGGCACAGGACGAGCGGAGGGCAAGCACGGGCGGTGAGGGTTGCGGAGGTGAGCCGTGGTCTAGGCGCCCCAGCCGGCCTGGGTGCCGCCGACGCGGTCTGCCGCGATCTTCGCCTGGTAACCGGATGCCGCGAACGCCTTCATCGGGTCGGCCGGAAGTCCGCGGGACTCACGCCACGCGGCGAGGTCGGTGCGGACGTCGCTGTAGAAGGCGTCCATCATGATGCCGTTGGCACCGAGGACGTCGCCGGCCTCCTGCGCCGCCGCGAGGGCGACGGTGTCGACGCTGAGGGCGCGGGCGGTCATTTCCTGCACGTTGAGCACGGAGCGGATCTGGCCGGGGATCTTCTCTTCGACGTTGTGGCACTGGTCGAGCATGAACGCGACGGTGGAGTCGGGTCCGTAGCCGCCACCGCGGATGACTTCGTAGAGGATCCGGAACAGCTGGAACGGGTCTGCCGCTCCGACGATGAGGTCGTCGTCGGCATAGAAGCGGGAGTTGAAGTCGAAGGAACCGAGCTTGCCGAGGCGGAGCAGCTGGGCGACGATGAACTCGATGTTCGTGCCGGGCGCGTGGTGGCCGGTGTCGAGGCACACCATGGCGCGGTCGCCGAGGGCGGACACCTGGGCGTAGCTGGTCCCCCAGTCGGGCACGTCGGTGTGATAGAACGCCGGCTCGAAGAACTTGTACTCCAGGACCAGGCGCTGGTGCTCGCCGAGACGGGCGTAGATCTTGCCGAGGGAGTCGGCGAGGCGGTCCTGGCGGCCGCGGATATCGCCCTGGCCGGGGTAGTTCGTGCCGTCGGCTAGCCAGATCTTCAGGTCGGCGGAACCGGTGGCGTGCATGATGTCGATGCAGTCGAAGTGGTGGTCGATCGCCATCTGGCGCACCTTCGGGTCGAGGTGGGTCAGGCTGCCGAACTTGTAGGCGTCGTCCTGGAAGGTGTTCGAGTTGACCGTGCCGAGCGCGAGGCCCTTGTCGCCGGCGAACTCGCGCAGGCTCGGTGTAGTCGTCGACCTTGTCCCACGGGATGTGCAGGGCCACCTTCGGCGAAAGGCCCGTGACCCTGTGCACCTGCGCGGCGTCGGAGATCTTCTCCTGGATGGTGCGCGGCGTGCCGGGCGTGCCGAAGACCTTGAACCGTGTGCCCGAGTTGCCGAAGGCCCAGGACGGCAGTTCGATGACCTGCCCCTCGAGCTGGGTCAGGACGGAAGGGCTGATGCTCACGTTGTGCTTCTTTCGGTCGGGGCAGCGGATGCCGCGGCGAGGGCGTCGAGTTGGTCTTCCAGATTGAAGATCTCGGTCAGTTGGAGGAAACCGGTGTCCGGGGCACCGTCGAGGGCGACGAAGAAGTCGCCCATCTCGGCCTGCCAGCGCGCGTTGACCTCGGTCGCGGCCATGCCGGCCTGAGCCGCGGCGAGACTCGCGGTCTCGAAGTAGCCGATCAGGAGGCCGTCGTCACGCAAGAAAATGGAGTAGTTGTTCCAGCCGGTGCTCTTGAGGGCCAGCAGCATGTCCGGCCAGACGGCGGCGTGGCGACGTCGATATTCGGGGATCAGGCTCCGGCTTGACCTGGAGCTGGAAGCACACGCGGTGCTGGGTGTCGCTGCTCGACATTGAGGTTCCTTGCTGGTTCGGTATTCACGAATGAATCGATTCAATCTACCCGGTGCGGGTCGCCCGGCGCAAGGCGATCAGGACAACGTCACGTGCCGATGCTCGATGCCGAGCAGGTTCGCGGCGGCCCCGATATCAGCCGCGCGGTGTCCGATGCACAGTGCCCAGTGATGGCCGATCCCGGTCTGGGACCACTCGTCGACCCACCGGCCGGGGTCCTCGCCGAAGTCGACGCGGGAGGTCGTGTTCCCGATGGCGAGGAGCGGGCCGGGCTTCACCTCCCCCTCACTCGTGATGAAGACGAAGCTCCCGTCCGGGTCCTGGCCAAGACCGAAGGTCGTGACCGGGCCCGCCTTCACATCGAATTCAACAGACACGCCCCATCCGCGTTTGCCGTGATAGACGCCCAGCCCTCTCAGGAGGGGCACAGCCGAGCTCACCGCGAGGTGCGCCGGACCGTCGTGCCCCATCTCCACGACATTGTCGAAGAAATTGAGCGCCTGGATCTCGGTGAATGAGCCCCCGGCCCCGATTGCGTGAGCAGCCAGTTGCGCGATCGACGTGCGGAGCTCGTACTCTCCCGCCATCGGAACGCCCCGCGCCGTCAGAATCGAGGAGCCCAGGATCATGCCAGCGCCGAGCCGCTCGTGCAGGCTCGCCGGCCAGACCGCGGTGATAGTAGGCGATGGTGTCGAGGTCGAAATCGTCCACGAGCCGATCCAGCCCGACGGAAACCCGGGCACCCCACGCGAAGTCCTCGTCCTGCACGGACTCGTCGATGTCGAACAGCTTCCTGGCCAGGTCCATCCGGTCGGCGACCTGGGTGTCGGTCACCTGATTCACCCGCTCGCGCAGGTCGTCGAACTCGAGCACCTCGACGTGGGATCCGAACGTGGTCGCCACCCGGGTCAGGTCGGTCGACACGTCCAGCATCCCCGGATAGAGGTGCCCCATCAGGCCGTGCCGTGCGTTCCGCAGCAGGGAACGCACCCCCGCGGCGTGCACCCATTGGTCGATGCGCGCCCAGGCCGATTCTTGTCTGAGGTAGCCGGAGACCGACCGGAACGGGATGCCCGCCCGACGGAAGACGTTGGCGACCTCCGGCACCGGACACTGCCCGCAATACGCGAGCCATTTCCCGGTGTCGAACGTGGAATGGTCCATGGCTTCGGTCGGTTGCAGGTCGATCACGAGCACGGGGGTCTTGGCCTTCTGCGCGATCGGCAGCACCATCGACGAGGTCAGGTAGGTCGCGAGGAAGACGACGATCAGGTCGCAATCCGCCTGGCGCAGCTTCTCCGCCGCGATGCCGGCGTCCTGCGCATCGGACACGAATCCGGCATCGATGACCTCGGCATCGAGCCGGTTGAACCGCTCGGTCACGTATCGGGCGGATGCCTGCAATTGCGGGAGCAGGTCGGGGAACTGAGGCCAGTACGCGCCCAGACCGCCCGACACCAGACCGATGCGCGTGGGCTTGCGCTGCTTCGGCTCGAGCAGCGCGCCGGCCGAAGGACCGAGATTCTGGATCATGGGTGAAGACTCCTGCGTCTGGCCGGGCTGGCCGAAAGGTGGGCCGGCCGAAAGGTGGGGTGGGGCGGATGCCGGGCATCCGCCCCACGTGTGTAGTGCTTGTCCTGCTGGTGCTGCTGGTACTGCCGCCCGTCAGGGCCGACCGTCGACCTAGAAGTCGTACTGGTCGATGTTGTCCTTCGTGAACGTGGTCGGCGGGCCGACGACAACAAGGCCGTCTGCGCCGACCTTTTTCTCACCCAGCGCGCCGGCGGTGAAGGTGTCGCCTTCCTTGCCGGTGATCGTGCCGTCGACGAGTGCCTTCCCGGCGAACGCGGCGACGTAGCCCAGCCTGCGCCGGGTCCCAGAGGGCGAACGCGGTGACGGTGCCGTCCTTGACGAAGGGGCGCATTTCGTTCGGCAGGCCGAGTCCGGTCAGCGCGACCTTGCCCTTGTACTCCGACGTGGAGAGGTAGCGGGCCGTGGCGGCGATGCCGACCGTCGTGGGCGAGATGATGCCCTTCAAGTTCGGGTGCGCCTGCAGCAGGCCCTGGGCTTCCTGGAACGACTTGGTGTCGTCGTCATCGCCGTAGACCTTGGCGACGAGCTTGATGTCCTTGTACGCGGGGTTGGAGGCGAGCTCCTCCTCCATGAACTTGATCCACCCGTTCTGGTTGGTCGCGTTCGCGGTCGCGGAGAGGATCGCGATCTCACCCGAGCCGCCGATCTGATCGGAGATCAGCTTGGTCTGGATGAGCGCGACATCCTTGGCCACGACCTGGCTGATGAACACGTCGCGATACTTGGGGTTCGTGTCCGAGTCGAATGCGACGATCTTCGCTCCGCCCGCGCGAGCCTCGGTGAGTGCCGGGCCGACGGCGTCGGGGTCGTTCGCGGCGATGACGATGACCTTCGTGCCGGCCTGGGTCTCCGCGTTGATGAAGGAGACCTGGCTGGACGCGCTGGCCTCGAGCGGGCCGACGACCTGGGTGGCGCCGAATCCCGCCTCCGTCGCGCCCTTCTTGCCGCCGCCGAGGACGACGTCGGTGTACGGGTTGTTGAGCCTGCTTGGGGATGAACGTGATGCTGAGATCACCGGCGGCCGCGCCCGCGGTGCCCGTGCTCGTCGAGCCTGCTACCGGAGGCGCAGCCCGTCGCGAGGAGTGCGACGGTCGCGGCAACCGCTGCGACCGAGACAAGGCGACGGGCCGCCGTGCCTTTCCTACCGTGATTGCGAATGAACTCCATTGTCATTTCCTTTCCGGAACGCCGGATGCTGTGGCGTTGGTTGCTCCCGAGGCGGGTACCTGGGGAAGTGTGTTGTGCAGCCGTCTCGACTGCCGCCACGCTTTGATGGCGGCGTAGACATTCGGTGTGACGACGGATGCGATGAGCAGTGTTCCCGTGACGATGATCAGGACCACGTCGGAGATTCGCTCGAGGCGCAGGGAGAAGTTGATGGTGCCGATGAGGAGCACGCCGGCGATCACGCCCGGTATCGAGCCCTTGCCGCCGAAGATCGACACCCCGCCGAGCAGCACGGCCGCGATGACCGTGAGTTCGAGGCCGGTCGCGTTGTCACTGCGGGCGCTCGAGTAGCGGAGTGTCCAGAAGATGCCGGCGAGCGCGGAGACCGTGCCGGTGCCGACGTAGAGCCAGAACTTGGCCCTGGCCACCCGGATGCCGACGAACGTCGCGGCCTCTGTGCTGAAGCCGAGGGCGTACAGTCCGCGACCGAAGGGGGTCAGGTGAAGGAGCACGCCGAAGAACAGGGCGACCACGGCGACAGGGATCATCATGGTGGGAATGCCCGTGCCGCCGAGCTTCGAGGTGAAGAACGCGGTGAGTTCCGGCGGGAAGTTCGCAATGGCATTGTCGCCGATCACGACGAGTGCGAGGCCGCGGTAGAGCGCGAGGGTACCGATCGTCACCGCGAGCGAGGGCAGTCCGACCACCGCGATCAGAAAACCGTTGAACGCACCCGCAAGCACGCCGGCGAGCACGCAGACGACCAGGACCACCTCGATCGGGATGCCGGCAGCCCACAGCACGCCCATCAGCGCGCTCGTCAGTCCCGCGACGCTCGCGACGGAGAGGTCGATTTCGCCGGTGATGATGACGAGGGTCATCGGCATCGCGATCAGGAGCACCGGGATCACATCGAGCAAGAGGAAGCCGACCGTCACCGGCGTCGCGAAACGCGGAATGGCAATGCTCGCGTAGAGCACGAAGACGATGAGCGCGTAGATCATGATCGCGTCGCGGCCCAGGAACACCCGGGCGGCACCGGTTCGTCCCTTCGGGACGGAAGCCAGTGTCTTGTCGGTGGAGATCAGCCGGGTGTCGAGGGCGGTGATCCGGTCGGGGCCGGCCGGTGCCGGGGACTGCTTGGTGTGGTTAGACATCGCGGGCCTCACTGATTCGGAGCTTTCGGGCCGTCCGCACGCTGGCGATCCGGTCGATGATGACGGCACTGAGGATGAGCATGCCGACAATGGCCTGTTGCCAGAACTTGTCGACCCGCACGGCCGTGAGTGCGCTCGTGATCGTCGTGAGGAGCAGGGCGCCGATTGCCGCCCCCACGACCGAGCCGCTGCCGCCCGAGATCGCGACCCCGCCGACGACGGCGGCCGCGACGACCGCAAGCTCGAGCCCGGTTCCTGTCGTCGCGCCGACCGAGTTGAAGCGACTCGCGTAGAGCACTCCGGCGAGACCGGCCAGAACGCCGTTGAAAAGGAAGGCCAGCAACACGCGCCGGCTCACGGGGATACCGAAGAGTAACGCTGCGTCCGGGTCTGAGCCGATCGCGTAGAGGTCGCGGCCCGCGCGGACCCCGTTCAGGTAGATCGCGACGATGGCAATGACGACGACCGCGATGAGGGTGATCAGCGGAAACCCGAACACGGTGTCCACGGACAGCGATCCGAAGGCTTCTGGCCGGTCACCGGCGAAGTACTGCGTGCCACCGGCCCAGGAGTTGTTGATGCCCCGGTAGATATAGAGGGTGCCGAGCGTGATCACGAGCGCTGGCACCTTGGCGACCGTGACCAGGATGCCGTTGATCGCGCCGAGAATGGCGCCGAGCAGCATGCCCGCGACGAAAACCACGACGATCGGGATCCCCGGCACATTCGCGAACAGGGTGCCGGTCCCAAAGGCAACGAGGCCGAGGATGGAACCGACAGAGAGGTCGACGTTTCGGGTGATGATGACGAGGGCCTGGCCGACCGCGAGGATCATCACGATGGTGGCGTTCAGGAGCAGGTCCTTCACGCCCTGGGGGCTCAGGAACAACGGGTTCGCGATCGTCGTGATGACGACGAGGGCGATCAGGGCGAGCGTGACGGGCAGTTCACGCAGGCGGAGGAGTGCGCCGAGACGGCCGGACCTCGCGCCGTCGGTGCGCTCGCTCTTGCCGTGGGGCACGGTCGGGGCAATGGTCATTGAGTGCGCTCCAGTGACGCGGTGGCCGCGTGCATGATCGATTCGGGGGTGGCTTCCGCACGGCTCAACTCGGCCGTGATCCGGCCCTCGTGCATGACGAGAACACGATCGGCCATGCCGAGCACCTCGGGCAGTTCGCTCGAGATCATCAGGATCGCGATGCCGCGACCGGCGAGGTCGGAGATGAGCCGATGGACCTCGCTCTTGGTTCCCACGTCGATGCCTCGGGTCGGCTCGTCGACGATCAGGAACTTCGGGTCGGTGGCGAGCCACTTGGCGAGCACGACCTTCTGCTGGTTTCCACCGGAGAGAGTGGAGACGGCGTACTCCTGGGAGGTCGTCTTCACGTGCAGGCGCGCACTCCACTCGGCGGCGGCCTTGCGTTCGGCCCGGACGTCGATGATTCCGAAGCGGGCGAGCCGGTCGCGCAGTGTGAGCGCCGTGTTGCGGGCGACCGAGAGATCCATCACGAGTCCCTGCTTACGCCGATCCTCCGGGACGAACCCCATGCCGGCGTCGATCGAGGCCTTGGGGTTGTGCGGCTTGAGGCGTGTCCCCAGGAACTCGACGGAGCCACGGTCATACGGATCGATCCCGAAGACCGCTCGCGCCACTTCGGTGCGGCCGGCGCCGACGAGGCCGGCGAGGCCGACGACTTCGCCGGCCTTCACCTCGAAGCTGATGTCCGAAAACACACCGGCGCGACCGAGCCCCCTGACGCTCAGGACGGTATCGCCGACCGGAGCCGCCGTCTTGGGAAAGAGCGCCCCGACGTCGCGGCCGACCATCTCGCGAACGATGGCGTCGACCGTCACATCCTTCGTGACGTGGGTGGCGATGTAGCGGCCGTCGCGCATCACCGTGATCCGGTCGCAGAGGTCGAAGACCTCATCGAAGCGGTGTGAGATGAAGAGGATGCCCGCGCCATTGGCGCGCAGATTGCGTGCGACCTGGAACAGCCGCTCGACCTCAACACCGGAAAGCGCTGCAGTCGGCTCGTCCATGATGAGTATCTTGGCGTCGAGGGAGATTGCCTTGGCGATCTCGATGATCTGCTGGTCGGCGATCGACAGGCCCTCTGCGACCCGATCGGGGTCGATCCGCACGCGGAGCCTGTTCGAAGAGCTTGCGCGCGGCCGACCGCATCGCGGCCCGGCTGATCAGCCCGAGGCGACCTTTCGGCTGTCGCCCGATGAAGATGTTCTCGGCGACGGTGATATCGGGGAAAAGGGTGGGCTCCTGGTAGATGACGGAGATGCCGACCGCCTTGCTGTCGGCGACGTTGCGGAACACGACCGGCCGCCCGTCGACCCGAAACTCGCCGGCGTCGAGGTGGTACAACCCCGCGAGAATCTTCACGAGGGTGGACTTGCCTGCCCCGTTTTCGCCGACCAGGGCGTGGATCTCACCGGGAAGGATTTCAATGGTTCCTTCGGCGAGAGCGACGACCGGGCCGAAGGCCTTGACCGCGCCGCGCAGGGCGAGCCTCGGTTCGAGCGCCTCACCGGGTGGTGTTCTGGTTTCACTTGGGCTGGCGATGTTCGTGCCTCCACATTGAGGGTGAATCGTTTCAGGACCGTGCAGAGTTGAATATAGAACCAGTTCCGAGCATCCGTCAATATCCAAAATGCGGCAGTGCCGGAACGTGATTGAAACGAGACACTCGCAGCCGTCGACCCGATGATTCGTTTCAACCCCGCGGACCGGGTGTTCTAGACTTCTGTCAAGCGCAAGGGTGCGCAACCTATTTGAGCGAAAGAGTGCACGTGGCAGCGATCAGCGTACGAGACGTAGCGGCCAGTGCCGGCGTGTCCGTCGGCACGGTGTCGAACGTGCTCAATCGTCCGGACAAGGTATCCCCGAGCACCGTCGAACGCGTCCAGGCGGCGATCAGCCAGCTCGGTTTCGTGCGCAACGACGCAGCCCGCCAACTCCGCGCCGGACGCAGCCGGAGCATCGGCCTCGTCGTCCTCGACGTCGCCAACCCCTTCTTCACGGATGTCGCGCGCGGCGCCGAAGACCGCGCCGCCGAGGACGGCCTCACGGTCCTCCTGGGCAACAGCGACGAGAACCCGGGGCGCCAGAGCGCCTACCTCGACCTCTTCGAGGAACAGAGGGTGCATGGCGTGCTCATCTCGCCCCTCGGGGACGTGGGCGACCGCCTCTCGCGGCTTCGCGCCCGCGGGACACCGACCGTGCTCGTGGACCGTGAGATCGCCGATCGGAGCTTCTCGTCCGTCGCCGTCGACGACGTGGCCGGCGGATACCTCGCGGTGAGCCACCTCGCGGCCATCGGACGCACCCGGATCGCCTTCGTCGGCGGCCCCCACAGCATCCGCCAGGTCGTCGACCGGCTCGAGGGAGCACGCAAGGCCGTTGCCGAGCACCCGGGCGTCGTCCTCGAGACGATCGACACGGACTCGCTCTCGGTTCTACAGGGGCGCTCCGTCGGCGAGAAGTTGCTCGCCCGCCCGGCAGGCGAACGCCCGGACGCGGTGTTCGCGGCCAACGACCTGCTCGCGATGGGCGTGCTCCAGGCGTTGAATATGCTCGGTGACGTACGCGTCCCCCGCGACATCGCCCTGATCGGCTACGACGACATCGCCTTCGCGTCCGCGGCCGTTGTCCCGCTGTCGTCGATCCGCCAGCCGAGCGCCCTGATCGGGTACACGGCCGTCGACCTGCTGCTGCGCGAGGCGGAGGGCGGCGAGGACTTCGAGCACGAGCAGATCCAGTTCCAGCCCGAACTCATCGTGCGCGCGTCGACCGCCGGCTGACCGCGGGACATCCGCCCGCCCGCGCCCGCCCGCACACCCGCACGCACGAAATCGCCGAGTGTCGCCGTCCCTGCCGAGGATCGCCCGCATATCGGCGACTCTGGGCGGCTACGGCGACACTCGGCGGATGCTGCCGGGCGGGCGCTCGATTCGGCTAGAAGTGCATGTTCATCGCGACCGGTTCCGCGAGGACAGCCGTTGCGAGGACGGACTCCTTAGCCACGACGTCTTCCGGGTAGCGTTCGGCTTCGATCTGCTGGAGGCTCTTGCCCTGGGTGTGCGGCGCCCAGACGGCTCCGACCACGAGCGAGACGGCGAGAAAGCCGATCAGGATGAGTCCGAGCCAGGACAGCCCGATCGAGGTCAGCAGGATCGGGAAGACCATGCTGAGCAGGCCGACCATGATCCGGGCGACGAAGAACAGGATGCCCTGCGCGCTGGCCCGGTACTCGGTCGCGAAGAGCTCACTGGCCCAGAGGCCGTAGAAGGCCTGTGCGCCGATGCCGGCTGCGACGCCCCAGAGCACGGCGAAGGAGAGCAGGGCCGGCATGGTCGGTTCGGCGAACACGAGCACGGCCCAGGCCGCGATGCCGAGCAGCGAACCGACGATGTAGAGGACGCGGCGGTTGAACCTGTCGGCGAGGCGCATGAAGCCGAAGTAGGTCGTGGCAACGGTGAGGCCCCAGACGAGCGCCTGCAGCAGGTACTGCTCGGTCGCGCTCTCGACACCGGCCGCGGCATACACCCGCGGCATGAAGATCCCGGCCTGTCCGGCGACTATATTCCAGAACGAGTACACGCCGATCAGGAAGAAGATCGCGGTGATGTTCGCCTTCTTGCTGAAGAGAGCCTTGACGCCATGGAAGACGTTGCTGGAGGTGGCCTTCGCGTTGGATTCCTTCCAGATGGCCGTCTCCGGCAGCCCCTGCCGCATGTACCAGGTGATGAAGGCCACGACGAAGAGCTCGGCGAAGATGAGCCGACTGCCGAGGAGGCCGAGGGGCTCGACGGCGACGGCGAGCAGGAATCCGATCAGCGGGCCGCAGGACCACGCCAGCTGGGCGGCGCCGACGTGCTTGGCGCGCTGGCCGGCCGGCGCCTGCTCGGAGAGGTAGGTCCACGAGGCCGGAACGCCGGCCCCGACGGCGATGCCGGTGATGATGAAAGCGAGCAAGAGCATCCCGTAGCTCATCGCGAAGACCGCGAGGGCGACGCCGATCATGTACACGATGAGGTCGTAGGTGTAGATGAATTTACGCCCGTACTTGTCGCACAAGGGGCCGCCGATGAGCGGACCCGCCGCAGCGCCGAACGCATTCGCACTCAGGGCCGCGAGTAATCCGACCGCGAAGTCGTCGATGCCGAATTCCTTCTGCCAGAGCGACAGGCTGGTGGCGATCGCGATGATCGATCCCGCTTCGATGTAATTCGACATCGCCACCGAGATGGTGGCTTTCATTCCGGTTGTGCTTTTGTTTCCAATTCGGACCACGAATGGCCCTCCCTTGCTCTCGTCATTGATGCAGAGGCTCGTGGCCTCGGCTTCGAGGACGCGATGCGGTGGCGCCGGTGGCGCCGCGGCCCGCGCTGAATGAAACGATTCAACGAGGCACGGGAGCAGACTACGTCAAAATCGTGTGCTTGCCTAACCTTTTCGGGTGCGCCTCGCGAGGGGGACGGGATCCAGGAGAGCGGGCAAGTTGACGCGCTGCCGTTTCCGGAGTTATAGTCGAGATAGTTGAAACGATTCAATTACCACGAAGACGAGGACATCCCATGAGCTTTGCCAGTCGCGAACTCCGCGAAGAAATCCTGTACTGGTGCAAGGAGTCGGTGCGTACCGGACTCAACTTCAACACCCAGGGCAACATCTCGATTCGCCTGCCCGAGCATGACGCGATCGTCATTACGCCATCCGGCATCCGCTACGACGTGCTGACGGTCGACGAGATGGTCGTCGTCGGCTATGACGGCGTCGTCATCGAGGGGGACCTGTTCCCGTCGACCGAGACGGATGTCCACCTCGCCCATTACCGCCGCCGCCCCGACATCAACGCGATCGTGCACACCGAGTCGCCGTACGCGAATATGTTCGGCGCCGTCGGCAAGACCATCGACCCCGTGCTGCTGAACATGGTGCTCTACGCCAAGGGTGCCGTGCGCATCATGCCGTTCGAGTTCTCCACCAACAAGGACTTCGGCGAGCTCAGCGCCGCGCTCATGGGCGACGACACGAACGCCGTCGTCTGGGGCAACCACGGCATGATCTCGGTCGGCGAAGACGTCGCCGGCGCATTCAAGGTCGCCGTCGCGGTCGAGGCCAACGCGCAGGTGCTCTACGGGTCCCTGCAGCTCGGCACCCCGAACATCCTCGAGCTCGAGAAGATCGTCATCCCCGAGGGTGCCCGCCTGCCCTAAACGGCATTCGGCACCCGGTGTGCGGCGGCCCCGAGCGGGCCGCCGCCGCGCTCAACCCCAGCAGTATCCACAGACATACCCACAGAGAAGTGACCCCATGACGGTATCCGCAGAAACCCTTCGCCTCCTGGAAAGCCAGGCCATCGAGCTCCCGTCGTGGGCGTTCGGCAACTCGGGCACCCGCTTCAAGGTCTTCTCGACCCCCGGCACGCCGCGCACCCCCCAGGAGAAGATCGCCGATGCCGCAACGGTCAACAAGTTCACCGCGCTTTCCCCGAGCGTCGCGATCCACATTCCGTGGGACAAGGTCGACGACTATGCGGCGCTCGGAAAATACGCCGAAGACCTCGGCGTCACGCTCGGCACGGTCAACTCGAACACCTTCCAGGATGACGCCTACAAGTTCGGCAGCCTGACCCACCTCGATCCGAAGGTGCGCCAGATGGCGATCGACCACCACTTCGACTGCATCGACATCATGCACGCCACCGGTTCCGCCGACCTGAAGATCTGGCTAGCCGACGGCACGAACTACCCCGGCCAGGGCGATATCCGCGGCCGCCAGGACCGCCTCGCCGACTCCCTCGGCAAGATCTACGCCCGTCTCGGCGAGCACCAGCGCCTGGTCCTGGAGTACAAGTTCTTCGAGCCGGCGTTCTATCACACCGACGTGCCCGACTGGGGGACCAGCTACGCCCAGGTGTCCGCCCTCGGCGACCGCGCCATGGTGTGCCTCGACACCGGCCACCACGCGCCCGGCACGAACATCGAGTTCATCGTCGCCCAGCTGCTCCGCCTCGGCAAGCTCGGTTCCTTCGACTTCAACTCCCGCTTCTATGCCGACGACGACCTCATCGTCGGAGCGGCAGACCCGTTCCAGCTGTTCCGGATCCTCTACGAAGTCATCCGCGGTGGCGGCTACGGACCCGACTCCACCGTCGCGTTCATGCTCGACCAGTGCAACAACGTCGAAGAGAAGATCCCCGGCCAGATCCGCTCCGTGCTCAACGTGCAGGAAATGACCGCCCGCGCCCTCAGCGTCGACACCGTCGCCCTCGCGGCGGCGCAGGAGGCCGGCGACGTCCTCGGTGCCAACGGCATCATGATGGACGCCTTCTACAGCGACGTCCGCACCGACCTCGCCGCGTGGCGTGAGTCCCGCGGACTTCCGGCCGACCCGATCGCCGCATTCAAGGCATCCGGTTACCAGGAGAAGATCTGCGCAGAACGCGTCGGCGGCACCCAGGCCGGCTGGGGCGCCTGACCCCACCCGCCCACCGCGCACCACCTCCGAGAGTCGCCGTTAACGCCGAGATCACCCGTTACACCGGGCGATCTCGGCGACAACGGCGACTCTCGCTGCACCACCCCATATGCACGTCGACAACAGAGAGTACGAAGATGACCACCAGCACGGATGCCGCAGTCGTCGCGGCCGTCGACCTCGGCGCCACGAGCGGCCGGGTCATGCTCGGCCACGTCGGGCGCGAGGGCATCAGCCTCCGCTCCGTGGCCCGGTTCCCGAACGGGCCGATCCGCCTCAATGAGGACGGGCATCCATCGCTGCACTGGAACATCGTCGAGCTCTACCGGAGCGTGCTCGCCGGCCTCACGACCGCGGTCGCCGAAGAACCCGGCCTCGTCAGCATCGGCGTCGACTCCTGGGCGGTCGACTACGCGCTGCTGCGCCAGGGTCGGATGCTGTAGCTCCCGTACCACTACCGTGACGCGCGCACCCAGCCCGCCGTCGATCTCGTCCACCGGGTCGCCACCCCCGCAGAACTCTACGTGGCCAACGGACTGCAGTTCCTGCCGTTTAACACGCTCTACCAGCTCACCGCAGACCTGACCGCCGGCTCGCTCGACCAGGCCGACCAGGTGCTTCTCGTGCCGGACCTCCTGAACTACTGGCTCACCGGGACCGCCGTCGCCGAGCGCTCGAACGCCTCGACCACCGGCCTCCTGAACGTGCGCACCCGCGAATGGGACGACCCCCTCATCGACCGCCTCGGCTTCGACAGGCGGATGTTCCCCCGCTCGTCGACGCGGGCACCCGGATCGGCTCCCTGCTGCCCGACGTCGCTGGCGAGATCCGGGCCGGCGGCCCCATCGACGTGACGGCCATCGGGTCGCACGACACGGCATCCGCCGTCGTGGCCGTGCCCGCGCAGGGCGAGGACTTCGCCTACATCTCCTGCGGCACCTGGGGGCTTGTCGGCGTCGAGTCTCGAGGCCCCGGTGCTGAGCACGGCCGGCCGCGCGGCCAACTTCACGAACGAGGGCGGCGTCGACGGCCAGGTGCGCTACCTGCACAACGTGATGGGCCTCTGGCTGCTGAGCGAGTCGATCCGCACCTGGGAGCACGCCGGCGAGACGATCGTCCTCGCCGACCTGCTCCGTGCGGCTGGCGAGGTGACCGGGCCCGTCGCCGTGTTCGACGCCGATGACCAGCGCTTCCTGGCGCCCGGGGACATGCCCGCGCGCATCCGTGATTACTGCGTCGAACACGACCTGCGCGTGCCGAGGTCGAACGCCGAGCTCGTGCGCTCGATCCTCGAAAGCCTGGCGGATGCCTTCGCGCGCGGGGTCGAACAGGCCGGCGTGCTCTCGGGCAAGAACGTCCGTGTGGTGCACATCGTCGGCGGCGGCTCGCAGAACCGTCTGCTCTGCCAGCTCACGGCCGACCGGATCGGGCTGCCCGTGCTCGCCGGCCCCGTCGAGGCGACCGCGATCGGCAACGTACTCGTGCAGGCCAGGGCCCAGGGCCTCGTCACCGGTTCGCTCGAGGAGGCTGCGGGCGCTCGTCGCCCGCAGCTTCGCGCCCGATCGGTACACGCCGGCCCGGACTCTCGTCAGCCGTTAGCCGGCACGGGAAACAGGGGAAACAGAAAGGAGCGGCCGGCGCACACGCGCCGGCCGCTCCTGTTTTGAATCCACCAACCCGAGGCGTACCTTTCCGGTCGAGAGTGCCCGGTATACGGGTAACTCTCGACCGGAAAGGTGACTCGCCGGGCTAGTAGATCGAGGTGTACAGCGCGAGGATCTGCTCGACGGTCACGTCGCGCGGGTTGCCGCCGGTGCAGACATCGTCGAAGGCGGCCTGGGCGAGCGCGGGGAGGTCCTCCTGCTTGGCACCGATTTCGCGCAGGGTCGTCGGGTTTCCGAGGCCGCGGGCGAACGCCGTGACGGCAGTGACGGCCGCGGTGCGGGCATCCTCGAGCGAGAGCTCTGCGGCGCCGGGAACCTTGAAGGCCACAGCGATGTCGCGGAAGCGCTCGCCGGTCGCGTCGGCGTTGAACGCCATCACGGGGGCGAGCAGGATGCCGTTGGCCACGCCGTGCGGGGCGTTGTAGAAGGCGCCGAGCGGGTGGGCCATCCCGTGCACGAGGCCGAGGCCGACGTTGGAGTAGCCCATGCCCGCGATGTACTGGGCGAGGGCCATGCGGTCCGCGGCGACCGGGTCGCCGTCGGCGGCCGCGGTGAGCGACTCGGCGATCATCGTGATCGCCTTGAGGTGGAAGAGGTCGGAGAGTTCCCAGGCGCCCTTGGTCGTGTAGCCCTCGATCGCGTGGGTGAGCGCGTCCAGGCCGGTGGCGACCTTGAGCGAGCGCGGCGCGGAGGACATCATCTCGGAGTCGACGACGGCGACGATCGGGATCGCGTGCGGGTCGACGCAGACGAACTTGCGCGAGCGTTCGACATCGGTGATCACGTAGTTGATCGTGGTCTCCGATGCGGTACCCGCCGTGGTCGGCACCGCGATGATCGGAACGGCGGCCCGCTTCGTGGCCGCGACGCCCTCGAGGGAACGCACGTCCGCGAACTCCGGGTTGTTCGTGATAATGCCGATGGCCTTGCAGGTGTCCTGGGGCGAGCCACCGCCGATACCGATCAACACGTCGGCGCCCGAAGCCGCGAAGGCCGCGACGCCGCGCTTGACCGCTTCGATCGGCGGGTTCGGGGTGACGTCCGAATAAACCTCATACGGGATTCCGGCATCCTCGAGGAGGGTCGTGACCTTGCCGGTGACGCCGGTCGCGACGAGCACTTTGTCTGAGACCACAAAGGCCTTGGTGAAGCCACGGGAGGCTATTTCACCGGGAATGACGCTAATGGCCCCTGCGCCGAAATGCGCCGTTTGGTTCCAGATCATGCGAGTGATCATTGTCTGACTTCTCTCTGTGTGCGTTCAATGTTGAATCGTTTCACTTAGAGAAAGTCTACTCGCCGGAGGCACAGGGCATAGGCTTGTTTTGTACTCAGGCGCTGGCCCACCCCGGACCCGGTGGGAAGGCGTCGCTCGCGATCCTCGCCACCGCCGCCGAGATGTCGACACCCGGGCGAATACAGTCCATAACCGTTCCCCGGCGCCTCCAGTTCCAGGCATCTATCGAGAAGAGCCTCCCGTCTATGACTTCTCCGACGTTTCCACTTTCGCCCGCCCAGGCCCGCGACCGACTCCTCGGTTTGCGTGGCGTGCTCTTCGACCTCGACGGCGTGCTGACTCCCACCGCCGACGTGCACATGGTCGCCTGGTCACGGCTCTTCACCCCCTATCTCGAGGACCAGGGGGTGAGCCCCTCGTACAGCGATGCCGACTACTTCAAGTACATCGACGGCAAGCCCCGCTACGACGGCGTGCGCAGTCTCCTCGCCTCCCGCGGCATCAGCCTGCCAGACGGTGACCCCACGGATGCCGCGACGCAGGACACCGTGTGCGGCCTCGGCAACCGGAAGAACGCGGCCTTCAACGAGACCCTCGCGGAAGACGGCGTGACGCCGTACCCCGGCTCGCTCGCCTTCCTCGACTACGTGGTCAAGGCCGGGCTGCAGGTCGCGGTCGTCACGAGTTCCCGCAACGGCGAGCTCACCCTCGGGGCAGCGGGCATCCGTGACCGCTTCGGCATCCTCGTCGACGGCAACCTCGCCGCCAAACGCAAGCTCGCCGGGAAGCCCGCGCCGGACACCTACGAACTCGGCGCCGAGCTGCTCGGTCTCACGCCCGCGGAGTGCGTCGTCGTCGAAGACGCCGAGTCGGGGGTGCAGGCCGGCCGGGCCGGTGATTTCGGGCTGGTTCTCGGAGTCGACCGCGGTGTCGGCCCGCAGACCCTTCTGGACGCCGGAGCCGATATCGTCGTCTCAGACCTCGATCAACTGGTGCCCCGCCCGTCCGAGCTCAGCACGTCACCCGAAACCGCAACTCGAGAGGCCACCGCATGAACCTGACGGAAGAGGTCACCCTGGACCCTCTCGACCGCAATCGTTTCCCGGTCGACGAATGGGCGCTCGTCGAGACGGCATTCTCCGGAGCCGACATCGGTCGCACCGAGACGCTCTTCGCGGTCGGCAACGGCTACCTCGGCCTCCGCGGCAACGTCGACGAGGGCAGGGACGGCCACGTCCACGGCACCTACATCAACGGTTTCCACGAGACCTGGCCGATCCGTCACGCGGAAGAGGCCTTCGGCTTCGCCCGCGTGGGCCAGACGATCGTCAACGCGCCAGACGCCAAGATGATCCGCGTCTACGTCGACGACGAACCGCTCGTGCTGACCCTCGCCGAGCTGCTCAGCTACGAGCGCCGGCTCGACTTCACCACCGGCATCCTCTCGCGCTCCCTCGTCTGGCGCACGCCATCGGGCAAGCGCGTCCTGATCCGCTCCCGTCGCATGGTGTCGTTCACCGACCGGCACCTCGCGATCATCGACTACGAGGTCACCATGCTTGACGCGGATGCGTCCGTCGTGATCTCGAGCCAGATCCTGAACCGCCAGGACGGCATCAGCGAGTACGACCGGCCCAAGGGCTCGATGACGACCGATTGGGACCCGCGCAAGGCGGAATCCTTCACCGATCGGGTGCTGCAGCCGCGCTTCAAGCGCGCCTCCGGCGGCCGGTACATCCTCGGGTTCCGCTGCACGAACTCGGCCATGACGATCGCCTGCGCCGCCGACCACGCGATCGAGACCGTCAACGAGTACGTCGAGTCCTCGGCGATCGGCGACGACCTCGCCAAGCACGTGTACACGATCAAGGCCAAGCAGGGCAATTCGATCCACATCACGAAGACGCTCAGCTACCACACCTCCGCGGGCGTGCCCACTCACGAGCTCGCCGACCGCTGCGACCGCACCCTCGACCGGGCGCGGGACGAGGGCGTCGAATCCTTCATCGCCCGCCAGCAGGAATGGCTCACCGATTTCTGGGCGCGCACCGACGTGCAGCTTCCCGGGCAGCCCGTGCTGCAGCAGGCCGTGCGCTGGAACCTGTTCCAGCTCGCCCAGGCCTCGATGCGCGCCGACGGCCAGGGCGTCTCCGCGAAGGGTGTGTCCGGGTCCGGCTACGGCGGCCACTATTTCTGGGACACGGAAGTGTATGTGCTGCCGTTCCTCACTTACACGTCACCGAACGCCGCCCGCAATGCGCTGCGCTTCCGGCACGGGATGCTCGACAAGGCCAGGGACCGCGCGACGGAGCTCAACCAGCTCGGCGCCCTGTTCCCGTGGCGCACGATCAACGGACTCGAGTCGTCCGCCTATTACGCGGCGGGCACGGCGCAGTACCACATCGACGCCGACATCGCCTATGCGCTCAGCCAGTACGTCGCCGCGACCGGCGACGAGGACTTCCTCGCCCGCGAGGCCATCGACATCCTCGTCGAGACGAGCCGAATGTGGGCGGACCTGGGCTTCTGGCGCGGCAACGGGCACGGCAACGACGTGTTCCACATCCACGGCGTCACCGGGCCGGACGAGTACACGACGGTCGTCAACGACAACCTGTACACGAACATCATGGCGCGCTCGAACCTGCGGAACGCAGTGACCGCCGTCCGCCGGCTGCGGTACATCGACCGCGAGGCCTACGACGCCATGGTCGCCCGGCTGAACCTCGAGGACACCGAGGTCGCCGAGTGGGCCTTCGCCGCCGAGGCGATGCACATTCCCTTCGACAAGGGCCTCGCCATCCACCCGCAGGACGCGCAGTTCCTCGAAAAGGAACGCTGGGACCTGTCCCAGACGCCTCCGCAGAACCGGCCGTTGCTGCTGCACTACCACCCGCTCGTGATCTACCGCTTCCAGGTGCTCAAGCAAGCGGATGTCGTCCTCGCGCTGCTCCTGCAGGGGGACCAGTTCACGCCGGAGGAGAAGCTCGCCGACTTCGACTACTACGACCCGCTCACGACCGGCGACTCGACCCTGTCCGACGTGGTCCAGTCGATCATCGCTGCCGAGGTCGGGTACCACGAGCTCGCGCTCCGGTACTTCACCTCCGGGCTGTTCGTCGACCTCGCGGACCTGCACCACAACGCGGCGGACGGCGTTCACGTCGCATCCGCCGGCGGAGTCTGGAGCGCCCTCGTCTACGGATTCGGCGGCCTGCGCGACCACAACGGCCGGGTCACCCTCGACCCTCGGCTACCCGAAGGCTGGGAGGGTCTCACCTTCCGGATCACGCTCAAGGGCACCCGGCTCCGGATCGACCTCAGGCAGGACGAGGTCGAGGTGACCGTCGAGGCCGGCGTCGAGGCGAAGCTCGCCGTGCGTGGGGCGCCGGCGTTCACCGTCCGTCTCGGCCAGCCCGTCATCGTCCCGCTCGAGCACCAGGGCGCCCGCACTCCCGGGGCACCGTCGCCGGCCGCGATCGAGGGCGGACGTCGCGACGACGGCACCGTGATCACCTCGTCGATCCCGACGATCGCGCACCTGACCGACTTCATGGACCAGGTCGACTGACCCCACCTCTCGTGCGCCGCCGGTCAGAGGAGCCGAAGGCGCACAAGGCTCTCCGCGGTGGCGAGGATGGCCTCTTCGTTGGATCGGGGCTCCCAGCCGAGCATCCGCCTGGCCTTGTCGTTCGAGGCGCTCCTCGTCGTGCCGAGTTGCGGGGCGACCTGCCGGAGCGGGGCGCTGAACGGCGCGAGGACCCGGACGAGCCAGGTCGGCAGCACCCGGCGGGGAACCCGCCGTGCGACATCGCCGAGGTTCGACCTCAGCAGTGCGGCGATCCCGGGAAAGGTCATCGGGGGTCCGGCGACGGCGAGGAACCGTTCGCCGGCCGCAAGCGGGCTCGTCATCGCGCGCACGTGCAGCTCGGCGACGTCGCGCACGTCGACGATGTTGGTCTCGATCCGGGGCACGGCCGGCACAGCACCCGTCAGGAGTCCGCGGAGGAGCTCGACGAAACTGGAGAGGTCCGTCCCGAGTACGGGGCCGAAGATCCCGACCGGGTTGATCACCGTGAGCTCGAGGTCGCCACCTTCACGGGCGACGAAGTCCCAGGCCGCACGTTCGGCGATGGTCTTCGACCTGACGTATGCGCTCACCGCTGCGGTCGGGTCCGTCCAGTCGTCTTCGGTGAACGGGCGGTCCGGATGCTGGGCGCCATATCCGACGGCGGCGAACGAGGAGGTCAGCACGACCCGCTGCACGCCGGCATCCCGCGCCGCCCGGAGCACCCGGAGTGCGCCGTCGCGGGCGGGCACGATGAGCTCATCCTCGTCGGCAGGCTGGCGTCCGGGGAAGGGGGAGGCGACGTGCAGGACGAAGGCGCAGCCCTTGACCGCTTCCGCCCACCCGGCGTCGGAGAGCAGGTCGGCGACGGTGAATGAGAGGGCGCTGCCGGCATCCGCCCCGCCGGCGGTGACCAGCGCACGGACCTCCGGCTCCCTGGTGAGGGAGCGCACCGTCGTGCGCACCCGGTAGCCCGCGGCGAGGAGCCGCACGATGCAGTGCGCACCGACGAAGCCAGACCCTCCGGTCACCAGAACCAGTTCGCCATTCATCAGATCCTCATCCCGTTATAAAATCCCTGCACCGGCGACTCATCGACGAGAGGCAGTCTAATGAGCGACTTCAATGAACAGATCATCTCGGAGTTCCGGGAGAACAACGGTCATGTCACCACGGCCGGCTTCGGGTCCAATCTCGTGCTCCTGCACACGACCGGGGCGCGCACGGGCGCAGAGCGCGTCAGCCCGGTGATGTCCATCCGCGACGGGGACGCCTGGCTCGTGGTCGCCTCTGCCGGCGGCCGGCCCCAGCACCCCGCCTGGTATTTCAACCTGCTCAAGCAACCGGACACGATGATCGAGACCGCCGAGGGAACCGTCGGAGTCACGGCGACCGATCTGGACGGCGACGAACACGCGCGAGCCTGGGCGAAGATCGTCGCGAGGGCGCCGGGATTCGCCGACTACCAGGAACGGGCCATCGGGCGGCGGATCCCCGTTCTCCGGCTGACCCGGCGCGCCTGAAACCGGCGGGCTCCTGACGTACGGCGGACTCCTGACGTACGGCGGACTCTCGTGGGCTCGAACTCCGTTCAGCTGCTCAGGCGGCGGGCGAGGTACGGCGCCGTCCGACTTTCGGGGTAGGCGGCGACGACCTCAGGCGGACCGGCCACGAGGATGCGCCCGCCGGCGTCCCCTCCGGACGGGCCGAGGTCGATCACCCAGTCGGCCGCAGCGATGACGTCGAGGTTGTGTTCGACCACGATGACGGTGTTGCCCGCGTCGACCAGCCGGTTCAGCTGGGCGAGCAGGAGCTGGACATCCGACGGGTGCAGGCCCGTTGTCGGTTCGTCCAGCAGGTACAGGGTGTGGCCGCGGCGGGCGCGCTGGAGCTCTGAGGCGAGCTTGATGCGCTGGGCCTCTCCACCGGAGAGTTCCGTCGCCGGCTGGCCGAGGCGAAGGTAGCCGAGGCCGACCTCGCGGAGGGTCTCGAGGCTGCGGGCGGCCGCGGGCACGTCCGCGAGGAATCGGGCGGCGTCGTCGACGCTGAGGCCGAGGACGTCGGCGATGGTCTTGCCACGGTAGTCGACCTCGAGCGTCTCCGGGTTGTAGCGGGAACCGTGGCATGCCGGGCACACGGCGTAGCTGCCGGGGAGGAAGAGCAGTTCCACGGTGACGGAGCCCTCACCGAGGCAGGTCTCGCAGCGGCCGCCGGCGACATTGAAGGAGAAGCGCCCGGCGCCGAAGCCGCGACTGCGGGCGGAGGGTGTGGCCGCGAACGCCGTGCGGACCGCGTCGAACAGGCCGGTGTAGGTGGCGAGGTTCGACCGGGGGTGCGTCCGATCGGCTTCTGGTCGACGGTTACGAGCCGGTCAACGGGGCCATCGACGCCGATCTGCCTGATCAAGGTGGATTTTCCGGAGCCGGACACGCCCGTGACCGCGGTGAGGAGTCCGAGCGGGAACGCGGCGTCGAGATTCTGCAGGTTGTGCACGCTGACCCCCCGCAGGTCGAGCCACGAGTGTGGTTCCCTCCGCGCGGGCACCGCGCGCACGGCATCTGCTGTGTCGGAACCGGGAAACAGGAACCGCCTGGTCACCGACTCCGGGACCTCGGCGAGCCCGGCGACGGGACCGCTGTACAGCACCTCGCCACCGCCGGTTCCGGCGTGGGGACCGACGTCGACGACCCAGTCGGCGGCGCGCACGACGTCCATGTTGTGTTCGACGACGAAGACGGAGTTGCCGGAGGACTTGAGCCTGCTCGAGCACGACGAGGAGGGGCTCGGCGTCGGCGGGGTGGAGTCCCGCTGAGGGTTCGTCGAGCACGTAGACCACGCCGAAGAGGCCCGACCGCAGCTGGGTCGCGATCCGGAGGCGCTGCATCTCACCGGGCGAGAGCGTCGGGGTGGAGCGCGCGAGGCTGAGGTAGCCGAGGCCGAGGTCGACCAGGACCTCGATCCGCGCGAGCAGGTCGCGGCTGATCGTGGCTTCGACCCCTGCGGATGCCTCACCGCGTCCGGTGGACCCGGCCTGCGTGAGCGGGCGGAGGGTCTCGGCAAGGGCCGTGAGCGGCAGTCCGGCCAGCCGGGAGATCGAGAGCCCGGCCACCGTCACGGCGAGGGCGGCCGGGGTGAGTCCGGTTCCGTCGCAGACCGGGCACGGACCGGACTCCACGAACCGGAGCGCGCGCTCGCGCTGGCTCTGGCTCTGCGAGTCGGCGAGGGTGTGCAGGATGTAGCTGCGCGCACTCCAGAACCGGCCCTGGTACGGCTTGGCGATCCGGTCGCGTTGCGGGGTGATCTCAACGACGGGCTGCTCCTCGGTGAAGAGGATCCAGTCCCTGGCCTCTTCCGGCAGGTCGTTCCACGGCACGTCGACGTCGTAGCCGAGGGTGATCAGGATGTCTCGGAGGTTCTTGCCCTGCCACGCGCCCGGCCAGGCCGCGACAGCGCCCTCGCGGATGCTCAGGGTCCCGTCCGGCACGAGGCTCGCGCGCGTCGGGAGGTGCGCGATTCCGAGACCGTGGCAGCGCGGGCACGCCCCGGCCACTGTGTTCGGCGAGAAGGAGTCCGATTCGAGCCTGGGCGCATCCGCCGGGTATGTACCCGCACGGGAATACATCATGCGCACGGAATTCGACAGGGTGGTTAGGGTGCCGACCGTGGACCGCGAACTCGGCGTGCCGCGCCGCTGCTGCAGGGCGACGGCGGGAGGGAGGCCCGTGATCTCGTCGACCTGCGGGGTGTGGCCCTGCTGGATCAGCCGGCGGGCGTATGGGGCCACCGATTCAAGGAAGCGGCGCTGGGCCTCGGCGAAGATCGTGCCGAAGGCGAGCGACGACTTGCCGGAACCGGAGACGCCCGTGAAGGCGACGATTGCGTCGCGGGGCACGTCGACGTCGACGTCCCTCAGGTTGTTCTCCCTGGCTCCACGCACACGCACGAATCCAGAGGCTGGCGAAACGGGCTGCAAGGACGAGGTCGGAGTACGCATCCGTTCGACCCTAGTCTCCGCACCTGACTGCGATCCGAACGGCGGTCAGGTCCGGGAAGAATCCACTCAATAGAACTCGACGGTGTTCACAACGTTGCGGAGGGGGAGGCCGTCGAGGAAGCGGGTCGCGTTGTCGGCGAAGAGTTCGGCGATGCGGCGTTCCTCGTCGGCGTCGAGGGCGGCGGTGTGCGGGCTGATCACCACGTTCGGGAAGTCCCAGAGCGGGCTTGCGGTGTCGAGCGGTTCCTTGGCGAACACGTCCAGGGCAGCGAAGCCGATCCGGCCGGACTCGAGGGCGCGAATGAGAGCGTCCTCGTCCACGACGGTGCCGCGCCCGATGCTGACGAAGGTCGTTCCCGGTCGGACCGCGCCGAAGACGTTCTCGCCGACGAGCTTCAGGGTCGCGGCCGTTCCGGGCAGGGCGACGACGATAGCGTCGGCGCGGGCGGCCCCGGCAGCGAGGTCATCGGTGCTGATCAGCTCGTCGACGAAGGGAACGGGCCGGTCATCCCGGCTTGTCCCGATCACACGCATCCCGAGCCCCTTGGCGAGACGGGCGACCTCGCGCCCCACCCCGCCGAGACCGATGACGAGCACCGTCTGGTCGCGCACCTGGCCGAGCGCCCTTCGTTCCGGCCACGCGTGTGTGCGCTGGTCGCGTTGGAGCACGGGCAGCTGCTTGGCGCCGGCCATGATGCCGAAGATCGCGAACTCTGCGAGTGGGCCGCCGTGCACCCCGGCCGAGGTCGTGAAGACGACCCGGTCGAGATCGGCCTGGCCGAGGCCTGCCGACTTCACCTGGGAGCCGCCGCCCGCCGCCATCACCTGCACCCAGCGGAGTCCCGGATTCGCCTCCACGGTTCGTCGGAGTGCGACCGGGTTCACGTCGGGGATGCCGAAGAGTACGTCGGCCGAGTCGAGCATCCGCTCGAAGTCGGCCTGCTGTTCGACCGTGCGCCGGAAGGCGGGGTCGCCACGGTAGTCGGCAGGGCGGCGCATCGGCGGCAGCAGAGCCTGGTCGCGCACGAGCTCGATGCGGGGTTCCGCCCGCTCGATCAGAAGGCAGAGCTCCTCGGTGAGCGGTGTTGCGACGACGACGCGGAGCGTTTCGGGTGGGACGAGTGGGGCGGTGCTCATGGTGTCAGTCTCCTTGGGTCATACGGAAGCGGGCGCATGCGCCTCGAGGAATGTAGCGAGTCCGGCCCGGTCCGGCAGGCCCTCCTGGTCACCGCGCGACGTCGTGGCGAGGGCGCCGACCGCGCCGGCGCGGTAGACCCAGTCGGCGAGCGGGAGCCCGTCGAGGGCCGCGCTGAGCAACCCGGCTGAGAAGCCGTCGCCCGCACCGACTGTGTCGACGACCGAAATCGCGAACGGCGGGCAGCTCGCGTGCGTCCCGTCCGCGGCGAAGAGTTCGGCGCCGTGGGAGCCTGCCTTGACCGCGACGACCTTCACGCCGCGATCCAGGTACCAGCGGGCGATCCCGGCCGGGGTGGTCTCCCCGGTGAGGATGCGCCCTTCGCCCGTACCGGGCAGCACCCAGTCTGCCCGCACGGCGATCTCGTTGATCGTGCGCACCATTTCGGCGGTGTCTGCCCAGAGGCTGGGGCGGAGGTTCGGGTCGAAGCTCACGGTCGCACCGGTTTCACGTGCAACATCGACGGCCTGGGCGGCGAGGTTCCGCGGCCCGGAGCCGAGCGCGAGCGGGATCCCGGTCAGGTGCACGTGCCCGGCGCGGCGCACGTAGGCCGCTGTCGCCGCGGTCGGCTCGAGCGTGCGCGCCGCCGAATGCGACCGGAAGTAGACGACGAGCGGGTCCTCGTCCTCTCCCGGCCGGTTCTTGAGCTGGAACCCTGTCGGTTCGTTCGCGTGCAGGTCGACTTCGCCGACGTCGATGCCGTTCGCCTCGAGTTGCTGCAGGGCGAATTCACCGAACGGGTCCGCACCGAGACGGGTGATGAACCCGACGCTGTGGCCGAGCCGCCGCAGACCGACGGCGACGTTGAATTCGGCGCCGGCCAGCCTCCGGGTGAATCGTTCGACCCGCGCGAGCGGACCGCTCTCGTCGGCGACGAACATCGCCATGATCTCGCCGAAGGTGACGACGTCGAAGTCCCGCTGGACCGTGCTGGGCATCTGGTTCCGTTCAGTCGATTGTCGGTTCGGCGAGGACCCGGCGGACCTTCGCCAGTTCGCTCGCCGCGGTGGCCCGATCGGGGATCGGGTATTCGAGCACGACGGGCACGTGGGTGCCGATCTCGCCGAGCACGGAACGCCAGTCGACGTCGCCCTCGTCGAGCAGCACGGAGTGCAGACCACCGAGGCGGTCGATGTCCTTGAGGTGGAAGACCGTCGCGTGGCGTCCGAGTTCCCGCGCCGCGGAGACCGGGTCGACCCCCGCCCAGAGCCAGTTCCCGACATCGAACGTGTACCCGATCGGAACGTCCTGGGCCCGGAGGTCGCGGAGGAGCGCCGATACGACATCCAGTCGCCCGTTCCGGGCAGTCTGGTCATTCTCGATCGTGACCCGGGCGGAGGCCGCCCGCAGAATCTCGGAGAGGGTCCCGGTGTCTGTCAGCTCGTCGCCGGGATCGCCGATGTTCAGTTTGACGCTGAGAGCCCCCAGCATCGCCGCTTCTTCGAGGTAGCCGGGCAGGAAAGACGACGTCTCCCCGTTGACGAAGAGCGACTCGGGAACGGAGTAATAAACATCGAGTCCGGCCTCGGTCGCCAAGCCGGCGATCGAGCGAAGTTCCTCGTTCCGGGCCGCAGGCTCGGGCGAGAGGTACTCTCGGCGGATCTCGATTCCGTCGGCCCCGAGTTCCCGAACCTCGGCGACCAGGTCGGCCTGGACCGTGGTGGATGCGTCGAGGGCCTCTTTGTAGACCATGGTGTTGACGAACACCCGCCGTGAGCCGCTCACTGGAGGGCCGGTGCGCTGGTCGATGCGGCGGGGATCGTGCCCTGCAGCTTGAAGTCCGGCGTCGAGACGGCCTTCACGACGATCGTGAAGACGACAGCAATGATCAGCGACAGCGCCATGAAGATATAGGACGCGTCGTTCGACCCGGTCACGTTGTTGAGGAAGCCGACGAAGTAGGCGCCTGCGAAGGATCCGAGTGCGCCGAAGCTGTTGACGAGGGCCATCGCGCCGCCCGCGACGTTCTTCGGCAGGATCTCGGGGACGATCGCGAAGAAGGGCCCGTATGGGGCGTACATCGCGCCGCCGGCGATCACGAGCAGGATGAACGACAGCCAGAAGTTGGACGTTCCGACGAGGTAGGACGCGTAGAACGCGACCGCCGCCACCAGGAGGAACGGCCAGATGAAGAGCTTCCGCTTCAGGAGGCGGTCGGAGAAGAACGAGGCGACCACCATCAGCACGGTCGCGAGCAGGTAGGGGATGGCGGTGAGCCAGCCGATGATCACGATGTCGAATGAGGAGGCGGTCTTGATGATCGACGGGAGCCACATGACGAAGCCGTAGACGCCGATGCTCCAGAAGAAGTACTGGATGCACAGCTGGATGACGGCCTTCTGCTTGAATGCCTCGCGATAGTTGGGCACGGCGTGCAGTCCGACCTGTTCCCTGGCGAATTCGTCGTTGATGTCCTTCTTCTGGCCTGCGGACAGCCACTTCGCGTCGTTCGGGGAGTTGTCGATCATGCGCAGCCAGACGAACGCCCAGATGATCGAGGGGAGGCCCTCGATGATGAACATCCAGCGCCAGCCCACGCTGCTGACGAGGTAGGCCGAGACGACGGACATCCACAGCACCGTGACCGGGTTGCCGAGGATCAGGAAGGTGTTGGCCTTGGAACGTTCGCCGCTGGTGAACCAGTTACTGAGCAGGATGAGCATCGCGGGCATGATGGCCGCCTCGACGATACCGATCGCGAACCGGATGACGAACAGCACCCAGATGTTCGTGACGATGCCGATGCAACTGGCCAGGATGCCCCACAGGATCAGCGCGTAAAAGATCAGCTTCTTCGCACTCCGACGCTGGGCGTAACTCGCGCTCGGCACCTGGAAGAAGAAGTAGCCGAGGAAGAACAGCGCCGCCAGGAATGCCGAAGCGCTGGCCGTGATGTTGAGGTCTTTTGCCATGCCCGCTGCGGCGCCCAGGCTGTAGTTGGACCGGTCCAGGTAGGCCAGGCTGTACGTGATGAAGATGACCGGCATGAGCCGTGACCACCGGGATGATGCGAGTTTCTCGCTCATGAACTGAATCTCTTCCTTGAGACGTACCGCAGGGCACAACAGCGCCTGTTCCGTTGGGTGGAACATTGTTTGCCCTGACGGAATTCAGCCTACGCTCCGGAATACCGAGCCGAGAACCCGCGGTGCGGGTGGGCGCGCCGCTCTGACGTCCAGCTCAATCGCAGCGCTGAACGTTATATCGTTAGGTATCGTCGAGCTCTGGTACGGCGCTGAGGAGGTCATCATGAGTGGTTCATTTATGGGAGACGGATTTCCGGGACGCAAGGGCGGACCGGGCGAAGGATGGGCCGGCAACGCCATCTGGGAAGCGATGGAGCAATTGCGCGGCCAGTTCGAACAGAAGGTCGGCACGAGGGTCGGACGCGGAGACGTCCGTGCCGCGGTGCTCGCGCTCCTTCTGGAGCAGCCGATGCACGGCTACCAGATCATCCACGAAATCGAGGAGCGCAGCAAGGGCGCCTGGAAGCCGAGTCCCGGCTCCGTGTATCCGGCGCTCCAGCTCCTCGCAGACGAGGGTTTCATCACGGCCGAAGAAGCCAACGGGCGCAAGACCTATGCGCTCACCGACGAGGGCCGCGCGGTAGCGGATGCCGCTGCCGACACCTCCGCCCCGTGGGAGGCCCCGAGTGCCCGCGACAGCGGCCGGGCGACCGCACTGCCGAAGGCGGGAATCGGCCTGGCCCAGGCGGCCGCGCAGGTCGGGCGCTCCGGCAGTCCGGAGCAAGTGGACAAAGCGGTCGCCGTCCTCGACGAGGCACGTCGCCAGTTGTACACCATCCTCGCCCAGGACTGAGCGGGTGCCCGAAGAACGCCGGCGTCCAGAAAATCAGATGACCGACGATCGGGTCATGCGCGCCCGCTATCGCAGGATCCTGCGCTTTGCCGCTCGTTACCTGGCCCAGACGTGGTGGTACGAACTGTTCCTCCCGCGGATCGGGCTCGCGCGGCTCTCGGCGCGCAATCGTTCCGCACGGCTCCAGCACATCGCGAAACGCTTCCACGTGCTCGCGGTCGACCTGGGCGGCCTCATGATCAAGGTCGGGCAGTTCATGTCGTCCAGGCTCGACGTGCTGCCGCCCGAGATCACCAAGGAACTCGAGGGACTGCAGGACGAGGTCCCTGCCGTACCGTTCCCGGCCATCCGGGCCCTCGCCGAGGCCGAATTGGGTGTGACACTCGAGCGCGCGTTCTCGTTCGTCGATCCGACTCCGCTCGCAGCGGCATCCCTCGGCCAGGTTCACCGTGCGCGGCTCTCGGAAATGGATGCTGCCGAGACGGGTCTGCTCGACGTCGTCGTGAAGATTCAGCGTCCGGGTATCGGCGAGATCGTCGACGTGGACCTCCGGGCCCTGCGCCGCGTCGCCGGCTGGCTCAGCCACATTCCCCTCGTCTCGGATCGGGTCGACATGCCCGTCCTCGTCGAGGAGTTCGCGGTGACCAGCCTCGAGGAGATCGACTACCTGCACGAAGCCGCGAGCGCAGAACGATTCGCGGGGGACTTCGCGGACGACGCCCGCGTCAGCGTGCCCGAACTCGTCTGGGAACGCACCACGCGGCGCGTGCTGACCCTGCAGGACGTCACCGCCATCAAGGTCAACGACGTCGATGGGCTCAGGGCCGCGGGCATTGATCCGGCCGAAGTCGCCAATGAGTTCGCGGCGGTCATGTTCGACCAACTCTTCGTCAACGGTTACTTCCACGCCGACCCCCACCCGGGCAACATCTTCGTCACCCCGCTGGCGCGCGAGGATTCCGCCACAACAGCGGATGCCCCCGGCAGGGCCTGGAAATTCACGTTCATCGACTTCGGCATGATGGGCGAGGTACCCGATGCCCTGCGCCGGGGTCTCCGGAACCTGCTCATCGCCGCCGCGTCCCGCAACGGCAAGGGCATGGTGGACGGCATCCGCGAGGTGGGAGTCCTCCTGCCGTCTGCGGACACCGCGGAACTCGAACGGGCGCTGACGGCCCTGTTCGCCCGTTTCGGGGGAATGGGCTTCGCAGAACTGCAGGAAGTCGATCCGCGTGAGTTCCGCGCGTTCGCGAACGAATTCGGCGATGTGGTGCGCACGCTGCCGGTCCAGCTGCCGGAGAACTTCCTGCTCATCGTGCGCGCGATGTCGTTGACCAGCGGCATGTGCAGTTCGCTCGACCCGGCCTTCAATATCTGGAACGCCGTCGAGCCGTACTCGGCCCAGCTGATCCGGGCAGAGGGCGGAAACCTGGTCCAGGATCTCGTGAAGCGCACCGTGTCGGCGGCCGGCATCATCGGGCGGCTGCCCCGGCGGCTCGACACCCTGATCACGCGGGTCGAAGAAGGCAATCTCACGGTGCAGACGCCTCGGATCGAGCGCCGCCTCGGCAGCCTCGAGCGAACGGGGCGACGGATCATCTCTGCGGTGCTCTTCACCGCCCTGCTGATCGGCGGCATCCTGCTCCGTGCGGACGATGTCGTCTTCGGAACGGTGCTCATGGCCGTGTCCGTGCTTCCGCTGCTGCACGCCACACTCGCCGGCGCCGTCGCCCGCCGAGGCCCCCTGCCCTAAGGAGCCTGTGGAAGTCCCGGCCAATATCATCGCCCGGCGCCGAGGTGGCGCTGGGCGTCGGCATACGCGGACGACCACACCAGTTCGTGATCCGCGGGAGACGACGCTCCGCAGGCTAGTGACTCCTCGGCGATCAGCAGCGTCGAGGCGAGCCCCGCCAGATAACGGGACTCGGCGGAGAGCCGCGTGTCGGGGGTGAGGCTCGAGCTCACGACCGTCAGGCTCGAGGACGCCTCGACGAATCGATCCGGCGGCACGGGCGACGGCGACCGTGCTCGCGACGTAAAACCCGATGCAGGCCGTGATCACCAGGAGTCTCGGTGCACCCGCCTCAACGAGCGTCGCGAACACTCCGAACACGGCCACCAGGCCGAGCACCATCCAGCCGCGCCACACCCGAACCCGCCGGCGCTGCCGCGCGGAGATCCCCGCTGGATACAACACGAGCCGCTGACTCGTACTGCCGTAACGACCGGCCGACACCGTGTAGCTGCCCCACCGGCAGCGTCCGTCGAGGAGTGGCGAGAGCCACCGACTGAGCGTGAGTTCCGAGGGGTCCGTTCGAGCGCTGTTCACCCATCCAGCGTCATCCCGTGGCGACGCGAGCCACTCCGTCCTTACGGAATCCATGCGGCGAAACGGTGTTTACCTACGGATTCACTACGCCGGAAATACGGCGCTCTGCGCTCGAGGTGCGCAGGATGTGCCAACATGAGGGATTCTCACGAACCTGTAAATCTCGTGTGGATCTACCCGGTGACTGCCGGAATTTCGGGATGTGAACCACAATTGAACCCAGTTTTGTTCCAAGACGCATCGCAGCACCGTCATCACCTTCGGTCGCACGATGAGGAAAGTTCCGCTCGTCTGATCTCACCCTGGAGGAAGGACCATGACCTCAGTTCCGGCCCACCGGCGCACCCGCGGACCGGCTGCACCCCACCACAGAGTGAACGCCTCCCGCGTCTCCCGGAGCGCGTGGACCGCCCTGAACTGGCTCACATCCCTGGCCGTCGTTGTCGTGATGACCGCGTCAGCGGCGGCAATGGTCGCAGCAGGCTCCGGAGGTTTCACCGGCCGCGCCTGCGATCGTGCCGGACAGCCAGCCGTGACGGGTCATCGACAATCGCAGCGGCCACTCATTTCGGCCGCGCTCATCAAGGCACTGATCGTGATCGGCGCCGTCCTGTCGGCGGCACTCGCCTTCGTCGACCTCCGACCGCCCCTCCAGTTCGGCTCGGCCATCCTCGCTCACACCGCGGGATTCCTGGCCGGATATGTCGTGACAGTGATGGTCGTGCTGATGTCGCGCGCGCCGTTTCTCGAACGCTCGATCGGCGCGGACCGGCTCGCTCGCTGGCACGGCGTCGGCGGTCGCGTCTTCATCGTCGTCCTGGCGATTCATGCGGTCGCAGCCGTGCATTCCTGGATGCTCAGTCACTGGGCGGATGCCTTCACGGCGACCCTCGCCGTCCTGGGCATGCCGGGGCTGGTGGCGGCGACCATCGGGACGGTCCTGTTCGGCGTGATCGCCGTCATGTCGGTCCGGGCAGCCCGCCGCTCGGTCTCCTACGAGACGTGGCACGGCATCCACCTGCTCAGCTATCTCGCCCTGGCGCTGTCGTTCGCGCATGAACTGGCCGGTCCCGACCTCGCAGGCAGGCCCGGGTTCCAGATCGCCTGGACCCTGCTGTTCGTGTTCGCCCTGGGGCTTGTGCTGCGCTATCGCGTTCTCAAGCCGCTCGAGCACGCGTGGCGCCACCGGCTGCGGATCGAACGTCTGGTGCCCGAAGCGAACGGCGTCGTGAGTGTCATTCTGCGCGGGCGGCATATCGACGAGCTGCGCGTCGAAGCCGGCCAGTTCTTCCGCTGGCGATTTCTGGCGCCGGGGGTCTGGCGTTCCGCGCACCCCTTCTCCCTGTCTGCGCCTCCCGGCGATGACCTGCTTCGGATCACTGTGAAGGCTCTCGGGAACGGCAGCCATTCGCTTCACTCCCTCCGTCCGGGCACGCGCGTGCTCGCCGAGGGGCCGTACGGGGCCATGACGCAACGCAAACGCACGCGTGAATCCGTTCTGCTCATCGCTGGCGGCGTGGGAATCACTCCCATGCGCGCCCTCTTCGAAGAGCTCGAGGTCGGTGACGGCTCGCTGACCCTCCTCTACCGGGCCTCACGGGCGGATGACGTGATCTTCCGCGACGAACTCGAGGAAATCGCCCGGTTGCGCGGTGCCTCGATCGTCTGGATGATCGGGCCTTCGTCCGATCCCGGGAACGGCATGACCGGCGCGAACCTGACCCGGCTCGTGCCCGACGTGGCTGCTCGTGACGTCTACGTGTGCGCGTCGCGCGGCCTGTCCCGGGCCGTCCGGTCCGCGCTGAAGGACGCCGGACATCCGCCTGCCCGCCTGCACGAGGAGGTCTTCGCCTTCTGACATCCGCGACGACTAGTGTGCGCCCGGGAATGACGAAAGGCCCCCGATTTCTCGGGGGCCTTTCTTGTCCGACCGGGTTGTGCATTTCTGCAATCAACCCACTGTGCGCGAGGGGGGACTTGAACCCCCACGTCCTTTCGAACACTGGCACCTGAAGCCAGCGCGTCTGCCAATTCCGCCACTCGCGCGAACTTAGAGAGGCTAGCACTATTCGGGGTGCGAATGCCATTCGTCCGGTCGCCGGGCGAGGCGGGAAGGGGCGCGCAGCATCCACTCGTTTACGGTCTCGTGACCCTCGGGAACTCGAGTCGTGCAAGACTGCCTCCTGGCCGGACGGAAATCCGGCCAAACCCGTACGCATAGCTGCCTCCCGTAGGATGACAATTCCCCGTCCCATGTGCCCGGCGGGCAAGTTGACATGCGAGGCAAGTAACATGCTGATAGCCGAAAGGATCGGATCGGGAGACCTGTGGGCATTCTGGATAACTTTGAAAAAGGTCTTGAGCGCGCCGTAAACGGTGCGTTTGCCAAGACGTTCAAGTCGGGACTTCAGCCGGTGGAGATCACCTCCGCGCTGCGTCGCGAACTCGACACCAAGGCAGCTGTGGTGTCCCGCGACCGCATCCTCGCGCCCAATCGCTTCACCGTCCGCATGAGCCACACCGACTTCCAGCGCATGACCAACCTCGGACCGGCGCTCATCGACGAGCTCACCGACCTGGTCCAGCAGCACGGCAACGAGCAGCGCTACCAGTTCGCCGGCGGCATCTCGATCAGCCTTTCGGATGACCGCGGCCTCAGCGAGGGCATGGTCCAGATCGACTCGTCCACCGTCAAGGGCAGCGTGACCTGGACGCCCGTCGTCGACGTCGGCGGCAAGCGGTACCCGCTCCGCAAGTCGACAACGGTCATCGGTCGCGGCACGGATGCCGACATCACGATCGACGACACCGGCACCTCCCGCCGCCACGTCGAGATCACCTGGGACGGCGCCCGTGCGCAGGTGCGCGACCTTGGCTCCACGAACGGTTCCCAGGCTCAACGGTGTCCCCGTCAAGCAGGCGATCCTCGAACCGGATTCGGTCATCACGATCGGCCGCACCCGCATCGTCTTCCGGGTGCTCGCCCAGGCGCACGCGGATGCCCCCGCCGCCTCCGCAGGGCAACGCACCGACCTTCCCGCCGCACCGCACGAGCGCCACGACATGGGCGGATTCTGGGGGCCCTCCGCATGAATGTCAGCGAGCTGACCCTGCTCGTCCTGAGGCTCGGTTTCCTGCTAGTGCTCTGGCTTTTCATCTTCGGCATCGTCTATGCCCTCCGCAGCGACCTCTTCGGCCAGCGCGTGCGCAAGCAGCCCAAGGATGGCGCCCCCGCCGTGGCGTCCGCGGGACTCGCCGCAGCTTTCCCCTCTGCCGTTCCGGCCGCGGCGCCGGTGATGCAGGCCGGCCCCGCCCTCGCCTTCGTCCAGCCGCCGCCGGCATCCGCTGCGGCACCGACGGAACAGTTCTCGGCGCAGGCCGCGAAGAGTGACCTCGGCCCCGGCGATAAGGCCACCGCCCAGAACGCGACCCGGCTCGTGATCACCTCCGGCCCGAAGGCCGGCACCGAATTCCCCTGACCGTCGATTCTGTGACGATCGGGCGGTCCGCCGATTCGAGTCTTGTCATTCGCGACGACTACACGTCGACCCACCATGCCCGGCTGATGCTGTGGAATGACAAGTGGATGATCCAGGATCTTGATTCGACAAATGGCACCTTCCTCGCGGGCGTTCGCCTCGCGGTTCCGACTCCTGTCCCCTTGAACACCACCGTCAAGATCGGCGCGACCAGCTTCGAGCTTCGGCGGTAGGTCCATGGCGACAGTCAGTCACAGCGCGGCCGCGTCCCACGTTGGAAGGATCCGGTCCAACAACCAGGACTCCGGCTACTCTGGCCAGCACCTGTTCCTCGTTGCCGATGGCATGGGCGGGCACGCCGGCGGCGACGTCGCCTCCGCGATCGCCACCAAGCGCATCATCGAGGCCGACCGGGACTTCCAGAGCCCGCAGGACGCAGAATTCGCCCTCCAGGCCGCCCTGATCGCGGCAAACTCGCTCCTCGCAGAGACGGTCTACGAGCACACCGAGCTGACCGGAATGGGCACGACCGTCAGCGCCCTCATCGTGCTGAACGACGAGGTCGCGATCGCCCACATCGGCGACTCACGGATCTACCTGCTGCGCGAGGGCGAGCTCTCCCAGATCACGATCGACCACACCTTCGTGCAGCGTCTCGTCGATAGCGGCCGCATCACCGAGCAGGAGGCGATGGTGCACCCTCGCCGCTCGGTCCTGATGCGCGTACTCGGCGACGTCGAGGCCGCCCCCGAGATCGATACCTCGATCCTCGCGACCTTTGCAGGCGACCGCTGGCTGATCTGCTCTGACGGACTGAGCGGCGTCGTCTCCAACACGAGCATCGCCGCCGCACTCTCGAGCGAACTCGATCCGCAGGGCGTCGCCGATCGTCTCGTCAAGGAGAGCCTCGACGGCGGAGCCCCGGACAATGTCACGATCGTCGTCGTCGACATCGGTGCGCCGGACGAACGCGTCGACACCCCCGTCGTCGTCGGGTCGGCATCCGCCCCGCTGGCCTTCGGGGAGGAGCCCGGACGCAGCCGCGCCCTGCGGATGTCGAGCCTGCGCCTGCACCCCGTTCGCGAAACCCATTTCGAACCCGACTCTCAGGACTACCTCACCGAACTCATCGAGGAGGACGCCCGCCGCGCCCGCCGTCGCAAGGCCACGTGGCTCGCCGGCGTCATCCTGCTGATCGTCGCGCTTGTCGGCGGCGGCATCCTCGGCTACCAGTGGACCCAGACCCGCTACTACGTCGGCGTCGAGGGCAGCACCGTCGCCATCTTCCGCGGCGTGCAACAGGACCTCGGGCCCATCTCCCTCCACTCCGTCTACGAAGAGACCCCGCTCCAGGTCACAGACCTGCGGGTCTACGACCGGCAGCAGGTCGAGCAGACCATCAGCGCCGCTTCGCTCGATGAGGCCCGCCTCGTGATCGATCGCCTGACGAAGGCCAAGAATGAGTAACTCCCGGGCAGCGGATGCTCCCGCGCGCGCGCCGAGGTCCAAGCCCGGCAGCGCGAGGCGACTGCACCTGCCGCAGAAGATGCGGAACGTCGAACTGTTCCTGCTGATCGTCGCGTGCGGGATCAACGCCTCGGCCGTCGTGCTCGTCCAGCTCGGAGCGCTCGGGCACATCGACACGACCCTCGTCGTGCTCGGCGCCGGGCTGTCCGGGCTCGTGCTCTGCCTGCACATCGTGTTGCGCTTCGTCGCGCGCGACGCCGACCCGTTCATCCTGCCGATCGCGACGCTCCTGAACGGCATCGGGATTGCGATGATCTACCGCATTGACATCGCCAACGGAGACGCCGGCTGGAACAGCGCCGCTGTGCGCCAGACCGTGTGGAGTGGCCTTGCGATCGCCTGCGCCATCACGGTGATGCTCGTCATCCGCAACCACCGGGTGCTCTTCCGCTACACCTACGTGTCCGGGTTCGTCGCGGTCGTCCTGCTCCTCCTCCCTCTCGTCCCCGGCCTCGGCCGCGAGGTCAGCGGTGCCAGGGTCTGGATCGGCATCGGCTCCTTCGCAACCTTCCAACCCGGTGAGATCGCGAAGATCGCCCTTGCGATCTTCTTCGCCGGGTATCTGGTCCGCAACCGGGACAGCCTGTCGATGGTCGGCCGCCGGGTGCTCTGGATGAAGTTCCCGCGGCTGCGCGACCTCGGTCCGATCCTGGTGCTCTGGGCCCTGTCGATGTCGGTCATCATCTTCCAGCGTGACCTCGGAACGGCGTTGCTCTACTTCGGGCTGTTCCTCGTCATGCTCTACATCGCGACCGGCCGCCTCAGCTGGGTGCTGCTCGGGATGACCCTCTTCATCGGCGGCGCGATCATCGCCAGCCAGACCCTCGACTACGTGCACGGCCGGTTCCAGAACTGGCTCGATGCGCTCAACCCCGACGTGTACAACGCGGACGGCGGCAGCTACCAGCTCGTCCAGGGCCTGTTCGGGCTCGCCAAGGGCGGGCTTCTCGGCACCGGCCTCGGCCAGGGTCGCCCCGAAATCACCCCGGTTCCGCAGAGCGACTACATCATCGCGAGCCTCGGCGAGGAACTCGGCCTCGCCGGGCTGTTCGCGATCCTGGCCCTGTACCTGCTCTTCGTCGCCCGCGGCATCCGCATCGGCTTCGCCGGGCACGACGACTTCGGCAAGCTCCTCGGCGTCGGGCTCTCCTTCGTCGTCGCCCTGCAGTGCTTCATCGTGATCGGCGGTGTCACCAGGGTCATTCCGCTCACGGGGCTCACAACGCCGTTCCTTGCGGCCGGCGGGTCATCGCTCGTCGCCAACTGGATCATCGTCGCGCTCCTGCTGCGCCTGTCCGACACCATTCGTAACCAACCCCGGCTGGTGGTCTGTTGAATCGCGAACTCAAGCGCGTCAGCATCGTCGTCATGCTGATGTTCGTCGCCCTGCTCACCTCGACGACGATCATCCAGGTCTTCCAGGCCGAAAGCCTGTCCGCGGACTCCCGCAATACCCGCACACTCTACGACAGCTACATGGTCGAGCGCGGCGCCATCCTGGTCGCCGGCACCCCGATCGCACAGTCGGTCCCGACAGACGACAACTACAAGTACCTGCGCACGTACAGCAACGCCGCGCTCTACGCCCCCGTCACGGGCTTCCTGCCCATCAACGGTGCCGCGACGGGGCTCGAGCGCGCGCTCAACGGTGAACTCAGCGGAACCTCGGACTCCCAGTTCTTCGACCAGATGAACTCCCTCGTCACAGGGCAGGCGTCCAAGGGCGCATCGGTCGAGGTCACGATCGACCCCGTCGCCCAGCAGGCCGCCTGGGATGCCCTCGGAAACCTCACCGGCTCGGTCATCGTCACCGAGCCGAAGACCGGCCGGATCCTGGCCATGGTGTCCAAGCCGAGCTATGACCCGAATCTGCTCGCCGTGCACGACAACCAGGCCGTCACCGACACCTACCAGAGCCTCGTGAGCGACCCGGGTAACCCACTGATCAACCGTTCCATCGATGCGCTCAACCCTCCGGGGTCCGTCTTCAAGCTCGTCGTCGCATCCGCTGCGATCGAATCGGGCAAGTTCACCCCCGACAGTGCCTTCCCGAACCTGGCGACCTTCACGCTGCCGGGCAGGCTCGTCGATCGTGATCAACTCCGGCGGTGGCACCTGCGGCGGCGGTGACACGGTCACGATCGCCACCGCCCTGCGCCTGTCCTGCAACATTCCCATGGCCGAGCTCGGGCTGCAGCTCGGGTCGACGGCCATCCGGGAGATGGCCGAGAAGTACGGGTTCAACACGAGCTACTCGGTACCCCTCGATGTCGCGACGAGCGTGTACCCCACGGTCCTCGACGACGCGCAGACCGCACTGTCGGCGTTCGGGCAGTACGAAGTGCGCGCAACGCCCATGCAGATGGCGATGGTGTCGGCGACAATCGCGAACGGCGGAGTGCAGATGGCGCCGAACCTCGTGGAGGAAATCATCGCCCCCAATCTCAGCCCGCTCGAAAGCTTTACGCCGAAGACAGTGAAACAGGTGATCAGCGCTGCAACCGCGGCCACGATGACCCAGATGATGGTCAATAACGTCGCGGATGGCGCGGCGAGCAATGCAAGAATAGACGGGGTCAACGTGGCGGGAAAGACGGGCACGGCCGAGAACGGAACTAACGAGCCATACACACTCTGGTTCACCGGTTTTGCTCCCGCAGAAGATCCAAAATACGCGATCACCGTCCTCGTCGAGGATGGCGGAGGTCTTGGCCAGAAGGGGTACGGCAATTTGCTCGCCGCACCCGTTGCAAAGCAGGTACTAGAGGCGGTGCTGAACAAATGAGACCCACAGCAGGGCTCACCTTCGGGGGACGTTACGAACTGAAGTCCCGGATCGCCATCGGCGGAATGGGCGAGGTCTGGCAGTCCGTCGACCTCGTAATCGGTCGTACCGTCGCCATCAAGATCTTGAAAGACGAGTACCTCGGTGACCCGGGCTTCCTCGAGCGCTTCCGCGCCGAAGCCCGTCACGCCGCTCTCGTCAACCACGAAGGCATCGCCAATGTCTTCGACTACGGAGAAGAAGACGGCAGCGCGTTCCTCGTCATGGAACTCGTTCCCGGCGAAGCCCTGTCGACGATCCTCGAACGCGAGCATGTCCTGCCGACCGATAAGGTCCTCGACATCGTCGCGCAGACGGCATCCGCCCTGCACGCGGCCCACGCCGCCGGACTCGTACACCGGGACATCAAGCCCGGAAACCTGCTGATCACCCCGGACGGCCGCGTCAAGATCACCGACTTCGGTATCGCCCGCATCGCGGACCAGGTTCCCCTGACCGCAACCGGCCAGGTCATGGGCACCGTGCAGTACCTCTCGCCCGAGCAGGCGAGCGGTCGCTCGGCGTCACCGACGACCGACATCTACTCACTCGGCATCGTCGCATACGAGTGCCTCGCCGGACGCCGCCCGTTCACGGGAGAGTCTCAGGTCGCCATCGCGATGGCGCAGATCAACGAAATCGCGCCCGACCTGCCGGACACGGTCTCGGAGCCGGTCCGCAACCTTGTCATCTCGTGTCTCGCCAAGAACCCGGCGGATCGCCCGGCTTCTGCGGCCCACCTCGCGCGGGCTGCAACGGCCCTGCGCCGCGGTGATGTCGCACTCGCGGCCGCTTCCGTTCCTGCCGTCATGAACGGGGTCACCCCCACCATGGCGACCATGCTGATGCCCGGTGCTGGCGCGAACGCCCAGGCCACCACGCTGCTTCCCTCCGGCCTGCCGCCCGTCACGCGCGCGTCGGCGGCAGCGGCGGAGGCCGAGGAGGCAGCGAAGAAGAAGCGCAGCCCGTGGACCTGGCCTCTCATCGCACTGATCGCGCTCCTCGCCCTCGTGCTCATCGGCGGCATCATCGCGTTCGTTTCCCAGCAGAACAGCGGAAACACCCCGGTCACGACGTCGAGCACGTCGAGCACCCCGGCGCCCACGCCATCGAAGACGCCGACACCCTCTCCGACACCGACGAACACGCCGACGCCGACACCGACACCGACGCCCACAACGGCGGAGGTGACCGAGGCCGACTTCCTCGGGAAGACGAGCGGGGAGGCCCGCACAATGCTCCAGCAGCTGGGCTTCGTCGCCGACGTCGTCACGGGTAACGCCTCAGTCGACCCGGCCACTCAGGTTGTCGACACGGTCTACAAGGTCAACCCGACCGGCCCGGTCAAGAAGGGTGAGAAGATCACCGTCACGGTCTACGCACCGGCCCTCGTGCCGGACACCCCGACCGCAGCCCCGAAGGCGGACAAGGTCACCGTCGCCCCCGGTGGCACGGTCACGTACACCTGGGCGGCCCAGTCCTGCCCTGCCGGGCAGACGCTGGCCGGGTACAAGCTCGAGGCCACCGGCGGCGCCGTAGCGTCAGCGAACCCGACGCCTGCCGATGTCACTACCGCAACGGTCACCGCGGGCGCGGCGCCGGGGCCGGTGACGGTCAAGTTCTTGTACTACTGCGGCCAGGTTGCTTCCGGCTGGTCACCGTCCTCAACGCCGGTCACGGTCGCCCCGTAAGCGAGCTTGGGTACTTCAGGTAAAATAGCCAAGATCTGGGTGACCGGGGACGCTGGTCGACAAGAGTGGGAGTGAGTCTGTGAGTGATGAAGGCCGCCTGCTCGCAGGCCGCTATCGAGTGGGGGCACTCATTGGTCGCGGCGGCATGTCCGACGTCCATATCGGCACCGACGCGCGGCTCGGCCGCACGGTGGCTATCAAACTCCTGAAGTCCTCCCTCGCGGCCGATCCCGCTTTCCGCACCCGCTTCCGCCAGGAGGCGCAGGCTGCAGCACGGATGGCGCACCCCACGATCGTGCGCGTCTTCGATGCGGGCGAGGAGACCGTCGGAGAACCCGGCGGTCTCGAGTCGCAGATTCCGTTCATCGTCATGGAATTCGTCGACGGACGCCTGCTCAAGGACATCATCCGCGAAGGCCCTGTCCAGGCCACCGAGGCCGTGCGCATCATCGACGGTGTACTGACGGCGCTCGAGTACTCGCATCGCGCGGGCGTCGTGCACCGCGACATCAAGCCCGGCAACATCATGATCACCAAGACCGGCCAGGTCAAGGTGATGGACTTCGGCATCGCCAGAGCTATCTCCGATTCCTCCACGACGGTCGCACAGACGACCGCGATCCTCGGTACCGCCTCCTACTTCTCCCCGGAACAGGCCAAGGGCGAATCCGTCGACGCCCGCACCGACCTGTACTCCACGGGCGTCGTCCTCTTCGAGATGCTCGCCGGCCGTGCGCCCTTCCGCGGCGACACCCCGGTCGCTGTCGCCTACCAGCACGTCAGCGAGACCCCGGTAGTACCGAGCTCGATCAACCCCAAGGTGTCCCCGGCCCTCGACGTCGTCGTGATGCGCGCCCTCGAAAAGGACCGTTTCGCCCGCTATCAGAGTGCTGTCGAATTCCGAACGGATGTCGAGATCGCCGGGTCGGGCGTGATTCCGTTGCACCGCCCCGTCGACGAAGCCACCGCGAGCCTCTTCGGCACGCCGCCGACGGCAACCTCCGGGTCCGAGCTCGCCCTCAAACAGCTCGCCGAGGACGCAACGATGGTGCGCACCCAGCGACGCCCTCCGATCATCTGGATCTGGGCCGGCATCCTCAGTGTGATCGTGATCGTGCTCTCTGTGATGATCTGGGCCTTCAGCCTTACTCCGAGCAGCGACCTTCCGGACAGCTCCCGGAAGGTGCCCTCGCTGGTCGGCCAGAGCTACGAGACCGCTCAGAACACTCTGATCGAATCGGACCTCGCGGCCACCATGGCCCAGGAGGCCAGCGCCACGGTGCCCAAGGACAAGGTCACCCGTACAGATCCACCTGCCGGAACGATCGCCCAACCGACCGATGTGATCAAGGTCTACGTCTCAACAGGTCCGCAGCCCGTGACCGTGCCGGATGTCACGAACCTGCCGACCGCCGACGCCCAGTCCGCGATCAGTGCTCTCGGGCTCCTGCCAGGGTCGATCACCAAGGAGAACTCGGCGACGATCGCACCCAACCTCGTGCTGCGCACTGACCCGGCTTTGCAAGCGAGTGCCCAGACCGGCGACACCATCAATCTCTTCATCTCCAGCGGCCTCGTCACCCTGCCGAACCTCGTCGGCCAGTCTCTGACGGCAGCGAGTGAGCCTCCTGCAGAGCCCGAGCGTCCAGCTCGTACCGATGCCGACTCCGGACACCACCTGTGCGAGCCAGCCGGGTTCACCCATCACCAAGCAATCCCAGGCCCCCGGCGACGTGCAACAGAAGTCCGAAGTCGCACTCACCTACTGCGCCAAGTAGTCCCCGCCCCGGCCCGCGGAAGCGGGTGAGCCGTCGGTATCAGCGGAGCTGACCGACGGCTCACCCGCTTTCGCGCCATCGGTGCACACATCGCGAGCAACTCGTTTTCAGGTGTGAAACTCGGTGAGATCAGCACGAAATTAGGTGAGTAAGTCTCGTATTCGTGTTCGATTCGAGGTAGAATCGGGGTATGGCAGGAGCTTCGGATCCCCAGTCACACACCCCGCAGACGCCCGATTCCGGGGCCGCGGGAGATCAGTCCACCGTTGATGTCGAGTCGGCCCATCCGGTCGCCGTTGCCGAGGGTTTCGAGGGTGCGGAAGGGCTGGCCGGGTCGGTGCCGTCGGTGCATGCGGATGCTGTCGCCCGGCTCGTCGAGGCGCAGGCGGCTCTCGCAGAAGCCCTGGCCGCGATCCCGGTCGGACTGCTCAGTGACACCGAAGCGGTGAAGGCGCTCAGCACTGTGGAGGCGATCGGACGCAACGTTGATGCGGCCCGGGTGAACACCGCCACGGATGTGGACCGGCGGGCCCGGGTGCTCGGCCGGGAGGGTTTGGCGTGGCGCATGGGCTGCCGGGGCCCCTGGGATGTACTCACCCGGGTGACGCGGGTCTCGGCCCGGGAAGTGAAGCGCCGCATCAAGCTCGGGGACGCGGTGTTGCCCCGCCGGGCGGGCCTTGCGATGTTGCCGCCGTTGTTCCCGGTCGTCGGGGCCGCGCTGGCGGCGGGGGATATCGGTGTGGAGGCGGCCGAGCTGATCACCACGGGGCTCGGGGCGGTCAGTCACCGGGCGGTCCCGGCCGAGGTCGAGGTCGCCGAACGGGCCCTGGTCGCCACGGCGGCCGGGTGGATCACCCCGGAAACGGAGATCCTCGCCGGCGCCGGAGTCTCCGCGGCCGCAGACCTGATCCGCGGCATGGTGCTCCAATGGCAGGCCATCCTCGACCCCGACGGGATGCTGCCCCAGGAAGACCTGTTCGAGGCGAAGTCGAACATCGGCTTCGGACAGTTGAAGAACGGCCTGTACCCGGTGAAGGGCGGAGTCACACCGGAGCTCTACGGGATGATGAACACCCTCTTCGACGCCTTCCTCAGCTTCCACGCCCGGCCCGCGTTCCCCACCGAGGAAGAGCAGGCCCGGATGGATTCCGGGCAGATGATCCCCGGCGCCGAGACCGCGGGCACCACTGACGGCGCCGGAGCGGGCACTGACGCCGGTACGGGCCCGGAGCTGGATGTGATCGAGGCCGAGCTGCGGGAGCGGCGCGCGGATACCCGCACGGGCGGGGAGAAACGCGCCGACATCCTGCGGGCCTTGTTCGAGCACGCCGCCCGGGACGAAGACACCCCGTCGATGGGCGGGTCGGCCCCCACGGTGATGGTGCACGTGAACGCCGCAGACCTCGCCTCCGGCATTGGCGTTGGGTGGATCGACGGCGTCGAAGCCCCGGTATCGCTCAAGACGGTGCACCAGCGGATCTGTGACGGCGGCTTCCAAGGGGTCCTGTTCGGGGCGAACAACCAGGTGCTGAAGCTGGGTCCGGAGCGACGGTACTTCAATCGGGCGCAACGCCGGGCGATCACCGCCCGCGACGGCGGCTGCATCATCCCCGGCTGTAAAGCCCCGGCACACTGGGCCGAAGTGCACCACGTGAAGCCGTGGGCGAAGGACGGCCCGACGACAGTGGACAACGGGGTCCTTCTGTGTTGGTTCCATCACCACACGATCGACACCTCCGGGTGGGAGATCCGCATGGTGAAAGGCTCACCCCAGGTGCGGGCACCCGGACTGATCGACCCGCAACGGTTGTGGCGGCCGCCGAACCGGCACCGCGCCCACCAGGTCCTCACCGGACCACCCAACCGCGACTGACCGGGCCGACCGGGCCGACCGGCTCACCGGCTCACCGGCTCACCACGTCACGGTCAAGGCGTCACGGCGTCACGGCGAACACCACAACGGAGCGACCGGGCACTCGCGTCGGACCACAGCGGCCAGTCGGTGACCCTAGGACAGCTTGAGGATGGGGTGGAGTCCCCGTGCGGTCTCCTGGGCCTCTGGCAGGCCAGTGAGGGCCAGCCAGTTGGCCAGCATGAGGTAGCCGCCCTCGGTCAGGACCGATTCCGGGTGGAACTGCACGCCGAGAATCGGAGCGGTCGCGTGCCTCAGCCCCATGATCACGCCGCCGGCCGTGCGCGAGGTGACGACGAGGTCACTCGGCACCGTCGAATCAACGACCGCGAGGGAGTGGTATCGCGTCGCCGTGAAGGGCTGCGGAACGCCGTCGTAGAAGGCACTGCCGTCGTGGGTGACCTGACTCGTCTTGCCGTGCATGAGTTCCTCGGCGTTCGTCACCGTGGCACCGAAGGCCTCAGCGATTGCCTGGTGCCCCAGGCACACGCCGAACAGTGGTGAGCCGGCCTCGAATGCGGCCAGGACGATCGCGATGGACACACCGGCATCCGCCGGCTTCCCCGGCCCGGGCGACAGCAGCACACCGTCGAACTCGGCGATCCGCGCCGCGGCTTCCTCCGGCGCGAACGCGTCGTTCCGCACGACCTCGGTCTCGGCTCCGAGCCTCCATCAGGTAGCCGTTGAGCGTGTAGACGAAGCTGTCGTAGTTGTCGATGACGAGTATGCGGGTCATGGGGTGCCGACCGTCGATTCCTGGCTGTTGACGATGGTGTCCACCCACGGGAAGACCCACGTGGCGAGGACGAAGAGGACGAGAGCGATAAGCACCAGCACCTGGAGGATGCGGAGCCAGAGCGGGCCGGGGAGGACCCGCCACAGTGATGCGTACATATCAGACTCCTAGCCCGCGGCCTGGGCGGCGATGATGGCGGCGAGTTCCGCGGGCGGGCCGGCCGAGATCGGTTGCCAGGAATCGAAGACGCCGTAGGCGATGATGCGCTCCGCCGTCGAATAGAGCGGGTTGCAACTCGTGAGGGTGATGATGCGATCGGTCGCGGTCGCCCCGGGTGCGTGCGGGACTGCGGCGAGCACGCCGACGTCGGTCGGTTGCACGTACTCCAGGTCACGGAACCGGTACGTGTAGTAGCCGTCGGCCGTCTGCACGAAAATGGCATCGCCGAGCCTGCAACTCGTTGATCAGGTGCATCCCGCCGCCGTTGGCGCTGCGGTGGGCCGCCACGACGAAATTTCCCACTTCTCCGGGCATCTGGGTACCCGGGTAGTGCCCGATGCCGAGGCGCGGGCTGTTGAGCACGTTGTGGCCCACACCCTCCGCGATGGTGCGCGAGTACGCGGCGCCATAGCGGGGCACGTACAGCACGGCGAACGGCTGTGCCTCAGCCGGGGCGACGCCGACGACGGGAGTCCCGAACCCCGGCGTCTGGACGGGAACGGCCGTCGGCGTGTTCGTGGGGATCGGTGTGGGCGTCGCGCTGGACGCCTGTGCGTCGCCGATCCACTGCTGGCTGATCTGGTTGGCCGCGCTGGACTGCTCCCCGGCAACGACGAGGTCGTTCCACCACAGTTGCCACGCGATGAACAGGAAGACGAGTACGCCGCCCGTGATCAGCACTTCACCGATGACACCGATCACACCCACCGGCCTGCGACGCCGGGAAGCTCGCCACTCACGACGACTCTCCGCTGGCGCGGCGGGCGGGGTGGCGTCGGACATGGTTCCGATTCTAATCGGCACACACGGCCGGAAGACCCTGACGAGGTGGGCTGATGGGCAATGGCGCTAGAATCGCAGGCATGGCACGAACGAATCCCCGCACCAAGCCCGCCCGCACCGAGGTCGTTCGCTCTGGCGAGGACGCCCCGAACGCCGTCTGGTTCAAACCAGTCATGTTCGGCTTCATGCTCATCGGACTGGCATGGATCATCGTCTTCTACGTGAGCCAGGGCACCCTGCCGATCGCAGGCCTCGGCTCCTGGAACATCCTCGTCGGATTCGGGATCGCCTTCGTTGGCTTCCTGATGACGACCCGCTGGCGTTAACCTCTCGGCTACCCCCCGTTTGGGGGTCAATTACACCGGTGTAATTATCCCCAGTTGTGGACAGACCTGTGGATAACTTTCAGCCCAGGAACTTGACGAAACTCAGGGCCACGAGCACGAGCGCGAAGGCCGCAACCAGCCAGTTCTGCAGCGAGTGGTGCTTGCTGCGCCGGGTCTGCACGTAGATCAGGCCCAGGATAGCCCCGCCGACAAGACCGCCGACATGCGCCTGCCACGCGACATTGAGGCCGGGCAGGAAACCGATCACGAGGTTGATTCCAACCAGGATCAGCAATTGTGTCGAATTGCCTCCGAGGCGCCTCTGGATCACCAGGAATGCGCCCATCAGCCCGAAGATGGCACCGGATGCCCCTACGACGGGTGTGAGTGGACCGGCCAGGAGTAAGACCCCGAGCGAACCGGCGAGACCGCTCAGCAGGTACAGGGCGAGGAATCGACCGCGGCCCAGCATGCCTTCGAGGATCTGGCCGAAGATCCACAGGGTGTACATGTTGAGAAGCACGTGGAAGATGAAGCTCGTCGAGTGGACGAAGACGCTCGTGAGCATCCGCCAGGGCTCGAAACTGCCGGGGTACGAGTAGATGCCGGCATAGAGCAGTGCGCTCGTCACGTCGAATCCGGGAACGAGCCTGCAACAGGAACACCGCGAAGGTGACCCCGATGATGCCGTAGGTGACGACGGGACCGCGGCTCGAGGAGATACGGGTCAGCAGGGCCGGGCGAGTGCGCGGGGCGTTCTGCCGCTGTTCCTTCATGCACTCGGGGCAGATCACGCCGACGGCGGCCTGGGTCTGGCACTCCGGGCAGATGGTGCGGCCACAGCGCTGACACAGGATGAAACTTTGCCTGCCCGGATGCCGATAGCAGAAATTGGCTGCGGATCCGGGCAGGTCAGTCATTCGAAGCGGGCCTAGACCTGCTCGACGGTGACGGACTCGATGACGACCTCGGTGAGGGGACGGTCACGGCCATCGGTCGGCACGGTGGCGAGCTTCGCGACGATTGCGCGGGAAGCTTCGTCCTCGACGGCGCCGAAGATGGTGTGCTTGCCCTGCAGCCACGTGGTCGGCACGACGGTGATGAAGAACTGCGACCCGTTGGTGCCGCGGCCGCCCTGGATGCCGGCGTTGGCCATCGCGAAGACATACGGCTGAGTGAAGTCGAGGTCGGGGCTGATCTCGTCGTCGAACTGGAAGCCGGGGCCGCCGGTGCCCTGGCCGAGCGGGTCGCCGGCCTGGATCATGAAGTCCTTGATGATGCGGTGGAAGACGGTGCCGTCATAGAGGGGGGTCTTCGAGACCTTGCCGGTGCCGGGGTGCTTCCATTCGATCTCGCCGGTGGCGAGGCCCACGAAGTTCTTCACCGTCTTCGGCGCGTGGTTGCCGAAGAGGTTGACCTTGATCGGTCCGAGCGATGTATTGAGCGTTGCGACGGCGGTGTGCTTTGACATGGGGTCAATTCTTGCACAGGCGCGCAGACGGATTCTGACCGTCCGGGGCATCCGAAGCCCTCTTGGAGTATTGCGTGGCAAGATGGGTGATGTTCGCCACATGACATCGATGGAGGGTCCAGATGAGCCTGTCACGCAAGCGCCGCAAGGAACTTACGAAGCTGCGCAAGAGCGCAGACGAGTTGTGGAACCACCAGCAGGAGGTTCTCGATCGGGCAAACGTGCTCGCACGTGATGCCGCACACCAGGCGGGGGTGCTCACCCGCGAAGAAGTCGTTCCCCGTGTCCGCGACAGCTACGACCAGTTAGTGCGCCCGAAGGTGCAGGCCACGCAGGACCTCGCTGACGGTGTCCGCAACCAGGTCGTCACCAAGGTCCTTCCAGGCCTCGGCAGTGCGATCGGCACCGTGATGAGCGTCGGAGACGTCGCGCGGGACGCTCGCGTTCGTGCGGCACTGAGCCGCCTGCACTTCCAGCAGCCCGTTGTGATCGAGAAGAAGGGCCCGGGGGCCGGCGCGTACATCGCGCTCGGTGTCGCCCTGGCCGCCGCCGCAGGCGTCGCATACGCCGTCTGGCAGACGTTCCGCGCCGACGACGAGCTCTGGGTCGCCGACGACGAGCCTAAGACCGCAACGTCCGTCGAGTCGTAGCAGCCACAGACTGAATGACAGAAGGCCCGCATCCACCGGATGCGGGCCTTCTGTCATTCTTCTGCTGGATCATTCTGTGCTGGACTGTGGAGCCACGGGGAATCGAACCCCGGACCTCCTGCTTGCAAAGCAGGCGCTCTACCAATTGAGCTATGGCCCCGCACATTCACGGGCGTGATGGCCGGAAAGGCCTGTACGTCTTGAAGCTTCTACTGCGTGCAAATGTAACTGCGTGGGGATACCGGGATTTGAACCTGGGACCTCTTCATTATCAGTGAAGCGCTCTAACCAACTGAGCTATATCCCCCTTATTGGGCAGATTTGAGACTACCGGAAACCTCCGGTTTCTCCCAATCGAGCAGCCGATTCGTTTCGGATGCTGCCCGATTGGGAGCGGCGGTGACGCGGGTGGAGCAGGTGGAACTGGCGGAGCGGGTGTAGCTAGTTGTTCGTGAAGCCGACGAGCAGGCCGCCGGTGATCTTCACGCTCAGGTTGTACAGCACGGCGTAGACGGCCCCCAGGGCCGTGATGACGACCGTGTTCAGCACCGCCACGACGACGGCGAAGCCCATGACGTTGCCGATCGACAGGATGCTTGCCAGGTCGGATGACGACCCCGCGATATCGGCGTACAGGGCGTCGATCTTGCCGAAGATCCCGGTGCCGTTGAGCACGGTGAAAATCAGGAAGGTCGCGACGATGGTCACGATGCCGAGGCACAGGGCGATCAGGAACGACAGCTTCACCGCCGACCAGAAGTCGATGTAGACCAGCTTGAGACGCACCTGCTTGGTTGTCACAGTGGGCCTCCGGCCAGACTTTTTGGCAAGTTTCTCAGCAACACTACTCATCTAACGGTTCTTCCTCTCCCGAATCGCTCTCCAGCTCGTCCGCAGTTTCCTCGACGATCAGGTTACGTTCGGAGTTCTTCGCAATGGCGATGATCCGGTCTTCTTCCGCAAACTTAGCGAAGACGACGCCCATCGTGTCCCGTCCCTTGGCAGGGACTTCGGCGACGTCAGAACGTACCACCTTGCCACTGGCAAGGACCACGAGTACTTCGTCCTCGTCATCCACGATAAGGGACCCGACGAGGTCCCCGCGATCATCGTTGAGTTTGGCGACCTTGATCCCGAGCCCGCCACGGTTCTGCAGGCGGTACTGGTCGGCCGCTGTGCGCTTCGCATAGCCGCCCTCGGTCACGACGAAAACATAGCCGTCGTCTGAGACAACGGATGCGTCGAGCAACCGGTCATCGCCGCGGAAGTGCATCCCGATCACGCCGGAGGTGCTGCGGCCCATCGGACGGAGGGCTTCGTCGCTCGCGGTGAAGCGGATCGACATTCCCTTCCGGGAGACGAGCAGCAGATCGGAGTCTTCCTCGACGAGCAGCGCGGAGACGAGCTCGTCGCCCTCGCGCAGTTTGATCGCGATGATGCCGCCGGTGCGGTTCGTGTCGTACTCGCTCAGGGCCGTCTTCTTGATCAGGCCGTCGCGGGTGGCGAGCGTCAGGTACTGGGCGGCCCCGTAGTCGCGGATGTCGAGGATCTGCGCGATCTCCTCGCCCGGCTGCAGTGCGAGCAGGTTGGCGACATGCTGACCCTTGGCGTCGCGCCCGGATTCCTGGGCCTCGTACGCCTTGGCGCGATAGACCCGGCCCGTGTTCGTGAAGAACAGCAGCCAGTGATGCGTGGTCGTGACGAAGAAGTGCTCCACGACGTCGTCAGCGCGCAGCTGGGCGCCCTTGACGCCCTTGCCGCCGCGGTGCTGGTTGCGGTAGTTGTCGCTGCGGGTGCGCTTGATGTAGCCGCCACGCGTGACGGTGACCACCATCTCCTCTTCGGGGATGAGGTCCTCGACGGACATGTCGCCGTCGAAGCCGAACATGATCTCGGTCCGCCGGTCGTCGCCGAACTTCGTGGTGATCTCGGTGAGCTCGTCACTGATGATCGTGCGCTGGCGCTCGGGGCTCGCGAGGATCGACTGGAACTCGACGATCTGCAGCAGCTCGAGTTCGGCGGCCTGGTCGATGATCTTCTGACGTTCCAGGGCTGCGAGGCGGCGCAGGCTGCATGGTCAGGATGGCGTCGGCCTGGAGCTTGTCCACGTCCAGGAGTTCCATGAGGCCGGTGCGGGCGTCGTCGACGGTCGGTGACCGGCGGATGAGCGCGATCACCTCGTCGAGGGCGTCAAGGGCCTTCAGGTACCCGCGCAGGATATGCGCATCCGCTTCGGCCTTGTTGAGCCGGAACTGGGTGCGCCGCACGATGACGTCGACCTGGTGGTCGACCCAGGCGGAGACGAAACCGTCCAGGGGCAGCGTGCGCGGCACGCCGTCGACGATCGCGAGCATGTTCGCGCCGAAGTTCTCCTGCAGCGGTGTGTGCTTGTAGAGGTTGTTGAGGACGACCTTCGCGACGGCGTCGCGCTTGAGCACGATCACGAGGCGCTGGCCGGTACGACCGGAGGTTTCGTCGCGGATGTCGGCGATGCCGCCGATCTTGCCGTCCTTGACGAGGTCGGCGATCTTGATCGCGAGGTTGTCCGGGTTGACCTGGTACGGCAGCTCGGTGATCACGAGGCAGGTGCGACCCTGGAGCTCTTCGATGCTGACGACGGCCCGCATCGTGATCGAGCCGCGCCCGGTGCGATAGGCATCCTGGATGCCCTTGATGCCGAGGATCTGGGCGCCGGTGGGGAAGTCGGGTCCCTTGATCCGCTGGATGAGGGCTTCGAGGAGCTCTTCGCGGGTCGCGTCGGGGTTCTGCAGGTACCAGAGGGCGCCGGCGGACACCTCGCGCAGGTTGTGCGGCGGGATGTTGGTGGCCATGCCGACCGCGATGCCGACCGAACCGTTGACGAGCAGGTTCGGGAAGCGCGAGGGGAGCACGGTCGGTTCGAGTGTGCGGCCGTCGTAGTTGTCCTGGAAGTCGACGGTGTCCTCGTCGATGTCGCGCACCATCTCGAGGGCGAGCGGGGCCATCTTCGTCTCGGTGTACCGCGGGGCGGCGGCGCCGTCGTTTCCGGGGAGCCGAAGTTTCCCTGCCCGAGGGCGAGCGGGTAGCGCAGGCTCCAGGGCTGGACCAGCCGGACGAGGGCGTCGTAGATGGAGGAGTCACCGTGCGGGTGGAACTGGCCCATCACGTCGCCGACGACGCGCGCGCACTTACTGAACGCCTTGTCCGGGCGGTAGCCGCCGTCGAACATGGCGTAGATCACGCGGCGGTGCACGGGCTTCATGCCGTCGCGCACGTCGGGAAGCGCCCGCCCGACGATGACGCTCATCGCGTAGTCGAGGTAGGAACGCTGCATCTCGAGCCTGCAGGTCGACCTGGTCGATCTTGCCGTGCTGCTCGAGATGGGCCGCCTTCGCGGCCGCTTCCGCCGCGGTTTCCTCGTTGGTCGTGTTGTTGGTGGTGTCGTCAGATGTCAAGGAAACGCACGTCCTTCGCGTTCTTCTGGATGAAGTTTCGGCGGGACTCGACGTCCTCGCCCATCAGTGTGGAGAAAATCTCGTCCGCTGCCGCTGCGTCGTCGAGCGTGACCTGGAGCAGCGTGCGGGTCTCGGGCGCCATCGTGGTTTCCCACAGGCTCCTTGTAGTCCATTTCGCCGAGGCCCTTGTAGCGCTGGATACCGTTGTCCTTGGGGATCCGTTTGCCCGCTGCGGCACCGTCGGCGAGCAGCGCGTCGCGCTCCTTGTCGGAGTAGACGTATTCGTGCGGGGCGTTCGTCCATTTGAGCCGGTACAACGGCGGCTGCGCGAGGTACACGTAACCGAGATCGATGAGCGGTCGCATGTAGCGGAACAACAGGGTGAGCAGGAGGGTCGTAATGTGCTGGCCGTCGACATCCGCATCGGCCATCAGGACGATCTTGTGGTACCGCACCTTGTCGGGGTTGAATTCCTCGCCCATGCCGGCGCCGAAGGCCGTGATCATGGCCTGGACCTCGGCGTTGCCGAGGGCTCGGTCGAGCCGGGCCTTCTCGACGTTCAGGATCTTTCCGCGGAGGGGCAGAATCGCCTGGTACTCCGGGTTACGGCCCTGCACGGCGGAACCGCCGGCCGAGTCACCCTCGACGATGAAGATCTCGGAGAGCGACGGGTCCTTGCTCTGGCAGTCCTTGAGCTTGCCCGGCATGCCACCACCCTCGAGGAGGCCCTTGCGCCTGGCGGTTTCGCGCGCCTTACGGGCCGCCATCCGGGCGTTCGAGGCCTGGAGTGCCTTGCGGATGATCTCCTTGGCCGAGATCGGGTTGCGGTTGAACCAGTCGGAGAGCTGATCGTTGGCGACCTTCTGCACGAAGGACTTCGCCTCGGTGTTGCCGAGCTTCGTCTTGGTCTGGCCTTCGAACTGAGGTTCGGCGAGTTTGATCGACACGACGGCGGTCAGGCCCTCGCGCACATCGTCGCCGGTGAGGTTGTCATCCTTTTCCTTGAGGATGCCCTTCTCCCTGGCGTACTTGTTGACGAGGGTTGTGAGTGCCGCGCGGAAACCCTCTTCGTGGGTGCCGCCCTCGTGGGTGTTGATCGTGTTCGCGTAGGTGTGGACGCTCTCCGTGTACGCGGTGGTCCACTGCATGGCCACTTCGAGGGCCATCTTGCGTTCGTGGTCTTCGAACTCGAAGGAGATGATCTCTTCGTTGACGAGTTCGGCCTTCTTGGCACGGTTGAGATACTCGACGTAGTCGACGAGTCCCTTCTCGTACATGAAGGTCTTGTGAATCGGCGCGCCCTCGGCGTCGAGGTGATCCGGTCGTTCATCGGTGAGCGTGATGGTGAGTCCCTTATTAAGGAACGCCATCTGCTGGAAACGGGCCCGCAGGGTCTCGAAGTCGAAGTCCGTGGTCTCGAAGGTTTCCGCGCTCGGCCAGAACGTGATCGTTGTTCCGGTCTCGTCCGAGGCTTCGTCCTGGCTCAGCGGAGCGAAGGGGACGCCGTCGTGGAAGCTCTGTCGCCACACGTGGCCCTGGCGACGAACCGCGACGTCGAGCCGCGAGGACAGCGCGTTGACCACGGAGCCTGCCGACGCCGTGGAGGCCACCGGAGACGGAATAACCGCCGCCGCCGAACTTTCCGCCGGCGTGGAGCACGGTCAGGACGACCTCGACCGTTGAACGGCCCTCCGCCTTGTGGATGTCGACGGGGATGCCTCGTCCGTTGTCGGCGACGCGCACGGCTCCGTCGGCGAGGATCTCGATGCCGATCGTGTCGCAGTGTCCGGCGAGGGCCTCGTCCACCGAGTTGTCCACAATCTCGTAGACCAGGTGGTGCAGACCTCGGGGACCGGTCGACCCGATGTACATACCGGGACGCTTCCGAACGGCTTCAAGTCCCTCGAGGACCTGGATATCGTCGGCGCCGTATCCATGCTCCGGCTCGATCAATGGTTCGACTGACATCTGTTATGGAGCTCCTGACCGTCGCGCGGGCGACCCTTGAGTCTACCAAACAGGGCATGGCCTCCCGGCCATAAACGGGGATCTGACGCGTTTTGCCTAGTCGGTTGACCTGTTTTGGCTCCCTAGCCGTAGGTATCGCGTGGACCGCGCCCTGGAATTGATCTGGGGCCCTTTTTCCAGGAGGGAGCGTTGGGTCCCTGAAAACGGATTGACACGATGCCCGCGTCGGGGTACCGGACGGAGATGTGCGTCATGATTTCGACACGCATCATCCGCAGCTGGGTCGCCCACGCCGTCGACTCGCAATGGACCGTCAGGACGCCCTCGTCGATACCGGCGGGAGTGGAGTGCTTCGAAGTTTCCTCACCGGCGAGTTCGATCCAGGATGCGAGCAGTTCCGACTGCGCGAGCGGTGAGTTCCAGCCCAGTTGCAGGGTCAGGGAGTCGATGGTGTCCCCGAGGCCGCGCGGATCGCGGCCGATGCCGAACGGCACACTCGAACCGGTGTCGTCCCTTACCTTGCGCCTGGCCTTGACGCGCTTGGCATTCGGATCACCGAACACATCCTTGAAACGCAGGTACACCCGTGCCGCCTCGCTCTGCTCAGCCATCGACGACCTCCCCGGCATGGATGCGGATGGTGTGCGCGGCCAGCTGATCGGGGACGTCTTCGAACACGGCCGCCGTGATGAGCACCTGGTCGAATGCCAGGACCGCCGTTGCGAGGCGGCTTCGGCGGGACAGGTCGAGTTCCGCGAAGACATCGTCGAGGATGAGGACCGGATCCCCGCTCGAAGAATCCCTGCGCAGGAGTTCCGCGGCCGCGAGTTTGAGCGCGAGGGCGAATGACCAGGATTCGCCGTGGCTCGCATAGCCTCGCGCCGGCAGGGCGTTGAGCATGAAGACGACATCGTCGCGATGGGGGCCGACCAGGGTCATCCCTCTGTCGAGTTCCTTGCGACGCACTCCGGCGAGGGCCGCCCGGAACAGGTCGGCTGTCGTCCCGGCAGCCTTAGCCCCGTCCTCTGTCGCGACAGCCGGTGTGCTGGAAAGAGAGGGAGAAGAAGCGTGAGAAGGAGAGCCCTCCTCGCTGCCGCTGCTGTCATCCAGGCCCAGGACGCTCAGGGCGCCGAGCAGGGCCGGCCCGTGATCGGCCCCGACGACGGCTTCATACGCGGTACGCAGGGGACCGCCGAGTTCATCGACGAGTTTCGCGCGTTCGTCGATGATCTCCGAACCGAATTCCACGAGGCGGTCGTCCCATACCTCGAGGGTTCCGAGCTGGGTTGTGCGCAATCCGGACGCCCTGGCCGATTTCAACAGGGAATTGCGCTGCTTGAGCACCCGGTCGTAATCGGCCAGCACCCCGGTGAGCCGAGGCGAGCGGAGCACGAGGAGCCTGGTCGAGGAACCGGCGCCGCCCCGAGGGGTCGCCCCGCACGAGCGCGAGGTCTTCCGGAGCGAACAACACGCTCGAGAAGTACCTCGGCAGCTCCCTCGTCTTGATGACGGAGCGGTTGATCTGCGCCCGGTTCAGCCCGGAACGGTTGATCTGCACTTCGGCGAGGAGGTCCCTGCCGTTGTACTCGAGTTTCGCCCGGATGATCGCGGATTCCTCACCGGACCTGATCATCGCCGCCGTTGTCGACACCCGGTGCGAACCCAGTGTGCTCAGGAATCCGAGGGCCTCGACCAGGTTGGTCTTACCCTGGCCGTTGCTTCCCACGATGAGGTTCGGTCCCGGCTGGAACGGCACCTCGACCTGCGCATAGTTGCGGAAGTCGGTCAGGGACAGGTGAGTTACCCGCACCGGAGTTCTTAGCGCAGGAGCAGGTTCGGCTGGAGCAGGTACTTGTAGCTGTCCGCTCCTGGCTGGTCGCGCGAACTTTGGCTCGTGATCAGGACGGGTCCGGGCTTGTTCGGGTTTTCCGTCTTCGTGAAGGAGATCCGCACGAATTCCGAGTGCACCGCCGTGAGGCCGTCCAGCAGGAATTGCGGTTTGAGGGAGACGACGGTCTCAACGCCGGACAGGATTGCGTCCACGGATTCCTTCGCCTGCGCCTGCTCTGAGCCGACCGCTTCCAGGGTGAGTCCCTCGGTCGTGAACGAGAACCGCAGGGCCGCCTCGCGTTCGAGCACGAGTGCGACGCGGCGGGTGGCCTCGATCAGTTCCGCGGTGTTCATCACGGCGTAGTTGTCGACCTGGTCAGGGAACAGCCGGCGAACGGGCGGGTAGTTGCCCTTGATCAGCAGGCTCGTGACGGTCTTTTTGTCGGCGGTGAACGCGATCAGTTCGCGATCATCGGTGTTGGTGATCGCCACCGAGATCGTGCCGCTGTGTCCGAACGTCTTGCCGACTTCCTGGAGGGTGCGGGCCGGTACGAGCGCGGTGATGCTGTCTGCCCCGACCATTGTTCCGGGGTCCCAGTCGATTTCTCGGACGGCGACACGATAACGGTCGGTGGCGACGAGGCTCAGGCTGTTTTCGGAGATCTGGAGCTGGACACCCGTGATGACCGGGGTGACGTCGTCGCGCGATGCGGCGACGGCGACCTGGGCGACGGCAGCGGCGAAGTCTTCCGCCGGAACGAGGCCGGCCTGGCCGCTGACGACCGGGATGCTCGGATATTCCTCGACAGGCATGGACAGAAGCGTGAAGCTTGCTGTTCCACAGCTGACCGTGATGCGGGAGTCCTTCGTCACGAAGCTGACGGGAGCGTTGGGCATCCGGCTGGCGATTTCGGCGAGGAGGCGACCGGAGACGAGGACTCTCCCGGTTTCTTCGACCTCTGCGGCGATCTCGGTTTGGGCGGAGACCTCGTAGTCGAATGACGAGAGGATCAAGCCGGTCGCTGTTGCTTCGATCAGCACACCGCTCAAAATGGGCAGCGTGGTGCGCTGGGGAAGGAGTTTGACAGCAAAAGAAACGGCTTCGCTGAAAACGTCCCGGTTGGCCTGAAATCTCACGAAGTCACTCCTGTCGGTCGGAGACCTGTTTGGGCTCAATGGTAGTCGTTCTCACAGCAGCCTCTGCGTCGCTGGATCTCCTCCGGCTTCGGAGGAAAGGTTGTCGGCCAGAGAGAAGTTTAAGTTTTTGTTAATCTTCTTAACCGTTGTGGAAACTGTGGATAACTCTGTGGATGCGGCTCGTTCACTGGGAACTACAAACATGTAACTTGTGGGCAGCCTGTGGGCGTTAATCGGCCCCCGGTTCAGGACGAGCCTTGCCAGGAGCGGAGTTTGCACAAGTCGGACGGCAGTTTCCACAAATTCGTACAAGTTGTTCGACGAGTTTCCACAGGGTTATCCACAACTGTGAAAACTGAGGGATTCTGCGGATTATTTGTAGCGGTGGTCCTGCTTGATGCGGTTGGTCAGTTCCGTGACCTGGTTGTAGATCGAGCGGCGTTCCTTCATGAGTTCGCTGATCTTCTTGTTCGCGTACATGACCGTCGTGTGGTCCCGATTGCCGAAAAGCTGACCGATCTTCGGGAGCGAAAGGTTGGTGAGCCTCACGGCAGAGGTACATGGCGATCTGGCGGGCCGTGGCGACGGCCTGGGACCGGGACGAGCCATAGAGGTCTTCGACGGTGAGCTTGAAGTAGTCCGCGGTATTGGTGATGATGTCGACCGGCGCGATGACGTTGTCCTCGTCGAGCGTGATCAGGTCCTTGAGCACCGTCTGGACGAGGTCCATGTCGACGGGCGTTCGGTTCAGGCTCGCGAAGGCCGTGACTCGGATCAGGGTTCCCTCGAGCTCGCGGATGTTGGACGAGACCTTCGAGGCCATGAATTCGAGGATGTCGTGGGGAACCTGGAGCTTCTCGCTCTGGGCCTTCTTACGCAGGATCGCGATGCGGGTCTCGAGGTCGGGGGCCTGGACATCCGTGATGAGGCCCCACTCGAAGCGGGAGCGCATCCTGTCTTCGAAGCCGGTCAGGGCCTTCGGCGGCAGGTCGCTCGTGATGACGACCTGCTTGTTGTGGTCGTGCAGGGTGTTGAAGGTGTGGAAGAACGCCTCCTGCGTCTCCGCCTTGCCCTGCAGGAACTGGATGTCGTCGATCATCAGGATGTCGATGTTGCGATACCGCGACTGGAATGCCGAGCCGCGGTTGTTGGCGATCGAATTGATGAAGTCGTTGGTGAACTCTTCGGAACTGACATAACGAACTCGAATGCCCGGATAGAGGCTCATGGCGTAGTGGCCGATGGCATGGAGCAGGTGGGTCTTGCCCAATCCGGACGAGCCGTAGACGAAGAGGGGGTTGTACGCCTTGGCCGGCGCTTCGGCGACGGCGACGGCGGCGGCGTGTGCGAACCGGTTGGACTGCCCGATCACGAAGTTGTCGAAGCTGTACTTCGAATTCAGCCGGGTGTCGTGCGGGCTTTCGACGGGCGGTGCGCTTTCGAAAACCGACTGGGGCGTCGCGGGAGTCTCGACATCCCTGGGCAGTGCGGACTCCTGAACCGGACGGACCGACTCCTGCTCGAGTTCAGGGTTGACGACGACGTAGAAGGTCGACACCGCGCTCGCCTCAGAGAGGTGGCCCATCGCGGCGAGCAGGGGAACCCGCATCCGCTGGTTCAGCATGCTCGCGGTGAACTCGTTCGGTACCTCGAGATAGAACGTGCCGGCCGCGATGCCCTTCGGTTCGACCAGGTTCAGGAAGCCGTAGAGCATCGGGGTGATGGTGTCATCCGATTCGAGGCTGGTGAGCACTGCCCGCCAGGTGTCCGCGATCGGTTGTTCTTCGGCTGCCATTGTTCCCTCTGTCGATACTGTCTGTTGAAACGCTGTCTGTTGAAGCGCTGTCTATTGAAAGACTGTGTGTTGAAACTGCGCGTCGGTATTGTCGATAATTTGTTGAATGCACCTGGAAACGCCGGAACAGTCGACACCAGTGTGAGCCGAATAGACGGCCCCAGCAAAAGCATCCACAAGGTTATCCACCGCCTGTGTGCAATTCGGGCTTTGTTTCACAGGCAATGGGGGCTGCCTGTGGATAACTTGTCCTCACGGTAGTCACTGTCTGCCGCGGTGGCCAACTCTGTTGTGGATTCGGTACGTGTCGTTGACCGGAAACCGAGAAAAGATCTGCAGAATCCGCCGTTTGTCGCCGTCCGGTTTGACCAGCACCGATTGAGGCCGTAGTTTTAATCAGTTGACCCCAGCCCGCGGGCTACCTCACTCTTTCCCGGCCGTTCTACATTTTTTGGCCTGCGGAGATTCAATACGTGGAGACCACACAATGAGCAAGAGAACTTTCCAGCCGAACAACCGTCGTCGCGCCAAGGTGCACGGCTTCCGTCTTCGCATGCGCACCCGTGCCGGCCGCGCGATCCTCGGTGCCCGCCGTCGCAAGGGTCGCACCGAGCTTTCCGCGTAAGCACTCCCGTGCTCGCGGGGACCAATCGCATCACGAGCGGCAACGACTACAAGATGGTCGTTCGCCGCGGCGTGCGTGTGGTTGGTCCGCATTTCGTGACCTACCTGCGTGACAATGCCGAAGGCCTACCCCCTCGGTTCGGTTTCATCGTCGCGAAAAACGTGGGGAATGCCGTTCGGCGCAACCGGATGCGGCGTCGCCTGAAGGCGGCCTGCTTCGGCCTGCTCCCCACGGTGCACCCCGGCACGGATGTCGTCATCCGTGCACTTCCCGCTGCGCACGAAGTGGAATGGCCCGTTTTGCAGGCCGAAGTCAGCCAGGCCCTCCTGAGTTTCCAGCGCCGACATGCCGCGGGCACGACCGGATCCGGCCATCGCCGGCCGGAACGACTGCCCTCCCGATGAAGACCGTGCTCGCCTGGGTGCTTTTGCTCCCACGCAATCTGGGGGTTGTGCTCCTGCGCGTGTACCGTGCGGTGATCTCACCGCTATATGGCGACGTTTGCAGGTACTATCCCTCTTGTTCGGCGTACGCACTCGGCGCCGTCCAGGAACATGGCCTGGTTATCGGGTCCGGTCTGGCTGCACGCCGACTGGCCCGGTGTCATCCGTGGGCCGAAGGCGGAGTCGATGACGTTCCGCTGAAGCGCAAGCGTCGCTACGCCGTGACGTCGTTTGGATTTGTAGTCCCAGTGAGCCACGGAAAGGGCTGACCCAAAGTATGGACCTCCTAGGTACGATTCTCTGGCCTTTGAAATGGGCTGTCGAGCTCCTGCTCGTCGCCTTCCACTGGTTGTTCACGACCGTCGGACTCGGCTACAACGACGGCATCACCTGGGTGCTGGCCATCGTGGGACTCGTGCTCGTCGTGCGCGCCGCGCTCATCCCCATCTTTGTACGGCAGATTCGCAGCCAGCGCAAGATGCTCGAGGTGGCCCCTCAGCTCAAGAAGATCCAGGACAAGTACAAGGGCAAGAAGGACCAGTTCTCCCGCGAGGCCATGTCCCGCGAGACTATGGAACTCTACAAGCGCACGGGCACAAACCCGCTGAGCCTCGTGCCTTCCGCTCCTGCTGCAGATGCCGATCTTCTTCGCGCTCTTCTCCGTACTCAACGATGCCCAGCACGCCAAGGCCGGCGTCGGCCCGCTCAACTCCCAGCTTGCCGAGAGCTTCGGCAGTGCCACCCTGTTCGGGGTCGCACCGCTGCACGAATCGTTCTCCACTCAGTGGGCCCTTCTCGTGGCCGGCAGCCCGTACAACCTGGCCGTGATGATCATCGCGGCCACGATGGTCGTGCTGATGACCGCTTCGCAGTTCATCACGCAGGCTCCAGATCGTCTCCAAGAACATGTCGCCTGAGACCAAGGCGAGCCCGATGTTCAAGCAGCAGCGGATGATGTTGTACCTACTCCCGCTCGTCTTCGCCTTCTCCGGTATCGCCTTCCCGCTCGGCGTCATGTTCTACTGGCTGACCTCGAACATCTGGACCATGGCCCAGCAGTTCCTGGTCATCCGCAACATGCCGACACCGGGCAGCGAAGCAGCCAAGGCTCGCGAGGAGCGTCTCGCGCGCAAGGGGAAGCTTATTGCGAAGGACGGCGACATCATCGTGGTCGAGGAACCGAAGAAGCAGCTGCCGCAGCGCCAGCAGCCCGTCGGCAAGGCCCGCGCCAAGAAGCAGACCGGCCCGAAGAAATAGACTGGTCCGAAGCGGCTGAACAGGCCCAGGCGACTGAACAGAACGACTGAACAGTAGACAAAAGAGACGGACATCGTGACTGAGAACACCGACGTGATCGCCGCGGCTTCCCCCGCGGAAGATGACTCCCCCCACCCTCGATCAGGCTCGAGAAGGAGGGCGACGTCGCTGCGGACTACATCGAGGAATTCCTCGACATCTGCGACCTCGACGGTGACATCGACATCGATGCCCGCAACGGCCGCGCCTACGTGTCTGTCAACTCGACGGATGCCGGAAGCCTGCGCCTGCTCTCCCGCCCGGACACTGTGAACGCCCTCCAGGAGCTGACCCGCCTCGCGGTGCAGAACAAAACCGGCTCGTTCTCCCGGTTGATCCTCGACATCGGCGGCTCCCGTGAGGCCCGCCAGGCCGAACTCGGCGTCCTCGTGACGCGCGCGATCGAGCGCATCGCCGCAGGGGCGACGGAGGCATCCCTCCCGCCCATGTCGTCCTATGAGCGCAAGCTTGTTCACGACCTCGTCTCCGAGCACGGTTACGTGTCTGAGTCCACCGGTGAGGGCCGCGACCGTCACACGGTCATCACCGCGGCTTAGTTTCACGTGGAACCCGTGAACGATACGCTCGAGACCGAACCCCTCGTCACCTCCGGACTCTTCGGGGACCGCATCGACGTCGCACGCGCCTTCGCGGCCAATCTCGCGAGCCAGGGTGAGGAGCGCGGCCTGATCGGCCCGCTCGAGTTGCCCCGGCTCTGGAGCCGGCACATCCTGAACTGTGCGATCATGGCCCCTTTGCTCCGCCCGGGACTCGTCGGCGACGTCGGCTCGGGTGCCGGGCTACCCGGCCTCGTGCTGGCGATCATCCGTCCCGACGTGGACTTCGTCCTGATCGAACCGATGGAACGCCGCGTGGCCTGGCTGACCGAGCAGGTTTCGGAACTCGGTTTGATCAACACGACCGTCATTCGCGCGCGCGCCGAAGACCTGCACCTCCCGCATCCGCTCGATCAGGTCACCGCTCGGGCAGTAAGCGCTTTCCGAACACTCATCCCCCTGACAGCCCCGCTGCTCAGGGGGGGGGGTGAGCTCGTGCTGATGAAGGGCGCCGGAGCTCAGGGCGAGATCGCGGCTGCGTCCAAGGAGATTCGACGTTTTCACCTCAGCAATGTCGAAGTGATCACCCTCGGCGAGGGCGTGCTGCAGGACGTGACCCGGGTCATAAGGGCTACAGTTGATTAGTCCCCGATCGGCGTTTCGCAACCCGCGAACACGGATCGTGCATCACCCTCGGATGGCTCTTCAACCGTCGAACGTAAAGGTTTCACGTGAAACAACCCGGCCAGGACCAGCACGACACCACGGCCGCACCCGGTTTTGATAGCAGCACTCCCCTCGCCCGGGAGATCAGCGAGCTGACGCGCAGGCGCCAGGTGATCGCGGCGGAGAAGCTGCCCAAGCCCGAGCGGACCCGGGTCATCACAGTGTCCAACCAGAAGGGCGGGGTGGGTAAGACCACGACCGCCGTGAACCTGGCCGCGGCACTCGCACGACAGGGCGCCCGGGTGCTCGTGATCGACCTCGACCCGCAGGGGGAACGCCTCGACCGCGCTCGGCGTCGAACACCGCGCGGACACCCCGAGCGTCTATGACGTGATCATCAATGATGTGGAACTCGCCTCGGTGGTGCAGAGTAGCCCGGAATTCGGTTCGCTCTTCTGTGTTCCGGCGACCATTCACCTCGCCGGAGCCGAGATCGAGCTGGTTTCCCTTGTCGCACGGGAACAGCGACTGAGCCGGGCCCTCAACGTGCACCTGGCCGCGATGATGGATCCCTACGACTACGTCTTCATTGACTGTCCCCCGTCGCTCGGACTCCTCACGATCAACGCCTTTGTGGCAGCGAGAGAGGTCCTGATCCCGATTCAGTGCGAGTACTACGCACTCGAAGGCCTGAGCCAGTTGCTCAAGAACATCGAACTGATCGAGAAGCATCTCAACCCTGAGCCTCACCGTGTCGACCATTCTCCTGACGATGTACGACAGTCGCACCAACCTCGCCAACCAGGTGGCGCAGGACGTGCGCGATCACTTCCCCAACCAGGTGCTGAGCACCCTCATTCCGCGCTCTGTGCGCGTTTCTGAGGCCCCGAGCTACGGGCAGAGCGTGATCAGTTACGACCTGAACTCGGCAGGATCGCTCTCCTACCTTGAAGCAGCAGCGGAAATCGCCAGACGCGGTGCCCCCCAGACAGGAGAACGACAGTAATGGCGAAAAGAACAGGCCTCGGCCGTGGCATTGGCGCCCTGATTCCGATCCAGGACGACCCGACCCTCGCCCGTCCCGTCGATGTCTTCTTCCCGTACTCCCCCGCGGCGAAGGCGAGTGCCGCCGCAGCACTCGCCGTGGCCAACGCCGAGGCCGGGATCGTCGCCGTTGACCTCGCGGTCGTGGCAGACGCGGATGTCGATGGTTCTGACGAGGCCGGTTCTGACGTGGTCGAGCAGGCGGATGCTGACGCGCCCGTCCTGGTCCCCGTTCCCGGTGCCCGGCTCGCGCACTTGAATCCGTTCGACATCGTCCCGAATGCCCAACAGCCCCGCAGCGTGTTCGACGAATCCGATCTCGCGGAACTGGTTCACAGCATCCGCGAGGTCGGTGTGCTGCAGCCGATCGTGGTGCGTCCGCTCCCGGATCAGCCGGGAAAGTACGAACTCGTCATGGGTGAGCGACGGCTGCGGGCGACCAAGGAAGCCGGCCTTGACTCAATCCCCGCCGTGGTCCGGGACACCGCCGACGTCGATATGCTCCGGGACGCCCTGCTGGAGAACCTGCACCGCGCCCAGCTGAACCCGCTCGAAGAGGCGTCCGCTTACCAGCAGGCTCCTTGCAGACTTTGGAATCACCCAGGACGAGCTCGCACAGCGAATTGGCCGGTCAAGGCCACAAATTACCAACACGATCCGTCTGCTGAAGCTCCCGGAGGCGGTGCAATTGCGTGTCGCGGCCGGGGTTCTCTCTGCTGGACACGCCCGCGCCATCCTCTCCGTCGGCGACCCGGAAGGGATGCTGCGGCTCGCGGACAAGATCGTGAACGAGGACCTGTCCGTCCGCGCCGCGGAGGCCGCTGCGACGGCGGGGCCTAAGGTACAGGCACCGCGCCCGTCCGCAGGCAAGCGGCAGGGTCACCTCGACGAAATCGCATCGCACCTCGGTGATCGTCTGGACACCCGGGTGAAGATCAACCTGGGTGCTCGCAAGGGCCAGATCAATATCGATTTTGCGACCATCGGCGACCTGAACCGGATTCTTGCCGTGCTGGGTGAGCCTGGCTTCGGATCGAACTAGATCCCGCGGTCGAACGGACCTGTCCCGCTCGGGTGTTTCACGTGAAACATCACGCACGCGCTCCAGTAGGCTCAGCCGCGCTGACTCGCTGCCGCATGTTTCACGTGAAACGTATTCCACGAAGCGTAGCCGGGGCATGTTTCACGTGAAACATGGCGGCAGACTCACCCGGCGGGTGTCCGGTCGTTCGTGACTCGACGCCCATTATTCGCAGGCGACCACCGTGTCGTGTGGATGGTCGGCCCTGCGTGCGTCACGTTCGCGACGCATGTTTCACGTGAAACTCGAAATTTCACGGACCGCCGACGACGAGACGATCACCGAGCGAGAGTTTCACGTGAAACGTTGTGTCGGACATCGCGCCTGAAGGCCCATTCCGGGAGGTTTCAGGTCTCCAGAACGCGTTCTAAGCGGACTCAGGGCTTGCGAGAATTTCCGAATCGCGACCTAAATGGGGCGAATTCCGGGTGACTTGGGCGATGTGGTCGGATCAGGGTCAGTCGACGGTCGCGATGGCGGCACGCGCGAGAGACTCGTAGACCTCGCCGAGCGTTGCACCGGAGGCTTCGATGGACTGGGGGACCAAGGAGGTCTCGGTGAGCCCGGGGAGGACGTTGGCTTCGAGGAACCAAACCACGCCGTCCTCGTCGACGATCAGGTCGATCCGGGAGATGTGCCTGAGTCCGAGCAGCGTGTGGATGGCGACCGCCGTCTCGGCGACGAGGACGGCGATGTCGGCGGAGATGCGCGCGGGTGCGTAGAAGAGAGTCTCGCCGGCGTTGTAGCGGGCTTCAAAACTGTAGACGCCGTTGACGGGAACGATCTCGACGGCCGGGAGGGCGCCGGGACCGGCGCCTGAGTCGATCACTGTGACGGCGAGTTCGGTGCCGCGCACCTTCTCCTCGACGAGGGCCACTGAGTTGTAGGTGTACGCCTCGACCATGGCTCGCGGAAGCTCGGCGGCGGTGTCGACTATCGTGACGCCCTGGGCGGATCCGCCTTGCGCGGGCTTCACCACCAGGGGAGTGGGCAGGGCCGTCAGGAGGTGCTCGAGCACGCTCGCCGCTCCCAGGTCGCGGAAGGTCTCCTTGGACAGAGCGATCCAGTTCGGCGTCGAGAATCCGGCGCGACGGACGAGTTCCTTGGCCGTGGGCTTCGACCAGGCCAGGCTTGCGGGCCCGCCGAGGGAGCCGACGTGGGGGATACCCGTGGTTTCCAGGAGGGCGAGGAGCGCGCCGTCTTCGCCCGTCGCCCCGTGCACGACCGGGAAGATGACGTCGGGCGCCCGGGTGCTGAGGTCGAGAAGGAGTCCCGCCTGCGGGTCCAGGAGGGTGACCTTGTGCCCGAGGGTGGTCAGGGCATCCGCCACCCGTCGCCCCGAACGGAGGGAGATATCGCGCTCATGCGAGATTCCGCCGGCGAGAACGACAATCGCAAGGGTAGAAATATCGGTCATGATCAGGGATTCCTTGCTAATCGCGTGCGAGTGGTTCGTGGGCTAGGAGACGTCGGTCGGCAGCGGGTTGAAGCGACCGGGTGTGCGCACCGGATCGAGCGAGCCGGTGCCGGCGAATGTTTCGAGGAGGTCGAGTCTCATCGCGGACCACGGTGGCGAGGCGACGAACGCCGACCCGGATTTCTGCGGGGGTGGGGTAGCAGAACGACAACCGGATGTTCTGCTGGCCGTCGCCGTTGGCGAAGAATGCGGTCCCCGGCGTGTACGCGACAAGCTCCTTGACCGCGCGGGGAAGCATCGCCTTGGAATTGAGCAGCTGGGGCAGGGTGACCCAGACGTAGAAACCGCCATTGGGATTCGTCCAGGTGAGTTCGGGCAGGTACTCGTCGAGCGCGTTCAGCAGGGCGTCCTTGCGCTCGTGGTACACGCCGCGAAAGGTGTTGATCTGGGCCTTCCAGTCGGCAGTGGCGAGGTACTCGGAGATCACGAGTTGACTGAACGAGCTGGGTGAGAGCACGGCCGCTTCGTTGGCGAGGACGAGTTTTTCCCGGATCGCGTGCGGGGCGAGGGCCCAGCCGACGCGGAATCCGGGGGCGAGAGTCTTGGAGAAGGTACCGAGGTAGACGACGCCGTCGTCTTCGAGCGAGCGCATCGCATCCGGTGCCGGCTTGTCGAAGTACAGCAGGCCGTACGGGTTGTCCTCGAGGACAAGGATGTTGTTGGCCCGACAGATTTCGAGGATCTCGACACGTCGTTGCCAGCTCAGCGTGACCCCGGCCGGATTGTGGGAAGTTCGGGATCGTGTAGAGGAACTTGATGGTCTTGCCGGCGGTGCGCAGTTGAGTGATGTGCTCGCGCAGGGCCTCAGGGATGAGACCGTGCTCGTCCATGGGGACGTGGTCGACCTCGGCCTGGTACGACTTGAAGATGACCATAGCCGTCACGTAGCTCGGTCCCTCGGAGATCACGACGTCACCGGGGTCGAGGAAGAGTTTGCTGACGAGTTCGAGGGCGTGCTGCGAGCCGGTCGTCACGACGACATCGTCGGCGTGGGCACGGATGCCTTCGAGGGCCATGACCTCGAGGATCTGTTCTCGCAGCGCGGGGACACCCTGGCCGGAGCCGTATTGCAGGGCAACGGGACCCTGCTCGCGCATGACCCGTTCCATGGCGTTGACGACGAGGTCCGGCGGCAGGGCAGCCACGAACGGCATTCCTCCGGCCAGGGAGACGACTTCGGGGCGGGAGGCGACGGCGAAGAGGGCGCGCACCTCGGAGGCCCGGAGGCCCGCGGCTCGCTCGGCGTAGTGGTGGTACCACGGGTCGAGGTTGTTACCGGCCTGGGAAGAGGCTTGTGCAGTCACGTCACATCCGTTCTGGTGAGGCTTCAATCGTAGGCCCACCCGGATATGACGAAGCCCGCCCGGCGGGTGCCGGGCGGGCTTCGTGACTTTCTTCGCTCGGGGTTTCACGTGAAACCTGCCGGAGCGGGGCCGGACCTTAGGCCAGGTAGGCGGCCAGGTCGGACACGAGGACGACCTTCGGCTTGGCGCCGATGACGGTCTTCACGACCTCGCCCTTCTGGAACACCTTCATGGCGGGGATCGACGTGATCTGGTACTTCGCGGCGAGGGCGGGGAAGTCGTCGACGTTGAGCTTGACGATGTCGAGCTTGTCGGCGTGCTCTGCGGCGATCTGGTCCAGGATCGGGCTGACGGCGCGGCAGGGGCCACACCATTCCGCCCAGAAGTCCACGAGGACGGTCTTCTCGTTGTTGATGACTTCCTGGTCGAAAGTCGCGTCGGTAACGGCGCGTGCGGACATGTGTGCTCCTTAGTTGGTGGCTGTTGCGAATGCGGAGTCGCCGGCGCTGGCCAGCAGTTCCGCGGGGAGGGAAGCGAGGTAGTGCTCCGCGTCGAGCGCAGCCACGGTGCCGGAGGCGGCCGCGGTCACGGCCTGGCGGTAGTGCGGGTCGATGACGTCGCCGGCGGCGAAGACGCCCGCCTGGCTGGTCAGGGAGGATCGTCCCGCGACGGCGATTGTGCCGTCCGTCGTGAGATCGAGCTGCTGGTGCACGAGGTGGGTGCGCGGGTCGTTGCCGATGGCGATGAAGACGCCTCCGACGGGAAGGACGCGCTCGGCGCGGGAAACCGTGTCGCGCAGCACGAGGCCGTCGACGGCATCCGTGCCGGTGATGCCCTCAACGGTCGAATTCCAGACGAACTCGATCTTCGGGTTGGCGAACGCGCGTTCCTGCATGATCTTGGAGGCGCGCAGGGTGTCCTTGCGGTGCACAACGTAGACCTTGCTCGCGAACCTGGTCAGGAAAGTCGCTTCCTCCATGGCGGAGTCGCCGCCGCCGATCACGGCGATCTCCTTCTCCTTGAAGAAGAAACCGTCGCAGGTCGCACACCAGGAGACGCCGCGCCCGGAGAGGCGCTCCTCGTCTTCGAGACCGAGCTTGCGGTAGGCGGAACCGGTCGCGAAAATCACGGTGAGGGCCTCGTGGGTTTCACCGGAGCCGAGCGTGACGGTCTTGACGGACCCCGTCAGGTCGAGTTCGGTGACGTCGTCGTAGACGACCTCGGTGCCGAAACGCTCGGCCTGCTCCTGCATCTTCTGCATGAGGTCGGGCCCCTGGACGCCCTCGGGGAAGCCGGGGAAGTTCTCGACCTCTGTGGTATTCATCAGCTCGCCGCCGGCCTCGACCGAGCTCGCGATGAGGAGCGGCTTCAGGTTGGCGCGCGCGGCGTAAATGGCGGCCGTGAATCCGGCAGGGCCGGAGCCGATGATGATGATCTGACGCACGCGTAGACTCCTTCGCAGTGGGGGGCGGGGCAGGTGGTCTCGCCTCGCTGCCGGGTACAACACATCCTAATCGGATGCTATTCCGCGCCTCCCGGCCGGGGGTCCGCGTTCACGGCCGGTTGCCAGCGTGCCGGGGCGGTGGACGACAACCGGTGGGATGGATTAGTTGGAGCCGCGCGGGCGGAACCGGTTGATCAGCGGCACCAGGAAGACCCGGAGTTCCTCGCTGCGCATGAGCAGCAGCATCCCGAAGTAGGCGAGCGTCATTACAGCCCCGATGACGAGCATCGAGACGATCGCTTCCAGGCGACCGGAGACGGCAAAACCACCTTCGTGTGTGCCGCCCAGGAGCAGGAGTATTCCGAGGCCGAGGATGAGGGGAGGGATCGCGGCGACGACGTACCGGACCAGGCTTCGCAGGATGCGCCGGCCGTCGATCCCGCCCAGGCGTCGCCGCAGCAGGTGGCCGGCCAGAACCGTTTGCAGGATTCCGGACACCGTCACGACGAGCGCGATGCCGACGGCGATCCAGGCCGGGGGAAGCAGCGAGCACGCGAGCACTCCGGCGACGACCAGGATGACCTGGAAGAGGGTGAAGAAGAACGGGGTGCGGGTGTCGCCGAGCGCATAGAAGGTGCGTTGCAGGACGAACAGCACGCAGAAGGCGACGAGGCCGAGAATGTAGGCGATGATGACGTTGCCGGTGCCCTGCACCTGCTCGAACTTCCCCTGGGTGAAGACGGCGGAGAACGGATAGGCGCAGACGAGGATCACCGTCGAGGCGAGCACGATCAGGAGCGATGTCCCTCGGATAGCCGACGAGGCATCCGTTCTGAGCTTCGCGACGTCACCGCGGGAGGCATGCTCGCTCATGCCGGTGAAGTAGGCGGTGGCCACCGAAACGGTGATGACCGAATGCGGGAGCATGAAGATGAGCCAGGCCGTCGCGAGCACGGCGACGGATGCCTTGCCCGTGGCCAGGGTGACGACCTGGGTCTCGACGATCCCGGCGGCCGTGCTCAGCAGGAGCATGCCGAAGGTCCAGCTCGCGGTCTTCCCTGCAGCGCCGAGACCGACACCACGGAACTGAAAATCGGGGCGGAAGCGCAGTCCGATCCGACGCCAGAAGTAGAACAGCACGACGGCCTGGGCGACGACGCCGAGCGTGGCGGTGCCGCCCAGGAGTGCGACCATCCCCGGAGTGAATTCACTCGCCGTGCGATCACCGTTGGGGTCGGTCCCGGCCACGAGTGCGAAAACGAAGATTCCGGTGAGGGCCACCACGTTGTTGAGCACCGGAACCCAGGTGAACGGCCCGAACGACTTTCGCGCATTCAGGACCTCACCCAGAACCGTGTACAGGCCGTAGAAGAAGATCTGGGGCATGCACCAATAGGCGAAGGCGATCGCGAGGTCCAACTGCGCTGGAGGCAGGTGTAAGCCGATGAGGGGCGTGATGACCGGGACAAGGAGAGTCGCAGCGAGGGTGGTGACCGCGAGGACGGTGAGCGCGAGGGTCAGCAGCTTGTTGATGTACGCGGTGCCGCCGTCGAGGTGCAGGCCCGCCCTCACTATCTGAGGAACGAGAACCGCGGTGAGGACTCCTCCTGCGACGATCGTGTAGACGGTGTTCGGCAGTTGATTGGCGAGCGCGAACGCATCGGCGCTCGTTCCGTACAGGCCGATCACGCCTGCGAGGACGATGACCTTCACGAATCCCAGGATGCGGGAGACGATCGTGCCGGAGGCGAGGAATGCGCTTGCGCGCCCGATGCTAGCCACGCGGCACGACCGGGGGATCGACAGGCGCGTTCACGGGGGCCTCCACAGCGGCGTCGGGCGTCGGCTCGATCGCAGTGCGTTCGCGGCGGCGTCGCTGCACGTTCCGCCAGATCCCGAATCCGAAGAAGAGCACGAGCAGGGCGGCGAAGATGAGCGAACCGAGGCCCTCCCAGTCCGCACGCACGTTGATCGGAATCTGACTGGGCTGGCCGACGACGGAACCGTCCGGTGCGAAGAGGGTGATCCTCAGCGTGACGGCACCGTTCCCGACGGCGGCCGTCACGGGCACCTTGACCGTCCTGGCCGAGGAGGCCTCGATCGTCGCCTCGATGACATCGCCGCCGACGATGAGCCGGCCGTTGGACGGGACGACCTGCACCTTCACCGTCACGGACTGCCCGAGGGCGTTGTCGAGGGTGATCGGGATGTCGACCTGGCTGCCGACGACGTTGATCGGACCCTTCGTGGACACGCTGATCGAGGAGAGCAACACAGAGGAGTCCACGAGGCTTGAATTGACGGCTTCGCGCCAGGCATCCGTGTCCTGCGCCCAGCTCGAGGAGAACAGTGCGAGGCTCGTCAGCCGCTGCGTCGCTGTGATGGCGATCGGTTTGGAGAGTGCTGTCGAGAACGCGCTGATGTCGTGTTCGCGCTGCAGCAGGCTGCGCGCCGGGCCGAGACGGATGTCGGAGACGGCTTGGGACTGGAAGCTGACGTCAGTGGCCGGCGAGGCAGCGCGTGCCGCGGCCAGGGTCGCCGGTGCCCGCCAACCCAGGCCTGCGAGGGCGGCCAGGGTCTCGCTCAGCCGGACACCTCCCGGCGTGGTGCCACGATCGAACGTGGCGAGGAGGGTGCGCACGGTCGCAGGGCGCTCGGCCGAGACGACCGCGATCTGGGAACTCAGTTCGGCCATCGCGACCTGCCAGTCGGTGTCCGTCGTGGCGGTGGCGGCCGCGCGGAGCGCTGCGGAGATCGGTTCGTCAGTGACCAGGGCGTTCCCGTGCCCGCCGGCCAGGACGACGTTCGCGTTGGGGGTTTCGGTGAGGTCCGACTGGGCGGTGTTGGCTCCGCCGAGGATGAGGCTCGAGAGGCCGCCGGCCGTGAAGACGTCGAGGTCGGCGGCCGCGACCGTTCCCGTCATCGGCCAGCCGACGTCGGTGGCCGTGTAGTTCCAGGCCAGGAGCCTGCTCACTCGTGGGGACCGTGCCCGGAGTGATCACGGGTGCTGAGGTCGGGGGCGGAGTCGGAGTCGCTGTTCCAGTGGCCGTGTTGGTCAAGCCTGCGGGGGCGCTGCCGGTTGCCGTCGGCGTCGGCGTCGGCGTCTGAGTCGGCGTTGACGTTGTCGGGGAGGTGAAGTTCGAGGCGCTGATCGACTGGTCGAATGAGATGGGAACCAGCAGAGTTCCGGCAGCGGCCTGGGTCTGGAGCGTGAGGTCGGCATCCGCATAGCCGAGCGGGAATATATCGTTTTTCGCCTGGCCGAGGCGACTGAGCCAGGCCACGGCACTCGCCGGCGCCGTATTGCCGAGGATACGGATCGACGCGATGATCATCGGGTCGATCGCGAGCGTCACGTCGCGATTGATCACACCATCGAGCTGCCGGGAGAGCCTGCCCCCTGGCGCTGTGTACGTTTCGAGCGACTTCGCCGGGATGAGTCCCGTCGTCTGCTCCGGCACCGTGATCGGCATCACGACGGCGAGCCCGACCGGGGTGACGACTTCGTTGGAGTACCAGACGAAGGTGCCGCGCCCCTGCGCGAGGACGGACCCGTCCTCGGTGATCGTGGCCGAGATTCCTCGGGCGCCCCAGGCGTTGCCCGAGGTGAGGCCGATCTTTGCGGAGGGCACCGAGATGGCGACGGTTGCAGTTCCCGCCGGCGGGATGGCTGCCGGAAGGGCCGAGCGCAGCATCAGGTCGCCGGGCTTGCCCGTCTTGGTGGGATGCAGCCAGGCGCTGAGTCCGCTGCGAGTGGTCAGGGCTCGTTCGGCGAGGTAGAGCCTCGATCGTACCGGGGGTGATGGTGTCTGAGCTGTCGTTGGTGATCCGCACCGTGACCGCGAGGTCCTGACCTGACCGCAGAGGCGCCAGGGAGACGGGGGCCACCGTGACCGTGACGGGGTCCGTCGTCGCGCCATCCGCTGTCGGTGCCGGCGTGGGAGTGGCCGTGGCGGCGGAGGCAGCCTGAGTCGGTGCGCCGGGGATGACGCCGGACGAAGCCAGGGTAATGAGTCCGGCGAGGATGCCGATCAGGAGCGCGGAGACGGGGACCCTGAGGTGCGACCAGCGGCTGCTCGCCGCTGTGGGGAGCGCGGGCCGACGCGCAGTACTTGACTCGGCCACCATATAGGGGATTCTACGGCGTACGCCCTGAGTAACCGGTCTGCGGCCGCCGCGCCGTCGACCAGGAACTAACATGGGGGGCATGCAGAGCGTCGCGACAGCCCTCACGCGGCTGGGCGACCTGGCTGCCACTCCTTCCGTATCCCGCCTCGCCGTTGCCTTCGAGGCCGCGGGCCACGAGCTTGCCCTCGTCGGCGGTCCGGTGCGCGACGCGTTCCTGGGCCGGACCCTGCACGACCTCGATTTCACGACGGACGCGACCCCGGAGCAGATCCTCACGATCGTCACCCCGATCTCCGAGGCGCAGTGGGACATCGGCCGGGCCTTCGGAACCATCGGGGCGAAGGTCGCCGGCGAGACCGTGGAGATCACCACCTACCGGGCGGACAGCTACGACGGGGTCACCCGGAAGCCGGAGGTCGTGTTCGGGCTGAGCCTGGAGGACGACCTTCTCCGCAGGGACTTCACGGTCAACGCGATGGCGTTGCGCCTCCCCGGGCTGACCCTGGTCGACCCGGCGAACGGCATCGGCGACCTCATGGCCGGGGTCCTGCGGACGCCGATCTCGCCCGAGATCTCCTTCGGCGACGACCCGCTGCGCATGATGCGTGCCGCCAGGTTCACCGCCCAACTCGGTTTCACCCTCGACCTCGACACCGCGATCGCGATGGACGCGATGGCGTCGAGCATCCGCAACATCTCCGCGGAACGGGTCTGCGAGGAGCTCTGCAAGCTGCTCATCTCCGACAACCCGCACGGCGGCCTCGAACTCCTGGTGGACTCCGGCCTGCTCGACATCGTCCTGCCGGAGATTCCGGCGCTGCGCCTCGAGGTCGACGAGCACCACCACCACAAGGACGTCTACCAGCACACCCTCACCGTGCTCGACCAGGCGATCGGTTACGAGAAGTCCCGGGAGAGCTTCCCGGGCGGACCGGACCTGATCGTGCGGCTCGCCGCACTCTTCCACGACATCGGGAAGCCGGCGACCCGGAAGCTCGAGCCCGGTGGAATCGTGAGTTTCTACCACCACGACGTGGTGGGCGCCAAGCTCGCGAAGAAGCGCCTGCGTGCGCTGCGCTTCGACAACGACACGATCGCGGCCGTCTCCCGGCTGATCGAGCTCCACCTGCGCTTCTTCGGGTACACCGAGGGCGCCTGGACGGATTCGGCCGTCCGCCGCTATGTGCGCGACGCCGGCGACCAGCTCGAACGGCTGCACATCCTGACCAGGGCCGACGTGACCACCCGCAACCGGCGCAAGGCCGACCGGCTCGGCTTCGCATACGACGACCTCGAACAGCGCATCCGCGAACTGGCCGAACAGGAGGAGATGGCCGCGGTGCGGCCTGACCTCGATGGAGAGCAGATCATGGAGATCCTCGGCGTGAAGCCGGGACGGGAGGTCGGAGAGGCCTACCGGTTCCTGCTCGAGCAGCGCCTGGACGACGGGCCCCTCGGTGTCGAGGAGGCAACGCGCCGTCTCCAGGCGTGGTGGGCGGGCCACGGCCAGTAGCCACTCCTCAACAGGGGCGGATGCGCGTACTTCTCCACAAACGCGACGTCCGGCTGCCCTGTCCTCGGGCGTCGCGGCATGCTCGGACGGACGCAAGCACGTGCGGCGCGGAGGGCGCCGCGGCGCTGTGGTGGCTTTTGGCCTCCTCATCGAGTAGTCTGGGCAGGTTGTCTGCGCGCCGGATTCCCGGCCTCCGCTTTCAGCACATGCACAACCCTCCTGTTGCAGAGATTCTGCAGCCGTTTAGTCCGAAGGAGGTGGGTTAGTCATGCATCAGTACGAGTTGATGGTTATCCTCGATCCCGAGATCGATGAGCGCACCGTAGCTCCCAGCCTTGACAAGTTCCTCAACGTTGTTCGCAACGATGGCGGAACGATTGACAAGGTTGACGTTTGGGGTCGCCGCCGTCTCGCATACGAGATCAACAAGAAGTCCGAAGGCATCTACGCCGTCGTCGACTTCACCGCGAACGCTTCTGCCACGGCCGAGCTCGACCGCCAGCTGAAGCTGTCGGAAGCCGTCATGCGCACCAAGGTTCTCCGCGCAGAAGAAGGCATCGCCCAGGTTGCCGTCGCGAGCAAGCTCGCCGCCGAGAAGGCCGCCCGCAAGGCAGCCAACCCGAAGGTCATTGCCGCGAAGGCCGAAGCCGCAGCCGCCCCGACCGCCAAGGTCGCCGCGTCTGTCAAGCCCGCATCGGCTCCCGCCGCCGCAGCCGTCAAGGCCGCAGCCCCGGCAGGCTCCTGCAGCCCCGGCAGCAGTCGCCACCCCGGCAGCAGTCGCCAAGCCCGCAGCGGTCGCCACACCGGCACCCGCAGCAGCCGTCGACACCGCCGACAAGGCAAGCGACAAGTAGCCCATGGCCGGCGAGACCGTAATCACCGTGGTGGGCAACCTGACCAGCGACCCGGAACTGCGTTACACGCAGGGCGGGTTGGCGGTTGCCAACTTCACCATCGCATCCACTCCGCGCAATTTCGATCGCGCATCAAACGAGTGGAAAGATGGCGACGCATTGTTCCTGCGCGCGAGCGTTTGGCGTGAATTCGCCGAGCACGTCGCCGGTTCACTGACCAAGGGTTCTCGTGTCGTCGCTACTGGGCGGCTCAAGCAGCGTTCCTATGAAACGAAGGAAGGCGAGAAGCGCACAAGCTTCGAGCTCGAAATCGACGATATCGGTCCTTCGCTCAAGTACGCCACTGCTTCGCTCACTCGCGCTGCATCGTCGTCTTCCCCCGCGGCGGTAACAACGCCGCGGCCGGGAACGACGAGCCCTGGGCAGCCACTCCTCCCGCCGCCGTCAACAGCGGTGGCGACGTGTGGAACACCCCGGGCAACTTCAGCGACGAGACACCCTTCTAGCCACCCGCGGCGCCCCGGCGTCGCCTGGCTGAAACGCACTTCTTAAGAAAGTAAGGAAATCATGGCTGGAAAGTCGAGCGGCGACCGCCGCAAAGCCGCTCCGCGGAGCTAAGGGTGGCAAGAACGCCGCTCCCGCGAAGTCGATCCGGGTTGGTGTCATCGATTACAAAGATGTCCCCACCCTGCGCAAGTTCATCTCCGAGCGTGGAAAGATCCGCGCCCGTCGTATCACCGGTGTCTCCGTCCAGGAACAGCGCCTCATCGCCCGTGCCGTCAAGAACGCCCGCGAAATGGCGTTGTTGCCCTACGCCGGCTCAGGCAGGTAGGTAGCCAAATGTCGAAAATCATTCTGACGCACGAGGTCTCCGGCCTCGGCGCACCCGGCGACATCGTCGAGGTCAAGAACGGGTTCGCCCGTAACTACCTCTTCCCGCAGGGTTGGGCCGTTTCCTGGACCCGCGGAGGCGAGAAGCAGATCGAACAGATCAAGGCTGCTCGTGTCGCCCGTGAGCACGCCACGCTCGAAGAGGCCCAGGCCCTGAAGGCAACCATCGAGAACACCAAGGTCCGTCTGGTCGTCAAGGCCGGAACCGGTGGACGCCTCTTCGGCTCCATCAAGACCACGGATGTTGCCGAAGCCGTCGCCGCTGCAGGCCTCGGTGCCATCGACAAGCGCAAGATCGAGCTCAGCCCGATCAAGTCCGTCGGCGAGCACCAGGCAACGGTTCGTCTTCGCGACGAGCTGAGCGCCACCATCACCCTCGTGGTGGTTGCTGCCAAGTAAGCAGTCTCACTGCCGGCCTAGCGGCGGACTCCCACCGGAGTCCGCCGCTAGGCTCGTTTAAGGCCCCAATCACCCCTTTTGAGGGTGTTTTCAGTTGATGAATCCCCACATTTGTACACAGGATTTCTTACCGGCACGAACCTTCAAGGTGTACTTGAACCAGCTTTTTACCCACAGGTGTGAATAGAATTTTTACCTGATCAGATCGTATAAAATTTTAAAAGAAGAATAGTTTTCCACAGCCGAGTCCACAGGTTGTGCACACGACTCGCGGCGTTTCGCCCGTATTCTGCACAGTGTTATCCACAGGGTGGTTTGTTGCCTCCTGAAGCCGGTCCGTATGGTGGGCACGCGGCCGGATTTCGAGGTGTGCCGGGATCGTCCGATGGTGTCGGCGGTCCCTGATAGAACATCACCACGGACAAAGGAGGCACGGTTGTCGATCGCTCACCTGGGTCTGGCGGATAAACGCGGTACCGATCTGCGCAGTGGCACAGAAACGCGGCACACCGAGCGAACGCTCCCCCACGACCTACTCGCCGAGCAGAGCGCCCTCGGCGGCATGATGCTCAGCAAGGACGCCGTCGCGGACGTCGTGGAGACCGTTCGGGCCGCGGACTTCTACATCCCCAAGCACGAGCTGATCTTCGACGCGATCCTGTCGCTCTACGCGCAGGGTGAGCCGACCGACGTCATCGCCGTCACCGACGAACTCACCAAACTCGGCGAACTGTCCCGTGCAGGCGGCGCAGACTACCTGCACACCCTCACGAGCCTCGTTCCGACCGCGGCAAACGCGGGTTTCTACTCCTCCATCGTCGCCGAACGTGCCCTGCTGCGCCGCCTCGTCGAGGCAGGCACCCGCATCGCCCAGATGGGCTATTCAGGAGAAGGCGAAGTCCTCGACCTCGTCAATAACGCCCAGGCCGAGATCTACGCCGTCACCGGGAGCACCGAGACCGAAGACTACGTGCCCCTCACCGACGCCGTGACCGCGGCGATCGACGAGATCGAGGCCGCCAAGGGCAAAGACGGCCAGATGACCGGCGTGCCGACCGGCTTCGCGGACATGGACGAGCTCACCAACGGTTTCCACCCGGGCCAGCTCATCATCGTCGCCGCCCGACCCGCCCTCGGTAAGTCCACCCTGGCGCTCGACTTCGCGCGCTCAGCCTCGATCAAGCACGACATGCCGAGTATCTTCTTCTCCCTCGAAATGGGCCGCAGCGAAATTGCGATGCGCCTGCTCTCGGCCGAGGCATCCGTGCCCCTGCAGAGCATGCGCAAGGGCACCGTCGATGCCCGCGACTGGACCACCATCGCGGCGACCCGCGGACGCATCAATGACGCCCCGCTCTACATCGACGACAGCCCCAACATGACCCTCGTCGAGATCAGGGCCAAGTGCCGTCGCCTCAAGCAGCGCGTCGGTCTCAAGATGGTCATCATCGACTACCTGCAGCTGATGACCTCAGGCAAAAAAGTCGAATCGCGCCAGCAGGAAGTCAGCGAGTTCTCCCGGGCGCTCAAGCTCATGGCCAAGGAACTCCAGGTGCCCGTGATCGCCCTCTCCCAGGCTCAACCGTGGACCGGAGCAGCGCGCGGACAAGATGCCCGCGATCTCCGACCTCCGTGAGTCGGGTTCGCTCGAGCAGGACGCCGACATGGTCATCCTGCTGCACCGCGAGAGCGCGTATGAGAAGGACAACCCCCGGGCAGGCGAGGCCGACCTGATCGTGGCCAAGCACCGCAACGGACCCACGCGAACCGTGACCGTCGCCTTCCACGGCCACTATTCGCGCTTCGCGGATCTCGCGCCCGGTTCGTAGATTCCGCGTTAAAGCGACCCCCCATCCCCGGTACGCTAGCGGGAGGGCGGTAAAACCGCGCAAGCTTTCGGATTGTCCGGATTTGCTCGTGGCTGGCCGCCGCGAAGGAGATACCCGCGTGAAGGTTGGCATTGGGCGAGAGCGCATCGAGGGAGAGCGGCGAGTCGCCGCCACACCGGAGACTGTGCAGCAACTACGAGGCCTCGGTGTCGAGGTCCTGATCGAGGCCGGCGCCGGCATCGCTGCAGGTTTCTCCGATCGTTCATACGCGGATGCCGGTGCCACCGTCGTGCCGCAGCTCACCCTCGATGACCTCGACGTCTACTGCCACGTGCGCCCGCTGACCCCCCAGGTGGCCGCCCGGCTCCACTCCGGCCTCGTCACCGTCGGACTCGCCGCCCCCGCCAACGAACTCCCGACCGTCACGGCCCTCGCCGCGGCCGGCGTCACGGCCTTCGCCCTCGAACTCGTGCCGCGCATCAGCCGCGCCCAGTCGATGGACGCCCTGACCTCGCAGGCCCTCGTCGCCGGCTACCGGGTCGTCCTCGAGGCGGCCATCCGCTTCCCGCGGTTCTTCCCGATGTACATGACCGCTGCCGGCACCATCCCGCCCGCGCGCGTCCTCGTCCTCGGCGCCGGTGTGGCCGGCCTGCAGGCGATCGCGACGGCCAAGCGCCTCGGCGCGCGCGTCTCGGCGTACGACGTGCGCCCGGCATCCGCCAACGAGGTCACCTCGATGGGCGGAACCTTCGTGACGCTCGACCTGGATGCCGTCGAGGGCGCAGGCGGGTACGCCCGCGAACCTCAGCGAAGACCGCGCCGTCCGCCAGCGTGAGCTCCTCGCCCCCCACGTCGCCGCAGCGGATGTCCTCATCACCACGGCCGCGATCCCCGGCCGCCCCGCACCCCTGCTCGTGACGCACGACATGGTCACCGGCATGCGGCCCGGCTCCGTCGTCGTCGACCTCGCCGCCGAAACCGGCGGAAACGTCGAGGGCGTCGTCGCCGGCGTCGACACCCTCGTTCCGGTCGCGAGCGGGGACGGAACCGTCACCCTCGTCGGGATGAAGGACGCGGCATCCACGATGCCCGCAGACGCCTCACGCCTGTACGCCAAGAACGTCGCGAACCTGCTCGCTCTCATGACGAGCGAGGGCCAGGTCGCCCCCGATTTCACCGACGAGGTCATCGCCGGCGCATGCCTCACCCACTCGGGCGAAGTGACGCACGAACCGACCAAGGCCGCCCTCGCGGCCCAGGCCGCGCTGCAAGGAGAAGACTGATGGATCCGATCACCCTGTTGACCGTGGTGGTGCTGGCGGTCTTCGTCGGCTTTGAAGTGGTCTCGAAGGTCTCGAGCACCCTGCACACCCCGCTGATGAGCGGCGCGAACGCCATTCACGGCATCATCCTGATCGGCGCGATCACCGTCGCCGGCCAGACGACCAACATCTGGCTGCTCATCGTGGCCCTCCTCGCCGTGCTTCTCGCGACGGCGAACCTCGTCGGCGGCTTCGTCGTCACCGACCGGATGCTCAAAATGTTCGCCCCCGCAAACCGGCCGGCGCCGACTCGAAGGACACCGCCAAATGAGCCTGCTCAGCCCCGAGTGGACCGGGCTTCTCTATCTGGTCTCCGCCGTCTGCTTCATCCTCGCCCTCCGCGGCCTGTCCTCGCCCAAAACCGCCCGCCGCGGCAACCTGATCGGCGCCGCCGGAGCGCTCCTCGCCGTCATCACGGTGTTCCTCTCGGTCCGGATGGAAAACATCCCCGCCATCATCGTGGCCATCGCGGTCGGTTCGGCCATCGCAGCCCCGATCTCACGCCGCGTGCAGATGACGCAGATGCCCCAACTCGTCGCCCTGTTCAATGGCGTCGGCGGCGGCGCAGCGGCTCTCGTGGCAATGCTCGAACTCGGTGAAAGCGCCAACGGCTGGACCAGGGTCGCCGTCGTCTTCACGATGCTCGTCGGCGCCGTGTCCTTCGCCGGTTCCGCTGTCACCGTGGGCAAGCTCCAGGGCCTGATCAGCTCCCGCCCGCTCGTGTTCCCCGGGCTCGCCTGGGTCATGGGCGGCATCGTCCTCCTGGCGCTCGTCACCGGCGGCTTCGTCGTCGGCACCGGTGCCGCGGGCTGGGCGGTCGTGCTGCTCGTGCTGGGCCTCGTCGTCGGCGCCCTGCTCGTGCTGCCGGTCGGCGGCGCGGACGTGCCCATCGTCATCTCCCTCCTGAACGCATTCACCGGACTCGCCGTCGCGGCCTCCGGCATCGTGATCGGCAACCTGCTGCTCGTCGTCGCCGGCACCCTCGTCGGTGCGAGCGGCACGATCCTGACCCGCGCGATGGCCGCCGCCATGGGCCGCGGCGTCAGCGGCATCATGTTCGGCGCCTTCAAAGGCGGCTCGACCGCAGGCTCGACCACGCAGAGCGACCGCCCGGTCCGCTCCTCGAGCCCCGAAGACGTCGCCGTGCTGCTCAACTACGCCCAGCGGGTCGTCATCGTTCCCGGCTACGGCCTGGCCGTGGCCCAGGGCCAGCACACGATCGCCGAACTCGCCACGACCCTGCAGGCCAGGGGCGTCGAGGTCGTCTTCGCGATCCACCCCGTGGCCGGCCGGATGCCCGGGCACATGAACGTGCTCCTCGCCGAGGCCAACGTGCCGTACGAATCGCTCAAGGAAATGGCCGAGGTCAACCCCGAGTTCAAGAACACCGACGTCGCCCTCGTCGTCGGCGCGAACGACGTGGTCAACCCCGCGGCCAAGACCTCGCCCGGTTCCCCGATCTACGGCATGCCGATCCTCGACGTCGGCGACGCCCGCCAGGTCGTCTTCCTCAAGCGCTCGATGCGCCCCGGCTTCGCTGGCATCGAGAACGAGCTGCTCTACGACCCGAAGACGACGCTGCTGTTCGGCGACGCCAAGGATTCCCTCACCAAGATCCTCGGCGCGGTCAACGCGCTCTAGATCCCTTTGAGAGCGGATGCTCCGACCCGGCCCGCGTAGACTTGGGCAGTCTCGCCACCCGATGACGAGCATCCGCTCGCAGGCAGGAAGCCGCAGGCACGAAAGGGGTCTCCGCATGGCCGACGCACCCGCCGCTGCCGGCACGGACCACCGCGCCGCCGGCTACTGGACCGTGCCCCTCGTGCGCGCAGGCGTCGCCGTCGTCCCGGCCGTCCTGATCACCTTCACCGCGAACCACTCCCCGGAATTCGGGCTCCTGGTGTTCGGCGCCTTCGCCCTCATGAGCGGCGTCATCGTCGCCGTGCTGAGTCGGCGCACGCTCGCTGACTCCCGGGAACGCAGCGCCTTCCTCGTGCAGGGTATTGCCGGTGTCGTCGCCGGAGCGCTCGCCCTCGCCTTCCACGGCGGCGGGCTCGGCTTCTTCCTCTACCTCGTCACGGTGTGGGGCATCGTGACCGGTTCTCTGGAACTGTCGAGCGGCATCCGTGCCCGGCGCAGGGACCCGGCGGACCGCGACTGGCTCGTGATGGGCGCTGCAACCGTGCTGTTCGCGATCGTCGTGCTGGTGCTGCCGCCGAACGTCGTCGTCTCCGTCGGGTTGCTCGGCGCCTACCTCGTGATGCTCGCGGTCTACCTCGGCATCGCCGCGTTCTCGCTCAAGTGGGCCGTGGCCGCCGCCGCAGAGACATCCGTCGACTCGATTCACTCCGCAGCACCCAACGATTCGGACACCCAGTGACCCAGAACACGCCGCGCAAGCCCAGCCGCTCCGAAGTGCTGAAGCCGCTCGAACTGGTCGGCCTCGCCGGCGTGATGGCCGTGTTCCTCGGGCTCGTCGTGCTGATGAGCACCCGGGAGCCACTGCTTGCGCTGATCGGGTTCGGCATCACGTTCATCGTCGTGCTCGTCGTGATCGCCATGCTCGTGCTCAACATGAAGCCCAACGACGCCGAGAAGACCGACATCGACGAGCAGGACAAGGGCCAGCAGCCCTAACCAATTCGACGGAGTTTTTGCCCGGAAAGCGCTTAGATCGCGCTCTCAGGTGGTGAAAAACCAAAATCTCCGTCGAATTAGTGAGGTGCGGGGTCAGCCGAGGTAGTCGACGAGGCTGTCGGCGAGTCCGACGTATGCCGCGGGAGTCAGTGCGAGCAGGCGCGCCCGGGCATCCTCGCCGATCTCGAGGCCGGAGACGAAGGCGACGAGGTCGGCCTGGTTGATCCGCTTGCCGCGGGTGAGCCTCCTTGAGCAGCGCGTACGGGTCTGCGATGGTGGACCGGCCGGCCGAGACCTCCGCCCGGATGACGGTCTGGATCGCTTCGCCGAGGATCTCCCAGTTGACGTCGAGATCGTGCGCGAGCAGGACCCTGTCGATGTCGATCTCCCCGAGGCCGCGGACGATGTTGTCGAGGGCGAGCAGGGAGTGGCCGAAGCCGACGCCGATATTGCGCTGGGTCGTCGAATCGGTCAGGTCCCGCTGCATCCGCGAGGTGACGAGGGTAGCGGCGAGCGAGTCGAGGATCGCGGAGGACAGTTCGAGGTTCGCCTCGGCGTTCTCGAACCTGATCGGGTTGATCTTGTGCGGCATCGTCGATGACCCGGTCGCGCCGGCCTGCGGGATCTGCCGGAAGTAGCCGAGGGAGATGTAGGTCCAGACGTCCGTCGCCAGGTTGTGCAGCACCCGGTTGACGTGGGACACCTTGGAGTAGAGCTCGGCCTGCCAGTCGTGCGACTCGATCTGGGTCGTGAGCGGATTCCAGGTGAGCCCGAGGCCCTCGACGAAGGCGCGGGACACGGCCGGCCAGTCGATCGCGGGATCCGCTGCGACGTGCGCAGCGAACGTTCCGGTCGCGCCGCTGAACTTGCCGAGATACTCGTTGGCCTCGACCTGCGACGCGAGGCGTTCGAGCCGGTACACGAAGACCGCGATCTCCTTGCCGACCGTCGTCGGCGTCGCCGGCTGGCCGTGGGTGCGGGCGAGCATCGCATCCGACCGGTAGTCCAGGGCGCGCAGGCGGAGCAGGCCGATGGTCGCACGGAGTTTGGGCAGCCACACCTCGCGCACGGCGGCGCTCACGGTGAGGGCGTACGCAAGGTTGTTGATGTCCTCGCTCGTCGCGGCGAAGTGGGTGAGCTCGCTGATCCGGTCGAGGCCGAGCGTGGTCAGGCGCCGGCGGACGAGGTACTCGACGGCCTTGACGTCGTGGCGGGTGGTGGCCTCGAGAACGGCGAGTTCGTCGATCTCGGCCTGGCCGAAGTCGGTGGCGAGGGCGCGCAGGGACGCCTTGTGCTCGGCGTCGAGGGGCGTCGAGCCGAACAGGCTGCGATCCGTGAGGGTGATCAGCCACTCGACCTCGACGTGCACCCGAGCACGGTTGAGGCCGGCCTCCGACAGGTACTCCCCGAGTTCGGTGACGGCGGCCCGGTAGCGGCCGTCTAGCGGGCTGAGGACCTGGGGGGTAGTGGACTCATCGGACTCCCTGTCGGATTGCGGGCTCTAGTTGCGCGAAGAGCGCGAGGTTTGCCTTCTCAATCATGCCCAATACCGAGTCAAACATCGCATCGTCGGAGTAGTACGGGTCCGGCACGTCGTGCAGGGACGCCTGTTCGTGGTCGAAGCTGAGCAGCAGGCGTACTTTGCTCCTGTCCCGGTCGCTCACCGCCCAGTTCCGCAGGATGCGCTCCTGGGTGCGGTCGAGCACGACGACGAGGTCGTAGTCGGTGAACCAGTCCGGGTCGAACTGGCGGGCGCGATGGTGGCTGCCGTCGTAGCCCTGCCGCTTGAGGGCGGCGACCGTGCGGGCATCCGCCTGCTCGCCGACGTGCCAGTCACCGGTGCACGCAGAACTCGTGAAGATCAGCCGCCCCAACCCGGACCGGGTGACCAGATCGCGCAGGGTGATCTCCGCCATCGGTGAGCGGCAGATATTGCCGGTGCAGACGAAGATGATCCGAAAGGGCGTCGCCTCGTCGGGGCGGATCGCCGAGAAGGTCATGGCTCCATTGTCCGTCACTTTCGCCTCCTCCACACCTGGCCGAGGGACTTCGCTTTCCCCAGGTTCCTGGCGACGGCCTCTCCGGCAGGCCCAGTCGCGCAGGATCGATCCGTCGGGGCCGCCGGGTCGGCCCCGAGGAAGGGAAGGCCGATGCAGTGGTCGCAATATCCGCCGGAGACCGACCGGTTGACCGAGCTACGGCATCAGCGGATGCTGCTGCGCACCCTGGCCGACGACGTCGCCCTCGCCGCGCGCCGGCTTCTCCCGGCCGGCGCGCCCGCCGAGTGGCGCTCGGAGGCGCAGCGCGCCTACCTCGAACGCCGCTGGGAGCTCGCCGCGCTCCTGGCCGGGGCGGAGCGGAGCATCGAGGAGACGCTCACCGCGGTACTCGTGCGCATCGAGGCTGAGAAGGCGCAGGCTCGCAGCCGTTGCCCGGGCGAACCCGGGTGGATGGTCGGAGTGAGCGGGCCGGAGTCCGGCGAAGGCCTGCTGGTCTCCGGCGGCGGCGGAACCCTCGTCGCGACGGATGCCGTTCTTGCCGAGGCGGCCGTGCTCCGCACGCTCCAGACGGAAGCCGAGTCCTGGCGGGCCCGGCTCGCCCGGATCCGCGCGCTCGACTCCGCGCAGACGCCCGCCGTGCGGTGGACAGACGCCGATCCGGGCCTCGGCATCCTGCGGACAGACACCGTGTTCGCCGACATCGTCGAGCGCAGCAGGACCCTCGCCGATGCGCTCCTGACGGCCGCGGAAGACTATGGGCGCGTCGAGCGCGCGGTCGAGCGCGCGAGCGGGGTTGCGGGAGCCTGGCTCGGCTACCTCGTGGGGCGCGCAGCCCCGCTGATGATTCTCGGCGCGCTGCCGAACCTCGCGGCGATCGCGCTCGGCGGGCTCGCGGGTCGGGCGCTGTTCGGCGGGGTGTTCGCAGAGGGGAGCCTGGCGGACGTCGCTGCGTGGTTCCAGGCGAACCCGGGCCTGTTGAGCGACCCGGCCGTCGTCGCCGCGGTGCGCGTACTCGTGTCCTCCGCCGACGACACGGCCGTCGGTGCGCTCGGATTGCCGTTCCCCGCAGGGCTCGAGCTCGGCGACGAGGGGCTCGGCATGCTCGGACTCTCGTCCGCCGCCGGGACGGCGCTCCTCCTGGTCCGCCCGTTCGGCCTCCTCAGGGAGACGCCGGTGAGCGTGCACCGGGTGACCGAGACGGGCAGCCCGGTGCACCCGGCCGTCCTCGCGGCCCTGCCTCCCGCCGGGTTCGGGGAGCTCGCGCGGCGAATCCCCGACGCGCGGGCCGAGGGCCCGCAGATCCGGATCGAGCGCTACGCCGGTGCCGCAGGCTCCCCACCGTCCTGGATCGTCTACATCGGGGGCACCGCGGAGTGGGACCCGACGGGGACCGGGCAGCCGTTCGACCTGGCCAGCGACGTCTCCGGCGCGGCGGCGCCGCTCGGCCCCTCCGGCGCGTACCGTGCCGTGGTCGAGGCGATGCACGCGGCCGGTGTCCAGCCGCAGGACCCGGTGCTCCCGGTGGGGCACTCCCTCGGCGGCCAGATCGCGGTCCAGCTCGCCGAGTCCGGAGAGTTCAACGCCGTCGGCGTCGCGTCCTTCGGCAGCCCGACGGCGGAGCTCTCCATTCCGGCCGGGGTGGAGGCCGTCACCGTCGAGCACACGGACGACATCGTTCCGGCGTTCGGCGGCACTGCGGCCGGGGTCGACGACCGTGTCCTCGTGCGCAGCAGGGCGTTCGCCGCCGGCGAGGCGCCGGCCGGGCAGGCGCTGCCGGCCCATTCCCTCACGAGTTACCAGGCCACCGCCCACCTGATGGACGACTCAGCGGAGCCGAACCTGCTGCGCTTCCGGGACACCCTGGCCGGGGTCGGCGCATCGGGACCGGCGGAGGTCACCCGGTGGCGCGGCATCCGGACGGCCGGGCCGTGACCGGGCGGCGGAAGACCTGGCCGGCTACTGGCGGCCGGTGGCCGGACGCGCGAGCACGCCGAGCAGCCAGCTGATGATGCCGAGCACGAGCGCCCCGAGCACCCCGGTCCAGAACCCGTCGACCTGCAGTCCGAAACCCAGGCCGTCGGAGATCAGGGCAACGAGCAACAGGAGGAGTCCGTTGACGATGAGCGCGAGGAGGCCGAGGGTCAGCACGTAGAGCGGGAAGGCGATGACGCGCACAAAGCCGCCGATCACGCCGTTGACCAGACCGAAGATGAGGGCGATGAGCAGATAGGTCACGACGATGGCGCCGGTGTCCGGGGCATAGGGTTCGACGCTCACTCCCGACACGAGGAGGGTGGTGAGCCACAGGGCGACGGCATTGAGGATCAGCTTGATCAGGAATCGGGCCACGCGACCACTATGGCACCTGACCGGGCGCTGCGCACTCGAGGCACGGCCGGTTTCCGCGTGGCTCATGCGGCCCCGCGAATACGCCCCGGCGTAGAATCGCCGAGTGAGCCCCACAGACCAGTCAGCGGTGCGACTGCGCCCCGAAATCATCGCCCTCCCGGCCTACAGGCAGGGAAAGGCGGCAGCCGCGAGTGCCTTCAAGCTCTCGAGCAACGAGAACCCATTCGGGCCGCTGCCCGGCGTGATCGCCGCTGTCGGCGCCGAGACCGCTTACAATCGCTATCCGGATGCCTCGGCGTCCGAGCTGCGGGAACGCCTCGCCGCCCGCTACGGACGTTCGGCCGACGAGGTGCACGTGGGCAGCGGCTCCGTCGCCCTGCTCTCCCAGCTCATCCTCGCCGCCGCGGGCCCGGGAGACGAGGTCGTCTACTCCTGGCGCTCCTTCGAGGCATACCCGAGTCTCGTCACCGTCGCCGGCGCGACGAGCGTGCAGGTGCCCAATCGACCGGATCACGGCCACGACCTCGCCGCGATGGCCGCCGCGATCACCGACAGAACCCGCGTGCTGATCGTCTGCAGCCCGAACAACCCCACCGGCACGATCGTGCGCGCTGCGGAGTTCGAGGCATTCATGGATGCCATCCCCTCGACGCTGCTCGTCATCCTCGACGAGGCGTACGCCGAGTTCGTGACCGACCCCGACGCGGTCAGGGGCGTCTCCCTGCTGGGCCGCTACCCGAACCTCGTCGTGCTGCGCACCTTCTCCAAGGCCTACGGCCTCGCCGGGCTCCGCGTCGGCTACGGCCTCGGGCCGGTCGCGATCCTCGACGCGGCCCGTGCGACGGCGATTCCGTTGTCGGTCACGGGTGTCGCCAGCGCTGCCGCGATCGCATCGCTCGATGTCGATGACGAGCTCATGGACCGGGTGCGCACCATCGGCATCCGTCGTGACACGATCTGGCGCGCGCTCACCGAGCAGGGCTGGAACACCCCCGCACCTCAGGGCAACTTCATCTGGCTGCCGACGGGCGCGGAAACCGGTGCCGCGGCGGCGGCGCTCGGTGCGGCCGGGCTCGTGGTGAGGCCGTTCCCCGAGGGCATCCGGATCTCGATCGGCGAGGAAGAATCTGTGGAAGAACTACTGCGAACCTGCGCGGACCTTGTACACAATCTACCAATGGGGCATTCGGCCCGGCGGCTAGGTTAGTACGATGGCAGCGCTCGAGAACGACTCACCCCTGGTCCAGGTGCTCTCCACGAGTGGCCTCGTCGAGCCGAGCGAGGCGGCGGCGGAGTTCATGCCGTACCTCGACCGCCTGACCGAAGACGACCTCCGCAGGTTCTACCGCGACATGGTCGTCGTCCGCCGCTTCGACAAGGAGGCGGCGAACCTGCAACGCCAGGGCCAGCTCGCCCTCTGGGTGCCGAGCCATGGCCAGGAGGCCGCCCAGGTCGGCAGTGCGTACGCCACCCGCCCACAGGACCACGTCTTCCCCTCCTACCGGGAGCACGTCGTCGGCATGATCCGCGGGCTCGACCTCGTCGACATCCTGCGGATGCTGCGCGGCGTCACCCTCGGCGGCTGGACCCCGGAGGAGCACGGCAACTTCCACCTGTACACCCTCGTGCTCGCCTCGCAGACCCTGCACGCGACCGGCTACGCGATGGGCATGCAGCTCGACGGCACGACCGCGACCGGCAACCCGGAGACCGACGAGGCGGTGATCGTCTACTACGGCGACGGAGCCTCCTCCCAGGGCGACGCGAACGAGGCCCTCGTCTTCGCGGCGAGCTACCAGACCCCGCAGGTCTTCTTCCTGCAGAACAACCACTGGGCAATCTCGGTCCCGGTCACCCGGCAGTCACGCACCCCGCTCTACCTCCGCGCGGGCGGCTTCGGCATGCCCGGCACCCAGGTCGACGGCAACGACGTGCTCGCAAGCTACGCCGTCACCGCCAAGCACCTCGACGACGCCCGCGCAGGCAAGGGCCCCGCCCTGATCGAGGCGATGACCTACCGGGTCGGCGCGCACACCACCGCAGACGACCCCACCAAGTACCGTGACCCGGAGGAACTCGCCGCCTGGGTCGCGAAGGACCCGATCGTCCGGTTCCGCGCCTACCTGCAGGGCCTCGGAGTCGAGCAGGACTTCCTCGACTCCGTCGACGAAGAGGCAGAGGACCACGCAGCGGATGTCCGCCGCCGGGCCCTCGAGATCCGGTCGCCCGAGCGCTCGGTCATCTTCGACAACGTCTACGCCGAACCCCACCCGCTGATCCAGGAGCAGAAGGCCTGGCTCGACCGATACGAAGCATCCTTCGAAGGAGGCGACGCGTGAGCGACACGATCGTGACCGAGACCCCGGTCCTGAAGTCGGCCGCACCGGCCGCTCCCGCCGCGGCATCCGCTGCGCCCGCCACCTCGGCGAACCTCCCGATGGCGAAGGCCCTGAACGCCGGCCTCCGCCAGGCGATGCTCGACAACCCGAAGGTCCTGATGATGGGCGAGGACATCGGGCCGCTCGGCGGCGTGTTCCGCGTCACCGAGGGCCTGCACGCCGAATTCGGCGACAAGCGCGTGCTCGACACCCCGCTCGCCGAGTCCGGCATCGTAGGCACCGCGATCGGCCTCGCCCTCCGCGGCTACCGTCCGGTCTGCGAGATCCAGTTCGACGGCTTCGTCTTCCCCGGCTTCGACCAGATCACCAGCCAGCTCTCCCGGATGCGCAACCGGCACGAGGGCCAGGTCACGATGCCCGTCGTGATCCGGATTCCATACGGCGGACACATCGGATCGATCGAGCACCACCAGGAGAGCCCGGAGGCGTACTTCGCGCACACCCCCGGATTGCGCGTGGTCAGCCCGTCGAACCCGCATGACGCCTATTGGATGATGCAGGAGGCGATCGCCTCAGACGATCCGATCATCTTCTTCGAGCCGAAGAGCCGCTACTGGCCCAAGGGCGAGGTGCGTTTCGGCGCGAGCGGGATTCCCCTGCACGCGAGCCGGGTCGTCCGCGCCGGCACCGACGTCACGATCGTCGGGCACGGCGCCATGGTCACGGTGCTTGTGCAGGCCGCTGAACTCGCCGCGGTCGAAGGCATCAGCATCGAGGTCGTCGACCTGCGCTCGATCTCGCCGATCGACTACGGTCCCATCCTCACCTCCGTGGAGAAGACCGGCCACCTGGTCGTCGCCCAGGAGGCATACGGCTTTGTGAGCGTCGGCTCCGAGATCGCCGCGACCGTGACGGAGCGATCGTTCTATCACCTCGAGGCTCCCGTGCTGCGCGTCTCCGGCTTCGACACCCCCTTCCCGCCCGCCGCGGTCGAGACCCACTTCCTGCCGTCCCCCGACCGTGTCCTCGAAGCGGTCGATCGTTCCCTCGCGTACTGACATGCACCGCCCCGCACCTCGCATGACCCACAGCAAGGAACCCAGATGAGCGTCCTGAATTTCACCCTTCCCGATGTCGGTGAGGGCCTCACCGAGGCTGAAATCGTCGAGTGGCGGGTCGCCCCCGGCGACACCGTGTCGATCAACCAGGTGCTCGTCGAGATCGAGACGGCCAAGTCGCTCGTCGAACTGCCGTCCCCGTTCGTCGGTGTCGTCGGCGCCATCCTCGTCGAGGTCGGAACGACCGTGGACGTCGGAACGGTCATCATCACCATCGTCCCGGCCGGGGAGCCCGCCCCCGTTGGTTCGGCTCCGGCCGCTGCCCCCGCTGCCGTGGCGGCGGATGCCGAAGCAGGGCAGGTCCCCGCCGCGAGCGTCACCGAGCTGGCCGGCGCGGCCCTCGACACCGGGTCGACCATCACCGCTGAGGAACCGAAGGTGCTCGTGGGCCGGGGAGCCGCCCCGAGCGTGCCGACCCGTCGTCGGCGCGGGTCCGACGGCGCCGCGCCGCACGCCTCGATCGCTCCTCCCGCGATCGAAACGCCCCGGCCGCCTGCCGCAGCCCAGGCCCGGGCGCCGCGCGCGGCATCCGCCGGGCCGGTCATCGCCAAGCCGCCGATCCGCAAGCTCGCGAAGGATCTCGGGGTCGACCTCGCCCTCGTCGAAGCGACCGGGCCGGTCGGCGACGTCACCCGCGAGGACGTGCTGCGCGGGGCGACCCAGGCGAGCGTGTTCCGCAACATCCAGACACCGGAATGGCCGAGTGACCGCGAGGAGCACATCCCGGTCAAGGGCGTGCGCAAGGCGATCGCGCAGGCCATGGTCGGCAGCGCCTTCACCGCGCCGCACGTCAGCCTGTTCGTCGACGTCGACGCCACGCGCACGATGGAGTTCGTCAAGCGCCTCAAGGCCTCGACCGACTTCGCCGGGGTGCGCGTCTCACCGATGCTGATCATGGCGAAGGCGATGATCTGGGCGGTGCGCCGCAACCCCACCGTCAACTCGGTCTTCACGGACCAGGAGATCATCATCAAGCATTACGTGAACCTCGGCATCGCCGCGGCCACCCCGCGCGGGCTGATCGTGCCGAACGTCAAAGAGGCCCAGGACATGAGCCTGCTCGAGCTCGCCCGCGCCCTCGAGACGCTCACCCTGACCGCCCGTGACGGCAAGACCACCCCGGCAGACCAGGCAGGGGGCACGATCACGATCACCAATATCGGCGTCTTCGGCATGGACACCGGCACCCCGATCCTGAACTCGGGCGAAGCCGGGATCGTCGCCCTCGGCACGATCAAGCCCAAGCCCTGGGTCGTCGACGGCGAGGTGCGGGTGCGCCAGGTCACGACCATCGGCGCGAGCTTCGACCACCGGGTCGTCGACGGTGACGTGGCGAGCCGCTTCCTTGCGGATGTCGCGAGCATCATCGAGGAACCGGCCCTCCTCCTCGAATAGCGCGTCCCGAACAGCGCACAAACTTTGGGAAGCCTTACCTCACCAGCCCTTTAACGCGCTGGTGAGGTAAGGCTTTCCACGCTGGCGGGCGCGGATTCCCTGTGGTCTGATGTTCTTCATGACCTCCATCGCCCCCGCCAGAATCGCCCCCGTCGTCCCAGCGGTCGAGGCAGCAGCCGACGACCAGAAGCGCAGCGAGAGCCACGCCGGCCGCCTGAACTGGCTCCGCGCCGGGGTGCTCGGCGCCAACGACGGCATCGTCTCCGTCGCTGCCCTCGTCGTCGGCGTCGCCGGCGCGAGCGGCTCGACAGCAGTCATCGCCGCAGCGGGCACCGCCGGCCTCGTCGGCGGCGCGATCTCGATGGCCCTCGGCGAATACGTCTCCGTCAGCAGCCAGAGCGACAGCCAGCGCACCCTGATCGCGCGCGAGAAGCGCGAACTGAGCGTCGACCCGGAGGGCGAACTCGAGGAACTCGCGCAACTCTACGAAAAGCAGGGCCTCGCGCCCGCGACGGCCCGGCAGGTCGCCGTGGAGTTCACGGCGATCGACCCGGTGCGCGCCCACCTGCTCGCCGAGCACAGCATCACCGAGGACGATGTCGTAAGCGCCTGGCACGCCGCCTGGGTCTCGGCCGCGGCGTTCACGCTCGGGGCCCTGCTCCCGTTCCTGGCCATCCTGCTCCTGCCCGCCAGCGTCCGCATCCCGATCACCTTCGGCGCGGTGCTCGTCGCCCTGGCCGCGCTCGGCGCGACCGGCGCCCACCTCGGCGGCAGCCCCAAGCTCCGCGCCATCATCCGCGTCGTGCTCGGCGGCGCCGCAGCACTCGTCGTGACCTTCCTGATCGGGTCGCTCCTCGGTACCTCCGGCATCGTCTAGCCGCCGCACCGCGGAACAACTGTTGCCGGTGCGGACAACTGTGGCTCGTACGCGGGCAACAGTTGTCCGCACCGGAAACTGGCGGCCGCAGTCAGCGCCGCTGCGACCTAATGGTTTTGACAATCATTATCAATAGGGATACCGTCACTGTGTGACCGCTTCCCGATTCGTCCTCCCCGCGCTCCTGGCCGCGGCCGCGCTCGCCCTCAGCGGATGCTCGGCCTCGAATGCCGGGTCAGCGGGCGGTTTCGGGGGCTCCGCGGGCGATCTCAAGGTCGTCGCGACGACGACCCAGGTCGCCGACCTCACCCGGAACATCATCGGCGACACCCCTGGTGTCACGATCACCCAGCTGATCCAGCCGAACCAGAGTGCACACAGCTACGACCCTTCCGCGGCCGACCTGACGGCCCTCGGCCGTGCCGATGTGCTCGTGATCAACGGCGTCGGCCTCGAGGAATGGCTCACCGACGCGATCGACGCTTCGGGCTTCCACGGAGTGACGATCGACTCCGACGCCGGAATCACGATCGCAGCGGATGCGGCGGGCAACGATTCAGCGGCCGGCGACGCATCCACGGATGCCGCACACGACCACGCTGGCGGCAACCCGCATATCTGGACCGACGTCGCCAACGCGGAGGCCATGATCCGGACCATCGCCGCAGGCCTCGCGACCGCGAGCACAGCAGACACCGGACGCGCCGCCGCTCTCGCGGCCAACGCCGCGGCGTACGACACCCGGCTCACCGCACTCGACAGCTGGATCCGCGCGAACATCGACCCCGTCCCCGTCGCGGAACGGCTCCTCGTCAGCAACCACGATGCCTTCGGCTATTTCACGACCGCGTACGGAATCACCTACGTCGGCAGCGTGATCCCCAGCTTCGACGACAACGCCGAACCGAGCGCGAGCGACATCGACCAGCTCGTCACGAAGATCAGGGCCACCGGCGTCAAGGCCGTCTTCTCCGAGGCGTCGATCAGCCCCAAGGCCGCGGACACGATCGCCCGGCAGGCCGGGGTGACCGTCTACTCCGGCGAGAACGCCCTCTACGGCGACTCCCTCGGCCCGGCGGGCAGCGACGGCGCCACCTACATCGCCTCCCAGGTCCACAATGTGCGCCTGATCCTCGAGTCCTGGGGTGTCACCCCCACCGCCGTCCCGGCAGACCTGCGAGAGTGAAGACGTGAACGAGAACGATTCTCAACCGAGGAGCACCGCGCCGCTCGCCCTCCACGTGGCCGGGGCATCCTTCGCATACGCCCAGACGCCCGCGCTCGAAGACGTCACCTTCGACCTGCGCGCGGGCGAGGCCGTCGCCCTGATCGGGCCGAACGGCTCGGGAAAGTCGACCCTGCTCAAGGGTGTGCTCGGCCTGATCCATCGAACGAAAGGCACCGTCGAGGTGCTCGGTGAATCCCCGGCCCCCGCAGGCGCGGTCGGGTACGTGCCCCAGGCCGACGAGCTCGACCCGGAATTCCCGGTCACCCTCGAGCAGGTGGTGATGATGGGACGGTACCGTTCCCTCGGCTGGCTGCGCCTGCCCGGCAAACGCGACCGCGCGCACGTCGCCGCGGCCCTCGAGGCCGTCGGACTCGCCGAACGCGCCAGGACCCGGTTCGGCGAACTCTCCGGGGGTCAGCAGCAGCGCGGACTTCTCGCCCGCGCCCTCGCATCCGGGCCCCGCCTGCTCCTGCTCGACGAACCGTTCAACGGCCTCGACCAGGAGAACCGCAACGCGCTCGTCGACACCGTGAAGCGGCTCAAGGCCGACGGCGTTGCCGTGCTCGTCTCGACGCACGACCTCGAACTCGCCCGCGACGTCTGCGAATCGGTCCTCCTCCTCAACGGCGGACAGGTCGCGTTCGGCCCCCTCGACGAGGTGCTCAGCCTTGAGAACGTCCAGCGCACCTTCCGCTCCGTCGGGGTCGAACTCGACGAGCACACGGTCGTCGTGCCCGGCCACACGGGGCACTGAGTGGATGCCTGGGGCGCGCTCCTCGACGCATACTCCCTGCCGTTCATGGCCCGCGCCCTCATGGTGCTGCTCGTGCTCAGCCTGGTCGCGGGCATCGTCGGCGTGCTCGTCAACCTGCGCGGGCTCGAATTCATCAGCGACGGACTCACCCACGCGGTGTTCCCGGGCATCGCGATCGGCTTCGTCTGGGGCGGCCGCGAGGGCCTCTTCGCGGGGGCCATCGTCGCGGCCGTGCTCACCGCCGTGGTGCTCGCCGTGCTGATGCGCCGCGCGGTTCCGGTCGACGCCGCGATCGCGATCGTGTTCACGGCCATGTTCAGCATCGGCGTGATCGTCGTCTCCCGGGAGACCAACTACGTCGGCCAGCTCGAACAACTCCTGTTCGGGCGGCTGCTCACGATCAGCGTGGTCGAGGTCGTCCAGACGGTCGTGATCTGCGCGATCGCCCTCCTCCTCGTGGCCGTCACGCTCAAGGAGCAACTCTTCCGCGCCTTCGACCGCACCGGGTCCTCCGCCGTCGGCTACCGGCCCTTCGTGCTCGACCTCGTGCTCAACGTGGCGATCGCCCTCGTCGTCGTCGCCGCGTCGAGCGCCGTCGGAACCCTGCTCGTGCTCGCGGTGCTGATCGTTCCCGGCGCGGTCGCACGGCTCGTGACCGTGCGCCTCTGGCTGTTGTTCCCGGTCGCGGCGGTGTTCGCCGCCGTCGCGGCGTGGCTCGGACTTTCCCTCGGCTATCTGGCCTCCGTGGGGGCCGGCGTCAACCTGCCGAGCGGCGCGACCGTTGTGCTCGTGCTCGTCTCCGGTTATGCGCTCGCGCTCGTCGGCCGGCTCCTGCTCGACCGGGTGCGCGCGCTGCGGCCCCTTCCCGCGGCGGTGCGCTGATGGACTACTTCAGCACCGCGCTCCTCGCCGCCGCCGTGATCGGCGCGCTCTGCGGCCTCGTCGGCTCCCTCGTGGTGCTCCGCAGGCGCACCTTCTTCGCCCAGGCGCTCACCCACGCGACCTTCCCCGGAGCGGTCGGCGCCGCGATGCTCGGGCTGAGCATCCCGCTCGGGGCCTTCGTCGCAAGCATCGCCATCGTCGGCATCATGACCCTGATCGGCCGGGTGCGCCGCCAGGGCAGCCAGGTGGCCTCGGGCATCGTCCTCACGGCGGGCTTCGCGCTCGGGGTGCTCCTGCAGGCGCTCAACCCGTCCCTGCCCGTGCACGTCGATTCGTTCCTCGTCGGATCCATCCTGACCACGACCGGCTCCGACATCGGGCTCGCCGCCGGCGTGCTCGGGCTCGCCGTGCTGGCCGTCGTCTTCTTCGGCAAGGAACTCCTGCTCTCCACCTTCGACCCGAACGGCTACCGCGCGGCCGGCTACCGGGAATGGCCCGTGGAACTGCTCACCCTGGGCCTCATCACCGCGACCGTCGTCACGGCGATGCCCGCCGTCGGCGCGATCCTCGCGATCGCCCTGATCGCCGCTCCCGCGGCCGCCGCGCGCCTGCTCGCCCGCACCGTCGGCCAGATCCTCATCGCGGCACCCGTCCTCGGGGCGACCGCCGGGATCAGCGGGGTACTGCTCTCCCGCGCCCTCGACGTCGCCGCCGGGCCGGCGATCGCGCTCACCGCGGCAGCCTTCTTCCTGCTGGCACTCGCGGTGCGTCAGGCTCCGCTCCCGGGCCGGCAGCCCCCGGACCAGTGGTTTCCTGACCCGCGCCCAGACCGCCCGGCCGGCCACCGGTCGTGCCGGAACCCGGGCCAGCCTAGGGTGGAAGTCATGAAGCGCAACACCTGGCAGCGCGAGGCCGTGCGCACGGCCCTCAGCGACACGGTCGGATTCGTCAGCGTGCAGGGCCTGCACAGCCGCCTGCACGCCACCGGCTCCCCGATCGGACTCGCGACGGTCTACCGCGCCCTCGCCGACCTTGCCGGGGAAGGCGAGGCAGACTGCCTGCAGTCGCCCGACGGCGAAAGCCTCTACCGGGCCTGCAGCACGACCGACCACCACCATCACCTGATCTGCCGGCACTGCGGACTCACCGTCGAAATCGAAGCGGATGCCGTCGAAACCTGGGCGAAGAACGTCGCCGCCGAGCACGGCTTCACCCAGGCCGCCCACGTCGTCGACGTATTCGGCCTCTGCGCGGCGTGCACCGCGGCATCCGCCGCCACCACCGCCATCGCCTGAGCCGAGTTGCGCGGACACCCGCCGACCCGTAGAGTTGGCGGTTGCTGCGCATATCTTTGCGTGCACTGCCGGAATACATCGGCTTCGCTTCCTGAACCAGTGAAGTGGAACTGCTGTGCCCGGCCGACAAGAGATCTTGGGAAGGGCATTCGCCCTTCGGTATTGGAGGAGAACCATGGCAGCAACCTGCCAGGTGACCGGAGCCGTTCCCGGCTTTGGACACAACGTTTCGCACTCGCACCGACGCACCAAGCGTCGTTTCGACCCGAACGTACAGACCAAAAAGTACTACGTGCCTTCGTTGCGCCGTAACGTCACCCTGACCCTCTCGGTCAAGGGAATCAAGGTTATCGATGCTCGTGGCATTGAGTCGGTCGTCAAGGACCTGCTCGCCCGTGGGGAGAAAATCTAATGGCCAAGCAGCATGACGTCCGCCCGATCATCAAGCTCCGTTCGACGGCTGGCACCGGTTACACGTATGTGACCCGCAAGAACCGTCGTAACGACCCCGACCGTCTCGTACTCAAGAAGTACGACCCCGTAGTGCGCAAGCACGTTGACTTCCGAGAGGAGCGCTAACACATGGCCAAGAAGAGCAAGATCGCCCGTAACGAACAGCGCAAGATCGTTGTTGCCCGTTACGCCGTCAAGCGCCTGGAGCCTGAAGAAGGCCCTCGTCGACGAGTCCGGTACGGACGAGTCGCGCGAGGCAGCCCGCCTCGGCCTCCAGAAGCTTCCCCGCAACGCTTCGCCGGTGCGCGTGCGCAACCGCGACGCCGTCGACGGTCGCCCCCGTGGCCACCTCTCCAAGTTCGGCATCTCGCGCGTGCGTTTCCGCGACATGGCGCACCGCGGCGAGCTGCCCGGCATCACCAAGTCCAGCTGGTAACACCCGCTGAATCGCTCCGCTGAACTCCGGTTCCGCGAATGAGGGGATGTCGACTCCGGTCGACATCCCCTTTTGCGTACCCGGGCGGATGCGCCGGCGAGGCATCCCGGATTCCGTTCCGACTCCGCCCGGATTCCGCGCACAGCGGAAATGGGCATCCAGGAGGGGCAAAAAGCACCCCAAGATGCCGAAAAAGCCGGAAATACGCGGAAGTTCCCGGAACTCTGTTAGATTCAACGCGGTCCAACCGACCAACGGAGGCGTCTTCTGGCGTCGCCCGCATCACCCGCATACCTGTTTTTTTACAGATGAAGGTCCGAGGAGGACACTCAATGGCTGACAAGTCGCTGAACAAGACCGAGCTCGTTGCCAAGGTTGCCGCAGACTCTGGCCAGAGCCAGGTCGCCGTCGACAGCGTGCTCAACGCATTCTTTGCCGCGCTCGCCGAAACCGTCGCCAACGACGGCAAGGTCACCATCCCGGGCTGGCTCGGCGTCGAGCGCACCGCCACCGCGGCGCGCACCGGCCGCAACCCGCAGACGGGCGAGGAAATCGCCATCGCCGCCGGTCACCGCGTCAAGCTGACCGCCGGCAGCAAGCTGAAGGCCGCCGCCAAGTAGCATTCGCACCAGATTCACCAGATTCACCCCGAGGAGGGCGTCGGCTTCGGCCGGCGCCCTCCTCTGTGTGTCGGCCGGCGGCATCGGCTCGCGGGCTGCCCACCGGCGGGCCGGTTAAGCTGGAGCGGTGCCTCGTTTCGTGCGGATTTCCGGTCCTGCAGCCCTCCTCCTGGTGGCCGTGCTCTCGACCCTGCTCGCCCTCGCCTACGGCGGCGGCGCTGCCGCGCAACTGCTCGCCGACCCGGGGCCGCTCGTGCGCTGGGGACTCCCGGTCGCCAAGCTCCTGGTCAACCTCGGTGCGGCAGGGACGATCGGCGCCCTCGTGCTCGCCTGCTTCGCGCTCAGCCCCCGCGAGAGCGCATACGGCACCTCGCTCGACTTCGCGGCCGGGGCCGCAGCCCTCTTCACCGCCGCATCGGCGCTCACCGGGTTCCTGACCTTCCTGCAGGTGACGGATGTCCCGCTCGCCTTCGACGACCGCTTCAGTGCGACGGCCGGCCAGTTCTTCAGCGACATCGAACTCGGCCAGGCCTGGCTCGCGACCACACTCATCGCCGCGGGTGTCACGGTGCTGTGCTTCGCCGTGCGCAGCCAGACCGGGCTCGTCTTCGTCACGGCGCTCGCGGTCGGCGCCCTGGTTCCGATGGCGCTCCAGGGCCACGCGGCGGGCAGCGCGGGCCACGACGTCGCGATCACCGCACTCGGGCTGCACCTCGTGTTCGCGGCGATCTGGCTCGGTGGGCTCCTGACGATCATCGTGCTCCACCGGCAGGCTCGACGGCACCCGCATCAACGCCGTCATCGGTCGGTATTCAACGCTCGCCCTGGTGAGTTTCATCGTCGTCGCGGCCTCCGGCTACGTCAGCGCCGAGCCTGCGCATCGGCAGCATCGACCGGCTCCTGACCCCGTACGGCATCCTCGTGCTCGTGAAGGTCGTGGCCCTCATCACGCTCGGCGGCTTCGGCGTGCTGCAGCGCAGGTTCCTCGTCGAGCGGATGCACCGGGCCACGCTCGCGGGACCGGGCGCCGCCGGTCGCAGCGCGGGCACCTGGTTCTGGTGGCTCGTGGTCGCCGAGCTCGCGTTCATGGGACTCGCCTCTGGCGTCGCGGCGGCACTCGCCCGCACCGCGACCCCGGTCGCCCAGGTCGTCGCGACCCAGGTCGCCACCTCGACCCCCGCGCAGATCCTCACCGGCGAGCTCCTGCCGCCCGAGCTGACCTTCGCCCGCTACTTCACCGAATGGGACTTCGACCTGGCCTGGGTGCTGTTCTGCGCGTTCGGGATCTTCTTCTACCTGGCCGGGGTGTACCGGCTGCACAAGCGCGGCGACGCCTGGCCGCTCTACCGGACCGTGTCCTGGGTCGTCGGGATGCTCATCCTCTTCTACATCACCAACGGCGGCGCCAACCTGTACGCGAAGTACCTGTTCTCCTCGCACATGCTGATGCACATGGCGCTGACCATGCTCGTGCCGGTGTTCCTCGTGCCCGGGGCCCCGATCACCCTCGCCGCCCGGGCCATCCACAAGCGCACCGACGAGAGCCGCGGAGCCCGCGAATGGATCCTCCTCGCGGTGCACTCCCGCTACGCCGGCGTCCTGACCAACCCGATCGTCGCCGCCGTGCTGTGGGCCGGGTCGCTCTGGGTGTTCTACTACTCGAACCTGTTCAGCTGGGCGACGACCGACCACATCGGGCACGAGTGGATGGTCGTGCACTTCCTGATCACCGGGTACCTGTTCGTGCAGTCCCTGATCGGCATCGACCCGGTGCCGTACCGGCTGCCGTACGCCTTCCGGCTGCTGCTCCTCCTCGGAACGATGGCGTTCCACGCCTTCTTCGGGGTCGCCCTGATGACCGGGACGGGCCTCCTCCTCGCCGACTGGTACGGCGCGATGGGCCGCACCTGGGGGGTCAGCGCGATCGCCGACCAGCAGCTGGGCGGCGGTATCGCCTGGAGCGTCGGCGAGATCCCGACGATCGCGCTCGCGATCGCCGTTGCGATCCAGTGGTCCCGCAGCGACGAGAAGGAAACCCGGCGCAAGGACCGCAACGCAGACCGGACCGGCGAGGCCGAGCTCATCCGCTACAACGCCCAGCTCGAGGCGGCTCGCCTCGCGCGACACCCGGCAGCCCTAGTCCCGGGCGGAACGGGTCAGCGGAGCTGGATCGCGAGCGACCCGTCTGCCCCCACGACGACCTGGATCGCGACCGCGAACGGCACGTCCTCGTCCCGGGTGCTGAGGTCCCCGTCGAAGAGCGACTGCACGGCCACCTTGATGTGCGCCCGCCCGGCCGTCGACGGCATGTCGAAGGCAGTGTCCCCGGCGGCGAGCGTCACGGCGGGGTATTCGGCGATCGACCAGGTCGGCACCGACTTGACCCGGTCGTTGATTTCGATCCCGAACGGGCAGTCAGAGGGCTGCAACACCTTCTGCGTCGCGCAGGTGTCGAGGAAGCTGTTGAGCTCGGACTGGACCTGGCCGACGAAGGAGGCGTTCGGTTCGGCGTCGACCGAGACATCCGTCGCCCCGGACTGCGTCACGGGAACCGACTGCGGCGCCGCGCTCAGCAGGGCTGACTCGTGCGCGATCGTGTACCGGGCCGGGGCGAAGGCGAGGTAGGCGGCCTGGTTCGAGAAGGTCACAGGGGCGTCGGGGGCAGCGTGCGCGCGGGTGTCGAGGGTGAGGCCGTTGACCGAGAAGCTCGCCTCGTGCAGCACCGTGACCCCGAGCACCGCGAGCGGGCTGGTGTCGAAGCGCCAGGAGTCGAAGACGGCCGCGTACGTGCCGGCCCTCGCCACCCGGAATTCCATCGTCGCCGGCGCGCCGTCGAGGTCGAAGGCGTAGACGACGGTGTGCACCTCGGCGGCGCCGGTGCCCGCGGAACCCGGTGTCGCGGTGTCGCTCACGAGGCTGATCGCGGTGATCGAACTGAGCACGGATGCCCGCAGCAGGGTGTCGGGAAGATCCGTCGGCAGGCCTGCCGCCGTCTGCTCTGCCGCGGTCGGGGTCACCCCCGGCAGGCTCAGCGCGCTCGCGGTGTCGTGCCTGGCCAGAGCGTCGAGGTACTGGCGCACGAAACCGCCCGCGCTGTAGACCTCGCGGTTGAGCGAACCGATCGCCGCGAACAGCGCAGCGACGAGGAGGACGGCAACCACGACGACGGTGACGAGGGTTCGACCCCGTTCGCGCAGGGCCGTGCGGTCGCGGTTGCTCACGTGCACATTCTACGGGCGCGACTCTGAGGGTGCGGCCGGTGGGCGGTGGCGGGCGATCACGGGCGTGGGCGCGGGCCGTCAGTGACGTTGTCCACGAATGCCCGGCATCCACCCCGGCACCGGCCAGGGCGGATAAAGTGGAATGTTCCCATCATTCCTACTGAAAGCGACCCGTGTCCCCGATTTCGTTGTCGCGTGAGCAGGCCGAGGTCTACCAGGCCATCGAGAACACGCGCCAGAATGTCTTCGTGACCGGGCGCGCCGGCACCGGCAAGTCGACGCTGCTGAACCACCTGTCGTGGAACACCAGCAAGCAGATCGTGATCGCCGCCCCGACCGGTGTCGCGGCGCTCAACGTGGGCGGGCAGACGATCCATTCGCTCTTCCGGCTGCCGATCGGGGTCATCGCCGACCACGCGATCGACCAGAACGACCAGGTCAAGAAGCTGCTCAACACGATCGACACCGTCGTGATCGACGAGGTCTCGATGGTCAACGCCGACCTGATGGACGCGATCGACCGCAGCCTCCGCCAGGCCAGGCAGCGCCCGAACGACAGCTTCGGCGGCGTGCAGATCGTGCTGTTCGGCGACCCGTACCAGCTCGCGCCGGTGCCCGGCGATTCCGACGAGCGGGCGTACTTCACCGACACCTATCGGTCGATGTGGTTCTTCGACGCGAAGGTCTGGAAGGGCGCCGAGCCTGCGCATCTTCGAGCTGACCGAGGTGCACCGGCAGCGCGACGCCGACTTCCGGCACATGCTGAACGCCGTGCGGTACGGGCAGGTCACCGCGGAGATCGGCGGCGCGCTCAACGCGGCGGGCGCCCGCACGCCGCCGACGGAGGGCGTGATCACCCTCGCGACCCGCAACGACGCGGTCAACCGGATCAACGCGGCGGCGCTCAAGCGACTGCCGGGCAAGGCGCTCACCGCGAAGGCCGAGGTCACCGGCGATTTCGGCGGCCGCACGTATCCGGCGGACGCGGTGCTCGAGCTCAAGGTGGGCGCCCAGGTGATGTTCCTGCGGAACGACTCCCCGCTCGACGGCGGCCCGCGCTGGGTCAACGGCAGCATCGGCACGGTCACGAAGGTGAACTCGACCGTGTTCGTCGAGATCGACGGCACGACGCACGAGGTCGAGCCGGCCGTGTGGGAGAAGTACAAGTACAGCTACAACCAGGCGACGAAGAAGCTGAGCAGGGACGTCGTCGCCGAGTTCACCCAGTTCCCGCTGCGGCTGGCCTGGGCGGTCACCATCCACAAGTCCCAGGGCGCGACCTACGAACGGGCGATCGTCGACCTCGGCACCCGCGTCTTCAGCCCCGGCCAGACCTACGTGGCGCTCAGCCGGCTGACCAACCTCGACGGCCTGTACCTCACCCGGCCGCTGCGGCCGAGCGACATCATCGTCGACGAGGACGTCCAGCGCTTCATGGGCAGCCAGGGCGCGCTGCCCGCGGCCTGACCGGGCCGCCTCTCCTCGACAGCGGATGCCGCGGCCGGTCGCCGGGAACAGCCGGCTAGTGGTGGTGGCCGGCCGGGGCGTCGGGGGTCGGCGCGAGGGGAAGACCGTGCGAGCCGTGCGGGACGGCGTGCGCGCCGGCATCCGTCGCGGCCAGCGCCGGAGTGGTGAGCCCGGAGACGACGAGGGCCGCGAGTGTGAGGGCCGCGAGGAAGCGCCACCCGCCCGCCGTCTCACCCGCGGAGGCACGTGGAACTCCCTCTGTGGTGCTGGTGCTGGTGGTGCGGCGGGTGCGGCGCAGCACGAGTGCGAGGGAGCAGGCGAGAAAGAGGTCGAAGAGCGTGGCGGTGGCCATCGGCTGCAGCGGGAGTCCGGTCGCGGCCGCTGGCACACCGAGGCCGCTGCCGAGGGTCGCGACGGCACCCCAGATGAAAACGGGGATGAGGGCTCCGAAGAGCGCTGCCCCGGGGGCGAGTGCCCGCCCCCGGACCAGCGTTACGGCGCCCCAGCCGAGCTCGGCGGCACCGAGACCGACCAGGGTGATCATGAGGAGCACCGGGGCGCTCGCCCCCACGGCAAGGTGGATCGTGCCCGCGCCGATGGCGGAGAAGGCCAACCAAAGGCGGCTGATCGGGGTCATGATGCTCCTGTTCGTGGGGGTGTGGGCTGCGGTTGTGCGGTGCCGGGTGGGACGGGTCAGGCGACCGCGGAGTGCCGGACGACCTTGTCTGTCGCGAGGCCCGCTCCGAGCAGCACGATCGCGCTCGCGAGGTGGAGGAAGTGGTCGGCGGTGTTGAGGGCCAGGATGTTGAGGGCCGAGCTCGCGATGAAGAACCCGACGATTCCGAGGAGCAGGTAGACCGCGCCGACGGTGGTGTTGACGGACTTGGCCGCGGTGACGCCCGAGAGTCCGGCGATGAGCAGCGCGGCGCCGATCAGCAGGTGGGCGACGTTGTGCAGCGGGTTGACGGCGAAGAGGCCGAGCAGGAGCCCGCCCTGGGTGGCGATGAAGCTGACGCCGCCCGTGACAGCGAAGCCGAGCAGGCCGACGAGTAGGTAGACGGCACCGAAGACGGTGGCGACGAGGCGATTCGGTGAAGTGCGCATGGGATGTTCCTCCTGGTAGGGACCGCACGGCGTGCGGTTGCCAGTAGTTCGGAGTGAACCTCACAGCGGATTGGGAGGTGCGCGGATTCGTCGGGGCCTGCAGTGGAATGTGCGGGGATTGGTAGGCTCGCGCCATGAATATTCCCCCGGACACCAAGGACTGGACCTGGGTGCTCGAGCGCCCCTGCCCCGAGTGCGGATTCGTGGCCGCCGACGTGGCTTTCGACGACATCCCGCGGCTGATCCGGGCCAACGCCGCGGCCTGGGGTCCCGTGCTCGAGCGGGCGGATGTCGCGGTGCGGCCCGACGACCACACCTGGTCGGCCCTCGAGTACGCGGCCCACGTTCGGGATGTCTTCCGCATTTTCACCGTCCGGCTCGCGCTGATGCGCACGGAGGACGATCCGCTGTTCCCGAACTGGGACCAGGACGCGACCGCGGTGGCGGAACGCTATGGCGAGCAGGCCCCTGAGCGGGTCGCCGTCGAACTGGCCGAGGCCGCGACATCCGCGGCGGCTGCCTTCGCGGCCGTTCCGGCCGAGGAACGGGGCCGGGTCGGCAGGCGCAGCGATGGCGCCCGGTTCACGGTGACCACGATGGGCCAGTACTTCGTGCATGACCCGGTGCACCACCTGCACGATGTCACCGAGGTGTCACAGCACCAGTGAGGTCGCGGCTGCCGTTTCTGAGGCGGGCAGCGCGGGGTGACGACGGCGGTGATGCACCGGGAGTGTGCGCTCCGCCTAGGCGGTGTGCCTCCGGTTGACGACGGCGCCGTAGATCAGCAGCACGATGATCGACCCGGCGATGGCGAGCAACCAGCTCGACAGCTGGAAGAAGTCGCCGATACCGACGCCGAAGAGCAGGGATCCGAGCCAGCCGCCGAGGATCGCGCCCACCACTCCGAGGAGGAGGGTCACGAACCACCCGCCGCCCTGGGTGCCGGGCAGGATGGCCTTGGCGATCGCCCCGGCGATCAGGCCGAGAAGTAGAAATCCGATGAAACTCATGTCAAGCGTCCTTTCGCTTACAAGCGTTGTTTCACGTGGTGTGTCATCACGAACCTGCCCTCCGACTCGGGCGCGGGTGCAGGCCAGCCTCCATCTCCGTCTTAATCACTGAGTGTGCCACCATCCGGTGATCCGGTCACGGGGCGGCGGCCGGAATGCAACCCGATTCCGGAATATGCCGTGAGGTACGATTGGCCTGCGCCTTGCAACTGATCCCCCGGTCTCAGCGACTCAAGCGGCACCCCGTTCTCACGGCGGACGCCCGGCGCAGATCGACGGAGGCCCTCTTGTCCGACAGCTCACTCCCCGTGGTCATCCAGGGCGGGATGGGCATGGCCGTCTCCTCCTGGCGGCTCGCCAACGCTGTGGCCCGCACCGGTCAGCTCGGCGTCGTGTCCGGCGTAGCGCTCGACTCCGTGCTCACGAGACGCCTTCAGGACGGCGACGACGGCGGCCATATCCGCCGCGCCCTTGCCGCTTTCCCGCTTCCCGCCCTGGTCGCCCCCGTGCTCGACCGCTACTTCCTGGCCGGGGGACGCCCGGCAGGCGAACCGTACCTGCCCATCCCCAAGCTCTCGCTCACGCCGACCCGGGAGCAGCAGGAGCTCAGCGTGCTCGGCAACTTCACCGAAGTCTGGCTGGCCAAGGAGGGCCACACCGGGATCGTCGGGATCAACTACATGGAGAAGGTGCAGCTGGCGACCCCGTCCGCCGCACTCGGCGCCATGCTCGCCGGGGTGGACTTCGTGCTGATGGGGGCCGGCATCCCGCGCCAGATCCCGCACCTCCTCGACGAGCTCAGTGCGGGCCGGATCGGCACGATCGACATCGACGTGCACGGTGCCGCAGCGGATGCCGTGCATACCGTGAGCGTCGATCCGGTCGACGTCCTCGGGGTCACCCCGGAGACTCTCCCGCCCCTCCGCCGTCCCTTCTTCGTCGCCATCGTCTCGGCGCACGTTCTCGCGTTCTACCTGGCGCGGGATGCGGACATCCGCCCGGACGGGTTCATCATCGAGGGTCCGACGGCCGGCGGCCACAATGCGCCCCCGCGCGGGCGGCTCACCCTCGACGACGACGACCAGCCGATCTACGGCCCGCGCGACGACGCGAACATCGTCAAAATCGCCGAACTCGGCCTGCCGTTCTGGCTCGCCGGCGGCTATGGCCAGCCGGAACGCCTCGCCGTCGCGCTCGCCGCGGGAGCACAGGGCGTGCAGGTCGGTACCCTGTTCGCGCTCAGCCAGGAGTCCGGTCTCGCCCCCGGCCTGCGCGACCAGGTGCTCGGTCGCCTTGACGCGACAGAGCTCTCTATCCGCACCGACGCCGCCGCCTCGCCGACCGGGTTCCCGTTCAAGGTCGCCCAGCTGCCGGGCACGTTGTCGGACCCGGCGGTCTATGCCGAACGGGTGCGCCTCTGCGACCTGAGCTACCTGCGCGAGCCCTATGCGAAGAAGGACGGAACGGTCGGGTTCCGCTGCCCGAGCGAACCCGTGCACATGTACGTGCGCAAGGGCGGCACCGCCGAGGACGCCGCCGGCCGCGCCTGCCTCTGCAACGCGCTCACCGCGACGGTCGGCCTCGGCCAGACCCGCAAGACCGGCTACGTCGAGGCTCCCTTGCTGACGCTCGGAAACGACATCGACGGCGCTGCCGTGCTCCTCGCGGCGCACCCAGAGGGCTGGAGCGCCGCGGACGCCGTCGGCTGGCTGCTTCGCGACGCCCCGGTTTCCCCGACCGCCCTCTGACCCCTACCTTTCCGGTGGCGAGTGCCCGGTGCGCGGGTCACTCTCGACCGGAAAGGTCACTCTCACGCGGCTGGGGTGACGGTGAACTCCGCCGTCATCGTGTGGCTCGCGCCGGGCGCGAGCGTGATCGCGTCCGCGCCCACGTTGCAGGTCTCGACGCAGACCATGCCGGTCCACTCCTGGGAGCCGAAGTCCGCCATTGCTGCCGCCTTGTCGATCCAGGGGTTCCAGACCACGGTGCTCTCGGAGCCGGTCTTCGTGACCGCGATGCTGCGCGTTCCGTCGTCGATGACCGTCGCCGCCGTCGTGCCGGCGTAGACCCGGTCGGTCTCGGCCGTGAACAACACGGGTTCCGGGGAACCGGGTGTGGGTGTTGCGCCCCCGACCTTGTCGAGGAACGGAACGCCCTCGAGCCCCGCCACGGTCGTGTGGTGGATGTCGTCGATCGCGAAATAGCTGTGCAGCGCCTCTTCGACGGTCACGGGCACCGTGTCCCGGTTGGTGACGGTCAGGCTCGAGGCGGAGCGTCGCCCCGACGGTCACGGTGTAGCGGGCCTCGAACGGATGCGGCCAGGCCGACGCGCGGGTCGCGGGCGAGTCCGTGAGGTGCAAGGTCAGCACCACATCGTCACCGACCTCGGCGGCGCCGGACAGCTGCCACTCGGTCACGCGGGCAAAACCGTGGGCCGGCGCCGTTGCATCCGCCGCGTTGGGACCGAACCAGGGGAAGCAGATCGGGATGCCGCCGCGGATGGCCGTCCCCGGGGTGAAGCGGCTCGCCGCGCTCATCCAGATAACGGGGGCACCGCCTGCCGGAACCCAGGAGGCGACGTGTGCGCCGTGCAGGTACACCTCGGCCGACCCGGCGCGGCCGGTGACACGGACGATGGGGAGCCCGCCGATGCCGGGGGCGAGGTGGACGGACGCCGGCAGAACGGGAAGCGCGGTGGGAACAGTTGACATGGGAAACCTCCAGGGTTCACTCGATTTTCCCACACCTGCCTGACAGCGACTCAGGGCCTTGACCCCGACTGAACAAGTGTTTAGCATGTTGAACATGCGTACAGCTCGTCCTTCTCCACCGGAGGACCTCACGGCGCGGGCCCTGATCAGGGATGCCGCGATCGTGCACTTCGCGCGCGACGGCTTCCGTAAGACGAGCCTGCGGGCGATCGCCACCACGGCGGGAGTGAGCGCGAGCCTCGTCGTGCACCACTTCGGCAGCAAGGAACGCCTCCGCGCCGAGTGCGACGAATTCGTGATCGGGAATATGCTCGCCACCGCCCACGACAAGGCGAGCCCGGCCGGGCTCCAGGCCGTGATCCAGAGCTACCTCGCGAACCCTGCGGAATACGAAGTCGACGTCGCCTACCTGTCGCGGGCCATCAGCGAGGAGACGGCGGCCGGCCAGAATTTCGTGGACACCATCGTCGACGAGACCGAGGCGATCATCCGGGCCGGCATCGCCGACGGGAGCATGAACCCCTCGTCCGACCCGCGCGCCGAGGCCGTGCTCATCACGATGACGAGCCTCGCGATGATGACGATGACGTCTCACCTCGCCAGGGCACTCGGCTTCGAGGGCCGGGGACTCGGCCAGGAGACGATGCGGCGGCTGGCGCTGCCGTCGGTCGAGCTCTACACCCACGGGCTCTACACCGACGAGACCGTGCTGAACATCACCCGGAACGCGCTCGCGGTTACTCCGGAGCCCGCTTCGGTTCCCGGAGCAGAGCCTATGCCTGCCCGGGAATACTCCAGACGAGAGGACACCCGATGAGTCACGTCGAAACAGTGAGCCGACCGAACCCCGGCGCCTCCTCGCCGCCGACGGATGCCGCGATCGAGGCGGTCGAGGTCACCAAGCACTTCGGCAGCACCCAGGCCCTCCGCGGCGTCACGTTCACGGTGCCGCGAGGCAGCGTCTTCGGCGTGATCGGCCCCAACGGCGCGGGCAAGACCACGACGATGCGCGCCCTGCTCGACATCATCCGGCCGAGCTCCGGGTATGCAACCGTGCTCGGTACCGACTCCCGGAACGCCGGTCCGGAACTCCGCCGCCGGATCGGCTTCCTGCCGGGCGAGCTGATCCTCGAGGGCCGCATCACCGGCCACCGGCTGCTGCAGCACTACGTCGACATCTCGGGTCCCGTGCGCACCGGCCACATCGAGGAACTCGCCGAGCGTTTCCACCTCGACCTTGGCCAGCCCGTGCGCAAGCTCTCCCGCGGCAACAAACAGAAGCTCGGCATCGTGCAGGCGTTCATGCACGAGCCGGAACTCCTGGTGCTCGACGAGCCCACGAGCGGCCTCGACCCGCTCATGCAGCAGGAATTCCTGCTGCTGGTGAAAGAGGCCCGCGACGCGGGGCAGACCGTCTTCCTGTCCTCGCATGTGATCAGCGAGATCCAGCAGGCCGCAGACGAGGTCGCGATCCTCCGGGACGGGCGCATCGTCACCGTCGCGAGCGTCGAGGCCCTGCGCCAGACCGCCGTGCGGCACCTGCGGATGACCGCCACCGGCATCCGCCCCGCCGAACTCACCGAACGGCTCGGCCGGCTCGAGGGCATGGCCGGGCTCGTCTGCACGACCGTTGCCCCGCCTGCCGGCGAACCGGGCACCGCCGGCGCGGCCGTCGCGACCGAGGCGATCGCGACCCTCGAGGGTGCGATCGCGCCGTTCATCCAGGCGATCGCGACGCTCGCACTGACCGACCTCGTGCTCGAAGAACCCGACCTCGAGGAATCCGTGCTCAAGCTCTACACCGCACCCCCCGAGGTCACCGCCGGAGACGGCGCCACCGGTCACGCCCGGGGCCGACGCGCTCGCGCACGGAAGGAATCGAAATGACTGCCGCCACGGCAACGGATGTCCGCCGCACGCCCCTGCCCCTCTTCGGTAAGTCCCTCTCCGACGGCTGGCGCGCGGTCCTCGGCTGGTGCCTCGGCATCGCGGCCGCGAGCATGCTCTACCTGCCGCTCTACCCGAGCATGGCGAGCACGTCCGAGATGCAGAAGCTCATCGACTCGCTCCCGAAGGCCCTGATCCGCACCCTCAACTACGACCAGATCAGCACGGGGGCCGGCTACACCCAGGCCACCCTTTTCGGCCTGATGGGGTTCCTGCTGATCAGCATCGCGACGATCGGTTGGGGCGCGGCCATGCTCGGCGGCGACGAGGAGTCCGGGCAGGCTCGAGCTGACCCTCGCCCATGGCGTCACCCGGGTGCAGGTCGTCGTGGAGCGCTTCGCGGCGCTCGTACTCAAGGTCGCGATCATCGCCGCGGTGATGTTCGTGCTGGTCGCCGCGCTGAACGGCCCGAGCAAGCTCGGCATCGACCTGGGCTATCTGGCGCAGACGTGCCTGTTGTTCGCCGGTCTCGTGCTGCTTTCCGGCACTGTCGCGATGCTCTGCGGCGCCCTCACCGGCCGCAGGGTCTGGGGCATCGGCGGCGGAGCCTTCGTCGCGGTCGTCGGCTACGTGTTCAACGCGCTCGGCAACCAGAGCGCCGACCTCGAATGGCTGCACGGGCTCTCGCCCTACTACTGGGCCTTCGGCAACTTCCCGCTGACGAACGGTGGCCAGCCCATCGCGCTCCTCGCCTTCTACGGCGGCTCCCTGCTCGTCGCCGCGGCGACCGCGCTCGTTCTCCGCCGGCGCGACATCGGCGTCTGACCGGCGCCGGGCGGGGTAGCGTGAAGGCTTCCGCACGTTCAGCAAAGGAGCGCTCATGAAGGTCGTCGTCACCGGTGCCAACGGAAAAGTCGGCCGGGCCGCCGTCGAAGCCCTGCTCAATGCAGGTCACGACGTGACCGGGGTCGACCTCGCCCGCCCGGTTTTCGAACGGGCCGTGGAGGGCGCAGCGCGCTACCAGATGGCTGACCTGACGGATGCCGGTGAGGCCTTCGCCGTGATCCGCGGCGCCGACGCGGTCGTGCACACCGCCGCGATCCCCGACCCGACCGCGAACCCCGCCCACGTGGTGTTCCGCACCAACCTGATGGCGACCTTCAACGTGCTCGAGGCCGCCGTGCGATTCGGCGTGCCGCGCTTCGTCAACATCTCGAGCGAGACCGTGCCGGGATTCCTGTTCGCCGAGCGCGGCTTCCTGCCTGAGTACGCGCCCGTCGACGAGGACCACCCGGCGCACCCGCAGGACCCGTACGCGCTCACCAAACTCTTCGGGGAGCAGCTGATGGACGCCGCCGTCGCACGTTCGGACATCCGCTGCATCTCCCTGCGGCCCAGCTGGGTGCAGAACGAGGACAACTACGAGCAGAACCTCGGGCCTCTCGTGCGCGACGCTGCGCTGTCAAGCGGAAACCTCTGGAGCTACACAGACGCCTACGACCTCGCGAACGCGATCGTGCTCGCCGCCGAATCGGAGCCTGCCCGGCCACGAGGTGTTCTATATCGCCGCGCCGGACACTGCCGGCGGTCGCGACTTCGCCGCGCTGCTGCACGCGCACTATGGGGACACGATCCCGCTGCGGCCCCTCTCCCGCCCGGATGCCTCAGGCATCTCGAGCGCCAAGGCGAAGCGCCTGCTCGGCTGGGCTCCGAAGCGGTCCTGGCGGGACTACCTCGCCGCCGACGGCACGGCGCTGGTGCGCTCGTGACCCGCGTTCGTAACACGGAAGAGTTAGGCTGACGCCATTCCAGTATCCGGTACACCCGTTCCCGTCCGTCCCTCCGCCGAGCCGGAAATCGAGCCGACGGGCATCCCCCGTGGCTCCGGTTCCGGTGCCGTCGTGCTCGGCGCGCACTCCTATCCCGCAGGGCTCGTCGACCGCGTGCGAGAGGCGACGGATGCCGCGGCGGCGGCCTGCCTGCCGTGGCTTGGCCGGGGCGACGAGATCGCCATCGACGCCGCCGCGGTGGCCGCGATGCGGGCCGTGCTCGCGGACGCACCGTTCCACGGCACCGTCGTCATCGGTGAGGGTGAGAAGGACAAGGCCCCCATGTTGGCCAACGGTGAAGCGCTCGGCCACGGCGGCGCGCCGCTCTGCGACGTCGCCGTCGACCCGCTCGACGGCACCCGCCTCGTGGCCGCCGGCCTCCCCGGCTCGATCTGCGTGATCGCCCTCGCCCCGCGGGGGACGATGTTCGATCCCGTCGACGTCTTCTACATGGACAAGCTCATCTGCGGGGCGGCCGGACACGGGGTCGTCGACATCCGCCGCCCGATCGCGGAGAACCTCGCCCGGCTCGCCGCCGTCACCGGCGTGGCCGTGGCCGACCTCGTCGTCGTCGTGCTCGACAAGCCCCGCCACGGGTCGCTCATCGCCGAGATCCGGGCCACGGGCGCCGAGCTCCGTCTTGTCGGCGAGGGCGACATCGTCGCGGCCGTCGCGGCAGCAACCTCGGGGACCGACGTCGACGTCGTCGTCGGCATCGGCGGAACCCCGGAGGGCATCATCGCGGCCTGCGCCGTTCGGGCGCTCGGCGGCTTCATGCAGGGCCGCCTCGCGCCCCAGACGCCCGAGCAGCACGCCGCGGCGCTCGCGGCCGGGCACGACCTCGATCGGGTGCTCGAGCTCGACGACCTCGTCGCGAGCGAGGCGGTCCTGTTCGTCTCGAGCGCCGTCGGCTGAGCCGGCTAAGTCGGAGATTCTCGCGAAACGCCGCTGGGCCGGTCGGCGGATGCGGCGTGTCGCGAAGATCTCCGACTCGCGCGTGCGCAGGGGCGCGGGGGCGCGGAAACGTCAGGCGCCGTCCGCGCCGCCGTACCGCTCGGTCCGGATCCGGGCGGGATCTCGGCCGGACCGCACGAGGGCGTCCGCCACGAACTCCACGAAGGGGGTCGCGCCGCACACGAACGTGAGCGCGTCGTCGCCGAGGGTCTGCACGCTCGCCGCGAGGCGGGTGACGTCGAGGCGGCCGGGTGAGTGCGGCCATCCGCTCGGGGCACGCCGGGTGTACACCCAGTCGAGGTCGAACAGGGGCGAGACCCGGTCGAGCCTCCTCGAGTTCGGCGCGGTAGTACGCCATCTCGGGTGAGCGCACCGAATAGAGCAGGCGGAACCGTGCCGGGTGCGCGGCCGCCTCGTGGGCGCGGATCATGGCCATCAGCGGAACGACGCCGGAACCGCCGGCGATGAGCTGAACCGGCGCGGGCTCCTCCTCGCGCCAGACGAACCAGCCGCCGATCGGTCCGCGGATCTCGAGCCGGTCGCCGACATCGAGGCCGCGCACGAGATACGGCGACACTTCGCCGTCGTCGAGTTCCTCGACGGTGATCTCGAGGACCCCACCCGGTGCGGCCGAGGCGAGCGAGTACGAGCGCACGGCGGTGTAGCCGTCCGGTGCGGTCAGGCGAACGTCGATGTGCTGGCCCGCGACGAGCCGGGGCAGCGGCGGCAGCGGCGGCCGGGCGGCTGACGCGGGCGGCCGCATCCGGATCGTGCGTGCCGTCGGGGTCTCGGCATGGGCCTCGACCACCAGGGCGTCGTGCCAGTCCGATGCGTTCCACGTGGAACGGGCGGCGCTCGCCGGGACGTCGCTCACCAGTACCGTTCTTCACGCCAGGGGTCACCGTGCATGTGGTACCCGTTCTGCTCCCAGAATCCGGGATCGTTGCGGGTCGACAGCTCGATGCTACGCACCCACTTCGCGCTCTTCCAGAAATAGAGCGCGGGCACGAGCAGCCGGGCAGGGCCGCCGTGCTCCGGAGCGAGCGGGGCGCCGTCGAACTGGTGCGCGACCCAGGCCTTGCCGCCGCGCAACTCGTCGAGCGGCACGTTGGTCGTGTACCCGCCGTAGCTGCGCGCCATCGCGAACCCGGCCCCGGTGTCGACACCCTCGAGCAGCGTGTCGAGGGAGACGCCGCGCCATCCGGTGCCGAACTTCGACCAGCTCGTCACACAGTGGATGTCGACGGTCACGTCCTCCTGGGGCAGCGCCTGGAACTCGTCCCAGGTCCAGGTCGTCATCAACCCCGACTCGCTCGTGATGCTGAAGCGCCACTCCTCGGCGGACACCCGCGGGGTGGGTCCGATCGAGAGCACCGGGAAGTCCGTGACGAGGTGCTGGCCCGGCGGCAGGCCGGGGACGGGTTCGCGGCGACGGCCCATGAAACCGGGCGAAAAGAGACCCATGGCGACTCCTCCAGAGATGCGATTGCCGGATTCGCACAGCCTAGCGGCGCGATTGTCAGGACGCACCTGCCGGATTACCCTGTGCACATGTGCGGACGCTTCGCGATGGACAAGGACACCGACGATCTGATCCAGGAGTTCGTCGCGACCGGCGGTGATTTCCGGGACTGGCGGCCCTCGTACAACATCGCGCCGACCGACCGGGTTCCCGTGGTGCGCGAGTGGGAACACGACGGCACTGTCACCCGCGAGGTGGACGCGGCGTCCTGGGGGCTCACGCCGGCCTGGTCGAACGGCGGCAAGCGCCCCGCGCCGATCAACGCCCGCCTCGAGACCGTCGCCACCAACGGCATGTTCCGCACGGCCTTCGATTCCCGACGGTGCATCGTCCCGATGACGGGCTACTACGAGTGGGAGGACCTCCCAGACGGCAAGCAGCCGCACTTCATCCACGGCGGCGGGGTCCTCGCCGCGGCCGGGCTCTACGCGGCGCGCAAGGAGAGCGACGATTCGTGGTCCCACAGCATGACGATCATCACGAGGGAGGCCCGCGACGCGTCCGGCGAGATCCACGACCGGATGCCCGCATTCCTCGAACGGAATGTGTGGGACGAATGGCTCAGGCCGGGAAAGCTCACCGACCCGAATCATCTTCTCGACCTCCTCGACCGGACCTCCATCGCCGTTGCGGCCCACATCGAGAGCTACCCGGTGTCCCGGCGGGTGAACAGCGTGCGGGTGCCCGACGCCGAACGACAGGACCCGGCGCTCATCCAGCCGCTGTCCTGAAGTGCACAATGGAAGGGCGGCCGTCGACTCGGGCCGCAGCTGGAGATACGCCGTGCCCGTCCCGTCCGCCCAACCGGCAGCATCCGTTCTGCACACCCCGCTTGCCCCGAGCCGCGCACTGCTCCAGCGAGCGACCCGCGTCATCGTGATCGCCGGGGCAGGGATGAGCGCCGACATCGGAACGCCCGTCTACTGGACCGGGGACAACGCGGCATACGGCGACACCGTCTCGCACTACGGCCACACCAACCTCGAGCACTCCTGCGCGCCGCTCTGGCTCGAGGAACCAGACCAGCAGGCAGCATTCTTCCGCGAGACCTGGCGGGACATGCGCGAATCGGAGAAGCCCGCCCGTCCCGCCGACCCGTACTTCGTGCTCCAGGACTGGCTGGATGCCGCGGCGAAGGACTTCTTCGTGCTCACCTCCAACGTCGACACCGCGTTCACCGACCACGGTTTTCCGGCCGAGAAGCTCCTCGAGATCCACGGCGCCTATGATCGCTCCCAGTGCCTGGCCGAACCGGAGGCGCACGGCGTCTTCCCGACCGTCGACCCGGGGCTCGCCACCACCTTCTGTCCCGCCTGCGGGAGCCTGGCCCGGCCGAACGTGCTCTTCTTCGACGACTACTGGTTCAACAACGCGGCGAACGAACTCCAGGAGGACGATTTCCTCGACTACCAGCAACACCTCGCCGCAGAGGACCCCGGCAGCACGGTCATCCTCGAGATCGGGGTCGGCCTCACCGTGATGAACCTGCGCAACCTGACCTGGGACCTGCACTCCCGTTACGACCTCCCGATCGTGCGGATCAACCCGTTCCACGTCGGCCGCGGCGATGACGTGTCCGCGGGGAACGCCCCGATCTACGAGCACCAGCTCACCGTGCTCGTCGGCCTCCGCGGCCTCCTCGAGTAGCCGGCGCTCCACAAACGCAACGTCGGAGATTTTCGAGACACGCCGTCACCCCGGGCAGCGGATGCGGCGAGTCGCGAGAATCTCCGACGTTACGCATCCGCCCGCTCGCCGAGACGGCCTAGCGGGACCGCTCGCCCGCCAGCCAGTCGTCGAATGTCGTGGGGGCCTCGGCGGCGTCCGCGGTACCGCGCAGCACCCCGGAGCGCACGCCCCGCCAGTACGCGCCGGGCAACGAGACCCCGAGCGCCGGCAGCCGTCGCCCCTCCGCGCGGATGACCTTGCGCACCATGTCGAGGAGGGTTTCGTCACGCGGTCCGCGCAGGTCGCGGTGACGCCCGCGCTCGGTCCCCTCGGCGATCGACACGAGCGCCTCCGCGACGTCGGCGGCGGCGATCGGACGCAGCAGCCCGGTCGGGACCAGCGCGATCGGGCCGAACGACGCGCGTCCGAGCACCTGCCGCGCGAACTCGTGGAATTGGGTGGCCCGCAGGATGCTGAACGGCACCGGCCCCGCAGTCACGAGCCGTTCCTGCTCGAGCTTCCCTGCGTAGTACCCGACCGGTACGGCGTCGATGCCGATGATCGACAGCGCGATGTGGTGACCGACCGACCGGCGCACCTCGGCGCCCTGCAGCGACCTGGTGGCTGCCGCGAAGAATTCAACGGATGCCGCCGCCGAGGTGCGCGCGACGCTCGTGACGTCGATGACGGTATCCGCTCCCTCGAGCGCCGCGTCGAGTCCGACGCCGGTGGTCACGTCCTGTCCGGTGGACCGGGAGAGCGGAACGACCTCGTGACCACGGTGCTCGGCCGCGATGACGACGTGCCGGCCGACGGTGCCGGTCGCGCCCGCTACGACGATTCTCATGAGACCACCTTCTCACCGGGAATGCTCGTGCTCGACACGCTGAACTTGTCGCTATGCCGGTGTGAGCCTGCTTGATCATTTCGAGCTCCCGGGACGTCGGGTCGAGGACGTACGGCTCGGTCACGCCGGTTGCCGCGAAGCCGCGGCGCTCGTAGGCGACGCGGGCGCGGTCGTTGTGCTCGTGGACGTGCAGCGTGAGCCGACCCGTTTCCGTGCGCGCCCAGTCCTCGATCCGCGACAGGAGGGCGTCCGTCACGCCGGCCACCCCGCCCCGGTAGTCGGGCGCCACGTAGACGCCGACGAGCAACGGCCCGGTCGCCTCGTCGGGGATGTAGCCGCCCATCGTCCCGACCCAGCGTCCAGAGGGCGTGATTGCCACGACGACGATCGAATGTTCGTTGGTGCCGCGTGCTCCGCGCATGGCCCATTCGGCTTCGTCGTGCGCGAGTGCGGCGTCAAAGGTCTCCCCGAACCCGAGAGGCGTGTCGCGGAGCATCTCCAGCCGAAGTTCCCTGACCTCATGCCAGTCTGCCGCCGTCGTGTTGCGAATCGTGAAGCCCTCAGTCATCATCCCCGCACGATAGCAGGCAAGCATGCCGGGTCGACGGGAGCGCCGCGCTCGCCGGGTCGGTGCGGCAGACGCGTCGACTTGACGCCCGTCTGCCGTCGTGCGACACTCGGCACATCTCATTAATCAGATTAATCTGATTAATGAAATTCAGCGTCAACATCGCTGTACCCGCAGAAGGCGGGCGCGGTGACCTGGCCTGACAATGAGGTCGCGCCGATGCGCCCTCGCGAGAGGACGACGATGTACTCATTCACAGCACCCGTGGTGATGGACGCCTCCACACCAACCCCCGTCGGGAGCGAACCTCGGCCCCCGCTTGTCGCGCCCGGTCGGCAGCCCGTCCTAGTCGTGATGGGTGTCTCCGGGTCGGGCAAGTCGACGGTGGCCGCTCTCCTCGCCGGCCAGCTCGGGTGGGACTTCGTCGAGGGCGACGATCTGCACCCCGAGGCGAACGTCAACAAGATGTCGTCGGGCACTCCGCTCACCGACGACGACCGCTGGCCCTGGCTCGACACCGTATCGTCGTGGATCCTCGGGCACACCACGGCCGACGTTCCCGGCATCATCACCTGCTCGGCGCTGAAAAAGAAGTACCGGGACGTGCTGCGCGAGCAGAACGTGATCTTCGTGCACCTCGTCGGCTCGAAGGAACTGCTCGGCGCACGGATGTCCGCACGCCTCGACCACTACATGCCGGCCAGTCTTCTCGATTCGCAGCTGGACACCCTGGAGCCTCTGGATCCCGATGAGCGCGGCATCCTCATCGACGCGGCCAGGCCGCCCGCCGAGGAGGCCGCCAGGATCGTCACGATGCTCGGCCTGCGACCGGCCGCCGGCTCGTCAGCGCTCAGTGCGGGCAAACCAGGGCGTTCCGCCGCTCAGATGCCGGTCACCACCGCGGTGATCCACCCGGTCGTCGAAGCGGTCACGCGCCGCATCATCGAACGCAGCGCGCAGACCCGGGCGAGGTACCTCGCCCGGATCGATGCCGCCGCGGAGCAGGGACCGACCCGCGGTCGCCTGGGGTGCGCGAACCTCGCTCACGGGTTCGCTGCCACCGGCCAGCAAGACAAGGCCGCGCTGCGCAGGTTCGTGAAGCCGAACATCGGGATCGTGTCCTCCTACAACGACGTGCTCTCCGCCCACCAGCCGTTCGCCGCCTACCCGGCGATCCTCAAAGATGCCGTCCGGAAGGCCGGAGGCATCGCCCAGGTCGCGGGCGGCGTTCCGGCGATGTGCGACGGCATCACCCAGGGCAGGGACGGCATGCAGCTGTCGCTGTTCAGCCGTGACCTGATCGCCATGGCGACCGGCATCGCGCTGGCCCACGACCTGTTCGACGGCGCTCTGCTCCTCGGCGTCTGCGACAAGATCGTGCCAGGCCTGGTCATCGGCGCCCTCGCCTTCGGTCACCTCCCTGCCATCCTGGTGCCGACCGGGCCGATGAGCTCCGGGATCCCGAACAAGGAGAAGAGCCGCATCCGCCAGCTCTATGCCGAGGGACTGGCCGACCGCGAGCAATTGCTCGAGGCCGAGACGGCGTCGTACCACTCCGCAGGCACCTGCACCTTCTACGGAACAGCGAACTCCAACCAGATGCTGATGGAAGTCATGGGACTGCATCTCCCCGGAGCGAGCTTCGTGAGCCCCGACTCTCCGCTGCGCGAGGCGCTCACCGCGGCGGCGGCCAGCCAGGTGGTCGCGCTGACCGAGCTGAAAGACCAGTACACCCCGATCGGACGCGTTGTCGACGAGCGGTCGATCATCAATGGCGTCGTTGCCCTGCTGGCCACGGGAGGGTCGACCAATCACACGCTGCACCTCCCGGCCATCGCGGCCGCCGCGGGGATCCAGCTCACCTGGCAGGACTTCGCGGACCTGTCCGAGGTCGTTCCCCTGCTGGTCCGCATCTATCCCAACGGCCCTGCCGACATCAACCACTTCCACGCCGCGGGGGGCACGGCGTTCCTGATCGGCCAGCTGCTCGACGCCGGCCTGCTGCACCCCGACGTCCGCACCGTCGCCGGAGCAGGGCTTGATGCCTATCGCCGGGAGCCGGTGCTCGACGGCACCGCCCTGAGCTACCGCCCCGGACCGACCGAGAGCCTCGACACGGACGTGCTGCGGCCCGCCTCAGCGCCCTTCGCGCCGAACGGCGGGCTCCGGATCCTGGACGGCAATCTCGGAAGCGCCGTCATCAAGGTCGCCGCGGTGGCGACCGAACACCACGTCATCCAGGCGCCCGCGGTGGTGTTCGACGATCAGCACGTCTTCCTCGCTGCGTTCGAAGCCGGTGAGCTCGACCGGGATCTCGTGGCCGTGATCCGATACCAGGGCCCGTCCGCAAATGGAATGCCGGAGCCTGCACAAGCTCACCCCGGCGCTCGGCATCCTGCAGGATCGCGGGTACCAGGTCGCGCTGGTCACCGACGGGCGGATGTCCGGCGCCTCGGGAAAGATCCCGGCCGCCATCCACCTCACCCCGGAAGCAGCAGCGGGCGGCCCGATCGGCCGCATCCGCGATGGCGACCTCGTACGCCTCGACGCGACGGCGGGCACCCTTGACGTCCTCATCGACGACGACGACGTCTTCGCCGCCCGCGAAATCACCGGTGCCGCGCTCGACGACGCCAGCTGGTCCGGCACCGGGCGGGAGCTCTTCTCGGTCTTCCGCCGGCAGGTCGGCCCGGCCGACCGTGGAGCCAGCGTCATCACCAACACACCTGAAGGAGTCCTCTGATGTCCACCCTGAACGCCGCCCAACTGCTCGAGCTCGCACCCGTGATCCCCGTCGTCGTCATCGAGGATGCCGACCGCGCGGTGGCTCTGGCTCGGGCGCTCGTCGCCGGCGGCCTGCCGGTCATCGAGGTGACGCTGCGCACCCCGGCCGCTCTTCGTGCGATCAGTGCCATCGCCGACCAGGTACCCGACGCCGTCATCGGCGCCGGAACGGTCAACAACCCGGTCCTCGTGCGCCGTGCGGCCGAGGCTGGTGCCCAGTTCCTGATCTCGCCCGGGTCGACCGATGCCCTGCTCGACGCGATGGACGCATCCGGTCTGCCCTACCTGCCGGGCGCTGCCACCGCGTCCGAGGTCCTGCGGTTGATCGAGCGCGGACACCCGGCGATGAAGTTCTTTCCCGCCGAGGCTTCCGGCGGCCACGCCGTGCTGCGCTCACTCGCGTCGCCCCTGCCGGAAGCGCGGTTCTGTCCGACCGGCGGGATCACGCTCGCGAGCGCGCCCATCTACCTCGCGCTGCCCAACGTGGGATGCATCGGCGGCACGTGGATCACTCCGCTGGATGCGATTGAACTCGGCGACTGGACACGCATCGAAGGGCTGGCTCGTCAGGCCGCAAGCCTGCGGCACTGACCCCGGGTACCGAGCCTGCGTCGTGGGCACGAGGTGGCTGCCCAGACCCAGCCGGGCCTAGCCGAGACCGGCGATCCGGTTCAGCGCGGCACGCATGATGAGCTCGGCGGGGTCACCGAGGACCTCGTGGTTGAGGTAGAACGCCTCGAACCACGCGCGCACCTCCGCCTCGGGAAGCCCGACTGCGACCCAGTCGACACCGGCGACCGCCTCGGACACCGGTTCTCCCGCGCCCGCATCGAGCCACGCCCGAACAATCGGCGTCTCGGGATCCGCGTCGTCCGGGTTCCACGTGAGGAGAAGGCTGTGCGCCTCGTCGTCCGCGTGCAGATGGTCCGTGCGCCCGGACCCCAGCCACGGCAGCATCATCTGCTCACCGGGGATGGCAACGTCGACGATCTCCAAGGGCACCGGTCCAAAGTCACGGGCGTAGACCCGCAGCCCCTCGTGGTGCCAATCGGCCGCCTCTTCGGCATCCTCGGTGAGGTCTTCGAGAAGCGGGAGGGTGTGCTCGACCAGCGCCAGGGCCCACGCCAGGAGGTCCCGGGTTTCCCGCTTGGGCCACGGGCTGTTGTCCGTCTCTTCCCCGTCCGCGCCGTGGAAGTGGTGATCGACACCGCCCGCGGTCGTTTCCAGGTGCAGCTGTCCTCCCTCGAGCTCGACGGAGAACACGGCCACTTCTTCCTCGTCGCCCTCGCCCTCGTCGTCCACGAACCAATCGGCATTCAGCACCGGGTCCCGGAACCGGGTCGGGAGCGCAGGAAGCTCCAACGGCAGGTCGCCCAGGTCCAGCACCGCCCGGAAAACAGTGTCCGGCATTCGCAAAGTGGGGTCAGTCACGGGTACTCCTCAGTCCGCGTCGAGAATACCGGAGTCGACAGTCATCCCGGCACCGACAGCCGCGAGACATCGCAAAATGTGACTTCGGGCTCTAGTTGATCCAGCGCCGACAACTTGATCCCAGGAGATGTCCGTAGTCTCCAGATTCGAGGGGCCGAGGTTCTCGCAGAAATGGTGATCCTGTCTCGGATGGATTTCGCCGGGCGCCACGCATTGGCTGGTAACAGAGTAGGCCGCGCCCGCCGGTTGGGGTCACATCGGCGCGAGTCCGAGAATGGCTGTCGGCACTCGACCGTTTCAGCTCTGGCCGACAGGGAAGGACTACTGTTCGGACATGAACCGAAACAGCTGGCCTCGCGACAAATCAACTTCGTCGGGCGGCGGATTGTCCACATCGTCCGAGGGTGGACTCTCGACATCTCCCGGTGGCGGCGCATCGACTTCTTCTGGAGGAGGATTATCGACCTCCTCGGGCGGCGGGATGTCGACATCCTCCGGCGGAGGTTTGTCGACATCTTCAGGTGGCGGGCTGTCAACGTCGTCCGGGGGTGGGCTCTCGACTTCGTCAGGTGGCGGCCTTTCGACGTCTGCCGGTGGAGGCCTCTCAACGTCGCCGGGTGGCGGCCTCTACACAGGTTCTGGCGCTCACTACCGCAGTAATACGCCTCCAATGCATGTCTACATCCCTGAGCTCCGCCGCCGTGGGTTAGGACATGTCGCGGACATTCTCGCTCGCGCCCACGGGTTTAGCGGCTAGGGGATCGGCGGGATGGCCTCCCTTGACCAGAGCTCCGAAGAAGACTCCTCAGAAAGACGGCTTCGCGCACCGGCGGAGTACGTGTGCACGGGCACGGAATGGAAAGGCGAGCCGCCCGCTTCGGGTGTGTAGAGCGCTGCTAGGACACCGGTGTAACGGCGCTACTCGGTGCTTCGACGGGCCGTTCCGTCGGTAATGTAGTGACGTTTTTCGAATTTAGGATCTTGCCAGTAACGATCAGGAACTGCCAACGCGCCGCTGAGAGTGCGACTTTGTCGGATTCCGCTTTGCTTTCTGCGTATGCGATTGCTGACCAAATCCACTTCTGACCGGCTGCGTTTACCTGTTTTGGTCCAAGTAACGACACCGCTTCGAACGCTGCGGACGCCCTTTCGTTGAGGACCTCGAGTTGAGCTTTGAATTTTAGATAGTTCGCAAGTTTCAGGCTCCGTTCCGATCAAGGAAGTGAGCAGCGCCATGTCGATCATGAATGCAACGTATGCGTCGTATCGTCGATCGCGTACCCACTTCGCGTGCTCGCCCTTCCTCGCAACGAGAGCGGAGACAAGACCTACCAAGAGCGTGAGCGAGACGCTCACCACGGCAACGACTAGTGGGTCTGTTGCTGTGGTTGTGCTCGAGGAAGGAAACATTATGGACAAAGAGTAGCGGCAAAAAGCATGGTCAGAGCTAGATTCTCTGTTTCAACGCGGCTTGGTGCCATGTCGAAGGTCGGGTGAGCAGCGAATGCATCCCTTGGATTTCACGCGGTGCGGGATGGACTGTAATTCCTCATGGCCGTGGGAGCACTTCCACCAGTACTTTGCTGTGCCGGGAAGAATCCGTCCGAGGTCGATGCCGGCGTTCTTGGCTGCATCCCAGTCGGAGATGAGGAACGGGTATTCGGAGGCGACATCGGTCTCGCCGGGAAGTGGCTTTCGCCGTGCGCAATACGGGCATCCGCTACCGGCCGTGCGCCGATCGACGCGCTGCTCGTAGGAATGGTTCTTGGGGCAGCGCCACCAGTACGCGATGGAGGAGTTCGCCGCAATGTCGTCTGGTGTCCGCAGGCCATTTCCGTCGGGGTCCCACTCGGCGGCGATGTCGGGTCGGACGGCGGCGAGGCTGGCACCGTTGTGCACCTTCCTAGCAGCGCAGGTGGGGCACCCGTGACCGTGCACGCGGCTCTCGATGAGGGCTTCCCACTCGTCGCCGAGCCGGCATTGCCACCATGCGCTTTCGGGACTGCCGACGGAGACCTCTTCTGGCCGGAGCTTGTTGAGCGTGGGGTGCCATTCCTTCGCAAGGTTAGGGCGAAGGGTGCGAATGTCGTTGTATCCGGGCCGAAACTCACGGTTGATGCAGATCTGGCAGCCGGAGTCTCGGTGAACCCGGTTGTAGGGGCTCGTCTGGAAGACGTGGCCCGCTCGGGAGCAACGCCAGATGTAGGGCTCCGGTGAACTGGGAAGGATTTCGGAAGGGAGGGCGCCGTTGTTGTCTTGGGGATGGAGTTCCTTCGCGACGTTCGGATGGCGAGTCTCCAGGTCATTGAACCCAGGTTCGACGAGGTGATTGCTGCAGACTCGGCACCCGTCGGTCAGTGGCCCCATGAATTTGTCGTAACCGGAAACGGTGAGTGTGATGCGGTGGCCGCTCCGACAGATGGATTCGAAGTCATCTTCGGCTCGTCGTTTCGTCCCCGGGTATTTAGGCGCGTTGAGGTGATGCATGAGGACCGCGCTCCGGTTTTCCGCGGTCAGGACGTAGTCGCCCGTTACGTCGAGGTATGCACGGAAAGGTTCTGCGGCAGCGAGCCGCGCCGGGAGGTTCCTGATGACACTGTCGGGGATGGGGAAATCGTGTGCCCATGCTGGGAGGTACGGTTTTCGTCCAAGGGTGTGCACGCGGACGGTCAGGAACGTGGGACGAAGGTAGAGCCAGAGCCTCCGCGTGACGATGTTGAATCCTTCGCCGACGCTGTCTCGGATCAGCTGGTCAAGGAGCAAGTACGCGGTCGCGTAGCTCTGCCGTGGGTCGAACAAGCGGACCAGGAAATCTGCCCGGGTGAGCGCTGTCGCGAGGACCATCATCAGCGGGAAGACACGGATATCGGTTGGGGCCGTGCTCGGGCGCGAGTCAGTAGACGCGTCGTTGACCACGCGGAACGCGTCACGAAGGGTGACATAGAAATGGGTGTCCAGGACCCCTCGGCGCCGGAGCCGCTGGAACTGAGACTCCGCCACCTGCGTCTCGTCGCCGACACGCACCTGGTCGCCCGGCTCACTACCTGGCCCCACCCACTTGGAATGATGGCGACAGATGATGTTGTCGAGGTGTGGATACTGGAGTGCCAGGACCCCGTGACTGCAGTTTGTGCACAGCCAGCGCTCGCCGAGGCCGGCGGTGCAGGTAGGGCAGGAGGAGCCATCGGGGTGTTCAAGTCCGAAGTCTCGGGCGCGGTCGAAATGACCGGGGTCAAGGGCGGCTTTCTCGCAGACGACCCGGGCCCATGACGCTTCCGGAGAGTACTCGGGGGCTTCGAGGAGCGCGAGGCGGGTGAGGTGTTGGCGGTGTTGGGGTGTTTCCTGGTTGGCCAGCAGGAGGCGGCCGCTGTAGCTCTCCAACGCCTCCCTGTGCTGGGCCTTGATGGGATTCCAGTAAGGGCTATGCAGTTCAGGGTAGCAATTCATCGCTTGGCTCCCTTCGCTTTAGTCGTGGTTCTTGGCGGGGCTTTTGGGGTGGGTTCTTCCGTGCCGGCTTCCATCGCGGTCTTGTCGCGTGGCTGCGCCAGAAGCAGCTTGAGGCTGATGGATTCGGCGTGTGGGTTGTCGGCGTGAATGAGTGCGTTGGTGCTGGAATAGAAGATCTTGGCCAAGGTTGAGATGGAGCCGCCGGTGTGACTGTGGATGACGTCGCTGTGCTCGGTCAGGCTCCCGACAGTATGAGCGAGTAGAGGCATTTCTTTCTCGAAAGCTCGGATGAGGCCCCGCCATTCGGAATTGGACTGCTTGTTGGCGCGGCTGAAGGAATGGAGCTCGAGGAATGTCATTCGACTGGCCAGTTGCTGGCCTGTGGGGCCCTCGAATAGTGGGCTTTCTCCGAGATTGACGCCCGCGAGGACGAAAATACCCAGCACCTGGCTGTGCAGTTGACGCAGCACTTGGATGGACTCACCGTTGCCGCGGTTCTGGTTATTCAAATTCTGCAACTCATCCACGACGATGAGTTCGGTTTTCGCCCGGTGTAGAGCCTCGCAGACGCGGTCCATGAGTGAGCTCTGGGTCTCGCGGTTGGTCACGGTCATCCCGAAGAACCTGGTGAAGGCGGTGAGGAATGACTTGCCGTTGGAACCGAACGGCACTTCAACGTAGACGACAGGATGCCGCCCGCGTTCGGCCATATTGGGTACTTGGGCGGCATAGTCATCGTAAACCCGCCTCATAGCGAGCTGCGTGCTGCTCGTCTTGCCAGCGGTCCCGCCACCGCTGAGGATGAGGCCGGGTCGCTTGTCCTCGGGTCGGCGCCGGTTGTTGCCCACCATGTTTTCGACCAAGGTGCGGACTTCCTTCACTTGAGGGGTGACGACGATGACGTTGCCGGCCAAATAGTCGAGCCGTCCTGTGTCGTACCGATTGCGCACGGCTCGGTCCAGAGCGGTGTACTGGTCGATGGTGAGTTTCGCCGGCGCCTCGGAGTCTGACTTGAGGTAACGGGTGAGTCCCTCGAGTGTGGACAGCGGGCGTTCGTCTTCGACGTCTGAGGCAAATGTAATCATCAGTTCTTCCCTCGCATTTCGCTCAGAGTTTCAAAGTCGATGTCCGTCGAATAGTCGTCGTCCTCGTCGTCCTGGTCGGTGCCGAGTGGTTCGGTGCTGGGGATGGTTGGTGCGCTTGGAGGGGTCGTAGCGGGGAAGGGTGTCTGCTCGATGGCGGCGAGTTCGAGTGCTCGGGCCTTACGCGCTTCGGCGTTGGTGATGGTGATGGCTGAGGCGGCGGCGCGCTTCTTGATGTCGGCGCTCACTGCCTTGAGGGCGTCGGCGTCGGCACCGGTTCGGATGACAGCGAGTGCGACGGCGTCTTGCAGGATTTCGTCCGCGAACGGCTGCCGGTTGGTGGACTCGTCCCGGCACACGCACTCCATCCAGTGCCCGTCGGGGTGGCGCACCCAGATGGCGCGAGGGTCGTAGGGGTTGGAGTGCACCTCCCACTTGTTGTCGTGTTTCGGGTGATTGGAGGGCTGGTTGCGGAACGGCTGCAGTTCGATGCAGTCGTAGTACAGGTTGTTGAACTGGACTCCAGCCGGTTGGATGGTGCGCCACTGGACGGGCATCAATTCGATGTAGTCCTCGGCCGAAAGCGGCAGGGGGAGGCGACCGGCGAGGTCGTAGGAGGCGTTGTACATCTCGTTCGGGGTCAGTTTCACGGTCGGGTACATCGGGTCCCGAAGGCTGCCGTGCGGCGTGTTCTGCCACACCCGGGTGACCCACTCGTCGAATCGTTCCGCAAGAGCGACCACGTCTAGCAGGGCACCCTTTTCGACGCGGTCGCCGCGCTCGGCCACGGAACCGCCCTTGTAGCCGGGGAGGTCCTGGGCGAACAGGGTCTTGATGGAATGGAACGTGCGCTCGACGACGGCCTTGTCCGTTGGGGTGTGCGGGGCCGAGTACGTCAGGGAAACGTTGAATTTGCGGCAGGCGGACTCGAAGACCTTGCTGCGGAAGTCGCGGCCGTTGTCCATCATGATGCGGTCCGGGTAGATGAACGGGCGGGTTAGGTCCAGCCGGGCGCGTTTTTCTTCCGGGGTGCGGTCTGCCCAGGGCATCCGCCGGGCGGTGAGCCGCCAGAGTTCTTCGTTGCCGGGGCGGAGCGGCCGGGGCACGAGGCACTGGGCGAGCAGGAAGGCGTGGTCGACTCCTTTGGCCGCGGTGGAGCGCACGGAGGAGGCGATGATGCTGCGGGTGGCGACGTCAATCATGATGGTCAGCACCGCACGGGTCATGTTGCCGTCCTCATCGCGAACGAGCACGTCCCACGGTGAGCTGTCAATCTGTACCTCCTGGCCGGGCCGCATCCGGCGTGCGGTTCCGAAGGGGCGCTTGGGTGTGTTGGCGGCGGTGCGCCGGGTCTGCGCGGACCCGGTCGTGTACTTGCCCTTCGTCAGGTAGCCGACGTACCGGTAGAGCGTGGCCTCGGACGGTACCGTGACGGCCTGCCCGGGGTAGGCGATGAGGAGTTCGGCCTTGAGCCGGTCCTGGAGACGGCGGCCGGTGCCCGTCGAGTCGTAGGTTTCCGCGCCGATGAGGGTGGTGAGGGTGTCGATGACCCGCCGGTCGGCGCGGTCCAAAGGGGATTCCTTTCGGAGGCTGCGTCCGTCGATGAGCGCGGCGAGTCCGCCTCGTTCGTAGGCCCGGCGCTTTCTGATGAGCGTCGCGCGGGAGGCGGGCAGGCCCATCCGCTGAAGTTCCTCGACCTTGGAGGCGATGCGCTGGTTGAGGGTTGTGGTGGCCGGGTCGTACTCCGGACGCGGCGGCTGGTCGGGGTCGTTCGGGCGGAGCCCGGAGACCATCTCGGTGATGTGCGACCCGTAGAGGTCGAGAGCCTCGTTCTCTTTGGCCGAACGTGAGTCGAGGTTCCGCGGGTCGGAGGAGCCTGCGGACGGTGGGTTCGATGAGTCGGGCGGCGATATCGGCGATGTGGGTGATGGTGTATTCGCCGGTGGAGCAGTGCCGGAGTTTCAGCAGGCTGCCGTGGAAGCCGACGACGAGGTAGTTGCCGTCGTGGAATTCGAGTTCGGAGTTGAGGTCGATGGAGGTCATGTCAGTGTCCCTTGGTGATGGTTGTGTAGGTGGTGAGCTGGGCGGTCATGTCGAACGTGAGTAGGTGATGCCAGAGGAGGTTGTAGACCGTCATGGCGCCGCGTGCCGGAGAATCCCGGTCGGCGACGTGGACGAGGTCACGGAATCGGGCCCCTGGGTCGGCGGCGGCGAGAACCAGCGCTTGGGTGGCCTCGTTGGGCTGGTAGCGGGGGTGGCGGTACCCGATGAGCCATTCCATGTTTGCTTTGACCAGGGGGTCGATTCTGGTGAAGAGTTCGTAGGCCCAGCCGACCTTGTCGCAGAGGCGTTTGGTCTCAGCGAACTGCGCTTGAGTTTTCGGTTTGATGAGTTTCTCGGGGCGCACGTCGTAGACGACCTGGCGCCCGTCGGTGTGGATGGCGAATAGGTCGGGGTAGTGCACTGTGCCGTCGGCGAATTGCATCATCATCGGTTGGGACGCGATGGCGGTGATGCCGGCTGTGAAGTCCAGGGCCATCAGTGCCGTCATCTCGAACAGGGACTCGTACCAGATGTGCTGGCCGGTCTGCCCGAAGGCGTAAAGGCCGTGGTAGTTCCGTTGGGCCTTGTACTGGTAGCCGGTGCGGATGCGGCGGGCTTCGACGATGTTCCGGTGCACGAGCGCGGGTGTCGCATTTTCAACATGCTGGCGGCGTGCGTGGTCCACCCAGACAACTAGGTCTCGTCGAGTCGTCGTGGTGAGGGCGCCGGGGCCGGTCTGGCCGGAGTTGCTTCGCTTCATGGTCGCAACTCCCGTCGAGGTCCAGTCACAGGCGAGGGCATTTCGGCCCCGCTAGGGGTGCCGGCGGTGGGTTTTGGTGGTGCGCATGTGTTGTTCATGCTGAATGCATTAACGGTTCTATTTTCCGGCGACGCTGGAGGCGCCGAAAAAGGCCCATCTGCGAGCATCGAGTAGCTAAAAGCTCGGAAACTGGTCGTTTGCGGGCGTCGTAGGCTAAGCGGGTGACCAATCCTCGGTACTGTCCGCGTGACTTTTCCACGAACCCCCAACAGTTCGGTAAAGACCCCGCGATGGTGTGGAAGGAGCCCCGGTCGGAGCGGGACGTCTTCTTGGCGGCCGCGAAGCTTCAGCATCTCTATGCGATGCGTATCCGGGCACGGATTCGTTCTGCTGAGAACTCGGGTCCTCAGTCGCTGAAGGCGTATGCCGCAGCGTCTGGGATCAAGTACGACCGGGTGCTGACGATTCTCCGGGGTGAAACGGTTCTCCGACTGGACGATATCGCCATGGCGGATCTGATCCTGGGGGAGGTCAGCGAGGTCTCCCGGGCCGAAGCGGTTGTGCTGGCGCAGGATGCGAAGGAGAAAGCGATCGTCCAGGCGGCCGCCGACGCCGTGCGGGAACACGAGGAGGCCGTGGATGCGGCGGCCTACTGGGCTGAGGAGGAGAGCGAACGCATCCGTCAGCGTGTAGAGAAGGAAAAAGAGCGCAAAGAGCACGTGGCCTCGGTCTTCAGAGGGTAGGCGTGACGCAGCCCGGCCGCTGGGGCCGGGTTGCGTCCGGCCGCCTCTAGTCGGGCACAGCACCGCCGGCCTCCGGGCTAGGGATGTGATCGACGCGTCGGATCTCGGAGACGACCGAAGACACGTGCCAGAAGAAATCGACCACATCATCCCAGCCGTCGGTACTCATCGTCCACCGGCCTCGGGCGCCGACCTTCAACGTATCGATAGTGCGGATCGGACGGGACTGGTCGTTCACGGTCGGGCGCGCAGTCGCCCCGGGAACGCGGGTGACGGTGCCCGCGTCCAGATCGAAGAAGTGGCTGGAGTCTCGGGTGATGACCTGCCAGAGACCGCCTTCGTCGCCCCGGAGTTCGGTGACTGTACTGGATTCAGTGGTGCTCATGGGTGTTCCCTTCCATTGGGTTGGTTGTGTCGTCTGGGCGGAGGTTAATGTCGTTTTCGGCACGACTCATCTCAGGCTTATGCCGGTCATGTGCGTCGGATGACTCCGGCAGAATCCGGCCGTTGATGGAGTCGCCGACGAACCGAAGGGTTTCGATTTCGGTCGCGCTGAGTTCTCGGACTGGCGCCATCCGTTCGATGGTGATGATCGGGGAGCTGATGTAGCTCCCGGCAATCTGGCTCGGCGACAGGAATGTGCTGCGTCTCCCGATTTTGACCGGGCCGATGTCGGTGAAGCGGAGCCATTGCCCGTCGGCGTAGAGATGCCGTGCGAGGGCGCCGGGCGTTCGCTTGTAGCCGCTGAGCCTCCCAGTCCACGAGAATGACAGACCCATGCTCGGTGGTCAGTCGGGTAATCCCCGGCCAACCCTGACTAGCAGGTTCCGGGCCTGGTCCATCGTTCATGGCACGCTCCTTTCGTTGTGAATTTGCGGATCCAGCTGTGTGATCGCCATCACGGTGGTCGTGCGGCGCGAGGTCGCGGCCACGCCGGCGACTCCGAGATCGACGATGAGGTGCATTCGCTGACCAACGGAGCAGGCCACGATGCGCAGGATGGGCACTTCTGACCCGTCACGCCGCAGATCGTGATCGTGATCGGGATCGTCGACGGTCGGCAAACGGCGCATCACGCCGCGGTCCAAGTCGAGCCAGTAGGTCGACCCCGACTCTGTCTCAATCGCGAATCGTCCGGCGCTTTCCGCCATCAACGAGCTCATCGCCTGCATCCGGCTGCCCTCCGCCCTGGCCCCGTATTGCCGGCAGCCCTCCCCGGAACCGGACATCGACTCTGGGCGCGCGACAGCACGTCGCATGCGACGTCGGATGCCGCATCGTGCGCGGTCGGCCCTGATGCACTCTCCTGGCTGCTCGGCGCGAGGCCTAAACCGCATGCCGAATTTCCTGCTGAGTCAGGCATTTCCATTCCTCCGATCCCTCTCGGCGGTCGGTGCGATCGCCGGTGCAGGGACGGTAGCCCGGTCTGAAACGACAGCGGACCCGTGCCGGAATACACCTTCCGACCCGCCGCCGAGAACCTCCCGCGCATGCCCTATCCGACCCACACACGCGTGCGGGTCGGAAAGGCACCCCATGTCCGAACCAACCCGACTTGAGCTTCTTCACGCCGACTACGCTCAACTCGAACTCCGCAGCAGGGCGACCCTCACCGCCGACCAGGCGCGGTCCCTGATCTTCTACAACGCACAACGCGCCTCAGAGGGCGCCGCTGCCGCTACCAACCCTGGTCGAGATGTCATCGCCTGGATCCGAAACACAGAAGCGCTCAGCACCTTCGTCGCACGAGAATCCCGCATGCCCCGAGAAAATCGCAGACTCCCCAACAGCGCCATCAGCGCCGACGAGAAGAGCCTCGTCAACCGCGTCAGAAATCAACGCCGGGCGTTCACTGCCGGACGCCTCTGCACCTACCAGGTGCGCCGGCTCCAGTGCATTCCGGGATTCTCCTTCAAACCCCTCGACGACGCCTGGCACACGAGCTACACGGCCTACGTTCAATTCACACGGACACACCGGGACGCCCCGAAACTGAGAAGCGCCGATCCCGCAGAACGCGCGCTCGCCGGGTGGGCGGCAAAGAACCGGATGGCGTACCACGACGGACGGCTCACGCCGGCGCGGACCGCCCTGCTGAACGACGTCGAATTCTGGAGTTGGGGAGCCCCGACATCGCGCAGGGTGACCAAGACCCGGCGCGAGCTCGACCACCAGTGAGGACCTATACCGACCGTAGGCAGGGTCGGCCTTCAGCGATCCCCTCCGCCGCCTCGGCTCTAAGTCGAACTCGGGCACGACGGCCGCGTCCACTCCCCAAGCGGGTCCGTGCAGGAATTCAAAGCGCTCGCAGGCGTGGGCAATGCACACAACTGCGGGAACACTGTCCGAGAGATGGCGCGGCTGACTACGCCCGCAGATCCGCCGACCTCTTATCGGCCGCGCGATGACCCGCGGCGCTCAGGGATATGGGAATTCGAAGGAACGAGAGGAGGTAACAATGGCGACTGACCATGACAAGGCAACGGCTGGCATCGCAGACGGTGGTGAAGCACATCACCTGACGATTCGCCGACCGCGGCTGGATCGTGACGGCCTCTTCCTCTTCGGCCGACGATACGATTCGCAGTCGGTGACCCTGGGCAGCACCGAACTGCGCGCGCTCGTCCGTGACCGTTGGATCGCCGTGGACGTTCTCGGCGAGTACATCCTCTACATCCACATCGATTGGAGCGGGCAATGACTGGAGACATGACCTTGAGCACGGACCTCTCGTTGCCTGGCGAAACGCGCGTTGCAATCGCCGGCGATTGGCACGCGAACACATTCTGGGTCCAACGAGCGATTCCCCTCCTCGCCCGACAGGCACCCGGGATCCGTACCATCCTCCACGTCGGCGATTTCGCCTTTTGGCCAGGGCCCGAAGGCCAGAGCTTTCTCGACACTGTCGACTATTGGTGCCGCAGCGCGGGTATCGAGCGCGTTCTTGTCACGCCAGGAAATCACGAAGACTGGGACCGCCTCGATGCGGAATTCGCGCAGCATCCCGGCGAAGCCGTGCGCTTCAGCAAAGTAGTCTGGGCGCTCCCACGCGGCTATCGTTTCACCCTCGGCTCGCGCACGCTTCTGTCGTTCGGGGGCGGTGCATCACTCGACTATGCGAGTCGCCGGATTGGGAAAACGTGGTGGTTGTCGGAGGCTCCGACAGACGACGACGTCGCGTACGCCATCGCCGGCGGCCCCGTCGATGTGCTCATAACCCATGAGCCGATCAATGGTGGCACGGTCGCAGTCGAAATGACACTCGGGTCCAATCCGTTCGGTTGGAGCGACAAAGCCCTCGTCTACGCGGCTGCATCGCGCGACCGCGTAACCAAGGTGTGGGAGGCCGTGCACCCATCCGTGCTCACCCACGGTCACATGCACCTCGCCGATCAGATCGAACTTGACGATGGTCGCCGCGTTTACTCCCTCGCGAACGACGGCGAGGACCGGAACCTGGGGGTGCTCGACCTCATGGATCTGGGGTGGACGTGGGTCGGTTGAGGATCGACGGAGATGCGCCTCATTCACGTGATCGTGAACAGCAACGCACGGTGTACCGCGGGCTACGGCTGCCACTTCGCGCGCATGCGCGCGGCCACAGTCCGCGCGCCACTGCCATTCATCCGCCAGCGAGCCACAGCTAAGCTCACGTCAAAAGCCTGTGCGACACGAACATCAGGGGCGCCCGCACGAGCAAGCCTTAGCGCGCCGTCGTAAGGGATGAGCATTTCGCCCGACAACCAGTCAGCCTCGGCTTCTTGATCTCCGGCGAGACCGCACTTGCGCTCATTGGCCAACGAGATTCCGAAGGAGTGCTCGAGCACTACATGTGCGATTTCATGACACAGGGTGGTGCGCCGTCGTGCCGCCGGTTGAGCATCGTTCTCGAGAATAACCTGCCCGGTTCCCACGGGGATAAGAGCTCCAGATAGTGCGCTGCCGTCGGCCTTTAGAAATTCAAGACGTGCGTCGGTACCAAGGGTGCTGAGCTTGATGACATCGATGCCGTAGCTTTCGGCAAACTCGTAAGGATCGAACGGCACATGAGCGTCAGCGCCGAGTTCTTCTCGAAGTTCCAAAGCCAACTTCTTGGCCTCGGTCTTGAACCCACGTCGCACAGGTCAATCCTTGGCTCGGGCGCGCTCAACGGTCGCACTTATGACCTGTTCAAGGTATCGGACGTCTGATTCGTTGAGGTCCTTGCGCGCGCGCAGAAGTGGAGCTAGTTGAGCCATCAGGTCAGGCTCTTGGTCGGCACGTCCGCTGGTCGCGTCTGATGCGAAGAATTGCTCGGCTGGCAGCGCCAACCACCTAACCAACGTCGCGAAGCCGTCTGTGTCAGGTTTTAATCCATTGCCGAGTCGAGAAAGCAATGACGGGCTGACGCCGATGTCGGCAGCGAGCGAGCGCCAAGACAATTGGCGCTGTTGTCGCGCGGCGTCAAGAGCGGAGTACAGGAGGGCCGCGTTAATCGTCGTTTTGGCCATACCCACAGTGTGTCACAGTTGCAACACTGCGGCGCACGCGACCCGAGTGTGTTAGAATTGAAACACAACTTCAGAAGTGGAACACACTCGCCGTTCCAGTTCTGTCGGTGGTTGCGATCAGAGTGGTCGCACTCGAAGTCTTACCCAAGACAGTTAGGAGGCCCCCCGATGGCTCACCTCAAGCAGCAGTTCAAAGACGCCTTAGGAATGATCGAACCCAGCGGCGACAAGGCCAACGCGCCCGAGGCCCACAAACAGGTGCGCGCCGCTCTTGAAGCAGACCCTGTGCTCGCAGGCTACGGGATCAACCCAGTACTGATCGGCTCCTACAAGAGGAGCGTTTCGATCAAGCGGATCAAGGACGTCGATGTCTTCGGCAGGATGCCCGACCTGAGTGCCAGCGTCACCGCGACCGAGATTCTCGACCGGTTCTTCAAGGTCCTTAACGCTGCCTTCGGCCGAGATGCGGCCGGACACCTGCGCACCAAGCGCCAGGATCGCAGCCTCCAGGTATCGTTCCCCGAATACGACCTCTACGTCGACGCGGTCCCCGCACGCCCTTACGGGGACGGCGAGACGTGGGAGATCCCTCAAAAGGGTGACGCGAATGAATGGGTGCGCACCAACCCGGAGGCACTCACGACCCTCTCGACATCGATGAACGCGGCGCACAACGAGCTCTACGTACCTACCGTCAAGCTGCTCCGCCAGGCTCGCCGCGCACTCCTCGGGAAAAAGAAACCGGGCGGATTCTTCGTGGAGGTCGCCACATACCAGGCATTCGCCAGTGGGCTGGTGACCGGTAATGACCACTCCGAGTACTTCACCTCCGCTCTTGGCGTCGTCAGCAACATCTTCGGCGCCTTCGTCGACTACGGGGTGGGCGTCACGGACCCAACTCTGCCCAGCAGCACGATCAGGATCCGAGCGACCGACGACGAACTTCTCGACATCAAAAGCAAGTTTGCGGCGGCCGCCGCCGCCGCAAAGGCAGCTCTCTCGGAAGTAGACGAAGGGAAATCAGCTCTCGCCTTCCGTAACTTGCTCGGCAAGAACGGTGACGACATGGTCGTATTCCCCATGCCGCCTGGATTCAACGAGGACGGGAGCAGGCGTGCGTCAGTGATCATTGCGGCGGAACGCTCTGTCCCTGCTGGATCTAAGAACTTCGCGTGACGTTGGAAGACTTCTCCGATGGAGTTGCAGCGTTGCGGCAGCACTTCGAAGAAGGTCTCATGAGGTCCGAGTTCGTCGAGCGCGACGGAGAGTGGATCGGGGACATCACGCATCGCGGCGGGGTGACAACGGTTCGCGTAAAGCTCACGGCACGCTTTCCATTTAGACCCGCGCGAGTGATTCCTGTTGATGCCGATTCGGTCGTGTGGTCATGGCACCGTGAGATCGACGGTGCACTGTGCCTCGTCGCAGATGACGACCATGAAGACCTCTGGTGGACCGAGGCTCCCGCCTTCCTCGACCACGTCAAGGCCTGGTTTGACGGCGCCGACGGCGGATGGGTCACGGACAGGCCTGACCTTGACCTCGATCGGTACTTCGCATCCTCCGATCGCGACGACCGCCTATACGTCTTCGGCGACCTCGGCCCATTGCTAGGTCACCTGGTGAGATTCGACAGAGGAACAAATGGCACCATGAGGCTCAGCGGTCTCGGCAAGCGTCCGCGTAGAGGCAAGGTGACTGACAAACAGAGATTTGGATACGTCGCCGACCTCGGTGATGTGACCACGCCGCCTCGCCAATGGGCGGACATTTCGGCCCTCATCGATCCGAGCGTGGAAATCGACCGCCTCATTTCTGACCGTTCCGTGAGTATCGTCATTCTGCACTATCGACGAGGAGAACATGACGGCGCCGTGTTTCTCGAGGTCTGGCCCAATAAGGCGAACGGAATCACAGCACGTCGACTCATAGCTGGCGCTGATACGCCAGAAGCAAGGACTGCGCGTTCTGGCCCCAAGGCCAGCGCGCTTCGAGGACGAAAGGTCGCGATCGTCGGTGCAGGTGCTGTCGGTTCGTTCGTTGTAGACGCCCTCGTTCGGAGCGGGGTCGGCCAACTGACGATTGTCGACGGGGACCGAATCATGCCGGGGAACCTTGTCCGGCACCTCGTTGGTCCCGACACCATCGGCATGTACAAGCCCACTGCCATCAAAACTTACATTGACCGGCGGTACGGAGCCGGCACTGTTGAAATTGAAGCATGTGACTCATATCTCTTGGCTCCAACTGAAGCCATCGACCTCCTCACGGAGCACGACCTTGTCATTGATGCCACCGCAGACTTCGCGATCACTGCGATGCTTCGTTCGACCGCCGAGGCAATCGGCCGCACCGTGCTGTCAGTCGTGATGCAGAACGGCGGAGCTACCTACCGGATTGACGTGCTGCCGTCACTGGACGGTTCTCCTGCCTTGCCCTCGTCGAGCCAGGCGATGCTGGAACCCGAAAACCTCGTTTATGAGAGCGGATGCGGAAGCCCGATCTCGGCAACACCGCCGGCAGCCGTCATTGAAGCGGCGGCCGCGGCGGCCAGGCACGCAATAGGGCTCCTGCTGGCCAGTCCGCTAAGCACCGTTGGCGAGGTCAGAGACCTCAGCGGCCAAACGCCCCCGGGCGGCATACCGTGATAACGCTAGTGCTCATCCAACCCGTCGCCGCCGACGCAATTGCGTCCGCTGCGAAGTCTGCCGTCCCGCTCGAGACCGGCGGCATCCTCGTCGGTCACCACGAGGACGACATGCTGGTCATTACGCATGCCATAACTGTCCCGGCGACGTCCGCTTCAGGTTCCCGATACACGAGAGACGATCTGAGTGCGAATGCGGCGCTCAGCGACTACCTTCTTGACCGCGAGCCCAGCGATCCTGCCGGTTATGTGGGTGAATGGCACAGCCACCCCGCATGTTCCGGCGTCAGGCTCCGTCGATATCCGGTCGATACGCGAGATTGCCCACGACATGAACATCGACGTTGCACTTCTCGTGGCCTTCCCAACCGTCGGCGACCGTCTTACGGGTGTCATCGCATCTCGAACCAGAATGGGGCGCGTGGTCGCACGGAAGACCCCGATTACGGTGATTCCCCTCCCCCTCGATAGGACAGACCCATGAACCTCCCAGCCCGCGCCGCCGACCTTCGAGGCAACGAGTTCCAGCATGCACGCGCGTGGCGCTATGCAGTCGACTCCCTCACGGACCCGGACATCCTGTCGGTATCGGTCGAGGACCCCGAAGGTGGTGCCTTCGACGACATCGTCGTACGCCGGGCGTCCTCACCAAACCTGTATGAACAGGCCAAGAGCTCCAACTACGGCAGCACGATCATCGACCAGGAATGGTTGTTCGCAAAGAAGACCACGGGCGGTAAGAGCCCTCTCCAGCATTTCTTCAGCACATGGACGAGCGTGCAAGCCCGAAACGAAGACGCCCTGTTCAATCTCGTCAGTAACCGCGGATATGACTCGACCCACCGCATTCTCGGGCATGCCCGAGACCAATGGGACTCGCGCATCGTCGTGTCCCGGCTAGACGGTGGCCCAGCTTCTGCCAACCGCGCAGTGCTGGAGGAGTGGGCGGAACACCTAGGAGCGACTGTTGCCGAGGTGCTCCTATTCCTTGCGGATCTGCGCCTTGTCACGACGTCCGACATGACCGAAACGCTCAGAGAACTCGGACACTCGCAGCGGAACGCTGGTCTGCGTGGCGACGAAGAAGCAGTCACTCTGGGGATTGCGATTGTTCGCCGCTGGGTGATGGTGGGGCGTCGCCCAGTCACGCGCGACGAGATTGCCGCCGACGTACTCGCTGCCAACATCGTGGACTCAACGTCCGGAGTCCGGCTGGTAGTCCACGGAATCGACCGGTATCAAGGTGCGAAATCCGTGGCAGAGCTTGATTTCACAGGCCTCTACGTAGGCGATACCGCCCAGGAACGCCGCGAATTTCGGGATCCAGGTGCTTGGGCGGAGCGCGTGGCCCCGGAGCTCAAGGCGATTGGTGCCCGCGTGGAGAGTTACGGCGTCCACAGTATCCGCATCGATGGATGGATGAGACTGCCGATGTGGTTCGCCATGGGCCGCGCGTTCCCCAGAGTCCGGAACTGGCGACTGAGCACGACCCAGAACGGAATTGAGTGGGTGTTGACTCCGGCAGACGAGGTTGCCCCCTCGGTCGTGACCGACGACCGGGGCTTCGTCGGAACCGATCTCGTCGTGGTTGTTCAACTCTCCAACGAAGCTGAACCTGCCGTTCGCCGGTGGATCGCTGACGGAACGGCATCGGTCGGTCAACTCCTGGTCCTGCAACCTGAACTTGGCCCTAGTCAGACCGCGGTCGTTGATGCTGCATGGCTTATGGGATGGATCGACGGTGCACGAAGAGCAGTACTGGCCCGGACGGTGGGAGTGCCACGTGTGCACCTGTTTCTCACAGGCCCGGCGGCGGCCGCGCTGGCATTGGGCTACCAATGGAACATGATGCCGGAGACCACCGTTTATGAATGGCTGCCCAGCTCGCAGCGTTACGTGCCCATCTTTACAACGTCATGAGGCTGGTTGGGGCCTGACAGCGTGACTCCTCCCGACATTCGTTTCAGCGCTGGACCTGGTCCCAAGCGCGCTTCAGCACGCGCCGTCCCAGGATTCGGGAGGCGGGCCCAGAATCTTCCCGGCCGCCTTAATGACGAACCACCCGAACACGTGGTTTCCCGCTGCACCGATGCCGACTCCAATGAAGAACGGGATCTGCTTTCCGAGAACCAGCACGCCCTGGTTGGTGCCGTACTTGGTCACGAATCGTGGGCCGAGGATCTTGTTGGCCTTGTCGATCGCTGACATTGGAATTGACTGCACGATCTTCTTGCCCCAGTAAGGGGCGGTGCGACCGATCAATGGCTCCAGTGCGGTGGTCGCGGCGCTGTTCCCGATGAGGACGGATGTGACCAGGAATCTGCGGCGCTCGACGTCTTCGACGTCCAGACCGTGGATCTCGGCGACTGACAGCGCGTACAGGACCGACGCCTCCAAAAACGTGAGCAGGTCGGCCAGGGCCACGGGGACCTGCACCCAGCCGTTCGGGACGATGGCCGCGGCGCCGGCGCCGGCGCCCGTCGTCGTGACCGCGCTGAGATAAATCGCGTTCAGGTAGGAAATTAGCTGTGCGGGAGACTTGCCGGGATGCACGCGGCGGAGCCGCGCGACGTTCGCGACCGCCGGCGGGTACTGAGCCTCCAGTGCCGTGTCGAGGCCCCCCTGCACCGCAGCGCGGAGGTCGACATTCATAACGGCCGCCCGAACCTTGTCCAGCGTGCCTCGGTCCCATTTCGGACCCGGCGGTGTCTTTGGCTCTTTGACGGATTCCGACATTCTCGCTACCCCCTGATTGCATGCGCCTGTAGTCAGGCTAGGGGGTACCGCCTGTGGCGGATGGCCAGTCCACGCCAGCGACCGGCGGGGCGGCCGGAATGCAGGTAGTGGATCCCGAGTCGCCGGCGCTGTTCCCCGGGAGCGTACCTGTCGGGATCACCCCGGGTTGGCTGACGTATTAGGACACTATCGGCGCGGCATGGGATCGCGCGCTGACGGCCGATGGCCGATGACGGCGCAAGGATCCAACCGCACGGGTCTCGGGTCGTTGTAAGAGGCAGACTGCGCGGTCGCTCGTGCGCACGGGTGTGATCGTACGTTGAAGCCCGAAGTCGCGATAGTCGCACCGTGGCCCTTCGCGGCACGGGCAGATCTCATCTAAATGCTCTGGCGACCGCTCGGTGCGCGACCGCGGGACCCAGTACCACATTTGGCCACGGGCGAATCATTCGACATGCGGCTGCGTACTCACTGATCCGTTTCGCCGCACTTTTCATGTCCTCTGCAAACCCCTCCCAGGTCGCTGATGGAGAGATCATCCAAGCCTTGACGATGGTGTCAGACCAGGCTCCGTGATACGAGCCGGCAGCTTGAAGAAGTTCCTGATAAACATCATCCTGGCCGGATGCGGCATCGAATAGGTTCTCAGGATCGAGGCTCGGAAGCAATGCCGGAAAAATACTCGCTCCAGCCGACAGCAATGAACCACCATTGTCCATTGGCTCCAGCAGGGGAACGGCTGGCGCCGCAAGTAGTCCGACGATGTTCAATAGGTGAGCGCGGTAATCACTTGAGTCACTCGCTCTCACAAGTCGTTCAACATCCTCGCCGATTGTCATCATGAGAAGTCCATGATGCGCCCAGAGGTCGGCGAGATATGCGAAAGTCAGGTGATCGAATGGTGCGTTCCGATGGGCAGTGAGCAGCACGTCCCCCCGTGTATCGGGTTCGCCGAGATGCAGCATCTCATGAGGATCGACACGGTATGAGCGGGCAGCCTCACCACTGCCCGAAACAAGTATCAAGAACGTCGGTGTTCCAGATCTCGATCCTGCCAGCCAGCCTGCCACGGTCGATTCGCCGACTCTGACGCTCAAGCCGCGCTGACGAGCCTTGACCTGGACGTGGACGACTAGACCACTCAACTGCCATTTCTTTCGGGACCCAATTGGCGCGGTGGGTATGTGCATGTGTAGATCCCAGCCGGTATCGTCCCCGGTCAGCGCATTGACTGCAGACCCTGTGCGGAGAAGCTCGGCTAATACTGTCGCCTCGCCAAGCGCCCCTTTGACGTTTCCTGCAGTCCTAGATGCCATGGTCAGAAGGTAGCTCACTACCGCGTTCGACGCGGCTGATCTACCCGGTTCCCCGCCCGCCGTCGCGAGTTGGAGGCTTGTGTCGGAAGGGAATATCCCGCTCTTCGACGCGTTCCAGGGGCTGGTTGTGTCGGTGAGGCGTGATGACTACGACGCTGATGTGCAGTAGCCGTTCTACTGCGGGACTAGCTTGACAATTTACTGTAGCGTCCCTACTGTATAAATATGAATCTTTCGGATGTGTGTGACGTACGACTGGGATTCAGCGCCAGGGAGCGGATGGAATCGGTGACAGGTGGAATTCAAGCAATCCAACAGGGCGATATCACCATAAGCGGAAGATTTGACAGCACCGGCAACCTTCGCGTTGATCCGGCTACCGGAACCAGCCAACATCACGTGCGCCATGGTGACGTGCTCCTTCGTTCCCGCGGAAATTCTGTAGCGGCCTGGGCGGTCGCAGGACCGCTGCAGGAGACCGCTCTTGCTGTGTCTCCCCTTTACGTCCTGAGGCCGACGGCCGGCGTGCTCGATCCGGGCTACCTAGCCTGGATGCTAATGAGACCGACCGCACAAAGTCATTTCGCGCGCGAATCCGTCGGTAGCAACCTTAAAATGATCCGGCGATCCGCCATCGAAACACTTCCCATTGAGCTTCCACCGTTAGTTATTCAGCGGGCCATCGCCTCCGCTGCACTTCTCGCCGCGCGCGAATTCGAACTCTCAACTCGCCTCGCCATCCTCCACAACGACCTGACCGCCCTGCGTCTCGACGCGTGCGCGCCCTCAAATCACCACAATGACAGGAACCTCGAATGAATGAGAACGTCACCCAGCAGCGCATCAACAACGCAGCATGGGCCGCATGCGACACATTTCGCGGCGTCCTCGACGCCACCCAGTACAAGGACTACATTCTCGTGATGTTGTTCCTTAAATACATTTCTGACGTCTGGAACGACCACCACGCGGCGTTCGAGCGGCAATTCGCCGGCGACGAGCGAAAGGTCGCTACTCGGCTCTCGCGCGAGCGTTTTCCGCTCCCAAAGGGCGCTGGATTCTATGACCTCTACGACAAGCGCTCCGCGGACAACATCGGTGAACTTATCAACCAGGCGCTCGAGGCGATTGAGGATGCGAACCGTGCGAAACTCGATGGGGTTTTTCGCAACATCGACTTTAACTCCGAGTCAAATCTCGGTCAGGTGAAGGATCGCAACCGACGGCTCAAGCTCCTCCTAGAGGATTTCAACAAGCCAGAACTTGACCTGAGCCCATCTCGTGTGACGGACGACATCATCGGCGAGACTTACATTTACCTCATCTCGCGCTTCGCGTCGGATGCGGGCAAGAAGGCCGGCGAGTTCTACACTCCACAGTCCCTATCAAAATTGCTCGCGAAGCTGGCGCAGCCAAAGCCGGGGGACACCATTTTCGACCCGGCCTGCGGCTCTGGTTCGCTGCTGATCGAAGCCGCTACTGAGGTAGGCAGTAACGACTATGCCCTCTACGGGCAGGAAGTCAACGGAGCCACCTGGGCACTCGCCCGCATGAACATGTTCATGCATGCCAATGATGCGGCAACCATTGAGTGGGGAAATACCCTAACGAATCCGACGCTGCTCGAAAACGACCGCTTGAAGCAATTCGACGTCGTGGTTGCGAACCCGCCCTTTTCCCTCGACAAGTGGGGTGCGGAGGATGCCGCGTCTGACAAGCACGGGAGGTTTTGGAGAGGTGTCCCTCCAAAGAGCAAAGGCGACTACGCGTTCATCTCACACATGATCGAGACGGCAAAACCCCAGAGTGGCCGTGTCGCCGTCATCGTGCCCCACGGGGTTCTATTCCGTAGCGCCGCTGAGGGCCGCATCCGAAAGGCCCTCATCGAGGAGAACATACTCGATGCGGTGATCGGGCTTCCCGCGAACCTCTTCACGACAACGGGGATTCCCGTTGCAATTCTCGTATTCGACCGGTCCCGCGAGGCTGGCGGGGCCAAAGAGAACCGACGAGACGTGTTGTTCATCGATGCGAGCCGGGATTTCACCGCGGCCAAGGCGCAGAATGTGCTCGACGAGGCGCATATCGCGAAGATCCTCGAGACCTACGCCGCCCGCGCAGAGACGGAACGGTATTCACATCTCGCAACCCTCGAGGAGATCGCCGGAAATGACTACAACCTCAATATCCCTCGTTACGTCGATACCTTCGAGCCCGATGAGCAGATCGACGTCGCGTCGGTGCAGCGAGAGATTGAACAGATCGAGACTGAACTCGTCGACGTGCGCGCTCGTATGCGCGGATACCTGGAAGAGCTGGGCCTCAATGCTTGAGGTGAACGGGGTCGTTGGGCCCCGTGCGAGTAAAAGCCGTCTCTCACTAAACGACATTGGCACCATGGATCTCGGCGGAGCCGAGGTTGAGTCAATGCGCTGCAAAACAGCGACTATGGCCGAACCGGGAGGCGGATCCGCCGCCTTCATTCAGTTCCAGGACCGTACACTTTCAAGAATTCCAGCATGATCACGCCTCCGGGTTGGAGTTCGGGCGTGGTGGGAGACGTGGTGACTCATGCACAGTACGGGACGAGCGCAGCAACATCAGCACATGGAACCCGGCCCATCGTAGGGATGCGAAATCTGACCAACGGGAATGTCAGCCTCAAGAAACTGCCATTCGTAGAAGAGGGGGAGACGGATTGGGCACCGCTCGTCCTCAAGAAGGGCGACATATTGCTCAATCGGACTAACAGTCCCAACCTCGTTGGAAAAGTTGGAATCGTGCGAGAAGACTCTTCGGCGGTTTTTGCTTCCTATCTTGTTCGGCTGGTTCCGGACCTTCGGCTCATGATCCCCGAGTTTCTCAACTATTGGCTGGATAGCACCATGGTGCAGGTCCATCTACGCAAACTCGCGACGCGCGGCGTTAGTCAAGCCAACATCAACCCCACGACCTTCCGTGAATACTGTCCCCTTCTTCGGCCACCGCTTCCCGAGCAGCGCAAGATCGCTGAAATTCTCCGCACTTGGGACGAGGCTATTGAGGACGTAACAAAGCAGGTGGACGCCGTCAAGAAACAAGCTTCCGGTATGGACAACGAGCTGTTCCGCATGTGTCACTCCAGTGCGCGCAACCGGCCGCGAGATTGGCGCGGCTTCGCTCTCGCAGACCTCTGTTCCGAACGTACGCAGGTAGGTAGCCCGGAGGATGAGTTACTTAGTGTCTCTCAGTCACGAGGGGTTATCCCGCAGGCCGATGCTGGGCGGAAGAACTCTTCAAGTGCGGATCGCTCACGTTACAAACTCGTACTGGCAGGCGATATTGCATACAACACGATGCGAATGTGGCAGGGAGCCTCTGGGGTGGTCAGCGCCCGGGGTGTCATTAGTCCTGCGTATACGGTCGTTACGCCGGACGGTTCTCGTTTGGACGTGCAGTATGCGGGTCACCTTTTCAGGTCTCGCCACATGATGTTTGACTTTGAACGCTACTCGCAGGGCCTCACCAGCGACACGTGGAATCTAAAGTTTCCGGCGTTCTCGACGATTCGCATATTCCTCCCTCCCGTGGAGGAGCAACGCCGCGTATCAGCAGCTTTGGACGAGCTCGATCTGGCACGCCGCAGCCTTGAACGCTATGCATTGGCTCTCCGCACTCAAAAGCGCGGCCTCATGCAGAAGCTTCTTACTGGTGACCTCAGGGTCCAGGTGGAAATGGATCAAGACTCATGACTGATCCAGCCGCTACGGGGTCCCCCTTCGATCCGGACGAGAAGCATCAATCTCAATTGCCGGCGCTTCAGGTTCTTACCGGTCTGGGCTACCTCCCTTTGTCGCCCGCCGACGCCCTCGCGATGCGCGGGGGCCGCCGCCGAAACGTAATCCTCGATACCGTGCTCGCCGAGCAGTTGGTGAGGCTCAACTCCTTCACCTTCCGTGGCCGTGAGTACCCGCTTGACCCTGCTGATGCACACGAGGCCATCCGCAAGCTCATGCCTGCCCCGGAGCAGCAGAGGGGCTTGAAGGCCACTAACCAGGAGGTCTACGACCGTCTCGTGCTCGGCGCGACTATTGCGAAGTCCATCGACGGCGACACAAAGAGCCACCACGTGAAATACGTCGATTGGGAGACTCCAGCGAACAACGTTTTTCACGTCACGGCCGAGTTCGGCGTCGAGCGCACGGGCAGTATGAACGCATGTCGGCTCGATGTCGTAGCTTTCGTGAACGGTATTCCGTTCGTCACGATCGAATGCAAGCGTCCATCCGAAGAAGTGCGGAAAGCTGATCATCAGCTTCTGAAATACCAGCGTGGTAGTTACATCCCTGACTACTTCCACTTCGCGCAAATCCTGATCGCAACGAACCGTCGCGAGGCGACTTTTGCCACAGTTGGTACTCCTTCTAAGTTTTGGAGCCCATGGCGCGAGGAAGAGGATGATGCGGCATCCGTGACGGCTGTGGCCAACCATCCGCTGAGCCGCGCCGTGATCGAGACTCTCTTCGCCGACTCTGGCAAGGTCGACTCTGTTTTGGCTTACTTCACAGCGCACGGTGCAGCCGGTGACCGCGCGCTTAGCCAGCAGGATCGCATGCTCCATTCGTTGTGCCGCCCCGAGCGGCTTCTTGAGATGGTGCGCACTTTCACCGTGTTCGACAATGGAACGCGAAAGATCGCGCGACACCAGCAATACTTCGCCGTGAAGCGCGCCGTTGAACGTGTAACTTCTGGCGGCGCCGGCGAGCGGCGTCCTGGGGGAGTCATATGGCACACCCAAGGGTCTGGCAAGTCGCTCACGATGGTAATGCTCGGGAAAGCCTTAGAGTTTGAGGCAAGCATCGTCAACCCGCGCATCATCCTTGTGACTGATCGCGACGACCTCGACACCCAGATTCGTGACACCTTTCGATCCTGTCAGCAGACCCCCCTGCGAGCAAAAAGCGGGAAACACCTTGCCGAGCTCATTGCATCTGGCGCGCCTCTCATCACGACCATCGTGAATAAGTTTGAGAACGCAGCCAAGCAGTTGATGTCTTCTACGTCTCCGTCTCCGACGGCAACGCCTGCAACCGCGGCCGTGCTCGACGAAAACAACGTCTTCGTACTTGTCGATGAGGGCCATCGCAGCCACTCCACGCAGTATGGCGACTATGGCGCGTTCGCCAAACGGATGCACCAGGTTCTACCGAACGCCAACTACATCGGCTTCACTGGCACGCCCTTGCTCAAACGCGAAAAGAACACGTTTCGCACTTTCGGGGCACCCATTCACACGTATACGATCTCCGACGCCGTGCGCGACGAGGCTGTTGTGCCTCTGCTCTATGAGGGGAGAATGGTCGAAGAGCAGATAGCTGGAAACGTGGTCGATCTCTGGTTCGAGAAGATCTGCCAAGGGCTCACCGCCGAACAGCAGGCAGATCTGAAGCGCAAGTTCTCGCGGGCAGATGTCCTTTCCGGTGCCGGCCAGATCGTTCGCGCAAAGGCCTTCGATATTTCGGAACATTTCCGAAAAAACTGGCAGGACACAGGATTCAAGGCCCAGCTTGTGGCGCCGAATAAGGCAACAGCTATTCGGTACAAGCAGGTCCTTGATGAAATTGGGCACGTCACGAGCGAAGTGATGATTTCGGCGCCCGGCGATGACGAGTCTGTCGAGTCCGTTGATCGAGCATCCCGCGACCTCGTTCAGCAATTCTGGGACGATGCAATGGTTCGCTACGGCGGGGAGATCGCCTACAACCGGGATGTTGTAGCTGCCTTCAAGGGCAGTGGAGGCCCCGAGATTCTCATAGTCGTCTCCAAGTTGCTCACCGGATTCGACTCCCCGCGCAACACCGTCCTCTACCTTTGTCGAACACTGCGCGAACACACCCTCTTGCAGGCGATAGCCCGCGTAAATCGTGTATTCGATGGGACGGCCGACGGTGATGGAGCGGGTTCGAAGGACTTCGGCTACGTGATCGACTATGAAGGTCTGCTTGGCGAGCTCGATTCCGCGCTCACTACCTATTCATCGCTCGACGGATTTGATCTCGACGAGCTTATCGGGGCCGTGATCGACGTACGTGAAGAGATCGCCAAGCTCCCTGCGAAGTGGGACGCTGTCTGGGCCCTGTTTAGGGGCATCCGTCATGACGACATGGAAGCACTCGAACAGCACCTCGGTGATAAGCCGCTTCGCGATGACTTCTATGACCGGCTCGCCGAGTTCACGCGCACGATGCACATTGCTCTGTCGAGCGACAAGGTCGACGACGTCGTGCCGGCCGAGCGCCTCGACCGCTACAAAGCCGACTGGAGCCGGTTTGTTAATCTGCGCAGGTCGGTGCAATGGCGATATGACGAGAAGGTGGATCTGCGCGACTATGAGCCGAAGATTCAGAAGTTGCTGGACGATCACCTGCAGGCGGTGCCCGCTTCAGTGATCATCCCAGAGCTTAACTTGAATGATCCGGCATCGCTTCGCGCTGCTGTGGAGGTAACCGGTGCGAGCGCGGCGTCGAAGGCGGACCGTATCGCGAGCGCGACAAAGAAGCGCATCAGCGAGCGGATGGATGAAGACCCCGCTCTCTACGCACGATTCGCAACCCTCTTACAAGCGGCGATCGACGCTCACCGGGCTCATCGTTTGTCTGAGGTGGATTATCTCAAGCACATGGTTTCCCTCTCGGAACGAGTCACGTCTGGCGATCGAGGACGCATATTGCCTGAACAAGTCGCCCAGGATGCTGATGCGGCGTCAGTGTTCGAAGCGATACTCGAGCGTTTTGCAGGTAGCACAGGCGTCGGCCCCTTGCTCGATGAGAATGCCGTGGCCCGAATTGCCCGCGAGCTGGTTGACATCGTACGGAGCCGCCTCATCGTCGGAATCTGGCAGAACGAACCCGCGCAGAACTCCTTGTTTAACGCAATCGATGACTACCTCTGGGAAGACGTCGAGATGGGCCTTGGTGCGCAACTGGAACCGAGCGACGAGGACGCGATCCGCGATGCGGTGATGCGGATAGCGCGGGCACGGTTCGCATGAATTTGACCGCCGCATACGGTTCGCACTCAATCGAGTACAGCCTCGTACGCCGGGACCGTGCCACTCTCGAGATCACCGTGCAGCCAGACGGAACGGTGGAGGTTGTCGCTCCGATGGCTTCATCGGCTTTGGAGATAGAACGTCGAATAACGAAGAGAGCCCGCTGGATCCTGCGCCAGCAAGAGTTCTTTGGTCAATTCCTGCCGCGCACGCCGCAACGTCAATGGGTACCAGGAGAGACTCACCTCTATCTGGGTCGGCACTACCGGCTGCGAATTGGAGAGCGAGCGAATACACGGCAGGTCCGCCTCATCCGCGGCTTCTTCGTCCTGGATGGCGTGGACTTCGACGACAATTTCGCCATCGAGTCGCTTGTGAACGCCTGGTATCGAGTGCGAGCCCGTGTCCAATTCGAACGGAGCCTACAGCGCTGCCAAAAGAGGTTCGCTACTCCGGAGTCGTTCGAGCCAGCCTCCGTTCAGCTGCGACGGATGCCGACACGCTGGGGCTCGATGTCGGCGAGAGGTCGCCTCTCACTCAACCCGGGTCTCGTGCGTGCGCCTGCGGATGCGATCGACTACGTGATTACTCATGAACTTTGCCACCTGGCCGTGGCGAATCACGGTCCCGCGTTTTCCGACTTGCTCTCGGTGGTAATGCCGGACTGGGAGCAACGCAAATTTCGGCTGGAGCGGGCCCTAGCCTGATTCTCGCCGCCTAGCCGCTCGAGGAAGAGTTCGGGCAGTCGATGGCTGCAACCGAAAAGTCCGGAGGTGCTGAATCTGCGCGGAATCTTGTTGAGCCAAGCTTCATCTTTCGTACCAAAGGCTCAGAAACTATGCGAGAAGGCTCGTCTAGCGAGCAAAGTCACACAAAAGTTGGGAGGGAGCGCAACTTTAGTGAGCGGATGACGGGAATCGAACCCGCGCTATCAGCTTGGGAAGCTGAAGTTCTACCATTGAACTACATCCGCGCGTCCGGCCGCGGGCAGAGCCTGCACCGGAACCGTGCCAGCATATCAAGTCCTCGCCGTTAGGCTGGACCCGTGCTGCTCTCCGATCGTGATATCAAGGCCGAAATCAACGCGGGACGAATCGGGCTCGAGCCCTACGCTCCGGAGATGATCCAGCCCTCGAGCGTCGACGTGCGCATCGACCGGTACTTCCGGTTGTTCGACAACCACAAGTACCCCTATATCGATCCGGCGGAAGACCAGCCCGAACTCACCCGGCTGATCGAGATCCCCCACGACGAGCCGTTCATCCTGCACCCCGGCGAATTCGTGCTCGGCTCCACCTACGAAAGAGTCAGCCTCGCCGACACGATCGCGGCCCGACTCGAGGGCAAGAGCTCGCTCGGGCGCCTCGGCCTCCTCACCCACTCGACGGCCGGATTCATCGACCCGGGCTTCACCGGCCACGTGACCCTCGAGCTCAGCAATGTCGCCACCCTGCCGATCAAGCTCTGGCCGGGCATGAAGATCGGCCAGCTCTGCTTCTTCCAGTTGAGCTCCGCCGCCGAGCGCCCATACGGCTCGAGCCAGTACAGCTCCCGCTACCAGGGCCAGCGCGGGCCGACGGCGTCGCGCTCATTCCAGAACTTCCACCGCACGGATGTCTCCGTCGAGCCGACAACGGGCGTCGAGTAGCCGCCACCCCTGCTCTGCCCCCTCCGCGGCAGTACGCGTGGCTAACTCAGGAGATTTGCCGGACTGGCGGGTATCGGCCGCACTGGTCCGGGGCCGTCCGCGATCGGTCGCACGGATTTCCTGAGTTAGCCCCCGGAAGCAACCGAGAGGCCTCGCGCGTTCGACCGGGCGTCGCGGTGGACGTGCACATCTGTCCTGGTACCGGTGTGGCTAACTCAGGAGATTTGCCGGGCCGGCGGGCATCGGCCGCATTCCTACGCGGGGTGCCTGCGGTCGGCCGCGCGGTCTTCCTGAGTTAGCCCCCGCGGCGGTCGCAACCGGGGTTGTGTCATCGAGCGGCAGGTCCGGGGGCCAGGCCGGAGGGAAAAGGGCCGATCGGAGGACCCGTGCCGGGTTCACACGGGCGCAACATGCGGCCGGTAAAATCGGAGGCATGACGACGACATCCGTACCCGGTTTTGCCGAGGCGCTCATCGCGCCCGGCCCGACGCCCGAATACCCGGGCCGGATGCGTCGTTTCGGCCAGCTCGTCGGCAGCTGGGCCGCGAAGGGCTCGCGCCTGGACGAGGCCACCGGCGACTGGCACGAGCGCCAGTTCACCTGGGTCGTCGAATTCGTGCTCGACGGGCGTGCGGTGCAGGACGTCGAGGTCGTCGAAGTTCCCGTGAGCGACGCGCATCCCGACGGCCGCGTGACCGTGGCCATGGCCGTGCGCGTCTACGACCCGCACGCCGGTGCCTGGCGGGTCAGCTACTTCGCCCCCGCCATCGGCGAGTACTGCCACCTCGTGGCGACCCCGCACCGTAACGGGCTGCGCCAGGACGGCACCGGCACAGACGGGCGGCCGATCCGCTGGAACTTCGTGTCCATCACGGCAGACGCGTACTCCTGGGAGGGCTGGGTCTCCAACGACGAAGGCGCGACCTGGGTGCTCGTCGAGCACAACGAGGCCACCCGCATCCGCTGACAGCGAGCATCGTGGCGCACGGCACCCGCCGCCTCGCAGTCGACGTGCCGCTACGGCGCAGCTACCGCGTGGCGCGCTCTCGGGTCGGCGTAAGGCCGCGCACCATGCCGGGTGCAAGGCCGAGCAGGGCGTAGACAAGGATGAGCTGCGCCGAGCCGAGCGTGAAGTACACCGTCTGCAAGGCCGAGTACTTTCGGATCACGGCGATCTCGACGAAGATCCAGATCACCATGCCGAAGCCGGCGACGACCGAAGCGATCAGCGCCCACTCGGCGCGACGCAGTAGCCCGATCGCTCCCAGCAGCTGCGTGCCGCCGACGATCAGGCCGAGCACGAGCCCCGGCACGAGATAGGACGAGAAAGGCGAGCCCTCGAGGTACGTCAGCGGGATTCCGCCGCCGTTCAGAAACGCCCCGAGGATCCCCCCGGCGAACGCGGACACCGCTCCGAACAGGAGCAAACCGATCAGGATGCCGCGCAGCAGCGCGGCGGAGACGCTGAGTTTCATGTCGGGAACCTCTCACTCACTCCCGAGCATATTCCCGAATTCGCCGCGCCGCCGGTCCGCGCGTACCGCTAGAGCGAGAAGGGAAAGCCCAGATCCTCGGGGTATTCGCCGAGCGAGGTGAGCTGGGTCGCCGAGCGCTGCAGGGCCGCGAGCGTGAGGCCGAGCGTGCCGGGTCCGAAGCTCACCCTGGAGACCCCGAGTTCGGCGAGACGGGCCAGGGGAACCGCCCCCGGGTGCCCGATCACGGAGATGCGGCCGTCGACCTCGTCGAGGGCCCGCTTGACCTTGTCCTCGTCGCTGAGACCGAGGAAGAAGATCACGTCGGCACCGGCATCGAGGTAGGCGTTGGCACGGGCGACGGCCTCGCTCCATTCACCGCCGCCGGCGAGGGTGTCCACGCGGGCGTTGATGACGAGCGGCACGCCCGCGGCATCGGCTCCGGTGCGCGCGGCGGAAACCCGGGCGGCCGCCGTCGCGATGTCGTACTGCGGTGCCTTGGCGGCCCCGATCGAGTCCTCGAGGTTGATGCCCGAGGCGCCGGCCTCCTCGACGAGGCGACGGACGTTGCGGGCGACGCCGGCGGCATCCGCTGCGTAGCCCTTCTCGAAGTCGACCGACACCGGCAGGTCGACCGCACCGATGATGATGCGCGCCGCCGCAATGGCCTCGTCGACCGTGAGCCCGCCGCCGTCTTCGAGGCCGCGCACGTTCGACACCGAGTGCGAGGCCGTCGCGAGGGCCTCCACGCCGGGCGCCTGGGACACGATCTTCGCGGTGATGGCGTCCCAGACGTTCGTCACGATGAGCGGCGTGCCCGGAACGTGGAGCGCGTTGAGAAGTTCGGCCTTCTGGATCTGCTGAGTTGTCATGCCTCCAGCCTGACAAAGAACCCGGCCGAGGCCGAGATCCCAGCGGATGTCCAGACGATGAACAGGGGCCGCCCAGCCTGACTCCGCCCCGCCCCGGCCTTGCCGACAACTGTGGCCGCTGCGGACAACTGTGGCCGGCGCGCGAGGAACAGTTGTCCGCACCGGGAACAGTTGCGGCGGCGGCAGGGGCCGCCCAGCTACCCGAGCGGGTGCTGCTTCGACTTCACCGGGATCAGCAGGAGCAGCCCGACCAGGAGTACGAGCGCGATGCCGAGGATGCCCCAGACCTGGCTGCCGGACAGACTCACGAACAGGGCGAAGAGCGTGGGTGCGAGGAAGGTCGCCGCCTTGCCGGTCGTCGCGTAGAGGCCGAAGATCTCGCCCTCGCGGCCGGCCGGAATGCTGCGGGCCAGGAAGCTGCGGCTCGCGGACTGGGCCGGGCCGACGAACACGCACATCAGCAGGCCGAAGATCCAGAACATCGTCGCGCCGCCGGTGGCGAAGAAGAAGACGGCGAGGCCGGCGACGATCGTGCCGGACAGGGCGACCACCATCACGTTCTTGGCACCGAGGCGGTCGTCGAGGCGGCCGACGAGCACCGTGGAGATGCCGGCGATGATGTTGGCGACGATCGCGAAGATGATCACGTCGCCGCTCGAGAAGCCGAAGGTGCCGGCCGCGAGGATGCCGCCGAACTGGAACACCCCGGTCAGGCCGTCGCGGAAGACCGCGCTCGCGATCAGGAACAGCGCCATCTGGCGGTCGCCGCGCCAGAGTGCGGCAACGTCCCTGCCGAGGACGGCATAGGAACGGAAGAAACCGACCCGCTCCCGCCGGGCGGCGGCGGGCGCCGCGTACTCGGGCACCCGGAAGAACAGCGGCAGGGCGAACAGGCCGAACCAGGCGGCCGCGATGAGCATCGACACCCGCACCGACAGCCCGTTGGCGTCGGTGACGCCGAACAGACCGACGTCGGGGTGGATGAAGCCGAAGTAGAGGATGAGCAGCAGCACGATGCCGCCGAAGTACCCCATCGACCAGCCGAAGCCGCTGACCCTGCCGATCGTCTTCGGTGTGGAGACCTGGCCGAGCATCGCGTTGTAGTTGACGGTCGCGAATTCGTAGAACACGGTTCCGGCGGCGAGGAGGATCAGGCCGAGCAGCAGGAAGTCGGGAGAGGCCTGCACGAAGAACATGGCTGCGGTGAGGCCGACGACGATGAAGGTGTTGACGCCGAGCCAGAGCTTGCGGCGACCGGACGCGTCGGAGCGTTGCCCCGTGATCGGCGCGAGCAGCGCCACGAGCAGGCCGGCGATCGCGAGTGCCCAGCCGGGCTGGGCCGAGATGACGTCCTTGTCGCCGAACGACGAACCGGTGAGGTACACCGTGAAGACGAAGGTCGTCACGACGGCGTTGAATGCCGCCGAACCGCCGTCCCAGAGGCTCCAGGCGATCACGCCGCGGCCCGCCGAGGTGGGTGCCGCAGCCGTCTCGTTCTGTTCCGCTGTCCCAGTCATGCGCTCAGAGTAGTGGTCGCCGGGGAACAGCGGGGAAATTACTCCGAAATGCAAAGTTGAGTCACTCACACTCAACTTTCAGGTGGCTGGCTTGACTCCGATTTCCGGCGGTGCCACACTTGAGTCAATACCGCTCAACTCTGGTCGATCATACCGATTGTCCCGTTGAGCTCACACTTTGAAGGAGAACGCACACATGGCCCGTGCAGTAGGCATCGACCTCGGAACCACCAACTCGGTGGTGGCCGTCCTCGAGGGTGGAGAACCCACCGTCATCGCGAACGCCGAGGGGCTCCGCACCACCCCGTCCGTCGTCGCATTCACCAAGGACGGCGAGGTGCTCGTCGGTGAGACCGCCAAGCGCCAGGCCGTCACCAACGTCGACCGCACCCTCTCCTCCGTCAAGCGCCACATGGGCACCGACTGGACCGTCGGCATCGACGACAAGAAGTACACCCCGCAGGAGATCTCTGCCCGCATCCTCGCCAAGCTGAAGCGTGACGCCGAGCAGTATCTGGGCGACAAGGTGACGGATGCCGTCATCACCGTCCCCGCGTACTTCAACGACGCCGAGCGCCAGGCCACGAAGGAGGCCGGAGAGATCTCGGGCCTCAACGTGCTCCGCATCATCAACGAGCCGACCGCAGCGGCCCTCGCGTACGGCCTCGACAAGGGCAAGGAAGACGAGCTCATCCTGGTCTTCGACCTCGGCGGCGGAACGTTCGACGTCTCCCTCCTCGAGGTGGGCAAGGACGACGACTTCTCGACCATCCAGGTGCGTTCGACCGCCGGCGACAACCGCCTGGGCGGCGACGACTGGGACCAGCGCATCGTCGACTACCTGATCAAGAAGTTCAAGGAAACCACCGGCGTCGACGTTTCCAAGGACAAGATCGCCAAGCAGCGCCTCAAGGAAGCCGCGGAGCAGGCCAAGAAGGAACTCTCCAGCAGCATGTCCACGAGCATCCAGCTGCCGTACCTCTCCCTGACGGAGAACGGCCCGGCCAACCTCGACGAGACGCTGACCCGCGCCCAGTTCGAGAAGATGACCGAAGACCTGCTCGACCGCACCAAGAAGCCGTTCCAGGACGTCATCCGCGAAGCCGGCGTCAAGGTGGGCGACATCGCCCACGTCGTGCTCGTCGGTGGTTCGACGCGTATGCCCGCCGTCTACGAGCTCGTCAAGAGCGAGACCGGCGGCAAGGACCCGAACAAGGGCGTCAACCCGGACGAGGTCGTCGCCGTCGGCGCCGCACTCCAGGCCGGCGTACTGAAGGGCGAGCGCAAGGACGTCCTGTTGATCGACGTCACCCCGCTGAGCCTCGGCATCGAGACCAAGGGCGGCATCATGACGCGCCTCATCGAGCGCAACACGGCCATCCCGACCAAGCGCAGCGAGACCTTCACCACGGCAGACGACAACCAGCCGTCCGTCGCGATCCAGGTCTTCCAGGGCGAGCGCGAGTTCACCCGCGACAACAAGAACCTCGGCACCTTCGAGCTGACCGGCATCGCGCCGGCCCCGCGCGGCATCCCGCAGGTCGAGGTCACGTTCGACCTCGACGCCAACGGCATCGTGCACGTGTCCGCCAAGGACAAGGGCACCGGCAAGGAGCAGTCCATGACCATCACGGGCGGTTCCTCGCTCGCGAAGGAAGACATCGAGCGCATGGTGCGCGAGGGCGAAGAGCACGCCGCAGAAGACAAGCGTCGTCGCGAAAGCGCCGAGACTCGCAACACCGCTGAGCAGGCTCGCGTACTCGATCGAGAAGCTCCTCAAGGAAAACGACGAGAAGCTCCCGGCAGAGGTCAAGACCGAGGTCCAGGCCGACGTCGACGCACTCAAGTCTGCGCTCGCCGGAGACGACGAGGCCGCGGTGAAGACCGCGTACGACAAGCTCAACGAGAGCCAGGGCAAGATCGGCGAGGCCATCTACAAGTCGAGCCAGGCGGATGCCGCGACGCCCCCCACCGAATCCGGCGAACCGACCGCTGACGCGGGCAAGTCCGACGAAGATGTGGTTGACGCCGAGGTTGTCGACGACGAGGAAGAAACCAAGAAGTAATGGCCAAGGACAAGGGCCCGAAGAACGAGCCGTCCGACGAGGAGGTGGAGCCCGTTGTTGCGGATGAGTCTGCAGCAGCAGAGGCCTCCGCTGACTCCGAGGCCGCGGCATCCGCTGAGGGTATCGAGGAAGACGAGCTGACGGTCCAGGACATCCTGGACGCCGCCACCCGGGAAGTCGCAGAGCCGACGAGCGAACACCTGGCCGACCTCAAGCGGGTCACGGCCGAGTACGCGAACTACCGCAAGCGCACCGAGGCGAACCGCGAGATCGAGCGTGAGCGCGTGACCGTGGACGTCGTCAAGGGTCTGATCCCGGTGCTCGACGACCTGGACCGTGCCGAGAAGCACGGCGACCTCGTTGCAGACTCCGCATTCACCACCATCGCAGCCAAACTGCGCACGAGCGTGGAGCGCCTTGGCGTGAAGCCGTTCGGCACGGTCGGCGAACCGTTCGATCCCACAATGCACGAGGCCATCTTCCAGATGCCCACGGCCGATGTGACGGTCGACACAGTCGGCGAGGTGGTCGAGACCGGCTATTTCCTGGGCTCGACGCTTCTGCGTGTTGCCAAGGTCGTAGTCCAGGTACCGAGCGATGGCTAGCCAGGACTGGTTCGACAAAGACTTTTACAAGGTCCTCGGCGTCTCGAAAGACGTGACGCCGGCCGACCTCAAGAAGGCCTATCGCAAGCTCGCCCGCAAGTATCACCCGGACTCCAATCCGGGCAATCCTGCGGCGGAAGCGAAGTTCAAGGAAATCAGCGAGGCACACTCGGTGATCGGCGACCCCGCACAGCGGAAGGAATACGACGCTGTGCGGGCCATGGGCGGTGGAGCACGCTTCACCGCCCCCGGTGGCGGGGGTTCCCAGCAGGGCGGCGGCTTCGACGACGTCTTCGGCGGCATGTTCGGTGGGGGTGCCCGGCAACAGGGATACTCCTATCAGCAGCAGGGCGGGTTTGACGACCTGCTCGGCGGCATGTTCGGCCGGGGCGGCGGTGGAGGCGGCTTCGGATCGTCCACGGGAGGATTCCGTGGTTATGGCGGGCCGACCCGCGGGCGGGACGTGGTTGCATCGACGACCGTCGACTTCATCACCGCGACCCACGGTGACCAGATCACCCTGCAGACGCAGGACGGCCGGGCCATCAAAGTCAGGATTCCCGCGGGCGTCGCCGACGGGCAGAAGATCAAGCTCCGCGGCCAGGGCCAGCACAGCCCGGATGGCGGCGAGGCCGGCGACATCGTCCTCACCGTGACCGTGCGCAAGCACCCCGTTTTCGAGCGTGACGGCCTGAACCTCAGACTGCACGTGCCCGTGACGTTCGTCGAGGCCGCACTCGGCGCGACGATCGAGGTGCCGACTCTGGGCGGGGCGCCGGTCAAACTGCGCATCGCCCCCGGCACGCCGAGCGGACGGGTCCTGCGGGTCAAGGGACGCGGTGTCGTGACCCCTAAGGGCACCGGCGACTTGCTCGCCGAGGTCCAGGTCGCGGTGCCGTCGCACCTGTCCAAGGAAGCCGAGGAGAAGCTCACTGCTTTCGCCGCGGCTCTCCCGGACGAGAACCCGCGTGACGAGCTGCTCGCGAGAGCGAGAGACTGACGGTGGACGAGAACTCCCGGGTGTTCGTCATCTCGACTGCCGCAGAGCTTGCGGGCATGCACCCGCAGACGCTGCGACAGTACGATCGCCTGGGATTGGTGAGCCCGGACCGCACCCCGGGCCGGTCTCGCCGCTACTCGATGCGTGACGTGGTGAAACTGCGCGAGATCGCGGAACTGGGTGCCGAAGGCGTGAGCCTCGAGGGCATCCGGCGGATCATCGCGCTCGAGGACCACGTGCGCCGGCTCGAATCGCGCTTGCACGAACTCGAGTCGGCACTCGCCGACGAACTGCTGAACCGTCCGGGCCGCCGCGTCTTCGCGGCCGGCCCGGCCGGTGAGGTCATCTCGATGCGCGCGGGCACCCGCACCCGCCGCGCCAACCAGGTTGTCATCTGGCGCCCGCTCGATGATCTCTGATCCCTTGGCGCCCGAAATTCCGGAATTCGACCCCGCCGCGTTCGACTTCGCCGCGCTCCGGCGTTTCCCCGACGTCGAAGCCTCCAACCTCTTCGCCGTCGACGCGAGCGACCGCCTGATCCTCGACGAGGCGGCGGCGAGCCTTCCCACTGAACGGCTCGTCGTCATTGAGGACCGATATGGCGCTCTCACCCTCGGCGCCGCTGCGCTCTTCGGCGCCACCGGCATCCGCGTGCACCAGGACGCACTCTCGGGCGAGGCCGCCCTGGCCCTGAACGCCGACAAGCTCGGTCTCGCCGACCGGTACCGGTCCTTTCCGCTGGGCGAGGAGCTTTTGTCCGGCGCCACCCTCGTTCTCCTCCAGCTGCCTCGCAGCCTCGCCGCTCTCGACGAGGTCGCCGACGCGATCGCGCGTTTCGCCGATCCCGCGGTCGTCGTTGTCGCCGGTGGGCGTCTCAAGCACATGACCCCGGCCATGAACGAGGTCTTCGCGCGCCACTTCGAGCGGCTCCAGGTCTCCCCGGCCCGGCAGAAGTCCCGGGTGCTGCGTGCCACCGGCCCCATCCGGGCGTCCGAGCCCGCGATCCCAGCCTGGCCGCACGTCAGCAGGCACGAAGACCTGGGGCTGAACGTGTGCGCCCATGGCGCCGCCTTCGCCGGCACCACCATCGACATCGGCACGCGGTACCTGCTCGAGTTCCTCGACCGGATGAAACCGGGTGCCGTCCGCGCGATCGACCTTGGCTGCGGCACGGGAGTGCTCGCGGCCGCGCTCGCGCAGCGTCGACCCGGACTCCGGGTCATCGCGAGCGACCAGTCGGCCGCTGCCGTCGCATCCGCCAGGGCTACCATGATCGCCAACGGCCTCGCCGACCGGGTGACGGTTGTGCGGGATGACGCGCTCGGGTCCCAGGCGGATGCCTCGAGCGAGTTGATCCTGTTGAACCCGCCGTTCCACATCGGATCCTCCGTGCATGCCGGCATCGCGCTCAAGCTCTTCGCCGACGCCGCGCGGGTGCTCCGGCCCGGCGGTGAGCTCTGGACGGTGTGGAACACGCACCTCGGCTATCGGCCGGCGCTCACGCGCATGGTCGGGGAGACGCACCAGGTCGGTCGGAACGCCAAGTTCACGGTCACCGTATCCGTCCGCCGGCAGTCTCCAGCCGCGTGAAACATGCCGGAAATAGGGGTGTTATCTATCCGACACGCCCGGGATGCGCCCGGGAGTTGCGGCCCCCCACGGTTCACCGTAAAGTCATCTAAGTCACCCCACAGGTTCGGAAAGCCGAAGCGCTTACCGGCCTCAAGCGGGACCACTTCCAATCCCGATCAACGCGTAAATTCGTTGGTTGAGATTGATGGCGTTTCACCAGATTCCCTTAGCGGGGGACCGAGCGAAACGACACGAAAGAAGAATAAGGAATTGCCTCGAAGCGAAAGTCCGTAAGGGCCTGAAGTCGAGGTGTCCGATCCTTGAGAACTCAACAGCGTGCACAATGTCAAATGCCAAAAACCTCGTGGTTTGGATCCGTTTCTAGCGGTGAAGGGCCAAGAGATTCCTTTGGAAAACATTTATAACAACAAAGCAAGTCAGTAATGATTTGTTCTGTCAGTTTCAAACTTGCAGATTGTTCGCCCATTCCGGCGGCGGTCTGCACTAGATGTGACGCCAGGCTTGCTTGGTTAGTCAATCAAACATTTACGGAGAGTTTGATCCTGGCTCAGGACGAACGCTGGCGGCGTGTTTAACACATGCAAGTCGAACGATGATGGAGAGCTTGCTCTTCGGATTAGTGGCGAACGGGTGAGTAACACGTGAGCAATCTGCCCTTGACTCTGGGATAAGCGTTGGAAACGACGTCTAATACCGGATACGACCCTTGGAGGCATCTCCGGGGGTGGAAAGAATTTTGGTCAGGGATGAGCTCGCGGCCTATCAGCTAGTTGGTGAGGTAATGGCTCACCAAGGCGACGACGGGTAGCCGGCCTGAGAGGGTGACCGGCCACACTGGGACTGAGACACGGCCCAGACTCCTACGGGAGGCAGCAGTGGGGAATATTGCACAATGGGCGAAAGCCTGATGCAGCAACGCCGCGTGAGGGACGACGGCCTTCGGGTTGTAAACCTCTTTTAGTAGGGAAGAAGCGAAAGTGACGGTACCTGCAGAAAAAGCACCGGCTAACTACGTGCCAGCAGCCGCGGTAATACGTAGGGTGCAAGCGTTGTCCGGAATTATTGGGCGTAAAGAGCTCGTAGGCGGTTTGTCGCGTCTGCTGTGAAAACCCGAGGCTCAACCTCGGGCCTGCAGTGGGTACGGGCAGACTAGAGTGCGGTAGGGGAGATTGGAATTCCTGGTGTAGCGGTGGAATGCGCAGATATCAGGAGGAACACCAATGGCGAAGGCAGATCTCTGGGCCGTAACTGACGCTGAGGAGCGAAAGCATGGGGAGCGAACAGGATTAGATACCCTGGTAGTCCATGCCGTAAACGTTGGGAACTAGATGTGGGGACCATTCCACGGTCTCCGTGTCGCAGCTAACGCATTAAGTTCCCCGCCTGGGGAGTACGGCCGCAAGGCTAAAACTCAAAGGAATTGACGGGGGCCCGCACAAGCGGCGGAGCATGCGGATTAATTCGATGCAACGCGAAGAACCTTACCAAGGCTTGACATATAGAGGAAACGGCTGGAAACAGTCGCCCCGCAAGGTCTCTATACAGGTGGTGCATGGTTGTCGTCAGCTCGTGTCGTGAGATGTTGGGTTAAGTCCCGCAACGAGCGCAACCCTCGTCCTATGTTGCCAGCACGTAATGGTGGGAACTCATGGGATACTGCCGGGGTCAACTCGGAGGAAGGTGGGGATGACGTCAAATCATCATGCCCCTTATGTCTTGGGCTTCACGCATGCTACAATGGCCGGTACAAAGGGCTGCAATACCGCAAGGTGGAGCGAATCCCAAAAAGCCGGTCTCAGTTCGGATTGAGGTCTGCAACTCGACCTCATGAAGTCGGAGTCGCTAGTAATCGCAGATCAGCAACGCTGCGGTGAATACGTTCCCGGGCCTTGTACACACCGCCCGTCAAGTCATGAAAGTCGGTAACACCCGAAGCCGGTGGCCTAACCCTCACGGGAAGGAGCTGTCGAAGGTGGGATCGGTGATTAGGACTAAGTCGTAACAAGGTAGCCGTACCGGAAGGTGCGGCTGGATCACCTCCTTTCTAAGGAGCACAGCACCTCTCCTCTGTATACAGGGAGAACAAAGGTGCCAAGCCATACGAAGACGAATGTTCTTCGATGGCGCTCATGGGTGGAACATTGACATTGATACGCAGAGATCATCTCTCACTCCAGTACGCCTGGTACCGCTTGCGGTGCCTCGTTGGAGAGGGTGGGTTATGAAAGAAACGTATATGCACGCTGTTGGGTCCTGAGGGACCGGAACGATTGGGCTTTGGCCTGGTTGGACTGTTCCTCTGGACCTTTTCTTGTCAGCAGTCGTACCGAACTTGTTCGGTCGCTGGCTTGGAGGGGTACCGCCCGTACTTTGAGAACTACACAGTGGACGCGAGCATCTTAAATTTGATCGGACTTCGGTCCGACAGATTACAAAGATCTATTTATAGATCATTGGTCAATTTCGATCGTGAGACGAAAGTTTTACGATTCTTAATCGATTCAAACTCATGTGATTTCAAATTTCTAAGAGCAAACGGTGAATGCCTTGGCATGTAGAGCCGAAGAAGGACGTAGTAATCTGCGATAAGCCTCGGGGAGTTGATAAACGAACTGTGATCCGAGGATGTCCGAATGGGGAAACCCCGCCAGGCCCGTAAGGTGACCTGGTGACTCCCGCCTGAATATATAGGGCGGGTAGAGGGAACGTGGGGAAGTGAAACATCTCAGTACCCACAGGAAGAGAAAACAATAGTGATTCCGTTAGTAGTGGCGAGCGAACCCGGATGAGGCTAAACCGATCATGTGTGATAGCCGGCAGGCGTTGCATGGTCGGGGTTGCGGGACTTTTCTGCTGATTCTGCCGAACAGTGAGGGTTAGAGCGTTGTATAGACGAACAGGATTGAAAGCCTGGTCATAGAGGGTGCGAACCCCGTAGTCGAAATGCAGTAATCGCCCGAAGAGTATCCCAAGTAGCACGGGGCCCGAGAAATCCCGTGTGAATCTGTCAGGACCACCTGATAAGCCTAAATACTCCTACATGACCGATAGTGAACAAGTACCGTGAGGGAAAGGTGAAAAGTACCCCGGGAGGGGAGTGAAATAGTACCTGAAACCGTTTGCTTACAAACCGTTGGAGCCAGTCTGATTCTGGTGACAGCGTGCCTTTTGAAGAATGAGCCTGCGAGTTAGTGATATGTGGCGAGCTTAACCCGAGAGGGGAATGCGTAGCGAAAGCGAGTCTGAATAGGGCGATTCAGTCGCATGTCCTAGACCCGAAGCGAAGTGATCTATCCATGGCCAGGTTGAAGCGACGGTAAGACGTCGTGGAGGACCGAACCCACTTCAGTTGAAAATGGAGGGGATGAGCTGTGGATAGGGGTGAAAGGCCAATCAAACTTCGTGATAGCTGGTTCTCTCCGAAATGCATTTAGGTGCAGCGTTGCGTGTTTCTTGCCGGAGGTAGAGCTACTGGATGGCCGATGGGGCCTAAAAGCTTACTGACGTCAGCCAAACTCCGAATGCCGGTAAGTGAGAGCGCAGCAGTGAGACGGTGGGGGATAAGCTTCATCGTCGAGAGGGAAACAACCCAGACCACCAACTAAGGTCCCAAAGCGCGTGCTAAGTGGGAAAGGATGTGGAGTTGCACAGACAACCAGGAGGTTGGCTTAGAAGCAGCCACCCTTGAAAGAGTGCGTAATAGCTCACTGGTCAAGTGATTCCGCGCCGACAATGTAACGGGGCTCAAGCACGCCACCGAAGTTGTGGCATTGATATTTTTGGTAAGCCGCACACTTGTTGTGTTGGTTCAGCCGTGTTGATGGGTAGGAGAGCGTCGTGTGGCCAGCGAAGCGGCGGTGTAAACCAGCCGTGGAGGCTACACGAGTGAGAATGCAGGCATGAGTAGCGAAAGACGGGTGAGAAACCCGTCCTCCGAAAGATCAAGGTTTCCAGGGCCAGGCTAATCCGCCCTGGGTAAGTCGGGACCTAAGGCGAGGCCGACAGGCGTAGTCGATGGACAACGGGTTTATATTCCCGTACTGGCGAAAAACCGTCCAAGCTAATCCAGTAATGCTAAGCATCTGAATCCCACTGACCGGAGCCTTCGGGCCGAGGGGGTGGGCCTAGCGTGCGACCCTATGCTGGTGCGGTTAGCGTATTAACAGGTGTGACGCAGGAAGGTAGCTGAGCCGGGCGATGGTTGTCCCGGTCTAAGGATGTAGGCCGAGAGATAGGCAAATCCGTCTCTCATATAAGGCTGAGACCCGATGGGTAGCCCGTAAGGGCGAAATCAGTGATCCTATGCTGCCAAGAAAAGCATCGACGCGAGGTTTTAGTCACCCGTACCCCAAACCGACTCAGGTGATCAGGTAGAGAATACTAAGGAGATCGAGAGAATCGTGGTTAAAGGAACTCGGCAAAATGCCCCCGTAACTTCGGGAGAAGGGGGGCCGGAGGCGTGAAGGGATTTACTCCTGGAGCGTTCGAAGGCCGCAGAGACCAGTGGGAAGCGACTGTTTACTAAAAACACAGGTCCGTGCCAAGTCGCAAGACGATGTATACGGACTGACGCCTGCCCGGTGCTGGAAGGTTAAGAGGAACGGTTAGCCGCAAGGCGAAGCTGAGAATTTAAGCCCCAGTAAACGGCGGTGGTAACTATAACCATCCTAAGGTAGCGAAATTCCTTGTCGGGTAAGTTCCGACCTGCACGAATGGCGTAACGACTTCCCAGCTGTCTCAACCGCGAACTCGGCGAAATTGCATTACGAGTAAAGATGCTCGTTACGCGCAGCAGGACGGAAAGACCCCGTGACCTTTACTACAGCTTGGTATTGGTGTTCGGTGTGGCTTGTGTAGGATAGGTGGGAGACTGTGAAGCTTGGACGCTAGTTCAGGTGGAGTCAACGTTGAAATACCACTCTGGTCATATTGGATATCTAACTTCGAACCGTGATCCGGTTCAGGGACAGTGCCTGGTGGGTAGTTTAACTGGGGCGGTTGCCTCCTAAAAAGTAACGGAGGCGCCCAAAGGTTCCCTCAACCTGGTTGGCAATCAGGTGTCGAGTGTAAGTGCACAAGGGAGCTTGACTGTGAGACTGACAAGTCGAGCAGGGACGAAAGTCGGGACTAGTGATCCGGCAGTGGCTTGTGGAAGCGCTGTCGCTCAACGGATAAAAGGTACCTCGGGGATAACAGGCTGATCTTGCCCAAGAGTCCATATCGACGGCATGGTTTGGCACCTCGATGTCGGCTCGTCGCATCCTGGGGCTGGAGTAGGTCCCAAGGGTTGGGCTGTTCGCCCATTAAAGCGGTACGCGAGCTGGGTTTAGAACGTCGTGAGACAGTTCGGTCCCTATCCGCTGCGCGCGCAGGAAATTTGAGAAGATCTATCCCTAGTACGAGAGGACCGGGATGGACGAACCTCTGGTGTGTCAGTTGTTCCGCCAGGAGCACCGCTGATTAGCTACGTTCGGAACGGATAACCGCTGAAAGCATCTAAGCGGGAAGCCGGCTTCGAGATGAGATTTCCATCCCTTCGGGGGAGAGGCTCGCAGCTAGACTACTGCGTTGATAGGCCGGATGTGGAAGAGGGGACTAAAGACCCTTGGAGCTGACCGGTACTAATAAGCCAATAATTTGATAACACACCAGTTTGAATAAGCTGCAAGCGTCCACTATGTGGTTCTCGACGTACGGTCGAGAACAACCCCTCCACAAGAGGGGTCTATAACTAAAAAATATAGAATCGATCCATCGAAAGATGTTTCGGCGGCTATAGCGAGAGGGAAACGCCCGGTCACATTCCGAACCCGGAAGCTAAGACTCTCAGCGCCGATGGTACTGCAGGGGGGACCCTGTGGGAGAGTAGGACACCGCCGGACTTAACTTAGAAACACCAGAAAAGCCACCCCACGGGGTGGCTTTTCTGCGTTAACCCTCACGGGCGTTCGGGGATCCGATACGTCATCGCCGTGAACAGGGGGCGCTCGGGATCCACGAACTCTGTGAACCCGGCTCGCCGGTATGCCTTCACCGCGGGTTCGTTGTCCGAAACGACTGCTAGACGGACTTCGTCAACTCCGAGGTCTCGAGCCTTGCCGATTGCTGCCCGGGTGAACGTGTGTCCCAGGCCCCGCCCACGGTACCGGGGGTCGACAAGGACTCTTCCCAGGCGGGCTGAATTGCCCTGCACCGTGAGATCGAAATGCCCCCAGGCGGCCTCGTGTTCGTCATCGGCTACCATCCAGGCGCTCAGCCCCGGTCTCCGGGAGATCTCCTCGAGTTGCGCCACGGTCGGCGGCCACGTCAGGCTGGGTCCGGCAAACAGATACAACGCCGGGGCGTCGGGCACCCACTCAAGAAGACGCGCATAGTCAGGTGCACTCGCGGCACGGGTCACAACCATGCCACGACACTAGTGCGATCGGCCGTCACTGCTCGCTGAGGGCTCCCCTCGATGCACCTCGTGGCGTTGTCTCACGCGATCGTCCGAGGTTCACCTCTACGGTCGAGAGTTACCCGCGTATCAGGCAGTCTCGACCGGAAAGGTACCCGGAGGGGCTGGCTAGCGGGCGGGGGCGGCGTCGAGGGCGTCGAGGTCGTTGTCGAGGTCGTCCGTGGGCGTGAGGACCTCGCCGTTGAGCACCTCGAGGGACCAGCCGGCGTCGTCGAGGCTGACGACGGTCAGGGCGGCGTTGGTGATGGTGCCGACGAACTCGCCGAGGGCGCTCATCAGGGCGAGGCGGATCAGGGTGCCGTGGGAGACGACGATGATCCTGGCTCCGGGGTGCGCCGCGGCCAGCTCACGCAGCGCCTGGAGGCCGCGCGCGGCGACATCCGCCTCGGGCTCTGCCCCGAGGAAGCCGCCGTTGCCGGTCGGGCCCCCATCGACGCGGAGGGCGTCGAGTCTCAGGACCGGCGCTCAGGCCCTCAGCGGGACCGTAGTTGCGTTCCACGATCTGCGGGATGCGCCGGGTCACTGTGAGGCCGAGGCCGTCTGCGATGAGGTCCGCCGTCTCCGCGGCGCGGGACAGGGTCGAGGAGACGATGAAGTCCCAGTCGTAGCGGGCCAGGTGGCCGACCGCATCGGCGGCCTGGGCCCGACCGGTGTCATTCAGGGGGATGTCCGAAAGACCCTGGATCCGCATGGCGGCATTCCAGTCGGTCTGGCCGTGGCGGATAAGGGCGAAGGTCGTTGCGGAAGTCACTACTCCATTGTCCCTCGGCCGGGGAGGCTACGGAGAATCGCCCGAAGGAGACCGGCGCGGAGTGGACTACGCGGCGACGCTGCGGCTGTTGCTGGCGGCCAGGCGGCGGGACAGCAGCGCGGGCGAGGTGACCGGAGCCACGACCATGCGCCAGAGGGTGACGAGAGACCAGCCGAACATGACGACCAGGAGGCCGTTGCGTGCTGTAAGGAGAACGAGCGCCGAGAGGTCGCCGTTGACGAGTGGCATGTAGAACACCGGGAAGATCAGGGTGGTCAGAATGCCGATCGCGACCATCATGTACGCCGGCGCACGCCAGGCGTGCCAGCTGTGGCTGACGCCGACGATGACGACGGGTGCGAGCCAGAGCATGTACTGCGGGGATCCGACTTTGTTGAAGATGATGAAGGCGCCGACGAGCGCGAGCGACCCGACGAGCAGGAGCCTGGGAGACGTCGTGGTGACGGCGCAGCGCGACCAGCATGAGCGTGACGATCGCACCCATGGCGATGAACATCAGCGGGTTCATCAGGGAAGCGACGAGCGTTGTGCCGGGCCCACTGACCTCGCGGGTGGCGATCGCGTAGTTCTGGTAGATGAACGTGTTGGGGTGGCCGAGGGCGGCGAGCCAGACCCAGGGGGTCGTGATCGGCGCTTCGAGCTGCATGGCCCGGTCGGACTGCATGGTGACGAAGCCGGTGATGTACTTGAGGCCACCGAGCGCGAAGACTGTGGCGACGATGCCGCCGGTGACCGCGATGCCCGTGAGGATCACCGTGATGCGACGCCGCGAGGCGACGACGACGGCGACCACGACGGCCGCCGGCCAGACCTTCACCCAGGTTGCGATGGTGAGAAGTGCGGCGGCCACAACCGGGCGGCGCGCGAGCAGCACGAGGCCCATGATCACCAGGGGCGCGGTGAGGCCCTCGAGCCGGAGCAGGCCGACGGGGCTCAGGACGAAGCTGATCAGGAGGAAGAACCAGGCGGAACGGTAACCGCTGATCTTGCGGCCGGCATCCGTGAGCACCATGACGGCCAGCGCGTTCAGCGCAGCCGTCATCAGGAACCACATCAGCTGGTACAACAGCGGACCGCCGAGGCCGGCGAACACGATCGGGAAGAGCGCGCCGATCGGGTAGACCCACTCGACGTTGATGCCCATCCAGATCTGGTGAACGAGGCCCTGCTGGGCCCAGGTGCGATAAAGAGGCAGGTCACCGAGGACATTGCCGGTCAGGATCGCGGGCAAGAGGGCCAGGAGGAACACGACGTGGATGGCGATGAAGCCGATGACGAGGGTGCGGGGTGTTTCCAGCCACACACGGCGGGCTGGCGTGAGAACGCGTCGGACTCGGTGGTCGACCTGGTCAAGAATGTAGGACATTTCACTCACCTCTGCAGACGGCCAAAAGCCCGGGAGGGCAGACTTCATCAAAATTATAGGTTTGCGGGCTGGGTTGCAAGATGGTTATGCCCCACTACCGGCGATTCTGGCTGAGAGAGCTCACAGCCGGATGGCGGTCAGGACAGTAGTTCGCGGATGTCCGCGGCCGTGAGCGCGGTTCCCCGGGCGCCGTCGGCGGAGAGCACACTGTCGAAGAGGCGTGCCTTGGTTGCCTTGAGCGCCATGACCTTTTCCTCGATCGTGTTCTTGGCGACGAGCCGGTAGACGAAGACGTTCTTGGTCTGGCCGATCCGGTGCATCCGGTCGACGGCCTGCGCCTCGGTCGCGGGATTCCACCACGGGTCGAGCAGGATCGCGTAGTCGGCCTCGGTGAGGTTGAGCCCGAAGCCGCCGGCCTTGAGGCTGATCAGGAAGACCGAATTGCCACCGGTCTTGAACTCATCGATGACCGCAGCCCGGTTGCGAGTCTTGCCGTCGAGGTAGGAGTAGCTGATCCCGGCTGCCTCGAGCCGGGCGCGGGCCCGGCCGAGGTACTGAGTGAACTGGCTGAAGATGAGGGTGCGGTGCCCGCCGGCGACGATGTCCTCGAGCAGTTCGAGGAGCGCGTCGAGCTTTGTCGAGGGGATCCCGTCGTACTTGGCGTCGTACAACCCGGCATCGAGACTCAACTGACGGAGCATCGTCAGGGAACGGAAGATCTCGAAACGGTTCGCGTTCAGGTTCTCGATCAGGCCGAGCACCTTCTGTCGTTCCCGGGCCAGGTGCGTGTCGTAGACGGCCCGGTGCCGGGGATTCAGGGTGAGTTCGAGCACCTGCTCCTGCTTGCTCGGCAGGTCACCGGCGACCTCCTCCTTGGTGCGGCGCAGCATGAACGGGCGGATGCGGCGGCGCAGCTGGGCGAGCCGTTCGTCGTTCGCGTCCCGCTCGATGGGCTTCTGGTAGAAGTCGGCGAAACGCGTGGGGCTCGGGAACAGGCCGGGCGCCGTGATCGACAGCAGCGACCAGAACTCCATCAGGTTGTTCTCGAGGGGGGTGCCGGTGATCGCGAGCTTGAACGGTGTGTCGAGGCGACGGGCGCATTGGTAGGCCCGGGAGGCGCGGTTCTTCACGAACTGGGCTTCGTCGAGCAGGAGACCCTCCCACGGCACCGCGTTGTACTCGTCGAAGTCCAGGCGGAACAACGTGTACGAGGTGATCACGACATCCGCCTCGGCGTGCAAGGCCGCGATGTTCGTCGCCCGTTTGCGCGAGGTCTCCGTGACGGATGCGACGCGCAGGTCGGGCGCGAATCTCGCGCACTCCGCGGCCCAGTTGGAGACGACGCTCGTGGGAGCAACGACGAGGAACGGGTGCGCGGGAGCGGCACTGTCGCGTGCAGCCACCGCGCGGCTGATCAGGGCGATCGCCTGCAGGGTCTTGCCGAGTCCCATGTCGTCGGCGAGGATCCCGCCGAGCCGGTGGTCAAGAAGGAAGCCGAGCCACTCGAAGCCCGACTGCTGGTAGCTGCGGAGGGTCGCGTGCACACCGTCCGGCAGGGGGAGCGTCGGTACCCGCTCAACGTCGGTGAGGCCGGCGACGATGTCGCGCCAGCCGGCGGCCTGGCTGGTGACGACGCCGAGTTCCTGTAGTTCCTCCCAGAGGTCGGCCTGGAAGGGGCTGATGCCGAGGGAGGTCGCGGATGGTTCCTGCAGGCTGCGGGCTTCCTCGATCAGGCGGCGCAAGGTGTGCAGTTCGGGCCGGTCGAGACTGAAATAAATGCCGCTGGGCAGGATGAGAATGTCCTGGCCGGTGGCGAGAGCCCGGAACAGCACGTCGAAGGGCACGTCCTCGCCGTCGATCGACACGGACACCGCGAGGTTGAACCAGTCCCTGTCGTCGAGGCGCTCGCTCGTCCCGACACTGATCACGGGGGCGGAGTCCGCCTGACGGTAACCGACCACGTCGCCGCGCTCGACGACGAGGACGTCGGGGAGAGCGGTGAGTCGAGGCACGACCCCCTCGAGGAAATCGATCATGCCGACGCCCGTGAGTTCGGAATGACCGGACAGCCGGGGCACTCCGCCGCGTCTCGGCGTGAGTTCGACGAGGGGGGCGAGCAGTTCGTCGACGGACCGGAGGATCCGTGCCTCTGCGACGGTGTCGCGGTAGCGGTGCTCGCCGGGAGCAGGCCTCAGTTCGAGGTCGTAGGCGTCGGCACCGGTGCCGGACACGGCACCGGACACGGTGCTCGTGTCTTCGACCGGGCCTGCCTGGTACCGCCATGCCCAGTTCAGGGTGATCCGGGCATCCGCCTGGTGGCTGAGGGTGAGCGCGAGAGCGGGTCGCGGGGTCTCGGGCAGGCTCGAAGGAGGCGTCACGGCTCGTGACGAGCGCGCGATCGCGGAGGTACGGGTAGAACTCGGCGAGGAAGTCGGCCTCGTCGTCGGTGGGCACGTCGATCGACTGGCCGGTGACGGCGAGGTTCCGCAGCTCCCTGCTGACCTCGACCGCGAGCGGGGCAAGAGTCAGCCGGCCGCCGGTCGGGTCCCCGGCGGGGGCGTCCTGCCAGGTGTAGATGCCGTGCGCCGGGTCGCCGGTGAAACCGAACCGGCCGCCGGGCAGTCGGCGCTCGTCGAGCACGACCGCGGGGGTGAGCGCGAGACCGGCCGTTGTGCGGCGGATGTCGAGCTCGAGTGATGCCGGACGCTCATGGATGTGGACGGGATCCTGGGCGCCCGAGGTGGAGATGAGCGGGATTCCGGCGGCCGTCGCCTCCTCGAGCAGGCCCCAGAGCGCCCGGTCGGGGAAGTCGTCGAGCTGGATCCACTGCATCGCCGAGCCGTAGTACGGGCGTCCGGCGAGGTGCAGGGCATAGAGCGCGGAGAGCACCCGCCGTTGGGCGCGCTGCGCGGTGCCCGCGGTCTGGGCGATGTTGTCCCAGGTCAGGGCGCCGCGGATCCAGCGGCCCTGCTTGCCGAGCAGCATCGGCCGGGCGGCGAGATGCCGTCCGCCGGACTGGAACCGGGAGTTGACCGGGGCGAGCACCTGGAACTGCAATGCGAGTTCTGTCCCGGTCTGCGCGGCCGCTTCACCCGGGGTGGGCAGGCCGCCGAGGGCGCTGCGCCAGCGCGGGACGGTCGGCGTCGCCGGCACCGCCGGGACGTGCGGGGACTGGAGTGCATACAGCGCCGGCGGCGCGGACCGTCTGCGGAAGCGGTCGACGTCGCCCTCGTCGACCTCGATCGAGCCCGGGTTGCCGCCGTTCCGGCTTGTGACGAGCAGGGCGGCGACATGCTTGCAGTTCGTCCGCATCGGGCAGGTGCAGAGCCCGGTCGCGCGCACCGCGACCCCGGCGGGATTCAGGATGAACGAGATGGTCACCGTGTACGGCGTGCGACCGGTGCCACGGACCTTCCCGGTCAGCCTCGTGCCCGAGTCGTCCCAGACTTCGGAGAGGACGTGGCCGTTGCGTGCATAACGTTCACCGCGCGAAAAGGCCTGGCTTCCGACGAGGAGGGCGATCTCGTGTGAGCTGAGAGAGTGAGCCATAAGGGGGAGGATGGTTCCTTAGAAGGTCGAACCCCATTCTCCCACGCTTCGGCAGGCGTCACCCGGCGCGGGCACGCCCCGCCGCTCAGCCGCAGAGTTCGTCGAGCGCGCTGGAGGAGTTCGTCAGGTCGATATGAACGACGACGCCCTCCATCAGGGTGAAGACGATCCAGACGGACCCGCCGTCCGAGACGGAATAAACGGTGTCCGTGCCGGGGTACTTGGCGGGGTACTGGACGATGCCCGGATAGGCGGCGAGGAGTTCTGCGGCCGTGCTGCCGACGGTCACGCCCGCCGTCGTGCGCGGCGAGCCGACGGCAAGAGCGGGCGATGCAGCAGCCGTGTGGCCGGTGACCGAGAGCGCCGTGATCGTGTCGCCGTCGAGCGGCGCACGCAGCGATGCGGTGCCATCGGCCTGGAAGTCCGCGACTGTCGGGCAGGCGGCCACCGTGGCGTCGGCGTAGTAGGTCATCGACGGCCGGGCCGCACTGATGCTCCCGCCGTACTCCAGCGGCCCGACGCCGTCGAAGGTGATCAGCCAGGAGCTCGGGTCCTGGGTGTCGATCGCAGGGTCTTCGACGCCGGTCGAGACGATCGGTGTCGCCGTTGGTGTTGCGGTCGGCGCCGCCGCGCTCAAGGTGACGGCGCTCGCGGTTCCTGGCGCCGTCCCGGTGCCCCCGGCGCAGCCGCTGAGGGTCGCCGCTGCGACGGCGGCGACGGCGGCAAGGGCAGCGAATACGTGACGACGACGTGCGGAAGGGCTGGTCATGCGGCCAAACCTACCATCTAGCGCGCCAGCCGGGCGGACGCGCCAGTGGGTACCACGACGAGCGGCACGGGGAGGGCGCTGAGCATGCGGTGGGCGGTGATACCGAGGAAGATCGTCGAGGGCTGGGCGAGGCGGCTCGAACCGACGAAGGCGACTTCGTCCGCACGCCACTCGATGGCCTCGACGGCGGACTCCACGTTTTCGCCCACGGCGACCTCGGTCGTGATGGTGCCCGGTGCAGGCGAACGCGAGGTGAAGTACTCGAGCACCGATTCGAGGTGCGCCGTGCTCTCTGCGGATCGCGCCGCCTCCAGGGCGGGTGTCGTCTCGCCATGCTGGGTGCGCCGGGCGTCGACCTCGACGAGGGTGAGGAAGCGCACATCAACGCGGAAGTCCTGGGTGAACGCCAGCAGAGAATCGAGGAGCGTCGACCAGCCGCGCCGGGTACCGATCGCGCACGTGATCCGGGAGAGCCGTTCCGGGGCCTGATACCCGTGTGGCGCGAGGGCGACGGGCACGGGCGAGGCGTGCAGGAGGGCGTTCGCGACACTGCCGATCGTGTAGCGGCCCCGGATGCCGTGGCGCGAGGCTCCGACGACGATACGGTCGGAGTCGAATTCCGTGACGGCCCTCAGTAACCCGTCGGAGACCGCATCCGCCCAGATCAGGTGCGTCGTGGCCACGACGTCGGCCGGCACCCGTGCCGCGGCCTCGGCGAGCCACTCGAGGCCCTGCTGCTCGAGGAGTGCCTCGAAGTCGGAGCCCGAGGAGCGCAGCCGTGAGGGCGCGACGGTCGAGTGCGGCAGCACGAGGCACACCCGCAACTCGGCGCCGGTCAGCCGGGCGAGGGTCACCCCGAGTTCGATGGCGTCATTGCCTCGATCGGTCGCTTCGTAGGCGACGACGTAGTTCGCTGTCCTGGTCACGTTGGATCTCCTTGGGCTCTCGGTGAAATGTCGGTGGTGCTCGTCTGTGCGCTTCGGGGCCAGTGCTGCTCGGTGCTGCTCGGTGCTACTCGGTGTCGCTCAGTGCTCGTCGTGATGCCCGTGCCCGTGTGCGTGTCCTGAGGCACCCGGTTCCACGTCGAGGGAGGGGTTGCGGTCGAAGAAGCCGACCGGCTTGAGCCAGAACGACACGGTGTCGGCCGGCATGACCGGCCACTCCTCCGGGCGCGTGATGTGGTGGATGCCGAAGACGTACCAGAGCACGATGTCGGCGTTCCGAACCGGGCGCCCGGCGAGGGTCCACTCGGGCAGGCCGTGGTCGACCGCGCTCTGGTTGACGAACTCGCCGCACGGCCAGCGCTGCAGGTCGTCGGCCGGGGTGACCCACACCGTGTGCCCGATCACCTGGGACCGCTGGAACACCGGCGAAGCGGGGTCGAAGAACGACGGGATGGCACCGCCCGGAACGAGCTTGTATGACACCGGGGTACCGAGGCCGTTCGACGTCTTCTCGTTCACGACCTTCCAGCTGCGCTGGGTCGCCCAGTCGTAGTCGTCGAAGCCCTCGGTCTCGAGGGGCGTGTTCCGCTGGGTGAGGGCGAGGCCGAGTGGATTCGCTTCGTCGATCGGCTCGACGTGCGTCTCGGAGCGGAACACCGTGTTCTCGGGCCCGTCGATATCGAGGTCCATCCGGGCGACGATGAAGTGCTGGTGGAAGGGGGCGTAGGTGCGGGTGTCCACGAGGGTGCCGTTCGGGTGCGGCTGGCCCGGGTCGAGGCTCGTGACGACCATGATTCCGGTCGCGCGCACTTCGCACTCCATGTTGCCGTCCTGGTAGAAGCGCCAGTAGACGAGGTATTCATAGTTCGCGACGGTGACGTGGAAGGAGACGACGAGGCGCCGCATCCGCCGCACCTCCGATCCGCCGTCGTGGTCGACGTGCTTCCAGAGCACCGCGTTGTCCTCTTCGTGGATGCAGATGGCGTTGGGGATCGAGTACGGTTCACCGGCGCTGTTGTGCAGCACGGCGTCGAGGTAGCGGATCTCGCCGAGGCAATCGCAGCCCAGTTCGAGCGAGGTGGTCATGAAGCCCAGGCCCCACTCGCCGATGTCGAAGGCCGTGCGCCGGAAGTGGTCGACGCTCGGATCCCGGTAGGGCACGACCATTTCTGCGAAGGAGAGCCGGTTGGCGATCGGGCGCACCCGCTCGCCGTCCCGGTAACTCACCTCGTGCAGCGTCATGCCCTCCCGGTAGTTGAAGCCGACCCGCAGCGACCAGTTCTGCCACTCGACCCGGTGGCCGGTGACGGTGAAGCTCGGCCCCTCCGCCTGCACGATGTCGAGCGGCTTCAGCGGAGGACGCCGGCTCAGGTCCCGGATGCGGGGCGGAACGAGATGCGGCACGTATTCGCCCATCACGGCCGGGCGGTCGACCTCGAACGAGTCCTCGACGTCGAGGAGTTCCATCGTGTTGACATCGATCACGAAGTGCAGTCCGCTCACGGGACCGGCGTACGGATTGGCGCCCGCTTCCGCACGTACCCAGACATCGGACCAGCCGATCCTCCTGCCCCGGAATCGCTCCGGGATGACGGCGTCGCCGTAGGTCCAGGTGTCGATGAAGACGTTGGCGAGATCGGTGATGCCCCGGCGGGCGAGGGCGGCGACCACGTCCGGGTGCGCGCGCAGGGCGGCATCCGCTTCGTCCCATTCGTCGACCGTGAAGTTGGCCTGGACGCCGGGCACCGCGCTCCAGTTGAGCAGGGCGTCGGCGCTGAGGGAGACGATTGCGACCCAGGTGCTGTTCTCTGCCCTGTTCAGCACCACGAGCCGGGCGAGGCGCTCGGGGACCGCCCCTGCACCATCGAAGGCGGCCCTGGCGTGCCGGCTTGGCTCGACGAGTTCGATCGACGCGAAGCGCCAGCCAGGTCCGACACCGCGCTCGCGGGCGAGGATTGCCGCGGCCGCGGTGAATTCGCCCGCCGTCAGCGGGTCGAGGGGATGGAAGGTCATCGGGGCTCCTCGTCTTCGAAGGCATGTTGCCGCGGCGCTGTTGCCCGGCACCGTTTGCGGTCATTATGGCACCGGTACCGCCGATCGCGAGCGCTGGCGTCGGCCTCCGGCTGCCTCTAAAATTGAGCCGATGCGACTCAGCTTTGCCCGTCGGTGGCCGTCGCACGAGAGAGAGGATCTTCCCATGCAAGCAGGCCAGCAGCCGCCCCAGGAAGAGGCGAAGTCTGCACTCGAGAAGTACGGCGTGAACCTCACAGAGATCGCGAAAAGCGGCAAGCTCGACCCCGTGATCGGGCGGGACGCCGAGATCCGCCGGGTGAGCCAGGTGCTCACCCGCCGCACCAAGAACAACCCGGTGCTGATCGGAGAACCCGGCGTCGGGAAGACCGCCGTGGTCGAGGGCCTCGCCCAGCGGATCGTGGCCGGCGACGTGGCCGACTCGCTCAAGGGCAAGCAGCTGGTCGCGCTCGACCTCGCCGCCCTCGTGGCCGGTGCGAAGTACCGCGGCGAGTTCGAGGAGCGGCTGAAGGCCGTGCTCAAGGAGATCAACGACGCCGAGGGCCAGATCATCACCTTCGTCGACGAACTGCACACCCTGATGGGCGCGGGCGGAGGGGAGGGCTCGGTCGCGGCATCCAACATGCTCAAGCCGATGCTCGCCCGCGGCGAGCCTGCGCCTGATCGGTGCGACGACGCTCAACGAGTACCGCGAGTTCATCGAGAAGGACGCCGCCCTCGAACGGCGCTTCCAGCCGGTGCTCGTCGACGAGCCGAGTGTCGAGGACACCGTCGCGATCCTCCGCGGCCTCAAGGAGCGCTACGAGGCTCACCACAAGGTGTCGATAGCGGATGCCGCGCTCGTCGCGGCCGCGTCGCTCTCGAACCGGTACATCACCGCCCGGCAGCTGCCGGACAAGGCGATCGACCTCATCGACGAGGCCGCGAGCCGGCTGCGGATGGAGATCGACTCCGCACCCGTCGAGATCGACGAGCTGCGCCGCAGCGTCGACCGGCTCAAGCTCGAGGAACTCGCCCTCAAGAAGGAGAAGGACGACGCCTCCCGCCAGCGGCTCGAGAAGCTGCGCGCCGACCTGCTCGAACGTGAGGACACCCTGAAGGGGCTCCAGGCCCGCTGGGACAAGGAACGCGCCTCGCTCAACCGGGTCGGCGAGCTGAAGACCCGACTCGACACCGCGCGGAGTGAATCGGAGCGGGCGCAACGCGAGGGCAACCTCGAGCGCGCCTCCCGGCTGCTCTACGGCGACATCCCCGTGATGGAACGCGAGCTCGCCGCTGCCGAGCAGGCCGAGTCCGACGGGCCCCGGATGGTCAACGACCAGGTCACCGCCGAGGACATCGCCGCAGTGGTCGCCATGTGGACGGGCATTCCGGTCGGGCGCCTGCTGCAGGGCGAGACCGAGAAGCTGCTCAATCTCGAGGGCGAACTCGCGCACCGGCTGATCGGGCAGAAGCGCGCCGTGCGCGCTGTCGCCGACGCGGTGCGCCGCAGCCGGGCCGGCATCTCCGACCCGGACCGGCCGACCGGCTCGTTCCTCTTCCTCGGCCCGACCGGCGTGGGCAAGACCGAGCTCGCCAAGGCGCTCGCCGAGTTCCTCTTCGATGACGAGAAAGCCATGGTCCGCATCGACATGAGCGAGTACGGCGAGAAGTTCTCGGTGTCCCGCCTGGTCGGCGCTCCTCCCGGGTACATCGGATACGAGCAGGGTGGGCAGCTCACCGAGGCGGTGCGCCGGCGCCCGTATTCGGTGATCCTGTTCGACGAAGTGGAGAAGGCGCATCCGGAGATCTTCGACGTGCTGCTGCAGGTGCTCGACGACGGGCGCCTCACCGACGGCCAGGGCCGCACCGTGGACTTCCGCAACACCATCCTCGTGCTGACCTCGAACCTCGGCTCGGCGTTCCTGATCGACCCCACCCTCAGCACCGAGCAGAAAGAGGAAGCCGTGCAACTGCTCGTACGGCAGACCTTCAAGCCGGAGTTCGTGAACCGGCTCGATGACATCGTCGTCTTCCAGTCGCTCTCGATGGAGGACCTCGGCCAGATCGTGGAACTCATGATCGACCGGCTCGAGAAGCGCCTCGTGGAGCGCCGCCTCGAACTGGCCGTGACCCCGAAGGCCCGCACCTGGCTCTCCGAACGCGGCTACGACCCGATGTACGGTGCCCGCCCGCTGCGGCGCCTCATGCAGACCGAGATCGACGACCGGCTCGCGACCGCGATCCTCTCCGGCAAGGTGCGTGACGGCGACACCGTGCTCGTGGACCTCGCGGCGGATGAAGACTCGCTCACGGTCGCGCCCGCGCCCGCGGTGCCCGTGCCGCCGCATCCGCTCGACGAGGCCGACCTCTAGGGCCTCTCACGCGCCGACCGTATCACCGCGAAAGCGGGTGAATCGTCGTTCTGAGGTAGTGAAACCGACGATTCACCCGCTTTCGCGGTCAGCGGAACCGGGGCGGCATGACGGGCGGCTCGCGAGGGCGCAAAGTAGGCTCGGAGCATGCGTGCAACTGTGATCTATGGCGAGCGGGACATCCGCCTCGAAGAAGTACCCGACCCGATTCTCTCGACCGGCGGTGACGCGATCGTGCGCGTCGTCGCAGCCTGCGTATGCGGCTCCGACCTGTGGCCGTACCGCGGCGTGCAGCCGACCAAGGAACCGCACCGGATCGGCCACGAATTCGTCGGGATCGTCGAGGAGATCGGCGCAGACGTCACCACGATCAAGGTCGGCGACTTCGTGATCGCCCCCTTCTACGACTGCGACAACACCTGCATCAACTGTCGCAACGGTGTGAGCACCTCGTGCCTGCACGGCGGCTGGTGGGGCGCGGACGACCGGCTCGGCGGCTTCGCCGACGGCGCCCAGGGCGAGCGCGTGCGCGTGCCGCACGCGGACGGTTCCCTCGTCGCGACGCCGGCCCTGCCGACGGATGCCCAGGTCCCCGGCCTGCTGACCCTCGCAGACGTGATGGGCACCGGCCACCACGCCGCAGTCTCCGCGGGAGTGACCCCGGGCAGCACCGTCGTCGTCGTCGGTGACGGCGCCGTGGGCCTCTGTGCGATCATCGCCGCGAAGCGCCTCGGGGCCTCGCGCATCGTCGCCATGTCCCGGCACGCCTCGCGGCAGGTCGTCGCGCGCGAATTCGGCGCGACCGACATTGTCGAGGAGCGCGGCGCCGAGGGCGTCGCGAAGATCCACGAGATGTTCGACGGCATCGGCGCGGACTTCGTGCTCGAGTGCGTCGGCACCAAGGAATCCATGGAGCAGGCGGTTGCGTCTGCCCGCCCCGGCGGAATGGTCGGCTACGTGGGCGTTCCCACCGGCGGCCCGATTGCGATGCAGCCCCTCTTCGGCCGCAACGTCGGGATCAACGGCGGCGTCGCATCCGTGCGCGGCTACATCGAGGAACTCCTGCCGGAGGTGCTCTCCGGGGCCATCAACCCGGGCCGCGTGTTCGACCTCGAGCTTCCGCTCGCCGACGTCGCCGAGGCGTACGCCGCGATGGACGAGCGCCGCGCGATCAAGGTTCTCCTCCGCCCCTAACCGCCCCAAATCGCCCGTAACCGCGCCCTTCCTGGTCGCGAGAGTACGAAAAAGGCCCCTTCGCTTCGCGTGAAGGGGCCTTTTTCGTACTCTCGCGAGGAAGGAGGGGGGTTAGTCGTTGGCGAGGAGGAGCTCGGCGAGGGGCTTGCGGGTGCGCGGTGCGATCTCGCGGGCGTAGAGCTCGGGGGAGAGGGCGTCGACGTCGCCGAGGACGCCGAGCGCAGTCACGGAGACGACGGCCAGGTCGGCGGTGAGGCCGAAGGATGCGGCGATCGTCGCAGCGTCGATGCCGCCGAGCTGGTGCGTGTACAGCCCCTCTTCCTGGGCCTGGATGGTGAGGTGCGCGACCGCCTGGCCGAGGTCGTAACGCGCCCACGGGTTCTCGCGGGTCTCGTCGATCGGCAGGTGCGCGATGTTCACGATCAAGATCGACGCGGAATCCGCCCAGGCCTTGTTGAAGCCCATCAGGCCCTCGTGCACCTTGGCGAAGCTCGCGGTGCCGCGGCGCGCGACGATGAAGCGGGCTGGCTGGATGTTGCTCGCGGACGGGGCCCAGCGGGCGGCCTCGAGGATCGTCGTCAGGGTGGTCTCATCGATGACCGCGGTCGGGTCGAAGCCGCGCGGGCTCCAGCGCTCGGAGAGCGCGGAGAGGAGGGGCGACGTCGTGTCGGCGGCGCGGCTGATGGAATCGGTGATGAGGGTCATGTGCCCGTCTTTCGTCTGGGGTGGGTGGGTTTCTGGGGCGACACTGACCCACGATCTAGAACGCGCACGCCGCACCGTTATTCCATGCACACGCATACTGTGCCCTCGGGTTTCCCCGTGTGACGTGTGGCGTGTGCCGCGAAGGCGGGTGAATCGTCGGTTTCAGCGCGCGATAACGACGATTCACCCGCTTTCGCGGGATGGGGTAGCGGGTGGGGGTGGCGGGATTAAGCGGGGGTGGCGGCGTTGAGGTCGTCGCGGACCGTGCGGCGGAGCACCTTGCCCATCATCGAGCGGGGGAGCTCGTCGACCTCGACGATGCGTCGGGGTACCTTGTACGCCGAGAGCCGGGTGCGGCAGTAGGCGCGCAGGGCGTCGACGTCGAGCACGGCGCCTTCGGTGAGCACGATCGCGGCGACGACGTCCTCTCCGCCGTTCTTGCTCGCGATGCCCACGACCGCAGCATCGGCGACGTCGGGGTGCGAGAGGAGGGCGGCTTCGACCTCGGACGGCGACACGTTGAACCCTCCGGTGATGATGAGCTCCTTGATGCGGTCGACGATGGTGACGAAGCCGTCTGCGGAGACGCGCACGATGTCGCCGGTGCGGAGCCAGCCGCCGTCGAGCAGCACCTTGGCGGTCTCGCTCGGCTGGTCCCAGTAGCCGGAGAAGACCTGCGGGCCGCGCACGAGCAGGCTCGCCCTCTTCCTCGACACCGCGGTCGATCGACGGGTCTTTCGGGTCGATGACCCGGATCTCGGTGCTCGGGAACGGCACTCCGACGGTGCCGGGGCGGCGGCTCGGGCCGATCGGGTTTCCGACGGCGATCGGCGAGGCCTCGGTCATGCCGTAACCCTCGACGAGCAGCCCGCCGGTCGCGGTCTCCCAGCGTTCGACGATCGAGACGGGCAGGCTCATCGCGCCCGAGATCGAGAAGCGGATGCTGCGCAGGCTCACGTTCCGTTTCTCGGCAGCGGTGACCAGCCGGTCGTAGATCGGCGGGACCGCGGGAAGGAAGGTCGGCGGAGTGTGCTTCGCGGCATCCAGCAGCAGGTTCTCGTCGAACTTGGGGAACAGCACGAGCCGGGCGCCGGTCGCCATCGCGAAGGTGAGGCAGAGGGTGAGGCCGTAGGCGTGGAACATCGGGAGGACGGCGTAGAAGACCTCCTGGCCCGGGGTGAGGCCGGGCACCCAGGCTTCGCCCTGGAGGGCGTTGGCCCGCAGGTTCGAGTGGGTGAGGATCGCGCCCTTCGGGGTGCCGGTCGTGCCGCTCGTGTACTGCAGCACCGCGGTGTCGCCGAGGGCTGGTCTCGGGTGATTGTGGCGGAGCTTGCGGGCACGCACGAGGGAGGACCACTCGACGGCGTCCTTCGGCAGCTCGGAGACGGTGAGCGCGTCTCGCGAGGACCGGGCCTTCTTGATCGGCAACCGCAGGGCGAGGCGTTTGGCGAGCGGCATCGCATCCGTGAGGTCGACGGCGACGACGGTGCGGAGCCCCAGGTCGGCAGGGAAGTCGCGAACGGTCGCGTAGACCTTGTCCCAGACGATGGCGACCCGGGCGCCGTGGTCTTCGAATTGATGCCGCAGCTCGCGCTCGGTGTAGAGCGGGTTGTGCTCGACGACGATCGCGCCGAGGCGCAACACGGCGTAGAACGCGACGACGTGCTGGGGGCAGTTGGGCAGCACGAGGGCGACCCGGTCGCCCGGCTTCACGCCGAGGCGCAGCAGGCCGTTCGCGACGCGCGAGATCTGCTCCCCGAGCTGGGTGTAGCTCGTGGTGCCGCCGAAGAAGTCGAGCGCGATCGCTTCGGCGTAGAGCCGGCAGGACGCCTCGATCATGCCGACGAGGGTGTCGGAGGGGACGGGGATGGTGCTCGGCACCCCGGGGGCGTATGAGCCGAGCCAGGGTTTGTTGGCGAAGGCGTTCATCGTTGGGCCGGTTCGGGGGTCGGCGCCGTCTCCGGGTCGACCGCGAGCGTGCGGGCCGACGCGAGTTCGTCCTTGAGCGCGGCGACGAAGGCGTCGATGTCGGCCTCCTCGGTGTCGAAGCCGCACATCCAACGCACCTCGCCGGTTGCCGGGTTCCAGTCGTAGAAACGGAATGCCTCGCGCAGGCGGTCGGCGACGCCGGGCGGCAGCACCGCGAACACGGCGTTGGACTGGGTGGGCTGGCTGAAGGAGACGCCATCGATCGAGCCGTCCGCGATGCCGTCGTCGAGGGCGGTGCGCAGCCGGGTTGCCATGCCGTTCGCGTGGCCGGCGTTCCGCAACCAGAGGTCACCGTCGAGCAGCGCGATCAGCTGCGCCGAGATGAACCGCATCTTGGAGGCGAGCTGCATGTTGAGTTTGCGCAGGTAGACGAGGCCGGCGGATGCCTCGGGGTTGAGTACGACGATGCACTCGCCGTACATCATCCCGTTCTTGGTGCCGCCGAAGCTCAGCACGTCGACGCCGGCGTCGCGCGTGAACGCGCGGAACGGGACGCCGAGCGCGGCGGCCGCATTGGAGAGGCGGGCGCCGTCCATGTGCAGGGTCATCCCGTTCGCGTGTGCGTGGTCGGCGATGGCCCGCACCTCCTCGATGCTGTACGCGGTGCCGAGCTCTGTGGTCTGGGTGATCGAGACGACGAGAGGCTGCGCGCGGTGCTCGTCGCCCCAGCCCCAGGCCTGCTGGTCGATCAGGGCGGGCGTGAGCTTGCCGTCTGGCGTGTCGATGGTGAGGAGCTTGATGCCGGCGACCTTTTCGGGGGCGCCGCCCTCGTCCGAGTTGATGTGCGCGGTCGAGGCGCAGATGACGGCGCCCCAGCGCGGCAGCATCGACTGCAGCCCGATCACGTTCGCGCCGGTGCCGTTGAAGACGGGGAAGGCCTCTGTGCCCTCGCCGAAGTGCCGCGCGAACACCTCCTGGAGGCGCTCGGTGTACACGTCTTCGCCATAGGAGATCTGGTGGGCGCCGTTGGCCCTGCCGATCGCCTCGAGGATCTCGGGGTGGACCCCGGAGTAGTTGTCCGAGGCGAAACCGCGCGAGGAAAGGTCATGGAGTTGAGTCACCCCTCCATCCTTGCGCATCCGGCTCCGCCGCCACTGTGAGATGTGCTCGCGGACCGTCTCCCGCGCATCCGCTCAGCCGCGGAGCGCCTCGCGGAAGGTGACCCGCGCGCCCATCCGGAGCAGTGAGTTCGCGTAGATGCGGGACCCGAGCAGGATCACGAGGGCGGTCGAGGCGAGCAGGATCGCGAGGGAGAGCAGGGGTTCCCACCAGGCTGCGGTGCCGAGGAAGATGCGCATCGGCATGCCGACCGGCGCCGAGAACGGAATGTACGACATGATCGCGAGCACGGTGGGGTTGTCGTTGAACAAGATCACCAGGAAATAGGGAATCATCACGAGGACGAGCACGGGCGAGGTCGCCGAACCGACGTCCTCCTGCCGGGACACCATCGACGCCGTTGCCGCGAACAGCGAGGCGAGCATCACGAACCCGAACGCGAAGAACACCGCGAACCAGACGAGCGCCGGGCCGATGTCGCCGAGCAGGACGTGCTGGCCGGTCACCGCCATGCCGATCGAGACGAGCAGGCCGATCGCGACGATCTGCCCGAAGGCCATGATGCTGTTGCCGACGACCTTGCCGGCGAGAAGCGCCCGCACCGGGATGGTCGTCATCAGGATCTCGACGACGCGGGTCTGTTTCTCCTCGACGACGCTCTGCGCGATCGTGGAGCCGAAGGTGATCGCCGACATGAAGAAGACGAGCCCGAAACCGATCGCGACGAGGTAGATGAGGCCCTCGCCCTGTTTCGACGGTTCGAGGAGGGTCACCTCGGGGCGGAGGCTGAGGACGCCGACGACCTCGAGCGGGGTCGCGGAGAGGGCGATCACCCGCAGGGGCAGCGGGTAGCCGGCCTGCGATTCCGCCGGCACGATCGCGGCGGTGACCGTGCCCGCCCGCACGAGTGCCTCGGCGGCGGCGGCATCGTCGGCCTCGACGGCGGTCAGAGTGCCGGCCTGGCGCACGACCTGCGCGGCGGCGGACCCGACCACGGCGACCTTGGGCAGGGTCTGGTTCTGGCTCGCGATGCCGCCGGCGACGACGGACCCGATCGAGACGAGCAACAGGATGCCGGTGGAGATCAGGAAGGCCTTGCTGCGGAGCCTGGCCACGATCTCCCGGGTCGCCACGAGCCAGACGCTGTGCCGAAGCGTCGGTGCCGGATGCCGGTCGGCCGTTCCCGATTGTGTGCTCACTGCACGACCTCCTTGAAGATGGTGGCGAGGCTCGGCCGCTGCTGGCTGAAAGTGGTGACCGGGCCGCGCTCGAGGGCGAGTCGGAGGACGGCCTGGCTTGCGGCATCCGTCTGGGCCTCGAAGACCGCGAAACCGCCGCTCACCTCGAGGACGTCGACGCCGGGCACGGCGCGGACCCAGCCGGCGTCGTCGCCGGTGCGGATCTCGAAGCGCGGGCTGCTGTGCCGCTCGCGAAGTTCCTCGCGGGGGCCGTTCGCGCGGATCTCGCCGCCGGCGATGATGACGAGGTCGTCGCAGAGGCGTTCGACGATGTCGAGCTGGTGCGAGGAGAACAGCACGGGGACGCCGCGTGCGGCGTAACCGCCGAGCACGCCCATCACGACCTCGACCGCGAGCGGGTCGAGTCCGGAGAACGGTTCGTCGAGCACGAGGAACTCGGGATCGTGCACGAGGGCCGCCGCGATCTGGGCGCGCTGCTGGTTGCCGAGGGAGAGCGATTCGACGAGGTCGCCGCTGCGCTCGCCGAGGCCGAGGCTCTCGAGCAGGCTCTGCGGCGTTGCGGCGGGCGGATGCCGGGGGCAGCCCGTGCAGGCGGGCCAGGTAGACGAGCTGCTCGCCGATCTTCATCTTGGGGTAGAGCCCGCGTTCCTCGGGCATGTAGCCGAAGCGGCGGCGGTCATCCGCGGTGAGTGGAACCCCGTCCAGCCGGACGTCGCCGGAGTCGGACGACAGCACGCCGAGGATGATCCGCATCGCGGTGGTCTTGCCGGCGCCGTTCGCGCCGACGAAGCCGGTCAGGCGGCCGTCGGCGATGTCGAAGCTCACGTCGGTGAGCACCCGCCGGGTGCCGAACCGCTTACTGACGTGCTCGATCGAGAGCATGCCCCTCCTCCGTATGCATCATCACGCTAGCGCGAACCGTTGACGTCCGGGACGGCGGTACCGGGGGAGGCCCCGGGGAGGCTCCGAGGAGGCGGCGGGTGAGGGCGCCGCGGGCGGAGACCAGGGCATCGAGGGCCTCCGCGAGGTCCTCGTCCCGGGGCGGCCGGCCCGCCTCGGCGGCCAGCAGCACGGTGCGCCGCATGAGTTCCTTGGCGAAGGCTCCGGTCGCACCGTCGGCGCGAGCGGCGGCGACTCGGATCGCCTCTGAGGAGAGGGGCAGGTCGCCGGCATAGAGCTCGAAGAGTCGCCGCCGGGCCGCCGCATCGGGCAGCGGGATCTCCACGGCGAGGTCGACGCGGCCGGGGCGGTCGGCGAGGGCACGCTCGAGCACGTCGACGCGGTTCGTCGTGAGCACGAAGGCGACGTCGGCATCGCCCTCAAGGCCGTCGAGGGCATCGAGCATCGCGAACAGCAGCGGCTGCGGCCCCTGCGTCAGGGATCGGTCCTCTGCGATGAGGTCGACGTCTTCGAGCACGACGATGGCGGGCTGCATCGCCCGGGCGAGTTCCGCGGCCTGGGTGACGAACACGATGCTGTTGCCGGCCAGCACGACCGCGGTGACGCCGGGAGTGGCGCTGAGCAGGTGCCGTACCGTGAGGGTCTTCCCGGTGCCGGGAGGGCCGTACAGCAGGATGCCGCGCTTCAGGTGCTGGCCGGAGGCGCGCAGCGCCCGCCGGTGCGACCCGATGCCGACGACCTGGCGCAGGATCTCGTCGAGAACGCCCGGCGGCAGGATGACGTCCTCCACCGGGACCTCCGGGCGGGGCAGGAAGTCGGCGCCCGCGGCTCCCATGTTGTATTGATTGCCGCTGAAGGACAGCACCTGTCCGCGCAGCACGCTGCGTTCGAGCATCAGGCGCCGAAGCGCGGAGAGGAACGCGGCGCTCCCGGCCTCGTCGACGGCGAGGATCTCGAGTCGAGCGTTCTGGCGGTTGAACTCGGGCCGGGAACCGCGTTGCAACACGGCGACCGGATGCCCGTCCACGGTCAGCAGGCGCACACCGAAAGAGACCACCCGCCGCTCGGTGTCCGGGCCGGTCGCCGCTGAGATGTAGTCGACGGGCGCCGTGCCGTACTCGACGTACGGGTTGCTGATCAGGCTCCTGGAAGGAGGAGTGCTCCCGCTGCTGGCCGCCGGAGACCCCGATCACCCGGGAACCGGGGCCGGCCGCGAGTTCGTCGAGGGCGATGTCCGCGTCGACCAGACGGTGGGCGGGCAGGTCCTCTGTGACGAGAGGGAGCGTGGTGACGTCGACCTGGAGGAACTCCTGCACGAGAGTGCCGAGCGGTGTGCGCGCCGGGGCAGTGGGCCGCGGGGCGAGGATGAGTTCATCCATGAACCGCCGAACCGTGTCCAGGAATTCCGTTTGGCGATCGTCCATGGTGTGCTCCCCCGAGCCGTCGATGGTGCCGTTTGGTGTCGGTTGGTGCGGTCTGTGCGTTCAGGCTAGTGGTCGAGGGCCCGGCAGGCCACTAACTGTGGCCGGTTCGGACAAGAGTGGCCGGGACACGGGCCGCAGTTGTCCGCAGCGGCCACAGTCGCGCAGGGATCAGGGACGGTCAGCCGAGGGGGATGCGGGTGTTGGTGACGGATGCCGCCGGAACGTCCCAGAGGGCGACGACCCGGTCGGCGAGCTCTGGTTCGAGGCCGTCGAGGGCGCGGACCACGAAGATCGCGGTCGCGGCGGTCTGGCCGCTCGGTGGGGCCGCCTTCGCGAAGCCGTGGCCGACGGCGCGGGTCCAGGTCTCCGCCGCCGACTTCGCCGCGGCGTAGTTCGCACCGCCGGGGGTGGGTGCCTCGACCGAGACCGACGAGACGATGGCGAGGCGGCCCGCCGGCGAGGCCAGCAGATCGGCGTTGAAGGAGCGCGTCGTATTGCGCAGCGTGGACACGATATTCCGGTGCAGGAATGCCCAGTCCTCGTCAGACTGACCGGCGAGGCCGCCGCCCCCGCGCCAGCCGCCGACGAGGTGAATGAGCCCATCGATCATGCCGAGATCGGCATGGACGCGTTCGGCGAGGTCGGTGACGGCCACCACGTCGGCCAGGTCGCAGGTAAAGGGGATCGCGCCGGGCACGCCGTCGACAACCTCCGAGAGGCGCTGCGCATTCGAGCCGACGACGATCACTCGAGCCCCGGCCCCGGCCAGTGCCGCGGAGACGGCCCGGCCGGCCGTGCTCGTCGCACCGGCGACGAGCACGGTGCGGCCGGCGACGAACCCGCGGGCGGCATCCGCTGCTTCGATCATCGTCGCCGGCCCCGGCCTAGTCGCGCCCGGTGATGCCGGCCGTCGACTCGATGACGGTCTTCATCTTCTTGTCGAGCGCCTCGAAGAACATCGAGAGCGGGAATTCGTCGTCGAGCACGAGGTCGGTGTACCCCTTCGGTGGTCCGGCGAGCACGTCGAGAGGCAGCCCGCGCGCCCAGGTGGATGCCGGGTTCGGGGTGAGGGTCTCGGAGATCATCGCGTAGGCGGCGAGCCAGTGCGCCTTCTTCGGCCGGTCGATCGACGCCCAGTAGAGCTCGTCGATCCGGGCGCCCAGCGCGATCACGACGTCGGGGACGGCGTCCCAGTCGAGGCTGAGCGCGGTGTCCGTCCAGTGCAGCACGTGGTGCTGGTGCATCCACGCGAACAGCAGCTGGCCGCCGAGGCCATCGTAGTTGCGCACCCGGCTCCCGCTGATCGCGAAGCGGAAGATCCGGTCGAAGATCACCGCGTACTGCACAAGGCTCGCGTGCCTGCGGGCCTCCGGGCTCGCGTTGTCGTCCCGCGCGATCGTGACCGACTCACGGAAGGCGGTGAGGTCGCAGCGCAGTTCCTCGAGGGAATAGAGGAAGAACGGCATCCGCTGCTTGATCATGAACGGGTCGAACGGGAGATCGCCGCGCATGTGGGTGCGGTCGTGGATCAGGTCCCACATCACGAAGGTTTCCTCGGTGAGGTGCTGGTCGTCGAGAAGTGCTGCGGCCTCGGCGGGCAGGTCGAGGCGGGTGATGGCGGATGCGGCGCCGACGACCCTGCGGAAGCGCGCGGCCTCACGGTCGGCGAAGATCGCACCCCAGGTGAAGGTCGGGATCTCGCGCATCGCGACCGTTTCGGGGAAGAGCACGGCGGAATTGGTGTCGTAACCGGGCGTGAAATCGAGGAACCGGATCGGCACGAACAGCTTGTTCGTGTACTGCTGCTCCAGCTCGGCGATGAACTCGGGCCAGATCACCTCGACCAGGACCGCCTCGACCAGGCGGTTCGTGCTGCCGTTCTGGGTGTACATCGGGAAGGCGACGAGGTGACGGATTCCATCGGTGCGATGCAGCTGCGGCTGGAACTCCATGAGGGAGTCGAAGAAGTCGGGCACATCAAAGTCCTCGGCCGCCCAGCGGGCGAAGTCGCGGTCGAGCGCCGCGAGATAGCCGGCGTCGTGCGGGAAGTACGGGGCGAGTTCCTCGATGGCCGAGCGAATCACGGCGACGTGGCCAGTGGCATCCGTGCGGTCGGCGGGCTCAGGGACCGAACCGTCCTTGGCCTGGATGGCCTGCATCGCGGTGGCGGCGGCCTTCAGTCGCAGCCAAGCCGGCGACGTCGCGAGGTTCGCGGCGTCTTCGAGAACCTCGGGCTCACCGACCAGTGCATCTGCAATGTAATTCGACATGGGAACCTCCCGTCACCGTGAGTGCCGCGGTCGCGGCGGTGTGAACGCGCTTCTCTGCGCGAGCCCCCAGCGTATCCGGGGATAGACGGCGTTTTCATGCGGGCCGTCGCAGTGAATCGCCGTGTTCAGCCGGTTTCGCGCGTGAATAAGGCGCGCCGTGCAGGCCGGTGCCGCCCGTGGGGAGCTCGGGACGTGCGCCGGGTTCGCTCGCGATCTCCCACCGCGCTGTGCTGAAACGATTCAGGCTTCCTTCGCTCGGTGCGGGGGCCGAAATTCATTCGGAGATGTGCACAAAAATCGTGTACGTTGCTAATGATGTGTGAATACCCACACGACTTTCTCAGCCGGCCCACACGGTCGCCCTGAGCCGTGCCACCGGAGACACACGTTCTTAATCCACACCCAAAGGAGTCCAAGGTGGCGTCGAAACCTGCTGCAGAGATTATTCAAAGTATCGGAGGTGCCGGAAACGTCGTGGGTCTTACCCATTGCGCCACCCGGCTCCGCTTCCAGCTCAAGGATGCATCCGGTATCGACCAGGCGGCCGTCGAGGCGATTCCCGCCGTCCTGGGCGCCGTTCCCCAGACCGGGGAACGCTACCAGGTCGTCATTGGTGGAGCGGTTGAGACCGTCTACAACGAAATTATGGCCCTCCCCGAAATGAAGCGGATCAGGCTCCGGCGGATCCAGCGAGGGCGACTCCGTCGCCGACATGAAGGCCGCGGGGAAGGCAAAGGGACCGCGCGGAAAGTTCGCCGCCCTCGACACGTTCTTCGAGGTCCTGTCCGACTCGTTCCGTCCCATCCTCGGTGCGCTGCTGGGCGCGTCGCTGTTCATCACCTTCATGGCCTTGATGGCGACCCTCGGTGTCATCCCGGCCTGGAACGCGCCCGGCGTGACCCTTGACCCGTCCTGGCAGTTCGTGAACCTGATGTGGCAGGGCGTTTTCGTCTTCCTGCCGCTGATGGTCGCATACAACGCCTCCAAGAGGATGGGCGCCGACCCGTGGGTCGGCTTCGGCATCATGGCCGTCGTCATGCTCCCCGGCTTCACCGCCCTGGGGAAGACCGATGGTGCGGAGTCCGTCTTCGGCGGCCACGCATCCGTCGTGCAGATCTTCGGACTGCCGCTGACCGTGTTCGACTACAGCTCGCAGGTGTTCCCGCCGCTGCTGATGGCCGGAGTGCTCGCCGCCCTGACCGTGCTCCTGAAGAAGATCATTCCGTCCAGCGTCCAGCTGATCTTCGTGCCGTTCATCAGCATGCTCATCATGATCCCGCTGACCGCCTTCCTCATCGGCCCGATCGGTGTGTACGGCGGAGCCGGACTCGGTAACTTCCTCAAGTCGATCAACGATTTCTCGCCGTTCATCTTCGCGGTCGTCATCCCGCTGGCCTACCCGTTCATGGTTCCGCTCGGCCTGCACTGGCCGCTGAACGCGATCATGCTGCTCAACATCCAGTCCCTCGGGTTTGACTTCATCCAGGGCCCGATGGGCGCCTGGAACTTCGCGTGCTTCGGCGCCACTGCCGGTGTGCTCTTCCTCGCCATTCGCGAGAAGGACCGCTTGATGAAGCAGACCGCGACGGGCGCTCTCGCTGCCGGTCTCCTCGGCGGTATTTCCGAACCGTCGCTCTACGGAATCCACCTGCGGTTCAAGCGCATCTACCCGCGCATGCTCATCGGTTGCCTCGTCGGTGGAGTCATCATCGGGCTCGGCGGCGGCGTCAAGACCAGCGCATTCGTCTTCACCTCGCTGTTGACCATCCCCGCGTTCGACAACATCCCGCTGTACACGATCGCCATCGCTGCAGCCTTCTTCACCGCGATGATCCTCGTGATCCTCTCCGGCTACCAGACGCCGGAACAGAAGGCGGAAGTTGCCGCCCAGGTCGCGGACGAGGAAGCCGCAGCGGGCAAGAAGTCCGCACACGTCGCATCCGTCGCAGCACCGGTTGCCGCCGGTACCGCGCACGCGGCTACGGCGACCGCACCGAGCACAGGAACGGCGACCGCAGTGGCCACCCTCCTGGCCACGATCGGTTCGCCCGTCGCCGGCATCGTCGTTCCCCTCGACGAGGTCCCTGACCCCGTCTTCAGCAAGGGAATCGTCGGCCCCGGCGTCGGAATCGACCCGACAGAGGACACCGTCTACGCCCCCGCGGCCGGCAAGGTCCTCGTTGCGCAGCCGACCGGCCACGCCTTCGGGCTGCTGCTCGACAGCGGCGTCGAACTGCTCATCCACGTGGGCATCGACACCGTGAACCTCGCAGGCAAGGGATTCGACGTGAAGGTCGCCGCTGGCGACCGGGTCGAAGCCGGCACCCCGCTGGTGACCTTCGACCGCGCAGTCATCGAGGCAGCCGGCTACTCGCTGGTCACCCCGGTGCTCGTCACGAACGCCCGCAAGTTCGGGTCCGTCGACCCGGCCGCTTCCGGCCACGTTCAGGTCGGAAGCCCGCTCCTGACGGTCGCCGCGAAGTAACGGTCGTCATCCGCTAGATCGCTTCACCGCTTCACCGCACAAGGCGGGCAGAGAATTCTCTGCCCGCCTTGTGTTTTTTTGAGTCAGGGGCGCTCAGGGGCGGATGCCGCGCGCAGCCGCCAGAGCGAGGTCACCTCTGCGGCCCTCGCCGCGTGCAGCGGGTCGTCGGCGTCGGCCGCCTTCCGGTGCACGGGCTTCGTGTCGAGGCGTGCGACGACCTCGAGACCGGCGTCGTCGAACTGGTCGAGCAGGGCGTCCCTGGATCGCAGCCCGAGGTGCTCTGCGATGTCGGAGAGCACGAGCCAGCCCTCGCCTCCGGGTGCGAGATGGCTCGCGAGGCCGGACAGGAAGCCCTGCAGCATCTGCCCGTCCGGATCGTAGACGGCATGGTCGGTCGCGGTGACGGCGGCTCCGGGGATCCACGGCGGATTGCAGACGATCAGGGCGGCCAGTCCCGACGGGAACAGGTCGGTGTCCTCGATCGTGACCGTGTCTGTGAGGCCGAGCCTGGCCACGTTCTCTCGTGCGCAGGCCAGTGCGCGCGGGGCCGTGTCCGTGCCGATCACACGGTCGAAGCCACGGCCGGCGAGGATCGCGGCGATCACGCCGGTGCCGGTGCCGATGTCGAAGGCGGTGCGGGAGGCGTCCGCTGCCGCGCTCGTGGTCTCTGTCCCAGTGGCCGCAGTCGACGCGGGAAGCGGGGCGGCGAGCACGAGGTCGAGATACTCGCCGCGCACGGGCGAGAAGACGCCGTAGTGCGCGTGGATGCTGCCGCCGAGCGCTGGGACGTTGACGCCCTTGACCCGCCACTCATGGGCGCCCATCACGCCAAGCAGGCTCGCGCAGTGACGTCACAGTGGGGGTGCGGCCGGCCGGTCCGTAGGTCTCGAGGCAGGCGGCGCGGGCGTCGGGCGCGCGGCGCAGGGCGATCGTGTAGTCGGCGTCGAGGGGAACGAGCACGAGGCCGAGCAGCCGGGCACGCTCGTGGGCGTCGGCCCTGGTTCGCTCGAAGAGGGCGGCCGGGCCGCGGCGCGGCGGATGCGTGCGGCGGCGTGCGGCGTCGATGTGGTCGATCCGCCGGGCGAGGGCGCCGAGCAACTGCCGGGCGTTCTGAAAGTCGCCGGCCCACAGCATCCCGGTGCCCGCCTTGGCGAGGCGATAGGCAGCGTCTGCGGTCATCCGGTCGTCCGCGACCACAACGGTCTCCGGTGCGGGCCAGTGGTTCTCGGAATGCCAGCCGGCGAGCGGGGGCGACGGATGCGTGAGATCGGTGGGCTTCTGCGGCGTGCGGGACATGCGGTCCGCTCCTGTGACACGAACATCGGTAGCAGGGCCTTCGACGCTCGTGCGCGCGGGACTCGTCCCCCCGGACGAGTGCCGGCGGTCTCTCCCGAGTATCGCAGCCACCGGGCGGGGCCGCTACCGGAGGGCGGGCATGACCTCGCGTTCGAACAGTTCGATCCCGGAGCGGTCATATGCCGCCTCGGGAAAGTAGTGGATGGCGTAGCCGAGGCCGCGGTCCTTCATGCCGTTCAGGCGATCGACGATCTGGGCGGGGGTGCCGACGCCTTGCGCGGTTCCGTTACGGTACTCCGCCATGAACGCCTCAGCACCCGGGGCGCCGAGGTAGGGCGTCACGCGGGCTTCGATGGCGTCGAGCCGGTCGGCGACCTCCGCTTCCGTCTCCCCGATCACGGTGTTGTAGTTGGCCGACCGGGTGATGGCGCCGAAGTCCGTTCCCAGGGCGGCGCAGTGCGCAGCGAGCAGTTCGCTCTTGTGGGTGAAGCCCTCGGGTGAACCGTCGAAGTTCGTGTAGTTCGCGTATTGGGCCGCGATTCGCAGTGTCACCTTTTCGCCGCCCCCTGCGATCCAGATCGGGATGCCGCCGTCCTGCAGGGGGAGCGGGCGCACGATCGCGCCGTCCACCTGGTAGTGCGCGCCGTCGAGGGTCGCAGTGCCGGTGGTCCAGGCCTGGCGCATGATCTCGACACCCTCCTCCAGTCGGGCCAGCCGCTCGCCGGGGCGGGGGAAACCGTAGCCGTATGCCCGCCACTCGTGCTCGTACCAGCCGGCGCCGATTCCCATCTCGACGCGGCCGCCGGAGATGATGTCGATCGTCGCTGCGACCTTCGCGAGGTAGGCCGGGTTCCGGTAGCTCATGCACGTGCACATCTGGCCGAGGCGCACCCGACTGGTCGTGGCCGCGAACGCGCTCATCAGGGTCCACGCCTCGTGGGTGGCCTGCTCGCTCGGAACGGGAACGGTGTGGAAGTGGTCGTACACCCAGATCGATTCCCAGTCGGCGGCATCCGCGTGGGATGCGAGGCCGCTCATCGTGGCCCACTGGCTGGCCGGATCGATGCCCACAAGATCGTGACGCCAGCCCTGGGGTATGAAGAGTCCGAATCGCATGAACAGAGCCTACGCCGGGAGGGTGCGACGGGGCGGGGTTCCGGCCTGTTCCGATCGGCAGTTGACAGCGCAGCCGACACCGTCTTAGGATGGAAACGTTTCCATGGAATCGTTTCCACGACGCACGACCCGATCACACAATGAGGTGAGCATGATGAACGCGATCACGATCCGCGAGGTCGCAGCGCTCGCCGGCGTCTCCGTCGCCACCGCCTCCCGGGTGCTCTCCGGCAACCCGGCCACGTCGCCGACCTCGAGGGCACGCGTTGCCTCGGCCGCTGCGGAACTCGACTTCCGGCCGAACGCCCAGGCCCGCGCGCTGCGCGGAGCCCGGACGAACGCCCTCGGCCTCCTGGTTTCCGACGTGCGGAACCCCTTCTTCGCCGACCTCGCCCACACCGTGGAACAGGCGGCCAACCTGCACGGCTTCGTGACCCTGCTCGGCAATGCCAACGAAAGCGCCGACCAGCAGGACCGGTACCTCGACACCCTGATCTCGCGGAGGGTCGACGGCATCATCCTCGCCCCCGTCGGGGCGGAGAGCGACAGCATCCGCGCGCTCATCGCCCGCGAGATCCCCACCGTCTTCGTCGACCGCACGATCGCGGGCATGGACGCGCCGAGCGTGACGACGGACGGAACCGCCGGCATCCGCCAGGCCGTTGAGCACCTCGCGGCAGGCGGCCACACCCGGATCGGCTACATCTCCGGCCCGCAGGCCAGCTCGACCGGTCGCGACCGGTTCGCCGCGTTCACCCGGTGCGTCACCGAGAACGGCCTGAGTGCCGACCCCGCACTCGTCTACTTCGGCGACTACCAGGCGGCAAGCGGCTCGGCCGGAGTGCACGCCCTGCTTGACCTCAGCGAGCCGCCGACCGCCCTGCTCGTCGCCGACAGCCTGATGGCCGTCGGCGCCATCGCCGGCCTGCACGACCGCGGGGTGCGGCTCGGCGTCGACCTCGCCATGGTCGCCTTCGACGACGTCGAGTGGTTCGCGCTGCTCAACCCCGCCCTGAGCGTCATCTCGCACAGCGTCGCGGAGATGGGCCGTACCGCCGTCGACCTCCTGCTTCAGGTCATCGACGGAGGCACCCCTGCCTCGGTCGTGCTGCCGAGCGAACTGATCGTTCGGGCGTCGTCAGCACCCACCGGAACACCGGCACCACCGTCGAGCCCGCCCACCCCGCCCACCCCGTTCGCGGCACCCACAGCCAGTCATAACAGCGTAAGGACGCACTGAAATGAATCCACAACCCTTGGTCACCCTGCAGAACGTGGGCAAGACCTTCGGCCAGGTGACCGTCATCAAGGACGTCACCGTGAGCGTCTACGCCGGCCACGTACAGGTGCTCCTCGGCGAGAACGGCGCCGGAAAATCCACGCTGATCAAGATGATGGCCGGCGTCTACCAGCCCGATGCCGGCCACATCGTCGTCGACGGCGCCATCGTGACACTCCCGACGACCCGCGCGGCGGAGGACCTCGGCATCGCCACCATCCACCAGGAGCCTCAACCTCGTGCCGACCATGAGCGTCGCCGAGAACGTGATGCTCGGGCGGATGCCGACCAGGCACGGCATGGTCGACCGGCGCGCCCTCCGCAACCGGGCGCGTGCCGCCCTCGCCCTGATCGGCCTCGACGTCGACGTGGACACCCCGGTCGGCGAGCTCGGCATCGCCAAGCAGCAGCCTCGTCGAGATCGCCAAGGCGCTCAGCATCAACGCGCGCATCCTCATCCTCGACGAGCCGACCGCAGCACTCACCCGGCACGAGACCCAGGCCCTCTTCGCCGTGATGGCCGACCTCCGGCGTCGCGGCGTCGCGATGCTCTTCATCAGCCACCACCTCGACGAGATCGCCGAGGTCGGCGACACGGTCACAGTGCTGCGCGACGGCGAGTTCGTCGCAGAGGTGCCGGCCTCGACGCCGGAAGCGGAGCTGGTGCGGCTCATGGTCGGCCGCAACATCGAGGACCAGTTCCCCCGCCGCGCCCCCGTGCTCGCCGAGCCTGCCGAGATCCTCGCGGTCGAGAAGCTCAGCGCGCACGGCTCCTTCAGCGACGTGAGCTTCACCGTGCACGCCGGCGAGGTGCTCGGCATCGCCGGACTCGTCGGCGCCGGGCGCACCGAACTGATCCGGGCGATCGCAGGTGTCGACCACTACGACTCCGGCACCGTCGTGGTGCGCGGACACCGGCTTCCGAAGGGCAATATCCCGGCCGCGATCGCCGCGGGCATCGGCCACGTGCCCGAGGACCGCAAGGGACAGGGGCTCGTGCTCGGAGCATCCGTCAACGACAACCTCGGTTACGCGACACTCGCGTCGACCGCCCGCCTCGGGCTCGCGGACTTCACCGGCCAGCGGCGCAGGGCCCAGGCCGTCGCCGAGAAGCTCCGCATCCGGATGCACACCATCGACCAGCCCGTCGGAGCGCTCTCCGGCGGCAACCAGCAGAAGGCGGTCTTCGGCCGCTGGATCATCGCCGCCTCGACCGTGCTGCTGCTCGACGAGCCCACCCGCGGAGTCGACGTCGGCGCCAAGGTCGAGATCTACGAACTGATGAACGCGATCACGGATGCCGGTGGTGCGATCGTCATGGTCTCGAGCGAACTCCCCGAGGTCCTCGGCATGAGCGACCGCATCCTCGTGATGCGGGACGGTCGGATCGCCGGCGAGCTCAGCGCCGCCGACGCCACCCAGGACGCCGTGATGACCCTCGCCGCCCGGGAAGCGGGCAGCACCCAGATCGACGCCATCGTCGACGACATCGAATCCAACGAACCGACCAGCGAACCGATCAGCACAACGACCGACGGCGACCTCGCCGCCGTCACCCCAGACAACGCACCGACCCACGAGAAGGAATGACACTGATGTCCACGACTACCCTGGCCGCGCCGCGCCGCCGCGTCGACTACAAGAAATTCCTTGCCAACAACGGAGCGCTCGTCGGTCTCGTCGTGTTGTGCCTCGCCCTCTTCATCGCCACCCCGGACTTCCTGACCGGGCAGAACCTGCTCAACATCGGCATCCAGGTCTCCACCGTCGCCGTGCTCGCATTCGGAATGACCTTCGTCATCGTCGCGGGCGGCATCGACCTGTCGGTCGGCGCGGTCGCCGCCCTGGCCGCCATGGTGTCGAGCTGGCTCTTCGTGGCCGCCGGGCTTCCCGGCTGGCTCACCCTGCTCGGCGGGCTCGCGACCGGGCTCCTCGCCGGGATGGTCAACGGCCTCGCGAACGCCTACGGCAAGCTGCCCTCGTTCATCGCGACCCTCGCCATGCTGAGCGTCGCGCGCGGCCTCACCCTCGTCATCTCCGACGGCCGCCCGATCAAGACGGCGCCGGAGGTCTCCTTCCTCGGCGGAAACCTCGGGCCCGTCCCGATGCCGATCGTCGTGCTCCTCCTCTCGGCCATCGTCGCCTCCTTCGTGCTCAACCGCACGGTGATCGGGCGGTCGATGTACGCGGTCGGCGGCAACGCCGAGGCCGCTCGCCTGTCCGGGCTGCCGGTGAAGCGCATCCTCGTCACCGTCTTCGCGCTCGCCGGCCTGTTCGCGGCGCTCGCCGGGCTCCTCCTCGCCGGGCGGCTCGACTCCGCGCAGCCCCAGGCCGCGGCGGGTTACGAGCTCGACGCCATCGCGGCCGTCGTCATCGGTGGCGCGTCGCTCTCGGGCGGCCTCGGCAAGATCTCGGGAACCTTCGTCGGCGCGCTCGTGCTCGTCGTCATCCGCAACGGCCTCAACCTCCTGAACGTCACCTCGTTCTGGCAGCAGGTCGTCATCGGCCTCGTGATCGCCCTCGCCGTCGGCGTCGACGTGCTGCGCCGCAAGACGCGCAACAGCTGACCGCTACTACTCCACCGGCACCCTTTCCCCTTCCCCTCCATCGCTCAACCCAAAGGAATACACAATGAAGTCGTCCTCTTTCCGCAGAATCGCCGCCGTCACCACCGCAGCCGCCCTCATCCTCGTCGGCACGACCGCGTGCGGCCGGGGCGGCGGGGACTCGGCATCCGGCACCAAGATCGTGCTGGCCGTCTCCACCCTGAACAACCCGTTCTTCGTCGAGGCTCCGCGACGGCGCCCAGGCCGCCGCAACCGCCGCCGGCCTCCAGCTCAACATCGTGGATGCCCAGAACGACTCGGCGACCCAGGCCAACCAGCTGGCCACGGCCGCGTCGAGCGGGGCCAAGCTCGTCATCGTCAACCCCGTCGACTCGGATGCCGCCGGCTCGGCGGTCAAGGCGCTCAACACCTCGAACATCCCGGTCATCGCCGTCGACCGCACCGTCAACGGCGCAACCGTCGCCTCCCTCGTCGCGAGCGACAACGTCGCCGGCGGCAAGCAGGCCGCGATCGAGCTCGCGACCGCCATGGGCGAGAAGGGCAGCGTCATCGACCTGCAGGGTGTCTCCGGAACCAGCGCGAGCCGCGACCGCGGGGCCGGCTTCGAGGAGGGCATGAAGGCATACCCGAACATCACCGTCGTGGCCAAGCAGACCGCCAACTTCGACCGCGCGACCGCACTCGACGTGACGACGAACCTGCTCCAGGCCCACCCTGAGGTGACCGGCGTCTTCGCCGAGAACGACGAGATGGCCCTCGGCGCCGTGCAGGCGCTCGGATCCCGCGCCGGGACCGACATCAAGGTCGTCGGCTTCGACGGAACCACCGACGGACTCGCCGCGATCACGGCCGGCACCCTCGCCGCCACGATCGCCCAGCAGCCCGCCGAACTCGGCAAGCTCGCCATTGAACTGGCCGTCAAGACGCTCGCCGGCGAAAAGGTCGACGCGACCGTCCCCGTCGAGGTCGTCACCGTCACGAAGACGAACGTGGGCGACTTCACCAAGTGAGTTCCTTCACCCCGACCGCTGACGGCGGCCCGATCGTCGTCGTCGGATCGATCAACATCGACCAGCTCATGGTCGTCGAACGGCACCCCACGCCAGGCGAAACACTGATGGCGGTGTCGATGGAGTTCCTGCCCGGGGGCAAGGGCGCCAATCAGGCCGTCGCGGCCGCCCGGCTCGGCGCACATGTCAGCCTCGTCGGGGCCATCGGGACGGACCCGGTCGCCGGGCTGGCGACCGTGCTCCTCCAGCGAGCCTGCGGTCGACATGTCCGCCGTGTCTGTCATCGACGGCCCGACCGGCCTCGCCCTCGTCACCGTGGCCGACGACGGGGAGAACACCATCGTCGTCGTCCCCGGCGCGAACGCGGCCGTGGGGGAGAACCTCGTCGGGGCCGCCGCCGACCTCATCGCGCGGGCATCCGTCGTCGTGCTGCAGGGTGAGATCCCCGCCGCCGGAATCGAAGCGGCCGCCCGCCTCGCCACCGGCCGGGTCGTGCTCAACCTCGCTCCGGTGATCACGGTCGACCCCGACACGATCCGGCGTGCCGACCCGCTCGTCGTCAACGAGCACGAGGCCGCACTGGTCCTCGCGCTCGTCGATCCCGGCGCCGACATCCCCGGCGAGGACGCCGAACTCGTGGCCAGGCTCCGCGCCTGGGGCGTTCCCGCCGTGGTGCTGACCAGGGGAGAACAGGGTGCGATCTGCTCCGATTCCCTCGGCACGACCACGGTCCCTTCGCCCCGGGTCGCCGCGGTGGACTCCTCCGGCGCCGGCGATGCCTTCGTCGGGGCGCTGAGCGGGCGGCTCGCCGCCGGCTCCAGTCTCCTCGACGCCGTGCGCCTCGCGGTCCGGGTCGGCGCGTTCGCCGTGCGCACGCTCGGCACGCAGCAGTCGTACCCCGGCGCGGACGACGAACTGCCCGAGGTGAAGAAGTGAAGCGGACCGGCATCCTGAATGCCGACCTCTGCGGAGCCCTCGCCCGCCTCGGGCACACCGACCTGGTCCTCCTGGCCGATTGCGGCATGCCGATCCCCGCCGGGGTTCCCGTGATCGACCTCGCTCTCGTCCACGGTATTCCGCGGTTCGAGCAGGTTCTCGATGCCCTGACCAGCGAGATGGTGTTCCAGCACTGCATCGCCGCAGAGGAAGCGAAGGGCGCCCCGGCGGGTGCGTGGCTGGCCGCGCGCTTCGACGGGATCGAGTACATCAGCCACGAGGAACTCAAGGCGCTCTCCGCGTCGGCCAAGCTGTTCATCCGCACGGGCGAGGCCACGCCGTACGCGAATGCGGCCCTGGTCTGCGGGGTGTCGTTCTGAGCCACGGCTCGGGAGATCGACGTGGTGCACCGAAACGGCCACACTGAAGGGGCCGGGGAAATCTCCCCGGCCCCTTTTCTCCACCCCATCGGTTGTGCCCGGCAGAGGATCAACGCATGAAGTTCGTTCTGGCACCCGACTCCTTCAAGGAATCGATGACCGCGGCGGAGGCCGTGGTCGCGATGGAACGCGGCATCCGCTCGGTGCTGCCGGATGCCGTCTGCATCGCCGCTCCGATGGCCGACGGCGGCGAAGGCACGGCCGAAGCCCTCGTGGCCGCGCTCGGCGGCACCCTCGTCACGGCCGAGGTGCCGGATGCTCTTGGACGGATGGTGCCGGCCCGCTACGGGTACGTCGCCGCAGAGGAGCTCGCGATCATCGAGATCGCCGCGGCCGCCGGCATCCACCTCGTCGCGGTCGCCGACCGTGATCCCCGGATCGCGAGCACCTTCGGGGTCGGCCGGCTGATCACAGACGCGCTCGACCGGGGCGCACGCCGGTTCATCGTCGGGCTCGGCGGATCGGTCACCAACGACGGCGGTGCGGGCATGCTGCAGGCGCTCGGGGCGAGGCTCCTCGACGTCGACGGCGCCGAGCTGCCCCGCGGAGGCGCAGCCATTGCCCGCCTTGCCCGGATCGACCTGACCGGGTTCGATCCGCGACTCGCGGGCGCGACCTTCCGGATCGCGTGCGACGTGACCAACCCGTTGCTCGGCCGGAGTGGCGCCAGTCGGGTGTTCGGACCCCAGAAGGGTGCGGATGAGTCGGCCGTCGCCGAGCTCGACGCCGCCCTGGGCGTCTTCGCCTCCGTCGTCCTGGCGACGACGGGGCGCGAGGTCGCCACGGTCGCAGGGGCCGGAGCCGCCGGCGGGCTTGGAGCGGCCTTCCTCGCCTTCTTCGACAGCATGATGCAGCGCGGCGTGGATGTCGTGATGGAGGCCGCTCACCTCTCCGAGTCGATGGCGGGAGCCGACTTCGTGTTCACGGGGGAGGGCAGCATCGATGCCCAGACCCTCGGCGGGAAGACCCCGCTCGGCGTCGCGGAGACCGCGGCCAGGCACGGCGTGCCCGTGATCGCCTTCGCCGGCCGGGTCGGGGAGGGCGCCGAGGCGCTCTATGAGCACGGGTTCGCCGCCCTCGTTCCGATCGTGCCGGGCGTCTGTACCTTGGCGGAGGCGCTCGCCGCCGGCGCAGCCAACCTCGAGCAGGCCGTTGCGACGACCTGCCGCCTGCTCACGGTTCCGAAGCACGCCGGACCCTAGCTCCCGGCAGCCGCTCCCTGGGCCGAGTTGCGGATAAAACACCTTCCGTGAGCGCGGGAGGGTGCTTTCTCCGCAACTCGAGGGGCTAGGTGCCGCCGTCGGCGGTGAGCCGGGCCGCGGCGGGCAGTGCGGCGGCGGAGTCGAGGTAGTGGCCGCCGGCCGAGAGCGGGTGCCGCGGGAGCACGCCCGCCGGGGTGGGTTGCTGCGCGAGGTCGGCGGCCGTGAAGCGATAGACGAGCGGATGCCCGGTCGGGAGATTGAGCCGGTGGATCGCGTGGTCGTCGAGGCCGTCCAGCAGCGCGCAGTAGGCCCGGAGCGAGTTTCCGTGGGCGACGACGAGGACGGTCTGGCCGAGGCGGAGGCGAGGAACCACCTGTTCGGCATGGAAACGGCCGACCCTCGCCATGACGTGGCTGAGCGCTTCGGTGCGGGTCAGGGCTTCGGCCGGGAGCCCGCGGAACAGGGCCGAATCGCGCGCGGCCGCGAAGGCCTCATCGTCGAGGGGCGGCGGGGCGGTGTTCACCGACCGGCGCCAGGCCAGGAACTGGGCCTCACCGAATTCCGCACGCACGTCGGCCTTCGAACGACCGGTCAGGGCGCCGTAATTGCGCTCGTTGAGCCGCCAGTCGGCCAGCGGGGCCGCGGGGCGGGGGCGCAGGCTCCTCGGCCAGGATCTCGGCCGTTCGCCGGGCCCGCTGGAGGGACGACGTGAACACCACGTCGGGGTGCAGGTTCGCCGCGGAAAGGAGTTCCGCGGCAGACCGGGCCTCCGCAGCCCCCTGATCGGACAGCGGCGCGTCGAGGATCCCGGTGAACAGGCCGGAGGCATTCGCCGTGCTCTCGCCGTGCCGGAGGAGCACGAGGGGACCGGGAGTGCGGGTGCTCACTGGCCTGTCCTCTCGGCGTTCCGACCGGGACGCTCCTGTCAGGCTATCGCTCGCCCCGCCCGGCCCTGCCAGGCGCGGCGTCGGCCGGGCGTTCGCTCGGCGTGGCGTTCTCGGTGAGGCGTTGGAAGAGCAGGTCGCGCTGCTGGTCGGTGAGCTTGGCGAAGGCCTCGGTGTGCACCTGTTCGATGGTTTCCGGCGGCGCCGTGCGCAACAGGTACTGGTAGCGCTCGACGGCGATCTCGTCATCGGTCCGCTGCGGGCTGGCGCCACGCGTGGTGGGTGCGGTGCGGGCCTGCGACGTTGTGCCCTGTTCGTCGCGGCCGAAGAGGCGGTCGAGGAATCCCATGGTGTGCTCCTGGAAAGTCGGGTATTCGAGGTGGCTCGTCGATCGGTGCCGTCCACGATGCCAGCCCGGGCTGGGTATGCACTGGGCTTCCGGCATGCTCTCCGGGCGGCGGCTCCCGGACCGGCGGCGATGATGAATGATGGAGGCATGACTCGAACCGTTTCCGGAGCCCGCGTGCTGATTACCGGCGCTGCCAGCGGCATGGGCCGCCTTTACGCCGAGCGGGCCGTCGCCGAGGGGGCGCGGGCGGTGATCCTGTGGGACCGGGACGCCGCCGCCCTCACCAGGACGGCCGCTCGCCTCTCCGAGGGCGCCACCGGCACGACGGCCGTGTTCCCGTACGTCGTCGACATCGGAGACCTCGGTGCGATCGCGCAGACCGCCCAACGCGTGCGCACGGAGATCGGAAACCCGGACATCCTGATCAACAACGCCGGGATCGTGCGCGGCGCCTTCTTCTGGGAGCACGACAACGGCGACGACACGCGCCCGACCATGCAGATCAACGCCCTCGCCCCGATGTACATCGCCCGCGAGTTCCTGCCGGGGATGATGAGCACCAACGGCCGTGAATCGCGGATCGTGAACATCGCCTCGGCGGCGGGCTTGCTCTCCAACCCGCGGATGAGCGTGTACGCGGCCTCGAAGGCCGCCCTGATCGGGTGGAGCGATTCCCTGCGGCTCGAACTCGTGCAACAGGGCTTCAGCCGGGTCAAGGTCACCACGGTGTCGCCGAGCTATATCTCGACCGGCATGTTCGACGGCGCTCGCGGGCCGCTCCTGACTCCCATACTCACGCCGGAATACGTCGTCGACCGAGTCTGGCGGGCCATGCTCGCCGGGACCCCGCAGGTGACCATGCCGTGGACGGTCGGGCTCTCGAAAGTGCTGCGGGGCATCCTGCCGCTGCCGGTCTGGGACCTCGTGGCGGGCCGCGTCTTCGGTGTCTACAACACCATGGACGACTTCGTCGGCCGCAGCTGACCGGAAGGGCGGGTCAGGGCAGCAGCACGATCTTGCCGCGCGGATGCCCGTGCTCGCTGAGCTCCTGGGCTGCGGCGGCCTCGGCGAGTGGGAAGGCCGCCGCGATCTCGACGTCGAACCGCCCGGCGGCGGCCAGCTCGGTGGCGAGTCGCAGGCCCTCAGCCCTGAGCCCGATCTGCTCGGGGGTGAGCGGGACCGGGCTGCCGCCTGACCAGGCCTGGATGCCGAGCTCAGCGGCCTTCCAGCCGACCACGATGGTCCCGATCCTGCTGCGGTCGGCGACGAGCGCGAAGGAAGCCTCGAGGGCCTCGTCGGTGCCGGCGGCATCCAGGACGACGTCGACGCCCTGCGGTGCCACCGCACGGATGCGATCGACGAGACCGGGCCCGTACACGACCGGGATGGCTCCGAGTTCCGCGAGCCTGGCCTGATTCGGCTCGCTCGCCGTCGCGATCACGGTCGCACCGTCGAGCAGGGCGAACTGGATCGCGGCCTGGCCGACGCTCCCGGAACCGCCGTGGATGAGCAGGGTGTCTGCGGACCCCAGCCCGAGCGAGCGAAGCGCCTGGTACGCCGTTCCGGCGGGCACTCCGAGGGCCGCGGCCTCCGCCCAGCCGAGGCCATCCGGCTTCCGGGTGAGCTGAGCGGGAGTCGCCGTCACGTGGCTGGCGTAGGCCCCGGCAGCGCCGAGCACGATCACGTCATCCCCGACCGCCCAGCCGGTCACGCCGGTGCCGACGTCGACGATCCGGCCGGCGGCGTCGGAGCCCGCCCGCCTCGGCGTGGTGATCGGGCCGGTCGGGCGGATGGCCCTGCGGATCTTCCAGTCGATCGGGTTCACGCCCGCCGCCCTGACGGCGACGACGACCTCGCCGGCGGACGCCCGGGGTTCGACCGCCTCGACCAGCTCGAGCACCTCGGGTCCGCCGAATTCGGTGTACTGAACGATCTGGGCCATGGGCGTCTCCTCGTGTCGGTGGAGGGCGGGATGACAACCCCCACTCGCATTTTGACACCTCTGTGCCTCGGCAATAGTCTGGGCATCAGCTTGGAAACGTTTCCACTTGACGCAGTCCCGGCAGGGCAGGGGGTGCAGTGATGGTCACGATCACGATCAAGGACGTTGCCGCGCTCGCCGGCGTGTCCGTCGCGACCACGTCCCGGGTGCTCTCCGGAAACCCGGCCACCTCGGCGGACGCCCGCTCGCGCGTGCATGCGGCCGTGGCGGAGCTCGACTATCGCCCGAACGCCCAGGCCAGGGCGCTGCGGTCCACCCGCACGCACGCGATCGGCCTGCTCGTGCCGGATGTCCGGAACCCGTTCTTCGCCGATCTCGCCCATACGGTCGAGCAGGCCGCCCTCGTGCACGGCTTCGTGACGTTGCTCGGCAATGCGAACGAGCGGAAGGACCAGCAGGACCGATACCTCGACAACCTGATCGCCCGGCGGGTCGACGGCATCATCGTCGCGCCGCTCGGGGACGGAAGCGGCAGCATCCGCTCGGTCGTCGGACGGGAGATCCCGGCCGTCTTCATCGACCGCACCATCGAGGGCATCGACCTGCCGAGCGTGACCACGGACAGCGATACCGGGATTCGGGAGGCGGTCGATCACCTCGCCGCGCTCGGGCACACCCGGATCGGCTACATTGCGGGGCCGCAGTCCACCTCGACCGGCCGCGAACGCTACGCGAGCTTCGTGCGGGCCGCCGGCGACCGGGGCCTCAGCCTCGACCCCGCGCTCATCGTCTTCGGCGACTTCCAGCCCGAGAGCGGCTCCGCGGCCGTGCGCACCCTGCTCGCGCTCACCGAACCGCCGACCGCGCTGCTGGTCGCGGACAGCCCGATGGCGTTCGGCGCGATCGGCGCGATCCAGAAGCTCGGCCTCCGGATCGGCACCGACGTCGCCCTGGTCTCCTTCGACGACATCGACTGGCTCGCCCTGCTCGACCCACCCGTAAGCGTCATCGCGCACAGCGTCGCGGACATGGGCCGGATCGCCGTCGAGATGCTCAGGACCGTGATCGACGGCGGCAGACCCGAGTCCGTGCGCCTGCCCAGCCGGCTGGTCGTCCGTGCCTCCTCGGCGACCCCGGTCGATCCCAGCCGATCCCGCTAGGCTCGGCGCGTGACCGAATCCTTCCGTTCCCTGTTGCGCTCCCTGCCGGACTTCCCGGCCTCCCTCCCGCCGTTCGACGCGAAGGCCGCAGAGCCCGATCCCGCCCTGCTCTTCCAGGGCTGGCTCGCCGCCGCCCTCGCCGCCGGGGTGCCGCAGCCGCACGCCTTCAGCCTCGCCACGGCGACCGCTGACGGCCAGCCATCCTCACGGATGCTGATCCTCAAGAACATCGACGAGGCCGGCTGGCACTTCGCGAGCTCCGCGAAATCACGCAAGGGGCTCGAGCTCAGTGAGAACCCGCGCGCAGCGATGAACTTCTACTGGCCGCAACAGGGCAGGCAGGTGCGCGTGGTCGGTTCGGTGATCGAACTCTCGGCGGAGGCATCCGCGCAGGACTGGGACGAGCGCCCGGGCGCCGACGGCCGCCCCAACCCGAGCTGGCGGCTCTACGCGCTTCGGCCGAGCGAGATCGAGTTCTGGCAGGCGAGCGCCGACCGGAACCACGTGCGCTACCGGATCGAGGTGTCGGAATGACCGCCGCCTCGCCGAAGAAGTCGCCGAAGAATTCCGGCTGGACCGCCGCGGACATCCCCGACCTCCGCGGCCGCACGGCCATCGTCACGGGAGCGAACTCGGGCCTCGGCTTCGTGACGGCGTCCGAACTGGCCGGGCACGGGGCATCCGTCACCCTCGCCGTGCGCGATCTCGCCAGGGGCGAAGACGCCGCGCGGCGCATTCTGGCCGGGCTTCCTACTGACCGGGCAGCGAATGCCGCGGTGCAGGTGCGCGAACTCGACCTGTCCAGCCTCGCCTCGGTCCGGGCCTTCGCGAGCGCCTGGCTCGCCGAGCACCCCGAAGGGCTTGACATCCTCGTCAACAACGCGGGCGTCATGAACGTGCCCCAGCGCCGGACGGCCGACGGATTCGAACTCCAGTTCGGCACCAACCACCTCGGCCACTTCGCGCTCACCGGACTGCTGCTGCCCGGCCTGCTCGCCCGCGCCACCGCGGGCACGGACCCCGGCCGGAAGCCCCGGGTCGTCACGCTCTCCTCCACGTTGCACCGGCGCGGCCGGATGAACTTCGACGACCTGATGGGCGAGCAGAAATACAAGGCCTGGGATGCGTACGGCCAGAGCAAGCTCGCCAACCTGCTCTTCACGAGCGAGCTGCAGCGCCGGTCCGACGCAGCAGGGACGCCCCTCCTCGCCCTCGCCGCCCACCCCGGATATGCCAGCACGAACCTGCAGTCCGTCGGCGCCAGCATGCGCGGCAGCGGCTTCGAGCGCCGCCTGACGGCTCTCGCCAACCGGGTCCTCGCCCAGCCGGCCGAGATGGGGGCGCTGCCCACGCTTTATGCCGCGACCGAGCCGGGACTTGCCGGGAACACCTTCGTCGGGCCCGACGGCTTCGGCGAGCAGCACGGCCACCCGCATCCGGTCGGGCGGTCCGAGCGGGCCGGCACCCGAGCGGATGCCGTGCGCCTGTGGGAGGAAAGCGAACGGCTGACCGGGGTCACCTTCGATCTCGGCTGACGGTGCCGTTTTTGCGGTGTCGTTTATGCAGACATGCTCGGTCGGTCTTTCGCACACCTGCGCCCACCCCCGCGCCGGTTTCCGCAGTCCGCGCCCGAAACGGCGGGCGCGGCCTGCCGAAACGGTAGCGGTGGCGAAGCCTCGCGGCCTCGATCGCGCTAGATTCACGGGAACATTCCTCATTCACGACGATGGGCTGCGCCATGACGGACACCAATACCGCGCCGACCGCTGCCGCTACTCCCGATGCCGCCGATGCTGCTTTCGACACCGCTTCCTCGGTCGACAGGCGCGAATTCCGGCTGCAGTGCGGCCAGGACTCCCCGCTCCTGCCCGGTCAGTACGTCGAGCTCGATGATCCGTCCGGGCGGGTCTTCCTCGGCCAGGTGGATGTCCTCACCGCGTCCGACGACGGGTTCACCGGCACCGGCTGGATCCTCGGGGTCGTCGACGCCGGGGGCCGGCTCGACCCGCGCGGCGCGACCGCGTTCACGAGGGCGAGCGTGAGCACCGCGGGACCGGACCTCGTCGAACTGCTGCACGAGGCATCCGGTGCCACTCTCACGGTCGGTGCCCTGCTCGCCTCGCCCGGAGTGCCGGCCCGCCTGCTGCCGCACCGGTTCAACCGGCACACCTTCTGGTGCGGTCAGAGCGGGTCGGGCAAGACCTACGCCCTCGGGGTTCTGATCGAGCAGTTGCTCGCCCACACCGAGCCTGCCGATAGTGATCTTCGACCCGAACGCCGACTTCGTGCGCCTCGGCGAGGTGCGGGCGGATGCCGCGCCCGGGGAAGCGGACGCGCTGCGGAACCGGGACATCCGGGTGTTGCGCCCCGGCAGCGGGCCCGGCGAGCACCTTCGGGTGCGGTTCCGGTCACTGCCGTTGCCGGTCAAGGCCGCGATGCTCTGGCTCGACCCGCTGCGCGACCGCGCCGAGTACAACAGCGTGCTCCACCTCGACGCGTTCGAGGCGGAGAACGACCCGGGTGCACTCCTGGCACGGCTGCGGGAATCGCCGGATCCCGCGCACCAGGCGCTCGCCCTGCGCATCGAGAACCTCGGGGTGCTCGACTGGAACATCTACGCCTTCGACGAGCCCGCGGCGACCGAGATCATCGACGCCCGACCGCACGCGACCGTGCTGGACCTCGGCGGGTTCGAGCACGCGGACGAGCCGCTCGTGACGGCGCTCTCGGTGCTCGAGAACCTCTGGGCGCACCGGGAGGAGCGCCGGCCGGTGCTGCTCGTCATCGACGAGGCGCACAACCTGTGCTCCCCGGACCAGAACGGACCGCTGCACACCGCGCTGCGGGAACAGATCATCCAGATCGCCGCCGAAGGGCGCAAGTTCGGGCTGTGGTTGTTGCTCTCGACGCAGCGTCCGTCGAAGATCCATCCCGGGATCATCTCGCAGTGCGACAACCTCGCCCTGATGAAGATGAGCTCGCCCGCCGACCTCGCCGAGCTCGCGGCGCTGTTCGGCTACGCCCCGGCCGCGCTGCTGGCGCAGTCCCCGCGATTCCGGCAGGGCGAGGCGCTGTTCGCGGGCGGGTTCGTGCCCGCGCCGAGCCTCGTGCGGGTGCGCGACCGGATCACGGAAGAGGGCGGCATCGACGTGAAGGTGCCGCTGCGCTGACCCGTCAGCGGAGCGAGGAGATGCCGAGCGCGATCTGCTTGAGATTCCGGATCCGCTGCTCGTAGCGGGCCGCGAGCACGATCAGCAGGGTGCCTCCGATTCCGAGCCACAGCCACCAGGCGACGGCCTCGTAGGCGAGCGCGATCCATGGCCACAGCTGGGCGAGACCGTGCACGAGCAGCACCACGGCGCCGAGCACGAAGGGCGCCTGCAGCCGCTGCCGCAGGCCGGCCAGCAGTACGCCGAGTGCGAGCACGCCGAGCCCGACGACCCGCCAGAGCGGGCTCTCGGTCACGTCGAGCAGCAGCGACGGACCGAGCAGCACGAGCAGTCCCGGCGCAAGCCACGGCCAGCTGCGCGCCGACGGCGTCGCCTCGAGGTGTAGCCAGCCGCTCGTGACGAGCGCGAGGGCGAGCGGCACGCTCACGATCTCGATCGGGTGCGGCACGCCGTGGCCATAGCCGGTGAGCACCGCGATTCCGCCGGCGGCGATGGCCAGCCAGGCGACCCAGCGACCTGATCGGCTCGGGTCGACCTGGAACACCGCGAGGTGCACCGCGGAGAAGGTCCAGGCGAGCAGCACCACGCGGATCGTCGCGAGCGGCTCATAGCCGAGTGCGGCGACTTCGGCCCCGAGCACGCCGGCCATCGCCAGGACGACGAGACCGTAGCCGAGAGCCGACGTCGAGGCATCCGTCGCCGCCACCTGCTGCGGACTGGTCCACTTCGGGCCGGGGGTCGCATCGGTGAAGCGGATGCCGTCGCGCGCGTCGCCGTCGACCGGGCCGGCCTGCGGGGGTCGCCTACCGCCGCGGCGAGACCGGCGACGGTGCCACGGCGGGCCGCGGCCACGAGGGTGAGTCCGGTCGCGGCCACGAGCGCGGCCGCGGGCAGCAGCCAGCCCTCGAGCCGGGAATCCGGCCCGGACGGGACGGTGTCGAGGAGGGGGCTCACCCGATTCAGGGCGGTGAGCAGCACGGCGACGAGTCCGGCGGAGACGGCCGGCCAGGCCAGCGGACGCCACGCCGGTACCGCGGTGAACGCGGCGCCGGCGATCGCGAGCGCGCCGCCGAGGGCGAGCACGAGGATCGGGCGGAGTAGGAACCCGTCCGGTGTGGGCAGGATGATGGCGCTCGGGAGTATGGCGAGCAGGAGGCCGGCCTGGATCCAGAACCGGGTTGACCGGGCCGCGCCCGGGTCCGCGGCCGTGGCCGGAACGGGGGTGCGGAACAGGCCGGCGGCGAGGAGGCGACCGGCGACGATCGCGAGTCCGACTGGAACCGTCACGATCTCGAGCGGAACCGGGACGCCGTGCAGGTACCCGCCGAACAGTGCGACGCCCGCGCCGCCGAGGGCTGCCCAGGCGAGAGCGCGGCCCTCGGGGGTGCGGTCCCATCGGATCAGCCCGACGTGCGCCACAGCGCAGGCGAGGGCGAGCAGCACGACGCGCGGTGCGGCGAGCGGGGTCTCGTCGGGGGCCGCTGCGGCGAGGCTGAGGACCTCGGCGACGGAGCCGAAGGTGACGGCGACCGTGAGCAGGCCGTATCCGGTGCGCACGGCGAGCCGGGCGTTTATGGGGGTGTCCCCGGCGCCCGAGACCTCCCGGAGCGTCCGTCGCCCGGAGCGTGCGCTGAGGATGCCGGCGACCACGAGAACCAGCAGCGCCGGCAGGAGCCAGGCCTCAATGAAGAGCCCTGCGTCCTCGGTGGAGCGGAGTAGTGACACGATCCGGCCACCGCTCGTCACGAGCAGCCCGAGGGCGCCGCTCGCCGCGGCCGCGGCGAGGTACCCGGAGCGCGGCGGGGTCCAGCGCAGGGCGCAGCCCGCGAGGAGCAGCACCGCCGAGACGCCGGCGACCGCGAGCGGGCGCGCGAGTGGCCCGGTCCCGGAGACAAGCGCCAGGGGCACGAGCGCGACGAGCAGCCCGGCGAGGGTGAGCCAACCGGCGACGGGGCTTCCGGCCGTCCGGCGGTCGACCTGTCCGGAAGCGGCGGATGAGCGCGGCCAGCACGAGCAGGACCGCCGCGACGGGCAGCACGTATGGCTCAAGGGCTTCGGTGCCCGACCGGGAGAGGCCGAGCCAGAGGCCCGCGATTCCGAGGCAGAGGGCGACCCAGCCGAGGTGGCGCCGCGGGGAGTGCGAGTCGAAGAGCCCGTCGGGAGCGATCGCTGCCAGGAGCGCGGCGAGGCCGGCGAGGAGCAGCGCGACCCAGCCGAGCGGGCGGCCCGTGGATACCGCGACGATTGTTGCCGGGCCTAGCACGAGGAGTGCGCCGACCTCGAGGGCGAGCCGATCGGAGGGGGCCCGGGACACCGTCCCTGGCGGCGTGCGGAGCGCGAGCGAACCGAGCGTGAGCGCGAGGGCGCAGCAGAGGATGGCGGCGGCCGGCGCGGCGATGTCGGCGACGGTGGCGGGGGCATCCGCCGCCCGGAGCACTGCGCCGAACAGCAGGAACAGCACCGGGGCGAGCGCGACGAGCGCGGTGAGGCGCTCGGCGGGCGCGGCGGCGCGGTTGCCGCGGAGGGCGAGCCAGAGCACGGCGGCTGCCAGCAGTACCGCAGTGTGGATGATGCCCGCGGCCGGCTCGGGCTGCAGCAGGACGACGCGACCGGCGGGGTCGAGGGCCGCGGCGAGGCTCCCGACGGGCAGGGCAGAAGGCCAGGATCGTGGGGGCGAGCAGGGTCCGGAATGCCCAGCGGCGCTCGGTGGGCTGCACCCAGCGGGGCAGCGGCACGGCGAAGAAGAGTTGGAGGAGCGCCGTCGCGAGGGTGAGGCCGCGCAGCTGGTCGACGATCAGCACAGTCGCCGGCGGTCGGGCGCCGAGGGTGAGCGCCCACGGTGCGACGACCGCGGCGAGGAGGGTCAGCAGGAGCGCGCCGGCGAGCAGAGCGCCGCGTCCCTGTGCCCGTCCGCCGCGCGCGTCGTGGTCATCCGGGACAGTGCCGAGCAGACCGCGGGCGACGACGAGCGCGAGGATGCCGGCAGCCGTGCCGATCCACCAGGTGTCCGAGCGCGCCCAGCCGACCAGGAAACCGAGGGAGACACTCACGATCACAAGCGCGAGCACAATGGAACGGAGGGGCCCGAGCGGCAGGCGGCCGCGCTGGTGGCCGAAGAGTGCGAGCAGGGCGCCGGCGCCGAGCAGTGCGAAGAGCACGGGGACAAGCCACAACAGGCCCGCGACTGGCGCCGCGAACGGGACCGCGAGTACGAGAGTCGCAGCAAACAACGCCGCGACCAGGCTCGCGCGGACGCGCAGCAGCCGCCCGGCTCGCCAGATGACGGCGGTGAGGGCGCCGGCGGCGACGAGAGCGCAGAGCGCCCAGAGGCTGTTCGGGCCGACCGGGTTGTCCAGCCCGTCGATCCAGGGGAGCAGTGGGTTGACTGTCGTGCCCGGGTCGCTCGCGAAAACGGTCAGGCCACGCACGAGCGCGACGCCGAGTGGCCACGCGGCGTTGGAGGCCGTCGCGAGGGCGAAATAGCCCGCGGCGAGGGCCGCGGTCAGGGCCGCGACGCGCTCGGCGGTGCGCCGGGCGCCGGCAGTGCGGTTGGACAGGAACTCCAGGCCGAGCGCGAGGGTGAGCGCGACCAGCAGGGGTGCGGTGACAAGCAGCGGGATGCTGGTGGTGCGGATCGCAATGATCAGGGCGATCAGGGCTAGCGCGAGCGCCGCGACTGCCGAGCAGAAGCACGCGAAGACGAGAGAGCCCCTGCCCGGGCCGGCCGCGGTCGGAGGCGGGGCGACGGACTGGACAGCGCCGGACTCCGCTGGTGGGCCGGCCGGGGCCGGAAGCGCCGGGCGCACCCCGAGGATCGTGACCGCGTGCACGGCGGCGACGAGTGCGACCGCGCCGAGCAGCCAGAGCGGGGAGAGCTCGCCGCTGGTGTCGACGAAGGGGGCCGTTGCGAGAGCGCCGAGCAACGATACGACGGCGAACCCGAACACGATCGCCCGTTCGGGTGCCCGGTCGGCGCCGGGCCAGCGACCGGCCGGCACCGCGGAGTCGTTCGCCGGCGAGGCGCACGTGGAAGCGGTGGATGAGCGCGCCGACGGATGCCCCGAGGAACGCGAGGTAGACCCGGGTCAGGCCGTCCTGGCCGACCGCCGCGGCGGAGACGAGCAGGCCGAGCCCGGGCGCGGCGGCCGCGAAGCCGGCGACACTCGCGACCCGCAGCCCGGACACGGCGTGCCAGCCGAGGAACAGCCCGGTGCAGACCAGGAGCGTGACCCCCCAGTAGCCATCGGCCGGTGTCGCACCGAGCCCGCAGAGGTCGTTCTGGCGGAGGGACCAGGCGTCGAGCAGCACGAGCACGACCGCGAGGGCGCCGATGCCCTCCGCGGTGACCCCGAGGCCGCGCCGCCTGAGCACCGCGGCCGTGACCAGCGCCGCTGCCGTGAATGCCCCGACGATGAGGGAGCGCACGAGGAGCCCGGCGAAGATCCAGGCCACCGTGAGGAAGAAGATCGCGGCGACGGCCACGAGCGTGACCCCCACCAGGAGCAGCAGGATCTGCACGCTCGACCGTTTCGGCGGGAGCGAGGGGTCCCGCGGCGCCGGTGCCGGCCGCGGGGGTTCCTGCCGCGGCGGCGTCTGGCTGGGCAGAGACTGGCGCGGCGGCGTGGACAGCGCGGTCGTGGTCTGGGAGGGCGTCGGCGTCTCGTGCTTGGGTGGAACCGGGACCGATGTCGCGGTCGAAGGCCAGGCCTCGATCGGGACCACGAGGGGAGTAGTCACCGGCGGTTGGGGGAGCCAGGACAGGGGAGGCGCCGGAGCCGGCGTGGTCGGCGTTCGCTGCACCTGTTGCGCGGCGGCGCGGGCCCGGGCGGCGTCGAAACGCAGGCGCCCGATCAGCGCGACGCGTCGCTCGAGCAGTGTCGCGGCATCCGTCGATACGGCGAGAAGCTCGGCGGCGACCGGATGCCGCAGGTCGAGTCCGCACGCCGGGCACCCGTACGGCGCGAGCGGGGTCTGGCAGGCCGGGCACAGGGTCGTGTCGGTCAGGTCGCGAAGCGCACCGGGCCAGAGCACCGTGCCCGCGTACTGTGCGAATGGATCGGGTGCGGCTGAATCGCCGCCGGCCGGGTCTGACATCGTTGCCCCTCGCTAGATGTGGACTGCCCCCACAGGTTAGCGTGCCGTCGCAGGCACGCGGCGGCCCCCCTTCGGCCTATGGAGAACCGCTCCCGTCTCCTCCCTCGCCCCCTGTCGTTCCGCGAGAGCGGAGTTGTGGCCCCTAAACCAGCGTTTTAAAGGGCCATAACTCCGCCTCGCGGGAGGTCGAGCGAATGCTCGGGGCGGAGCGGGGCGGAGCCGGGCGGAGCGGGGGAGGACGGGCTAGAGGCCGTTGGAGGTGAGCCAGTCCAGGAGCACGCGCTCGAACTCGTCGGGAAGCTCGACGCTCGGCAGGTGGGCCGTGTCGCGGAAGGTGCAGCCGCTCGCGAAGGGCAGCGTCGACAGCAGGTACTCGTACTGGGCGAGCGCGGGCGTCACGTCGAACTCGCCGACCGTCACGAGAGCGGGAACCTCGATGTCGATCACGCGGTTGCTCGCGGGCGGTTCGAGGGGGATCGGGATCGGGTTCTCCTCGGCGTGCACGACGTTGACCCGGTTGAGCGCGTAGGCCGTCGCCACGAACTCCGGGTCGAGGGACTTCTCGTCCCGTGTCGGACCGATCGCCCACAGAGCAACCTCGAGCCGGGCGAGCCGGTGCCAGTCGCGGTCGTCGAAGGCCTCATCGAGTTCGTCGAAGCGGGCGTCTTCGAGCTCGGTGAGCTCGACCTCGGGGAAACCGCTCGGGCCGGACCCGATCGTGACGAGCCCGGCGACCCGGTCCGGGCTCTCGACGGCGATGTCGATCGCGATCGACCCTCCGCGCGAGCAGCCGACGAGGGTCGCGAACGCGATGCCGAGATGGTCGAGCAGCGCGACGGCATCCGCCCGGTTGGAGAACGCGACGTTCTCGGTCGAGGTCTGCCCGAAGCCGCGTGCATCGAACCGCACCACGAAATGCCTGGCGGCGAGAGCCGCGACCTGGGGGTCCCACATGCGCAGGTTCGCGATCCCGGCATGCAGGAGCAGGATCGCCGGCGACGACAGCGCGCCTTCGGTCTCGTAGTAAAGCGACGCACCCGGAACGCTGAGATGAGGCATGCTTCGAGCGTACGGCGGCGGCGTGACCGCTGGCAAGGAATCGGCTGTCGCGACAGCGGAAGTGTCCCCTAATCTGGGAGTAATGAGCGGCGTCCTGGTCGGGTTCTCCATCATCGGATTCGTGATCCTGGTGGGCTACCTCATCGAGCGTGCCGGGTTCGCCGGCCCGACGGCGGGGTTCGTGCTCAACCGGGTCGCCTTCTTCGTGGCGATGCCCGCGCTGTTGTTCACCGTGCTGAGCCGCACGGATGTCCGGGTCGTGTTCTCCCGGTTCCTCCTGACCACCCTGTGCAGCGTGCTGATCGTCGTGGCCCTGTACCTGGTCGCGAGCCGGTTCCTCGGCCGCGGCCGGGGACCGGGCGTGGTGCCGCGCCGGGATCGGGTCGCCGAGACGGTGCTCGGTGCGGCGGGCGCCAGTTACGTCAACTCGAACAACATCGGCCTGCCCGTTGCGATCTACGTGCTCGGCAGCGCGCACTACGTCGCCCCGGTGCTGCTGCTGCAGTTGCTCCTCTTCGCCCCGATCGTGCTCGGCATCCTGGACGTCACCACGAGCGGGCGCCTCTCGTTCCGGTCGGTCGCGACCCAGCCGCTCCGGAACCCGATGATCCTCGCATCCCTGTGCGGGCTCATCGTGGCGGTGTTCGGCATCCCGATCCCGGAGGCCGTGTTCGCTCCCCTCGACATCCTCGGCGGGGCCGGCGTGCCGATGGTCCTCCTCGCGTTCGGCATGTCGCTGCACGGCGACCGGGTGCTTCGGCCGGGGTCGGGCCGGCGACAGGTCGTGCTCGCCGCCGTGCTCAAGATCGCCGTGATGCCCGCGGTCGCGTGGGCGCTCGGCCGGTTCGTCTTCGACCTGTCACCCGCGGAGCCTCTTCGCCGTGGTGAGCGTGGCCGCGTTGCCGACCGCGCAGAACGTCTTCAACTTCGCGGCACGGTACAACCGGGGCACCGTCGTCGCGCGCGACACGGTGCTGATCACCACGATCGCCGCTGTGCCGGCGCTGATCGTGGTCGCCGCGTTGCTCGCGCCGGTCGCCTAGCAGCCCGGGCTGCTAGACCCGCGGGCGGCGGTAGGCGGATGCCGGCGGCCGGGTCAGCCACGGGCGGAGCCACCGCGTGATCCACGGCATCACGAGCAGCGTCATCGTGGGCGCCATCACGAGGGTCGTCATCAGGATGCGGGGCACGACCGGGAAGCCGCCCCACTCGGGGATCGCGAGCGTGACGAGGAAGGTGAAGACCACGTTGGTCGGGAAGAAGCCGAGGGCGATCGCGACGGTCTGCTTCCACTGCGAGGGCTGGTAGATGCTCGAGTCGGCGCCCTCCTGCGGGGTGTCGAACCAGCCTTCGATGCCGGTGCGCTTCTGCACGCGGGCGTCGAGGATGTAGTCCACTCCCTGGGCGAGCCACTCGGCGCGCTCATCGGACCCTTCCCAGGCATCCAGTGAATCGGAGTTGTCGAAACGGTAGAGCATGTGCCAGCTGAGCGAGTCCGCGCTCGTGCGCACCCAGCCGGAGCCGAGGAACCCGGGGAACTCGCTCGCGAGGTCCATGCCCTGCTGGGCCCACCGGGTCGCTTCGGAGATCCGGGTGGGCTGCACGCGGCGCGTGATGGAGACGGTGATGGAATCGGACGGCCCGGCCGCCGCCGGATTGCCGTCGTTCCCCGGCGATACGGAAGACATGCTTCCAGTATCCCCGACGGCCACGTCATTCGGCGAGGGGTCAGAAGATCATCGGGCGGTCGTCGTCTTCGTCATCGAGCGTGAGGTCGACGACGACGGGCACGTGGTCGCTCGGTGCATCGCCCTTGCGTTCGTTCCGGTGGATGCTCGCGTCCGTGACGAGGCCGGTGAACGCCGGTGAGCCGAGGATGAAGTCGATACGGAGGCCCTCGTTGCGCGGGAACCGCAACTGCTTGTAGTCCCAATAGGTGAAACCCTCCGGGACGAGGGGGCGCACCGGGTCGGTCAGCCCGGCGGCGGCGAAGGCTTCGAAGGCGGCCCGTTCCGGCGGTGAGATGTGCGTCGACACCCCGGGGACCAGCGTCGGATCGCCGACGTCGGAGTCGAGCGGGGCGACGTTCCAGTCGCCCATCAGTGCGAGAGCGAGATCGGGGTTGGCAGCGAGCTCCTCACGGGTGTGCTCGTCGAGCTTCGCGAGCCAGTCGAGCTTGTACGCGTAGTGCGGGTCGTCGAGCGCGCGCCCGTTCGGCACGTACAGGCTCCAGAGCCGCAGGTCGTTGACCGTGACCCCGAGCGCACGGGCCTCGAGCGGCAGCCCGGGGCCCTCCTGGCCCTTGAGGAAGCCGGGCATGCCGGGGAAGCTCGTTGCGACATCCGTCATGGGGTGCCTGCTCGCGAAGGCGACGCCGTTCCACTGGCTGAGGCCGTGGATGGCGAGCTCGTAGCCGGCCTCCTCGAAGATGTCGGAGGGGAACTGCTCCGGCTTGCACTTGATCTCCTGCATGGCGAGCACGTCGATGTCCTCGCGCACGAGCCAGTCGACGACGCGGGCGGAGCGGGCTCGGATGGAGTTGACGTTCCAGGTGGCGATGCGCATGCGCCCAGCCTATTTGACGGATGCCGCAGGTCGCGTTGGCGCGCACCGCCCCCTGAGGTGTCGCAGATCGACGTTCGTTGCATGCGGGAACCTCGATCTGCGACACCTCAGGGATGAGGGCGCTGGAGTGCCGGCCTCAGTGTGCGACGGGCGTCGACTGCTTCGGGCCGACCTGGGCGGCCAGTGCCGCGAGCACGTCTGCCGGGGTCGCTGCGGCCTGGAGGGTGGCGCGGAAGGCGGGCTTCATCAGGGCGCGGGACAGCTGGGCGAGCACCTTGAGGTGCTCGGTTCCGGCCGCCGCTTCCGGCACGGCGATCAGGAAGATCAGCGTGGCCGGGGTGCCGTCCTGCGAGCTCCAGTCGACGCCGTGCCTGCTGCGGGCGAAGGCCAGGATCGGCGCGCTGACGCCGTCCGACTTGGCGTGGGGGATCGCGATGCCGTCGCCGACGGCCGTGGTGCCGACCCTCTCGCGGGTGAGGGCCGCCTGGACCACGACGCCCGCGTCGGTGACGCGGCCGGTCGCGCCCATCCGGCCGACGAGGCTGCGGATCATCGCGTCGCGGTCGGTCTCGGCGGCGTCGAGCACGATCGTGTCTTCGTCGATGTAGTCGAGCACCGTTTTCGGGGCTGGCGTGGGGGCATCCGCCAGCGACGTACTGGCCAGGGCGGAGGCCGGAACGGGGGCATCGTTCGTCGGCGTCGGGTCGACGACCGCCGGTGCCGACCCGGCGACCTGCGGGGTGTGGCGCTCCGCCCTGCGCGCGGACAGGCCGAGAAGCAGCAGGGAGACGAGGGCGGTGACGACGGCGCCGATGAGCAGGGCCGCGAAGTACATCGGCACCCCGGAGACCGCGCCGAAGACGGCGACGATCGGGCCGCCGTGCGGCACGGAGTCGGTGACCGCGAAGAGGGCGGCGATGCCGCCGGCGACGGCTCCGCCGATCATGTTCGCGGGGATGACCTGCAGGGGCTTGGCGGCGGCGAGCGGGATGGCGCCCTCTGTGATGCCGAAGAATCCCATGAACAGGGCGGCGATGCCGGCCTCGCGCTCCGGCTTGGAGAAGTAGCGGCCGCGGATCAGGGTGGCCAGGCCCATTCCGAGCGGCGGAACGGCGATCGCGGCGGCGACCATGCCCATCGGGGCGGGGTTCCCGGTCGCGATCAGGGCACTGCCGAAGAGGAACGCGGTCTTGTTGACCGGGCCGCCCATGTCGAAGGCGACCATGGCGCCGAGGATCAGGCCGAGCACGATCGCGCTGCCGCCCTGGAGGCCGGTGAGGAACGTGCTCATGGTGGAGAACACCCAGCTGATCGGCTGGCCGAGGGCGAGCACGAAGGCGCCGCCGACGATCACTGTCGTGAGCACGGGGATCACGAGGATCGGCATGATCGGCTTGATATACCGGTGCACGGGGATCTTCTTGATGCCGAGGGCGACGAAACCGACGAGGAACCCGGTGACGATGCCGCCGATGAAGCCGGCCCCGGACTCGGAGTGGTAGAACGACCCGGTCGTCGCGATCCAGCCGCAGATCATGCCCGGCGCGAGCCCGGGCCGGTCGGCGATCGCATAGGCGATGAAACCGGAGAGGATCGGCACCATCAGGGTGAAGCCGAGCACGCCGATCTGGTTGATCGTCAGCCAGAAGCTGCCCTCCGGGATGACGAGTCCCTTCGGGGTCGCCTCGCCGCCGAGGGAGAGCGAGATGGCGATCAGCAGCCCGCCGACCACGACGAACGGGATCATGTAGGAGACGCCGTTCATCAGGGCGCGGTACAGGGTGCCGCCGAAGTCTGTCTTGCCTGCGTTCGAGGCGCGGGTTTCCCCGCCCGAGCCGTCTGAGCCGTCGGCGGCCGCGGACGGCTCGGCTGCGAGGGCCTCCCGGATCAACGCGGCGGGGCGGTGGATGCCGTCGGCCACCCCGACGGAGACGATCCGCTTGCCCGCGAAGCGCGACGGGTCGATCCTGGTGTCTGCCGCGATCACGACGGCGTCTGCCCGGTCGATGTCGGCCTGGTTGAAGGTGCCTTCGACGCCGACGGAGCCGTGGGTCTCGACCTTCATGTCGTAACCGAGTTCCGCCGCCGCGGCCGCGAGCTTCTCGGCGGCCATGTAGGTGTGCGCGATGCCGGTGGGGCAGGCCGTGATCCCCAGGATCAGGAGTCGATGTGGTGCTGTTGTCGCGGTGAGGGGTTCGGCCATGGCTCGAGAGTCCTTCCGGGCCGAGGTCGACCGGAATCTCCGTGAACACCACAGCTCAATTTCATAAGTTCAACTAACTTAATTTCGCCCCGCGAACGAGGGTGTCTCGTGAGGTGTCGCACATCGACGTTCGCGGGGCGTGAGAACCTCGATCTGCGACACCTCGGGAAGAGCCGGGACCTCCGCGTGGTTACGGGACGTGACAGGATCGAAGGATGAGCGGAAAGCGGGACCGGTGCGCGGCGAACTGAGCGTTTTCGCCCTCGAGGGGATTCCCGAGGTCGCGGCGGGCGACGACCTCGCCGGGCTGATCGCCATCGCCGCAGAAATCGCGGATATAGCCGTCGCTGCCGGAGTCGCGGCGGGCACCCTGCTGCGCCACGGCGACATCCTCGCGGTCACGAGCAAGATCGTCTCCAAGGCCGAGGGTCGCCTGCGCGCGGCGGCCGACCGCGAGCAGGCGATCACCGACGAGACCGTGCGCGTCGTCGCGACCCGCGCGTACCCCGGCGGCGTGACCCGCATCGTCGAGAACCGGCAGGGTCTCGTGATGGCCGCAGCCGGCGTCGACGCGAGCAACACCCCCGACGGCTTCGTGCTGCTGCTCCCCGTCGATCCCGATGCCTCCGCCCGCGCTCTCTGCACCGCGCTTCGGGCGCGCACCGGGCTTCGGCTCGGCGTGGTCATCACCGACACTGCCGGACGCCCCTGGCGCGAAGGCCAGACCGACATTGCGATCGGCGCGGCCGGTGTCGCCGTGCTCGACGACCTGCGCGGTACGACGGATGCCCACGGCCGACGCCTCGACGTCACCGCGCCCGCCGTCGGCGACGAGATCGCCGGCGCCGCCGACCTCGTCAAGGGCAAGGCGAGCGGAAACCCGGTCGCCGTGATCCGCGGGCTCGGCCGGCTGGTCCTGCCGCTCCCCGCCGTGGACCCCGTTGCCGCTGGCTCGGGGGTCGTCGATCGCGGCGCGGCCATCCTGCTGCGTCCAAGCGAGAACGACATGTTCCGGCTCGGCAGCGCGGAGGCCGAGGCCCTCGGCTATGACCGGGGCTATGCGGCCGGACTGGCCGCCGGACTCACCGCCGCGGAAGCGGATCTGCCGTGAACTGGGTGGTCGTGGTTCCGGTCAAGGGCAACCCGGGCGCGAAGACGCGCCTCGGCGGCCCCGGCACGGACCGTGCCCAGCTCGCCGACGCGTTCGCCCTCGACACCGTTGCTGCCCTCGCCGCAGCCGCCCCGGTCCTCGCCGTCTTCGTCGTGACCGGGGACACCGTCCTCGGCGCGCAACTCGCCCGCGTGGGCGCGCGCATCGTCGCCGAGGTTCGTGACCCGGCCGACCCGCTCAACGCCGCGATCGACGTGGGACTGGCCACGGCCGCTGCGGAGTTCCCGACCGCCCATCGCGCCGTCGTGACCGGCGACCTGCCCGCGCTCACCGCGGACGACGTCGAACGGGCGCTCGCGCTCGCCGCCCACCACGAGCGGTCGATGGTGCCGGATGCCGACGGGACCGGAACGACGATGCTGCTCGCGCTCGCCGGGGCGCCGATCAGCCCGCGGTTCGGCTCCGGCTCACGTGCGGCGCACGAGGCGGCCGGGCACGTTCCGCTCGCATTGCCCGCCCGGTCCGGAATCCGCCGCGACGTCGACACCCCGGCCGACCTGACACTCATCGAACGGCTGGGCGCGGGACCGTACACGTCCGCCCTGCTCGCCGCAGCGTCCGCCGCCCCGCACGACGCTCCCGTCCCGACTTCCGCACCCCTGGTTCCGTCCCCCGACCGCCCCCTCGAGAAATGAGCATCATGCTTCCTCTGAAACTCGGATACAAGGCCTCCGCCGAGCAGTTCGCCCCGCGTGAACTGGTCGAGATCGCCGTCGCCGCCGAGCGGCACGGTTTCGAATCGGTCGCGGTGAGCGACCACTTCCAGCCGTGGCGGCACACCGGCGGTCACGCACCGTTCTCGCTGGCCTGGATGGCGGCCGTTGGGGAGCGCACGACGCGGGTGCAGATCGGTACGTCGGTGATGACGCCGACGTTCCGGTACAACCCGGCGGTGATCGCGCAGGCCTTCGCGACGCTCGGCTGCCTCTATCCGGGGCGGATCATGCTCGGCGTCGGAACCGGCGAAGCCCTCAACGAGGTCGCGACCGGTTTCCGCGGCGCCGGCGCCCAGGACTGGCCCGAGTTCAAGGAACGCTACGCCCGGCTGCGCGAGTCGATCGCGCTGATGCGCGCACTCTGGTCGGAAGACAAGGTCAGCTTCGAGGGCGAGTACTACAGCACCCACGACGCGAGCATCTACGACCGGCCCGAGGGTGGCATCCCGGTGTACATCGCCGCGGGCGGACCCCTGGTGGCCGGCTACGCGGGACGGTCGGGGGACGGGTTCATCTGCACCTCGGGCAAGGGCATGGAGCTGTACACCGAGAAGCTGCTGCCGGCGGTCGCGGCCGGCGCGGAGAAGGCCGGGCGGGATGCGGCCACGATCGACCGGATGATCGAGATCAAGCTGTCCTACGACACCGACCCAGCTCTCGCGCTCGAGAACACCCGGTTCTGGGCGCCGTTGTCGCTCACGCCGGAGCAGAAGCACGACATCACCGATCCCTCGGAGATGGAGGCGGCCGCGGACGCCCTGCCAATCGAGCAGGTCGCGAAGCGCTGGATCGTTGGCTCAGACCCCGACGAGACGGTCGAAGCGATCGGCCAGTACATCGACGCCGGCTTCAACCACCTGGTCTTCCACGCCCCCGGCCACGACCAGGAGCGGTTCCTCACCGCCTTCGAGCGCGACCTGGCCCCCCGCATCCGCGCCCGCGCCTGAGCCGCGCCGGGCACTGCGGAACGTCGCCCCGGGATGAGTGCGCCCTCGGCCGTGGCTAACTCAGGAGATTCTCCGGGGCGGGGTGGATCGGCCGCACTGGTCCGCGGGGTTTCTGCGGTCGGTGGGGTGGATCTCCTGAGTTAGCCCCCGGTGGGGCGGGCGACCAGTGGGCGTCACGGGGCTCGCGGGAAGGACGGCCCGACGGAGTCAGGCCTGGGGGTGCTCGGGCTTCTTGAGGTTGGCGCTGATCGCGAGGGCCTCGAGCACGGCGGCCGGGGTCTGCGCGCTCTGGATCGCGGCGCGGAATGCCGGCTTGGCGAGGCAGCGCGAGAGCTGGGACAGCACCCGGAGGTGTTCGGTTCCCGCCGAGGCCTTGGGCACGGCGATCATGAAGATCAGCGTCGCCTTCTCGCCGTCCGCTGAGTTCCAGTCGATGCCGTGCTTGCTGCGCGCGAAGGCGAGCACCGGAGCGAGCACCGCATCGCACTTGGCGTGCGCGATCGCGATCCCGTTGCCCATGCTCGTGGTGCCGTGGGTCTCCCGCCGGAAGGCGGACTGGGCGACGAGTCCGACGTCGGTGATGCGACCGGTCGTGCTCATCATGCCGGCGAGGGTGCGGATCATCCGGTCCCGGTCGGTCTCGTCGACGTCGAGCACGATGGTGCGCTCGTCGATGTAGTCGAGCACGGTCTTCCGGCCGGTCGCTACCGAGCCGGTGGCGGTGGTCTGCACGATCGGGATCGCCGTCGTGAGCGGCATCGTCATCGTCGCGAGGGTCCGTTTGGGGTGCGGCGTCGTGATGACAACGGGCTCGGCTTTCGGGTGCACCAGGGACGGCACGGGTGCGCCGGGTGCGGAGGCGACAGTGGATGCTTCCGGGGCCGGGGTCGGGGCCGATGCGGGCACGGATGCTGCGGCGCGGGCGGCATCGGAGCCGGGTGTGGTCGGCTGGGTGCTGCCCGGAGCCTTCCCCGCGGTGGCCGGGGCCAGGCCGGCGGAGATGTGCGGGTCGTCCCCTGCGTTGTTCGTGGCCGCGTTGGCCGGGTGGCCCGGGGCGCCCGTGGCGGTCGGGGTGGCGCTGATGGTGGCGGCGGTGCGGCGTGCCGCGCGGTGCCGCACAACGACCAGAACGATCACGACCGCGGCCGCGACGATGAGGGCGACCGCGATGAGCGCGGGGATGAAGGTCGGCATACCGGAGACTGCTCCGACGACGGCGGTGATCGAGCCGCCGTGCAACACGGAGTCGAGATGTGCGGGCATGACAGTAGGGTCCTTCCGGTAGGCCGACCGGAATCGAGCGCTGAACCGGGGGCAAATTAGTTAGCTTGGGAAATAATTAGCCTGACTTAGTGTATCCCCCGCGCGGGTGACGCCACTCGGAACAATGTTGCCGCAATCTCGGCCGTCGTGTCCACGTCGTGCATCCAGAGCGGCACGGCGAGTGAGCGGATGCCGGCGGCCGCGAGGGCGGGCAGGGCCGCGGCATCCGTTTCGTCGACGAGCCAGCCGTCGAGGAGGCCGCCGGTCGACCGGGCGCCGTAGTGCAGGCCGACGGCCGCCGCGGTTGTGGCGACGCCGATGGTCTGGAGGCACGCGTCGGCCATGCCGCGGACGGCGGCGCCGGCGATGATCGGCGAGACGCCGACGACGTGGGCGGGCGTGGACCGCAGGGCGTCGCGGATGCCCGGGATCGCAAGGATCGTGCCGATCGACACCACGGGGTTCGACGGCGGGAGGATCACTAGGTCCGCCTCCAGGATCGCCTCGAGCACGCCCGGCGCGGCCACCGCGGTGTCGAGTCCGCGCTGGACGAACTGCGTGACCGGCACGGACGCACGGTATCGAACCCACCACTCCTCGAAGTGGATCAGGTCCCCGGCTCGGTGCTCGTCGGCATCCGCTGCGAGGCGCGCGTGGGTCTCGACCGGCTGGTCGCTCATCGGCAGCAGTCGGGCGCCGGGCTGCCAGCGTTCGCAGAGGAACGCCGTTGCCTCGCTGAGGGTGGAGCCGGAGCGCAGCAGGTCGCTGCGCACGATGTGGGTCGCGAGGTCGAGGTCGCCGAGCGTGAACCAGGACCAGCCGCGCCCGTATGCCGCGATCTCGGACGAGGTGCGGCGGGATTCGTCCGGGCGGCCCCACCCCTGCTCCTCGTTGATGCCGCCGCCGAGGGTGTACATCACGGTGTCGAGGTCGGGGCAGATGCGCAGGCCGTCGAGCCACATGTCGTCGCCCGTGTTGACGATGACGGTCACCCGCGCAGACGGATCGTTCGCCTCGAGATAGTGCAGCAGCCCCCGCGTGAACCGGGCCCCGCCGATCCCGCCCGCCAATACCGTGATCTTCGTCATAACGTGTTCCCGTCCTTGTGCGTGATTCGTTCTGCTCGTACCGCTCGTGTCGCTGGTACCGCTCGTGTCGTTCGCGTACCGCCCCCACCGGGTTCCGCGAGAGTACACTTTTGGCCCTTATGACCCGCTTTTAAGGGCATTTTATGTACTCTCGCGAGGGGAGGGAGCGGAGGTAGGTGGTGAGGGGGCGAAGAGCAGAGACGGATGCCCGCCGCGGGGGTGCGGGACGACGAAACTGTCGACGGCGTAGACCGCGGCGATCACCGAGGGGACGAGCACCTCTGCGGGGGTGCCTGCGGCTGCCAGGCGGCCATCGGCGAGTAACAGGATCTGATCGCAGTACGCCGCGGCGAGGTTGAGGTCGTGCAGGGCGAGGACCGCGGTGAGGCCGAGGTCCCGCACCTGGGCGAGCAGACCGAGCTGCCCGCCGATGTCGAGGTGGTTGGTCGGCTCGTCGAGCAGGAGCAGGCTCGGCCGTTGAGCGAGCGCTCGGGCGATCTGCACCCGCTGCTGCTCGCCGCCGCTCAGGGTTCCCCAGCTTCGGTCGGCCAGCTCGGTGCCACCGACCTGGGCGAGCGATTCGGCGACGATCCGCAGGTCCCCGGCCCCGTCGAAGCCGCCGAAGATCCCGGTGCGGTATGGGATGCGACCGAGGAGGACGACCTCGCGCACGAGCAGGTCGATCGTGGGGCTCGCGTTCTGCTCGAGGAGGGCGATCCGACGGGCGGTTTCGCGCCGGCCGAGGGACGCCAGGGGTGCGTCGTCGAGGGTGATCCGTCCACTCGTCGGGGTGTGCAGGCCCGCGACGAGGCGCAGCAGCGTGGACTTTCCCGCGCCGTTCGGGCCGAGCAGTCCCGTCACCGAGCCGGTCGGGATCACCGCGGAGACGTCGTCCAGGATCGTGCGCCCGCCGGCGTGGAAGGACACCCGCTCGATGACTACACCCATGACACGGACTTCCGGCTCTTGATCAGGGCGATGAACACCGGAACCCCGATCAGGGCGGTGATGATCCCCACCGGCAGTTCGCGCGGGTCGAAGACCGTGCGGGCGAGGGTGTCCGCGATCACGAGGAACACCGCGCCGGATACCGCGACGAGCGGCAGCAGCCGGCCGTGCCCCGGCCCGCTGAGCCCGCGTACGAGGTGCGGGAGGATCAGCCCGACGAACCCGATCGCACCGCTCACGGCGACCATGGCCCCGGTCAGCAGCGCCACCGTTCCGAGGAGCGCCCACCGGGTGCGGTTGACGTCGACTCCGAGCGAGGCCGCCGCGGTGTCGCCGAAGGCGAAGGCGTCCAGCCGGCTCGCGGCGAGCACGAGCCCGGTGCCGGCGAGGAGGAGCGCGCCCCCTGCGATGAGGACCGTGCCCCAGGAACTACCGGCGAGGGAGCCGAGCAGCCAGTTCAGGATCTCCCGGTAGGAGTCGCCCTTGGCCGACCAGAAGATCACGAAGGAGGTGCCCGCGGCTCCCAGCTGGGCGATCGCGAGGCCGGCGAGCACGGCCCGGCCGGGCGTGATCGTTCCACCGACCCTGGCGATGGAGAGCGTCGCGACGAGAGCGGCGAGCGCGCCCGCGAAGGCGGCGAGCGGGAGCGCGACCCCGACGCCGAGGATCACGACGCAGACCGCGCCGAGCGAGGCCCCGGAGGACAGGCCGAGCAGGTAGGGGTCGGCGAGTGGGTTGCGGGTCACGCTCTGCATGACCGCGCCGCTCAGGGCGAGGCCCGCACCGACGAACGCCGCGGTCAGCACCCGCGGCAGCCGCAGCTGCCAGACGATCGCATCAGTGAGAACGGGCACCGTGCCCGTGTGCGGGAAGCCGAGGTGCGCCGCGAGGCTGCCGAAGACATCCGCGAGGTTCACCGGAGCGGGCCCGATCGTCACGGCGACCGCCGAAACGAGCACGAGAGCGGCCGAGGCGAGCGCGAGCCACAGCCCGAAGCGGCCGTTCCGACGAGCGGATGCGGCCGGCCGGGTTCGTCCCGCCGCGGAGCCCGTGCCCGCAGTCACCGACTACTTGCTCAGCGAGTTGAGGTCGGCCAGCTGGTCGATCGTCGTTGCCGCGGCCTCGACGTTGCGGATGCCGGCCTCCGTCGAGGCGAACGGGAGGGTGATGTAGCGCTTGTTCTTCACAGCGGAGAGGTTCTTCGTTGCCGGATTCGCCTCGAGGGTCTTGATCTTGGACTCTGCCGTGTTCCAGGTCGCGTCGACGAGCACGATCACGCTCGGATCGGCCGCGACGACGGATTCCCAGCCGACGGAGGTCCAGGTGTCCTTCACGCTCGCGAACACGTTCGTGAGGCCGGCGGCATCCATGATCATCTGCGGCGCACCGATTCCGGCACCGACGTACGGGCTGTCGACGCCGCTCGAATACCAGAGCGCGGACGTCTTCGTGGTTGCGGGGGAGAGCGTGGTGAGCTCCTTGCGCTGGGTGGCGACGAGCCGTGCGGCAGCCTCGGGGGCTCCGGAACACGGCGCCGGCCTGGGTGATCTCCCCGAAGACGGTGTCGAAGGTGAGCGGGTTGGGCTGGTCGGCCCCCTTGCAGGCGGACGGTGAGACGTAGCTGCCGATGCCGACGGCCGCGAGCGTGTCGCGGGTGCCGACGCCGTCGGCCGCGAAGTTGGACTCCCAGCCGCCGAAGACGAAGTCAGGGTTGAGGGCGAGCACGGCCTCCTGGCTGGGCAGGAAGTCGCTGACGACCTTGAGGTTGGTGCCGATGGAACTGAGCGCCTGCGGGAGCGGCCCGTCGAGGAAGGCCGTGCCGACGATGTGATCGCCGAGGCCGAGCGCGAGGAGGAGTTCCGTCGCCGAGGACTTGATCGACACGATCCGGCTCGGGGCCTTCGTGACCGTGACCTGCGTGCCGCAGTTGTCGATCGTGAGCGGGTATGCCGGCTTCGCCGTCGCGGTCGGGCTCGCCGTGACCGCGTCCGGGGCCGGGCCCGCGGGAGTCAGGCTCGTGCTCGCGCAGCCGCCGAGCAGGACGGCGACCGCCGTGGCGACGGCGACGGCGCGCCAGGCGATCGAGGTGCGGGAGGCGAGGGGCGCTCGGGAATTCGGGAGACGAGTCATGGGTCCTTCGGTGGCCGGGCGGGGTTCTTCGAATCGTACCAGCGCCTGATAACGGTTTCGCCGATCGCTTGCCACGGGCGCAGTTGGGCGACAGGATGATCCACACGCACTCAGCACGCCCGGAAGTTTCGGCGGAAGTTTCAGTTATCTCGAAATACCGACTTGGTGGAGGCAGACATGTCCGACGGATCCAATACCCCGGCCAGCGCGAAGATCGGTACGGATGCGACCGGTCGCGGCGCGAACATCGTGCGGGCCGCGATCACCCAGGCCACCTGGACCGGCGACGAGGAGTCGATGATCGCCAAGCACGAGGGATTCGTCCGCTCCGCGGCGGCACAGGGCGCGCAGGTGATCTGCTTCCAGGAGCTCTTCCATGGCCCGTACTTCGGCATCGTCCAGGACCCCAAGTACTACGACTACGCGACCAGGGTGCCCGGGCCCCTCGTCGAACGGTTCCAGGCGCTCGCCGCGGAGCATCACATGGTGATCGTGCTTCCCGTCTACGAGGAGGAGCAGGCCGGGGTGCTCTACAACACCGCCGCCGTCATCGACGCTGACGGCAGCTACCTCGGCAAGTACCGCAAGCACCACCTCCCGCACCTGCCGCAGTTCTGGGAGAAGTTCTACTTCCGCCCCGGCAACCTCGACTACCCGGTCTTCGACACCGCGGTCGGCAAGATCGGGGTCTACATCTGCTACGACCGGCATTTCCCGGAGGGCTGGCGCATCCTCGGCCTGAACGGCGCCGAGATCGTATTCAACCCCTCGGCCACCAAGCCGGGCCTGTCCAACCGCCTCTGGGAACTCGAACAACCGGCCGCCGCCGTCGCCAACCAGTACTTCATCGGCGCCAACAACCGGATCGGCACCGAGTCCGACGAGTTCGGCGACGAGGCCGTCACCTTCTACGGCAGGCTCCTATTTCGTCGACCCGCGCGGCAACTACGTCGGCGCCATCGCCTCGACCGACACCGAGGAGATCGTGATCCGGGACCTCGACCTGGGCCTCATCCGGGAGACGCGCACCTCCTGGCAGTTCTACCGCGACCGCAGGCCGGACTCCTACGACCCGATCGTCCGCGCATGAGCACCCGCGCGGGCCGCACCCTGATCCGGGGCGGCACGGTGGTCAGCTCGACCGGCCGTTCAGAGGCGGATGTCCTCATCGACGGCGAGAAGATCGTCGCGATGCTCGCCCCCGGTTCCGCCATTCTCGGGTTCGACGTCGCGGCATCCGCCGACCGGGTCATCGACGCGACCGGGAAATACGTCATCCCCGGCGGCATCGACGCCCACACCCACATGGAGCTGCCGTTCGGCGGCACCGCGGCCTCGGACACCTTCGAGACCGGCACCCGCGCGGCCGCGTGGGGCGGCACGACGACGATCATCGACTTCGCGGTGCAGACCTACGGGCAGCGGGTCTTCGACGGCCTCGCGACCTGGCACGACAAGGCCGCGGGCAACTGCGCCATCGACTACGGCTTCCACCAGATCATCGGCGACCTCAACGCCGACTCGCTGCAGGCGATGGACGGGCTGCTCGCCGAGGGGGTGTCGAGCTTCAAGCTCTTCATGGCCTACCCGGGAGTGTTCTACTCCGACGACGCGCAGATCCTCCGGGCGATGCAGAAGTCGGCGGAGACCGGGCTCATGACGATGATGCACGCCGAGAACGGGCCCGCGATCGACGTGCTCGTCGGGCAGGCTCCTCGCCGAGGGCAAGACCGACCCCTACTACCACGGCATCGCCCGCGCCTGGCAGGCTCGAGGAGGAGGCCACCCACCGGGCGATCATGCTCGCCGACCTGACCGGGGCGCCGCTCTACGTCGTGCACGTGAGTGCGAAACAGGCCGTCGCCCAGCTCGCCGCGGCCCGCTCCCGCGGGAAGAACGTCTTCGGGGAGACCTGCCCGCAGTACCTCTACCTCTCACTCGAGGAGAACCTCGGCGCCCCCGGCTTCGAGGGTGCGAAGTGGGTGTGCTCGACCCCGCTGCGCAGTCGCGCGGAGGGGCACCAGGAGGAACTCTGGCAGAGCCTGCGCACGAACGAACTGCAGCTCGTCTCGACCGACCACTGCCCGTTCTGCATGAAGGGCCAGAAGGACCTCGGCCTCGGCGACTTCTCAAAGATCCCGAACGGCATCGGCTCGGTCGAGCACCGCCTCGACCTGCTCTACCAGGGCGTCGTCGAGGGCCGGATCACCCTCGAACGCTGGGTCGAGCTCACCTCGACGACCCCGGCCCGGATGTTCGGCCTCTACGGCACCAAGGGAGTGATCCAGCCGGGGGCGGATGCCGACGTGGTCGTCTACGACCCGGCCGGGCACACCTCGATCGGCGTGGGCAAGACCCACCACATGAACATGGACCACTCGGCCTGGGAAGGGTACGAGATCGACGGGCACGTCGACACCGTGCTCAGCCGGGGCAAGGTCATCGTCGACGGCAACAGCTACCTCGGGGCGAAGGGCGACGGACGGTACCTGCCGCGCGGCCTGAGCCAATACCTGACCTAGGCGCGTCACCCCGGCATCCGCCGCCCACCCGCCCCACCACCGAGAGAGCGCAGGCACCCCATGGACTTCGGAGCAGTACTGCAGACCAACCCGCCCTCGGCCAGGGTCGTGCAGGCTCGCGCAGCTTGCCGAGGCCTATGGGTTCAGCCATGTCTGGACCTTCGACTCGCACCTGCTCTGGCAGGAGCCGTACGTGATCCACAGCCGTATCCTCGCCGAGACCCGCAAGATCCTGGTCGGGCCGATGGTCACGAACCCGTCCACCCGGGACTGGACGGTGACGGCCTCGACCTTCGCGACCCTCAACGAGATGTACGGCAACCGCACCATCTGCGGCATCGGGCGCGGCGACTCCGCGGTGCGCGTCACGAACGGCGCCCCGGCCACCCTGAAGACGCTGCGGGAGGCGATCCACGTCATCCGTGAGCTCGGCAATTCGCGCGCGGTCGAGTACAACGGCGCCACGTTGCGGTTCCCGTGGAGCTTCGGCAGCTCCCTCGAGGTGTGGGTTGCCGCGTACGGGCCGCTCGCGCTCAAGCTCACCGGCGAGGTCGGCGACGGCTTCATCCTGCAGATGGCCGACCTCGACGTGGCCGAGTGGATGATCGCGACCGTGCGGAAGGCCGCGGCAGCGGCAGGCCGGGACCCGGCCGCCGTGAAATTCTGCGTCGCCGCCCCGATGTACATCGGCGAGGACTGGGAGCACATGCGCAACCAGTGCCGCTGGTTCGGCGGCATGGTCGGCAACCACGTCGCCGACATCGTCGCCAAGTACGGCGCCGACTCCGCGGTGCCGCGCGCCCTCACCGACTACATCGCCGGGCGCGAGGGCTACGACTACAACCAGCACGGCCGCGCGGGCAACACCCACGCCGACTTCGTGCCCGACGAGATCGTCGACCGGTTCTGCGTGCTCGGCACCAAGGTGGATCACATCCGCAAGCTCGAGGCGCTCCGCGAGCTCGGTGTCGACCAGTTCGCCGGGTACCTGCAGCACGACAACAAGGAAGAGACCCTGCGGGTGTACGGCGAGAGCGTCATCCCGGCGCTCCAGACTTCGGTCTCGGCGAAGTCGTGAGCATCCGGACCGATACCCCGTCGCCGGCACTTCGCCCGGCAGATCCAATCCGGTCGGTATGCCCGATCCGGCCGAAACACCAAGGAGAACCCCTGTGACCGACCAAAAGCCGACCGCCGACCTCGACGAACTCACCGTCGACCTCGACCTCGCCCACGTGTTCCACTCCTGGTCGGCCCAGGGCGGTGGGCGCACCCCGTTCGTCCTCGCCGGCGGGCTCGGAACCCGGGTCTGGGACCACTTCGGCACCACGTATCTCGACTTCTCGAGCCAGCTGGTCAACCTCAACATCGGCCACCAGCATCCGGCCGTCGTGCGCGCGATCGTCGAACAGGCCGGACTGCTCGCGACCGTCGCGCCCGCGACGGCCAACCTCACCCGCGGCCAGGCGGCGAGCCGCATCGTCGCCCGCGCCCCCGACGGCTTCCACAAGGTGTTCTTCACCAACGGCGGGGCGGATGCGAACGAGAACGCGATCCGGCTGGCCCGGTTGCACACCGGTCGCGACAAGATCCTCTCGACCTACCGTTCGTACCACGGCAATACCGGCGCGGCGATCGTCGCGACGGGGGACTGGCGGCGGGTGCCGAATGAGTTCGCGCGCGGCCACGCGCACTTCTTCGGCCCGTACCTCTACCGCAGCGATTTCTGGGCGACGACCCCGGAGCAGGAGTGCGAACGCGCCCTGCGGCACCTCGAGCGTGTGATCGTGAGCGAGGGGCCGAGCGGGATCGCCGCCGTGCTGCTCGAGACGATCCCGGGCACCGCGGGCGTACTGCTGCCGCCGCCCGGGTACCTGCCTGGAGTACGGGCGCTGTGCGACCGCTACGGCATCCTGCTCATCCTCGACGAGGTCATGGCGGGCTTCGGCCGCACCGGCAGCTGGCTCGCCCTCGACCTCTACGATGTGGTGCCCGACCTGATCACCTTCGCGAAGGGCGTCAACTCGGGCTACGTGCCCGCGGGCGGGGTGATCATCCCGGATTCGATCGCGAACGACTTCGACACGACCGTGTTCCCCGGCGGACTCACCTACAGCGGGCATCCGCTCGCCATGGCTGCGATCGTGGCGGCGCTCGACGCGATGGAGTCGGAGGGGATCGTCGACAACGCGGCCAGGATCGGGCGCGACGTGCTCGCGCCGGGGCTCGCAGAACTGGCGGAGCGGCACCCGATCATCGGGGAGGTGCGCGGCGTCGGCGTGTTCTGGGCGCTCGAACTCGTCGCGGACCGTGCGACCCGGGAACCCGTCGGCGCCGCGGTGATGGCGAAGATCAAGGCCGAGCTGCTCGCCCGCGGGCTGCTGCCCTTCCTCGCCGAGAACCGCATCCACGTGGTGCCCCCCTGCGTCGTCACCGACGCCGAGGCAGCCGAAGCCCTCTCCATCTACGAAGAGGTCCTCTCCCTCCTCTAGCCGCTCGCCCCGCGCCGCCCCGCTTGCCCGCTTGCCCGCTTCCGCTCTGCCGCTCTTCTGCTCTTCCGCTCTTCCGCGAGAGTACGAAATGTGCCCCTAAGCCACGCGAATACGGGCACATTTCGTACTCTCGCGGGAGGGGTGGGCGCGAATCAGGGGGCCGGGGCGGGGGCGGGGGCGGATGTGGGGGTGTGGGCCTGCTGGACGCGGGCGGCCTGGGTGCGCAGCACGTCGACGACCGTGCGGACCGCGAGGCGCTCGGCGCGGTCCGGGCGCATCAGCGCGACGATCTGCCGTTCGGCGTCCACACCGCGCAGGGGTTTGAGCGTCACCTTGTCCGGCTCCGCGTCGCCCCAGGTGTACCGCGGCACGAGCGCGATCCCGAGCCCGGCCGCGACGAAGGCCTCGATCAGCCGCATGTCGGCGAACCGCTGGGCGACCTTCACGTGGCCGGGGGTCCGCTCCTCGATCTCATGCAGGATCCGCTCGAAGGGGTATCCGTCGGGCACCCCGATCCAGGTCTCGTCGATCACGTCGGCCGGGGCCAGCCAGGAGCGTCCGGCGAGCCGGTGATCGGACGGAAGCCCGACGTCGATCGGCTCGGTCATGAGCGGAACCACGGTGAGTCCGCGCCCGCCCCAGGACCGCTGGCCGCTCAGGCTGTACGCGAGCACGATGTCGTAGTCGGCCGTGAGCGCCGGGAAGTCCCGGAGCTCCGGGTCGAGGTCGGTGCACGTGACCACGAGTCCCGGCCGGTCGGCGAGCTGGAGCATCACCCCGGGCAGCAGCATCTCGCCGGCGGTCGGGAAGGTGACCACGCTGACCCCGCCGGAGGCGTCGTTCCGGAACTCGTGCCAGACGGCGGTGGCGCGGGCGATCGCGACCGAAACGTCTGTGGCGCTGCGGGCGAGCGCGCGCCCGGCATCCGTCAGCACGATGCCCCGCCCGCGACGTTCGGTGAGGGCCACCCCGGCCTCGCGTTCGAGCACTTTGAGTTGCTGCGAGACAGCGGATGCGGTGCGGTGCGTCGCCCGCGCGACCTCGGTGATCGAGCCGCGTTCGGCCAATTCCCTGAGCAGTTCGAGCCGCTGAATGTCCATGTAGCTACGCTACACAATGAGTACAGGACAATGCGATTGTGCTGCATGGTTAGAGGTGGTCAAATAAATACGTCGAACACGTGCAGCAGTGCCTCCGTATCACCGACATCCACCCCTGGTTGAAAGGCCCCCTCGTGTTCGTTCTCATTGCCGTGCTCTCCCTGATCGTTGTCGCGTCCATCGTTGGCGTTGTTGTCGATGTGCAGAATGACGGCTACCGTCACATGCCCGAACAGCGCACCTTCGTTCGCGGCTTCTGACCCCGCTTGACGCCTCCCCGTCCCCCGGGTCGGGGCAGGCGTCGCCAATCCCGAATGGCATACAGTTGATCCGTGACGGACATTCGGCAGCAGCTCATTGACTACATCTCGGCTGAGGCCGTGTTCCACGGTGACTTCACCCTCACGAGCGGAAAGAAGGCGACGTATTACGTCGACCTCCGCAAGGTGAGCCTCGACCACCGGGTCGCCCCGCTGATCGGCCAGGTCATGATCGACCTCATCGCCGGTGTGCCCGACGTCTCCGCCGTCGGCGGCATGACGATGGGCGCAGACCCCGTCGCCGCGGCCATTCTGCACCAGGGCGTCGCCCGCGGCCTCTCCTACGACGCGTTCGTCGTGCGCAAGGAGCCCAAGGACCACGGCCGCGGCCGCCAGGTCGAAGGCCCCGACCTCGCCGGCAAGCGCGTGATCGTGCTCGAGGACACCTCGACGACCGGCGGATCCCCGCTCGCGGCCGTCGAAGCCCTGCTCAAGGTCGGCGCGATCATCGCAGGCGTCGCGGTCGTCGTCGACCGCAACACCGGTGCCCGCGAAGTCATCGAAGCGGCCGGCTACCCCTACTTCGCCGCCATCGGCCTTGAGGACCTGGGGCTGAACTAATGCCAGACCAGTTGGGGAGCGGCGAAGAAGGACTCGACTGGCTCGCCTCCCAGCTCGGCGACGGCACCAAGCCGACCCTGCCGGACGACTTCGTGATGCGTCGCCCGCGCCGGGTGAAGGGCGCCCCGGCGGATGCCCCCGGCCGGGTTCCCCGTGCCGGCGACGGCTCCGCCGCCGGTGCTGGTTCGCGTGCTGCCGGTGCTGCCCCGGACTCCGCCGAAGGATCGGCTCCAGCGTTCCTCTGGGGACTCAAGCCGACGACGGCGACCGCCGCCGTGACCGTGATCAAGCCCGCGGCATCCACCCCGGTTGCTCCGCCGCTCCCTCCGACTCCGGCCGTGCACTCCCCTGCGCCCTCGCCTGCGGCCGCCGCGGAACCGCCCGTGTTCCGGCCGCGCGATGCCGGAGCCGCGTCCTTCCCCACGCGGGGCGGCCTGGCACCTGCCCCGATCACGCCGGCGCCCGCGTCCTCAGGTGGCGCGACGAGCTGGTCTGCTGCGGGCACAGAGCACCCTGCCGGTTCAGCCTCTGCCGGTGCAGCAGTAGCAGGCGGCTCCGCCGCTGCGGGCTCCGCTGGCTCTGCAAGCTCCACGGAGTCCACTGGCGCTGCAGGCTCCGCAGGGCCTGCCGCTTCGACCGGCACGACCGGCACGAGCAAGGTGAGCGGTTCCGCCGGGTACGTCCCCGGGGACATTTTCTATCCATCCGCCCGCCCTCTCGCGACGACCGGTGGCACCGCCGTGACTCCGAGCGCGGGCACCACCGGAGGCTCGCCGACCGTGGGAGCCGGCGCGGGCATCCGCCCGGACGCCCCGCTCGAACCCTGGTGGACCACGCCCGCACGCTCGCCCCTTGTTCTCACGCCCGATGAGGTCGCCGCGGATCGCGCCGCGACCGCCGATGGGCGCGGCACCGTGTACCCGGCTCGCAACCTGCCGGATCCGGAGCCGGCCCCCGAGCCCCTGCCCGTTGCGCCTGCGCCGTCGCACTTCCGGCTCCGCGGCCGTCGCGCCGCCCAGGCGCCCGCCGTGGTGCCCGCCGTGGCGACGGCTGCTGCCGCTCTCACCGCCGCGAATGCCGCGGCCGGCGCCCGTGCGGTCTCCGAGGCCGCAGCCGCCCGCGCGGCGTCCGACGCGGCCGAGCGCGCCGCCGCGGAAGTGCGTGCCCAAGCCGCTGCGGTAGCCGACGCCGAAGCTGCCGAGCGCGCCGCCGCTGATGCTCGTGCCGAGGCCGAGGCCGAGGCCGCTGCCGCCGGGCGCGCCGTGTCCGAGGCCGCCGCCTCCAGTGTCGCCGCAGCGGTTGCCGCGGCATCCGTCGCGTCCGCGAGTGCGGCTCCGGCCGGGGCGCTGCCCGCGCTGCCGGCTCCGATCGTTCCCTTTCCGGTCGACAGCGATCCGTGGGCCGATTCCGGACTGGCGCGGACCGAACTGTTCACTCCTCCGGCTCCGCTCGCCGATTCTCTCGGGCACCCGGCCGAGTCGACGGCCGTCGACGGCGAGACCACGGGGGCGCTGAGCGCGTTCGACGCCCTGTTCTTGCCCGCCGCCGACGCAGTCGGAGTCGGCGCCGCCACCGCCGAGCCAGCTGCCCCGACGACGGTTCTCGCGGCGGCCGGCGTCGCGGATGCGTCGACCCCGGCAGGCCCCGGCGCTGGTTTCTTTTCGCGTCGCTCACAGGGGGTCGGCGGTCCGGCAGACGGTGCCTCAGGCACGGGCACCCCAGGTACCAGCGGTTCCGGGACCACGCCTGGATCCGGTACGAACGGTTCCGGTGTCGGCGGGTCGGGTGCAGGCGGTTCCGGGAGCGACGGCTCTGGGCCTGGCAAGGGCGGGGCATCCGCCGAGCACAGCGGTCTGCCGAAACCCCTGATCTGGACCGCGATCGGCCTGCTTGTCGTCGTGGTTCTCTTCGGGCTCTTCATGCTCGGGCAGCGCCTCGTGGGCTCCCCGGCGTCGACCGTCGCCGCCTCAGCCTCGGAGACCCCGACTCCGACCCTGACGCCCACGTCGACTCCGACACCGACCCCGGCACCCACCGCCGCGCAGCCGGCCGGCGTGCACGCCTGGCAGACCCTCTTCGGCGGCGAATGCCTGCAGCCGTACGTCTCGCCGTGGGAGGAGACCTTCACGGTCGCCGACTGCGCAGCCCCGCACCAGGCGCAGGCTCGTCTATCGCGGCCTGTTCCCCGGGGGTGCGACGACGCCGTTCCCCGGTGAAGCGGCGCTCGCGGCGCAGATCAACCTGCTCTGCAGCGCTCCCGGCGTGATCGACCTCGCGGCCGCGGCTGCGTACCCCGACGTGCAGGTGCAGGGCAGCTACCCGATCACGGCCGCGCAGTGGGCGGACGGCCCGCACCAGTACTTCTGCTTCGTGAGCCGGTCCTCCGGCGACGGCATCACCGGGAGCCTGGCCGGTCCCGGCCCGACCGCTTAGCCGCAGCACCCTGCAAGACCCCTCCGCGTCGCTCCTGGCACAACTCCTGCAAATTTCCCGTTGGCGGCAGCCGGGCCCCGGAATTCCGCGGCCGGCAATCCGCGCCGGCGGAATGTGCAGGAGTTATGCCCGTGGGGCGGGCTAGATCTCGTCGGACTCGACGGGTTCCAGGGAGACGAGTTTGTCCACACCGGAGATGATCTCGTCCGGACGGAACGGGTAACGGCTGACCTCGGCCTCGTCACTGATCCCGGTCATCACGAGCAGCGTGTACAGGCCCGCCTCGATGCCCGCGACGATGTCGGTGTCCATCCGGTCGCCGATCATCGCCGTGTTCTCGGAGTGCGCGCCGATCTTGTTCATCGCCGAGCGGAACATCATCGGGTTCGGCTTGCCGACGACGTAGGGCTCCATCCCGGTCGCCTTGGAGATGAGGGCGGCGATTGCGCCCGTCGCGGGCATCGGGCCGTCCGCGCTCGGTCCCGTCGCATCCGGGTTCGTCGCGATGAACCGCGCCCCGGCGAGCAACAGGCGGATGGCCTTCGTGATGGCCTCGAACGAGTAGTTGCGGGTCTCACCCACGACGACGTAGTCGGGGTTGGTCTCCGTCATGATGAAGCCTGCCTCGTGCAGTGCCGTCGTGAGGCCGACCTCGCCGATCACGAAGGCCGTTCCGCCGGGCATCTGGCTTTTCAGGAAATCGGCGGTCGCGAGGGCCGAGGTCCAGATGCGCTCCTCGGGCACGTTGAGCCCGGAGGCGCGCAGCCGGGCGCTCAGGTCGCGGGGCGTGAAGATGGAGTTGTTGGTGAGCACGAGGAACGGCGTCCCCGCGTCGCTCCACTGTTGCAGAAGCTCGGCGGCCCCGGGCAGCGGGCTGTTCTCGTGGACCTGCACCCCGTCCATGTCGGTGAGCCAGCATTCGATCTCGTCACGGCGTGTCATTCGGCGCTCCTCGGGTTCCCTTCCAGAGTAGCGGTCGATGGTTCACTCAACCACGGGAGGCAGGGTGAGCCAGATCGACATCGCCTCTGCGTCAGAGAGGGGACGGATGTCTCCGCCAGGCAGCCGCACCAGCCCCGGTTCCCGCACCTCGAGTTCTGTTCCCGGCACGATGCCGTCGCGAGCGAGGCCGCGGAGCACCACGGGATCCCGATCGCTCACCCGCAGCACGACGCTGACCAGGCCGGGGTCGGCCCGGTCGACCGTGATCCCGGCGCGCGCTGCGACCGTGCCGTCCGCCGAGGGGATCGCGTCGCCGTGCGGGTCGACGACCGGCCGGCCGAGGCGTTCGTCGATCGCGTCCATCAGCCGATCGGAGAGGGCGTGTTCGAGGACCTCTGCCTCGACGTGCACCTCGTCCCAGTCGTATCCCATCTCCCGCACGAGCCAGGTCTCGATCAGTCGGTGCCGCCGCACGACCGCGCTCGCGCGCAGCGCACCGGCAGGGGTGAGGGCGAGCGGCCCGTACGGCACATGCGTGATGAGGCCGGCGGCGGCGAGTTTCTTCACCATCTCGGTGACCGAGGAGGGCGCCACCCCGAGCCGGGCGGCGAGGACCGAGGGCGTGATGCGCTCTGGCTGCCATTCGGTGTGGGCATAGATGGTCTTGAGGTAGTCCTCGGACGCTGGAGTACTCAGCCCGTTGTGCTTCATGGCGCGGGGACTCAGGCGCCGATCGTGATCAGCACGAGGAGCACGACGTTGAGGGTGATGAGCAGGAGCGCGGCGACGCACCCGGCGAGGGTCGTGAACCAGCGGTTCGTGTACTCGCCGAGGAGTTCGCGCCGTGACGTGAGCCAGACGAGCGGGACCAGCGCGAACGGGATCCCGAAGGAGAGCACGACCTGGCTGAGCACGAGGGCCTCCGTCGGGTCGAGCCCGATCGCGAGGATGATGAGCGCCGGAATGAGCGTGACGATCCTGCGCACCAGGAGGGGCAGCCGCAGGTGTAGCAGCCCGTGCATGATCTCAGCGCCGGCATACGCGCCGACGGAGGTCGAGGCGAGCCCGGAGGCGAGGAGACCGACCGCGAACACGGTCGCGACGATCGGCCCGAGGCTCGTCCGGAGCGCGTTGTACGCGCCGGGCAGCGAGTCCGTGCCCGGGACGCCCTGCAGTGCGGACGCGGCCAGGACGAGGAGGGCCACATTGACCGTGCCGGCGAGCACCATCGCGAGGGTGACGTCCCAGCGGGTGCCCCAGAGCAGGCGGCGCGTGGTCGGCTGGTCGTGGACACCCGGAAAACGGTCGCGGGCGAGAGCGGAGTGCGCATAGATCGCGTGCGGCATGATCGTCGCACCGAGGATCGACGCCGCGAGCAGCACCGAGTTGCTGCCCTCGAACCGCGGCACGAGGCCGGCGAGCACGCTCGCGGGGTCCGGCGGGGCGAAGAACACCCCGGCGGTGAACCCGATCGTGATCACGCACAGCATCGCGACGATCACCTGTTCGAAGCTCTTCGCCCCGCGCCGGGCCTGTGCGGTCAACACGAGCATCGAGACCGTGCCCGTGATCACGCCACCGAGCAGCAGCGGCAGCCCGAACAGCAGGTAGAGCGCGACCGCGCCGCCGATGATCTCCGCGAGGTCGGTCGCCATCGCGACGAGTTCGGCCTGCAGCCAGTAGAGCCGTCGCAGAAACGGATGCCGGAACCGGGTCCCGAGGACCTCCGGGAGGCTCTGCCCGGTCACGATCCCGAGCTTCGCGGAGAGGTACTGGATCAGCCACGCCATCAGGTTGCCCGAGAGCACCACCCAGACCAGCAGGTAGCCGAACCGGGCGCCCGCGGTCATGTTGCTCGCGACGTTGCCCGGGTCCAGGTAGGCGACCCCGGCCACGAGGGCCGGGCCCAGCAGCATGATCAGCCGGGTGGGCGCCGTGGGCAGGCGTGCAGCATCCGCGACGGTGCCCCCAGCAGTTTTAGGCATACCGAAATCATACCCGCGCCCCGCCCGTCCCGCCTCGTCCGTCCGCCCGTCCCTGTCCGCGAGAGTGCGCGGGCGCGGGATACGGTGGATGGGTGACTGAACCAGCGCTTCCCCCGCCGCCCCGACCGTCGAGTTGTCGACGAACGGCGTCGGGCCGTGGCAGGGGGAGCTGCCCGAAGAGTCGTTCTACGACCCCGAGCTCCTCGAGCACGGCGACACCCGCAACGTGATCGACCGGTACCGGTACTGGTCGATGGCCGCGATCGTCGCGGACCTCGACGAGAAGCGGCACCCGTTCCATGTCGCGATCGAGAACTGGCAGCACGACATGAACATCGGCTCGATCGTGCGCAGCGCCAACGCCTTCGGCGCGGACACGGTGCACATCATCGGTCGCAAGCGATGGAACAAGCGCGGGGCCATGGTCACCGACCGGTACCAGCACGTGTTGCACCACGCGGATGTCGCCACGTTCGTCCTCTGGGCGGCGAACGAGAACCTGCCGATCATCGCGATCGACAACGTTCCCGGCAGCGTGCTGATCGAAACCTTCGCGATCCCGGAACGCTGCGTGCTCCTGTTCGGCCAGGAGGGCCCCGGGCTGTCCGATGAGGCGATCGCCGCGGCGGACGCGGTGCTCGAGATCAGTCAGTTCGGGTCGACGCGCTCGATCAACGCCTCGGCCGCCGCTGCCGTCGCGATGCACGACTGGGTGCTGCAGCACCGTTTCAAGTAGCAGGTTCGCGTCGGCGGTGCCGGAGCAGGCGCCGCCCCGTTCTGGGGAGGGCTCCGCCCCGCACTGGGGTCGTCCAGGGGATGGACCGGCCGGAGACGCAGCCGGTAGCGTCTAGGAAACGTACTGGACAAGGTCGCTTTTCAGCGTACCCGGGCACCCGAAATGCCCCGCGTACGCCGACACAGCGCTGCTCGTCTTGCTTACCCTGGAGTACCCGCCATGCCGCTTTTCAGCCATGCCATCGTGCCGCGCCACAAAAAGCGTCAGATCCTCTTCGACAACGGTTTTCTCGCCCCGGCCAGGGCGCACATCCGGCTCACGGCCGGTGTGCTTGCGGCCCTGCTCGTCGGGGTCGGCCTCACCGTCGGCGCCGTCGTCGCACCGGCGAGCGCGGCGGGCGTCGTGACGCTGACGGCCACGGCGACCCCCGGCATCCTCGCGGGTGAGAACGACAGCGTCACGCTCACCGCGACCGCCCCGGCCGGCGCGAGCACCGACTACTACAACCTCGCATTCCGCTACCAGCTGCCGGCCGGTGCGACCTACGTCGCCGGAAGCTCGGCGAGCAGCGCCGTCCCGAGCCTGCCGGACCCCACCATCACGACGATCACCGACACCGTCGGCCCGCCCGCGATCACCCACCAGGTGCTCGTGTGGTCGAACATCGCCGACCTCGTGCACGGCAGCGCCACAGGCTTCAGCTTCACGATCACCCCGGCTCCCACGGCCTTCCCGGTCGGCGCCCTCGTGCCGGGCGCCGCGGCCGTCTACGGCCAGACCGACCCGCGGCTCCTTGCGAAGTTCACGCCGGCGACCGGTGTCGTCGTGGCCGGCAGCTTCGCAATCACGGATGCCGTCGCACCGGCCGCCACGAAGGTGTCGGCCCTGACGGTGACGAAGACCGAACCGAGCCCGGAACACGAGCTCATGCGCGGCGCCCAGGATCAGGCAACGGTATACCGGATCGACACCCGTAACACCACCGTTGCCGCGACAACGGGTGTCAGTCTCGTGGACTACCTCCCGGCCGGCCTCGAATTCCTCGGCTGCGGCACCGTCGACAACAGCGCGCCGGGAACCGAGGAATACCCCGGTTCCGGGCGCCTGGGCTCGGCGACCAGCGGGACGAACTGCCTCAGCCCGACCCGCGTCGAAACGGTCAACGACCGCACCGGATTCGCCGGCCAGGTCTTCACGAAGGTCACCTGGGACCTCGGCACCCTCGCGGCCGGGTCCACCCGCACCGTGACCTACGCCGCCGCGGTCCCGCTGCACGAGAACACCATGTGGACCGGTGCCACCCCCGACCCGGCCTCGCGCCTGCAGGCGGCGGATCTCGACAACAACACCGGGGCATCCACCCGGCAGGAGGCGCCGGCCGCCGCCGGCCAGGGCCTCACCAACACCGCGATCGCCTCAGGGACATACACCGGCCCGGTGCTGACCCCGGCGGATGCCGCCGCGACTGCGAGCGACTCCGTCACCGTGAAGGCCATGGACCTCTCGATCGTGAAGACTCGTCAGGCTCGGCGACCTTCGTCGCCGACGGCACCGCCCGGTTCAGCCTGCTGGTGCGCTCCGGCGAGTACACGACCGACACCGCGATGACGATCACAGACACAGTGCCCAACGGCCTGTGCCCGATGGTGCCCACCTCCGTCGTGATCACCGGGCCCCGCGCCGGACTCGTCCCGGCCGGCTGTGCGACGGGCGGCGCCGTCACCGGCGCCACCGTCACGAGCGTCGTTGCCAACGCCGACGGCAGCTTCACGGTCGTGCTGGTACCGAACCCGACAAACCTCCCGGTCAACACGAGCCGCACGATCGGCTACGACGCCTTCATGTCCTCGAGCTACCTCGGCGACTCCCAGAACGGCCCGACCGTCGCCGGCGACAGCTTCCTCAACACCGTCGGCATCACCGGCACCACGACCGACGTGACCGCCGGCCTCGGCAGCACTCCGGTCACCGACGACTCCTCCGCCGGCCTCGCGTCGTCCGCACCGACCATCAGCAAAAAGGTTCTCGCCCGACCGGCGACCGGTGGGACCGCCGTCGACTGCGCTGCGGCCGCGAACGCCCCGAACTACACCGACACCCAGGTGCCCACCTACCACCTTGGCGACACGGTCTGCTTCCAGCTCACCGTCGCCTTCTCGACCTCCACGCGCACCCGCAACGCCCGCATCACCGACTTCACCCCGGTCGGCAGCGTCTTCGCGGGCTTCGCCCCCGCGACCGGCAGCACCGTCGCCGTGACCCCCGCCACCGGCACCCAGGCCTCCAGCCCCGCGGGCACCCTGCCAGCGGCCTGGAATCTCGGCACCGCCGACAGCACCGGCTCGACCGACCTCTACGTCGCCAAGGGCGCCACCCTCACCCTCTTCGTGAGCGCCCTCGTGACCGGCATCTCGGCGACCGCCGCCGTCGATATCACCGCAAACCTGATGAAGTACCGCCAGGAATCGACGACCGGCACCGTGCTCGCGCTCCGCGACCAGGTCGACTACGCCATCGCCCCCGCCCCGACCCTCTCGCTCGCGAAGATCGTGACGAAGGTCGGCAGCGCGACCCCCGCCGCACCGAACACCTCAGTGAAGGTCAAGGAGGGCGACGTCGTCACCTTCGCCATCGACGCGAAGAACACCGGAACCGCCGCGGCCGGCACCAACGTCCCCGTCGGCGCCGTTCAGGTCTGGGACGCCCTGCCCGCCGGCTACGACTGCACCAGCTGGGCCGTCGCTGCAATCACGCCCGCCGGCAGCTGCCTCAATCCGGCGGATGCCGGGTACCCGGCCACCAACGCCGCGCCCACGGGCCGCAGCGTGATCGTCTGGACCCTCGGCGGCCCGCTCACCCCGGGAGCGGCCGCGACCCGGCTCGGCTACACCCTGACCGTTCCCGCCGGAGTCAGCGTGTCCACGGTGTTCGCGAACGCGGCATCCGTCGTCTCCTTCACCTCGCCGAACACCACGGGCACCGACACTCCCTACTTCCCGAAGGGCTCGCTCAACCCCGCGCACGATGCCGACGGCAACGCCGTCCCCGCGAACGCGACCGCGCAGGTCTACCTCGCCAATGCCGGCATCGCCAAGGCGGGCATCTCCCGCATCGTCGAGAACGGCAACACCGCCGCCCAGGCCGTCGCCGGCGAACTCGTCGACTACACCTTCTCGGCCACCGTTCCGGCCGGAACGACCGTGTTCAACGGCGTGCTCTCCGACAAACTGCCGACCGGCCTCACCATCCCCGCCGGCACCCTCGCGACCGTCTCAGCCGTCCCGGCCGGCGGCGGCTTCAACCCCGCGACGGGCACCCTCACCTTCCCGGCGACCTACGACAACACGAGCGTCGCAGACCAGGTCTTCACGGTGACCCTGCCCGGTGTGCTCGTCGGCGTGAACCTCGCCTCCGGAAACCTCACCAACACCGCGACCTTGGCGAGCACGGTCACCCTCGGCGGCGTCGCCGTGACCCCGCGCACCGCGAGCAAGACCATCGCCGTCGTCACCCCGGCGCCCACCCTCGCCAAGATCGTCGACAAGCCGATCGCCCAGGGGAACGACATCATCACCGTCACCCTCACGGCCGGAAACCCGGCGACGAGCCCCGCAGCCTACGACTCGGTCGTCGTCGACTGCCTGCCCGCCGGACTCACCCTGCAGGGCTTCGGCAGCAGTACCGCGCCGGTCGGAACCGTGACCTCGAGTGCGCCCGGCACCGGCGTCGCGGCCAACGGGTGCGCGGTCGGCACGACCCGCCTCGGCTGGGTGCTCGGCGGCACGGGGGCCATCGCCGGCCCGGCCGCCGTCGTGTTGACATACACCGCCCAGGTCGCCCCGACCGCCGCCGGCCTCGTCACGTACAGCGGAACCGCCACGGTCACCGGCTCGACACTCAGCACCGGTGCCAACACCGCGGCCGTCGAACGGGTCGTGACCGCGACCGCGACCGCGGTCGTCACCGTCGATGGCGCGACGACCGTCAAAACCGCCGTCCCCAACGCCGTACCCGTCGGCGGCGCCGTCGGCTACACGATCACGGTCACCCTGCCGAAGAACGTCAACTTCTACAACGCGGCTGTCATCGACACCCTGCCCGCCGGTGTGAGCGTGGTGGCCTCGACCGCGACGATCTCCTGCCGCACGGCCTCGGGCACCGACTGCTCCGCCGACCTGCCCAACCGCCCCGCCTTCACACTCGCGTCCTCCGGCCAGAAGGTCGGCTGGTCACTCGGCACCGTGCTCTCCGCGCCCCAGGACCGCACCGTCATCGTGAACGTCACCGGCACCGTGACGATGACGGCCGCGAACACCGCGGGAGTCATCCTCACCAACACGGCCGTCCCGCGCTGGAACGACCTGGCCAAGGCCGCCCCGGCCAACGCCGCCTCCGCCTTCGACCGCACCGGACCCATCGGGTCGGCGGCCATCACCGTGCTCGAACCCCTGCTCGGTGTCGCCACGACCGTCTCCAACCCGACCCCCGAACCGGGCCAGGCCTTCACCTACACCGTCACCGCGACCAACGCGAACGCGAGCACGACCGCGGACGCCTTCGCCGTGACCATCGTCGACACCCTCCCCGCCGGTATCGACCCCGCGAGCGTCACGAACATCTCCGCCGGAGGCGTGCTCTCCGGGAACACCGTGACCTGGACGATCCCGACCATCGCGAAGAACGCCTCCGTCTCACGCACCTTCGACGCCCGCCTCGCGCCCTCGCCGACGCTCGGCACCGGCGCCATCACGGCGACCGCGAGCATCCCGAGCTACGCCTCCCTCGCGAGCGGCGGCCGCGTCTACACGGTCAACCCGCCGACAGCGACCGTCCCGGTCACGCCGCGCTTCCCGCACGTGACCCTCGCCACCTCGGCGACGAACGGCACGCTGGCCTACGTCGGCACACCGTTCGGCTGGACCCTCACCCTCGTGAACACGGGCACCGGCACTGCGGCGACCGTGCTCCCCACCGACACCCTCCCGGTCAACTGGGTCTACGTGCCCGGCTCCGGGACCGTCTCGATCGGCGGCGGCCCGTCCGCAGCCCTCGCCGACCCGGTCCTCACGACGGTCGGCGGCGTGCAGACCCTGGCGTGGGCCGCGCTCACCGCGGTCGCCCCCGGAACGACCATCGACATCCGCTTCGCCGCCCAGCCCACCGGAGCCGCGACCGTCACCCCGGGAGCCGGCGCCGGCATCCCGCACACCAACACCCTGAGCGCAGTGGTGACGGATGCGACCGGTGCCACCGGTCACGCCGGCCCGGCACCCTATGCCGAGGCCCCCGTGACAGCGGCCGCGCACCTCGATTCGGCGGACGTGCGGCTCAGCAAGACCGCCGGCGGTGCCCTTCTCGCCGGCACGACCACCCCCGGCGCGTTCACCCTCACCGTGAGCAACGCCGGGACCGATCCGGCCGTCGGAGCAGTCGCCGGCCACAACTTCGTCGTCACCGACACCCCCGCGCAGCCGCTTCCGGCCGGAATCGTCGTGACCGGCGCCTCCGGGGCGGGCTGGAGCTGCACGGTGCCCGATGCGGCCTCGGGAGTCTTCACCTGTGAGCGTCTTCTCGCGAACGAGACGCTCGCGGCGAACGCGAGCTTCCCGGCCATCTCGGTCGCCGTCGCCGTGGCGCCGGGAGTGCCGGCCGGCGTGAACCTCGCCAACTCGGCCATCGTCGCCGCCCGCACCTTCGACCCCCAGCCCGGCAACAACACCGGAACCGCGACGGCGCCCGTCACCACGAGCGCCGACCTCGGGGTCACCAAGCTCGTGAGCGGCTCCTTCGCCGCCGGAGACACCGCCACCTGGACCATCGACGTCACCAACGCCGGCCCGTCGACATCGGCCGGCCCGATCACCGTGACCGAGACCCTGCCCGGCCACGTGTCACAGGTCTCCGTGACCGGCGCCGGCTGGACCTGCGACACCGGCGTCACTCCGGTGAGCTGTGTCTTCGCCGGCGACCTCGCCCGTTCCGCCACCTCGCGCCTCACCGTGACGGCCACCATCGACTCCGGCTTCACCGGCAGCCTCACCAACACGGCAGCCGTCAGCGGGACGACGCCGGACCCCAACCCGGCGAACAACGTTTCGGCCGCGACCCAGCCGGTCGATAGCGCGACGACGCTCTCGATCGCGAAGACGCTGAGGGATGCCGAGCTCGTTCCCGGAACGGATGCGACCTATCGTTTCTCGGTCACGAACACCGGACTCGCCGACGCCCGCACGGTGCGCGTCGTCGACCCGCTCCCGAATGGACTGACCTTCGTGCGCCTCGGGTCTGGCACCCCCGGCGCCTGGACCTGCTCCGAAACCGGCACCCTCCCGTCGACCATCGGCTGCGCCCTTACCGGAACCCTGCTCCCCGGCTCCGGGGCCACCCAGACCGTCGACGTGATCGTGCACGTGCCGGGCAGCCTCACCGGAACCGTTGTCAACACGGCGACCGTGACGGCCGACAACGCACCGGATGCGACCGACGACACCAACACCGCCCTCACCGGCAAGGCCGACCTCGGCATCCTCAAGACCCACCGCTCCGGCCCGGTCACCGCGGGAACTGACCTGGACTATTCCCTCGCGGTGACCGACTTCGGGCCCTCCGACGCCCCGGCCGGCACTATCGTCACCGACCACGTCCCCGCCGGGCTCGTCGCCCTGGGCGCCGACGGCGGTGCCGCCTGGACCTGCGCACCGCCCGCCGGAGCGGAGCCTGAGCTGCACGAGTACCGGCATCCTGCCCGTCGGCGCGACCTCGGCCGGTATCACGGTCAGTGTGGGAATCCCCGCGGACGCCGGGCCCGCCGTCTTCACCAACACGGCAGACGTGACCGGTGTCCTCGACGAACCCGCGCCGAACCTGCACCCCAACACCGCGAGCGACCCGACGGACGTCACCGACCTCGCTGACGTCACGATCGTCAAGACGATCACCCCCGCCGCAGGCACCGTCGTCGCCGGGGACAGCATCAGCTACGACCTCACCGTCACCAACGCGGGGCCCTCAACCGCGGACGCGCTCACGGTCTCCGACTCCCTGCCCGCGGGCTTCACCGCGACCGCGATCAGTGGCGCCGGCTGGGCCTGCAGCCTCGTGAGCGCGAGCTGCACCCGCGCCACTCTCGGCGTGACGGACTCCGTCATCTCCGTCACGGCAGCCGTCGCCTCTGCGGTGCCGGACGGCACCCGAGCGGTCAACTCGGCGACCGTCGGCTGGACCGACAGCCGTTCCTCGTCGCACACCGACACCGACAGCGTGCCCGTCACGGTCGTCGCCGTCGCAGACCTCGAGCTCGTGCAGTCGATCGCGACCGCAGCACCCCTCGCCGGCGCGGAGGTCGTCTTCGACTTCGCGCTGCGCAACCTCGGTCGCTCGGACACGGTCGGCCCGATCACGGTGACCGACGTCCTCCCCGTCGGTCTCCGGTTCCGGTCGAACACCGCAGGCTGGACGTGCACGGCGGTGCCTGCCGCGAGCAGCCCCGCGAACACCGCGCAGACCGTCACGTGCACGCTCGGTGACGTGGGTGCCGGCACGGCAGCCGGCCTCGTCGCCGGCGGGACCGCCGCTGCGCTCTCGATTACCGTCGGCACCGACCCCGCCCTCGGCGCCGTCACCCTCGACAACCCCGGGGTCGTCGCGACGCCGACGACCGAAACCACCCTCGCGAACAACCCGAGCCCGGTGCAGATCGTCTTCGCCCGGAGCGCGAACCTGTCCATCGTCAAGACCCACACCGGCACGGGCGCGATCGGCGGCGCGACCCCGTTCACGCTCGCCGTGTCCAACGCCGGCCCCTCGAGCGCCGTCGGCGTGCACGCGGTCGACACCCTCCCCGCCGGGCTGACCTTCATCGACGCCGCCGGGAGCGATCCCGCCTGGTCGTGCTCCGCCGCGGCATCCGCCCGCCTCGGCGCAACGGATGTCTCGTGCACGCTGTCGACGCCCCTTGCCCCGGGTACGCACGCGCCCGCCCTCGTCCTGAACGTGCTCGTCGACGTGCGGGCGTTCCCGTCCGTCGCGAATGTCGCCGTGGTCTCGGCCGTCACCGCGGACCCCGACCCGACCGACAACACGTCGACCGACCCGCTCGACGTCGCCCCGCTCGTCAGCCTCTCGGTCAGCAAGCACCACCTCGGGCAGGCCGTGATCGGGTCGAACCTCGACTATCTCGTCTCCGTGACGAACACCGGCGCCACCACGGACCCGGGCGGGTTCACCGCGGTCGACGCGCTCCCGGCCGGGCTCAGCTACGTCGGGAGCCACGGCGACGACGTGAGCTGCGCCGCAACGGCCGCCGCCACCGACGCGGGCACGCCCAGGCTCCGACGCGTCGCTGGTCACGTGCACCTTCGCCGGGGCACTCCCGGTCGGGGCGACCCGCACGGTCACGATCACGGTGTCCGTGCTGGCCGCCGCGTTCCCGACCGTGGTCAACACGGTCACCGCGCACAGCCTCTATGGCGATCCGGCCGCCCCCGCGGCCCAGGCGAGCGACACCGCGACCGTTCTGAAGGCGCTCGCGCACACCGGAATCGACCTCCCGGTCGAGCTCCTCGCCCTGCTCGCCCTCCTCGCGCTCCTGCTCGGCGCCGCGCTCCTGTTCACGAGTCGCCGACGCCGCGCCCAGCATGCCGAATAGGGGCTAGCGTTGCAGTATGACTGCGATCACTGACGATCTGCCCGCCCGCCTGCTGCACGAAGAGCGCGAGGGCTGGGACGCGATCCTTGCCCGCCGCGCCGGGGACTACTACTGGCGCACGATGACGCGCGATGCCCTGCTCGTGCTCCCGGGAAACGTGGTCGCCCGGGACGCGGTCGCCGCGTTCTTCGAGGCTCTCCCGCAGGCTCGACGGCTACGAGCCTGCACGACCCCGCCGTGATCCGGATCAACGACCGCGCGGGCATCCTCGTCTACCGGCTCGTCACCCGCCGCGGCGACGAAACCACGGAGTCGAGCGCAGCGACGACGTACGTGTTCCAGAACGGCGGCTGGTGCGTAGCCCTGCACCAGCAAAGCCCCGTCTAACCCCGTACCCAGTCCGCGAAAGCGAGTGAATCGTCGGTATGTCGGTATGAGCGTGCCATAACGACGATTCACCCGCTTTCGCGAGCGGTCGCTGGGTGGCTTGTGGGTAAATGAGGGCGGGTTTAGCTTGGGTGGACAGGGGTCCCGCAAGGTCGGGGGAGCCCGGGTAGCGAAGAAGGGACCTGAGTCAATGGCTGACTTTGGAAACGAGGGCCTCGCGGAGCCTCTACCGCCGGCCCGGTGACGCATCCACCGTCTACGTCGACGTCACGCAGGATCGTGAGGACCCGAGACGCACCTCGAGCCTGCGTCATCGCTCCGTGCGCGAGGCGCTCGCGGATGCAGGCGCGCCCGATGCCGATGCCGACGCCGTGATCGACCGGATCGAGGAGCCACCCGGCAGGCCGGGCAAGGTGAGCCGGCTGCTCGTGGTGCGGAACGGCCTCGTCGAACTCGACGAGTTGCTGCCCGGCGAACCGCTCGGCGAGCTGATCGTCGCGCACGGGCCGGTGCCTCACCTGCTGCCGCTGCTCACGCAGAGGCCGCGCGACCTGACCTACATCATCGCCGAGGTCGGGCGCGACGGCGGCGAGATCCGGCAGTTCCGGCTCAGCCGAACCGGCGCGGTCGCCGAGGAGGAGATCGAGGGCGACACCGAGTACATCACCAAGGTGCAGGGGGGATTCCTCTCCAACTCGCGGTACCAGCGCGACACCGAGGAGATCTGGAAGCGCAACGAGGGCCAGATCGCCGATGCGATCGACGAGATGGTCCGCACGAGCGAGGCAGAGCCTGCTCATGCTCACGGGAGACGTGCGCGCGCGGCAGCTGTTGGTCGCCCAGCTCGCCCCCGCGAGCAGGGACATCCTCGCCGTGGTGCCGACGAACACCCGCCCCGGCGGCGCAACGACCGATGAACTCGAAGCCGACCTCGACCGGCACCTTGCCGCGATCCTCGCCCAGGACGAGTACGACGCCCTCGAACGCCTCGACACCGGGCGCGACGACGGTCTCGCCGAGGCCGACTTCGCCGCCGTGGTGCGCGAGCTGCAGCAGGGCCAGGTCGAGGTGCTGCTGCTCGCATCCGGTGCGCTGCCCGAGGCGACCCTGCTCGCACTCGACCGGGAGCCCTGGGTGGCGTCGACCGAAGCGGATGCCCTGGGCGCGGCCGTTCTCGGAGCCGTGCCTGCCGCAGACGCGCTCGTTCGTGCCGCGGTGCTCACCGACGCCCGCGTGGTCGTGGTGTCGCCGGGGGAGCTGCCCGGCGGGAGCGGGGCCGCCGCCCTGCTGCGCTGGTCCACCCTCTCGACCCACTGAGCCCGGCCGCTGCTGCGCTGCCGCGCCGGTTTCGGCAGGCCGCACCGGTTCGTGTGCGCGTCCGCGCCGGTTTCGGCAGGCCGCGCCGTTCGTGTGCGCGTCCGCGCCGGTTTCGGCAGGCCGCGCCCGCCGTTTCGGGTGCGGCCCGCGCAAACCGGCGCGGTCGTGGGGTGGACTGGCGGGAGTGGCTGCCAGGGTGTCCGGGCCGGGCGGATGCTGGGGGTCGGGGTGGAAGCATCCGGTGCCCGTTGTTGCCCGTTGCGGTTCACGGGCGCGCCGGTTCCGGCAAGCCGCGCCCGCCGTTTCGGGTGCGGCCCGCGCAAACCGGCGCGGGCGCCAGCCGACCGCCAGCCGCCGATCGGCGGCCAACAGGTCGGCGGTCAGCCGATCAGGCTGGGGCGCAGGTCGCGCAGGGTGCGGAAGTGCGTCATCCGCGTGACGCCGATCGCGGCGAGCACGAGGCCACCGACGACCCAGAGGAGCAGCACCCCGGCATCCGCCCAGGCCGTGGCCGGGTTGCCGCCGTACATCAGCTGGCGGATGCCGTCGACCGCGTAACTCATCGGAACGACGTGGTGCAGCCACGCGAGCGGCGCCGGCAGGGTCTGCCACGGGAAGGTGCCGCCGGCGGTGACGAGCTGGATCACCATGAGCACGAGGCCGATGAACTGGCCGACGCTGCCGAGCCACACGTTGAGCGCCAGGATGATCGCCGCGAACGCGAGGGCGGCGAGCCCCATCATCGCGTAGGTGCCGACCGGGTTGTGCACCTCGAAGTGCAGGATCCCGGCGAGGATGCCGAAGAGCGCCGCCATCTGCACGAGCCCGAGCAGGCCAGGGGTGAGCCAGCCGGCGAGGGTGATCTTGAGCGGGGAGTGCAGCGCCGTGATCGCCCGGCGGGAGACCGGCTTCACGATCAGGAACAGCGCGTAGATGCCGATCCAGCCTGCGAGGCTCGCGAAGAACGGGGCCATTCCGGCGCCGTAGGTTCCGGCGGAGGTGACGGCGGCGGTCGTGAGCGACACCGGGTCCGCGATCGTCGAGCCCTGCAGGGTGCGGGTCTGCGCGTCCGAATTCGGGATGCTCGTCACGCCGTTCGCGAGGCCGTCGCGGAGCACGCCCGCACCGGACTGCAGGGTGATGAGCCCGCTGTTGAGGCTCGTCGCGCCGGTGGCGAGGCTCTCGGCGCCGGTCGCGGCGGTGCCGGCGCCGGTGGCGGCGGATGCTGCGCCGTCGTTGACCGTGCCGGCCCCGGTCGCGAGCGTTGCCGCCCCGGATGCCGCGTCACCGGCACCGGTCGCGAGCTTCGACGCGCCCGTGGAGGCATCGCTCGCACCGGACGCGAGTTTGGCCGCGCCGGCGGCTGCGTCGGTTGCGCCGGTCGCGACGCTGCTTGCGCCGGCCGCGGTCTGCGCGGCTCCGGCGGCGAGGGTTGCCGCGCCGTCCCGTGCGGTGACGGCGCCCGCGGCGGCCTTCTTCGCTCCTGTGGCGACGTCCTGCGCACCGGTGTTGAGGGCGGTGCTGTCGGTGGCCAGGGTCTTCACGGTCGCGTCGACACCGTCGGCATACGCGCCGGCCGTGCCGACGCCCGCACTGACCGGGTTGAGTTCGTCTACGATCGCGGTGATCTGGGCTGCGGTCAGCGTGGTCGTTGACGCGAGCGTGTTTGCGATGTTCATCCGCGCGGTGCTGAGGTCTGTGGCCGCTGTGGCGAGGGTCGAGCTCGTCGCGCCGGTCGCCGCCGACAGCTTGGGGGCTCCGACGGCGAGCTTGGCCGTGCCCGCGGCAACGCCGCTCGCCCCGCCCGACACCAGCGCGGTCCCGTCCGCGAGGTCCTTCGTCCCGGCCGCGAGGTCGGCAGCGCCGCCGGAGACCTTCGTCGCCCCCACCGACACCTGGCCGGCGCCGGTCGCGAGCGTCGCAGTCCCGGCGGCAAGGCTCGTTGCCCCGCTCGAGAGCTGGCTCGTACCTGAGGCGAGGGTGCCTGCCCCGGTCGCGAGGGCGCTCGTTCCGGTCGCGAGTGTGCCCGCACCGGTCGCGAGGGCGCTCGTTCCGGTGGCGAGCTGGCCGAGGCCGGAAGCGAGCACGCCGACGCCGCTCGAGAGCTGGGCGGCACCGGTTGCGAGGCTCGCGCTTCCGTCGGTGGCCGTCGTGGCGCCATCCGTCAGCTGGGTGGCGCCGTCTGCGGCGGTGACGAGGCTCGAGCGCACGTCGGAGAGCCCGATCAGGAGCCGGTCGGCCGCTTCCTCGTTGACCTTGGTGACGATGGCCTCGCGGATCTTCGTTGCGGCCTGGCTGCCGATCGTCGAGGCGAGGTAGCTGTTGGTGTCGTTCGTGGTGAGGGTGATCACGGACCGCCGGGGCGCGGAGGTCGCGGAGGAGGCGATGCCCTCGGAGAAGTCGGCGGGGATGGTCACGCTGAAGTCGTAGCTCGCGTCGGCGACGCCGGCCTCCGCGGTCGCCGCGGAGACCCGGTGCCACTGGAAGGCGCCGGCGTCGGAGAGTTCGGTGGCGATGTCGTCGCCGTAGTTGTGGCTCACGTTGTCGATGACCGTCCCGGTGTCTGCGACGACGAGCGCGACGGGCACCCGGTCGAGGCCGGCGTACGGGTCCTGGTTGGCCCACAGGTACAGGCCGCCGTAGAGCACGGGCACGAGCAGCAGGGCGCACAGGGCGACCCGGGACATCACGGTTGCGGTCAGGCGGTCGAGTTCGGCCCTGACCATGCGGAATACCTTCACAGCGTGTCCGCTCCGATCGAGACCGAATCCCCGGCCGTTGTGACGAATAGTTCGGGTTCGAGCGCCGCGATGGCGTGCGCCGAGGCATCCCCGGCGATGACGAGCACCGCGTAACCGCGTTCGGCGAGGTCGTTGGCGATCAGCCACCAGCCCAACGGGTCGCCGCCGTGCCGGTCGGGGGAGCAGATCACGAGAGCCTCGACGCCGTCGCGCAGCACCGCGAGCTCCGTCAACAGGCGGATGCGCGCATCCGGGTCGAGGTCGGCGATGCTCGTGCGGCCCTCGTCTCCGAGGTCGAACGAGGCCAGCATCCGCTTGACGGCGCCTCTGTGGGCCGGGCGGCCGGCGAACATGAGCTCCTCGGAGACGACCTCGGAGACGGGGAGGTCCGCGGCGGGCTCGCAGACGCCGGGCGCGTCGATAAGGGCGATCCGGCGGCGCATGGACGAATAGTCGACGGTGTCGTCGAGGAGCACCTGGCCGGAGTCCGGGCGCATCCGACCGCTCGCGATGAGGCCGAGGACGGTGGGGCGACGCTCGGTTGCGGCGCGCGCCAGGGTGACGGTGTCGCTCTGGTACTCGAGCGTCGTGCTCGGGAGGGAGGAGCTTTTGGGGCCTTTGGTGACCGCGGAGAGGGTGACGCGCATGACTCTGCCTTCGAATGCCGATGTTTTGCTGTGCCGATGTGTGGTGAGTGAGCTCCCGGCGGCCGTTCTGCGGCCGGGTGCTTCATTGCGTCGAGGGCTGATCTCCAATATACTGACTAGTCAGTACAGAAGCAAGAGTGGATCGGGGAAATACGCATGGCGCAGGTGACCGGCACGAAACGCCTGATCTTCGACGCCGCTCTGGCCCTCGCGGCCGAGCGCGGCATCTCGGGCACGACCATGGACGACGTCGCCGTGCGCGCCGGCGTGGCCAAGGGCAGCCTCTATTACAACTTCGCGTCCAAGGACAAGATCTTCGAGGGCGTCCTTTCCGAGGGCATGGCCGCCCTGACCGAAGCGCTGCGCTCCGCACGCACCGGGCTGCACGGCTGGGCCGCGATCGAGGCGCTCGTCACGACGCTGCTCTGCCGGATCGCCGGGAACACGGCCCTCGCCAAGGTGATGGCCGGCGACATCTTCCGCACCGACCGCGCCTGGCAGGAGACCTCGTTCGCGTTCCGGCACCAGGCGCTCGCCGAATTCGCCGCCGCCATCGAGGAGGCCGTGCCGACCGAAGCGGGCGCGGCGGGCGTGACGGGCCTGATGGCGAGCAGCGTCTTCGGCGCGACCCTGATGGCGGGGCTCGAGTGGCTCATCTTCGAGCCGGACCGGCCCCAGCCCGAGGTCGTCGCCGCGGTGCTCGCGACGTTCTCCGGCCGACTGAACCCGACCCCCGGCATCCGCTGACGCGTTAGGATCGAGTGTGACCGGCGAAAACTTGATTGACCAGCCCGAGACCCTCCTTCCCGCGGAACCGGAGGTGATCGCGGCGCTCCGGAGTACCGAAAGCCACGCGTTGCCGTCCCTCGTAGCCGCGCACCCGACGTCTTCCCTGGCCTGGGCGGTGCTGGCGGATGTCGCCCACCTCGAAGGCCGCACCATCGAGGCGTATGCCTTCGCCCGCGTCGGCTACCACCGTGGCCTCGACGCCCTGCGCAAGGCCGGCTGGCGCGGACACGGCCCGATCCCGTGGACCCACGAGCCCAATCGCGGGGTGCTGCGCGCCCTGTATGCGTTGCGCCGATCCGCCGCCGAGATCGACGAGCAGGACGAGTTCGACCGCCTCACCGTCTTCCTGAACGACGCCGATCCGACCGCGATCGCGCGCATCAACCAGGAAACCATCACGCCGGACGGCTACCGGGCCGATGACCCGGCCCCGATCACCGAGGCGTTTTTCATCCGAGGAGAGAACTAATGCCAGCGATCGTTTTGGTCGGAGCCCAGTGGGGCGACGAGGGCAAGGGTAAGGCCACCGACCTCCTCGGCAGCCGCGTCGACTACGTCGTCAAGTTCAACGGCGGCAACAACGCCGGGCACACCGTGGTGATCGACGGCGAGAAGTACGCGCTGCACCTGCTGCCGTCGGGCATCCTGACCCCCGGCGTCACGCCGATCATCGCCAACGGCGTCGTCGTCGACATCGAGGTGCTCTTCGAGGAGCTCGACGCGCTGATCTCCCGCGGCGTCGACGTCTCCCGCCTGAAGGTGAGCGCCAACGCGCACATCATCACCCAGTACCACCGCACGGTCGACAAGGTCACCGAGCGTTTCCTCGGCAAGCGTCAGATCGGCACGACCGGTCGCGGCATCGGCCCGACCTATGCCGACAAGATCAACCGGGTCGGCATCCGCGTGCAGGACCTCTTCGACGAGAACATCCTCCGCCAGAAGGTCGAGGGCGCCCTCGCCCAGAAGAACCACCTGCTCGTCAAGGTCTACAACCGTCGCGCGATCTCGGTCGACGAGATCGTGACCGACCTGCTCAGCTACGCCGAGCGCCTCCGCCCGATGGTCGCAGACACCGCGTTGCTCCTGCACGAGGCGCTCACCGCGGGCAAGACCGTTCTCTTCGAGGGCGGTCAGGCCACGATGCTGGATGTCGACCACGGCACGTATCCGTTCGTCACGTCCTCGAACGCGACGTCCGGCGGCGCCGTGACCGGATCCGGCATCGGCCCGAACCGGATCGACCGCGTCCTCGCCGTCGTCAAGGCGTACACGACCCGCGTCGGCGCCGGCCCGTTCCCGACCGAGCTCTTCGACGAGTCCGGCGAGTTCCTGCGCGCCAAGGGCTTCGAGTTCGGCACCACGACCGGCCGCCCGCGCCGCTGCGGCTGGTACGACGCGCCCGTCGCCCGCTACACGGCACGCATCAACGGGGTCACCGACTTCGTGCTCACCAAGCTCGACGTGCTCACCGGCCTCGCCGCCATCCCGGTCTGCGTCGCGTACAGCGTCGACGGCGTCCGCCACGACGAGGTGCCCGTCTCGCAGTCCGACTTCCACCACGCGAAGCCCATCTACGAGGACTTCCCCGGCTGGACCGAGGACATCACCGGCGTCCGCACCTTCGAGGAGCCTGCCGCGGAACGCCCAGGACTACGTGCTCGCGCTCGAGAAGATGAGCGGCGCCCGCATCTCCGCGATCGGCGTCGGCCCCGGCCGCGAAGCGATCGTCTCCCGGCACGACCTGATCAACTAGCCCGGGGCCCGGGTCGCAGGGTCTGAACGAAGAGAGCGGATGCGCGGTGCGCATCCGCTCTTGTCGTCCCACGCCGTTGCCCCCTCGGCCCCCCAACGAGCGGATGCTGCCATTCACCGGCGGGATCCGGACGTTGCGCTCCGAGGGGGCCGACGCCGGTGGCCGCACACGTTACAGTCGGCAGGTGACCGATAGCACCGCCCCGCGCGACGCCCCCACTTCTGCAGCCCCCGCTCCCGCCGAGCCGGCTCGTCGCGCCCTCATTGCGCTGCAGTTCCTCGGCATGGGCGTCGTCTGGGGCTCGAGCTTCCTGTTCATGAAGGTCGCCCTCGTCGGAGTGAGCTTCGGCCAGGTCGCCTGGTCGCGCCTCGTGCTCGGCGGCCTCACCCTCGGCCTGATCGTGCTCATCACCCGGCCCCGGGTGAATGGCGGCCCCGTGCTGCCGCGCGAAGCGGTCGTGTGGCTGCACTTCCTCGTGATCGCGGTGAGCGGATGCGTCGTGCCGCATCTCCTCTTCGCGTGGGCGGAGCAGTACGTGTCCTCGAGCCTCGCGAGCATCTACAACGCCGTGACGCCGATCATGACGGCTGTGATGGCGACCCTCGCCTTCCGTGTCGAACGGCTCGGGCGCGGGCAGGTGCTCGGGGTCGTCGTCGGTATCGCCGGCGTGCTCGTGATCATCGGGCCGTGGCGCTACGCGGCGCTCACCGGGGACCTCTGGGGTCAGCTCGCCTGCCTCGGCGCCGCCGTCTGTTACGGCTTCACGTTCGGGTACACCCGCCGGTTCCTGAGCGGGCGCCCGATCGCGGGCGCGACCTTCGCGTTCCTCAACATCGGCCTGGGCGGGGCGATCATGCTGCTGCTCACCCCGGTGCTGGCCTGGCACCCCGTGTCGCTCAGCCCGGCGATCGTGCTGAGCCTGCTCACCCTCGGCGCGCTCGGCACCGGACTCGCCTACATCTGGAACATCAACGTGCTCCGCGCCTGGGGTCCGACGAACGCGTCGACGGTCACCTACGTGACGCCCGTCGTCGGCGTCGTGCTCGGGGTGCTGCTGCTGGGCGAGACGCTGTCCTGGAACGAACCGCTCGGAGCGCTGCTCGTGCTGCTCGGCATCCTGCTCGCGCAGAAGCGCATCCGCTTGCCTCTGCCCAGCGTCGCCACTGTCCGCGAAAGCGGGTGAATCGTCGGTTTGCGACAGCCAAAACGACGATTCACCCGCTTTCGCGGAAGGGCTCGCACGGTATCGTTCAGTCATGGCCGAACACGAGGAATTGCCCGCCGAGGCGGGGCGGGATGCGATCGACGAATTGAACGGCATCCGCCAGAGCATCGACAATATCGATGCCGCCCTCATCCACATGCTCGCTGAGCGCTTCAAGTTCACCCAGCAGGTCGGACGCCTCAAGGCCAGGCACGGTCTTCCCGCTGCAGACCCCGCGCGGGAGCCTGCAGCAGATCCAGCGGCTGCGCGCGCTCGCCGAGGAGGCCAGGCTCGACCCGGGCTTCGCCGAGAAGTTCCTCAACTTCATCGTCGCCGAGGTCATCCACCACCACGTGGCGATCGCCGGCGGCCAGCCCAGCGTGGGAGACGGGCAGGCAGCCGGCGCTGCGATCGGGGTCATGCCCGATTCGGCGATCGGTGCACCGGCGCCTGCGACTGCGGAACCCGCAGGCCCGACGTCGTGAGCTGGGACCCGCGCCACCTCCCCGAACAGTCCGGCAAGACCTTCGTCGTCACCGGCGCCAACGCCGGACTCGGCTACTTCACGAGCGAACAGCTGGCCGCGACCGGCGCGCACGTCGTTCTGGCCTGCCGCAATCCGGTGAAAGCGGATGCCGCGCTCGCGGCCATCCGCGGACGGGTGCCCGGGGCATCCGTTTCGGCGATCACCCTTGACGTCGCAGACGCCGACAGCGTGCGCGCCGCGGCCGCTCTCCTGCTCGACCTGCCCCGGTTCGACGGGCTCGTGCTCAACGCAGGCATCGTGCACCCGCCGAAGACGCGGGAGCTCAGCGCGGCCGGCAACGAGATCGTCCTCGAGACGAACTACCTCGGTCACGTTCACCTCACCGCTCTCACGTTGCCGGCCCTGCTGCGCACGCCCGGCAGTCGGGTCGTCGCGCTCGGGTCGCTCGCGACGCGGCTCGTCGCCTCGCGCCTGGACAACCTGCAGCTCGAGACGGGGTACAGCGGCTGGGTCGCCTACGCCCAGTCGAAGATCGCCATGCAGGTGTTCGGATTCGAGCTCGACCGGCGGCTCCGGCTCGCGGGACTCGGCGGCCCTGGCGGGGTGCAGAGCCTCGTTGCGCACCCCGGTTACTCGGTGTCGGGGCTGACGCCGGGCATCCGTGGGGTCAATGAGCCCAGCCGGTCGCAGCGTTTCGCCGACAACCTGCAGGGCCTGATCGGCGCTCAGGGCAAGGACCGCGGCGCCTGGCCGACCGTGCGCGCTGTGCTCGACACGGATGCCCGCGGCGGCGAATACTACGGCCCCCGTTTCCTCACCCGCGGCCTGCCCACTCGCCAGCGCCCCACCAACACGAGCCTCGACCAGACGGTCGCGTCTCACCTCTGGACCCGCACCGAGGCCCTCCTCACCCTCCCCTTCCCCCTCTAACCCCTCCCCCCTCTAACCCTCCCGGTCACTCCCGCCCAAACTCTTCGCGAGAGTACGAATTGTGCCCCTTCGGGGTCGGCGAAGGGGCCATTTCTCCGCTCTCGCGAACCCGGCCGGGCGGCGTCCCGTCGCGAGAGTACGAATTGTGCCCTCATAAGGCGCACCAAGGGGCCGTTTCTCCGCTCTCGCGGGAGGGGTGGGGGGATGCCGGGGGCTGGATAGGTGCGAATGCGACGGCCGGGTGAGTCAGGGGCGCCAGCCGCGATCCCGAAGTGCGGTGTCGACCTTGCGCACGGCCGACGCGCTCCTGACCCGGATATGTGTCTTGTTCAGGCGAACCACCCGCCAATCGGCTTCCATGATCGCATCGAGCCGATCGATGTCCCAGTGATACTGCTCTTCGTCCGTTCGATGCTGCTCGCCGTCGTACTCCACGAGCACTCGATACTCCCGGTAGACGAGGTCGCCCGTCGCAATCTTCCGTCCCGACCTATCCGTCAGGGGAGCGTTCACCTCCGGCTCGGGAAGGCCGGCCCGCACCAGGAGGAGCCGAATCTCGGTTTCCCGCGGCGACAGCACGCCGGGGCGGACCCACTCGAGCGCCTCTCTGAGCCGGCGTGCGCCGCGCTTGCCTGCGTGACGCGCCACGCCGGTGCGCAGCTCGGCCATGGTCGCCACCGGTCGCCTCCCTCCGACCAGTGCGTCTCCCATCACAATGAGTTCATCCAGGCTGAGGACGGCAGCGAGCTGGCGCCAGACATCGACCGGAGCGGCCACGCGATAACCGCCGATATCGACCAGGCGTACCGTTCCTGGTCGCGCATGGTGCGCGACGGTCCCCCTCACTCTCTGTCGTTCCGCCGGGTCGTCGACGCAGACATGAATCACGCCTGACATCGCGAAGCGCCGGGGGAGGGGAAGACCGTGCAGGTGCGCTGCCGTCACATGACTGAAGAACTGGGCCGTCGACATCCGCTCGGAGTATGCCGCTATGAGCGTCGCGATCGTTGCTGGGCCCAATCGTGGTGAGCGGATGCCGTGAAACGGCTGCTCAAGGTCCGCGCCCCTCATCCGCTTCCGCGATACGCCCTCGTGGCGTCCACGGCGGGTGGTGAAGTGTCGGCCGCGCAATGTGGGGGGCAGCTCGCGACGTCGTTTCATCCCCCGATGATGCCGATTCCCACGAACGAGCGAGCGTTCTATCCACAGCCCGACGGCCAGGGGCCGCGAGAGTACGAAAAAGGCCCCTTCAGATGTCGTGAAGGGGCCATTTTCGTACTCTCGCGAACCACACTCCCGGTCTGGGGACGGGCAGGCGCGGGGGCGGGGGCTAGGCGAAGTGGGCGGGGAGGGTGCCGCGGTGGCGGGACTGCAGGCTCGGCCAGGGAGACGGTGAAGACGTCCTGGATCTCGAGGGCGTCGAGCGTGTTGTCGGTGACGCCGATGCGCAGCACCGGGTAGTTGCGGCCCTCGCAGAGGCCCAGGAACTTCACGTCGTCCTCGCGCGGCACCGAGACGATGACGCGGCCGGCCGACTCCGAGAACAGGGCGACGGATGCGTCGATCCCGTCCCGCTCGCAGATGTCGCCGAGCCACACGCGGGCCCCGACGCCGAATCGGAGCACTGCTTCGGCCAGGGTCTGCGCGAGCCCGCCGGAGGACAGGTCGTGCGCGCTGTCGACGAGCGCCTCGATCGACGCCGCGTGGAGCAGGCCGGCAAGCCGGGCCTCCCCGGCCAAGTCGACGACCGGCGGCAGGCCGCCGAGGTGCCCGTGCATGACATCGGCCCACGCCGAGCCGTCGAGCTCCTCGCGGGTGATGCCGAGCAGGTAGATGTTGTGGCCGTCGTCCTGCCAGCCGCTCGGCACGCGGCGGGCGACGTCGTCGATCACGCCGAGCACGGCGACGACGGGCGTCGGGTAGATCGGCTGGTCGCCGGTCTGGTTGTAGAACGACACGTTCCCGCCGGTGACCGGGATCTCGAGCTCGAGGCATCCGTCGGCGAGGGCCGTGACGGCGCGTTCGAACTGCCACATCACCTCGGGGTTCTCCGGGGAGCCGAAGTTGAGGCAGTCGCTGATGCCGACCGGCACCGCGCCGGTCGCGGCGACGTTGCGGTACGCCTCGGCGAGGGCGAGCTGGGCGCCGCGGTACGGGTCGAGCTGGCAGTAGCGGCCGTTGGCGTCGGTCGCGATGACGAAGCCGAGGCCCGACTCCTCGTCGATGCGGATCATGCCGGCGTCGTCGGGGAAGGAGAGCGCGGTGTTGCCGAGCACGTAGCGGTCGTACTGGTCGGTGATCCAGCTCGGGTCCGCGAGGTTGGGCGAGCCCAGAAGGGCGAGGAACTGCTCGCGCAAGTCCGCTGCATCCGTCGACCGGGGCAACGTCGAGGCCGAGTCGGCCTGCAGTGCGTCGATCCAGGTCGGGTAGGCGACCGGGCGGTCGTAGACCGGGCCGTCGATCGCGACCGTGCGCGGGTCGACGTTGACGATCTCCTCGCCGTTCCAGTCGATCACGAGCCGGCCGGTGTCGGTGACCTCGCCGAGCACGCTCGTCTCGACGTCCCACTTCTTGGTCATCGCGAGGAAGCCCTCGAGCTTCTCGGGCGTGACGACCGCCATCATCCGCTCCTGGCTCTCGCTCATCAGGATCTCCTCGGCGGTGAGCGTCGGGTCGCGCAGCAGCACCTTCTCGAGCTGGATGTACATGCCGCCGTCGCCGTTCGAGGCGAGTTCCGAGGTCGCGCAGCTGATGCCGGCCGCGCCGAGGTCCTGGATGCCCTCGACGAGCTTGTCGCGGAACAGTTCGAGGCAGCACTCGATGAGCACCTTCTCGGCAAAGGGGTCGCCGACCTGCACCGCGGGCCGCTTGGTGGGGCCGTCGGCGCTGAAGGTGTCCGAGGCGAGAATGGATGCCCCGCCGATGCCGTCTCCGCCGGTGCGGGCCCCGAAGAGCACGACCTTGTTGCCTACGCCGCGGGCGTTGGCGAGGTGCAGGTCCTCGTGGCGCAGCACGCCGACGGAGAGCGCGTTGACGAGCGGGTTGCCCTGGTAGACCGAGTCGAACCAGGTCTCGCCGCCGATGTTCGGCAGGCCGAGGCAGTTGCCGTAGAACGAGATGCCGGAGACGACGCCGTGCACGACGCGCGCGGTGTCCGGGTCGTCGATGCGGCCGAAGCGGAGGGCGTCCATCACGGCGACCGGGCGGGCGCCCATCGAGATGATGTCGCGCACGATGCCGCCGACGCCGGTCGCGGCGCCCTGGAACGGCTCGATGTAGGAGGGGTGGTTGTGCGACTCGATCTTGAAGGTGACGGCCCAGCCTTCGCCGACGTCGAGCACGCCCGCGTTCTCGCCCATGCCGACCATCAGGTTCTTCTTCATGGCGGGGGAGACCTTGTCGCCGAACTGGCGCAGGTACTTCTTCGAGCTCTTGTAGGAGCAGTGCTCGCTCCACATCACCGAGTACATCGCGAGCTCGCCGCTCGTGGGGCGGCGGCCGAGGATGGTGCGGATCTCCTGGTACTCGCCCGCGGTCAGTCCCAGCGCGCCGAAGGGCTGGTCCTTGTCCGGGGTGGCGATCGCGTTCGCGACGGTGTCGGCGATGCCGCGGGAGTGGGTGTTTGAGGCAGCGGTCACGAGCGGTGTACTCCCAGAGTCAACGGATGCTTAGCGCGGCCCAGTCTACCGGTTGCCTTCCCGGAGGGCCGTGGCCCCTCGGAACGGTTGCGGGTGCGGACAACTCTGACCGGCGCACCGGCCACAGTTGTCCGCACCGGTAGCACTTGCCGTTAATTCGGCCCGCGTTGTCCTTTCGGGACGGCCCCGTTCGTTCCTAGAGTAGATCCCACCATTCCCGATGGGTCATTCGATGAAATCCCCGATGAAGGAGTCACCATGCCCAGCTATGTTGCCCTGACCTACACCCGCGACGTCGATTGGACCGCCCCAGAGCAGGCGGCCGAAATGGCCGAGTACCAGGAATTCGGCCGCGACGCCGAGGCCGTCATCCGCGGCGGCGCCGCGCTCTACCCGACCCAGACCGCGACGACCGTGCGGGTCACCGGCGGCAAGGGCGGCGACATCGTCATCGGCGACGGCCCGTACGCCGAGACGAAGGAGGCCCTGACCGGCTTCTACCTGCTCGAGTGCGACAGCCTCGACGAGGCGATCCGGCACGCGGCCGCGATCCCCGCCGCCTGGAACGGCGTCGTCGAGGTGCGTCCGACGGTCCCGACCCTGATGTGATGACGGCGACGGATGCCGGCGGCGGTATCCCCGAGGTCGTCCCCGCCCGGTCCGGGCGACCTGAGGTGTCGCATTTCGATGTTCCCGCTGCCGACGAACGTCGATCTGCGCCACCTCACGGGACGATCCCGAGCGCGGCAGTCGAGGCCGGCCCCGACCCGGCCGAGGCCCTCGCCGCGCTGCTGCGTGGCGAGGGGCGCCGGGTGCTGGCCACCGTCATCCGTCTGACCGGGGACCTGGCCGTGGCCGAGGACGCCGTGCAGGACGCCGCCATCAGCGCCCTGGAGACCTGGCGTCGCATCGGCGTTCCGCCGAATCCGCGCGCGTGGCTCACCCTTGCGGCCAAGCGGCGAGTCATCGACCTGCTCCGGCGGGAGGGCGCGCGGCCGAACAAGGAACGGGAGGCGATCATCCTGGCCGTGCAACGGGCACCCGATGACACCCCGCCCGGCGTCGTCCGCGACGACCAGGCTCCGGCTGATCTTCACCTGCTGCCACCCGGCGCTCGCGCAGGAGGCGCAGGTCGCGCTCAGCCTGCACGTGCTCTGCGGGCTGAGCGTCGCCGAGGTCGCCCGGGCGCTCCTCGTCTCGGAGGCGACGATGGCCAAGCGCCTCACCCGGGCGCGGCGCAAGATCGCCGACGCCGGCATTCGCTACCGGGTTCCTGACGCGGAGGAGCTGCCCGGCCGGCTGGGCGCCGTCGCGACGACTGTGTTCCTGCTGTTCACCGAGGGGTACGCGTCCCGGTCGGCGGATGCCCCGCCTCCCGTGTCCGCGTCGGTTTCGCCCGCGCCGGTTTCGGTATCGCCAGCGACGCTTGAGCTTCCGGCGCCGGAGGCGCCACCGATCTCGCCCGCGCCGCCCGGCTCGGCCCCGCCGCCCGTACAGACAGGGCCGCCCGGCGCATCCGTTGCCGAGGAGGCGATCCGGCTGGGGCGGCTGCTCGTCGAGCCTGATGCCGGGTGAGCCCGTGCTCGAGGGACTGCTCGCGACGATGCTGCTCCAGCACTCCCGGCTGCGTGCCCGGTTCGATGACGCGGGCGACATCGTCCTCCTCGCCGACCAGGACCGCGGCCTCTGGGACCGGGGCCTCGCCGCGGAGGGCATCGAGCTCGCCGCGTCCGCGATCCGCGGCAGCAGCATCCGCCCGGAGAGGTTCGCGGTCACGGCCGCGATCGCCGCCTGCCACGCCCTCGCAGCGGATGCCGCGGCCACCGACTGGGACGCTGTCCTCGCCTGGTACGACGTGCTGCTCCACCTCGACCCGAGCCCGGTCGTACGGCTGAACCGGGCGGCCGCCCTCGCCGAGAGCGGCGACCCGGACGCTGCGCTCGCCGCCGTCGACCGGATCGACGGTCTCGGCGACTACTTCTGGTTCCACGCGACCCGAGCGGAACTGCTCCGCCGGCTGGGGCGTCATCCGGAGGCCGGCGCTGCTGCCCTCGTGGCACGCGAGCTCACCGGATCCGCGGCCCAGGCTCCGGCTGCTGGACCGTCGGCATCCGCTGTAGCCGAGCACTGGCAGGGTACGGTCGTGCCATGAACGGAAAACCGTCCGAAAACAGTGTTCAGGATCGTTACCGGGTGCTCGTCGGAAACGGCGGATCCACCGGCCGGCTTGAGACGTTCAGCGACGGGGTGTTCGCGATCGCGATCACCCTGCTCATCCTCGATATCGGCGTGCCGGATGTGCCGCGCGCTCAGCTCGCCGAGGCGCTCGCCGAGCTTGCGCCGAAGTATTTCGCCTATGTGCTGAGCTTTGCCGTGATCGCGATCAGCTGGATCGGCCACCACCGCCGGTTTGAGTTGATCGGCGGGCGCAGCCAGGGATTCGTGCGCGTCAACCTGCTGCTGCTCCTTCTGATCGCGTTCGTGCCGTTCCCCACCGCGGTGCTGAGCGAGTACGGGTCGCAGACCGAGGCCGTCGTGCTCTACGCGGCCACCGTGTCGGCAATCAGCGGCGTGAACGGCCTGCTCTGGGTCGTGGCCCGGCGAGCGGGAATCCTTGTGCCCGAGGTCGACCGTGGGGTGTACCGCTACGTGCGGCGCAACATCCTCGTGACCTGCGTGGTGTTCGCGGTGTCGATCGGGATCGCCCTGCTCGGCCAGCCGTTGCTCGCGATGTACAGCTGGATCCTGAACTGGCCGGCCTCGGTCATCGCCGAGCGTTCCACTCGGCTGCGCTCGGGCGACCTCGAGCCGGCGAACGCGGTGCCGCGCATCCGGACACCTGGCCGGTCGCCCGAGGGGCCCTGACCCGGCGGCCACCTCCTGCACGAGCGGATGCACCGTGCCACGATGGAGGAATGACCTACCTTCCGGCTGACACCAGATATGAGTCCATGCCCTACCGCCGCACCGGGAAGAGCGGCCTCAAACTCCCGGCCGTATCGCTCGGGCTGTGGCAGAACTTCGGCGGGGTCACCCCGCTCGAGACGCAGCGCGCGATCCTGCGCCGCGCCTTCGACCTCGGCGTGACGCACTTCGACCTCGCCAACAACTACGGCCCGCCGTACGGCAGCGCCGAGAGCAACTTCGGGATCCACCTCAAGCAGGACTTCCGTCCGCACCGCGACGAGCTCGTCATTTCGACCAAGGCCGGCTACGATATGTGGGCGGGCCCCTATGGGGAGTGGGGCTCCCGCAAGTCGCTGCTCGCAAGCCTCGACCAGTCCCTCGGACGGATGGGCCTCGACTACGTCGACGTGTTCTACTCGCACCGCGCGGACCCGGACACCCCGCTCGAGGAGACCATGGGCGCGCTGCACACCGCCGTCACGAGCGGCCGCGCCCTCTACGCCGGCATCTCCTCCTACTCGCCCGAGCGCACCCGGCAGGCAGCGGCGATCCTCGCCGACCTCGGCACGCCGCTGCTGATCCACCAGCCCTCGTACTCGATGTTCAACCGCTGGGTCGAGGACGACCTGCTGACCACCCACGAGGACCTCGGCGTCGGCTGCATCGCCTTCTCTCCGCTCGCCCAGGGGTTGCTCACCGACCGGTACCTGCACGGGGTGCCCGCGGACTCGCGGGCGGCGCGCGCCGGGTCGATGAAAAGCGACATGGTCAGCGACGAGACGCTCACTCATATCCGCGCCCTGACCGACATCGCCGAGGCACGCGGGCAGTCGCTCGCGCAGCTCGCCCTCGCCTGGGTGCTGCGGCGCCCCGAGGTGACGTCGGCGCTGATCGGGGCGTCCTCGGTCGCGCAGGCTCGAGGCCAACGTCGCCGCTGTCGAGAACCTGGCCTTCACAACAGCGGAGCTCAACGCGATCGACGCTCACGCCGTCGACGCCGGAATCAACCTGTGGGAGGCATCCGCCGCCGTCTGAGGGCCCGTGCGCCGAACCAATTCGACGGAGATTTTGGGTTTTGAGGCCCGAAAACGGCCTCCCACGTACTCTTTTGGCAAAAAGTCCGTCGAATTGGTTAGGGCGGACCCGGGGCTGGTCAGCGCGAGACGGTGCGACGGCGCGAGATGGGGCGAGCGGATGCGGGCGCGCGGCCGGGCCGGGCCCCGCGCGCACCGCGGGGTGCGGGTTACGCGGTTGCGAGCATCCGCTCGATCGCGGAGGTGAAGAACGTGAGCCCGTCGGTGCCGCTGCGCATCGCGGACGCGGTGTCGGGGCCGAAGCCGGCCTCGACCGCGTGTTCGGGGTGCGGCATCAGACCGACGACGTTGCCGCGGGCGTTGCTGATGCCGGCGATGTCGTTGAGGGAGCCGTTCGGGTTCAGTCCGACATAGCGCACGACGACCCGGCCTTCGCCCTCGAGCTCGGCGAGGGTCTCGGCGGAGGCGATGAAGCCGCCCTCGCCGTTCTTGAGCGGGATGGTGATTTCCTGGCCGGCGGTGAAGCCGCTCGTCCAGACGGTGTCGGTGTTCTCGACGCGCAGCTGCTGGTCGCGGCAGATGAAGGAGCCGTGGTCGTTGCGAATGAGCCCGCCCTCGAGCAGGTGCGCCTCGGTGAGCATCTGGAAGCCGTTGCAGATGCCGAGCACCGGCATGCCGCTGTTCGCTGCGTCGATGACCTCGGCCATGATCGGCGAGAGGCTCGCGATCGCGCCCGCGCGCAGGTAGTCGCCGTAGCTGAAGCCGCCGGGCAGCACGATCGCGTCGACGCCGCGCAGGTCGTGCTCGCCGTGCCAGAGTGCGACGGGTTCCGCGCCGGCGATCCGGATCGCGCGCTGCGCGTCACGGTCGTCGAGCGAACCGGGGAAGGTGACGACGCCGATGCGCATCAGGCGGATGCCCCGACCGTGCTGTCTGCGCCGACGACGTGGATGCCGACGACGTCTTCGATCACGGCGTTGGAGAGCACGGAGTCGGCGAGCTCGCGCACTTCGGCGAGCACGGCCTCGTCGACGGGCCCGTCGATGGTGAGCTCAAAACGCTTGCCGAGGCGAACGCTCGTGAAGCGGCTCTTGCCGAGGCGGCCGAGGACGCCGGCGACGGCTTTTCCCTGCGGGTCGAGCAGCTCGGCCTTGGGCATAACTTCAACGACGATGGTTGGCATGGTTCACTCCGGTGGCGTCGGGGGCGTGGATGCCTCGATTCTACAGTCCGGCCCCCGCGCCTGTTCCCGACGCCTGTCCCCGACGTCGATTCCCGATGTCGCTACCCGAGGCTGGACCCGAAGATCTGGGCTGCGATGAGGGGACGCACGGCCTTCTCGAAGCTCCTGTCGACGAAGTAGCCCTTGAGGCGATCCTTCTTCAGGTCGTTCACGATGGCGGCCATGATCATCGACTGGTCGAGCGAGAGGTACCGGCGGGCCACAGTCCCGCTCTTCGTTGCGACGGCGTCGTAGAAGCCACCGGGACCGTAGGCCTTGAGATTGTTCTTGATGCCGGCCAGGTTCTTCAACGCGGCCGGCCGGTCGTACGCGAGCGCGAGGAACGAGGCGTGCGGCGTCACGACGCCGTCGCCGAAGGTCGGGGTCGGATTGGTCGCCTCACGGCAGCCCGCGTACCCGGCGTCGACGTTGGTGCGTTCCCGGTCGGAGGCGTACCCGTCGCTGCTCATGCCGAGGGCCTCGACACCGTATTCGGAGTATCCGCCGAACGGGTTGCTCGCCGGCGAGAATCCCCAGTACCCGTAGCCGGCCTCCTCGAGGCCGTGTTCCTTCTGGGCGCGCACGGTCGCCGGGTGGTTGATTCCCCACGACCTCGGTCCCCAGGCGGCCTCGGGAACGAAGAGGTCGGGCATCAGGGCCTCGAACATGCTGCCTCCCCAGGCCGGGACGATGGACATGCCGCGATAGGCATACACGCCCTCATAGACGGGAACACCGAGGTACTCCCGAGTCACGCCGGTCGGCTTCTGCTCCTGCCAGGCGTAGTCGCAGCCCTGCTCGGGCATCGTGCGGAGGGTTCCGTAGTAGTCCTTTGCCGGGATCTCGCCCTTGGCGATTCCAAGGTAGGTGGCCATCCGGGCTTCGCTCACGCTCGTGTCGTACCAGTGGCACGTGTAGTAGACCGGTGTCGTGTCTCCGCCGTAATTGCCGGGAACGTTGCACCCGGGAGGGGGCGTCACCCAGAATCCACCACGGTTGAGGCCGACGCCCGGCCGGGCGTTCAGGTCGTGGAAGTAGCCGAAGTCCATGCTGTCGTAGATAGCGTCGGCGGGGCCGGCGAGGCGCGGTTCCGCCCGGGCGACGACCCGGAACGCGGCGGCGAGCCAGGCGTTGTCGACCGTGCTCAGGAAGGGGTCGACCCGGTCGCCGGTGCCGGGCCACTGGGTGAGCTTGTGGCCGTCCCTGGGTGAGTACCAGTTGTAGAACATTCCGCTGGGCGCGTGGCGTTCGAGGCCGGCGAGGGTCGCCAGGGTCGTGCGGAGCCGGGTGTACGCATCCGTGCGACTGATCACACCGAGGTCTCTCGCCGCGATCGTCGACCACAGGTACCCGCCGATGTTCGTGGGGCTGGTGTTGTCGCTCGGCGCAGACAGGTCGCCCTCGAGCGCGTCGGCGGGGAGACCGGTGGTCGTGTCGGTCATGGCGGCGAGGGAGGTCCAGGTGTCCGTGGCATAGCCGAGCAGCACCCGGTCCGCGTCGCGCACATCGCCGCGGGCCTGGCCGGTGCCGGCATCGGCGGCGGCCGGCGCAACGACGAGCGTGCCCGCCAGGAGGGCGGCGCAGAGCGCGGCGAACTTCGTTGTTCGTTTCACAGGAGATTCCTTCGTGTCGTCAATGACAGGTGTGCCGGCGGGGTGCGGGCGACGGATGCCGTCGGCATCCGTTACCCGGGGCGCGGCAACGACCCGAGTGTATGCGCATACAACACCCCCATGCAAGGGTGGTGCCAAGCGTCCCCGACCGGGTCAGCGGCCGGGGACCACCGATCCGGGCACGGGAGCGGCCGCCAGCCCTGCCTGCCCGAGCAGTACCCCGCGGAGCACGTCACGGATCGCCGCGACCCCCTCGAGCGTCTCGACGAAGCTCGTGCTGAGCGGCGACAGCCCGATCCGCAGACCCTCCGGACCACGGAAATCGGGGATGACGTCGTGTTCCCAGAGCGTCGTCGTGACCTGGCGCATCGCCGGGTGGTTGACGGTGACGTGGCCGCCGCGGTGGCGCGGGTCTCGTGGCGACGTGAGGGTCGCACCGAGGGGCGCGAGCCACTCATCGACGAGGGTGATCGCGAATTCGGTGAGTGCGACCGACTTGGCCCGCACCTCCTCGATGCCCGCTTCGCCGATCATCGCGATCGTGTCCTGCATCGCGAGCATGCCGACGATCGGTGGTGTCCCACTCTGAAACCGGCGGATGCCGTCGGCCGGCCGATACCCCGGCCCCATCGTGAACACGTCCTTCGTGCCCATCCAGCCCTGGATCGGCTGGGTGAGCACGTCCTGGAGGTCGCGACGCACGTAGCCGAAGGCGGGAGCCCCCGGCCCGCCGTTGAGGTACTTGTACGAGCAGCCGACGGCGAGGTCGACGTCGCAAAGGTCCAGCTCGACGGGAACGGAGCCGACGGAGTGGCTGAGGTCCCAGAGTACGAGGGCGCCGACCGAATGCGCCACCGCGGTGATCCGGCGCATGTCGGCGAGGTACCCGGAGCGGTAGGCGACGTGGCTGAGCAGCACGAGCGCCGTCTGCGGGCCGATCGCCGCGCGCACCTGGTCGAGTGAGACCCCGCCGGCGGGATTCGAGTGGATCCAGTGCAGGGTCAGGCCGCGCTCGGCGGCGATGCCCTCGAGCAGGTACCGGTCGGTGGGGAAGTTGTCGGTGTCGAGTACGATCTCGGTGCGCGCCGGTTCGGAGCCGACCCTGCGGTAGTCCACCGCGGCCCGGGCGAGCTTATAGAGCAGTACGGTCGTCGAGTCGCCGATGAAGACCTGGCCAGGCGCCGCGCCGAGCGCAACCCGCCCGAGTTCGTCGCCGATCCGGAACGGAAGGTCCATCCACTCCTCGTCCCAGCCGCGGATCAGCCGGGTTCCCCAGTTGTGGGTCAGGAACTCGGTGATCCGCCCGACACTCGCGAGGGTCGGCCGACCGAGCGAATTGCCGTCGAGGTAGACGAAGGGATCGGCCGCGCTGCCCGCCGCACCGCCTGCCTCAGTGCCCACGAACTGCCGACGGTAGTGGGCCAGCCCGTCGATGCGGTCCATTCGGCGGGCGAAGACGAGGTGGGCATCCGTGCCCTCGCCGGCGGTGCGGCTCGGATCGGGGGAGGCGTCATCGGGATTCCTCGGTTCTCAGGGATGCTGCGGGCCGTCGACCGGCGCGACGCGGTTCTCCGGCGAGATGCACGGGTCCGCATGAGAGACCCGGTTCTCCGGCGAGATTCTATCCCGGACGAGGGATTCCGGGCGCAGGCACAGGCGACGTGGAGGATTCCCTCCGACTCGTCATAGCTGGGGGACTTACAATCGTCTCCATGACTTCGTCCGAACCGACCCCGCAGGACGGCGCACAACCGCGTCGGCGCGACGCCCGGCAGAACCGAGAGCGCCTGATCGTCGAGGCGCGGACGCTCATCGCGCAGAACGGGGTCGACGCCTCACTCGAGGAGATCGCCCGCCGCGCAGACGTCGGCGTGGCCACGCTCTACCGAAACTTCCCGACCAGGGACGACCTCGTGCGCGCGCTCTACGACATCGCGCTCGCCGAACTCGCGACCGTCCGCGATGAGATCGCCGCGGCTCCTACGGCCTGGGCCGGCATCGAGCTCTACATGGAGCGCGTCGCCGAGTGGCTTGTCGCCGATCCGGCGCTCCCGCACATTCTCAAGCGCATGGAGGTCATCGACCCCGGCAGCGGCAAGGGCACGGAGTTCCAGGCCGTGATCGCCGGCCTCGTCGCCCGCGCCAAGAAGGACGGTGCACTCCGGGCGGATGTCGACGCGGTCGATCTCGCGGTGCTGGTCACCATGGTCGGCTCTCTCGGCACGCACGGCGGCGGCCACACCGGCCAATGGCGCAGGCAGCTCGCGATCGTGCTCGACGGACTGCGGCTGCCGGCAACGGACCGGCCCCGGCTGCCCGGTCGCCCGCTTGCCGCCCGCGAGTTCCAGGCAGCGGTTCACGGGGTCACCCGGCGCGCCAAGCGAGCCGCATCCGGCCGCGCCGCGGGATCCGGGGCCTGAGTGAAGGCCGCGACCGTCTACGACGTGGCCGCCCACGCGGGTGTGTCCATCGCAACGGTCTCGAGGGTGCTGCGCCGCCCCGACGATGTACGCGCATCCACCCGGCAGCGGGTGCTCGCGTCGGTGCTCGCACTCGGGTACGTGCCGAGCGCAAGCGCGCGCGGGCTCGCGGCTCGCCGCACCGGCGTCCTCGGCCTCTACTTCTCGAGCGTCGACGACGAGGACGAGCAGTCCGAGGCGATCTTCGTGCAGGACACCTCCGTCGAGATCGTGGTCGACGTGCCGGACAGCCGTGAGGTGCGCCCGCCGAACCTGTACTTCGACGAGGTGCTGCGGGGCAGCGAGCGGGAAGCCTGGCGGCACGGGTTCGCCCTCATGGTCGGCGTCGGGCGTGACGCGAACCCGGCGGACATGGTCAACGACATCGCCGGTCGGGTGGACGGCATGGCCGTGCTGGCCGGGAGTGTCCCCGACGACATCCTCGACCACGTGTCCCGGCGCATCCCGGTGGTGTTGATCGCCGGCCCGCGGCGGGGCGACCATCACGACCACGTGAGCGTGAGCAACCTCGAGGGCATGCGCGCCCTGACGACGCACCTGCTCTCCCGGCACGGGCTGACCGACCTCGTCTACGTCGGTGGGCCGGCCGACTCGCCGGACGACGCGGAGCGGTACCAGGGTTTCGTCGAGGCCGTCGAGGCCGCGGGTCTCGACCCCGCTGCGCTGCCGGTGCTGCGCGGCGAGTTCTCGCGGGTCCGCGCCCGCGGCGTCGCCGAGACGATGCTCGCGACCGGGCGCGTGCCGCGGGCGCTCGTGTGCGGCAACGACCAGATGGCGCTCGGAATGCTCGACGTACTGATCCCCGCAGGGGTGAGGGTTCCCGAGGACGTGATCGTCACCGGCTTCGACGGGATCGAGGCCGGACGGCTCTCCCGGCCACGGCTCACGACGGTGCACCAGCCCATGGTCGAGCTGGGCCGCGCCGCGATGCGCGCCATGCTCAGCCGGATCGAACACCCCGACCAGCCGCCCATCACCGCGCGTCTTCCCGTCAAAGTGCTGCTGCGCGAAAGCTCGGAAGGCCCCGCCCACCCCAGCCCCGCCCGTCCCTGATCCGGGCTCCCGGCGGGCCGAGCCTTCGAAACTCGTGCTTGCGCTCCAGAATGTAAGCGCATACAGTTGGGGAAACAGCCGAGGCCCCCGAATAGCCGGAACACGATTCCGGGCCGGTGGCTTCGCGAGTCAACGTCGACACAAGGGATCCAAGAGCAATGAAGCAATTGAGAAGGCGCATCGGACGCACGGCCCTGGCCGTCGTTGGTGTGGCCGCACTGCTGGCCACGAGCGCGTGCAGCATGAACGTCAACAAACAGTCCGCCGCCCCGAGCGACGGCTCCCTGCTGGTCGCGGCCGACAACGGTTCGCCCACCTTCGAGAAGAACTTCAACCCGTTCTCCACCAGCAAGCGCGTCGCCACCACCTACATGTACGAGCCGCTCGAGGTGACCAACACCCTCGACGGCACGGCCACACCGTTCCTCGCAACCGGGGTCACCCTGCCCGATGCGAAGACCGTCGTCTACGACATCCGCACCGGCGTGAAGTGGTCGGACGGCGAGGCCTTCACCCCCGCCGACGTGCTCTACACCTTCAACCTCGTCAAGGCGACGCCGGCTCTCGACACCTGGGGGGTCTGGCAGCACATCCAGAGCCTCGAGGTCGTCGGCGACACCGTCGTCTTCCATCTCCTCGCCGACGACGTTCCCGCCGCCGGGATCATCGACCAGCAGCTCATCGTTCCCGAGCACATCTGGAAGGACGTGGCCGACCCGGTCACCTGGAAGAACGAGACCCCGGTCGCGACCGGTCCGTTCGTGCTCGACACCTTCACAGCCAACCAGTACACGCTCACGAAGAACGCGGGCTACTGGCAGGCAGACAAGGTCGCCGTCGACAAGCTCGTGCTGCCGGCGGCGAACAGCCAGCTCGACGTCGTGAAGAACGGCTACGACTGGGCGTACGCCTTCATGACGGATGTCGAGGGCACCTGGGTCGCCGCCGACAAGCAGCACAACAAGTACTGGTTCCCGCCGGGCGGCACCGTCACGCTGTCTCCGAACCTCACCAAGGCTCCGTACAACGACGTGAACTTCCGTCAGGGACTGAGCCTGGCGCTCGACCGTGGCAAGATCGCCAAGGATGCCGAGCAAGGCTACGTGGAGGCGGCCGGCCAGTCCGGGTTGCTCCTGCCGAACCAGGACGCCTGGCTGAACAAGGACCTGCCCGACGGGGGAGCCGTCGCCCAGGATGAGACCGCGGCCCTCGCGGCCTTCGCCAAGGCCGGCTACACCCAGGCCGGCGGCAAGCTCGTCGACTCCGCCGGGACCCAGCTGAGCATCAACATCCTCACCGCCAACGGGTACACCGACTGGCTGCAGGGACTGCAGACCGTGCAGACGCAGGCTCGGCGCCATCGGCATCGACGTGAAGCTCAGCCAGCCGCAGCCGGCCGCGTACACCGAGGCGCTCAGCAAGGGTGACTTCGATATCGCCATGAACAGCTTCGGCGGAACCGGCAGCGTGTTCCAGGACATGAACACCCTGCTCAACAGTCAGTTCGCGACGCCGATCGGCACCGGAACGACCGGCAACTACGGTCGCTTCACTGACCCGAAGGTCGACGCCCTGCTCGCCCAGCTGAAGGGCTCGACCGACGCGGCAGACCAGAAGGCCATTTCGGCGAAGCTGCAGACCGTGATGTACGAGCAGCTGCCCGTGATCAGCATGTTCTACGGCGGTCTCTGGGGCCTCACGAGCGACAAGAACTTCACCAACTGGCCGAGCGCCGACAACGCGTACTCGCCGCCGAACACGTGGAACTCGACGCCGCTGCTCATCCTGACCCACCTGAAGAAGGCGTAACCCGACCGGTGCTGCGGGCCGGTACCCCTGGGGGGACTGGCCCGCAGCACCACCCCCGCCTGCACTCCGATGACGGACTGCCGGCACTCGCGCATTCCGCACCGGAACGCCGGCCAGGACTCGAAAGGAACGACCTGTGCGCTACCTGCTGAGTAAGGTCGGCCTGTTGCTGCTCACCCTGTGGGCTGCAGTCACGCTGAACTTCCTCCTTCCGCGACTGATGCCGGGTTCCCCGGCGGACGCCGCCATCGCGAAACTGGCCCAGAACGGCCCGGTCAGCCCCTCCACCCGGGCCGCCATCGAAGCCCAGCTCGGCGTGCCGACCGGCAGCGCCTGGGACCAGTACCTCCAGTACCTCAACAACGTCGTGCACTTCGACTTCGGCGTCTCGTACACCTTCTTCCCGCAGTCCGTCGCGAGCCTGGTTGGCACGGCGCTGCCGTGGACCCTCGTGCTCGTGGGGTTCGTCACGATCGTCGCCTTCGTCTGCGGCACCCTGCTCGGGGTGCTCGCGGCCTGGAAGCGCGGCACCTGGCTGGACACTCTCCCCACCGTCGGCGGCACCTTCGCGAGCGCGTTCCCGTACTTCTGGACGGCCCTGCTGCTGCTTTTCTTCCTCGGCTACGTGGCCGGCTGGTTCCCCACCTCGGGAGCGTACGGCAGCGCGGCGACACCGGAATTCAGCGGGCCGTTCCTGCTCGACGCGCTCTACCACTCCATCCTGCCCGCGACGACGATCCTGATCACCTCCCTCGGCGGCTGGATCCTCGGTATGCGGAGCACCATGATCAACACCCTCGGGGACGACTACGTGACCTTCGCGGAAGCGAACGGTCTCCGGCCGCGCACCGTGGCCATCCGCTACGCCGCGCGAAACGCCATCCTGCCGAACCTGACCTCGTTCGGGCTCGCGCTCGGCGGCGTCGTCGGCGGGTCCCTGCTCGTCGAGCGGGTGTTCAGCTACCCGGGAGTCGGCTACCTGCTGTACACGGCGGTCGTCAACCAGGACTTCCCGCTCATGCAGGCGCTCTTTCTGATCATCACGATCAGCGTGCTCCTGGCGAACTTCATTGTCGACATCCTGTACGGCATCCTGGACCCGAGGACGAGGCGCTGACCCCATGAGCACATCGACCATGATCGTCAAGATCCCCTCCGGCCACGACGGGCCGGCGAACCCCTTCCGGGTGATCACCCGCGCCGTCGCCACCATCTGGAGCGTGCCCAAGGCACGGATCGGGGTGGCGCTGCTCCTGCTCTTCGTGATCCTCGCCGTGTTCGCCCCGCTGATCGCCCCATACAGCGCGACCGAGAACACCTTCGGCCGCAGCGAAGACATGAGTGCGGACCACTGGCTCGGCACCACCGCGGCCGGCCAGGACGTGCTCTCGCAGATCATCTACGGCGCTCGCGTCTCCGTGTTCGTCGGATTCACCGCGGGGCTGCTCTCCACCATCATCGCGGTGCTGATCGGCCTGAGCTGGGGGTACCTGCGCGGCTTCGCCGCCGAAGTGATCAACTTCGTCGTCAACCTGTTCCTGGTCATCCCCGCCCTGCCGCTCATGATCGTGATCGCCGCCTACCTGCAGAACGGCGGCATCGGCATGATCGTGCTCGTCGTCGTCATCACCGGTTGGGCGTGGGGAGCGCGCGTGCTGCGCTCCCAGACCCAGTCGCTGCGGTCCCGCGACTTCGTCACGGCGGCGGTCTTCAGCGGTGAGAGCCCGGCGCGCATCGTTTTCCGCGAGATCCTGCCGAACATGACCTCGCTCATCGTCGGAAGCTTCTTCGGCGCATCCACCGCGGCGATCCTCGCAGAGGCCGGCCTCGAGTTCCTCGGACTCGGCGACTCCACCACCGTCAGCTGGGGCACCATGCTCTTCTGGGCGCAGAACAGCAACGCGCTCCTCACCGGCCAGTGGGTGCTGCTCTTCGCCCCCGGCCTCTGCATCTCGCTGCTGGCGACCTCGATGAGCCTGATCAACTTCGGCGTCGACGGCCTCAGTAATCCGCGCCTCAGGGAAGGATCGAAAAGATGAGCCTCGTCAGTGTGCAGGGCCTCAGCGTCGTCTACGAACCGAACGGCGCCGAACCGGTCCCGGCCGTGAAGGACGTCTCCTTCGATCTCGAACAGGGCGACTTCGTGGGTCTGGTCGGCGAGTCCGGGTCCGGTAAGTCCACGCTGGGCTTCGCGCTCACCGGCCTCTCCAGGCCCCCGGCCAGGGTCAGCGGCGGCACCATCCTCTTCGACGGGGTGGACATCGCCTCGCTCAGCCCGCGGGACCTCCGGGTGCAGCGGCACGGCGGTTTCGCGATGGTGCTGCAGTCCGGCATGAACGCGCTCAACCCGGTGCGCAGCATCCGCAATCACTTCTACGACATCTTCGCCGCGCACGGCCACGTGTCGAAGGCGAATCGGGCGAAGCGCGCCGCCGAACTCGTCGGCAAGGTCGAGTTGCCGGTGAGCGTGCTCGACCGCTTCTCCGGCGAGCTCAGCGGCGGCATGCGGCAGCGCGTCTCGATCGCGCTCGCCCTCTCGCTCGAGCCCCGCCTGATGGTCTTCGACGAGCCGACGACGGCCCTCGACGTGCTCGTGCAGCACGCCGTCATGGACACCATCCGCGAGCCTGCAGAAGTCCGAGCGCTTCACGGCCGTGCTGATCAGCCACGACCTTGGGATGGTGCTCGAGGTCACCGAACGCGTGATGGTCATGCACGACGGTCTCATCGTCGAGGATGCCCCGGCCGCGCAGATCCTGGCCGCGCCGCAGCATCCGTACACCCGCATGCTGCTCAGCCACTACGGCGACCCGCGTGCGGCCGTCGTCGAGGTGCCCGGGCTCGTCGCGCGCGGCGCGCAACGGGAGACGGATGTATCGATCGCATCCGCCGGCTCCGCCGCATCTGCCGTGCCGGCCGCGTCCACAGCGTCTGCCCCGGAGCCCGGGGTGCGTCGCCGCGAGGGACGCGCCGCCCGCGAGGCCATTGTTGTCAGTGGGGTTTCCAAGCTCTATCCGCGGCCGAACCGGGGGAGCAGCCCGTGCTCGCCGTCGACAACGTGTCGTTCACCCTCGAACCGGGCGCCTCGATGGCCCTCGTCGGGGCCAGCGGCAGCGGCAAGAGCACGATCGCCAAGCTCATCACCGGGGTCGAGCGCCCGACGGGCGGCACGATCACCTTCGGCGACCTGCGGATCGACACGATCAAGCGGCGCCAGGCTCAAGCGGCTGCACACCGAGGTCCAGATGGTGTTCCAGGACCCGTATGCGGCACTCAACCCGCTGCACACCGTCGAGTACACCCTGACCAGGCCGATCCTGAACTACTCGAAGCTCCGCGGCCGGGACGCCCGCGCCCGGGTGCTCGAGCCTGCTCGAGACCGTCGGGCTGACCCCGGTGGAACAGTTCGCGTCGCGGCTGCCGCACCAGCTCTCCGGCGGGCAGCGCCAGCGCGTCGTGATCGCCCGGGCGCTCGCGAGCGACCCGCAGGTGATCATCGCCGACGAGCCCGTCTCGATGCTCGACGTCTCGCTGCGCGCCGGCGTGCTCGCCCTGCTCGACAGCCTGCGCGAAACCTGGGGAGTGAGCATGCTCTACATCACCCACGACCTGTTGAGCGCGCGACTCGTGACCGACCAGATCATGGTGCTCAACCATGGCACCGTCGTGGAGGAAGGCCCGACCGCGACCGTGCTGCAGAACCCGCGGGACGATTACACGATCCGGCTGCTCGACGCGATCCCGCAGCCCGGCACCCGCGGTCCCGCCCTCATCCCGAACGGAACAACTCATGAGTGACCAGACAACCCCGGCCGGTCCGGCCACCCCGTCGCCCGGCCGGCATTCCGACTGGCCCCGCGTCGCCCGGTTCGGCACCCTGCCGATCCCGCTGACGGATGCCGTCACGAACGTGGGCATCGACCTCCCGGTCGGTCGGCTGACCGCCATTCGCTCTCTGCCGGAGGGATCCGTGCGCGGTGTCGTGCTGCTCGTGCCCGGCTTCACCGGGTCGAAGGAGGACTTCGGCGGGTTCCTGCCGCTCCTGGCGGCGCGGGGCTGGGAGGCCTGGTCGTACAGCCAGCGCGGCCAGGCGGACTCCGCCGCCCCCGTCGGAATCGAGAACTACGGTCTCGAGGACTTCGCCGGGGATGCCGTCGCGGTGGCCGCGCTCGTCGGTGGCGGCCGGGAGGTGCACCTGCTCGGCCACAGTTTCGGCGGCGTGGTGGCCAGGGCAGCGGCGATCGCCTCTCCGGGGAGCTTCGCCGACCTCACCCTGCTCTGCTCCGGCCCGCACGGGTGGGCGGGTCGCCTGGACCGGGAGGAGGAGATCCTCCGTTCGCGCGGCTCCGCCGCGTGGTGGAACGAGGACAACCCGCACACCGTCGGCCTGCCCGACGCGGCCCTCACCGCCGACGAGGCGTTCCGCCGGCTGCGCCTGGGGCAGACGAGCGACGAACAACTGCTCGGAGCGGCCGCGATCCTCGCCGACGAGACCGACACCACCGGGGACCTGCTCGCGACCGGGCTCGACGTTCTCGTCGCGCACGGTGCGGACGACCCCGCCTGGCCCCAGGACTGGCAGGCCGCGATGGCCGGGCTGCTCGACGCCCAGTACGCGGTGATCCCGGACGCCGCGCATTCACCCCAGCTCGAGAACCCCGAGGTGACCGCCGACCTGCTCGACGGGTTCTTCGGGCGCGACCCCCGGCATCCGTCACCGGCCCCGCTGGAGTGACCACGCCGGCACCGACACCCGTACTGCCGCCCGGCCCGGCCAGGAACGGCCACTGCTATTTCGATCTTCCGCTTCCAACAAGGAGTTATCGTGCTCAACTTTCCGAACGGCTTCCTCTGGGGCGCCGCAACGGCCGCCCACCAGGTCGAGGGCAACAACGTCAACAACGACTGGTGGGTCAAGGAGCACGCCGCCGACACGCAGATCGTCGAGCCAAGCGGCGATGCCATGGACAGCTACCACCGTTTTCGCGAGGACATGAAGCTGCTCGCCGACGCCGGGCTCACCTCGTACCGCTTCAGCGTCGAGTGGAGCCGAATCGAACCGGCGCCCGGCTGCGTGTCGCACGCCGAGATCGACCACTACCGCCGGATGGTGGACACCGCCCTCTCCTGCGGGCTCAACCCGGTGGTCACCCTGATGCACTTCACGGTGCCGCAGTGGATGTTCGAACGCGGCTTCTGGCGCAATCCGGACGCGCCCGAGCTCTTCGCACGCTTCACCGAGGCGGCCCTGCCGATCGTGTCGGAGGGCGTCGAGTACGTCTGCACGATCAACGAGCCGAACATCGCCGCGATGCTCGCCGGCGGGGAGCAGGCGGCCAATCTGGTCGCGTTCGGCCTGCCCCGCCCCGACCTGCAGGTCGCCGACGCGCTGCTCGCCGCGCACAAGGCTTCGCGGGAGGTGCTCGCGTCGGTGCCCGGCCTCAAGTCGGGCTGGACCGTCGCCACCCAGGCGTTCCAGTCGACGGGTGAGCCCGGCGCTGACGCGAAGTTGCAGGAGTACGGCTATCCGAGCGACGACTGGTACCTCGAGAACGCCGCCGGCGACGATTTTGTCGGCGTCCAGGCGTACACGCGCACATTCATCGGCCCCACCGGGCCCCTCCCGGTGAAGGCGAACGTGGAGAAGACACTCACCGGGTGGGAGTTCTACCCGCCCGCGCTCGAGCTGGGCGTGCGTGCCGCCTGGGAGCTCAGCGGCCACGTGCCGGTCATGGTGACGGAGAACGGCATCGCCACGGCGGACGACTCTCGCCGCATCGCCTACACGGACGGTGCCCTCCGCGGCCTGCACGCGGCGATCGCCGACGGGGTCGAGGTGATCGGGTACCAGCACTGGAGTGCGCTCGACAACTACGAGTGGGCGAGCGGGTTCCGGCCGACCTTCGGCCTCATCGCCGTCGACCGCACGACCTTCGTTCGCACGCCCAAGCCGAGCCTGGCCTGGCTCGGCGGCGTGGCGCGGGCGAACGCGCTGCCCGCCGCCTGACGCCGCCGCCTGACGCTGCCTGATGCCGTCGCCGTCGCCGTCGCAGCCTAGCGCGGGGTCGGCGACGTTCGCCGCCGTCAGGCGGGGATGGCCGTGCGCACCACGATCTGGTTGCCCCAGGGGTCGTCGAAGCCGAGACTCTGCCCGTCGTGCCGGGTCGGGATGCCGAAGTGGGACATCCGCTCGCCGAGCGCGCCGAGGTCGTCGGCGCCGGGCAGGACGATGTCGACCTCGCCGAGCCCGAGGGCCAGACGGCGCCTGCCGGAGCCGGCGCTGTTCCAGGTGTTCATCGCCATGTGATGGTGGTACCCGCCGGCCGAGACGAAGAGCGCGGACGGGCCGAAGTTGGCGGTGGCCTCGAAGCCGAGCCGGTCGACGTAGAAGGCGCGGGCGGTCGGCACGTCGCCGACGGAGAGATGCACGTGACCCACGATCGCGTTACCGGCACCCGGGTCGGACACTCCGGCCTCGGTGAGGTGCTCGCCGATGAAGACGTTGGGGTCTAGGGCGAGCGTGGCCATCTCGACCTGGCCGTGGGCCCAGGCTCCACTCGGTGCGGTCACGGTCCCAGTAGAGCTCGATGCCGTTGCCCTCGGGGTCGGTGAAGTAGAACGCCTGGCTGACGAGGTGATCGGCGCTGCCGGTGAAGGTGCCCGGATGCTTCGTGGCGACCGAGTAGACCGCCGCGGCGAGTTGCGCCTGGGTCTCGAACAGGATCGCGATGTGGAACAGGCCGCTTGAGCGGGGCTCGGGGGCGGCAAGCTCAGGGGCGTGCTGCAGGATCACGATCGGGGTCGTGCCACGCCCCATCACAGCGATGGGGCCGTCCTGGCTGAGCAGGCTGAGCGTGACGGCGTCGCGGTAGTACGCGATCATGCGGTCGAGGTTGCCGACACGCAGGGTGACGGCGCCCATTCCGGTCGCCGCGGGGAGGAGTTCTGATCCGGATCTGGTCACATCTGCCTCAACGGATGCCCCCGCCCCGCTATTCCGGCGCCCGTGAGGCATAACTCCTGCACATTCCGGGATGTGCGCCCGCGGACCCCGGTCGGCGGATCTGTGCGTGGCTAATTCAGGAAATCCGTCCGGCGGTCGGTGGGTCGCCGGCGGTTCGCCGCACTGGTCCGGGCATCGCTCGTAGGCGGCCGGGCGGATCTCCTGAGTTAGCCCCCGCGCGGGCGTGGGAGGGCGCGCGGACGTCGGCAGGGTCGCGCCGGGCGAGGGTCGCGGTCGCGTCAGTCCTGGTGAAGCTGGATCAGGTTGCCGCAGGTGTCGTCGAACAGGACGGAGGTGCCGAAGGCATCCGTGTACGGTTCGCTCGTGAACTGCACGCCGAGCCGGCCGAGCCGCTCGTATTCGGCGCGGACGTCGGGGCTGCCGAAGACGATCGCGGGGAGACCGAGGGCGCGGATGCCCTGGGCGTACTTCGCGGCCACCTTGTTGTCGCTCGGCTCGAGAAGGAGGCCGACGCCGTCCGGGTCCTCCGCGGACTTGACGATGTACAGCTGGTGCTCCGGCATGGCGAGAAGCTTCTCGAATCCGAGGACGGACGTGTAGAAATCGAACGCAGTGGCGGGGTCTTTTACGTGGACGCTGCACATCTTGATTCGCATGCCCGGAGCGTAACATTCGGCGGCGCCGGGCGCCGAGTCCTGTGACCGCGCGCGTCGGTCAGGCGCCTGCGGTTGTCCCGGTGAGCCGGGTGAGCAGTTCCCGGTAGCGGGCGGCGGTGCGCGCGATGATGTCCTCCGGGAGCGCCGGCGGTGTGCCCGTCTGGTCCCAGTGCGCGCTGAGCCAGTCGCGGACGATCTGCTTGTCGAAGCTCGACATCCGCTGCTCGGGGGTCGTGCCGGTCTGCCAGAGGGCGGCATCCCAGTATCGGCTTGAGTCGCTCGTGAGCACCTCGTCGGCGAGGGTGATCTCGCCGGTCGTGCGGTCGGCGCCGAACTCGAACTTGGTGTCGGCGAGGATCACGCCGTTCTGCTCGGCGATGACGGATGCCCGGCTGAAGATCTCGAGGGAGAGGCGGCGCAGTTCCGCGGCGACGTCGGCGCCGACGAGCTCCACTGTGCGCTCGAAGGAGATGTTCTCGTCGTGCTCGCCCATCGGGGCCTTCCACGCGGGGGTGTAGATCGGTTCCGGCAGGCGGTCGCCGTTCTGCAGCCCGGCAGGGAGCGGCAGGCCGCAGACCGTCTGGCTGGTCTGGTATTCCTTCCAGCCGGAGCCGGTGAGGTAACCGCGCACGACGCACTCGATCGGGAACATGTCGAGGGTCGTGCAGAGCATGGCGCGGCCGGCGACGGCAGCGGGGATGCCGGCGGCCTCCTCTGTACCCGCGGTCGCAGCATTCGCCAGCAGGTGGTTGGGAATCCCGGCGAGCTGCCCGAACCACCAGAGGCTGAGCGTGGTGAGCAGCACGCCCTTGCCCGGGATGCCGGGCTCGAGCACGTGGTCGAAGGCGCTGACGCGATCGCTCGCGACCACGAGCACGCGGGAGGCGGCGTCGAGGTCGGGCGTCGCGGCATCCGCCTCCGCTGCCGGATCGGCCGGCACGTACAGGTCGCGCACCTTGCCGGAGTAGGCGTGGCGCCAGCCCGGGAGGTCGAGGGGGGCGGATGCGGTCGGCTGGTCGAGTGCGGTCACGGCCCCATTCTCCCGCACAGCCCGGCCCCCGCGCCAAACGCGCCCCGCCCTGACGAATTCGACGGAGATTTTCGGTTCTGAACCGGTTTATCGGCCTGCTCACGCGTCGGAAACGCAGAAACTCCGTCGAATTGGTTCACACGGGGCGGCCGTGCGGTCGGCAACAGGGCAGGACGTTTCGCGGGGCGACGGGTTCAGGCGACGACGCGGGCGGCGATGTCCGTGCGGAACTGCGCGCCCTCGAGGGTGATCTCGGTGAGGGCGCTGTACACGCGGCTGCGGGCCTCGGCGAAGCCGTCGCCGAGGGCGACGACGCTCAGCACCCGGCCGCCGGTGGAGACGAGTCTTCCGTCGACGAGGGCCGTCGCGGCGTGCGCGATCGTGACGCCGTCGACAGCGGATGCCGCATCGAGGCCCGTGATCGCCCGCCCGGTCACCGGGGTATCGGGGTAGTTCTCGCTCGCCAGCACGACAGTAACGCAGGACGCGTCGGAGAACACCGGTCGGGCCAGCCCGCCGAGCCCGCCGGTGGATGCCGCGAGCAGCAGCCCGGAGAGCGGGGTCACGAGCCGGGGCAGCACGACCTGGGTCTCGGGGTCACCGAAACGCGCGTTGAACTCGATGACGCGGATGCCGGCATCCGTCAGAATGAGGCCGCAATAGAGCAGCCCGATGAAGGGGGTGTCCTCGGCGGCGAGGCGGCGGACGGTCGGCAGGGCGATCGTGTCGAGCACCTCGTCGACGAAGGCCTGTTCGCTGCCGAAGCCGGCGTCGAGCCAGGGCAGCGGCGAGTACGCGCCCATGCCGCCGGTGTTCGGGCCGAGGTCGCCGTCGGCGAGGCGCTTGTAGTCCTGCGCGGGGGAGAGCGGCAGCACGGTGTGGCCGTCGCTCAGGAAGAACAGGGACACCTCCTGGCCGGCGAGGAATTCCTCGATGAGCACGCCGCCGTGCTGCAGCCAGTGCTCGGCGTGGGCGAGGGCGGCGACGCGGTCCTCCGTGACGAGCACGCCCTTGCCCGCGGCGAGGCCGTCGGCCTTGACGACGTACGGCGCCCCGAACTCGTCGAGGGCGCGGGTCGCCTCGGCGAGGGTGCCGGCGCGTTCGGCGCGGCCGGTCGGCACGTCGGCCTCGTCCATGATGCGCTTGGCGAAGGTCTTGCTGCCCTCGAGGGCGGCGGCGGCGCGGCCCGGGCCGAACACCGGGATGCCCTGTGCCCGCAGCGCGTCGGCGACGCCCGCGACGAGGGGAGCCTCCGGGCCGATCACGACGAGGTCGACGCCGTGCTCGATCGCGTACTCGGTGACGGCGCCGGGCACGTTCGGGTCGAGCGCGACCACGGGCACCGCTGCGGCGATGCCGGCGTTGCCGGGCGCGGCTACGACCTCGTGGCGCGGCTCCTCGCGGAGCAGGGCGGTGATGATGGCGTGCTCGCGGGCACCGGAACCGAGGACCAGAATTCTCACCGGTTCAGGCTACCGGATGCCGGTCACACCCCGGCCTCGCACGCCGGCTCCCTCGGCGCACCTGTGGCCGGTGCGGACAGCTGTTGCCGGTGTGCGAGCCGCAATTGTCCGCATCGGTAACAGGTGCACCCAACCCCGAGTCGCGTGACCCGTTCCGCCGGGGGGGTAACTCAGGAAGAACTGGCGCGCGCCTGAGACCTGCGCCCGAAAATACGCGGCGGAGCAGACCACGGGCGGCGGATCTCCTGAGTTCGCCACCACCGGGCAGGCGCAGGGGGCGAGGAGCCGCACCGGCGCGTGGCGAATCCGGGCCGGTCGGCGCCGGGAACCCGGCAGAATGGGGGAATGGCAAACGCGAGGATCGATGACGGGGTGGGCCGGGCCGCGGTGCGCGGCTACGCTGCGGATGCTGCGGGCGCGAGCCGGGACATCCGCGCGCTCGCCGTGCGCTACACCCTGCAGCTGCTTTCCGAGGAGGCCAACGGCAACACCCTCGAGGTGCGCGTGCCGCCGTTCGGCGCCGTGCAGTGCATCGCCGGCCCCCGGCACACCCGCGGCACCCCGCCCAACGTCGTCGAAACGGATGCCGCGACCTGGCTCGCCCTCGCGACCGGCGAGCTCGCGTGGTCAGACGGTCTCGCGAGCGGGCGCATCCACGCGAGCGGGCAGCGCGCCGACCTCTCCGCGCACCTGCCGCTGCCCCTCACGCTCGCGCCCTGAGTCTCCCCACGCTTCCCCGCTTCCGTGGGTTCAGGCGAGGATCGCGGCGACCTCGGCGCGAGTCGGCATCGAAGCCGTCGCGCCGGCCCGGGTGACCGAAACGGATGCTGCAACCGTCGCCCAGCGAATGGCGTCGATCATCGCGTCCTCCGAAATCTCAGGGCGGGCACGCGCGGTGTCCGGTCGCGCGTCATCCGTGACGGCCGCATCCGAAGCGCCTCCAGCAGCGTTGGCATCCGCAGCATCCGCAGCATCTGCGGCGCCTGACGTACCCGCCGTACCCGCGGCACCCTCGGCAAGCCGCGCGACGAGCGCGCCGACGAACGTGTCGCCGGCACCCGTGGTGTCCACGGGGCGCACCGGCCGGGCGGGCGCGAGCCCGAGCGCGACGCCGCCCCTGGCGACGACGCAACCCTCATCGCCGAGCGTGACGATCGCCCAACCCCGGCGTGCGCTGAGGGACTCTGCCGCGCGTGCGGCATCCGTTTCACCCGTGAACTCCTCGGCCTCGAGGCGGTTGGCCACGACGAGGTCGACGCCGGCGAGGAACGCCGCGGGCAGCGGCACGACCGGAGCGGGGGTGAAAACCGTGAACGTCCCAGACGCCCGCGCGACCGCGAGCCCCTCGATGAGCGTCGACACGGGAAGCTCACACTGCAGCACGAGGAAGTCCGCCGCCGCGATCGCGGCGCGCTGCCCTTCGTCGAGCGACGTCACGGCGGCGTTCGCGCCCGAGACGACGACGATCGAGTTCTCGCCGGAGTCGAGCACGGTGATGTGCGCGGTGCCGGTCGGCCCGTCGACAGTGTCGAGACCATCCACGCGGATGCCTTCGCTCACGAGCAGTGCCCGGAGTTCCGTCCCGTAGGCATCGCGTCCGACCGCCCCGAGGAAATCGACCGTACCGCCCTGCCTGGCTGCGGCAACCGCCTGGTTGAGTCCCTTGCCACCGGGCACGAGGGCGAAGTCGTGGCCGAAGATCGTCTCGCCGGGGCGGGGGAGTCGCGGCTGGCGCACGACGAGGTCCATGTTCGCGCTTCCGAGCACCGCAATCCTGTTCACCCGTCCAGTGTCGCACCCGCGCCGGTTTCGGCACGCCGCGCCCTCGTCTGCTCGCACCCGCGCCGGTTTCCGCGGGCCGCGCCCGAAACGGCGGCCGCGGCCTGCCGAAACCGGCGCGGCGGCGACCGCACTCCCGTGTTCTCCCGGCGCACTCCCCGGGCGCGCGTGCGAGAATATCCCCATGAGCGCAACCGAGCAGCCAGGGAACGACATCGCCCCCGTGCAGCCCGCCCCGGGCACCGCGGTCCCCGAGATCCTCGTCGGCCAGGCAGCGGCCACCGTGCGGCGCTCCCCGCGCTACCTCAACTTCATGATCGTCGGTGCCGTCCTCGGGGCGGTCACCGCACTCATCCTCACCGTCGGCTTCCCCCAGACGGCCGAATTCGGGCTCCTCCAGGTCTTCGGATTCCTCCTCCTCGTCGGAGTGGTCGTCGGCCTTGCCCTCGGCGCCCTGGTGGCGATCCTGATCGACCGATTCACCGGTCGCTCGGTCCAGACGGTCGTCGTCGATAGACTGGGCGTCTACGGCGCGAGCGTTGAGAACGCTCCTGCCGAGGCAGACGACCCCCCAACATCCAGCGCTAATACGCTGTAACGATAGTTAAGAGGCATCGATTTGGCTGGTGGCGACGGACTTCTCGGTCACGATCTCTTGCAGGGCGAGAAGGGGCCACAGGATGCCTGTGGTGTCTTCGGCGTCTGGGCTCCCGGCGAAGAGGTGGCCAAGCTCAGCTACTTCGGGCTGTACGCACTCCAGCACCGCGGCCAGGAATCGGCCGGAATCGCGACGAGCGACGGCACCAAGATCCTGATCTACAAGGACATGGGCCTGGTCTCGCAGGTCTTCAACGAGGCCGCCCTGAGCACCCTCCTCGGCCACATCGCCGTCGGGCACACCCGCTATTCGACCACGGGATCCTCGAGCTGGCAGAACGCCCAGCCGACCCTCGGCCGTACCTCGAGCGGCACCGTCGCCCTCGGCCACAACGGCAACCTGACCAACACGGCCGAGTTGCTCCAGCTCGTCCACGAGCGCTACCCGAAGGTCGAGGGTGAACTCGCCCGCGGCAACACCACCGACACCGCCGTGATCACGGCGCTCTTCACCGGGGACCTCGACCACACCCTCGAGGCCACGGCCCTCGAGGTGCTGCCCCGGCTGCGCGGCGCCTACTGCCTCGTCTTCATGGACGAGACCACCCTCTACGCCGCGCGCGACCCGCAGGGCGTGCGCCCGCTCGTCCTCGGCCGGCTCGAGCGCGGCTGGGTCGTCGCCTCCGAGACCGCGGCCCTCGACATCGTCGGGGCGAGCTTCGTGCGCGAAGTCGAACCCGGGGAGCTCGTCACGATCGACGAGAACGGTCTCCGCTCGCAGCGGTTCGCCGAGTCCAAGCCCGCCGGCTGCGTCTTCGAATACGTCTACCTCGCCCGGCCAGACACCACGATCGCCGGTCGCGGCGTGCACGAGGCGAGGGTCGAAATGGGCCGCCGGCTCGCCGCAGAGCACCCGGTCGAGGCCGACCTCGTCATCCCGACCCCCGAGTCGGGTACCCCCGCCGCGATCGGCTATGCGGCGGCTTCCGGGATCCCGTTCGGCCAGGGCCTCGTCAAGAACTCCTATGTCGGCCGCACCTTCATCCAGCCGTCGGAGACCATCCGCCAGCGCGGCATCAAGCTCAAGCTCAACCCGCTGAAGGCCGTGATCAAGGGCAAGCGCCTCATCGTCGTCGACGACTCGATCGTGCGCGGCAACACCCAGCGCGCCCTGGTCAGCATGCTCCGCGAGGCCGGCGCCGCCGAGGTGCACGTGCGCATCTCGAGCCCGCCGATCACCTGGCCCTGCTTCTACGGCATCGACTTCGCCTCCCGGGCCGAACTCATCGCGACCGGCCTCGGCGTCGACGAGGTGCGTCAGGCCATCGGCGCCGACTCCCTCGGCTACCTCTCCCCGGAGGGCATGATCGCCGCGACCGAGCAGCCGCGCGAACGCCTCTGCACGGCCTGCTTCACGGGCGTGTACCCGATCCCGCTCCCCGACTCCCTGCACCTCGGCAAGAACCTGCTCGAGCGCACCGCCCCGGCCGGATCGACCGATTCGACCCGGTCGACGGCGTCCACCGGGTCCCCGGTCGTCGCGAGCGCGGCATCCGTTGCCGCAGCAGAGGCCAACCGCACATCAGACGGATGCGACCCGGGCCCCGACGCCGAGTACGAACCGCTCCTCGACCCGGCTTCGATGCGGGCGAGCACGCGAACCCCGTGCGCGGCACCCAGGGACAGTTCATGATCGGCGATCCAGGAAGACAAGAATGAGCAACGCATCGTACGCGGCAGCCGGAGTCGACACCGAGGCGGGTGACCTCGCCGTCTCGCTGATGAAGGCGGCCGTGTCCCGCACCCACGGAGCGGAAGTGCTCGGCGGTTTCGGCGGTTTCGCCGGGCTCTACGACGCGTCGTTCCTCACCGCGTACAAGCGCCCCCTGCTCGCGACCTCGACCGACGGCGTCGGCACCAAGGTCGCGATCGCCCAGGCCATCGACAAGCACGACACCATCGGCCAGGACCTCGTCGGCATGGTCGTCGACGACATCGTCGTGGTCGGCGCCCGCCCGCTCTTCATGACCGACTACATCGCCTGCGGCCGGGTCGTGCCCGAGCGCATCGCCGAGATCGTCGGCGGCATCGCCCGCGCCTGCGCCGAGACCGGTACCGCCCTCATCGGCGGAGAGACCGCGGAGCACCCCGGACTCCTCGGCCCCGACGACTACGACGTCGCGGGCGCTGCCACCGGCGTCGTCGAGGGCGACCAGGTGCTCGGCGCCGAGCGCGTCCGCGCGGGCGACGTCGTCGTCGCGCTCGCCTCCTCCGGCCTGCACTCCAACGGCTTCTCGCTCGTCCGGCATATCCTCGCCGAACGGGGCATCGGCTACACCGACACCTCAAGCGAACTCGGCGGGGTCGTCGGCGAAATCCTTCTCGAGCCGACCCGGCTCTACACCGGCCCGCTGCTGAGCGTGCTCGCCGACCCCGAACTCGCCGGAGCGGTGCACTCGCTCAGCCACGTCACGGGCGGCGGCATCGCCGCGAACCTCGCGCGCGTGCTCCCGATCGGTGCGTGGGTCGAAGTCGACCGGTCCACCTGGTCGCCCGACCCCGTCTTCCGGGTGCTGAGCGCCTTCGCCGGCAGCACCCTCGAGAGCTCCGAAGGCACCTGGAACCTCGGCGTCGGCATGTTCGCCGTCGTCGCAGCGGATGCCGCGTCCTCGGTCATCGCGAGCCTCGCGGCCGACGGAATCCCGGCCTGGGTCGCCGGACGAGTGTCCACGGCCCCGCACGACCTCACCGGTTTCGTGCAGGGCGCCAAGGGCGTCAACGGCGGCGCCGTGCGCCTGGTCGGCGGCTACGCGGCCTGACCGGCTTGCGCGCGCCGCGGCATCCGCCGTCGCCCGCCGGATGCGTCGAGCGTCGCCGCATGCGCCGAGAGTCGCCCGTGCGCCAGGTCGCCTCGGCGGAAACGGCGACGCTCAACGTGTCCTGCCGCGCCCGCCCGCCTTCGCAGATGTACCCGCCGGACCGGACTCACGCCGTGCCCGTCTGATGCGCCGAGCGTCGCGGCATCCGTCGAGCGTCGCCGCATGCGCCGAGAGTCGCCCGTGCGCCAGGTCGCCTCGGCGGAAACGGCGACGCTCGGTCAGCAGTGCCGACGCGTATGAGTGAATGCTGCCAACTCGCTGGGTGCCGCGCGCTCAGCGCGGTGCGGGTTCCGGCGCACACAAAACGGGCGCCGAGAGCGGCGCCCGTGACAGTGGACGGCGGTCAGGCGCGCTTCTGCTCGTCTTCGGTCGCGTAGGTGTCGACGTATCGGTCGGGTTCCTCGGAGGTACCCGGCTCGTACTCCGGCCACTTGGCCAGGTCCTCGTCGAGACGCTCGTCGTCCACGGGATGCCCCGTGAGCTCGCGTTCGAGCGCGTTGTAGTTGGTGTCCGGGCTGAAATACTTCAGCTCACGGGCGACCTTGGTGTGCTTTGCTTTTTGACGGCCGCGCCCCATGCGAGACCCCCTAACGATGCCAGGCCAGGTGAGGAATGAGTCACCCGGGAGTTGCCGAACGGAATGGTGAAAACTAGGCGCTAGTTTAGCATGGTGGGCCTGAAGGCCCGATTGTGGCTCGGAGGATGAACCGCTCCGCACACAGTGATCTTACGCCGGACGTACGCTGGTGAAGAGGGGGACGCGATGTCGAGTGACGCGAGCGTTCCCGTCGTCATCATCGGAGCGGGGCAGGCGGGCCTCGCGGTCGCGTACTACCTGCGCACATTCGAGCTGGTTCCGGGCCGCGACTTCGTGCTCTTCGACCGTGGCCCGCACGCGGGCGGCGCATGGCAGCACCGCTGGGCGGGACTCCGTCTCGGATCGGCGCACCGGGTGAATGACCTGCCCGGCATGAGCGAACTCGGCCTGAGCTTTGCGACGGCCGACCGCACTCGCCCGGCCAGGGACGTCGTCACCGAGTACTACCGCCGCTACGAAGAGCACTTCAACCTCAGGGTCGTGCGACCCGTCACCGTCACCGCCGTGTTCAATCGCAGTGCAGACCTCGTGATCCGGAGCGCGTCGCCCGGGTTCGGCGACCACGAGACCACCGCCCGTCTGCTCGTCAACGCCTCGGGAACCTGGGGGGCTCCGTTCGTGCCGCACTACCCGGGGGCCGCGCGCTTCGCCGGGCAGCAGCTGCACACCTCGGGCTACCGGGCGGCCGGGGACTTCGCCGGCCGGAGGGTCGTGGTCGTCGGCGGCGGCACATCCGCTATCGGTTTCCTGCTCGAGCTCGAACACGTCGCCGCCGAGCTGACCTGGGCCTCGCGGCGCCCGATCGACTGGGTGCACACCGAACAGCTCGACCTCGAGGGGGCCTCGGCCGCCGTCGCCGCCCAGGACGAGGCGGCCCGGTCCGGTCGGGCGTTGCCGAGCATCGTGAGCGGCACCGGCGTGCCTGTGAGCCGCCGGATCGCCGCGGGGATCGAGCGCGGCGTGCTCACCGCCCGGCCGATGTTCGCGAGCATCGAGCCGACCGGGGTGCGCTGGGCAGACGGCAGCTTCACGGAAGCGGACGTGATCATCTGGGCGACCGGGTTCCGGCCCGAAGTGCGGCACCTCGCGCCGCTGAAGCTTCGCGCCAAGGATGGCGGGCTCGTCGTCGGGTCGGGGGCGAGCTGGACCGACCCGCGGATCTTCCTCGCCGGGTACGGGCCGCAGGCGAGCACGATCGGCGCGCACCGGGCCGGCCGGGTGATCGCCCGCCAGGTGCTCGCCCTGCTCTGACCCGTTCTCCCGGCTCAGCGGGCGAGGAGGTAGCCGGCGGCGCAGACAGCGATGCCGAGCAGCAGGGTGCCGACGAGGTTGAGCACGGCGGAGCGCCAGCGTCCCTTGAGTGCGAGGTCGATCGTTTCGACGCTCCAGGTGCTGAACGTCGTCAGGCCGCCGCAGACCCCGGTCAGGAGCACGAGCCGCAGGTCGCTGCTGAGCACGGCGCGCTCGGCGAGCCCGAGGATCACGCCGCCGAGCAGCGCCCCGACCACGTTGACGATCAGCACGCCGATCGGCAGGCGGCCCGGTCCCACCGGGAGCGCGCGCGACACGAAGTACCGCACCACGGCTGCCGCACCGCCGCCGGCGACCACGGCGGCGAAGACGAGGGCGTTCACGAACGGGCCCCGGCATCCGCTGAGGGGAGATGACGGATGCGCCCGCCGAGCGAGACGCCGAGCAAGGCCGCCGGGAACCCCAGCAGCAGTGTCGCGAGCAGGTACAGGCCCGCGAGCGGCCACGACGAGGCCGCGCCGAGGGAGACGAGGGACACCATCACGGCCGAGAACGTGGTGAAGGCGCCGAGCACGCCCGGGCCGAGCAGGAGCTTGAGCCAGGCGGGCACCGCGGGGCGGGTCCAGAGGCCGGCGACGAGCCAGCCGAGCACGAACGCCCCGAGGGTGTTGATGATCAGGGTGCTGACCGGGAACTGGGTATCGCTGTGCGGCAGCGCACGGTCGATGCCGAGCCGCAGGGCCGTGCCGATGATACCGCCGGCGAACACGGCCAGTGCGTTCCGCACCGGGTTATTTGCGCTTCCGGCGCCGGGCGCCGGGGCGGGCGGGCTGCCCGGGGCGACCCGCGGCGGCTCCCGCCTTGCCGGGGGCACCGGCAGCGGATGCCGCACCCGAGCCGGTCTTCGCCGCTGCGGCCGCCGAGGCAGCCGCCTGGATCTCGAGAGCAGAGGTCGCCGGGGCGAGCGGGCGCCGGGGGATCGGGCGGGGGCGCACCGGCTCGCCACGACGGTCCTGGCCCGGGATCGGGCGGGACCTGCGACCGTAGATGAGTTCGGAGGAGTCGAGCAGCCAGGGCACGAGCGCGATCGTGACACCGTGCACGAGCATCAGCTTCTGGCGGAGGCGCCGGGCCTTGTGGTTGTGCAGCAGGTTCTCCCACCAGTGCCCGACGATGTAGATCGGGGTGTAGATGGTGACGACCTCGGAGCCGTGCGCCGCGCGGCGCTCCTTGATGTAGCTGATCAGCGGCCAGCTGATGTCCCGGTACGGCGACTCGACGATGCGCAGCGGTACCTGGATGTTCTGCCGCACCCAGTCGCGCTGCAGCTGTTTTGTCTCTTCTTCGTCGATCGAGATGTGCACGGCCTCGATGCCCTCGTGCCGCGCGGCGATCGCGTAGTCCAGCGCCTTGAGCACGGGCTTCTGCATCTTGCCGACGAGCACGATCGCGTGGTCGCCGGTCGAGCCGAAGGTCGTGTCCGGGTCGACTTCGATCTCCTTGGCGACGTCGCGGTAATAGCGGTTGACGCCGAGCATCAGGGTGAACAGCACGGGCATCATCACGAAGACGAGCCAGGCGCCGTGGGTGAACTTCGTGATCGTGACGACGATGAGCACCACGCCGGTCAGGGCGGCGCCGAAGCCGTTGATCGAGAGGCTCGTGATGATGGATGCGCGGTTCGGCGGGTTCGTCTTGAGCAGGGTGAGCCAGTGCTTGACCATGCCGGTCTGGCCGAGGGTGAAGGACACGAAGACGCCGATGATGTACAGCTGGATCAGCACCGTCAGGTTGGCCTGGAAGACGATCAGGATCAGCACCGCGAACAGGGCGAGGAGCACGACGCCGTTCGAGTAGATCAGGCGGTCGCCGCGGGTGCTGAGCGACTTCGGGGCGTAGGAGTCCTTCGCGAGGACGGAGCCGAGCAGCGGGAAGCCGTTGAACGCGGTGTTGGCGGCGAGCAGCAGCACGGCCGCCGTCGCGGCCTGCAGCACGAAGAACATGATTGAGTTGTTGCCGAAGGTCGCCGCGGCGATCTGGGCGATCAGGCTGCGCTGCGGCGAGGTCGCGCACTCGGCCCAGCCGACCAGGTCGCAGGGGCTTTCCGCGTAGTGCACTTTCGCGATCAGCGCGAGGGCGGTCAGGCCGATGAACATCACGATCGCGATGCCGCCCATCAGCACGAGGGTGCGCTGGGCGTTCTTGACCTTGGGGTGCTTGAACGCCGGAACGCCGTTGGCGATCGCTTCGACGCCGGTCAGGGCGGAGCATCCGCTCGCGAAGGAGCGCAGCAGCAGCAGGATGAACGCCGACTGGGCCAGGTTCTCGGCGTGCACGCCGTAGCTTGCGGACTCCGCGACGGGCGCATCGCCGAAGACGACCCGCACGAGGCCGACGACGACCATCAGGATCACGCTCGCGATGAACAGGTAGGTCGGGAAGGCGAAGGCCTTGCTCGACTCGCGCACGCCGCGCAGGTTGACCGCGGCGAGCACCACGACGAAGAAAACGGCGAGCTCGACCCGGAAGTTCACGAGTTGCGGAACGGCCGAGATGATGTTGTCCACGCCGCTCGCCACCGAGACGACGACGGTCATCACGTAGTCGACGAGCAGGGCGGATGCGACGAGGAGGCCCGCGCGTTCGCCGAGGTTCTTCGAGGCGACCTCGTAGTCCCCGCCACCGGAGGGGTACGCCTTGATCAGCTGACGGTACGACGCGACGACGACCACGAGCAGGAGCACGACGCAGGCCGCAACCCAGGGGGCGAAGCTCAGGAAGGCGAGCCCGCCGAGGGTCAGGATCATCAGGAGTTCCTGCGGGGCGTACGCGACGCTCGACAGCGGGTCGCTCGCAAAGATCGGCAGCGCGAGGTGTTTGGGCAGCAGTTGACCCTCGAGGTGCTCAGTCGAGAGTGGTTCGCCGATGATCCACCGCTTCGCGGAGCGAGTTTCTGGCGCTTGGGAGCCGTCTGGTGTCACGAGGGATGACACTACTCCGTTGGGCACAACTGTCAAACTTCCCGGAATAAGCTGAGCCCCCCGCGAGTTTAATTACCCCCGTTTCTCATCCCGATGTTCCGCGAAAGCGGGTGAATCGTCGGTTTGCCGTAGCGAAAACGACGATTCACCCGCTTTCGCGGGTCAAGGGGACTGTGCCGCGTCGATCACCCGCCAGAGCGAGGTGCGGAGGGCGGTGAGCTCGTCCAGCGTCATGCCGAGCCTGTCGATGATGCGCGGCGGGATGGTGAGGGCGACGGCGCGGAGCGCTCGGCCGGCATCCGTCAGTGTGATGTCGAGGACGCGTTCGTCGTGGGTGTTGCGGCTGCGGGCGACCAGGCCGGCGGTCTCGAGGCGCTTCAGCAGCGGGGAGAGGGTCGCGGGCTCGAGGCGCAGTTCGGTGCTGAGGTCGGAGACTGAACGAGGGCTGCGCTCCCACAGGGCGAGCAGCACGAGGTACTGCGGATGCGTGAGGCCGTAGGGCTCGAGGATCGGACGGTAGACCGAGACCACGCTGCGGGACGCGATCGCGAGGGCGAAGCAGACCTGGTCCTCGAGGCGGAGCAGGTCGGGCGCCGACACGGTCGAACCGGGGGTCGCGCGAGCGGAATCCGCCACTATCGGGGAATCCTGTGTCATCGGTTCGTCACGTGCCCTACTGTTCGGCTGACTCGACGGAAATGGTTAGTCCACTCATCGTAATTGATTAGTACACTAAGCATTATGACACGCGCACCGAGACGAGGAACCGGCAAGCCGGGCGATTCCGAAGACAACGCGTCGGGCGAACACGGCCTCCTGGGCGCCGTGTCCTGGCTGAATCGCACGCTGCTGCCGTGGATCGGCCCGCCGCCGCTCGGTCCGTACACGACGGAAACGACGGAGCAGAAGCAGGCGGAGCGCGCCGAGGCGACCTGCCCGATCTGCGGCGAACTGATGAGCAGGCACGAGATCGACCGCTCGGGCGAACGCACCCAGATCCATCACCCAGCCCCCGCAGCCCCCTGATTCCGCACGCCGCTCCCGACCCTTCCCCAGAAGCGTGCGTTCCGTTCCGCGAGAGTACGATTTTGGCCCTTTAAACCACTGGTTTAAAGGGCCAAAAGTGTACTCTCGCGGACGGGCGCGGCGTGGGTCAGCGGGGCAGGGCGTCCAGGATGCCGGCGCGCACCTCGGCGAGGCGGGCGCGCAGGTCCGAGACGGTCGCGGCGGGCACCCGGGCGTGCACGGCCTGCTTGCGCAGGTCGGCGCGAAGTTGCTGGCGGAACTCGTTGAGCACGAGGTCGGCCTCACGTAGCGCGCGATTGGACTCGAGGCGACGATCTGTCCCGTTCGGCGAATCCTGGCCCTCCGCCCCGGCCGAACCCGCACCCGTTGGAGCCGAGCCTGCGGTACCGGAACCCGCAGCGCCGGCGGAACCCGCAGCGCCGGCGGAACCCGCGGCATCCGCGGGGCTGTCCGCGCCCGGGTATCCCGTACCGGCACCCGTACCGGCACCAGCGCCCGTGCCCGGGACGGCGGAACCGGTGGTGGGACTCGAACCCCCACGTCCTCGCCCGCCCGCTCCGAAGCCGGCGTCGTCTCTGGCCTGCCGGGCGGCCGCCGCGAGGTCGGTGCGCAGGCTCGTCATCGCCGCGGCGACCCCGGACCGCACCTCGTCCGCGAGCCGGCGCACGGAGTCGGTGACCTCGTTCTCGAGGGCGTCGAGGTCGCCCCCGCGCGCGAGGAGTTCGGCGCGTCCGGCGTCGGTGATCTCGTAGACGGTCTTGCGCCCATCCGTCGACTTGGTGACGAGGCCCTCTTCCTCGAGTTTGGCCAGTCGCGGGTAGATCGTGCCCGCGCTCGGGATATAGGTGCCGCCGAAGCGGTCGCTGAGCGCCTGGATCAGCTCGTAGCCGTGCCGTGGCTGCTCGGCGAGCAGGCTCAGCAGGTAGAGCCGCAGGCTGCCGTGGGCGAAGACGGGGGTCATGCCGAGGCCTTCGTCGTGGTGCCGTCCGGTCCGGCGGTCGTTCCCTGGCCCGCTGCCCCGGAGTCCGGGGCGGTGGATGCCGCGGGCGCGAAGGTCCCGGAGCCGGCGGCGGCGCTCGCCGGGGCATCCGTCGCCGCGGCCGGACGCCGCACGACGGAGATGTCGCCCGAGACGGAGTTCGCGTGCAGTTCGAGCCAGCTGCCCGCGAGCACGCCCGTGCTCGACTCGTAGCCCTTGCCGAAGGTGCTTTTCACGGTCTGGTCGTCGAGCTGGAGCACGCCCGAGACGGTGTTGAGGTGGTACTTGATCGGGAGGCCGGCCTCGACGCGGGCGGTGAGGTTGCCGCTCACGGTGTTCGTGTTGACGGTGTCCGGCGACCCCTCGAGGTCGAGGAACACGTTGCTCGCGACGCCGTCGACGCTGAACCGGCGGATGCTGCCGCTCGCGGTAACGTCGCCGGAGACCGTGTGCGCGGTGATGTCGCCCGAGTGGTTGCTGACCGAGATCTCTCCGTTGATCGCGTTGAGTTCGATGTCGCCCGTGACGCCGTCGACGACCAGGTCGCCCGAAACGGTGTTGAGCTTGACGTCGCTGCGGAGGCCCGTGATGAGGGCTCCGGCCGAGATCACGCCGAGCTTGAGGGCGACGTCGCGCGGGACGGTGATGCTCACGTCGGCTCGGGCGCTGCCGCGGAAGGAGGCGAAGACCTCGATGAAGTTGTCCCAGCGCAACTGCGGGTGGTCGACTTCGAGAGTGTCGCCGTCGAGGGAGATGCGCAGGTCCTTGCCGCTGACGCTGTGCACCTCGACGCGGGTGAACGGTTCATCGTGGCCGATGATGTCGACTTTGCCGCCGATCAGCCCGACCTTGAGCCGGTTGACGAGTTCGACGTCGATCACCCGGGTCTGCCCGGGGGCGACCAGCCATTTTTCGAGTGCCATTGTGTGCTCCTTCTGTGGGCATCCGCTGTGGATGCCGGAAACTTTTTCGCGCTATATCGCGTCTGGTGTAACTCACGATATATCGCGTTTCAGCGGTGCGCAACCCCCGTGCGCGTGGGCGCGCAGTTAGTAGAGGAAGATCGGCAGCCAGGCCGGGGTGTGTGCGTGCACGATCACGAGGAAGACGACGAGGTCGAAGAGCAGGTGCACGACGATGACGTAGCCGAGTGACCGGGTCAGCGCGAAGGTGAAGCCCTGCAGGAGCGCGAAGGGGAAGGTGATCAGCGGGGCCCCAGGCGCGGTAGCCGAGTTCCCAGAGGAACGAGGTGAAGATCACCGCCTGGAGCAGGTTCGCGAGCCAGTCCGGGAAGTGCCGGCGCAGCAGCGCGAACACGGTGCAGATGAAGAAGAGCTCGTCCCAGATTCCGACGAAGCCCACGCCGACGAAGAGGCGCCCGATCTCATCCGGTGCGGTGACGGTCGGCCAGTTCTGGAAGGCACCAGAGCGGATGAAATAGGTCGGCAGAATCGCATAGCCGAGCGCGATCACGACGACCAGGTATCCGAGCGCGGCGGATGTCCAGGGTCGCCCGGTGCGGATCGGGAACCGGATCGCCCGCTCGCGGTAGACGTGGCGCGAGACCAGGTACGGCAGGAGCACCGCGAGCGTGAGCACCGTCCCCATCAGCGCCATGTTCGGGTAGTCGATGTTGGCGGCGAGGGAAATGGTGCTGATCAGGAGGAGGCCGAGGGCGACGAGCGCCAGGTCCCGGGCGAGCGGGCGGTCGATGACGACGGCCGCCGCGAGGGCGAGTCCGAGGAGCAGATAACCGGCGGGGATCGAGACCGGCGTGTGCACTCCGAAGAGCAGCACCGCTGACGCTGAGACCAGGGAGGCGGGCACGAGGCGGATCGCCAGGCGCGCGCGGGGCCGCGCCGCGGCATCCGTTGCCCGGGTCGTGTCGTGCATGCCACATGGTACCGAATTCGATTCGGGAGACGGCTTGACCTTGACGCACCGTCAAGAATTATCGTGGAGAACACAACGCCAGGAGAACACAACGGACGGGAAGTGAACATGGACTGGTCGATCCAGGAGATCGCGCGGCTCGCGTCGACGACGAGCCGCACCCTGCGGCACTACGGCGACGTCGGGTTGCTTCCGCCGAGCCGCATCGGTGTCAACGGCTATCGCTACTACGACGCCGTGGCGCTCGTGCGGCTGCAGCGCATCCTGATGCTGCGCGCGCTCGGGCTCGGGCTGCCCGGCATTCGCGAGGTGCTCGACAACGAGACGGATGCCGCCCGTGCCCTTGGCGCGCACCTCGCCTGGTTGCGCGGCGAGCGTGACCGCCTCGATCGCCAGATCGGCTCGGTCGAGGACACCATCACTACCCTGAATAGGAAGGAACAGCTCATGGCAGAGAACATGTTCGACGGATTCGATCACACCGAACACAAGGAGGAGGTCGAGCGCCGCTGGGGCGCCGCGGCCTGGGCGAACGGCGACGCCTGGTGGCGCGGGATGAGCGCCGCGGAGAAGGCGGAGTGGCAGGGGCGGCAGGCGCAGGCTCCTCGCGGACTGGCGTGCGGCGGCCTCAGCCTCCGAAGCCCCTGGCGCCACGGGCGGGCTCGACCCCGCGGGAGCCGAAGCCCAGGCACTCGCGCAGCGGCAGTTCGACTGGTTGCGGGCGATCCCGGGCACCCCCGGCGGCGGGCCGGGCGGCACGGGCCCTCGAAGGAGTACTTCACGGGTCTCGGCGAGATGTACGTCGCCGACGAGCGCTTCGCCGCGAACTACGGCGGCCCCGCCGGGGCGGCCTTCGTGCGCGCGGCCCTCCAGGCGTACGCCGACCGCAACCTCTAACCGCGGCATCCGCCCCCAACCAATTCGACGGAATTTTTACGTTTTTGGCCCCGAAAGAGCGCTCCCAGGCGCAATTTTCCCAAAATCTCCGTCGAATTGGTTAGGCGTCTCGGGTGCGGGGGCGAGTGAAGCGGGCGCGGGCGTCCGGGGCGCCGGGAGCGGCAGGGCGAGGCGGGGGATGGTCCACTGGCAAAGCGGGCCGACGAGCGCCGCGAAGAGCACGGTGCCGATGCCGACATTCCCGCCGAGCGCCCAGCCGAGTGCGAGCACGGTGCCCTCGATGCCGGTGCGCACGATCCAGATCGGCCAGCCGGTGCGGCGGTGCAGGCCGGTCATCAGGCCGTCGCGGGGCCCGGGGCCGAGGTGTGCACCGATGTAGAGGCCGGTCGCGACGGCGAGCAGCAGCACGCCCGCCGCGAAGAGCAGCGCACGCAGCCACAGGTCGAGACCCGCCGGCACGAGCCAGAGGCCGACATCCACAGACGGGCCGACGAGGAGCGCGTTGATCACGGTACCCACGCCCGGCTTCTGGCGCAGCGGGATCCAGAAGAGCAGCACGACGCCGCTCAGGATCACCGTCAGCAGGCCGAACCCGAGGTGGGTGTGGCCGTCGATGCCCTGGGTGAGCACGTCCCAGGGCGCGACCCCGATCGCGCCGCGCACCATCAGCGCGATCGCGATGCCGTACAGGAAGAGGCCAATAAGCAGCTGGATGAGGCGACGGGTCATGGAAACCAATCCAATTGCACAAGTGGCCTGTGATCAAGTAGCCAATCTGTCTAGAGTGGCCTCATGTCGGAAATCCAGCTCAGCGCCCGTGCCCTCGAGTCGAAGCTCGGCGAGTGGCGCACCGGCGGCAGCGCCTACCGGGGGCTCGCCGATCGCATCCGCCTGCTCGCGCTCGACGGCCGCCTCACCGCGGGTACCCGCCTGCCCGCCGAACGCGAGCTGGGCCTGCGGCTCGGGTTGAGCCGCACCACCGTGACGGCCGCCTACCGCGAGCCTGCGTTCCGCCGGGCTGCTCTCGAGCGTGCGCGGCTCTGGCAGCGTGGTGCGGCTGCCGGGCTCCGGCGCCGCCTCCAGCGCGGGGGACGGCCCGGGCTCCGGGAGCGCGTCGGGTGACAACGGCGTCCTCGATCTCAGCAAGGCGACGATGTCGGCGCTCGGCGGGCTGGCGGATGTCGCCGCGCGCGCAGCAGAAGACCTCTCGCGCCACCTGGACGGTCCGGGTTTCGACCCCGTCGGCATCCCGGAGTTGCGCGCCGCGATCGCCGAACGGTACCGGGTGCGGGGCCTTCCGACCGACCCGGAGCAGATCATGGTCACGATCGGGGCCCAGCATGCGATCGCACTGCTCGCCCGGGTACTCGTCAGCCGCGGCGACCGGGTGCTGATCGAACAGCCGAGTTACCCGCACGCGGTCGAAGCGTTCCGTGCCGCCGGGGCGCGGCTCGTACCGGTGAGCGTGACGGCGCGGGGGAGCGCAGGTTCCGCGGCGGAATCGGGTGCGCAGGCGGGCCGGGTCGGCGGCAGGCTCCGATCCAGACGGCTCCTCCGGCTGGGACGAACCCGCCCTGCTCCAGGCACTCCGGGGCAGCAATCCCGTGCTCGGCTACCTGATGCCCGACTTCCACAACCCGACCGGGCAGACGATGCCCGCCGAGCAGCGGACCCGCGTGATCGAGGCCGCCTCCCGGCAGGGCACGGTCCTCATCGCGGACGAGACCATGGGCGAGCTCGGCATCGACCGTCCGGGAGATTTCATGCCGTTCGCGGCATACGCGCCGGGCGAGCGGGGGAGTGCGGGAATCAACGGCTATGGGATGGACTCCGGCGACGGCACGGGCGCCGGCGTCCGCGGCACGGTCGTCACGGTCGGGTCGGTGGGCAAGACCATTTGGGGCGGCCTGCGCATCGGCTGGATCCGGGCCGAGCCCGCCCTGATCCGCCGCCTGGTCGCCGCACGCACGGCCACGGACATGGGCACGCCGATCCTCGAGCAACTCATCGTCACCCGGATGCTCCCGGAGATGCCGGCGATTCTCGAGCGTCGCAGCCACGAGCTCCGCGACGGACGTGACCACCTCAAGGCACTCCTCGCCGCGCGCTTCCCCGACTGGACAGTGCCGCACGTCGACGGCGGCCTCACCGCGTGGGTCAACCTCGGTCGCCCGGTGAGCTCCCAGCTCGCGCTCGCCGCGCGCAACCACGGCCTGCTCGTGCCGGCCGGGCCCCGCTTCGGCGTCGACGGCGCCTTCGAACGATTCCTGCGGGTCCCGTTCTGCCACAGCGCGGTCGAGATGGAACGCGCGGTGGATGCCCTGGGCCTGGCCTGGGGGTCACTGCTGCGGCATCCGCTGCCCGACACCGGGTACCTCGCCGACGTCGTCTGACCCTGACGAATTCGACGGAGATTTTGGGTTTCCGACGCCGAGAGAGCGCGATCTAAGCGCTTTCCGGGCAAAGACTCCGTCGAATTGGTGAGGGCCCGGGCCCTGCGCGCCGAACCCGAGGTGCAAAACGCGACACGCCTGTCACAGCGCGATGCGATACTGAGCCATGCATTTTCTCGCCGTGCTGAGCATGAAGAACAGGGCCCTGATCGCCCTGATCACGATCGTCGCCGCCATCTTCGGCAGCCTCGCCCTCACGAGCCTCAAGCAGGAACTGATTCCCTCCCTGCAACTACCGCAGTTGCTCGTCTCCACGAGCTATCCGGGCGCCTCGCCCGAGGTCGTCAACGACGACGTCTCGACCCCCATCGAGACCGCTATCCAGGGCATCGCCGGCCTCGAATCCACCTCGACGACGAGCAGCACGAACTCCTCGCTCGTGAGCGCCACGTTCACATACGGCACAGACCTCGTCAAGGCCGAATCGCGCATCAGCCAGGCGATCAACCGCATCAAGACCCGCCTGCCTGACAACCTCGACCCGCAGGTGATCAGCGGCAGCATCGACGATTTCCCGGTCATCTCCCTCGCCGTCTCCGGCGGCGACCAGGCCACCCTCGCCGACGACCTCAAGCGCAGCGTGCTCGGCGACATCCGCGACGTGTCCGGGGTGCGCGAGGCCGCGCTCGTCGGCGACGTCGGCCGCCGGGTGACCATCACAGCGGATGCCGCTGCCCTGGCCACCCGCGGCCTCAGCACGCAGGCGATCCGTTCCGCGTTGCAGCAGAACGGCGCGCTCATCCCCGCCGGCTCGCTCACCGAGGGCGACAAGACCCTGTCCGTGCAAGCCGGCGGCAAGCTGACCTCCGCCGCGGACATCGCCGCCCTGCCGCTGCTCGGCACCGGTGCCGGCACTGCACCCGGCGCCGGTGCGGTCACCGCCCCGGGTGCCGCGCCCGCCGCCCCGCCCACTATCGGTGACGTCGCCACGGTCGTGCTCGGCGAGAACCCCGTCGCGAGCATCTCCCGCGTCAACGGCAAGCCGGCCCTCACGATCGCGGTCACCAAGGTGCCCGCCGCCAACACGGTCGACGTGTCCACGGCCGTCCGGGCGATCCTCCCGAAGCTCCAGGACGCCGTGCCCGGCACGACCTTCACCGTCGTCTTCGACCAGGCCCCGTTCATCCAGGAGTCGATCAACTCGCTCACCCAGGAGGGCATCCTCGGACTCGTGTTCGCCGTGCTGGTGATCCTCGTCTTCCTGCTCTCGGTGCGGGCGACGCTCGTCACCGCGATCTCGATCCCGACCTCCGTGCTGATCACGTTCATCGGCCTGCAGGGCGTCGGATACTCGCTCAACATCCTCACTCTCGGCGCCCTCACGATCGCGATCGGCCGCGTCGTCGACGACTCGATCGTCGTCATCGAGAACATCAAGCGCCACCTCGTGCCCGGGGCGGACCGATCCGAGACCATCGTCGAGGCCGTGCGCGAGGTCGCCGGGGCGATCACCGCGTCGACGATCACGACCGTCACGGTCTTCCTGCCGATCGCCTTCGTCGGCGGGTCGACCGGCGAACTCTTCCGCCCCTTCGCCCTGACCGTCACGATCGCGCTGCTGGCCTCCCTGCTCGTCTCGCTCACGATCGTGCCCGTGCTCGCCTACTGGTTCCTGCGCGCCCCGAATCCGAAGCCCGCCACGTCGCCGAAGACCGCCAAGCCTGCGAGGCCTGAGAAGACGCCGAAGTCCGCCGAGCCGGGCACAATTCCCGAGACGGCCCCGGTCCTCGCGGCAACGGATGCCGCCACCGGCGAGGCCGCCACCGCGCCCGTTTCGGCGGAATCAGACCGCGACCGCGCCGGTTTCGGCAGCCCGCTCCCGAAACCGCAGGCGCGGGCTGCCGAAACCGGCGCGGCGGCGGACCCGCTCGGCGAGTCCGTCCTCGCGGCGACCCCCGCGACCTCCACCGCTGCGGCACCCGCGACCGCGTCCCGGCGCACCCGGCGCGCGGCATCCGCTCCCGCGACCGCGATCGCAGAGGAGCCGAGCCGGCTGCAGACCGGATACCTGCCGATCATCCGGTGGACGCTCCGGCACGCGGTCGTCACACTGCTGCTCTCGGTGCTCGTGCTCGGCGGGACGGTCGCGATCATCCCGTTCATGAAGGTCAACTTCCTCGGCTCGACCGGTCAGACCACGTTCCGGGTGGCCCAGGCTCTCCCTGTCGGCACGAGCCTCGCCGCCCAGGACACCGCCTCGACGACGGTCGAAACAGCTTTGCGCAGCACTCCGGGCGTGAAGATCGTCCAGGTATCGATCGGCGGCGGCAGCGCCCTCGCCGCGTTCGCCGGGGGAGCGCCGACCACGAGCACAGTGAGCTACTCGATCACGACCGACGGAGTGGCCAAGCCCGACGCCGTTCAGGACGCCGTCCGCGGCAAGCTCGCCGCGCTCACCGACGTCGGCGACTTCTCCGTCACGGCCGGCGGCGGCTTCGGCGGCACCTCGGACATCGCCGTCGACATCACCGCGGCGAACGGCGCCGACCTGCAGAAAGCGAGCGACAGCATCCTCGCCGCCGTGAAGAAGCTCGACGCGATCAAGGAGAGCTCGAGCAACCTTGCCGCGTCCCGGCCCTACCTCGCCGTGAAGATCGACCGCACGAAGGCCGCTGCGGCGGGCCTGAGCGAGCTCGCCCTCGGCAGTCTCGTCTCGCAGGCGATGCAGCCGAGCATCGTCGGGTCGATCGTCATCAACGAGGCGAACCTGTCCGTGTACCTCACCGGGGCCAGCTCGCCGACCACGACGGCCGCGCTCGCCGCCCTGCAAATCCCGACGGTCGCCGGGCCGGTCGCGCTCAGCACCCTCGCGACCGTCGCGCAGGTCGACGGCCCGGCCACCCTCACGACCACGAAGGGCCTGCGCACCGCGACGGTCTCGGCGACGCCGAACAACAACGACCTCGGCACCGCCAACGCCCAGATGGCCACCGTGCTCGCCGACACAACCCTGCCGACGGGCGCGACAGCGACCCTCGGCGGCGTCACGAAGGACCAGACCGACGCGTTCCAACAGCTCGGAATCGCGCTGCTCGCCGCGATCCTGATCGTCTACATCGTCATGGTCGCGACGTTCCGGTCGCTGTTGCAGCCGTTGCTGCTGCTCGTGTCCATCCCGTTCGCGGCGACCGGGGCCATCGCGCTGCAGGTGATCACCGGCATCCCCCTCGGTGTGCCGTCGCTGATCGGCGTGCTGATGCTGATCGGCATCGTCGTGACGAACGCGATCGTTCTGATCGACCTCGTCAACCAGTACCGCCGACGGGGCCTCGACGTGCGCGAGGCGCTCGTCAACGGCGCCTCCCGGCGGCTGCGCCCGATCCTGATGACCGCGCTCGCTACGATCTTCGCCCTGCTGCCGATGGCGGTCGGCCTCACCGGCACCGGAGGGTTCATCTCCCAGCCGCTCGCCCTCGTCGTGATCGGCGGCCTGGTCTCCTCGACCCTGCTCACCCTCATCGTGCTGCCGGTGCTCTACTTCCTCGTCGAGGGCGGGCGGGAGCGCCGGGCCATCCGCCGCGAGGAGAAGAACGTGGCACGCGAGTCCGCGGCTGCCGCGGCGACGAATCTCGGGTAAACGCGGGGTTAAACTGGGTGAAGCGGGGTAGGCAGCAGCCTCAGGCCCGGCACACCGGTCACACCGTCGCGGCCTCCAACTCGCGAGAGGCACTTCATGACCGGGCTTTCCCTGCTCTCCGACCCGTACCGCAACAAGGGCACCGCCTTCACCAGGGCCGAGCGGATGCGCGGCGGCATCACCGGGCAGCTCCCGCACGTCGTGCAGACCATCGAGCAGCAATCGGGCCAGCTTTACCGGCGGTTCCTGGCCCGGCCGAACGACCTCGAGAAGCGCCTGTTCCTGATGGACGTCTGCGCGCGCAACCGCCGCCTCTTCTACTACGCCATGTCCCGGCATCTCGTCGAATTCCTGCCGATCGTGTACGCGCCGACCGTCGCCCAGGCGATCCAGCAGTACAGCGACTGTTACGCGGGCAGCGACGTCGCCTACATCTCCGCACTCGATCCCGAGAGCATCGCGGACGCGCTCAAGATCTACGCCAACGGCCGGGACATCCGCCTGATCGTCGCCACCGACGGCGAGGGCATCCTCGGCATCGGCGATTGGGGAGTCAACGGGGCTGAGATCCTCACCGGCAAGGTCGCCGTCTACACCGCGGCAGCGGGAATCGACCCCGCTCAGATCCTGCCGGTGTTCATCGACGTCGGCACCGACAATGCCGGGCTGCTCGCCGACTCGCGGTACCTCGGAAATCGTTTTCCACGCATCCGTGGCGCTGACTACGACCGGTTCATCGACGACTTCGTGCAGACGGCCCTCGGGCTCTACCCAGGCGCGCTGCTGCACTGGGAGGACTTCGGCCGCGCGACGGCCGCGCCGATCCTCGAGCGGTATCGCGACAGCATCTGCACCCTCAATGACGACATCCAGGGCACCGGCGTCACGATCCTCGCAGCGCTGAACACGAGCATGCTGATCTCCGGGCTGACCCTGCGCGACCAGCGGGTGCTGATCTTCGGTGCGGGAACCGCCGGGATCGGCATCGCCGACCAGATCGTCGACGAGTTCGTCGTGACCGGCGGACAGTCCCTCGCGGAAGCCGAGGCCCGGATCTACCTGATGGACCGGCAGGGGCTCATCGTCGACAGCCTGCCCGACCTCACCGCGGGCCAGCGGCGATACGCCCGGCCCGCGCGGGAACTGGACGGCGATGCGTTCGCGCCCGCGCTCGCCGACCCGCGCTCGCTGCAGGGCGTGATCGCCGCCGTGCACCCGACTGCGCTCATCGGCACCTCGACCCAGTTCGGCGCCTTCACCGAGGCTGCCGTGCGTGAGATGGCCGCCCACGTCGAACGCCCGCTGATCTGTCCGATCTCCAACCCGGCGGAACTCGCCGAGGCGACCGCGGCCGACGTGATCACCTGGACGGCGGGCGCCGCCCTCGTGAGCACCGGCTGCCCGTCGGCCCCCGTGCGGTTCGACGGGGTCGACTACGAAATCGGCCAGGGCAACAACGCCCTGATGTATCCGGGGATCTGCTTCGGAGCGATCGTCGCGCGGGCGACCGTGCTGAACCGGGCCATGCTCCTCGCCGCCGCGCACGCGATCGCCGGCATGGTCGACGTGACCCGTCCGGGCGCTGCCGTGTTGCCCTCGTTCCGGGACCTGCCCGAGGTGTCACGCCGCGTCGCCGTCGCCGTGGTCGCCCAGGCCGTGCGCGACGGGGTCAACGGTGTCCCCATCACCGACCCCGAGGCCGCGGTCGCTGCCGCGACCTGGCACCCCGCCTACTAGCCGGTCCCGCTCCGTCGCGCCCGCCCTCTTCGGCATGCCCCGGGGGCTAACTCAGGAGATTCGCGTCGTCGCCGGCACGTGTCCGCCTGTTTCCGGGGTCCGGCATCCCGGTGAGGCGCGGTCTTCCTGAGTTAGCCCCCGATGTCGACCGAGACCACTCTCGCCGGCCACAAACCGGGCTCTCCCGATTTGCAGCTAGTAGACGAGCGCGGCAGGCGCGAACGGACCCACCTTCACCAGGCCGATGAGCGGGTCGTCGCACCCCTGGATCGGGTTGGGCGTCGTAACCCGGCGAGGGACATCCGTGCCGGGCGGGGTCACGTCGAGCTCGGTGACAGCGACGAGCGTGCAGGTGTATGCGCCCGCCTGATTCAGGTGCAGCAGGCTGTAGGCGGATGCGCCGGGAGCGAGTTCGACGGCATCCCCCGTCACCGTCGGGTAGCGTTCGTGCGCCGCGGCCGGGCCGAGCAGCGCCCCGGTGCTCGCGTTCACGAGCCGGACACCGGGGTATCCCTGCACGGTGCAGGCCTGGGCTCCCGTGTTGGTCAGGGACAGGTCCCAGTAGAAGCTGCTCATGCCGCTGTCCATCGGCCGCGAGACGAGGGCTGCGCCGAGCGCGCCGGCAGAACAGGCCGCGGAAACGTCGTCGCCGGGCGTGGGAGTGGGGACCGCTGTGGGTGACCCGGTGGGAGTGTCCGTCGGTGCACCTGTCGCCGTTGGGACGGTCGAGGCCGAGGCCGAGGTCGATGCGGTTGCCGTTGCTGTCGCACTGGCCGTCGACGACGGTGCCGCCGCCGCGCACGCGGAGAGCGCTGTGCAGAGCAGCGCCGCTGCGCCGAGTGCCGCCGCCATTCTGTGCCCGGTGCCGTGCGAAGTCCCCCGACACGCTCTCCCGACCCGTGATCCGGTCATGTCGCCCCCCTGTCGCGGTCCGTCTGAGAGGCCGCGTCACCAGTCTCGCACCCGGCTTGTGCGGTGAGTTCGCGCGCGAGGGGGTTGCGCATCCCGGCAACCGGTGCTGCGGTGGCCAACTCAGGAGATCCGCTGGCTAGGCTCGAAGGATGGCCACCCCCGATTTCATCCTCGAACTCCGTAAAAGCATCGGGCACGCCCCGCTCTGGCTCATCGGCGTGACCGCGGTCGTCGTGCGCGGCGACGAGGCGCTCCTCGTCCGCCGCGCCGACAACGGCAACTGGTCGAACGTCGCCGGAGTCGTCGACCCCGGCGAAGAGCCCGCGGATGCCGCGGCGCGCGAGATCCTCGAGGAGTCCGGGATCATCGCCGAGGTCGAGACCCTCGTCGGCGTCTTCGCCCACGAGCCCCTCCAGTACGCCAACGGCGATCAGGCCCAGTATCTCGACGTGCTCTTCCGCTGCCGCTGGGTGAGCGGCGACCCGCACCCAGCCGACGGCGAGAACACGGCGGCCGCCTGGTGGCCGCTCGACGCGCTCCCGCCCCTGCCGGGCACGCACGACGAGCGGCTGTGGCTCGCCGTCGCCCAGTCGGGGCCCGCGCTCTTCCGCCGCCGCGACACCCCGGCCGACACCCAGGCCTAGCGCCGGCCGCGGTACATCCGAACAGGGGCATCCGCTCCACCTGACACGGCGGGGACACCCCTGCTATCGTGCTGTTCGAAACGAGCGGGATCCTCGCCCGGCATCCGCCGCCGCGCGCTCCTGCGTGAGAGGGGCGCACCCATGAAGGCATCGGCTGAACTCGGCGGCAACCTCCAGTCCGTCCTCGTCGACCTGATCGAACTCCACGTTCAGGGCAAGCAGGCGCACTGGAGTGTCGTCGGCCACAACTTCCGCGACCTGCACCTGCAGCTCGACGAGATCATCGACGATGCCCGCATCTTCTCCGACGAGCTGGCCGAGCGGATGCGCGCACTCGACGCCCTCCCCGACGGACGCACCGAGACGGTCGCCAAGGACACCCACCTGCCGAAGTTCCCGGCGGGCGAGGTCGACACCGCGGAAACCGTCGTCATGATCACGGAGCGGCTCGACGCGACGGTGAAGAACATCCGCAAGGTGCACGATGCCGTTGACGACGAGGACCCGACGAGCGCCGATATCCTGCACGGCTTCATCGAGAAGCTCGAGCAGTACGCCTGGATGGTCAGCGCCGAGAACCGCATACCGCGGAAGGCGACCGCCAAGTCGCCGACCCGCCCGTCCGGACGCGCCCTCTCGGACGTCACGGACTGAGCGAGGGGTCGGACGGGCCCATTGGGCCAGAAACCAGGGCCGGTTGCGGCGGAGGACGACGAAGGCCGCGGACCGGTGTCGCGGCGAGGGGGACTCGACGAGAAGGGGACGTCGGATGGGCAGTGCGCGGGTCGAGGATGACAAGCAAAAGAAGGCGAGGCCGCAGATGAACCAGCGGAACTTCGACAGTGAGAGTGCCCCGGTCTGGCTCGGTACGCCCGGTGATCGCGAGGCGAGTGAGCAACTCCGGGTGGTCGCCGATGAGGCCCTGCTCGTGAACGGCGATACCGGGAGGGCACTCCGGCTCGCCATGCACCTCGGTTCCCGTCTTCCCGCCATCGGCGAGGGCGACACCCGGCGCCTCTTCGAGACGCTCGCGACGGTGTCGGCGGCCGACCTGTCGGCGGCGCGCGTCACCGACGGTCATCTCGCCGCCCTCTCGGTCCTGGGCCAGGCATCCGTCGAACCGGCGCAGCTGCCCGGCGGTGAGACGGACCAGATCCGCAGTTGGGGTGTCTTCTCGGCCGAAGCGCGTGGCACCCGCCTCGACGCGAGTGAGTCGGAGCAGGGCTGGCGGCTCGACGGGCTCAAACCGTGGTGCTCGCTCGCGAGTTCGCTGAGCAACGCCCTTGTCACGGCGCACACGTCGAGTCAGGCGCTGCGGCTGTTCGCGGTCGATCTCACCGCGCCGGGCATCACCGTACTCGAGGACACCTGGGTCGGCCGCGGATTGCCCTCCATCACCAGCGGCCCCGTCGACTTCCGGGGCGTGCCCGCGGTCGCGATCCGCGAGGACAACTGGTACTTCGACCGGCCGGGTTACGCCTGGGCCGGGATCGGCGTCGCCGCGTGCTGGTTCGGCGGGGCAGTCGGGATCGCCCGTCGGGTGTTCCGCGGCGCCCAGGAATGGCCGGCGGACCAGATCGCCCTCGCGCACCTCGGCGCGATCGACGTGGCCCTGAGCGCGTGCGGCGGTGCCCTTGCGGCCGCGGCCGCATCGATCGACGACGGCAGCGCGACCGGCCAGGCCGGGGCGCTCCTCGCGGCGAGGGTACGCGGCCTCGTCGCACGCTCGGTCGAGGAGGTCATCGCCCGGGCTGGCCACACGCTTGGCCCGTGGCCGCTCGCCTTCGAGGCCCGGCACTCGCAGCGGGTCGCCGACCTCGAGCTCTATGTGCGCCAGCACCACGCCGAACGCGACGAGGCCGCTCTCGGCACCCTGCTCCTCGACGGCGGTTCGGTCCCCGGCGGCGGCCCCTCGCCCTGGTGAGCGGCGGCGATTCAATCGGCACAATAGCGCCAGCACGACCTGGATCCCTCCCCGGTGGACGCACGGGGGTCCGATATGTCAGGATTCCGCCGTGACCACTCCACCGGAGCGCCGGATGCTGCTCGACACCGCTGCCCTGTACTTCCGCGCGTTCTACGGGGTGCCCGACACCGTCCGCGCGCCGAATGGCCAGCCGGTCAACGCCGTGCGCGGGCTGCTCGACATCATCACCCGGCTCGTCACCGAGTTCCCGCCGACCGAGATCGTGGCCTGCTGGGACGACGACTGGCGTCCACAGTGGCGGGTCGACCTGATCCCGACCTACAAAACCCACCGGGTCGCCGCGCTCGTCGAGTCTCCGGCAGCGGATGCCCCCACCGCGACCGAGGACGTCCCCGAGCTGCTCAGTTCGCAGGTTCCGATCATCCGTGAGCTGCTCGCCGCGCTCGGAATCCCGGTGATCGGCTCCCCGCGGCACGAGGCGGACGACGTGATCGGCACGCTCGCCTCGCACGCGGACATCCCCGTCGATGTCGTCACCGGCGACCGCGACCTTTTCCAGCTCGTCGACGACTCCCGCACCGTGCGCGTGATCTACACCGGCCGCGGCATGGCCAGGCTCGAGACCCTCACCGATGCCGCGCTGATCGCGAAGACCGGCGTCAGCCCGGCGCAGTACGCCGACTTCGCGGCCCTCCGCGGCGACGCCTCCGATGGGCTCCCCGGAGTCGCCGGAATCGGCGAAAAGACCGCGGCCACCCTGCTCGCCGACTTCGGTGACCTGGACGGCATCGTCGCCGCGGCCGCCGATCCGGCCTCGGCACTCGCTGCGGGCGTGCGCGGAAAAATCACCGCCGCCGTCGACTACCTCGCGGTCGCCCCGACCGTCGTCAACGTCGTGCGCGACCTGTCGCTCCCCACGTTCGACGCCCGCATCCGCCCGAGCACCCCGGAGCAGGACGCCGAGCTCGAGCGACTCTCCGCCGAGTGGGGCCTCACGACGTCGATGAAGCGAGCTCGCGCCGCCCTCCTTGGCCTGGCCTGACCCATTTCCCCTCGCCGTGTCGGCCGCTGGGCGACCACAATTCAGGTGCCGAGGTTCACGCCACGCAGGGCCAGGAACGGGACGGCGTCGACGGCGGTCCCGTCGATCCTGACCTCGAAGTGCAGGTGGCAGCCGGTCGAGGCGCCGGTGCTCCCGACTCCGGCGATCACCTGGCCGGCAACAACGCGCTCACCGACGCTGACCAGTGTCTCCCCGGGGGCGATGTGCGCGTAGCCGGTCGCGATGCCGCTTCCGTGGTCGATCAGGATCCAGTTGCCATAGGTGCCCAGCACGCCGGCGGACTCGACGACCCCGTCGGCCGCCGCATAGATGGCCGCGTCGCACCCTGCGCCGATGTCCGTCCCCCGGTGGAAATCACTGACCCCGGCAACCGGGTGCACGAGACGCGGGCCGAACGGATCGGTGATGCGCCCGATGGCCGGTGCGGTCCAGCCCTGTTCACTCAGACGCCCGGTGTCCGCGACCGTCGAGGTTGCCGGGAACGGCTGGACCTCACTCGCCGCCGTGGTCGCAGGAACGGACCGGCCCAGGTCGGCGAGGGCGGCGGATGCGGCGTCGACGTCGTCCTGCGCCGCCGCGACCGCCGCACGGGTGGCGGAAACCGGGACCGCGGCGATGACGGCCTGAGCGGCGGCGTCCTGCTTCTCGAGCACCTGCTCCCGACTGACGTCCGCGGCGACCCGACTGCGCACGTCGTCGAGATTCGCGGTCAGCCTGGACAGGGTATCCAGTGTGCCGAGCTGAAACAGCAGGTCCTGGTCGGCCCTGTCGTCGAGCAGCACGTCGAGGGTGCTGTTGCCGGACTGTTGCATCAGGCCGCGAACGAGCGTCGCCAGCACCCGGCGGGACGCGTCTGCGGTTACTCCGGCCCGTTCCCTGAGCGCATGCACAAGGTCGGCCCGGCTGACGGCGGCCGCGTAGTCTGCCTGGGCCGAGGCGTCGGCGAGCTTCGCCGCGGCCAGGCCGGTCTCCGCCGCGCGCAGGCGGGACTGGGCGGCAGTGACGGCGGCGGCGCGGCGGGCCGAGACGTGTTCCGCCTGCGCCCTGTCGGCAGCGGCGCGGGCGGCAGCAGCTGTCTGTCGCACAGCCGATGACACGACGGGTGCCCGGGGGCCGAAGGCCTGCTGGGGTTCCGGGGCCACGAGCACCAGGGCCGGCGGGGTCGCCGGGGTCGGCGACGCTGTGGGCGTGGGCGTGGGCGTGGGCTCCGGGGTCGCCGTCGCTGTCGGCGTCGGCGTGGGGCGAGGGCTGGGCGTGGGATCAGGGGCCGGCGTCGGCGTCGGGGTGAGCGTCGGGGTCGGCGTCGGGATCGGCGTCTGGGTCGGCGTCGGAGTGGGCGTCGGAGTGGGAAGCGGAGTGGGCGTGGGTTGCGCCGTCGGCGCGGGTTCTGGCGACGGTGCCTGGGTGGGTGCGGGTGCCGGTGTCGCGGTCGCCGTCGGCGTGGGTGTCGGATCGGGCGAGGGCGTGAGTATCGGAGGCGGCGTCGGTGCTGCGGTCGCAACCGGAACCGGTTGGTTCACGGGCTGTACGCCGTCCGCTTGTGCCGACGTCGGCATCCCCGCGATCACGAGCGCGACGATGACGATCGTCGCGAGCGGCGGCGCCAGTCGGGCGGCCGGGTGAGCGTCCACACCGCGACTGATGCGACGGACACCTCGTAGTGCACTCATGAGCCTCCGCAATCCAGCTTCGGGTGATGGACGTGCAGATCGACCGGGTCGATGCCCGGTCATCGTGGCACGGACCGGCCCCGTCAACAAGCGAGGCACGATCCTTCGCCACGCCGGCCTCCGGGGAGGATGGGCTCCCATCGTGGCCACCGCACTCTGGGCGGTCAACCCTCATGCTGGGGGTGCACGACCACCCAATTTGGGGGGTGGCGAGGCTCGCCCCCCAATTTTGGGGAGACGAGCATCCCTCAGGTGCGGCTTGGTCGCCAGGTCGCGTCCGATCAGCATGGAGCCTTCCAGACGTTGGAGGTCACCATGGAAGCGACGAGAGACATGTCCGGGTTCACTTCGGTACGGCGGCCTCTGTGGCAGCGGATTCTAATCGCCGCCACTGCGGTGGTCATGCCGATAGCGATGCTCTCGGCGCCGCCCGTGCTGCCCGCCCAGGCTGCGACGACGAGCAGCCTGACGCTGAACGTGACCAGCGCGCGCACGGAACCTCGCGCTTTCGCGGGTGCGGGAGTCGCCAAGGGTGCCGCCATCCCCAACTTCACCTACATGATCAACGAGGACAACACCGGGACGACCGCTCAGCGGAGTCCGGCGCTCGGTTCCGGCTGCAACACACTCGACACCGGGTATCCGGGCTCCTGCGAGTGGACGTCGATCAAGGAGACGCCGCACAGCACGAGTCCGATCGTGCGCCAGGGCGACCAGGCCGACTTCGCAGGCGGTCTCACCCTCCCGAACGGACGATACCTGATCTCTGTGCTCTCCGACGGCTACAAGATCGACGGCGCGCACTTCACCGTGCCTCTTCCCGACCCGGGTCTCGTCACCGTCGAACTGCAGCCGACCCCCCTTCCCGACTCGACGCTCCGGGCGCAGATCTTCCAGGACAGCGCGACGACCAACGGAACCCTCGACCAGGGCGAGCCTGGCCTGGCGGGCTTCACCGGCCACATCGCAGATACCCTCGGCGAGGTGCAGACCGACGTCTATGGCAACCCCCTGTGCACCGTTTACCAGGGTGAGGACCCGATCAGCCACGTGATCCCAATGGCCAGCCTCGACGCGGGCATGCTCCCCGTGCCGATCCCGGGGTCAGGCGGCCACTGCGTCAGCGATGCCGGCGGCATCCTGACCATGCCCCACCTGGGGAGTAACCGCTACGCGCTCACTGCCTCAGCCCCGGCCAACCAGACCTGGATCCAGACCACGACCCTTGAAGGAAACCACGACTTCGACGCCTGGGTGATGGAGGGCAGCACCGGATACGACACCGAGGCCCTGTTGGCCGGCGAACCCGTACCAGGGCCGATCTTCGGATTCGTGAAGCCCACGAACACCCTGACCGCCGGCTCGGGCCGCATTGAAGGCGCGGTCGTCAATGTCAAGCAGTACAGCCCGCCCAAGGGCGGCGACTACAACCACTGGCTCGGTCTGACCGGGAGCAAGATGGGCAAGCCGATCGTCAATCCGTGGCTCTCGCTCAGCGACCTGCAGGCCGGCGACCAGGCAGTGTGGGTGGGTCACGGCGGCACGGACGGCACCTTCGACATCTCTGGCGTGCCCGACGGCAACTACAGCCTGAGCTGGTGGGACGAGCCGCAGAACCACTTCCTCGACTCGGTCAATGTGACCGTGAAGAACGGCGAGACGGTGAAGATGGGCAATCTGCCGGACAGCGGCTGGTGGACCGAATATGACGGGTACGTCTTCATCGACGCCAACCGCAATGGTGTGAAGGACCCGGGCGAGACCGGCATGCCCAACTTCACGCTGACCATGCGCAAGCAGGACAACTCGCTGATGGACAGAGGGACGAACCTCGTCACCACCGACAGCACGGGCTACTACCACTTCGAGAGCGCATACCCCCTCAGCGAGTGGACCGTCATGGAGAACTTCAACAACTCCTTCTACACGACCGGTGTCACGTACCAGGCCGACAACCAGCCCACCCCGACCACGGTGAAGGGCGCCGGCGTCGACGTCAGCGTGCTCAGCATCATCGGCCTCAGCGGCACGATGGACTGGGGCGTTCACACCTACGATTCAACAGGCGCCAATGGCATCGACCCCCGCAACGGCGGCATCGTCGGCTCGGTCAGCTACGACACGACCCGCAATGAGCTCGACCCGCAATATGCCGCATCCGAGGACTGGCAGCCTGGTGTCTCCGACGTGCCGGTCGAGCTCTGGTCCACAGTCGACTGCGGCACGACGACCGCGCCGTGCGGGGGCACGAACGACGCCTTCGAACTCGCGCCGGACGGGTCGTTGGCCAGGGGAAAGCTGTTGAACACCTACCTCTCGGAACACTGGACCCGGCCGACCGGCTGCGTAGCCCGGGATGTCGATGGCAAGCCTCTCGTCCACGCCGCAAACAACCCCGCGGCATTCGACGAGAACGTGCTCGCGCCGAACCAGGAGACATCGGGAGAGTGCATCTCGAGCTTCCATCCAGGGCGTCCAATTCGGACCGTACCCGACCGACCAGGGCACATCGGCGGCGAACTTCGGTGCGGCCGTGGATGGCAACTACGGCTTCGCCGACGCCTGCACAGGAACAGTGAACGCCACAGATCCGGCCAACCCCGTGTGCGACGGCGGAACCTTCCAGCCGCTCGGAAGCGGCGACTACCTGGTCAAAATCGCGATCCCGCAGGATGCCACCGGCGACCCCCTGTACAAGGTGACCAGCGAGACGGACGTCAACATCGCCAACGGCGATCAGATCGTTCCGCAGGTGCCGCCGCCCGCCTGCGCAGGAACGCTCCACACCGTCGACCTCGCGGGCAGCAAGACGGACAACTACCCCGCAGTGGTCGGCGACGGCACCAACGGGGTCCCCGTCGGGGTCACCGTGCCGGCCTCGACAGCAGTCTCGAACCCCCCGTTCCTGGGCATGGGTGGGTCGCCCTATGAAGGCGCAGCCAAGCCGACCTGCGACACCAAACTGGTGCGGGTGAACAACGGCAAGTCCGTCGTGCCCATGTTCAACATCTTCACGGATGTCCCCGTCCCGGCCCGTCTGCGCGGCCTGATCGTGGACGACATCAACTTCTCCACCGACCCGCGGTCCACGCTCTTCGGGGAGAAGACGGGTGTGTCCTTCGCACCGGTCGGGATCTATGACTTCGCCAACCGGCTGGTCACGACCGTCGAGTCCGATTTCAACGGCGCGTACGACGTGCTGCTTCCCTCGACGAACCACATCAGCTGCCCGACACCCTCGGGTGTCTGCGCCAACATGTATCGCTTCGTGGGCAACGACCCCGGCGTCCCCGGGCATCTGAACGCAAACTACAACCCGCGATATCGCTCGATAGCGACCGAGTTCGAGGCATTCCCCGGCGTGACCATTCCGACCGACCTCGCCCCGACCCAGGTCGGCGTCTATGTCGGGTCCCCGACCACCGGGGTCAACACGGCGGTGACCTGCGCCCTCGACGCCGCCACACCGCAGCTGCTGAGCGTGTCGCAACCGTACGTGGCCGCAACAGGCAGCCGCTCCTTCACCATCGCCGGGACCGGCTTGGGCTCGACTCAGGGCACCGGCCACGTCAATCTGGGCACGACAACGCTCGACATCACCGCCTGGAGCGACACGTCGATCACAGCCAGCGTGCCGGCCTCGGCCCCGGTCGGTTCGCAACAGCTCACGATCACCTCGGGCAACGGGCAGAGCACCATCAACGGGCTCAGCTTCCATGTGCTCGGAACCGGCTACAACCCTGCCGTTCGAGAGGTCGGCCCCGGCCGCACCCACGCAACGATCCAGGCCGCACTCGACGCCGCGTTCGCCAACAACGGAGACGACCTGGTCATCGTGTACCCGGCAACGCCCACCGCGGCCAACCCCCGCGGCGCGTACTACGAGAACCTGGTCATGGCCTCTCCGGTCAAGCTGCAGGGCGTCGGGTCCGGCGGCTTCCAGGGCACCACCTTCGTGCCGGGATCGATCATCGACGCCGGCGCGTTCGGCGGAGACACCGCCCTCGCCACGGCCTGGTTCGCCAAGGTCGGCGGCCTGACCTGGGACGGCAACCAGGCGGTGAACGACGGCGAAGCGATCTACGTGCTGGCGTCGGCGAACGCCACAACGGCACCCGGTGCGGCACGCCAGTTCACCAGCGGATTCACGGCAGCCATCGACGGCTTCGACATCCGCGGCGGCGACCAGGTGGGCTTCCCCGGCAACATCGACGCCCTCACCGGGGGTCCGACGGGCCTGCCGGCGAACATCACCACACAGGGCGGAGCGATCTTCGCCAACGCATACGCCCGCTCTCTCCAGGTCACCAACAACGTGGTGCAGAACAACGGCGGCGGTTACGGGACCATCCGGATCGGCACACCCGATCTGGCCACCCCGAACACGAGCAACCACAACGAGAACGTGCGGATCGCCAACAACCGCGTCATCGCAAACGCGGGCACCAACCTGGCCGGCGGCATCGGGCTCTTCGCAGGCTCCGACGGCTACGAGGTGTCCGGCAACGACATCTGCGGCAACTTCTCGCTGGAGTACGGCGGCGGGTTGAGCGCCTACGGCCTCAGCCCGGGCGGCAAGATCCACCACAACCGCATCTACTTCAACTCGTCCAACGACGAGGGCGGAGCGATCATGATCGCCGGGCAGCTGCCGGCGACGGTCGGTGCACTCTCGCCCGGCTCCGGTCCGGTGGACATCTATGCCAACCAGATCCAGGCCAACATGGCCAACGACGACGGTGGCGGCATCCGTTTCCTGATGGCCGGCAACTTCCCGATGAATGTCTACAACAACATGATCGTCAACAACGTGTCCACCCACGAGGGCGGCGGCATCGGCATTAACGACGCCCCGAACGTGCGGGTCTACAACAACACGATCATGAAGAACCTGACGACGGCCACAGCGGTGACGTCGGACGGCCAACCGGCTCCTGCCGGCCTGGCGACCTCGGCCAACAGCGACCAGCTGCAGGCCACACTGCCGGTCGGCTCGCCGACCTTCAGCAACCCGGTGTCGTTCAACAACATCTTCTGGGACAACCGGGCCGGCACCCGGGCCGGAACCACGGTCACCGGCATCGGCCTGACCGGCGCAACCGACATCAACAACTGGGATCTCGGTGTGGCCGACGGCACCGGGGTGCTCGCGCCGACCAACTCGGTCGTCCAGCAGAGCGCCGCCTCCCATGCGTACACGACCAGTCCGACCAACAGCTCGGTCGATCCGGCAGTGGTCTCGACCTATGACGTCTCCGTTTCCTTCGCCACCTGGCGTCAGAACCCGGCGTTCGTGGACGCCACGCTCGTCACCCTGCAAGCGCCGCCGAACCTGCTCGGCAACTACCACCTGAGCGCCTGCCCCGGCACGCCTGCCTGCAACCTGGGCGCGGCGAGCACCGCCGGCGTGAACGCGCCGGCCACGGACTTCGACAACCAGGCCCGGCCGGCACTGGGCGGCTTCGACAGCGGCGCAGACGAGTTCGGCGCGACGACAACGCCTCCGCCGACCTCGGACCTGTACTTCTCGACGACAGGAAACACCAACCCGCCCGGCGTATCCGGCACCGCTGACGACGCCGACATCCATGTCTGGAACGGCACCGCGTTCAGCCGGTCGATCGATATGACCGCCGCGCCGTACAACGTCCCGAGCAGCGCCGACACGGATGGATTCTCCCGAGTGGATGCCACCCGCTTCTACGCCTCGTTCGCCGGGAACGTCACCCTCCCCGGGATCGGCACCGTGGCCGACGAAGACGTCGTGTACTTCGACGGCACCTCGTGGTCGTTGTGGTTCGACGGCAGCGCGAACGGGCTCCTGCGCACCATCGACATGGGCGCGATCAGTGTCGTCGGGAACACGCTGTACTTCACGACGAACAATACGGCCGTGCCTCCGGGAGCGGGCGGCACCGGCGACAACGCCGACGTCTATCGCTGGAACGGTGGCAGGCTCCTACGTTCGCGTCCTGGACGCCACGGCCGCGCCGACCAACCTGCCGAACAGCGGGTCGGCCACCGGTGCGACCAACCCCAACGTCGACGGCCTCATCTGGCGGGACGCCACCCACTTCTACCTGTCGTTCAGCAACGCGACCACCACGGTTCCGGGCGTCGGCGCAGTGGACGACGAGGACGTGGTCTACTTCGACGGCGCCTGGTCGATCTACTTCAACGGCGGCGCACACGGCCTGGACGCCTCCGCCAACCTCGACCTGGACGCGATCTCGTTCGCCACCGGGGCCCTTCCGCCGCCGCCGCCACCGGCCGGCCAGGGCCTGTACTTCTCGACGCAAGGGAACATCAATCCGCCCGGCGTCGGCGGAACGGCGGACGACGCGGACATCTACCGCTGGACCGGCAGCACCTTCGGTCGGGTCCATGACGTGACGACCGCGCCATACGGGTTGCCGACCGGTGCCAATGTCGACGGCTACGACCGGGTCGACGACACCCACTTCTACCTCTCCTTCACCGGGCAGGTCAACGTGCCCGGTCTCGGGAACGTGCAGGACGAGGACGTCGTCTACTACAACGCCGGCGCCTGGTCGCTCTACTTCGACGGCAGCGTTCACGGCCTCGGCGGTAACGACAACCTCGATCTGGATGCGATCAGCGTCGTTGGCGGAATCCTGTACTTCTCCACTGTGGGCAACACGAACCCGCCAGGCGTAGGAGGGCCCGCAGACAACGGCGACATCTACAGCTGGAACGGCACCGCATACAGCCGGGTGATCGACAGGAGCGCCGCGCCATACAACCTGCCGACCAATACCGACATCGACGGCTTCGTGCGAGTGGACGCCACCCACTTCTACGTCTCGTTCAGCGCCGCCAACACGACCGTGCCGACGCTCGGGGCGGTTCAGGACGAAGACGTCGTCTATTACAACAACGGCGTTTGGTCGGTCTACTTCGACGGCACAGCACACGGCCTCGGTGGCAACGGCGACTACAACGTGGATGCCTTCGATGTCCCCTGACCCGATCGACAACGCACACCGCAACGGCACCTCCGATCCCAAGGGAGACACGGGAATGATCTTCAAAAAGCCTTTCAGCCGACGCGACCTCCTCAAGTTCGCCGGCGGCGCGGTGGCCATCGTCGGGACCGGCGTCTGGGCGGGCAATGTCCTGCTTCCCGAGGCCGCCATCGCGGCCATCGGGGATCCGGACCTCTACCTGGCCGGCACAGACGGGTGGATCTTCCTCCCGAAGACCCCGGCCATCCCACCGTTCCACCCCGACGTCCTCGCGCCGGACCCGTTCACGACCTACATCTTCGGGTTCCGCAACGTCACCGGCCTGAGCGACACCGCGAGGACGAACCAGAAGAACAAGGCCCAGCACTCCGCTCCGATGTTCTGGACGAAGCAATTCGACCCGGCCCACCCGGTCGATTTCACCGTGCAGCTGACCAACCTGGGCCTGGCGTTGCGGCCGGACCTGTTCGACGCCCATACCCTGCACTGGCACGGGTTCCGCAACGTGATCCCGTTCTTCGACGGTGAACCGTCCGGTTCCGTGGCCGTGCGGACCGGACGTGTCTTCTCCTACGTGTACCGGCCCCGCGAACCAGGGACGTACATGTTCCACTGCCACGTGGAGGACGTCGAGCACGTCCAGATGGGCATGACCGGTCTGGTCTTCGTCCGTCCCCTGCAGGACGGCCAGACCATCGGCGGGCACACCCAGTTCCTGTACAACGACGGGGACGGCTCCACCGGCTACGACCGAGAGTTTGCGATGTTCCTGTCGGAGGTCTGGGCCGAGGCGCACTGGGCGGATGCCCATATCCAGCTGCCGCAGTGGAGCGACTACCGGGCCGACTTCGGACTCCTCAACGGACGGGTCTACCCGGACACCATCGCCCCCAACGCCCCGATCGATGCCGCGGCATCCGTTCACGCCCTCGCGGTGCAGACCGATCCTGTTTCCGGAGACCTCATCGCCCCAGTGGGGCATCCCGAGCTGCAGTACCAGCCGCAGTCGTCGCTGGTGAACTGCAATGCCGGCGAGACGGTCGCCCTCCGGTTCGCGAACCTCGGATTCCGGGAGCAGGCGATGACCATGGCCGGGATACGGATGCGGGTGGTCGGCCGCGATGCCACCCCGATGCGTGGGCGCGACGGTACCGACACCTCCTATGAGACCGAGACGATCAGCATCGGCCCCGGTGAGAGCTTCGACGTGGTCTTCACCGCGCCGGCGCATACCGGGCCGGGCTTCGACACCTACATGCTTTACAACCGCAACTACCCCGCAACGAACAACCTGGCCCCGGGCGGAATGGGCGGCCAGGCCACCGAGATCCGTGTGTACGCGCCCGGCGCCCTCCGCGCGCAGGCCTATCCGAACGACTTGGGAGTCTGAGAGCCATGATGAAAGGGAATGCCGTGTCGCATGTCAAGGGTCGCGCTCGCGGTATGCGCCGGGCGGCGCTGCTGCTCGCCTTGACCCTGGTCGGGGCCACGATGGTCACGCTCACCCAGCCGGCGATCGCCGTGACCCCACCGCGGGTCGGTATCGCCTGCACGGCGGGGGTCGGGGGAGGTGCCACCAGCCCGATCTTCAACCTGACCACCAAGACCGGGTACATCAACCTGCCCGACGGTAACACCGCGTTCATGTGGGGGTACTCGAGCGGGTTCGGCGCGTTCCAACACCCGGGTCCGGTGCTGTGCGTCAATGCTGGCGACACGGTCACCGTGATCTTGCGAAACACCCTGTCGGAGGCCGCCTCGATCGTCTTTCCGGGCCAGACGAACGTCCTGGCCAACGGGGTTCCGGCCCAACCGGAGTCCGCAGGGTCAGGCGCGATCACCTCGCTGACCAGCACGGCCGCTGCCGGAGGGGGGACCATCACATACAGCTTCGTGGCCGCCAATCCGGGCACCTTCGTGTACGAGTCGGGTTCCAACCCCGAGAAGCAGGTCCGGATGGGCCTGTTCGGCGCCTTGATCGTTCGTCCGTCAGCGGTTCCATCGGGTGGAGCGGCCGGCTCGGTCGCGAGCGAGTACGCCAACAACCGCGCGGACAGCCGGTTCAATCCCGCCGAGGAATTCATGGTGCTCCTGAGCGAGATCGACCCGTACCAGCACCAGGCGGTCGAGAACGGCAAGACCTTCAACATGAACAACTACCACCCGCGCTACTGGCTGATCAACGGGCGCGGCTACCCGGACAGCATCGCAGACAACGGGGCCAGCTGGCTGCCCGCACAGCCATACGGCGCCCTCGCGCAGGTCGGTGAATTCGACCGCGCGGCAGTCCCGGTGGACCAACCCGGGATGGCCCGCTATCTGAACGTGGGCACCGAAGACTATCCGTTCCACCCGCACGGCAACAACGGACTCGTCGTGGCCCGGGATGGCCACCCGCTGGAGGGCCCGACGGGGGAGGACCTCTCCTTCGAGAAGTTCGCCATCAACATCGGCCCTGGGCAGACCTGGGACGTGATCTTCAAGTGGTACGACGCCGAGAATTACTCCCCGTCCAACCCGGTGCCTGTGACGGTGCCGTCGCTGGCCGACCAATCGATCGGCGTCTTCTACAGCGGAAGTCCCTACCTCGGCACCAAGGAGGCCCTGCCGCCCGGCATCCAGAGCGTGAACCAGTGCGGCGAGTACTACATCATCTCCCACAACCACGCCCTGTTCCAGATCACGTCGTGGGGCACGAACATGACCGGACCGATCACGTACATGCGGATCGACCCGCCGAAGCCCAACAACTGCGGTTGACCAGGAAGGGTGCAGAACGATGTCTCACCAGAAGAGCATGAAGAAGACGGTCTCCGCTCTCGCGACCGGGCTGCTGGCGGGGGGAGGGCTGGCCGTGCTGGTAGCCCTCCTCGCGCCGGCAACGGCGGCACAGGCCGCGAGCGTGGCCTGCACCGCGCCTGGCGACCTGTACGCGGCCTCGGGATCCACGACCCTGGGAACCCAGGCCGTGACCGTCTGGGGTTACAGCACCACCGCCGGCGCCGGAGTGACCCAGCCCGGCGGGCCGACACTGTGCGTCAACGCCGGCGAGACCGTCACGGTCACGCTGCACAACCAGCTGCCGGAGAACACCGCCCTGCTCTTCCAGGGACAGCAAATGGTCCCGGACCGAACCGGAGCCGCACCCGGGGCGACCACCACGTACACCTTCACGGCCAGCCGTCCGGGCACGTACCTCTATGAGGCCGGCCTGGTTCCGAATGGTCAGCACCAGGTAGCGATGGGTCTGTATGGCGCGCTGATCGTCCGTCCCGCGACACCGGGTCAGGCGTACGACGCGACCACCGCATTTGACGACGAGGCGGTCCTGGTCCTCAGCGAGATCGACCCGGCACTCAACAACGCCGCCAGCCCGGCGGCCTTCGACATGCGCAAGTACGCTCCCCGGTACTCACTGATCAACGGGAAGGCCTACCCGAACACCGACCCGATCCCGGCGGCGGCCGCGGGCGACAAAGTCCTGCTTCGTTATGTCAATGCGGGCAGCCTGTACCACTCGCTGGCATCACTGGGCGCCGAGCAGAAGGTCATCGCCCTGGGCGGCAGTCCGCTGAAGTACTCACGTCACTACATTGCGGAGACCTTCGGTCCCGGCCAGACGGCAGACGCCATCGTCACGACCCCTGCGGCGACTGCCGCGGTGAACCGGTTGCCGATCTACGACGGCAGCCTGCTCCTGCATAACAGCAATGTGGCCGGTGCCGGCGGGATGCTCACCTTCGTCACGGTCCCCCCGAGCGGTGTGGTGGGGCCGGACACCAGCGGACCGGTCACGAGCGCTGTCGCGTTTGCGGCAGGCACCCTGAGCGCCACCGTCACTGACACCACCACCGGTGGATCCAGCGTCGCGGGGGCCGAGTACTTCATCGACACCGTGACCGGCACGGGCCTCCCGATGACGGGCAGCGGTGCCGGCAGCGTGAACGTCACGGCTTCGGCGTCCATTCCTTCCGGTCAGCACATCGTCTACGTTCGAGGCCAGGACTCCGTCGGTAACCGGGGGTTCTTCAGGCTCCGTGCTGGTCACCGGCGGCGACGCCACCGGACCGACCACGAAGTCCCCGTCACTGGCTCCCAGCCTCACGAACGGGGCGGGGGCTGCGGTCATCGCCGTGCACGCCACCGGGGACGACACCGCCACCGGCGGGTCGAACATCACCGGGGCCGAGTACTTCATCGACGCCGTCGGGGCCACTGAGTCGGGATCGGTGATGGCCGTCAACGTTGCCGCACCGACGGCCAGCCTGGACGCCACCGTCCCCGCGGCGACCGTGAATGCGCTCGCCGAAGGCACCCACGTCCTGTCGATCCACAGCCAGGACGCAGCAGGCAACTGGGGCGCGCCGGTCACCATCAACCTGGTGGTCGACAAGACCGCGCCAACCACCTCGGGCGTCACGGTCGCGCCGACACCCAACAACGGCACGCTTGGGTTCAACGGCAGCCCTTCAGCCATCCGGGTGACCGTGGCGACCATGGCCGATCCGATCTCCGCCACCGTCAGCAGCACCATCAGCTCGGCAGAGGCCTTCATCGACACAGTCACCGCAAATGGCTCCGGCATCGTGGTCAGAGCCACGGACTCCGCATACAACAGCGCCTCCGAGGCCGGCTACTTCGAGATCCCACTGGCGACCGTCGCCCAACTCTCGGATGGGAGCCATGTCATCTCGGTGCATGCGAAGGATGCGGCGGGTAACTGGGGTGCGGTGGCGACGTCGACTCTGGTGATCGACAAGGTCAAGCCTGCGGTGAGCGCGGTCGCGGTGTCACCGAACCCGTCCGGGGGTGCCGCTTCGGTGGTTCTGACGGCGCAGGCGTCGGATGCCGGGACGGCGGTCACGCGTGCCGAGTGGTTCTCGGGTGCGGATCCGGGTGCCGGCAATGGGACGGCGATGACGGTCACCGGGACGGGCCCGTGGACCGTGTCGTCGACGATCGATGCGCGGGGGTTCAGTGAGGGCCCCCGGACGTTGACGGTGCGGGTGCGGGATGCTGCCGGGAACTGGAGTGTGACCGCGTCGGCGGTGCTCCAGGTGCAGGCGGCACTGTCGTTCTCCACGCTGGGGAACTCGAACCCGGCCGGTGTGGCCGGCACGGCCGATGACGCGGACATCTATTCCTGGAGTGGTACGGCGTTCAGCCGGGTGATCGACGCGAGTGTCGCGCCGTTCAACCTGCCGGGCAGTGCGAACGTTGACGGGTTCGACCGGGTCAGTCCGACCCAGTTCTACGTGTCATTCACGGACCAGGTGACCGTGCCCGGGATTGGCATCGTGCAGGACGAGGACGTCGTCTTCTTCAACGGCACCTCCTGGTCGCTCTACTTCGCGGGCAGTGCGCACGGCCTGGGCGGCAACAACAGTCTGGACCTTGACGCGATCAGCGTCGTCGGTTCCACCCTGTACTTTTCCACCCTGGGTAACTCGAACCCGCCCGGCGTGGGCGGTACCGCCGATGATGCCGACGTGTACAGCTGGAACGGGACAGCGTTCAGCCGGGTGATCGACGCGAGCGCCGCGCCGTACAGCCTGCCGGCCGCTGCGAACGTGGACGGATTCGTGCGAGTGGATGACACCCACTTCTACCTCTCCTTCAGCGCCGACACGACGACGGTGCCGGTTCTGGGCGCGGTCCAGGACGAGGACGTCATCTACTACAACGCGGGCACCTGGTCGGTCTACTTCGACGGCACCGCCCACGGCCTCACCACCGCCAACCAGGACCTGGACGCCTTCGACATCCCGTAGTCGCGAGGCCGGCGGTGCACTGTGGGGCTCAGGCCCGACGAATCCGCACCACGACGGTGGTGCCCTCCCCGACGCCGGAGGTGATGGAGAGGGAACCGTCGGTCATCTGCACGGTGTCGCGCATGATGCGCAGGCCGAGGTGCCCGCCGGGAGCCGCCGCCGCCGGGTCGAAGCCACGACCGTTGTCCCGGATCGACAGGCTCGTCGTCACCGCGTCCCCCGTCAGGACGAGGTCGACGGCGGAGGCCCGGGAATGCTTGACGACATTGGCGAGGGCCTCCCGGGCGACGCGGTACAGCACCGCCAGCCGGTCCTTATCGGACGGGACATCCGGCGACAGCTCGCAGTGGACGTCGATGCCCGTTGCGGCGACGTGCTCGAGCAGGCGCCGGAGCGCCTCGTTCAAGCCGAGCCGCTCCAGGTCCGGCGGATAGAGTTCGGTGGTGATGGCGCGCAGGGTACGCAGGTTGCGCAGGAGGATCCCGCGGGCCTGCCCGGTGAGTGCGCGGCGCTCATTCGTACCCTGCCTCTCCTCCGCCTCGAGGGCGTACGACAGGCCGGCGAGGTCCTGGATCACTTCGTCGTGGAGTTCCCGGGCGATTCTCATTCGTTCGAAGTCGGACGCGACGATGGCATGTTGCACCAGGCGCCTGCGTGACGTCTGTCCGGCCTGGATCCGGCGGGCAAGTCCGATCGCCGGAAGGAGCTGCGCCAGCTGCAGCAGGACAAGCGAGACCACGAGCACCGGGAGCACGTCCAGCATGAGCCGGGACTGGGCGTTCTGAACGGCCTCATCGTCAAAATACGCCTCGAAGATGACCGGCCATCCCGCGGCATCCGTTGCCCGGACGTTGATCTCGACCAGATCGCCTGCCGCCGCTTCGTTCACGGTGTCGAGGCCGATGGGCTGGCCGAGCCAGGCGTGTTCCCGCCCCCCGGCGAGAAGGTCGGGGCTCCACGCCGGGAGGGGATAGGTGTCGCCGATCAGGTCCGCGCTGTCCGAATACAGGATCTTCCCGTCGCCGCTCCAGACCTTGACCCGCACCAGGGAGCCGTCTGCCATCCACGGCCTGAGCCCGGCATCCACCCGACTGATCGCCGATGCGTCTCCGGCCCGGACGGCATCATCCAGGAGCGGGCCCACTGTGACATCGGCGAGTTGATGGGTGCGCAGGATGGCTTCGGTGAGGGGCGCGCTGCTCGGCCTGGCCGTGGATCCATAAGTACACCGGAATCAGGACGGCGCCCAGGGTGATCACGCCGATGGCGAGGAAACGCAGGACGGCGCTGCGAACCTCCGAAGTATCCGCGGTCTCTCCGGTGGTGCGGGCCCATCCTCGGTTGTGGACCCATCCCCGGTTGCGGACCCAGGCGCGGTCATGTCTCCCACCCCGGTCGCGGAGCCAGCGCCTGTTGCCACCGTCCCGGTCTCCGGCGTCCTTGTCGCCGGCGTCCCGGCGATGAGGGAGCTCAGCCATCGCCGCACGTTGGACTACACACGCTCCTGCACCTCCAGGAGGCCCAGTTTCGTCGCGTTGACCACGGCCTGAAGCTGGGAGTGCGCGTCCAGCTTCGCGAGGATCGACTTCACATAGCCGCGGCAGGTGTTTTCGGAGATTCCGAGGATCTGGGCGTTGACCCGCACCTCGGTACCCTCGGCCATGAGGGCGAGTACCTCGAGCTCGCGACGGGTGAGTGACGCTGACGGCTGTTCCGTGATCCGGGTTTGCCGTTGGGTGCTGAGCTGAACCATGAGGGAGGGATGTACCGAGAAGGAGCCGACCCGGGCATGGCGGATGGTGTCGACGAGTCCGGCGAGGGACCCATCCTTCGGGAGGAAGGCGCACACGCCGAGCGCCGCCGCCTGCTCGACCACCTCGGGGGTGGGATCGCCGGTGAGCATCACGATCCGGGTCGAGGGCCGCTGGGCGAGGATGAGTGCGACGGCGGTGAGTCCGCTGCCGTCCGTCAGGTGGTAGTCGAGGACGATGACATCCGGACGGAGCCTCCCGACTCAATTCCACTGCTCGACGCGCGCTCGGGGCCGTTCCGACGGTGCAGAAGTCCGGTTCCCGGTTGAGCGCACCCGCGAGCAACTCGGTGAACGTGGTGTGGTCGTCTGCGAGCAGGATGCGAATCATTGTTCCCCCGGGTCGGTCGCTGCCCTGTCGGGAACCAGGCTTCCCGCATGATGAGGTCATCATCATGGCCTCAGCGGGCCGGTTCGTCCATGCGCCGAGATACCCCCGTTCGGGACGAACCCGGTGTCAGACGAGCACGCCGGTGTCAGGCGAGGGGGCCCGTGACGGATGCCGCGGCATCCGCGACCGCGCCCGTCGCGACGATCTGCACGACGGCTTCGATCTCGGGGGAGAGGAAGCGGTCGTGTCCCGGACCTTCGGCGACGGTGCGGACCAGGTCGCGCACGGCGCCGGTCGCCGCTCCCGGCTGCAGGGGCGTGCGCAGGTCGAGCGAGCGGGCGGCGGTCATGATCTCGATCGCGAGCACCCGCTCGAGGCCGTCGATCGAGCGGCGGAGCTTGCGGGCGGCGGCCCAGCCCATCGAGACGTGGTCCTCCTGCATCGCGGAGGAGGGGATCGAGTCGACCGAGGCCGGAACGGCGAGCCGCTTGAGCTCGGAGACGATCCCGGCGGCGGTGTACTGGGCGATCATCAGGCCGGAGTCGACGCCGACCTCGTGGGCGAGGAACGGCGGCAGGCCCTTGTTACGGTGCGCGTCGAGGTGGCGGTCGGTGCGGCGCTCGCTCATGCTCGCGACGTCCGCGGCGGCGATCGCGAGGAAGTCGAGCACGTAGCCGACCGGTGCTCCGTGGAAGTTGCCGTTGGACATCACCCGGCCGTCGAGGGTGACCACGGGGTTGTCGACGGCGCTCGCGAGCTCGCGCCCGGCGATGAGGGCGGCGTGGTCTGCCGTGTCGCGGGCAGCGCCGTGCACCTGCGGGGAGCAGCGCAGCGAGTAGGCGTCCTGGACGGTGGGGTCCTCCGGGCCGGCGTGGAAGGCGAGCAGGGGGGAGCCGGCGAGCATCGCGCGGAGGTTGGCGGCGCTCGCGGCCTGGCCGAGCTGGGGCCGCAGCGCCTGCAGGTCTGCGGCGAAGGTCGCATCCGTGCCGAGCAGGGCTTCGACGCTCATCGCCGCGGCGATATCGGCGGTCGTGAGGAGGCGCTTCAGGTCGGTGAGGGCCAGGACGAGCATGCCGAGCATCCCGTCGGTGCCGTTGATCAGGGCGAGGCCCTCCTTCTCGGCGAGCACGACCGGGGTGATTCCGGCCGCGGCGAGGGCCTCGGCGCCGCCCATCAGCGTGCCGCCGGCGTCGCGCACCCTGCCCTCGCCCATCACAGCGAGGGCGCAGTGGGCGAGTGGGGCAAGGTCGCCTGAACAGCCGAGCGAGCCGTATTCGTGCACGACCGGGGTGATGCCGGCGTTGAGCACGGCCGCATAGGCCGCCGCGGTCGTGGGGCGCACTCCGGTGCGTCCGGTCATCAGGGTCGAGAGCCGCAGCAGCATGAGGGCGCGCACGACCTCCCGTTCGACCTCGGGGCCGCTGCCGGCGGCGTGAGAGCGCACCAGGCTCGCCTGCAGCTGGGCGCGGCGGTCGCTCTCGATGAACGTCGACGCGAGTGCGCCGAAGCCGGTCGAGATGCCGTAGTGCGGATGCACGTCGCTCGCGAGGCCGTCGATGATCGCGCGGGTCGCCGCGACGCCGGTGAGCGCGGCCGGGTCGAGCACGATGCGCGCGTCCTGGCGGGCGACGGCGACGAGGTCGGCGAACGAGACGGCGCCGGCTCCGACGGTGACCGTCGCGGCGGCGTCGGGCGTTGCGGCGTCGGGCGTTGCGGCGGATGCTGCGGTCGGGTCGGTGCTCGCGGTGACGGGTGCTTCGATGTGGCTCATGTTTCGATTGCACACCCTGCGCGGTCGCCCGGGACACGGATACACTCGAAACTGTCCGGGATACCGGACATCTCGCGAACAGGCCGTACCCGGAACGGCTTCGGCGGGACGAGATCCGGCTCGGAGCGAAACCGCAGGGAGGCATCGGCATGGCGATCACCCCCAAGGTCCCGGCCGCGCGGAGCACCCTGCGGCTGCTCTCGCACCTCGCCGCGCAGCGCGGTCCGGCCCGGGCGAGCGCGATCGCGACCGCCCTCGACCTGCCGCGTTCGACGGTCTACCAGTTGCTCGCCGTACTCGTCGAGCAGGGCTTCGTCGTGCACCTGCCCGAGGAGCGCCGTTACGGGCTCGGCGTGGCCGCCTTCGAGCTCAGCACCGGGTTCTCCCGGCAGCAGCCGCTGTCCCACCTCGGTCGTCCCCTCGTCGCCCAGCTCGTCGACCGGCTCGGAGAGAGCGCGCACCTCGTCGTGCTGCACGGCCGGGACGTGGTCTACCTCGTCGAGGAGCGCGCTCCCCGGCGGCCCTCCCTCGTCACGGATGTCGGCGTCCGCCTCCCGAGCCACCTCACCGCGAGCGGGCGCGCACTTCTCGCCGCGCTGCCCGCGGCCCAGCTGCGCGCGCTGTACCCGGACAAGGGAGCCTTCGAACGGAGGCAGGGGAGGGCCCGGGGCAGGGACCGCGCAGGCTCGTCCGAACTGCGGGCCCTGCTGACGAGGGTGCGTGCCGACGGCTTCGCCCGCGAGGACGGCGAGATCACGCCGGGGATGGCATCCGTCGCCGTCGCCGTGCGGGACCACACCGGCTGGCCCGCCGCCGGGATCGCCGTGACCTTCCCCCGCGAGCGGATCGCCGAAGACCTGTGGCCCGCGCTCGCCGCCGAACTCACCGGCACAGCCACCGAGCTCTCCCGCCGCATTCACGGCCGTCTGTGACGTCCGCGTCAGCGGGCGAAGAGGGCGATCAGCAGGGCGACGTAGACGACGACGAACACGGCCGGTGTCACGAACCGCACCACGTTCACCCACGGTGCCGCGGACAGGATGCGCAGGGTCACGGCTGACGTGCTTCCCCCGGCTCGGAGGTCGGCGATCACGGCGAGGGCCTCATTGGCGGCGTTGATCTGAACCAGTGCGCCGAGGATGCCGGAGGCCAGCAGCACGCCGGCCGCCGCGACCCGTACGCTCGGCGCGGTTCCGGCCAGGCCCAGGGCCAGGAAGCCCACCAGTGCCGTGAGCAGGAAGGTCGGGGCGACCTGGGACACGATGACGTGCCAGCGGGTCTTGATCCACAGGTTGACGAGCTCGGATTCAGTCATGCGGGGCTCCACTCCGGTCGCCGCGGACGGGCGACCTGCCTACATTCTCGCGCGACCCATCCACCCCCGGGCGCAGCGATCACAACTGTGGCCGCTGCCGACGACTGTCGCCGGTGCGCGGGCACCAGGTGCCCGCATCGGCAACTCCCGGGAGCCCGGCAGCGCAGCGGATGCCCGGCTCAGTACCAGCCGACGCTCACCGAGTGCGCCCAGGCGCCGCAGGGCGTTCCGTAGACGGCGGCGATGTAGCCGAGGCCCCAGTCGACCTGGGTCGCGGCGTTCGTGCGCCAGTCGGAGCCGGCGGACGCCATCTTGCTTCCCGGCAGCGACTGGGGGATGCCGTACGCCCCCGAGCTCGCGTTGTAGGCGTCGGCCCGCCAGCCGGACTCCTTGTTCCAGAGCGACACCAGGCAGGTGTACTCGTTGCCGCCCCAGCCGCGCGCGCTGACCGCGCCGGCCGCATACGCCCGAGCTGCCGCCGGAGACGACACGGTTGCGGACGGGGGAGCCGTGGTCGGGCCCGCGCCTGAGGAGCCGGAACCGGAGGATCCGCTCGACCCGCCGGCCGCCGGTTGAGCGGCCGCTGCCGATGCCGCTGCCGCAGCCGCCCGGGCCGCCGCACTCGCCGCGGCCGCCGCAGCTGCCTCTTCCTGCTGCTTCTGGTACGCCGCTGCCGCGGCGACGCCGGCCCGGTAGGAGCGCTCCGTCTCGGCCGTCGTGTTCTTCAGGCTCGCGAGCTGGGCGTCGAGCACGTCCGAGCGCGTCCGCTGCTCGGCGAGTTGCGCGTCGGCGGCGCGCTGGGCCTCCGCCGCGGTCGCCGCGCGATCCTTCGCCTCGACTGCGAGGCGGTCGCGTTCCGTCGACGCCACCGCTGCCTGCTCCTCGAGGCTCTGCACGAGGTTGCGCTGCGCGAGCGCCCGGTCGCGGATGCCGGAGGTCAGTTCGCTCAGCCGGGTCGAGGTGCTGAGGGCCGCCAAGAGGTCGCTCGCCTCCCCGGGAACCAGAAGCAGGGTGGCGACGGCGTCGCTCGCCCCGGAGCGGTAGAGCTGGGCTCCCAGGAGCCCGAGCTGGACATCCGCTGTCCTGGCCGTCTCGGTGGCGCTCGCGAGCCGGCTCGTGAGGACCGCGGCGTGCGAGGCGGCCGCGCGTGACTCAGTGTCGGCGGTGGCGGATGCCGCGCTCGCGGTGATCGCCGCGTCACCGAGCGTCGCGGCCTGGGTTTCGAGTCCCGTCAGCAGGGTCCCGATCCGGGACACCTCCGCCTCGGTCGCCGCGGTGGAGGCGCGGGCCGCTTCGACGTCGGCCCAGCTCGGATAGTCGTCGGCCTGCGCGGGAATGGCGACGGTCACGGACGCACCGAGCAGCGCGATGACGGCCGCCATCACGCTCCATGCCCTCACTCGTGATCGCACCTGTCTCCGCCCGCCGTCTACCGAGTGTAGTTCGCGGTCCTTGGACTGTCCCGGCCGGATTCCCGCGCGGTGGCATCGGGAGGCCGGGTCCGGGCATCCGCCGCAACGGCCCGCATCAGGTCGCGGTCCGGGCCAGTCGAGGGCGGAGGGCGGCGAGGATCCGGGTCAGGTCCAGCGAGATCGCGGTCGCGGCGCCCATCGCCGTCGCGGGAGTGGCGTCGTGCCGGGTGTCCAACTCGGCCGTCAGCTGGGCCACGGCGGTCTCGGCCGTCTCGAATGCGCCAGAGTCGGTCAGGACGGCGTCTCCGTCCCGGCCGGACTCCCACTCGGTCAGCACTGCTGCGACCGCGAGCAGGGCGCGGGCGAGTGGCGGCCTGAGCTCTGGATGCAGTTCGAGGGCTATCGGAGCCCCCCAGGCGACCCCGGCGAGCACATCGGTGAGGTCGCGCACGTGGAACGTGACGGTCTCGAGCGCGGCCAGGTCGTCCCGGTCACTGGCCAGGTCGCGCCGGTGGATGCGGGCCCGAGGGTTGCCCTTGCGGCTGTCTTCCGCGTGGAACAGGGCATCGTGAACGTCACGCACGAGTCTGATGAGTTCGTCGCCGCGGCTCGCCCAGTCGTCGCGTTCGGGCGGCCAGTTCTCGGTGAGGGCCTCGGCCAGGTCGGAGAGGTGGCCGGCGAGCCTGCCGCGGTAGTGCGACAACTGGCGGCCGACCGCGTCGAGGGTCAGGGGCGGCAGGATCAGGAGGTTCACGGCAAGGCCGATCACGATGCCCAGGGACACCTGCTCGAGGTAACCGATCGAGTACCCGTCCGCATTCGGTCCCCCGATGATGAGCACGAACAGGGCCGTCACCGGGATGTACTCCCGGTTCGCGCCGAACACCCCTGTCGCGGCGACGAGCGCGCCCACACCGACGGCCAGAGATATGGTCAGCACGTTCGGACCGCTCACGAGCAACACCGCACCCGCGAGCACGATCGCGACGAAAAGGCCGCCGAGGGTCTGCAGTGAGTTCCGAACCGAACTCATCAGCGTCGGGTACATGCTGACGAGCGCTCCGAGCGGCGCGTAATAGGGGTACTCGTTTGCGACCCCCGGCAGGTATCCGGCGACCGTCCACGCGATCGCAACGGCGAGGGCGGCCTTCGCCGCGGCCAGCAGCCGAGCCGCGGTCAGCTGCGATCCCACCCACCGGGGCGCGTGCCGCACGGTCCGCCGTACGCCCGATCTCGTCATCTCCGTCCCCTCCTGTTACGCCACGGTACCGCCCGAACCGGTTCTTCTGCCGGTGAATCCGACCGAACCCGCCAGGGCCTGAAACTGGTCCGTGACTTTTCAGGCTCTATCCGGTAACGTTGTCAGGTCGGCTCTTGACACCGTGTGAATTTGTATGCGCGGATGGGTTTGTAAGTCAGGATGGGCCGGTTTCCCAGTAATCCGCTGGTGAAAAATCACTGTATGTGAACGGCCCCGGCCATAGACTGCCCGGGTTCTCAGGTTGCGATGCATGTGCGTCGTTGTTCTGCCATGTACCCAATACAACCCAGGAATTTTCTATGCCTACGAGCAACAACCCGGCTGTCAGCCGATCCAACAAGAACTTCGACCCGAAGTACGCCGCCAAGGGCGGACCCTCCCGCGGAGGATCCAACAACGGCAGCAAGAGCCCGGGCCACCGCGGCTACCAGGCCGATGCGGGCGCCCCCAAGAAGGCCCGCTGGAACGCCGGCGAACGCGCCGACCGCGCCGCGGGACGCCCCGCCAACGACCGTCCCGCCTACGGAGACCGTCCGGCCCGCAGCAATGACCGTCCCGCCTACGGCGACCGGGCCGCCCGCGGCAACGACCGCCCGTCGTACAACAGCGACCGCCCGTCGTACAACGGCGCCTCGCGCACCGACCGCCCGACGCACAGCAACACCGAACGCCCGACGTACAACGCCCGCTCGGAGCGTCCGTCCTACAACAGCGACCGTCCCCGCACCGACCGTCCGTCGTACAACAACGACCGTCCGTCCTACGGCGACCGCGCCCCGCGCACCGACCGTCCGGCCTACAACAAGGACCGCCCGTCTTACGGCGACCGTCCGGCCCGCAGCAATGACCGTCCCGCGTACAACAGCGACCGTCCCCGCACGGACCGTCCGGCGTACAACAACGACCGCCCGTCCTACGGCGACCGTCCGGCCCGCAGCAATGACCGTCCCGCGTACAACAGCGACCGTCCCCGCACGGACCGTCCGGCCTACAACAACGACCGTCCGTCCTACGGTGATCGTCCGGCCCGTACCGAGCGTCCGTCCTACGGCGACCGTCCGGCCCGTACCGAGCGTCCCTCGTACGGCGACCGTCCCGAGCGTTCGCACTCCGACCGTCCGTCTTACGGCGACCGCCCCGCCCGCACCGAGCGCCCCTCCTACGGCGACCGCACCGACCGCCCGGCTCGCACCGAGCGTTCCGACCGTCCGTCCTACGGCGACCGCCCCGACCGTTCGCACTCCGACCGCAGCAACCGTTCTGCGCACGACGACGGCGGCCACTCCAGCAACTTCTACCCGAGCCGCGACACCAAGGCGCACTTCGCCGCCGGTGATGACGTCGTCCTCGAGCGCCTCGAAGCCATCGCGACGACGGCCGCCGAAGTTGTCGGCGTCACCTTCGGCGACCTGGGCCTGGGCGAGAACATCGTCCGCGAACTCGGCGCCCTCGGTGCCGCCAGCCCGTTCCCGATCCAGGCCGCGACCATCCCGGACGTGCTCGCCGGGCGCGACGTGCTCGGCCGTGGCAAGACCGGCTCCGGCAAGACGATCGCCTTCGGTGCTCCCCTCGTGGAGAAGCTGATGGAGAACAACGGCGCCAAGGACCGCAAGATGGCCCGCAAGCCCCGCGCGCTCATCCTGGCCCCGACCCGCGAGCTCGCCCTGCAGATCGACCGCACCGTGCAGCCCATCGCCCGCAGCGTCGGCCTCTTCACCACCCAGATCTACGGCGGAGTTCCGCAGTACCGCCAGGTGAGCGCCCTCCAGCGCGGCGTGGACATCATCATCGGCACCGCCGGCCGCATCGAGGACCTCATCGAACAGGGTCGTCTCGACCTCAGCGAGGTCGTCGTCACCGTCCTCGACGAGGCGGACTACATGTGCGACCTGGGCTTCCTCGAGCCCGTGCAGCGCATCCTGCGCCAGACCAAGAAGGGCGGCCAGAAGCTGCTCTTCTCGGCAACCCTCGACAAGGGCGTCGCCTCGCTCGTCAAGGAGTTCCTGACGAACCCGGCCGTCCACGAGGTCGCCGGTGAAGACCAGGCCTCCTCCACGATCGACCACAAGGTCCTCGTCATCGAGCACCGCGACAAGAGCGCCATCATCGGCCAGCTCGTCGACCGCCAGGGCAAGACGCTGATCTTCTCCCGCACCCGTGCGTACGCCGAGCAGCTCGCCGAGCAGGCTCGAAGACGCCGGCGTGAAGGCGACGAGCCTGCACGGCGACCTGAACCAGGCCCGCCGGACCCGCAACCTGCAGATGCTGACCAGCGGTCGCGTCAACGTGCTCGTGGCAACGGATGTCGCAGCCCGCGGCATCCACGTGGACGACATCGACCTGGTCATCCAGGCCGACGCACCCGACGAGTACAAGACGTACCTGCACCGCTCCGGTCGTACGGGCCGCGCCGGCAAGTCCGGCACCGTCGTCACGCTGATCCCGAAGCAGCGTCGCCGTCGCATGGACGAGGCTCCTCGAGCGCGCCGACATCGAAGCCAGCTTCATGAACGCCGCCCCCGGCGATGCCGCCGTGCGCGAGCTCGCCGGCCTGTAACACCCGCACCACCCGCAGGGCACCCACCATCCGGTGGGTGCCCTGCGGCCGTTAACCCCGCCCTTCCCCGCTGAGGTGTCGCACATCGAGGTTCCCGGCGCGGATGAACCTCGATTCGCGACACCTCACGGTGGGCAGGGGGCGGGGGCAGGGCGCCGCGGGCGCGCGGTGCGGATGCCGCGGGTCAGGCGAGTGCGAGCAGCGCGGCCGCCGCGAGCGCGAGACCGAGGCCGACCCACTGCACGGGTGCGATCCGTTCCTTGAGCACGACCGCAGCGAGCAGGATCGTCCCGGCCGGGTACATCGCGGTCAGCACACTGATCACGCTGAGGTCCCCGATCCGGATCCCGATGAGCAGCAGCAGGTTCGCCGCGACGTCGACGAGACCGCAGACCGCGGCGAGCGTCAGGCCGATCGTGAGGGTGGACCGGCTGCGCCTCCCGGTGCGGGCAGGGACCGCGGCGGCGTCTGCCGCGCGAGCAGCGGCATCCGTCGCCCCGGAACCGGTGGCGGCAACGTCCGGAACGCCGACCCCGGCGAGCACCCGCCGCCGGTGCGCGGCGACGAACGCGAGCACGCCGACGCTCGAGAACATGATCGCGGCGTTGACTGCCCGGTTGAGCACGAGCGGCACGAGTCCGCTGTCGTCGGGCGTCAGGTCGATCAGGATCAGGAACGCGCCGATCATGATCCCGGACCCGATCGCCATCAGCACCCCGAGCGTCGTCGGTCGAACCGCACCCTTCTCCGGCACGAAGCCGACGAGCACGACCGCGACGAGCGCGAGGCCGAGGGCGGCGTATCCGACCGGGGCGAGCCGTTCGCCGCCGACGAGGCCGGCGGTCATCGGCACGATCGCCGAGACCACGGCGGTCAGGGGCGAGAGGATGCTCATCGGACCGATCGCGAGGCACGCGTACAGGAGGGAGATCGCGATCGCACCGGTCACCCCGGAGAGCGCGCCCCAGAGAACGGCGGTCGGCGACCAGACACCGCCGACGAACGGCAGGGCAAGGAGCAGGACCAGCAGGCCGGAGCTCGCGGCGACCGCGGTCACGAGGACCGCACTGAGCCTCTTGGCCGCGAGGCCGCCGAGAAAGTCGGCGCTCCCATAGATGAGGGCGCCGGCGAGTCCGACGAGGGCGGTGAGCATAGGCGTCCAGCCTATGCGAGTCGCGCGCCCAGGCTCAGGCCCACACATCGCTCGCGCCGACGGCGATTCCGGCACAGGTATGGTGGGAGCGACACAGCCGGAGGAGGAACGATGACCGCACGCTGGGCACGGTTCGCCCGCGGCTGGTATATCGCGGGTTTCGCGACCTTCGTCGCGGCGCTCTCGCACACCCTCGGCGGCGGGACGGCCCCCGGTCTCCTTCCCGTCGTCGTCTCCCTCGCGTTCGCCGGCATCGTCTGCATCGGCCTCGCCGGCCGCACTGCCTCGCTCTGGCGCACCGCGACAGCCGTGCTCGCGAGCCAGTTGATCTTCCACGGCCTGTTCTCCCTCGGAGCATCCGGCGGTTCACTGCGAACGGATGCCCCGGCCGGCACCCTGCCCGCCCACAGTCACACGGCCGGGTCCGCCCTGCTCTCGGTGCAGTCGGGAGCGACGGCCGCGCCCGGCCTGTCCGGCGTGTCCGGCCTGCCCGGCACCCACGCCGTGCTGCCGGTGACCGGCGTGCCCGGCATGACCGGCATGACCACGGCCCCGCTCGACGCGGCCCTGATGGTGCTCGCGCACGCACTGGCGGCCGTCGCGACGATCGTCGCCCTCCGGCACGGGGAACGTGCGCTCGGCATCCTCGTCGCGGCCGCGCGTCTTGTCGTCCGCAGGGTCCTGGTCGCCGGCAGCCTGCCGGTCCGCGCTCGCACCGCCCACCGCGCCCCGGCGCCGGCGCTTGTCTTCCTGCCCCGAGACCTCGGGGTGCTCCTGTCTGTGATGCGTCACCGCGGTCCGCCGGCGACCGTGCGTTTCGCCTAGACCAGACCGTTTTGCTTTTCGCTCCGAACCAGGGGCAGTCGCGTGCGCTTCAGCCCGATGTCCCGGTTGTTCGGTGCCGCCAACCATCTAAGGAACCACAGTGACGTTCAAGACCACCGCCCTCGCGGCATCCGCCCTGCTTGCCGGCGGCATTCTCGCGCTCGCCGCCCCGCTCTCCGCGAGCGCCCACATCGACATCGACCCGTCCTCGGCCGCCGCGGGGTCGTACTCCGTGCTGAGCTTCGCGCTCCCGCACGGCTGCGCAGGTTCGCCGACGACTTCCATCAGCATCGCCATCCCGGAGAGCGTCGTCAGTGTCACGCCGACGGTCAACCCGAACTGGACCGTCGAGAAGACCTCCACCCCGCTCGCAACCCCGCTGACGGATGAGGACGGCACCTCGATCACCCACAGGATCGGCGCCGTCGTCTACACCGCGATCACCCCGATGGCCGACGGCCTGCGCACGACGTTCGACCTCAGCCTGATGTTGCCGGCGGATGCCGCGGGCACGACCCTCGAGTTCCCCGTCGTGCAGACCTGCGTCACCGGTTCGACGAACTGGGACGCGCACACCGCCCCGGGTGAGGCCGAGCCGGAGCACCCGGCGCCGTCGATCGCCGTCACCGCGGCCGTCGCCTCCGACGAGCACGGCGCCGCCCACACCGACACCACCGCCGAAGCGAGCTCCGAATCGACGGATGCCGCGGCATCCGCCCCCGACGTGCTCGCCCGGGTGCTCGGTGTCGGCGGCCTCGTCGTCGGAGTCGTCGGCCTCGTGCTCGCGATCACCGCCCGCCGCAAGCACTCGGCTTAGGAGAGAACCATGCGAAGCAACCACGTCCGCGACTGGTCCCTGCGCGCCCTCGGCGTCGCGGCCGTGGTTGCCGCGACACTCGGGTTCTCCGCCGCCCCGGCGTCCGCGCACAACTATCCGGTGGGGTACGCGCCCGCGGAGAACTCGGTGGTGACCGAGCAGCCCGGCCGCTTCACGATCACCACGAACGACACCCTCCTGAACCTCGACGGCACCGGATCCGGCAACGCCATGCGGATCAGCGGTCCGACCTCCGCGCCTCTTTACTACGGCGACGGCTGCGTCACCCTGTTCGGCCCGAAGCTCGAGACCACGGCCCAGCTCGGCCAGCCGGGGGAGTACACGGTGACCTGGCAGGTCGTCTCGACCGACGGCCACCCGGTATCGGGCAGCTACACCTTCACGTGGCAGCCCGCAGCCGGCCAGGTGCTCGCGCAAGGCCTCGCCGCAGCCCCCACCTGCGGCGCCGCCACCCCCACCGACGCCGCCGCCACCCCCGCCGACGCATCCGCTACCCCCGGCACCGCGCAAAGCGCGGTCGCCCCCACCGACCTGCTCTGGATCGGCGGCGCCGCACTAGCCGTCATCCTCGCGGTGGCCGCAACCCTCCTCCTCACCCGCCGCCGCCCCACCCCCTAACCCACCCCACCAACCCCACCCCAGGCCGCGAGAGCGGAGAAAGTGCCCCTTCCCGCTGCGGGAAGGGGCACATTTCGTACTCTCGCGAGACGGGCGGGGTGGGGAAAGCCGGCGAGGGTGTCCGGGGTCGCCGGTAGACTCGCTGGGTGAGTTGGACTGCCGAACTGCCCCGTGAACCGGACGAGTGGGTGCCCGACGACCGCGATGCACCGGAGGACTACGACGCTCCGCCGCCCCCGGACTACGGAGCGGGCGACGGCCAGGGAAACAGCTCCGACTACGGCTCCCGAGTCGGCCCGGGCGCCGGCGCAGGCGGATCCGGACCCATTCGCACGTCGCTCGCGCAGGCATCCGCCCCGCCCCGCCGCGCCACCGCGAAATTCGCGACGGCAGCGGATGCGCTGCGCACGGTGTTCGGCTACGACTCGTTCCGCGGCGAGCAGGCCGCCATCATCGACCAGGTCATCGGGGGCGGCGACGCCGTCGTGCTGATGCCCACCGGCGGCGGCAAGAGCCTCTGCTACCAGATCCCGTCCCTCGTGCGCGAGGGCACCGGCATCGTCATCTCCCCGCTGATCGCGCTCATGCAGGACCAGGTCGACGCCCTCACCGCTGTCGGTGTCCGCGCCGAATTCCTCAACTCCAGCCAGGATTCCGCCGAGCGTTCCCGCGTCGAACGCGACTACCTCGCCGGCAACCTCGACCTGCTCTACGTCGCCCCCGAACGGCTCTCCTCCGAGGCCACCAAGCGCTTCCTCGAACGCGGCACCATCGCGCTCTTCGCGATCGACGAGGCGCACTGTGTTTCGCAGTGGGGCCACGACTTCCGCCCCGACTACCTCGCCCTGTCCGAACTCGCCGACCGCTGGCCCGACGTGCCGCGCATCGCCCTCACGGCCACAGCGACGGATGCGACCCACCAGGAGGCTCACGCAGCGCCTGCAACTCGAGGGCGCGCGTCACTTCGTCGCGAGCTTCGACCGTCCGAACATCCAGTACCGGATCGTCGCGAAGGCCGAACCCCGCAAGCAGCTGCTCTCTTTCATCAAGACGGAGCACCCGCACGACGCCGGCATCGTCTACGCGCTCAGCCGCAAGAGCGTCGAGGCGACCGCCGAATTCCTGCGCGCCAACGGCCTCAACGCCCTGCCGTACCACGCCGGCCTCGACCAGGCGGTGCGCGCCCGCAACCAGTCCCGGTTCCTCCGCGAGGAGGGCGTGATCATCGTCGCGACCATCGCGTTCGGCATGGGCATCGACAAGCCCGATGTGCGCTTCGTCGCCCACATCGACCTGCCCAAGTCCGTCGAGGGCTACTACCAGGAGACCGGCCGCGCGGGCCGCGACGGCCTGCCCTCGACCGGCTGGCTCGCCTACGGACTGCAGGACGTCGTGCAGCAGCGCCGCATGATCGACGAGTCGCCCGGCGACCTCGCCCACCGCCGCAAGCTCTCCGCCCACCTCGACGCCATGCTCGCGCTCTGCGAGACCGTGCACTGCCGCAGAGTAAACCTGCTGCGCTACTTCGGCCAGGCGAGCGAACCCTGCGGCAACTGCGACACCTGCCTCGAACCGCCCGTGGGCTGGGACGGCACCGTGCCGGCTCAGAAGCTGCTCTCCACCATCGTGCGGCTGCTCCGTGAGCGCAACCAGCGCTTCGGCGCCGGCCAGATCGTCGACATCCTCCGCGGCAAGACCACACCGCGCACCACCCAGCACCACCACGAACAGCTCGCGACCTGGGGCATCGGCGCCGACCTCTCCGACCAGCAGTGGCGCGGCGTCGTGCGCCAGCTGCTCGCCCAGGGCATCCTCTCCACCTCCGGCGAATACGGCACGCTCGTGCTCACCCCGGTCGCCACCGAGGTGCTCGGCGGCCACCGCACCGTCGAACTCCGCAGCGAACCCGAGCGCGCCGCCCGGTCCACCTCCTCCGCCCGCACGGGAGCCGCGAAGGCCGCCGCCGCCGACCTCACCCCGCAGCAGGAGGCGCTGTTCCAGGCGCTCCGGGCCTGGCGTTCGAGCGTCTCCAAGGAGCAGGGCGTCCCCGCGTACATCGTCTTCGGCGACGCGACCCTGATCGCGATCGCCGTCGCGAACCCCGGCAGCATCGGCGACCTCGACGGCATCTCCGGCGTCGGCGCCAAGAAACTCGAGGCCTACGGGGCAGGCGTGCTCGAGGTCGTCGCGGCAGCATCCGCTTAGGATTACTCGCTTTTGTGCCTAACGGCACTCGTTCGAGCACGGTCCCTGTGGAAAGCTACAAGACGGATGCCGGACGCGGCACCCACCTTTGTAGCCTCGTCATGCACTATTTCCGGCCCTCGCCGAGCCGCCCTAGTGTGTAGAAAAATTCTGCCTACCAGAACGCACCTCTACAAAACTTCCGCGTAGAAAATTTCGAGTTCGAGCGAGAACAAAGGACCAACGATGGTTGACACTGCCCAGCGCTCCGCACCCACGACACCGGCGACGCCCTCCCCGGCCGCCCCCAAGCCCACCACCACCGGCACCTTCACCCCCATGCCCGCGATCAACGTCCCGGCGCTCAGCCGCCAGCTGCTCGGCACCTGGCCGGAGATCCGGATCGAGGCCCGCAAGCTCACCGCACGCCCCGAACTCCAGGGCGTACCCGGCCTGTCGATGGCCGAGCACCGCCTGCGCGTGCTCGAGCAGCTGAAGCTGCTCGCTCTGGAGGGCCACGTGCACCGCGCGTTCCCGGTGCACCTCGGCGGCGAAGACAACCACGGCGGAAACATCGCGGGGTTCGAAGAGCTCGTCACCGCAGACCCGAGCCTGCAGATCAAGGCGGGCGTGCAGTGGGGCCTCTTCGGCTCCGCCGTGATGCACCTCGGCACCCGCAAGCACCACGACGCCTACCTGCCCGGCATCATGAGCCTCGCCACCCCCGGCGTCTTCGCGATGACCGAGACCGGGCACGGATCCGACGTCGCGAGCATCGCCACCACGGCGACCTACGACCCGGAGACCCAGGAATTCGTGGTGCACACCCCGTTCCGCGCGGCCTGGAAGGACTACCTCGGCAACGCCGCGAACGACGGCATCGCGGCCGTGCTCTTCGCCCAGCTCATCACGGGCGGCGTGAACCACGGCGTGCACGCGTTCTGGATGCCCCTCCGCGACGAGACCGGCGCCTTCCTGCCGGGCGTCAGCGGCGAGGACGACGGCCTCAAGGGCGGCCTCAACGGCATCGACAACGGCAGGCTCGCCTTCGACCACGTCCGCATCCCCCGTGAGAACCTGCTCAACCGCTACGGCGACGTCGCCGAAGACGGCACGTACTCGAGTGCAATTTCCAGCCCCGGCCGCCGGTTCTTCACGATGCTCGGCACCCTCGTGCAGGGCCGCGTGTCCCTCGACGGTGCCGCGACCCAGGCATCCGCCATGGCCCTCACGATCGCCGTCACCTACGGCAGCCAGCGCCGCCAGTTCACGGCCGGCGGTGAGGCCGAGCAGGTCATCCTCGACTACCAGCGGCACCAGCGCCGGCTGCTGCCGCGCCTCGCGACGACGTACGCGCAGACCTTCGCCCACGACGAGTTCCTGGTCGCGTTCGACAAGGTCTTCAGCGGCATCGCAGACACGGATGCCGACCGCCAGAATCTCGAGACCCTCGCCGCCGCCTTGAAGCCGCTGTCCAGCTGGGCCGCCCTCGACACCATCCAGGAGGCCCGGGAGGCCTGCGGCGGCGCCGGCTTCCTCGCCGAGAACCGCCTGGTCGGACTCCGCGCCGACCTCGACGTCTACGCGACCTTCGAGGGCGACAACACCGTCCTGCTCCAGCTCGTCGCCAAACGGCTCCTCACCGACTTCAGCCGCAAGTTCGTCGACGCCGGCAGCGGGGTCCTCGCCCGCTACGTCGTGCAGCAGGCCACCGACCGAGCCCTGCACAACACCGGCCTCCGCACCCTCGGCCAGGCCGTCGCCGACTTCGGTTCGACCGCGCGCTCGGTGGGCCAGCTTCGCGAAACCAACGTGCAGCGGGAACTGCTCACCGACCGGGTCGAGACCATGATCCGCGACATCGCCGGAAAGCTTCGCCCGGCGAGCAAGCTCTCGGCCCGGCAGTCCGCCGACCTGTTCAACTCGCACCAGGACGAACTCATCGAGGCGGCCCGCGCGCACGGCGAGCCTCCTGCAGTGGGAGGCTTTCACCCGCGCCGTCGAGCACACCACGGATGCCGGAAACAAGCAGATCCTGACCTGGCTGCGCGACCTGTTCGGGCTCGGGCTCGTCGAGAAGCATCTCGCCTGGTACCTGATCAACGGACGCCTGTCCGCCCAGCGCGCCCAGTCGGTCACGGCGTATATCGACCGGATCATCGCCCGCCTCCGCCCCTTCGCCCTGGACCTCGTGGACTCCTTCGGGTACAGCCCCGAGCACCTGCGCGCGAAGATCGCCTCCGGGGCGGAGCAGGAACGCCAGGACGAGGCCCGCGACTACTACACCGCCCTGCGCGCCTCCGGTGACGCCCCGGCAGACGAGAAGGCCCCGCGCAAGAAGTAGCGGCCTGCCGAAACCGGCGCGGCGGCGGATGCGGGGCCGGTTCCGTCTCGTGCCCGCGCCGGTTTCGGCAAGCCGCGCCCGTTTGTGCCGGCGCCCGCGCCGGTTTCGGCAAGCCGCGCCCGCCGTTTCGGGTGCGGCTTGCGCAAACCGGCGCGGCGGCGGATGCTGCGGCACGGGCGAGCGGGCGGGACGCATCCGAATCGGGGTCGTACCGGGGTACTACGCGGTGCGGACAGTAAGCATCCGTTCGACCGATGCGCCCCGGGAGGCGCCCTGCGTATCGTGAATGCGGGGCCGACGTCCACCGACGTCCGGCCCCGCCAACGATGCGAATGAGGAGACGGATGATTCAGGCACAGTCCCTGACCAAACGCTACGGAAGCAAGGTCGCGGTCGACGCGATCGACTTCACGATCCAGCCAGGAACCGTGACGGGCCTGCTCGGCCCGAACGGCGCGGGCAAGACCACGACCATGCGCATGATCGTCGGCCTCGACCGGCCAGACTCCGGTTCGGTCCTCGTCAACGGGCAGCGTTACCAGGACCTCCGCGCCCCGCTCCGCGAGGTCGGCGTGCTGCTCGACGCGAAGGCGATCCACACCGGCCGCTCGGCGCGCAACCACCTGCTCGCGATGGCCGCGACCCACAACATCCCGAAGAGCCGCGTCGACGACGTCATCGAGCTCACCGGACTCACCTCCGTCGCCCGCAAGCGCGTCGGCGGATACTCCCTCGGCATGGGACAGCGCCTCGGCATCGCCGCGGCCCTCCTCGGCGACCCGGGCATCCTGATCCTCGACGAACCCGTCAACGGGCTCGACCCCGAGGGCGTGCAGTGGGTGCGCAAGCTCATGCGGCACCTCGCCGGCGAAGGCCGCACCGTGCTGCTCTCCTCCCACCTGATGAGTGAGATGGCGCTCACCGCCGACCACATCATCATGCTCGGCCGTGGCCGGATCATCGCCGACGCCCCCGTCGCCGAGATCATCGGCCAGGCCGGCGGCGCGACCGTCCGCGTGCGCAGCCCGCACGCGACCCGGCTCGCCACCCTGCTCGCGCAGGCCGAGGTCTCCGTCGTGAACCTCGAACAGGACGTGCTCCAGATCACCGGCATCACGGCCGCCGAGATCGGCGACCAGGCCGCCGCCGCCGGCATCGTGCTCCACGAACTCACGAGCCTCACCGCCTCCCTCGAGGACGCCTACATGTCCCTCACCCAAAACGAGGTCGAATACCGCACCGGCGGCACCGGCGACGACGAATTCGACGATTCCGACACGACAGACGCCGCAGCGGATGCCGCGGTGAACGACGATCCGGACCCGCGCGAGACCGAACTGCAGGAGGCAGCACGATGAGCACCCCCACGATCCTGGTTGCCGGCACCCCGGAAACCCTCGCCGACATCGGCACGGAGTACGTGCCCGCGTCGACGCCGACCGGTCCGCACCTCAGTGCGATCGGCATCATCCGCTCGGAGTGGATCAAGCTCAGCACGGTGCGCTCGACGATCTGGTGCTTCGCGGTGCTGCTCGTCGTGTCGATGGGGCTCGCCGCGATCATGTCGCTCGCGCTCGACCTCACCGGGACAGACATCGCGACGGTGCCCGACACCGATCAGGCCAGGTTCGTGGCGCAGGCCTCGACCTTCGGCGTGTTCTTCGGCCAGCTCATCGTCGCCGTGCTCGGTGTGCTCGCCGTCACCGGCGAGTTCACGACGGGCATGATCCGGTCCACCCTGACCGCGGTGCCGAAGCGCCTCCCGGCGCTCTGGGCCAAGGCGCTCGTGTTGTTCGTCACGACCTTCGTCGTCGGTCTCGTCAGCAGCATCGCCTCCTACGTCGTCACGGTCGCGATCGTGTCCGGGCAGGGCCTGCACGCGAGCCTCTTCGCCCCCGAGGTCATCCTCCCGGTGCTCGGCGGCTCGCTGTACCTCGGGCTCGTCGCGGTCTTCGCCCTCGGCATCGGCACGATCGTGCGGAGCGGGGCCGGCAGCATCGCCGTCACCCTCGGCGTGATCCTGCTGCTCCCGGTCGTGCTCCAGATGATCCCGGCCACGTGGGCGAGCGACGTGCTCCCGTACCTGATCTCCTCCGCGGGTATCAGCATGTTCGGCCTGATGCAGTTCGCCAAGGTGCCCCTCGACTGGTCGGTCGACCTGATCATCGTCCTCGTCTGGGTCGTCCTGAGCCTCGGCGCCGCCTCGGTGCTGCTCAAGCGCCGCGACGCGTAACCGAGCGGCCATGAACGGGACCGGGCAGGCAGGGCCGGGCGTCGGCACCGACCGGTGACCGGCATCCGCCCAGTTCGCAGCAAGTAGAGTCCCAATCATGACCTCCACCAGCCCCAGCCCCGCCGCGACCCCCTCGCGGACGGGGCTGGACTGCGTCTGCCGACTCCTCCCGGGGTCACCCGCCGGTTCTGGGCGCGGCACCCCTGGCTGGTCGATTCCCTCGTCGCGGCCGTCTACCTCGTCCCGACGGCGATCGTGCTCCTGATCGACGCGACCCGGCCGGCAGTCGGCCCCGCGCCGGTCGTCATCGTCTCGGCGCTGCTCCTCACCGGCCTGATCGCGGGAGCATTGCTCTTCCGCAGGCACGCCCCACTGCTTGCCCTCGCCCTCTCGTGCACCGCGCTGCTGCCGTCGTTCCCGAACCACGGCCAGGGCGACACCCTGCCCGTGATGATCGCCCTCTACGCGGTCGCGGTCTATCGGAACGTGCGCAGCGCCTGGATCGGCCTCGCGGTCGCGGTCGGCATCTCCACCCTCGGCGCCTACTTCGGCTCGGGCAACCCCTTCATCTCCTGGCTGAGCGTTGCCTCCCAGGACGCGGTGCTGCTCATCGTGGCCACCGTGATCGGTGTGAGCGTGGGCGACCGGATGCGCTACGTCGCCTCCCTGGTCAGCCTCGCCGCCCAGCTCGCCCACGACCGTGACCGGCAGGCCCAGCTCGCCCGCAGGCTCCGAACGCGCCCGGATCGCCCGCGAGCTGCACGACATCGTCGCCCACAGCCTCTCGGTGATGGTCGCCCTCGCCGACGGCGCCGACGCCCTCGCGGTGCGCGACCCCGAACGCTCCCGCGCCGCGATGCGCGAGGTCGCCTCCACCGGCCGCGGCTCGATGGCCGAGATGCGGAGGCTCCTCGGCGTACTCAGCGACGACGACGAGACGGCGGATGCTGCGGCATCCGCCCCCGGGCAGGCCGCGGCAGGGCCCGGGTCCGGCACCACGACCGCCGCCGCAGCGACCGTCGCGACCGCCGCCCCGCTCGCCCCGCAGCCCGGTGCCGACCAGCTCGTCGACCTCGTGGACTCCTTCCGCTCCGCGGGACTCCCGGCCCGGCTCGAGCTGAGCGGGCGCGTGCCCGGCAGCCCGGGCGTGCAGCTCACGATCTACCGGGTCGTGCAGGAATCCCTGACCAACACCCTGCGCTACGCGGCCCAGCCGAGCGTGGTCTCGGTGCGGCTCTCCTCGTCGCCCGGCCGGGTCGAGGTCGTCATCGACGACGACGGCCACGCCCGTGTGCCCCAGCCGAGTGTGGGAGGCGGGCGCGGCATCATCGGCCTCCGCGAACGGGTCGCGCTCTACGGGGGCACCCTCGAGGCCGGACCGCTCAGCGGGGGCGGTTGGCGCGTGCGCGCGACGATGAGTCTCGACGAAGGGCAGGCCCCCGCATGACCGGTCTCCGCGACCCGACTCCCCGCGACCCGGCCAACGAACACGCCCCCCTCGACCCGGCCCCCCGCGACCCGGCGACTGTCGACCTCGAGCCGGCCCCGACCCGGATCATGCTCGTCGACGACCAGTCCCTGCTCCGGATGGGATTCCGGATGGTGCTCGAGGCCGAGGACGACTTCACCGTCGTCGCCGAGGCCGGCGACGGCGCAACGGCCGTGCGGCTCGCCGCGAGCATGCTGCCAGACGTCATCCTGATGGACGTGCGGATGCCCGGCGTCGACGGCATCGAGGCGACCCGGCTGATCACCGCGGCGCACCCCCAGATCCGGGTCATCATCCTGACCACCTTCGACCTCGACGAGTATGCGTTCGGCGGTCTCAAGGCCGGCGCCCGTGGTTTCCTGCTCAAGGACGCCCAACCGAGCGAACTGACCGCCGCGATCCGGGCGGTCGCGTCGGGGGAGGCATCCGTTTCGCCCCGCGTCACCCGGCGGATGCTCGAGCTGTTCGGGTCCCGGCTTCCCGCCGAAGGGGCGGACGGCGCCGCGACCGGCGAGGACCCCGCAGCGGATGCCGCGCGCATCGACGTGCTGACCGACCGGGAACGGGAGGTTTTCTTCGCGATCGCCGAGGGTCTCTCCAACACCGAGCTCGCCGAGCGGTTCTTCCTCTCCGAGTCCACGGTGAAGACCCACGTCGGCCGGATCCTGCAGAAACTCGGTCTCCGCGACCGGGTGCACATCGTGATCCTCGCCTACGAGCAGGGGCTGGCCCGCCCCTGAACGCCCGCCGCATTGGCGCGCGCGGCGCATCCGCTGACCCGCGACAAGCGCCGTAGGCTCGGGAGATGCGCACCTTCTACCCAGAACTCGAACCCTACGAAACCGGGATGCTCGAGGTCGGTGACGGGCAGTCCATCTACTGGGAGGCATCCGGCAACCCGGACGGCAAGCCTGCGGTCTACCTGCACGGCGGCCCCGGCGGCGGATCGAGCCCCCAGCAGCGTCGCGTGTTCGACCCGGCGAAGTACCGCATCATCCTCTTCGACCAGCGTGGCTGCGGCAAAAGCACCCCGCACGCGAGCGCAGCGGATGCCGACCTCAGCACGAACACGACCTGGCACCTCGTCGCCGACATCGAACGCCTGCGCGAGCACCTCGGCATCGACCGCTGGCAGGTCTGCGGCGGATCCTGGGGCAGCTCCCTCGGTCTCGCCTACGCCGAAACCCACCCGGAGCGGGTGACCGAGCTCATCCTGCGCGGCATCTTCACGCTGCGGCCCGTCGAACTGGACTGGTTCTACGAGGGCGGCGCCGCGGCGATCTACCCCGACCTGTGGGAGGGCTTCCTCGCCCCGGTTCCCGTCGAGGAACGCGGCAAGCTCATCGAGGCGTACGGTCGCCTGCTGCACGACCCCGACCGCTACGTGCGCGAGCGCGCCGGTGTGGCCTGGTCGACCTGGGAATCGTCGACGATCACGCTGCTGCAGCAGCCCGCGACGATCGCCCGGTTCACCGAGCCCGACTTCGCGGTCGCGTTCGCGCGCATCGAGAACCACTACTTCCGGAACCTCGGCTGGTTCGAGCCCGGGCAGCTGATCCGCGACGCCGGCCGGCTGAGCGAGATCCCCGGCGTCATCGTGCAGGGTCGCTACGACATGTGCACTCCGGCGTTCACCGCCTGGGAACTGCACAAGAACTGGCCGGAAGCCGACTTCCGCATGATCCCAGACGCCGGGCACTCCTTCGAGGAACCCGGCAACCTCGACGCGATCATCGAAGCCACGGACCGCTTCTCCGCCTGAACCGCGCGGGGCGGCTCACTCGAGCGTGAGCTGCCCATCGTGCTGCCGGTAGTGCTCACCGGTGTCCGGGCAGACGTAGAGTCCGTCGCCGACGTGCTCGAGGGTCGCGCCGCTGCGCCCGACCCAGCCCACCCGTTCGGCGGGTACCCCGACCATGAGGGCGAAGTCGGGCACGTTCGCGGTCACGATGGCTCCGGCGGCCACCATCGCCCAGCGCCCGATCGTCAGGGGCGCGAGGCACACGGCGTGCGCCCCGACGGATGCCCCGGTGCGCACCGTCACGCCGAGCGTCGACCGTTCACTCACCGGCCGTGCCGAACCGTCGCCGTTGATCGCGCGCGGGTGTGGGTTGTTCGTGAACACGGCCGCCGCACCGACGAAGACCCCGTCCTCGAGCAGTGCGGGTTCGTAGACGACCGCGTATTCCTGCACGATGCAATTGCGGCCCACCACAACGCCGGGTCCGACGTAGGCGCCGCGGCCGAGCATGCTGCCGGGCCCGATCCGGGCGTACTCGCGTACCTGAGCCAGGTCGGCGATGTGCGCGCCTGCGCCGATGACCGCGCTCGGGTCCACTTCCCCCGGGGATGTGACGTTCATCGCGCGCCGGCGGTCACTGTGGTGACGCGGGGTGCGATTGATCGGGGTTGACGGTGCGGGTGAGGCGATGAGGTCGTATTCACGGCAGTCCCTGTGCTCGGGTGTACAGGAGGAAGCGGACGGTACGAGGAACGGATGCGTCGTGGTCGCCGTTCCCGGCGGTCACGAACGGAACGTACCCCGCAACTGCCGCGACACGCTAGTACCCCTCGGGGGGACATCCGCTACTGTGCAAGCTTCACGGCGTGGCGAGCTTCACCGAGTAGACGGGGACGAGGTTGACGGTCACCTTGCCCGTGTCCACGCCCGCCGCATCCAGCAGCCCCTTGAGAGTTGTCGTGTTGGGCACCGGGAGCGGGCCCTCGAGGCGGATGTAGACCTCGGAGTCGCGCGTGCTGACCGTGTCGACCTCCCAGCCGACCGACTGCGCCCAGGTCTCCGCGACCCGGTGGACACCCTGCTCGACAATGGCGCGCGCACTGATGCCGATGCTGGTAATGGCGAGCGGCACGCCGATCACGAGGAACATGACGGCGAGCAGGGCGATGGTGCGGCCCATTCCCCGCTGCGCTTCGCCGGCCATGGGCTCGCGGGCGAGCCGGGTGACCCCGTAGACCGACATCACGACGACGCCCGTGCCGATGATGGCGACGACGTTGGTGACGAAGAGCAGCAGGGCGCCGAGTGACTGGGTGATCGAGCCGGATTCGAGGGTGAGGCCGGCCACGGCGAGCGGGGGCACGAGCGAGATTGCGATCGCGACGCCGGGCAGCGTGTCCGAGATGTCCTTGCGCACGAGCGCGACGGAGCCGACCACGCCGGTGCCGAGGGCCGCAAGCAGGTCGATCAGGCCCGGGGTCACCCGGGCGGACACCTGCGCGTTCGTGTCGGCGAGCACGTCATTGACAACGAGGTAGCCGACGGCATACCCGACCGCGACTGCAGTTGCGGCGCCCGCGACGACCAGGAGCAGCGAGCGGATGAGGTTCGCCCGGTCCCCGATCACGGTCGCGAGCATGGTGCCCATGATCGGGGTCATCAGCGGGGCGACGATCATCGCACCGATCACGGTCGCCGTGGAGTCGCCGACGATTCCGGCCGAGGCGATGACCGCGGACAGCACGAGCAGCATCCAGAAGCGGCTGTAGCGGCTGCGCACGTCCGGGCCGTCGAAGAACACCGACGCGCGCATATTGGCGACGGTGTTGAAGCGGGCCTCATCGAGCATGGTGCCGCCCTCCCGCGGTCGCGAGGCCTGGTTTGCGGGACGTCGGTGGGGACATGCAGTGATCCTAGGGAAGATCCCGGGTCAGCGGCAGGGGCACTTCAGGAGTTGCCCGATGGTGTCGCCGACGCGCGGCACCGTACGTTGGTAGGCATGACTCCTCTTCCGACCCTTCCCATACCCGGCCGGCCCGGCGAGGATGCCCCGGACGGTCGGGGCAGAACCGGCCTGGATCGGGTCGGTGCCGACCTGCATGGGAACCCTGACGTCACCGTCGACCGTGTCGAGGTGACCTCCGACGGCTGGCATGTCCTGCGCCGCACGACCTTCCGGTACCGCGGACGCAATGGGCAGCAAACCAGCCAGCAGCGCGAAACCTACGACCGCGGCAACGGCGCCACGATCCTGCTCTACGACCCGGATCGCAAGACCGTCCTGCTGACACGCCAGTTCCGGTACCCCGCGTACGTCAACGATCACCCCGACGGAATGCTCATCGAAACCGCGGCCGGCCTGCTCGACGAGGACTCGCCCGAGGTCGCGATCCGCAGGGAGGCGAGCGAGGAACTCGGCGTGGCGGTCGGGGAGCCTGCGGCACGTGTTCGACCTGTACATGAGTCCGGGTTCGGTCACCGAGCGCGTGCACTTCTACGTCGCCGCCTACGGCCCGTCCGACCGGGTGTCACCGGGGGGCGGCCTGCCCGAAGAAGGCGAGGAGATCGAAGTCCTCGAGATCCCCGCCAGTGACGCCCTGGCCATGGTCGCCGACGGCCGTATCGTCGATGGCAAGACCGTGCTCCTCCTGCAGTGGGCCGCCCTGGCCGGTCTGCTCTGACCCGAGCGGCGAGACTCCAGAAATCCGTCGCACCTCTTCTGACGTCAGGTTCGAACACGGCCCGACGGTCACACGCCTGGGACTTCGGCAAACTCCTTCTTCGTAGAGGTGTACCAATCCATCGACTGCTTCGGGTGCCTCCAACGAGCTTTCATTTCGTTGTGGGCTTGCTCGTGGGTGGCGTCTCCGGCTTTGACCGCGTCCTTGAGGTGGCGGTTCTGGGCCTTGATGACGTCATCGGCGGTCTCGCCGTGCAGCGGTTGATCGCACGGTCCACCCAGCTGGCGGCATGTCATGGTCTTCATCGGTTCGGGTCCTCACTGTCAAGGCGGTCCCCGTTTGAGGCCCGCTACCTATATGACGATCGATCGGCTCCAAGTGTGACCGCTGACGTGGTCGACGGTCGCAGGTCAAGCTCGGCTCGCTCCCGCTTCACGCCGGATGATGTGTTCCAGGACTGCCGGATCGGCGCGGAAGTCGATTCGAGACACGACGCCGTCGAGGACCGTGAAGTCAAACGCAACACGGGGGGCACCGCGATGAAACCATGCGGCCCCTGCGCGCCCGTCGATGAATACGGGGAGAGCGGCCTTGGCTGCGCCGTTGAACATCGTCGCCACCGCGGTCCGCCCTTCGATCCGAGACGGTGTCCCCTCCGCTATGGCCGCGTCGTCACCGACGACCAGTACGTCCGGTGCCAGCAGCTTCACGAGTTGCTCGAAATCGCCTTGCCGCGAGGCGGCGAGGAATGCGTCCACGACTTTCCAGTCGGCGCGGCCGTGCTCCTGGCTCTGCGGGCGGATCTTGCTTCGCGCCCTCGAAGCGAGCTTGCGTGCAGCGGCTGGAGTGCTCCCGAGGATGGCGGCGATCGTGGGAAAGTCAATGCTGAAGCTGTCGTGAAGGACGAAGGCGACACGCTCCGCAGGCGTGAGGCGGTCAAGCACCACCTGGAGGGCGATCCCGACAGTGTCGGCGAGGGCGAGCTCATCCGCTGGATCGGCGGTTCGCGACGGGGCCTCGAGGTCGTCAACGAGAATTGGTTTCTCGGCGCGCAGTCTGTCCAGGCACAGCCGTGTCGTGACCGTGGTCAGCCAGGCCGGCAGGTTGTCGATCGCGGCCTCTGTGGCGTGCAGTCGCAGCCAGGCCTGCTGGACGATGTCCTCGGCCTCCGCGCCATCGCGCAGGATGCGTCCGGCAATACGCAACAGACGGGGACGTTCACGCTCGAAAACTTCTGTCTTGTCCATGATCATCACGCTTTCAGTGGAGTTCTCATGTTAAAGGGTGAGGTCCGACCGCTACCGAACGGCCGCGTCACGTCTAACTCGCGCCGAGAATCGCCGTAAGCGCCGAGTAACCACGTTGCGCCGGCGATTCTCGGCCTCATCGGCGATTCTCGGCGACGGATGCGGTGGGGAGGTCGTGTCCCGGCTTGGTGCCGTCGGTAGGGTTCGAGGAGGCAGGGTGTCTATGGGGGGCAACCATTAGCTGGTTGGAGGCAGAAAATGAATCGTGGACCGTCGTTCGCGCTCGCTTCGTTGGTGCTTGCGGTATTGGCGCTGAGCGCCTGTTCGTCAACGCCCGGCGTCGTCGCTACACCGACAGTCGCAGGGGGAGCGATCGAGCTGGCCGTTTCGCAGACCTGCGCCGCGAGTTCAGATCTCCACTGCGTTGCGGTCAATGGTGAGAACGTAGTGCTCCCATCTGCCTTCGAACGCGCAGGCGTTGGGGATGCCGTCGTGGCCGAAGTGGAGGGGCGCAATGCGGTTGACGTGACGTTCAGCGAAGAGGGGTCCGTGGTCTTTCGCGCGCTCACCGAGAAAGCCGCAGGGGCGGGAAGCACCGCGCGCCTGGTCATGCGGATCGGCGGAGAGCTGAAAGCCGCGGTTGTGGTGATGCAAGCGATGGAGGGCGATCAGGTTCAGATTGGTCTGTCGCCGGACGACAACGCCCAGGGCGTCGTCGATCTGATTCGCAGGGGCTGAAAAGGCCCCTCGGCTACTGATTCACTGGTCCGAGGGCCCGGGTGGAGTTCACCTCGTGAGCGTCTCGGCTATCGCCTTGATCTGGGCCAGGACCGCCTGCGCATTGGTGCGCTCGAGGGTTTCCGGTCGGGCAAGGCAATCGATGTGCCGTCCGAGGCCGGGGTGGGACAGCGGACGAAGGACCAACTCCGGATGCTCGCGCAGGTCGGTCGTGTACCGAGGCATCAGCGCGACGCATCCGCTCGCTTCGACGACGGACGCGGCTACCGAGAACTCGTTGATTCGGTGCAGGATTCGGGCCTCGTCCCCTCCGATTCCCGCGATCAGGGCGAGAGCCTGCGTGAGCGGGAAACCGTCGTGCACCGCCACCCACTCCTCGCCCTGAAGATCAGCCGGCTCGATCGCCGCTTTCGACGCGAGGCGGTGATCGTGGCGAACCGCGATGTCCAGGGGCTCGTACAGGAGGTGTTCCACCCGGACCGACTCCGGCCATGAGGGACTGCCGACCAGCCGATGGGCGAGCACAAGATCATGATCGGTGGTGAGTAGGGGGAAGTCCTCCTGAGCAACATCGAAATCGCTCAGCCGAACGCCGGGCAGGTCAGGCCTGACGCAGGCGGCGATCAAGGGTCCGAAGACGGCCAGGCCCACACTGTGGAAGGCGGTCACGGAAACGGTGCCCCGGTGATCGCCCTGGAACCGTGCCACCGCCTGCGCGGCGCGTTCGAGTGCCACTTCGACGTCGATCGCGGCGAGAGCGAGGGCGCGCCCGGCATCCGTGAGTGCCGTCCGTCGGCCATCCCGGAAGGTCAAAGGAGCGGGCGATTGACGCTGCAGGGCGCTGATCTGCTGCGAAACCGACGACGGCGTGACGTGCAGCGCCGCTGCGACGGCGGCGATGCTGCCGCGGTCGCCCAGCTCTCTCAACGCCCGAAGCTGACCGAGTTCCATAAGTTGAAACTAATGCATGTGACACCAAAGCACTCTCTTGTATTACGCGATGGCAGACCGGACGATGGAGGAATGCCCGCCCTCCTCAGTCGATTCCGCGTCGACCTGCTCCTGCTCCTGGTCGCCGCCGCCTGGGGGTCGACCTACCTCGTCGCCAAAGAACTGGTCACGCCCCAATCCGTCGTCGCCCTGCTCGCAACACGGATGCTGCTCGCAGCGGCCATCATGGCGGCCCTCGTTGCCGTCCGTCGGCACCGGATCACGGCAGCGGAGCCTGAGATCCGGGATGCTGCTCGGGACCCTGCTGGCTGCCGTGTTCGCCTTCGAAACCTTCGGGATCGCCCACACCTCGGCCACGAACGCCGGACTCATCATCAGCCTGACGATCGTGTTCACCCCGATTCTCGATTCCGCGATATCCGATCGACGTCTGCCCGGCAGGTTCTTCCAGGCCGCGGTCATTGCCATCGGTGGCGTCGTCCTGCTCGCCAGTGGCGGCGTCTTCCAGGCGCCAAACCTCGGCGACCTGCTCGTGCTCGCCGCGGCCATCATCCGCGCCGTTCACGTCACGTCGATGTCCAAGCTCACGGGCAATGCTCCGATGAACTCGTTTCACCTCACCACGGTGCAGCTGTCCACCTGCGCGATGCTCTTCTCGGCGGTGTCACTGTTCTACGGTGACTCGATCCCGCACTTCCTGGCCCGTCTCGACCCCGGACGTACGATGCTGTTTCTCTACCTCGTCGTCGCGTGCACTGTCTTCGCGTTCCTGATCCAGACCTGGGCCGTCCGACGCACCTCGCCCTCGAGAGTGAGCCTCCTCCTCGGAACCGAGCCGGTCTGGGCTGCAATCGTCGGAATCACCGTCGCTCATGACCCGGTGGCCCTCGCCGGATACCTCGGTATCGCCCTCATCCTCGCGGGCACGGCGTGGGGCCGGTCCATCGAGCAACGGCATCGCCTCGCCCCGGCAGCCGGCATTGATCCGCGTCCGGTACCGGCTGGCCGGAGCTGAAGTCGTGCACGACGGCATCCGCACCCGACGGACGGCGACTCCACATGGCCACGGTCCCACTCGCGGGCCATGTGGGTCAGGAGTGTGGTTTGTCCGGACGTTCCATCCAGGTCTCAGGTGCTGCCACGCCGGTGAATCCGAATTTGGCGTACAGGCCGTGAGCGTCAGCGGTGGCGAGAGCGATCCGGCGCAGCCCGAGGGGTCGGCAGTCTTCGACGATGCCCGCGATGAGCATTTCCCCGAGGCCCTGTCCGCGAACCTCTGGGTCGACGAAAACATCACACAGCCACGCAAATGTCACCCCGTCGGTGATCATCCGGGCGTAGGCGACCTGCCGGCCCGATTCGGTGTCGTAGATGCCGAAATTGCGTGAGCCGTCGATCGCCGCGTCCTGTCGGGAACGGGAGCGCCCAGGTGCCCAATAGGACTGCTCGCTGATCCAGCGATGGACCGTGTCCCGGTCGATCTCGGCGGCATCCGGGGAAAACCGATAGTGAGCAGTCATGCCTTCATCTAACCGGTCACTAGCGCGGCGAGTGGCATTCCCGTCGCAACGCAGCACGACCTGACGCATAGGGTCGCAGAGATGCTGGGACGAACCAGCACCGCACTGAGCGCAATGCGTCCATGGGGTTGTGGCCCCCAGTCGTGGCGTTTCAAGAATGAGGAGTACAGCGGCATTCGCAAGGACAAGCGTGAGACCCGACGAGCCGATGATGACGCAGATCCACCGAGCGGGATTGACCGGCCCAAGGTTCCCTCTCTGGGCCAAGACGAGAGGCGCGTGGCACGCGAGACGCTAGTTCTTTAGCGGGGGTGAGGAATCGCGACAATGGGCTGGCTCGATGCCGCCGCAACAATCGTTTTGTGCCCGCGCCTGCGTTCTTGTTCGAGTCGATCGACCGATATGTTTGGCGGAAGAGCCCAGCCTTCGCTGATCAACTTCTCGATCGCGGAATGGAACCCGTGGACGGAAGCTCACGCGACCACGTACTACAAAGCGTTTGGAGTGCGTGCGATGGCGACTGATTCAGGTCAGGCAGATGGTAGCGAACGTCCGGTTGCTCGTGGGCGGAGACGGGCGCTCGTTGGCGTCCTGATCACATTGGTCACGGTCGGTGCTGTGCTGCTGTTAGTCGGGCACTTCTTGGGGCGTGGGTTCATTTTGACCCTGATCGGAGTTGCGGCGCTGTCATGCATCGTCTTGTTTAACCAGTGGCACGTCATGACTGAGATGCGCACTGCGATGTGCCAAGTCGATCCGGGGGCGACGGTAATTCTTGGTCAGCTGGCCCGCACTTCGCCCTCTCCCGCGATGATTGCTGGCTTCCACGCAAGCTCTTCGACCACCAAAAGCACGTGGCAGATGGGAATTTCGATCCGGACGAACTCTGTGGAGATGTGGGCGTGGGACAGTCGAACTCCCCGTCGTGCCGTGCGGATTGCGCGTTCCTCGATCCGGTCGGTCACTATCGATTGGGACTACGTAATGACGCTTCCCCGCGATTGTCTGCGCATTGAGTGGACCGATCACGGAACAACTCAATGGATCAAGTTCGCACCTATCGACGTGGACCGAACACTCCTCGGATTCATGAAGGACGCAGCGCTCGAACAGGTTGCAGCCGAGTTGCGAAATGCGACCACGGGATCGCGGACCGAATGACCGTATGGCGTCGGCAGCCAGTCGGGCCACAGGTTCTGGCAGAGCGGATGATCGCGCACAAGAGCGACAACGCGCAAAAGCCGATTTCGAGGCCGGAGAAAAGACATCCGTTAACGAGAAAAACCCCGGAGAACCGGGGATTTCAGCGGGTGGCCCCGACGGGCGTCGATCCCGTGACCTCTCGATTTTCAGTCGGATACAGGCCCTTGTGACCATGCGGAATGGGGTCAAGATCCGCGTAAAATCAACGAAGTTGCCGTCACAATGATCACTGAAATCACCTCGTTTTCCCCCAGTTGTGGGCAAAATGTGGGCAAAAATACGGGCACCGAAGGCCTGTGGAGAGCCCGTTCAGGCGCGATATTTGTCCGAGTCTGGCGAGATCGATTTTCTGAGATCTCTGTTCGATCGACCGGTGACTTCACCGGATTGCGTCACGGAAATACGTCACAGGAACCAGGTCGTTCAGTCGGCCAGGCCGAGAATTACCATCACGAGCCGCTCGAGTTCGACGAGCTGCGTCTCGGAGAGCCGGCCTATCCGCTGCGAGACGCTCGCAGGACGCGCGGCGAGATCAGAACGACCAGGACCAGCTGGCATGAAGAATCCCAAGATTTCGAAGGATCCCGCTCACACATGCTCAGGGCGTTTCATCTGGCCGAGGGACTGACCCCCATCCAGTTTCCCCTCTCGGGGATACGCGCCTCGCGAGGGCGGGGGTCAAAGTTAGCACTTATCGAGACGGTAACCGCCTTGGACTGCCGTACACAACTTCCGTCGACGCCACTTCAATTCAGCGACTCAGGGATCACCCACACGCCGCCGCCTCCACGGAGCGATCGCCAGAGTTCCCAGATCACGCCAGGGACTCCGCACAAGCGCGGTCAAACCATCCAGCCGCATCAACCAAGGTATCGAGAACTCTTCGACCTGCTACATATTGCTCATAGCGCGGCCGAAAAGTGGATTGCTGGTCGAAATCCGGAAGGTCCGCAACTGGAAGCCACGCACCAAATGTCTCGATCTTGTAAGGAATGACGTAAGGAATGCTCAACCCTCCGGCCGTCTGAACTGCGAAGAATCGATGATGGCCAAGTGCGCTACGTGCATAGCGGAGGCCGTTGACAACATTGCCTTGCGGGTCAGTGTTTCGCCGCGACCTGTAGCCCTCCACCGCCTCAAGTTCCTCATCGATGCAGATCGCCCACCATACGGACTCGGCAAGCGGCCCGTACATTGCTCCGGCCACCGAAGCCGGAGCCTGCTGAGACGCGTTCGAAAGCGGCGCCAAATGCCTCGCGTGCTAGGCCGAGCATCTCAGTGTCGACGGCTTGCCCCTTGCCGCTCAAGGTGCACTACTTCTAATCGACAGAGGCAGCTTGGAAACGGAACTCCACAGGACCACCGCACGGAAAGCCACTACCCGCACCCGACTATCCAGCCGGCCAATGCGAGCAATACCGAGCCGATCGCCTGCAGTCGAGTGATAGACCATTCATTTTTCGGCCGCTTTCGCTTGCCGTGCGCGCCGATAGCCGCGCACAAATTGCCACTCCATAATGAGGCCGAGACCTGTCAGGACAAAAGCGGCGGCGGACTGAGTCATCCCAATCACAATCGAAAAAACAACGATGGCCGCACAGATCAACATGTTCCACCACGCCGCTACTATCCGACCGTTTGGTGAGGTGAGCCGACCGAGTCCGTTGTGATCACTCACCGTATCTGCCCCATGAGCGCCCCGATTGAGACGCAGATACCAAGAACCACAAAGAGTGCGCCGCCCACTGCCATCAGAGCTGGTGATTGAGTTCGGCGTGTCATGCGGATGCCCTGCTGGCGTCGTTGGAGTCTCGCCAGGCTCTGATATCCGAGCGCGCTTCACGATGAAGATCACCCCGAATGCAATCGCGAACGGCCCCCACAGGAGCGCAAAGACCTGGCGCGAACTCATGCTGTGAATCCTACGGGCTGAAGGTAGCTTGGCCGTCTAAATCGCGCTCGAAGTCTCATGAGCGGTTCGAGGGCCATCCGCGCGACGCCGACAATGAAAAAGCGACGACCGGCACAGGTGCCGGTCGTCGCTCAGACATTGGGATACGAGAGGCTAGACAATAAACCTAAACTCCACGCAGTCACGGTGCTAGATTTTTACTAACTAGTAAAAGGTGGTGGGGTCATGAGTGCAGGAATCCTGGCTCGCTCCGCCCGTGCGGCGAGCGGTCTGAGCCAGAGTGAGCTGGCCGTTCGATCCGGGATCGCCGGTTCCTCGTTGTCGCTGATCGAGAACGGCAAGCGTGAGCCCACTGTCGCGACGCTCGAGGCGCTCCTCCTCGCGACGCGGCACACTGTGGTCACTCTGCCGACTGTGCGCAGCGACGCGGCCCGGATTGCCTCGGAGATCGGTGCTGCGCTCGCCGCTTCCGACGCTCCCCTGGCGTTCCGGCGCTTCATGCAGCTCGCAGACAACCTTGCCGCAGAGCGAGGCGCGACACGGGTCGGCCTGACGCTGACGGAGCCGCTCCCGACCGGTTCCGAGCATTGGGACTCCGCCATCGCCGCGCTGTGTGAGTACCGACTCAACGCGGATGCGCTGCCAATCCCGGGCTGGATCCTCGCCAAGGAGGGGAACCCGGACCACCCGTGGTCGCCCCGGACCAGCGACTACGACATCCCTGCAGAGGTGGACGGGGTGCCTCGCGAATTCCGTAACCGCGGCATCCTGATTGAGGCTGCCACGCTGGAGAGCGTCTGATGCCTGGTGACCAACTCGACCGCGACGACCTCATCCGCGGCCTTAGTGCGGTTGTCGCGAAACTCCGCACGGCAGGCCAGCCCGCCGGGATCAAGATGAGATCGCGGGTCTTCGAAGTGCGTCTTAGAACAGGGGGATTCCAGGTTTGATCGAGGAAGAGAGTCATGCCGAGAAGGTTCCCGTCGGGCGCGAAATACTGCAAGGAGTCGTCTTCCTCGCGCTCGCGTTCTTTGGAGTGTTTCAGTCGTGCAGCGTCGTTTTGCAAACGAACGGGGACTGGAGCGCTCTCGTTGGCGGCGGCGGACGTGGACCCGCAGTACCGATGTTCGTCACCGTCTTCATCTGGGCGTTCCTTGCCCTAATCGGGGTTGCAGTAGTTCTTGCCTGCGTTGTGAGCCTGGTTAGAGCGATCCGCGCGCATCATGTGTAGTCCAATATCTGGTGAAGGCAGACAATAACGAGCATTGCGGGCTCAGGATGGTATCCATTTCAGGGACGAAGATGGTCGACGTCTGGCCCAGGGATTCGACTACCTTGGGTCCGAACTTCCGGTGCCCTGTCGCGATCGATCGGTAGGTGCCTCCTGCCGGCACGTCATCGCGCGACTGTCAGCGAGGGTGCGACCATCACTGACTGGTGTGCCAAGCGTTGTTCCGAGGCCGGCAGGACCGGAGTCGTGTGGCCCATTTTCGTCACCGAAGCGAGCCCCACGGAGGGGTCCCGAGATGGCTGCCTATTCGTTTGGGTATTCGTTTGGGTATTCGTTGAGAGCGAATACCCAAACGACTACCCGAGGGCCCTCTTTCCCTGTCCCACCGCGACCCCCTCGCTGCGCTCGCTTCCCAACCCCCCACACCCAACGGCTTTGTGTGGGGGGTTGGGAAGTAAAGGGGTAGCGGTGGGACAGGGAAAGAGAAGAAGTGTGAGGGAGAGAGAAGGAGAAGAAAAAGAGAAGAGAGAAATACAAAGACAAGTACTAAAAAACAGAGGGAGCAACGGGAACAGCAGGGCGAACAGAGTCAGGAAATGAGGAGCTCCAAGGTGGACCGAGATCGCGAAGTGGGGGACCGGGGCAGTGCGATTGGCGACTGACTGGGAGGAATGCGTCCGGGCAGATGGATGCAATCGGAAGCGCAGGCGAACTCGGAGCCGTGGCCCCCAGTCGTGGTCACACTAGCCCGCTATGGCCTGAGTCCTCGTCCGGGCCAACGTAGCGTTTCAAGAATGAGCGGTGAAGCGGCGTTGACGCCCAAGAGAATGCGGCTGCGGTACTCCGGGCCATGCCGTATATGCGACGTCGAAATCCTTGCGGGGACCATGGCGTTCTAAGAACGCGAGACCAAGACGGTCTCCTGCTTGACCTGCGCTCAGGATTCGGCGTTGATCACTTCAGCCGTCGCAGGCCCGATTGAACGCGGCCCTATCGATGCAGACGCGGTCACGAGCCCGGAGCGAGCACCCGAGGACCTCGAGGTGTTTGGGGGCACGGCCGGCGCATCGGCCCAGCGAGAGCACGACCGCCGCAAGGACAAGCGTGAGACAAGGATCCGTGAGAACCACCCGCATATTGGTGGGCTCATCCTGGCGCTGAGCGACGAGCCGCAGAGCACCCGGGCGTGGGCCGTCGGGGCGCAGGGCGAGGTGGCCCTGGGCCAGCGGCTCGACAAGCTCAGCGGGAGTGGCGTCCACGTGCTGCACGACCGTCGCATTCCTCCGACGCGAGCCAATATCGATCACATTGCGGTCTGCCCCTCGGGAGTCATTGTCATCGACGCGAAGAAGTATCAGGGTCGCCCCCGGCTGCAGGTCGAAGGAGGTCTGTTCCGGCCCCGGACCGAAACGCTCATGGTCGGGTCGCGCAAACAAGACGGGCTGGTTGCTGGTGCGCTCAAGCAGGTCGCGCTAGTTAGGGCCGCGCTCGATGACGCAGGCATCGACGGCATCCCCGTGCAGGGGATGCTCTGCTTCGTCGGAGCAGACTGGCCGCTTCTCGGTGGCGACTTCATTATCGCTGGAGTTCACGTCCTGTGGCCGAAGAAGGCCGCCGAGCACCTGCAGAAGGCGGGGCCTCTCGACGAGCCGACTATGAGACAGATCCACCGAGCTCTCGCGTCGGCCTTCCCGCCGGCGTGACTATATGACCTGTTCTTGAGTACCGCTGGGCCAGGGCGAGTCGGGCATCGGTCGAAGGCTTCCCAAGGACTCGGCCGATATCGGCTGCTTGTGCTTGTTCGTAGCTGGTGCGAATGCCAGAACCGACCATACGACTTCGCCTCGGTTGCGGATTGTGATGTCCACGAGTGGCCCCGAGAGAGGCCATAGGGTCCATTCCATCTGGGCGTCGGTGCCCGTGCCGCCCGATGTCTCACGCATGGTGGACAGGTTTGCGCCGCCTGTATTGGTGGCCTGGACTGACCACTCTGACATCAGCACACTTGCTGCCTGTTCTTCGAACCGTCCATCGCTCAGTGCTGCCTCGAAGAATTCCTTGGCGCGATTGAATTCATCGTCCTCGACGAGCCACACCTCGACGAAGAGTTGCCCGTCGAGAGTCGAGACGATGACCCTATCCGCTGCGCTCATATCCGTAGTGTCGCACTCTCGGGCGCCGATCGGGCCCTGTAGGTGGGCAGAATAGTCTCAGGTCAAAGGCCCGGCTGAATGGTCCGCGGAACCGGAGCGATGAGATGAGCGAAGCGTGTGTCCGCCCGCCATCCGTAGAGGCTCAAGTACATGGGGGAGTTCATCGTATGAGCGTTCGGAGAGTCAAATGGGGGAATGCGATTCTCGCACTGGCAATGCTCGCCGTCCTTGGCGCCGGAATCCAACGCTGGTCCGTGCATGACGCGACAGGCGACTGGGAATTCTGGCCCCGCGCCGCCCCCTCGAAGGTCTCGTTCGCCGGACGCCACTATGACTGTATGCCTGAGCCAACGTTGTGGGGCGAGACGATCGACGGACTCGGCTTGCGTGGACTTACCGCCGGCGGCGGTGAGATCTATTCTTCGAGCGCCGAGGCGACTACGAGCATCCGGGTGAAGGCAGGCGACGGCGTTCACACGTGCACCCTGATGGGTGGACTCTGAGCCCGAGAACCTCTCTCCACCGTCCGTGGAAGCAAAACCTGTGCCCTCGATTGTCGGCGGTCCCTGGTAGATCAGGGTAGGACAGAGGCGAGCGACAACGGGAGGAAGCATGGGCTCCGTGACGTCCTACGAAACGGCGAGGGGCAAGCGCTACCGGGTTCGGTACCGCACGCCTGATCGGCACCAGACGGACAAGCGCGGATTTCGCACCAAGCGGGAGGCCGAAGACTTCCTGGCCTCAGTCGAGGTTTCGAAGATGCGCGGTGAGTGGGTCGATCCGACACGGTCGAAGGTGAACGTCGGGGAGTGGGCCGAGGCCTGGTACTCGGCGCAGCTGCAGATCAAGCCGACCACCCGGGCCGGGTACCGCCTGTATCTGGACAAGCACGTGTTGCCGAAGTGGGGGACAGTCCCATTGCGCAGCGTGCAGCACGCCGATGTGCAGCGCTGGGTCAGCAATCTGGCGGCAACGCTCGCGCCGTCGACCGTGCGGCAGATTCACTTGGTCCTGGCCGGCACGCTGAATTACGCCGTCAGGGACGGGCGCCTCGTGAAGAGCCCGAGCGACGACATCCGCTTGCCGCGGATCGTTCGGACGCCGCGCGGGTACCTCACGCACGACCAGGTCGCTCGGCTGGCCCGAGAGTGCGGAGAATTCGGCGACGTCGTGCGGTTCCTGGCGTACACCGGGCTGCGCTGGGGCGAAATGGCCGCGTTAAAGGGTGGGGCGGGTCGATCTCAGCAGGCGGCGGATCGAAGTCGCCGAAGCGGTCTCGGAGGTCGGCGGGGCCGCTGTCTGGGGGACCCCGAAGGGCCACGGCCGCCGCTCTGTGCCGTTCCCGGCGTTGCTGGCCACCGAGCTTGCACAGAGGTGCCAGGGCAAGCGCCCGAAGGACCTCGTCTTCACGAGCGCGGCGGGTGCGTGGCTGCGCAACGGCAATTTCCGGCACCGGCACTTCGACCCCGCACTGACGCTCATCCGCGAGGGACGCAGCACCCCGGACGATCCCGTGCGGAATGTGGAGGGCGATCCGAACTTCCCCCTCGTGACCCCGCACGACCTGAGGCACACGGCCGCGTCATTGGCGGTGTCGGCGGGGGCGAGCGTCAAGAGCGTGCAACGGATGCTGGGTCACGCCTCAGCCGCAATGACGCTCGACGTCTACGCCGACCTGTTCGACGACGACCTCGACGCCGTGGCCCGCGCACTCGATGACCAAGCGAATGCTTCAGGGCTTGGGATACAGGGGCCTATCGGGGATATCTTGCTCTGACGCGACGAGCAGATGCTGCGACGTTTTGGATTCGACACGATAGCGTTACCGGAGAGCTTCGCTGCTTGCGTGGGAGGGGGCAAAATGTGGTCACGGCAAGCCAGGGTCGTAACAGGCGTCACGGCCTTGGCCGTTGGGGCCGTGGGGATCGTGGGCCGCAGCGTTCCGGCCGCCCAGCGGGGTGACACCGAATTCCTTTCGCTGACCGTAGTCTCGTGCACGGTCGGTGCGGTGGTGTTTCTTGCGTTTATCGCGGGGATGTTCGCAAGCTATGGGCCAGCGCAAATTTGCGCGCAGCGCCTACGTCACGCATATCCAGATGATTTCGTCTTCGCTGCCAGCATGAAAGTCGGAGATGTAATCGAAGGGTTTGATACCTCATCTCTGGGCCCAGGCGATCACCGGCCACCGCTCGCGGTTTTCGCGATGAAGGCCACAGCTGAAGAGATCTCGTTCTGGGCCGGAGTTCGACATCAGCGAAAATTCCTTCAGATCCCGTGGGTACTCGTGAAGCATGTCGATGTAGATCGTCATCCGGGCGGCGGGAAGCGTCTTCGGCTATTGAACATCGAGCTTATTGATCCAGCCTTTCCGACTTTGGAGCCTGCGGATTGCGGCAGAAACGTGGCTCGGCTTTTCACAACTGAAGACTGACGAACTCGAGAGTCTCTCTCTTCGACTAGAGACGCTTCGACTTTCTGGTTCGCCAGCGGGCCGCTGATGGGCATCTGATGCGTGCCGGGGTGGCGGAGTGCGAATGGCTGCAGCCGTAACTATCGTTTCCGTGCCCGCGCCTGCGCTCTGATTCGAGTCGATCGAGCGATATGTTTGGCGGAAGCACCCCGCCTGTGCTGATTAGCTTCTCGATCGCGGGATGGGTCCCGTGGACGGAAGCTCGCTCGACCACGTACTACATGGAGTTTGGAGTGCGTGCGATGGCAATTGATTCAGGTCAGGCAGCTGGTAGCGGACGCCCGTGTACCCGCGGACGTAGACGGGCGATCGTTGCGGTCCTCTTCGCCTTGGTCACAGTCGGTGCTGTGCTGATGTCGGTCGGGCACTTTTCGGGGCGCGGGTTCATTTTGTCCATGATTGGTGCTGCAGCGCTGTCCTGCATCATCTGGCTTCACCAGTGGCGCGTCATGGCTGAGATGCGCACAGCGATGCTCCAAGTCGACCCAGGGTCGACGGTAATTCTTGGTCAGCTGGCGCGCACCTCACCTTCCCCGGCGATGATTGCCGGCTTCCACGCAAGCTCCTCGATCACCAAAAGCACGTGGCAAATGGGAATCTCGATCCGGGCGAACTCTGTGGAGATGTGGGCGTGGGATAGTCGAACGCCCCGTCGCGCCGTGCGGATTTCGCGTGCCTTGATCAGGTCGGTCACTATCGACTGGGACTATGTGATGAACCGGCCCCGTGATTGTGTGCGCATTGAGTGGACGGATCACGGAACAACGCAATGGATCAAGTTCGCACCCATCGACCTGGACCGAACACTCCTCGGGTTCATGAAGGACGCAGCGCTCGAACAGGTTGCGGCCGAGCTGCGCAGTGCGGCCACGGGATCGCTGACCGAATGACCGTATGGCTTCGGCAGACAGTCGGGTCTGCGACGCCGCTCGACCCCTGACTGGAAGGCGTTGCAACCGCCTTCGATGACCACGTGACTATCTCAAGTGTGGGCAAAATGTGGGCAAAAGCCGAATTCGAGGCCGGAGCAAAGACATCCGTTAACGAGAAAAACCCCGGATAACCGGGGATTTCAGCGGGTGGCCCCGACGGGCGTCGATCCCGTGACCTCTCGATTTTCAGTCGAACGCTCTACCAACTGAGCTACAGGGCCAGAAAGTAACTCGAGAAGTCGCTTTCCAAGGGAAAAACCCTCTCTCGCGAAAGGGCGTTTTACCTTTGCGACCCTGACCGGACTTGAACCGGCGACCTCCGCCGTGACAGGGCGGCGCGCTAACCAACTGCGCTACAGGGCCTCACAATGAGAACCAAACGTACGTTTTCATTTATTCGGTGTTACTTGTACTGATTTACTACCTGCTTATTGTTGCACATTCAGTTAGGCAGGTTGCGTAGCCCCAACGGGATTCGAACCCGTGTTAACGCCGTGAAAGGGCGCCGTCCTAGGCCTCTAAACGATGGGGCCGAGACGCCATAAACTTCATGGCTACCGACGAGTAAGCATACGGTCTCTTGGGCGAAAACCCCAAATCGACACCTGGGCGGATGTCCGTGGCGTGTCGCCGACGCCCCGGCGCGCCCACGAATGGCGGCCGATCCGCCCGGTTGGGGGTTAGATTCGGGTCCGATAGCGGGCGATACTGGCGCGAACTTGTTACTGTGAAAAGAGTGGCATCGTGACCAGTGTGTTCACGCGGTGCCCAATCAGGGAGTTCTATGCGCAAGGCAGTGACGAGTGACCGCGTGGCCAGAGAACGGCCGGGTCCGCTCCGGCCGCTCAACGGACGCCGCGTTCACGGTCATCGGGGCCTGATCAGAGGCACCGCCGCCACCGCCCTCGCGACGGCCATCGCCCTCATCGTCACTCTCGTCATTCCCGCCGTCGGCGCCCAGGCGGTCGACTATCCGAGCTGGCAGGACGTGCAGAACGCCAAGTCGAACACCGCCGCCGCATCCGCCAAGGTCACCGAAATCCAGAATCTGATCTCGAACCTTCAGACCCAGGTCGCCCAGACCCAGGCCGAGTCCGAGAAGCGCGGCGCCGAGCTTCAGGTCGCGCAGGAGAAGTACGACGACGCGACCCGGCGTGCCTCCGACCTGCAGACCCAGGCCGACGCGAGCAAGGCGACAGCGGATGCCGCGACGAAGCAGGCCGGCCAGCTCGCCGCCCAGCTCTACCGCACCGGGGGCACGGACCTCACCGTCAACCTCCTCCTCGACGGCGAGGCGAGCGGCACCGGCGCCGACGCCCTGCTCTCCAAGCTCGGCAGCATGAGCAAGATGGTCGAACGCAGCACGGGCGTCTACGAAGAGGCCCAGGCCGCCACGAACTCCGCGCAGGCGCTCGGCGACCAGGCCAAGATCGCCCGGACCGAACGCGAGGCACTCAGCGTCGCCGCGCAGGCCGCGCTCGTCGTCGCCCAGGCCGCCGCGGAAGCGGCCGCGAACGCCCTTGCCGAATCCCAGTCGAAGAGCGTCGAACTCGCCGCCCAGCTCGCCTTCATGCAGGACGCGCAGGCCTCCACGACGGCAGGCTACGAAGCCGGCGTCGCCGAGCGTGCCCGCCTCGCCGCAATCGAGGCGGCCCGGGTGGCCGCAGCGGCGGCCGCAGCGGCAGCCGCCAACCGAGCCAGTGCCAGCAGCGGTGGTGGCGGTGGCGGCGGCAGTGCCGGTGCCGGCCTCGGCGGCGGGTACATCAGCTCCCAGGGTTGGGCCGTTCCGGCCAGCGGGCGCATCACCGACGGCTACGGCGCGCGGGCAACGCTCTGCAGCAGCGGCGGAGCCTGCAGCGGCAGCTTCCACTACGGCACCGACCTCGGCGCCAGCTGCGGCTCCCCGATCTACGCGGCCCACGACGGCACCGTCGAATACGCCGGCCCGCTCGGCACCTACGGCAACTTCGTGCTGATCAGCAACGGCGGCGGCGTCGAAACCGGGTACGCCCACATCCGGTCCGGTGGCACCTTCGTCTCGGTCGGCCAGAGTGTCTCCGTCGGTCAGAACATCGCGAGCGTCGGAATGACCGGCGCGGCGACAGGCTGCCACCTGCACTTCGAGGTGCGCACGGGCGGCAACAAGATCAATGCCGTGCCGTTCATGGCAGCCAGAGGAGCACCTCTTGGCTAACGACGGCACGTCTTTCACGAGACGGAAGCCCGTGCGCCTCTTCGCCGCGGCCGTCGCAATCGGAGCGGTGTCGGCATCCGTCGGCATCATCGCGCCCGCCGCCTACGGAGACCAGGGCTACCCCAGCTGGGACGACGTGCAGAAGGCGAAGGCGAACGAGGCGACCAAACAGGCCGAGATCGAGAAGATCACGACGCTGCTGACCGGCCTGCAAACGGCGGCGGATGCTGCGTCCAAGGCCTCCCAGATCGCCGCGGAGGCGTACCGGGTCGCCCAGGACGAGCTCGACGCAGCCACACTGCGTGAAACAAGCCTCACCGAACAGGCAGCGACCGCTTCGAAGAAGGCGGACACTTCCAAGATGCGGGCCGGCCTGATCGCCGCGCACCTGGCCAAGACCGGCGCGCAGGACCTCTCGCTCAACCTGTTTCTCAACGGCAGCAGCGCCGACGACCTCCTCGAGCAGGCTCGGAACCGCGAGCAAGCTCAGTGAGCAGTCCGAGACCATCTACCGGGAGGCCGTCCAGGACAAGAACTCGGCAGAGTCCCTCGGCGGGCAGGCCGCGGCGGCGACCGCGGAGCGCACCCGGCTCACGGGCGAGTCGATGACGAAGTTCGACGCTGCGAGCTCCGCCGCCCAGTCCGCGGAGGCCGCTCTCGAGGCCGAGCAGCAGAAGTCGAACGATCTCTACGGGCAGCTCGCCCTCCTCAAGGACACCACGGCAGACACCGAGCGGTCCTACCAGGCCGGTGTGGATGCCGCGGCTGCGGCGGCCGCCCTCGCTGCGGCTCAGTCCGCTGCAGCGGCGAAGGCTGCCGCAGACCAGGCGGCGTCGGCCGCGCGGGCCGCGGCGGCAGCTGCGGCGGCGGCGGCTCAGGCTCAGCCTCCGGCCGCGAGCGGCGGCGGTAATTCGGGCTCGGGCAGCTCGGGATCCGGTAACTCTGGATCAGGCAGGCTCCGGTTCCGGCTCGCCCTCGGGCGGCGGCGCGGCGACCGCGCCGAGCTCCGAACGCGAGCGCGGTGCAGACCGCAATCGCCTTCGCCAGACAGCAACTCGGCGACCGCTATCTTCTCGGCGGCTCGGGCCCCGACGCGTGGGACTGTTCCGGGCTGACCAAGGCCGCGTATGCCGCGGCCGGTGTCTACATCGGCACCCATTCCGCCACGAACCAGTACAACACCATGGCCAGCCAGGGCCGGCTCGTCTCCTTCAGCAACGTGCAGGTCGGCGACCTCGTCTTCTGGGGTGGCGGCGGCGACTATTACCACGTGGCCATCTACGTCGGCGGCGGACAGGTCCTCGAGGCCCCCGACGTCGGAAAGCCCGTGCGTATCCACGCGATCTGGTCGCCCGGCGACGTCGCCTCCTACGTGGGCCGTCCCACCGGCTGACCCGCCCCGCAGGCGGAACGGCGCAACTCCCGCGCTCGGCCCAGGTTGAGCGCCGCGCACCATTTCCGCCGCTTCGCTGCCGGCATGCCTGGTGCGGATCGGCGCACGTGGCGCGCGAGAGCGGATGCCGGCGGCCGCGGCACGCAGAAAGGCCCCCGGAGCGATCCGGGAGGCCTTCGTGGTGCGCGAAGCGCCGAGGGTCAGTGACCTTCGGCGGCGAGCTTCTTGATGCCGTCTTCGACGATCTGGTTGGCTTCGGCGGCGTCGCCCCAGCCCTCCGTCTTGACCCACTTGTTCGGCTCGAGGTCCTTGTAGTGCTCGAAGAAGTGCTCGATTTCCTTGCGGGTGTACTCCGGGATGTCGAGGACGTCCTGAATGTGGTCCCAGCGAGGGTCGCCCGCGGGAACGGCGATGACCTTGGCGTCCGAGCCACCGTCATCCGTCATGTTGAAGACACCGACCGGACGCACAGAGACGCCCACGCCGGGGAACAGCGGGAAGTCGAGCAGCACGAGAACGTCGACAGGATCGCCGTCGAGGCCGAGGGTGTTCTCGAAGAACCCGTAGTCCGTCGGGTAGACGAAGCTCGTGTACAGCACGCGGTCGAGGTAGACCCGCCCGGTCTCGTGGTCGACCTCGTACTTGTTGCGGCTTCCCCGGGGAATTTCGATTACTGCGTCATATGCGGCCATGGCCTGGTCTCTCCCTTGTTCACGGTCTCCGGATAACGTTACTGGATGGAGTCCACGCGCCGCCCGAGACTGACACCGGAGATCGCCGACATCCGCAGGGCGATCCGTACCGCGCTGGCGGATGCCGGCCTCGGCTCCGCCGTGACGCCTTCCGGCCCCGCCGCCCCGCTGTCTGATCCGGTCCTGCCGGACTCCGCCCTGCCGGACGCCGCCCTGCCGGACTCCGGCGCCTCGCACCGCCGCCCGCTCGTCCTCGTCGGCCTCAGCGGCGGCCCGGACTCACTGGCGCTCGCGGCCGGGACCGCGTTCGAGGCGCCCCGGGCGGGTCTCCGCGCCGGGGCCGTGATCGTCGACCACGCGCTCCAGCCCGGTTCCGCGGACGTCGCCGCCGAAGCCGCCCTGCAGGCCACGGCCCTCGGCCTCGACCCCGTGCTCGTCGTACGCATCACCGTCGACCACGGCGAGAACCGCCGGGGGAGTGCCGCAGACACCGACCCCGATACCGACCCCGCCGAGCGCTACAGCGGCCCGGAGGCCGCCGCCCGCACCGGCCGCTACGCCGCCTTCGTCCGCGCACTCGCCGACACCGGTGCGACGCACATCCTGCTCGGGCACACGCTCGACGACCAGGCCGAGACCGTGCTGCTCGGCCTCGCCCGCGGCTCCGGCCCGGTCAGCCTGCACGGCATGCTGCGGGTCAGCGGCGCCTACCTCCGCCCCCTGCTCGGCATCCGCCGCACCCAGACCGTCGCCGCCTGCACGGATTCCGGCCTCACCCCCTGGACGGACCCGCACAACGCCGAACACCGGTTCGCGCGCGTGAGGGTGCGCGAGACCGTCCTGCCGGTCCTCGAGCGCGAGCTCGGGCCCGGCGTCGCCGAGGCGCTCGCCCGCACTGCGGACCTGCTGAGGGAAGACGAAGAAGCCCTCCGGGAACGCACGCTGGAGCTCGCCGAGGCCTGCTTCGAGGCCGCCACCGACGGCATCCGCGTGCCCGTCGCCGCGCTCGCCGCGCAGCCCGCAGCGCTGCGGAACCGGTTGATCCGCCTCGCAGCGGCCCGCGCGGCGGTCCCCAGGGCCCCGGGAACAGGCGCCTTCGTCGTGCTCGCACTACCCCGTGGGGCGACCCTGGCCGTCGGCCGGCTCGTGACCGATTGGCACGGCCAGGCTCCGCTCGACCTGCCAGGCGTTAGAGTTGTACGGCACGACGGCTGGCTTGTCTTCACCGCCGCCGCCGCGCTCATGACTCGCACGGCCAACTGAATACGCACAAAGCAAAGGACCCTCCCTCCCCCATGGAACCCCGCGACATTGATGGCGACCTCACCGAAATCCTGATCGAAGAAGAGCAGATCCACGGCCGCCTCGCCGAACTCTGCCGCCGGATTGAAGCCGACTACGCGGGCAAGGATCTCCTGCTCGTCGGCGTCCTCAAGGGCGCTGTCATGGTGATGGCCGACCTGGCCCGCGAACTCAAGCACCCGATCGCGATGGACTGGATGGCGGTGAGCTCCTACGGCTCCGGAACCCAGTCCAGCGGCGTCGTCCGGATCCTCAAGGACCTCGACACCGACCTCCACGGTCGCAACGTGCTCATCGTCGAGGACATCATCGACTCGGGTCTGACCCTCTCCTGGCTGATCGCGAACCTCAAGTCACGCCAGCCGGAATCCGTCGAGATCTGTGCCCTGCTCCGCAAGCCGGACGCCGCCCGGGTCGACATCGACGTCAAGTACCTCGGCTTCGACATTCCGAACCAGTTCGTCGTCGGCTACGGACTGGACTACGCCGAGAAGTACCGCAACCTGCGTTCCGTCGCGGTGCTCGCCCCGCACATCTATTCCTGAGCAGCGGATGCCTTCCTCGACCCTCGCATCGCGCTCAGGGCGAACACACGGTCACCGCCCAGTGCGCGCACGGTAGCCTGACAACACCATGAACGTCAAGAAGCTACTCCGCGGGCCACTCCTCTACATCATTCTGGCGATTATCGCCGTCTGGATAGGGTCGAGTCTGATCACCATGTCCGGATTCCGAGAGATCCCGACCGCCCAGGGACTCCAGTTCCTCAAGGACGGCAAGGTCTCGGAGGCCAAGATCGTCGACGGCGAGCAGCGCGTCGACCTCACCCTGTCGCAGGCCGACGACAAGCTCGGCACGAAGGTGCAGTTCTACTACGTCGCCCCGCGTGGTACCGAGGTCGTCAACGCCGTCACGAGCGCAGACCTCTCCGGTGGCTTCACCGATGAGGTGCCGCAGACCAACTGGCTCGTGACCCTGCTCGGGTACCTGCTCCCCGTGATCCTGATCGGCGGGTTCGCCTGGCTGATGCTCTCGGGTATGCAGGGCGGCGGCAACAAGGTCATGCAGTTCGGCAAGTCGAAGGCCAAGCTCGTCTCGAAGGAGAGCCCGCAGGTCACCTTCGCGGACGTCGCCGGCGCCGACGAGGCCATCGAAGAGCTCGAAGAAATCAAGGACTTCCTCAAGGAGCCGGCCAAGTTCCAGGCCGTCGGAGCGCGCATCCCCAAGGGTGTGCTGCTCTACGGCCCTCCCGGAACCGGTAAAAACCCTGCTGGCCCGCGCCGTCGCAGGCGAGGCGGGCGTGCCGTTCTACTCGATCTCCGGCTCCGACTTCGTCGAGATGTTCGTCGGCGTCGGCGCGAGCCGTGTGCGCGACCTGTTCCAGCAGGCCAAGGAGAACGCCCCCGCGATCATCTTCATCGACGAGATCGACGCCGTCGGCCGCCACCGCGGCGCCGGCATGGGCGGCGGGCACGACGAGCGCGAGCAGACTCTCAACCAGCTGCTCGTCGAGATGGACGGCTTCGACGTCAAGGCGAACGTCATCCTGATCGCCGCGACCAACCGTCCGGACATCCTCGACCCCGCGCTTCTCCGCCCCGGCCGTTTCGACCGCCAGATCGGCGTCGACGCCCCCGACATGCTCGGCCGCAAGAAGATCCTCGAGGTGCACTCCAAGGGCAAGCCGATGGCGCAGGGAGTCGACCTCGAGGTCCTCGCCCGCAAGACCCCCGGCTTCACCGGGGCAGACCTCGCCAACGTCCTGAACGAGGCCGCCCTGCTGACCGCACGCTCGAACGCGCAGCTGATCGACAACCGAGCCCTCGACGAGGCCGTCGACCGGGTGATGGCCGGCCCCCAGCGCCGCACCCGCATCATGCGCGACAAGGAAAAGCTGATCACCGCGTACCACGAGGGTGGCCACGCCCTCGTCGCGAGCGCGATGAACAACACCGACCCGGTCACGAAGATCACGATCCTTCCCCGCGGCCGTGCCCTCGGCTACACGATGGTCATGCCGCTCGAGGACCGCTACTCGGTCTCCCGCAACGAGCTCCTCGACCAGCTCGCCTACGCGATGGGCGGCCGTGTCGCCGAAGAGATGATCTTCCACGACCCGACCACCGGCGCGAGCAACGACATCGAGAAGGCCACAGCGACCGCCCGCAAGATGGTCACCGAGTTCGGCATGAGCGCCGCCGTCGGCCCGCTCAAGCTGGGCCAGGCATCCGGTGAGATGTTCCTGGGCCGCGACATGGGCCACCAGCGCGACTACTCCGAGCGTCTCGCCGAGAGCGTCGACACCGAGGTGCGCCTGCTGCTCGAGGCCGCCCACGACGAGGCGTACGAGGTGCTCGGCAAGAACCGCGCCATTCTCGACAAGCTCGCCGCGGAACTGCTCGAACACGAGACCCTCGGCCAGACCGAGCTCGCGCCGATCTTCGCCGGCATCGAGAAGCTCCCGCCGCGCCCGCAGTGGCTCTCGAGCGACAAGCGCCCGGTTTCCGACGTGCCCCCCATCGACATGCCGCTGCCCAAGGCGCCCATCGAAGAGGGCATCGTCGACGGCGGAGTGTCCAGTGGAGACACCGCGGAGACCAAGCCCAAGCGCGCGCCCGCCCGCACCCCGCGGCCCGCCACCGCCTAGGCCCCGGGTGGCAGTCGACAGGGCCCGAATCCAGGGTCTCGTCTCGGAGGCTCCTCGCGGCGATCGGCGACGATCCGAACCGGCCCGGCCTCGCCGACACGCCGCGTCGCGTCGCCGAGTCCTACGGGGAGTTCTTCGCCGGCCTCGGCACGGACCCGCTCGACCTGCTGCAAGACACCATCCCGGTCGGCCCGACGACGGGCGAGCTCGTGCTCGTGCGCGACCTCGCGTTCCGCTCGGTCTGCGAGCACCACCTACTCCCGTTCCTCGGCCGCGCCCACATCGCCTACCTCCCCGGCGAGAAGGTCGTCGGCCTCGGCCGGCTGCCCGCCCTCGTCGACTGCCTCGCCGCCCGCCCCCAGGTGCAGGAACGCCTGACCGAGGAGATCGCGGAGGCGCTTCAGACCGGTCTGGAGCCCCGAGGCATCCTCGTCGTGCTCGACGCCGTGCACGGGTGTGTCACCACGCGCGGCTCGCGCCAGGTCAACAGCTCGACGGTCACGCTCGCCGTGCGCGGCGAACTCGCCGAACCGGCCCGCCGCGCCGAAGTGATGGCGCTGATCGGCGCCGGCTCATGACCCGCATCATGGGCGTGCTCAATGTCACGCCCGATTCCTTCAGCGACGGCGGCAAGTGGGCGTCGACGGATGCCGCGATCCGGCACGGTCTCCTGCTCCAGTCCGAGGGCGCTGACGTCATCGACGTCGGCGGTGAATCGACGAGGCCTGGCGCCGGCCGCGTCGCCCCCGCCGTCGAACAGGCCCGGGTGATCCCCGTGATCACCGAGCTCGCCCGGCAGGGCCTGGTGCTGAGCGTCGACACCCTCAACGCCTCGACCGCCCGGGCGGCCGCAGCAGCGGGAGCGAGCATCATCAACGACGTCTCCGGTGGCCTCGCCGACCCGCTGATGGCCGGCGTCGCCGCCGAGAGCGGCCTGACCTTCATCGCGATGCACTGGCGCGGCCACGCCCGCACCATGGATGCGCTCGCGGTCTACGGCGACGTCGTCGCCGACGTGCGCGCCGAACTCGCCTGGCGCGTCGAGGCGCTCGTCGCCGCCGGGTTACCGCGGGAGCGGATCGTGCTCGACCCCGGCCTCGGCTTCTCCAAGCTCCCCGCCCACAATTGGACCCTGCTCGCCAACCTGGCCGCCTTCGACATGCTCGGCCTCCCCGTCATGGTCGGCGCCTCCCGCAAACGCTTCCTCGCGACCGCGCTCCCGGCAGAAGCCTCCATTCCCGCCCGCGACCTACCGAGCGCCGTCGTCAGCGTGCTCGCCGCCCAGGCGGGCGCCTGGGCCGTGCGCGTGCACGACGTCGGAGCGACCCGGGCGGCCCTGAAGGTGCTCTCGCTCGTGGAGTCGGCCAGAATAGAGCCATGATCCGCGATTGCATCACTCTCACCGGGCTGCGGGTCACCGCTCACCACGGCGTCTACGAATTCGAGCGTGAGAACGGCCAGGACTTCGTGATCGACGTCACCGTCTGGCTCGACCTGCACGCCGCGGCGTCGAGTGACGACGTCAACCGCACCATCCACTACGGCGAGCTCGCGATCGAGGTGACCGAGGCCGCAGCGGTCAATCCGGTGGACCTGATCGAAACCGTCGCCGAGAGAATCGCGGGCGTCGTGCTCGCCCACCCCGCCGCGGAGACCGTTCAGGTCACCGTGCACAAGCCGCAGGCGCCGATCAGCGTCCCCTTCACCGACGTCTCCGTGCAGATCACGAGGTCCCGCCCGTGACCACCGCTCGCACCCCCGCTGAGGTGTCGCATATCGAGGTTCACGAGGCTCGCGAAGGTCGATTTGCGACACCTCACGAGGCTGTGGACGCGGTGTTGTCGCTCGGGAGCAACCTGGGGGAGCGGGAAGCGACCCTCGCGGCCGCCGTCCACGATCTCGCGACGGTGCCCGGGCTCGTCGTGACCGGGGTGTCTCCGCTCTACGAGTCCGCCGCGGTGAAACCGGACGGCGTCGACGACGACGCGCCCCGCTACCTGAACCTGGCCGTCGGCATCCGCTTCACCGGCGACGCCCTCACCCTGCTCGACGCGGTCAACACCATCGAGAACGAGCACGGCCGGGTGCGCGCCGAGCGCTGGGGCGACCGCACCCTCGACATCGACGTCGTCGTCTTCGGGGAGCTCGAACAGGCGGATGCCCGGCTCACCCTCCCGCACCCGCGCGCGGCCGAGCGTGACTTCGTCCTCGCCCCCTGGCTCGACCTCGACCAGGACGCGGTGCTGCCGGGCCGCGGAGCGGTGGCCGACCTCCTCGCCGCGATCGGTTCGACCGTGCACCGCTATCCCGTCGCGGAGGCGAGCCGATGAAGCGCACCCGAGCCTCCGTGATCGTTGCCTGGGTGCTCGGCGCCCTCGTTGTCGGGCTGCTGCTCGAGCTCGCACTCGCGGCGGCCGGCCGGTCGATCCTGCTGCCGCCGGCGAGCCTCGCCCTGGCCCTCGTGCTCTGCGCGATCGTGGTCTTCGGCCTGGCCTGGCCGATCCGGAAGTCCACGCGGGGCGCCGTTGACGGCAAGCCACGCAAGCCCGTCAACCCGTTCATGGCGGTTCGGGTCGCCGCGCTCGCCAAGGCATCCGCTTACAGCGGGGCCCTGCTGCTCGGAGCGGCCGGCGGCCTCGGCCTCTATCTTCTGACCCGTTCGGTGACTCCGGCGGTAGCATCGGTATGGCTCACCATCGGGATGGCGTTCGGCGCAGCGGTCCTCCTGGTGAGTGGTTTGGTTGCCGAGCATTTCTGTACTCTCCCTCCGGACGACGACGAGGACAGCAAACGAGGAGAAGTGCGTGCCTGACACCACTGAGGGAATCGCCGTCCCGGTTCCGGTTGCCCCGGAACCCGCCGCCGCGTCTTCCTCCGCCCCGGCATCCGAAGCCGCCCCGGTGCCCGACCCGGACGGCCGCCTCGAACTGCCGGTCGCCGGCGAGTGGAAACGGGTCTCCCCGCGCTACGTCGTCGTCGAGATCGTCGGCACGGTGATCTTCGGTCTCGTCCTCTGCGCAGGCGCGACCGCTCTCTGGCTGCTCGCCGAGGTGTCCTGGGCGCCCATCGTGCTCGCCCTGATCGTCGTCGTGACCCTCATCGTCGTGCTGTTCGAGCCGCGCCGGGTGCGCTCGATCGGCTACCAGGCTCCGCCAGGACGACCTGCTCTTCCGTCGCGGCATCATGTTCCAGCGCTTCGTCTCGGTACCGTACGGCCGGATGCAGCTCATCGACGTCACCCGCGGCCCAGTCGCCCGCTGGCTCGGCCTTGCCGACCTCAAGTTCGTCACCGCCGCCGCAACCTCGGGCGTGCTCGTCCCCGGCCTCGCCTTCGACGACGCCGAGGTGCTGCGCGACCGGCTCGTCGAACTCGCCGAGAGTCGCCGGGCGGGACTGTGACCACCCTCGCCGACGGGGAATGGCACCGGCTGCACCCGGCGAGCCCACTGCTGCGCGGCGGACTCTTCATCGTGGCCATTCTGGGTTTCATCATCAGCAATCTCCGTGAGCGCCTGATCGACTTCTTCTTCCACGTGCCGACCTACGGTGACGACCCGATCGACGAGCTCTTCCGCCGCGGCGCGGTCGGCTGGGCCCTGCTCGGGGTCGTCGTGATCCTCGTCGTGATCCTGGTGGCCTTCTACCTGACCTGGCGGATGCACACCTTCCGGGTCAGCGGCGAGGTCGTCGAGGTGCGCAGCGGGCTCGTGTTCCGCAGTAACCGCCGTGCCCGCCTCGACCGCATCCAGGGCGTCAACATCGTGCGCCCGTTCATCCCGCGGCTGTTCGGTGCGGCGAAACTCGAGGTCAGCGTCGCCGGACAGGATGCAAACGTGCACCTCGCCTACCTCGGTTCCGCGGCAGCGGATGCCCTCCGCCGCGACATCCTGCACCTCGCCTCCGGCGTGCGCGCGGCCGCAGCACTTCCCTCCGACTCCGCGCCCGACGCCGCGGCAGAGGGTGAGGACTGGGTCGAGCACGCGGGCACCCGGGCGGCGGGAAGCGCCCTCGGACCGTCCCTCGGCAGCGCCATCGGGACAGCGGCAGGCGGCATCGCCGGCGGGATCGGCGGCTTCGCGACCGACCGGGCCCACGAGTTCTTCGCCCCCGAACTCGACCCGGACGCCGCGCCCCCGAATCCGTCGTGCGTATCCCGCCGGGTCGCCTGATCGGCTCCGTGATCTTCAGCAGTTTCACCGTCTTCGTGCTGATCGCGATCGCGGTGCTGGTCTGGAGCGTCTCCGCCGGGGGCAGCGGCTGGCTGCTGATCGCCATCTTCCCCGGCCTGATCGGAAGCCTCAGCTTCTACTTCACCCGCTTCACGAAGTCCCTGCGCTACAGCATCGCGGGCACGCCCGACGGGGTGCGGGTGGGCTTCGGCCTGCTCTCGGTGAGCAACGAGACGCTCCCGCCCGGCCGCATCCACGCCGTGCGGGTGTCGCAGCCGCTGATCTGGCGACCGTTCGGGTGGTGGCAAGTACGGATCAACACAGCGGGCCATTCCACCAACAAGGGCGCGGCGGGCGAAGCGCACACCACCACACTGCCGGTCGGCACGCTCGCCGACGTCGCCCGGGTTCTCGAGCTGATCCTGCCCGGCTTCGACAGCGACTCCGGCTCCGAGAACGGCAGGGAGAAGCTGCTCGTCGACCGTGGCGTGCGCTCTCCCGGGGGTGACGACGGCTTCACAAACGCGCCGCGCCGGGCCGCCTGGCTCCGCCCGTTCTCCTGGCGACGCACGGGCTTCACCATCGCGGCCGACACCGTACTCCTGCGCCGCGGTTTCGTCAGCCGGGAACTCATTCTCGTGCCGCTCGCCCGGCTGCAGAGCATCTCGATCGAACAGGGCCCGATCGAGCGGATGCTGCGCCTGGCGAATCTCCGGGTGCACACCGTCGCCGGCCCGGTCGTCGCCGCACTCCCGGTCATCGACGTCCGCGAGAGGGGAGCGCCTGTTCGAGCGCCTCTCCGCAGGGGCGATCTCCTCCGCGCGTGCGGACACCAGTCATCACTGGGCCGACCCCGGGCATCCGCTGAACCGGGCGACGCCCAATCGACCCGCACTGCCCCTCCCGACCCTCGCGCCGACACCGGAGGCGGCGCTGTGAACGCCCGCCCCGGACGCCTCGGCATCGGCATCGTCGGCGCAGGCCGGGTGGGACCGATTCTCGGAGCCGCCCTCGCCGGAGCCGGCCACGCGATCGTCGGCATCTCGGCGATCTCGCAGTCCAGCCGCGACCGGGCCGAGGCGATCCTGCCGTTCGTGCCGATCCTCACCGTGCCGGAGATCGTCGAACGCAGCGAACTCGTGATCCTCGCCGTGCCGGACGCCCAGCTCGCGAGCCTCGTCGCCGGGCTCGCCGCCACGAACACCTGGCAGGCCGGGCAGCTCGTGCTGCACACCTCGGCGAAGTTCGGTATCGGGGTGCTCGCGCCCGCGCTCGCCCAGGGCGCGATCCCGCTCGCCATCCACCCCGCGATGAGCTTCACCGGCACGAGCATCGACCTCGCCCGCCTCGCCGACAGCTACTTCGCCGTCACCGCGCCGACACCCGTGCTGCCGATCGGGCAGGCGCTCGTCGTCGAGATGGGCGGAGAGCCCGTCGTCGTCGCCGAGGGGGACCGGGCCCGTTATGCCGAGGCCGTGGAGATCGCCACCGCGTTCTCGACATCGATCGTCGACCAGGCCGCCGCCCTGCTGGCCTCGATCGGCATCGACCGGCCGGGTGGCGTGATCGCACCGCTGATGCGCTCGGCGATGGAGAACGCCCTGTCCCGCACCGCACCCGACCGCCTCGACCTGTCGGCACTCGACGACGACCTCGACGACCTCGAGGACCATGACGACCGTGACCTCGACGACCCTGTCGCCCCCGAAGACCCCACCAGCCAGAACGACCGCACCGACCGCACCACAACGGAGGACGAGTGAACGTGCTCATCAAACCAGAAGTCATCAGCACCATCGACGGGCTGCGCGAGCGCATCGCCGCCGCGAAGAACCGGGCGGAGCCCGGCCCGTCCGCGCGGGTCGTCCTCGTCCCGACCATGGGCGCCCTGCACGCCGGGCACCTGTCCCTGGTGCGCCGCGCCCACGCCCGCGGCGGCATCGTCGTGGTCTCGATCTTCGTCAACCCGCTCCAGTTCGGGCCCACCGAAGACCTGGCGTCCTACCCGCGCACCCTCGACGCCGACGTCGCTGCGCTCGCCGCAGAGGGTGTCGCATTCGTGTTCGCGCCCCAGGTGTCCACGATGTATCCGGACGGTGCAGCGGACACCCGCGTCACCGCCGGCCCGGTCGCCGCCCTCCTCGAGGGTGCCGTGCGGCCCGGCCACTTCGACGGCATGCTCACGGTCGTGACCAAGCTGATCAACATAGTCGCCCCGGACGTCGTCGTCTTCGGACAGAAGGATGCCCAGCAGGTCTTCCTCGTGCAGCAGGCGTTCGCCGACCTCAACATGCGCACCGAGATCGAGGTCGTCCCGATCGTGCGCGAACCGAGCGGTCTGGCTCTCTCGAGCCGCAACCGCCGGCTCGAACCCGCGGACAAGGACGCGGCCCTGGCCCTCTCCGCGGCGCTCGCGGCCGCGGTCGCGGCCGCCCACGACGGGCTGCAGGCCGCCCAGGTTGCCGCGCACACGATCCTCGCCGCCCAGCCACTGGTTAAGCTGGACTATCTCGTGGTCGTGAGCCCGCAGGACTTCCAACCGGTCGCGGCGGGCTTCACCGGCCCGGCACGGATGCTCGTCGCCGCGCATGTCGGCAGCATCCGGCTGATCGACAACGAGGCCATCGACCTCGGCAGCGCGCCGGCCTGAAGCACCCGCACCGAGCATCCGCTCGACCCGCACGACCGCACGAGCACGAGCACGACCGCACGAGCACGACCGCACGAGCACGACCTCGCACCTGCACGAACCTGAATCGCCAACGGAGAACCGCATGAGCCAGCACACCGAAACGACCGAGCCGACCGAGCCGACCGCCGAGCAGGCGGTGCAGGCCGAGCAGGCCGAGCAGGCCGAGCAGGTCAGGGTCGAGCAGGAGAACAGCGAGCAGAAGCTCGTGCGCCTCGCCAAGCGCGACCGGCTCATCCAGGCGGCGACCACGCCCGGCGGCGGCGCCTACCCGGTCGGCGTTCCCGTCACCGACACGATCCCCGCCATTCGTGCCCGCTTCGGCGACCTCGAAGCGGATGCCGTCACGGGCGTCACCGTCGGCCTCGCCGGCCGTGTCGTGTTCCTCCGCAACACCGGCAAGCTCTGCTTCGCGAGCCTCCAGGCCGGCGACGGCAGCCGGATCCAGGCCATGGTCTCCCTCGCCGCCGTCGGCGTCGACTCCCTCGCCGCCTGGAAGGACCTCGTCGACCTCGGCGACCACCTCTTCGTCGCCGGAGAGGTCATCTCCTCCCGCCGCGGCGAGCTCTCCATCATGGTCACCGAATGGCAGGTCGCCGCGAAGGCCCTCCTCCCGCTGCCGAACCTGCACTCCGAGCTCAGCGAGGAGACCCGGGTGCGGAGCCGCTACCTCGACCTGATCAGTCGCGAGCAGGCCCGCCGCAGCGTCATCCAGCGCTCGCAGACCGTCGCGAGCCTGCGGAAGACCTTCACGGACCGGAACTTCCTGGAGATCGAGACGCCCATGCTCCAGGTGATGCACGGCGGCGCATCCGCTCGCCCGTTCTCGACCCACAGCAACGCCTTCGACACCGAACTCTTCCTGCGGATCGCGCCGGAGTTGTTCCTCAAGCGCGCGGTCGTCGGCGGCATCGACCGGGTCTACGAGATCAACCGCAACTTCCGCAACGAGGGCGCCGACTCGACACACTCGCCCGAATTCGCGATGCTCGAGGCCTACGAGGCATACGGCGACTACAACTCGATCGCGGACCTCACCCAGACGCTCATCCAGAACGCCGCGACGGCGATCTCGGGTTCCCACGTCGTGACCTGGGCGGACGGCACCGAATTCGACCTCGGCGGCGACTGGGACAGGATCGGCATGTACGACAGCCTCTCCACGGCCGTCGGCCGCACGATCTCCCCGGAGACGCCGCTCGCCGAACTGCAGGAGCTCGCGGCCAGGGAAGGTGTCGAGGTCGAGCACCCGATCCACGGTAAGTACGTCGAGGAACTCTGGGAGCACTTCGTCAAGGGCGGCCTGTCCCGGCCGACCTTCGTGATGGACTTTCCCGTCGACACGAGCCCGCTCGTGCGCGGGCACCGTTCGGTGGCCGGCGTCGTCGAGAAGTGGGACCTCTACGTGCGCGGCTTCGAACTCGCGACCGGGTACTCCGAGCTCGTCGACCCCGTCATCCAGCGGGAGCGTTTCATCGAGCAGGCGAGCCTCGCGGCCGGCGGCGACCCCGAGGCGATGCGCCTCGACGAGGAATTCCTGCGCGCCCTCGAGTACGGCATGCCGCCGACCGGTGGCATGGGCATGGGCATCGACCGGCTGCTGATGGCCCTCTCCGGCCTCGGCATCCGCGAGACCATCCTCTTCCCGTTGGTAAAGTGAAGGCCATGAGCACCCAGCCGCACGACGACACCACCCCGGACGAGCCTTCCCAGGCAGCGGATGCCGTCGACAAGGTTTCCGCGGACAAGGTGACAGACGACAAGGCCGCTGACAAGGCCCCCAAGGAACGCCAGCCGATCACGACCAACCGGATCGTGCTCTGGGTGATCGTCGCCGCGATCGGGCTCTACTTCGTCGTCTCCGGCGTCTACGGCATCCTCGTCAAGTAGTCTGAAGGAACTATGGACTTCTTTTTGGGGTGCGTTCTTCTCGATCCTGCCGACGGTCGCGCTCGGGCTGATCTTCTGGGTCATCATGCGGTCGATCATCAGGGCCGACCGCACCGAGCGGAAGGTCTACGCCGAGATCGAAGCCGAGGAGCGCGCGAAGCTCGGCCTTGAGAAGCCGACCACCTAACTTCGCATGTTCGGCATCGACATCTCGACCTTCATCCTCGTCGTGGCCCTGGTCGTCGATTTCACAATCCGAGTCGTTGCGATCATCGTCGTTCCCCGCAACCGCCGCCCCACCTCGGGCATGGCCTGGCTGCTCGCCATCTTCTTCATCCCGTACATCGGCGCACTGCTCTTCCTGCTGATCGGCTATCGCACCCTGCCGAAAAAGCGGCTGGAGATGCAGGCCGAGATCAACCAGTTCATCCTCGAGAGCACCGACGGCATCGAACAGGTTCGACGCGACCATCCCTGGCCGGGCTGGCTCGAGTCCGTGGTCGAGTCTCAACCGCAACCTCGGGGCGATGCCGCTCGTCGGCGGCAACACCGCGCGCCTGCTCGGTGACTACGACGCGACCTTCGCCGAAATGGTCGTCGACATCGACAAGGCCAAGCGCTGGGTGCACGTCGAGTTCTACATCCTCTCCCTCGACACGACCACCGCGCCGTTCTTCGACGCGATGGAACGCGCGGTGCAGCGCGGCGTGACCGTGCGGGTGCTGATGGACCACATCCAGTCGATGCGGAAGCCCGGCTACCGCAAGACCCTCAAGCGGCTCACCGAATCCGGGGTCACGTGGGAGCTCATGCTCCCCTTGCAGCCCCTCAAAGGCAAATGGCAGCGGCCGGATCTTCGCAACCACCGCAAGCTCGTGACGGTCGACGGCGTCGTCGGCTACATGGGCTCGCAGAACATCATCGACCGCACCTACAACATGAAGTCGAACCTCCGGCGCGGACTCAAGTGGAAAGACCTGATGACGCGGCTCGAGGGCCCGATCGTCGCCGGGCTCAACGCGATCTTCATCACCGACTGGTACGGCGAGACGAACGAACTCCTCACCCGCGACATCCAGCCGGTGCAGCCCACACAAGCGCCGCACACCCTCGACTGTCAGGTCGTGCCGAGCGGGCCCGGGTTCGAGGGCGAGAACAACCTGCGGCTGTTCCTCGCCCTGCTGTACTACGCGCAGGAACGCATTGTGATCACGAGCCCGTACTTCGTGCCCGACGAGTCGATCATGTACGCGATCACGACCGCGACCCAGCGCGGGCTGCACGTCGAGCTCTTCGTCTCCGAGATCGGCGACCAGGCCCTCGTCTATCACGCCCAGCGGTCGTACTACGAGGAATTGCTGCGGGCCGGTGTGATCATCTACATGTACAAGGCGCCGTACGTGCTGCACGCCAAGCACTTCACGATCGACGACGAGGTCGCGGTGATCGGGTCGAGCAACATGGACATGCGCTCGTTCAGCCTCAACTTCGAGGTGTCCCTGATGGTGCGCGGCCGCAGCTTCGTGCGCGACCTGCGCGCGGTCGAGGACGGCTACCGGGCCGACAGCAAACTGCTCACCCTCGACGACTGGATGAAGCAGCCGCTGCGCTCCACCATCCTCGACAACCTTGCCCGCCTCACGTCCGCCGTCCAATAGCCCCCGCCGCCCTAACCAATTCGACGGAGTTTTTGGTTTTTTCGATGCGTGAGAGCGCGATCTAAGCGCTTTCCCGGCAAAATCTCCGTCGAATTAGTTAGGGGCAGGGGCAGGGGCAGGTGCAGCGGCGCCATCACGGGTGCTCGGGTCAGGTGCGGGGCTTCAGGCGCACGGTGGGGAGGTCGGGGGCGGGGAGTGCGGGACCGGGGTAGCCGGCGACGGTGCCGAAGCGGCCCGCGGCATCCGCACCGTCGATGACCTCGGACTGCCACTCGGCCCGCCAGGCCACGACCTCCTCGTGGCTGCGGCCGATGAAGTTCCACCACATCACGAGCTTCTCCGTGAACGGTTCGCCGCCGAGCAGCAGCACCCTGGCCGGGTGCCTCGAGTGGTTTTCCAGGCGGATGCTGCCGCGCCCTCCGCGAGGTAGCCCAGCTCGCTGCGCGCGAGCGTCACGCCCTCGACGAGCACCGGTCCGCGGTCGACGAGTATCCCGTGCTCGAATGCGGGGTCGAGGTCCAGGTCGAGCACGGCACCTGACGGAAGATCGACCTGCGCGCCGAGCACCGGGCTGTAGACCCGGGCCGCCGAAACGAGAGGGGCCGGTACCGGCACCGGTGTCGCCCGCGAGGCCGCCGATGAACACTCGCGCGGTCGCCCCGCCGCCGAGTGGCGCCTGCGGAATCTTCAGGTGCTCGAAGTGCGGCGCCTGGTGCCGGTGTTCCTCGGGCAGGGCGAGCCAGAGCCTGCACGCCGTGCAGCACCCGGGTCTCGGGCGTCGACACCTCGGAGTGACTGATGCCGCGCCCCGCGGTCATCAGGTTGAGCTCGCCGGGGAGCACCGGGGCGTGGCTTCCTGCGCTGTCGCGGTGCTCGATCTCGCCTTCGAAGAGCCAGCTGACGGTCTGCAGACCGGTGTGCGGATGCGGCGGCACGACCATGCCACGCCGGGCGCCGTCCGCGACGCCTCCCGTCGCCTCCTCGCGAGTGCCCGAGCCTGTGCCGGTGCCGGTGGCGGTCCCTGACGCGGTCCCGGCCGCCACCACGGTTTCGAGGGCGACCGGAGGCGCGATCTCGTCGGGACCGTAGTGGTCGATGAAACACCACGCCCCGATCGTGGACCGGCCGCGCTGGGGCAGGGTGCGGCGTACGTTCATGGCCCGGGGGCCGCCGAGAGGCACGTCCCGCGGGAGCAGCAGGAGCACCGGAGCCTGCGGCATCCGCTGTCTGGCCGGGGGCGGTCCGCGCACTTGTGGTGGCGCTGCCCGCATCCACCGAATCGGAGGGATTCGCGGTCGCCACGGCTCCGGTGCCGCCGGCGATCACGAGCTCGGAGGGGTCACGTTCGAGGTTGCTCACGCTCGCAGCCTAGGCGCAACTCCCCGGTCATTGCTGGAGACTCTGGCGGAGGGCGCCCGGAGCGGGCACTATGGACCTGCCGAGCACTCCTCGCGTCACCGAACCCCCTCGGCCCAGGAGTCGTCATGTCCGATCAGACCCCCGCGGGGACCCCTCCGATCCCCGGTCCCGCTGCCGATGCGGCCGTCCCTTCCGCCCCGGCCGGCGCTGCCGCCAAAGCCGTCACCGACGTCGCCGGCGCCGGGGCGCAGGCCGCGGCCATCGAGGAGTTGCTCCCGGGGCTTCGCGCGCTCTACGAGGACCTGCACCGGAACCCCGAGCTTTCCTTCGCCGAGCACCGCACCGCGGCCCTCCTCGCCGGGCGGTTGCGCGCCCTCGGCTATGAGGTGACCGAGGGCGTCGGCCGCACCGGGGTCGTCGGTATCCTGCGCAACGGCGCCGGGCCCACCGTGCTGCTGCGCGCCGACTTCGACGCCCTGCCGGTCGCGGAGAGGACCGGGCTGGCCTACGCGAGCGCGGTCACCCAGGTCGGCGTCGACGGCGTGGAATCGCCGGTCATGCATGCCTGCGGCCACGACATGCATGCCACCTGGCTGGTCGGCGCCGCCGCGATCCTCGCCGGGCAGCGCGCGGACTGGTCCGGCACCCTCCACCTCGTGTTCCAGCCGGCGGAGGAGCTCGGCGCAGGCGCCGCCGCGATGATCGACGACGGCTTCTTCGACCGCTTCGGAACGCCCGACATCACCCTCGGCCAGCACGTCACCCCGTGGCCGGCCGGCGAGCCTGCTCTATCGCGCCGGGAGCGTCATGACCGCGGCCGATTCGATCCGCATCGTGCTGCACGGCACGGGGTCACACGGGTCCACCCCCGAGCAGTCCGTCGATCCCGTGGTGCTCGCGGCATCCGTCGTGCTGCGCCTCCAGACGATCGTGTCGCGCGAGATCGCCGCCGCCGACTTCGGCGTGCTCACCATCGGCACCCTGCACGCCGGCACCAAGCAGAACATCATCCCCGACTCCGCCGAACTCGGCATCAGCATGCGCACCTACGAACCGCTCGTGCGTGAGCGGATGCTCGCCGCCATCACCCGGATCGTCACCGGAGAGTGCGCCGCGGCCGGGTCGCCGCGCCCGCCGGAGATCGAGGTCACCTTCTCGGTGCCCGCCCTGGTCAACGAGCCGGCCCTGACAGCGGAGTTCGCGGGGCTCTTCACCGAACGCTTCGGCGCCGGCCGGGTGGGGGTCGGCCCGCAGGCGGCGCCGAGCGAGGACTTCGGCCTGTGGGGCACCCGCGCCGGCTGCCCGTCGTTCTTCTGGTTCACCGGGGGCGGCGACCCCGCCGCGTTCCGGGCCGCGATCGCCGCCGGTCGCATGCAGGACGTGCACTTCAACCACTCGCCGTTCTACGCTCCCGTGCAGGACCCCACGATCCAGACCGGCATCGAGGCCATGGTCACCGCGGCCCGCCACGCCCTCACCCGCTGAGAACCGCCGGCACACGAGGGAAGCGCCGAGTGTCGCCGCTGCCGCCGAGCGTCGCCTGTGGACCGGCGATTGTCGGCGCGAACGGCGACACTCGGGCTCGGGCTCGGGCTCAGGCTCAGGCGCGGACGCGGTCCTGCCGGGGCACGACGACCGTCTTGATGATCAGCAGGATCGAGGCCGTGACCGGGATCGCGATGAGCGCCCCGAGCATCCCGAGCAGTGCCCCGCCGGCGATCGCCCCGATCACCACGAGCGAGCCGGGCACGGCGATCGCCTTGTTCATCACCCGCGGGGTGAGCACGTACGCCTCGATCTGCAGGTACACGAGGTAGTACAGGCCGATCCAGAGTGCCGTCGAGGGGGAGGCGAGCAGGGCGACCGCGACCACGATAGCCGCGGCGAACACCGAGCCGATCAGCGGTACGAGCGCGAGCGCGAAGACCACGACCGCGAGCACCCCCGCGAACGGCACCCCGATGATGAGCATCGCGACGAGGCCGAGCCCCGAGTTCAGGCACGAGAGCAGCAGCATCCCGTTCACATAGCCGCCGATCGAGCCGGTGATCTGCTCGGAGATGTCGATGAAGCCCGGCCGGCGCGGGCGCGGCACGAGCGCATAGAGCGCCTTCTTCATTCCGTCGAGAGACGCGAGGAAGTACAGGCTCAGGATCAGCACGATCATCGCCCCGGTCACCCCATTGATGAGGCCGACCCCGACCCTGACCAGGCCGGACCCCACGAACAGCCAGCTCGCCGGGTCGGTCGCGAGCGCGATGAGCCCTTCGAACAGGGCGGGGAGGTCGATGATCCCGAGCTGGTCCGACAAGAAGATGAACCAGTCCTGGTGCTCGAGGTTGACCAGGTAGCCGGGCGCGAGCTGGGCGAACGCCACGATCTGCCGCACGAACACCGGAAACACGAGCAGCACGATCAGCACGGCGATCACGGTGAGGGCCACGAAGACGAGCCCGATGGCGAGCGGGCGGCGCAGGCCCCGCGCGACGAGCATCCGCACCACGGGGTCGAGGCCGAGCGCGATGAACAGGGCGGCGCCGATCGAGATCAGGATCGTCGAGAGCGACGCAAGCGCGACACCGAGCACGACGGCCGCGAGCACGCCGAGAGCGCCGACGAATCCCGTGATGAAGGGAGAGCGCAGCGTCGCGGCGACCGAGACCGGCTCATCCAGCCGAGCGGATGCCGGCCCGCGGCCCCAGCGCACGCCCGGCGTCACGCGCGGCCGGGACGCCTGGCTCCGGGCATCAGCCTGGTGCGGCCGCTTCGCGGGGGAGGCCGTTGCTCGCGCGGGTCGGGACCTGCGGATTGACCTGCGGATTGCCCACGCCGTCCATGGTGCCGCCTCTCGCCGCCGTCGACCAGGTGCGGCTGCCGCACCGACCCGCTGATGAGGGTATTACCTCCCTGCGCGAGGCCGCAAGGATGGCCGCGTGGAGACATCCGTCACGCCTGCGGCGAACAGAGGCGCGCTTTGGTGGCTTCCCTCGTTACTCTCGATGTATCGGCGCCACACCTGCCCCTGGTGCCAAGGGAGTGATCACATGTTTGAGAGATTTACCGACCGAGCTCGTCGTGTCGTCGTTTTGGCCCAGGAAGAGGCCAAGATGCTCAACCACAACTACATCGGCACCGAGCACATCCTGCTCGGGCTGATCCACGAGGGTGAAGGCGTCGCCGCCAAGGCCCTCGAGAGCCTGGGCATTTCGCTCGACGCCGTGCGCGAGCAGGTCCAGGACATCATCGGCCAGGGCCAGCAGCAGCCGACCGGGCACATCCCGTTCACGCCGCGCGCCAAGAAGGTGCTCGAACTGAGCCTCCGCGAGGCACTGCAGGCTCGGCCACAACTACATCGGCACCGAGCACATCCTGCTCGGCCTCATCCGCGAGGGTGAAGGCGTCGCCGCCCAGGTGCTCGTCAAGCTCGGCGCAGACCTCAACCGGGTGCGCCAGCAGGTCATCCAGCTCCTCTCCGGCTACCAGGGCAAGGAGCAGGTCCAGGTCGGCGCCAACGAGACGGCGAGCGGACCGGCGGGCAGCCAGATTCTCGACCAGTTCGGCCGCAACCTCACCCAGGCCGCACGCGAGAACAAGCTCGACCCCGTGATCGGTCGTGAGAAAGAGATCGAGCGGGTCATGCAGATCCTGTCCCGACGATCGAAGAACAACCCGGTCCTGATCGGTGAGCCCGGCGTCGGCAAGACCGCCGTCGTCGAGGGCCTCGCCCAGGCCATCGTCAAGGGCGATGTTCCCGAGACGCTCAAGGACAAGCAGGCTCTACTCGCTCGACCTCGGCTCGCTCATCGCCGGCAGCCGCTACCGCGGCGACTTCGAGGAGCGCCTGAAGAAGGTCACCAAGGAGATCCGCACCCGCGGCGACATCATCATCTTCATCGACGAGATCCACACCCTCGTCGGTGCCGGTGCCGCTGAGGGCGCCATCGACGCGGCCTCGATCCTCAAGCCGCTCCTCGCCCGCGGTGAGCTGCAGACGATCGGTGCGACCACGATCGACGAGTACCGCAAGCACTTCGAGAAGGATGCCGCGCTCGAGCGCCGCTTCCAGCCGATCCAGGTCGCGGAGCCGTCCCTTCCCCACACCATCAACATCCTCAAGGGACTGCGCGACCGGTACGAGGCGCACCACAAGGTGTCCATCACCGACGGCGCGCTCGTGGCCGCGGCGAACCTCGCCGACCGTTACGTCTCCGACCGGTTCCTCCCGGACAAGGCCATCGACCTGATCGACGAGGCCGGCGCACGCCTCCGTCTCTCGATCCTGTCGAGCCCGCCCGAGCCTGCGCGAATTCGACGAGAAGATCGCCGTCGTCCGCGCCGCGAAGGAGACCGCGATCGAGGATCAGGACTTCGAGAAGGCCGCCGGCCTGCGCGACGAGGAGAAGAACCTCCTCGGCGAGCGCCTCCGCCTCGAGAAGAAGTGGAAGTCCGGCGACGTCAAGACGACCGCCGTCGTCGACGAAGGCCTGATCGCCGAGGTACTCGCCCAGGCGACCGGCATCCCGGTGTTCAAACTCACCGAAGAGGAGTCCTCGCGGCTCGTCTTCATGGAGAAGGCCCTGCACCAGCGCGTCATCGGTCAGGAAGAGGCCATCTCGGCGCTCGCCAAGACCATCCGCCGCACCCGTGCCGGACTCAAGGACCCGAAGCGCCCGAGCGGTTCGTTCATCTTCGCCGGCCCCACCGGCGTCGGCAAGACCGAACTCGCCAAGGCGCTCGCCGAGTTCCTCTTCGATGACGAGGCCGCCATGATCTCCCTCGACATGAGCGAGTACGGCGAGAAGCACACCGTGTCGCGCCTGTTCGGTGCGCCTCCCGGGTTCGTCGGCTTCGAAGAGGGCGGCCAGCATCACCGAGAAGGTGCGCCGCAAGCCGTTCTCCGTCGTGCTATTTGACGAGATCGAGAAGGCCCACCCGGACATCTTCAACTCCCTGCTCCAGATCCTGGAAGAGGGCCGGTTGACGGATGGCCAGGGTCGCGTGATCGACTTCAAGAACACCGTGATCATCATGACCACGAACCTCGGCACCAAGGACATCAGCAGCTCGCCCGTCGGCTTCCAGCTCTCGGGCGACACGACGACCGGCTACGAGCGCATGAGCGGCAAGGTGAAGGAAGAGCTCAAGAAGCACTTCAAGCCCGAGTTCCTCAACCGCGTCGACGAGGTCATCGTGTTCCCGCAGCTGACCAAGCCGGAACTGCTCCAGATCGTGGACCTGTTCATCAAGCGCCTCAGCGACCGCCTTCTCGACCGCGACATGACCGTCGAACTGACGATCCCCGCGAAGGAGCACCTGATCGAGGTCGGCTTCGACCCCGCTCTCGGCGCCCGGCCGCTGCGCCGTGCGATCCAGCGCGAGGTGGAGGACCGTCTCTCCGAGAAGATCCTGCAGGGCGAGCTCAACGCGGGTGACCACGTGCACGTCGACTACCTCGCCGGCGAATACGTGTTCACCACGACGGCGCGAGCCACGGCCGTGTCCATCGGCGTGAACGCGTCGGCAGCCCTCGGCACCGGATCGGGCACGCCCGACCTCGCGGTCGCCACGGACTAAGCACCAGACGCACGCAGGAGGGGCCAGGCGGAGACATCCGCCTGGCCCCTTCTGCGTGCGTCGCTCGGCACGGCCGTTCCCCGCCCGCGCGGGGGCTAACTCAGGAAGAACGTCGGGTCGAGTGCGTCGGGTCGCGGAAACCCGGGGCGGTCTTCCGTAGACTGGAACGGTTTTCCTGAGTTAGCCACACGAGAGGCCGGGCACGCAGCACATGCAGGAGCAGGAGTATTCGGTCCGCCGAGCGCGCACGAGTGACGTCCCCCGCATCCAGACCCTGGTGGCCCCTCTCGTCCAGGAGCGCATCCTGCTCGGCAAGGAGAGCGTCGTCTTCTACGAGGCGGTTCAGGAATTCCGTGTCGTCGAAGACACCCACGGTGAACTCATCGGCGTCGGCGCCCTGCACGTGATGTGGGAGGACCTCGGCGAGGTGCGCACCCTCGCCGTCACCGCAGACTGGCTCGGCCGCGGCGTCGGCCACGCCCTCCTCGCCCGACTCGAAGCGGATGCCCGCGAGCTCGGCCTGTCCCGCCTGTTCTGCCTCACCTTCGAGGTGCCCTTCTTCACGCGCCACGGATTCAGCGACATGGGGTCCGAGACCGTCGACCCGCTCGTCTATGCCGAACTCGTCCGCTCCCACGACGAGGGCGTCGCCGAATTCCTCGACCTGGCCAGGGTCAAGCCGAACACGCTCGGCAACACCCGCATGGTGAAACGGCTCGGCTGACCGCGGTCCCTTGCGCTTCCTGGGACGATCGTCCCGCCGGTCGTCATCCGGTCGGCACGGCGGTTGTCCGAACGCCTGTTCCGCCGACCCTTCCGCCGACCCTTCCTGCGGTCATTCCGAGGTTCTGTCGCGCGCCCAGGGTGCCGCTGGTTGAGAGCCTCCGGCTCGAGGATTCTCGACACTTCGTATGTAAATCACGGGGCCGGTTGAGCATTGTGCTTTCCAGAGAGTTAATCTCCTTGTCATTGAGAATGCACAGAGAGTCCATAGCCTTGCGGTGAACGCGAACGTGAACGCACCCGTGACCACGATCCCTGGTCGAACGGTGCTCGTCCCCCAGCACACCGAGGAGTTCCATGTCACCCGCTCACAGCAGCCGTCTCCGGCTGGCTTTCGCCTCTATTGTGGGAGTGAGCCTCGTGGCCGCTCCACTCCTGGCCGTTCCGGCCATGGCAAGCACCGCCGGTACCGGAATCGTGATCTCGGAGGCGTACCTCAACGGCGGCAGCGCCGGCGCGAGCTACCTCAACAAGTTCGTCGAGTTGTACAACCCCACGGATGCCGCGGTGGACCTCGCCGGGACGTCGCTGCAGTACCGCTCCCCGGCCGGCACCGCGAACCCCACCGGGCTGCTCGCGCTCACGGGATCGATCCCCGGCAAGGGCCACTACCTGATCCAGGGCAACTCGAATGCCGCGAACGGAGCCGCGCTCCCCACCCCGGACGCCTCCCTTGCATTCTCCTTCGGGGCATCCGGCGGCACCCTCTTCCTGGCCAACCAGACGACAGCGCTGACCGCACCGGCGACCGGCTCCCTCGTGAACGACCCCGCGATCATCGACCTGCTCGGCTACGGTTCCTCCACGACCTTCGAGACGGCGGCGGCTCCCGCGGCCTCGGTCACGACGTCCCTGGGGCGTACCGGTGAGCTCGACACCGATTCCAATGCCGCCGACTTCCTCGCAGGTGCCCCGACGCCCACGAACGCGGCCGCATCCACGCCGACGCCGACGCCGACCGCAACGGACACCCCGACCCCGACGGCAACCGCAACTCCGGCCCCGACCGCGACCCCGACCGCCCCGCCCGTCGCTGCCATCCCGATCAGTGCGATCCAGGGCACCGGTGCGGCGAGCGAGCTCGTCGGCACGACCGTCACGACCCTCGGCGTCGTCACGGCCGCCTACCCGACCGGCGGCCTCGCCGGCTTCTCCCTGCAGACAGCAGGCACCGGCGGCGCCATCGACCCGGCGACGCACACCGCCTCCGACGCGGTCTTCGTGTACACCGGCACTGTCGCCGCGCCCGTCAGCATCGGCGACTACGTCTCGGTCACCGGGGCCGTCACCGAATACTTCGGGCTCACCGAACTCACCCTCGCCGCGCCCGCCGACCTCGTCACGCTCGACAAGACCGGGATCGTGGCCCCACAGCCCGCAACGGTGACGCTCCCCACGACGGATGCCGCCCGCGAACCCCTCGAGGGAATGCTCCTCGCCCCTCAGGGCGCGTTCACCGTCACGAACAACTACTCGACGAACCAGTACGGCGAAATCGGTCTCGCCGCCGGGACCACCGCCCTCGTGACGCCCACGGCCACGGCCCGTCCGGGAACCGCCGAATACACCGCCGCGGTCGCCGCCAACGCCGCCCGCGCCGTCACCCTCGACGACGGCGCCACGACGAACTACCTCGCCACGGCCAACAAAGCCAAGCCGGTCCCGTACCTCTCCACCGACAGCCCCGTGCGCATCGGCGCAGCAGTGACCTTCACCAAGCCGGTCATCTTCGACTTCCGCAACAGCACGTGGAGGCTCCAGCCGACCGCCGAGCTCGTGCCGGCGACCGCGGCGGCCGTCCAGCCGGCGACCTTCGCCAACACCCGCACGGATGCCCCGCGTGCCGTCGGTGGGGACATCCGCCTGGCCACGTTCAACGTGCTCAACTATTTCCCGACCACCGGCGACTCCCTCACCGGCTGCACGTACTACTCCGACCGCGCCGGGACGCCGATCACCGTCAACAGCGGCTGTGACGCCCGCGGTGCCGCAACAGCAGCGAGCCTCGGCCGCCAGCAGGCGAAGATCGTGACCGCGATCAACGCCCTCGGCGCCCAGGTCGTCACCCTCGAGGAGATCGAGAACTCGGCCCGCTTCGGCAAGGACCGCGACGCGGCCCTGTCCACCCTCGTCGACGCCCTCAACACGGCCGCAGGGAGCGCGGTCTGGGCCTTCGTGCCGTCACCGGCCGCCCTCCCCGCGAGCGAGGACGTGATCCGCACCGGCTTCATCTACAAGACAGCGGCCGTCGAGACCGCCGGAAGCTCCAGCATCCTCGACGCCCCCGCCTTCGCCAACGCCCGCCAGCCTCTCGCCCAGGCATTCCGGCTGGTCGGTGACACCGGGAGTTCCTTCCTCGCAATCGTGAACCACTTCAAGTCGAAGGGCTCCGGAACGGGCGTCGACGCCGACCAGGGCGACGGCCAGGGCGCCTCGAATGCGTCCAGGGTCAACCAGGCGACGGCCCTCGTCGGCTTCGCCGACACGCTCAAGACCGATACCGGCATCAGCAGGGTCTTCCTCACAGGAGACTTCAACGCGTATGACCAGGAAGACCCGATCAAGGTCATCACGGACGCCGGGTACCTCAGCCAGGAAACCAAGTCGGGCGAGTACACCTACGCGTTCGGGGGAGCCGTCGGTTCGCTCGACCATGTCTTCGCCTCGCCGGAGGCCAACGCCGCCGTCACGGACGTCGACGTCTGGAACATCAACTCGGTCGAGTCCGTCGCCCTCGAGTACAGCCGGTACAACAACAACGTCACCGACTTCTACCGCGCCGACGCCTTCCGCTCCTCGGACCACGACCCCGCGGTCGTCGGGCTGAAGCTCGCGAGTGCGGCCAAGGTCGACATCAACCTGCTCAACATCAACGACTTCCATGGCCGGATCGACGCCAACACCGTCAAGTTCGCCGGAACGGTCGAGCAGGCTCAAGGCCGAATACGGCGACGCGGCGACCCTGTTCCTGTCCGACGGCGACAACATCGGCGCCTCGCTCTTCGCATCCGCCTCACAGAAGGACCAGCCCACGATCGAGGTCCTCAACGCGCTGGGCCTGAAGGCATCCGCCGTGGGCAACCACGAGTTCGACCAGGGACTCGCCGACCTCACCGGCCGCGTCAGCACGGCCGCCGATTTCGACTACCTCGGCGCCAACGTGTACCAGCTCGGCACGGAGACGCCGGCCCTGCCGGAGTATTCGCTCCAGGACGTCGCGGGCGTCACGGTCGGCGTGATCGGCGCCGTCACCGAGGAGACCCCGTCTCTCGTCTCCCCGAACGGCATCGCCACCCTGAGCTTCGGTGATCCGGTCGCCGCGGTGAACCGGGTCGCTGCCCAGCTCAGCGACGGCAATCCCGCCAACGGCGAGGCCGATGTGCTCATCGCCGAATACCACGAGGGCGCCGGCGCCGGAGCCCCGGACGGCGCGACACTCGACACCGAGCTCGCGCTCACCGACACCGCGTTCGCGCAGATCGTCACGCAGACAGCGCCGACGGTCGACGCGATCCTGACCGGCCACACCCACAAGCAGTACGCCTGGGACGCCCAGGTCCCTGATGCCGCCGCCGGCGTCACCCGCCCGGTGCTGCAGACCGGCAGCTACGGCGAGAACATCGGTCAGATCGTCTTGCGCTTCGACCCGGCGACCGGCCTCACCACCACGGTCAAGAACCAGAACGTCAAGCGGTCGACGGCCGCAGACGCCACCCTCACGGCCGCCTACCCGCGGGCCGCGGCCGTGAAGACGATCACGGATGCCGCGCTCGCCCAGGCCGCCACGATCGGCAATCAGCCGATCGGGTCCGTAACCGCCGATGTGACCCGGGCCTGCACCGGTGGCGTCGCTCCCTGCGTCGAGAACCGTGCCGCGGCATCCACTCTCGGCACGCTCGTCGCCAACTCGCTGCGCGACTCCTCGCCGACCCGGTCACGGGCGGCGCCGAAATCGGTGTCGTCAACCCGGGCGGTATGCGTGCGGACCTCAGCCAGGCCCCGGACGGCGTCGTCAGCTACGCCGAGGCCAATGCGGTGCTGCCGTTCCTGAACAACCTCTGGACGACCAGCCTGACCGGGGCGCAGTTCAAGACCGTGCTCGAGCAGCAGTGGCAGCGCGATGCGGCCGGTGCTGTGCCGAGCAGGCCCTTCCTGCAGCTCGGACTCTCGGACAACGTTGACTACACCTTCGATGCGAGCCGCGCCGAAGGCGATCGCATCACCGGGATCTGGATCGACGGACAGGCGATCGACCCGGCGCACTCCTACCGGATCGGGTCGTTCAACTTCCTGATCACGGGCGGTGACAACTTCCGCGAATTCACCCAGGGTGCGGGAACGCGCGATTCGGGCCTCGTCGACCGGGATGCGTGGATCTCCTACCTCACCGAGCACAGCCCGCTGGCTCCGTCCTTCGCGGCCCGCCAGGCATCCGTCTCCGGCGCCCCGACCACGGCCGTCTCGCCGGGCGACTCGGTGAGCCTGACCGTGTCTGGCCTCAACCTGACCTCGCTCGGCGCACCGAAGAACACCGAACTGGCGCTGGGCCTGCGGGGCAGCACGGTGAACCTCGGGACCACCCCCGTCGACGCCACCGGCACGGCAACCGTCACGTTCACTGTCCCGGTGGATGCCGCGGCCGCAAGCGTGCTCGAACTGACGGCCAAGGAGTCGGGAACCATGGTGCGGGTCGCCCTGACTGTCACCGCGCTCACGCCTCCCGTGACGCGGCTCGCGGGGGCCGACCGGTTCGAGACGTCTGCTGCGGTGTCGGCGGCGAGTTTCGCTCCTGGCGTCCCGGTGGTGTACATCGCCAGTGGCGGGGCGTTCCCGGATGCGTTGTCCGGTGCTGCGGCGGCGGCAAAGGATGGCGCGCCTGTTCTCCTGGTGCGGACGGACGGCATCCCGGCGGCCGTGCAGGCCGAACTCACTCGCCTGCAGCCCGGCCGGATCGTCGTCCTGGGCAGTTCGGTCTCGGTGAACGATGCGGTGGCCACGGCGCTTGAGGACTCGACCTCCGGGACCGTGACACGCCTCGCGGGGGCCGACCGGTTCGAGACGTCTGCTGCGGTGTCGGCGGCGAGTTTCGCTCCGGGCGTCCCGGTGGTCTACATCGCCAGTGGCGGGGCGTTCCCGGATGCGTTGTCCGGTGCTGCGGCGGCGGCAAAGGATGGCGCGCCTGTTCTCCTGGTGCGGACGGACGGCATCCCGGCGGCCGTGCAGGCCGAACTCACTCGCCTGCAGCCCGGCCGGATCGTCGTCCTGGGCAGTTCGGTCTCGGTGAACGATGCGGTGGCCACGGCGCTTGATGACTCGACGTCCGGGACCGTGACGCGGCTCGCGGGGGCCGACCGGTTCGAGACGTCTGCTGCGGTGTCGGCGGCGAGTTTCGCTCCTGGCGTCCCGGTGGTGTACATCGCCAGTGGCGGTGCGTTCCCGGATGCGTTGTCCGGTGCTGCAGCGGCGGCGAAGGATGGTGCGCCTGTTCTCCTGGTGCGGACGGACGGCATCCCGGCGGCCGTGCAGGCCGAACTCACCCGCCTGCATCCGGCCAGAATCGTGGTGCTCGGGAACACTGACGTCGTGGGCGCTGCGATAACGGATCAGCTTGCGGGCTTCATCGGCTAGCCCGGCAGCATCCCCACCTCGCGCCGCCGCGCAGGGAGACCTGAACCGTCTCTCTGCGCGGCGGCGTTCTCGTTGTCGGTCGCAGGCAACCGCGGCTCCTGCCACGACCGGCAATCGTCGCCGACACGCACTCCATTCCCGGGGCTGCCGGGCAAAGCTGGTTAGCCTTGGGGCATGTCGACGATCAAACATCCGGTCGGCCCCCAGTCAAGCAAGGTCTACTGGCGCCGCCGCCTCATCGTGGGTCTTGGCCTGCTCTTCGTGATAGTCATCATCGTGCTGATCGTGGTGCGCCCGGGATCCGGCAGTGGCCAGCCCGCCCCGACCCCCACGCCGACCCCGACCGCCGGCACTGACGCTCCTGCTCCCGCCGCAGCCGCGGACGCCGCCCCCCGCCGCCTGCGACCCGGCCGCCGTCACGGTCGAGGCGCTGACCGATGCCGTCTCGTACCAGCCCGGCCAGAAGCCCGAGCTCTCCCTCAGTATCACGAACAAGGGCACCATCCCGTGTGTGATCAACGCGGGCACCTCGAAGCAGGTCTTCACGATCTCGAGCGGCCAGGACATCTACTGGACCTCGACCGACTGCCAGAGTGCGGCCGCCGACGCCGATGTGACCCTGCAACCGGGCGTTCCCGTGAGCTCGACGACACCGATCTCGTGGGACCGGGTGCGCTCCAACGCCGCCACCTGCGACGAGTCGACCCGTACGGCCGCCCCGGCCGGGGGAGCCTCCTACCATCTCGCCGTCTCCGTCGACGGCATCGCGTCGACGACACCCAAGCAGTTCATCCTCGACTGACCGACTGACCGACTGACCGCCTGACCGCCTGACCGACTGACCGACTGACCGTGCTGGAGGTCGGCCGAGAGCGGAATAGTCTGCTCCGGTGCCCGCCCCGGCGTACGGAATGATTGAATGGGTGGCGTGACTGACCCGACCGACACGACCCCGCCGACCCCGCCGACTCGCTCGGCGGCCCTCGCCACCGCCCTCGCCGCGCAGGACGTCGCAGCCGTCGCATACGCCCTGCGCAACGACGTCGTGATCGTGCCGCAGCTCGTCGTCAACGGACAGGGCGAGCAGGTTCGCGTCTTCGGCCGCGAGGGCACCGACAAGCGGATGCTGCTGCTCTTCTCCTCCGCCGAGAACTACGTCCGCATGGTGCCTGACGAAGTGGACCCTCAGGTTATGGTCGGCGACGCCCAGTGGCTGCGCGACTTCCTCACCGTGCATCGGAACGTGCTCGAGATGGTCTTTTTCGACATCGCCGGCCCGCACGTGATGCAGGCCGCCCCTGACGACCTGATGGCGGCGCTCGGCACCCTCCCGGAAACCGATTCCGGCGACGACGCCTAAGCCGGTAACCCCGCATCGGCGGCATCCTGAGGCGTCCATTCGCCGGTGTCTGGGCTGAGCGCTAGGCTGAGCCTCAACAGTGTTTCTTCCTCTTTCAGAGGGGGTTCCCGGTGGGGAGAATGAAGGCCGGGAACACACGCCTGTCGGGGAGCAGGCCACGATGAACGCACCGCCGAATGAGTCGATCGAGGCGAGACTGGCGCGCGTCGAGCGCCTCTTCTGGATCGACCGCGACGAGGCCAACCAGGCCGCGAGGGACTGGCTGGTCGAGCCTGCGCGTCGTCGATGTCGATGGCGCGAACGGCGAGCCCGTCGACTACAGCCACGTCGAGACGGGCTTCGGCCGGGGCGCTGTCGCGCGGCGTCTCCGCGTGCTCCTGGCCAACATCAGCCGCACCCGCGGAGACCCCAGCCGCAGCGCCGCCGAGGTGCAGCAGATCCTCGCCTGGGCCGAGCGGCACGGCGAGGTCGCCCTGCAGTCCCGTTGTCACGACGTGCTCGGTTCGGTGTTCGAGATGGTCGGCGACCCGGCACTCGCGCTCGAGCACGCGGTTCTCGTCAACGATCTGATCGACGAGGGCGAGGTGCCGCTGATGCGGGCCGCCGCCCGGCTCTGCCTGGCCGACGCCCTCGGCTCCGCCGGATCCTTCGACGAGTCTCGGCGCCGCTACAACGAGGCTCTGCGGCTCGTCATCGACGACACCGACACCAACATCCGCTACATGATCCTCAACAACCTCGCGTATACCGAGTACCAGGCCGACAACCACGAGGCCGCGCTCGAGACCGCGGAACAGCTGCTCGCCTTGTCTGCCGCGAACTCCCGCCCGATCGGCATGTACGCGCGCGACACCATCGCCAGGGTCTACCTCACCGCAGGGCGGCTCGACGAAGCCGAGAGGATGCTGCTCCCGGCCATCGAAACCGCGAACGACGATCCCAACCCCGATGCGGTCTCGGCAGCACTTGTCACCCTCGCCGAGGTCTACCGGATCCAGGGACGGCTCGACGAGGCCCAGCGCGTGATCGACCAGTGCGCCACCCTCGCCGCCGGACACGGTCTCGTCCGCTGGCTCACCGAGGTCGCCCGAGAACAGGCTGAGTCCTATGCCGCGAACCTCGACTACCGCCGGGCCTTCGAGGCATACCGGAGCTACCACGCCCAGTCGGTCGCGCTCAGCGCGAGCGAGAACGAGGCCCGCGGGCGCATCCTCGAAGCCATGTTCCAGACCGCCGAGTCGCGGCGCGAGAGCGAACGCTACCGGGAACTCGCCGAGCGCGACCCGCTCACGAGCCTGCACAACCGCCGCTTCGTCGACGAGCACCTGAGCATCGCCGCGATCCGGTCGGGCGAGGGCGGCCCGGGCTTCGCCATCGCGATGATCGACATCGACCACTTCAAGCGCATCAACGACGCCCTGTCCCACGCGGTCGGCGACGAGGTGTTGCGCAAGCTCGGCGAGATCCTGAAGCGCGCCGCCAACCGGGTCAAGGGCGGGATCGCCGCCCGCCTCGGCGGGGAGGAATTCCTGCTGATCCTGCCCGGCGCCGACGCGGCGGAGGCCCGTGAACGCTTCGAGGAAGCCCGCTGCGACATCGCAGACTACGACTGGACCCCGATCACCGCCGGGCTGCCCGTCACCGCGAGCATCGGGGTCGCCCTCGCCCCCGAGGACGGCGTACAGACCTCGGACCTCCTCCGGGCCGCAGACGTACGCCTGTACGTCGCCAAACGCGACGGCCGGAACCAGGTCGTGCACACTGCGACCATCCAGGCCTCGGCCGCGCGCTGATAGCGCCTGCGACTGCGGCGCACCCTGCGGTTGCGCGCGCATGCCGTCTTCCTGCCTGCGCTGAGGCTGCCTGAGCGTCCCGCACCAACTTCGCCGCTTCGCGCCAGGCATGCCTGGCGCGGAGCGGCGCAAGTGGCGCGCGGCAGGCGCGGAGCGGCGCAAGTGGCGCGCGCGGAATGCCGTGCCTGCCCGGCCGGCACGGTCCCGCTACCGGAACGCCGCGTCGAGTTCCGCGTCGCGTGCCGAGACCGGCTCTCGCAGCGCGAGGAGGATCGCCGAGTCCAGCCGCCCGGCACCCGAGTCGATCCGGGTCACGAACCCGAGCCGAGCGGCCTCGCTCGCACGCTGCTTCGCCGACGACACCGGTCGCACCTCGCCGGCGAGGCTGATCTCACCGAATGCGACGACGTCGTGCCCGATCGGCTTGTTCCGCGCCGCCGAGGCGATCGCGAGCGCGATGGCGAGATCGGCGCCCGGTTCGGTCAGACGGATGCCGCCTACGGTCGACACGTAGACATCCGACGCCCCGAGGCCCTTCACTTCAGCCCTCTGCTCGAGCACGGCGATGATCATGGCGACGCGCGACGAGTCCACCCCGTTGGTCACCCGGCGCGGGTTCGGCGCCGAGCTCGGCATGACGAGAGCCTGCACCTCGACCGGCATCGCCCGCCGCCCCTCGAGGGCGACCGTGACGCAGGTGCCGGGCACCAGGACGCCGCCGCGGGTGAGGAACAGGCCGCTCGGGTCGGGCACCTCGGAGATGCCCTCCCCGGTCATCTCGAAGCAGCCGACCTCGTCGGTCGGCCCGAAGCGGTTCTTGAGTGCGCGCACGAAGCGGAGCGCTGTCTGCCGGTCGCCCTCGAACTGGCAGACGACGTCGACGAGGTGCTCGAGCAGGCGGGGGCCGGCGATCGAGCCGTCCTTGGTGACGTGCCCGACGAGGAGGATGGGCAGGTTGCGGTCCTTGGCGACCCGGATGAGGGTGGATGCGACCTCGCGCACCTGGCTCGGTTGACCGGGAAGCCCGTCGGAGAGCCCGCTCGCTACGGTCTGCACGGAGTCGATGATGACGAGGCTCGGCTGCACCGCGTCGATCTGGCCGAGGATGGTCGCGAGGTCGGTCTCGGCGGCGATGAACAGCTCGGGCTGCAGAGCCCCGGTGCGCTCGGCGCGCAGGCGCACCTGGCTCACCGATTCCTCGGCACTCACGTAGAGCACCCGGGATTTGGCTGCCGCCGCTTTCGAGGCCACCTCGAGCAGCAGCGTGGACTTACCCACGCCGGGCTCGCCGCTCAGCAGGATGACCGAACCGGGCACGATGCCGCCGCCGAGCACCCGGTCGAACTCGCCGATGCCGGTCGGCCAATGCGAAACCGCGGTGGTGTCCACGTGGGTGATCGGACGCGCAATGCCGGACCCGATCACGGCGACGGGCTTGACGGCGCGGGAGAGGCTCGCCTTTTCCGTCATGTCGACCACGGTGCCCCACTGCTGGCACTCGCCGCAGCGCCCGGCCCACTTCAGGGTGGTCCAGCCACACTCGGTACAGCGGAAGGAGGAAACGGGTCTGGCCATGCCTGCGAGCCTAGCTTCGGCCACCGACACCCGGGCAATCGGCCGCGTGCCGACGCCGGTCGGAGCCCACGCTCAGGTCCTGACCGCAGTCCGCACGCCCACCCGACGGCCGGGCGAACCTACCCCTCGCGCAGGTCGGCGAACTCCTCGGCGTCCTCCGGAACGAGCAGTGCGATATCCTCGCTCAACGCCGGGAGGAACGCCTCGGCCCAGACCCGATAGCCGCGGTCGTTCGGGTGGAACAGGTCGTTGGCCACGTGGGTGGCAACGCTGCGCAGCCCCGGCCGCTTCGTCGTCGCGTGCAGCGGCACAACGGTGAGCCCGTACTCGGCGGCGACCGCCCGCAGGATCCGGTTCCCGACGGCCACGATCCGTTCATTGTGCGGTAAGTGGAAGCACGGCAGGTCGGCCACGAGAGCGTGCGGCGGCAACGCGGCGAAGATCGTACGGATCCCGGATTCGAACACCGCGGCATCCCACACCGCCACGTTGTTCGCACCGATCGCGACCGTGACGATGTCGGGGGAGAGCTCCGCGAGGAGCGGCAGCTGGTCGCGCACGGCGAGCTCGACGGTCGCTCCCGAGACACTCAGGTTGACGACCCGCACCGAACGACCGGTGGCCAGGCGGATGTGATCGGCCAGCAACCCGACATAGCTGTGCCGCGGTTCGCTGGCCCCGATCCCCTGCGCGGCGCTGTCGCCGATCGCCACGTAGAGCAGCTCGCCCGGCTCCCGGCCGTGCTCCCGCCACCACTGCGCGTGCGCGGGGAGGGTCTCGTTGAGCACCCGGGCGTTGCCCTGGCGCCATTCCCGGAAGCCGCGGGCTCGAACGACCGCGGCTGCGGTCATTCCGGTGGCGGTGGTGACGGCGCCGAGGGTGACCAGGAGCGCGCGAAGGTTCGGTTTGACGTAAGACACGGGGGAGCGTACCGCCGGTTTCTGGGTGCCGGCTTTCCGCTTCCTGTGTTCGCGTGTCGCGGTTTTGAGCCAAGCGGATGCCGCCCGCGAGCCTCGAATATTCGCCTGATTCGCGCAGACCCCTCTTTCTCACGTACAATCTCCCTCGGTACCGTGTCCGAGCGGCCGAAGGTGCAACTCTCGAAAAGTTGTGTGGGGGAGACTCCACCGTGGGTTCAAATCCCACCGGTACCGCCACAGTCAAACCCCCTGAATCCCTTGAAAAACTGGGAAGCAGGGGGTTTTTCACTGCCCAAGAACTTCGTCGAACCGAGCCGGGCTCTTGACGGATCCTCGGTACGCTCCATACGCTTCGGTCATGAATCGTGTACCGATGTTCGCGGCATCGGGAATCATGTTGTTCGCGCTTGTCGGGTGCTCTGGGAATGCCACGACTCCAACGGCCATCAATCAGACTTCGACTGCGAGCAACCACTTGTCTGCTCGCGACGCTTGGCTCGCCTGTATGGGGGCAACCCAATCGCAGGCTCTGTCCGGGGGCATCACGCACGATCCGGTGTTTCCGCCGTTCGCGGAGGATGTGGTGAAGCAGGGAAACGATGGGACCTTTGAAGTGACAATCGTCATCCCTGATTCGACGAGTCCTCACGGCGTTTCTTCCACCTGCGAAGTGAGCGGGACTCTAGACAGACCTGTTATGCTGTGGCAATCCTTTGTTCTCCGCAAGGAGTGATTTCACGCAGCAGTTGGCGCCGCCCCCCGTCGTTGATGCCGTACGTCGTATTCGGAAGATCCGTGCGGTCACCACCTCAACGTGCCGGTCGCATTGTTCGCGAAACATCTCCGAACTCATGCGGCCCTCGGAACAAGTACGAACACGCTCGCAGTGATCAGCTGGGCGGCGACCAACGCCGCGGTCAGGGTCAGGCGAGGCCAGAGCGTCCTACTCCAGTTCGCGACCAAAATGGGAACTGATCCAATGAGTGCTGTCGCAACGTAGTTGTGCAGCGAAGATGAGTCGAATGAAGCGATCTCAGATTTGCTGAGTCGGTAATAGCCGCCGTAGTTCCAGAGCCCGTCTTCGAACCACCACCACGCTGCACAGACCAGGATGCCGAGCGGGAGCGCCCAGAGGAGCCTGCCGGGGGTTCGGATCGGACCGGTACAGGCTTTGCAGCTTCACGTAGTGCCTTCCGGCGGTCCCGGAGCCTGATGAGGTCAACGGATCGCTCTTGAATGAAAGCCCAGATCCAGAGGGCATGTTGGCTCGGATCTGTCTCACATTATGGAGTCCGGGGTCACTTCACACAGCCCCCTTCCAGGGCTCGACCAGAGCGCACGGAGGCTTTCGGCAGGGCTTTCGTCAACGAGCGTCGCTCTGACCCTTTTTGAGGTCGGATGCGGCCGGTCCCTGGGACGCGTTGCTCGGGCCCACCGAGGGCCCTGCCTGCAGCTGCGGCATTGCCGGGCGGACGTTTTGACGCAGCCACTCGTTGAAGAAGGTGGTGAGCGATTGGCCTGAGGTCTTCTCCATCACGGCTTGGAAGTCTGCCGTGGTCGCCGTAGAGCCCTTGTACCGGTTCAACCACAAGCGGGCGCCCGCGAAGAACGCCTTGTCACCGACCTTCTCGCGCAGCGCCTGGAGTGCGGCCGCTCCCCGCAGGTAGACCGGAGCCGAGAAGAGTTCGTCGCGACCGGGGTCCGCGATGTTGAGCGTCCAGCCGTTGTTCGCGTCCAGGTATGACACCGCATCGGCAAACTGCGCCGGAATCGTTGCGGTGCCTTGATGCTCAGCCCACAGCCATTCGATGTAGGTGGCCCAGCCTTCGTTCAGCCAGATGTCCTTCCAGTCCGAGGGCGTCACCGAATCGCCGAACCATTGGTGCCCGAGTTCATGGACCACTGTCGCTTCGTCCGCAACCTGCGAGTAGACGGGCCGGGTTTGAGTCTCCAGGGCATAGTCGACTGAATCGTCGTCGACAATCGCGCCGAACGCCTCAAATGGGTAGCGCCCGAACTGGCCCTCGAGGAAGGCAATCATCTGGGCCTGAAGCGCGAGTGCCGCCTTCGTCTCCGCAAGACCCGCGCCCGTCACGCCCGAGTCGATGGCATTGACGATCGGGAGTCCGTGTGGACCCTTATCGTTGGTCAGGGTGAAGTCGCCGACTGTCGCCGTCGCCAGGTAGCTGGACATCGGGTCCGTGGCCTCCCACGACCAGGTGGTCCACCCGGCTTTGGTCCGTGGCCGGCCGTCGGCCAGACCATTCGCAATGGCCGTCTTTCCAGCCGGCACCGTGATGTGGAACGAATACGTGGCCTTGTCTTGGGGGTCGTCGTTCACGGGGTACCAGGTCGAGGCGCCATCGGGCTCGTTCACCACCATCGCGCCATCCGCAGTCGTGACCCACCCATAGAGGGCGCCCGTTGTGTCCAGCGGACGCCCGGTGCTTCCCCCGTATTCGATGGTGATCGTTGTCAACTGTCCCTCCCGGAGCTTCGGCAGCAGACCGACGGTGAGCTCCCAGTATCGGTTCGCGTCGTCCTGGGTCTGTGACCATTCGGCGCTCCCCTTGTCCGCCGATTTCCCGTGCGTCTCCGCCTTCCCGTCTACCCGCACCGACGTGACGTCGAGACCGCGCAAATCGAAGTTGAGCGACTGCAGGTTCTGCTTCGCGCGGAGCGTGATGGTCGCGACGCCGTTGAGTTTTCCCACGAGTGCCGTGGGGTCCGTCGGCGGCGCGTATCGAAGGGCGAGGTCGTAGTGCAGCACGTCGTAACCGCCGTTGCCGTCGTAAGGAAAATACGGGTCGCCGCTCCCGGGAGCCCCTGCCGTGTATGCGGCACCGTTTGCGCTTGCTGTGTTCGCGTGCGTGCCGAGGGCCGCGGCGCTTCCCGTCCCGATGGAAGTGAGTGCCAGCACGGATAATCCCGCGATGGCGGCGGTGTGGAGCCTTGTGAATGACGGCAAGGAACATCTCCTTCGTTGGGCGAACCAGTGGCGCGTTCGTGTCAACCTACTTCGGTCGCGTAAAAGCGGCTAGCTCGAGTCACGGGAATGGCCGGTCAGTCTCGCCGTCCATAGTCAGGTGCGCTCTGCGCGATCAGGCGCGAGCCCTCATCCGGCGTCGGACGACGCCGAGGATGATGGTGGGCAGCATTCCGACGCCGACCGCAAGCAAGAGGCCGAGAGCCAGGAGCAGCGACGTACGGGCTTGCGCGATCAGCGGTGCCCTCTCCTGTCGGACCTGATCGAGGGGGTACTCGATCATCTTGGACACGGACTGAACAACCGACGAACTGCTGCTCCGCGACAGTAGTTCGAAGGCGGCGTCGAAGCCCTGCGGGCTTCCTGGTGAACCGAGTTCGCCGGCAACCACCGTGCTCGTCGCGCCATCGAGAATCGAGGTCTTCACAACGAGGCCGTGCCTGGTCGTGACGAACCCTTTTGCCGACAGGGCGGAGGTGGTGGCGCCTTGTGAGTATCCATAGACCTCGAAGAGTGCAGCGGCATCGATCTCATCGACGCCATCTTTCAGCTCGACGGCAACCCTCGGTCGCCCCCAGGGGAATGCTGTATTCAAGAAAAAGGCAGCGTCTTCGAACCTGGAAGTCTTTGATGGGCATCGCAGTCGGGCCATCCAGTTTCCAGCCTGGGTAGCCGATGGAGTCGCCGACCCGGTTGGCTTCCGTGTCACCGGCCATGTCGGCGATGACTTTGAGTGAGCCGGGGATGCTGGAGGTCACGCCACCGGTAGTGGTTACGCGGCCGTCCTGGACGTAGCGCTGTCCAGTGACCCAGGAAACCTGGGGGTTCGAGGTTCTGAGCGCGGCGATTCGGGACCAATGGGACGTCGCGCGCAGCCCATCGAGGACTCCGGAGGCTGCGAGCAGCCGGGAGCCCGCACAAATGCCGAGGATGCGAGCGCCCGCGTTGTACTGGGTGGCGATGAATTCGCGCGCCGGGGCCTCCTCGGCCCCCGCAGGACTATTCACGGCCGGCACCACGACCAGGTCAGGCGTGGGTGCGGTGCCTTCCGCCACCTCGGCAAACGTGTGGGCCGGCACGACCGACAGGCCACCGTCGACGACCGCCGGCGCGGCAGAGGCGGCAATCGTGTAGACGAAGAAATCGGGTGAACTGGCCAGAACGTCATATGGTGCGAATACGTCGGCAGTGTCGGATCCGGACTGGCCGAGAACGACCGCAACGACAAACTGCCCGTGGAGTGGCTCTGTACCCGGCCCAGGGGGTGGCGCCCCGAGGCTTGCCGCGGAGGCCGTCTCAGCGCTCGATTGGGACAACCCGGTGACCGCGATGGCGGCGAAGGCGGTGATGGTGAGGGTCGTGGCGAGTGTGATGCTGCCGATTCGGCGGGCGATTTTTGACATGACGATCTCCTGGTGAGGGGGCACGGGCGTGGTCAGCGGGTGAGGCGCGAAAGGAACTCGGAAAGGTAGGGGAGTCGCGGATTCGCCGCGCCGACGTCATGTTTCCGGGTATGACTTCACGGTAGGGTTCGGTTGTCGGCTCACCTAGGACACGCTGTTGACGATCTCGGCCACGGAGGAAGACAGTGAGCGAACCACGCATCGTGATCGTCGGGTTTCCGTCTGTGCAGATCCTCGACGTGACCGGGCCCCTTGAGGTGTTTTCCACCGCCTCGCGGTTCCTGCCGATCGCTCGGTACGCCACGGAACTGGTGAGTACCGATGGCGGGCCGGTGCTGTCGACGAGCGGCCTCGAGTTCGCGACGGAACCGATCGACGCGGTGGTCGGACCCATCGACACTCTCGTGGTCGCCGGAGGCCGCGACATGGAGGAGGCCGCGGGTGATCCGAGGCTGGTCGACAGCATCCGGCGGCTGGCATTGGACTCGCGGCGGGTCGCATCCGTGTGCTCAGGCGCGTTTCTCCTCGCTGCCGCGGGCCTTCTGGACGGTCGCCGTGCGACCACCCACTGGGCCGAGTGCGAGGTGCTTGAGCGGGCCTACCCGGAGGTCACTGTCGACCCGAATGCCATCTATGTGCAGGACGGCAACGTCTGGACCTCGGCCGGCGTCACGGCCGGAATCGACTTGGCCTTGGCGCTGGTTGCCGACGACCATGGCCGCAAGGCCGCTGCGACAGTAGCGCGGCGCCTTGTCGTATACCTCCGCCGCTCGGGCGGCCAGGCGCAGTTCTCAGCGCTGCTGGCCGCACAGTCCGCGACCGACGAACCCATCCGCGACGTCTTGGCCTGGCTCCCTGACAACCTGACCGCCGATCTCTCCATCTCCGGTATGGCCGCTCGCGCCCACCTTTCGGAGCGCCAGTTCAGTCGTGTGTTCAAGTCCGAGGTGGGCATCACGCCCGCCGAGCATGTGGAGGCCGTGCGGATGGAGACAGCGTGCAGCCTTCTCGAGACGACGATGCTGACCGTGGAAGAGATCGCGCGAGCATGCGGATTCGGCACCCCTGAAACCATGAATCGAGCGTTCCGGCGTCGCCTCGATACCACCCCCCACCAACCATCGAGAACACTTCGGGTCCGACTGACCGTGCCAGGTCCCCTATAGGGAGACCGCGCAGGTTGAGCACGGTCGACCTCCGAGAAAGTGATCGGCAAGTATTCCTGTCGTGGCAGCGGGGCCGCGGGCCTACTGGATGTGCAGAATGTAGGTTTTGAGATCGTTCATGGTCTGCGACATATGGCTGCCCATCGCCAGGCGCGCTAGTTCAGGATCACCGGATGCCAGGGCGCCCATCACCTGGACGTGTTCGTGGATCGCGTTGGCGCGGATTTGCTCGACACGCGATGTCTGGGCTCGTCGGGCCGTGAGGACGTTCGAGAGCGGTTCGAAAACGAGCGACACGAAGACATTGCCCGAGGCCTGGAGGATCAGGCCGTGGAAGGCGAGGTCGGCCTCGACAAAACGCCGGACGTCGTCGATAGCGTGGGCAGCGCTCATCTCCGCGACGTACCCGCGCAGACCGTCGAGTTCCTCGGCGGAGATGCGGGTCGCCGCCAATTCCGCGGCACCGGTTTCCAGCATCCGGCGCAACTCGATCAGCTGGACCGAGGCAGCGGCCTCGTTCTCGCCTTCGGAGGCCGCGCGCAGGACCGCCTCCATCGAGGTCCATCGCTTGAGCGGATTGACGTAGGTTCCCCGTCCGCGCTCGATGCGCACGACGCCTTGGGCTTCGAGCGTTTTGACGGCTTCACGCACGGTCATGCGGCTGACCTCGTGCTCCGCAGTCAGCTCGAGCTCGCCGGGGAGGGTCCCCTCGGGTGGGATGTCACCCGACACAATCCGGTTAAGAATGCTGTCGGCCACCATGCTCACCAGCGACTGACGTGCCATATTGCCCTCCTGACGGGTCCTTCCTCATTGTCGACCTAAATATAAGATGTCAGACAATCAAGCATTGTGGAATCAGTATCGCAGACAAACGATCGCTCTGGGCAAGACCCAATCGTTCGAGACTCGGAGAAACCGACATGGCAGAACAGCACGCAGGACCCGTCGTCACCGTCCTTGGCCTCGGCGCAATGGGCCTCCCCATGGCGACTCGATTGGCTTCGGGACTCAGTGTCCGCGGTTTCGACCTGCACGAGAACCGGCGGATCCTGGCCGCCGGCGCGGGGGTGCAGGTGTTCGCTTCGGCGCGTGAGGCGGTGTCGGGGGCCGAGTTGGTGCTCCTCGCGGTGAGGAACGGCGAGCAACTGGAAGACGTTCTTTTCGGAATATCCGGGGTGGCGGAGGTACTTGCTGCCGGGTCCGTCGTCATCCTGACGAGCACCGTCGGGATGGACGCGATCCCTCAGACGGCACGCCGGTTGTCCGTACTCGGAATTGAGCTCGTCGATGCTCCGCTCTCGGGCGGTCCGGTGCGGGCCCTGGCGGGTGAACTCCTCATCGTCGTAGGCGCCCGCGCCGGGGCGTTGGCCCAGGCGAAGCCGGTTCTCGACCTTCTCGCGTCCACGCTGAGCATTGTCGGAGACAAGCCGGGCGACGGCCAGGCGCTCAAAACGGTCAATCAGTTGCTGTGCGGGGTACACATCGCCGCCGCCGCCGAGGCACTGGCATTGGCCGACGCGCTGGGTCTCGACCCCGTCTCGACCCTGGCTGCTCTGGAACTCGGCGCAGCGGGATCGTTCATGCTCTCCAATCGGGGCCCGCGCATCCTTCAGGCCTATGACGAGGCTGAAGTCGAGGTCTTCAGCCGCTTGGACATCTTCGTCAAGGACATGGGCATCGTGGGAACCGCGACCCGCGCAGCAGGACTTCCCTCACCCGTGGCTGCCGCCGCCGAACAACTCTTCCTCCTCGGCCATGCACAAGGTCTGGGAGCAGCGGATGACTCCGCCCTGATCAGGGTGTTGGCGCCGAGCCGGCGGCGCTCACCGGGCGGTGCCGGCCCAGCGACCTCGCGTTAAATCTGCGGGGAATCGAATGTCGCCGGGTCGCCACTCGTGCGCAGCCCCGATTCGAGGCCGTCGATGTCAGCCATCTCCGAGATCGTGAGGCTGAAATCGAAGACGTCGATGTTCTCCCGAACTCGCTGTGCACTTGCTGATTTGGGGATGACGACGAAGCCGTGCTGGATATGCCAGCGCAGAATCACCTGTGCGGGTGTCTTGCCGTGACGGGCGGCGAGTTCGAGCACAATCGGGCTGGCGAGATCCTGGCCTTGCCCGAGCGGACTGTACGATTCGACGGTGATCCCGCGCTCGACCGAGTATTTCGAAAGCGCCGCCTGTTGGAAACTGGGGTGAAGCTCGATCTGGTTGACCGTCGGAACAACGTGGCACTCGGCCAGCAGGCGATCGAGGTGTGGTGGCAGGAAATTGGACACTCCGATGGCTCGGACGGCACCGTCCTCGTAGAGTTTCTCCAGCGCCCTCCAGGTGTCGACGTAAAGGTCATGTCGAGGGTACGGCCAATGGATGAGATAGAGGTCGATGGTCTCGACGCCCAGTTCTCGACGGCTCTTCTCACAAGACGCCAGGGTGCTCTCGTAGCCCTGTCCGGCGTTCGGGAGCTTCGTTGTGATGAAGATCTCAGTACGGGGGATACCGCTTTCCCGGATCGCCAGGCCAACCCCGGCCTCGTTGCGGTAGGCCGCAGCCGTGTCGATGTGTCGGTAGCCGGCCTCGAGCGCTCGCGCCGTCGCCTGGGCAACCTCGGGCGGTGGGATCTGGTAGACGCCAAAACCGAGTTGGGGGATTTCGACGCCATTGTTCAGGGCAATACGGGGCACGTTCGACATGAATTCTCGTCTCGTTCTCGAAGGGGTTTTCTATCGGCAATATGCGGGCATCGGGCCGCGCAGGGAACTGCAGGCGTTGTCGCAGGCGTCCACGAGTTCGGCGGAAAGGGGCCCGTGCGAGGCGGCCTCGATGTTGGCCCGCAGCTGTTCCACATGGGAGGCCCCGAGCAGGATCGCTCCGACGTCGACGTGGCTCAGCAGCCAGCGCAAGGAGAGTTCCACGAGTGAGAGCCCGGCGGAGTCGGCGACTGTGGCGAGTGACTCGACCGCTGCAAAAAGTCGGGGATCCCAGTACCTCTTCTGGTACATCGTGGCCAGCTTCGAGGTGCCGAACCGCCCAGCAAGCGGCGCCGCCGTGAAGGTGTGCCGGCCAGTGAGAAGCCCCCCGGCCAACGGGTTATAGACCATGGTGAGGATCCCGGTCGTGCGGGCGAACTCGAGATATTCGTCTTCGACTCGCCGGGCAACCATATTGAAGAGCTGCTGGGCTACGACGGGTCGCGGAGCGCCGACTGTATCCGCGACGTGATTGAGTTCGCTGATCTGCCAGGCCGAGTAGTTGGATACGCCCAGGGCTCCGATCGAGCCCTCGCGGACGAGATCGACGATCGCGGTCAGTGTTTCCTGGAGCGGGGCCCGGCGATCCGGTTGGTGGAGGTAGAAGAGATCGATGTGGTCGGTGCCGAGGCGGCGGAGGCTGCCCTCTACCGAACGCCGCAGGCCAATGGCCGACAACGGCGAATGGTCGCCGGCATCCGGATGCGGCACGCCGGCTTTGGAAGCCAGCACCACCGAGGCGCGCCGCTTGGACAGCAGGGGTGCCAGGATTTCCTCGCTCGCGCCCCCGCATAGCCGTTGGCCGTGTCGATGACGGTGATGCCGGCATCGAGCGCTGCGTCCAGAATCGACGCGGCCTCGCCAGCGTCAACCGTGTCGCCGAAGGTCATTGTTCCGAGAACAAGCTGGGACACAGGCAGGTTCAGGCCGTCGAGAAGAGTTCCGTGCATGCGTGAGTTCCTCTGGTGCGGTGGGCGGTGGGTAGGTGGCCCGGGGTGGCACTGGCGAAAGCATACTGCCCGCTGCCGGACGATTCTGCCCGGTGCTGTGGTCTCGAACGAGCCCGGTTCCGGCGAGTCCGAATTGTTACTTTCGGCGATTGACAACTCAGGACGGTTCCTCGATGATAAGTCATCAGACGTCATGCGTCTTACATCAAAGGAGATGCACCGGCCCATGAAAATCGCGATCTTGCACACCAGCTTTGTCTTCGTATCCGTTGAACCCGTGATCAACAACCTCATCGCTGAACTCATCCCGGACGCCGAGGTCATTCACTTCGTGGATTCAGACGTCCTCGCCACGGTCGTTCGCGAGCAGGGAATCTCCACCCGCAGTGAGGAACGCATGACGCACCTGGCGCAGGCAGCGGAGGCCGCGGGTGCCGACATCATCTTCTCTGCATGTTCATCTCTCGGTCCGGCACTCGACGTGGCGGCCCGCAACGTCACGACCCCCGTCGTGAAGATCGACGATGCCATGGCGGTTCGCGCAGCCGCCGAGGGCAACCGCATTGGTGTTCTCGCCACCGTGCCCACCACCCTGGCCCCCACGTCGGACCTGATCCTCGCCAAAGCGGCCGGCCTGGGGCGGACGGTCACCATCGAGCAGCGCCTCTGTGCGGGTGCCTTCGACGTTCTGATGTCGGGGGACCGGGAACTGCACGACTCCATGGTCATGGAACAGGCGCTTGAACTGGCTGCCACCGTCGACATGATCGTTCTCGCCCAGGCATCGATGTCCCGGTTGGCCACCCTCCTCGCGGAGAAGACCCAGCGGCCGGTGTTGACGAGTCCTCGGATCGGGGTCGAATACCTGGCTCAGAGGGTTGCGGAGCTTGTCGCGTGAGCGTGAGCGATCTCGTTCCGGGAACACGGGAATCCGGTGAGCTGCTGTCCGCTGGACCAGGTGTCCTGCATGTCGCGGACTCGCGGCTGCGCATCCGGGAGTTGAATGCGGCCGCCGGGATCCTCGTCATCGTCCTCGACGACGATCCGACCGGGAGCCAGTCCGTTCAGGATGTCCCGGTCCTGACCCGCTGGACTCCGGAGGATCTCCGTTGGGCGTTCGGACAGCCGGCCGACGGATTCTTCATTCTCACGAATACGCGCGGCCTCAACCCCAGCGAGGCTCGCACGACGATTCGCGACGTCGCCGAGGCCATTGAGCGGGTCGCCGGAGAACTCGCCACACCGTACACGCTGATCACCCGCGGTGACTCAACCCTTCGCGGGCACTACCCGCTCGAGACCGACGAGTTGATCGATATCGCTCGCTCGGCCGGCCGGCCATACGACGCCCTGCTCATCGCCCCCGCCTATATTGCTGCCGGTCGAGTCACCCAGAATGACGTGCACTACGTCGGTCAGGGCGACTATTTCGTGCCCGTTGGCCTCACGAACTACGCGCAAGACGCAACATTCGGTTTCGCGAGCTCGAATCTCCGCGACTACGTCCAGGAGAGGACGAACGCTTCTATCACCTCCGAAGATGTTGTGAGTCTCAGTCTGGAAGACATCAGAATCGGCGGTGCGGAACGAGTTCGCGATGTCATCCTGTCCTGCACGACAGCCACTCCGCTGATCGTGAACGCCGTTGATGAGGCCGATCTGGATGTGGTTGTGCTCGGTCTCCTCCAGGCGGAAGAGGCTGGGGCCAGGGTCCTGAGCCGGACAGGCCCGTCCTTCGTGGCCGCCCGGCTCGGACTCGCCGGTCGAATCCCGCTCTCCCATTCTGAGATCTTCGCCGCCGGGGCCCGGCCGGGCAATGGCCTGGTTGTCGTTGGTTCCCACGTTCATCTCACCACTCTGCAAGTGGCCAGGGCCGCGCAGGAATTCCCGCATCTCGCCACCGTGGAACTGGATGTGCCCAGACTGCTCGACCCCTCGCAGGCCGCTCTCGAGGTGGCGCGCTGTGGTGATGCCCTCGTCGCGGCGCTGCGCGAGTCAGACACCCTGCTGGTGACGAGTCGCCAGGCGGTCGTCGGCACGACGGGACACTCCAGCCTCGTCATCGCCCAGACGGTCTCGCGCGCCCTGGTCGCCCTGACTGCACGGGCCGTAGCCGAGGTCGACATCCGCTGGGTGCTGGCCAAAGGCGGAATCACCTCAAGCGACATCGCCACTGACGGACTCGAGATCAGGCGAGCAACCGTGGCCGGGCAGCTGTTTCCCGGGATCGTTTCCGTCTGGGTGCACGAGGGTGACAGCAGCCCGAGGCTCAAAGGTCTTCCCTATGTCGTCTTTGCCGGGAACGTCGGCGATGAGGCCACTCTTGCCGAGGCAATCAGGATCCTGCAAGGCCCCCCAACGCTCAGCTGACTGCCACCGGCGGTAGTTCCTCTCCACGCACGTCGATGCACCACACCCACCCAGTCCCATGCACCGATACACCCCATGCACCAATACAAAGGAGTAGTAATGCGAAAGATTACCGTTACAGTCGCAATGATGGCCGCTGTGGCATTCGCCCTCACCGGTTGCAGTGCCGGAGCCTCATCCACGAGCCCCGCATCGTCCGCCGACGCGAAGCCGACCTATGTGTTCCTGCCGAAGTCGCTGAACAACCCGTACTGGGTTGACGCCCGCAAGGGGATGGAAGACGCCGCGGCCAAGATGGGCGTCACAGCCAAGTTCCTCGGCCCGGACACGGACGACGCGGCCGCCCAGGTCGCGATCTTCGATTCGATTCTCGCCACGAACCCCGCCGGCATCGCCATCTCTCCCAATGACCCGGCGAGTGTCCTGGACGACATCGCCAAGGCGACGGCCGCCGGCATCCCGGTGATCGCCTGGGACGGACCGGTACCCAACAGTGACGTGCTCGGCTACATCGGAACCGACAACGTCGCGGCGGGAGCCCAGGCCGGCGAAGCCCTCGCCAAGAGTGTCGGCAACAAGGGCAAGGTCGCGGTCGTGATCGGCAGCTTGAGCGCCGTGAACCTCAACCAGCGCCTGGAGGGAGTGAAGAAGGCCCTCGCGAAGCACCCCGACATCCAGCTCGTCGCCACCGAGGTATCCGGTGAATCGATCGCCACCGCGCAGACGGCCTCGGAGACGATCCTGCAGGCCAACCCGGACCTGGCCGGATTCATCGGCATCGGCGGATCGGACTTGCCCGGTATCGCCGGCGCACTGAAGTCGGCCAACAAGTGTGGCGCCATCAAGGCCGTCGGCTTCGACGTTGTGCCGCAGGGCATTGAGGGAATGACCGGCGGATGCGTCGATGCGCTCATCTCGCAGAAGCCGTTCGGCATGACCGCGCAGGCGCTCCAGATCCTGTCGGACTTCCACGGCAACACGTCCAAGCTGGACAAGAACTTCATCGTCGACACCGGCGTCGTGACGGTCACCCCGGACACGCTCGCCGAATTCCAGAAGACCGCACACTAGTCCCACTCTGCGGCGGGGCCGGCACGCCAGCCGGCCCCGCCGCATCCAATCGCCCCCAGCACGAAGGAGTCTGCAATGACGGAGCATCCGCTCATCGCCATGCGCGGCGTGGTCAAGAGGTACCCGGGAGTCGTCGCCCTCCGCGACGTCAGCCTGTCGGTTGAAGCCGGCGAGGTCATGGCTCTCGTGGGGGAGAACGGTGCGGGGAAGAGCACCCTCCTCAAGATCCTTGCTGGCGCAGCGCGCGCCGACGAAGGCGTGATCGAAATATCGGGCGAGATCGCTCAGATCCATTCGCCCCGGGAATCCCAGGCCAACGGAATCGCCGTCATCTACCAGGAACTCAACCTCGCGAACGATCTCAGCGTCGCCGAAAACATCTACGTCGGCCGCGAACCGAAGACCCGGTTCGGAACAGTCGACTTTCGGGCCATGAGAACGGGATCCGCGGGGCTGCTGGCAAGCCTGGGCATTTCCATCTCCCCGGACGCGATCGTCGGCGACCTCAACATCGCACTGCGTCAGATGGTGGAAATCGCCAAGGCGCTTCTGGTCCGGGCCCGGGTGGTTGTGATGGATGAACCGACGTCCTCACTGACTGAAGAAGAGGTCGAAACCCTGCTTTCTCTCGTCCGGCAGGCTCAGCGCGAACGGGGTCAGCGTGATCTACGTGTCCCACCGCATGCGCGAGATCTTCGAGATCGCCGACCGAATCACCGTGATGCGTGACGGTTCGGTCGTTGGAGTTCGGGATGCGGTCTCGACCAGCCCGAACGAGATCGTTCAAATGATGGTCGGCCGCGAACTGGAGGATCTCTACGGGGTGCGGACAGTTGCCGTGGATGAGACCGCCACGCCTACCCTCGAAGTGCGCGGCCTCAGCTCGGGGCCGCTGCTGCACGACGTGAGTTTCTCTGTGCGTCCGGGAGAGATCCTCGCCCTTGCCGGGCTGATCGGCGCCGGTCGCAGCGACGCTGCCCTGACGATCTTCGGCGCGGTCAAGCGACGCGGCGGCGAAATTCTCATCGACGGGCAGGCGTTGCCGTTGCGGTCGCCGAACGAAGCCATGGCGGCCGGAATCGGTTTCGTCCCCGAGGATCGGAAACGGCAGGGACTCTTTCTGCAGTTGCCGGTCAGGGAGAACATGTCATCGGCGTCCCTGCCGATGATCAGCCGACTCTCGCTGGTCTCGCGGCGACAAGACCGCACCCTCGCGCGACGTTACGCGGGCCAACTCGGTTTGCGCGAGTCCGCGATCGAAGTCCCGGTCGGCACCCTCAGCGGCGGGAACCAACAGAAGGTCGTGTTGGCGCGCTGGCTGGCGCGAGTTCCCCGGCTCCTTATCCTCGATGAGCCGACGCGCGGGGTCGATGTCGGTGCAAAGGCCGAGATCTACCAGCTGATTCGGACGATCGCGAGTGAGGGGGTCGCCGTGCTGGTGATCTCCTCGGAGCTCAGCGAGGTATTGGGCATTGCCGATCGCATCATGGTGATGCGTGAGGGACACGGCGTCGGCGAACTCGATGCTGCCGATGCAACAGAAAAAAGCGTTATGGCCATGGCCACCGGAGTTCAGGAAGATGCCTCATGACAATCAATGGAAAGACCGTGCAGCCGGCGACGGGTAGCCTCCCGGGGCCCGGCAGCGGGCCGGTACCGACGAACGTTCCCACGCTCACCTCACGGATCGGTCACCGGCTCCGGAGAATCGTCACCGCCCGGGAGTCGACCCTCGCCGGTGTCGTGCTCCTGCTGGTGATCTTTCTCTCCTGGGCGTCACCGTATTTCTTCACCGTCGGGAACCTCACGGTCGTCGGCCGCCAGATTGGGCTGGCACTGATCATCAGCGTCGGCATGACGTTCGTGATCCTGATTGGCGGTATTGATCTTTCCGTGGGATCCGTGGTCGCCCTTGTCAGCGTCCTCACCGGAGAGTTCATGGTGACGATCGGTTTGTCGCCCATCGTCGCTGTTGTTCTTGCCCTGATCAGCGGCGCAATCGTTGGCATGGTCAACGGAATGATCAACGCATTCGCCGGCATACCGTCGTTTGTCGTGACCCTGGGAATGCTTGCGGTGGCGCGAGGGCTCTCCCTGGGGATCACGAGCGGGTCGACGATCAGCGGATTTCCCCCGGGCTTCCTGTATCTGGGCCAGGGCTCGTTCCTGGGAATCCCGATCCCGGTCTGGATCGCAGCCATCGTCGCCCTGTCCGCCCACTTCGTCCTGACCCGAACGACCTTCGGCCGTCACATCTATTTCGTCGGATCGAACGAGGAAGCGGCCAAGCTTTCCGGCATCCGTGTGCGCCGGGTGAAGATCTCCGTCTTCGTCATTTCATCGAGTCTGGCTGCCGTGTCGGGAATCCTGGAGACTGCGCGCCTGAGCGTGGGCCAACCCGCTGCCGGGAACGGATATGAACTCCTGGCGATCGGGGCAGCCGTCATCGGCGGTGCCAGCCTCTTCGGTGGTGTGGGTGGCATATTGGGTACAGCACTCGGGACCTCCCTGCTTCTTCTCATCCAGAATGCTCTTATCCTCCTGGGGATCTCCGCTTACTGGCAGCAGGTCTTCAGCGGGGTCATCATCGTCGGCGCCGTAGCCCTGAACATGTGGCGGAAACAACGCAGCTGACTGCTCGGCCCGACAGCACTGCGGCGTCTCGCCGCCCACAATCCCGCACAACAGCACAATCCCGCGCAATAGAAGGAGCAACAACAATGAAGGTAGTCATCACCGGAGCGCATGGCAAAGTCGGCCGCGCTGCCACAGAGGCGCTTCTGGCCGCCGGCCATGAGGTTCTCGCTACGGACCTGACCCGTCCAGGATTCGAGCGTCGCGCGGAAGGATCTGCACGCTACCAGATGGCGGACCTGACGGATGCCGGTGAAGCCTTCGCCGTGGTTCGCGGTGCCGATGCAGTGGTGCATGTCGCGGCGATTCCGGAGCCGACCGGCAACCCGGCCCATGTCGTGTTCCGCACGAACCTGATGGCCACGTTCAACGTTCTCGAAGCCGCCGTGCGTTTCGGAGTGAAGCGCTTCGTGAACATCTCGAGCGAAACCGTGCCCGGATTCTTCTTTCCCGAGCGCGATTTCCTGCCCGACTACGCGCCCGTCGACGAACAGCATCCGGCCCACCCGCAGGATCCCTATGCGCTCTCGAAGCACTTCGGGGAGCAGGCTCATGAACGCGGCGGTCGAGCGATCCGATATCCGGGCCATCTCGATCCGTCCGAGTTGGGTGCAGAACGAGGGCAACTACGAACAGAATCTCGGCCCACAGGTCCGCGACGCATCCGTGCTGAGCCCGAACCTCTGGAGCTACATCGACGCGTACGACCTCGCCGATGCCATTGTGCTGGCGACAGAGTCCGACCTTCCCGGCCACGAGGTCTTCTACATCGCCTCACCGGACAATGTGGGTGGCCGTGACTTCGCGGAGATCCTGCACACCTACTATGGCGACAAGATCGAGCTTCGCCCGCTCGACCGCGTGGATGCCTCCGGCATCTCCAGCGCGAAGGCCCAGCGCATGCTCGGGTGGGCACCCAAGCGTTCCTGGCGTGACTACCTTGACTCGGATGGCCGGGCCCTCGTCAAATGAAGCTGACCAGTGGAATCATCCATCCGCAGTTGTCGCGCGTGATCGCCGAGTGCGGCCACACCGATGCGATCGTTGTGGCGGATGCCGGGTTGCCCATCCCGCCGAACGTCGAGCGCATCGATCTTGCTCACCGGGCGGGTTCACCCGCCTTCCTCGACATCCTCGACACGGTTCTCGGTGAATTCATCGTCGAACGTGCGGTGGTTTCGGAGGAGATCGAAGCCAACAGCCCCGGAATGCTGACAAGCGTGAGGGCGAGGCTCGAGGCCGTGGGCGTTGTGGTCGAGGCCATTCCGCACGACGAATTCAAAGCGCGCACCCAGGGGGCACGAGCCATCGTCCGGACGGGCGAGTACACGCCGTATTCGAACGTGATGCTCTACTCCGGGGCTCCCTTCTAGGGCACCACGGAGTGTGTGTTTGAGGGAGGATCGTTGCAGGGTCTGCGATTTTTTACATTGACCGAGTGGTCATTGACCGGGTAGTCAACGTAGAGTCGGAGCATCGATTCTCCCCGGCATCCCCCCACGAAAGCCGCAGCATGAACCTTCTCGCACCTCAGAAGAAGCGCACGACCGTGCTTCGCACCATCTTCAGGATGACGCTGGGAGCCTTCCTCCTACTCGCCGGCATCAGCCATCTCACTGTGAACAGGGAGGCGTTCCTCGCCCAGGTTCCCACCTGGCTGCCGATCGCGGGAGACTTCGTCGTCCTGGCGTCCGGCGTCGTCGAGATTGTCCTCGGCGCTTCCCTGCTCGCCCTGGGCCGGTACCGGGTGCAGGTCGGCTGGATCGTCGCGGCGTTCTTCGTCGCCATCTTCCCCGGGAACATCTCGCAGCTCGCGACGCACACCGATTCCTTCGGTCTGAACACCGACCTCGATCGCACCATCCGGCTGCTGTTCCAGCCCGTGCTGGTGCTGTGGGCGCTCTGGTCCTCGGGCGCCTGGCTGGCGTTGCGCCGGTATCGCGCCTCCCGGCGCACCGGGGAAGACGCCTGATCGATGGGCGGCCCCAAGAAGCCCGAACAGGAGCGCTGCGACGCGATCCTCGCGGCGGCGTATGAGATCGCCCTCGCCGAGGGTCTCGATGCCGTCACCGCACGCCGGGTGGCCACGGCAGCCGGCATCTCCACGGGCCTCGTGTTCTTCCACTTCCACTCGAAAGACGGTTTGCTGGAAGCCTTGCTCGGCGTGCTGCTCGATGGCACGCTCGACGCGCTGTCCGACTCCGACCTGGCCCGGCTGGAGCCGTGGGACCGCCTCGAGCGGATGATCTGGGTCGAGCTGGAGCGCCTGGTCGAGTACCACGCCGCGGTCGAACTGATCTTCGCGTTCTACTTCTCCCGCCGTGACGACCTGTTCCGCGCCCGCATCGAGGCGAGCTTCGCGCGCTACCTCGCGGCGTTCTCGCCGGTCTGTCGTGAGGTCGCCGCAGGGACCCGCATCCAGGGCGACGAGCTCGCGGCGACGGTGGTCGCCCTGGTGCAGGGTGCCTCGATCCAGACGATCCGCAACCCGGAGTCTTTCAACCCGGAGGCGATACTCGCGACGCTCCGCGCGGTGCGCCCGGCCTGATCGGCATGGGCCGACCCCTTGGTTCAGCCCGGCGGGTTGCGTCGGGATTCACCGGGGATTCAGCCGAGGCCGACGATGGTGTTGCCGGTCTGGGCAACCAGGTACCCTCCCGCAAAGAACCAGGCGTCGGCGTCTGACGGAACCGACCACTCGGTCGCGCCGGTCTGCATATTCGTCGCGGTTCCGGTTCCGTCGCGGAGGTCGTACGTCGCCACCGTTCCGGTTCTGGGCCAGTAGCTCGGCGGGAGACTCGCGAGTACCGCCCCCGTTGTGGCATCGAAGCGGCATGCCCTACCGGGAGTAGCGGTGACAATGAGTGTCGCCCCCTCGGTACGAAGAGCGTCGAAGAATGAGTACGGCTTGTGGTCGAGGGCGCAGCCCGTCAGGCCCGTCGTCCAGATCGTGTCGTTCGTCAGGCCATCGACCAGGGTGACTGAATCCGGCGAGACAACGAGGAATTGACCGTCTCCGACCCGATCGCTTCCGCCAACGACTCCGATCTGGTCGCTACTGCCCGGGCGGACGAGCGGCGTCGTTACCTCCACAACAGAGCTGGCAGCAGGGACGCTCCGAGTCCAGATCTGGTTTCCGTCGTCATCGAGTCCGGTCAGTGTGAGCGGGTAGCCAGTCGTGTCGTAGCCCCCGGGCCGAATCGTGTACCCGGTGAAGAAGTCATAGTAGAGCGCCTCTGGTCGCGACGAGATCTCACCCGTTGACAGGTTGAGCAGGGGGTTCACGTAGGGAGTCTGCCCGGGTGGAGGCGCGGTCTGCCAGGTGGGGCTGTAATGTAGCGAGGTATAGGAAAAGCCGTTGGTCACGACCTGAGCGCCGATCTCTGATCCATCGACCACCGTCGACCAGACCGGATGCGACGCGTCGCGAGGATCGAATCGAGCGACACGCGACGGGCCGGCCGTGTTCAGCGAGGAGTCGAGCGTCTCGATTGTCGCGATCACCTCCCCCGAGTCACCGGCGACGGCCTGGGCGGAACGGATGCTCTCGCCGGTATCGAGCGCGAGCGAACCGACCGTCGATCCTGATACCAGGTCGAGAACCTCTGAGGGCAATTCGGGTCCCACGGTCCTCACCAGGATCCGACCCGAGGTGCCGAGGATGACGGGGACGACCCCGGCATAGCGGTTCGCGAAACCATTCCACGACCAACTGCGCGACCAGACCTGGCTTCCGGTCGCCGTGTCGACGAGAGTGAGGGTGACCCCGTCGTCGGACATGTCGCACGGATCAGGGCCAACTCCCGGGGAGAGCTCATCGCCCGAGGCCTCCTTCGGTCCCGCCTGGAAGAGGGCGTAGCCGTCCGCGATGCTGTAGGACGTGTGTTGTACGCACGACTCGCTGCTTCCCGGCAACTGGATCGACCACGACGCGCCCGATGGCGCTGAGGTCACGTCGTGTGGTGCGATCGGAAGAGTCGCGACCGCGGGCGTCGGGCTCGGAACCGACGTCGGCGCGATTGGCACCGCCGTCGTCGTGGCGGTCGGCACGGCAGGGGCTGGAGTGCTCGAGGAGGCCGGCTGCGCCGGTTTGAACAGTGCACCACCGGCCAGCGCGAGCGCAGTCGTGCCGCCGCCCGTCAACACGGCGAGCATAATGATCCCGACGAGCACCCGCACCCGATGAGTTCTGCGCCTGGCGGGAGCCGAAACGACAGCCTCGATCAGCATGTGTCTGATCGCTCGACTGCGATCCGGATCAAATGTCGGTTCGTCGTTCACAGCGCACCTCCTGTCGTCGATACGGCCGCACGAGCATCGCCCGCCAGCCGAGCGAGCCGCGCCTTCGCGCGGGAGAGACGTGATTTGACCGTGCCGATCGGAATGCCGAGCGCCGCAGCGGCTTCTGCTGCTCCGAGTTCTTCGACCACGCAGAGGGTGATCACATTCTGATCAGCGATCGAGAGCTGAGCCAGCGCACCCCTCATCGTCGTTTCGCGGTGTTCCGCGTCGATATGAGCGTCGACGGCATCAAACGCCCCTTCCCCCTGGTACATTCCGCGAGGCAGCCGGTCGATCAGGGCCTGATGACGACTTCGGCTTCTCGATACGTTGCGTGCCACGTTGTTCGTCGTGACAAGCAACCAGGCGATCACGCTGTCCTCAACGACGCGAACGGCGTCGCGCCGACGCCAGAGTTCGAGAAACGCTGCAGCGGTGATGTCTTCTGCGTCGTGCTGGGAACGGACCAACCGAAGAGCATGCCGAAAGACGCGATCCCGATGCAGGTCAAACAGTTCGGCGAACGCGTCCGCGTTGCCGTCGCGAGCCGACGCCCACACCGCGATTTCCCCCACGTGTTGTATCCCCATACTTCATACTGTCCGGCACGAGCCGTACGGTTCCCCCGTTCCGCATTTGTCCGATCTCGATTCGATTACGGTCCAACGAGCCAGGAGGTGGGAATGGTTCTGCTTGCGATGATTCCCACTCGAACTTCTGGCGCACTCCCGATGAGTCCGACCGGACATCCGCGCCCGGGTCCTGAACGAGACAGCGCGGGCGACCCGATGTCCGGGTCACCCGCGCCGTGCATTCAAATGTCGTCCGCTCAGAGGCCCTGGGCCAGGCGGTAGTACGCCGCGTTCCAGCGGATCGCCTGTTCGAAGCTCCGCAGCTCGGTCGTCTCGTCGATGACGAGAAGCTCCGTCTTCGCGATATCGGCGAAGTCGGTGAAGGCCTCGAGGCCGAGCGCGGTCGACATCACGGTGTGGTGCGCCGCACCAGCGGTGAGCCATGCGGCCGCCGAGACCGCGAAGGACGGTGCGGGCTTCCAGACGGCGCGGCCGACCGGCAGCTTCGGCAGGGGCTCTGTGGGCTCGACAACTTCGATGACGTTGGCGACGAGACGGAACCGGTCGCGCATGTCGCTCATCGCGACCACGACGGCGGGTCCAGGATCGGCCGTGAACACGAGGCGCACGGGGTCTTCGCGGCCGCCGATACCGAGCGGGTGGATCTCGAGCGTCGGCTTCGCGGTCGTCAGGGCGGGGTTGACCTCGAGCATGTGGGCACCCAGGATGACTTCCGCCCCGGGGGTCAGGTCGTAGGTGTAGTCCTCCATCAGGGAGGCGCCGCCGGGGAGCCCGGAGCCCATGACGTTGGCGGCGTGCACGAGGATGGCCGTCTTCCAGTCGCCTTCGGCGCCGAAGCCGTAGCCGTCGGCCATCAGGCGCTGCACGGCGAGGCCGGGGAGCTGGCGGAGGGCTCCGAGGTCTTCGAAGCTCGTGGTGAACGCACCGAATCCGCCGGCTTCGAGGAATGACCGGAGGCCGATCTCGATCGCGGCGCCGTAGCGCAGCGACTCGTGACGCTCGGCGCCGGCCCGCAGGCTCCGGAGCGACGTCATAGAGTTCTTCGTACTCGGCGACGAGGGCGTCGATCTGGTCCTTCGTTGCCGCGGCGACGGCCTCCGCGAGGTCATTGACGCCCCACGTGTTGACCTGCACGCCGAACCGCAGCTCGGCCTCGGTTTTGTCACCCTCGGTGACGGCGACGTAGCGCATGTTGTCGCCGAACCGGGCGAGCTTGAGGCTCTTGGTCGCGGCCCAGCCGGCGGCGGCACGGGTCCAGGTACCGATCTGCGCGGTGACGGCGGGGCTCGAGGCGTGGCCGACGACGGTCTTCCTGGCGACGCCCAGGCGGGTCTGGATGTAGCCGAACTCACGGTCGCCGTGTGCGGCCTGGTTGAGGTTCATGAAGTCCATGTCGATGTCCGCCCACGGCAGTTCGACGTTCGCCTGGGTGTGGAAGTGCAGCAGGGGCTTCTGGAGGGCGTCGAGCCCGGAGATCCACATCTTCGCGGGGGAGAACGTGTGCATCCAGGCGATGAGCCCGATCACCTTGTCGTTGGCATTCGCCTCGAGGATCGCGCGCTTGATCGACTCCGAATCCTTCAGCACCGGCTTCCACACGATCGTGACCGGAATGTCGGATGCTGCCGCGAGCGTGTCCGAAATGGCGCGCGACTGCTCCGCCACCTGTCGGAGGGTCTCCTCGCCGTACAGGTTCTGGCTGCCGGTGAGGAACCAGACCTCGTAGGAGCGAAGGTCGGGAGTGATGCGGTTGCTCATAGGGTGCTTTCCTTCAGTGAGAGTGCTTCAATGGCGATGCGTTCGACGGCGAGGCCGGCGGAATAGCGCGCAAGGTAAGTCGTGAATCCGGCGACGTCTGTCGGATCGGGCTGGGTGGTGTCGAACGCGGTGGTCGCGAAGACCTGTTCGTCGAGGTAGTCGTCGAGGCTTTGGCCGTGGTCGGCGGCCCGCAGGTAGGACGCCAGCACTGCGATGCCCCAGGCGCCGCCTTCCGATGCCGTTTCGGTCACGGTGACGGGGGTGCCGAGCGCCCCGGCGAGGAATCGCTGTGCGACTCCGGCGGTGCGGAACATGCCGCCGTGGGCGAACATCTCGTCGATCACGACGCCCTCGTCGGCAAGGACCCGCATCCCGAGGCTGAGCGTGCCGAAGACACCGTAGAGCTGGGCGCGCATGAAGTTCGCGAGCGTCAGCCGGCTGTCCGGAGTGCGCACGACGAGGGGCCTGCCCTCGGTGAGGCCGGCGATCGGCTCGCCCGCGAGATGGTTGTAGGCCAGCAGCCCACCGGCGTCCGCCTCGCCCTCGAGCGCTTCGCGGAACAGTGCGTCGAAGACGGCATCGCTGGCGAGCGGCTGGCCGGCGACCGTGGCGAACCGGGAGAAGAGGCCGACCCAGGTCGCGAGTTCGCTGGCACCGTTGTTGCAGTGCACCATCGCGACGGGGTCCCCGGCCGGAGTCGTGACGACGTCGAGCTCGTGGTGCACAGTCTGGAGCGGCCGTTCGAGCACGACCATGGCGAAGATGCTCGTGCCGGCACTGACATTGCCCGAGCGGGGGCGACGGACCGGGTCGCGACCATTCCCGTTCCGGCATCGCCCTCGGGTGGGCACAGTGCCGCACCGGGCTTGAGCGTGCCCGTCGGGTCGAGAAGCCGGGCGCCCTGGTCGGTCAGGTTCCCGGCGGGCTGACCCGCGACGAGCACCTCCGGAAGCAGGTCGACGAGGCGGGATCCGGGGGTGCCGGCCGCGGGGAGGCTGTCGTATCGCGCCAGTAACTCGGCGTCGTATGTCTTGGTGGCCGCGTCGATCGGGAACATGCCCGAGGCGTCACCGACTCCCAGAACTTTCCGACCCGTGAGCCTGCCAGTGGACATAACCGGCGAGGGTGGTGAGAGAGGCGATCTCGGGGACGTGAGGTTCCTTGTCGAGGACCGCCTGACGGAGATGCGCGATGGACCAGCGCAGCGGGATGTTCACGCCGAACAGGTCGGTGAGTTCCGCGGCGGCCGGGCCGGTTGTCGTGTTCCGCCAGGTCCTGAAGGGCGCGAGGAGGTCGCCGGCCGCATCGAAGGCGAGGTACCCGTGCATCATGGCGGAGACGCCGATCGCCGCGAAGGTGTCGGGGCGCACGCCATAGCGAGATTCGGCATTGTCGATGAGATCGGCGTAGGCAGCCTGCAGGCCCGACCACACGTCCTCGAGGGAATAGGTCCACACCTGTCCGACGAACTCGTTGTCCCACTCGTGGCTGCCGACCGCGATCACCTGCGACGGGTCGTCACCGATCAGGCACGCCTTGATCCGGGTCGACCCCAGTTCGATCCCGAGGGAGAGGCGCCCCGCGCGGAGGTCGTCTCGTGCGGAATCGCCGGGGGAAACGGTACTCGATGTCGACACAAGACTCCTTTGACTTACTCATGTGATCGATCACATGCGCGATGTATGCAGTCTACGACATCGTCATCCCGGATGTCGACCGTCAGTTTGGCGACCGTCAGTGTCCGGTTCGTGGCCGCTCCGGCGGGGCACCGGTGGACGCCCGCTCGATGAGTCTCAGGGTCGACGGCCGGGTGCAGGTCCGCTTCGCCGAGGAGAAGCGCCACGGCGCGCCGCCCGGCTTCGGTCAGGTCCTGCCGAACGGTCGTCAGGGCGGGTTGGTAGTACGCGGCCTCGGGAACGTCATCGAAGCCGACGATGCTGAGGTCCCCCGGCACGGTCATGCCCAGGGAAGCCGCGGCGCTCAGGGCGCCGAGGGCCATCTGGTCGTTGCCGGAGAAGATGGCCGTCACGCCTTGTCCGAGCAGCGCACGGGCGGCACGATAACCTGAGGCGGCGCTCCAGTCGCCGGTCTCCACGAATCGCGGATCCAGCTGTCGCGACCGAAGCTCTTCCTGGAATCCGGTCAGGCGCTGTTGCGCGTCGAGCCATTCCGGCGGGCCGGCGATGTGGCCGACGCGCTGATGGCCGAGATCCGCAAGATGTGAGGTCGCCAGCCGGGCCCCCGGACCTGGTCCAGCATCCCGCCCTGCGGCTCGCTCCCCGCTGCCGTCTGCAGCGTCACATACGGCACCGGGATCGTCAGGCCTTCGAGCGCGACAAGCACCTGGGTCTGCGGGGCCACCACGATCAGCCCCTCCGCCGAGAGGTCGGCCAGGTGGCTGAGTGCGTCGTCCACGGATCTCCGGTCGAGTCCGTCCGCGTTCGCGATCGTCACGCTGTAGCCGCGACTGCGTGCCGCAGCCCCGATGGCGGCGACGATGGTCGCAGGACCGTACTCTCCGCTCGAGGTCGACAGTATTCCGATCAGGCGCGATCGGCTCGAGGACAACGCGCGGGCGGCGGCGTTCGGCCGGTAGTTCAACTCCCGCATGGCATCGAGCACCTTCTGGCGCGTGGCCGCGCGCAGGCTGGGGTGATCGTTCAGGACACGGGAGACCGTCTGGTGGGACACTCCCGCGACCCTGGCCACATCGAACACGCTGGCGGCACGAGGTCTGGCCTCCTCGTTGCCTCGGTCTGCGTCCATGGTCTGATTATCGCCGTGCGCGGGGGTCGCGTCTGTCACGGGACTCCCAGCCGGCATCCGCCCGGCTGACCGGGTCAGGGCTCGCACGGGGACAGGAGTACAGTTCGGCGAGTCGGCCACCACGGTGAAAGGCTGGGACATGACGATCAATTTCGGCGCTCGCGGGCACGATGTGACGTGGGCGTCAACGCCCGAGGAGCTGGCCCGTGGCCTCGCGGACTACGGGGTGCACAACGTACAACTCGCCCTCGGCCGGTCGTTCCCTGAGCCTGAGCGGCGCGGACGCCCTCAACCCGGGAATGGGCGCGTACTTCCGCCGCACGCTGGCCGCCCAGGGCGTGGACATCGCCGTGCTGGGTTGCTACGACAACATCATCCATCCGGATGCCGCGCGCAGGGAGTCGATCCTGCGCAGGTTCGAGGCGTACCTGCGCAACGCCCGGCATTTCGGGGCACCGATGGTCGCGACCGAGACCGGGAGTGTCCAAGCGGAGGGCTTCGCGTACACCCGGGCGAACTTCACGGACGGAGGCGTACCGCGAGGCCGCCGTGGTGATTCGACGGCTCGCCGAATTCGGCGAACGCGTGGGCACCATCGTCGCCATCGAGCCGGGCATCAACCACCCGATCTACAACCTCGATCGGGTCGAGCAGCTTCTCGACGACATTGACTCGCCCTTCCTGGGCATCGTGTTCGACGCCACGGCGTTGCTCGACCCGCACGAACCCGTCGATCTGGCGGAGTTGACGAGCGACGCGTTCGAGCGGTTCGGGGGACGCATCGTCGCGGCGCACCTCGACGACTACCGTCTGTCGGATGGCCGCGTCATCCGTTGCGATATCGACGAGGGAGTGCTCCCGGTCGCCCAGATTCTCGCCACGATCAGTGCGCACGCTCCCTATCTCGCCGTCATCATGGAGGAAACCGTCAACGACGCGATCGCCCGGACGGTGAATCGCTATGGGGAATCGGGATTCTCGAAGTGAACGCCCTCGGGGTTGCGACTCCGGCGGATGAATTCCTTGGTCGTCATGCCGAACTCATCCTTGAAACAGCGCAGGAAATGCGTGTACGACGAGAACCCGGCGATCCGATAAACGTCCAGGGCGTTCCCGTGCGTGCTCAGGAGATCCTTGCTGTGCAGTAGCCGCTTCTTCAGCGTGTACTGGTGGAAGTTGAGTCCGGTGTTCGTCTTGAACTGCCGCGACAGGTAGTACTTGCTGATGAAGAACCTGCCGGCGACGGCATCAAGCGACAGGTCCTCGTCCAGGTTGTCGGCGACGTAACCCATCACCGCCGAGATCAGGGCTGACACGGGCAGGTCGTGGGGAACGACGGCGTTCTCGGAGTCGAAGACGGCCTTGTTGAGTTCGATCAGGAATTCGATCAGCCGGTTCTCCCGGACGAGGTCCGCCCCGAAGCCCGGCTGATCCGGATCGTCCAGGCGGGAGATCTGGTCGCGCAACCAGTCGGCATCCACTCGGATGACCTGGCTCGTCGGGGTGCCGTCCTTGGCGAACAGGAGGTTGAGGTTGGTGCTTTCCGAGGATCGACTGGTGAGGAACTCCTCACGGATGTGGATGTACGCACGTTCGTAGTACTCGCTGGACTGCCTGACGATGTTGTGCAGGTCGTTCCGGCGCACGAAGGTCACGGTTCCCGGTTCCGTGGAGTATTCGGTGCCGCCCAGCCGGAAGACCCCCGTGCCGCTCAGTACGCAATTGATCTCGTGGAAGTCGTGATAGTGCAGGTTCGCGTGCTCACGGACGGCATTGTCGACGTGGTAGATCTCGAAATGCCCGGAGATCATCGAGTTCACGATCACTGCTCGGCGAGGCTCCATCGACGTCTCCTCTCCCGTTTCTCAGGCGACAGTCTGGCACGCAGCCTCCGCTGCAAGAAACGACAGTTTCTGAGCAACTGTCGACACCAAGGGGCCTGTATCGACGGATTCGCGGGTTGTAACGTTTCAATTACAAGGGATCAAAGAAGATTGTGAAGAGAAACCATGCATCTAGACACTGCCGTCAGCAGAGAGCAGATCGTTCAAAAGATCGATGCCATGATCTCCAACCTGACCACAATCAGGGACGAGTCAGGTAAGTTTTTACTCCATTTCAGTGATGTCGTCGTGGACGACAAGAGCTGGAATGTCTGGAATTGGCCTCAGGGTGTCGGTCTCTACGGGATCTACAAGAATTACCGGATCACCGGCAATCCGCTCGCAGCGGATGTCGTGCGCGAGTGGTTCGACACCGCGCTCGCCGCGGGCGCCCCGCCGAAGAACGTCAACACGATGGCGCCGCTGCTCGCCATGGCCTGCCTGTACGAGGACACCAAGGACAGCAGGTACATCCCGTACCTCAACCAATGGGCGCAATGGGCCATGCACGACATGCCCCGCACCCACGGTGGGGGCATGCAGCACATGACCTATGCCGGACCGAACTCCGAGCAGGCTCTGGGACGACACCCTGATGATGACGGTGCTGCCCCTCGCGAAGATCGGTCGCCTGCTGGACCGGCCGGAATACATCGAGGAAGCCAAGTACCAGTTCCTCATCCACGCCCAGTACCTTATGGACAAGAAGACGGGCCTCTGGTTCCACGGCTGGTCGTTCGAGCGCCGCGACAACTACGCGGACGCGCTCTGGGCCCGTGGCAACTGCTGGATCACCATCGCCATCCCGGAACTCATCGGCACCCTGGGGCTGAAGCCCGGAGACCCGATCCGGGAGTGGCTGCTCGAGATCCTCAACAGCCAGGTCTCGGCGCTCGCGGAACTGCAGGACGAGTCCGGCATGTGGCACACGCTGCTCGACGACCCGACCTCCTACCTGGAGTCCTCCGCGACGGCCGGCATCGCCTACGGGCTGCTCAAAGCCGTGCACGAGCGCTACATCGACAAGAGCTACGCGGCCGTGGCAGAGAAGGCCGTTGCCGCGCTGTACGACCGGATCACCGACGAGGGCGAGGTCCAGAACGTCTCGGTCGGAACCGGGATGGGTGACGACCTGGACTTCTACAAAAACATCGACCAGACCGCCATGCCGTACGGCCAGTCGCTCACGGTGCTGTGCTTCGCCGAGTATCTCGTCTCCTTCTGCTGAGACGACCATGCCTTCCACGAAAAGAGTAAGAAAATGACCGAAAAGTTTGCCATGGAGAGCTTCTCCCTGAACGGCAAAGTCGCCTTGATCACCGGAGCCAGCTACGGCATCGGGCTCGCCATCGCCTCGGCCTACGCCGCCGTCGGCGCCCGGATCGCCTTCAACGATCGCGACCAGGCCGCGGTCGACCGGGGACTCGCCGCATACCAGGAGGCCGGGATCGAGGCCCACGGATACGTGGCCGACGTCACCGACGAGGACGCGATCGTCGCGATGGTCAAGCAGATCGAGGACGAGGTCGGCACCATCGACATCCTCGTCAACAACGCCGGCATCATCAAGCGCGTCCCGATGCTCGAGATGAGCGTCGCCGACTTCCGCCAGGTGATCGACGTCGACCTCAACGGACCGTTCATCGTCGCCAAGGCCGTGCTGCCGGGAATGATCAAGAACGGCCACGGAAAGATCATCAACATGTGCTCGATGATGTCCGAGCTCGGCCGCGAAACCGTGTCGGCCTACGCCGCAGCCAAGGGCGGCCTGAAAATGCTCACCCGCAACATCTGCTCCGAATTCGCCGAAGCCAACATCCAGTGCAACGCCATCGGCCCCGGCTACATCGCGACGCCGCAGACGGCCCCGCTCCGTGAACTTCAGGAGGACGGCTCCCGGCACCCGTTCGACCAATTCATCATCGCGCGGACCCCCGCCGCTCGCTGGGGAACACCCAACGACCTCTGCGGCCCCGCCGTGTTCCTGGCCTCCGACGCGAGCAATTTCGTCAATGGCCTGGTCCTCTATGTCGACGGCGGCATCCTCGCCTACATCGGCAAGACCCCTCAGTAACGCGGCACCGCCCGCACCATCACGGGAACACCATCAACGAAAAGGTCGAAGAACCGATGAAGATTGCTTTGATAAACGAGAACTCCCAGGCCTCCAAGAACGCCGTCATCTACAAGGCGCTCAAGGATGTGGCCGACGAGAAAGGCTACGAGTCCTTTAACTACGGGATGACCGGCGCGGAGGGCGAGAGCCAGCTGACCTACGTGCAGAACGGTCTCCTCGCCTCGATCCTGCTGGGTACCGGGGCTGTCGACTTCGTCGTCACCGGGTGCGGCACCGGGGTGGGCGCCATGCTCGCCTGCAACAGCTTCCCCGGCGTGGTCTGCGGCCTCGCCATCGAACCGACGGATGCCTACCTCTTCTCCCAGATCAACGGCGGAAACGCCCTCTCCATTCCCTATGCGAAGGGCTTCGGCTGGGGAGCAGAGCCTCAACCTCACGCTCATCTTCGAACGCCTGTTCGCGGAGTCGATGGGTGGCGGGTACCCCAAGGAGCGGGTGGTCCCGGAACAGCGCAATGCCCGCATCCTCGCCGAGATGAAGGCGGTCGTGTACAAGCCCCTCATCCAGGTCCTCAACGAGATCGATCAGGACTTCCTGAAGGAAACCGTCGCCACCGAGAACTTCACGGAGTATTTCACCGCAAACGCCGAACCGGGGGAGGTGCGGGACTACATCCTCGCGTCACTCGCCTGACCGGCGAACTGCACTCTGCACCACGAACGATCACACTAGAACCACTTATCAAGGAAGATCAAGGGTTTCGTCATGAGCGAAAACACGACAACGTCACAGAGGACGCCGTCGAACGACAAACAGGTTTCATCCCGCAATCTCAAACGCGCCGCCTTCAGCGGGTGGATCGGAAGCGCACTGGAGTACTACGACTTCACGCTGTATTCCCAGGCGGCAGCACTCGTCTTCCCGACGGTGTTCTTCCCCACCGCGAGCCCGGCCGTCGCCATCGTCGCGTCGCTGGCGACGTACGGTGTCGGCTATGTCGCACGGCCCATCGGTGCCGTCGTCCTCGGTAACCTGGCCGACCGCCACGGCCGGAAGCACGTCCTCGTTATCGCCATGATGATGATGGGTCTGGCCACGCTCCTCGTCGGCGTCCTGCCGACCTACTCCCAGGTAGGCATCCTCGCGCCGATCCTGCTGGTGGTGCTCCGGCTCGTCCAGGGCTTCGCGGTTGCCGGGGAGCTGGGCGCCTCCAACGCCCTCATCGTCGAGCACTCGCCCGATTCCAAGCGCGGCTTCTTCGCAAGCTTCAGCCTGCAGGGGTCCCAGATCGGCAGCATCCTCGCCCTCGCCTTCATGCTTCCGCTGGCATCCGCGCTCCCCGCCGAGGCCTTCCAGAGCTGGGGATGGCGGATTCCGTTCCTGCTCAGCGCTGTCGTCATCCTCGCCGGCTACCTGATCCGCCGCAACATCGAAGAGCCGCCCGCCTACCTGAGGCAGTCCCAGATCAAGGAGTTCAAGACCCCGGCGATCGAACTGTTCCGTCGCTACCCGCGCATGCTCCTCATCTGCGTCATCAGCACCCTGGCCAACGTGATCGGCACGGCGACCCTGGTCTTCGGTGTCACTTTCGGCAAGCAGGAGAGTTACGGAGTCGGCTTCACGACGAGTGAGTTCCTCTGGATCATCCTCATCATCAACACGGTCTCTGCCCTGACGATCCCGCTGTTCGGGAAGCTGTCCGACGTCTTCGGCAGGAAGGCGCTCATGATCACCGGCGCCCTCGGCGGTGGACTCACGTCGATCCCGTTCCTCTTCGCGGTGCAGGAGAAGAACTTCGCCCTCGTGCTGATCCTCGGCGTGCTCGCCATGTCGATCTTCTTCCAGATGTGGAATGCCACGTTCGCCACGGCCTACCAGGAGCAGTTCCCGACCCGGCTGCGCGTCACCGGCTTCGCCGTCTCACGGAACGTCGGCCTGATGCTCGCAGCGTTCGCACCGGCGATCTTCACCCTGATGGCCCCTCCCGGAACGAGCAACATCCCGATCGTGATCGGCATCACCACCCTGGTGGTCACCGTGATCGCCGCGGGCGCCACCCTGCTCCTCCGCAACGGAGCCGGCGAGAGCCTGGCCGAGTAACGGGCACGACCAAGCCCCCTGCGTCCCGGTCCATCACCGGGATGCAGGGGGCTCTGTCGTGAGTTGGCCCAGTGGCGGGCTCGCCCGAGTATCAGTTGTGCACAAAGGGTTTGTGTGCCAAGGTTGGTACGTGACGAGTCCTCTGAGTGAGATGCCGTGCTTCGCCCTGTACGCGGCCTCTCGCGCCGTGACCCAGGCGTACCGTGCCGTGCTGGCCGAGGAGGAGATCACCTACCCCCAGTTCCTGGTGCTCGTCGTGCTGGCGTCCGAGGGCGAGTCTTCGGTGAGCGCGCTCGCGAGTGCCATGTTCCTCGACTCGGGCACCCTGTCCCCGCTTCTGCAACGGCTCGAGGCGCGCCGGATCCTGACCCGCGAACGCCGGAAGGGTGACGAGCGTACGGTGATCGTGGCGCTGACCCCCGAGGGCCGGCAGCTGCATGACCGGGTCACCTCAACCGTGCGCTGCCTTGATCCTGCCTACGGGATCACGACGGTCAACGAACTAAGCAACCTGCTGGAGAGCCTGCATGGCATCACCTCAGGCATGTCGGACCTCACCGAGACCCTGCGCTCGTCGTCGCGAAGCGCGCTCACGCACTAGGTGCGCTCGTCGGTGACCGGTCTGGCCGACTCCGGCCGCGCTGCCACCATCGGTCACCCGTTGTCCCACGACCCACCATCCGTCGCTCACCTTTCCGTGACCCACCATCCCGTCACTCACCGTTCCGTCACCAGCATTCGCGCACGGCCCAACCGGAGGAATCACATGCCACTCGAAATCGGCTCCACCCTGAACTTGCAGCTTCGGGAGGTCGGCGGGGGAGACCTGAACCTCGCCGACTACCGCGAATCCTCGAACGTGTTCGTCTACTTCATGCGCGCGCTGTCGTGCGCTCAGTGCAACGCAGCGGTTCGCACCCTCGCCGCGCAGAAGAACGAGCTGGCAGCGGCGGGAGTTCAGGTCATCGTCGCCGTGCCGGAAGAGGAGGCCGCGGCGACCGCGTGGAAGGCGAAGCGCGGTGTGCCGTTCCCGGTTGTGATCGGCAAGGACGGAACGGCACACGCCGAAGCGGGATTGCTCCGCAAGGTTTTCGGCGCCATCCAGCAGTCCGGCGGCGTCCTGCTCGACAAGGAGGGCATAGTCCGCTACTCCCACATTTCAACCAATCCCGGAGCCAGCTACAACAAGGCCGACCTGGCTGCGGCGATCGAAACGCTGACGGCGAGCACGGCCGCCTAGCGCTTCTTGTCTTAAGGGGGTCGTGGGCACGTGGGCACGGCCCCTCTTTCATCTCTCCGCGGACTGATTCACAGAGGCCAAGGCCACCAGCCAGTCGGGTGAGTGACGACCGGTTCTCAGATCAGCTGGCGTTTCTCGATCTGTTCGAAGGTACTCGTCGCATCCCGGAGTCCGGCCCACAGGACCACCACGCCGGCGGCCAGGGACGCGGGGACATCGATGATCCGCTGGTTGCTGCTGCCCCGGAACTGCAGTTTCAGGTCACGTTTCGCGAGTTCGAACCGGCCGTCGACCAGAACATCGATTCCGCGGAGCATGGCGAGCTTGTCCGGGCTCTCGAGCAGCAGGCTCCTCGAAGGTGTATCCGGTCCAGGACCACACGTCTTTCGACGAGCCGAACTTCCGGCGGACCCGGTCGATCAGACCGAGGCACACCCCGGTGTTGAGGAACGGCTCACCGCCGAGCAGGGTCAGGCCCTGGACGTACTCCTGGCCGAGGTCGGTCAGGATCTGGTCTTCGAGTTCCTGGCTGTATTCCTGACCGTAGCGGAAGCTCCAGGTGGCCTCGTTGAAACAGCCCTCGCACGCGAACAGGCACCCGGACAGGTACAGGCTGCACCGCACGCCCTCGCCGTCAACGAAGACGAAGGGCTTGTAGTCCCCGACGTATCGCTGGCTCAGCTTCTCAGACAGCCACTCGCCGGGCCGGGGGTTACGCATCCTCGGAGACCGCTGCCGGGGCATCCGCCCCACTGATGCCGGTGGCGCCCGCCATGTGCTTGACCCGGGAGGTGATTTCCATGTGCCGGCCGTGCACCATCGGACGGGCCTGCGGGTTGCCGAGGTAGCCGCAGGTGCGCTTGACGACGTCGCAGGTCATCGGGTCGGCGTTGCCGCACTCGGGGCACTCGAAGCCGCGCTCCGTCGCATCGAAGTCGCCCGAGAAGCCGCAGGCGTAACAACGGTCGATCGGGGTGTTGGTGCCGAGGTAGCCGATCCGGTCGTAGGAGTAGTCCCAGACCGCCTCCAGCGCCTTGGGGTTCTGCTGCAGGATCGGGTATTCGCAGTAGTGGATGAACCCGCCCGACGCGAACTGCGGGTAATCCTTCTCGAAGTCGAGCTTTTCGAACGGGGTCGGGCTCTTGCGCACGTCGTAGTGGAAGCTGTTGGTGTAGTAGTCCTTGTCGGTGATGTTCTCGACCAAGCCGAACTTCGCGGTGTCGAGCCGGCAGAACCGGTCGGTCAGGCTCTCGCTCGGGGTCGAGTACACGCTGAACTGGTAGCCGTACTCGTTACTCCACTCCTGGGTGCGGTCGTGGAGCGTGCGCAGGATGTCGACCGTGAAGTCCTTCGCCTCGGGGTTGGATTCCCAGGCTCCGCCGTAGAACGCCGCTGCCACCTCGTAGAGGCCGATGTAGCCGAGCGACACCGTGGCGCGCTTGTCCTTGAACAGGGTGTCGACGGACTGGCCGGCCTCCAGGTGCTGGCCGAAGGCGCCGTAGACATAGAGGATCGGTGCGTTCTCCGGGGTCGCTTCCTTGCAGCGCTCGATCCGGAAGAGCAGGGCATCGCGGGCAATGCTCACACGCTCGGCGAGGATGCTCCAGAACTTGTCCTTGTCGCCGGCGGCCTCGAGGGCGATCCGCGGCAGGTTGAGCGTCACGACACCGAGGTTCATCCGGCCCTCTGAGACGTCGTTGCCGGCTTCGTCCCTCCAGCCCTGCAGGAAGGACCTGCAGCCCATCGGCACCTTGAAGCTGCCGGTGAGCCTCCACGATCTTGTCGTAGTTCAGGATGTCGGGGTACATCCGCTTGGTAGAACATTCGAGCGCGAGCTGCTTGATGTCGTAGTTCGGGTCGCTCGGGTCGAGGTTGAGGCCGCGCTTCACCGTGAAGATCAGCTTCGGGAAGATCGCGGTGCGCTTCTCGCGGCCCAGACCCTCGATGCGGATCTGCAGGATCGCCTTCTGGATCTCGCGTTCGAACCAGCTGGTGCCGAGGCCGAAGCCGAGCGAGGTGAACGGAGTCTGCCCGTTCGAGGTGAACAGGGTGTTGATCTCGTATTCGAGGCTCTGCATCGCGTCGTAGATGTCCTTGAGGGTCTTCTCCTCCGCGAACTGCTGGTGCTGGGACTCGTCGGCGATCCACGTCCGGGCGTCGGCGAGGTGCTTCTGCAGGTTCTTCTCGGCATAGGGAGCGAGCACCTCGTCGATCCGGTTGCCCGAGCATCCGCCGTACTGGCTCGACGACACATTCGCGATGATCTGCGAGATCTGCGCGGTGGCCGTCTGGATCGAGCGGGGCGGGTCGACGTCGGCGTTGCCGATCCGGAAGCCGGTGCTGAGCATTGTCCTGAAGTCGATGAGGCAGCAGTTCGTCATCGGCGCATAGGGGTGGTAGTCGAGGTCGTGGTAGTGCAGGTCGCCCTTTTGGTGGGCGTTGGCAACGTGCGGCGGAAGCATCTTCAGGCCGATCGCCTTGCCTACCGCGCCGGCGGTCAGGTCGCGCTGGGTGTTGAAGACGTCGCTGTCCTTGTTGGCGTTCTCGTTGACGACCGATTCATCTTTGCTGATCAGCTTGATGATCGAGTGGTTGATGTCGGTGGACTTGCTGCGCGCGAAGTCTCGCTGGATCCGGTAATTGATGTACGCCTCAGCGGCGTCGTATTCCTTGCTGTCGAGCAGGGCGTGTTCCACGATGTTCTGGACCTCGTAGATCTTGATGTCGACGGCGAAGCGCGAGGCTATCTCGCGGTCGACGCGGGCGACCAGGTCGCGGATGATCCGGTGCGTGAGCGGGGTCAGTTCGCCGTTCACTTCCGTGAAGCTCTTGGCCAGCGCCGCATAGATCCGGGCGTCATCGAAGGCGAGCCGGCGACCATCGCGTTTTGCCACCATAAGTGTGCTGAGACTGCTGCCGGCCGTAAGCGTCCCGGTGCCGGGGGTATCCATCTTCAACACGCGCTGTCGTCTCCTTGACTAATACTCCCCACGACAATCGAGCGGGACAGTAAGTCGGGCGAAAGACCATATCTAGTGGTTGGGGCGTGAGATCGATACTACCTGTTGTGGTCAGACCACAGGAGCATTTTCGCGCCGCGCCGGACGAATAGAGACGGAATGAGTCAGGATTCTGGATCGAAATCTGGATGGACCGCACTGCTGGTGCTTGACTGTGCGCCATGACGACACCTCACGATCGTAGCCACACGTGATTGCCGACATCCTCGCCGGGGTCGTGCTTCTCGGGGCGACGATCACGACCGGGCTCACGGCGGGCGTCTTCGCGCTCTACGCCCACACGATCATGCCCGGGCTGAAGGCCGTCGACGACCGCACCTTCGTGGTCGCTTTCCAGGCGGTGGATCGGGCGATCATCAATCCCTGGTTCATGCTGGGCGCATTCTTCGGATCTCTCGTGATGACAGGGGCCGCCCTGCTGACGAATCTGGGGCGTCCGGGCGCGCCGTGGATCGCCGCCGCCCTTGTGCTCACCCTTGCTGATGTCGTCATCACGGTCGCGGTCCACGTGCCCCTCAACAACGGGATCAAGGCGGCAGGGGTGCCGGAACGGAGCCAGGACCTGGCTGTAGTGCGGAGCCAGTTCCACGAGGCCAGATGGGCGACCTGGAACCGAGTGCGGGCGGCGGCAGCGACGGCTGCATTCGTCGCTCTGGCCTGGTCGTTGATTCTCTTCGGCCAGGCAATGGCCTGAGACGGCTCAGCGCGGCGGGACAGCGAGGAGGCGGCTGCGTGGTGCGAAGGCCTGAGGGCAGGCTCCGCACCACGCACGCGGCGACGCCCCCGCTGTCGCCCAGAATTTCGCGTCGTGCCTGGTTCGGACATGCCGGTTACGGCGTTCCCCCGGAACTGTAACCTAGACATGTCCAACCGAAGGTAAGCGTAGCAGACGTTGGACATGTCCAATATACGTTTCCGGGATCCGCCGGGATGCGGCATGGGTGGGGGAATGACCATGGATCACGACGAACGTCGAGAGCGGGCGGGCGAGCTTGTCGCGGCGCTCAACCTGCCACGACCGCTGACCGCTGACCTGCTGCACCGCCACATGGAAGGGCTACGGCACAAGCGCATCGTCGTCCGCGCGGCGAGTGCTCGGATGATGGAATCCGGGATCTGCGGGCTCTGGATCGAGGTCGACGGCGAGGACTTTGAACGAATCCACTACGCTCCCACGGAGTCCGCCGTGCATCGCCAGCAGTTCATCAACCACGAATTCGGACACATGATCCTCGACGGGGAGAAGGAACGTCTGCCGGCCGACCGTGTCGCGCTTCTCGCTCCCCTTATTCCCTATGACGCGATCGTGCATGCCCTGGCGCGGAGCAGCTTCACCGATGAGCAGGAGGCCCTCGCCGAGGCAATCGGCGATTGCCTGGCCCTGACGATGCTGACCGATCGCACCGACGCCCGGCACGGTCCGCAGACCGGATTCGGGCGGGTGCTCTGATGGTCGTGATCGTGCAGGTGATCGTCTGCGCACTCCTGTGGATTGCAGCCTTGGTCTGCCTGCCTTCCGCTCTCCGTGGACGACGGCGGCTGCTGTTCTGGCTGCTGGCCACATTCGCCCTGCTCATGACACTCCAGCCCGATCCCATCTATGCCGTGATCGATTCCGCCATCGGCGGCGCAAACGTGACCTACTTCGTGTTGCACGCCATCGCGATCGTCGCGGTCGCGCTCGTGAACAGCCTCGTCCAGGCGGCGGCATCACCCGATGGGATCACCCGGCGCCAGGCGCGAGTGACCATCAGTGTGACGGCGGCGGTCATCGTCGTCCAGGCGGTCCTGTTCTTCGGAACCGACTGGCGGATCACGGACGATATCCACCACTCGTTCTTCGATCGCTGGGACTACACGATTTACGCCTCGACGACCTGGGTCGTCTTCGCGTACTTCTCGGTTTCGGTTGCTCTCGCCTGCCTGGGGGACATGCGCCGCCAGGGTCGCACGCTGACCAGGGTCTCGCTCGGTTTCGTCGTGCTCGGCTGCTTCGGTGTGCTGATCTGGGCGCTTGTCAGCATCACCAATGCCACGACCACAGTCATGCACCACGATTCGGACTTCAGCAACTGGTCACGGCCGCTGTATTTCGCGACCCTGCTCCTTTCCCCACTGAGCATGGTCGTCGGACTCGGGCTCACGGCCGCCGTCGACGGAACAATCGCGGCGCAACGCCGGGCGCGGGACCGCATCTTGCTGTGGCGGCTTTCCCCACTCTGGGAGCGCCTCCTCGCTTCGTCCCCAGAGCTCAGCATGGAAGCGCCGGTTCCGCGACTCCGGCTGGTCTTCTCCCGCGACCCCGCCGCGCGGCTCTATCGCCGATATGTCGAGATCAGGGATAGCCTGCTGCTGTATCCTCAGGACACGTCTAGCTCGGAACAGGCCCTTCTGGACGCCACCGAACGTCAAACCCATCCCGAATTGGCAGGCGAACACACGGCATGACCGGCACCCCGGAGAGCAGCCTGGCTCCGTCCACACCACAGGTCGAATTGGCGCGCAAACTCAACCTGCTCCTGGACGTCGTCGTCGCGGAGGGCAACACCCCGCACACGTACCGCGAGATCGCCACTGATCTTCGGTCGAAGCACCTGTCGCTCTCGCGCGCGCGCTGGGCGTACATGATCGCCGGCACGGGCCCGCTCGTCACCGACGCCGACCTCCTGACCGGAATTGCGGAGTTCTTTCGAATCCCGCCCGCCTACCTGCTGGGCTCCGACGACGACCTGCCCGAACGGGTTGATTCCCAGCTCGCCTTCGTGAAGAAGCTTCGGGCGCAGCGCGTCGTCAGCTTTGCAGCCCGCACCCTCGGTGACGTTTCCCCCGAGACGCTCCGCCACATCACCGAACTCCTCGAGGATGACATCGCCGGCGGAGGGCCGCACCAGGACTGATCGGGCAGCGTGGCGGCCCCGGTCGACGAAGCCGGGTTACCTCCTCAGGCGGCGCTCGCCAGGACGAGGGCGACGGCAGCGGGGAAGAACTGAAGTGCGGCCGAACGTCGGTAGGAGGGTCCCGTTGAGGCGAGGACGACTCCGGCGATGGACATGCACGCCGTTCCGAAGATGACGGCCGTCTTGCCTGCGGTGAACGCGGATCCGGACTGCGCGAGCAGCACGACTCCGACGAGCACCCCGACCGCGAGCGCGAGGTTGTAGAAGCCCTGGTTGTAGGCCATCGTGCGAATCGTTTCCGCCTCGCCTCTGGATGCGATCCCGAACCGCCCGTACACGGCGGGTCGCATCCACAACACGCTCTCGAACAGGAAGAAGACGACATGCAGGAGGGCGGCGACGGTAGCGACGATTTGGGCGGCGATGAGCATGGGTTCCTCCGGACTATTGTGTACCAGTCGGTACGGAATCAATCCTGCCGCATCTGCGGCCCGAACGCGACCACAGGAAACGAGCGCCACCGGCGTGCTGAGTGCAGCCAGTCCCTTCGCCTGCGAGGGTCGGCGCCTGTGCGTGTCCGCGACGATCGGGATCGCGATGGCCGAGGACACCGGGGAAGCCAGCGAGCTGCCCCGGCTCGAGGTGCTCCTCAGGAATGCCGACGATGCCATGCGAGCGAAAAAGCAGGCCGGCACGCGCCCGGCGCGGTCGGCCATAAGCTGCGGACCCGCCGTGACAACGGGGTACTGACCGGTCTTTCCTCGGCGCCTGTCGGCCGTCAGCCGATGCGGGCGACTCAGCCGATGCGGGCGACAGTGACCGCGATCTCGACGATGACCGGGTCTCCGGCGCGACTGAAGTGCTCGGCGATCGCGTCGTGAACGCGGCGGCAGACATCCGGTGCCGCATGATCGGGGCCGACTCCGATGCTCGCGGAGATCGAGAGTCCGCCGGCCCGCTCGACGACGACGATCGGATTCGGCGCAGCCACGCTCGGGATCAGCGCGGAGACAACCGAGGCGACGACAGTGGTCAGGAGGGGACCTGCCGGGTAGAGGGCGTCCACGCCCGGGACCGCCAGAATGTAGTCGTCGAGTCGATCGGGAGCGATAGCGGGCTCACTCATCGGCTTCTCCTTCGGAGGTCGGGAGGGCTGTCGTCAGGTACAGGTCGGTGACGGTGATGTCCACGGCCGCGATCGTCAGTTCGGTCTGCTGCACGAGCACCGCGTAGACCGCCGCGCGCAGGCGTGCCGTGAGGTCCCGGACACTCTCTCCGGTGTTCATTCCGTCGGTCCCGACCGAGACGTCGAGGCGCACCGTGATCGGCTCTCCCGGCTCGGTGACGTCGCCTTCGAGGCGGCAGCGACTGATCAGGATGCCGTCGATACCGTCCCCCGCCGTGCGCAGGACACCGATGACCGCGCCTTCGGTGAGCGCCAGCCGGGCGACCGGTGAGTCTGAGGTGAGCGGAATCCGCCGACCGGCGCGGGTTTCAAGCCGGATGCTGTCGATGATGGTCGCGACCCAGCCGTCGGTCCGCTCCGCCTCCCGGTCCACGGCGGCCGAGTCCACCCGGCGCAGCGCAGCGCGGAGCCGCTCGAGACGGGTAAGTGCCACTGTGCACGCCGGGGAATCGTCGATGCTCGAATCGCTCGGGGTGCGGCCGCGGTCGAGGTAGTCGTTGAGGTCCTCGATCGTGTGCCCGGACAGGCGCGACTGTTCCTCGGCCAGGCTCCTCGGGGTCGAACGCCACAAAGGGGGTGTCTGGGGTGTTCATCGCCAGTCCTCCAGTTCCCGCAACAGGGTTTTTCGGGCGCGTGCCAACAAGCCTCGCACGGTCGACACGGGCAGGTCGAGTTCTTCGGCGATATCGGTGTAGCTGTATTCGCCGAGTTCCCGCAGGGTCCAGCAGCGCCGCTGATCGTCCGGCAGCTCGGCCAGACACCGCGCGAGTGCCTCGGCCTGTTCCTGCGTCTCGGCGACGTGGTGCGGCGTGAGGGTCGCCGGAGCCGCGGCATCCGTTTCAGTGATGTCGGCGTGGTCGCGGCGGGCGCGCACCCGGTCGATGCTCTTGCGACCGCAGATGCGCATCAGCCAACTCTTCACCGCGGCGCCGTTCTCGAGGGTCGGCAATTGCCGCCAGGCCGTGATGAATGACTCCTGCACCACATCGTCGGTCTCGTCGTTCGACCCCAGGATGCGCGTCGCGTGCACGCGCATCAGCGGGCCGTGGCGGCGGACGAGGACCTCGAAGGCGCGGACGTCGCCGTCGGCCGCGCGGTCGGCGAGCAGGGCGTCTGAGGCCGCGTCGAGAGCGGATGGCACGGCGAGCCTGGTAACGGTTGTCATCACGTCCTTCCCGAATCACCCCGTGGTGCGCCCAGTAAATTTTTGATCTCCGCGTGACGAACCGGTCGCGGCCTACGTCATACGAGTGACGATCATCACGATCTTCGCCCATCGACAACGAAAGAATACCCATCATGCCGCTTTCCCGTGCTCTCCGCGGTATTTCCGATCGCGACTCGTCCGGTGGTGCGTCCGGCGATGAATCGGCCGACCTGCAGGGCGGACAGACCGTCATCAGCGACAGCGTTGTCGCCAAGGTCGCGGGTGTCGCCGCCCGTGGAGTGACCGGAGTGCACTCGCTCGGCAGCGCGCCCGCCCGGGCCTTCGGCGCCATTCGCGAGGCCCTGAGCGGAACGGACCTGAGCCAGGGTGTGAGCGTCACGGTCAGCGATTCGGACGTGGTCGTCGACATCGTCATCGTGGCCGAGTATCCGACTCCGGTGCAGCAGATCGCCGCCGACGTGCGCGCGAGCATCACACGGGCGATCGAAGACTTCCTCGGCCTCGGCGTGTCGGCCGTGAACGTCACGATCAACGACGTGCATCACCCCTCAGAAGACGACCAGACTTCCCGCGCAACCGCGTCGGGCACCCCCAGAGAAACACCGAGAGAAAGTGACAACACGATGAGCGCATCGGACAAGATCAAGAACACGGCCGAAGACCTCAAGGGCAAGGCCAACGAGGCCATCGGCAAGGCAACGAACGACGACTCCAAGGTCGCGGAGGGGCGCGCGGAGCAGGCATCCGCGAGCGCCAAGAAGGCCGGCGAGAACATCAAGGACGTCTTCAAGGACTAGTCCTTTTCGGCACGGCGGGCCCCGGCCTGCCGTGCCGACGTCGTTTCACCGCATGACCGCTTCACCGCATGACCGCTTGACTGCTTCACCGCTTCACCACAAAATCCGCAACCACGTGTGACCAATCCAGAAAAGAGCACCCCATGGGCTTCTTCGGCTTCCTTCTCCTCGGCCTGATCGCCGGGGCCATCGCCAAACTCATCCTCCCCGGCCAGCAGGGCGGCGGATGGTTCGTGACGCTGCTCCTCGGCGTCGTCGGCGCACTCCTCGGCGGGTTCCTCGGCGGACTCCTGTTCAACGCACCGCTGCAGGACTTCTTCTCGCTGCAGACCTGGCTTCTCGCCATCGGCGGCTCCATCGTCGTCCTCCTGATCTACGGGCTCGCAACGGGTCGGCGCCGCGCGGCGTAGGCATCCCCTTGCCCCCCATTCTGGTGGGGCGCCGCGCATTGACAGGGCCGAGAGGTCACCCGTTAATGGGGGTTCCGGCGCCCTAACCCGACTGTCTTCCGTGCCGTCCCGGCGCGGAAGGCAGGGGCCCAGAATGGAGCTCAGCGACATGGACGTTCAGCCACGCTTTCCTGCGGCCACCAAACAACGGCTGACCGGTACTTTCGGTCGGAGACGTCCGCGCTGGCTCGCCTGGTCCACGACGTTCGTGCTCGCACTCGTCTCCGTCGGAGTCGCAGACGGATTCGCTGCCCTTCCCGCAAGCGCCGCCGTTCCCGCCGTCATCACCCTCACCTTCGACGACGCGAACGCGGACCAGCTGACCGCCGCCTCGATCCTCAAAGCGAACGGGCTGCACGGCACCTTCTACACTCCGTCCGGCTACGTGAACCAGCCCGGCTATCTGACCGTCGCGCAGATGCAGGGTCTCGTCGCCGACGGTAACGAGATCGGCGGCCACACCGTCACGCACCCGGACCTTGCGACCCTGCCGACGGACGAAGCGACCCGCCAGGTTTGCAACGACAGGGTCAACCTCACCAACTGGGGATTCCGGGTTACGAGCTTCGCCTATCCGTTCGCCTCGCTGCTGACCCCTGCGACAGAAACGATCGTCAAGAACTGCGGCTACAACAGCGCCCGCGGCCTCGGCGACATCCAGACCCGGTTCGGCTGCACGGGATGCGCACTCTCCGAGAGCATCCCGCCGGCCGACCCGTACCTCACCCAGGCTCCCGACGAGGTCGACAACACCTGGAGTCTGACCGACCTCCAGAACACCGTCATCCAGGCTGAGACCGCGGGCGGGTGGCAGCAGCTGACCTTCCACCACATCGCGACCGGGCTCACCGACCCCCTCACGATCAGCCCGACGCTGTTCACCCAGTTCGTGCAGTGGCTGAAGACCCGCCCGGCGACAACGACGATCAAGACGGTCGACCAGGTCATCGGCGGCACCGTCAAGGCGGTCGTCTCCGGCCCCGCTGTCGCGCCGAAGCCAGTCGGCAGCAACCTGGTCTCCAACCCCGGCTTCGAGACCCTCACCGCCGGGGTGCCCCAGTGCTGGCAGGGCGCCTCATTCGGCACGAACACCCCCGCCTTCACCACGGTCAGCCCCGGCCGCACCGGCAACCGGGCCGGCCGCCTGACCGTGACGGGCTATTCCAACGGTGACGCGAAGTGGCTGCCGACCCCCGACCTGGGCGGATGCGCCCCGGCGGCCACCCCGGGCACGGCCTACGCGCTCTCGGCCTGGTACAAGTCCACGGCGGCGACCCAGATCGAGGTCTACTACCGGACCGGACTCGGGTCGTGGACCTACTGGACCGCGAGCCCGCTCTTCGCCGCGTCCGCGACGTACCAGAAGGCGAGTTGGACGACCCCTGCCCTGCCCGCCGGCGCGAGTGCGATCACCTTCGGACTCAACCTGCTGAGCAACGGCACCCTCACCACGGACGACTACACGGCCTTCGACGCCGCCACCCTGCCCGTACCGCCGCCGCCGGCCCCCGGCACCAACCTCGTCCAGAACTCGAGCCTGGAGACCGCCGGCGTCGCCGCCCTCCCGCAGTGCTACCAAATCGGCGGCTACGGCACCAACACGGCCGCATTCACGACAGTCGCAACGGCGCACACCGGCACCAAGGCCGAAAAGCTTGTCGTGACGAACTACGCGAACGGTGACGCGAAGCTGCTGCCGAGCCTCTGGACAGCGGGGCCTGCGCCCCGCCCGCGATCGCCGGGCACGCCTATTCGCTCCGGGCCTGGTACACGTCGACGACGTCCACCCAGTTCGCGGTCTACTACCGGGATGCAAGCGGCACCTGGCAATACTGGACGTCGAGCCCGTGGCTCGCGACGGCATCCGCCTTCACCCAGGCGAGCTTCACGACCCCGGTGCTTCCGGCCGGTGCCACCGCGATCAGTTTCGGGCTGAACCTGTTCAGCAACGGAACCCTCGTGACTGACGACTACGCGATGTTCGACACGGTCGGGGCTCCCGCCCTGTAGCGGCGAAGGATGCCGGGCGCGACCCATCGGGGTCGCGCCCGGCATCCGCCCCTCGTGCGTGTCGTGCCGGTCGTGCGGGTCTCAGATCCAGTCGTTGCGCTTGAAGAGCAGGTAGAGGAGGGCGGACAGGCCGATGATGAGGGCGATGGAGCTGTAGAAACCGCCCAGTTCGCTGAACCCGGGGTACGGGACGTTCTGGCCGTAGAAACCGGTGATCGCCGTGGGCACCGCGATGATCGCCGCGTACCCGGTGACCTTCTTCGTGATCACGTTGAGTCGGTTGCCCTGAATCGCGAGGTTCGCCTCGAGAACGCTCGTCGCGAGGTCCCTGAGGCTCTCCGTCCACTCCATCGCACGCAGCACGTGGTCGTAGACGTCCTGGAAGTACGGCGCCATGTCATTCGGCAGCAGGTGCACGTCCCGGCGCAGCAGGGTGTTGACGACCTCACGCATCGGCAGGATCACCCGGCGCATCAGCACGAGGCTCTTCCGGAGATCGAAGGAGCGACGCTGCACCGCCTCCTGGTCGCTCCTCGGCTCGAAGAGCTGGCTCTCGAGCTCCTCGACCTGCTCGTCGAGGGCCTCGACGGCCTCGAAATAGCCGTCGACGAGGAAGTCGAGGAGGCCGTGCAGGAGGAACGCGACACCGTTCGAGGCGAGGTCGGGAGAGGAGTCCCAACGTGCGACGACGGCGTCGATGGGGAAGTCGGGGTCCTTGTGCACGGTGACGAAGGCCCGGTCGGTGATGAAGGCGGCGATCTCCGAGGTCTCCACGCCCGCCGACTCCGGCGAGAATGTGATCGAATACGCCGACAGGAACAGGTGGTCGGAGTACCGGTCGAGCTTGGGACGCTGGTGCAGCTTCAGGGCGTCCTCGACGGCGAGGGCGTGCAGGCCGAGTTCCTCCGCGAGGAGGTCGAGGTCCGCTTCCCCGGGCGAGCACAGGTCTACCCAGACCACACAGCCCTCATCGGCAAGGTGTTCGGAGACGTCGGCGAGCGGGAAGCCCTCGTCGACGAGGTCCCCGTTCCGGTAGCAGCGGGTTTTGGGTGTGCGCACACTTCAGTCAAGCAGCATCCGCGGGACAGCGGGGACAACGCCTGTGCCGAGTCTCGGCGCCGCAGCGCCGGGCCCGTCGATGCTGTGTGACGTTGCGCTACGTTTCGTGACCGGGCGTGACCGGCCGGAATGCGCCCAGGACCTTCGGTGAATAACGTCGTCTCGAGACCACCCAGGTCTCGCGACCAGTCCGGGTGCCGCAGGGTACGCCGTCCACCGAATGGAAGTGAAGCCCATGTCCACCAAGACCCACACCACTGCTCGTCGCGCGGGGATGCGCCTCGCCCTCGGCGCGGCATCCGTTGCCCTGCTCGCCACCACCCTGAGCGGATGCGCCGCCTCGGCCGATGCCGCCTCGAACGCCACGGCAGCCGGCCCGGCCGCAGAGCCTCCGGCTCGGCTACTTCGACAACGTCACCCACGCCCCCGCCCTCGTCGGGCTCGAGAACGGCCTGCTGCAGGATTCCCTCGGCAGCACCAAGCTCAGCACCCAGATCTTCAACGCCGGCCCCGCGACGATCGAGGCGCTCAGCGCCGGCGCAATCGACGCGGCGTACATCGGCCCGAGCCCGGCCGTCAACAGCTACATCAAGAGCAAGGGCGAGTCCGTCAAGATCGTCGCGGGCGCGACGAGCGGGGGAGCAGCCCTCGTCGTGCGCGAAGGCATCAACTCCGCCGCCGACCTGAAGGGCAAGACCCTCGCCTCCCCGCAGGCTCGGCAACACCCAGGACGTCGCACTGCGCTCCTGGCTCAGCAGCCAGGGCTTCACGACGGATACCTCCGGCGGCGGAGACGTGAAGATCACACCGACCGAGAACGCGCAGACCCTCACCCTGTTCCAGAGCGGCGCCATCGACGGCGCCTGGCTGCCGGAGCCCTGGGTCTCCCGCCTCGTCGTCGACGCCGGAGCGAAGGTGCTTGTCGACGAGTCCGCGCTGTGGCCGGACGGCGCCTTCCCGACGACCGTACTGCTCGTCAGCAAGGCATTCCTGACCAAGTACCCCGCCTCCGTTGAGGCCCTCGTGGCCGGCAACGCTGCATCCGTCGACTGGCTCACGAAGAACCCCGCGGATGCCGCGACAGTGATCAACAAGAAGCTCACCGCCGACAGCGGTAAGGCGCTCTCCGACGCCGTGATCACCCGAAGCCCTGACCAGGGTGACGTTCTCGACCGACCCGATCGCGTCGACATTCCCGGTGAGTCTCCAGAACGGCGTCACGGCAGGCACCACCAAGACCGGCGACCTGAACGGCCTGTTCGACCTGACCGCGCTCAACCAGGTACGCACGGCGGCCGGAGAGAAGCCGGTCTCGGCAGCGGGCCTCGGCGCCGAATAGCCCGGAGCCTTCCGCCGCGGCCGTCGCCGCGGCCGTCGCCGCGCCAGCCCCCGATCCCAGTGAGGTGTCGCAGATCGACGTTCCGGACGTCCGTGAACATCGATCTGCGACACCTCACGGCCGTGATGGGGGCGCGGGACCCTACGGGCGGCGGGCGAGCGATTCGACGTCGCGGCGAGTGACCGCGAGGTAGGCGACGAACGCGAGAATCGTCACGCCGAGCACGAGGCTCACCGGCCCCGTGCCGAGGTCCAGGCCGCCGCGTTCGGTCGAGACGGCGGCCCAGTCGGCGAAGGATGCCCCGAGCGGCCGGGTCAGGACATACGCGAACCAGAATGCGAGCGTCGCATTCATGCCGAAGCGGCGATACGCCAGGGCCGGGATCGCGATGAGCACAGCGAAGACGATCCCGGAGGCGAGGTAGCCGAGGCCGAAGGTCATGGCGGTGAGGTCGCCGGCCGCCGTGCCGAGCGCGAAGGTCGTGAGCACCGTCGCCCAGTAGAAGGCCTCGCGGCGGCGCGTCACGATGCTGTGGATCGAGAGCGACTTCTCGGTCGCCCGCCACACCACGAGGATCGCGGTGAGGACGAGGACAAGAGCCACCGAAGACACCAGGTAGGGAACTCCGAGGCCGACGTGCACGGCATCCGCTGCCATGGTGCCGAAGATGCTCACCATGACGACGGCGAGCCAGTAGACCCACGCGACGTACCGGCGGACGGCGAACTGCAGGAGCAGTGCGGCGAGCAGGCCGAGGCCCGCGAGGCCGACGGCGACGGGCGGGTCGATCTGGTGCACGAGGTAGTCGGCCGTCGTCTCACCCATCCCGGTCGTGAGCACCTTGGTGACCCAGAACGCGGCGGTCACCTCGGGAACCTTGCTCAGGGGGTTCTGCTCGATCTCTGCCACGTACACTCCGCTCGTCCGCTCCCTACGCTACGGAGCGGCGGGCGCGGAGCGGTGGCCGATGGCACCCGCGGTCAGGTTGCGGTCAGGCGCTCGGCCCGGCTCCCGTGTTCGCCGAGGGCGTGTGGCGGGGCACGGCGAAGCGGGCGGACCCCGGGTACATTGGCCGGCATCCGCTGCGATCGCGGTGGTGAGAACGGAAGGACAGGCGATGAGCGATGCGGGGGACGACACCAGGGAAGGTCCGCTCGACGCGTACTCCCGGGTCGTGACCGAAGTCGCCGCGACCGTGACCCGCCAGGTTGCAGCGATCGAAATGTCGGTCGCCACGCCGCGCGGCCGGGTGCGCCGCGGCGCCGGTTCGGCCGTGCTCTACTCCGCACAGGGCTACCTGCTCACGAACGCTCACGTCGTGCTCGGGGCGGATGCCGGCCGCGCCCTCTTCTCCGACGGCACGAGCAGCGCCATAGAGATCGTCGGCTCCGACCCGCTCTCCGACCTCGCCGTGGTCCGTTCCCGCGCGCTGACCCTGCCGGAGCCCGCCTGGCTCGGCAACGCGGACACCCTCCGCGTCGGCCAGCTCGTCGTCGCAGTCGGCAACCCGATGGGCCTCGCCGGCTCGGTGACCGCCGGGGTCGTCAGCGCGCTGGGTCGCTCTCTGCCGACCCGCTCCGGGTCGGCTGCCCGGGTCATCGAAGACGTCATCCAGACGGATGCCGCCCTCAACCCCGGGAACTCCGGCGGAGCCCTCGCCGACTCGCGGGGCGTCGTCGTGGGCATCAACACCGCCGTCGCCGGCGTCGGACTCGGCCTCGCCGTGCCGATCAACCCGACCTCCCGGCGCATCATCGACGCGCTGCAACGGGAAGGGCGGGTGCGCCGGGCGTACCTCGGCCTGGTCAGCACTCCGATACCGCTGCCGCCAGACGTGGCCGTGCGGGTGCACCAGGACGTGGCCCTGCGAGTCGTGGACGTGATCGCGCGCTCGCCCGCCGATCGCGCCGGCCTCAAGCCCAACGACCTGATCCTCGCCGCGGGCCGCGAACAGGTCAAGGACGCCCAGGGCCTCCAGCGTCTCCTGTTCGGCGATGCCATCGGCCGCCCGCTTCCGGTCACTGTGCTCCGGGGCGCCGCGATGGTCGACGTGATCGCCGAGCCGGAGGAGCTCGCCGCGCTGCGCTGAGCCGCTGAGCCGGTCCGGTTCCGGCGACCGGGCGCGCAGGAGGGAGCCCGATTCCGTGCTACTTTCACGACTGATGTCCGTTCCCGCAGCAGAGGCCTCCGCCCAGCCCCGACCGACGCGTGCGCGCTCTCCGCGTCGAGGTGGCCGACATCGCCGTGCGCCTGTTCCGCACCGACGGCTACGAGGCCACGACCGCGACCGACATCGCCCGGGCGGCCGGCATCTCGCGCAGCACCTTCTTCCGTCAGTTCCGATCCAAGGAAGACGTGATCTTCGCCGACCACGACGAACTCGCCGTGCAGATCGCCGCCTACTTCGCCGTGCAGCACGACGACCCCTGGCGTGCGATCCGTGATGCCGCGACGATGGTCTTCGAGCGGTTCCGCGAACGGCTCGACAGCGTCCGGGTACGCGATCTCGTCGTGCGCGACACCCCGACCCTCCGCGACCGCGAGACCATCATGGCCATCCGCTACGAGCAGATGTTCGCCGCCTACCTCCGCTCCGCACGTCCAGACGTGCCTCCGCTCACCGCCATCCGCTACGCCGCAGCGATCACCGCCACGCACAACTACGAACTCCGCCGCCTGATCCGCGGTGCCATCCCGGCCTCGTCCCCGACGAATGCCGCAGGCGATGAGGCGTCGAATGCCGCGTCAGAGGCCGACCGCACCGCACGCCTCGCCGAGGAACTCGCCACCGAACTCCGCGAGGTGGGGCGGCTCTTCCATCCGGACGTGGCCGATTCGACGGCTGGGCAGGGGCAGGCGGTGCACGGCCAGGTTGGGGAGTCGCCGCCGGAACTGGTGGTGGCGGTGTTCCCGGGCACGATCACGCCGGGCGAGCTCACTCGCGAGGTCGCCCGCGCCCTCGGCGGGCGTCTCGCCGGCAGCGCTCCGGGTACGGATGCCGGGGCGCACCGAAACGCAGGACGAGACTGACGCTGAGGCACCCACGGCCTCAAGGGCAGGGAGATCCTGCATTTCGTGGGCAGGCATCCGCTCGCCTCGGCGCACGTGCAGCGATTTGACACTCAGTGTCACTTGACCTGACACTGAGTGTCAACTATTACTAGTAGCGACCGATCTGCTGACCAGCCGAACCCAATGGAGGGAAACCGTGCCCGACTACGACGTATCCGTGCCGCTCGACACCGACTACTACGAACTCTTCCGGGACGTGCCCGTCGCCGACCGCGCCTTCTGGGACCGGGCCCGCGCCTTTGCGATCGAAACCCTCGATGAGGTCACCGAGGCCTGGGACAAGGCCGAGTATCCGCTGCACCTCGTCCGCAAGCTCGGCGAACTCGACCTGCTCACCGACGGCGTCGTCGGCCCCGGCCTGACCCCGATGTCGCCGCTCGCCGCCGGCCTCGTCAACATGGAGATCTCCCGCGGCGACGGCTCGATGGGCACCGTCGTGGCCGTGCAGGGCGGGCTCGCGCTCCGCAGCATCGCCCTCTTCGGCAGCGAGGCGCAGAAGGCAGAGTGGCTCGTGCCCCTCGCCCGCGCCGAGAAGCTCGGCGCCTTCGCCCTCACCGAGCCCGACCACGGCTCCGACTCCGTCGCGCTCGAGACGACCGCGACCCGCGACGGCGACGAGTGGGTGATCACCGGCGAGAAGAAGTGGATCGGCAACGGCTCCGTCGGAGACGTGACCGTGGTTTGGGCCCGCGACGACGACGGCAACGTGCGCGGGTTCCTCGTGCCGCAGGACACCCCCGGCTACCAGGCCCAGACCATCACCGGCAAGGGCTCCCTGCGCGGCATCCACCAGGCCCGCATCGTGCTCGACAACGTGCGCGTGCCCCTCGACGCCCTGCTGCCGGGCACCCGCACCTTCAAGGACACCGCGACGGTGCTCTTCGCCACGCGCCTCGGCGTGGCCTGGTCGGCGCTCGGCCACGCCACCGCGGTCTTCGAGGCGGCCCTCAGCTACTCGAACCAGCGCATCCAGTTCGGCAAACCCCTTGCCGGCTTCCAGCTCGTGCAGGAACGACTCACACGGATGCTGTCCCAGCTGACCGCGATGCAGCTCTACTGCCTGCGCCTCGCCGAACTCGACGCGGCCGGGACCATGCGTCCGATCCAGGCGTCCCTCGCCAAGTACCACAACACCCGGGCCGCCCGCGAGATCGCGGCGACCGCGCGCGACGTGCTCGGCGGCAACGGCATCCTGCTCGAGAACCACGTGATCCGGCACCTCGCCGACATCGAATCCCTGCACACCTACGAGGGCACCGAGAGCGTGCAGTCCCTGCTGATCGGCCGCGACCTGACCGGGGTGAGCGCCTTCCGCTGACCCGGCTCCCGGCCTCGCTCACCCCGCCCGCACCCGCTGCACCCCGCGACCCGAGGCATCCGCTCACCCCGCCGCGAGAGCGGACTAATGGCCCTTTAACGCGGTGCGTTAAGGGCCATATTCGTACTCTCGCGAGCCGGAGGGGTCTCGACCGATACACTCCGATCCATGGTCCTGTCCCTCATCGGCGCCGGTCTGCTCCTGCTCGGCACCGTCGCCGTGGCGACCGGCCTGCTCCCGCTCGCCGAACTGCTCGTGCTCGTGGACCGAGTGGCGCCGATTCTCGTGTTCGTCGTGGCCATGACGGTCGTGACCGAGCTCTGCAGCGAGGCGGGGGTGTTCCGCTGGATCGCCCGCCGGCTGCGGCACTGGGGCGGCGGCCGGGCCTGGCTGCTCTGGCTGTGGGTCGCTGGCATCGCGATCGTCACGACCGTGTTCCTCTCCCTCGACACGACCGCCGTGCTCCTGACGCCGGTTGTCGTCGTGGTCGCGCGACAGGCGGGCCTGCCGCCGCTGCCGTTCGCCCTCACGACGGTGTGGCTCGCCAACACCGGCAGCCTGCTGCTGCCGATCAGCAACCTGACCAACCTGCTCGCCCAGAATCGCCTCGGCGGCATCTCCCCGATCGCCTTCGCCGGGCTCACCGCGGCCCCCGCGCTCGTCGCCGTGCTCGTGCCGATGGCCATGGTCGCGCTCATCTTCCGCAAGGACCTCGGCAAACGGTATGCGAGCGTACCCGTGCAGCGGACCCGCGTGGCGGGCACGTCGGGAGCGGCGGCATCCGTCGACCGGGTCCTGCTCGGGACGAGCGCGCTCGTCCTCGCGGCCCTGCTGCCCGCCCTGGTCGTCGGCCTGCCGGTGTGGCTGCCGTCGAGCATCGCCGCGCTCTCGCTTGCCGTCGTGTTCCTCGTGAGGCGCCGGAGCGTGCTCCGCATCACCCTGATCCCGTGGTCGCTTCTTCTCTTCAGCGCCGGCCTGTTCCTCGCGATGGAGGCCCTGCAGAACCTGGGGCTGCCGGTGCTGCTCACCGCGCTCGCCGGGGCGGGGAACGCGCCGGGGGACCTGTTCCGCCTGGCCGGCACGAGCATGGTCGGCTCGAACCTGGTCAACAATCTGCCCGCCTACCTCGCGCTCGAGCCGGTCGCCGACTCGACCCCGCGGCTGCTCGCCGTGCTGATCGGCGCGAACGTAGGCCCGCTGATCACCCCGTGGGCCTCTCTTGCGACCCTGCTCTGGCACAGCAGGCTCGAGAAGATGAACGTGCTGATCACGTGGCGCGGGTATGCGCTCTTCGGTCTCGTGCTCGCCCCGGTCACGGTCGGGTTGAGCGTGCTCACGATGATCCTGGTCACCGCATGACTTCCGCGCGGCCGCATCGAGCGATGCGAGAATATGGGAATCCGCCCCTGCGTCCAACGCGTGCCTCGAGCGAAGGAATGACCGAATGATCACCCTCGAAGGGATCGACGACATCGTCGTCAACGGCGGCGTCGTCGTGACGCGCGACGGCGCGAAACTCGGCTCGGTCGAACAGGTCTTCCTGAGTGAGGATTCCGGCGAACCGGCGTTCGTCACCGTGCGCACCGGCCTGTTCGGCATGCTCGAATCGTTCGTTCCGCTCGACGGCGCGACCATCGACGGCCCGCGCGTGGTCGTGGCCTTCGACCGGGACCGCATCCGCAACGGCCCCCGCATCGAGAGCGACCGTGGATCGATCACCGCCGACGAGGAGAAGGAACTCTACGACTACTACGGCACCTCGGCGCCCGACTCTGCCAACTCTGCCGGGTCGGCAGAGTCTGCCGGGTCGGCCGAGCCCGCTGAGCAGGCCGTTCCGGTCGAGTCCGCTGAGCAGGCCGTTCCGGTCGAGTCCGCTGCCCTCCCAGCGGATGCCGCCGGCCGCCCGGAGCCGCAGGTGCAGTCCCCGGGCGCGCCGCCCACCCCGGAAGATCCGCACCCGAATGACGCCCCGCATCCGCGCCCCTCCACACGGCCCGCACGAGGGCCCGCCCCCGGTCCCGCCACACCTGCGCAAGCACGAGGTCGACGGTCGCCCGCACCCGCCGCACGACGGTCCGCATCCGCATCCGCATCCGCACCCGCACGTGCCGGCCGGGTGACACGCCCGTAACACAGTGACGTTTATGTGACGATTCATCAGGTTTACTGGGTATTCGTCTAACCCAGCCCTAGTCTGATCAGCAGCAGAACAACCTCGCAGGGAGTGTCGATCCGTCGACGTCTCCCCCGCGGGAGTGACGACCGGCTCGACGCCCGCAGTGGGCGTCGCTCACCACCGTCCGAACCAGTAGAACCACCAGGCACCGTTGCCGGCGCACGACGCAGGCCGGCGGTGTCGTGAACCAGGAACCAGTGCTGTGAACCAGAAACACGCGAACATGACCGATGACGAACTCCTGCTCGAGACGGACTACACGAGTTACGCCAACTCCTGCCGCGACCCGCACATCACAGCGACCCAGGACCTCGTCGAGTGCCGTCGCCAGAACGGCCACGACGACACCCACGCAACGCGCGCCGGCATCCGGGCCATCCGCTGGCACCCAGGGACCGAAGACCTGCCGCTCGCGGGCTGAGCCACGCCCGGCGGTAGCCGGACGGGCCGTCGCGCGTCAGGCCGTCGCAGGTTAGGTCTGTGCGAAGGCCGTGGGTGTCGACCGCCCTGGTCCGCCGTGACGTGACAGGTCCTCACTCAATTCTCCCCGTTGCGGCGCGCCGAAACGGATGACCGCCTTGTCGTGGCCATGCTGGGGGAGTCCCATGAAAATCGGTCGAGCCGCGGTTGCTGAGGCACGAACCACCGGACCCAGCAACTCTGTGATCCGATCGGACTCATGCGCGCCGTCGCTCCTCTCCTGATCCACCCTGCCCTGCTCCTCGTCACCCTCGCCCTCTCGACGGCGCTCGCGGTGTCTGTCGTGCCCGTCGCCGCGACCGCGCCGGTGGTGGAAGCCGGCCACGCCGCCTCCGGTCCGGGAGCCGTGGCGTCACCCCCTTTCGCCGGGCCCGACGGAAAAACGGGCGAGGTGACCTCGTCTGCCGGACCGACGCCGGTCGCGGGGACTGCCGGCCCGGTCGGCGGAGCAGGGAGCCAGGCCCCGGCATCCGCCCCGAAGCCGATCGTCGCCGCGGACGGAGCGCCCGCCGGGCCCGGCGCCGGCCGACCGAGCGCCGCCTCGGCGGCGGGCCTCGGTGTGCAGTCGGGCGCCCTCGCTTCGACGGGAACACTCGGCGCGGCGACCGTGGCAACCGGGGGTGCGTCGAGCGGATCGGCCGACACGTTCGCGGGAGCGGCCCTCGCCGACCGCAACGAGCAGCTCGTCGTCGTCGTGCCGTCCGGCGCCGGCCAGACGGCCAGTCGCTACCCCCTGCACGCCAACATCGTCTCGACGACATTCTGGGTCGGTGAGATCTTCAACGCCAACCTCAGCGACGGCAGCCAGGTCTGCAGCACCTACGACGGCCAGTGGGCGTTTCACCACACCGGGATCACGACCGGGATCACTCCGGCCGCGGCGAGTGGTTGCGCGGGCAGCGCCTATGGCGGGTGCGACGGCGTGAGCTCCGGGACGGGCGCCGCCTTCCTCTGCGCGACCGAGGCCCGCACGTCGGCCAACGGGTTCCTGCCCACCCGTCAGCCGGCACCCCTGCAGAACGCCTTCTACCTCGACCTGCCCTTCGACGACGTCAACGACCCGACCGCATTCGCGGGGCGCTGCACCGTCGTGCCGTGGGCGGCGACCCTCGGCCTCAGCCACTGCGCCGACCCGGGGTTCTCCTACCTGAAGAACCGCTGGGTGCGCATCGTCGGCCCGAACGGGCACGTCTGCTATGGCCAGGTCGAAGACGCCGGGCCCTCGAGCGGGGCGCTGTACCACGACGCCGGTTACGTCTTCGGCACCACGAACGCGCGCCCGATCAACCTCAAGTTCAGCGGTGACAGCAGCCAGGGCGCCGGAATGGACGTCTCGCCCGCGCTCAACGGATGCCTGGGCTTCACCGACCTGGACGGCGACGCCGACCACGTCGACTGGTCATTCACCGAGCGCGCCGATGTCCCGCCCGGGCCCTGGCTCCGCATGGTGACGACGAGCCAGGTCTCCGGCTGAGGTTCCGCGCCGCGAGTCATCGATTCCGCCAGGCGGTGCCGGCGCGCCGGCGACGGTGGGCGCGGCCGGCGATTCCCGGTGATTCCGGGGCGTCGCTGCACGGCTGAAGAGGGCCCACCTGAGGAAGAATCACGCCTAAACGAGGGGTAATCACTCGCGCCCGTTAGGCTGGTCTGTGGCGCGGTCCAGTTGTTCCGGAGCGCACCAAAGCACGAAGAGCTGAGCTCGACGGAAAAAAGGCTGACCATGAAACACGAAGTATCCGTACCTCCTCGCATCCAGGCAACGATTCGTAGCAACGGAACCGGCGAACTGATCATCGACGGGGCGGGCCAGCAGGTGACGGCCGGCGACGAGGCCGGTGTTCGTGAAGAGATCATCAACCGCGTGACGGATGTCGCCCGCGAACTCGGTCGCCCGGTGCGGCTGACCGCCGACGACGAGCAGGGCCAATGGCCCCTCGTCGTGCACCCGGACGGCGAAGTGGAAGCCGCGGGCGACTTCATCCCCGCCGCCGCACTGCCGAGCCACGCGCTCGAAACCGAGGAACCCGCAGCGTCGCAGGGCAAGTCAGCCAAGCGGGCCATGGCCCACACCGGCGACCACAACGCCCCGGCGGCCCTGGCCGAACCGATGGAACCGATCGATGCCCTCGAGGAACTGGCCGAGCTCGCAGCCCTGGGTGACCCCCTCGACGCCGGGGCGCAGACGTCCGTCGACGAGGCCGATGCCGAGTCGGCAGCGGAACGCGGGGCCGAAGCCGATGCAGCCGATGCATCCAACGCTGCACGCGCCGCCACTGTCGACGTCGATGACGACGTCGATGACGATGCCGAAGCGGATGCCGGTGCCGACGCTGATGCGCCATCTCAGGCCGCCGAATCCGTGCCCGCAGGGCCCCGCCGGACGCCAGGACCGCCACCCGGACTCTTCGAGGACATCATCTTCGAACACGGCGATCTCGACGCCGACGAGGACGAGGACGAAATCGCGGCCGGCTCGGTAGCTGAGTTCCGGTCCACGCCGGTCTCCGCCTCCTCCGCACTGCTCGTCCCGGCACCGCACACGACCCTGGTCGCCGCGGAAGACGGTCCCAACCTCGCCGACTTCATGAGCCTCCCGCCCCGCGATCGTCGCAGGACCCGCCCTCCTCGGCTGGCAGGGCACCGTGCGCCGGGTCACCGGCGGACTCGTGAATCCGTCGCCGGGCCGCAGCGAACTCGCCCGCCGCGCCGCAATCGCGGCAGTGCAGCGCAGCCTCAGCGGTCCCCGCACCATCGTGGTGCTCAACCCCAAGGGCGGCGCGCACAAGACCACCGCGACGCTGCTGATCGCCGCGACGTTCGGCATCCACCGTGGCGGGTACACCCTCGCCTGGGACAACAACGAGACGATGGGCACCCTCGGCGTGCGGGCGCAGGGCGCCCAGCACACGAACACGGCCGTCGACCTGCTCCGCGACCTCGAGGACTTCGCGTACTCCACGTCGGCGAGGGTCGGCGACCTCGACAAGTACGTGCGCAACCAGGGCGACGCCCGCTTCGACGCACTCGCCTCCGACCTCGACCCGGCCGGCGCCGCGAGCATCGACGACGTCGCCTTCGGCAAGCTGCACGCCGCACTGAGCCGCTTCTACCGGATCCTGATCATCGACACCGGCAACAACATGCGCGCCTCGAACTGGGAGGCGGCCGTCGAGACCGCCGACCAGCTCGTCGTCGTCTCGACGATCCGTGAAGACACCGCGTACGGCGCGGCCTCGCTCCTCGACGGTCTGCGGCTCAAGGGGCACGGGGACAAGGTCGCCCAGGCCGTGACCGTGCTCGCATCCCCGGCGAAGACGGCCGACCGAGCCCTGTCCGCCCGGTTGCACGACCACTTCAGCCAGCTCACCCGCACCGTCGTCGACGTGCCATACGACCCGGCGCTCGTCGCCGGCGGCCCGCTCAACATCGACGCCCTCGCCCCGCGCACCCGTGAGGCCTGGCTCTACGCGACCGCTGCGATCGCCGAAGGCCTGTAGTCGGCGCCGGGCGCCCGGGGACGTGTACCTTCCCGTTCGCCTGCGTACGTCATAATGCACGGCGGGCGTGCCAATCGGGGCCGCCCGCCGACAAGAAGGTCCACCCGTGCGCAGCTACCCCGCCCTTATCTCCCTCGGAGCCTCCGCCGGTCTCGTCGCGGTCTGCGTTGTGCTGGCGCTCACCGGATGCAGCCCGGCAGCGACCCGGTCGCCCGCCGCCCCGGCCGGCTGCGCCCAGCCCGGGGCAGCCTCAGACGCCGTGGTCGCGCCGGGGGCCGTCGGCAGCGCGCCGGAGGTCACCTTCACCACGCCGCTGACCGCCGCGAACACCGAACGCACCGTCATGACGGTCGGCACCGGCGCCCCGGTGCAGACCGGCGACTACGTGGAACTCGGCGTCGCGTTCTACAACGGCAGGACCGGGGCGAAGATCGACGCCCGCGGATTCGGGCCCGGCACCTCGGGACTCGACACCGGAGCACCCGTCCGGGTGAACCTTGCCGCGCCGGACGGGACCCTGCTCGCCATCCTCAAAGGCGTCACCTGCTCGACGGTCGGCTCCCGGGTCGCCGTCGTCGCGAGCCCGGTGGATGCCTGGGGAGCGCAGGAGAACATCGAGCTGGACCTCCACGCGAACGACAACGTCGTCATCGTCGTGGACGTGCTGACGGCGGCGGCGACCGCCCCCGTCGCGACCGATGTTCCGGCGACTGGGGCTCCCGACACCAACGTCGGGTAGCGTCTTCCGTCGGGCTCCCTCGTGCGGGCATCCGCTACCGGAAGCCCGCGGTCTGTCCTCCGCCGACCGGTCGGTTCAGGTTACTCATAGATGCATGGTTCATACTGACCGAGGCCCATCATCGAAGAGACCACTCTCGAAACAGAAAGATCAGCGTGCGCAAACTTCCTGCCCTTCTCACCGTCGCAACCGTCGCGGTGCTCGCCCTCACCGGCTGCAGCGGATCCCCGTCGTCGACACCGACGGCATCCGCCGCCGCCGCGCTGACCTGCACGGACCCCGGCACGAGCTCGGACGCCGTCAAGGTCGCCGGTGACGCCGGCGTCGAGCCCACCGTCACCTTCACGGCGCCGCTCGCGGCAACCGCGACCGAGCGCACCGTGATCACCAAGGGCGACGGCGACGCCGTCAACACCGGTGACGCCGTCGAGATCGCGTACACCGCGTACAACGCCACCTCGGGTGCCAAGCTCAACGCCGGCGGTTACGGCACCGCAGCCGGCCTCACCGTCACCGTCGCCGAGACCGGCTCCGTCATCCCCGGCATCCTCAAGGGCATCGCGTGCTCCAACATCGGCTCGCGCGTCGCCGTCGTCGTGCCGCCGGTCGACGCGTTCGGCACCACGGGTAACACGGACCTCAAGGTCGCCGCGACCGACAACATCATCTTCGTGATCGACGTGAAGGGCAAGGTGCCCACCCGCGCGAGCGGCGCCGACCAGGCCCCGCAGGACGGTTTCCCGACCGTCGCGCTCGCCGACGACGGCGCCCCGACGATCACCGTCCCGAAGAGCGACGCCCCGACCGAGCTCAAGACCGAGGTCCTCAAGAAGGGCGACGGCGCGACCGTCGCCGACGGCGCGACCGTGACCGTGCAGTACGCGGGTGTCGTGTGGGCCACCGGGAAGGTCTTCGACCAGAGCTGGGGCAAGGGCGGCCCGGCCACCTTCGCGACGGCCAACGTCGTCCCCGGCTTCGCCCAGGGCCTGGTCGGCCAGACCGTCGGCTCGCAGGTCGTCATCGTGATCCCGCCGGCGCTCGGCTACGGCGCAACCGGCAACACGACCGCGGGCATCTCGGCAACGGACACCCTTGTGTTCGTCGTCGACATCCTCGCGACCGCGTAGTCGCGACACCGCTTAACCAGACACCCGCACCAGGCGGCGGCCCCCGGGCCGCCGCCGGAAGGCCCAGTTCCACCATGCAGCGCACGATGTTCAAGTCCAAGATCCACCGCGCCACCGTGACGCAGTCCGACCTGCACTACGTCGGTTCGCTGACGGTTGACGAGGAGCCTGATGGAAGCCGGCGACCTGCTCGCCGGTGAGCGCGTCAGTATCGTCGACGTGAACAACGGCAGCCGCTTCGAGACCTACCTCATCGCAGGCAAGCGCGGCAGCGGAGTCATCGGCCTGAACGGCGCCGCCGCCCGCCTCGGCATGCAGGGCGACCTCATCATCATCATCTCTTACGCGCAGATGAGCGACGAAGAAGCCCGCAGCTACGTCCCCGTCGTCGTGCACGTCGACGCGGACAACCACATCGTCGCGGTCGACGCAGACCCCTCAGGTGTACATGTCGCTGGCCTGAGCCGCCCGCCGCTCACGGCCTGACGTCGAGCGCTCCTCGAACCGGCCGGTCTTCTCGGTCAGCTTGATCCGGTAGAGAACCGGTGCCTGACCGGATGCGGCCACCCGGACCGCCGACGGCGGCACCGGCTCAGACGCCGTCGTCCGGATCCCGTGGAACGTGCCGTCGGGACCCGAGACCGGCTGCGCCGTCGTCGACGTCACGTACGGTGCGAGCCGGGCGAGCAGCTTACGGAGGCCGTCGTCGGCATCCGCACCGTGCAGGCTCCTCGAACTCACCCCAGGCGACGACGGTGCGCCAGCTGGCGAGGTCGTCGAGCTGCTCCACCTCGAAGCAGACAGCGGGGTTCGCCCGCATCATCTCGACTTTGGTGCCCGCTGCGCTGTGCGCGTACACGGTGTCGCCGTCGTAGGCGTAGGTGATCGGCACGATGTAGGTGCGGCCGTCGCTGTGGCAGCCGATCCGGCCGACCACACTGGTGTGCAGGACTGCGTCGATTTCACGAGCGTTCAATTCCCCGAGCATGACCCCAGCATGGACCCGCCCGGTGAGGCGCACCAGTGCCAGGCGGGACTTCCCGCCGCCTGCGTGCTGCCGGCGTGCCGCCCGCCCGCGTGCCGACGACGTGGCGGTCGGCGGGGTCGGTACCGCGAGGCACCGGGCGCATGCCATCATCGTGGGATGGAACGTAACGCATCCGCTCGCCTCGCCCTCGATGTGCGGGCGCCCGCCCGGTTGATCCTCTCGATCGGCGTCGCCGACGACCCGGCCGTGTCGATCAAGGAGACCTTCGCGGCCGTGCAGGACGGCACCCCGTTGGAGGCCCGGATCGTGTTCGACCAGCACGGCACCCGCCTGCATGTCGTCGAGGCACAGGCCGGCTCGGTCGACATCGACTACGCCGTCACCGCGACCGGGCAGGCGAGCGACGCCGGTTTTTCGGAGATCGACCTCGTGCGCTACCTGCGCCCGAGCCGGTACTGCGAATCCGACCGGCTCTGGGGCACGGCCGCCGCCGAATTCGCCGGGCTCTCCGGCACAGTCCTCATGAACGCCGTCGCCGCTTGGGTCGGCGCGAAGCTGCGCTACGAGCCCGGGTCGAGCCTGCCGACCGACGGCGCCGTGCGGACCCTGATCGACCGGCAGGGCGTGTGCCGGGACTTCGCGCACCTCGTCGTCGCGCTGCTTCGCGCGCGGGACGTGCCGGCGCGGGTCGTCTCCGTGTACGCGCCCGGGCTCTCGCCGATGGACTTCCACGCGGTGGCCGAGGTCTTCGTCGACGACGCCTGGCATGTCGTGGACGCCACCGGACTCGCCCCGCGGCAGACGCTCCTGCGTATCGCGACCGGCCGTGACGCCGCGGACACCGCCTTTCTCACCACGATCGGCGGCGCGGTGTTCCTCCGCGATCTCACCGTGACCGCGACTGTCGACACCCTGCCGCGCGACGACCGGTACTCCCTGGTGCGCCTGCACTGAGCGGATGCGCCCCCCCGCATCCGCCGCCGCGCCGGTTTTGGCGGCCCCCGCCCAGAAGCATCTGCCACCGCGCGGGTTTCGGCAGGCCGCGCCCGCCGTTTCGGGAGCGGGCTGCGGTTTTGGTAGCGGCGGCGGGGCGCCGGGACTCCGGGACCTCAGCCGCCGCGCCGCATCACTTGTCGGCGCCCTGGTCGCGGGTGAGTTCGGCGACGCGGTCGACGATCCACGAGGCGAGGGTCGCGGTGACGACGCCGACGAGGGCGATCCCGCCGAGCATGAGCGCGACGGCGATCAGCCGGCCTTCGATCGTCACGGGGGTGAAGTCGCCGTAACCGACCGTCGCGATCGTGACAAAGGTCCACCAGAGCGCGTTGCCGAACGAGGTGATATTCGCGCCGGGAGCGCGCCGCTCGGCGTCGAGCACGGCAAGGGACGCGAGGAACACGAGCAGGACCGTCGCGGACGTGACGTAGATGCCGACCCGGGACCGCACCGCTGTCCCCGGCGAGCGGGGGAAGGCTGACAGGGCGGTCACGAGGCGGAGCAGGCGCAACGAACGCAGCACGGGCAGCACGACGACGAGCAGGTCGAAGAGGTGGGTGCGAAACCACAACCAGCGCTGGGGAGCGAGCACGAGATTCATCAGGTAGTCGAGGAGGAAGACCGACCAGGCTGCTTCGAGCACGAGGGTCAGGATGAGCCCGGGTTCGCCCTGCACGTCGGCGAGGACCCTCCAGGCGTAGTCGACCAGGAAGATCATCGCCGCCCCGAGGAGCGGCCACTGCACGAGCTGCTGCCAGCGTTCTTGAGTCATGCCCACACTCTAGGAGGACCATCGCCCGCACGGCAGGGCCGGCCGCCGGCATCCGCTTGCGTGCTGTCGGGCGGCGGATGCCGGCGGCGCGCGACCAGGGTCAGCCGGCGGTTCCGGGCACGAGCAGTCCGCTCTCGTAGGCGATGACGACGAGTTGCGCCCGGTCGTGGGCGTAGAGCTTGGCCATGGTCCGGTTGATGTGGGTCTTCGCGGTCAGTGGCGAGATGAACAGGCCGGCGGCGATCTCCTCGTTCGACTGGCCGCGCGCGACGAGCGTGAGGACCTCCCGCTCCCGATCGGTCAGGTGCGCGAGGCTCGGCGGCACCGAGGCCGCGCGACCCGGGCCGGTCGGCAGCACGTAGCGGCGGATCAGGCTCTGCGTAGCGGTGGGGGAGAGCAGGGCATCGCCCTGGTGGATCGTGCGGATCGCCCGCATCAGGTCGGCCGCCTCCGTGCCCTTGCCGACGAAGCCGCCGGCCCCGGCCCGGAGGGCCTGCACGACGTATTCGTCCTCCTCGAAGGTCGTCAGGATCAGGATGCGCACGGCCGAGAGCCCGGGATCCGCGCAGATCGCGCGGGTCGCCTCGATGCCGTCGAGCACGGGCATGCGGATGTCCATCAGCACGACATCGGGTAGCAGCAGCCGGGACTGGGCGAGCGCCTCGGCCCCGTCAGCGGCTTCGCCGACGACCTCGAGGTCGGGCTCGTGCCTGACCAGTTCGCGCACGGCCGTGCGGATCAGGGTCTGGTCGTCCGCGATCAGGACCCGGATCACGAGGCCGCTCCTGCTGCAGGGTCTGGAGCAGAGGTCGGGGCGGAGATGCGAGCAGGGGCCGGCGACTCGGCGGCCGGGACATCGGCCGGGGCGTCCGCCCCGGCGCTCGCAATGGGCAGGATCACGGCGAGCCGGAACGTGTCCGGGGGACGCACGCCGAACTCCACTGTGCCGCCGATGGTGCCCGCGCGCTCGGCGACGCCGACGAGGCCATGGCCGGTCGGGGCATCCGCTGCCGGGTCGATCGCGTGGAAGGCGACCGGGTTCTCGACCTCGATGTCGACGCTGTCGCTGCCGTAGCTGATGCGGAGCTCGGCGGTGTGGCCGGCACCGTGCTTGTGCGCGTTGGTGAGGGCCTCCTGCACGATCCGGTAGGCGATGGTGTCGACGGGGGCGGGCAGCCGGGTGCCCGCGCCGCGCACGCGCACGGTCACGGCGAGGCCGTCGCGGGCGAAGTCGGCCAGGAGCGCGTCGACCCGGCCGAGGCCGATCTCGGCGGCCGGGGGCCGGGGGCGACCGGCCGAGTCGTCCCTGAGCACCGCGAGCATTGTGCCGATCTCGCGCAACACCGCCTGGGCGGCCTGGCGGATCGTCGTGAGCGATTCCTGTGCGTCGGCGGGCCGGTCGGGGAGTGCCTGGGTGGCGACCCCGGCGTGCAGGTTGATCACGGCCATCTGGTGGGCGACGGCGTCGTGCAGTTCGCGGGCGATGCGCAGCCGGTCTTCGGCGACCCGGCGCAGAGCCTCCGACTCGCGGGTCTCCTCCGCGGTGCGGGCGCGTTCGGTGATCGCGGTGATGTACGCGCGGCGCGACCGCACGGCGTCACCGGTTGCGCCGGCGAACCCGATGATCGCCGCGTATTGCACGACGCGGGGGTCGAGCACGTCGGCCGGGGTGACGACCAGGCTCGTGATGACGAGGGCGAATGCGTTGAGCGACGTGGCCACGATGGTCGTGCGCCGGTCCGTGCGGACGGCGACGTTCCAGGCGGCGATCGCCGTGGGCATGATGAAGGCAGTCAGTGGCACACCGAGGCCTCCGGCGATCATGAACAGGGCGACGCACACCGCGAGAACCTGAAGGGGCCAGCGCCGCCGCACCAGTAGTACGGCCGCTGCGGCGACCGCGACGAGGGTGCCGGCGACGCTCGGCACGACCCGGAAGTTGCCGCCGAATGGCAGGAACGCGCCCGCGAGCACCAGCAGGGTGATCAGCGTGTCGGCGGCCCAACGCGGCAGGTGCGCATGGCTGTACATCGAGGTCATCTCCCAAGGATGCCCCCTGCGCCGGGCTGCGGCATCCTCCCGGGGGACGAGAGGCCGTACCGCGCCTGCGGTACGGCAGGTTGCTGCCGCAGGAGGATGCCCGGCGAGACGGATGCCGCGACGCTGGAACAGTGCCGGCTCGCGGCATCCGCCACGCCCGACCCGGCGCACCCACGCAGCCACCCACGCAGCCGACAGCGCTACATCACCCGGAGGAGAACACGATGTCCCACCCCATACTCGCCGCCTACGACCTGAAGAAGTCGTACGGTCGCGGCCCGAATCGATTCGACGCGCTCAAGGGGGTCACCCTGGAGATCTTCGCCGGCGAGTCCGTCGCCATCGTCGGCAAGAGCGGCTCGGGCAAGTCCACCCTGATGCACCTGCTCGCCCTGCTCGACAAGCCGAGCACCGGCAGCGTGGAGCTCGGCGGGAGCGACACCGCGACCCTGAAGGGCAAGCGGCTCAACGAGACACGCAACAAGACCTTCGGATTCGTTTTCCAGCAGTTCTTCCTCACGCCGGGGGCATCCGTGCTCGAGAACGTCGTGTTGCCGCTCAAGATCGCCGGTATCGCCTCTCGGAGCCGCAAGCTGCGCGGCCACGCGGCGCTCGAACGCCTGGAGCTCGACGACAAGGCGAGGAGCAAGGCCAACGCGCTCTCCGGCGGCCAGAAGCAGCGGGCGGTGATCGCCCGCGCCCTCGTCAACGATCCGCGGATCATCTTCGCCGACGAACCCACCGGCAACCTCGACAGTGCCACCGGCGCGATCGTCGAGGACATCCTGTTCGGGCTCAACCGCGAGCAGGGCATCACCCTGATCATCGTGACCCACGACGAGGACCTCGCCGAACGCTGCGACCGCCGGGTGTACATTCGCGACGGCCTCGTCGTCTCCGAGGAAGCCCGGGTCGCAGCATGAGGGCCATCGACGTCGTCGGCTCGGCCATCGGCAACAGCTTCCGCAGCCGCCTCCGCACCACCCTCACCGTGCTCGCCATCTTCATCGGCGCGTTCACGCTCACCATCACCAACGGTCTCGGCACCGGGATCAACGCCTACATCACCGACACTGTCGCATCCATCGGCGCGAACGACGTGCTCACCGTGACGAAGGTGTCGCCGGATGCGACGACGACCGGCCCGCAGGAATACTCGGCCGACCAGATCACCAGCGGTGGGGGCGCGGCCGGGGGTGCCGCGGGGAGGACGACCGTCGCCGCGATCACCCCCGCGGACCTCACCACGATCGCCGCCATCGACGGGGTCACGTCCGTGGAACCGAGCCTCTCGGTCACCCCGGACTACGTGACGACGGGCAGCAGCAAGAAGTACCGGCTCGGGCTCGGCAGCTTCGTCACCGGGACGACGCTGCAGCTGTCCGCGGGCGCCCAGCTCGATCCGGCATCATCGGAGCGGCAGATCGCGCTGCCGGTGTCGTTCGTCGCACCGCTCGGGTTCGCGAGCGACGCGGATGCGATCGGTGCCACCGTGCACATCGGCATCACGGACGCTGCGGGAACGTCGAGTGTCATCGACGCGACCGTGGTCGGGGTCTCAGAGGCCGGTCTCGGTGCGACGGGGAATGCGACCGCGAACACGGCACTCACGACGGCGCTCTACGACGCGCAGAGCGTCGGGCGCAGCGCGACCGCGAAGGACAGCTACGCCCAGGCCGTCGTGCACTTCGACGCGAACGCCTCGGCGAGCGAGGTCACCGCACTGCAGGCCCGCTTCACCGACGCCGGCTTCACTGCCAAGACGGTCGCCGACCAGATCGGCACCTTCAAGTCGGTGATCGACGCGATCGTGCTTGTGCTCAACGCCTTCGCCGTGATCGCCCTGCTCGCCGCGAGCTTCGGCATCGTCAACACGCTGCTGATGAGTGTGCAGGAGCGCACCAGGGAGATCGGCCTGATGAAGGCGATGGGCATGGGCGCCGGCCGGATCTTCGGCCTGTTCAGCATCGAGGCGGCGTTCATCGGCTTCCTCGGCAGCGCGATCGGCGCCGGCATCGCGATGATCGTCGGCACCGTCGTGAGCCGCGCGCTCTCGACCAGGCTGTTCGCCAACCTGCCCGGCCTGCACCTGATCTCCTTCACACCGGCATCGATCATCACGATCATCCTGATCGTGATGGGCATCGCGTTCCTCGCCGGCACCCTGCCGGCCTGGCGTGCCGCGCGGCAGGACCCGATCGAGTCGCTCCGCTACGAGTAGCGGTTGCACGCTCGCCGCGCCGGTTTCGGCAGGCCGCGCCCGAAAGGGCGGTAGCGGCTTGCCGAAACCGGCGCGGGCGTGCCATGAAAGGGGCGCGGCTTGCCGAAACCGGCGCGGGCGTGGCGCCGGGCGAGCGGATGCGCGCGGCGCGGGCGCGCGGGGCTCGCCGCCTACAGGCCCTGCTCGACCATGGTCACGACGCGGCCGATCAGGGCCTGGGTCGACTCTGGCGGCAACGCCCGGAGCGGGCCGTCGAGGAGCAGCGAGGCGAGGCCGTGCACGGCCGACCAGGCCAGGAACTCGGCACCCGGCCGGCGCTCGGCGGGGAGGACGCCCGTGGTCACGAGGTCGTCGAGCGCCTCGCTGAGTAGCTGGAACGGGGTCAGCCCGCGCTCGCCGGCCCGTGCAGCGCTCGTTGCGCTCTCGAGGTCGGACGAGGCCGTGAACGCGGTGCGGAACAGCCCCGGTTCGGCCAGGGCGAAACGCAGGTAGCCGGAGCCGACGGCGCGGAATCGGAGCCGGGCCGTGGCTGCGTCCATCGTCGTTCCCGCGGCGGATGCGGCGGCATCCGCCACCGGGATCGCCGCCTGCTCGTCCTCGATCGCCCGGGCGACGCCGGACTGGCACTCTGAGCAGACCGCCTCGAGGAGCGCGCTCCGGTCGGCGAAGTGCCGGTATGCGGCGTTCGGGGCGACGCCGGCGCGGCGAGTCGCCGCGCGGACCACGACGGCGGCCGGGCCTCCCACGCGGGCGAGTTCGAGGCCGGCGTCGATCAGGGCACGCCTCAGGTCGCCGTGTCGGTAGGTCGTGCGACCCTGGGACTCGGTGGCTGGATCGGTGTTCGTGGTTGTCAAAGTGAGGCCGCCTCGTTACGCTGGAGACCGAATGTGTACAACGTCCACAATACCGCAGGGATGAACACGATGACGATCATCGAAGCCAGGGGCCTGACCAAGACGTACCGCTCCAAGAGCGGGCCGGTGCATGCGCTCGCCGGGCTCGACCTCTCGGTTCCACGGGGCAGTGTGAAGGCCCTGCTCGGTCCGAACGGCGCGGGCAAGACCACCGTCGTGAAGGTGCTCACGACGCTGATCCGGCCGGACTCCGGCACGGCGTTCGTCGACGGAATCGACGTCGTCGCGGACCCGAAGGCCGTGCGCCGGATCATTGGGGTGTCGGGCCAGTACGCGGCCGTCGACGAGAACCTGACCGGTTTCGAGAACCTCGAGATGGTCGGTCGGCTCTACCACCTCGGCGCGACCGAATCCCGGCGTCGCGCCCAGGAGCTCATCGACCTCTTCTGAGCTCACCGCCGCAGGCAACCGCCCGGTCAAGGGGTTCTCCGGAGGCATGCGCCGGCGGATCGACCTCGCGGGAGCGCTCGTGATCAACCCCAAGGTGCTCTTCCTTGACGAGCCGACCACGGGGCTCGACCCGCGCAGCCGTATCGCGCTCTGGAACGTGATCAAACGGCTCGTCGCCGACGGCACGACCGTGCTGCTCACGACCCAGTACCTCGAAGAGGCCGACCAGCTCTCCGACGACATCGTCGTGATCGACGACGGCCGGGTCATCGCCGAGGGCACCTCCGACCAGGCTCAAGGCGCAGATCGGCGGGCACCGCCTCGAAGTCGCGCTCGTCGACGCCGGTGCCGGCGCGAGCGAGGCGGCCCGCGGCATCCTCGCCCGCTTCGGCGACGGCGAACCGATCGTCACGAGCGACGGCCGCGGCCTCGAGGTCGCGGTGACCGACGGGCCGCTCGCCCTTCAGCACGTGCTCGCGGCGCTCGGCGACGCCGGTATCGAGCTGCACGACGCCGGCATGCGCCGGCCGACGCTCGATGACGTGTTCCTCAAGCTCACGGGGCACAAGGCCGACAAGGCCACGGGCGCAGCGGATGACGACACCCTCGACCAGAAGGAAGCGGTGAAGGCCCGATGAGCGCGATTTCCACGACCCTGCCCAGCTGGAACCCGTTCTCGCTGTGGTACTCAGACGGCTGGACCGTCACCAAGCGCAACCTGATCAAGATCAAGCGTTCCCCGGACATGCTCGTCTTCGCGGTGATCCAGCCGGTGATGTTCGTGCTGCTCTTCAGCCAGGTGTACGGCGGCGCGATCCAGGTGCAGGGCACCGACTACACGCAGTTCCTGATGGCGGGCATCTTCGCCCAGACCGTCGTGTTCGGGTCGACGTTCTCCGGGTCGGCGATGGCGCTCGACCTCAAGGAGGGCATCATCGACCGGTTCCGCAGCCTCCCGATGAGCTCGTCCGCGGTGCTAATCGGCCGCACCAACAGCGACCTCGTGCTCAACACCATCTCGATGGTCATCATGATGGCGACCGGGCTCGCGGTCGGCTGGCGGGTCAACTCCTCGCCGGCCGAATTCCTCGCCGGCGTCGGCCTGCTCCTCCTGTTCAGCTACTCGCTCAGCTGGGTGATGGCCCTGCTCGGTATGAGCGTGAAGAGCCCGGAAGTGATCAACAACGCCTCGTTCCTCATCCTGTTCCCGCTGACGTTCGTCTCGAACGCCTTCGTGCCGAGCGACACCCTGCCGACCCCGCTGCGGATCTTCGCGGAGTGGAACCCGGTCTCCTCGCTCGTGCAGGCGGCCAGGCAGCTGTTCGGCAACGAGGGCACCGCGCCCGTTCCCGAGATCTGGACCATGCAGCACCCGATCCAGACGGTGCTGATCGGCATCACCGTGATGCTCGTGGTGTTCGTACCGCTGTGCATCCGCAAGTTCGCGTCGATCAGTTCGCGGTAGCGTGACAACTGACCGAGCTTTCCGCTGACTGAGGTGCTGCAGCGACCGACCTGTTCCACAGACTGACCTGTTCCGCAGACTGACCTGTTCCATCCGCTCGAGCAAGGGAGTTCGACATGACTGACTCAGAGACCGGAACGACGACAACCGGCCGGGGCATCGGCATCCTCGAGGGATTCAGCGGTTTCGCCGTCCCCGACATCGAGGCCGCCCGTGCCTTCTACGCCGGCACGCTGGGCCTCACGGTGACCGACGGCGGCATGGGGATCCTGCGCATCGAGTTGCCTGGCGGGGCGCACGTGATCGCATACCCCAAGTCCGACCACGTGCCGGCGGTCTACACGATGCTGAACTTCGCGGTCGGCGACATCGACGTCGCAGTGGACACGCTCATCGCGCGCGGGGTCGTGTTCGAGCGGTACGAAGGCTCGCCTCACGATGCGAAAGGCATTGTGCGCGGGTGGGGACCGCCGATCGCCTGGTTCACGGACCCGGCGGGCAACATCCTTTCGGTTCTCGAGGATTCGGTGGTCGAGGAGTCGGCACAGCACGATGAGTAACGAGGTGCCGTTCACGACCGACCGGCGCACCGGTCAGTTGCGTGCTCCGCGGAACACCGCGCCGCGGTCGACGGGACCGTACGACGTGAAGCGGGAGGACAAGGCCCTGTACGCGCCGACGAACCGTGACTGGGAGTTGATCGAGGTTCCCGCGCAGCGGTTCATCGCGGTCGACGGGCGCGGCGACCCGAACGTCGCGCCCGCGTACACCGAGGCGGTCGAGGCCCTCTATGCGGTCGCCTATGCGATCAAGTTCGCGGCCAAGCGCGGCCTCGGGCGCGACCTCGTCGTCGCCCCGCTCGAAGGCCTCTGGTACGCAGACGACCCGGCCGGCTACGCCGCGTTCGCAGCCGGCGACAAGGCGTCCTGGAGCTGGACGATGCTGATCGGCCAGCCCGACTGGGTGACGGATGCCTTCATCACTGACGCCGTGACGGCGACCCTGGCGAAGAAGAAGCTTCCCACCCTCGCGAGCGTCCGCATCGAGTCCCTCGCCGAGGGCCTCAGCGCGCAACTGCTGCATGTGGGACCCTACGACGACGAGGCGCCGGCACTCGCGCGGCTGCACGGGGAGTTCCTGGCCGAGCACGGTCTGCGCCTGAACGGCCTGCACCACGAGGTGTACCTCGGGGACCCGCGCAGAAGCGCCCCGGAGAAACTCAAGACGGTCCTCAGGCAGCCGGTCGCCCCCGCCTGAGCCCGGCATCCGCTGCGGCGCGGTCGACATCGCGCGCCAGTTGCGCCGTTTCGCGCCAGCCGTGCCCGCGACATCCGTCCGCGCGCCCGTTGCGCCGCTTCGCGCCACGCGTGCCTGGCGCGGAGCGGCGCTTGTGGCGCGCGAGCGCCGCTGCCCCGTCGCCTATGGACGCCGGCACCCGTCTGCGCGCCAGTTGCGCCGCTTCGCGCCAACTGTGCCGGCAGCATCGGCCCGCGCGCCGGTTGCGCCGCTTCGCGCCACGCGTGCCTGGCGCGAAGCGGCGCTGTTGGCGCGCGAAGACCTGAGCGCGGCGGATGCGGCGGCCGGGCCCGGCATCCGCTGCCGGCGGCCGCGCGGCTCAGCGGCTCAGCGACCGGTGCGCTTGCCGAGCTTGAGGTTCGCGGTGCTGCGGGTGCGGCCCGGCGCGGACTGCGTCTTCTTAGCCACGGCGGGCTTCGCCTTGGCGGCGGCGACGCGCAACGCCTTCGCGGCGGCCTTGGCTTTGTCGGTCTTCTTTTCCTTCTTGACCTTCTCGCCACCGGCGGGCACCGAGTCGACCCGGGAACTGGCCTTCGTGCGGCCGCGCACGATGCCGATGAACTCCTCGATGTCCTCGGTCGTCTCGGCGGCGAGCCAGGCGAGCGACACCTGGCTCTCGGCGACGTCCTCGACGGGCCGGGAGACGAGGTCCTTGCGGCTGTGCAGCCGGGCGATCGAATGCGGCACGATCACGATGCCGACGCCCGCGGCGACGAGCTCCATGGTCTCGTCCATGTCGCGCACGGCGGCGAGCGGGCGGCGGCTGCCGTCGCGCACCTCGGTCGCGACGTCGCGCCACTCGGGAACGGCGTCGGGGTCCTGCAGCAGGTGCTCGTCCGCGAGGTCGGCGACGAGCAGACTGTCCGCGTCGGCGATGAAGTGGTCCTTCGCGGCGACGACGACCGGGATTTCCCGGTAGAGCGCGATCAGGCTCAGGTCGTGTTCGTCGATCGGCAAGCGCACGATGCTGACCTGGGCGCGGCCGTCGTGGAGCACTGCCGACTGCTCGTCCGGGGTGGTCCGGAAGACCTCGAGGGGCTGGTCGGGGCGGCGTTCGGCCCAGGCGCGGGTCCACTTGGTCGGCGTGACGCCGGCGGCGAAGGCGATGGAAAAAGTCACCGGCATCCTCTCTGTTTGTGGCGCGCGGGGCGGCTCACCGATATGATCCGCCGAAGCGGTGGTGCTCTCAGGCTATACGCTGGACTGATGAGCGAGAAGAAGACCCAGACCATGAAGCCCGCAACGGCGGCCCAGAAGCTCGGGATTCTGCTCGAGGCAGCCCCCGAGGAGTTCCAGAACACCCTGATCTCGCGCACCGAGCTCACCGAACTCGACACGAACCCGCCGGAGTGGCTCGTCGAGTTGCGCACCAACGGCCCGCACCCCAAGCAGGTTGTCGCCGCGAAGCTCGGCGTCTCGATCTCTGGGCTCGCACGCGGCAAGGTCACCGAGCCGCTCACGAGCGCCGAGATCCTCGCGTTGCTGCAGCAGCCGCCGGCGTGGCTCGTCACCGAGCGCGCCACCCAGTTCGAGGTGCGCGAGGAGCAGATCCGCGTCAAGGACCGCGACGCCGAGCGCGCCCGCAAGGCCGCGCACGCCGCCCGTTTCGCCGCCCAGAACGAGAAGGCCGCCGCGAAGAAGCGCTAGCCCTGGCTCTCGCGTTCCCGCGCCCGGCCCTCACCAATTCGACGGACTTTTTGGGTTTCTGGCACGTAAGAGTGTGTTTTAAGCGCTTTCCGGGCAAAAGCTCCGTCGAATTGGTTATGCCTCGGTAGCGTCGGTGCCCGCGGGAGCGTCGGCGTACTGCGCGCGGAGGAAGCCGACGATGTCGGAGAGTTCACCCTGCGAGATCGAGTGGCCCATGCCCTCGTAGATGCGCTCGGTGAGCACAGAGTGGCCGGGCAGCCAGGCCTGGGTGCGGCCGACGGCATCCGCCTGGATCACCGGGTCGGCCGTGCCGCGGCCCCAGAACACCGGAACGGGCCGTTCGGCGAGCTCGGCATCCCCGGGCTGGGGCGCCCCGGCGACGAAGCCCGAGAGCCTGCACCGCAAACGCGAACCGGTCGGGTGCCTGGCGCAGCAGTTGCAGCGCCATCGCGCCGCCCTGCGAGAAGCCGAGCAGCCCCACGGATGCCGGCGGCACGACGAGCGCGTCGAGCCAGGCGAGCACGCTGTCCGTTGCCGCTTCGACAGCGGTCGCGCTCGGGGCGCTCGGGTTGACGTCCGCGCCGGGGACACCGATCGGGAACCACGCCCAGCCGCCGCCGACCGGCAACGGTGCCCGCAGTGCGGCGAGGACGGGCTTGAGCGGCAGGTGCGGCGCGAGCGAGAAGAGGTCACCCTCGTGGGAGCCGTAGCCGTGCAGGATCAGGAGCAGCGGCCGCCCGACCCGGTCGGCTTCGGACGCCGACCAGAGCACCGCGCCGGGATCGATCGCCAGTGCGGCAGAGGCGGGTGCTCCGCCGGTGCTCCCGGTGCCGCCGGTGTTCTCCACGTCGTTGTCGTCCATGTCGGTCCTCCTGCCGTACGCCGAGGCCGGAACGCGTCGACCAGTCAATACTTCCACTGCTCCGGCCCCGGATGCTGCGCCGCCTCCGGCCCCGGATGCTGCGCCGCCCGACCGAGGAGCGCGACCACTGCCGGCCTGCGGGCCGCTCCCGCGGGAGGCGCCCGCGGGCGAGCGCGACTCGCCCCGGAACGCGACAGGGCGCATCCGCTCGCCGGTTAGGAGAGAATGAAGGCATGAGCGTGCGCACCCCTGACCCCGACCCGGACTGGACGCCTGGCCCCGAGAACATCCAGCCACCCAATCAGAACCAGGGCTGGCTTACCGATGTCGAGCTCGCGGACATCCGCCGTCGCCTGCCGATCCTGTACATCGAGGCCGTCCCCGTGCGGGTCGACGGGCTCGGCCAGGTCGTCGAGCTCGGCGTGCTGCTGCGCGCGCGGCCGACCGGCGAGATGACGCGCACCCTGGTCTCCGGGCGCGTGCTCTACGGCGAAACCCTGCGCGATGCGCTGTTCCGGCACCTCGAGAAGGACCTCGGGCCGATGGCGTTCCCGCAGCTGCCCGCGAGCCCGGTGCCGTTCTCGGTCGCCGAGTACTTCCCGCTGCCCGGCATCACCGCATTCACGGATGAGCGCCAGCACGCCGTCTCGCTGGCCTACGTCGTGCCCGTCACCGGCACCTGCGACCCCCGCCAGGACGCCCTCGAACTCACCTGGATGACACCGCTCGAAGCGGCATCCGAGGCCGTGTCCGCCGAGATGGAGGGCGGCCGCGGCTCCCTGCTGCGGATGGCGCTCGCCTCGGTCGGCCAGCTGCGCTGACGCGCCCGGTGGGCGAGCCGCCCGCCGCGGCCACGCCCTCCGCCACGCCCTCCGCTATGAACCGGCCGTCGGAGTGGGGGTCGGCGTGGACGCGCCCGGAGCGGTGTGCTGCTGTGCCTTCACGTCGGCGCGCACAAGGTGGCGCAGGGCGTGGCGCCACCGCTTCGGCACATCGGCCTTGGACTTGTCGGCCTTGGCCGCCTCGATCTTCGTGAGGTATTGGCTGGCCTGCGCGCCGTATGCTCCGGCGAGGACGTCCGTGCGAATGGCGGCCAGGGCCGCGGGGCGTGCGGCCGCGTCGAGCTTGATCGCCGCGCGCAGGTCCGCGCGCAACTGGGCAACGGTCCTCACGGTCTCGTCCGCGGCGACAGCGGTGTTGGCGGATGCCGACACGGCAGTCGCGAGTGACCCGGCGACGGTGGTCCCCGAGACGGAGGACGTTGCAACGGTCGTGGGCATCTCGGCCGCGCTCGCCGCGCCGACCGCGAACGTGCCGCCCGCAATCAGGCCGAGGCTGAGCGTCCCCGCAGCGACAACGGTCGTGGCTCGCTTCGTGAATGCATTCATATTTTCCTGCCTTTCGCTGGACCGGGAGGGTCCCGGCGGTGAAGCCACAGTGGCAGGCGCACGCAAACGACGTGTTCGGGAAATGTACGGAGAACGTAAGGCGAGTCGGGCACCCGCCCGCCCGGTTCGCAGCAACCGGCGCCTACTGGTTTAATGGATGCTGTGGGCGACGACAAAGGGCTGGTGCTGGTCGTCGAAGACGACCCCGCAATCGCGGACATCGAACGCCTGTACCTCGTGCGCGCCGGCTTCACCGTGCATCTGGAGTCCGACGGGCGCGCGGGCCTCGAACAGGTGCGCCGGTTGCGGCCGGCCGCGGTGATCCTGGACGTCGGCCTGCCCGGGCTCGACGGGATCGAGGTGTGCCGGGCCATGCGCGAGGCGGGGGACTGGACGCCCGTCCTCTTCGTCACCGCACGCGACGACGAGGTCGACCGCGTGCTCGGCATCGAACTGGGTGCGGACGACTACGTGACCAAGCCGTTTTCGCCGAGGGAACTCGTCGCGCGGGTGAAGGGAATCGTGCGCCGTTCCTCGGGCCTCATCGGCGACACGGTACTGCGGGTGGAGGATGTGACGCTCGACCCGGCGACCCGCCTGGTCGCGCGCGGCGGCATCCGCGTGGACCTGACCGCGACCGAATTCGACCTGCTCGCCCAGCTGATGGCCCGGCCAGGACGGGTGTATTCGCGGGAGGAACTGCTCTCCCTGGTCTGGGGAATCGCCGACTACAGTGCGAGCAGGACGGTCGACGTGCACGTCGCCCAACTGCGTGCCAAGCTCGGTGAGGGAAATCCGATCCGCACGGTGCGCGGCGTCGGGTATTCCGTCGCCGGCCGGGAGGGCTGAGCGGTGCGGCGCTGGTTCGGGTCACTCGGCGGCAGGATCCTGCTCGTCACGGTAGGCGTTGCGTTCGTCGCGGTTCTCGTCACTGCCGTCGTGTCCCTGCAACTCGTGCAGACCCTCGTCACGACGCAGGCCCAGGCGGACCTCGGCGGCCGGACGACCGCGCTGAGCGAACGGCCGCTCGCGACCCTGCGCATCCTGCTCGAAGACGACACCCTCCTTGGCGGACGCGGCGAGCGCTTTGTGTTGGTCGGCGCCGACGGGACGGTACCGGAAACAGGTTCGGGTGCGCGCACGGTCACGCAGGACGTCAAGAGACGCATCACCCAGGTACTGGATGCCGGCCGCTCGGTGTCGACGTCGCTGCAGATTCGGGGTGAGTCCTACGTGGTGGAAGCGCGGCCGCTCGCGGGAGGCGGCGGACTCGTCGGCTTCGTGCGCGTCGCGGACATCACCGACTCGGGCAGACTCGTCGCCGGGCGGATCCTGCTGGCCGTGCTCGTCGGGCTCGTCGTGGCCGTGCTCGCCGGACTGTTCCTGTCCCGGCGGTTGGCACGACCACTGGAGCGGACCGCACGAGCCGCTCGGCGGCTCGCCGACGGTGAACGCGGCGTGCTCATCGCGGCCCAAGGCATCCCGGAGATCGACGACGTGTCCCGCTCGCTCCGTGCCCTCGACCACGCGCTGGGTACGAGCGAGACCCGCCAACGGGAGTTCCTGCTCTCGGTGTCGCACGAGATCCGCACGCCGTTGACCGCGCTCCGTGGGTACGCGGAGGCCCTCGCCGAGGGCGTGATTCCGGCAAGCGACAGCGCGGCGGTCGGTGAAGTCCTGGTCGCGGAGACGAAACGCGTTGACCGTTTCGTGAGCGACCTGCTCGAACTCGCCCGCCTCGAAGCGGATGACTTCACGGTGCACCTGCAGCCGATCGACGTCGGCGGAGTGCTCGCGCAGGCTGCCCTCGCCTGGCAGGGTCAATGCACGCAGGCTCGGCGTCGCGCTGCGCGTTGACGGGCCGGGGGACGATGCGGGTGCGGGCGCGGTGCCGGGTGTCCTCACGATCGTGACTGACGGCATGCGCCTGCGCCAGATCGTCGACGGCCTGCTCGAGAACGCGTTGCGCGCAACGCCGACCGGCGGCGAGGTCGTACTCGCGGCCCGCCGGGTCGATGGCCGGCACGTACGTGTCGAGGTGCGCGACAGCGGCCCTGGTTTGAGCACATCGGATGCCGCCGTCGCGTTCGAGCGCGGAGTCCTGCGAGCCAAGTACCGCGACATCCGCCCGGTCAACACGGGCCTGGGCCTGTCCATCGCCGCCCGGCTGGTGACCAGGATGGGCGGCACGATCACGGTGCAGTCCGCGGCCGAGGGCGGCGCGTGTTTCGCCGTGGTGCTGCCGGTCGGCGACGGGCCCGTCGCACGCTGACGTGAGCGACGGGCGCCCGGGCATCCGCCTGCGGCGAGACCTACCGGACCAGGCGGACCTCGTGCAGCTGCTCGCCGAGCACTTCCTGAACCTGCTCGTGACCGTCGGCGGCGTAGCCGTTGCGTGCGTAGAAGGCGTGGGCGCGCGGGTTGACCGCGGCGACCCAGAGGTACGAGGGCCCGGCGTCGACGACCGCGTCGAAGAGCTTCTGGCCGATGCCGCTTCCGTGCTTGTCCTCGAGCAGGTACATGAAATAGAGCTCGTGGGCGGCGGGGGGCGTTCTCGTCGCGGGCGGGTCCGCTGCCGGCGAAGCCGACGACCTCACCGTCGACGAGCGCGACGACCTGGCGGTATTCGGCGCCCTGGGTGGTGAACCGGCGCCACATGGCGGCGAGGCGCTGGGGCCGCAGCTGGGAGAGGGCAGCCTCGCTCAGCAGGTGGTCGTAGGTTTCGTGCCAGCAGAGGGCGTGTACGCGGCCCAGACTCTCGGCATCCGCTTCTTCGACGGGCCGAACAACGACGGTGGTGGTGTCCATATTCTGACCCTAACCCAGCCGGGCGACACCGGTTGACCGCCTGTGCGGGGGCTAACTCAGGAGATTCGAAGCAGTGGGACAACGAGCCCCCGAATATCAGCGGACGGCACGCGACGGAGGGACGATTTTCCTGAGTTAGCCCCCGGTGGTCGCGGAGAACGCCCGGAAATGGTGGCCGCAGGCCGCGAAATCGCGCGCAGGTGGCGCCGATGGCGCAGGATTCACGCAGAAACGGGCCGGACTCCTGGTGGAGGCCGGCCCGTTGGGTCGTGCGGGGCGAAACGAGCGGATGCCGGGGGTTCAGCCCCGGCAGCCGGTCGCGCCCTCGTGCTGGTGCTGCTTAGCCCTGGGCGCGGCGCGGGGCCGAGCGACGAGCGCCGCCGGCGCCGGCGCCGGCTCCCGAACCGGATCCGCGGACGAGTCCGCCGACCTGCAGGCCGCCGGAGCGACCGGAACCCTGCGGGGCGTGGCTGCGACCGGAGGTCGCGGGGCGTCCCGAGTGCTCCTGACGCGCTCCGCCGGTCGAGGCGGTGTCGTTGCTGCGGCTGCCGCGGTTGCCGCGAACGGGAGCGGTGCTCGCGCCGTCGCGGTCGTCACGGCCGCGCGCGCGCTGCCCGTCCGAGGAGCGCGAGGTGTCGGAGGACGACGAGGAGGCGTAGGAACGGCTGCCGCCCTGCGAGCGTCCGCCGTCGGAGGACGAGGAGCGTCCGCCGGAGCGACCCCCTCGGAGCGTCCGCCCTGCGAGCGTCCGCCTTCGGAACGGCCACCCTGCGAGCGTCCGCCTTCGGAACGGCCGCCCTGTGAGCGACCGCCCTGCGAGCGTCCGCCCTGGGACTGGCGCTGCTGCTGCGGCTGTTCGCTGCGCGGCGCCGGCTTGACGTACGCGGCGACGTCGCCGACGAGGGCGGCGACGGCGGGGGAGTCCGCGGTCACGCGCTGCGGGGTCACCTTGATGGCGGCCTTGCGCAGCAGGTCCGCGGTGTCGCGACGCTGCTCCGGGAGCACGAGGGTGACGACGTCACCGGCGTGTCCGGCGCGGGCGGTGCGGCCCGAGCGGTGCGTGTACGCCTTGTGCTCTGCCGGCGGGTCGACGTGGATGACGAGCTCGATATCGTCGACGTGCACGCCGCGAGCGGCGACATCCGTTGCGACGAGAACGCTCACGTCGCCGTTGCTGAACGCGGCGAGGTTGCGGTCACGGGCGACCTGCGAGAGGTTGCCGTGCAGGTCGACCGAGGGGATGCCCGCCTCGGTGAGTGCCTTGGCGAGCTTCTTCGCGTGGTGCTTGGTGCGCATGAAGAGGATGCGGCGTCCGGTTCCGGAGGCGAGCTTCTCGATGAGCGCCTTCTTCTGTTCGGCGTTGTCGACTTCGAAGACGTGGTGGGTCATGGCGGAGACGATGCTGTTCGAGTCGTCGACCGAGTGCAGCACCTCGTTGTGGAGGAACTTGCGGACGATCTTGTCGACGCCGTTGTCCAGCGTGGCCGAGAAGAGCATCCGCTGGCCGCTGTTCGGCGTCTTGTCGAGGATGCGCGTGACGACGGGCAGGAAGCCGAGGTCGGCCATGTGGTCGGCCTCGTCGAGCACGGTGATCTCGACGGAGTCGAGGTTGACGTAGCCCTGCTTCATCAGGTCTTCGAGGCGTCCGGGGCAGGCGACGACGATGTCGACGCCGGCCTTGAGCGCGGAGACCTGGCGGCCCTGGGAGACGCCGCCGAAGATGGTCGTGACCGTGAGGCCGTATGCCTCGGCGAAGGGGGTGAGCGCGTTGGTGATCTGGGTGGCGAGCTCACGGGTCGGCGAGAGGATCAGTCCGAGCGGGCGGCCCGGGCGGCGCTTGCCGCCGGCGAGCGTGCCGCCGAGGCGCGCGGCCATCGGGATCGCGAAGGCGAGGGTCTTGCCGGAGCCGGTCTTGCCGCGACCGAGCACGTCCCGGCCCTTGAGGGTGTCGGGGAGGGTGTCGACCTGGATCGGGAAGGGGCTGTCGATTCCCTGCGCCGTGAGCACGGCAACGAGGGGAGCCGGCACGCCAAGCGCGCCGAAGGAAATTTCAGACAAAGTGGTGCCTTTCGGGCATCAGAGCCCTCCGTCGAACCGTGTGCGCACCCCGAGTGAGGGAATGCAGGCTTCGGAGCCAGGAGGATTCACATGGCGAAGGTGCCAATGGGCACATCCGTTCGCCGTAAGAATGTTCATTCGCAATATGCGCTCGGCCCACCAAAATGGTGTGCCGCCGCAACAAGAAGAGGGCGTTCTACGACGCAGCGAGCGCAGCGATGCATTCGCAAGTTGTTTCAGTCTAGCGGATGCTGTCAAGCACCCTCCCAGAAAAGCCCCGGTCGGCCCCCGCTCGCCCCGGGCACGCCTATCGACGGAAGGTGCGTTAGTCGAGGTCGCCCGTGTAGAGCTCGCCGACCGGAACATCGACCGTGACGGTGTTGCCGGCCTGCGCGAGCGGGCAGGCCCACATCGGGTCGTAGGCGCACGACGGGTTGTATGCGAAGTTGAAGTCGAGGATCACGGTGTCGTCACCGACGCCGGGGCCCAGGTCCGCCCCCTTGATCGTGTCGAGCAGGTAGCGCCCGCCGCCGTACGTCCCGCCGGGCCGGCCGGCGAGACCGTCCTTGATCGGCAGGAACAGGCCGCCGCCGTAGCTGCCGAGCCGCCACAGGTCGATCGGGCCGAGGTAGGGCAGCCGCACGATGCCGACCAGGTCGAACGGCACGGTGCCGTCCGTCCCGGTCTCGACCGCGATTCGGTGCGGCTCCGGAGCCCGGTGCACTTCGACCTCGAAGCGCCAGTCCGGGTCGTATGGCGCGATCGTGAGCCCCGTGAACGCGGCCCGGTCGTCGGGCAGCAGGGGCGACGACGGATGCCCCGCGAACAGGTCGTCGCGCCCGCTCCGCCAGAGTTCGTGGCCTGCCGCCGGGTTCTGCACGCTCAGCTGCCGCACTCCGGCATACAGGCCGGTCACGCGACGGCGCCAGTCGGCGAGCTGAAGGGCCCCGAGCGTCGAGCTCATGCCGGTGCCTCCGTCGGGGTCGGTGTCGTATTTCCGTCGTCGGCCGAACCAATTCGACGGAGTTTTTCGGTTTCCGGGGTGTTTTCGGGCCTCTCACGTGCAATTCGGACAGAATCTCCGTCGAATTCGTCAGGGCGCGTGGATGCATCGCCGTCTGTCGGACCCGCAGACCCGGCCGCGTCGATGCCCACGTCGAAACGCCAGGTCGGTGCGAGCCGCTTGAGTTGCAGCATCCGCCACTGCCACATCGCCCAGAACACCGGCCAGCTCGCCAGGGTGAGCGCGCCGGTGCCGAAGATGAGCTGGTCGCGGTAGAGCGTCTTGCCGGTGCCGGCCGGGTCTGCCGCCACGGCCATCCGGTGGTCCCAGAGTGTGACGGCCTCGAGGGCGCCAGACACGCCCCGGCCGGTGTCGCGCACGATGCGCACGCCGTCGCGCCGCTCGGTAGACATCTGCAGCCGGATCACCTGCTTCCCCATCGGCACGAGGCCGAGCGCGGTGAGTTCGACCGGGTGCTCGCCGGGTTCCCAGATCGAGGGGAAGCCGTCGGCCTCGAGCGACTCCACGCTGATGAGAGGGGAACTCACCTCGCGGAAGACGGCGGGGCTCTGCAGGGCGCGCCACGCGGCATCCGGCGGGCAATCGAGGATTTCTTTCAGGAGAACACGCATGCCCCCAGTCTGTGGTGCCGGGGCATGCAGTACAACTGAGGAGTGGCAATTCGGTACTGGCTCGGGGTCGCGCAGCGCGATAACGTGCAGCGGGGCGTCGCTATGGGGTTCGCGCAGGCCGGCTACCGGCTGCGCACCACGCTCGAGGGCATGCGGGAGAGCGACGGGGTCGTCTACTACTCGCCGAAGACCGCCGTCGAGGGCGAGCTGCTGCGGGAGTTCACCGCGATCGGGTTCGTCGCCGAGGGGAACGCGTACGAATTCCGGAGCCCCGAGACGCCCTCCGGCACCTATGTGCCGTGGCGGCGGCGCATCGACTACGACACGGATGCCGTCAGCACCTCGATCCGCCCGCTCCTGAACGTGCTCGAGTTCACCCGGTCCGACCCGGACTGGGGCTACCAGGCTCCGCCGCGGCCTGCTCGAGATCTCGCGGCACGACTACGACCTGATCCGGAGGCAGATGCGCCGCATGTAGGCGCCGGAGCGGCTTGGGCGCCTGTCTCCCGCCCGCCCGCCAGCCCCGGAGCCGGTCGGCGTGCGTTGTGTCGGAGTTTTTCGCGACACGCCGTGAGTCCGGGCGGTGGATGCCGCGAGTCGCGAAATTCTCCGACGTTGCGTCGTCCACGGCCTGCGCCGCATCCGCCGCGTGCGCGGTTTCGGGCGGGTGTCGGAGCCGGTCGGCGTGCGTTATGTCGGAGTTTTTCGCGACACGCCGTGAACCCGGGCGGCGGATGCCGCGAGTCGCGAAAATCTCCGACGTTGCGTCCGCCGCGGTGTCTGCCGCATCCGACGCGTGCAGCGCGGCCGCACCCGCCATTCGCCCCAGCCGCGTTGATTAGACTCGCGGCTATGACTGGCGATCTCTGGTGGGTACCCTCGGCCATACTTCTCGCGTTCGTGGTCCTCGGGGTGACTCTCGTCGTCGCATCCGCCCGCCGCCGGCGCCGCGACCGGGAACAGGCGGAGGCCGCGGTCGTCGCCGAACGCGCACGCGCCGCTGCGATCGCCCTGGTGCGCGCCGATGACCAGGTCGGCGCCGCGACCGACGAACTCGGGTTCGCGGTCGCCCAGTTCGGCGAGGCGGCGACCCGGGACTTCGCCACGGCCCTCGAGCTCTCCCGCCGCCAGCTGCGGGACGCCTTCGCCCTGCAACAGAAGCTCGACGACAGCGTGCCGGACACCGAGTCCGAGCGCCGCCGCTGGACGGAACAGATCATCGCGCTCGCCGCCGAGTCGACGACCCGCCTCGCCGAGCAGGACCGTGTCTTCACCGCCCGCCGCGGGCGCGAGCGCGACGCCCCGCTCCTCCTCGAGCAGCTCACCCGCCGCGTCGACCGGGTGACCGATCGAGTCGCCTCGGGCGCGGCGAGCATCGACAGGCTCCGGCTCAGTTACGCCCCCACCGCACTCGCTGCGTTCAGCGGCAACGTCGCCGAGGCGCGCACCGCCCTCGGGCAGGCGAAACAGGCCACGGATGCCGCGGCCGCCCACCTCAAGGCCGTCCCCGGCTACCCCATCGGTGACGAACTCGCGGCCGCGGAACTCGGGCTCTTCCACGCCGGAAAGCTCCTCGACGCGATCGAGACCGGAGAGGACCAGCTGCACGTCGGCCAGGCGACCCTCAATGCCGCCCTCGACTCCGCCGACGCCGAGATCGCCGAGGCCCGCACCCTCCGTGACGGGCACGAGGAGTCCGTCGCGGCCGCCGAACTGAACCGGGTGATCACCGCGGCCGATGCGATCGTGGCCGAGTTGCGGCATCCGTCGCGGGTGAGCGACCCCGCCGCCGACCTCGCCCGGCTGCGCGAGGTGCTCGACGGGCTCGACGTCACCCGGTCGGAGGCGCGCAACCAGCAGTTGCGTCTCGACAACGCCCGGGCGGCGCTCGCCGGCGCCCTGCTGGCCGCGCGCAGCCAGGGAACCGTGACCCGCAGCTTCATCGCGGCCCACCCCGGCCGGGTCGGCGCGGAGGCCCGTACCCGGCTCGCCGAATCCGAGCGGCTCGTCGCACTCGCCGAGGCCGAAGCGGACCCCGTGACCGCGCTCGACACGGCGCGCCGGGCGACGACCCTCGCAACGGATGCCGACGCCCTCGCCCGCTACGACGCTCGCTTCGACTGACCCGCCCCAGCCCTCGCCGGCCACGCGTCCGCATGCTCGGGGACGGTGGTCGGCCGTCCGACGGGTAGCCTTTTCCAGTGAGTGAATCCCTGCCCCAGCAGAAGTACCAGGTCCGCTTCGACGTCGGCCTCGCCGGGTTCCAGGCGCTCGCCGAGGATGCGGACGTGATCATCCTTGCGGACGCCCTGCCCACCGTCGGCGACACGGCACCCGCGACGCCCTTCGGCGAGCACCTCGTGATCGTGGCCGACCTCGGCAACCCGGCGCGGGTCGCCCAGTGGGTGCTCGCGCAGCAGACCGAGAAGGCCGACCGGTTCTCCGTGGCCGTGGTCGCCGTGGGGGAGCGGCGCCGCGACGGATCCCCGCGCCCGGCAGTCGAAGACTTCCTCCTGGCCGGGGAAGTGATCGACGAGCTCTCCCGCCTCGGAATCGACCACTGTTCGCCGGAGGCCGCGGCCCCCTCCGCCGGATTCCTCGGGCTCCATCGCGCCCTGCGTCACCTCGTGAGCGCGTCCGAGACCGCCGTTGCGCTCCGTGCGGCCGGCCGCGCCGAGGAGATCCGGGCTGCGATCGATCTGGCCCGGCCCCACGCGCCAGCGGATGCCGCCCAACAATCAGCCGAGATTCGCCGTGTCCGGGAATTCCGGTTTCCGGCCTGACGTTTCATTACTCGCAACAGCCTCGCACCAGCCTCGCAACAGCCTCGCAACACCCCGAGTCACCGACCGAACCAGGAGCACACCATGAAGGCAGTATTCAACGGCACCACGATCGCCGAAGCCCCCCAGTCCGAGCTCGTCAAGATCGAAGGCAACTGGTACTTCCCGCCGGCAAGCGTCAAGCCCGGATTCCTCGTGGAGAGCGCGACCCCGTACACCTGCCCGTGGAAGGGTGAATGCCAGTACTTCAGCCTGCAGGACGGCGACACCCTGCTGCAGGACCGCGCCTGGAGCTACCCCACTCCGTACCCCGCGTCGTTCGACCGGGTCGGCCAGGACTACAGCGGCTACGTCGCCTTCTGGAAGGAAATCTCCGTCACCGAGTAGGTCAGGCGCGCGCTTGCGTCGAGCGCGCGTGTGCCCGCACGAGGTACCCGACCGAGCGCACGGCGATACTGCCGATCAGGAGGGTCACGGTGGCGAGGATGCCGGTTCCGGCGAACCCGGACACCCAGGCCCCCGACACCCACAGGCTCATGGCCGACCCGGTCCCGGCGCCGGGCGCGGCGGCACCTCCGATCCAGTGCAGGGCGTAGGTCCCGCTCGCCGCGGCCGTGAAGGTGAACGCCCAGAAGCCGAGGTCGAACCCGAGCCGCCAATAAGTGGCGAGCATCATCACCTGCACGAGGATCAGCAGCACGAACGTCCCGAGCAGGACGGTCTCGAGCGTGTCGAGCCGGCCGCCGTTGGAGGCGAACCAGGCGTTCCCCGCGACTGCGGGCGGGGCCGAGAAGATCGCGAACGTCGGCAGCAGGCGGGCAGGAAGGGCGGGTCGGAATGCCATCCTGCCGAGGATGAGCGCACCCAGCAGCATCCAGAACAGCAGCCCGACCCCGATAGACGCGACGCTCAGCGTCGTCCAGCCGAACGTTCCCGCCGACTGCCCGGCGATGAAGGCTGCGGCGACCGTCGGAAGAAAGTACCCGGCATGGAGTGTGTCGATGTCGCGCATCCGGAGAGCCAGCTGCGCGACCGACCACGACCCGAATACGAGCGCCGCGACCATGAACACGACGACGACCCCCTGCACCAGTCCGACCAGGAGCCCGGGGGCGATCCCGGCAGCGCCCCCGCAAGCGGATGCCCGGCACCGGAACCCGCGGATAGGGACACGGCGGCATGGGTGCCCAGCAGCATCCCGGTCGTGGGCGCGAGGGCGGCGAACGGTCCCTGGACCGGGTCGGCAAGGTCACCCCTGATCGTCCCCCCGTTGTTCCGGCTACGCACGAGGTAATTGGCGAGGACCGCAACCCAGGCGACGAGCCCGAACACCCACAGGGCCTCACCGATGCCAGCGGGCGTGCCGAGCACTCCCGCGGCCATCGTCCAGGTGCCGGCAAGGCCAGACAGTCCGAAAGGGATGCCGAAGCTGGTCAGCGGGGCCCGCCCGGTCCGCAGGACTCTCCGGAACGCACGAGGGGATGCCGGCATGATCGTTCCCCTCGGGCCGCTGTTGAACGGACAGATGTCCTCTCAATAGAATACTGGAGTCGGAGCGACCCGCGAAGAGGGCAGCGGGGGCCGTCAGCCGCGTGCGTTTCGTCCGATCGGTCCTCGGGCCGGCGTGCTCGGGAGACGCCCCAAGAGCCTGCTGACCCAACCGCATCTTCCCGCGGAGTAAGGACGCGCCCATCTTTGGGGTGACAATGGGCTGACAGGACTTGCGATCGCGCGTAGTAAAAGTAACGGACCGGCAGACATGGTGAGGCTCAGCGGCGGCGGCATGTACAGGCGGCGCATGGCGGAATCCGTGATCGACAAGCTGCTGCGCGAGCAGGGCGGAACGCCGGACCGTTCCCCGTGGCTTCGGTTCAGCGGGCGCTCACCGCTCAGCAAGCGCTGCGAGGGCTGGTATCTCGCCGCGCTCGGTGAGATCGCCGTCGGGAAGAGCCTCGAGGCGCTCAGGCTCCGACTGGACCGTCTTCCACGCGCTCCCGATCGGCCTCGAGGGCTGGGACATCGACCACCTGATCGTCGGCCCAGGCGGAGTGATCACCATCAACGCGAAGCAGCACCGCGGGGCACGCATCCTCGTCGACAAGTCCGTGCTGACCGTCAACGGACGCACCGTGCCCTACCTCCGTCACGCCGAGTTCGAGGCGAACCACGTCACCGACCTGATGAGCGACCGCCGTGCCCAGACCGCACCGGTGCGGCCGACGGTGGTCTTCGTCGGCGCGCGCGAGGTCAAGGTCAGGGCTCGCCCGCCGTTCGTCACGGTGCTCGACGTCGACGACCTCGTCGGCTGGCTCGAGGCTCTCCCGGTCGTGCTCGACCAGAATGAGTGCGGCCGGTTCACCGACCTGTTCGACAACCCGGCCATGTGGGCGAACGTGCCCGTCGAAACCGGTGACGACCTGATCGAACGCTTTGAGGTCCTCGACACGGAAGTCCGTGCGGCCGGCCGCCAGCGCCGCATCTACCTCCCGCTCGGGATCTTCCTCGGCAGCGCCGCCGGCTTCTTCGGGATCTTCGGGCTCGTGTCCGAGGCCCTGGGTCTCAGCGGCTGACGTCCCCTAACCGATTCGACGGAGTTTTTGGGTTTTACACGCGTGGAAACGCGTTTTAAGCGCTTTCCGGGCAAAGACTCCGTCGAATTCGTTAGGGCATTCTGGCCGGCGAGCGGGCGCGCAGGGGAGCAGGCAAGCGGATGCCGCCGACCGGGCGAACCGCTCGCCGCCGCTACCCGATGCTGTCGGCGTCCGCTGGAATCAACGGCAGGCCGAGCAGCACGCGCAGCTGGGCGTCGGTGAGTGCCACCCACGGTGAGGCGTCCGGATTCTCGGCCGCGGCATCCGGGCTGTCGCCCTGGGTCCACCACTTCGCCTCGAAGGCGCCGGTTTCGAAGAGCACCCGCTGGCCCTTGGTGTAGATCGTCGTACCGGACCATTCCGGGAAGCTGCCGGCCGGGAGCGTCAGCGTCGGCACCGGCGTCTCGCCGGCGAGCACCGGCCCGATCAGCCGCCACGGGGTCTCGGACGCCTGCAGCACGGGGTTGTCCGGCAGGTCGCCCTGGGTCCAGTACTTCGCCGAGTACACGTTGTGGTGCCACACGACCCGGGTGCCCTTCGGGTATGCGATCGTCACCGACCAGATCCGGTACGGGCTTGCCGCGGGCTCGTCCGTGGCGGCGGGGTTCTCCGTCGCGACACCGATCGGCTGCGCGGTCGAACTGTCGCCGGCGCTCGCGGCCGGGCTTCCGGTGAACGACGCACCGAGCACATCCGCGAACAGCACGGAACCCTGCTCGACGCCGCTGCACGAGTCGGAGACCTGCTTCACGTCCGGGTAGTTCGCCCCGCAGCTCGCATCGCGGTTGAGCGACCACATCGACATGCGGCCGACGCCGTTCGCGAGCGCGAAATCGTTGAGCGCCACGGCATCGGCGAGGGTGAAGATCTCGCCGGGCACGTCGTTCTGCCCGATCATCGCGGTCGCACCGAGCTTGTTCCAGAGCGCCTTCGACCCGAGCGGCTGGCCCGCCCGGCGGTAGAGCGTGGACAGCTGGCCGTGGGCGGACTGCAGGGCGCTCGTCGCGGCATCCGCCATCGACTGCCCGGCGGCACGTGAGGAGCCGAAGTCCATCGTCATCAGGTTCACGCCGCTGAGGTTGACGCCGGCCGTCAGCAACTGCGTCACCGCGTTCGTGCCGTCCTCGGTGAGGCCGTCCGGGGCCGTCGGCACGGTGAGCCAGATCGCGAGCGGGGCAGCGGATGCCGCGGCGGCCTTCTGCAGGGCGGCGAGCGCCACACCGCGGCGCGCCCCGGCATCCGTGTCAGTGAGGTTCGCGCCCTCGAGGTCCAGGTCGATGGTGCTCGGCTTGTAACGCTCGATCACCGAGGCATACGCGGCCTGGAGTGCTGCGGGATCGGTGCAGCCGACGGCGAGCTCCTGGTTGATCGCGCCGCCGAACGACACGATCACCTCTCCGCCCTGCTGGGTGCGGCGCGCCACGCGTCGGTCGAGGTCGAGGTCGTGCTCCGCTGCCGCCATCGTGTAGAAGGTGCCCCAGGTCGGCGTGCAGGCGGCGGTCGGGTCGGCGACGATGAAGGAGAGCACGACGTTGTCGCCCGCGGCGGAGACGGGATTCTCGAAGGCGAGGCTCGGCGTGGCCGTCACATCGACGTACCCGGCCATCCACGGCTTCGCGCTCACGGATGCGGCGTCGGCGATCTGGTTCCAGCCCTGGAAACCGGCGAAGATCAGCCCGGCGGCAACCACGATGACACCGATCAGTCGCACGACCGACAGGCGCCGACCTGGGAAACGTGTGGACATGGGACTCCTCGACCTCACTGTGGATTATGGCAGTTTTCGGTGCTACATCCGCCCCTAAACTGGGGGCACCGTACCGCCGCGGTTGTTTTTTCTCGCTTCGGTGCGGGCGCGAACCCGGTCCAGGAGGGTTCCTGCTCGTCTCAGATAGGAAACCCCACGTGGCTACACCGGAATCGACAACGAAGCGGGATGCCTCCGCGACGCCAGCGCCCGCGGGGTTCCCGCCGGCATCCGCGGAGATGGCCGACATCGGGAACGGACCGATCCGGGCTCGCCGCCGCCAATGGGGCGCGGAGCGGCGTAGCGAACCCCTCTCGATCGTGCACCCACGGCCGAGCTCCCGGGCGATCGCGGGGGCCCGAGTCGCCATCGTGGCGACGGTGGGCTTCTGGGCGTACTACCTCCTGACGACCATCGTGCGGTTGTTCGTCGACACCCCGCGCCCCGACTTCACCTTCACGATGGAGGCGATCGGCTACGCCATCGTGGTCACCTTCCTGACCTTCTCCGCGTCGATGTACCTTCTCGCGCGCCTCGGCGCGATGTACCGGCACCAGAGCCACGTGCGCGTGCCGCGCGGTGAGCTCGACCGGCACTTCGGCACCTACCAGCACGGGATCACCGTGCTCGTACCGTCGTATGCCGAGGAGACGCACGTCGTACGCGCGACCCTGTGGTCGGCGGCGCTGCAGGAATTCCCCGACCTCGGGATCGTGCTGCTCCTCGACGATGCGCCGTTCCCGACCGACCCCGAGACGCTGCGCGTGCTCAACGCGACCAGGGCGCTCGCCGGTGAGATCGGCGAGCGGCTTGCCGCGCCTGCCGCGCGGTTCCGGCTCGGCGCGGAGCGCAGGCTCGACCGGTTCGTCGATGACCCGCGGGTCACGGCGGCGGATGTCCGCGATCTCGCCGACGACTACGCCGCGGCCGCCGCGTGGCTGGAGGAGATGGCCGCGGCCGAGGAGGTGCTCGACCACGTCGACGAGTTCTTCGTCGACCAGGTCATCATGGGCGTGGCCCGCGAGCCTGCGGCTGAGCCTGCTCGCGCTCGAGTCGTCGGCCGCGGGCGCCGACTTCCCCGACGCCGACCAGATCGTGACCCTCTCGCTGCGCCTGGCCCGGATCTTCACCGCCCGGCTCGACTACTTCGAGCGCAAGAAGTATGCCTCCCTTTCACACGAGGCGAACAAGGCGATGAACCTCAACTCCTACATCGGCCTGATGGGCACGTCGTGGGTGACCGACCACACGGCCGAGGGCACGGTCCTGCGACGCGCTGTCGGGGATGCCGTGGGCGACTTCCCGGTGCCCGACACGGAATACCTGCTCACCCTCGACGCGGACTCCCTGCTGCTCAGGGACTACTGCGTGCGTCTCGTCCACCTGCTCGAGGAGCCCGAGAACGCCCGGGTGGCCGTCACGCAGACGCCGTATTCCTCGTTCCACGGGGCCCCGACGCGCATCGAGCGGATCGCCGGTGCGTCGACCGACCTGCAACATATGCTGCACCAGGGCATGACCTACTTCGACGCGACTTTCTGGGTCGGCGCGAACGCCGTCATCCGCAAGAAGGCCCTCGAGGACATCGTCGAGGTCGAGGAGGTCGGCGGCTTCGAGATCCGCACCTACATTCAGGACCGCACCGTGATCGAGGACACCGAGTCGAGCATCGACCTCGGCACTCACGGCTGGACCCTCGTCAACTACCCCGAACGCCTGAGCTACAGTGCCACCCCGCCCGACTTCGGCTCGCTCATCGTGCAGCGCCGGCGCTGGGCCAACGGCGGACTGCTCATCCTGCCGAAATTCTGGGACCAGGCTCCGGGAGCGCCGCTTCCGCCGCGAGCGGGTGCGCTGGAGCGAGGTGTTCCTCCGCACCAACTACATGGCCTCGATCGCCTGGTCGAGTTTCGGGCTCATCTTCCTGCTCGCCTTTCCATACGACAGCCGGCTGCTCAGCCCCTTCGTCTTCCTCGCCGCGCTGCCCTACTTCCTCGCGATGGGCACCGACCTGCGCGACGCCGGCCATCGGTTCAGCGACGTGTTCCGCATCTACGGCTTCAACCTCGTGCTGCTCCCCGTCAACCTCGCCGGGGTGCTCAAGTCGTTCCAGCAGATGTTCTCGGCCGAGAAAATCCCATTCGTGCGCACCCCGAAGGTGCTCAACCGCACGGCGGCGCCGGCGCTCTACGTGATCGTTCCCTACCTGATCGTGGCGTTCTCGCTGCTCACGCTCTACCGGGACATCAGCCATCAGAACGTCGGCAACGCCATCTTCGCCGCCTTCAATGCCGTCGCGACCGGCGCGGCGATCCTGATGTACATCGGCCTGTGGAACTCCGTCGTCGACGTGTGGCTCGGTCTGCTCAACTTCCTCTACGTTGACGTGAAGAAGCCGAAGCAGCCGGCAGGGTTCCGGATCGACCCCGGCGCGCCGGTCGACTGGCAGGGCATCCTCTACCACGGCGACCGACGGCTCAACCGGGACAGCCGCACCTCCCGGGACCGGCGCCGCCGGATCGGCGTGCGCTAGGCATCCGTCGCCCGTCGCGGTTCCCTGAGGTGTCGCAGATCGACGTTCGCGGGGCCCGCGAACCTCGATCTGCGACACTTCACGTGGGGCTCGACGTCGCGGCTCACCCCAACCCCTACGTGAGCGGCGACGTCGCAGGCCGGCGAGCGTCAGAGCGCGCGAGGTCCGCCCGCGGCGGACTCAGAGGCCGGCGGATGCCGAGGCCCGGCGTCGCACGGCGGCCGTGATCTCCCGGCTCCTCCAGTCGATGAGGTGATCGCGGCTGAAGCCGCGACCGCACAGCCCGCAGGCGAGGGCACGCGTCGGCCTCCGGTACCGATAGTGGATGTGGCCGGCCGGGCACGTGCCCACCCACGGGGCGAGTTCGTTGGCGATCTCGCCGTCGTGCGTGCGCTTGCCGTCGTAGCCGAGGTCGCGGGCGATGGCCTTCCACTTCGGGCCGTGGCCGGCGCGCGGACCGGCGAGCGCATGCCCGACCTCGTGGAGCAGGATCTGGTGCACCTCGTCGTCCTCGTAGCGGGAGGCGAGGTAGCGCGAGACGGTGATGCGTTTCGCCGTGAAGTTGCAGAGCCCGGCACGTTTTTTAGCGTTGTCGAACGCGAAGGTCCAGCCGGAGTCGAGGTGCAGGTCGATGAGCGCCTCGGCCCAGCGTCGCACGCGGGTGAGATCGGCCATCAGCGTGCCACCGCCGTTGCGGGCGGCGGATTCGCACCCGGCGCCACCCGGGTGCCGCGCGCCGGCGGGCTGGTCTGCACCACTCGAACGGAGTAGAGCCTGTCGTCGCCTGGGGCTGGGGTGCCGCGGCCATCCGTGTTGTTCGTCACAAACCACAGTGTCCCATCCGGGCCCGCTACCACGTCGCGCAGCCGGCCGAAGGTGTTGACAAACCACGCGGTCGCCACGCCTGTTGAGGAGTCGACCCGCCACAGTCGCTCGCCGCGCAGGGCCGCGACGAACAGAGTGTCCCCGACGATCGCGAGCCCGCTCGGGCTGGCCTCCGACGTGCGCCACTGCACGACCGGGTCGGTGTACCGGGAATCGTGCGCGATGCCCTCGGCCTCCGGCCAGCCGTAGTCTGCGCCGGGCGTGATCAGGTTGAGTTCGTCCCAGGTCGACTGCCCGAACTCGCTCGCCCACAGCCGGCCCCGGGAATCCCAGGCGATGCCCTGCGGATTCCGGTGCCCATACGAGTAGACGAGCGTCCCGAACGGATTGTCCGGCGGCACCGTGCCGGTCGGCGTCATCCGCAGGATCTTCCCGCCAAGCGACCCGAGGTCCTGCGCTCTCGCGGTGTCCCCGGCGTCGCCCGTCGTCGCGTAGAGCATGCCGTCCGGGCCGAAGCGGATGCGCCCGCCGTCGTGATTGCCCGCCCGAGGGATCCCCGAGAGCACCGGTTCGGGGCTCCCGAGCGCGAGGCTGCCGACGGTACCGGTGAGCGGCATCCGCACGATCTGGTTCGATTCGGCCCCGGTGAAATACGCGTACACCCAGCCCCCGGGGCCAGCGCTGGCGCCCGCCTCGACGCTCGCAGCGCTTCCGCTCGCGCCGCTGCCCGTCTCGCGAGCCGTGCTGCTGCTCGCGCCCGTGCCGGTCCCGCTCGCAGCAGTGGGACCGGCGAGGTAGGCGAGGCCGAGCAGCCCGCCCTCGCCCCGGGGGACCACCCCGGGAACCGTTCCGGCATCGCGGAGTCCGCCGGACACCAGCTCGCGCACGCGTGCGGTGCCCCGTTCACTGATCAGGGTGCCGCCGCCGGGCAACCGGAGGATCGACCACGGCGCCTCGAGGCCGGAGGCAAGGACGACGGGTTCCCCGGTCGGCTCGACGGGCCCTGCAGCCATGCCGGGGCCCGGTCCGGTGTTCGGTTCGCCCGGTTGGGCTCCGGGGTCAGGACTCGGCACACCGGTCGCGCCCGAGGACGAGGGCGTCCCGGGCGCCGGTTCCGTCGAGGTGGGCGCCGTCGGCACTCCCGTCCCGCCGGGAGTACCCGGCACCCCGGACGTGCACGCCGCGAGCAACACGGTGACTGCCGAGAGCAGCGAGAGCAGCGTGAGCCGCCCGAGCACCCGACAGGCGTGCTGCGCCGCGCCGCGCCGCTGCCCCTGCCGCTGTGCCGTCACCTGCCGCTGTGCCGTCACCTGCCCCTGTGCCGTCACCTGCCCCCGCGCCGTTGCCGACGTAGCGCCGTGCCGCAGCGCAGTCGACTGCGCCGTCATCTGCGCCGACCGTTGCGCCGGCCTGCACTCGTCCACTTCGACCTCCCTACTTCTCCTGCGCCGGCCCACCGTCGAGGGGCCTGCCGTGCCGTGTGCTGGGCATCCGGTGAAGTGTGCGGGACCGGCCGCGCCCGTTCCTCCAGAATGCCCCCGTCCACCGACATCGACCACTGGGTTGCCGCAGCGCCCTCCGTGTGTTCCATTCCCGCGGACCTCTCGCGAGACGGGTTGCGCGAATGAGGGTGAGGCGTCGAGAGCGGATGCCGTCCGCACTTCGCGCGCGCAGCGTCCGCCGTCGCGCCCGTTTGCGCACACCGCTCCCGCATCGGCGGGCGCGGCTTGCGGATACCGGCGCGGGCGTGGGCGGGGAGGGTGAGGCGTCGAGAGCGGATGCCGTCCGCACTTCGCGCGCGCAGCGTCCGCCGTCGCGCCCGTTTGCGCGGCCCGCTCTCGCATCGGCGGGCGCGGCCTGCGGATACCGGCGCGGGCGTGGGCGCAGAGGGGCGCGGTGTGCGGAAACCGGCGCGGGCGTGGGCGGGGAGGGTGAGGCGTCGAGAGCGGATGCCGTCCGCACTTCGCGCGGGCAGCGTCCGCCGTCGCGCCCGTTTGCGCGGCCCGCTCCCGCATCGGCGGGCGCGGCCTGCGGATACCGGCGCGGGCGTGGGCGCAGAGGGGCGCGGTGTGCGGAAACCGGCGCGGGCGCCGGCGCAGGCGCAGGCGGGCGCTGGACCGCTAGCGGCCCTGGCCTCGCTCGGCGATGATGGACTCGACGACCGCGACGGCCAGAAGAGACCCTTCGAGCTGATCGACGGATGCCCCGGCCTTCTCCCGCAGGAACACGGCGGCGGTGAGGTCCGTGAGAGCCCCCTCGAGGTCGCCTTGCTCGAACAGGACCTTGCCGCGGTTCTCCCGCGCGAACGCGGCGACCGCGCTCCACTCGTGCGTCTCCGCCTCGAGAACGCAGTGGGTGAGCTCGCTCGCGGCTTCATCGAGCTTGCCCTGGAACTGCATCACCTGGGCCCGGCGGATGCGGCTGGCCGCGAGTTCCTCCCGGGACCCGGTGAACCGGGCCTGCCGCAGGGCGGCGTTGGCCATGTCGAAGGCCTCGTCGAGGCGTCCGATGAGGCGCAGCAGCGCGATCTTCTCGTTGAGCGCGGACAGGCTGCGCAACTCGCCGAGTTCGTCGAGGCGCTGCCCGGCGGCAAGCAGGTCGACTTTCTCACGGAGAGTGACGGCGTCGTAACCAATGATGATGGGCAGGGTGTAGTCCTGAGGCAAGGGCGGCCGGGTGTGCCGCGGACGATCGGGTTCCCTAACAGGATAACCCGGGCGCCGCCCTCAGACGGGGGTGCCGCGCGCCGAGTCTCAGTCTGAGAGCGGATGCCCGCTCCGCCGAGAACGCGACAGGTCCCGTTCCTGCTGAGGGTCGCCGGTGCACCGGCGACCCTCGACACAACCGGGACACCTCTGGACAGCTCGGGATCCCGGCCTCAGCCGGGCCGCAGGCAGGTCCCGTCGTGCTCCGGCTCAGTTGCCGATCTGGAACACCGTGCGGCCGGGCAGCGGGGACGGCGTCGCCGTCGCATCCGTCGTCACGAGCGCGCTCGCCATGAACTGCCGCAGGCTCCGCGCCCTCGACGACCTTGGCCGGGTGCGGGCCGCCGGCGAGCAGCCGGGGCACCCAGGTCAGGTCGACCGCGGTGAGCGTCGCGACGAGCACGATGTTGCCGAAGCGGCGGCCCTTGAGCACCTGGGTCTCGGCGAGGCCGATCACGTGCGGGAACACCGCGGAGAGCGTCGCCGCCTGGGCGCGCGCGAAGGCCAACCCGGGGCCGTCGGCCACGTTCACGACGAGCACCCCGCGGGGGCTCAGCAGCGGCCGGGCGAGCTCGTAGAACTCGCGGCTGGTCACGTGGGCGGGGGTGCGCGCCCCCGAGAAGATGTCGACGACGACGAGGTCGGTGGTGCCGTGCAGCCCGGCCGGCAGCTTGGCGAGCACCTCGCGGGCGTCGCCGTGCCGCACCCGCAGGTTCGCGCGCTTGTCCCAGGGCAGCTCGGCGCGCACGAAGTCGATCAGGTCGCTCTCGATCTCCACGACCTGCTGCCGCGAGCCGGGCCGGGTCGCCTCGACGTACCGGGGGAGCGTGAGCGCACCTGCGCCGAGGTGAACGGCTGTGATCGGTTCGCCGACGTCGCCGAGCAGGTCGATGACGTGCCCGATCCGCTGCACGTACTCGAAGAACAACTCGTCGGGGTTGTCGATGTTCACGTGCGACTGCGGCGTGCCGTCGACGACGAGCTCGAAACTTCCCGGCACGAACCGGTCCGGCTGGACCTCCGCGACCATCCCACTCAGCTTCAACGTGACCGACGGATGCTGCACTTCAGACCTGCTCATCCCCCCAGTCTCCCCCAATCACCCCCCACCACCACTCCGCGAGAGTACGAATTAGGCCCTCTCAGCGGCGTCGAAAGGGCCATTTCTCCGCTCTCGCGGAAGGTGGGCGGCGGGTCGCAGGGGTGAGCGAGGGGGCGGATGCGGCGGGTTATACCTGAGAAAATGGTGAAGGTCAAGATTGGGGTGGACATAGGGGAAAAGACAGCCTATAGTTGATCTTTGCGCTCCCAGACAAATTCATGCCTTCATATTGCGGTCGGCTTTGCGTGCTCAAGCCACCTTGAGGCATACCTCGTATCAAACTGAGGGTCTGGGGAGCGTACTCGGAATTCATTACTAACAGTGACTAGACCTGACGGGGTCTACGGAGGTTATTTCCTTGGCTGCTGCGCGCAACGCAACCACCAACTCACCCAAGAACGGCCGCGCTGCAGGGCGTCTGTCGTTCGCAAAGATCACAGACAATCTGACGGTCCCGGATCTGCTCGCCTTGCAGACGGAGTCCTTCGATTGGCTTGTCGGAAACGACAAGTGGAAGAAGCGTGTCGAAGAAGGCCAGGCGCAAGGTCGCCAGGACCTCCCGACCCGCACCGGGCTCGACGAGATCTTCGAAGAGATCTCCCCGATCGAGGACCTCGGCGAAACGATGCAGCTGTCGTTCACGAACCCCGAGCTCGAGCCTGAGAAGTACACCATTGACGAGTGCAAGGAAAAGGGCAAGACCTATTCCGCACCCCTCTATGTGAACGCTGAGTTCATGAACCACCTCACCGGTGAGATCAAGACCCAGACCGTGTTCATGGGTGACTTCCCGCTGATGACCCCCAAGGGCACCTTCGTGATCAACGGCACCGAGCGTGTCGTCGTTTCACAGCTCGTGCGCTCGCCCGGTGTGTACTTCAACCGTGAGCAGGAGAAGACGTCCGACAAGGACATCTACTCCGCCCGCGTCATCCCGAGCCGTGGAGCCTGGCTCGAATTCGAGATCGACAAGCGCGACCAGGTCGGCGTTCGCATCGACCGCAAGCGCAAGCAGTCCGTGACCGTGTTCCTCAAGGCACTCGGCCTCACGAGCGAGCAGATCCTCGAAGAGTTCAAGGGCTTCGCGTCCATCGAGCCTCACCCTTGAGAAGGACAACATCCTCACCAAGGAAGAAGCCCTCAAGGACATCTACCGCAAGCTGCGCCCGGGAGAGCAGGTCGCCGCTGAGGCAGCCCGCGCGCTCCTCGACAACTTCTTCTTCAACTCCAAGCGTTACGACCTGGCCAAGGTTGGTCGTTACAAGATCAACCGCAAGCTCGGCATCGAAGCGCCGCTCAGGCTCCTCCGTGCTGACCCTGGAAGACATCCTCGCCACGATCAAGTACCTGGTTGCCCTTCACGACAACCAGACCACGATCGCCGGCATCCGTGAGGGCGTCCCCACCGACATCCGCATCGACATCGACGACATCGACCACTTCGGCAACCGTCGTATCCGCGCCGTCGGCGAGCTCATCCAGAACCAGGTCCGCACCGGCCTGTCCCGCATGGAGCGCGTCGTCCGCGAGCGCATGACCACGCAGGACATCGAAGCGATCACCCCGCAGACCCTGATCAACGTGCGCCCCGTCGTCGCCGCGATCAAGGAGTTCTTCGGTACCTCGCAGCTGTCGCAGTTCATGGACCAGAACAACCCGCTCGCCGGCCTCACGCACAAGCGCCGCTTGTCCGCGCTCGGCCCGGGTGGTCTGTCCCGTGACCGCGCCGGCGTCGAGGTGCGAGACGTTCACCCCTCGCACTACGGCCGCATGTGCCCGATTGAAACCCCGGAAGGCCCGAACATCGGCCTGATCGGTTCGCTCGCCTCGTTCGCGCGGATCAACGCCTTCGGATTCATCGAGACCCCGTACCGTCGCGTCGTCGACGGCGTCATCACGACGACCATCGACTACCTGACCGCGAGCGAAGAAGACGAGTTCATCGTCGCCCAGGCCAACGCGCCGCTGACCAAGGACGCCCGGTTCGCCGAGCCCCGAGTCCTCGCACGTAAGAAGGGTGGCGAGGTCGACCTCTTCCCCGCCGAAGACATCGGCTACATGGATGTCTCCCCGCGCCAGATGGTGTCCGTCGCGACGTCCCTCATCCCGTTCCTCGAGCACGACGATGCGAACCGCGCCCTCATGGGTGCGAACATGCAGCGTCAGGCCGTTCCTCTCCTCATGAGTGACAGCCCGCTCGTCGGCACCGGCATGGAGGTCTTCGCGGCCATCGACGCCGGCGACGTCATCACCGCCGAGAAGTCGGGTGTGGTGATGGAGGTTTCGGCCGACGTCGTCACCATCCAGCTCGACGAGGGTGGCACGCAGGACTACTACATGCGCAAGTTCGCGCGCTCCAACCAGGGCACGAGCTACAACAACCGCGTCATGGTCACCGCCGGTGAGCGGATCGAAGCCGGCGAGGTCATCGCCGACGGTCCCGCAACCGACAACGGAGAGCTCGCCCTCGGAAAGAACCTCCTCGTGGCATTCATGCCGTGGGAAGGCTACAACTACGAGGACGCGATCATCCTGAGCCAGAACCTGGTCAAGGACGACACCCTCTCCTCGATTCACATCGAGGAATACGAGGTCGACGCCCGCGACACCAAGCTCGGCAAGGAAGAGATCACCCGCGACCTGCCGAACGTCTCCCCGGATCTGCTTGCAGACCTGGACGAGCGTGGCATCATCCGCATCGGCGCCGAGGTTCGCCCCGGCGACATCCTGGTCGGAAAGGTCACGCCGAAGGGCGAGACCGAGCTTTCCGCCGAGGAACGCCTGCTGCGCGCCATCTTCAACGAGAAGAGCCGCGAAGTTCGCGACACCTCGCTCAAGGTGCCCCACGGTGAGCGCGGAACGATCATCGGCGTCAAGGTGTTCGACTCGCAGGATGGCGACGACGAGCTCGGCTCGGGCGTCAACCAGCGTGTTGCCGTCTTCATCGCCCAGAAGCGCAAGATCACCGAGGGTGACAAGCTCGCCGGCCGTCACGGCAACAAGGGTGTTATTTCCCGCATCCTGCCCATCGAGGACATGCCGTTCCTCGCCGACGGAACCCCGGTCGACATCATCCTCAACCCGCTCGGTATCCCGGGTCGCATGAACTTCGGCCAGGTGCTCGAAACGCACCTCGGCTGGATTGCGAAGCAGGGCTGGGACGTGGAAGGCAAGCCCAAGTGGGCCGCCAACCTGCCCGAGCAGGCGCACCACGCCGCACCGAACACCAAGGTCTCCACCCCGGTGTTCGACGGCGCGTTCGAGATCGAGATCGAGGGTCTCCTCGACTCCACGACCCCGACCCGCGACGGCGTGCGCATGATCGACTCCACCGGTAAGACCCAGCTCTTCGACGGCCGCTCCGGCGAGCCGTTCCCGAACCCGGTCTCCGTTGGCTACATGTACATCCTGAAGCTGCACCACCTCGTCGACGACAAGATCCACGCTCGTTCGACCGGTCCGTACTCCATGATCACGCAGCAGCCGCTGGGTGGTAAGGCGCAGTTCGGTGGCCAGCGATTCGGTGAGATGGAGGTCTGGGCGCTCGAAGCATACGGTGCTGCGTACGCCCTGCAGGAGCCTCCTGACCATCAAGAGCGACGACATCCTCGGCCGCGTCAAGGTCTACGAGGCCATCGTCAAGGGTGAGAACATCCAGGAGCCCGGCATCCCCGAGAGCTTCAAGGTCCTCATCAAGGAAATGCAGTCCCTGTGCCTGAACGTCGAGGTGCTGTCCTCGGACGGAACCGCCGTCAGCCTGCGCGACACGGATGACGAGGTGTTCCGCGCTGCGGAAGAGCTCGGCATCAACATTTCCACCCGCTTCGAATCATCCTCGATCGACGACATCTAGGGCCGGGCAGAATGACAAATACTCCGAACACTCTTCAAGGAGAGAAATTGCTCGACGTAACCACGTTTGACGAGCTTCGAATTGGCCTGGCGACCGCAGACGACATCCGTCGCTGGTCGCACGGTGAGGTCAAGAAGCCCGAAACCATCAACTACCGCACGCTCAAGCCGGAAAAAGACGGCCTGTTCGGCGAGCAGATCTTCGGACCGTCCCGGGACTGGGAATGCTCATGCGGTAAGTACAAGCGAGTTCGCTTCAAAGGAATCGTCTGCGAGCGTTGTGGCGTAGAGGTCACCAAGTCGTCGGTGCGTCGTGAGCGGATGGGCCACATCGAGCTCGCCGCCCCCGTCACCCACATCTGGTACTTCAAGGGAGTCCCCTCCCGTCTCGGCTACCTGCTGGACATGGCACCGAAGGACCTCGAAAAGGTCATCTACTTCGCTGCGTACATGGTCATCACGGTCGACGAAGACGGCCGTCACCAGGACATGCCCGGCCTTGAGAACGAGCTTCGCCTCGAGATCAAGACCCTCGAAGGCCAGCGCGATTCCCGGATCGCCGACCGTCTCGTGCGCCTCGAAACCGACCTCGCAGCACTTGAGGCCGAGGGCGCCAAGAGCGACCAGAAGAAGCGCACCAAGGACGCCGCCGAGAAGGAAATGGGGCAGGTCCGCAAGTCCCTCGACGAGCAGATCGCGCACCTCGAGCGCGTGTGGGAAGACTTCCGCACCCTCAAGGTCGGCGACCTCAAGCCCGAGGACAGCGTCTTCCACGAGCTCCAGGACCGTTTCGGCATGTACTTCGAGGCCTACATGGGCGCCGAAGCCATCAAGAAGCGCCTGCTGGCCTTCGACCTGGTCACCGAGAGCGAGAACCTGCACCTGCAGATCGCCGAGGGCAAGGGCCAGAAGAAGATCCGCGCCATCAAGCGTCTCCGCGTGGTCAACGCCTTCATCATGACCGGCAACTCGCCGGCCGCGATGGTGCTCGACGTCGTCCCGGTCATCCCGCCCGAACTGCGCCCGATGGTGCAGCTCGACGGTGGCCGATTCGCAACGAGCGACCTCAACGACCTCTACCGTCGTGTGATCAACCGCAACAACCGCCTGCGTCGTCTGCTTGACCTCGGTGCCCCCGAGATCATCGTGAACAACGAGAAGCGGATGCTGCAGGAAGCTGTCGACGCACTGTTCGACAACGGTCGTCGTGGCCGTCCCGTCACCGGTACCGGCAACCGCGCGCTCAAGTCCCTGAGCGACATGCTCAAGGGCAAGCAGGGTCGTTTCCGCCAGAACCTCCTCGGCAAGCGCGTCGACTACTCGGGCCGTTCGGTCATCGTCGTCGGCCCGCAGCTTAGCTGCACCAGTGTGGTCTGCCCAAGCAGATGGCACTCGAGCTGTTCAAGCCGTTCGTGATCAAGCGCCTGATCGACCTGAGCCACGCTCAGAACATCAAGGCCGCCAAGCGCATGGTCGAACGCTCACGCCCGCAGGTCTGGGACGTGCTCGAGGAGATCATCCGCGAGCGCCCCGTGCTGTTGAACCGTGCGCCCACCTTGCACCGCCTGGGCATCCAGGCCTTCGAGCCTCAGCTCGTCGAGGGTAAGGCCATCCAGCTGCACCCGCTCGTGTGTGCCGCGTTCAACGCCGACTTCGACGGCGACCAGATGGCTGTGCACCTGCCGCTGTCCATGGAGGCCCAGGCCGAAGCGCGCATCCTGATGCTCGCCTCGAACAACATCCTGAAGCCGTCTGACGGTCGCCCGGTGACCCTGCCCACCCAGGACATGATCATCGGCCTGCACCACCTCACGACCCTCAAGGAAGGCGTGATCGGCGAAGGCCGCGCGTTCTCCTCGGTCGCCGAGGCGATTCTCGCGTTCGACCAGAAGTCGCTCGACATCAACGCCAAGGTTCGCATCCGCCTGACCGACAAGTACTTCGCAGAGGGCACCCAGCCCGAAGGCGTCGAGCTCGTCAACGGCCAGGCCGTCGGTACCGTGCTCGTCACCACGACGCTCGGCCGCGCGATCTTCAACGAGACGATGCCGGTCGACTACGCGTACTTCGAGAAGGTTGCCGACAAGGGTTCCATGTCGGCCATCGTCAACGACCTCGCGGAGCGGTACCCGAAGGTGGAAGTAGCGGCAACGCTCGACCGCATCAAGGACGCCGGCTTCTACTGGGCCACCCGCTCCGGTGTGACCGTCGCGCTCAGCGACATCCTCACCCCGCCGGACAAGCCCGAGATCGTCGCCCGCTACGAGAAGCTCGCCGCCAAGGTGCAGTCGCAGTTCGAGAAGGGTCTCACGACCGACCTCGAGCGTCGCCAGGAGCTCATTCAGATCTGGACCAAGGCGACCGAAGACGTCGCCGCGGCCATGCAGAAGAACTTCCCGGCCGACAACACCATCAACCGGATGGTCACATCGGGTGCTCGTGGTAACTGGCTGCAGGTGCGTAACATCGCCGGCATGCGAGGCCTCGTGAACAACCCGAAGGGTGAGATCATCCCTCGCCCGATCATCTCGAGCTACCGCGAAGGCCTGTCCGTCGCCGAGTACTTCATTGCTACTCACGGTGCTCGCAAGGGTCTGGCCGACACCGCCCTCCGTACCGCCGACTCGGGGTACCTCACCCGTCGTCTCGTGGACGTCTCGCAGGATGTCATCATCCGTGAAGACAACTGTGGAACGACCAAGGGCCTCGAGCCTGCCGATCGCGATCGTCGACCCGCTCGGCAAACTGGTTCGCCACCCCAACGTGGAGAACGCGGTCTACGCCCGCAGCCTGGCCGCAGCAGCGGTCAACGCCGCAGGCGAGGTTGTCGCCGAAGCCGGCGACGACGTCGGAGACGTGCTGATCGAGAAGCTGGTCGAGGCCGGCATCGAGACCATCAAGGTGCGTTCCGTGCTGACGTGTGAGTCTGCCGTCGGTGTGTGTGCGGTCTGCTACGGCCGTTCGCTCGCGACCGGCCTGCTCGTGGACATCGGAGAGGCCGTCGGCATCATCGCCGCACAGTCGATCGGTGAGCCCGGCACGCAGCTGACCATGCGTACCTTCCACACCGGTGGTTCGGCATCCGCTGACGACATCACCCAGGGTCTGCCGCGCGTCCAGGAGCTCTTCGAAGCACGTACCCCCAAGGGTGCGTCGCCCATCGTCGACACCGCCGGACGCATCACGATCGAGGACACCGACCGCAGCCGGAAGGTCATCCTGACCCCCGACAACGGCGACGAGCCGATCGCGTACCCGGTGCTCAAGCGCTCCACCCTCCTCGTTGAGGATGGCCAGCACGTCGAGCTCGGCACGCAGATCATCATCGGTGCCGTCGACCCGAAGGAAGTTCTTCGCGTCAAGGGTGTCCGGGCCGTGCAGAAGCACATCGTCGGTGGCGTCCAGGACGTCTACCGGTCGCAGGGTGTGCCGATTCACGACAAGCACATCGAGGTCATCGTCCGCCAGATGCTCCGCAAGGTCACCGTCGTCGAACACGGCGACACCGGCCTGCTCCCCGGCGAGCTCGTCGACCGGTTGAAGTACAACGAACTCAACCGTGCGGCACTCACCGAGGGCAAGAAGACGGCATCCGCTCGTCAGGAAGTCATGGGTATCACCAAGGCGTCCCTGGCGACCGAGTCCTGGCTGTCGGCCGCTTCCTTCCAGGAAACCACCCGGGTTCTCACCCAGGCGGCCATGGAAGGCAAGAGCGACCCGCTGATGGGCCTCAAGGAGAACGTCATCATCGGAAAGCTGATCCCGGCAGGCACCGGACTGCCCCGTTACCGCGACGTCACCGTCGAGGCAACGGAGGAGGCCAAGGCCGAGCGTTACCCGAACCGCATCTTCACCGATGATGCAGCGTTCAACGAGGGTGACCTGAGCTTCGTCGACTTCGACAGCTTCTCGTCCGACGACTTCACGCCCGGTACCTACAAGTAGCGTGTAGTTCTCACACAACGGATGCCCCCTCACTTCGGTGAGGGGGCATCCGTCGTTAAGTCCGCTCCCCCGGTGCACGCGGCGGCTCTCGACGGAAGGGGTGGTGTGGCGTGCGGGGCCGCGCGGGTACCCTTTAACGGGGGCGTTGGCTTTCCGCGTCTCGTGAGCACGGGGGCAGCATGCAACAACTGGCACGCATCAGCGCGGCCGTCACCGGGGCGATGGGACTCATCGTGCTCGCAGGCTGGTACCTCGGCGCGAGCACCCTACCGGCCCCGTTCGCAGGCCCCTGGTCGATGAAGCCGACGGCGGCCCTCGCTCTCCTCGTGCTGTCGCTTGCCCTGTTCCTGCTCGAGCGGCGTCGGGTGGCGCTGGTCCTGGGGCTTACCGTCGCCCTGATCGGCGCCCTCACCCTCTCCGAAGACATCCTGGGCGTGACCCTCGGCATCGACCGACTGCTGCCCGGCATCGCCCTCGGCGGCCAGGAACCGCGCATGGCGCCTGCAACGGCCGTTTCACTCATCCTGCTGGGTATCGCCGTCTGCGCGAGCCTGCTGCCTCGGGCTTCCTGGATGCTCGGCCTCGCCTTCGGCTCTCTGACCGTGAGCCTGCTCGCATTGCTCGGCTACGCCTACGGGGCGTCCTCGCTCTACACCCTGAGCGGGTACACGAGCATGGCTCTCATCACCGCCCTCGCGGTGGGGTTCGCGTCGGTCGCGATTCTTCTGGCCCGTCCAGATACCGGCCTCGTCGGATTGCTGCGCGACCCGGGCAGCGCAGGGAGGCTGCTCCGCCAGGTCGTTCCACTCTTCCTGCTCGGTCCCTTCATGCTGGGTTGGCTGCGACTCTGGGGCCAGCGACAGGGCTTGTTCGACACGGTGCTCGGTGTCGCGTTCCTGATCGCCACGATGACGGTGGTCGGCATCGGCCTGAGTTGGGTGGCCGCGCGGAGGCTGCGCGACCTCGACCGGCAGCGCGACGCCGCCATGGTCGCGATGGACGAGGCAAACCACACCCTCGAGACTGCGGTGGACAGGCGCACCCGCGACCTCGCGAAGGTCGCGGACACGCTGCACACCCTCGTCGCGATCGCCCCGGTGGGCATCGTGCAGATGGATGCGGCCGGCGGACTTGTCAGCGCCAACGACCAGTGGCATGCCCTGAGCGGCCTCACCAGGGAAGAGTCACGGCGGGGCGGAATCGCCACCGCCATCCACCCCGACGACACCGAGCGCGTGCACCGCGACTGGGCCGGCGCGATCAGAGCCGGGGTTGCGTACGAGACGATGATGCGCTTCCGCACTCCCGGTGGTCAGGTCAACTGGGTACAGGTGAGCACCGCGCCGATCCGGGACGCCGGTCAGGTCATCGGGCACATGGCCACGGTCACCGACGTGACCGCCCTACGCGCTGCGGAACAGGCTGTTTCGGCCGCGCGGGCGCAGTTCGAGGCGGCGTTCACGTCGTCGCCGCTCGGCACGGCGATCGTGGATCTCGACGGCAGGGTGGTGGCGGCGAACCCGCGGCTGTTCGAGCTCGCCGGGCCGGCATCCGTCGTGGTCAACCGGCAGATCGAGGCCATCTTCATGCCGTCGGATGCCGGGGCGTCCGGTGACCGCACCTCGGAGGCGCTCGACGGGCCCTCCACCCGGCAACGAATGGACCGGCGGATGCGCCGGGTCGACGACGAGGAAACCTGGGTCAAGGTGAGCATCGCCGAGATCTCCGCGGGGGAGCAGGCCGGCGCGCTGCTGTATCAGGTTGAGGACATCACCGCCCGTCGCCTCGCCGAGGCCCGGGTGGAGCACCTCGCGTTCCACGACCCGCTGACCAGCCTGCCCAATCGCCTGCTGCTTCTCGACCGGCTCAACCAGGCCCTGTTGCAGTCATCCCGGCACGGGCACGGCGTGGCCGTGCTGTTCATCGACCTCGACAGGTTCAAGTTCGTCAACGACAGTCTTGGCCACCACATCGGAGATGCCGTGCTGACCGAGGTCGGGGTGCGGCTCCGGCAGCAGGCGCGGGCCGCCGATACGGTATCCCGTATCGGCGGGGACGAATTCGTCATCATCTGTCCGGGCGTCGACAGCAGCCAGGACGTGCACACACTGGCCCACAACCTGCAGCTCGCAATTGCCGAACCGATCCGGATCGGCGACCTGGTCGCATCCGTCGACGCGAGTATCGGCATCGCCTTCGGCCTCGGCCACGACGACGCGGAGGCGCTGCTCCGCAACGCGGACCAGGCCATGTACTCCGCCAAAGGCCGGGGTCGGGCCCGCTACGAGGTCTTCGACGATGACCTGCGTGGCCGCATCCACCGGCGGCTGGACACCGAGCTCGCCCTCCGCGACGCCGTCGAGTCTCGACGAGATCGAGACCTGGTACCAGCCGATCGTCGATCTCCAGGAGAACACGGTCGTCGCCACCGAGGCCCTCGCCCGGTGGCGCCGCCCCGAGCGCGGCATCGTCTACCCGGGCGAGTTCATCGCGATCGCCGAGGAGGTCGGGTTGATCAAGGGCATCGGCGTGACCGTTCTCGGTCAGGCCTGCCGGGCGGCCGCGACCCTCGACGGCGGTCTCGCGGTGAGCGTCAACGTCTCCCCGCGACAGTTCGCTCAAGACGACTTCGGCGCCGTTGTCAAACGCGCGCTGGCGGAGAGTGGGCTGCCCCCGAGCGACTCTGGATCGAATTGACGGAGAGCGCCGTGCTCGAGGCCATCGACTCCGCGGCCCGGACCTTCCAGGAGCCTGAGGGAACTGGGCGTCAAGCTGGCGATCGACGACTTCGGCACCGGATACTCCTCCTTCACGCACCTCCGGGCCTTCACCGTCGACCTGCTCAAGATCGACGTCACCTTCGTGCGGGACCTCGAACGCTCCGAACACGACCGGGCGATCGTCGAGGGCATCCTGCGCCTTGCCGACTCGCTCGGACTCGCCGTCGTCGCCGAAGGCATCGAGTCGGCAGGCCAACGCGACCTGCTCCGGTCCATGGGCTGCCGCTACGGGCAGGGCTACCTCTTCTCCAGGCCGGGCCCGTCACCGCTGCCCGTCGTGAGCTTCGACAGCTGACCGACGCGCGCGCCAGCGGTCGAGCCTCCAGACCGCTCTTCGGGTTCCGACCGGCGTCACCCCGACCTGCTGAACCAATTCGACGGAGTTTTGGGGATTTCAGCACGTGGGAACGCCCTTTAGGTGCCTTCACCTGGCGCTGAGGTGTCGCAGATCGACGTTCGCAGGGCCAACGAACGTCGATCTGCGACACCTCAGCGAGGGTGTGGAGGGCACGACCTGCTGCGGGACAGGGGTCGGACGTGAACCTGTGAACCGCGAATCTTGTTCCCTGGCTCATCCGCTGGCCGTCGCGGCCGGCCCGAGCCGGGGGATTTGCCCCCTTGCCAGCCCATCCCAATTGCAGCGTTATGCAACATTCCCCGGTGAGACGGGGCAGGGTCTCGAGGCTCGACCCGGTGAAGCTGGCAGTATCGACCAGTTTCGTGGACACGAGCTCCCCGTGCACCTACGGTCGGCCTTGTACGCAACTGACGACGGAGGTGAACGAGATGGATGATGCCCAGGCATTTCGCGCCCCCCGCGCCCTCTGGCTCGCTCTCGTCGCAGTTGCGCTCGGCATCGCCTGGTTCCTGTGCGGCGGGACGAATCCCGCATCTGCCGCCGAGCTGCTCCCCGATGCGTCTCCTGCAACGGATGCCGCCGCACCCGGCCTCCTGAACGCTTCCGTCCCTGAGCTGGTCGCCAGCGTCCCTGCCGCTGCGGTCTCCCTCGTGGCTGACGTACCTGGCGTCGACACCGCAACGATCGACGCGGAGTCAACAGACGTGCCCGAAGCCGTCGGGACGACCATTGCGCCGATTCTGGCCGCCGTCGCTGCCGAAGTACCCGACGTCGGCATCCCGGACCTCGGCATCCCGGATGTGGTGGGTCTTCCCGTAGCCGTGCCCGTCGTCGTGCCCGTCGCCGTGCCCACGATCGCCCTCGCGGCTTCAGACGTTTCCACCCTCGTGACTCGCGCAGTGATCACGTCGGTCGTCCCGGCCGGGACCGTCTTCGTCGCGCCGAGCGTGCATTCGTTCGCGCCCTCTGCGCGCGGCACCGCCGGCACCCCCGGCAGGCTCCGACGCGGTCGCGAGCCTGACGCAAGCGGATGCCGCGGCATCCGCTACCGGAGCCCCGCTCGGCACGCCGGGACACCCCGTCAACCTGCCGCAGCCCGCTCCCGATGCCGCAGCACCGGGCGGCGGCAGTTCGGCAGCTCTGCTCGCAACCTGCGGATCAACACGCGCCGCGTCGGTCGCGGCTCTCCGTCTCACTTTCGAGGACGACTCCCTGCCGTCCTCCCTCTCCATCGACCCTGGTTCTTCTCCCGCCTGAGTAAGTCCCGGCCGTGCTTTCCCGACGGCATGCGGACCACCGCCACGCGTTCCTCGCGCGGCTCACTCGCACTTTCAAGGAGAATCACCATGAACATCACTCTGTCCCGGGCGCTCTACGGCACCCTCTTCGTCGGGGCGCTTTCGCTCCTCGGCACGACCGCGGCCCACGCCGCGGACACCACCGGCGACAACGGGACCCTGTCCGGTTCCCAGGTCATCGCCGGCGTCACCGCCCCGATCCAGGCGACCGGCAATGCGATCAGCGTGGTCGGCGACTCAGCGAGCACGTCGCCGGCTCCCGCGGCTGCATCGGCACCGGCGTCGGCGCCGGCTCCTGCAGCTGCACCGGCGCCAGCGGCTGCAACTACCTCGGGCTCCGACGGAACCGCCTCCGGCACCCAGGTCGTCGCCCCGGTGGCGGCACCCGTGAGCGTCTCCGGCAACGCCATCTCGGTGCTCGGCGACTCGACCTCGACCGGGTCGACCGCCCCGGCCCCTGCCTCCGCCCCGGCGGCCACCGTGGCCCCGGCAACGACAACGGGAGGCGACTCCCTTCTCGGCGGCACGCAAGGCCTCATCAGCGTCGACGTGCCGATCACGGCATCGGGCGACGCGGTGAGCGTCCTCGGTGACTCGGCGTCAATGGGCACACCGTCCGCGAGCACTGCGGATGCCTCCGCTCCCGCGGCCGGGTCCGGCCCGGTGACCTCGGGTGCGGATGGCATCGCATCAGGAACTCAGGTCGTCCCTGACGTCGCTGCACCGGTGACCGTCGGCGGTAACTCCGTCTCGATTCTCGGTGACAGCAGCTCGACGTCTGCTTCGCCGGCTCCGTCAGGGTCTGGCGCGGGAACGGCCTCCGCTCCCGCCGCAGGGTCCGCCCCGGTGACCTCAGGTTCGGATGCCACGGCGTCAGGCACGCAGGTCGTCCCGTTGGTTTCTGCTCCGGTGACGATTGGCGGCAACGCGGTCTCCGTCGTCGGTGACAGTGAAACGGGGAATGGTTCGGCTAATCAGGCCGGTTCCGGCTTGGGTTCGTCCTCGGGTTCTGGTCCGGTCACGTCGGGCACGGATGTTGTCGGTTCCGGCACGCAGGTCGTCCCGGTGGTTTCCGCTCCGGTGACGGTTGGCGGCAACGCGGTCTCCGTCGTCGGTGACAGCGAGTCGGTGACCCCGACCTCCGTGACTCCGGTGACTCCGGTGACACCGGTGACTCTCGTGACCCTGGCGGCCCTGGCGGCCCTGGCGGCCCCGGTGACTCCGGTGACTCCGGTGACTCCGGTGACCCTGGTGACCCCGGTGACTCTCGTGACCCTGGCGGCCCCGGTGATCCTGGTGACCCCGGTTACTCCGACCGAGGGGACAGACCCGGCCGACCCGACCGCACCGGTCGACACGACCGCGACGTTCGAAGCCTCGGGACAGTCGTCCACGCCGGCTGTCTCCGGCTCGGTTTCGTCCCCGGCCGCCGTGTCGGTCACGGAGCTCGCGTCGACCGGCACCGGCACAATCGAGTTCGGCGGCTTTGCCGGCCTTCTGTTGCTCCTCGCCGGAACCGCCCTGATGTTCGCGCGACGGATCAACTCCGGTCGTGTGAACCTCTAGTCCCGACACCTCAGGCACGGATGCCGTCGGCCCGACCGGGCCGGCGGCATCCGTCGCGCCCGTGTCCGCGCCCGCGCCGGTTTGCGCGGGCCGCGCCCGCCGTTTCGGGAGCGGCCAGCGGAAAAGGTAGCGGCCTTGTGAGGTGTCGCATATCGACCTTCGTTGGCCGAAGGAACGTCGATATGCGACACCTCACGGCCCCGCACTGTGCACCTGGCGGCGCCGGGGGCAGCTAGCCCCTGGCCTCGAAGGTGACGGATGCCTCGAGCCCGCCCTCCGGACGCCGCTCGAGCAGCACGGTCGCCCGGCTCGCCCGCGCCAGCTGGGCGACGATCGCGAGGCCGAGCCCGTTGCCGAGAGCGTCGGAGTCCGCCCGCCAGAACCGGTCGAACGCCCGGGCGCAGTCCTCGTCCGAGAGGCCCGGCCCGTCATCGAGCACCGAGACCCGCCAGCCAGGGGATCCCGCCGCGACCCGCACGACGATCTCGTGGGGGAGCCCCGCAGCACTGCTCGTGCTCGAGTTCACGCCAGTGCCGGTGCCAGTGCTCGTGCTCGCCGAGAGCGCATTGTCCACGAAATTGTCGATGATCTGCTCGGGGGCGGTCACGATGGCGCTCGCGCTCGCGTGATCCGGTCCCTCGTAGCGGATGCCGACGCCCAGTTCCTGGGCGAGTGGCTGCCAGTGCTCCACGCGTTCACGGGCCACGCGAGCGACATCGCACTCGACGACGGGCGCGGTGGAGGACTCCGTGCGACTGAGCACGAGCAGTCCGTCGATGATGGAGCCGAGCCGGTCCGCCTCCGCCTCGGCGGCGGCGAGGCGTTCGACGGCGGCAACGCCGGACCCGTCCGTCCCGTCCTCGAGCAGCTCCCGGGCACGCTCGAGCCGCAGGCGCAGCGCGGTGAGGGGCGTGCGCAACTGGTGCGAGGCATCCGCCGCGAAGGTGCGCTGCTGGCCGATCAGGGTTTCCAGGCGCGTCGCCATCCGGTTGAACGAGACCGACAGCGACCGGATCTCCGGCGCCCCGGCCCGCTCGTCGGCGCGGGCGTCGAGGTCCCCGTCCGCGAGACGTTCGGTCGTGTGCTGCAGGAGTTTCAACCGGCGGGTGACCGTCGCCGAGAAGATGAACCCGACGATGCCGGCCAGCACCACCGTGGTGAGTGCGACGAGGCCGAGCACGCTGATCTGGCGGGTGACGGCATCCGTGACGACCTGCTCGGGAAAGGTCAGGCGCACGGCGCCGACGACGTCCTGACCGTTGACGATCGGCACCGTGACGTAGAGCAGGTCGATCTGCAGGGTGTCGGAGTACCGATGGCCCGAGGTGATCTGTCCGCCGAGGGCGCCCATGATCTCGGGCCGGGACGCGTACGAGTCGCCGACGGCCGACTGGTCATCGTCGCTCGTGACGACGGCGACCCCGTCCGCGTTCACGATCACGACGCGCGCCCCGCCGGAATCCCGGTACCCGCGCGCCGCCGCGGTGAGGGCCGCGGCCGAGCTGGCCGCATCCGCGCTCGCCGGGGGTGTCTCGAGGGTCTCCTCGCTGCGTCCCGCGAGCACGAAGGCATCCCGTTCGAGCGAGGTCACGAGCCGGTCCGTCTCGACCTGTCGCAGGTAGCCGCTGAGCGGAATGTCCTGCACGAGCAGCACGAGCAGGGCGATCCCCATCAGCGCGGCCATGAACTGCCACCTCATTCCGGAACGCCGAACCGGAAGCCCACCCCCCGCACCGATTCGATCCAACCGGGATTGCCGAGCTTCTTGCGGATGGCCGCCACGTGGGCGTCCAGCGTCTTCGTGGTGCCGTGCCAGGTCGTCTCCCACACGTCGTGCAGGATATCCGCGCGCCGGTGCACCGCGCCCGCGTCGCGCGACAGGTAGACGAGCAGGTCGAATTCGGTGGGGGTGAAGTAGACCTCGGTGCCGGCGAGCGACACCCGCTGGGTGCGGGTGTCGATGACCAGGGACCCGAGCACCCGCTCGGTGCGGCCGCCCGACCCGTCCGCGCCGGTCGCCGGGCCGGCATCCGTGCCCGCACCCGCAGCAGCGCTCGCGGCCGTGCGCCGCGACACCGCACGGATGCGCGCGATCAGTTCGCGCATCCCGAACGGCTTCACCACGTAGTCGTCCGCGCCCATCTCGAGAGCGACCACGCGGTCGATCTCATCGTCGCGCGCGCTCACCACGATGATCGCGATCTGCGACGACGAGCGGATGCTGCGGCACACCTCGCTGCCGTCCATGTCCGGCAGGCCGAGGTCGAGGAGCACGAGGTCGGGCGCGAAGCTCGTCATCGCCGAGAGCGCCGCCTGGCCGGTCTCGACGTGGAGGGACTCGAACGCCGCCATCGCCAGGCCGTCGATGATCCCCGACGCCACAGGACCGTCGTCTTCGACCACCAGAACTCGCATGACACCATTGTGCCGGTGCGAGTGCGCGGCCGCCCCCTCATCCCGGGCGACACCGCGCAATCTTTGACAAGTCTTGGACGTTCGGGGGCCCCATCTTTTCTCGCGCCTCCCTAGCGTGGGAGACATGAAATCACAGGCAATCACGATCCTGTCCATCGTCGGGGTGCTCGGTACGGGCGTTGCGGCGATGGCCGTCAACTCCGATGTCCTGTCCTCGTCCGTCCAGGCCCCGATCGGGCAGTCCTCCGAGGCCCTGCTCGTCACGCCGTCGGCCGACCCGGCCACTCCCTTGCAGCCAGACCCCGCCGCGACCGGGATCGCCGTTCCGACCGACCTCCCCGCCGCCGGTGGCTCCGATGACACCGGCGCCGTGTCCGGCTCCGACGACGGCAGCACCCAGCCGTCTCCCGGGTCGACCGGTGCGGGAACCCGTTCCGAGCCGGGCGCCGCCTCCGGTGCCGGGAAATCAACCGGCGGCGACGACGCACCGCGCCCGGTCCCCGTCCCGGTCGCTCCCGCACCGGCTCCCGCCCCCGCGCCGGCCGCACCCGTTGTGACGCCCGCCCCGACGAAAGCCCCGCACGTCGAGGACAGCGGCTCCGACGACTCGAAGACCCCCAGCACCGGAGAGAAAATTGAAAAGGACGACTAAGCGCCGCCAGCCCGCCCGCGGCGCGAAGGCCGTCACCGGCGCCGTCTCCGCCCTCGCCCTCGTCGGCATGGTGACCGGCTTCCAGATCTCCGCCCACGCCGACGAGGCCGCCGCACGCAAGGCGGCGCCCGCGCCGGCCCCCACGAGCACGGCCGGAGCGACCGACCCCACGGCGGCCCCCGAGCCGTCGGCGAACCCGCCGACGGCAACGGCGGCACCGGGTGCAGCGGATGCCGCCGGCACGGTCCCCGCCCCGGCTCCGGTCGCTGCGGCGCCCGCCGGAGCTCCGGCACCGGCCCCGGCACCGGCCAAGAAAGCCGCTCCGGCTCCGGTCGCCCCTGCCCCGGCGCCCGCGGCGGCTCCGGCCCCTGCTCCCGCGCCAGCGCCGGCTCCCGTCGCCGCACCGGCACCAGCCCCAGCCCCCGCCCCCGCGCCCGCTCCGGCACCCGCTCCCGCGCCCGCACCGGCCCCGGTGGCCGCGACCTCCGCCGGATCCGGAGGCTGAGAGTTGGCGGTCGACTCCATCGCCCGCACCGCCATCCGGGCCGTGTTCACCGAGACCGGAACGCAGCCCGAGGTCATCACGCGTGCCGTGACGCTCATGGGCGGGCGGGCCTCGTTCGCGCTCGTCGGCGCATCCGCCGGCCTGATGGACGACGTCGTCGACCTGGCGAACCGCCTCGAACGACTCTGGAGCCGGTTCCTCCCCGACAGCGACGTCTCCCGGCTCAACGCCGCAGAGGGCGAACCCGTCGCCGTCGACCCCTGCACCGTGCGCCTGATCGCGGCCATGCTCGACGGCGCCCGGCTGACCAGGGGCGACTACGACGCGACCCTGTTGCCGGACGTGCTCGCGGCCGGGTACCGGGCATCCGCCCTCGACCCCGGCCGGGTCACCGTATTGCCGGCGTCGGCGGTCTCGCCCGGCAACCTCTCCGGGCTGACCATCGAGGACGGAGCCCCGCACCTGGACCGGATCGTGACGCTGCCGCTCGGCACCACGATCGATCCCGGCGGCGTCGGCAAGGGCCTCGCCGCCGACCTCCTCTGCGCGTTCGCTCTCGACGCCGGCGCCTGGGGCGCCCTCGCGGAACTCGGCGGGGACATCGTCGTCGCCGGCCAGGCTCCCGACGCCGTCGCCTGGCGGCTCGGCGTCGAGAACCCCTTCGACCCCGGCCAGCATTCCGCCGTCGTGCGGCTCGCCGCGGGTGCGCTCGTCACCTCGAGCCAGCGGAAGCGGCGCTTCCCGGCCGCCGGCTCCGACCCGGTGACCCCGACCGCGGCGTCCGTCCCGGCTGCCGCGTCCGTCCCGAAGGCCGCGTCCGCCCCGGCCAGCCGTCACCACCTCGTCGACCCGCGCACCCACGAGAGTGCGGCCACCCGGGTGCAGACCGTCTCCGTCATCGCCTCCACCGGCGCCCGCGCCGAGGTGCTCACCAAGCCGGGCTTCCTCCGCCCCACCGCCGACTTCCTCGCCTGGCTGCCCACCGTCGGCGCCGCGGGCCTCATCATCGACGACACCGGACTCGTCACGACCTCCACGAACTGGGAGCACTACGCATGAACGATCCGCACCTCTGGTGGTACATCTCGAGGGCGAGCGCCGTCATCGGCTGGGCGCTCATGACGCTGTCGGTGGTCTGGGGCATCCTGCTCTCCACCCGCGTGATGCGCCAGATCGACAACCCCGCCTGGCTCCAGGACCTGCACCGCTACTTCGGCGGCGCCGCGATCGTGATGGTCGCCGTGCACATGCTCACCCTGATGCTCGACGGCTGGCTGCACCTCAGCATCGCCGAGGTTCTCGTGCCGTTCACGAGCCACTTCAAAGCGCTCCCGGTGGCCCTCGGCGTCACCGCGTTCTACCTGCTCGTCGCCGTGCAGGGCACCTCGCTGCTGATGCGGTACCTGCCGCGACGGTTCTGGAAGGTCGTGCACTACTCGAGCTACGCGACCCTCATCCTCGTCTCCTTCCACGCCGCCTTCACCGGAACCGACGTCGGCACAAGCTGGTACCGCGTCGTCTCGATCGGGCTGATCCTCATGGCGATGCTCGCCGTCGTGCTGCGCCTCGTCGCGGCCAAGCGCGGGTCGGGTGCGGCCGCCGGTCGTGCAGCGGATGCCGCCCGCGGCATCCGCCCCGCCCCGGCGCTTCTTGAGACACGCACCATGCGTGTCGCGGCCGTGACCCGCGTCGCCGAAGGCGTCCTCGGCATCCGCCTGGTGCCTGCGGCCCCCGCCGAAACCGCGCCCGCTGTGCCCGCTGGGTCGCCGGCCGACACGCGCACGGATGCCCTCGCCACGACGGGCTCCGTCGCCGTGCGCGCCGCCGGGACCGCGACCGCACTGCTGCCGGCCTGGCACCCGGGCGCGCACATCACCCTGCACCTGCCGAACGGCCTCGAGCGGCAGTACTCGCTCTGCGGCGACCCCGCAGAGCGGTCGCACCTCGACATCGCCGTCCTGCAGACCGAAGCGTCGCGGGGTGGCAGCGCCTGGATCCACGCGAACCTCGCGCCGGGTCTCGTGCTCGAGGTGTCCGGCCCGCTCAACCACTTCGAACTCGAGCCCGCCGCCGCGTACCTCTTCATCGCGGGCGGCATCGGAATCACGCCGATCATGGGGATGATCGAGTCCCTGCCCGCTCGCCGCGACTGGAAGCTCGTCTACCTCGGCAGGAGCCGCAGCACGATGGCCTTCCTCGACGAGCCTGCTCGAGCGCTACCCCGACCGGGTCGAGGTCCTCGCCCGCGACGAGCAGGCTCGTGCAACCCGAGGCGAGCGAACTGCTGATCGCCGCCTTCGGGGGCCTCGGCGGCCTCGACGCCGCCACTGCACCGGACTCCTTCGCGAGCCGCGCCGACGTGTACTGCTGCGGCCCGGAATCCCTCATGCAGGCCGTGGCCGCGCTCGTGCCCCGGGAGCGGATGCACTTCGAGCGCTTCGTCGCCGTCGACCGCGAGTCCGCCCAGGAACCCCAGGCCGTGACCGTGACCTGCGCCCGCAGCGACGTCACCTTCGCTGTGGCAGCCGGCGAAAGCATCCTCGATGTCCTGGAGAACAACGGGATGCCCGTTCAAGGCTCGTGCCGCACGGGTGTCTGCGGCACCTGCGAGGTGCGTGTCGTCACCGGAACGCCCGATCACCTCGATTCGGTGATGGCCGACGACGAGAAGGACTCGCTGCGGGTGATGTACCCCTGTGTGTCCCGGGCGACCTCCGCCGAGCTGGTCCTCGACATCTAGTTTCCCCCTCCGTACCGCCCACCCTCGTGTGCGGTTCCGTGAGGTGTCGCAAATCGACCTTCGTGGGCCGTGGGAACGTCGATATGCGACACCTCACAGACATGGTCGACCCCTGAACGGGTGTCATTAAAGGGGTAACGTAAAGGTGCGCCGTGGCCATCGAGACCGTGCGATACCGTCTGGAGGCCCCCATCACAACAACAACCCCTCCCGACTGGCGCCGCCTCTACGCCGGCCGTCTCGCCCTCACCGACCTGCTCGTGCTGATCTGGGTCGTGTTCGGCGTGCAGATCGCCTGGTTCGGCCTCGACAGCGCCGACGCGACCGTGCGCGCGAGCCGCTCCGACCTCGCCGTGAGCTACACGCTCATCTCGCTCATCATCATCGCCGCGTGGATGCTGCTCCTCGCCGTCTACGGCACCCGCGGTCCCCGGCTGCTCGGCTCGGGGGCCGAGGAGTACAAGATGGTCGCCCGCGCCTCGCTGCGACTCTTCGGGTCGCTCGCGATCGTGTCCTACCTCTTCCAGATCCGGTTCGCCCGTGGCTACTTCCTGATCGCCCTTCCGGCCGGCATCCTCGTGCTGTTCCTCTCCCGCTGGATGTGGCGCCAGTGGCTCGGCGCCAACCGACGCGGCGGTCACCACTCGGCGACCGTACTCCTGGTCGGCACGGCCACGTCCGTCACCCAGATCGGCCTCGAACTCGCCCGGGTTCCCTCCGCCGGCTACCGCGTTGTCGCGGCGTGCGTGCCCGCCGGGCGAGCGGGCGCGATCCTGCCGGGCACGGGCATCCGTGTGCACGGCCCCCTCGACACGGTCATGGCGGCGCTCGCCGCAACCGGCGCGGACACCGTGGTGCTCACCGGCTCGAGCGGCCTGACGCCGCTGCAGATCCGCGAGCTGAGCTGGGGCCTCGAGCCCGGCCGGCACCACCTCGTCGTCGCCCCCGGCCTGACCGACCTCGGCGGCCCCCGCATCAACACCCGGCCCGTTGCGGGCCTGCCGCTCATCCACGTGGAGACGCCCCGGTTCGAGGGCGGCAAGCGATTCGCGAAGCGTGCCTTCGACCTGATCGTCGGCGGGATGCTGCTGCTCGTGCTGTCGCCGGTGATGGCGGTCACCGCGCTGTCGATCCGCCTGGTCACGGCCGGTCCGGTGCTCACCCGCGAGCAGCGCATCGGAAGCGGCGGCCGCCCGTTGACCCTGCTCGGCTTCCGGTCGGTGGATGCCCGGCGCCCGGGTGGGCGCCGGCGTCGCTTCGGCCTCAACGAATTCCCGCAACTGTTCAGCGTGCTCGCCGGAACGATGTCGCTCGTCGGACCGCGCGCGCCGCTCGAGGACGAGGTCACCGGTTTCGACAGCCTCGGACACCGCCGGTTCCTGATGAAGCCGGGCATGACCGGCCTCGGCGAGCTCTACGAGCATTCGACACTGCCCTGGGAGGAGCGGCTCCGCCTCGACATGTACTACATCGAGAACTGGTCGATCATGGGCGACGTGATCATCCTCTGGCGCACCGCCCGAGCCGCCCGCCGCCGCACCGGTACCCGCAGCACCCGCCGCTAACCCTTCGCCGCGCTCGCGTGTTGCCTCACGGGCCCCCTCGGCTCGCGCGCCAATTGCGCCGCTTCGCGCCAGGCACGCTTGGCGCGAAGCGGCGCAATAGGCGCGCGACGCGAACTCAGCAGTCGCAGTGGGCGCGTAGCTGCGCAAATGGGGCGGAACTCCCGCTCTCGTCGCCGTTACGGCAGGTGCTCGGCGCCGTTACGGCAGGTGCTCGGCGCCGTTACGGCAGGATCGAGCCGTTCACCGAGTCTTCGCCGCCGAGCACCACGATCTTCCCCGGGCGGAGCCGGTCCAACTCGGCCTGGACCACCGCCGGGATGTTGTCGGCACGCGTGAGCAGGATCGGAGCATCCGCGTCGCCCGCGACCGCCGCTCCCGAAAGCGCGTCCGGGAAGTTGCTTCCGCTGGCCAGATACACGACCGGCAAACCGGGAGCGAACGTCGCCGCGGAGATCGCCGCCGATGTCGCGAAACGGTCGTCTCCGGCGATCCGGGTCACGGCTCCGGCGCCCGTCGTGAGCGCCTTGAGCTGTTCGAACACGGCCGCCCCGACCGAGCTCTCCCCGCCGAGCACCACGATCCGCCCCGGCTTCAGGCGCGCCAGCTCGGTCGCGATCGCGGCAGGGATCACGTCGTCCCGCACCAGCAGAACCGGTGCGCCCTGGCTGCCCGCGACCGCGGCTCCCGAAAGCGCATCCGGGAAGTTCGACCCGTTCGCCACATAGACGACCGGGCGTGCCGGCGCGAAGCCGCTCTTCGAGATCGCCGCAGACGTTTCGTACCGGTCCAGCCCTGCGATCCGCACAACGCCTCCGGTTGTGAATGCCGCGAGCTGTTGGTACACGGATGCCGAGACCGCGTCCTCTCCGCCAAGCACCACGATCCGTCTCGGCTTCAGCCGCGTCAGGCTCCGACCCGATCGCCGCCGGGATCGCGTCGGCCGTGACGAGGAGCACCGACGTGCCCTGACTGCCGGCGAGCGCTGCACCGGAGAGGGCGTCCGGAAAGTTGAATCCGTTCGCGATATAGACCGTGCCGACTCCCGAGGAAAAGCGCCAGGCCGAGATGGCCGCAGACGTCTCAAATCGATCCGTGCCGAACAGCCGTTGCCGCAGGTGGCTCCATTGGCTGGCGTGGTCCGGAGTCCCGGCGTTCCGGATCACGTCGTCACCGACATTGGTCACCGGCTGAACGCCGCCCACCGAGGCCCAGTCCGAGATGTAGCTCGGTGCACCGCCCGTGACCTGGTAGACCCGCTGGCTCGGTTGCGCGGACACGAACGTGCCGTCAGACGGGTGGAAGCGGAGGTGGTTCCAGGGGCTCGCGGCATCCGCTTGGTCGGCGTTCCGGATATCGTCGTCGCCGATCGACACCGTCGGCTTCGCGCCGCCGACCGTCGCCCAGTCGGAGATATAGAGGGGAGCGCCGCCGACGATGGTGAACACCTGCTGGCTCGGTTGCGCCGAGACGAGCGTGCCGTCGGCCGGGTAGGTGCGCAGGCCCGCCCACTGCGAGTCGGAGAGCGCGATCGTCGGTTTGATCCCGCCGAACGTCGCCCAGTTGGAGACGTAGATCGGCGCCCCACCGGCGATGCGATACACGTCGCCCCGGTAGCTCACGAAGTCGCCCGAGTGCACGCCCGAGCCCGAGTCCTTGAAGTGGATGTACCCCGACGGCGCACTCACCGAATACGTGTTCTCGTGATAGGCGCCGTCGTGGGCGCCGGTGACGGTGCGCCAGTTGTACGCCTCGACCGTCACCGTGCCGCCGGGGTTGACCGACTCGACCCAGGCGAGGTGCCCGTAGGCCCACCAGGCGACCGAGCCGACGGTCGGGTTCATGTCCACGGTGTAGCCGCGGGCGCGGGCGTCATCGGCCCAGCCGGTCGCGTCGTTGTGGAACGGCATCTCGAACCCGTTCTTGGAGTGCAGCCGCCAGGCGACGAACGACGTGCACTCGCGGTTGTACTCGAGCCAGGTGTCGAACATCGAGTCGATCGGCACGTTTTTCCACTGGTCCGGGTAGTCGTCGGTGCCGGCGCTCGCCGCGGGGGCGAACACGAGGGCGGATGCCGCCAGCACGACAACCGTGACGAATCCCGCCAGTCCACGGGTCAGCCCGAGACTCAGCCGATGGACGAGGCGCTCACGACGCCGAATTGCTCTGCGCGTGCGCGTGCGCGTGTCCTGGATCATGGGCTCCCGTCGGATCGCTGTCGCGTCCCGACCTGTCTAACAGATCCGTGAACCGGAGCCGTCCCCCCATTTTAGGTGCTGCTCGCCGAGATGCGCCTTTTTTCCAGACAATGAGTGGTCCATCGAAATATTCACTCAGCGAACCTTGCCTCTGGCCACGCACCGGGTCTAGTCTCGCGACATCGGTGCTCCATCTTTGAGAAGTATGTGAGATTTCTTTGGGAGGCAGTGATGCCAGCACGGTCGACGTTTATGCGAATCCACAATCGAACCGACAAGCTCCTCACCTTGACAGATTCGGGTCTCGATCACGGGGAATGGACCGATCCCAACAGCCCGCCGAGTACCATTGCGCCCTTCGCCACGGTGTTCGTGGAGTCGGAAAGCGACGGCTTTGCAACGGGAACGGAAGGGCACATCCGATACTCCGCCGACGGCGCCTGGTCGGAGCGGTGGTTCCGCATCGGCGACCCGAATTTCGGCGACGGCTTCACCCTGCCCGGGCTGACTCCGATTTCGGTGGTTTCACGCAACCCGGATCATGTCGACCTGTTCGCGGTGGGCAAGGACGATGCGGTGTACACGACCTATTACGACACGAATGGCGGGTGGTTCAATCGGTGGTTCCGGATTGGCGACCCGAATTTCGGCGACGGCTTCACCCTGAACCAACGCACGCCGATTTCGGTGGTTTCCCGTACGCCGGATCATGTCGACCTGTTTGCGGTGGGTAAGGACGATGCGGTGTACACCACCTATTACGACACGAATGGCGGGTGGTTCAATCGGTGGTTCCGGATTGGCGACCCGAATTTCGGCGACGGCTTCACCCTGAACCAACGCACGCCGATTTCGGTGGTTTCCCGTACGCCGGATCATGTCGACCTGTTTGCGGTGGGTAAGGACGATGCGGTGTACACCACCTATTACGACACGAATGGCGGGTGGTTCAATCGGTGGTTCCGGATCGGCGACCCGAATTTCGGCGACGGCTTCACGTTGCCCGGGCTGACGCCGATTTCGGTGGTTTCACGCAACCCGGATCATGTCGACCTGTTTGCGGTGGGCAAGGATGACGCGGTGTACACCACCTATTACGACACGAATGGCGGGTGGTTCAATCGGTGGTTCCGCATCGGCGACCCGAATTTCGGCGACGGCTTCACCCTGCCCGGGCTGACGCCCATTTCGGTGGTTTCACGCAACCCGGATCATGTCGACCTGTTTGCGGTGGGCAAGGATGACGCGGTGTACACGACCTATTACGACACGAATGGCGGGTGGTTCAATCGGTGGTTCCGCATCGGCGACTCGAATTTCGGCGACGGCTTCACCCTGAACCAACGCACGCCGGTCGCCCTCGTCGCGCGCGACCAGAACCACCTGGACCTCGTCGCGGTGGGCAAGGACGACGCGGTGTACACCACCTTCTACGACACGAATGGCGGGTGGTCCAACCGGTGGGTCCGCAACGGAGACACCAACTTCGGGGACGGCTTTACACTGAGCCCTTTGACGCCGATCTCCATTGTTTCCCGCACGGACGACCACATCGACTTGTTCGCGGTGGGGAAGGACGAGGCGGTCTACACGACCTATTCGGGCGGCCAGTTCTACTTCTACTGGTACAACCCCTTCGTCGGGAGGAACAGCTATCACCAGGGTGCGCCGCTCGGTACCGGGGTGTCGTTCTCGGGGGGATTCGGCAACAACTCTGAATTGGACGTGCAGATCGTCCCTGCGAGGAGGGTCAGCGTTCCCAATTTTGAGCCGTCCGTCAACGCATTTCACTTCGACAACCGTTGGCCGGACGAGTCGCTCGCGCGACTGATCAAGATGCCGGATCCCTTCGGCGACATCACGATCGGAAACGCATCCAATGGCATCTGCGGCGGAATGGCCTATGCCGTCGCCGACTACTACAACGCCGGACAGCTTCCGCCCGCCCAGACGACAAATCCCGCGGGAATCGGAGATCCTCTCTTCGACTACCTGGTATCGCGACTCTTCGATTCCTTTGACCTCCCCGACGGGCCGGTCGTCTACTGGCACTATATGGAACCCGCCTACCCCGATACGCCTCGGGTCGATGCGGACGGACGATCGTGGGTGATGGCGCACGAGGCCTTTCCCGCCATCATGGCTGCCGTCGATTCGGGGCGCCCGTGCCCTCTGGGCCTTGTGATGGTGAAGTCGCTCCTTCCGACCGACCTGGGCGAGAACCACCAGGTTCTCGCCTACGCCTATCTCCTGGAAGGGGGAATCGCCACGATCTGGGTCTATGACCCCAACTCGCCCAACAACGATGAGGTCACAATCAGATTCGACCTGTCCGACGCGGGGGTCCACATTGACGTCGGGCACAACGTGAACGCATCGCGACCGATCTACGCCCTGTTTGCAACGCCGTACTCGCCGCAGCAGCCCGTCGGAGGAAGGCCACGGTAGCGGGCCCACACCAGTTACCTGAGCAGCGCCGGCACCACCACGAGGCCGTTGAATACGATGTGCGCGACCATCGCCCCGCCGAGCCGGCCGGTGACCGCGGTGACGGATGCCGCGGCGAGCCCGAACACGAACGTCCCGGCCCCGACCACCCACAGGGCGGTCGGGGAACCGGCGTCGACCACGTGCACCAGCGCGAACACCAGCGCACTCACCGCGCACGCGAGAGCCAGGGCCACCGGGCGGCGGGCATCCGTTGCCGCGGTGACCGCGCGCAGCAGCAGGCCGCGGAAGAACAGGCTCCTCGATCAGGGGCGCGATCAGGACCGGTGCGAGGAGCGCCAGCACGATCCACCAGGCGTCGTGCGCGGGTGCGTCGAGCGTGGCGCCCGTGGTGCCCATCTGCCCGTAGCCGGCGATCTCGAACAGGCTCGCCACCACCCGGGTCAGCAGCCCGATCGTGAGCCCCCAGAGCAGGTCGAGTGGGTGGAAGCGCAGCCCGAAGTCGCGGGCGGGCGAGCGGGAGCCGCGCAGGTAGCAGGCCACGAGCACGCTGCCGAGCAGCGGCACCCACACCACGAGGTAGCTGAGCACCTCGACGAGTCGCGGGTCGGTGAGGTAGCCGTGGCTGAGCGCCCAGTCGGCCGCGAGCACGAGCAGGATCGCCCCGACCGCGCCGACGGCCGCGTCGTCGAGGCCCCAGCGCACGCGCCGGGCCGGGGGAGAGGCGGAGGCAGCGGGTGTGGCGAGGGTCATGCACTCAAACTATCGTGTGGGCTACGCCCTGCGCCCCTCGGAATCTAGTAGCTCCCGACCCAGAGGCTATGACGAACTGCCCATGCTCAGTCCCAGTCCCAGTCCCATTCCGAGTCTTCGACCTTGCCCGGCAATTTGGGTCAAATTGAGGGGTTACGGAAGCATCCTGTATGGCACCAAGCTCGCGAAGCTGGACACATAGAACGCAAAGAATATAGCCGAGATGACGACAACGACGATAGTAAAACCAAGTCGATGCTTACTCACTCGTATTCGATTGGCGAGCAGGAGGATGAAGAAGATGCTGAAATACCCTTCCATCCGGCCCAATACGGCGAAGCTTGTCCCGAGGATCAGAAAGATTGGCGCGAGCGCCGCGTACCCAAGCCACCGCTCCGTGCCAGGATCTCTGGGCAGGGCGAATGCGATTAGGACCAAGATGACGAAGATTGCCGCGATCAGGTAGGTGCCGAGTCCGCTCCCAGCGCCATCTAGATAAGTTGCGTAGCGGCCGTTGATGCTGGAGAGGAAGTTGACGACTGCAGGCTGCTTTATGAAGACAGCGCCTACCACGTACGTGACAACGAGCGCGGCGATGAAGGTCCGCAGGGTCGGCTTCCATCTGTAGAGGATCAGCTGCAATGCGGCGGCGAATATGGCTGTGCTGTGGAAGGACGTAGCGACAAGGACGACTAGGACCCAGAGCACCTTCCTTTTCACCATAAACGAGCTTGCCCAGAAGAGCAGCGCGATCGCCATACCCTGGCGAACGATGTTGAATGGTGTGACATACGACGCGAGCAAGATGAAAAACAATACTGTGAGCGCGAAGTTGGTGCTCTGTCTCTTCATGGCGACAAAGACAGGAACGATCGTGATTGTGGAAGTCACCCAGAAGAGTACGGATGCCTGATTGGTGAACGACCGGATCATGAGCGACAGGATCGTGAAGCCGAACTCTACAGGTGAGGCAGTGAGCGAACCCACCCAGTCCTGGGGGTTGAGCTGGGCGTAGATCGTCGTATAAATGCCATAGTCGGTTCCGACGTAGTAGCGGAGCCCGGAGAAGACTACTAGCCCGGCTAGCAGCATGAAGTCGATCGGTGTCCATGTTCCCCGAGCCAGAAACGACAGCTTCGAAGGCAGGGTCTTTCTCTGCACCTGCCGGTAGTACCGGTCGATACCTTGAGATATGCCCGCAAGTGCCGTGGATATGCCCGCGACAAAAAAATAGATGACCACGAGCGCCGCCCCCAGGCTGAATGCTAGAAGACCCCAGCCTAGCGGTCATATCGCCTAGAGAATTGCCAGCGGAGGCCGTGGGAGCCTCTTCCCATTCACACTTCCGATGGCGATGGATACCTGACCGAGGGGCTGTGCGGGAAGCAGGTCGAGCAGTTCAGAGCGCCAGCCTGGTAACGGCGAGGAGGCCGCCCGTGTTTCCGCGCATCGCCCCATTGATTGCCCAAAGTAGTAGATGCCAGCAACAGGATCTATCGCAACGTAGAACACTGCTGTCCCGACTTCCTAGCCCAAGATGTGAGCGTCCTCATCGCCGCGGCTCGTCATCGCAGGCACTGACAGCGTGAGGGTCGTGGCCTTGGTGGCCGCCTGAATGTAGGTTCCGATCCGTACGAAGTTTTGCCAAATTGTGCGGAGAGGGAACCCAAGGCGTTCGTTGTGACTGCGGCCGTGGCGCTGGTCACCGCACTATTCCCGCTTGTCGTGGCGAGGTCTGTGATGCGGGCCCGGAGCACACCGGGAACGGGGATGCTCCCAGTGAATGTCGTGCCGATCCACTCGGGGATGCCAGTCAACCGCGGAACCTGGAATGAGATCGGGTTGGAAGGCTCGGAGCCGACCTATATGTCTGTGGCAGCACACGAAACCTGCACTGTCTGCCATGCCTGAGTAGCCCCAAACCGTTCCGGACATAAGTGCCCATGTTGTCCCCAAGTTGAACGACTCGTAGCTGTTGGCGGGGCATCCGGCATCACCCACGCTAGAGAATCTAGTGTCCCGCGCCATAGGAGTCAGGATAGACGCCGTGTATATGGCGGATATTCGAGAGCGGGCCTCCAACGGTCGTACACGTTTTCGCATGTGTGGATCGTCAGAGCGACGGGCCGACAACGGGGTCGCCGTGTACCGCCCAGAGCAGAGCAACGCCATGGGCGGCGAGCCCATTCATGATCGTTTCGGCGCCTTACGCCGGCGTGGCAAGAGCGGCAAACCACGAGACCGCGGCGGGATTGGCGACGGGTGCGGCACGGTCGATGCCCGATGCCCGATGCCCGATGCCCGATGCCCGATGCCCTGGACGCCTTGAACTGTCCTAAACAGTTCCGTTTTAACAACACCAGTTTCGGGAGCCCCAAAGTCGTGACCATCCCGGCCTAAATCCCCTTGAACGTTAGGCATCGCCTTGCTGTGCCAATCAAGGACTCGCTCTGGTAGGTGCCAAAGGTGTCGTAATTGTGGAATTTGGTAGCATCCTCATTGATGTAGGTATTTTCCCCCGGCGAGCTGTGTGAGTTGGGGGCGCGGCTGGTCAGTCGGATGCGTGTTGCAGACGTGGGGGACTGCAGCATCTCAGGCGCTCCCGGATGTTGTCCACAATTTCAATTCGACAACAACTTCATTCCAGTCGTGCAGCTTGCCTCTTCCGAATCGATGCCTACCCTGGCTTCTTGTTTTTTTGAGTGGTCTTGTGTTGGCGGCAATAGCGCCCAACAGAACTTCCGACGGTCGGAACTTACGGCTTCACCACTTAGAGAAGCAATCCCGAGCGCTCGCGCAGTCCCGCGCACACTTCGGCGAGGTCGGCGGATGCCACGGGCCGGGAGAACAGGTACCCCTGCGCGAAGCGGCAGGCGTGGTCCTCGAGCCAGTCGGCCTGGGCATCGGTTTCGACGCCCTCGGCGATGACGCTGCTGCCGAGACCCCGGGCGAGCCCCAGGATCGACTGCACGAGCGGGGCATCGTCTGCGGCGCAGCCGATCGCCGAGATGAAGCGGCGGTCGATCTTCAGCACGTTCGCCCGTACCTCGCTCAGCCGCTCGAGGTTCGATGACCCGGTGCCGAAGTCGTCGATCATGATCGGGATGCCCGATGTTTGCAGTTGGGCCATGTTCGCGTGCACGGCGCCGTACTCCACGACGTAGTCGCTCTCGGTGAGCTCGATCTTGAGCGCTCCCGCCGGCAGCGCCGCAGCCGTGCACAGGGCGAGCAGCCGGTCGGCGTAGTGCGGGTCGCCGAGTTCGATGCCCGAGGCGTTCACGCTCACATAGAACGGCGGCGCCCCCGGCTCGACCGGCATCGCCCAGCCTGACGCGATCGTCACGGCCGTGTCCACGATCCAGGCGCCCAGGCGCGGCATCGCCCCGCTCGCCTCGCACAGCGGGATGAACTCGACCGGCGAGATCGCGCCCCGGGTCGGGTGCGTCCAGCGCAGCAGGGCCTCGGCGCCGACCGCCCGCCGGGTGCGCAGATCGACGATCGGCTGGAACACGAGGCTGAACTCGTCGTTCGCGATGGCCTGCCCGACGGCCGTCGCCGTCGCATAGTGACCCCCGTGGATGCTGGTTGTTCCGCGCCCGGCCCGCTTGGCGCTCGAGAGCGCCTCCGTCACTCGGGTTCGAAGCCCGGAGGCCGACTCGCCCGGCTCGTGGCCGGCGATGCCCGCCGAGAACCCGTGGACATCCGCCCGCATGGCCTCGACCGCGGCTTCGGCTTCCCCGGTGGCCACGCCCGGCAGAAGGATCGCGAATTCGTCGCCGGCCGTGCGGGCGACGATCACGCCCGAGTCCGGACCGCCGAGCTGCCTGCAGCGTGCGGCGAAGTCGATGAGGAGCGTATCGCCGTAGGCCCGCTGGCGCACCTCGTTGGTGAGGGTGAAGTGGTCGAGGTCCATGAGCACGACCGTCGTCACAGCGCCGGACGGGGCGGTCCGAACGTGATCGTTGAGGATGCGCTCGAAGTAGTTCCGGTTGCCGAGCCGGGTCAGGTCATCGGTCTCCGACTTGAGTGCGCTCGTCACGAGCCAGTGCAGTCCGAAATTCGCGATGATCGCCGCGGGGATGATCAGGAGCAGGTCGATGCCGCGCATGCCCGGGTGCACGATCAGCGCGGTCGTGACGAGCACCGTGCCGGCCACTGCGAACGGCAGCGACTGCAGAATCGGCAGGAACATATAGGACAGAGCGAGAATGACGAGGATCCAGGTGCTCATCGCGAGGGCCGATGAGGTCGTGTCGGTGAGATAGACGCTGACGGCGGTGTCGAGCACCAGGAACGTGAGCACGATCGTGCGCACGGTGCGGGTGAAGAACCGGCGGAAGAGTATCGAGAGCAGCCCGACCGGCAGCGACACACATACGATGAGGACGAACAGGCCGGCGTGCGGGGCCACGCTCTCCTCGGGTGTGCTCACGTAGACGAAAAGCACAATCGATGCAAACGTCGTCAGGCTGCCGAGCAGCAGCCCCGCCACCTTCGGGTTGTCGAACATCCCCGGATGGAACGTGACCATCAGTTCGGCGCGGAAGAACCTCCCCAGTGCTTCGGCCCACCGTTTCTTGCGATTCCCCCTGAATCGTCCATCAGTCGGTCGTCTGGGGTTGTACCCGGGGCGGGCCGTTGCCGCGCACGGGAGTCATCTCCCGATTCGCCTCGTTGCATACAAAGTTCATACCCATCCTGTGAGCCTACCTGCGCGACTACCGGCGTAGCGGATATCGTCGACCAGCCCCGCACGTGTCCGTGCTCCACCCCCCCCATTTGCCCTGTTTTATGACCCCCATTCATGCACGTAGCCCAGCTGTAGCGGGAGAGGACCGCAGTTGTGTGACGCCATGACGAAGGGGGCATCTGCTGTGCCCTCGCGCACCACCGCACACGCGCACGGTAAGTCAACACAGGGAAGGCCGCCTAGTGGAACTTCGCGACTATATTCGCATCCTCCGCAAGAGCTGGGTGATGATCCTCATCCTCGCGCTCGTCGGCGTCGCCGCCGCCGCCAGCGTCTCGATCGTGCAGACCCCCAAGTTCAGCGCCACCGCCAAGGTCTTCGTCTCCACCCAGTCCACCGGCACCACGAGCGACCTCGCCCAGGGCAACAGCTTCACGGTGCAGCGGGTCAAGACCTACTCCGACCTCGTCGCCACCCCGATCGTGCTTCTGCCCGTGATCGCGAGCCTCGAGCTCGGCATCCCGGCGGACGAGCTCGCCAAGCGGATCACCGCCGCCGCGCCGCTCGACACCTCGATCATCGAGATCACCGTGATCGACACCGACCCGGTGCGCGCCGCCGACATCGCCAACGCCACGTCGCTCAGCCTCACGGCCGTCGTGCAGACCATCGAGACCCCCGCTTCCACGTCAACCGGCGCCGAAGCCGTGTCCCCGGTCAAGCTCACTCGCGCGCAGGAGGCCACCGTGCCGAGCGCCCCGGTCAGCCCAAACGTACCTCTTAATATCGCGCTCGGACTGCTCGTGGGTCTTGCCCTGGGCGTCGGCGCCGCGGTGCTCCGCCAGACCCTCGACACTCGCATCCGCAGCGAGCGCGACGTTGAACAGATCACCGACATCCCCATCCTCGGTGGCATCGTCTTCGACGCAAAGGCGAGCGAACGCCCCCTGATCGTGCACGTCGACCCGCGCAGCCCGCGCGCCGAGAGCTTCCGCACTCTGCGCACCAACCTGCAGTTCCTCGACGTCGGCCGCACCGACCGCAGCTTCGTGATTACCTCCTCCATTCAGAGCGAGGGCAAGAGCACGACGGCCGCCAACCTTGCCATCGCGCTCGCCGACTCCGGCGCCCGCGTGCTGCTCATCGACGCCGACCTGCGACGCCCGAAGATGGCCGACTATATGGGCGTCGACGGCACCGTCGGCCTCACCGACCTGCTCGTCGGCCGCGCCGAGCTCGCCGACATCATCCAGCCCTGGGGCAAGGCCAAGCTGTTCGTGCTCCCCGCCGGCCAGGTGCCGCCGAACCCGAGCGAACTGCTCGGCTCCGCGCGCATGTCCTACTTCATCGGAGAGTTCAACGACAAGTTCGACGTCGTCATCTTCGACGCCCCGCCGCTCCTCCCGGTGACGGATGCCGCCATCCTCGCCAAGAACGTCGGCGGCGCCATCATCGTGGCCGCGGCCGGCCGCGTGCCGGCGGCGCGGGATACGCGGCCATTGCCGTAGTGATCACTCTGTCTCAGTTGGTGCCTTATGCGGACCTTGGGATTGGGGCGGGAGTGATCAACTCCATTTCGATGTCGGAGCCAAACGACCCGATACGGACGCGAGCGATAGCAAGTGCGATGCGGGTGTTGATCGTCTCAATGTTCGTTGTCTCGGCGATTGGCGCGTTGGGTGCCACCGTGTTCTCGTGGTCAGATGTGCTCAACTTGGGCAATTCGGGGCTGGCCAACGTCGACGCCGTGACAGGACTTGTGGTTATCGCATTCGCTGTGACCATTCCGTTGGGCGTAGGGCAGCGCGTGCTCCTTGCGCTTCTGCTCAATCCCGTTGCGATTGTCGTCACCGCACTTGGACCGATACTGAGCCTGGCAGGCACAGCACTGATCGTGTGGCGGGGTCTCCCACCTGAACTTATGGTCTTCCCGCCGGTCGTCGGTGGACTCATAAGTGCGGCGGTTTCGGTTTCAATCGCCATGAAGCGAATCGGTTTTCGTTGGATCACCGTGTTTCAATACAGGCAATATCACCTACCCGGTCTCCTCTCTCAGGGAATGTGGTACCTGATGATCAGCATCGTTTCGGCGTTCGCATTCCAATGGGGTCGAGTCGTGCTTGCGTCTCGCGCAACCCTTGGCGACGTCGCTACGTATTCACTTGCCATGCAGTTCTATGCACCACTGTGGTCGTTCTTCATCGCGGCAGGTACGTCGCTGTGGCCGATTTTCGCACGCAGCCGTTCGCGCAACGAAAGTTCTTCAAAATTGCTCGCGCGCATGGTTTCCTATTTCGTAGGCGCGGCTGTGCTGTGCCTGGTCGGATTGGTTGCACTCGGTCCGTGGCTTGCGAGTTGGATTTCGCATTCGATCGTCGAGGCGGGCGCACTGATCTTCCTTGGTTGTGGTGTGTTGATCATCGTGCAGGCAGTGCAGCTAGTTCTCGGAGTCTCGTTGACGTCGCCGAGAGATTTGCGCTTTCAAGCGTTGTGGGGGCTGCCCATGGCTGCGGTCGTCGTGGGTGCTACGTGGGTGTTCGCGCCGATATGGGGGGCGATCACACCGTTCGTTTCTGCTGCCGCTGGAGTTCTCGTCTTTCAGGTCATCCCCAACATCGTTCGCGTTCGAGCGAACTCCCGTCGAATGCGGGAGGGGATGACGGTTGAACAATTTGCAACTATCGGCACGTGATTGCGTTGGGCGAGATTCGTCGCAGCCCACCGTACAGATGTCGACTCGTAGGAACGTAAGACCGAAGTGGAGAATGCAATGGCTCAAATAGGTATGGTTATCCCCACTCTGGGAACCCGTCCGACGTGGTTGCGGGGGACACTTGATTCAATTTTTGGCCAGATAGGCGTTGACATTCAGGTCGTCATCGTAACGCCACGGCCGGACGAGGTCACGAAGATCGCTATCGGAACGCCCGCTAGGGTGTTCGCCTCGGACACTCCAGGGATATCCGCTGCTGTCAACGAGGGGTGGGCAGAACTTCGTGACGCGACCTACCTCGCTTGGTTAGGAGACGACGACCTGCTTGCACCCGGATCGCTGCAGATTTCACAGATGGCGCTTGGACGAAATGATATGGCCTCGGCCACCTATGGGAATGTGCGCTACATCGATGCAGAGAACGAAACGCTATTCGTGACCCATCCGGGACGTATCGCGAGAGCTTACTTGCCGTGGGGCAAGGATCTGGTCCCGCAACCTGGGAGTCTGTTCCGACGAACCGCAATCGATGCAGTGGGAGGACTGGATACCAGCCTCCGCTATGCCATGGATTTCGACATTTTTCTGAAGTTGCGCACCGTCGGTCCCTTGCTCTACTTGCCTACTGAGGTCGCGGCTTTTCGCCTGCATCCCGGAAGTATCACCGGAGCAAATCGTTCGAGTGTGGAGGCGGAAGAAGTGCGTGCACGTACTCACTCCGCGCGCGTCAATGGTCTGCGCAGATCGCTGAGTCCGCTCCAGGGTGTTGTCGACCGTGCACTCTACAAACTCTCTCAACGTCGAGGTGGCGTTGTGCCTGACTTGCTGGGAAGAGAGTACGTGTTGGATGTTCCGGGCGCGGCCGACTTTGACATGCGTTCATCGTGACGCCACCAGTCGAAGTTCCGCTGAAACCGACGTTTCGACGCAGCTGGATATTCCAAGACTTCAAGGCCAATGCCCATCGGCCGCGGGCCCGACTCCTGCTTGTGACATTCAGAGTTGCCCAGTCGGCGCGCTATCCATTTTCGAGTCGACCACGGTTGATTTCGTATCCTCTTACGGCTTGGTATGTATTTGTCTCCGAATGGCTGCTTGGCATGGAGCCTGCCAGTCAAGACGCAAGTGGGGCCCCGTTTTCAGATCGTCCACGGATTCGGGTTAGTCATCAACGTGGACGCTCAGCTCGGTGCCGACGTCGTCGTCCGACAGGGAGTGACCATCGGGAACAAAGGTGACGGTGGTCCGTCTCCCGTGATCGGCGACGGAGTCTCGATTGGCTCCGGAGCCTGCGTAATCGGTGCCCTAACAATTGGCGCACAAGCACGAATAGGTTCGAATGCAGTTGTCTTGCACGATGTGCCGAAGGGCGCCTCCGTTGTCGGAAATCCTGGACGCGTTCTGGCCGCCCGGAGCGCCGAGGTCTGAAGCCATGAACCAGTCACTCGTTATCCTGATCGTCACGGGGCTGTCCACCTTCGCTTTGATCGCTCTTATTCAGGGGGTGCGACGCGGAAATCTTGTAGCCACCTGGAATCTCACGACGACCTACATCGTTGTCGTCGCGTGGTTGCTCCTCGCTTCATCGGCCGTTACCCAGTTCGAGGGTGGAAACGTGTCAGTTGTCAATGCCTTCGGACAGACAACGATTCTTGCCAATCCTCGGGCGGCGCAGATAATGCAGTCAGCCGGCTATGTAATCATTGGAGTCGGCTTCCTGACGTTCTTCGTGCAGGCATTCGTTCGTAGACACCCGATCAACTCGCCATTGATCCTGATGGGACTGCTGGTCGTCCTAACGGATTTCTCCTCCGCCGCGGTCGGGGCCTCATCAGTTGGAAACCCGCGCATCGTAGCCTTAGTCGCGCTCTTCTTGGGTGCATCCGTTTTGCCACGGGGAGGTGGGGCTCGCCTCGGGATGGCGGTATTCGGTCTCTCCGTCAGTATCGCCAGCGGGTTGTTCCTCTTGGTGAACTTCACGGCAGCGTTCCGCGAGTGCCGCCTGGACAAGTGCGGTCCGCTTGGCAATTTGTTCTTCGGCGTGACAACAGGCGAGAACACGATCGGTTTGATCCTTGCGGCCACGTTGCCGTCTGTATTGCTTGTCTTTCGTCGGAGCACTCGGTGGATTCTTGCTCTCTATCTCTTGAGCATTGTCTATATCTGCGGGAGTAGAACCGCCCTTCAAGTTGCTCTCATCGTTACGGTGGTGGTTCTCCTCACGCGGCTTGACTCCGAGCACGTTGCAGGCGCTTGGTCGCGAATCATCGCGGTCGGGACGGCGCTCTTCGGTCTGGCCATTGGGGTCATCCTGCCGTTTCTTCCATTGGCTCCTGGGGATTTCACTAATCGCGCGTATTTGTGGAGTCTCGCCTCCGACCAGCTCGCGTCGAGCCCGATCTTCGGATTTGGTGCGTTGGTCTGGGGAAACCAAGTCGCGAACGGCGTCATCTCCAGAGACGAGGCGTATTCCGTCCACAATCAGTGGCTCGACATCATATATACATCCGGTGCGATCGGTGTGCTCCTCTTCGTCGTTCTCATCCTCCTTGCTCTTCGGCAGACTGCAAAGGGGTCAGCGCCAACAACGGCGCTCCTCTTCATGCCGGTGATCTATTCCGGCCTGCTCGAACGCACCTGGGCCTTTGGCTTGCTTGACGTGTTCGGGTGGATGGCAGCGGCAACGCTATTGGCCCTCCAACCGGGCGAGGTTCGACTCAAGGTGCCAGCAGTATTTGCCGCCGAGGAACACGCGAAACTCACGGAGCCACACCTACATGGACCTGAAATTCCTGGGAGTCTCACCCTGTCCATTTCGGGCAATGAAAATCGTTCGTCGACGGGAACTGGAGAGCATCTGACATGAATGTGAAACGAGCGTGGTCGGCCGTCCGAACGAGGCTCGATCGAGTCCAGGCGCAGGTCTGGGTCCGGTTACCTTTGCATGTCGGCCGGGTGACCCGCACCGCCACCTCACCCGACGGCTCCTATCGCATCGTCTCGCTGACCACCTACCCCGCCAGGATTCGTTCTGTTCACCTGACCCTGCGGAGTATTCTCAAGCAATCCCTCTCCGCGGATTCGATCTATCTCGTTCTATCGAGTCTCGAGTTCCCGGGCGGTGAGCCGGACCTCCCGAAGACGCTTCGCCGCCTGGTCCTCGCCTCGAAGGGTCGTATCACCATCCAGTACACGCCCGACAACAAGCGTTCGTTCAAAAAACTGCTGCCGGTACTTGAAGTACACCCTGGAGCTACCGTTATTACCGCCGATGACGACGTGCTCTACCGTCGGTCCTGGATGAAGGAGTTGGATTCGGCAGGAAAACAATTCCCCGGCAGTGTGGTCGGCACGAGGGGAACACTCATCGGTTGCTCGGGCGAAACAGCACTTCCCTACACAGAGTGGCGTCCGGCGCCGGTGGATCGTCCCAGCCATCAGATCTTCCTGACCGGGAGGGGCGGTATCCTCTACCCGCCCGGCTCTCTCGACGAACGCGTCTTCGAGTGGGAAACCGCGTCGTCGCTGTGCGCCTCTGCGGACGACATCTGGTTCAAGGCAATGGCGTCCTTGGCAGGCGCCCCCGCAGTTAAGATCGACACCGGTCGAGAGTATCCCTCCAATGGTGCCACTCAGGGCACCGCGCTCTGGCGTAGCAACGTGTCCAGAAATGAGAATGATGCCGCCTTCAAAGCAGTCGTTGACCATTTCAACCTCTGGCCGATGTATTCCGACTGAGCCAATTGCCACGCTGAGAAACCGCTGCTGATGGCGGTCCGGTATCGCTTGGACACGAAAGAAAGAGCACAATGTGAAATCCTCCTTGCCGCAGTCTCAGTTTGACGTGCTCTATCTCGCCGTTTTGCCCTTCTATCGCGAGTATTGCATTCGATCGCTCCTGTCGGATGAGACGGTGAACGTGAGGCTGTTTGCGGGCGATCGCCACGTGGATCCAACCATCCGCACAGGGATTAGTCCGACTCTTTACACGCGTGTGAGGAACTACGTCATAGCAGGACGTGTGCTGGTGCAGCTGGGGGGTGGAAGAGCGCGGTCGCCGCGAGGACTACGATTCTGGACTTGAATCCTCGAAGCCTTACTGCATGGTGTCTCGTGCTTCTGCGACGCGTTTTGGGTCGGCGCACTCTTCTCTGGGGGCATTTGCACCCTCGTGCCGGCCAGGAGAGCCGAACGGCCTTTTTGCGCCGGACGATGAGGCGGCTGGCGAACGGAACAATTCTCTATGGCTACGACAGTGTGCCCTTCGCACGTTCAGAGGTGCCAGGGGCGAGTGTCTGGGTCGCACCGAATTCGCTGTATTCACGAGACGACCTCACAGTGTCCGCCAGCAACGGGCCCTACACGAGCGTTCTCTACGTGGGACGGCTCGTGGCCGAGAAGAAGGTCGATGTCCTAATTCGCGGATTCCTCCTGAGCGACCTTTCTGCTCGCGGCGTTCGGCTGCTGATCGTCGGAGAAGGTGGCGAACGCGCCAGGCTCGTGGCGCTAGTCAGCGAACTCGGAGGAGATGCCGTTGTCTCCTTTCTCGGTCAAGTCTCCGAGGTCAATGAACTGCGCCATTTATACGAGGACGCCATTTGTTCCGTTTCACCGGGCTACGTCGGGCTGAGTTTGACGCAAAGCTTAGGTTTCGGCGTTCCCATGCTCGTCTCAAGGGATGAACCGCATTCTCCCGAACTCGAGCTCGCAAGGATCGGAGGAGTCAGCTTCTTTGACACCGACTCACCGAAGTCGCTCGCGGGGCTCTTCAATGACCTTCAGATCCAAGGAAACGCTGCCTCGAGGCAGACCACGAATTCGGCCGTGCGAGATACCTATTCCGCTGAGGCGATGGCCGCCGGGATCACTTCAGCACTTCGCAACACTCATCAAGAACTGGGAGCAGACGGATGGCCAACGAATCAGTAGTGCAAGTGCCTGCGAACCGAAGTCGAATTCCGGCTCCAATGGAAAAGTTCGTTCGCTCGGTCATGCAACGTCTGATGGTGCACGGACCGGTGACGTGCGGCAAGAACCTGCGTCTCGGACGAAACAGCGTCGTGAGTTCCCTGCACGGTCTGACCATTGGAGACAACGTGTCAATCGGTCAACGCACTGTCATTGAGGTAGACGGGGAGATCGGTGACCTTTGTCTCATCGGGCGCGCGGTCCAGATCGTCGGGCGGGCAGACCATGCGATCGATGAGGTTGGAGTGCCCATGGCATTTTCAACATGGGTTGGCGATCGATCTTCCCGCAATGAAGATGTCGTGGTCATCGGGAACGACGTGTGGATCGGCGGAGGCGTGATAATCCTCGGAGGTGTGAAAATCGGACACGGTGCGGTCGTGGGTGCCGGCGCAGTGGTGACCCACGACATCGAGCCGTATGGCATTGCCGTTGGCAATCCCGCGCGGGTTATTAGGCGACGTTTTGCATCGGACGCCGAACGGGAGGTGCATTCTTCCGCCCTTCACTTTGATAGGTGAGGTTTCACTGCCGCGGAATGCTGGAAGTCAGAGATCGAAGCGAGCCCCCAGGTCGTGGGGTTCGCCGCTGCCCCAGATCCGGTTTGCAGGCACAGTTCCACCGACGACGGTGCCGGGCGTTACCAATGCGGACGTGCCGATGTGCGTTCCGCCGAGGAGAATGCATCGCGAAGTCACCCATGCGCCGTCGTCGATACGGATTGGGCGAGTAATGAGACCCATATCCCTGCGATGGGCGTGACTGCCCGTTGTAAGGAATGATTCCTGAGATATGGAGACATCGCGACCCACATAGACGTGATCCTGATTGTGGAACCACACGCCTTCGCCGATCCATGAATCACTGCCAACGTGAAGTTTCCAAGGGAACTTGACCCGCGTGCGAGGGCGAAAGATGACGCCAGGGCCAATTTCGGCGCCGAACAATCGAAGTACTCGAACTCTGAGGCTGGAACTGATCTGCCACGGGTTCGTGACCAGGAGCAATTCCGCGATCGCCCAGAGATAAATCACGGCCAGCGGCCGATCCCACGCCGCGTGTTCTCCGGGTGCGTCCGCAAGCCTGATTATCGGGATATCGGTCGGATTCTTGTCGATTTCGGGATCGTTTGCCATGGTGCCCCTATCGTCCGCGTCTGAATCGTGTACTGAGCCAGGCCGAAACCACGCGTCACGATCACACGATTCTATGAGCCCTGAACGAGTGACGCATCCACTGCCACCGAGGCGTCGAGAAATCCATCTTTGTGCACAATGCATCGATGCCATTTTTCACGAAAACGAAATCAGGCTGTAACCCAAAGGGGGGTATTTTTGGACCCTCCCGCCACTAATGTGACTACAGGGTTCCGACGTTGTAGTTCCAACTCAGGGCCGGGACAACCTCATCGGATTGGTGTTCGGCCGTCGCAGCGCACATGAATCCAGAAATCGGAGCGTCTTTGACTGACCACTTGCCGTTGAACGTTCTCGTCATCGGCCTGAACTACGCGCCGGAGCTTACTGGAGTCGCGCCCTACACGAGTGGACTGGCTCGAGGTCTCGCTCAACGGGGGCACGCCGTACGAGCCTTGACGACTCGCCCGCACTATCCGGAGTGGAAAGTGCATCCTGGCTACGACCGTCGCAACGGTCGTGAAATCGTCGATGGAGCTGATGTAACTAGGCTTCGGCACTACGTTCCAGAAAAGCCGGAGGGTATGAGGAGACTACTCTCCGAAGTTACCTTTGGGCTTCAGGTCTTCTTCGCTCGATGGGGGAAGCCGGACGTTGTTGTACTGGTTTCCCCGGCGTTGTTCTCGAGTGCGATCGCAATGGTGAGGGCGCGGATCGGCCGCCAGAGGCCGGCCGTGACGATCTGGATTCAAGACATCTATAGCCTGGGGATCACCGAAACCGGGTCCGGAGGAAGGGCCACGGCCCGAATCGTCGCGTGGATCGAGAGGTCCACGTTGAAGGCCGCTTCAGGGGTAGTCGTTATTCATTCTCGGTTCCGGGACTACCTGAGTGAGAATCTCGGAGTCGATCCTAAGCGCATCGAAATTGTGCGCAATTGGACCCACCTTGAAGAAATACCGCCCATCGACACACGATTGGTGAGAGCTGCGCACGGTTGGTTTCCCGAGGAAACTGTCGTTCTCCATGCCGGGAATATGGGGGTCAAACAGGCGCTGGGGAACGTCATCGCGGCGGCACGGATCGCTGATGAACAAGAGCCTCCCGCTCAGATTTGTCTTGCTGGGCAATGGAAGTCAGCGAGAGAGCAATTTCAAGGCAGAGGGCTCTGGCATTGAACGCTTGCAGTTCATCGACTCCCTTGGGGACTTGGCATTCCAGGAGACTCTGGCTGCGGCGGACGTGTTGCTCATCAACGAGAAGCATGGAGTTTCTGAGATGGCCGTGCCGAGCAAGCTCACGTCGTATTTCAATGCGGGGAAACCTGTCCTTGCCGCGACGGCGCGAGAGGGTGTCACGGCAGGTGAAATCACCGCAGCCAGAGCTGGAGTAGTGGTGAGTGCGGAAGATCCGACGGCACTCGTCGATGCTGCGCTGAGATTGGCGGAAGACCCTCAGCGAGCGGCGCAGTTCGGCGCAAATGGGATGCGCTATCGCACCGATGTACTTGGAGAAGAAGTGGCCATTGATCGTTTTGCTCAATGGCTTAGGAGCCTCACGTTGACGACGGACCACAAATGTGGCGCCGTGCAGACGGTTGGGCAAGAAGGAGGCATTTCATGACAAAGCGCGCTCTCATCACCGGCATCACCGGGCAGGATGGTTCGTACCTTGCCGAGCTATTGCTCTCGAAGGGATACGAGGTACACGGGCTCATCCGACGTGCATCGACCTTCAACACGGCTCGCATTGATCACCTATACGTCGATCCCCATGACCCGGAAGCCAAGCTGTTCCTCCACTACGGCGACTTGAGCGATGGCAGCCGGCTAGTCACACTGCTCGCTGAAATCCAGCCGCACGAGGTTTACAATCTGGCTGCGCAGTCGCATGTTCGCGTCTCTTTCGACGAGCCGGAACACACGGGCGACACGACTGGGATGGGTTCGATTCGTCTCCTAGAGGCTGTACGCATGTCCGGTATCGAGACGCGCTTTTACCAGGCATCAAGTTCGGAGATGTTCGGTGCTACACCACCACCTCAGAACGAGGAGACCCCGTTCTACCCGCGATCTCCTTACGGTGCCGCCAAGGTCTACAGCTACTGGATTACGAAGAACTACCGCGAGGCCTACGACATGTTTGCCGTGAACGGCATCTTGTTCAATCACGAATCACCTCGCCGCGGCGAGACGTTCGTCACGCGCAAGATCACCCGCGCCGTCGCAGCCATCCAGGCCGGGAAGCAAGACCACGTGTACCTCGGCAACCTGGATTCCATCCGCGACTGGGGCTACGCCGCTGAGTACGTCGAAGGCATGTGGCGGATGCTGCAGGTCGACGAGCCGGACGACTTCGTTCTTGCAACCGGGGGGAACTTCACCGTACGGAACTTCGTCGAAACCTCCTTCAGTCACGCTGGCCTCAACTGGGAGGAACATGTGCGTTTTGACGAGCGCTACCTGCGACCGACTGAGGTCGACGCACTTGTCGGCGACGCCTCCAAGGCGGAAGCCAAATTGGGTTGGAAAGCTACCGTTGACACGGCCGAACTCGCGCGCATTATGGTGGACGCCGATATCGTCGCCCTCGAGCACGCCGGGCAGCACTGGATCGACGAGGTCAAGCTCACCAGCTGGGGCACCAAGTAGTCATGGCTGACGATCGCGACCAGGTCGAATTCATACCGGGCGCTCTGGACCGCGCAGGCCGATTCTATGTCGCCGGTCATCGTGGCCTGGTCGGCTCGGGAATCTGGCGTCGCCTTGAAGCAGAGGGGTTCACTGACCTCATCGGGCGAAGCTCCGCTGAGCTCGACCTCAAGGACCGCGACGCGGTCTTCGCCTTCTTCGCCGAGACGAAGCCGCGCTACGTCGTGCTCGCTGCGGCGAAGGTAGGCGGCATCCTCGCCAACAGCACCTTCCCGGTCGACTTCCTGAGCGACAACCTGCGAATCCAAGTCAATGTGCTTGATGCCGCGCTGAAGTGTGGCGTTGAGAGGCTGCTCTTCCTGGGGTCCTCGTGTATCTACCCTCGGCTCGCCCCACAGCCCATCCACGAGGATTCACTGCTCACCGGGTACCTCGAACCGACGAACGATGCGTACGCGATTGCGAAGATTGCCGGCATCCTGCAGATTCAGGCCGTGCGTCGCCAGTACGGGCTGCCCTGGATCTCCGCGATGCCGACAAATCTCTACGGTCCCGGTGACAACTTCTCGCCGAAGGGTTCACACGTCCTGCCGGCGCTCATCCGCCGTTACGACGAGGCCGCCCAGTCCGGGGCGACCAGCGTCACTAACTGGGGGACCGGCACCCCGCGGCGCGAATTCCTGCACGTGGATGACATGGCCGCCGCCTGCCTGCACCTGCTGGAGCACTACGACGGCCCGGATCAGGTCAACGTGGGCACCGGATCAGACGTCACCATCCGGGAGATCGCCGACACGATCGCACGGGTTGTCGGATTCACCGGCGAAACGCTGTGGGACACCGAGAAGCCGGACGGAACGCCGCAAAAACTTCTCGACGTCTCCAAACTCGCACACGCCGGGTGGACGGCGCAGATCGGCCTCGAGGAGGGCCTGGTCTCGACCGTGCAGTGGTACCGCGACCACGTCACCACGATTCGGCAGTAAGGACGGTTCGTACTTGAGTCCGAATTGGCCGCATGCCCGCGAGGTGTGCGGCCAATTTCGCGTTCAGGTGTATGCAATGCAACGAAATGTTCACCCATTTGAAACACTGGAACTGGAAACGGGCTGTGAATGTAACCTAAAGTGGGGGGTAGCCCCAATTGGGGTTAGCCAGTGTCGGCGAAAAACCAACGATCCACAGCAGGGATACATCATGCTCAAAAAGACCCTCGCCACGATTGCACTTGCAGTCCTGGCCGTTTTCACAGTTCCTGCCGCGGCCAACGCTGCCGGCTACGTCCCCAACTCCAACATCACCATCTCCGGGAACCAGGTCGCTGGCTCCATCATCGTCATCGACTTCAGCGGCGCATCCTTTACGGCCGGCGAGAACATCTCCTTCTCCGTCTCCGGCGCAGGCGTCGTGACCCTCTCCAACTTCAAGTCGGCGACGGCAACGCTCGTCAAGCCTGCCAGCTCGACCGGCGCCGCAAGCCTGAATGTCACGCTCCCGGCCGACGCGACCGGCTCCTACACGACGACAGCCACCGGCCTCACCTCCGGCAGTGTCGGCACCGCGACCATCACAGTCAAGGCCGCTGACGCGGGCGCGACTTCGGCCGATTCCAGTGCGGGCGGCCTCGCCAGCACCGGCTACAACGCCCCGGTTCTGCTCATCTGGGCTGCAGCTGGTGCGCTTCTCCTCGGCGTCGCCCTCGTGGTCGTGCTGAGCTTCGTTCGCCGTCGCCGGCTGGCCGCGTAGCGTTTACCCCAGAGGCAACTTCTCCCGACACTGTGTGAAGTTGATCGCCCCGAAGTGAGTCCTCAAGAAAGGCCTCGGACATCGTCCGGGGCCTTTCTTTAACGCCGGTGGCACATCCGCTGCCCTCCGTTACCCCCGAGGTAAGTTCGATTCTCGGTCCGTCGCCGTTAGGCTTTTTGTATGGAGTTAGACGCATGAAGATTTCTGTCATTGGTTGTGGGTACCTGGGAGCCGTGCACGCGGCCGCAATGGTCGAACTGGGCCACGAAGTCGTCGGCATCGACGTCGACGCGAAGAAGATCGCCCAGCTTGCACTCGGCCTTCCCCCTTTCTTCGAACCCGGGCTTCCGGAAATTCTGACCTCAGCCATGGCCACGGGGCGCCTCCGGTTCAGCACGGACATCTCCGAGGTCGCCGGCTCCCGAGTGCACTTCGTCGCCGTCGGCACCCCGCAGAAGCCGGGTAGCTACGCCGCGGACCTCACCTACGTGGATGCCGCCGTCCAGGCGCTTCTGCCGCACCTCGGCGAGGGCGACCTTGTCGTGGGCAAGAGCACCGTCCCCGTGGGGACCGCCAGCCGTCTCGCCGGCATCGTCGAGGCATCCGGCGCCGGTGCGACCCTGGCGTGGAACCCCGAGTTCTTGCGCGAGGGCTTCGCGGTGAAGGACACCATCAGTCCCGACCGTCTCGTCTACGGCGTCGCGGCGGGCGAGCCCGGCGAGCACGCAACCGCCCTCCTCAACGAGATCTACGCTGTTGCACTCGCAGCCGACACGCCCCTCGTGATCACAGATTTTGCAACCGCCGAGCTTGTCAAGGTCGCCGCGAACGCGTTCCTCGCCACCAAGATCAGCTTCATCAACGCGATGGCCGAAATCGCCGAGGTCACCGGAGCGGATGTCACCCAGCTGGCGGACGCCATCGGCTATGACAACCGCATCGGCCGCCGTTTCCTGGGAGCCGGCGTCGGCTTCGGCGGCGGCTGCCTCCCCAAGGACATCCGTGCCTTCACCGCCCGCGCAGAAGAACTCGGCCGCGGCGACTCCGTGGCATTCCTCAAGGAAGTCGACGCGATCAACCTGCGTCGTCGCCAGCGCGCCATTGATCTCACCGTCTCGGCCCTCGGCGGCAGCGTCTACAACGCGAAGGTGGCCGTGCTCGGACTCAGCTTCAAGCCGCACTCCGATGACGTGCGTGATTCGCCCGCGCTTGATGTCGCCGTGCAGCTTCACGGTCTGGGCGCCAACGTCGTCGCAACTGACCCCCAGGGCATTGAGAACTCGCGCGCTCGGCACCCGCAGTTGACCTATTCCACCGAGCTCGAAGAAACGCTGCGCGATGCCGACGCCGTGGTGCTCGTGACCGAGTGGCCTGAATTCCGGCATCTTGACCCCGAGTGGGTCGGCAGTCTCGTCAAGAATAAGATCGTTATTGACGGGCGCAATTCATTCGATGCCGCAACCTGGCGCGCTGCGGGCTGGACCTACTATGGCCTCGGCCGTCCATAACCAGTTCGGCCCCGGGTACCGCAGCCTCTAGTAAGGAACACAGCACCAACATGACTACTCTTCCCCGACTGGTCGCCTTCGACCTCGACGACACCCTTGCGGCCTCCAAATCCCCGATCGATCCGCGGATGGCGGCGATCATGGTGCGTCTGCTCGGCGTCGTCGAGGTGTGCGTGATCTCCGGCGGCCAGATCGGCCAGTTCCATATGCAACTGATCGACAACCTCACCGATGTCGACGACGCGACGCTTTCGCGTCTGCACCTGATGCCCACCTGCGGTACCCAGTACTACCTGCACCGCGATGGCGATTGGACGCAGATCTACGCCGAGTACCTGACCGAGGACCAGAAGTCCCGTGCGTTGACCGCGGTCGAGGCCGAGGCTCGCAAGCTCGGGTACTGGGAGAGTGACACGTGGGGTCCGATCCTCGAAGACCGGGGATCGCAGATCACCTTCTCGGCCCTGGGACAGGCCGCTCCGGTGGCCGCAAAGGTCGCGTGGGATCCGACCGGGAGCAAGAAGAACACCCTCCGCGAAACCGTCCAAGAGCTGCTGCCCGACCTTGAGGTGCGATCGGGTGGGTCGACCTCCGTGGACATCACCCGTCAGGGCATCGACAAGGCCTACGGCATGAAGAAGCTCGCCGAACTCACGGGTGTTCCCCTCGACGACATGCTCTTCGTGGGCGACCGGCTCGATGAGAACGGCAACGACTACCCGGTGCTCGCGCTCGGGGTCGAGTGCTTCGCGGTCGAGGGCTGGGAAGACACCGCCGCGTTCCTGGAGACGTTGATCCCGAAGCTCGCCGCCGCATCCCTCTGAGCCTGTTCAGCAGGGTGCCAGATTCTCCACGTTGCTACTCAGACTGGCGACACCGCCGAGAATCGTGACGTGGCTCGACCTGAGGGCCTGCATGTCGTGGACGGTCTGTGCCGGAACGCAGTTTCCGGGTGTCAGAAACAGTGGGGAACGCGAGAGACCCGCTAACGGCACCCCGGCGAGGGCATCGGCGAACCCGGTTCCGTTCGCGAGGAAGGCCGTGCCACTGGAGTCGGACGGCATGCCGGCAAAGAACAGGCTGTTCACCTGCCGGTTGGTGTCGTACCGATCCACCCCACTGGGATGGATCATCACCTCGCCCCAGTGGTCGAAGGACCCCAGCTGGGCGACGATTTTCGGTCGGATGGCATCCGGGCCGCCCACGACGAAGACTTCACGAATCGCAAATTGAAAACTCTTGAAGTAGTCGAAGGTGTCCTGGTCGAGGAAGGGCTGGGATCCGTCGACGAGCAGCACGGGTGCCTCGTATCTTGCTGCGGCGGGACCGATCGAGAGCGCGTCGGGAAAGTTGAGTCCACTCGCGACGAAGATTCGGCCGCCTTCGATGTCGGGACCGAATGCGTCCGTGATGATCTTCCGGGAGGTCTCATAGCGGTCCCGGCCGCCGATGCGCACGACGTTCCGGTTCAGCCCCTGCAGGCGGCTGAACACGGCCTGAGAAACGGATGCCTCCCCGCCGACCACGACAATGCGCTGGGGCTGGAGGCGGGTGATCTCCACAACGACCGCGTCGGGGACGCGGTCCGGCGGCACCAAAAGAAGCGCTCCTTTTCGATGGGACGCTGCCGGGCCCGCACTCAATGCGTCCGGCCAGTTGTAGCCGTTTGCGACGTAGACAACGGGCACGCCGGGTGTGAATCCCGACCGCGAGACGGCTACAGCCGTCTCGAGTCGATCTGCACCGGAGAGACGAGACACCGTGGTCTTCCACGCGGGAAGCGTGCCATCGATGCCCGTCGTCGTCTGGCCTGTCTCCACCGGAACGAGCACACTGCCGGCCGCCTGCGTGCCCCCGCCGTAGAACCGGTCCGCGAAAACGGGGAGACTGTTCACCTGTGAGAACTCCACGGCATAGGACCCGGCCGGAAGTCCGCCCACGGTGAAGGCGCCGGTCGGATCGGCACCGCCGTTGCTCACAACAGCGTACGAATTCGAGACCGGGTCGAACAGGTAGGCCGTGGCGACGACACCGGCGAATTCGGCGTAGTCCGACGGGGCCGGGCCACTGATGTGCCCAGAGAGCGAGCCGCCATAGTTCATGGTCACGTCGACCCCGGTGACGGGAGTGCTGGAAGCGAAAACAGTCGTGCTTTCCTGCTGGTAGGACGTGTTCCCGAACCAGGTTTGAGCGTAGACGGTGTTATTCGAGGTCACTGTCGAGACCGTCGCCACAATGCGATACGTGCCCGGCGGCACCTGGAGGGTGTACGTCGCCACATCCCACCAGGTGTCGACGGCGACGCCGGTGAGGGTATAGGCGGTCACCTGGACAAACTGAAAATCTGGAATCGGGCCGCCCTGGGGCGGAGGCAACGGGTTGGGCCTGATCGTGCCGCTGATCGTTGTCGCGGTAGCCGCGTGGGCGGGCTCACTGACGGCGAAGCCGGCGAGCAGCGACACCATCAGGGCGCACGCCAGCAGGGCGGCAATCCGTCCGCGTCGTGCCGACCGGATGCCTGCAGCCCGCAATACGCGCATCGGTTCCCCCTGACATGGCTGCCATCACGAGGTAACGAGGGTGAAACCACCCGGATGCAGTACTCCGAATCATAGGGTGGCCTGTGGGGCGGTGCTGCCCCCAAAAGGGAGCGCGGGGCCCCTCGGATGCCGGAGTGGCGCACGGTGAAAGCATCCCTGGATGCAACAAGAGTGGGGGGCCCGCTTTCGCGGGCCCCACTGTTGTGTTCGATGGGTGGTGCTAGGGGGTGACGATGTAGCCGGCTAGTGCCTTGGCGACGGCGTCGGAGACGGAGCTGGCGCTGCCGAGGACGACGATTCGGGTGGGTCGAAGTCGCGTGAGTTCGTCCTTGATTTCGGTGGTGATCCTGTCACCGGGAACGAGGAGAACGGGGGCGGTGTTCTTGCCGGCGACCGGGGCGCCGGAGAGGGCGTCTGGGAAGTTGAATCCGTTGGCGATGTAGACGGTGGTTGCTCCAGTCGGGAAGGCGGCATGGGAAACGGCGGCCGAGGTGGCGAATCGGTCGGCACCGGAGAGCCGGGTGATGGCTCCGTCGGTGTAGAGGGCGAGCTGAGTCTGAATCGTTTCGGATACCGAGTTCGTACCGCCAAGGACGACGATGCGTCCCGGGTTGAGGCGGTCGAGTTCGGTGGCGATCTCGTCCGGGATGCGGTCGGCCGGTACCAGGAGCACGGGGGCCGAGTCTTTTCCGGCGACGGGGGCTGCAGAGAGCGCGTCAGGGAAGTTGTAGCCGTTGGCGATGTAGACCACAGGCACACCTGGCGTGAACGCGGACTGGGAGATCGCCGCCGAGGTGGCGAACCGGTCGGCGCCGAAGGAGCGGGTGACCGTTCCCGCGGTGTAGGCCTGCAACGCCTGGGTGACGGCGTCGGAGACCGAGCTCACCCCGCCGAGGACGACGATCCGTTTGGGTGTGAGTCGGCGGAGTTCCGTCTGCACGGCCTGGGGGATGGCGTCGGGGGTGACCAGCAGCACCGGGGCTTTGTTCTTGCCGGCGACGGGGGCTGCAGAGAGGGCATCGGGGAAGTTGGTGCCGCTGGCAATATAGACGACGTCGACACCGGGGTCGAAGTTCTCTGCTGAGATCGCCGACGAGGTGGCGAACCGGTCACCACCCGCCAAACGATCCGTCTTCGGGAGCGCGGTGGCTGTGAGCTCCGCGTCGATTCCGGTCAGGTCCTGCACCGAGCCAACGGTGAGCGGTTTCGCAGCCTCGAGGTCAGACACGTTGTCGTAGAACTCAGGGACAAGGCCCGAGGAAAGCCCGGTGCTGGACAGGTACCCACTGAATCCGACCTTGTAGGTGCCGGCCATGAGGGATCCGAATGTGTATTTGCCCGTGGCGTCCGCTGGCGATTCTCTCAGCAGCCGTCCGCTCTTGGCGGAGTAGATGGACGCCAGGAGCACTGTGTCTGCCGAAACCGGTCCAGTGCTCGTCTGGGTTAGCGTTCCGCTGAGACTGCTTGCTTTTTCGAGGTTCTCATCGATTCCGGAAACCGTTGCTTTGTCGCCGACCACAACAGGTGTGGCGGAGTCGAAGTCAGAGGCATTGTGATACCACTTTCCAGAAACAACCGTGTTGTCGAAGGAGTTGAAGATTACCTTGTAGCTCCCCGCGCGTAAGCCCGAAACGCTGTAGTGGCCGGAGGTATCGGTCGATCCATAGGCGACGGAGTCCTCGTTGTCAGCGGCGATCACCCTGACGTAGCCGGAGGTCGATGGGACCGTACCGTCGCTACCGGTCTTGGTGACCGTGCCCGTGATTGTCCCTCCTGTGTCGAGAGCCGCATTGATCCCCGTTACCGTGGCTGCGGCACCGACGGTAACGGGCTTCGCGGCCTGCTTGGTGGCGGCGTTGTCGTAGTACTCAGAAACCAATCCGGAATTCTGTCCGTCGGTGAACTGGACGGTGTAACTTCCAGCGCTGAGCCCCGATATGGAATAGCGTCCCGCGGCGTCGGTCATCGCGTAGCCGTAGAGTTTGCCGCCTGACGCATTCACGCTGACATTCCCGGCGGGGGACACGGTGCCGCCCACGTTCTTGGTTACGGTTCCGGCTATCGTGCTGCCCTTTTCGAGGCTCGCATTGATGTTGGGGACCGTTTGCTGGGCGCCAACGGCGATCGCGGTCGCCGTCTCGACAGTGCTGGCGTTGTTGTACCACTCTGAGATCGCATTCGACGAAGCGCCGTTGAAATTGAGTTTGTAACTACCCGCCGGCAGCCCGCCAAACGCGTACTGGCCAGCAGCGTTCGTGGTGGTGTTCCCGACCCAGTCTCCAGTGGCCGATGAGTACGCGGTGACCTCCACATTTGCCAACGGAGTTGCCGTACCCGAATCGTTCCGGGTAACCGAACCGCTGATCGTCGCTCCGGTCTTCATCTCGGCGTCGATGCCGGACACCGAGGCCGCGACGCCTACCTTGACGCTCGTCGAGGTGGTCTCGTCGGCCGCGTTGTCATAGAACTGGGTCACGAGGTTCGAGGCACTTGGCCCGGTGAACTTCACGCTGTAGCTACCGGTACGGAGGGTCGAGATGGAATAGTGGCCGGAGGCATCCGTGGTCGTGCTGTTGCCGAACCCGGTCGCCGTGGACACCATCACATTCACGTCCGCTGCGGGAGACACGATTCCGCCGACGTTCTTCGTGACGGTTCCCGAAATTGAACTGGCCTTGTCGAGGCTCGCGTCGATACCGGAAACGATTGCCGCGTCGCCGACAACGACGGCAGTCGCGGAGTTGAAGTCCGATGCGTCCTTGTACCACTCCGAAAGTGCGGTAGTGGAGTAGCCGTCGAATTGGAGCTTGTAGCTGCCCGCTCGTAGTCCGGAAAGAGAGTAGTGGCCGGCGTCGTCGGTGCTGGCGCTTGCCAGGTACTGGTGGTCCGGCGAATATGCGGTGACATATGCACCCTGAAGCGGGGCCGTCGTTCCCCCATCGTTTCGAGTCAGGGTGCCGCTGATTGTGCCACCCTTCTGGAGCTCTGCGTTGATGTCGGATACGGTCGCGGCGACGCCCACCTGCACGGGTTTTGCCGAACTCTGGTCAGCTGCGTTGTCGTAATACTCCGGGATGAGGGCGGAAGCAGCCTCGGGGCTGAACCGAATCGCGTAGCTTCCTGCGGCAAGGCCCTGAATTACGTAGTGGCCGTCGGCGTCCGTCCATGTGCCGGAATTGGAGCCTGTAACTTCGTTGGTCGATGAGGCAGAAACGTAGAGATTCGAGGCGGGTGAGATGGTGCCGCCGATGTTCTGAGTCACCGTGCCGCTGATCGTGCTGCCTTTTTCGAGGTTCACGTCATCGGCAGTCACCGTTGTGTGATCAGCGACTGTGATTGCTGTTGCCGTAGCGAAATCTGCGGCGTCCTTGTACCACTCTGAGACGCCGTTTGTGGATTGTCCGTCGAATTCCAACTTGTATGTTCCGCCGGCGAGGCCGTCCAGGTTGTAGTGGCCGGCATCATCCGTTTGCGTGCCGTCGGCCCAGGAACTGTCCTCGTTGTACGCCGTGATATGGACGTTGGCGGCGGCGATTTTCTGAGCCCCCTCGTTCTTGGTCACGGTCCCGCTGATCGCCGCTCCTGTTTCGAGAGCCTGCGTCGATGCCCGTGACCGTGGCCGCTGCTGTGACAACCACGGGTGTTGAGGTACTGGCAGTGGCCGCGTTTTGGTAGTACTGGGTGAGCAAGTTGGAGCCCCAACCGCCGTTGAATGCCACGGTGTAGCTCGCGGCAGCCAAACCGTTGAGGGCGTAATGACCATCGGTGTCAGTTATCGTCTGGTTCATGAAATTGCCTGTCGCGGACCGAACCGAGACGCTGACGTCTGCGGCCGCTGATACGACGCCGCCGATGTTCTGGGTCACCGCGCCGGTGATTGTGCCGCCCGGTTCGAGGTTGACGTCGATGTTGGGGACGGTTGCTTGCGCTGCAACGACGACGGCCTTGGCCGAACCGATGTCTGCGGCGTTGTCGTACCATTCCGAAACGCCGTTTGCAGTGGTGCCGTCAAAGTCGAGCTTGTAGCTGCCTGCGCGCATGCCGACGAGGGCGTAGTGTCCCTCGTCGTCCGTTTGGCTGCTCGCCGACCACGAGTTGTCAGCGGTGTAGGCCGTCACGTATACGCGGGCGGCCGCCGCATGTGAAGTGCCGATCGTGACGGTTCCGGTGATCGAGGCGCCCAGGTCGAGGACGGCGTTGATGTCAGACACCGTGGCGGCTGCGCCGACGGTGACCCGCGTTGCGGATTCTTGATCAGCGGCGTTGTCGTAGTATTCGGAAACGAAGTTCCGGTCAGAGGAATTGAAGCTCACGGTATAGCTGTCGGCAGCGAGCGACTCAAGAGAGTAGTGGCCATCGGTACCGACCGGGGCAGATGCGCTCATTCCGCCGCCGCCGGCGTTCGTGGAATTCGCGTATACGTACCCGTAGGCGTCGGGCGTCTGGACACCGTCGACGATCCGACTCACGGTTCCGTTGATCGATCCCGTCCTCGGATCCCCGGCGGTGACGGTGGTTGCCGCGCTGGCCGGTGCGCCCCCGCAAGTGTTCCCAGTGCCAGCAGTGCTGTGGTCATCAGGGCAGTGAAGACACTGCGCTCTCTGATTTTCCGAAAAATGTTCCCCATGACAACCTTCGTGTTTCCAACGCGCCGAACTGCAGAATTCCGCGTGCGTGCGCGCGGAGGTAACCCCCCGGTTTGAGCCTATCGGCGGCATACCGGCTGAATCTCGAGTTCGTGCTCGTGGGTGCCCCCAGAACTAGTGCCGGGGGACCGCACGGCGCCTACTCGGGCATACCGCCCGCTGCGGTCGTCTCGACGCGCTATTTGTGTCCGGCAGACAGTGGGTTCGCGAGCGGCACCCGAGGCAATCCGATCAGGAATGGTGAGAGCGGCGTGCGGGCGATGACCAGCGCCGCCATCCATGGCACGACCAGGGCCACCAGGAACGAAACCGTCAGTCCGAACGGCGGAGCGGTCGATCCCAATGGCGGGGTGCGCATCAGCCAGAGCACGGCGCTGTGGGTGAGGATCACCATCAGGCTCACCTGAGCGAGCTGCGTGAACCCGGTCTGGAGGAGCCGGGGGAGCCGCGGGATGACGACCTCCGCCAGGAGCAGCAAGGCGACACTGATGGCGAGCGCGACCGCCACAGACACAATGGGTGTCCCGAAGTCGGCCCCTTTGAGGTCGACCAGAGAGGACAGCCCGGTGGCGACGAGTGTGGCGCTGACCGCCAGCAGCAGCAGGCTCGTCACGACCGGTCGGGTAATACGGTCCCGAAAGCGTCGAACCAGCGCGCCCGCCAGTACGAACACCAGGCAGGCGAGTCCGGTTCCAATGGCCTCGGGGATCGCGGCCAGTGCACCGTGACTGGAGTAGGCGATGCCCAGGAGAATCAGGGCACACCCCCACGGCAGCCAGCGTGGACCGCGCTCAAGGATTCTGAGCGCAACGGCGACGACGAACAGGGCGGTCACGAACCAGAATGCCGAAAACGGCTTTCCTACGTAGTGACCACCGAGAAGGATCGGCTGGAGTGAGGTCAGGTTGAGGCCCTGGGGCTGCGCCCAGATTGCCAGTGCCAGCACTGTGATGAGCACAAGCCACGCGACGTAGGGCACAAGCAGCGTGCGTGCCCGATTCTTCGCCTCGGCGCCTGGAGTCCTGATCCGGGCCCTCCAGAGATACCCGGTCAGGAAGAAGAAGAGCGGGACATGCCAGGAGTAGATCCCCGCTCGCACAAACGGCACGTCCCACGTGTGCCCGGCAACGATCGCAATAGTTCCAAGGACGCGGAGGGCGTCGATGGATGCGGAGCGGGTCGACGCAGGTCTCATTCGCCTTACTCTAGGTTCACTCGAGGGTCGCGGCGAACTCCTGGAGCCAGACGCGGAGGTCCGGGCCGAGGTCGGGGCGGCCCGTGGCGAGCTGAACGATGGCCTTGATGTAGTCGAGCCGGTCGCCGGTGTCGTAGCGGCGGCCACGGAAGATGACGCCGTAGACGCCGCCGGTGAACTGCGGGTTGACCGCCATCACCTTGAGCGCGTCGGTGAGCTGGATCTCGTTGCCCTTGCCGGGCTTGGTGTTCTCGAGGACCTCGAAGATCTCGGGGCGGAGCACGTAGCGACCGATGATGGCCAGGTTCGACGGGGCATCCGCCTGGGAGGGCTTCTCGACCAGGTCGAGGACCTTGACGACGTCGGGGTCTTCGGTGCTCTCGACGGCGGCGCAGCCATAGAGGTGGATGGCTTCGGGCTCGACCTCCATGAGGGCGATGATCGTGGCGTTGCGCTTGCCTTGCTCGGTGAGCATCTTGGTGAGGAGGACATCGCGGTCGTCGATGATGTCGTCACCGAGGAGAACAGCGAAAGGTTCGTGGCCGACGTGCATCTTTGCACGCAATACGGCGTGGCCGAGGCCGAGCGGGTCACCCTGGCGCACGTAGTGCATGTCCGCGAGGCTGGTGGCGTACCGCACCTTGGCGAGGCGATCCTGGTCGCCCTTCTTCTCGAGGAGGTCCTCGAGTTCGGTCATGCGGTCGAAGTGGTTCTCGAGGGCGTTCTTGTTGCGGCCCGTGATCATGAGCACGTCCGTCAGGCCGGCGGCGACGGCTTCCTCCACGACGTACTGGATTGCCGGCTTGTCGACGACCGGGAGCATTTCCTTGGGCATTGCCTTGGTGGCGGGAAGGAAGCGCGTCCCCAACCCGGCAGCGGGGATGACGGCTTTGGTTATCTTCGTGGTCATGTCTCTCAGAGTATTGAAGAAAGGTTACGGCGTCATTACGCGGTGATGGACGGCGTGTCGGCCCCCGTTTGCGGGGTCTATTGGGGCCGCGGGGCCCGGGATGAGGATTGCGGGCCGGGCTATATTGTTTGCACCTGAACCGCACCGTTCCTACACCGCGACTGCTGGAGGCCCCCCGTGTCGAACCCGAATCGAGAATCGTGACGGAGGCGGCCGCTGTGCGCCAGCCGTCGGGGGTCTGGCGAATCACCTCCATCGTGCTCGTCCTCCTCCTCGCCGCGGGTGCCGGTGTCGCGAGCATCGGGTCCATCGTCGGGCGGCTCTTCGATCTCAAGCTGCCCACCCTGTCCCACCCGTTTCCGGCGGATGCCGCCCGGCCGCCGGTCTCGACCGGGCTCGCCGCAGGGGCGCAGAATATCCTCCTGCTGGGCTCCGATACCTGGGATAAGGTCAATGGTTCGCTCGTGAACATCAGCAAACAGCGCTCCGACACCATCATGGTTGTACACATTCCGGCGGACCGGCATCACGTCTACGTGATGTCGATCCTGCGGGACAGCTGGATCGACCTGCCCGGTTTCGGTTCGGACAAGATCAATGCCGCGCTGTCGTACGGCGGTGTTCCGCTCGCTGTGCAGACGATCGAAGGACTCATCGGCACCCGGATCGATCACGTCGCCCTCGTGGACTATGCCGGTTACAAGGGCCTCACCGACACGCTCGGCGGCGTAGACATCCTGAACCCGGTCGGATTCCAGTCCTCTGCGAGTGACCACTATTACCCGTCGGGGCTGCAGCACCTCACCGGCGACGAGACCCTCGCCTTCGCCCGGGAGTGGCGGGCGTTCCCCGACGGGGATTTCCAGCGCGTGCGCAACCAGCAGCTGGTGATGCGGGCCACCCTCACCAAGGCGATGCAGCCGGAAACGCTGACCGACCCCGGCAAGGTGTCGAGCCTGTTGTCCGCGGTGCGCCCGTTCATTGCCGTGGACGAAGGCCTCAACGTGGACTACCTCACGGCGCTTGCGGCGTCGCTGGCCGGCATCCGCTCGACGGACTTCACCTTCTTCACCGCGCCGACGAAGGGCATCGGGGAGTCGAGTGACGGGCAGTCGATCGTGAACCTCGACCTGCAGAAGTTCCAGGCGGTGCAGCACGCGTTCCAGACGGACGCTCTGGACACCTTCGAACCCGAGTATCAGACCATGCAGACGGTGCCGACGCCGTAGGAAGTCGTTGCCCACAGGGGGCCTTCTGAGCGATAATCGTGCTCACCCGAAAGTGTTCTGCGCGTCCGGACGTTGTGCGCGCATGCTCGTGAGAAATGGATAGGCCATGGCGTCAGTGCAGACAACCGAAGCCACACGTGCTCCGGAGGGTGTGACGGGCGGGGCGGCCGCGTTCGAGTACCTCCGTCGTCGCATCCTGTCGGGTGAGATCCCCGCACGAGCCGTGATCAGGGAGCAGTCCCTTGCGGAAGAGCTGGGTCTCAGCCGCACCCCGATTCGGGAGGCCCTCCGCCGCCTGCACGAGGCCGGGTTGGTGGACTTCATGCCCCATCGCGGTGCGACCGTCGTCTCGTGGACGAACGAACAGGTGCGGGACACGTATGTCCTGCGCGGCGACCTGGAGAGTCGTGCCGCCGGCCTGGCTGCGACCCGCATTGACGAGGTCACTCTCGCTCGACTCTCTGAACTCATCGTGATGATGGACGATTTTGTGCTCTCCACAGACGACGCGGGTGTAGCCCGCCTGGGCGAGCTCAACGCCGAATTCCACCATGTTGTCGTAGCGGCATCGGGGGATCAGAAGCTGGTCCGGCTGATCAACTCAGTGGGCCGTGTGCCGATGATGGCGGAGGTCTTCCGACGTGATGGTGGACATTTTCGCGCTACCAGCAACCACCACCACAGAGACCTCCTCACCGCGCTCCGAACGCACGATGCGCTGTGGGCCGAAGCGACGATGCGCGCTCATGTACTGGGCGCGCGGAACGCGATTCTGGGCTGGGACGGCGCTGAGTCCGGTTCTGGTGATGGTGCGGGGTTCGAGGCGGATGTGGATGCGGGTCGAGGTGCGGGTCTTGATACTGACTAGGGGCCGGGGAGTAGTGCACACCGGGCTCGGGCGGAGCTAGTAGACGTCGTCCCAGTGGTCCTCGAACGCCCAGTCGGCGCTCGACGATGCGACCGCCCGTGTGGTGGTGATTCCGGTGTCGCGCTCGGAAGCGAGGACGTCGATTTGCTCGCGCAGGACCGCCACGGCGCGGGACGTGTCACGTTCGGCGCCGAGGTCGTCCTCCGGAATGCTGATGAGTTCGCTGCCGGGGGCGACAAGAAGGTTGACGAGTCTTTCGCTGCCGTCTTGGGTGAATGAAGGCACCACAAGCAGTTCCGAATTGTGCCCGTCCGGGAGCAGTGCTGTCAGGCTCCATCACAGCATCGGCAACGGCATCCGTGGTGAGGAACGTCATGCCGCAGAACGACATTCTTTTCATGATTCCCCCGACCTGCGCTGCGCTGCGCCGAGGCTGCGCGGCTCACAAGCAAAATGCTAGGTCATTCCCGGGCCGACGGCCAGTAAGATCTTTCGGCTCACCCTCGTCGCGGGCGGTGCTGCAATTGCCCTGCAGTTTCGGCCGACGTTCCTCAGGACATTGAGCTAGACATCCGCCATACGGGTGGGCGGCTGCGCGATCTCGGCGAGGATCAGCAGAACGAGGCCCAGGAGGGCGCCGACGACGGCCCCACTCGTGTTGGCGATGACGTCGTTGAGGGTCGCAAAGCGGCTCGAGAGGAAGAGCAGCTGGCAGAGCTCGATCGTGCAGCTCGCGGCGAAGCCGACGAGTATCGCCCACCACCAGCGCCGGGCGCCGGCGAGCACGACGATGAACACCCCGACCGGGATGAAGAGCACGATGTTCGCGCCGAATTCCACCGTGCTGTAGCGGAACCAGCTCGGGGCGCCGTGCTGGTGCAGCCAGTTGATCAAGTGCAGCAGCGGTCCGTCGATGTTGCGGTCGACAGGGACCGGCCAGAATGCGATCAGGGCGAGCGCGACGACGTAGACGATGGCGAGTGCGATCACCCAGCGGCGCAGCAGAGGATGACGGTGCCCGGCCTGCGCGGGGGCGGGCGGACCCTGCCGTTCGGCGATCGTGTTGAACACCACAGCACCTCCCGGACATGAGCGGGTGAGCGACCGGTCCGACGGCGTCGGGTTGTGGACCACGTCACCATCGATCCGTCCACTGTAATCCTCCCCGCTGGCAACGCGCTGCCCGGCCTGGCGCGGGTTTGCAGGCCGTCAGGGCAGCGGATACGGTGGGCAGGTCAGAATTGCTCAGGCCGGGGGCCCGAGATGGCGATTTCTGAGGGGTCCACGTGTGAGCGTGGCGGTGCGCGAGTGCCGGAGGACTAGGTACATGAGCCGATTCGGCCGCGCCCGCGAACGGCTGGGCGCACTCTCGATCTGGTTGCTCGTGCTCGCCTCGATCGTGCTCTGGCCGGATGCGTTCGTGCGGTGGTTCCTGCCCAAGGACGCGCTCGCCGCCATTGCGGTCGTCTGCGCCGCGTTGTCTGGTGCGCGCGGACGGCTTCCGCGCTGGGTCGTCGCCGCGAGCGCGGCGGCGGCGGCCCTCGCGCTGACCGCTGTACTCCTCTCCACAGCACCAGCCTCCCAGTTCTGGGGACGCTGGCCGCGCTATGAAGGCCTGGTCACCCTCCCCGTGTATTTCGGTGCGGTCTGGGCCGGGGCGCGGTTGCTGGGACCCGGGCCCGACTCGGCGGTTGCAGCCGGTGACGGTGCCGGCGCTCGGGCAGAGGCGTCGGGGAGACCCGGGAACCGATCCCTCCTGGCCCGTGCGGCTGACGTGGCCCATGCCGCCGCGCTGGTCGGGGCGTCGCGAATACGCACGCTTGTGCGCGCGGTGGCTGGTGCGGCCCTGTTGCTGGGTGTCGTCTCGGTGCTCGAGGCCTGGGGCGCCCGACCGTTCGCCTCCGACCTCGCCCGTCCCGGTGCCCTGACCGGCAACGCAACGGACCAAGGGGTCCTGGGCGCCCTGTTCCTGGCGCTGCTCGCGCTGCCCGTGCTGCGGGCGTGGATGCCGCCCGCCGCGTCCGTGACCGGCGGCGCGGCATCCGCTGCCCGAACCAGGGTCGTGGCGGCTGCCGTGGGCGTGCGCGAGCGGGCCGTGCTGAGTGCGGCCCTGGTCTTGTCCGTTGCGACGGTCGTCCTGTCGGCGTCGCGTGCGGGACTCGTCGCCGCGGTCGTCGTGCTGGTGACCCTCGCGGTACTCGAGCTCACCCGCCTGCACCTCGCCCGTCGCCGAACCGATTCCACGGAGTTTGCAGGCAACACGGGCAAGAACAGTCTTCCCGCGCGGGTTTCGGGCAAGAAGTCCGTCGGCTTGCTTCACCCGGATCGGGGCCCGGGGCACAGCACGGGCCGCGGACGGGCACTCCGTACTGTCGTTGTGGCGGGCGGCGCGGTGCTGCTCCTCATCGGTGCGGCTCTTGCTATGCCGTTCACCCGCGATCGCCTGCTCGGCGCGAGCCCACTCTCCGGGTCGTCCCTCGAGGCCCGGTTCACGTATTTGCAGCAGAGCCTCGACGCGCTCGCCGGGCGGCCGTTCGGTGTCGGCGCGAGCGGCTTCCTGAATGCGAACGCCTCCGCCTCGACCGGGGTCGACACTCTCGATTCCCCGCACAACTGGATCTTCCAGGTGCTGCTGGCCGGAGGCATCCCCTTGCTCCTGGTCGTCCTGGCCATTCTGGTCTCGGTGGGCGTTCTCGGGGTCCGGGCCTGGCTTAGGGCCGCGACCGGGCAGGCGGATGCCGCCCGCGCCGACGTTCTCGCCGCCGCCGGTGCCGGTCTGGCCGGCTACGGTGTGGCGCTCCTGACCCACTTCACGGCACCGTCGACGACGATCGTTGCCGCAGTGCTCCTCGGTCTCCTGGTGTCGCAGGCGCCCACGGCCCCGGTGCCGTCTCCGTCCGCATCTGCGGGCGAGGGCGCGGCGATGCGGCGCGGGGCAGCGGGCGTCCGCTCGGTGCTGCTGGTCGCCTGGGCGGTTTGGCTGGTCGTACTCGTCGGCTCGGATGTGCCGCTCGCCGCGGGTGTGAGCGCCGCCGCTCGCGGCGATGTCGCCGGTGCCGCGGCATCGTTCGAGCGGGCGCAGGCGCTGCGACCGTGGGATGGCGATCTGGCGAGCATCGCGGCGCAGTCGTTTGCGGCGGAGGCCGATGCGCAGGTGGCGGGTGCCGCCGGGCTGGCCGTGGAGTGGGCGGAGCGATCGCGGGCGCTGCTGCCGGGCACGGTTGCGACCGAGCGGGCGCTCGCGGTCGGGCAGATCGGCACCGGGGATCTCGCCGGCGCGCAGTCAACCCTCGCCGCCCTCGCGGCCCGGGCTCCGAACGATGTCGCGGTCGCGGTGCAGCACGCGGTCGCCCTGTATCTGGGCGGTGACGCGAACGCGAGCGGCCTCGAAGTCCGTCGGGCCCTCGCGCTCGACCCGGCCGACCCTGCCGCGCTCACGGTGCGCGACTTCCTCGCCGCGCACTGAGGCTCCGGTCGGCCGCCTCGAGGTTCGTCGAACCCTCACGCTCGACCGCGCCGAGTTCAGCGTGCGCGGTATCCACGCCGCGCACAGACGCCGCGGAGCCCGGCCGCGCTGCCTCGCCGAGCGGTCACCGCCCGGCGCGCTCGGTGGTGTTACCCGGCGATGGCGTCCGCACCGTGGTAGAACGCTGACGCGTCGACGGAGTGGAGCGCGACGACCTGCAGAACGCCGGTGCCGGCGCCGGGCGTGGAGTCTTGGGGGCTGAAGCTGTACCGCTGGCGGGCGTCGAGCATCCGCTGGGTGTGCGGATGCCGCGGGGACGCGAACAACTCGTCGACCGAGCCCTGTTCGACGATGCGGCCGGCCTGCAGCACAGCGATGCGCTCGCAGCACTCGGCGGCGACGCCGACGTCGTCGGTGACGAGGATGAGCGCGAACTGGTGCTTGCTTTGCAGGGCGCGCACGAGGCGGAGCAGATCGGCGAGGGGGCGAGCGTGCGCGGGGTCGGCGGGGATCGCGGCGATCAGGAGTTCGGGGTTGAGGGACAGCGCCGCCGCGAGCGCCACCCGCTGCACGACGACGGTGGAGAGGTCGCCCGGGTAGGACAGGGCCACGACCTCGGGGTTGTCCAGGCCGACGCGGACGAGGGCCTTGAGGGCACGTGCGCGGGCGGCTGGGCGGTCGAGGCCAAGGCGCCGCCGCAGCGGGGTTGCGAGCTGGCTGAGGATGGTGCGAGTGGGGTCGAGGGACCCCGCAAGGTTGGGAGGAAGGTATGCAATGTTGGTGCCGTGGAGGCGGGCCTGGGCTCGGCCGTTCAGGCCGGCGAGTTCCTGGCCGTTGAACAGGATCGACCCGCTCGTGACGGTCGCGGTCGAAGGCAGCAGCCCGGCGATGGCGAGCGCCGTGGCGGTCATGCCGCTGCCGGGCTCGCCGACGAGGGCGAGCGACTCTCCCTGCATGAGGGTGAGCGCGACCCGGAACACCTCGTTTTCACCGGGCTGAGCGGCGCTCCGGCGGGGGACCGGACGGGTGGTGGTCACGGTGAGTCCGCGCACATCCAGCAACGCCATGGCCCGGAATGCGTGCGAGGGCATGGGGTTCTGGTCGGGGCGCTCGCGCTCCGAAGTGATTGACTTGGTTCCGGCATCCCTGACGGTGTGGTCACGTAAGTGGTTCATGGCCGGGCCTATCGTGTTGCGTTGGTGATTGACTGTATCCAATCGCCCTCAACTGCAGCCGATTCCAGAGAGATTCTCAGGAACGGCATAACTCCTGCAGATTTCCCCGAAATGGGCCAAAAACGCCCATTCTGCGGGGTCGGGCGAAAATTTGCAGGAGTTATGCTCCGTGCAGGCCGGAAAGCGGGGAATCAAGCATGGGTGTCCACGGTTGGAACGGACGATGAAAACTTTGCCGATCAACGTTCTCGACCTGGCCAGCCGCCCCGCGGGCGGCACCAACGCGGAGGCCGTGGCCGGCAGCATCCATTTGGCGCAGCGTGCGGAGGAGCTCGGCTACGACCGGTTCTGGGTGGCCGAGCACCACAACATGCCGGCGATCGCCTCAAGCGCGCCGCCCGTGCTGATCGCCGGGATCGCCGCGCGCACGACGCGGATCCGGGTGGGATCCGGCGGCGTGATGCTGCCCAACCATGCCCCGCTCGTCGTCGCCGAGCAGTTCGGCACCCTGCGCGCCCTCTACGGCGACCGGATCGACCTCGGGATCGGGCGCGCACCCGGAACCGACGGCGCGACCGCGCTCGCCCTGCGCCGCAGCGCGGAGGGGCTCGGCGTCGACGACTTCCCGCAGCAGCTCGTCGACCTGATCGGGTTCTTCCACGGCGGCATGGCGGCGGACAATCCGCTGCGCGGCATCACCGCATACCCCGGACTCGGCGACGCCCCCGAAATGTCGCTGCTCGGCTCGAGCGGCTTCAGCGCGCAGCTCGCCGGGGCGCTCGGGCTGCCGTTCACGTTCGCGCACCACTTCGCAGGCGAGCACACCGAGGAAGCCCTCGACCTGTACCGGGCGCACTTCGAGCCGAGTGCGTTCCTGGCCACCCCGCACGCGATGATCGCCGTCGGGCTGATCAGCGACGACGACCCCGAGGTCGTGCGCCGGGAGTCGTTGCCCGGGCTGATCACCTTCCTGCGGATGCGGCAGGGCAAGAAGCCCGCCCCGGTGTCGCTCGAGGAGGCGCTCGCGTACCGGTTCACCGAGTACGAGCTCACCTTTGTCGCCTCCCGGAACCGCCGCCAGGCCGTGGGCACCCCGGCCGAGGTGGATGCCCGGCTCACGGCGCTCCTCGACGCCACCGGGGCCGACGAACTCATGCTCAGTGCCCAGTCGGCGACACTCGCCGGGCGCATCCGCTCGCTCGAGATCGTGGCCGGCCTGCGGGAAGAGCCCGTCGAGCCGGTCGAGCCCGCCGCGGCATAGCGCGGTTGCGTGAGGTGTCGCATATCGAGGTTCCCCGGGCCTGCGAAGGTCGATATGCGACACCTCAGCACCGGTTCGGGCGTCGGCAGCGCGGCATAATACCCCTGTTCGGGCAAGAAACTGAGGGGTAGTCACGTCCCGCTGACCGGGCTTTACTGACTGGGCCGTCCCCACCCGAACAGGGGCGGCACGGGCAGGTTGCTATGGACGCGCCACACCACCGGTCGTGGTTCCGTCGCGCGGTCGGCGGGTGCGCCCGCGTCGCCGGCGCGGTGAGCCTCGTGCTCGTCGCGGCGACGCCCACGTTCGCGGCCGCCCGCATCACAGCGGATGCCCCCGCGCCCGACCCTGCTTCCGCGTCCGCCGGTGTCGCGCCCGGCTCCAGCACCGCCTCGGTCACGGGCTTCGCGCCGTCGGCCGCCGGGGCCCGCGCGACCGTTTCCACCTCGCCCGACTCCTCCGCCACGTCCGACTCCTCCGGCTCATCGGTCGGCGCTGGCTCGTCGGTCGGCGCCGGCGGGTCCGGCCGGTACGCGAACCTGCAACGGACCCCTTTCCGGTCGAGAGTGACCCTTGTACCGGTCACCCTCGACCGGAAAGGTGCCTCTCGCGGTCTCGTCGACTGGCAGTCCCCGCGGCAGGGGTTCCCCGGGGCGGTGGCTCGGCTCGCGTTCGGTACAACCCAGGCGACCGCGGCGCACGCGGAGCGGATCGCGGAATCGGCGCGCGTCGCCGAGGTCGCCCGGGTCGCGGAGGAAGCCCGGGTCGCGGAGGTCGCGCGGGTTGAGGAAGTGGCGCGGGTTGCAGAGGAGGTGCGAGTCGCGGAAGCCGCAGCCGTTGCTGCCGAGGCCGCACGGGTCGCCGCGGCCGCGCAGGCCGCCACGGAGGCGGAAGCGGCAGCATCCGCCGCCGCGCAGGGCGCGCCCACCTACACGAAGTACGTCTGGACCAGCGGCTGGCAGGCCGAGATCGACAGCTGCCAGGGTGCCGTCGACCTCAGCGGCAACTACGGAGTCGCGGTCATTGCCGAGCACTGGTCGTGCGGCGGGTCGCACTTCCCGGCGGACGGCACGATCATCGCGCTGACCGGCGTGCGGTCGGGCACCTACCGGGTCGGCCCGGTCGTCGCGATCCTCAACGCCAACACCGAACGCACCGACTCCATCCCGCGCGGCTACGACCTGCTCTACCAAACCTGCATCAACGGCTCGAACGCGACCATGTCGTTCACCGAGCTGACCCGCGTCGGCTGACCCGCCGCATCCGCCGGCTGGAGCTCACCGCCGGGTCGGCCCGCGGGGCGACCTTAGTTGAGCTGAGGTGTCGCATATCGAGGTTCCTGGGGCTTGCCAACGTCGATATGCGACACCTCACCGGGGGATGCACTAGCCACCGCCTCTCCCAAGCCGTGAAGTGTCGCATATCGAGGTTTAGGGGCTGCGGGAACCTCGATTTGCGACACCTCACGAGGGCGACGCTCGTGGCGGACCGGCCTGCCCCGATGACCAGCCGTGAGGTGTCGCATATCGAGGTTTAGGGGCTGCGGGAACCTCGATTTGCGACACCTCAGCGGGAGGAACGGCCACCACGACCCGTGTGCGCGGCTCCCTAACAAGGTGGGTAGTTCGCGCACAATGATCCGCTGTGTGCACAACGGCACCGGCAGTGGCCCGGCTGCGCATCCTCGTCGCATGACCAGTCGCATTCCTCTCCCGCCAGGCCTTGGCGATGGACCCTTCACGACGCGCGTCGCCGCCGAATTGGGCGTCGGTGAGGCGCGTCTCAGAGGCCCCGACCTCGCCCGTCCGTTCCACGGCGTGCGCTCACCGCAGTCCGCGGTCGCGCTCGGGCATCGCGCGCGAGCGTTACAGGCTCCGGCTTCCCGAGCCGGGGTTCTTCTGCTCGATCACGGCGGCGCTCATTCAGGGGATGCCGCTCTCACGACGGCATGAACGCACGCACGAGCCTGCACGTAGGGATGCCGTCACCGTTGCGCTCGAGCCGGTGTGTCGGGACGGTGGGGCACAAGTTCCTGATCGACCGGCGTGACCTCTGCGAGTGGAACGGCCTGCGGATGACGGCCCCGGTACGCACGTGGTGCGATCTCGCGACTGTTCTCGATCTGGAGGACCTCGTCGCGGCCGGCGACTACGTGATCAACACTGAATACGGGCTCGCAACATACTCAGAACTCGAGGCCGCTGCGAGGCGTCACCGCGGTCGGCGCGGCCGGGCGCGCCTGTTCGAAGCGCTGGGGCTGCTCTCCGACCGGTCGCGGTCACGGGCCGAGTCAATCATCCGGACCACGATCGTGCTCGCGGGCATCGAAGGGCTCGTCGTGAACCAGCCCATCGCGGATGCCCGGGGCGTCGTCATAGCCGAAGGCGACCTCTGTTTCCCTGCGCACCGGGTGATCTTCGAGTACCAGGGCGACTATCACCGAACCGAACCCGAACGATGGCGCAAGGATCAGACCCGCAAGGCCCGACTGGCCGCAGCGGGATGGACGGTCGTCGAGATCGCCGGCGACGAGCTCGAGAACCGACGGATGCTGCTGCAGATCATTCGGGACACCCTCGCGCTGCACCCCGCTCGCTGACCTGCGCGCATCCACTCGGTGAGGTGTCGCAGATCGAGGTTCCCGTGGCTTGCGAACGTCGATATGCGACACTTCACGAAGTTCAGGCGACGCGCCACATCCACTTGCGTGAGGTGTGTATTGTTCCTGCCTTGCCAGCTCGCAGTCGCAATTGTGCGCATCCACTTGGTGAGGTGTCGCAGATCGAGGTTCCCGTGGCTTGCGAACGTCGATATGCGACACTTCACGAAGCCAGGCGACCCGCCGCATCCGCCGGGGCAGACGCTACCGATATTGTTTAGTTAGCCTCACCAACTTCGCTTCGCCCTCACTGGCTTTGCGCGCACGGTACCAGGCCCCAGGCGACGTTCCAGTGCGTCGTCTGGCCGGCGATGCGCTCCGCATCGGCCATCGCCCAGCGAAGGAAAAAGGGCATGACGCAACCACCCAAGGCGCCGACCGGCGGTGACCCCGGAGGTCACGGCGACCCCGGGGATGGCGACGTCACGGACAGCCGGGCAGGAGCGACTCCCGCGGAGCTCGCGCGGGTTCTCCTCCTCGAGGCGGCGGCGATGGACCCGTACGCGGTCGTGCTCACGTCGATCGAGGACGGCCTCGGGCGGTGGCTTGAGGTGGGCACCGGTGACCACACCCGGGTGGCTTTTGCCGAGTCCGCTGAGTACATCTACCCGAGACACGTCGAAGCCCGGGGTGCGACGAACGCGACCGCTGTCGAGTTCATGGTGGAGAACGCGGCCGGTGACGAACGGCGCGCGGTCAGGCCGTACACGGTGGCCGTGGGGGACCGGCTCAGATTGGCGAACGACGTGCAGGTGTTCGAGTGGATCGACGCGAGCCTGAACGTCGGCCGATCATCTGAGCGCCCGCCGTTCAAGCGCCTGGCCATGTGGTGGTTGGTCAGCGCCGTGGCAACCGGTGCGACGATTTCCCTCTACGCACTCGCCGACGTGGGGGCCCACGTGGGCGGGTATCTCGGCGTCATTGCCGGTGCACTCGCGATCGTCTTCGGTGCCGCGGCGACTCTCCAATGGAACATCCGGGTCTCGGTGCGCAACCGGAGAGCGGCGTGCGCACACTGGCAGGTGGCACGGGACGTGCAGATCTCAGCGATCCACCCGCCGGAACCCGTCGACCCCGATGCCCAGGAAACGGTCGTCGGAGACGACACGCCTGAGCCGCTGGAACCCTCAGGGCCACCCGACGGGCGGATGCCGCCACACTAGAAGTGCGCGTCGACCCGCTCCTTCCTGACGCCCGCGCCGGTTTCGGCAGGCCGCACCCCGAAAGGGCGGCGGCGGTCTGCGGAAACCGGCGCGGAGGCGAGAGCGGATGCCGCCGCGCTAGAAGTGCGCGTCGACCCGCTTGGGCAGCACGAAGACGAGCAGCAGCGCCAGCACGCTGAACGCGGCGCTGACGGCCATCGCATCCGTCGCAGCGGTCGTGAACGCGGACGCGAGCGCGTCCTTGCCCGGACCGGTGACGACGAGGTTGCCGAAGAGTACGCTGCCGATCACGGCGATGCCGGTCGCGGCGCCGACCCGCTGCATCACGCCGACGACACCGCTCGCGGCGCCGGCCTCTGCGCGGTCGACGGTTGCGACGATGAACTGCGCGTTCGGAGCGATGAAGAACCCGCTGCCGAGGCCCGCGATGAGCAGCGGCGGCAGCAGCTCCCAGTTCGTGATCGAGGGGCCGATCAGGAGCAGGGCGAGGTAGATCCAGATCAGGCCGATGGTGACGAGAGTCACGCCGATCACGAGCACCGTGCGGCCGAGCCGCTGCGCGAGCCGGTTGCTCTGCGAGGCGCCGACGATGTTGCCGATGGCGAACGGGATCGAGACCAGCCCGGACTCGAGGGCGGTGTGGCCGAGGCCGGCCTGCCAGAGGATCGAGATCGTGAAGAAGATGCTCGTGAAAGCCGCGAAGTAGACGAGGGCGAGCACCACTCCACCGGAGAAGGCGGGGTGCGAGAAGAGGTGCGGCGGCACGAGGGGGCTCTTGCCGCGGCGGGTGTAGTTGACTTCCCAGGCGCCGAACGCGGCGAGGAGCAGCGCACCGCCGACGAGGGTGAGGTAGGTCCAGAGCGGCCAGCCCTGGTCCTGGCCCTCGATAAGCGGCACGAGCAGGGCGACGAGACCGCCGGAGAGCAGCACGAGTCCGACGAAGTCGATGCCCGAGCTTGCCTTGTTCGGGTCGCGCTCGGCGCCGGCGGGGAGCATGAACACGGCGGCGACGAGGGCCACGATGCCGATCGGGAGGTTGACCCAGAACACCAGGCGCCAGCCGTTCTCGTCGCCGAAGGCCTGGATGATCAGGCCGCCGAGGATCGGGCCGAGCGCGGTCGAGACGCCGATGACCGAGCCCATGATCGCGAAGGCCTTGCCGCGCGCCTGCGGCGGGAAGACGAGCTGGATCACGGCGGTGACGGCGGGCACGAAGATGCCGCCGGCGAGGCCCTGCACGACGCGGGCGATGATCATCTGGAGGTCGTTCTGCGCGAGGCCGCAGGCGAGGCTCGCGAGGGTGAAGAGCGCGAGGCCGGTGAAGAAGACCCACTTGTGGCCGATGCGGTCGCCGAGGCGCCCGGCGGGGATGAGCGCGAGGCCGAACGCGAGCGCGTACCCGGAGATGATCCAGGAGAGCGTCGCCTCGGAGGCGTTCAGACTCTCGCGGATGGTCGGCAGGGCCACATTCACGATCGTGGTGTCGAGCAGGGCCATGAACATGCCGGCGAGCAGCACGATCAGGGCCTGCCAGGCGTGGCGGGGGATCACGACGGGAGGGCGGGCGCCGGCGGTGCCGGGAGTGCCGGGAGTGCCGGGGGCGCCGGGCGTGCCGGAGCCGGAGCCGGTCCCGGTGGTGGTCGGAGCGTTGGTGTCTGACATGGTCAGTCGGCCTTTCGGGCTAGTTCGTCCGCGACGATGTCGGGGAGGACGGTGACGAGGTGTTCGTGCCAGGCGATCTCGGCACGCAGGCGGGCGGCCTTGTGTTGCATGACGAAGGCTTCGCTGGCGGTGAGATAGGGGAGGGCGTGGGCCGTGGTGGCCTCGGAATCGGTGAGCAGGGCGCGCAGGGCGAGCAGGCGCGCCTCGATCATCAGGGGGAGTTCGTCGAGTCGTTCAGGGTCGAGCCGGGTCATTGCGAGGTCGAACGGGTCGGGCTTGAGCACGATCGTGCGCAGCCCGTCGAGCCGGAGGGCCGCGAGGTCCCGGCCCCCGGCATCCGAGATCTCGTAGACCTGCCGCTCGGGGTAGTTGCCCTCGCGCTCGACGCGGGCCACGTGGATCAGCCCCTCGGTCGCGAGCCGCTTGATTGCGCCGTACACCGCGCCGACGGAGATATCCGTCCACATGTGCACGTGTTCCTCCTCGGCAAGCAGCCGCAGCTGGTGCCCGTGCATCGGCCCGCGCTCGGCGAGGGAGCCGAGGATGAACAGACGGATCGAGGACATGCGCTTACTCTCGCATGAGTAGTCGCGTGAGTCAAGGCCGTAAGTCGTCGCACTTCTCCAGCGGATGCCTGCCGCGCGCACAGCAGAAAACCCCCACTCTCGCGAGTGGGGGTTTTCTGTTTCTGTGTCTTGCTGTCGGGGTAACAGGATTTGAACCTGCGACCTCGTCGTCCCGAACGACGCGCGCTACCAAGCTGCGCCATACCCCGATGGCCCGTAAGCCTTGTCAAGTATAACCCCATGCACACGGATGCTCGGTGCACCCCCGAACGGACCCCGCGCAGGCCGCCGCGAGGCATCCGCTCTCGCCACCGCGCCGGTTTGCGCAGGCCGCTACCGCCGTTTCGGGCGCGGCCTGCCGAAATCGGCGCGAGCGCGGCCTACGCCGAGGCGGTCAGGGTCAGCAGGGTCGCCTCGGGCGGGCAGGCGAAGCGCACCGGGGCGTAGATCGAGGTGCCGAGGCCGGCCGAGACGTTGAGGTACGCGCTGCGGAGTCCGGATCCCCAGAGGCTGAGCCCCTTGACCTGCGACCGGGGAATGTCGCAGTTCGTGACGAGGGCGCCTAAGCCGGGCACGCAGACCTGGCCGCCGTGGGTGTGCCCCGCGAGGATCAGTTGCGCACCGTGGTTCACGAAGGAGGTGAGCACCCGGCGGTAGGGCGCGTGGGCGACGCCGATCGTGACCGTCGGCCGCGGCTCGCGGTGCTCCGCGGAGTCCGGCCAGGTCTCGTCGCCGAGCGGGTCGTCGCCGCGGAGGTCGTCCACGGCCCGGGTGATCAGGTCGAGGCGGTCGCGTCCGATGTGCGGGTCGTCCACGCCGAACAGCTCGAGGTGGGTGCCGTTGATGTCGAGCGCTTCCGCGGCGTTGTTGATGTCGTTCCAGCCGAGGTTCGCGAAGATCCCGTGCAGCCGGTCGGTGTCGAGCCGGTTCTGCGGGGCGGCCTTGAGCATCGACGGTCCGCCGAAGTACCGGAACGGGTTCTTCACCTGCGGTCCCCAGAAGTCATTGGACCCGTTGACGAAGATCCCGGGGATCCCCGCGAACGGCTCGAGCGTGTACGCGAGGGCGTCGAAGGCATCCGCGTGGCCGAGGTTGTCTCCGGTGTCGACGATGAGGTCGGGCTTCAGGGCAGCGAGCCCGCGCACCCACTCCTGCTTGTCCTTCTGCCAGGGGGCGAGGTGCAGGTCGGAGATGTGCAGCACGCGAATCGGTTTCGAGCCGGGGGCGAGCACGGGCACGGATGCCTCACGCAGGGTGAACATCCGGCGTTCGAGCAGAGACCCCCAGGCGAACGCACCGGCACCGACCGCGGTCAGCGCGCCTGTGCCGACGAGGAGGGCCTTGGCCCCGGTGCCGAGGGTGCTCATCCGCCGGCCTTGCCGTTGCCGTTCTTGTTGGCGGCGGCCGCGAGCTTTCCGATCGAGATCGTCACGGTGTCACCGGGCTTGGCGCCTGCACCGGCGGCCGGGCTCATCGAGACGACCTTGCCGACCTGTGCCGGGTCGGTCACGTCGACCTCATTCTTGACCACCGCGAAGTTGCCGAGCAGCGATCTCGCCTCAGCCTCGCTCTTGCCGACGACGTCGGGGACGACGATCTGCGAGGCGTTGCTGGTGTAGACCGTCACGCTCGAGCCACGGTTGGTGCTGGTTCCGCCGGCGGGGTCGGTCTTCGCGACCGTGCCTGCGGGAAGCTCGGAGTCGGTGATCCCGCCGTTCACGAACAGGAATCCGGCAGCCTCGAGTGTCGACTGGGCTTCGGTGATGCTCTTGCCGCGGAGGTCGGGGATCGGCACCTGGACGGCATTGACGATGGCACCGGACGCGACCGGGAAGGCGTCTCCGCCGTACTTGGCGTTCGCGACGCTCATCACGACCGGCCACATCCGGTGCCGGGCGGTGGCCGCGGTACCGCTGTCGAACCGGGTGTTGCGCTGATCGCGGTCTCCGGTGACGCTCATGACGCCGACGACCGTGGCGACCTTGGTCGTCGCACCGCTCATCCAGGTGTCCTTGTTGCCGTCTGTGGTTCCGGTCTTACCGATCATCGGCACCTTGGGGCTCGTAGCCGCGTTGGACGCAGTCGCCGTTCCCCGGGTCATGACCTGCTGCATCGCCGTCGTCATGCCTGCGGCGACGGCCGGATCGACGGACTGGGTGCACGAGCTGGCCGGCACCGGGATTGCGGCCCCGTCCGTGCCGGTGATGTGGTCGATCACGATCGGGCTGCAGGTGGTGCCCTTGTTGGCGATGCCGGCGAAGGCGACCGCCATGCTCAGCGGCGCGACCTCGTTGGTGCCGAGCACCGCGGAGGCACCCTGCTCGAGCGGGGCGCCGTCGGCCCGGGTCACGCCGAACGCCTCGGCGGTCTTGCGGATGCCGCACAGGTCGAGTTTCTTGGCCATGCCGATGAAGCCGGTGTTGATCGACCCGATCGTGGACTCAAGGGCGCTGTAGTTGGCGCCGGCTTCACCGGAGTCGTTCTTCGGGTTGTAGCCCGGGAAGCTCACCGTGCCACCAGTCGCGCAGCTGTCCCGGAAGGTACCCCAGTTGGCCTTGCGCCGAGAGTCGACCCGTTCGTTGAGGGAGTGCCCCTCGGTGAGCCACTCCGCGAGGGTGAAGACCTTGTACGTCGAGCCGGGCTGGAAGCCGCTCGAGCCGCCCTGGTCGATATTGGTGTTGTAGTTGATGCCGGTGTAGTTCGCTCCGGTCGCCTGGACGGCCGGGTCCTGGCTGTAGTCCTTGTTCTGCGTCATCGCGAGAACCTTGCCGGTGCCGACGCCGACGCTGACGATCACGCCACCGACGTCCCAGCCGGGGTAGGTATCGGGAACGTTGGCCTTCATCGTGGTCTCGGCGGCAATCTGCAGGTCCAGGTCGAGGGTCGTGTAGACGTTGTACCCGCCCCGGCGGAAGTTGGCCATCCGGGTGGTGTCGTCGGCTCCGAAAGTGGGGTCGTTCTGCAGGGTGTTCACGACGAGGTCGCAGAAGTACGCGCTGCCGCCGGCGGTCTGGCAGCCGGTCGAGGGCTCGTGGATGCTGGGCTCGATGGCCGAGGCGATCGCGGCATCGTGGTCGGCCTGGTTGATCTTGCCGTACTTCAGCATCTCGTCGAGGATGTAGTCGCGGCGGTCCTTGTTCGCGGCGTAGCCGTTCGCTGCACCGTTGGTCGCGCTGTCGGGCTGGTCGAGCTGGAACTTGACCGGGTTGTTCACGATCGCGACGAGGCTCGCCGCCTGCGGGAGCGTCAGCGTCGCCGCGGTCGAGCCGAAGTAGTACTCCGCCGCGGACTCGATGCCGTAGACGGTGCCGCCGAAGCCGGTGATGTTCAGGTATGAGCGGAGGATGTCGTCCTTCGCGTACTTCTTCTCCACGCCGATCGCGAGGCGCATCTCCTTGAGCTTGCGGTCGGGAGTGGTTGCCGTCGCCGCGTCATAGCAGTCCGACCTCTTCTGGGCATCCGTGAGCACTTCGCACTTCTGCACGAGGACGTTCTTCACGTACTGCTGGGTGATCGAGGAGCCACCGCGGGTTCCGCCGCCGGCGAGGGTCGAGACGAGGCCGCCGACGGTGCCCTGCAGGTCGACGCCGCCGTGGTCGTAGAACCGGGGGTCTTCACCGGAGGTCGCGGCGTCCTTGACGAACTGGTTGATCGCGTCCGACCCGACCTCGACGCGGTTCTGGTCGTAGAACGAGGCCAGAAGGGTCTGCGTTCCGTCACCCGTGGTCGCGTAGATGTTGCTCTTCTGCGAGAGCTGGTCGATCTTCAGGTAGTCCGGCAGATTCTCGAAGACATTGATCGTGTTCGTCGCGGCCATGCCCGACAAAGCGAGAGCGGGAGTGACCGCAGCCGTCACGAGAACACCGACGATTGCACTCATTCCAACGAAACCCAGGAGACCGCCCAGGGAGCCGCTGACCGTTCGATTTTTGGCAGACATACAATTGAGCGTAAGGGACAAATCTGTAAAATCGCCTGAATCGGAGTCTTATGCCTGCCTGGGAGTACCTCACCACCCCGCTGATGATCCACAACACCGCGGCCATTCTGAACAGCTGGGGATCGGACGGCTGGGAGCTCGTCCAGGTCGTACCCGGACCGGAGGGCGGGCTCGTCGCCTACCTCAAGCGTCCCGTTGTGAAAGAGGCCTGATCATGTCGATCATTGATGCTCGCCTCGCCGAACTCGGGATCGACCTGCCCAGCGTGGTTCCTCCGGTGGCGTCGTATGTTCCCGCCGTCATCTCCGGCAACCTGGTCTTCACCTCCGGCCAGCTGCCGATGGTGTCCGGCGTGCTGCCGGAGACCGGCAAGGTCGGCGACGGCCACGGACTCGTGCCCGCAGCGGACGCCCAGGAGTACGCCCGCCTGTGCGCGCTCAACGCGCTCGCGGCGATCAAGGCCGTGATCGGGTCGCTCGACCGCATCACGCAGGTCGTCAAGGTCACCGGCTTCGTCGCATCCGACCCCGCGTTCACCGGCCAGCCCGGAGTCGTCAACGGGGCATCGCAGGTGCTTGGCGAGATCTTCGGCGACCGCGGCGTGCACGCCCGCTCGGCGGTCGGCGTCGCCGTGCTGCCGCTCGACTCGCCCGTCGAGGTGGAGCCATCATCGTCTCCTTCGCCTAGCCCGTTTTTCTCTAACGAATTCGACGGAGTTTTTGGGTTTTGAGTACGTAGGAGCGCGTTTTAAGCGCTTTCCGGACAAAATCTCCGTCGAATTGGTGAGGGGCCGGTCACTACTCGGCGAGGGCGCGGTCGTTTTCGGGGGCGCGGGCTGCGAGGTCAGCGGATGCCGCGGCATCCGCCTGCCTGCCGCCGCGCCCGCGAAGCGCCCCGGCCTTCTCGCTCGCCCACCGGCCCGTCCAGGTCGCGAGGCGCTGCGCGGGCAGCTCGACCCACAGGTACATCAGCTGCGCGAGCACGAGGCTGAGCGGCACGGAGACGAGCGCGCCGAGCCACCAGCGGCCCGGTCCGAACATCGTGCCGAAGGCGACGACGACCGGGAAGTGCACGAGGTAGAGGCTGAAGCTCACCGTGCCGAGCCAGACCAGCGGCCGGGCGGAGAGCGGGCGCTGCAGCGGAGGCCACAGTGCGACGACGGCGACGACGAGCACGGCGCCGGGCACCCGCAGCGCGAGGGTCAGGTCGCCCCAGAGCCCGCTGAGTTGCGGGCGGAGCAGCCAGTGCGACACGAGCAGGGCTGGGCCGAGGGCGGTGAGCCCGATCCAGACGGCGGTGCCCCCGCGTCGCGCGGCGACCCGGGCGGCCCAGGTGCGCAGGGACTCGTAGTTCGCGGCGAGCAGGGCGCCGAGGCCGAACGCGGGCAGGTACATCAGCGGTTCGATGCCGGTGACGTACCCGGTCGCACTCACGGCGAGGAAGGCAGCGGCCCAGAGCGCGGGCAGCCGGCGCGTCGCGACGGCGAGCAGCACGCAGATCGGCAACAGAAGCGAGAACCACATCTCCCAGGTCAGCGACCAGAGGGGCGGGTTGACGTCCGGCCGGCCGGAGCCGCCGATGACGCTCGCCTCACCGAGCAGGTTGGGGAGGCCGATGTCGGGGCTGTCCTGCCGCTTGAGCCAACTGCCGCCGACGTCGATGCCCGTGCGCGGCACGAGCAGGATCCACGCCGCGGCGAGGGCGACGGACACGACGACGGGGATCGCCAGGCGGATGATGCGGCGCGGGTAGTACGCGACCCAGTCGTAGCCGGTGCCGATGGCTCGGGCTGCGAGGGGGAGCGCACAAGCACGAAGCCGCTCAGCACAAAGAAGACGAGCACGAACTCGGGGCCTGCAACGAGGAACTTGAGCGGGGTCAGGGTCGACCACCAGCCCGCCGAACCGGTGTTCACGCCGACAGTGGACTGGTAGGCGGCGGCGATGCCGGGAGCGGTCATCGAGACGTGGTGCACGAGCACGATGCCGGCCGCGACACCGCGGAGGGCATCGAGGGCGACCAGGCGTCCGGACGAGGGAAGGCGAGGCATTGTCCCCACGATAGGGGGGCCGCTTGTGAAAACCCTCACTGCCCCCTCGTCCGGCGCCGATGCGCCTACTTCAGGGTGCTCTTGATCACCTGCATCACCGAGGTGTCGGCGAGGGTCGTCGTGTCGCCGATTTCGCGGCCCTCTGCGACATCCTGTAACAGGCGGCGGATGATCTTGCCCGAGCGGGTCTTCGGCAGGCTCGTTCACGATGAAGATCTGCCGCGGACGCGCGATCGCGCCGATCTGCTGCGCCACGTGCGCCCGCAACACCGCCTGGATGTCCTCGTGCGAGCTCTCCTCGAGGTGGCTGTACTTGATGATCACGAACGCGACGACGGCCTGGCCGGTCGTCTCGTCGTGCGCGCCGACCACAGCCGCCTCGGCCGTCATCGGGTGCGACACGAGCGACGACTCGATCTCCGCGGTCGAGAGCCGGTGCCCGGAGACGTTCATCACGTCGTCGACCCGGCCGAGCAGCCAGATGTCGCCGTCCTCGTCGAGACGGGCGCCGTCGCCGGCGAAGTAGCGCGGGTTCTCCTCGCCGAACTTCTCCCAGTACGTTTCGATGAACCGCTCGGGGTCGCCCCAGATGCCGCGGAGCATGGACGGCCAGGGTTCGGTGACGACGAGCAGCCCGCCGTTGCCGTGCCCGACGTGCACGCCGGCCTCGTCGAGCACGTCGATCGACACCCCGGGGATCGGCACCTGCGCGGCGCCCGGCTTCGCGACGGTGACCCCGGGAAGCGCGGAAATCATGATCGCGCCGGTCTCGGTCTGCCACCAGGTGTCCACAACCGGGGCGACATTGCCGCCGATCACTTCGCGGTACCACATCCACGCTTCAGGGTTGATCGGTTCGCCGACCGAGCCGAGCAGCCGCAGGCTCGACAGGTCGAAACCCTGCGGAATCTGGCGGCCGAGCTTCATGAACGTGCGGATCGCGGTGGGCGCCGTGTAGAGGATGCTGACCTTGTACTTCTCGACGATCTCCCACCAGCGGCCCGGGTGCGGGGTGTCCGGGGTGCCCTCGAAGAGCACCTGCGTTGCCCCGTTGGCGAGCGGGCCGTAGGTCACGTAGCTGTGACCCGTGATCCAGCCGACGTCCGCGGTGCACCAGTAGACATCCGTTTCGGGGTGCAGGTCGAAGACGTTCTTGTGCGTGAAGGCGACCTGGGTGAGGTAGCCGCCGCTCGTGTGCAGGATGCCCTTGGGCTTGCCGGTCGTGCCCGAGGTGTACAGGATGAACAGCGGATTCTCGGCGGGGAAGCCCTCGGCCTCGTGCTCCGCGTCGACGCTCGCGAGCTCGTCGTGCCACCACAGGTCGTGGTCGGTCCACTCCACGTCGTTGCCGGTGCGCTTGACGACGAGCACGTTGCGCACGGTCGTCGGCGTGCCGGACAGTGCCATGTCGACCGCGGGCTTGAGGGGCGTGACCCGGCCCTTGCGGTAGCCGCCGTCCGCGGTGATCACGAGCACGGCGTTCGCGTCGTCGATCCGGGAGCGCAGGCTCTCGGCGCTGAAGCCGCCGAAGATGACCGAGTGAACCGCACCGAGGCGGGCGACGGCGAGCATCGAGATCACGGCCTCGGGGATCATCGGCAGGTAGATCGCGACCCGGTCCCCGGCCTGCACACCGAGCTTTGTCAGCACATTCGCAGCTCGCTTCACCTCCGCCGTCAACTCGGCATAGGTGATCGCGCGGGAGTCGCCGGGCTCGCCCTCGAAGTAGAGCGCGACCCGGTCGCCATGGCCCGCGAGCACGTGCCGGTCGAGGCAGTTCCAGGCCACATTGATGTGCCCGTCCTCGAACCATTTCGCGAACGGCGGGTTGGTCCAGTCCAGCACTTTGGTGAACGGCTTGTGCCAATGCAGCAGGCTGCGGGCCTGATCGGCCCAGAATTCGAGGCGGTCGTCCGCGGCATCCGTGTAAAGCTGCGAAGTGCCGACGGCGTGGTCCGCGAACTCGGCACTCGGTGCGAACCTGCGGGTTTCGTTGAGAAGGTGGTCGATCTGAACGCTCATAGCTTGTCGCTCCTTTGCGATGACGGCCGGGTGCGTAACAAGCCCCTCGTGCACCATACCCTGAGGATCCGCGAACCCACGTTGCGGGGAATTGCGGAGCGGCTCCCTCCGCGCCGAACGCGCCGCGATCGCCGCAAGACCCCCTGGATAGGGGCCACGGAATCGTGTCCTCATTTATGAGGACACGGGGGACTTGCGCATCTGGATTTTCCTTATACACTTAGACACGTCCGAACGAAAGTTTTGACCTGCATCACGTTTGGTTCCCCCCAATCAGCGTGATGCCGAGGCGGCACCTGTTCCCCCAATAGGTGCCGCCCCCTTTTTTAACGACTCGGCGGTTGTGTGGCCGGTCGACGGCCCCTCCTGCACCGCTGCCGCGCTGGACGAATTGTCCACAGTCTTCGCGGCGGCCCCGGTCAATCGCTCGTCACGGCCTACCGTCGGGGCATGGTGCAACCGTTCATCGCCGTCCCGTCGCTCAGCCGTGAGCGGATGCCGGGCGCCCCCGGCACGGGGGAGCCCGCGTCGGTGGCGCGGTCGCTGCCCGGGCGGGACCTCTCCGAACTGGGCGCACTCGCGCGGTACGCGGCATCCACCGGCGTGACCGACCTGTTCGTGAACGGCGAGGCCGGCCTGTGGGTCGACGCGGGCCTCGGCCCGGTGCGGGAGCCGGGCTGGCGGAGCGCCGAGGCGGAGGTCAGAGCGCTCGCCGTGCGGTTGATCGCGCTCGGCGGCCGGCACATCGACGAGGCGAGCCCGTGCGTCGATGTGCGGCTCTCCGACGGCATCCGCGTGCACGCCGTGCTGCCGCCGGTGTCGAGTACGGGCACCCTGCTCTCGATCCGGCTGCCGCGGCCCGACCGGCCGAGACTGGCCGCGCTCGCCGCCGCGGGGCTCTGCGGCTCCGGGGCGGCCGGCCAGGCGCTCACGGCGCGCCTGCGCGCCGCCGTGCAGGGCCGGGAGAACCTGCTCGTGACCGGGGCGGCGGGAAGCGGCAAGACGACCCTGCTGGCTGCGCTCCTCGGCGAGGCGCCGCCGGGGGAGCGCATCGTCGTCATCGAGGACGTCGCCGAGCTTCGCATCGAGCACCCGCACGTTGTGGCGCTCGAGTCGCGGCAGCCGAATCTCGAGGGCGCCGGCCGGGTCGGCCTCGATGCGTTGCTGCGCGAGGCGCTGCGGATGCGCCCGGACCGGCTGGTGCTCGGTGAGTGCCGTGGCGGCGAGCCTGCGCGAACTGCTCGCCGCCCTCAACACCGGGCATGACGGCGGGGCGGGCACCCTGCACGCGAATTCGCTGGGCGACGTGCCCGCCCGGCTCGAGGCCCTCGGGGCGCTCGCCGGGATGAGCCAGGCGGCCGTCGCCCGGCAGACGGTCAGCGCGATCGGCCTTGTGCTGCACCTCGAGCGCCGCGGCGGCTCGCGGAGGATCGCCCAGCTCGGGCGATTCGAGCTCGACGCCCGGGGGCTCCTTGTCACCGTGCCTGTTGCCGTGCCGGTCGTCCCGTGATGCGCCGGCGTGAGGCCGACTCGGCGGCGCGTGTGGGCCGTGCGCCGCGTGCGGATGCCGGGAGGCATCGTCGCGGGACGGGGCGCCGCCGGGCTCGCCGAGACCCGCGACGGGACGTCGACATCGAGCACGCGGCCCGGATCGTGCAGCGGCTGGCCGTTCTCCTCTCGGCGGGGGTGTCGCCCGTGACCGCGTGGGGATATCTGGACGACGACACCGGCCCGGACGCCTCTCGTGTTGTCCCGCTCGGTACCCATCAAAGGCGACCTTGCGCGAACCGCCCCGGTGCCGATGGGCCGGCCGTGGGCATCCGTGTCGTGAGGGCCGCCGGTCTCGCGGCAGGCCGTGGAGACAGCGTCGCGGAGGCCATTGCGGGGGAGGCGCGGGCCGTGGGCGGGCAGCCGGGAGACGCCTGGTTCGCTGTCGCCGCCGCCTGGGAGGTGGCGACGCGGTCAGGGGCGCCGCTCGCCGCGTGCCTGCGTCAACTCGCGGCCAGCCTGCGCGACCTCGGCCAGCTGCACGCCGACCTCGAGACGGCGCTCGCCGGACCGGCCGCGACCGCGCGGCTGGTCGCCGTCCTGCCGCTCGTCGGGATCGCCTTCGGCGGCCTGCTCGGGTTCAACACTGTCGCGACGCTGTTCCTCACGGTACCGGGCTGGTTGTGTCTCGGAAGCGGTGCCGGACTCATGCTCGCGGGGAGCGTGTGGAATCGCCGGCTGCTGCGGCGGGCACGGGCACGGGCCCCGACGCCGGGTCTCGAACTCGACCTGACCGCGATCGCGATGAGCGGCGGCGGTTCGGTCGAACGCGCCCAGGCTCTGGTGACGGAGGCGCTCGGTCGGTATCTCCCTGCCGACGGTGTCCGGCGCACCGCCGGCGACCGGGTGCTGGACCTGGCGGTGCGCGCCGGCGTGCCCGCCGCCGAGCTCCTGCGCAGTGAAGCCGACCAGCAGCGCCGCGACGCCCGCACAGAGGGCCAGCGGCGGGTGATTGCGCTTGGGATGGCCCTGCTGGTTCCCCTCGGGTTATGCGTACTCCCGGCCTTCATGCTGCTCGGCGTGGTCCCGCTCCTCGTCACGGTGCTGTCGACGACACTGTCGGAGTTCTAGCCGCTGGCGTCCGGACACGACAGAGCCAGACCAGAGTGTACGGCCCGTTCAGAGGCGAATCGCGGTCCGCTCAGCGCTGTCTGACGAGTCGGTGGCGCGCCACGCGTAAAGAACAGCAAGCGCGCAGACGATCGCGAAGGTGATTGAGCCGATGATCCACAGCGGCATGGGCCCGATGGGGAGACCCCACCACCACTCGACGTTCTTATCGAGGTTCGGCCAGAAGACGTCGAGCCCCGTCGTGAACCGGCGGAGGGTGAACCACTGGATGGTGAGGTTGCTGAGAATCGCAGCGGTGGCAACGAGCACCATATGCACACGCCCCAGTCCGGCACTGGCACTGCGGAAGCCCAGAAGGCTGACTCCGGCAAGAATGATCAACAACGGATAGAGATACCGCGACTGCACCTGTTGCCCGACAAGGATATGGTCGCGCATGAGCCACACCATCGGCAGCAGCACCAGCAGGCCGATGATCATCGCCAAACTGAGACCCTTCCTGACGCTGAGCCGCCGCAGGCCGAGAAAGACGACGCCGCCGAACGCGAGCATCACAGGGAACCACACGAGGCCCGGCGCACCGGCGTCGAGCGACGGCGTGCGTCCGGCAACGGGCGTACCGAAAGCACCGGCCCAGAGCTCTGGCAGCCGGATCAGGTTGTTCCAGAACAGATCTGCCCAACCGCCTGGCACGCTGCCCTCCGGGCTGGAGATGTTCTCCCCCACCAGATTGACCGCTCTCGTCTGGCCTGAGGTGAGATAGCCCACGCCGGCGAGTGCCACGAGTGCGATCGGGAACACGGCGCGGCGCACGAAGGCGCGCGTCCGTTCGGCCTTGAGCACACCGACCAGCACGATCGCCACAACCGCGTACGCCGCGGAGTCGGCCCGTGAGCCGGCGCCGATGACCGTGGAGACCAACGCGAGCGCAGCGAGGCCGATCTGGCGGCCCCGAGTCTCAGCCTCAAAGAATCCCAGTATCGCCAGCCACAGGGTCGAGGCAGACAGAACTCCCCAGCCGCTGGGGTTGACGCTGGCGATCAGGAACACGCCGAAGGGCACGAGAGTGGCCAGCGTTGCCCACACCAGGAGCCCGCGACGGGCGCGGGGGAGCAGGAGGAACAGCAGCGACATCATCACCACGTAGAGCAAAGAGTTGAATGCACGCATCAAGAGCACCGACAGGGAGATGTTGGTGCCCGCGAAAATGCTCATCGTGGCATAGAAGACCGGCGGGTAGACGCCGACGAAGTTTCCCCGGTCCGTGTCCGTCAAGACCGATGACGGTGTAGCGGGGCACGAGGCAGACTGTCCCGGAAGGTGAGTGAAGCACTGGCTCGCGACGATCAGCTGGAGCGGGACTTGCCGATGTGCGTCGTCAGATCCTGCTTCGCAGAGGCCGTCCCGGAGTCCGGCACCGCACCACGAGCTGGCGAGGTGGAAGTCTTCGTCTGCGCCGGAGCCGACCGGCGACGACGCACTCCAGGACAGAAGCGCGACGAGCAGAGTGATGGGTGCCAGGCAATACGCAACGATCCGCAGAATCTTGCTGCGTCGCTCAGTCATGTAGATCCGATCATTTCGTGCCGAAAGCGGATGCCGGGCGCAGGAACTGAATCTACTACGGGCTCGCGCTCGGTCGGACGACCCGTGCGCCGGTGCCGCCTAACGAGCCTGTCGGGTTGTACAGGTCACCTGAGCCGGCCGGTACCCGCATAGGGCACACGAAAAAGAGCCGGACCCGAGGGCCCGGCTCTTTCGAAGTCACGGTAAATCTGTCCAGCTGCTCTAGTCCTTGCGCTCCGGACGAGCTTTCTTGTCGGCGCGTTTTTCCTTCAGAGTCTTCGCTGCGGCAGTCTTGCCGGTGCTCTTCTTAGGGGATTTGTCTGCCATCAGCGCCTCGTTCCCCGGACCCTGGTGGGTGCCGTTGGGAAGACACTACGCTCATCTTTCGCCAAAGGTAACCCCTTTCTCAAATTGGTCTCCGGGGACCACAAATCGGGTCCCAGAATCGTCCCGCGTCTTTCCGCGAGAGTACGATTTTGGCCCTTAAACCGCCGTTTTAAGGGCCGAAATCGTACTCTCGCGGAAGCTGTGCGGGGTGCGCGGGTCCTCAACGGGACCGGGTCGGGCGGGGTTCTGCACGGATCTCGGACGGAAGCCGGCACCGGCGACCGGCGGGGCGAATCTGGACTCGATCGTGCCGCCGGACTACCGCGTCGCTGGACGCGAGAGGAGAAGAACCGATGCCGAGCACCACAGCAACGTCCCACGACCAGACCGGGTCCGTGCCCGCCCTGCGCGTCTCAGAGCCGCCGGTCTCGGAGGGCGCGCTTCCGCCGAAACCGAGAAGGCGGGTCTCCGGCCTGGCCGACGTTGCGGCGGGCGCGGTGCCGCACGGCATCGTGCGCACCCGAACTGTGCCCACCAACACGACGCGCGCCCTGCGACGGCTGCGCGACGAGGCGGGCGCCGCGACCGCCGAGTATGTGATCGCGACGATGGCGGCCGTCGGCTTCGCGGGGCTGCTCATCCTCATCCTGCGGGGAGACGAAGTGCGCGGCATCCTCACCGAGCTGGTGCGCCATGCCCTCACGGTGGGGTAGCCGGGGAGGTGCGGCCCGCGCCGCCTGCCGAGCCGGGTCCCGTGCTGCGATGTCCCGTGCCGCGATGTCCCGTGCCGCGATGTCCCGTATCGCAGGGAGCAGCGTCTCGGGGGAGCGCGGCAGTGTCACGGCCGAGTTCGCCGCCGTCATTCCGGCCGTGCTCCTCGTGCTGCTGCTCTGCCTCGGCGGGGTGCAGGTCGGCGGCCAGCAGGTCCGGCTGGCGGATGCCGCGGCCCAGGCCGCCCGGTCCCTCGCCCGGGGCGACGGGCTCGACCACGCAACCAGCCTGGCTCGTCAACTCGTCGGCGACGCGGTCGTCTCGGTGGACCAGCGGGGCTCTGCGGTGTGCGCCCGGCTGAGCGCGCCCGCCGCGCTCGGGATCACCGTGACGGCGGGCTCCTGCGCGCTCGGCGGCGCGACGTGACGCGCATCCGTTCGTCGGGCGCGAGCGTTCGCTGCGCCGGCACCGGTCAGTACGGGCGCTCGCCCCTCCGTGTGGGCAGCGGCGACGGCGACGGCGAGCGCGGCTCCGGCTCGGTGCTTGCCGTGGGTGTGATTGGGGCGGTTGTGCTGCTGACGGTGATGTTGCTCCCGGTCCTGGCGGTGTTCGTCGTCGGCCAGACCGTGCGGGCGGCGGCGGATGCCGGGGCGCTCGCCGCAGCGGACACGCTGTCGGGACTCGTGGCCGGGGTGCCCTGTCAGGCCGCGGCCGAGATCGCGGCACTCGACGGGGCATCCGTGGAGCTCTGCACAACGGCCGGCCCGATCGCGAGCGTCACGGTCACCCGGGAATTTCTCGGCTGGACTCTGAGGGCGCACGCCCGGGCCGGTCCACCGGGTTCGGCGGGAGACTCGCCGTCGCCCGGGATCGCTCCAGGAGGAGGCGCCGGATCAGTCGAAAAGGGCCTCGAGGTAGCGGTAGTCGACGGCCGTCGGTCGCTCGGGAAATTCGGTGGAGTCGAACTCCAGACCCGCTCCCCGGGTATAGAGGTAGCGCTTGCCACCGGACTCCGCGGGAATCTCCAGACGAGGCCGGATATCGCCCGTGTCGAGGAATTCGGTGGTGATCGTTTTGCCTTCGAGGGGGCCGTCCGTAAGCTTCGCGGTGTACGTGCCCGTAGCTGCTGTACCCATGCCTCCATTGTCCTCACCAAGGCGAGGCTGGCAAGCCCCAAAGCCCTGTGTGACGTGTGGCCGATTAGGTGGGCACCATCTTTCTGTGTGTATGGTGTGCCTTGGCCCTTCAACGGGCCGATACCTATAAAGAGGAGTCTGGTGCCAGGCACTAAGAAGCTGGTCATTGTCGAATCGCCGACAAAAATGAAGTCGATCGCCGCGTATCTCGGCGACGGCTACGAGGTCCTGTCCTCGGTCGGCCACATTCGGGACCTGATCGAGCCAAAAAACCTGCCCCCTGAATTGAAGAAGGGGCCCCTCGGCAAGTTCTCCGTCGACGTCGACAACGGCTTCGAGCCGTACTACGTCGTCTCCGACGCCAAGAAGAAGACCGTCGCCGAACTCAAGCGGGCGATGAAGACGGCCGACGAACTCCTGCTCGCAACTGATGAGGACCGCGAAGGCGAGGCCATCGCCTGGCACCTGCTGCAGGTCCTCCAGCCCAAGGTTCCCGTCAAGCGCATGGTGTTCCACGAGATCACCAAGGAAGCGATCCTCAAGGCGAAGGACAACACCCGCGACCTCGACACGGCCCTCGTCGATGCGCAGGAGACGCGGCGCATCCTCGACCGCATCTACGGTTACGAGATTTCCCCCGTGCTCTGGCGCAAGGTCGGCCCCGGCCTGTCCGCCGGCCGTGTGCAGTCCGCTGCGACCCGCCTCGTCGTCGACCGCGAACGCGAACGCCTCGCCTTCGTCTCCGCCGGCTACTGGGACCTCTCGGCCCAGCTCGCTTCCGGTGCCGCAACGACGGATGCCGCCTTCCAGGCCAAGCTCGTGCGCCTCAACGGTGAGCGCATCGCCTCCGGCGGCGACTTCGACGACCTCGGTCGTCTCAAGCCCAAGGTCACGGCGACGACGCTCGACGAGGCATCCGCCCTCGCCCTCGCCGACGCGCTGAAGGATCCCCACGTCGCGATCACCGTGACCAAGGTCGCGTCCAAGCCGTACCGCCGCAGCCCCGCCGCCCCGTTCACGACGTCGACCCTGCAGCAGGAAGCGGCACGGAAGCTGCGCTTCACCGCCCGGCAGACCATGAGCGTGGCCCAGTCGCTCTACGAGAACGGCTACATCACCTACATGCGTACCGACTCGCCGTCGCTCTCGCAGCAGGCGATCAACGCCGCCCGCAACCAGGCGTCCTCGCTGTATGGCCCCGAGACGGTGCCTGCCCAGCCGCGCCTCTACAAGGGCAAGAGCAAGAACGCGCAGGAGGCCCACGAGGCGATCCGTCCCTCGGGCGACACGTTCCGCACGCCCTCCTCGCTCGCGAACACCATCCGCGGCAACGACTTCCGCCTCTACGACCTGATCTGGAAGCGCACCGTCGCCTCGCAGATGGCCGACGCGACCGGTTCGACCGCATCCGTCACCATCGCGGCCGGCCCGACCGGCGTCTCGCCGCACCCCGCGGCGTCCGGCGTTCTCGCCGAGTTCTCCGCGAGCGGCACGGTGATCACCTTCCGCGGCTTCATGCTCGCCTACGAGGAATCCCGCGACGAAGAGCGCAACGCGCCCACCGACCCGACCGAGTCCAAGCTGCCGCCGCTCGAAGAGGGCCAGTCGCTGTCCCTGCTCGAGGTCGAGGCCAAGGGCCACGAGACCACCCCGGCCGCCCGGTACACCGAGGCGAGCCTCGTCAAGAAGCTCGAAGAGCTCGGCATCGGCCGTCCGTCCACGTATGCCTCGATCATCTCCACGATCACCGACCGCGGCTACGTCACCCCGCGCGGCCAGTCGCTCGTGCCGAACTGGATCGCCTTCTCCGTGGTGCGCCTGCTCGAGGAGTACTTCACCGACCTCGTCGAGTACGACTTCACCGCCGAGATGGAAGACGACCTCGACCGCATCGCCGACGGCAAGGCCGACCGCGTCGACTGGCTCAACAGTTTCTACTTCGGCTCGGAGAAGCACCGCGGTCTCCGCCAGGTCGTCGACAACCTCGGCGAGATCGATGCCCGTTCGATCAACTCGATGCCGATCGGCGATGACATCACCCTCCGCATCGGCAAGTACGGCCCCTACCTCGAGGTCATCGACCCCGCTGCCGCAGCGGATGCCCCGCCGCGCCGGGTGAACATCCCGCCGGACCTCGCACCCGACGAACTGACGCCCGCGAAGGCACGTCAGCTCATCGATGCGCCTGTCGTCATCGACCGCGTCATCGGGGTCAACCCGGAGACCGGCAAGAACATCGTCGCCAAGGACGGCCGGTTCGGTCCATACGTCACCGAGCTCGACCCGGCACCCGCCGAGCCCGTCGTCGTCGAACTCGTCGAGACCCAGACCGAGTCCGCCGGCGAGACCATCGACCCGCTCACCGGTGAAGTGACCCAGCTGGTCGACGCCGGAGCTCCCGCAGCGAAGCCCAAGCGCAAGCCGGCCGCGAAGAAGATCGCCCTCGCGGACAAGCCGCGCACCGCGTCGCTGTTCAAGTCGATGGACCTCGCCACGATCGACCTCGAGACCGCGCTCCGGCTGCTCGACCTCCCGCGCATCGTCGGCCTCGACCCCGAAACGCAGACCGAGATCACCGCCCAGAACGGCAAGTTCGGCCCCTACCTGAAGAAGGGCGTCGACACCCGTTCGCTCACGAGCGAAGACCAGATCTTCGAGATCGACCTGCCCGGAGCGGTCGAGCTGTACAGCCAGCCCAAGTACGGCGCGCGTCGCGCCTCGAGCGCCCTGAAGGAATTCGAGACGCCCGACCCGGACAGCGGCAAGGCGATCAAGATCAAGGATGGCCGTTTCGGCGCGTACGTCACCGACGGCGTCACGAATGCGACGATCCCGAAGGCCGAGACGGTCGAGGAGATCGACTTCGACCGGGCCGTACAGGCTCCTCGCCGACAAGCGCGCCAAGGGACCGGCGGTCAAGAAGGCGCCCGCCAAGAAGGCCCCGGCCAAGAAGCCGGTCGCCAAGAAGCCGGCCGTGAAAGCTGCGGCCGTCAAGAAGCCCGCCGTGAAGAAGGCCACCGCCGCGAAGACCACCGCCGCGAAGACCACGGTCACCAAGACCGCCGTCCGCAAGCCGGCCGTCACCAAGACGGGGACCTCCACCAAGACCGCGACGACCAGGACTGCAGCGACGAAGACGCCCGCGGGTTCGACCACCCAGTCGTGACCGTGCCAGACGTGACCGGGGCAGCCTCCACCGAGGCCGCCCCGAGCGGTCAGGCCCCGACCGGTCAGGCCCCGACCGGTCTCTTCATCACGCTCGAAGGCGGTGACGGGTCCGGCAAGTCCACCCAGGCCCGGCTGCTCGCCGAGTGGCTCGGCGAGCAGGGCCGTACGGTGCTGCGCACCCGGGAGCCCGGCGGCACCGTCGTCGGCGTCGAAATTCGGGAGATCGTGCTGCACCACACCGGCGAGGTGTCCCCGCGCGCCGAGGCCCTGCTGTATGCGGCTGACCGCGCCCAGCACATCGCCACGGCCGTGCGTCCGGCGCTCGCCCGCGGCGAAGTGGTGGTCCAGGACCGCTACCTCGACTCATCCGTCGCCTACCAGGGTGCGGGGCGGGTGCTCGGCGCCGCCGAGATCCGCGACCTGTCGCTCTGGGCTGCGGAAGGGCTGCTGCCCGAGCTGACCATCCTGCTCGACCTTGATGAGACCGTCGCGCGCGGCCGGCTCGACGCCGCCAACAAGCGTTTCGACCGCCTCGAGGCCGAGAAGGGCGACTTCCACCGCCGGGTTCGTGCCGCGTTCCTTGACCTCGCCCGCGCAGAACCCGACCGGTTCCTGGTCGTGGATGCCGCGAGCCCGGTCGACGAGATCGCCGCCGCGATCCGCGCCCGCATCGCACCCCTCCTCTGACACCGCAGGCCTCTGGGCGGGATGTCAGTGGCGACCGGTACCCTGAAGGAATGAGCGTGTGGGACAACCTGACCGGCCAGGCGGATGCGATCGCGATCTTCCGTGCCGCCGCGGAGCCACAGGGCAAGGAGCCACAGAGCACAACGGCTGACGCCCCCGCGAGCAAAGCCGGCACGGCCGCCTCCGGTACCTCCGCGTCCAGCGCCTCTGCGTCCATGACGCACGCCTGGCTCATCACGGGCCCGCCCGGTTCGGGCCGGTCCAACCTCGCCTTCGCCTTCGCCGCCGCCCTCCTCAGCCCGGGAACGCCCGCCGAAGACGCGACCGCCGAACGGCTCGTGGAGGCCCGCACCCACCCCGACCTCGTCGTGCTCGCCACCGAGGGCGTCATCATCAAGATGGACTCCGTCAAAGAGGCCGTCAAACGCTCGCAGTACTCGCCATCGGTCGGCCGGTACCGGGTCATCGTCGTCGAAGACGCCGACCGCATGGTCGAGCGCACCTCCAACGTGCTGCTCAAAGCGCTCGAAGAGCCGCCGGAACGCACCGTCTGGATCCTCTGCGCGCCGAGCGAGGCCGACCTGCTGCCGACCATCCGGTCCCGGGTGCGCACCGTTCGGCTGCGCGTGCCGAGCGTCGCCGACGTCGCCGCGCTCCTCGTCGCCCGCGAGGGCGTCGATCCCCGTCGTCGCCGAGCGGTGCGCCCGCGAGGCGCAAAGCCACATCGGCATGGCCCGGCGCCTCGCCACGAACCCCGAGGCCCGCGATCGGCGCGAGGAAACCCTCAAGGCCGCGCTCGGCATCCGTGGGGTGTCGTACGCGGTGAACGCCGCGGCGCGACTGCTCGCGATCGCGGGAGACGACGCGAAGGCGATCACTCTCGAGCGGGACGCCGCCGAACGCGAAAGCGTGCTGCGCTCCCTCGGCGTCGAGCCGGGCAAGTCGGTGCCGCCTGCGTTGCGCGGCCAGATCAAGGCGCTCGAAGACGACCAGAAACGGCGGGCCACCCGGAGCCTGCGCGACGGGATCGACCGGATTCTCGTCGATCTGACCTCGCTGTACCGGGATGTGATGATGGTACAGTTTGGCCGCGAGAATGAAGTGATCAACCGTGAGCTCCTCGCCGGAGTGCGTGCTGCAGCAGCGGCCTGTGCGACCGTCACGACGCTCGCGACCCTGGACGCCATCGCGATCGCCCGGCAAAGAATTGAATCCAATGTGGCACCGGCCCTGGCCCTCGAGGCCATGCTGGTGTCCGCCATTCGACGTTGACACCGATGACCATGACGAGGACGAAGACCGCGACAATGGCACCGCCCACCCGCGGCGCTCGTGAAAGCCTGAGCACACCTGCACGACCAGACCAGTAATGAGGAACCGTTGACCACACGCATCCGCCAGCGCCCGGCGTCGAATGGCCCGGCGTCGAATGGCGCAGTGACGCGCCGCCCGGCCGCCCGACGCTTCGCGATCCTCGCCGCAGCCGTCGTCGTCACGCTGGGGCTGAGTGGATGCGTGCCGGCGTTCCTGCCGCAACCCTCCGCCTCGACGTCGTCCCCCCACCGGGGAGAGCGTCAGCAGCGCCCTCGACCCGTTCTACAACCAGGTGCTCACCTGGACCGACTGTGGCAACAGCCTGCAGTGCACCACCGCGAAGGCCCCGCTCGACTGGAGTGCGCCCGGAACGGACACCGTCGACCTCGCCCTCGTGCGGCACGTCGCCACCGGCACCCGGGTCGGCTCGCTCCTGGTCAACCCCGGAGGTCCCGGCGGGTCCGGGTACGACTTCGTGAAGGCCTCCCTCGACTACGCCACGGATGCGAAGCTGCAGGCCGGATTCGACATCGTCGGGTTCGACCCGCGCGGTGTCGGCCGCTCGTCAGCGGTGAAATGCTACGGGGCCGCCGACATGGACCAGTACCTCTACGCGATCCCGGCCGCGGCCCGCGGCACGGACGCCTGGATCCAGGAGGTCGAGAAGTCCTCGACCGAGTTCGGAGCGGCCTGCGCCACGAACACCGGTGCGCTGCTCGCCCACGTGGACACCGTGAGCGCCGCCCACGACCTCGACATGCTTCGTGCCGTGCTCGGCGACAAGCAGGCTCAACTACCTCGGGTACTCCTACGGCACCTTCCTCGGGGCGACCTACGCCAACCTGTTCCCGGACAAGGTCGGCCGCCTGGTTCTCGACGGAGCCCTCGACCCGTCGACGAGCAACGCTGAGGTGACCCGGGTGCAGGCCGTCGGTTTCGAGAGTGCACTGCGTTCCTACCTCGCCGATTGCCTCGGTGGATCGAAGTGCCCGTTCAACGGCACCGTCGACCAGGCGATGAGCACGATCTCGGCCCTGCTCGACTCGGTGGACCGGAGCCCGATCGCCGCGAGCGACGGCCGGATGCTCGGCGGCAACACCCTGCTCACCGCGATCATCTACCCGCTGTACCAGGCATCGGCGTGGCCGAACCTCAGCGAGATGCTGTCGAGCGTGATGCAGGGCAACACCAAGGTCGCGTTCCAGTTCGCAGACGCCTACAACGGCCGCAATTCCGACGGAAGCTACCTCGACAACTCGACCGAGGCCTTCCTCGCGATCAACTGCCTCGACTACAGCTACAACGACGACCCGGCCGTGATGCGCGCCGACGCCGCCGCCATCGAGGCTGCTGCGCCGGTCATCGGCAAGTACATGGCCTACGGCGACACCGGTTGTGCCAACTGGCCGGACAAGTTCACCGGGACCCGCGCCGAGATCCACGCGCCGGGAGCGGCTCCGATCCTCGTCGTCGGCACGACGAACGACCCGGCGACCCCGTACGTGTGGGCGCAGAGCCTCGCCAAGCAGGCTCGACAGCGCCCAGCTCGTTACCTATGCCGGCGAGGGGCACACCGCGTACAACAAGTCCAATGCCTGCGTGAACAACGCGGTGGACTCCTACCTGCTGCAGGGGACGGTGCCGGCGACGGACCCGAAGTGCTGATGCCGGACGGCCCCGCGGCATCCGCCGGCCGCCTTCTGAGGACTGCACAATTGCGCGCCGTGTAAGAATATGACCATGGTGGATGTTGCGGAAGAACCCGGCCTGCGCGAACGGAAACGTCTGGCGACCCACCGGGCCATTCAACTCGCCGTGCTCACGCTCGCGTCCGAGCGCGGGGTCGACAAGGTCACCGTCGAGGACATCAGCCGGATCGCGGATGTGTCCCCGCGCACCTTCTTCAACTACTTCCCGTCGAAGGACGCCGCCCTCGCCGGCGATGACCTCACCCTCGGGTCCGAGGCGGAGATCGAGGACTTCGTGCACAGGAGCCCCTCGGGCGACATCCTCGCCGACCTCGCGGTGCTGCTCTCGACAAGCGTGCAGAAGTCCGAGGACGACCGGGAGATTCACCAGCTGCGGCGTCAGGTGATGAAGGAGAACCCCTACCTGTTCGGAATGCGGATGGCCACCCTCCGCAGCTTCGAGGGGCACCTCGACGAAGTGATCAGCCGGCGCCTCGCTGCGGACGATCCCGTGCTCGCCGCTGACGCCGTCGCGCTGCACCAGCGCGCCCTGTTGCTCACGCTCGTCGCGGTCGCGGCCTTGCGCCACGCCTGGCGCTGCTGGGCGGAGGGCGACGAGTCCCTGCCCCTCGCCGACCGGGTGCGGGCGTCGTTCGCTGGGCTGTACGAATTGACCCTCCGGACCAGCTAAGCTTTGTTGCTGTGTCACCGCGCGTTTCCGGAAGGAAGCATTCGGGCGTCACGCCGCCTTAGCTCAGTTGGTAGAGCATCTCACTCGTAATGAGAAGGTCGTCAGTTCGATTCTGACAGGCGGCTCCCTTCAGTCGCCGTTCCCCGGTGCGATTCACTGCGTCATTCCTTGCGGGGCGGCACTCTCCTTGCCGCGATTCCGGGCGCGCGAGGCTCAGCGCGCGTGGCGCGCGGCGCATCCGTCGTCGTAAAGTCGGAGATTTTTGCGACCCGCCGCGATTCCGGGCAGCGGATGCCGCGAGTTGCGAAAATCTCCGACATAGCATCACCCGCCATCGAGCCGCGCGGGCGATGCCTCGACGTGGTGTGAGGACGTACGCCTCCTTACGTTCATCAAACGGCTACCGGGACTGGCTAAAGTCCCGGTCAGGGCCGGGGGTGCTCCATGGAGGGGGAACCGATGTACGTCGTGACCGGAACGTGTCCCGTGTGGTGGGCGCGGGCATCCGTTCAGGTGGGCCGGATCGGGATCATCGCGGTCGGCGCGGCCCTGCCCTGGGTGTCCTTCGTCTACTGGTTGGGCGAGCCCGACCGGGTCCTGCTCGGATCCACGGGGCGGTTGTTCATTATCGTGACGGCCGTCGTGCAGCTCTTCTCCGTTGTGGCCGGCATCGCCGTGGCCGGCCTGCTGTCGACGTGGACAGACTATCGCGGGCGGCAGGCGGCCCGGCTCTGGGGCTGGCTCGCACTCGTCCCGGGCGTTCTGCTCGCCGGCATCGTGACGGTGCTGTGGCAGGGCTGGCCCCGTGAATCCGGCCCGCCCCTGATCGTGTTCGGCGTGATCTGCGCGGTCATGGTCCTGACCGCGCTCATCAGCTCGCGCCGCTCCGGCCTGGTGACCGTCATCGGCAGCGTCCTCTCACTGGGCATCGTTGCCCTGATCCTGAGTTTCGCGACATCGATGCCGGGGTCGGTCGTCCTGCTCGGCCCGGCGACCGCCTATTGCGTCGCGGTGTCCCTGAGCGCATCCGCCGCCGCGTACGCCCGGATCTGACCGCTTGAGCGCGTCCCAGTGGGCGGTCACGTCCTGCTTGCCACTGCCCGACGGTAGAAGTCGATCTTGTCCCGGATGACTTCGCGGCAGGCGATGAGTTCCTCGATCTGGGCATCGAGAGAACGCGCGTGCGATTCCATCAACGCGATCCGGTCGGCCTCGTTGCCCTCGCCAGCGCGAACCAGTCGGGAGTACTCGGCCATGTCGGCCACGGGCATGGCCGAATCGCGCAGTCGGTTCAGCAGCGCCAACCAGCGCACGGCCTCGTCGCCGAAGATCCGCTGACCGCCGGGTGTGCGTGGGATATCGCGGGGGAACAAGCCTTGCGCCTCGTACCAGCGCAGCGTATGAACACTCAGTCCGGAGATGGCGGCAAGTTCGCCGATCGTGTGGGTGCGTTCGGCTATGGTCGCCTCTGCCATCATGAGATCCGTCCTTGACCTAGAGTGAACTCTAGACCTTAGCATGGCGGGTATGACTGCAACGCACGACATCACCGCCCGCCAGCAGCCGCTGGCCACCGAGTTCGGCTACCGCACCACCGCCGCCGAGGTCCTCGCCGGCCGCGACCTCGGGGGAAGACCGCCATCGTCACTGGCGGCTACTCCGGCCTCGGACTCGAGACGGTCAAGGCGCTGGCCGCCGCAGGTGTCGCCGTCACGGTGCCGGCCCGCCGCCCGGATGCCGCCACGGCTGCACTCGTGAACGTGCCCGGCGTCACCGTCCGTCAGATGGACCTCGGCGATCTCGACTCGGTCGCGGCCTTCACCGCCGCAGTGCGCAACACGGGCACTCCGATCGACATCATGATCAACGCGGCCGGGGTGATGGCCTCGCCGCTGTCGCGCACGCCGCAGGGATGGGAGTCCCAGTTCGGCATCAACCACCTGGGACATTTCGCTCTCGTCGCAGGAGTGGCCGGCCAACTGCGCCCGGGTGCCCGCGTGGTGGCGTACTCCTCGACGGCCCACTACCTCTCCCCGGTGCTGTTTGACGACATCAACTTCGAGAACACACCGTACGACCCGTGGGTTGCGTACGGCCAGTCCAAGACGGCAGACGCACTGTTCGCCGTTGCGCTCGATGCGCGCTCCGCCGCTCGCGACATCCACGCGTTTTCCGTGAATCCCGGTGGCATCATGACAGACCTTCAGCGGCACATGCCGCGCGAGGAGTTGCTCCGGCGAAAATGGATCGACGAGAACGGCGACCCGAACCCGTTGTTCAAGACCCCCGCCCAGGGTGCAGCGACCGCGCTGTGGGCCGCGACCGCCCCCGAACTTGTCGAACGTGGCGGGGTGTATTGCGAGGACTGCTCCATCAAGGGCGTCGTCTCGCCGGACCACACCGACGCGATCGCCGGCGGGGTCAAAGAATGGGCCATCGACGCAGACGCCGCCGAGCGCCTGTTTACACTCTCCGTCCAGGCGACCGGGTTGAACCCGTTCGTCGACTAACACTCAATGGGTATGTGCTCGCCGTAGCCGTTGCGGTCCCTATCGCTCGGACGGCAGCGGCGCTACGGTCGCCACGATCGCGGGTTCGCGGAGGAGCGAGCCAACGGTTCTCCTGTCCCAGCGTCGGAACCGAGAGAGGCAATCATGACAACGGTGTTGATATTCCACGAGGTCGACGACGTCGAGCACTGGCTCGACTCACCCCGGCGCGACGAGGTGTTCGGGCCGCTGGGCATCAGTATCCAAACCTTCATCGACCCGACCGACGACCATCGGGTCGGGCTGATCGCCGACGTACCCGACATGGACGTGTTCCAGCGGGTGATGGCGTCCGAAGTCGTGGCGGAGGCGATGCAGTTCGACGGCGTCCGCCCGGAAACCGTCGTGATGATGGTGGAGTCCTGACGATGTATGCCCGAATCAGCACCTTCAGGACCGGCCCAGACACCGACCCCCACGCGAATGAGAATGCGACCATGCTGCGGGTGCTGGCGAACCCCGGCTGCCGCGGCATGTACTTCCTCAAGGGCACGGACGGCGACACGGCCCTGGCCATCACGCTCTGGGACTCGGAGGACTCCCTCGCGGGGAGTAGGGAGCCCGCGGAGTCCATTCGCGCCGACTCGAGCGCCGAACAGCATCTGACGGTCGTTGGCGTCGAGGAGTTCGAGGTGACGGCGAGCACGTTCATCGGCTGAGCCGGGCGGCGCTCTCCCCGGTGCGCTCGTTACGATGGGGGAGTCCCAGGCCCCGCTCGGAAGGCATCCATGGAGTACGCCCTCGCGCCCGACGGCGCCCGCATCGCCTGGTCGTCGACCGGCCCAGACACCGGTGTCGGGGCCGGCAGCCCCGTGGTCCTGATCGCGGGGCAGGGCGTCTCGAGCCGCTCGTGGTCTCCGCTGCTGCCGACGCTCGGTACCCGGCACCGGGTGATCACGTTCGACACCCGCGGGGTCGGCGACAGCGAGCCCGGCGCCGACGAGCGCTTCACGACGGCCGCGCTCGCCGAGGACGTGGTCGCCGTGCTCGACGCCGCAGGAATCGACAGGGCACACGTCTACGGGCATTCGATGGGCGGCCGGGTCGCACAGTGGTTCGCGATCAACCACCCGGATCGCCTGGGTGCCCTCGTGCTCGGCGCGACGAGCGGCGGCGATCACCGCGGCCTGACCCGCACGTCCGACGTCGCCCAGCTCATGGCCCGCGGCGACGCGCTCTCCATGGGCCCGCTGTTCTTCACGGATGCCTTCATCGCGTCCCACCCGGAACTCGTCGCGGCCATGTTCGTGCGCCCGTCCTCTGTCCACACCCGGCGCCTGTTGTTCGGTGCGAGCACCGGGCACGACGCCTGGGACCACCTCCCGGGCATCACCGCGCCCACGCTCGTGCTGCATGGCGACGCCGACGAGGTCACACCTCCCGGGAACGGCGAACGTCTCGCCGACCATATTCCGAATGCCGCATTCGGGGAGCTGCCCGGGCTGCGGCACGGCTACTTCCTCGAGAGCGACTGGGCGACGGATGCCGTCCTCAGGTTCTTCGCGGCGCATCCGCTCGCCGCCTGACGCGGTCGCGAGCGACGGTGGCTAACTCAGGAAAGCCGGTGGGGTGAGCGGCTTGCGGCCTTGAGATTCCGGGCCTCGGGGATTCGTCGTCCACGTATCTCCTGAGTTAGCCACCGTCGGCTCCGGTGAACTCTTACCGGAGGCGGCCCGACCCCGCCTGTCGGCCCGGTGCCCGGGTGCGACGGTGGCTAACTCAGGAAGCCGGTGGGGTGAGCGGCTTGCGGCCTTGAGATTCCGGGCCTCGGGGATTCGTGGCCATATATCTCCTGAGTTAGCCACCGTCGGCTCCGGTGAACGCACCCGACGCGACCATGCCATCTCGTGCTGCAAGCGCGCGACCACACTCCGCAGCCAGGGCCGCACCCACGGTCACGGTTTCCGAGCCAGCTAGGCGCCTGGTGGGCGCGGGCGGAGGGGGATCGTCGCGAGCACGGCGCGGCCGGCCGGGTCGGCCCGGGGCGCCATGTCGACGAGCGCGAGCTGGTGGAGTTCGAGGATGTCGCCGACAGCCACCCGCGCGTGGTGCTTGTCGGTGACATGCGCCCGGAACTCGGTCCCGGTGAACGCCGCCTCGTTGGGCGCAGCCGCGAACGGGCGCACGGCCGCGACCACGAGGTCGTGCAGCGCTGTCAGGCTCGGGGTTCGACTCGAGCACGGTCACGGGAATGTCGTGGCGGCGCCCGAAGCGTTCGCCGCCGCCGGCGACCACGCTCAGCGCGGGCAGGGCGGATGCCGCGGCCGTGAGGGCCGCCGCGATCACGTCGGGTGCGGCATCCGTCAGGAACGGCGCCAGCACCGTCACGTGCAGGGGCCAGTCGCGCACCAGGAAGGTGTCGCCGACAGTGAGCGGCGCGAGCGGGAGCACGACCACGAGCCGGGGCATCACCGCATCACCTCGCGAGCGCGAACCAATTCGACGGAGAATTTCCCCGGAAAGCTCTTCAGTCGACGTCCCACGCTTGTTTTCATCAAAAACTCCGTCGAATCGGTTGGGGGAAGCTCACCGGATCGCGCCGGTCTCGTCGTCGGCGAGGGCCAGGTCGATGAAGGCACGCACCGCTGCCGAGAGCCGCCGCGTGCGTGACGCCGCGAGGTAGACGGTGAAGTCGGGCATGCCCGCGACGGGGAGGCGCCGCACGTTGCGGGCGTCGCGGGCGGCGAATTCGGGAAGCAGGGCGACGCCGAGCCCGTTGGTCACGTATTCGGCGGCGGTGCCGATGTCGGAGACCTCGATCATCACCCGTCGCTCGAGGCCGGCCGCGGCGAAGGTCTCGTCCACGATCTGCCGGCTCGCATAGCCGGGCGGCAGGTCGATGAACTCCTCGGGCGCGAGGTCGCCGAGATGGTCGAGGCCGACTTGCCCGGCCTTCGCGAGGCGGTGATCGGCCGGAACCACGAGCACCATCGGCGACGCGGAGATCGGGGCGGCGAGGAGCTGGGCGGGCACGGGCCCGCTGAGCGCGAGGAAGGCGAGGTCGAGTTCGCCCGTCGCGAGTTCGTCGAGGAGCCCGGCCGAGCCGCGCCGGGCCGCCCGCAGCCGCACCCCGACCCCCGGGTGGCCGGTGCGGAACAGCCCGAGCAGCCTCGGCACGTTGACGAGGGTGACCGACGTCATCAGTCCGATCACGATCGACCCGGTGATCGCGTGGGTGGTCTCCTCGGCGGCGTCGCGCACCCCGTTCACGGCGTCGAGCGCCTCGCGCACCTTGGGCAGCAACAGCTCGCCCGTCGAGGTGAGCCGGATCTGCCTGCGGCTCCGGTCGAAGAGCTCGACGCCGAGCTCGTTCTCGAGTGCGCGCACCCCTGCGGACACCGCGGATTGCGCGATCGTGAGCCGGTCGGCGGCGCGTGTGAAGCTCAGTTCGCTCGCCACCGCGCTGAAGAATTCGAACTGTCGCACATCCACTCCTGAATCATCTCATTTGGAGATTGATTCCATCACCATTCGGCGTTGTTTCTTATCTGTCCGAGCGAGACGATAGATACAGGGAGCCGCTCGAACGGCGAACCGGAAGGCATGACGTGACGAACAATTCAACTGTCCTGGGCAGCAGCCCCGTGGCGGAGACCCCGACGCCGGCAGCGGAGGCACAGGCCCCGAACTCGGCAGCAACGGATGGCCTCGGTGCGCCCGCCGCGCCCCGCCGCTCGGCCGACCGGGTCGTCGAGGTACTCAAGGCCCACGGGGTGAAATGGGTGTTCGGCGTTCCCGGCGCCAAGATCGACCCCGTCTATGACGCCCTCGTCGACGACGGCCCCGAACTCATCGTCTGCCGGCACGAGCAGAACGCGGCCTTCATGGCCGCCGCCGTCGGCCGGCTGAGCGGGGAGCCCGGGGTTGTGCTCGTCACGAGCGGGCCCGGTACCTCCAACCTCGCGACCGGGCTGCTCACGGCCACGACGGAGGGCGACCCGATGGTCGCGATCTGCGGTGCGGTCTCCCGAGCCGACCGACTCAAGCGCACCCACCAGTCCATGGATGCCGTCGGCATGCTCTCCGCCGTGACCAAGTCCGCGGGCGAGGTCAGCGTCGCCGACAACGTGCCGGAGGCCATCGCCAACGCGTTCCGCCGCGCGACGCAGGAGCCCAAGGGCGCCGCCGCCGTCGTGCTCCCGTACGACGTGCTCGTCGACACGACGACCGTCTCGATGACGGGCCCACACTGGGTGCCGCGCCTCGGCGCCGCCCCGGCGGAGAGCGTCACGCGCGCCGCCGAACTGCTGAAGAACGCGACATTCCCGGTCATCCTCGCCGGCGCACGTGCGGGGTCCGACCGGGCCACCGCTGCCCTGCATCGCCTGCTGGGCGTCGCCGACCTGCCCGTCGTCGAGACGTTCCAGGCGGCCGGCGTGCTGTCCCACGAGCTCGAAGAGCACTACCTCGGCCGGGTGGGCCTGTTCCGCAACCAGCCGGGCGACATCCTGCTGCACAAGGCCGACCTCATCCTCGCGATCGGCTACGACTTCGTCGAGTACGAGCCCTCGAAGTGGAACAAGGACCACCAGCGCCGCATCATCCACCTCGACGAGCTCTCCGCAGACCTCGACGACTACTACCGCCCGACGGTCGAGCTGCGCGGCGACGTCGCCGAAACCATCGACGCGCTCGCCCGGCAGATCGACGGCCTCGAGCTCAGTGCCGCGACATCCACTGTCGTCGCCACCGAACGCGCCCGCCTCGCCGAGGCCGACGAACCGCACTGGAACGACGACGAGTCGGAGGGCGTGCACCCCGCGGCCCTGACCCTCGCCATGCGCAAGCTGCTGCCCGATGACACGACCGTGCTCTGCGACGTCGGCTCGCACTACATCTACATGGCCCGGCACTTCCGCACGTACCACCCGCGCACCCTGCTGTTCTCGAACGGGCAGCAGACCCTCGGCGTGGCGTTGCCGTGGGCGATCGCCGCGACCCTCGTGCGGCCCGGCACTCCGGTCGTCTCCGTCTCGGGCGACGGCGGCTTCCTCTACTCGGCGATGGAACTCGAGACCGCGGTGCGCCTCGGCTCGACGTTCACGCACGTGATCTTCAACGACGGCACCTACGACATGGTCGCGTTCCAGCAGCAAGGCAAGTACGGCCGCACCTCCGGCGTGCAGCTCGGCGACTACGACGCGGTCCAGTACGCCGAATCCTTCGGCGCCCACGGCTACCGGGTCACGCACCTCGACGACTTCGCCGGCGTGCTGAAGCAGGCCATGGCCGAGCCGGGGCCGAGCATCATCGACGTGCGCGTCGACTACCGAAACAACCGGGATGAGCTCATGGCTGATCTGGAAAGCGATGTGCTGCAATGAGTGATTTCACGGTCTCCCGCCACGAGATCTTCCAAACGAGCCTGATGAGCGCCCTGCTCGACGGCGTCTATGAGGGCGAGATGACCGTGCGCGACCTGCTCGGCCACGGCAGCTTCGGCATCGGCACCTTCCAACGGGCTCGACGGCGAGATGCTGATCCTCGACGGCAGCTGCTACCAGCTGCGCGCCGACGGCGGCGTCTCCAAGGCCGACCTCGGCGCGCACACGCCGTACGCGGTCGTCACGAACTTCGTCCCCCACGTCGAGAGCGACCTGCCCGAGGGCGTGCTCCGGGCCGAGGCATCCGCCTTCATCGACCACATGACGTCGTCAGAGAACTACATGTACGCGCTGCGGATCGACGCCGAGTACGAGTGGATCACCATGCGCACCGTCGTCAAGCAGGAGAAGCCGTACCGCCCGATGGTCGAGGCGACCGACGAGGACGCGATCGTCGAGCCTGCACAACGTGACCGGCACGATCGTCGGCTTCCGCACCCCGCTCTACGAGCAGGGCATCGGCGTTCCCGGCTGCCACGCCCACTTCGTCACCGACGACCGCAGCGCCGGCGGCCACGTGCTCGACTTCAAGCTGAAGTCCGGCCACGCCGCCCTCTGCCTCGGCACCGACCTGCGCCTGCAGCTGCCGCTGACGGATGCCTTCCGCGACGCCAACCTCTCGCCCGACGACCTCGAGTGGCAGCTGCAGAAGACCGAGTCGCACGCGAAGTAGCCGTAGCCCGGGTCACGTGTGCCGCGGCATCCGTGCGAAATGCAGGAGAATCGGTTCGCTGAGGCTGGGGGAGCCTCAAGTCGGCCCTGATCCTGCATTTCGCAAGCGGATGCCGGGTGCGGCACCGCCCGACGCCGACACTAGTGTCGGAAAACCCTTTCCAGCCGAGCCGTAGGATCGATGGAACGGTGTGCTCCAGCCTTCCGACTGTGCCGGTCCACCGGCAACGGAAGGACCATACGTGCTCTCTCGACCCCGGGTCGTCATCGTCGGCGGCGGAATCAGCGGACTGGCGACAGCCCACTATCTGCATCAGTCGCTCGGGGACGGGGCGCTGATCACCCTGGTCGAAGCCTCGCCCCGCCTCGGCGGAAAGATCGTCACCGAGGACTTCGCCGGGCACTCGGTCGACGCCGGCCCCGATGCGCTGATGGTGCGCGCACCGGTCGCCGTGAACCTCCTCACCGACCTGGGCCTCGCGGACCTCGTCGTGGCACCCGCGAGCGGGGGATCGCGGATCTGGTCCCGCGGCCGCCTCCGCACGCTGCCCACCGGAACCGTGTTCGGCATCCCCGACCGACTCCTGCCGCTGCTGAAGTCGCGCCTGCTCTCGCCGCTCGGCTTCGCCCGGGTGCTCCTCGATGTCGTGTTGCCTGCCGGGCGCACGCTGCCCGCTGACCCCACCATCGCCGAGATCGTGGTGCCGCGGATGGGCCGCGAGGTCTTCGACCGGCTCGTGGACCCGCTCCTCGGCGGCATCCACGCCGGCCGCGCCGACGAGCTCAGCGCCCACAGCACCGCCCCGGACATCGAGGTGCTCGCCCGCGGCAACCGCAGCCTGAACCTCTCGCTCCGCCGTCGGCGTCGCGCCGGGGCCGCGAAGGCCGCCGCCGCGCTCGCTGCCGGCACTGCCGCCGCCGACTCTGGCGTCGCCAGCACGACGGCCGCCAGCACCAGGGCCGCTGCCCCTTCCCCCTCTGTCTCCGCCGCTCTCGCCACGGCGGGGGATGCCGCGGCCGGGTCCCGGGCGACGGCATCCGTCGGTGCGGCACCCCGGCTCGCCCGGGCCGGCGGGGCCACCCTCGTCACTGTCGAGGGCGGCCTCGGACGCCTCATCGACGCGCTCGCCGCGCGTGCGGCGGGCGACGACATCCGCCTGCGCACGGCCGCGACGAGTCTCGCCCGCGAGGGCGCCGGCTACCTCGTGGGTCTCTCGGACGGGACGAGTGTCGAGGCCGACGCCGTCGTGGTCGCCACCCCCGCGTTCGTCGCCGCCGGACTGCTCCTGGCCGAGAATCCCGTGCTCGGGGCCGCGCTCGCCGGGATCCCATACACGGATGTCGCGACGATCTGCCTCGCCTACCCGCGCTCGGCGCTCGGCCGCCCGCTCGGCGGCAACGGGTTCCTGGTGCCGCCGGTCGAGGGCAAGCTCGTGGTCGGCTGCACCGTCTCGAGCAACAAATGGCCGCACCTGGCCGATGAGGCGACCGTCCTCATCCGCTGCATGGTCGGGCGCGCCGGCGACACCCGCTGGGCCGGGCTCGACGACACGACGCTCGTCGCGCAGGTGCATGCCGAGCTCGTCGAGGCGCTGGGTGTGACCGGGAGACCGACCACTCACCACATCGAGCGGTGGCCGCTCGGGATGCCGCAGTACGTCGTCGGACACCAGGGTCGTCTCGACACCGCCGACCGGGAACTCGCAGGACTGCCCGGCGTGCACCTGACCGGATCGGGGTACCGTGGGGTCGGCCTCGCGAGCTGCATCGCAGACGCCGAGCGCGTCGCCCGTCGGATCGCCGAGAGCATCGCCGCGGGCACCATTGCCGCGGCGCAGGCACCAAGCGAGGTCGTGTCATGAGCACCGCCACCCCAACTGCCGCGGCGGCCGTGACCGTCGCGCCCGCTGCGCCCATCGCATCCGTCCGGTTGACCGGCACCGCCGCGTCCGCCGTATCCGTCGCGTCCACGGAGGCCATCGCATCCGCTGCGATCGGTGTCGACGTCCTCGACCCGACCCGCAGCCACGTGCTCGGCCACCCCGCCGTGCTGCCGACTCTGCCCGCCGCCCGCCGCGGCCCCGGGCCGGACTACTCAGAAGCGCCCGATGCTCGTCTTCTGGGAGACGACCCGGGCGTGCGCCCTCGCCTGCAAGCACTGCCGCGCGAGCGCGACGATGCAGGCGCTCCCCGGCGAACTCACGACCGCCCAGGGCAAGGACCTGATCGACCAGATCGCCGGCTTCGGTCGGCCGTACCCGATCCTCGTGTTCACCGGCGGCGACTGCCTGATGCGCCCCGACCTGTTCGAGCTCGTCGAGTACGCCACCGGGCTCGGCCTGCCGACGGCGCTCTCGCCCTCGGTCACGCCCACCCTCACCGCCGCGATGATCGAGAAGATCGTCGCGAGCGGGGTCAAGGCCGTGTCGATCAGCCTCGACGGCGCGAGCGCGCCGACCCATGAGGGCGTGCGCGGCATCCCCGGCCACTTCGAAGACACCGTCAACGCGATCCGCGCCCTCGCCTCCGCCGGGCTCAGCGTGCAGGTGAACACGACGGTGATGCGCGCGAACGTCGACGAACTGGCGGATGTCGCGGCGCTGATCAAGAACGCCGGCGCGGCCATCTGGGAGGTCTTCTTCCTCGTGCAGGTCGGACGCGGCGTGTCGACGGAGGCCGTCACGCCCGAGGAGCACGAGGAGATCTGCCACTTCCTCTACGACGCCTCGCAGCACGGCTTCATCATCCGCACGGTCGAGGCCCCGTTCTTCCGCCGGGTCGTCGCCCGGCGCCGCGCGGGAGACCCGGCACCGGCAACCCCGCTCTACGAACGGCTGGCCGGTCGGCTCGAGTCCCTGATGGGCCCCTCGGAAGGCGTGCCCCGCGCCCAGACGGCGTCGACTCGCGACGGCAAGGGCATCGTCTTCGTCGCCTACGACGGCGAGGTCTACCCGGCCGGCTTCCTGCCGCTCGGCCTCGGCAACGTGGAGACGACCCCGCTCGCCGAGATCTATCGCGACAACCCGCTGCTCAAGCAGATCCGCGCGACCGAATTCTCCGGACGCTGCGGCAGCTGCGAATACGCCGACCTCTGCGGCGGCTCCCGCGCCCGCGCCTTCGCCTCGAGCGGCGATCCCCTCGGCGAAGACCCGGCCTGCCCGTACCTGCCGGGGACGGATGCCGCGCTCGGCCTGCCCGGGTCTGGCGCGCCCGTCGGCGCGGGAGCATGACCGCGTGAGCGGCTCTAGGGAGCAGTCCGCGTCGGAGCGTCCACGCGACTCCACCCTCGGCGGCGGGCGGGACCCAGGGGCAGGGCCTGGGCCGAAGTCAGCGACGGATCGCGCCCGGGGCACGGCGCCAGATCGCATCCCGGCCGCCGCCTATGACGCCGTGCTCCTGCTCGGCTTCGGCGGCCCTGAGGGCCAGGACGACGTCATCCCTTTCCTCCGCAACGTCACCCGCGGCCGCGGCATCCCCGAGGAGCGGCTCGAGACCGTCGCGACCCACTACCGGGCCTTCGGCGGCGTGAGCCCCGTCAATGGGCAGAACCGGGCCCTGCGCGCCGCCCTCGAGGCCGAGCTGGCCGACCGGGGTGAGCCGCTCCCGGTGTACTGGGGCAACCGCAACTGGACGCCCCTGCTCGCGGACACGGTGCGGGCGGCATCCGCTGCCGGACACACCCGGCTCCTCGCCATCACGACGAGCGCGTACAGCTCGTACTCGAGCTCCGCCGCCAGTACCGCGAAGACATAGCCGGCGCGCTCGAGACGACGGCCGCCGACGGCACACGACTCGACGACACCATGCGCATCGATGTGGTGCGCCCGTACTGGAACGAGCCCGGCTTCGTGGTGCCCTTCGTGGAGGGTGCGCGTGCCGCTCTCGCACGCCTCGCGGCGCGGGGCGTGCCCGTCGACCGCGCCCACGTGCTCTTCACGACGCACTCGATCCCGACAGCGGATGCCGCGCGCAGCGGTGCGCGCGACGCCGGCTGGGGCGCGGGCGGGGCCTACCTCGCCCAACACCGGGCCGTCGCCGCCGCCGTGATGTCCGCCCTCGGCGATCCCGGCATCGCCGTGACTCTCGCCGATCCCGCCGCCCTCGCCGATTCCGTCGCCCTCGCCGATTCCTTCGACCCCGCGGCTCTCGCCGACCCCGCCGCCGCCTCCGATCGACCCCAGCCGGCCTGGTCGCTCGCTTTCCAGTCCCGTTCTGGCCCGCCGGCGATGCCGTGGCTCGAGCCCGACGTCAACGATGCCCTCCGCACGCTCGCCGCAGGCGGCACCACGGCCGTCGTGATCGTGCCGATCGGCTTCATTTCCGACCACATGGAGGTGCTCTGGGACCTCGACACCGAGGCCGCCGCCACCGCAACTGCCCTCGGACTGGCCATGGAGCGCGTCGCGACCCCCGGCATCCACCCGACCTTCGTCGCCGCCCTCGCGACCCTCGCCCTCGAGCGCCTGCACGGCCCCGTCCTGCCCGGCTGCCCCGGCGGATGCTGCGAGAAGGGGCTAGACCGTCCCGCTCGTCCCGCGTCATGACCATTCCACGTCGCGACTGCCCCTGAGGTGTCGCATATCGACGTTCACACGGCCTACGAACCTCGATATGCGACACCTCACGGAGCATCGCGGGGCGACATCTGTCCCCGTGGATGATGCGAGAAGGGTGCAGGTAGTCCCGTCGGTCGCCCTGCGTCGTGACCATCCAGCGTCGTGACCTTCCTGAGGTGTCGCATATCGACGTTCGCGCAGCCTGCGAACCTCGATATGCGACACCTCAGGGATCTGTGAATACCGAACGAGGACAAGGGTTTCGCTTGTAGGCTGGACGTGACTGGTCCGCCGACGAAGAGGACGCCAACTGTGAACCGAGACGAAACTGATGCCCGGGCGCTGCCCCCGATCGAAGCCGAGCTGCAGCGGGTGGTCCGGCCGCGGGCCCGCGTCATCATCGACAACGACTTCTCCGGGGATCCGGACGGCCTCGTCCAGCTCGCGCATCACGTGCTGTCGCCGTCGGTCGAGATCCGGGCGATCATCGGTTCGCACCTGCGCCCCGGCGACCCGTTCGATCCCTCGGAGCAGACCGCGACGAACGCGGCCGCCGCCGCCGGACAGGTCCTCGACCTGCTCGGGCGCACCGGGAGCATCCCGGTCATCGCAGGGTCAAACGTCGGACTCAGCGACCGGACCACGGCCATCCGCTCTGCCGCAACCGACCTGATCATTCGGGAGGCCCTGCGCGACGACACCGAGCTGCCGCTCTATGTCGCGTGCGGCGCCGGGCTCACCGAGATCGCGAGCGCCTACCTGCTCGAGCCGCGGATCGCCGACCGGCTGACCCTGGTCTGGATCGGGGGCCCGAGCACGACGGGATCGCGGCCGCGCCGCCGGGGACGAGCGGCGCGGAATACAACCTCGCCATCGACATCCGTGCGGCCCAGGTGATCTTCGACTCCCGGATCCCGCTCTGGCAGGTGCCGCGGGACGCCTACCGGCAGACGCTGTTCTCCTGGGCGGAACTGCTCACTGCGGTACGGCCGCATGGAGCGATCGGCCGACACCTCTACGCGGCGCTCGCCGAGGTCACGGAGATGGCCGGGCGGCACGGGGTGCACCTCGGCGAAACGTACATCCTCGGCGACAGCCCGCTCGTGCTGCTGACGGCACTGCAATCCAGTTTCGAGCCGGACCCGTCCTCGAGCGCGTGGGTCACCCGCACCGCCCCCAGGATCCTGCCGGACGGCAGCTACGATCCCACCCCGCGACAGGGTCCGCGCCCGATCCGGGTCTACACCCGGCTCGACCTGCGGCTGCTCTTCGCCGATTTCACCGCCAAGCTCGCGGCCCACTCCGCGGCTGGAGAGTGACCTTTCCGGTCGAGAGTGCCCGGTATACGGGTCCCTCTTGACCGGAAAAATCCAGGGGAGGTGCTACGGCTCGACCGTCAGGAGGGGGCGCAGGTAGCGCCGGAGTTCCTCAGCCATGTCGAGGGCGTCCGGGGCGAGGAGCCACTGCACCTGCAGGCCGTCGCTGAGCGCGATGAGCGACCGCGCGGCGCTCGCCGGCTCGACTCCGTCGAGCAGCTGGCCCGCTGCCTGGACGTTGGTGAACGCTTCGACCATCAGGCCGACGACCCAGGTGTACCGGTCGAGGAAGTACTGGTGAGCCGGGTGTTCTGGCGCCGTCGCCTCTGCGGAGAGCACGCAGTGCAATTCCACGAGACCGGGAGCGAAGCTCGCGTTGTACTCCGCCACGCGCACGATGCCGCGAATCGTCTCGATGCCGGGCGTGCCGTCGATAGGTACGAGCGCGACGGAGCGCTCGTCACGCAGCTCGAGCACGCCCGCGAGCAGTTCGTTCTTGTTGGAGAAGTGGTGCAGCAGGCCGGCCTGGCTCATCCCGACCCGCTCGGCGATCTCCCGCAGCGAGCCGTTGCGAAAACCGTGGTTGGCGAAGACCTCAATGCCGGCCTCGAGGATCTCTCGACGTCGACCCGCCGTCTTGGCGTAGCTCCCACGCGACTTCCCCGTCATAGCCATGCGCTGACTCTAGCGCGGAAAATAACGATTTGACGAAAACCTAGTGGTTAATCGCTTTTCCTGTTAGCTTTTCAGCCACGCGACCCAAAGAGGGGTCACCCACTGAAAGGGAACACCGATGTTCCGATGGAAAAGCCTCACCGCGGCGGCAGCAGTTCTTGCTCTCGGCCTGACCGGTTGCTCGGCAACCAGCACCACGACCACCTCCGGCGCCCCGACCACTCTCACCCTCGGCGTGATCGTTCCAGCTACCACCTTCTCGGCCGCGGATATCGCATTCGCCAATGAGGCGCCATACGGCCAGGCGGTCTACGACACCCTCCTCAAGGCGGATCCCGCCGGCGAGCTCGGACCCGACCTGGCCACCAAGTGGGAGTACAACGACACCAAGACGGTGCTCACCCTGACCCTTCGCGACGACGTCACCTTCACCGACGGCACCAAGTTCAACGCGGATGCCGCGGCCCAGAACCTGATCCGCTTCCGTGACGGCGCCTCGCCGAACAAATCCTTCCTCGCGTCACTCGCCGACGCGAAAGCCGTCGACGACACCCATGTCGCCCTCACCCTCACCCAGGCCGACCCGGCCCTGCTGCACTACCTGACCCAGAACGCCGGTATGCAGGAGAGCCCGAAGGCCTTCGGCAACGCCGACCTCAAGACCAACCCGGTCGGCAGCGGCCCGTACATCCTCGACACCACCAAGACCGTCGTCGGTACGAACTACGAGTTCACCAAGAACCCGAAGTACTGGGACCCGAGCTCCGTGCACTACGACAACCTCTCCATCAAGGTGCTCGCCGATGTCACCGCGATGCTGAACGCCGTCAAGGGTGGCCAGCTCAACGGCGCCAAGCTCACCGTCAACACCAACAACGCCGAGGTCGAAGCGGCCGGCTACACGCTGAACCCGTTCGAGCTCGACTGGACCGGTCTCATCCTGCTCGACCGCGACGGTTCGATGAACCCGGCCTTCAAGGACGTCCGGGTCCGCCAGGCGCTCAACTACGCGATCGACACCAAGGCCATGCTGACCGCGGTCGGTGAAGGCCTCGGCACCCCGACCACGCAGATCTTCCCGAAGAGCTCCGTCGCCTACGACGCGTCCCTCGACTCCCGCTACGCCTTCGACCCGGCCAAGGCTAAGTCGCTGCTCGCAGACGCCGGCTACGCAGGCGGCCTCACGATCGACATGCCGAGCACCTCGCTCATCGGCCCGGCGATCTTCACCCTCGTCCAGCAGCAGGCTCAAGGACGTCGGCATCACGGTGAACTACACCGACACCGGCACTAACTTCATCGCCGACCTCCTCGCCCCCAAGTACGCCGCGTCCTGGATGCAGCTGCAGCAGGACAACGACTGGGCGCTCGTGAACTTCGAGATCACCCCGACCGCGACCTTCAACCCGACCAAGTACCAGGACCCGAAGGTCGACGCGTTCGTCGCGACCATCCTGAACGGCAGCAAGGACGAGTCCGACGCCGCGCTCAAGGACCTCAACACCTACGTCGTCGAGCAGGCCTGGTTCGCCCCGTGGTACCGCGTGCAGTCCAACTACGCCACGGATGCGAAGACGAAGGTCATCCCTCAGGTCGGCAACGCCTACCCGTACCTCTGGAACTTCACCCCCGTTTCGTAGCTCCTCCAGAGCCGTTTCCTGGACCGGCGCACCCCCGGCGCGCCGGTCCAGGGAACGATTTCGGGTCGGAAAATGAAAAACTAAGAATCACTCGGAATTCATCCTTGAAAACCTAGTGTGTATTCGTTTTTCATGTTAGCTTTGCTGCACGGAGCCCACAGTGGGGCTGCACGTGCACGTGAAAGGGACCGAAGATGTTCCGATGGAAAAGCATGACCGCGGTAGCCGCCGTCGTGGCCCTGAGCCTGACCGGCTGTGCCGCAGGTTCGACCTCGTCCAGCTCCGCTGCGACGACTCTCACCCTGGGCGTCGTCGTCCCGGCCTCGACCTTCGCCGCAGCGGACATGAACTTCGCGACGCAGACCGCATACGGTCAAGCCGTCTACGACACCCTGCTCAAAGCGGATCCGAGCGGTGAGGTCGGCCCGGACCTGGCAACAAAATGGGCGTACAACGCCGACAACACGGTGCTGACCCTCACCTTGCGTGACGACGTCACCTTCACGGACGGCACCAAGTTCGACGCCGATGCCGCAGCCCAGAACATTATCCGGTTCCGTGACGGCGCCTCGGCCAACGCGTCGTTCCTGAAGTCGGTATCCGCCGCGACCGCGACGGACCCCACCACGCTGACGATCACCCTCACCGAGGCCGACCCGGCGCTGCTGCACTACCTGACTCAGAACGCCGGCATGGTCGAGAGCCCCAAGGCCTTCACCAGCGCTGACCTTCAGACCAACCCGATCGGCAGCGGTCCCTACATCCTCGACACGGCCAAGACCGTCGTCGGCACGAGCTACGAGTTCACCAAGAACCCGACCTACTGGGACCCGACGAGCGTGCACTACGACAACCTCTCCCTCAAGGTCTACGCGGACGGCACCGCACTCCTCAACGCCGTCAAGGGCGGCCAGATCAACGGTGCCGCGGTCGCGGACAGCAGCACGATCCCTGAGTTCGAAGCGGCCGGCTACACGATGAACCCGTTCGAGCTCGACTGGACCGGCCTCATCCTCTTCGACCGTGACGGCACGCTGAACCCGGCGTTCAAGGACGTGCGGGTGCGCCAGGCCATCAACTACGCATTCGACAGCAAGTCCCTGCTGACCGCGGTCGGCGAGGGCCTCGGCACCCCGACGAGCCAGATCTTCCCGACCAGCTCGGTCGCCTACGACGAGAGCCTCGATTCCCGCTACTCCTACGACCCCGCCAAGGCCAAGGCGCTCCTCGCCGAGGCCGGCTACTCCGGCGGGCTCACGATCGACATGCCGACCACGAGCTTCGTGCCGGCGGCCACCTTCACCCTCATCCAGCAGCAGGCTCAAGGACGTCGGCATCACGGTGAACTACACGGATGCCGGCAACAACTTCATCGCCGACATCCTGGCCCCGAAGTACGCAGCGACCTGGATGCAGCTGCAGGAAGACACCGACTGGGCACTGATCAACTTCGAGCTCACCCCGAACTCGACCTTCAACCCGACGAAGTACGACGACCCCACGGCGGACGCGCTCATCGCCACCGTGCACACGGGTTCGCAGGCCGACGCCGATGCCGCCGCGAAGAAGCTCAACGCTTACATCGTCGAGCAGGCCTGGTTCGCCCCGTGGTACCGCGTGCAGTCCAACTTCGCGACGGATGCGAAAACGAAGGTGGTCACCCAGGTCGGCAACACCTACCCGTACCTCTGGAACTTCACCCCGGTGTCCTAACCGGCACATCACCACCACCCGGGCCGCGCGGGCAGCCGCGCGGCCCGGTCTCCACCCACTGCAGTGAGGAACAACGATGTTCAGATTCATCCTCAGACGATTGCTCTCTGGCATCGTTCTGCTCTTCGTGATCTCCACGATCGCGTATTCCCTTCTCTACGTCGGCGGCGGTGACATCGCCCGCCGCATCCTCGGCCAGATGGCCACCGAGGAGGGCGTCGCCCAGAAGACCGCGGCCCTCGGGCTCGACCGCCCGCTCGCCGTGCAATACGTCGACTGGCTCAGCCACGCGGTCCGCGGCGACCTGGGCACGTCCTGGTTCACCGGCCAGCTCGTCACGGTCGGCATCACCTCCCGGGTCGGTGTCACCCTCTCCCTCGTGATCGGCGCCATCCTCGTCACCGCGATCGTCGCCGTTGTGCTCGGGGTCTGGGCGGCGGTGCACGGCGGCTGGGCCGACAAGGTCGTCCAGGCCGTCTCCATCCTCGGCTTCGCGATTCCCGGCTTTCTCGTGGCCCTCGGCCTCGTCACTCTCTTCGCGCTCAACCTCAAGTGGTTCAAGCCCACCGGGTATGTGCCCCTGACCGAATCGCCGAGCGGATGGCTCGCAACGGTCACCCTGCCCATCATCGCCCTCGCGATCGGCAGCATCGCCGGCGTCGCCCAGCAGGTGCGCGGCTCGGTAACGGATGCCCTCCGCCAGGACTACGTGCGGACCTTGCGCAGCCGGGGCCTCTCCTTCAATCGGGTCGTCTACAAGCACGTGCTGCGGAATGCCGGGGGGACCGGCGCTCGCCGTGCTCGCGGTGCAGTTCGTCGGACTGCTCGGCGGCGCCGTCATCGTGGAACAGATCTTCGCGATCCCGGGCCTCGGCCAGGTCGCCGTCACCGCGACCACCCAGGGCGACATCCCGATGGTGATGGGCCTGGTCGTCGCGACCGCCATCATCGTCGTCATCGTCAACCTGCTCATCGACCTGCTCCAGGGCTGGCTGAACCCGAAGGTGCGTCTCTCATGATCGATCTCACTCCCACGGCCCTCGCGCCCGTCGCCCCCCGCAGGCTCGCGCCGCTCCCTGTTCGTGCGCCTGCTCCGGAACCCGATCGGCCTCGTCTCGATCTTCTTCCTCGTCGTGGTCGCGCTGAGCGCGATCTTCGCGCCGATCATCGCCACCGCGGATCCCAACCTCGCGACCATCGCCAAGGTGCTCGCACCGGCCGAGCCGGGACATCCGCTCGGCTTCGACAGCGCCGGACGCGACGTCTTCTCGCGCCTCGTCTTCGCCGGCCGGTTCAGCCTCGCCGGTGCCCTGCTCGCCCTCGTCATCGCCCTGATCATCGGCGTGACCGGCGGTCTCATCGCCGGGTACTACGGCAAGTGGTTCGACGCGGTCTCCTCCTGGCTCACCGGCCTGTTGATGGCGCTGCCCGGCATCGTCGTGCTCCTCGCGGCGCGCGCCGTGCTCGGCCCGTCGATGTGGCTCTCGATGGCCATCTTCGGCGTGCTGCTCTCGCCGGCGTTCTTCCGGCTGGTCTACGCCTCGGTCACCGCAGTACGGAACGAGCTCTACGTCGACGCCGCCCGCGTCGCGGGGCTCGGTGACGCCCGCATCATCGGCCGGCACATCCTCACGGTCGTGCGGGCTCCCGTCATCATCCAGTCCGCCATGGTTCTCGGCATCGCGATCGCGATCCAGGCCGGACTCGACTTCCTCGGTCTCGGTGACCAGTCGATCCCGACCTGGGGCACCATGCTCAACGACGGCTTCGCCAAGATCTACAAGGCGCCGCTCCTGATCCTCTGGCCGAGCCTCGTGATCGCGATCGTCTGTGTCGCGCTCACCCTGCTCGCCAACGCGATGCGCGACGAACTCGAGCGCAGCGGCAAGGCCAAGCGCCGGAACGCGAAGAAGACCGTCGCGAGCGTCGACGTCTACAAGCAGCCCGTGCTCTCGCACCCCGACGACGCGGCCATCGCCGGCCGCACCGGGGACGTCCTGCTCGACGTGCGCGAGCTCGCCGTCGGTTACGACCAGCCGAACGGCTCCGTGAAGGTCGTCGTCTCCGACGTCTCGCTCACGGTCCGACGCGGCGAGGTCCACGGCCTGATCGGCGAGTCCGGGTCCGGCAAGACCCAGACCGCCTGGTCGATCCTCCGGCTGCTGCCCGACGGCGGCCGGATCACCGGCGGCGCCATCTTCTTCGAGGGCCGCGACCTCTCCACCGTCTCCGAGAAGGAGATGACGAAGATCCGCGGCAAGAAGATCGCCTACATCCCGCAGGAACCGATGTCGAACCTGGACTCGTCATTCACGATCGGCAGCCAGCTCGTCGAACCGATGCGGGTCTGCATGGGCCTGTCGAAGAAGGCCGCCACAGCCCGCGCGCTCGACCTGCTCGCCAAGGTCGGCATCCCGAACCCGGAACGCACCTTCGCGGCGTACCCGCACGAGGTGTCCGGCGGCATGGCCCAGCGGGTGCTCATCGCGGGCGCCGTCTCCTGCGAACCCGACCTGCTCATCGCCGACGAGCCGACCACCGCGCTCGACGTCACCGTGCAGGCCGAGGTGCTCGAGCTGTTGCGCGACCTGCAGGCCGAACTCAACATGGGCGTCGTGCTCGTCACGCACAACTTCGGGGTCGTCGCCGACCTCTGCGACCGCGTCTCGGTGATGCGCGACGGCCGGGTGATCGAAACCGGCCCGGTGCGCGCCATCTTCAACCACGCCGAACACCCGTACACCCAGTCCCTGCTCGCGGCGATCCTCGAGGACGGCGAGGCCCGCGGCCCGCTGCTCGGGTTCGTCTCTGCAGCAGCGGCCGCCCGGACCGACGAAACCATTGGAGTGCAGTCATGACCGACCTTCTGCTCGACGTCAAGGATGTCGTCGTCGAATACCCGATCAAGGGCTTCCGCAAGCCGCCATTCCGGGCTCTCAAGGGCGTGTCCCTGAACATCCGCCCCGGCGAGACCGTCGGCCTCGTAGGCGAGTCCGGCTCCGGCAAGACCACCCTCGGCCGCGCTGTGCTCGGCCTGGCCCCGGTCACCGGCGGCCAGATCGTCTACAAGGGGAAGGACATCGCCCACCTCGGCCGCCAGGGCCGCCGGGCGCTGTCGAGCGAGATCCAGGTCGTCTTCCAGGACCCGTACACCTCGCTGAATCCCTCCCTCACCATCGAGCAGATCCTCGTGGAACCGCTCACCGTGCGGAAGGTCAGCCGGGCGGATGCGTCCAAGCGCGTGCTCGACCTGCTCGACCAGGTCGGGCTGCCGAGCAATGCGGCCGACCGCCTGCCCCGGGAGTTCTCCGGCGGCCAGCGGCAGCGCATCGCGATCGCCCGCGCCCTCGCCCTCGACCCGCGCCTGATCGTCTGTGACGAGCCCGTCTCCGCGCTCGACCTCTCCACCCAGGCCCGGGTGCTCGACCTCTTCCGCCAGATCCAGGAACGTACCGGCGTCGCCTACCTCTTCGTCTCGCACGACCTCGCCGTCGTGCGGCACCTCAGCCATCGCGTGGCCGTGATGCTGCACGGCGAGATCGTGGAGTGGGGCGACGGCGACCAGGTCACCAGCCGCCCGGAGCACCCGTACACCCAGCGTCTCTTCCTCGCTGCACCCGTGCCGGACCCCGACCGGCAGACGGAGCGCCGCGAGGACCGTGCGCGCCTGCTCGCCGAGCAGCGAGCCCAAGACCTGCTGCCCGAGGCCGTCGCGTGACCGGGCCTTCTTCCGCCTCGCCGTTCGTCGGCATCCGCTTCGGAGCCGCCTACTACCACGAGTACCAGCCGAGCCCGCGGCTCGACACCGACCTCGACCTGATGCAGGCGGCCGGTTTCACGGTCATCCGCGTCGGCGAATCGGTCTGGTCGACCTGGGAACCCGAGGACGGCGTCTTCGACCTCGACTGGCTCGAGCCCGTGCTCGACGGCGCGCACAAGCGGGGCATCGGGGTCATCCTCGGCACCCCGACCTACGCGCTGCCGATGTGGCTGGCCCGGAAGCACCCTGAGATCGCCCTCGACACGGCGACGGGCGCGGCGAAGGCCTGGGGGTCGCGCCAGGAGATGGACTTCACCCACCCGGCCTTCCGCTTCCACGCCGAGCGCATCATCCGCGCCATCGTGGGGCGCTACCGGGACCACCCCGCCCTGATCGGCTACCAGGTCGACAACGAGCCCGGCCTGCACCTGCTCTACAACCGCGGGGTCTTCCAGGGTTTCGTCGACCACCTGCGCGGGATCTACGGCGACGTCGAGACCCTCAACAAGGAATGGGGCCTCACCTACTGGTCGCACCGGCTCTAGACCTGGGCCGACCTGTGGGTGCCGGACGGCAACTTCCAGCCGCAGTACGACCTCGCCTGGCGTCGGTACCAGGCCGGGCTCGTCACCGAGTTCATCGGCTGGGAGGCCGGCATCGTGCGTGAACTCGCGCGCCCGGACCACTTCGTCACCACCTGCATCTCCTACGACCAGGTCGGCGTCGAAGACGTCGAGCTTCGTCGGCGAACCTCGACGTGGCCTCCGGCAACGCGTATTACGAATCGCAGGACTCGCTCCTGCACCCCTCGGATGCTCCGCGTTCGACCGGCTGGATCGTCAGCGGGACCTGGGCGGTCTACAACCTCGCCGACCTGATGTTCTCCTCGAAGCAGGCACCGTTCCTGGTGACCGAGACCAATGCCGGGTCGATCGGCCACTCCCCGATGAACTTCTCGCCCTACGACGGCCAGTGGCGCCAGATCGCGTGGGCGCTTGTCGCCCGCGGGGCCGAGATGATCGAGTACTGGCACTGGCACACCCTGCACTACGGCACCGAGACGTACTGGGGCGGCGTGCTCCCGCACAACCAGAAGCCGGGTCGCGCCTACCGCGAGCTGGCCAGGATCGGCGCCGAATTCGGTGCCGCCGGGTCCGTCGTCGCGCAGGCGACCCCGGACTGCGACGTCGCCATCCTCTACGACTCGGACAGCAAGTTCGCGCTGTCGTCGCAGGCGCCGTTCCAGGCTCCCGGCCAGTACTTCGACGTCGATTCGTACCGGAAGATCTTCGCTTCGTTCTATCGCGGCGCCTTCGATGCGGGGCTCCAGGTTCGCATGGTGCGGCCGCAGCAGCTTTTCCCGACCCGGTTCACCGCCGGGGTCGACCCGCTCGAGGGCGGGGACCCGATCGACTTCGCGGCGACCTATCCCGTGTTGATCGTGCCGGCATTCTTCACCGCAGCGGACGCGGAGCCTCGACTGGCTCGCCGAGTATGCGGCAGCGGGCGGGCACCTCGTGCTCGGGCCGCGCTCGGCATACGCCGACCGGGAGGGCCGCGCCCGCACCGAGGTGCAGCCGGCCCGGCTCGCCGGCGTCGCCGGCGCCTGGTACGAGGAGTTCGCCAACCTCACGGACCCGATTCCGGTTCGCCCGGCCACCGCTGCGGCAGCGGATGCCGCGACCGGCTTTGTGCTGCGTCCCGGCTCCGCCGCCACCGAGTGGGTGGACGGTCTCACGCCGACGGGAGCTGGAGCCGCTCGCCCGCTACGAGCATCCGCATTTCGGGCGCTGGCCCGCCGTGACGAGCGCGGTCAGCGGTTCCGGCCGGGTGACCGTGGTCGGCACGGTGCCGAACCAGGAGCTTGCCCGGTCACTCGCCGAATGGCTGGTCCCCGTGCCCACGGCCGGCTGGACCGGCCTGCCGGAGAGCGTCACCGTGACGAGTTCCACGGCGGCCGACGGTTCCCGGGTGTACTTCGTGCACAACTGGTCGTGGACACCTCAGGAGGCCCCGGCGCCCGGCCAGCTCAGCGACGTGCTTGCGGGCGCCGCCCACGATGCGGGGGACCTGATCACGCTCGGACCGTGGGACGTGCGTGTGTTCACCGATGGAGCGGCCGAATGACCTGCGTGCTCCCCATTTCCTTTGATGTTTCGACTCCAGAACAGAAAGCGACACCCCAGTCATGACGATTTCCCTGAACGAAGACACGGCCGTGGACGCCCGTCTCGTCGCCCTCCTCGACCAGCTCACGCTCGAGGAGAAGGTGCTCGTGCTCACCGGGCACGACTTCTGGGCGACCTGGCCGCTCCCGAAGATCGGCCTGCGCCGCATCCTCGTCTCCGACGGTCCGTCCGGCGTGCGCGGCGAGGTGTGGGACGAACGCAGCCCCTCGCTCAACCTGCCGTCCTCCACCGCGCTCGGCGCGTCGTGGGACCCGGCCATCGCCCGGCGCTACGGCAATGTCGCCGCCGTCGAGGCGCGCCGCAAGGGCGTCGACGTCGTGCTCGGCCCGACCATCAACCTGCACCGCTCGCCGCTCGGCGGCCGCCACTTCGAGTGCTTCAGCGAAGACCCGATCCTCACCGCGAAGCTCGCATCCGCCTATGTCACGGGCGTTCAGGAGAACGGCGTCGGGGCAACCCCGAAGCACTACATCGCCAACGACTTCGAGACGGATCGCTTCACCGCGAACGTCGTCGTCGCCGACCGCACCCTCCGCGAGCTCTACCTGCTCGCCTTCGAGGAGGCCATCGTCGACGCTGGTGCCTGGCTCGTGATGAGCTCGTACAACTCCGTCAATGGGGCCACCGTCACCGAGAACGAGCTGCTCGAGACCCCGCTGAACTCCGAGTGGGGCTTCGACGGCGTCGTGATCAGCGACTGGACCGCCGTGCGCTCGATCGAGAGCGCCCGGCACTCCCAGGACCTCGTGATGCCCGGCCCGGCAGGGCCCTGGGGCGACACCCTCGTCGCGGCGGTGCTCGCCGGTGAGGTCGACGAGGCCCAGGTCGACCGCAAGGTGCTGCGTCTCCTCGGGCTGGCCGCCCGGGTCGGCGCCCTGGACGGCTTCGAAGCCGCCGTGCCGGTCCCTGTCGTCGTGGAGGACGGCATCCGCTTCGCCCGGGAGGCCGCGATCGCGGGGGCCGTGCTCGTGCGCAACGACGGTGAGCTGCCCTGGGCCGCGGAGCGCCTGACGAAGGTCGCCGTGATCGGGCACAACGCGAAGTTCGCCCGCACCCAGGGCGGGGGCAGTGCGACAGTACTCCCCGAGCACGTCGTCACCCCGCTCGACGGCCTGATCGCCGCGCTGCCGAACGCGGAAGTGACCTACTCGGTCGGCGCGGTCGTGCAGGAGGGCATCGCCGAATTCCCGCTCTCAACGATCGAGAACCCGGTCACCGGAGAGCCCGGCGCACGGGTGCGCTTCCTCGACGCGGCCGGCGTGGAGCTCTTCAGCGAGGACCGCCGTGCGAGCGCCCTCGTCTGGTTCGGCGGCGACGCCCCGATCGCGGCCTCGAGCGTGCTCGAGTTCACCACCCGGTATACGCCGGAGGAGAGCGGCGAAGTGCTGATCGGCTTCGCAAGCGTCGGCAACGGCCGCATCTTCATCGACGGCGAGTTCCGCCACGAGGCGAGCGCCGAAGCCGTCGGCACCGATCTCGGCGCCGCGTTCCTGTCGCCGCCCTCGGTGACCGTCGACCTCGCGGTCGAGGCCGGCGTGCCGATCGACGTGAAGATCGAGTACGACGTCGTCCCCGACTTCCTCGGCGGAGCGCTCGCGATCACGGTCGGCATCGAGCCCGACCTGTCCCACCCCGAGGCGCTCATCGAGGAGGCCGTCGTCGCCGCTGCGGCCGCCGACGTCGTCGTGCTCGTGGTCGGCACCAATTCCAAGGTCGAGTCGGAGGGCTTCGACCGCACCTCGCTCAACCTCCCCGGACGCCAGGACGAGCTCGTCCGCGCCGTCGCCGCGGCCAACCCGCGCACCGTCGTCGTGGTCAACGCGGGCTCACCCGTGCTGATGCCGTGGCGAAACGACGTCTCCGCCGTGCTGCTCAGTTGGTTCGGCGGCCAGGAATACGGCGACGCCATCGCCGCAATTCTGCTCGGCGAGTCCGAGCCGGGCGGGCGCCTGCCCACCACCTGGCCGGTGACTCTCGAGGATGTCCCGGTGTCCGACGTGACCCCCGTCGACGGCGTCGTGCGCTACGACGAGGGCATCCATATCGGCTACCGCGCCTGGCTCAAGGCCGGCACCGAGCCGGCGTACGAGTTCGGCCACGGTCTCGGCTACACCGAGTGGACCCTCGACGACCTCACTCTCGACCGGCTCTACGTCGCTCCGGATGAGAACGGCGCCGACACCGTCGCGGTGACCGTCGGTCTCACCAACACCGGCGACCGGGCAGGCAAACAGGTCGTGCAGGTCTACGCCTCCCGTGCGGAATCGGCCATCGATCGGCCGGTGCGCTGGCTTGTGGGCTTCGCCGCCGTGCACGCCGATGCGGGGGAGAGTGTGGTGGCCAGCATCCTGGTGCCGGCCCGGGCCTTCGCGGACTGGCAGGACGGCTGGCACTTCGAGCCGGGGGACTTCCGGCTCGAGGCCGGCACGAGCGTTTCGGCGCTCCCGCTCGGAGCGACGGTGACGGTTCGATGAGCGCCGTGACCCGCTACTCGAACCCGCTGATCGCGGGCTTCTACCCCGACCCGAGCATCGTCAAGGTCGCCGAGGACTACTATCTCGCCAACTCGACCTTCGAGTACCTGCCCGGCATCCCGGTCTTCCACAGCCGCGACCTCGTGACCTGGACCCAGGTCGGCAACGTCGTCGAACGGCCGGGGCAGTTCGCCTCCGCGCACGTCCCGACCCTCGGCGGGGCCTGGGCCCCGACCATCCGCTTCCGCGACGGACTGTTCTACGTCGTCGTGACGGATGCGATGGGTCGCGGCATGCTGATCTTCACCGCCACCGACCCGGCCGGGCCCTGGAGCGACGGCACCATCGTCGACGGCGTGCACGGCATCGACTCCGACCTGGCCTGGTCGGACGAGGGCGTCGCGCACATCACCTATTCGGGCCTCGACACCACGTCCGGGAACCCGCCAGGGGAGCACGGTGGCATCCTGCAGGTCACGGTCGACCTCGCGACCGGGGCGCGGCTCAGCGAACCGATCTCGCTCTGGTCGGGCACCGGCCTCAAGTTCCCCGAGGCGCCCCACCTCTACCGGCACGGCGGCTACTGGTACCTGATGATCGCCGAGGGCGGCACCGAACGCGGCCACGGCATCAGCATCGCCCGCGGCACCTCACCGTCCGGCCCCTTCACCGGGGGACCGACCAACCCGATCCTGTCGGCGCGCAGCACCTCCCGGCCGATCCAGAACACCGGCCACGGCGACCTCGTCGAGACGCCGGACGGCGGCTGGGCCATCGTCATGCTCGGCATGCGCCCGACAGGGATGACCCAGGCCTTCGCGGCCATGGGTCGGGAGACCTTCATCACGGAAGCCCGCTGGGAGGATGACTGGCTCGTCGCCGAGCCGGTCATCCTCGCCCCGCGGCCCGGCGAGTTCGTCTATGAGACCGACTTCTCCGAGACCGTCGTGTCGCCCGAATGGATCTCGATCCGCCGCTACCCGTCCGAGATCGCCTCGCTGACGGAACGGCCGGGCTCGCTCGTGCTGCACGGCGAGGGTACGACCCTCGACGACGAGCAGCCGGTCTTGCTCGGCTACCGGCAGCAGCATCCGCTCGCCACGGCGTCGGTGTCGATCGACACGGGGCAGGGCCTCGGCGGGATCAGCGTGCGCTACGACGAGGTGCACCACTACGAGATTGAGGTCGGCAACGGTGTCGTCACGGCTCGGGCCTGCGTCGCCGGGATCCGGCAGGAGTGGACCCGTGAGCTCGGGCCGGGCTCGGACGGGCCGGTCACCCTCGGCCTCGACTTCGTCGCCCCCGGTGCGATGGGGCCGGACGGGATGCGGTCGGGCATGCTTGCCGGCCTCACGAGCGACCTCGTCGTGCTGAGCGTCGGCACCGGCGCCGACCGGATCGAGCTGGCCCGCGTCGACGGGCGGTACCTCTCCCAGGAGACTGCCGCCTCGTTCACCGGCCGTGTCATCGGCCTCTACGCCGTCACCGGAACGGTCGCGTTCGACTCGTTCCGCTACGCCGGCCACGACGAGTAGAAGACTGTTTCCTAGGGCGCGACCCGGCTTCCGAAGTCGGGTCGCGCCCCTATTTGTCGTGCGTGCGTCGCGGCCGCGCCGGTTTGGGCAGGCCGCGCCCGTTTGTGTTGGCGGCCGCGCCGGTTTGCGCTGGCCGCGCCCGCCGTTTCGGGTGCGGGCTGCGCATTCGGGCGCGGGAGCGGATGCTCGCGCGCACCGACCGGCGCACGCGCGACCCCGCTCGGGGCGCGCGAGCGGCTCTAGGGGCGGGCGTTCAGGGTCGCGAGGAGCCCCTCGACGCGGGCGAAGCCGGCCGGCGGCATCATGATGAGTGAGCCTCCCGAGCGGGGAGTCGCTCTTCCAGCGCCCGCCGCTCGTCCAGCCTAGCCCGATGACGTAGCCGATCTCCGCGAAGAGCGCCTGGAGGGCCGCCCGCGCTTCGGCGTCGTTCACGATCTCCGAGAGGGAGGTCTCGAAGGTCAGCGGCGCCCGGGCCGGGACGGCGACGAGCGCGGAGACATCCGTCACCCACTCGTGCCTGCCGGAGCCGGTCTCGACGGTCTGGGCCGCCCCGGGCAGCAGCACGTGGGCCGTGGTGTTCGGCGGAATCGTGACGCAGAGCGAGAACGTGCCGCCGTCGAGGGTCCAGTTGACGCGCACCGGACCGTAGCCGGTATCGAGCCGCGCAAAGGAACGGGTGAGTCCTCCGCCGAGGATCGGCGCAATCTGTACCACCCGGTAGCCGGGCTCTGCGGGCGCGATGCCGCCGATGGTGCGGTGCATCCAGTCGGCGACCGCACCGAGCGCGTAGTGGTTGAACGACGTCATCTCGCCCGGGTTGATGCTACCGTCGGGCAGCATGCTGTCCCAGCGCTCCCAGATCGTGGTCGCGCCCATCGAGATCGGGTAGAGCCAGGACGGGCAGCCCTCCTCGAGCAGCAGCCGGTAGGCGACCTCGGACTGCCCGGCCCGGCACAGCGCATCGCAGATCAGCGGCGTGCCGACGAAGCCGGTGCCGATCCGGTAGCCGTGCGAGCGCACGAGCTCGGCGAGCCGGGCGCCGGCGAGTCGAACGGCCGCGGGCTCGGTGACGAGGTCGAAGGCGACCGCGAGCGCGTAGGCGGTGTGCGCATCCGACATCATCCGCCCGGCCGGCGTCACATACTCGGCGAGGAATGCGGTGCGGATGTCCGTGCCGAGACGCGCATACCGGGCGGCGTCTTCGGTCTGGCTGAGTTCGACGGCGGCAGCCGCGAGCCGAACCGTGGACCGGAAGAAGTACGCCGTGGCCACGATATCCGGGTCGGTTTTCGCCGCGGCCGGGTTCTCCGGCGGGGCGCTCGGGTCGAGCCAGTCGCCGAACTGGAACCCGCCGGTCCAGAGGTGGTTCGCCCCGGCGAGCCGGTCGACCGTGTCGACCCAGGCCCGCATGCTCGGGTACTGCGCGGCAAGGTCCCGGGCACTACCGAAGCGCTCGAACAGCGCGTCCGGCACGAGGGTCGCGGCGTCGCCCCACGCGGCGGCGGGCATCGGCGGCATCGGCAGCGGGTTCGGCACCACGAACGGCACCACCCCCGCCCGCCCGCTCCTGGTCGGCGGCGACGTCGCGCAGCCACGAGCCGAGGAAGCCGGACACGTCGTAGAGATAACTCGCCGTCGGCGCGAAGACCTGGATGTCCCCGGTCCAACCGAGGCGCTCGTCGCGCTGCGGGCAGTCGGTCGGCAGGCTCAGGAAATTCCCGCGCATGCCCCAAAGCACGTTCTCGTGCAGCTGGTTGAGTTGGGGGTTGCTCGTTTCGAGGTAGCCGGTGCGTTCGAGGTCGTTGTGCACGACGACGGCATGGATATCCCCGAGCTTCGGCCCTGAGGTGCCGGGCCAGTTCGTGATCTCCGCGTAGCGAAAACCGTGGAAGGTGAAGCGCGGGCTCCAGGTGCGCGGGCCGTCTCCGTTGCCCGTGAAGCGGTCCGTCGCCCGGGCGAAGCGCAGGGGCCGCACGCCGAGTTCGCCGTGCTCGAGCACCTCAGCGTGGCGCAGGGTGATCGTGTGCCCCGCCGGCGCGTCGACCGTGATCGACAGCCAGCCGACGAGGTTCTGGCCGAAGTCCACAAGGGTCGCCCCCGACGGGCTCGTGAAGATGCGCTCCGCTGTCCTGGTTTCAATCCGGCGCACCGGGGGAGCGAACGAGGGGAAGACGCGCGCCGGGTCTGCCTCTCCTTCGGGGAGAACGCTCACGCCGAGGGGGTGCGGGAACGACGTCCCCGGAACCGCGAGCGCGTCATCCTCTGCCCGGGCGTCGTAGTCCTCACCCTGGTAGATTCCGGCACTCGTGACCGGGCCCTCCGTTGTCGCGGTCCAGCAAACATCCGTCGCCACGGTGTCGATGCGTCCGTCGGCATATTCCAGCCGAAGCTGCAGGGACAGGGCCTTCGGACCCGGGTAGCTCTGCGCGAAGGTTCCGTCGAAGCCGAAGCGCTCGCCGTACCAGCCGTCAGCGACGGTCGCGCCGACCACGTTGGGGCCGCCCGCTCGCACGAGGTCGGTGACGTCGACGGTCTGGCAGGCCAGCCGGTCGGCGTAGCTTGTCCAACCGGGCGTGAGCACCTCGTCGCCGACGACCCGGCCGTTGAGCACGGTCTCGTAGACGCCGTGCGCGGTCGCGGAGAGGGTTGCGCGGACGAGGCCGGTTCGGGCCTCGAAGTCGGTGCGGAACCTGACGGTGCTGCGGTCGGCGGCGTCGAGGTCGGCGGCATCGACGTCGGCTGACGTAGTCGGGTCGGTTTTCTCGGCGGCGTCGGATGAGTGGCCGACTGCGCCACCCTGGGGCCCGGCCGCGATGAAGGTGCCGACCCAGTCCGCGGAGTCGAGCGGACCAGTCTCAAGCGAGAGCCACGGGGAGAAGTCGCTCGCCACACCATCCGCGCCCGTGACACGCACCCGCACCGCGCCGCGGGAATACGCGGGCAGCGGGTCCGTCGGCCACTCCCGGTGCTGCGACTCGGCGGATTCCACCCGAACGCTCAGCACGCGGGAACCGACGCGGGTCTCGAGTTCGTAGGACTCCTGCAGCCAGCCCGGGGCATCCGTTTCGACCTGCCACGACAACGCCGGGCTGCCCGTCGCCAGAAAGTGCGGCCGGCCGCGCCCTTCCGCGCGCAGGGACGAGATCGAGGGTGCGGTCCGCAGGCTGTCTGGCATGGTCTCTCCGTTGAGATGGGCGAGCTGGTTCGAGCAATAGTAAAACCTTATACGTGTTCGGTATTCGGTGCCAGCCGTGGCGGTCGCCCCGCACCGAGCCGGAATGCCCCCTGAAGACGGGGACAGTGGAAGCCTGGCGCGCCTTGACAGAACCGGCCGAGGTCCATAGGTTCATTAGTGTAGTAATGGACCAAAGGGGTACAAGTGTTTTCCGAAGGCAGCCCGATCTTCCAGCAGCTCGCTGCGCAGATCGCCAACGACATTGTGGCCGGCACGTACCCCGAGGGCACGGCGGTTCCGTCGGCGAGCGAGTACGCGATTTTTTACCAGATGAATCCGGCGACGGCGGGCAAGGCCGTGAACGTGCTCGTCGAGCAGGGCGTGTTGTTCAAGAAGCGGGGGGTCGGCATGTTCGTGTCCGAAGGCGCCCGCGAGATGCTCAGCGCCCAGCGTCACGCGGCGTTCCGCGTGCTGTTCGTCGAGCCGCTCGTTCGCGAGGCGCGCGTGCTCGGCATCGAGACGGACGAGCTCGCCCGGATGATCGCAACCGAGACCGACGCCCAGTCCCAGATCCTGTATTAGTCCGAGTCCGAGTCCGAGTCCCAGCCCCAGCCCCAGCCCCAACCCCGATGATCGAGAAAGAAGTTCTCTCATGACCGCAGCCATCGACATCCGTGCCGTGACCCGAACCTACGGTCACGCCACGGCTCTCGACAACGTCAGTTTCCGTGTGCCGGAAGGCTCGATCTGCGGGCTCTTCGGCAGCAACGGCGCAGGGAAGACGACGGTGATGTCGATCATCGCCGGCCACGACCGGCCGTCCTCCGGCGAGGCCCTCGTGCTCGGCGACACCCCGTTCGAGCACGAGCCCACCGTCTCGCGGATCAGTTTCATCAGGGACAACCAGCGCTACCCCGACAACTACCAGCTCAAGCACGTGCTGCGGATCGCCCCGAATTCGCGCCGGACTGGAGCGCCGAGGTCGCCGCTGAACTCGTCGACGGCTTCCGGATCCCGGCGAAGACGCCGATCAAGAAGTTCTCCCGTGGCCAGTTGTCCGCCGTCGCGATCGTGCTCGGCCTCGCCTCCCGGGCCCCCGTCACCCTCTTCGACGAGCCCTACCTCGGTCTCGATGTCGGAGCGCGCACCCTCTTCTACGACGTGCTCCTGCGGGACTACGGCCGGCATCCGCGCACGATCCTGCTGTCGACGCACCTCATCGACGAGTCGGAGTCTCTCTTCGACCGGGTCGTCATCCTCAACGCCGGCCGGGTCGCCGTCGACTGCGACCGTGACGAGGCCCGCGAGCTCGCGGTCGTGATCAGCGGCGCAGCGGATGCCGTCGGCCGGCTGACCGTCGGCCGCACGGTCCTGCAGACGCGCGCCATCGGCTCTCTCAGTTCGGTGACCGTCACGGGGGACGCCGATGAGGCTCTCCTGGCCGAGGCCCGGCGAACAGGAGTGCAGGTCGCGTCCGCCTCGCTGCAGCAGCTCGTCGCGGCATACGGCGCGCCCGCCGGAGACGCGGCGGAGCAGACCGACCACCAGTCCACCCGCACCACCCAGCAGAAGGAAGCGGCAGCAGCATGAATGCCATTGTCTCGGTCGTCAAACTGCACCTGAACCGGCGCGTCGTCGCCCTCCTGGTGCCGCTCTTCATCGTCGCGGTCGTCGTCGTGATTTCGATACTGATCTCACTACTCTTCTGGCGGGGTGGCAGCCAGCCCGGCTCCGCGGTGTGGATCAACTCCTCGCGGAGCAACACCGGCATGCTGTTCTCCCTCGCCGGGTTCCTCGTCAGCATGGGCGTCGCCTCCGCCGCGACCACGTTCCCGTTCGCACTGGCGCTCGGGGCCACCCGGCGGGCGTTCACCCTGGGGACCCTGGCGTGGAACATCCTGCAGGCCGCCTATCTCACCGTGGTGTTAGCCGTGCTGATGCTTCTCGAACTCGCCACCGGGCACTGGTTCTTCGGCTTCTATATTTTCGACATCAACATTCTCGGGGCCGGCGACCTCACGAAACTGATCCCGATCGTCTTCCTCTCGGTGCTCGCCCTGCTGAGCGTTGGAGGGCCTTCGGCGCATCCTGGGTGCGGTTCGGGGCGCGCGGCCCGCAGGTGATCGCGGCCGTCGCCGCCATCCTGATCATCGTCGGCCTGATCATCGTGATCCCCTCGGCATCCGCGTTGATCGCGAACTTCGCGCTCTGGTGGCTCGCCGTGGCGGGCGTGTTGCTGGTCGTGATCGCGATGGCGGGCATCTGGTTGCCGCTCCGCACCGCGACCGTGCGCTAGCTCCCGGGTTCAGTTGCGGAGAAAACACCCTCGTCGCCACGACGAGGGTGTTTTCTCCGCAATCGAATCGGAACGACCGTGATCTCGCACTGAGTCGTTATGTGTCGCCTCGAGACTCCCCGCATCGCGCGCACTTGGTAGCGTGAGCGCCACGCAGTACATGGTCGCAGGGGGCGCCGGTGACCATTCATCCGAGAGATCCCCATGACGACTTCCCGCTTTGACGACATCACCCGCGACCAGCTGAGCCGGCCCGACAGCCGGAAGTGGAGCCTGCACGCCGGCACCATCGGGGCGTGGGTCGCGGAGATGGACTTCGGAACGGCGCCGATGGTCACCGAGGCGCTGCACCGCGCGATCGATGACGGCGACCTCGGGTACCTGGCCCCCGCGACCACGCGTCGGATGGCCGAGGCAGCCTCGGAGTGGCTCCGCACGGATTGCGGGTGGGCGATCGCCCCGGAGAACATCCATCCCGTGTCCGACGTGATGGCCGCCCTCGAGGTCGCCGTGACGAAGTACTCCCCGGCCGGGAGCGGCGTCATCATCCCGACTCCGGCCTACATGCCCTTCCTCTCCTTCATCCCGACACTCGGCCGGGAGGTCTTCGAGGTGCCCTGCATCGAGTCGGACGGGCGCTGGACGCACGACCTCGACGGGATCGAGGCGGCCTTCCACGCCGGCGCGCGCACCCTCATCCTGTGCAACCCGCACAACCCGACCGGGACCGCGATCTCACGGGAGGAGCTCGAGGCGATCGCGGTGATCGTCGACCGGCACAACGGCCGGGTCTTCGCCGATGAGATCCACTCGCCGCTCCGCTACGGGTCCACGCCGCACGTTGCGTACGCATCCATTTCGGCCGTGACCGCCCGGCACACGATCACCGCGACCTCCGCGTCGAAGGCCTGGAACATCCCCGGGCTCAAGGCCGCGCAGCTCATCACGTCCAACCTCGCCGACGAGGAGCCTCTACCAGATCTTCGGTTTCGCTGTGCTGCACGGGGCCTCGACGCCCGGGGTCATCGCTGCCACGGCGGCCTACCGTAACGGCCGGGAATGGCTCACCGAGGTCACCGGCTACCTCGACGGCAACCGCCGCGAGCTCGGGCGGCTCCTGGCGGAGCACTTGCCCGAGGTCGGCTATCGGATCCCCGAGGCGACGTACATCGCCTGGCTCGACTGTCGGCGGCTCGGTATCGAAGGGTCGCTCGCCGACTTCTTCCGTACCGAGGCGGGTGTTGCGGTGACCGACGGTGCGCAGTGCGGGAAGGGATACGAGGGGTACGTCCGGCTGATCTTCGCCATGCCCCGGCCGATCCTCGAGCAGGCCGTGCTGCAGATGCGGGATGCCGTCCTGCGGCACACCGCGCACCGCCAGAACGTGCACCGCACCGAAGCAAGGACAGGAACACCGTGACCCAACAGGCCGAAATCGAACCCACCCTCGACGACATCGTCACGGAAGACATCGGCAGCGACGACACCGTCACCCCGCACACCGTCACCCCGCACACGGTCGCCGCCCCGGAGTACGACTGGGACGGCTATGCCTTCGACACCCGCCAGGTGCACGCCGGCGAAACGGAAGACCGCTCCAACGGGGCCAGGATCCAGCCGATCGCGATGACGGCAGGCTACCGTTTCGACTCCTACGACGATGCCGCCGGGCGCTTCTCCGGCGAGGGCGACGGCCTGATCTACTCTCGGCAGCGGAACCCCTCCGGCGCCGTCGCCGAGAAGCGGATCGCCTCCCTCGAGGGCGGCACCGAGGCCATCGTCGTTTCCTCCGGCCAGGCCGCGATCACCGCCGCCCTGCTCGCGCTCGCCGGCTCCGGCGAACGGATCGTCTCGACCGCGAGCATCTACAGCGGCACCCGCATCCTCTTCGGCCGCAGCTTCAAACGCTTCGGCGTCAGCGTCGACTACGTCTGGAACGAGGCAGACGACGATGAGTGGGACCGTCAGATCACCCCGGACACCAAGGCGATCTTCACCGAGACCATCCCGAACCCCAAGAACGACATCGTCGACATCGGCCGGGTCGCCCGAGTCGCCCGCCGGCACGGGATCCCGCTCGTCGTCGACAACACGATCGCCTCGCCTTTCCTGATCCGGCCCTTCGAGCACGGCGCCGACATCGTCGTGCACTCCTCGACGAAGTTCCTGAGCGGCCACGGCGCCGCCCTGTCCGGCACCATCGTCGACGGCGGCCGCTTCGACTGGGCCGCCTCCACCCGCTCCTACCCACTCCTCACCGACCCGGTGCGCCCGGGCAAGCCGTCCATCCTCGACCAGTACGGCCCCACCGCCTATGCACGGATGACCCGCGAGGCCGTCGTGAACGACATCGGTCCCGCGCTCTCCCCGTTCAACTCCTTCCTGCTGCACCAGGGCATCGAGACCCTGTCCCTCCGCATGGAACGGCACCTCTCGAATTCGCTCGCAATCGCGGAATGGCTCGAGGGCCACCCGCGCGTCGACAGCGTCGACTACGCCGGCCTGCCCGGCAGTCCGTACTACGAGCTCGCCGATCGGCTCTACGGCGGCCGCAGCGGCTCGGTCTTCTCGGTCACCGTGCACGGCGGTGCGGCAGGAGCCCGCCGGTTCCTCGACGGGCTCCGGGTGATCAGCCGGATGACCAACATCGGCGACGTGCGCTCGATGGCGCTGCACCCCGCGACCACGACCCACTCCTCGTTCGCCCCCGAGCTGCGCGAGCGCCTCGGCATCACGCAGGGACTCATCCGGCTGTCGATCGGAATCGAGGACCCGACCGACCTGATCAACGACCTCGACCGGGCCCTCTCCGCGCTTTAGCGACACGTGACTAGGCTCGGAGCATGACCGAGACAATTCGCTGGGGAATCCTGGCCACCGGCGGCATCGCCCACGCCTTCACCACAGACCTGATCCTGGACGGGCACACCGTCCAGGCCGTCGGGTCGCGGTCCCAGGCCGGGGCGGATGCGTTTGCGACCGAATTCGGCATCCCCACCGCCCACGGCAGCTACGAAGCCCTCGCCGCGGACCCCGAGGTCGACATCGTCTACGTGTCGACCCCGCATCCGTTTCATGCCGCCAACGCGACACTCGCCCTGAACAACGGCAAGCACGTGCTGATCGAGAAGCCGCTCACCCTCAACGCGCGCGAGGCCAGGGAGATCACCGAACTCGCAGCCGAAAAGGGCCTGCTCGTGCTCGAAGGGATGTGGACCCGGTTCCTGCCGCACATGCGACGGATCAGGGAGATCATCGCCGCGGGCACCCTCGGCGACGTGCACACCCTGATCGCCGACCACACCCAGGACCTCCCGGACGACCCGGGGCACCGGCTCAACTCGATGCAGGCTCGGCGGCGGCGCGCTGCTCGACCTCGGCATCTACCCGATCACCTTCGCCTCGGGGCTCTTCGGGACTCCCGAGACCATCCTCGCCGCGGCGACCTTCAAGGCGACGGGAGCGGATGCCCAGGTCGCGACGACCTTCCGCTACCCCGGCGGCCAGATCGCCGTCACGCTCTCGGCGAGCGATACCGCGGGGACCAACACGGCGGTCATTCTCGGCACACTCGGCCGGATCGAGATCGACGCCGTCTGGTACTCGCCGACGAGTTTCCGGGTGCTGAACAGCAGCGGCGAGGTGCTCGAATCGTACGTGTCGGACGTGACCGGCCGTGGGATGCAGTTCCAGGCCGTCGAAGCCGAACGGGTCATCCGCGCCGGTCTCACCGAGAGCGACCTGCTCCCCGTGAGCGAGATGGTGAGCATCATGGAGACCCTGGACACCGTGCGGGAACGCATCGGCCTGCGTTACCCGGGCGAATAGGCCGCTGACCGGCGAACGTGAGGGCTTCTGGCACGATAGCCTGACCTCACAGACAACCGCGACCGGGCACCACCCCGTCCGGACGGTGCATTACTCGAGAGCTCGGATCCAATGGAATTGCTGGTGGGGGAGGATCGCAGGCGAGGTGCGGCCACGCCACGGCGGGATGCCTGGCTCGTCTGGGCGCTGATCGCCCTCGTAGCTGCGTCCTCGGTCCAGACCCTCGTCGCGGCCGTCGCAGGCGTTCGGACGCCGATCGGCGACATCGTGGGAGCGCTCTCCTTCGCGGCGCCCATCGTGCTCTGCTGGCTTTCCGTCCATCGCGCCACCGCGCGCCGGACCGAGTTGATCCTCGCGGCCCTGGCCGTGAGCGCATACTCCCTCGCGGGCATCCTCTTCTCCCTGGTCTACCTGGTCTTCGCGGGCGCGGCCTCCGACCCGCTGGCGATCCTCGCGACCGGGCTGTTCTTCTCGTTCTACCCGCTGATGATCACGGCCCTCGCGGTTCTCGTCCACCGGCAGAGAGGGCGGCTGTCCTGGGGTATGTCTCTGGACAGTACCGTCGGCGCGCTCGGCGCGGCCCCCCTTCTCGTCGTCGTCCTCGGACCGAGCATCGACCGGGCATTCGGACGGCCGTTCTCGCTCGACTCGTTCGTCGCCGCCGTGAATCCACTCCTGGACATCATCGTGATCGCCGCGCTTGCCGGTGTCGCCGCCTCGCGGTCGATCAGTGCCGGACGCAGCTGGCTCATGCTGATCGCCGGGTTGCTGCTCTTCGCCGCCGCCGACATCGGCTTCGCCCTCACGGGGATGACGATCGAGGGCAGCTACCGGACGGCGTCGCCGTTCGACCTCGGCTGGATCGCAGGCCTCGCGTTCATAGCCCTGTGGGCGTACCGCGCGGCGAGGCCCGGATCCACGTCGCCGACCGTCCGCAACGCGGCCGTCGTGCGCTGGGCGCTCTCCCTCCCCGTTCTGGCGACAACCGCGGGGCTCGTCGTCCTCGTGATCGCGAGTGAGGTCGAGGTGTCCCCGCTCGCCATCTCCCTCGCGGCCGTGGCCGTCGTCCTTGCCGCCGCCCGGACGACGCTGGCATTCCGCGAATTACGGCGGATGGGCGACCTGCGCAGGCAGGCCAGAACCGACGACCTCACCGGTCTCCCCAACCGGCGCGCCCTCTACGCCGAGGTGCCGTTGAGCCTCGCAGCCGGGACCGACCGGGCCCTGCTTCTGCTCGACCTCGACCGCTTCAAGGAGGTCAACGACAGCCTCGGGCACGACGTCGGGGACGAACTGCTGGTGCAGGTCGGGACTCGCCTCACGAACCATGTCCGTGGGACCGACCTCGTCGCCCGGCTCGGAGGCGACGAATTCGCGATCCTGCTCGCCGACGCGAGGGAGGCGGAGGCCGTGGTCGTGGCGGGGACGCTCAGGGAGGCCCTCGCCCGGCCGTACCTGCTCGAGGGAATCACCCTGCAGACGACGGTCAGCATCGGAATCGCCCTCTATCCCGGCCAGGCCCTCGACGTGACCGGCCTGCTCCGCAAGGCCGACATGGCCATGTACAAGGCCAAGGCGACCCGAAGCGGTCACCGGGTCTATGACACGAGCGACGACAGTCACGGCGCCGCCCGGCTTCGCACCCTCCAGGAGTTGCGCGTCGCCCTGGCCGAGCGGCAGCTTGTGGTCTACTACCAGCCCAAGGTCGACCTCGCGACCGGAGCCGTGCGCGGGGTCGAGTCGCTCGTGCGCTGGAACCACCCGGTGCGCGGACTCGTACAGCCCGGTGACTTCCTGAGCATCGTCGAGGAGGCCGGGCTGATGAACGCGATGACCCAGCAGGTGCTCGACATGGCCCTCGACCAGGCCGCCGTCTGGCACGCCAGGGGCGACGACCTGACCGTCGCCGTCAACCTGACGGCGAGCGCCCTCGTCGATGCGGAACTGCCGGAGCGGATCGCGGCGATGCTGTCCGATCGCGGCCTGCCGGCATCCGCCCTCATCCTTGAGATCACCGAGGAGTTCCTGCTCGAGGACCGCTCTCGTACCACCGCGATCCTGACCCGGCTGCGGGCGGGGGGAATCCGCATCGCCATCGATGATTTCGGGACGGGCTACAGTTCGCTCGCGTATCTGCGTGACCTGCCGATCGACGAACTCAAGCTCGACCGGTCGATCGTGTCCCCGATGAAGGACGACCCCCGCGCGGCCGCCCTCGTCGCTTCCACGATCGAACTGGCGCACAGCCTCGGGCTCACAATGGTGGCCGAGGGCGTCGAAGACGCCGAGGTCTACGCCGACCTGGCCAGGTACGGCTGCGATGAGGCGCAGGGCTTCCTCATGTCGCGGCCGATGCCGGCCGGGGAACTCGATAGCTGGCTCGCAGAACGTCGACTCGCGCTCACGGCGTCACCATGACGGCCGTCGTGACGCCGTGCCGCCAGGGTGTCGATCGCTGGATGCTCTGGGCGCTCTGGCTCATCGTCGCGGCGCACGTGGCGAGCCTCATGCTGCGGGCACCCGCGGACTATGTCTCCTCGCCGTTCATCCTGCTCGGGGTGCTCGCCGCAGCCGCGCCCTCGTCGTCTGCTGGGTGGCGGTCGCGCACACCCGGGCGAATCGACTCCAGGCCCGGCTCGCCGCCTCGGCCGTCACCGTGTTCGTGATCGGCAACGGCTTCTTCGCTGCCGCCGACCTCCCGGTGGGCGACTGGGTGCCGATGCTGGCCGGCCTCGCCCAGCTCTGTTACCTCGCCTTCTATCCGCTGATGCTCGCCGCACTGTTCACCCTCGTGCGGCACCAGTTGCGGAGCCTCTCACTCGCCATCGCCCTGGACTGCGTCGTCGGAGGCCTCGGCGCAGCCGCGGTCGTCTCCGCCGTGCTCGGTCCCGTGCTCGCGGTGGGCGCCGCCCGGCCGCCGTCGATCTCCACCTTCGTGGGCATCGCGAGTCCCGTGCTCGATCTCGTGATCGTCGCAGCGGTCGTCGCGATCGCGGCGTCACCGATCCTGACGGCAGGCCAGAGCTGGATCCTGCTCGTGGGTGGGCTGCTCTCGTTCGCCGCGGGGGACATCCTCTTCGCCCTGGCCAAACTCGGCGGCACCTACGTGGTCGGTCACTGGCTCGATGCCGGTTGGTCGATCGGGCTCGCACTCGTCGCGTCGTGGCTGTGGGCCGCCGCGACCTCGAACCCGGGCGACGCCGGCACGGTCGACCCAGGCACGGACGCCGGGAGCATGGCAGAACGCGGCACCGGTGCGGCAGGGCGTCGGGGCGCAACGGCGGGCGGCTCCGGTGTGCTCGCGGTTCCCGTTTTCGCGACAATCGCCGGACTCGCCGTCCTGCTGGTGTCCAGCAGGCACGGAGAGTCGCAGGTGACGGTGGCGCTCGCCGCGGCCACCCTCGTCGTGTCGTCCGCCCGTACGGTCCTCGCGTTCCGGGAGCTCGGCCGGATGGGCGATCTCGCGAGGCTGGCCCGCAGCGATGACCTCACCGGGCTGCCGAACCGGCGGGCCCTCTACGCCGAGGTGCCCGCCTGGCTGGCCCTCGGCGGCCACAACGCCCTGCTCCTTCTGGACCTGGACCGGTTCAAAGAGGTCAACGACAGTCTCGGGCACGACGTCGGCGACGTGCTCCTCGTGCAGGTGGGCCTGCGGATCGGCGCCCAGCTCGGCGTGGACGACCTCCTCGTGCGCCTCGGCGGCGACGAATTCGCGATCTTCCTCCGCGATTCCGGCCGGGAAGACGCCGAAGTGGTCGCGATCAAGGTGCAATCCGCCCTCGCGGCACCGCACACGCTCGAAGGCATCTCGCTGCAGACGAGCGCGAGCATCGGGATCGCCCTGAGCCCCGAGCACGGTTCGAGCCTCGGAATCCTGATGCGCAAGGCCGACATGGCGATGTACCGCGCCAAGGTGCGGCGAGGCGGGCATCGTGTCTACCACCCGATCGACGACAGTCATGGCGACACCCGGCTGCGCACCCTCGAGGAACTGCGCACGGCGCTCGTGGCGAACCAACTGGTGTTGCACTATCAGCCGAAAGTCGACCTCTCCGGCGGGCAAGTGCGCGGGGTCGAGGCTCTCGTGCGCTGGAACCATCCCAAACGCGGCCTGCTCTACCCGAGCGACTTCCTCGAACTCGTCGAGGACGCCGGCCTGATGCAGACACTGACGGAGCGCGTCCTGGAACTCGCACTCGACCAGGCCGCGGTGTGGCACGTTCGCGGCGAGAGGCTTACGATCGCGGTCAACCTCGCGGCGAGTTCGCTTCTCGATTCCGGCCTGCCCGAACGGGTCGGCGCCATGCTCACCGCGCGTGACCTCCCGGCGACGGCGCTCATGTTCGAGATCACCGAGGCGTTCCTGCTCGACGACCGGGGCCGCGCGAGCGACATCCTCGGGAGACTGCGCTCCCGCGGCATCCGCATCGCCGTCGACGACTTCGGCGTCGGGTACAGCTCGCTCGCCTACCTCCGCGAACTCCCGATCGACGAGCTCAAGCTCGACCGCTCCTTCGTGGCCCCGCTGAACGGCGACAAGCGCGCCGCCGCAGTGGTGTCGTCGAGCATCCACCTCGCCCACAGCCTGGGCCTGCGGATGGTGGCCGAGGGGGTCGAGGACGCCGAGGCGTATGCGCAGGCTCGCCCGGTTCGGCTGCGACCAGGCCCAGGGGTACCACGTGTCTCCGCCGGTGCCCGCCGCCGTATTCGACGAGTGGCTGGCCGCGCGCCTCACAGCGGACGCAGGTACAGTACAGGCGTGAACGATCAGGACAGCACCGCGCCGCAAAGCCCCGGAGCTTCGGGCGCCGCCCCTCACCGTCCCGGACCACGCGGCCCCGGAGTTACCGGAATCGCCGCGTTCCTCGCCAGGCACCGCACTGCGGCCTGGGTCACGGCCGCGGCTATCGCCTTCGCCCTGCTCGGCAGCGGCGCCGTCGTCGCCGGCGCGTCCACGCGCGCCTCCGCTCCCGTCCCCCTCCCGGTCACGGGCTCAGCGACGCCCACCCCGACCCCGACCCCGACGCCCACCCCCCACGCCGACCCCTGTGCGCCCCGTTCCCGGCACGGTCGTCCCCGCGAGCCACCTGCGCACGTGTTCCGTCGCCGCGCTGTCCACCGACTCCCGCCTCGGCAGCTTCCAGTCCCAGGTCGTGAACGCGGCGACGGGCGAGGTCCTCTTCGACCGGGGCGGCAGTACGCCCTCCCGCACCGCGAGCGTGCTCAAGGTGCTCACCTCCGCCGCGGCGCTGAGCGTGCTCGGCCCCGACTACCGGGCGACGACGACGGTCGTGAAAGGCGCAGAGCCCGGCTCACTCGTGCTCGTCGGCGGCGGCGACCTGACCCTCTCCCGGCTGCCGAGCGGCGCCGAGTCGACCTATACCGGCGCTGCACACCTCGACACGCTCGCCGCGCAGGCCGTCGCGGCGTGGCAGGCCGACCCCGCGACCGCGAACACGCCGATCACCTCCCTCGTGCTCGACTCGTCCCTGTTCGGCGACCCGGCGTGGGACCCCAGCTGGAACCGCAAGGAACTCTCCGACGGGTACATGCCCGAAATCACCGCCCTGCAGGTCGACGGCGACAGGGACAACCCGAAGCAGAGCACCTCCGCCCGCAGCAGCGACCCGATCGGTCGCGCCGGGTCCGCGTTCGCCGAGCTGCTGGGCGGCACTGTCACGGTCACCCGTGGCACGGCGCCGGCCGGGGCGACCCAGCTCGCATCCGTCCAATCGCAGCCGGTGTCCACACTGATCAAGCAGGCCCTGATCGTCTCGGACAACACCATCGCCGAGATGCTCGCCCGGCTCGTCGCCGTCAAGTCCGGCGCGGGCAACACCTTCTCGGCCCTGCAGAAGTCGACGGTCGCCGGGCTGCAGACCTACGGCGTCGACACCACGGGCATCGTGATCGCCGACGGCTCCGGCCTGAGCGACAACAATGCCGTTCCGCCGTCGTACCTGACCCGGCTCTTCATCAAGATCAACGCCCGCGAGGGCAACCTCGGGGTCATCTTCGACGGCCTGCCCGTCGCCGGCGGCAAGACCGGCTCCCTCTCCTACAGCGACCGGTTCACGGGCAAGAACGCGGATGCCGACGGTTCCGTGTTCGCGAAGACCGGCTGGATCGACACCGGATACACCCTCTCCGGCATCATCCACGCCGCGGACGGGACCCCGCTCACCTTCGCCGTTTACGCGCTCGGTGATGTGGGTGATAATGCGAAGCAGGCGATCGACACCATCACGGCGGCGTTCTATCGCTGCGGAAACAACCTCTCCAACACGTAGCGCCTCGCGCAGGCGCAGAATTCAGAACGGAGCACCGTGGCCAGGGCCTTGTTCATCATCGACGTGCAGAACGACTTCACGGAGGGCGGCGCCCTGGGGGTCGATGGCGGGGCGGCCGTGGCCGCAGGTATCAGCAGGCTGTTGGCGGAGCATCCGCTGCACTACGACTACGTCTTCGCCTCGCGCGACTGGCACACTGCGGCGGGAGACAACGGCGGCCACTTCGCCGCGGACGGAGCGGAGCCCGACTACATCGGCACCTGGCCCGCGCACTGCGTCGCGGACACCGCAGGCGCGGACTATCACCGGGACCTCGCGCTGCCCGCCGGGACCGTGCACATCCGCAAGGGACAGGGCGAACCGGGGTACTCGATCTTCGCCGGCGTCGACGAGTCGGGCTCGAGAACGGCCGAGTTGCTGATCGAGCATGCGGTGACGGAAGTCGACATCGTCGGAATCGCGACCGATCACTGTGTGCGGGCCTCGGGTCTCGATGCGCTCGAGCACGGCCAGCGGGTGCGCGTGCTCACCGACCTCGTGGTCGGCGTCGACCCGGACGCGAGTGCTGCCGCTCTCGCCGCCCTCGCCTATGCCGGTGCCACCCTGACCACCGCCGAGGACCTCGCGACCGCCTAACGGATTTGTTACTGGGTGCATCCGGATGGGGGGTTCCTCCTGAAGAGGGGGTGGGAGGCAATGCTGCCTCCCGTCACCACGACAAGCAGGAGGTAACCATGCGCAAGATTCTCGCCGTAGGCGCCGCAGCCGGTGTACTCGTCGCTCTCGCAGGATTCGGGCCGGCATACGCCGGGGACGACGGCCACGGGCACGGCCACGGCCACGGCGACAACGGGCCCGCAGAACTGACCGTATTCCACGGCATCCCGGGGATCACCGTCGACGTCTATGTCGATGGAGCCCTCACGCTCAACGACTTCACGCCGGGCTCGTTCTCGGACACGCTGTCGCTCGACCCCGGCACCTACTCGGTCGCGATCACCGCAGCCGACGCCGCAGACGCGAGCAACCCGGTGATCGGCCCGGTCGACCTCGCCCTCGAGAGCGGCGACAACTACACCGCCGTCGCCCACCTCACCGAGTCAGGGGAGCCGACGGCGACCCTGTTCACGAACAACCCCGACTCGGTCGGCAAGGGCAATGGCCGGCTCACGGTGCGTCACGTTGCCGCTGCGCCGTCTGTCGACATCCTCGCTGACGGTGCCGCCGCCATCACCGACCTCACCAACCCCGACGAGGTCGAACTCACCCTCCCCACCGGCACGATCTCCGCGGCCGTCGCCGCGACAGGCACGACCGACCCGCTGCTCGGGCCGGCGGATGTCTCGATCACGAAGCGCACGAACACCATCGTGTACGCCTACGGCAGCCTCGCCGACGGCACGCTCGCGCTCGCCGTACAGACCGTCAAGCTCGAAAAGGGCCACCGGCACTGACCCGTCAGAACTAATCGTCGACACTGACACGTCAGCTACCGGCTCAAGCGGACCGGCCTGCGCAGACACCCACTGCGCGGGCCGGTCTTCGTCCGTCCACGGCCGGTCGCTCACCGTCCTCGAGGATTTCTTTCTGGCCGTTGCATCCGAAATGGCCCCTGAACAGGAAGTGGGGGTAAGAACCAGTTCACCCCCAACGCAGGAGGACACGATGCACACACCACACAGCCCTGGTTTCACAGCTTCACTCACCGCTTCCCTCACGGCCGCTTCGATCGGAGTGCTTGTCATCTTCGGCGGTATCGCTCCCGCCAGCGCCGCAACGGGAGATGCCCAACTGTCCGTGTTCCACGGCGTCCCCGGCCTCACCGTCGACGTGTACGTCAACAACAAGCTGACGATCGACAACTTCAAGCCCGGCGACATGGCCGGCCCCCTCGACCTCCCCGCCGGCACGTACACGGTCGCCATCACCGCCTCCGATGCCACGGACGCGAGCAAGCCCGCGATCGGGCCGGTCGACCTGAAGCTCGAGGCTGGCATGAACTACACCGCGGTCGCGCACCTCGGGGCGGACGCGAAGCCCACCGCCACCCTCTTCACCAACGACACGTCCACGATCGCGGCAGGTTCCGGCCGTCTCGTCGTGCGCCACGTGGCCGCGGCACCCGCCGTCGACGTCCTGGCAAACGGCGCGGTCGCGATCTCGAACCTGTCCAACCCGAAGGAGTCGGTACTCGTGATTCCCGCGGGAACGATCTCGGCCGTCGTCGCCGCCACCGGCACCACGGCACCCGTGATCGGCCCGGCCGATGTGAAGGTGGCCGAGGGTGTCGACACGATCGTCTACGCCTGGGGCAGCCTCGCCGACAAGAACCTCGCGGTCGCCGTGCAGACCGTCTCGGGCATGAACTCCGACCCCAACGGCATCCCCGCCGGTGAGGCCGGACTCGTCGCGACCAACCGGCCTGCAGACCAGACCCCGCTCTGGGTCGGCGGCATCGGCGTGCTCGTGCTGCTCGGCCTCGGGTCGGCCACCTTCCTCGGACTCCGCCGAGCGCGCCGCTAAGCGCGCGAGCCAGGACTGAGGAACAACGATGAGGGCCACGGCGGGCAAGATCGGGATGCTCACCGTGGCCCTTGTCCTGCTCTGCGTTGTCGCGGTGGCACTGATGTTGAGCGGATGCGTGAGCGCGCCCGACGCGTCACCCCTCGCGGCCGCGTCGACGCAGCCCCCCGCGACGTCACCGTCCACGCCGTCGGCGGTGCCGCTCCTCACCGGGGCGAGCGCCGACATCCGCTCGGTGCAGGCCGCGGAGCCGGAGCCTGGTCGCGCCGGTGCGGATCAGGATCGAGGCGCTCGGGATCGATATGGGGATCGAAGCCGTCGGGCTCGGGGACAGCGGCGGCATGGGGCTGCCGAAGAACCCGGCCATTGCCGCCTGGTACAAGTTCGGGCCGGCGCCCGCGAGTGCGGCGGGCGCGACGGTGATCGCGGCGCACGTCGACTCGCTCGAGTACGACATCGGCCCGTTCTCCCGGCTCGCCAGCGCGCCGGCGGGAACCGAGATCGTGCTCTCCCTGGCCGACGGCTCCGAGCGGCGCTACAGCGTCGCATCCGTCACTCTCACGCTCAAGCCCGACGTGCCCTGGCCGACGATCTTCGACCGGACCGGGCCTGCCCGGCTCACCCTCGTCACGTGCGGCGGTGAATTCGACTACACCGCGAGGCGGTATCTCTCGAACGTGATCGTTTCGGCGACGCCGGTTCCCTGATGCCCAGGTCTGGCTATGCTGTCGCCGACGGAGCTCCGCCATCCGCACCCGACAGGGGCTGCGGATGACCGGGCGCCGCACGACCACCAGCACCGACCTGTCAGCCGGGAGGCGACGCACACCCGTGACCGTACCCATCGATGACGTCGACCACCTGCGCCTCGTCGCCGCGTTCCGCGCCGGGGACGAGCGCGCCCTCGCCGAGGCCTATGCGCGCTGGTCATCGCTCGTCTACACGATCGCTGTGCGCTCGCTCGGAGATCCCGGCGAGGCAGAGGACGTGACGCAGACGGTGTTCATCGCCGCCTGGCGTGGCAGGGACAACTACGATCCCGCCCGGGCTCGGCTGCCCGCCTGGATCGTGGGCATCACCCGCCACACCGTCGCCGACACTCACGAGGCCCGTTCCCGGCGGCGCCGGATCGAGCAGGCCGTCGCGGGCGAACTGCGCACGACGTCCGTCGACGACTCGGTCGACGTCGCCGACAGGGTGATGTTCGCGGAGGAGTTGCAGCGGCTCGCGCCGGTTCCGCAGCGTGTCATGCAACTTGCCTTCTATGCTGACCTCACCCACGCGCAGATCGCCTCGATGCTCGATTTGCCGCTGGGAACAGTCAAGAGCCATATCCGCCGAAGTCTCGGCCGGTTGCGAGCCCGATTGGAGGCCGATGATGACGCATATTGACCGCGACGACCTCGCGCTCATCGCCCTCGCCGAATTCGACCTCACCGAGGCGGAGCGTGGGCACCTTGCGGAGTGCCCGCAGTGTGCGCTCGAACTCATCTCGCTCCAGCACACCGCCGCGGTCGGCCGGTCCGCCCGGCACGTCAGCCTCACCGAACCGTCCGCCGCCGTGTGGGCGGGCATTCACGCGACCCTCGGCCTCAGCGCCGCCGTCGGAGCGGCGCCGCTGCTCCGCGACTTCGTGCGCCCGGCGGATGCTGCCGGTGCCGGCGACGACGTGGGCGACCTCCTCGAGGGCGAGCGGGAGACATCCGCCGGTGTCGTCAGCGGGGCCGTTTCCGGGACCGATGCGGGGATCGACTCCGGTGTCGACGCCGGGATCGACACCCGGATCGACGCCGGGGAGCCGCCGACCGTGGAGCCGCCGGTCGTACGGCCGTCCGTCGCGCATCCGCCCGTTCTGCCGCAGTCCACCGCCACACCTGGCGGAGACCCGGCTGTCGCTGACCCGCCGTCCACGCGACCGCCCGCGTCCGACTCGCCCGCTGCGATGCGTCCGCGCCGACGGAGGACGGCCAGGCGCCGGACCGGGCTGCGGGTCCTCCTCGCCGGGGCTGCGGCCATGGTGCTGGTCCTCGGCGGTTTCGTCGCCGCGCGCTGGATCGACGCGATGCAGCAGCCCGCGACAGCGCCCGTCACTTTCGAGGCCCGCCTCACGCCGTTCCCCGGCTGGCAGGCGAGCGGCAGCGCCGAGGTCGAGGCCACTCCCGGCGGGCACCGCGAGGTCGTCGTCGACCTCACCGGCCTCTCCGTCGCCACAGCGGCGGCTCCCTCCGCGAGGTCTGGCTGATCAAGGCGGATGCCTCCGGCCTGATCAGTATCGGCCTCCTCGACGGCAACACCGGCCATTTCGACATTCCCGACGACGTCGACCTCGCCCAGTACCCGCTCGTCGACGTGTCTGCGGAGCCCGACAACGGAAACCCGGCCCACTCAGGAAATTCGATCGTGCGCGGCGAACTGCACGCTACGTGAGTGCGACCGCCCGCGGATAGGCTGGACGAGGCAGAACAGCAGACACACGCGACAGGGAGACACAATGACGAACGTCACCGAAGCCGAACTTCTCCGGATGGTTCCGAAGGAACTCTTCATCAACGGGGAGTGGGTGCCCGCAGGTGACGGGGCCACCCTCGACGTCGTCGACCCGGCCACCGGGCTCGTCATCGCCTCGATCGCCGACGCCGGGGTCGCCGACGGTGCTGCGGCCCTCGATGCGGCCGTCGAGGCCCAGGACAGCTGGGCGGCGACCCCGCCCCGGGTCCGCGGCGAGATCCTGCGGCGGGCCTTCGACCTGATGCAGGAGCGCAAACAGGAATTCGCGTTGCTGATGACGATCGAGATGGGCAAACCGCTCGCCGAGGCCTACGGAGAGGTCGCGTATGGCGGCGAATTCCTGCGCTGGTTCAGCGAGGAGGCGGTGCGCATCAGCGGCCGGTACGGCACGAACCCCGAGGGCACCGGGCGGATGCTGGTGTCCCAGCACCCCGTCGGCCCCTGCTTCCTGATCACGCCCTGGAACTTCCCGCTCGCCATGGCCACCCGCAAGATCGCCCCCGCGCTCGCCGCCGGCTGCACCGTCGTCGTGAAGCCGGCGTCCCTGACCCCGCTCACGACCCTGTATTTCGCCAAGCTCCTCGCGGAGGTGGGGCTCCCCGCCGGCGTGCTCAACGTCATCACCACCTCGCGCTCCGGCGCGGTGTCCGACCCGATCATCGCCGACCCGCGGCTGCGCAAGCTCAGCTTCACCGGCTCGACGGCCGTCGGCCGCCGCATGATCGGCCAGGCCGGCCAGGGCGTGCTGCGCACCTCGATGGAACTCGGCGGCAACGCGCCGTTCATCGTCTTCGCAGACGCCGACCTCGACAAGGCCGTCGACGGCGCGATCGCGGCGAAGTTCCGCAACGTCGGGCAGGCCTGCACGGCCGCCAACCGGTTCATCGTGCAGGCATCCGTCGCCGAGGAGTTCGCCCGCCGGGTCACCGCGCGGGTCCAGGACTTCGTCGTGGGTCGCGGCACCGCCGAGGGCGTGAACATCGGACCGCTGATCAACGCCGGGGCCGTGGAGAAGGCATCCACCCTCGTGCAGGACGCCCTCGAGCGCGGCGCGACGCTTCTCACCGGCGGCGATTCCATCGAAGGCGCCGGCACCTTCTTCGAGCCGACCGTGCTGGCCGGGGTCGCGCCGGGCAGCGATATCCTGCGCGAGGAGATCTTCGGGCCGGTGCTCGCGATCGCGACCTTCGACGAGGAGGATGACGCCGTACGCCTCGCCAACGACACCGAGTTCGGGCTGGTCAGCTACGTCTTCACCCGGGACCTCGCCCGCGGGCAACGCATGGTCGAACGCCTCCAGACCGGCATGATGGGGCTCAACATCGGCGTCATCTCGAACGCGGCCGCGCCGTTCGGTGGGGTCAAGCAGTCCGGCCTCGGCCGCGAGGGTGGTCCGGAAGGCATCCAGGAGTACCTCTCGACCAAGTACACGATGACCCCGGACCCCTTCGCCGACTAGCCCCCCTCGGTTTGGCATAACTCCTGCAGATTCTGTCCGGCCGTCGTGGCACCCGCGTCTTTCCGCGGTAGCCGGGTGGCCCGCACTGGAATGTGCAGGAGTTATGCCCACTACCCGGCTCGTAGACTGAACGGATGCCCGTCATCGAGATCACGGACCTCGACGACCCGAGGCTCGTCGACTACGCCCACGTCACCGACGTCGCCCTCAAGAAGGCGCGCGGCAGCGAGCACGGCGTGTATATCGCCGAGTCGGCGCTCGTGCTCGAGCGAGCGCTCCGGGCCGGCCACCGGCCCCGCTCCGTGCTCGCGCTCGGCAACACGGCCGACGAGGCCAGGGCGCTCGTCGGCGACGACGTTCCGGTGTTCGTCGGGCCCGGCGACCTCCTCGCGGAACTGACGGGCTACATCCTGCACCGCGGCGTGATCGCGGCGATGAACCGGCCCGCCCTGCCCGACGCCGACACCCTGCTCGCGGGCGCCCGCCGCATCGTCATTCTCGAGAACGTGTCGGACCCCACCAACGTCGGCGCGATCTTCCGCTCCGCCGGCGCGATCGGGGCGGATGCGATCCTCGTCACCCCGCGCTGCTCCGACCCGTTCTACCGCCGGGCCATCCGGGTCTCGATGGGCACGGTGCTGCAGGTGCCGTGGACCCGCGTCGGGGACTGGGCGGATACCCGCGCCCTGCTGTCGCGGCACGGCTTCCACGTCGCCGCGCTCGCCCTCCGGGCGGATGCCGTCAGCCTGCGCGACTTCGACGGCCGCGATCACGAGAAGCTCGCCCTGCTGCTCGGTGCAGAGGGCGAGGGCCTCACCGAGGACGCCCTCGCCGCCTCGGACAGCGTCGTGCAGATCCCGATGAAGCACGGCATCGACTCCCTCAACGTCGCCGCGGCCAGTGCCGTCGCGATGTGGGCGCTCTCCGCCTGACCCGCGCCGCGCATCCGCCCCTGGCCCGGCCATCGGGGGCTAACTCAGGAAGAATGCCGTCGGTGATCCCGGCGACCCGCGGACCAGTGCTGTCACCGTCGGGCGTGAGAGCGAACTTCCTGAGTTAGCCCCCAAGGTAGCCACCGACGCCCGCGGTCCCCGGCGGCGCGGCACCGACAGGCCTAGGCTGTCGGCATGAGCAACGAGGCCGTGATCATCGATGTCGTGCGCACCCCGTCCGGGCGGGGCAAGCCGAATGGCGCGCTGTCGGGGGTGCACCCGGCGGACCTGCTCGCCGGGGTGCTCGCCGAGCTGGTCCGCCGGAACGACCTCGACCCCGCGCTCGTCGACGACGTGATCGGCGGCTGCGTCACGCAGGCGGGCGAGCAGGGCTACAACGTGACCCGAACCGCACTGCTCAGCGCGGGATTCCCGGAGTCGGTGCCGGGCACGACGATCGACCGGCAGTGCGGGTCCAGCCAGCAGGCGGCGACCTTCGCCGCCCAGGGCGTCATCGCCGGCAGCTACGACATCGTGATCGCGTGCGGCGTCGAGTCGATGAGCCGGGTGCCGCTGGGCTCCTCGCTGCTTTCGGGGCAGGACCCGTCGGGGCCGCTCCTGCACAAGCGCTACCCGAACGGCCTCGTCGGCCAGGGCGTGTCCGCGGAGCCTGATCACCCGCCGCTGGGGCCTGACCCGTACGGAGCTCGACGACTACGCGGTCCGCTCGCACTGGTTGGCCGCCGAAGCGCGCGACCGCGGTGATGTCGCGCGCGGCCTCGTGCCGGTCCGATTGGCGGACGGCACCGTCGTCACCGACGACGAGACCATCCGCCCCGGCACCACGATGGACACCCTGGCCGCCTTGCCGCCCGCGTTCCGCACGCCGGACCTCGCCGCCCGGTTCCCCGACCTCGAGTGGCACACCACCGCCGGCAACTCCTCCCCGCTCACCGACGGTGCCTCCGCGGTGCTGATCATGAGCGCCGCGCGCGCCGCCGAGCTCGGCTGCACCCCGCGGGCACGGTTCGACAGCTTTGCGATCGCCGGGAGCGACCCCCTGCTGATGCTCACCGGCGTGATCCCGGCGACCCGCCGCATCCTTGCCCGCTCCGGCCTCGACCTCGACGACCTCGACGCCTACGAGGTCAACGAGGCCTTCGCCTGCGTCCCGCTGGTCTGGGCACGCGAATTCGACGCCGACCCCGCCCGGCTCAACCCGGACGGCGGCGCGATCGCCCTCGGCCACGCTCTCGGCTCGTCCGGAACCCGGCTGCTGGGCACCCTGCTCGGCACCCTCGAGCGCACCGGCGGCCGGTTCGGCCTGCAGACCATGTGCGAGGGCGGCGGCATGGCCAATGCGATGATCATCGAGAGGCTCTGACATGCGCATCGACGGATGCTCCGCGCTCGTGACCGGGGCCGCCTCCGGCCTCGGCCTGGCCACGGCCACCGCCCTGCACGCGGCCGGGGCGGCTGTCGTGCTCCTCGACCTGCCCGGGGCGCCGGGTGCCGCGATCGTCGCCGCCCTCGGCGAACGCACGCGTTTCGTCGCCGGCGATGTCACGAGCGCGGGCGACGTGCACAGCGCCGTCGAGGCGGCGGTGTCGATGGCGCCGCTGCGAATCGTCGTGACCTGCGCGGGAATCGCCCCGGCGGAACGGACCGTCGGGCGGGACGGCCCGCTCCCGCTCGACGAGTTCGAGCGGGTCCTCCGCGTGAACCTCACCGGCACCTTCAATGTGATCCGGCTCGCGGCGGCCGCGATGCTCGCCGCCGAGCCGATCGACGCGCTGGGCATCGGCCTCGGCTCCAGTTCCGGTAGTGGTGCCGGGGGAGGCGGGACCGCCGAACGGGGCGTGATCGTGACGACGGCATCCGTCGCCGCCTTCGACGGGCAGGTCGGGCAGGCGGCCTATGCGGCCTCGAAGGGCGGGGTCGCGGCGATGACCCTGCCGCTCGCCCGGGAGTTCGCGCGCTCGCTGATCCGGGTCGTGTCGATCGCGCCCGGCGTCTTCGACACCGCGATGCTGCAGGGCATGCCTGCTGCAGTGCGCGAGTCGCTCGCCGCGCAGGTTCCGCACCCGGCGCGGCTCGGGGACCCCAGCGAGTTCGCCGCGCTCGTGCGTCACATCGTGGAGAACCCGATGCTCAACGGGGAGACAATCCGGCTCGACGGCGGAATCCGGATGCCGCCCCGATGAGCCGCACGGTCGGCTACTCGGTGTGGTTGACCTTCCGCCGCGGGGAGTCTGCGGCCCAGCGCTCGGCGGAATCCGTCGCGAGCGCGGCGATCTCGTCCTGGCGGTGCACGATCACCTCTGCGGCCGCGATCCTCTCCGTCAGGGGCGTCCGGGCGACGCCCGAGAGCAGCGCGGTGAGCTGTGCTTCGTACTCGAGCCGGTGGTTTTCGGTGCCGTCGGTCAGCGCACTGAGCAGGGCGGCATACTCGGTGCGCGCCTCGCGGGCGGTTGCCTGCTCGGTCTGGGCATTCAACTCGAAGAACTTGGTGCGCGCCCGGTTCTCGGAAATGAGGGCGGCGCGATAGTTGGGTCCGGTGCTCTTCTGGCCGGTCTTCACCCGCAGGCTCGGTAGCCCGGGCCAGGATCTCCCCGGCCCGGTCGCGCTCGGCGCGCAGCATCTGCGAGCCCGTGACCGTGCCGACGTAGTTCGCCACGACCGGTCCGCCGGGCGCGGGCGCCAGCGGCGGGCGTGTCGACCTGGTCAGGGGAGCCTGGGGTGCGCGCTGTGCTGCGACACGTGCGGCGGACTCGGCCGCGGACCGCACCGTCGCCGGTGGTTCCGGCTCCGGCGGCGCGGGCAGTCGCGACGGGCCGGCCAAGGGCACGTGTAGCGGCACCTGAATCGCCTGGGCGGATGCGGATGCGTATGCTGCGGCTTGTGCCGTCGCGGTTGCTGCCTGCTCGGCGGCGGCTTCTGCGGCGGCCTGGGCAGCAACGGCTTGCGACCGTAGGGCCTGCTCCGCGGCCGACCGCTCCGCGGCGGCTTGCGCGGCGGCATCCGCGGCGGCTTGTCTGGCGGCTGCCTGAGCGCCGGCTGCCTGCTCGGCTGCGGCCTGCTTCGCGGCTTGGGTGGCAGCTGCTTGCGCGGCCGTGGCCCGCTCGGACGCGACCTGTGCGGCAGCGTGCGCGGCTGCGGCTCGTGCTGAGGCTGCGTGCGTCCGTGCGGACTGCTCCGCAGCAGTGTGCGTGGCGGCAGCCTGCGCCGCCTGGGCCTGCTCGGCCGCTCGGTGTGCTGCTGCTTGTGCCGCCGCGGTTTGCTCGGCGGCGACCTGTGCCGTCTCAACCTGCGCCGCGTCCGCCTGCACGGCGGCGGCCTGCGCCGCTACCGCTTGAGCGACCGCGGTCTCTGCGGCGGCAAGGGCCAGAGCCAGAGCCGCAGCGGATGCGTCGGGTCGCGCCAGCGGTGCTGCCACCGGTGGCGCGGCAAACTGCGGTGCGGCAAACTGCGGCGCGGCAAAGGACAGCGCGCCGGCGAGCGGTGCGGCAACAGACAGCTCGCCACCGAGCGGCGCGGTGGCCGGCGACGTGGCCTGGACTGCGGCCGGCAGAAGGGCAAGCGGCCCAGCAACGGGTGCGGTCACAGGAGCGGAAGCCGCACCCGTGCCCGCGTACCCGGTGTCCCGGGGTTGGACGGCCCGTGCCACGAAGTCGGGGACCACCACGGTGCTGCCGTCGCCCCGCTTGAGCACCCAGTTCACGTTGTCCCGGCCGCTCACCGTGGGCACCGAGATCTGGCCGACGTCGACGAACGCCTGTTGCGCGTAGTACTCAGCGTTGGAGAGCACGCCCTTCCCGGGCGACACCCGGGCGTTCATGTGCCGGCTGAACCGGCTCCGTTCGGCGATGCTCAGGAGCGCCGGGTTGAAGGTGATCGCCGCGCTGCGCCCGAGCCGGACGACGGGTGAGGATCCGGTCGCGGGCTGGCTCACTCGTGCGGGCGGCAGAGTCTTCGCGGCCGTGCGTACGGCGGACCGCTGGCTACGCCGCAGCAGGGCCTCACGTTCGACGTCGCGGAAGTCGCCTGCGGCGCTCACGCGAGATCTCCCGCTCGTTCGGCGGCGTGGTTCAGGGGCCGGTCTAAGGCATCGGGTACAGGTGTATCGGGTGTCGGGTGGGTCACGGCGGGTCCGCGTTTCTCGCTTCGACGTCACCTCTTCGTCGGGGTGCTCAGCCGACCGAGGTTTCGGGACCGTGAAGTCGGCAGTCGAACGGAGGGGACCGGTCCGCAGGCAGCGCCAGGAGGGGTCCGACACCGTCTGGAAAATCGAATCAGCCGCTGGGGCGAACGACAGACCTTCCGACGAATGGTTACGTAGTAATAGATGGGTGTGGTCGGCCGTGCGACTGCCCCCAGAACAGGGGGAAATCACGCGCCCACCGATACCCTAGCTGCGCCGACGGCCTCACCGCCAGACATTGCGGCGGGTTAAAGCCGTCGCGGGCTGCTGCTGGGTGATGCAGTGGATGCCTCCGCCGCGGGCGAAGAGCGGCCGCGCGTCGACGGTCACGACTTTTCGTCCCGGGTAGGCGTCCTCGAGGATCGACCGTGCCGCGGCATCCGCCTGGGCTTCGCCGAAGCCGCACGCGATGACTCCGCCGTTGACCACGAGGTGGTTCACATAGCTGTAGTCGACGAAGCCTTCGGCGTCCGAGAGCCGGGCGGGCGCGGGCAGGTCGATGATCGTCCACGGCCGGCCGGCGGCATCCGTCGACGCGGCGAGCACCGCGCGCAATTCCCGGGTCACGGTGTAGTCGGGATGCGCCGGGTCATTCTGGGCGTGCACGAGGAGCGTTCCCGGCGCGGGGATCGCGGCAACGATGTCGACGTGCCCGCGGGTGCCGAAGCGGGCCTGGTCGCGGGTGAGGCCACGCGGCAGCCAGATGGCGTGCGTCGCCCCGATCGTGCGGGCGAGTTCGGCCTCGACCCTGGCCCGGGTGGCGTGCGGGTTCCGGCCCGGGTCGAGCTGCACGGTCTCGGTGACGATGACGGTGCCCGTCCCGTCGACCTGGATGCCGCCGCCCTCGTTGACGAGCAGGGAGGACACCGGGATCGCCCCGGCCGCGCGGGTCACGAGGGCGGCGATGCCGGCGTCCCGGTCCCAGCTCGCCCAGTCCTGGCCGCCCCAGCCGTTGAAGATCCAGTCGACCGCGCCGAGCCGCCCGGCCGGATCGAGCACGAAGGTCGGCCCGATGTCGCGCATCCAGGCGTCGTCGAGCGGGGCCTCGAGCACGTCGACGTCGGCGGAGAGGTGCCGCGCGGCGGTCGCCCGCGCGTCGCGTGCGCCGGTCCCGTCAGTCCCTCCGGTCCCCCCGTCGGCGCTCCCGCCGGGGTCGACGACCATGGTCACCGGCTCGAACTCGAGCACAGCGTGCGCGACGGCAGCCCAGGTGCTGCGCGCCTCCTCCGCCTCGGCCGCCGTGTCGCCGAGCGTGTAGCCGTCGGAGGGGAACGCCATCCAGACCCGCTCCTGTGGCGCGGTCTCCGCGGGCATCCGCCAGGTCATGCGCGAGTCGCCGCGCTCACGCTCGAGTCGGCGTCCCCACCGAACGGATGTCCCGGCTCGACCGGGGCGGTCAGGCGTCCGTAGCTGTCGGGCCGGCGCGTGCCCAGGAACGGGAACAGGGTCAGCCACTCGGCCCGCTGGGCGAGATCGAGGTCGGCCACGAGCACGGCCGAGTCGTCCCGGGGGCCTGGACCAGCATCCGTCCATAGGGATCGGAGATGAACGAGGAGCCGTAGAAGGTCAGGTCGCCCTCGTCGCCCCAGCGGTTGGGGACGACCATGAACAGGCCGCTCGTGATGCCGTTGCCGACGATGACGTGCTGCCAGATCGGCTGGGTGTCGAAGGTGGGGAAGCCCGGTTCGGAGCCGATCGCGGTCGGGTAGGCGAGGAACTGTGCCCCCGCGAGGCCGTAGAGGCGCGAGACCTCGGGGAACCACTCGTCCCAGCACGTCGGCAAGCCGATGCGGGCGCCGCCCAGCTCGGCGGGGGCATAGACGGGGTAGGCGTCCTCCGGCGGGCCCGGGCGGAAGTAGGTGTCCTCGTAGTAGCCCTCGGTCACCGGGATGTGCAGCTTGCGGGTGCGGCCGAGCAGGCTCGCCGGAGGGGGAGACGATGATCGCGGTGTTGTAACCGCGCGGGTCGCCGGGCTGGTCAGCCGCATCGGGCCGTTCGAACAGCGAGGCGTGCACGACGACGCCGTGCGCGCGGGCCTGTTCGGCGGCGAAGGCGAACGTCGGCCCGGTCAGCAGGTCCTCGGCGTCGAGCTTGGGCACGCCGGTCGCGCGCCGGTTTCCCGGGTATTTGCGGAGGGTCAACTCCGGGAGGAAGACGATCCGGGCACCGGCCCCGGCAGCCAGGCGGATGCCCTCCGCGAGTTCGGCGCGGAGGACATCCTCGTCCGCGTGCCAGCGGTGCTGCACGAGGGCGACCCGGAGCGGGCCGGCGGGGGCCTCCGCGGTGTGGGCAGGCGAAGTGCCGGCGGCGGGTGTGGTGCCGGCGACCCGGGTCAGCGGCGGGGCGGAGGGGGCGATGATGAGCTGCAAGGCGTCTCCTGGGGTGCCGGGAACGGCGGTCGAAGGAAGGATAGTGAGCCAGTTGATCACTTGATCAATAAGCCCGAGGCAAAACTATATACACTGAGGTGCGATGTCAACCCTTCCGAGCCGCGCCAAGCGTAAGTCGGGCCCTGAGCGCGCCGCCGAGATCGCGCGCACGGCCCGCGAGATCGCCCGCTACGACGGTCTCGACGCCATCACCCTGCGCGCGATCGCGGCCCGCATCGGCGTCACGCCCGCCCTGGTCAGCCACTACGAACCGAGCACCGAGGGACTCGTCGCGACGACCTTCGGCGCGATCGCCGGTGCCGAGCTCGCCGAGATCACCCGGGAGCTGTCCGCGCTCCCGAGTTCCGTCGAGGCGCTCCGCGCTCTGATCGACACGCTCCTGGGCCCCGACCGCAGCACGGTCACCACCGTGTGGCTCGATGCCTGGAGCGTCGGGCGCCGCAATCTCGCCCTGGCCCGTGAGGTCGGTGTGCAAATGGATGCCTGGCAGGCGTTCCTGGTGGCCCTCCTGAACCGGGGCTGCGCGCGCGGCGAGTTCGCCGTGGCCGACAGCGGCGCGCTGGCCTGGCAGCTGCTCGCGATCATCGACGGCATCAACGCCCACGCCGTCGTGCGCTACGGCGATGCCCGTGGCCAGCGCGACCTCGTGCGCTCGGTCGCCGAGCACGAACTCGGCCTCCCGGCCGGCGCGCTCGCCCCCGCGCCCGCGCCTGCCTGAGCGTCGCCCCCGCCGGAACCCGCCCGGAGCATCCGCTTCGATGACGTGCCGACCTCTGGCGCTTACGGTGTGCAAAAGTCATGCGCATGAACCATGGGCTAATGATTTGTCACCATGTTGACTAATCCAGTGACATTTATGAAATACTGGAAGCCATGGATTGACCCTCCCTTCGCCGGATCAAGACACCAGCCCACGGTCGCGAAGTCGTACGATTTCACGTCGACGAGTTCGCCCACAGGAAATTCACACGGATCGGCTGAACACACCACAATGACGAACTACAACTTCTTCTCCACTCCCTCTCTCCCCAGGCCCACCGTCACGGAACACGACGCGACAGCCGTCGCCAGGGATCTCTTTCACCTGACCGGAGACATCACCGAACTGGGAAGTCAACAGGACCGCAATTTCCTCATCGATGACGGCGAGACGCGTTGGCTCCTCAAATTCTCCAATCCAGCGTTCTCCGCCCAGGAGCTCGAGGCCCAGGATGCTGCCGCCGAACGTGTGTGCCTGGCCGGAATCGACGTTCCTCGAAGCGTTCCGTCACGCGACGGAACCGCGATCCGGATCGTTCATGTCGGCGACGTCGACCTCCACGTCCGACTCCTGAGCTTCGTCGAAGGGGATGCGCTCACCAGTCGCGGTGCTCTTTCAGTCGAGGAAGCCCGCTCCCTGGGCCACACTGCCGGCCGTCTCGCCGCTTCCCTCGACGAATTCGTCCACCCCGGCACCGAGCGAGTCACCCAATGGAATCTCCGGATCGCGACGCAGGTCGTGCAGATGTACCTGCCGCACGTGCCGGACCCTGTTCGCCGTGAGCGCGTTCGAGAGGCCGCGGCGCACGCGCAGGCGGCACTGCAACCGCTCAGTGACACGCTGCGATCGCAGCCCATCCACGGTGACATCACCGATGACAACGTCGTCACCCGGCACGGCAGTAAGCTCGGTGTCATCGACTTCGGCGACATCGCCGACAGCTGGGTCGTCGCCGAACTGGCTGTCACCTGCGCATCCATCCTTCACCACAACCCGCGAACACCGTTGATCATCCTCGAGACGATCGCCGCGTTCGTCACGCATACGCCGTTGACGGACGACGAGCTCGCTGCGCTCTGGGCCCTCATCGTCCTCAGGGCCTGCGTCCTCGTTGTCAGCGGCGAGCAGCAGGTCGCCGTTGACGACGCGAACCACTATGCGTCAGAGAATCGTGACCACGAATGGATCTCATTCGAAGTCGCTGAGGGCCTTGACGCTCAGCAGATGTGCGCGTTGATTAGAGCTCGCGTGCGCCTCGATCGGCGCAGCGCCATCGATCGCCCCGAGGCTCTCCTCCTCCAGGCGGCCCCCCTGTCCGTCCTGGACTTCTCCGTCACCAATCCGGAACTCAGGGACGGGATCTGGATGGGCGACGATTCCGAGGCCGCCCTCGCCGCGGCGGTCTTCCGAACGTCAGGCACCGCTGTCACGCGCTACGGCGAGTTCCGGCTGACGCGCGCGAAGCTGCATCACACCGGGGAAACTGCGACGCTGGCGCTCGGTGTCGAGGTGGTGACTGCACCCGGAACGGTCTTCTCTGCGCCGGTCGACGGCGCAGTGCGCATCGAGGGCGACGCACTGGTGCTGGAAGCGAGCGGGTACGAGATCTGGCTCACCGGGCTCGAACCCCTGGCGCCGGGTCGCGTGAGCGCAGGGCAGCGGATCGGCACGGCTCGCGTCGACACGGCACGGCCCGAAGCTCCCGTCCACGTCAGGGTCCAACTGTCACGACTAGCGGGCATCCGCCCGGCCTTCTTCGCTACTCCTGCTGAAGCCGAGATCTGGCAGCGGGTCTGTCCAGACCCCTCCCCGCTTTTCGGCATCGACCTTGCCGCACCGGAACTGCTGTCCGGGGATGTTCTCGAGCGGCGTGCAGCGACGTTCGCCGAAGTCCAGGAGCACTACTACACGGAGCCCCCGGAAATTGAACGCGGGTGGCGGGAACACCTCATCGACGTGCACGCTCAGTGCTATCTCGACCTGGTGAACAACGTCGCACTTGCCGGACACGCCCATCCCCGGTTGGTCACAGCCGTGAGCAATCAATGGTCGCTGCTGAACACCAACTCCCGTTTCAACTACAGTGCGTTGCCGCGTTTCACGGAACGGCTCGTGGCCCTGGCTCCAGACGGTCTGGACACCGTCTTCCTCGTGAACAGCGGCAGCGAAGCGGTCGATCTCGCGCTGCGACTGGCGACGACCTACACCGGGAATGATGGCGTCCTTGCCTTCCAGGAGGCGTACCACGGCTGGACGGTGGGAGCCGACGCCGTCTCATCCTCGATCGGAGACAACCCGCGTGCGCGGGAAACCCGGCCGGACTGGGTGCACGTCATCGATGCGCCCCACCCCTTCCGCGGCACACACCGCGGCGCCGATTCGGCCGCCCGCTACCTCGAAGATCTCGAAGCCACACTCGGAGCGCTCGACGACGCAGGAACTCGCCTTGCGGCCTTCATCGGGGAACCGGTCTTCGGAAATGCCGGGGGAGTGCTCTTGCCTGACGGATACCTGGCCGGCGTTTTCGAGAAGGTGAGAGCCAGAGGCGGGCTCACCATTTCCGATGAGGTGCAGGTCGGATACGGTCGCCTCGGAGAGTATTTCTGGGGGGTCGACCAGCAGGGGGTCACACCGGACATCATCACGATTGCCAAGGGCATGGGCAATGGCCAGCCACTCGGCGCCGTGATCACACGTCGTGACATCGCCGAGAAATTCGCCGAAGAGGGCAGCCTGTTCTCCTCCGCCGGTGGAAGCCCGGTCAGCTGCATCGTTGGGCTGACCGTGCTCGACATCCTCCACGACGAAGGCCTGCAGGAGAACGCACGCACTGTCGGAGGCGACCTGAAAGCCAAGCTCCTCAGGCTCAAGGGTCGGCACGACATCATCGGCGCTGTGCACGGACTGGGCCTCTATCTGGGCGTCGAGCTCGTCCGTGACCTCGATACCCTCGAACCGGCCTCAGTGGAAGCGTCCGAGATCTGCGAGGAACTGCTGCGTGAGGGCTGCATTGTCCAGCCGACCGGAGACTACAAGAACGTCCTCAAAATCAAGCCGCCGATGAACATCACGACCGAGAGCGTCGACTTCTTCGTTGAGGCACTCGATCGGGTCCTGTCCGCACGGAGCAGGCGCTGACCCGGCTATCTGGTACCCCACGTGAATCGATGGGTGTGGATGTTGTAATACGAGAACGTCTCACAGCGCGAGACTCCCGGGATCGTGCGGATGCGCCCGTTGATCAATTCGAGGAGTGCGTCAGCGTTGACGGCGATGACCTCGACGAGCAGGTCGTATGAGCCCGCACCGATGACCAGATAGATCACCCCTTCCAGGGCGCCGATTGCGTCAGCGACTGCGTGCACGTCGCCCTCAACCGACAGGTGCAGCATCGCCATTCGCTCGTACCCCAGCTTGAGCGGGTCGGTGACCCCGACGACCTGGACGATCTCACGTTCCTCGAGCCGGCGCACACGAAGACGAGCCCCGCCGGCCGAGAGTCCGACCTGGGCGCCCAGGCTCCGCGTACGTCATTCGTCCATCAGTCTGGAGAGCGACGATCAGAGACCGATCGATCGCATCGAGCCCATCGTCGGGCAGCACCGCTTCGGCGTCATTGTCTGCCATGGATTCCCCTGTCGTGTGAACGCGGTACGAACGTCTCGTACGACGGTAGCGCGTCCGTCGCTCTGCTGCGTGAGCGGACAGATCCTCAGGTGCGAGACGTCTCCTCTGATGCCCAGGGCGGTTTCGGGACGCCGCGCGGCTCAGGGGGCGGCGTGGGCCTCGAGGAACTCGTAGACCTCGGTGTCGTCGACGCCCGGGAAGGTGCCGCTCGGCAAAGGGGAGAGCACGTGCGCGTGCAGGCGGGCGCTCGGCCAGGCGTGGCCGGCCCAGTGCGCGGCCAGGTCGGACGCCGGCCGGCGGCAGCAGGACTCGTCCGGGCAGCGCGACACGGCTCGCTGCACGGTCTCGCGGCCGCGGAACCACTTGGCGTGCACGAACGGCACCCCGACGCTGATCGAGAACTCGCCACCATCCGCCGCCCCGGTCTGCGTCGCCGACCAGAAGGTGCCTGCCGGTGTGTCGGTGTACTGGTAGAACTCGGTGGTGCGGTTGGTATGGGTGAAGGCGCTGCGGGCGCTCCACTGCTTGCAGACGAACTGGCCCTCGATCGAACCCGTGACATCGACCGGCAGTGGCAGGCCGTCGTTCTCGTAGCCCTTCTGCAGGGCGCCGTCGCCGGTGACCCTGAGGAAATGCAGCGGCATGTCGAGGTGCGAGGTCGCGAGGTTGGTCAGCCGGAGGGCTGCGGCCTCGTGGGTCACGCCGAAGGCGTCACGGAAGTCCTCGACCGAGAGCTCGCGCTCGCGTTTCGCGCGCGCGAGGAAGGCCACGGATGCGGCGGGTGGCATCAGGCACGCGGCGGCGAAGTAGTTGATCTGCAGTCTCTGCCAGAGGAACTCGGCGTAGCTCGCCGGGCGTTCGTGCCCGAGCAGCCGGTGTCCCATCGCCTGGAGCGCCATCGACCGCAGCCCGTGGCCGCCGGGGATCGACGCCGGTGGCAGGTAGATCCGGTGGTTGACGAGGTCGGTCACCGAGCGGGTCGAGTTCGGCAGGTCGTTGACATAGATCAGGCTGAAGCCGAGCTGCTCGGCCATCACGCTCACCTCGCGATGCGTGAGCGCACCGGAGACGTGGCCGGATGCCCGCACCCGGTCCTCGGCCAGCTGTTCGATGTCGGGCATGTAGTTGTTCTGCTCGCGCATGAGCTCGCGCAGCTCGGTGTTCGCCCGCCTGGCCTCTTCCGGCGTCGCGATCGCCTCGCTCGCCCGCCGCGCCAGCTCACGGTGCAACCCGATCAGCGACTCGAGGGCCGCGACCGGCATGCCCTTGGTGACCTTGACCTCGGGCAGGCCGAGCGCGCCGTAGAGCGGGTTCTTCTGCGCCCGCGTGAGCTCGATCTCGAGGGCGGCCCGCCGGTTCGGCGCCTCGCCGTTGAGCAGGTCGGCGATCGGAACGCCGAGCACGGTCGCGACGTCCTGCAGGATCGACAATTTCGGCTCCCGCCTGCCGTTTTCGATGAGCGACAGTTGGCTGCCCGCGAGCCCGACCTGCTCGCCGAGCTGGTCGAGGGTGAGGCCGCGCTCGCCGCGATAGTGGCGGATGCGCAGGCCCAGGGTGACGAGGTCGGAGGCTCGAGTTGGCATTCCTTAACAATATCTAAAGAAGCACGATTCTTAACAAGAGTTTTTTGATCCGGGAGGGAAAATCGCGCGCATTCTGGTTCTGCAGCACAAAGTTACGGACGAAATGTCACCGAAGACAAGCCGGGCGGATGCTTCGATCACGACCGCAGGCATCCGCTGTACACCCCATACCGAGAAAGGCCAGGAGATGACAATCGCCCACTTCCGAGTCACATCCAGCGGAAGCGATTCCGACGACACCGCCGGTACCACGGACCCCAACCTCCAGTCCTGGGTCGATTCCATCGCCCGGCTGACCCGGCCGGACGAAGTGGTCTGGTGCGACGGGTCGAGCCGGGAGGCCGACGAACTCTCCAAGCAGGTCGTCACCGAGGGCAAGCTCATCAAGCTCAACCCCGAATGGCGCCCGAACAGCTACCTCGCCCGCACGAGCCCGTCCGACGTCGCCCGGGTCGAAGACCGCACCTTCATCTGCTCGACGGACCCCGACGACGCCGGCCCCACCAACAACTGGGCCGACCCCGCCACGATGAAGGACGAGCCTGCGCGCCGTTTTCGCCGGCAGCATGCGCGGCCGCACGATGTACGTCGTGCCGTTCTCGATGGGCCCGCTCGGCGGCCCGATCTCCCAGCTCGGCGTCGAGATCACCGACTCGCCCTACGTCGTGCTCAACATGGGCATCATGACCCGCATGGGCAACGCCGTCCTCGAACTGATCGAGGCAGGAGCCCGCTGGGTGCAGACCATCCACAGCGTCGGCTACCCGCTCACGGATGCCGCGGGCGAGACCCGCCCCGACGTCACGTGGCCCTGCAACGACACCAAGTACATCGTGCAGTTCCCCGAGACCCGCGAGGTGTGGTCGTACGGCTCGGGCTACGGCGGCAACGCGCTGCTCTCGAAGAAGTCCTTCGCCCTGCGGATCGCGTCGGTGATGGCCCGCGACGAGGGCTGGCTCGCCGAGCACATGCTCCTGATCAAGGTCACCTCGCCGGAGGGACGCGCCGTTCACCTCGCCGGCGCCTTCCCCTCCGCCTGCGGCAAGACCAACCTCTCGATGCTGCGCCCGACCATCCCCGGCTGGTCCGTCGAGACCATCGGCGACGACATCGCCTGGCTCCGCCCCGGCCCCGACGGCCGCCTCTGGGCGATCAACCCGGAGGCGGGCTTCTTCGGCGTCGCCCCCGGCACCGGAATCGAAACCAACCCGACCGCGGTGCAGACCGTCTGGGGCAACACGATCTTCACGAACGTCGCCCTCCGCGACGACGGTGACGTCTGGTGGGAAGGCCTCACCGCGACCCCGCCGAGCCACCTGATCGACTGGGAGGGCAACGACTGGACGCCCTCGTCGCCGACGCCGGCCGCCCACCCGAACTCCCGCTTCACGGTCGCGGCGGCGCAATGCCCCTCGATCTCCGACGACTGGGAGGCCGCGGGCGGCGTTCCGATCGACGCGATCCTCTTCGGCGGGCGGCGCGCCACGAACGTGCCCCTCGTCGCCCAGGCCCGCAGCTGGAAGCACGGCGTCTTCATGGGGGCGACGATCTCGTCCGAGAAGACCGCCGCCGCAGAGGGCACCGTCGGCGAACTCCGCCGCGACCCCTTCGCGATGCTCCCGTTCTGCGGCTACAACATGGCCGACTACTGGGCGCACTGGCTGAAGGTCGGCAAGGGCCTCGGCAGCCGCGCCCCCGAGATCTTCCAGGTCAACTGGTTCCGCAAGGGCGCGGACGGCAGCTTCCTCTGGCCCGGCTTCGGCGAGAACTCGCGGGTGATCGAGTGGATCGTGCGCCGCATCGAAGGGTCGACGGATGCCGTCGACACTCCGATCGGACGCCTCCCCGCCGCGGGCGCCCTGGACCTTGCCGGTCTCGACCTCTCGGACGAGACCGTGGAGCAGCTGTTCCACATCGACAAGACGAGCTGGCTCGCCGAGTGCGACCTCACCGAGGACTACTTCGCCCAGTTCGGCGACCGGGTCCCCGCTGCGTTGCTCGCCGAACTCTCGAGCGTGCGCTACCACCTCAAGGGGTAGCGGCGGGCCGTCGGGGCCGGCCGGCAGCATCCGCTGCCCGGCCCGGCCCGGCCCGGCCCGCCCCGGCTCAGGGGGCGATGAGTTTGCGGGCCGCGGCGACCGCTGCGGCCCGGCGGCGTTCGCGCACGGATGCCTCCGGCGCGCTGCCCGGGGCCGGGAACACCCCGGGGGAGTGCACCCACGACGTCGCGAGCGAGAAGACGAGGGTGACGAGGTCTTCCGGATCCCAGCTGGGGTCGATCTCGCCGCGGGCCTGGGCCGCGGCGATCGCGCACGCCTCCGGGCCGTTGCGCCACTCCGAGGTCGTCGGCAGCAGCGCGGCGGCGCCCTCGAGCCTGGCCCAGTCGAGCATCCGCGAGTGTTCGGGGTATTCGACGACGTGGTCGAAGACCCGGCCGACGAATCCGGGCAGGTCGTTCGTGTCCATCGGGATGGCGGCCATCACGTCGCGCCGGTTCACCTCGAGCACCGCCGTGAACAGGCTGCCCTTGTCGCCGAAATAGGCGTAGAGACGCTCCTTGCTCGCCTTTGCGGCCGTGGCGATGCGGTCGACGCGCGCGCCGGCGAGGCCGTACCGGGCGAACTCGGCCTGGGCTGCATCGAGAATTCGTTCGCGGGTCGCTTCGCCGTCACTCCTCATGACTAAGATCATACCTATCCCAACCAACTAGTTCGTTTGAATAGGATTTCTGTCTCGATGAGTTCCCCTGCTCCTGCTGTCTCCGTCTCTTCCCCGCCCCTGTCCGATCCCGCCGCGCACCCGCGCCGCTGGTGGCTCCTCGCCGTGCTGGCACTGGCCCAGCTCATGGTCGTGCTCGACGGCACCATCGTCAACATCGCCCTGCCGAAGGCCCAGATTGCCCTCGCCATGAGCGACGGCGACCGCACCTGGGTCGTCACGATCTACGCGCTCGCCTTCGGCTCGCTTCTGCTGCTCGGCGGCCGCATCGCCGACTACTGGGGCCGCAAGCGCTCCTTCCTCGTCGGGATGGCCGGGTTCGCACTGGCATCCATGGTCGGCGGCCTCGCCGACACCACCACCCAGCTGTTGATCGCCCGTGGCCTCCAGGGCGCGTTCGCGGCCCTGCTCGCCCCGGCCTCGCTCGCGATCCTCACCATCACGTTCCCCGGCGGCACGGACCGGATCAAGGCCTTCGCCGTTTACGGCGCGATCGGAGGCGGTGGAGCGGCCGTCGGCCTCGTGCTCGGCGGCGTGCTCACCGAGTTCACCAGCTGGAACTGGTGCCTGCTCGTGAACGTGCCGATCGCCCTCGTCGCAATCCTCGCGGCGATCCCGCTGATGGAGGAGAGCCGAGCGCACGGAAACACCCGCTACGACCTGCCCGGCGTGATCCTCATCGTCACCGGCCTCGCCTCCCTCGTCTATGGCTTCAGCCAGGCCGAGAACGGCTGGGGTCGGGTCGAGACGATCGGCTTCCTCGCCCTCGGCGTCGTGCTGCTCGTGGCCTTCGTCGTCGTCGAGGCCCGGGCAACGAACCCGCTGCTGCCGCTCCGGGTCGTCACCGACCGGGTCCGTGGCGGCGCCTTCCTGGTCTCGTTGCTCACCGGTGCGAGCCTTCTCGGCGGCCTGTTCTTCCTCACCCTGTACTTCCAGATCGTGCTCGGCTACTCGCCGCTCCGCTCCGGGCTCGCCTCGCTCCCGATGACCGCGACCATCATGGTCTGCGCGACCGCGCTCTCCGGCATCCTGCCGAAGGTCGGCGTGCGCCTGCCCCTGACGATCGGCCCGGTCATCGCCGCAGCCGGGCTCGCCTGGTTGTCCTTCGTCACCGTCCACGACGACTACGTGCTGCGGGTGCTGCCGGGTGTCATCCTGCTCGGCATTGGACTCGCCGCCATCTTCGTGCCGCTGCAGAACGTCGCCCTCGCCGGCATCGACGCGCACGACGCCGGCGTGGCCAGTGCCGCCGTCTCCGCGACGCAGCAGATCGGCGGGTCGATCGGCACCGCCTTGTTCACCGCCCTGTACACGGCCGCGATCTCGAGCGACCTGGCATCGAACCCGGTGACGCCGACCGTTCAGGCTCGACGCCTTTGTGAGCGGGTATTCGGTCGCCTTCCTCTGGGCGGCCGGGCTGATCCTGCTTGCCGCCCCGATCTCGTTCTTCATGATCAAGCATTCGAAGGCGGACCTCGTCGGCGCCCCCGAGATCGTGCACCTGGGCTGACCCGCCGGTCACGGATGACCCCGGCAGCGGAGCGTGCCGGGCCAGTGATGGGGCTAACTCAGGAGATCTGCCGGGCTGCGCAGCCGGGGCCGCGGAATAGTGCGGCGGTTCCGACCAACCGGTGCGGATTTCCTGAGTTAGCCCCCGGGGGCGGTCGTAGGATGCTGGCATGGACGACGAGGCCGCACTGATCCAGAAGCGCATCGACCGGTTCCTGCGCGAACGGCTGCGGCCGGCCGTGTACCGCCAGGCGCTGCCGCTGCGGGTCTCGGCCTGGGTGTCGACGGCTCCGATGACGGATGCCCCGGCGACCTTCGCCGAGGCCGTCCGGCAGTCCTACACGCCGTCCGCCCCCGGCGAGGCATGGGGTCGCCCCTGGGGAACGGTCTGGTTCCACGCAACGGGCACGATCCCCGCGGACTGGGCCGCACAGCCCGGCACCCGGATCGAGGCCGTCGTCGACCTCGGCTTCACCGACGCGGCCCCGGGCTTCCAGGCGGAAGGCATCGCCTGGACAGCAGCGGGCACCGTGATCAAGGGCATCGCACCGCGTAACCGCTCTCTGCCGTTGGCGCCGCTGGTTGCGGGCGGCGCGACTTCAGTCGACTTCTACGTCGAGGCCGCCGCCAACCCCGACGTCACCGCGGGCTTCACCTTCGTGCCGACCCGGAACGGCGACCCGGCCACGGCCGACACCCAACCGCTGTACCGGCTGCGGCAGTTCGACCTCGCGCTCCGCGACGAGGAGGTTTGGGAGCTGTTGCAGGACGTCCTCACCCTCGACGGGCTCCGCAGGGCCCTGCCGCAGGGTTCTACGCGCGCGGCCGGGATCCTGCGCACCCTTGAGCGCTGCCTCGACGTGCTCGACCCGGCCGACGTCTCCGGCACCGCGGCGGCCGGGCGTGCGGTGCTCGCCCCCGCGCTCGCGCAGCCAGCCACAGCGAGCGCGCACCGGGTGCATGCGGTCGGGCACGCCCACATCGACAGCGCCTGGCTCTGGCCGGTGCGGGAGACCGTGCGCAAGGTCGCCCGCACCTTCTCGAACGTGCTCGCCCTCGCAGCCGAGTATCCGGGGTTCACGTTCGCCGCGTCATCCGCCCAGCAGTATGCCTGGCTCAAGGAGTACTACCCCGAACTGTTCGAACGGGTACGCGCCCAGGTCGCCGCGGGCGCCTTCGTGCCGGTCGGCGGGATGTGGGTCGAGTCGGACACGAATATGCCCGGCGGGGAATCCCTCGCCAGGCAGTTCATGGCGGGGAAACGGTTTTTCCTGGCGGAGTTCGGGATCGAGCCGCTCGAGGTCTGGCTGCCCGACTCGTTCGGCTACTCCGCGGCCCTGCCGCAGATCATCGCGGCGGCCGGGTCGCGCTGGTTCCTGACCCAGAAGTCGTCGTGGAACGAGACGAACCGGATGCCGCACCACACCTTCCGCTGGGAGGGCATCGACGGCACCCGCATCTTCACGCATTTCCCGCCCGTCGACACCTACAGGCTCCGACCTCTCTGGCTCGGACCTCGCCCGCGCAGAGTCCCAGTATTCCGAGAAGGGCATGGCCACCACCTCGCTCGTCCCGTTCGGCTGGGGCGACGGCGGGGGCGGCCCGACGGCCGAGATGATCGCCGCCGCGCGCCGGACCGCCTCGCTCGAAGGGTCCCCGGCGGTCGAGCTCTCCACCCCGCGACGGTTCTTCGAGGCCGCCGAGGCCGAGTACCCCGAGGCGCCGATCTGGTCGGGCGAGCTCTACCTCGAGTTCCACCGTGGCACCTACACTTCGCAGGCCCGCACCAAACGCGGCAACCGGCGCAGCGAGCACCTGCTGCGGGAGGCCGAACTCTGGGCCGCGACCGCGAGCATCCGCAGCGGGGCCGACTACCCGTATGCGGCGCTCGAGCGGGCCTGGCAGACCGTGCTGCTGCAGCAGTTCCACGACATCCTGCCCGGGTCGTCGATCGCGTGGGTGCACCAGGAGGCCGAACGTCATTTCGCGGAGGTCGCGCGCGACCTCGAGGCACTCGTCGCGACATCCGTCACTGCGCTCTGCGGCACCGGGGCCCACGCGGCATCGCTCAACGCCGGTCCGTACTCCCTGCGCGGCGTGCCCGCTCTCGGCGCGGCCCCGACATCGATTCTCGAGGCCGGCAGCGGCACCGGCGCAGCGGATGCCCCGGCAACCGTGACCCGCACGGCGTCCGGCCTGCTCGTGCTCGCGAACGCCCTCGTCAGCGTCACGCTCGACGCCGACGGGCTCGTCACCTCCCTGCGCGACCTCCGCGCCGACCGGGAACTCATCCCGTCGGGCGCCCGCGGCAACCGGCTGCTGCTGCACCGCGACACCCCCACCCAGTGGGACGCCTGGGACATCGACGCCCACTACAAGCGCACAAGCGTTCCGCTCGACGCCGCGGTGTCCGTCGAGGTCGTGGCCGACACGCCCGCCGAGGCCTGCGTGCGGGTGACCCGCGTCTTCGGCTCCTCCCGCTTCGTGGAGGGGATCACCCTCGCGGCCGGCTCCACGACGCTCGACCTCGCCTTCGACGTGGATTGGCACGAACGCCAGAAACTCCTCAAGATCGAGTTCCCGTTCGACGTGCACGCCGAACGGGCCGCCTCCGAGATCCAGTTCGGGCACGTCTACCGACCGACGCACGCGAACACGTCCTGGGACACCGCCCGCTTCGAGACCTGCGCGCACCGCTGGGTGCACGTCGGCGAGCCAGGCTACGGGGTCGCGGTCGCGAACGACTCGACCTATGGCCACGACATCGGCCGCTCGACGGACGCCGGCGGCCGCGCCACGACCACCGTGCGGCTGTCGCTCCTGCGCGCGGCGTTGTTCCCAGACCCCGAGGCCGACCAGGGCGGGCATGCTTTCCGGGTCGCCGTGCGTCCGGGCGCGAGCATCGCCGACGCAATCAGTGAAGGCTACCGGCTCAACCTCCCGCTCCGCACCGTGACCGGCGTCGCGACCGACAGCATCGAGCCGCTCCTCGAGGTCGACAACCCCGCCGTCGTGATCGAGGCGGTCAAGCTCGCCGAAGACCGCAGCGGCGACCTGGTCGTGCGCATCTACGAGGCGCACGGGTCCCGGGCGCGTGCCCGGGTCATCCGCCGCTTCTGAGGCAGCGGATGCCTACCCGACCGACCTGCTCGAACGCCGGCTCGACGAGCCCGGCCTTCCGCTCTCGCAAGCGGGCCGCGCACTCGACCTCGAGCCTGCGGCCGTTCCAGCTCCTCACCCTCCGCTACCCCCAACCGATTCGACGGAGTTTTTAGGGTTTTCGGGCCAAAACCGGCCTCCCACGTGCCGGAAACGCAAAAACTCCGTCGAATTCGTCAGGGGTCAGGGGGTCACCGGCGCGATTCCCCGGGTGGTTAGACGAGCAGCTGGTGCTTGGCGAGGTCCCGGTACAGCGGCGTCGACACGACGAGCTCGGAGTGCGTCCCTGTGCCGATCACCCGGCCGTGGTCGAGCACGACGATCTGGTCGGAGTCGACGACGGTCGAGAGCCGGTGCGCGATCACGATGAGCGTGCGGTCGACGGCGACGGCGTCGATCGCGGCCCGCATGAGCTGTTCGTTGACCCCGTCGAGACTCGACGTCGACTCGTCGAGCAGCAGGATCGGCGGCGCCGCGAGCAGCGCCCGGGCGATCGCGAGCCGCTGGCGTTCGCCACCGGAGAGCATCACGCCGGATTCCCCGACGGCCGCGCCGAGCCCGGCCGGGTCGCGTTCGAGCACCTCGCCGAGGTTGACCGCGTGCAGCACGGCGATGCACTCCTCGTCGGTGGCATCCGGCGCCGAGAGCACGAGGTTGTCGCGCAGCGAGCCGGCGAGCACGGGGGCGTCCTGCTCGACGTAGCCGATCTGCGACCGCAGCGCCGTGCGGTCCAGGGTGCGGATGTCCAGGCCGCCGAGCCGGACGATGCCCGCGTTCGGGTCGTAGAACCGTTCGATGAGCGCCAGAATGGTGCTCTTCCCGGCGCCGGACGGGCCGACGAGCGCGGTGCGCAGGCCGCGCGGAGCGCTGAAGGACACCCCGCGCAGGACGGGCCGCGGTTCAGAAGAGTCAGTTACGGCAGCGGCCATGCTTGCGCTCTCGACGGGGTCGGACCCGAGGTCGCCGACCGCACTGCCGTCGGGGTGTGCGGCATCGGCTGGACCGTCCTCGACGGCCACGCTGTGGGCCGCACCGGCGACCGGGTCAGAGTCGGCGGCCAGGGCATCTGACGCAGAGTCGGCAGCTGAGGCGCTGACCGTGCCCACGGTGCCCGAAGTCTCCGAAACGTCCGAGACAGCCAGGCCGGAAGAGGGAGTGGCGGTGGGAATGACGGAGGGGGTGGCCGAAGGGGCGTCGTTCGTCAGGTCAGGCCGCCCGTCGGCGCCGGCATCGGCGTCGGCGTGTGCAGCCGCAAGGTCCTCGCCGCCGGCGTCTGACGCCGGGGCGGCAAACGACGTGGCCGCTGCGACCGCAGCGATCGACACGGTGCCGGTGGCCGCGGCATACACCGCGGCGGTCATCGCGGCCGATGCCTCGGCGGCGGCCTCGGCAGAGGCGGCGGCGGTCGCGGCGGCCCTGGCGGACGCGTTCGCCGCGGCCGCGGACTCCGCGGCGAGGGCGGCGGCGGGACGTGCGGCCGCCATGGTGGCGGCGGCGTGCTCCGCTGCGGCCAGGTGGGCGGCGGCCTGCTCGGCGTGCGCCAGGTCCACGGCGGCCCGGTCGGCGGCGGCGCGGTCGGCTGCGGCGAGGTCGGCGTCGACCAGGTCGGGTTCGGCGAGCATCGCCTCGATCACGCCGGGAGCGACGAGGGCCGTCACGAGCGCGTTCGGCATGGCATCCCCGGGAAGGCCGGCGGGCGAGACGCCGGAATCACCGAAGGCAGACGCCGAAGCGGACCCGGCACCGGACCCGGCACCAGATCCGGCAGCAGACAGGTCGTCGCCCGCGGCGTCGACGGGCACCGCGGCATCCGCTGCCGACGCCTGGGTCGCATACCCGAAGAACACGTTCTCGAAGGAGATCGCGGGGGCGTCCGGCCGCACCGATTCATTGGCGGCGCCGACGGTGATCGCGAGCGGGAACAGGTCGCGGTCGAACTGGTCCTCTGCGGGCAGGTCGATGATCTCCTGGATGCGGCCGAGGGCGCCGAGCGCGGAGTTGACCGAGGTGATCGCGCCGAAGGCCTGGCCGAGCGGGAGGATCATCAGGAACAGGAAGAGGATGAACGCGATCAGGTTCGCAACCGTGATCTGGCCGCTCGCGACGCGGAACCCGCCGACGCCGAGCACGACGAGGAAGGAGACCTGCATCGCGATGCCGGCGATCGGCACGACGAGGGCCGAGATCTTCGCGACCTGCAGGCCCATCCGGTAGGCACCTGTCGCGTCGGCATCGACGGCCGCGATCTCGCGCTCGGTCGCGTTCGAGGCGCGCACGGTGCGGATCGCGCTGATCGCCCGCTCGACGCTCGCGGCGAGGGCGCCGACCTTCTCCTGAGCCTCGCGGCTCGCGACCCGGATGCGCTGCGACAAGAGCGTGACCGTGACGACGGATGCCGCGATCACGAGCACGGTCAGCCCGAGCAGCACCGGGTCGATCACGAGCATCGCGATCAGCGCGCCGAGGAACGTGAGCGAGCCGCCGATCGCTTCGACGAGTCCCTGGGTGAGCACGGCGCGCAGCAGGGTCGTGTCTGAGCCGACCCGGGAGACGAGGTCGCCGGTGCGGCGCGTGTCGAATTCGCTGATCGGGAGGCGCAGCATCCGCCCGATGAGCTTGCGCCGGCTCGAGAGCACGACACCCTCACCGGTGCGCTGCAGCAGGTAGTGCTGGTAGCCGCTGATCAGGCCGGACACGACCACGAGCGCGACGAGCCCCCAGACGAGTGCACCGAGCGGCTGGTTCTGCTGCACGACGGTGATGACCTGGCTGACCAGGAGCGGTTGGGCGAGGCTCGCGAGCGCCCCGAGGATGCTCAGCACGACGACGATGCTGAGCACCTTCTTGTGCTCGAGAAGGTAGGGGAGCAGCTGGCCGAAGGTCGCGCGGGGGCCGGTCGCGGCATCCGCCCGGCGCCCGAGTCGACCGAAACGGCTGCGCGGCTTCGGTGCAGGCGCCGGTGCCGGCCCGGTGGATGCTGCGGTTTCGGCGGGCGTGCTGGCGTCACTGATCGGGGTACTCACCAATCGAGTTTAACCTCAAACCCCGCCCGTGACCCGTCCCGTTCCGGTCGAGAGCGACCCGCGGAACGGGCACTCTCGACCGGAAAGGTCACGGAGGGACCCGGCTACGCCTCGATGTCGACGTCCTTGGTCTCGCGGCTGAGCAACAGGGCGACCAGGGTGATGGCCGCCATGACCGAGAGGTAGACGCCGACCCAGAACGGGCTGCCGCCGCCGAGCGTCCAGAGCCAGACCGCGATGAACGGGGCGACCGCCGCACCGAGGATCGAGCTCATGTTGTACGCGAACGCCGAGCCGGTGTACCGCACCGCGGTCGGGAACAGCTCGGGCAGGAGCGCGCCCATCGGCCCGAACGTCATGCCCATCAGGGTGAAGCCGAGGATCAGGAAGATCATCACGCCGAGGAAGCCGGCGCCGAGCAGCGGCACGAAGAGCAGTCCGAAGACGATGATGCCGAGGGTGACCCAGATCAGGGTGCGGCGGCGGCCGAAGCGGTCTGCCCAGGGCCCGGAGGCGAGGGTGAACACGCCGAAGAACAGCACGCCGGCGATCATCATCAGCACGAACGTCGTGTAGCTGTAGCCGAGGCCCGCGACGGGGGCGGTCGTCGCCGCGCGGCCGTAGCTCAGGCTGAACGTCGTCATCAGGTAGAACAGAACGTAGGTCGCGAGCATGATGAAGGTGCCGAGGATCAGCTCGCGCCAGTTGGACTTGAACACCGCGGCGAGCGGAAGCTTGTGCACCCGGTTCGTGCGTGCGGCCTTCGTGAAGGCGTCGCTCTCGACGAGGCGCAGCCGCACCCACAGCCCGATGATGACCATGACCGCGGAGAACAGGAACGGCACCCGCCAGGCCCACTCGAGGAACGCGGTCGACGGCCGGGTCGGGTCGTCGCTCGGCAGCAGCATCGCGATCAGCAGGAACAACCCGTTCGCGATGATGAAGCCGATGGGCGCTCCCACCTGCGGGAAGGTCCCGTACCAGGCGCGTCTTCCCTTGGGGGCGTTCTCGGTCGCGACGAGGGCCGCGCCGCTCCACTCGCCGCCGAGCGCGAAGCCCTGGGCGAGGCGCAGCACGACGAGCAGCAGCGGGGCGAACCAGCCGACCTGGGCATATGTTGGGAGCAGCCCGATCAGGAAGGTCGCGATGCCCATCGTGAGCAGCGCGCCGACGAGGGTCGCCTTGCGGCCGACCTTGTCGCCGAAGTGCCCGAAGACGAGGGCGCCGACGGGACGGGCGACCATGGCCGCGCCGAAGACCGCGAAGGAGGCGAGCAGCGCCGTGGTCTCATTGCCGGTCGGGAAGAAGAGGTGCGGGAAGACGAGCACCGCCGCGGTCGCGTAGACGTAGAAGTCGTAGAACTCGATCGTGGTGCCGATGAGGCTCGCGAGCACGACGCGGCTGCGCGGGTTGGTCGGCGCGGGAGGCGCGGAGGGGGAGGGCGTCGCGTGCGACAGGGTGTCTGAAGACATGGAAGAGAGTCATTCCGTGGTGGGAGCGGTCGGGCATGCGCCGGGCGGGAGCGTCGGCGTCGATCAGGCGTCGTGCCAGCAACCGGGACTGTCCGGAGAGAGATGTCCGCTTGTGGCGGCCGTTAGCACCATACGTCCGCGCGGTGACGGACTCAAATCCAGCGGCGAACCGTGGCCCAATCGGGACTTTTGCGGACGCCGGCGGCGGGGCGGGCGGATGCCGCTGCGGGCATCCGCTCGTCACCGGGCGCGGTCGGTACTACCGAAGCGGATTGCGGAGCCCGCGCAGCACCTGGGCGGTATTGATCGCAGCGGATGCCGCTTCCTCGCCCTTGTCCTCCTTCGAACCGGGCAGACCGGCCCTGTCGAGGCCCTGCTGCTCATCGTCGAGGGTGAGCACGCCGAAGCCGACCGGCTTCCCGGTGTCGAGGGCGACCCGGGTGAGGCCATCCGTTGCGGCCGCGGACACGTATTCGAAGTGCGGGGTGCCGCCGCGGATGATCACGCCGAGCGCGACGACGGCATCCGCCCCATTCTCCAGAGCGACCTTGGCGGCGACCGGCAACTCGAAGCTGCCCGGCACGCGCACAAGCGAGTACGTGGCGCCGGATGCCTCGAGCACCCGGGTGGCGCCGGCGATCAGCCCGTCGGTGATTGTGTCGTGCCAGCGTCCGGCGATGATGACGATCGTGAGGCCCGTGCCGTCGACGACGACCGTGGGCGAGCCTGCTCCACTCATAGTGCGAGTCCTTTCAGGATGTCTCGGTCGGCCAGATGGTGGCCCATGCGCTCGCGTTTCACGGCGAGGTAGTCCTGGTTGTCGATGCCCACGCCGACGATGAGCGGCACGCGTTCGACGACCGTGACCCCGTGCTCTTCGAGCTGGCGGAGTTTTTCGGGGTTGTTGGTGAGCAGGCGCACCGAGGAGATGCCCATCTGGTCGAGGATGGCGCTCGCGGCGCCGTAGTCACGGGCGTCGGCGGGCAGGCCGAGGGCGAGGTTCGCGTCGATCGTGTCGAGACCCTGCTCCTGGAGCTTGTATGCCCGGAGCTTGTTGATCAGGCCGATGCCGCGACCCTCCTGACCGCGCAGGTAGATCACGATGCCGCCTTCCGCCTGGATGGTGTCGAGAGCCGCGTCGAGCTGGGGCCCGCACTCGCACTTGAGCGAGCCGAAGGCCTCCCCGGTGAGGCATTCGGAGTGCACCCGCACGAGGGCGCCGTCCCGGGGCGTGCCCGAGACGAGGGCGACGTGGTCCGCTCCGGTCATCCGGTCGCGGTACGCCCGGATCCGGAAGTCGCCGTGCCGGGTGGGCACGGTCGTCTCGACCTCGAAGTCGACGCGCGGGGATTCGCGGATCGTGTGCGCGGTCGGTAGCTCGGAGTCCGCGTGGAACTCGTCGAGGTAGGCGATCAACTCGGCGATCGTGATCACGAGCACACCCTCGCGTTCCCCGAGTTCGAGGAGGCCGGGCAAGCGCATCATCTCGCCGTCCTCGGCGACGATCTCGGAGATTCCCGCGACGGGGGCGAGCCCGGCGAGCTTCATCAGGTCCACGGCTGCTTCGGTGTGGCCGTCGCGTTCGCGCACGCCGCCGTCCTTCGCGCGGAGAGGCATGATGTGGCCGGGCCGGTGCAGGCTCGACGGCGTCGAGGCCGGGTCGGCGAGCACGCGCAGCGTGTGGGCGCGGTCGGCGGCGCTGATACCGGTGCTCAGCCGGTCGGCGGCGTCGACGGAGATCGTGTAGTTCGTGCCGCGGGGGTCTTCATTGTTCGGCACCATGATCGGCAGGTTGAGCTTGTCGGCGAGCTCATTGGTCATCGGCGCGCAGATGAAGCCCGAAGAGTAGCGCACGGTCCACGCGAGCCATTCCTGGGTGGCCATCTGCCCCGAGATGATCACGTCACCCTCGTTCTCCCGGCCTTCGTCGTCTGCGACGATGACCGGCTTGCCGAGACGCAGTTCCGCGAGCGCGCTGGGGATGTCGGCGAGGCTCATGAGTGACTCCTTCGTGATCCTGCGTCCGCGAGGGCGAGCATGCGCTCGACGTGGCGGGCCAGGATATCGGTTTCGATGTTGACGTGCTCTCCGACCGTTCGTTTTCCGAGCGTCGTGGCCGTGAGGGTTTCGGGGATGAGGGAGACCTCGAACCACTGTGCGGGTTCGGTGGCCGGGCTGATGGTGCTGACCGTGAGGGAGACCCCGTCGACGGCGATCGACCCCTTGTTCGTGACCAGCGGGGCGAGCTCGGGGGAGAGGCTGAACCGCAGCACCCGCCAGGCGTCGCCCGGGGTCACCGCGAGCAGCTCGCTCGTGCCGTCGATGTGGCCCTGCACGATGTGCCCGCCGAGGCGCCCGCCGACGAGGGCAGCGCGCTCGAGGTTGACCGGTGTTCCCGGCCCGGCGTCGCTGAGGGTGGACATCCGCAGGGTTTGCGCCATCACGTCGGCGGTGAAGGTGTCCTCCGTGCGCTCGACGACGGTCAGGCAGACGCCGTTGACGGAGATCGAGTCGCCGATCGCGGCCCCGGACACGGCGAGAGGGCCGCGAACGGTCAGGCGGACGGCATCCGCACCGTGTTCGACCCGGTCGACGGTGCCGAGTTCCTCGATGATTCCGGTGAACATGTCAGGTCCTTGTCTCGGTGCGTGCGGGTTCGGCATGCCGGGTTTCGGCAGCCGTGGCTTCGGGGCTGGCGGTGGGAGTGGAGGGGAGCGCCCGAGGCCGGGCGATCACGAGGAGGTCGTCGCCGAGGCGTTCGACGTGGTCGATCTCGAGCCGGCGCTGCTCGTCGATCCCGGTCACGCCGATGTCGCCGAGGGCGAGCCGGTCGCCGCCGAGCAGGGTCGGTGCGAGGTAGACGAGGTATTCGTCCACGAGCCCGGCCGTGACGAAGGCGCTCGCGAGTCCCGGTCCGCCCTCGATGAAGGCCCGGCGGATGCCGCGGGCGTGCAGGTCCCGGAGGATCGCGCCCAGGTCGGGGCCGGGGTAGAACAGCGGCGGATGCGGGTGCTGCCGGACCGCGGCATCCGCCGGCACGGTGCGGGTGCCGATCACGACGGGAATGGGCTGGGCCGAGAGCAGGGTGCCGTCGTCGGCGCGGGCGGTGAGGGCGGGGTCGTCGGCGAGGACGGTGCCGGTGCCGACGAGGATCGCGTCAGAGCCCGCCCGGCGGCGGTGCACGTCGAGCCGGGCATCGATGCCGGTGATCCAGCGACTCGAGCCGTCTGCCGCCGCGGCACGGCCGTCGAGACTCGAGGCCCACTTGAGGGTGACGAAGGGACGGCCGAGGCGCGCGGCGACGAGCCAGTCGGCGAGGAACGCTTCGGCCTCGGCGGCGAGCACCCCGCCGACGACCTCGACGCCGGCGGCGCGCAGACGCTCGGCGCCGCCGGACGACGCGTGGCCCGGATCGGACACGGCGTAGACGACCCGGTTGACGCCCGCCTCGATGAGGGCGACGGAGCAGGGACCGGTGCGCCCGGTGTGGTTGCAGGGTTCGAGGGTGACGATCGCTGTCGTACCTCGGGCGGCGCCGGCCGGAAGGTGTGCGAGGGCGTCGACTTCGGCGTGCGCGGTTCCGGCGCCCCGGTGCCAGCCTTCGGCCAGGACGGTGCCGTCCGCATCGACGATGAGGCAGCCGACGCGCGGGTTCGGACCGGCGGCTGGGCCGTTGGCGGCGAGGGAGAGGGCGCGCCGCATGAGGTGCTCACGCTCGGTGTCCTGGATCATTCCCGCCTCATCCGTTTCTGCAACGAACTCCGGGGGTGGATTGTGGATACGCGTACGCCACAAACCTTCGGCGGGCCCCGAAGGTCCAACCGAATCGTGCGCCTCTCATCCGGACTTTAACCGTCGGTGCTGGAATTTCACCAGCTCAACCGTTTCGCCCGGGGGCGGAACGGGTCGCGGACTTTCACCGCCGGTTCGGACTTACACCGACCCCGGAGCACGTTTCTTGCTTCTAGTTATAGCCCAACGCCCCCGCTCCCGGATAATTCCCGCCCGGCCCTGTGCAGGATTTGGACGTTTTCTTACGTGCCGTGGCCTGCCTGCAGCGTCCCCGTAGCCTGCCCGCAGCTACACCCGAACCTTCCGTGGCTAACTCAGGAAAACCGTTGCGGAACCGTGTCACCGCCCCGGACCAGTGCAGCCCCGTTTCCGCGTGGGCGTGTTTTTCCTGAGTTAGCCACGGTCGGCCGGGCAAAGGCAAACGGACCGTGCGCACCGGCCCTGAAGTTATCCCCAGATCTCGTCCGCGCCACTCGCAGCGCACGTGGCGCTTCCGCATGACGTGGGCCGAGTATTTCCAAGAAAGCAATGCTCAGATCGCCGAGACGGCCGCCCTCCTCGCCGCGGGTGCGACGTGGCGCTCTCTCCAGGCGGCTGTCGACAACGGGTTCCTCATCCGAGCGCGGCGCGGGCACTACGCGCTCCCGGAGACGGACGTGCACCTGCTCGAGGCGGTGCGTCTGGGCGGGCGCCTCGCGTGTGTCTCCGCTGCGGCACACGCGGGCGTCTTCGCGCTCGACGATTCCTTCGCGCACATCCACGTGCACCCGACGGGCTCCAGGCTGCGAGCCCCGCACAACCGGTTCGAGCTCCTCACCGATCGGAACCGGGACGGCGTTGAACTTCACTGGGGGCGGCTGCTCGATTCCGAGGCCGGGACCGAGTACCGGGTGGGTCTGGCGGATGCACTCGTTCAGGTCTTTCGCTGCCAGGAGCCGAAATTCGCCATGGCGGCCCTGGACAGCGCCCTACACCAGCGCCTGATCGGCGACGAGGATGTCGCGACCATCTTCGCGGCCCTGCCTGCCCGGTTCGGGGCCCTGCGCCCGTTCGTCGATGCCCGGAGCGACTCGGGCCAGGAGACCGTGCTGCGCTACATCGTGAGGGAGGCAGGCTACGCGTTCGAATCCCAGGTGTCCATCGTCGGCGTCGGCCGCGTGGACATGGTCGTGGAAGGCTGCCTGGTCGTCGAGGCGGACAGCAGGAAATTCCACGACGGCTGGTCTGCGCACGTGCGCGATCGGACCCGGGATTGTGACCTCGCCGCCCTCGGATACATGACGTACCGGGCCCTCTATCGGGACATTATTCACAATCCGGCGCGCGTTGTTTCCGCGATCGCCGGTCTCCTGGCCGCCAACCGCCACTATCGCACCGTCATCGCCTGACGCTGGTTCCCGCCGCAGTCGGTCCGTAGGCATCGGGGCGTGACCTGCCGGGCATCCCTGGGTGGGGGCTAACTCAGGAGATTCTGGCGACCGTGCGGAAAGACCGGCAGTGGTCCGGGCGTTGCGGTCGTGCGTGCGTGGATTTCCTGAGTTAGCCCCCGGGCGGGGCGGGCAATGCCGGTGCCGTACGTCGGGCATCGGCGGCCCAGGGCACGCGGACGTCCGGATAGGGCGTCTGTGTGGCGGGCGTGGGGGCTAACTCAGGAGATTCTGGCGAAAGTGCGGAGACACCGGCACTGGTCCGGGCGCTGCGCCATCATGCGGGCGAGGATTTCCTGAGTTAGCCCCCGAGGCGGCAGGCAAGGCGGGTTCCGCGCCTCCGGCTGGGCCGGTCTCAGGCAGCGGATGCGTGCAGCAGCGGGTGATTGGACGCCAGGGTATCCCGGCCGAGAAGGATGACCCGGGTGCGGGTGCGGGTGCGGGTGCGGGTGCGGTGGCGGAGGGCGGAGGGCCGGTGGGTTCCTACCCGACGAGGGCGCGGGCGGTGCCCTCGTCGATGAACAGGTCGGTGATGAGGCCGGCGGCAAGTGCGCCGCGGAGGCTGTCCACCTTGGAGGAGCCGGCAACGACGCAGATGCGCCGCGGGGTGCGGCGCAGCACCGAAAGTCCCGGTCCGGTCCCGCGATCATTGAGCGGAATGCCGTCGGTCGAGCCGTCCGCGCGGTAGAAGACGGTCGCAACGTCGCCGACGACCCCGGCGTCGCTGAGCGCCGTGAACTCGTCGTCGTCGAGGTAGCCGCCGACATACACGTGGCTCGGGACCATGGAGAAGGGCGAGCCCACGCTGAAGAGGGCGACGTCCATGTTGCCCTGCATCTCCAGCAGCCGGCGCAGGCCGCGCTCCCGCCAGTAGGCCGTGCGGGTGGCGGGGTCGTCGAAGAAGGTGGGAACCGGGAACTGCTCCAGCCTGGCGTCGAACGCGTTGCTGAATCGCCGCAGGATCTCGTTCGCGTAGTCGAGTCCCGTGCTCCGGGTGTTTCCGGCGCCGTTCAACTGCACGATCTGGGCGTTGTGGGTGCGTTTGGGGGTCAGGTGGCGGCTGACGGCATTCATCGTGGAACCCCAGGCGATGCCCATGATCATGTTGGAGTCGAAGAATTCGCCGAGAATCCGTGCAACGGACAGGGCCACGCGCTCCAGCCTGTCGACGTCGCTGGCATGGTCCGGCACCGGGAGAACGTGCGCGGTGACCTGGAACCGCTCCAGAATCAGCTTCTCCACCCGGCTCGGAGCGTCGAGCGGCGACCTGATCTGGATGTCGACCAGTCCGCTTGCCCTGGCCTGGCTGAGCAGGCGGGACACCGACGAACGCGAAGTGTGCTGCGCTCCTGCGCGATGGCCTCCATGGTGAGGTCCTGCACGTAGTACAGCTGCGCCGCGGTGAGGGCGTCCGAGGTGCGGTCGGACAGGGGCAGATCATTCGGGTGGGGCATGCTGGCTCCTTGCACATATGTTCAAACCACTTGACCGTTTGTGTAGAACTTAGCAGGGTAGAAGGAATCACCCACCCCGCATAGTTTCCCAGCCGCAAAGAAGTGAGCGAATCAGTGCCGTCAACTCCCGATCAGTCCTCATCCGCCCGTCCGCTGTCCAGCGGAGCCGCCGCCCAGGCCGCCCTGCAGGAACTCCCTCGGGCCCAGGTGCTCATCATCGGAGCCGGAATCAACGGCATCGCGACCTTCCGTGACCTGGCGATGCAGGGCGTCGACGTCGCAATCGTCGACAAGGGCGACTATGTCTCCGGCGCCTCGTCGGCCTCCTCCCACATGATCCACGGCGGTGTGCGCTACCTCGAGAACGGGGAATTCCGCCTGGTCAAGGAGTCGGTCGAGGAGCGCAACAGCCTGCTGAAGATCGCCCCGCATTACGTCAAGCCTCTCAAGACGACCATTCCGATCTACTCCACCTTCTCCGGGGTGATGTCCGCGCCGATGCGCTTCCTCACCCACCGCCAGGGTGCGGCCCAGGAACGTGGTGCCCTGCTGATCAAGATCGGCATGATGCTCTACGACTCCTTCTCACGCGACGGCGGCACGGTGCCCCGGCACGAGTTCCTCGGCAGGAAGGCGTCGCTCAGACTGCTGCCGCGCCTCAACCCGGGCCTCAAGTACACGGCCACCTACTACGACGCCTCGATGCACGACCCCGAGCGTCTCGCCCTCGACGTGCTCGCCGATGGCCTGGCTGCCGGTGCGCACGCACGCAGCGCCAACTACATCGAGGCCATCGGCATGGATGCCGCGGGCGTGCGCCTCCGGAACACGGTCACCGGCGCCGAATTCAGCTTTGCGGCGGACGTCGTCGTCAACACCTCGGGACCATGGACCGACCTCACGAACACGGCCCTCGGCCAGGCCAGCACGTACATGGGCGGCACCAAGGGGTCGCACGTCGTGCTCGACAACCCCGAGCTGCTCGCCGCAACAGGCGGCCGCGAGATCTTCTTCGAGCACAAGGACGGCCGCATCGTGCTGATCTACCCGCTCGCGGGCCGGGTGCTCGTCGGCACCACCGACCTCGAGCACGACATGACCCAGCCCGCGCGCTGCACCGAGGCCGAGGTCGACTACTTCTTCGATCTCGTCAAGCACGTTTTCCCGGATGTGGCCGTCGACCGTTTCCAGATCGTCTTCCGGTTCGCCGGGGTACGCCCGCTGCCCCGGCACGACGACGAGGCGCCGGGGTTCGTCTCCCGCGACTACCGCATCGAGTCCCGTCCGCTCGGCGCCCGGCCGGGCACCCTGCTCAGCCTGGTCGGCGGCAAGTGGACCACGTTCCGCGCGCTTGCCGAGCACCTGAGCGGCAACATCCTGACCCTGCTCGGTCTGCCGCGCACGGTCTCGACGGTCGGCCTCGCCATCGGCGGCGGTCGCAACTTCCCGTCGACGGATGCCGCCCTCCGGGTCTGGATCGCCGCGAACGGCGACGAGGTCGGTGCGCCGCGGGCCGAGCAACTCCTGACCCGCTATGGCACCCGGGCCAGTGAGGTCATCGACTTCCTCACCGCCGAATCGGACGCCGCGCTCAAGCAGCACCCCGAGTACTCCCGCCGGGAGATCGAGTTCCTCGCGGCCACGGAATCTGTGGTGCACCTGACCGACCTGGTCCTCCGGCGCACGAGCATGGCCTTCCGCGGCGAGCTCAGCCTGACGCTGCTCGAAGAACTCGCCGGCGTCCTCGCGCCCGTGCTCGGCTGGGATTCCGCCCGCCGCGCCCTCGAGGTCGAGCGCACCGTCGGCCTGCTGCGCGACCTGCACGGCGTGGACCTCGCGAGCGTCGACGCGGCATCCGCTTCACGCGCGTAAACGACGATCTGCACAAACGTGCACGTTTGAGTGCACCATTGGCCGCGCTGAGCCGATAGGTTTCTCGAGATTCGTTTTGCGGCCACAACCGGCCCAAAAACTGTCTCATCTCCAGCGTCAACAACTCGGCTTCACTGAACAAGGGTGTCAATGTGGACAATCTCGGTATCGTTTTCCTCTCGGAGCCTGGTGGGCACGGCCCTGCTCGTCCTCCTCGGCTGCGGCGTGGTCGCCAACGTGGCCCTCGCCAAGAACAAGGGGTTCGGCGGCGGCTTCCTGATGGTGACGATCGGGTGGGGTCCGCGGTCTTCTCCGGCGTCATCGTTGCATACAACTCCGGTGCTCATCTCAACCCCGCCGTCACCCTCGGCCTCGTCGCATCGGGTGCGACGGAATTCGGCTCGGGCGTTCCGGTCAACGTCGTGTCGGTGCTCGCCTACATCGGCGCGCAGATGCTCGGCGCCATCATCGGGGCCGTGTTCTGCTGGCTCGCGTACAAGCAGCACTTCGACCAGGAACCGAACCCGGCCAACAAGCTCGGCGTCTTCTCGACCGGTCCGGCCATCCGCTCCTACGGCTGGAACCTCGTCACCGAGATCATCGGCACTTTCGTGCTGGTCTTCGTGATCATCGCCTTCGGCGGCGGTCGCCAGGGCGTCAACGGCGGACTGGCCGCGCTCGGCCCGCTTCCGGTGGCCCTGCTCGTGATCGTGATCGGCACTTCGCTCGGTGGGCCGACCGGGTACGCGATCAACCCGGCCCGTGACCTGGGGCCGCGCATCGCGCACTTCATCCTGCCGATCAAGGGCAAGGGTTCCTCGGACTGGTCGTACTCCTGGGTGCCGGTCGTCGGCCCCATCATCGGCGGCGTCCTGGCCGGCCTCGTTTCGACCGCGCTCCTGCCGATCCTGGCCTGACGCGGTATCCGCCAGGACACCGGCTTCGACCGGTTGTTCCCACGCAGTTCTCACCTCCCCCGCTTAACCTGACACACACGAATAACAAAGGAGTTATCAATGGCTGACTACGTCATCGCGATCGACCAGGGCACGACCAGTACCCGCGCGATCATCTTCGACAAGGCGGGGTCGATCGTCTCGACCGCGCCAGCTCGAGCACGAGCAGATCTTCCCCCGCGCGGGCTGGGTCGAGCACGACCCGATGGAGATCTGGAACAACACCCGTGAGGTCATCGGCCAGGCGCTGTCCAAAGCCGACATCACTCGGCACGACCTCGCTGCCGTCGGCATCACCAACCAGCGCGAGACCGCCGTGGTCTGGGACCGCACCACCGGGCTCCCCGTCTACAACGCGATCGTCTGGCAGGACACCCGTACCCAGCCCATCGTCGACCGCCTCGCCGCCGACGGGGCGTCGAGCGCTTCAAGAAGCAGGTCGGACTGCCGCTCGCCACGTACTTCTCGGGCACGAAGATCGTCTGGATCCTCGAGAACGTCGAGGGAGCCAGGGCCAAGGCGGATGCCGGCGAGCTGATGTTCGGCACGACGGACTCCTGGGTGCTCTGGAACCTCACCGGCGGCCTCGAGGGCGGCGTGCACGCGACCGACGTCACCAACGCGAGCCGCACGATGTTCATGGACCTCGAGACCCTGCAGTGGGACGACGACATCCTCGCCGCCTTCGACGTGCCGCGCTCGATGCTGCCCGAGATCCGTTCCTCCTCCGAGGTCTACGGCATCGCGAGCGGCCACAGCCTGCTGCGGGAGACCCCGATTTCGGGCATCCTCGGCGACCAGCAGGCCGCGACGTTCGGTCAGGCGGCTTTCGACCAGGGTGAGGCGAAGAACACCTACGGCACCGGTAACTTCCTGATCTTCAACACCGGCACCGAGATCGTGCACTCCAAGAACGGGCTGCTCACGACCGTGGGCTACAAGCTCGGCGACGGCGAGACGCACTACGCGCTCGAGGGATCGATCGCCGTCACCGGAGCCCTCGTCCAGTGGCTGCGCGACAACCTCGGCATAGTCGGTTCGGCCTCCGAGATCGAGGCGCTCGCCCTGTCTGTGAAGGACAACGGCGGAGCCTATTTCGTGCCGGCGTTCTCCGGCCTGTTCGCGCCATACTGGCGTGCCGATGCCCGTGGTGCACTCGTTGGACTGACCCGGTTCGTGAACAAGGGCCACATCGCCCGGGCAGCACTCGAGGCGATCGCGTACCAGACCCGCGAGGTGCTCGACGCGGTCAACGCCGACTCCGGCGTCCCGCTCACCGAGCTGAAGGTCGACGGCGGCGCTTCGGCCAACGACCTGCTGATGCAGTTCCAGGCCGACATCCTCGGCGTATCCGTGGTGCGCCCGGTGGTTGCCGAGACAACCGCCCTGGGCGCCGCGTACGCGGCCGGCCTCGCGGTCGGCTTCTGGAACGACCTCGACGAACTCCGCGCCAACTGGCAGGAGGACGCACGCTGGGAGCCCCAGCTCGACGTCGCCGAGCGTGACCGTCTGCTCCGCAACTGGAAGAAGGCCGTCACCAAATCCCTCGACTGGGTGGACGAGGACGTCCTCTAGCCCACCGCGCTAGAGCGATACCGGCAACTGTGGCCGATTCGGACAAGTGCGGCCCACGGGCCCGCAACAGTTGTCCGAATCGGCCACAGTTGTGTCAACGAGCGAATCGGGGCGGGAGCAGGCCGACGCGGTCGTACGCGCGGGCGAGGGTGGCATCGGCAACGGATGCCGCCCGCGCGGCGTTGACGGCCAGCAGGCGGTCGAGCTCGGCCGGGTCGTCGAGCAGCTCGATCACGCGGGCGCGGATCGGACCGAAGGTGCCGGTGACGACCTCGGCGAGGCCCTTCTTGAGGTCACCGTAGCCGCGGCCCGCGTATTCGTCTTCGAGGGACTGGACTGTGCGCCCCGCCATGGTCGAGTAGATCGTGAGCAGGTTGGCCACGCCCGGCTTGTTCTCCCGGTCGAAGACGACGCCGCCATCGGCATCCGTCACCGCGCGCATGATCTTCTTGGCGGTGACCGAGGGCTCATCGAGCACCCAGATCACACCGGCGTGCGATTCGGCCGACTTCGACATCTTCGACAGCGGGTTCTGCAGGTCGTAGATCTTGGCGGTCTCTTTCTGGATGGAGGACTCCGGGACCACGAACGTGTCGCCGAACCGCGTGTTGAATCGTGCCGCGATGTCGCGGGTGAGCTCGACGTGCTGACGCTGGTCCTCGCCGACGGGTACGACGACCGTGTCGTAGAGCAGGATGTCTGCGGCCATCAGGATCGGGTACGCGAACAGCCCGACCGTGGTGCCGTCGGACCCCTGCTTGGCGGACTTGTCCTTGAACTGGGTCATCCGGCTGGCCTCGCCGAAGCCGGTGATGGTGTTCAGAACCCAGGCGAGCTGGGCGTGCGCGGCAACGTGCGACTGCACGTAGAGCGTCGAGGCGTCAGGGTCGATCCCGCTGGCGATGTACTGCGCTGCGGTGCGGCGGGTGTTCTCCCGCAGTTTGGCCGGGTCCTGCGCGACGGTGATGGCGTGCAGGTCGACGATCGAGAAGAACGCGTCATGCGTCTCCTGCAGCGACTTCCAGTTCAGCAGGGCGCCGATGTAGTTGCCGATCTGCAGCGATTCGGCCGACGGCTGCATGCCGGAGTAGAGGCGGGGCTTGTCCATGATTCAGATCTTTCGTAGCGTGTGGCCAAAGGGCCGGAGCCGGTGGCGTGAAATGGGTCGAAGGGGGAGTGGCGAGAACCTCACGGGCCGGGCCGACACGTTCCGAACCGGGGTGCCGTTCGGTGTGCCGGGCCGGAGGTCGGAGGCCCGTCCGTCAGAGTGCGTAGTCGACGACGACAGGGGAGTGGTCCGACCAGCGCTGGTCATAGGCATCCGCTCGGTCGACCGTGTAGTCGACGACGGATGCCGCCAGGAGCGGGGTCGCGAGCTGGTAGTCCAGTCGCCAACCGGTGTCCGTGTCGAAGGCCTTGCCGCGCTGCGACCACCAGGTGTACGGGCCCTCGACCTCGCCGGCCCACTTGCGCCCGACATCGACCCAGCCGAGACCGGCGCCGGCGTTGTATCCGGCTTCGTCTTCCGCGCCGAGGATGCGGTCGAAGTACGCACGCTCCTCCGGCAGGAACCCGGCGTGCTTGCGGTTGCCGCGCCAGTTCTTGATGTCGAGGGTGCGGTGGCCGACGTTCAGGTCGCCGAGCACGACGGCGCGCTCGCTGTGCGCCGCGAGCTCGGGCAGCCGCGCGAGCATCGCGTCGAGGAACTTGTACTTCTCGACCTGCTTCGGGGTGTCGGTCTCACCGGAGTGCACGTAGGTGCTCACGACCGTCACGATCGTGCCGTTCACCTCGTAGTCGGCCTCGAGCCAGCGCCCGGCGCTGTCGAAGTCCTCCGCGCCGAGTTCGACCCGGTGAATGGATGCCGTCGACCGGCTCGCGAGGGCGACCCCGGCCCGGCCCTTGGCCGTTGCGGCATCGTGGAGGATGTTCCACTCCGGCCCGAGCAGACCTTCGAGGTCCTCGGTCGACGCACGGACCTCCTGGATGGCGAGGATGTCGACGTCCCGTCCGGCCAGCCAGTCGCCCATCCCCTTGCGGTAAGCGGCGCGCACCCCGTTGACGTTGATCGTCGCGATGCGAAGCGGCTGGGCAGACGGCGTTGAGGCTGCAGGCGTAGACGGCATGGTTCAAGTCTAGGTCGACCCGGCCCGAACCAATTCGACGGAGTTTTTGGGTTTTACGAGCGTGAGAACGCGATCTCAGCGCTTTCCGAGCACAATCTCCGTCGAATTCGTCAGGGGTCAGGCGAAGGGGGCTGCGCGCTTCTCGGCGGCGCGCACCCGGCGAGCGGATGCCCAGCGCCGGCCCCAGGAAGACGTCGCGTGCGCGGCCTTCGCGTCCCGCAGGCTCCGCGAGCGCGGCGATCCGCCGCGCCTCGAGCTCGCGCGCTTCGGCCGCAGCAGCGGCCTCGTCCGGGTTCACCGGTTGCGGCGGGATGCCCGCGTCCTGCATCCCGACCGAGATCCACGATGCGGTGAGGAGGATCACCGTGTTCATGAAGTTGAACCAGATCAGCAGCCCGATCACGACGGCGAAGGTCGCGAGCAGGGGGTTCTTGCCCGCCCCGCCGAGGAGGGCACCACCGAGCACCTTGAGCCCGCCGAGCGCGACCCCGCCGAGCAGGGAGCCGGACACGAGCTTCCGGAACGGGATGTGCACCCGGCTCAGCACCCGGAACAGCACGGCGAGCGTGAGCGTGTCGATGACCAGCACGACGAGCAGTCCGATCGTGCGCGCGCCCACGATGAAGCCGAGCGAGTCCCGCGAGACGCCGAGGAAGCCGAGAATGCCGCCGAGGGCCTCTGTGCTCGCGAGCGAGATCAGCGCGGAGACGATAAGGGCGAGTCCGAAGCCCGCGCCGAGGCCGAGCTCCCTGAGCTTGACGAGCAGGAAGAAGGTGCCGTCGCGCGGCATCCCGAAAATGCTGCGCACGGCCTGCGCGGTCGTCGACAGCCAGCCGAGGGTTGTACCGATCAGGCCGACAAGAGCGATCGCGCCGGTCCAGGTCAGCGCCCCCGGGCTCGCGAGCTCGGTCGGGTCGATCACGCCGCCCTTGCCGATCAACCCGGGGACGGACTGGTTGATCAGGGCGTACAGCTGGTCGAGGAGCGCCGGGTTCGAGGTCAGCCACAGTCCGGCGATCGAGAAGCCCACCCAGACCGCCGCGAAGATCGCGAAGATGGCCTGGTAGGTCATGCCCCCGGCGAGGATCGCACCGCTGCTTTCCCCGAAGTGCGTGAACGCGCGCACGGGCCGCCACTGCATCACGTTCTTGGCCAGGGTCGTCAGTCGGTTCACGAATGCAGGCGGCTTCACCGGACCAGCCTAACGATTTCCCGGGTTTCCCCAAGTCACCCCCAGTTCGGGGGAGCATTCAGTCGTGAGGGTGTCTCACCTCTTGCGCGTGCACGTCCGAATCTGCGACGATCCGAGGGTTCACCCGTTCAGAATGGTCATTCGAAACCCGAAGCGGATGCCCCGACCGGACCCGTCCGCCACGCCCCGGTGTCGCGCGGTCGGGTCAGCACGGCTCGTGCGGCACTGCTCGAGCCGGGTCGGTCTGGCTCGTGGACTGAGCGACGGTCACGACGGCCCGGCCAGCCGGGAACGTTGCGACCAGCCGGTGGCGACGAAACCCGAGTCGGCGCCACCGGCTACCCCTGCTGATACTTCATGGTGCCGGCACGTTGCCGTGCGGGTGCCGAGTGCTGCCCGCACCACGCAGTACGGGCACCACGCAGTGCGTGGTGCCCGTAGCGTTGGTGCCCGGTGGTACTGATCCTGCGTGCTGCGCGACCGATCAGGCCGTACCGCGCAGGATCGCCTGCTTGACCTCGGCGATCGCCTGCGTCACCTGGATGCCGCGCGGGCACGCCTCGGAGCAGTTGAACGTCGTGCGGCAGCGCCAGACGCCCTCCCGGTCGTTCAGGATGTCGAGGCGCACGGCGGCGTTCTCGTCGCGCGAGTCGAAGATGAAGCGGTGCGCGTTCACGATCGCGGCCGGGCCGAAGTACTGCCCGTCCGTCCAGAACACCGGGCAGCTCGAGGTGCACGCGGCGCAGAGGATGCACTTCGTGGTGTCGTCGAAACGGCTCGCGCTGGGCGACCGTCTGGATGCGCTCCTTGCCGCCGGCCGGCGCGGTGTTGGACACCAGGAACGGCTGAACGGCCCGGAACGACTCGAAGAAGGGCTCCATGTCGACGATGAGGTCCTTCTCGAGCGGAAGTCCCTTGATCGCCTCCACATAGACCGGCTTGGTGATGTCGAGGTCCTTGATCAGGGTCTTGCAGGCCAGGCGGTTGCGGCCGTTGATGCGCATCGCATCCGAGCCGCAGATGCCGTGCGCGCAGGAACGCCGGAACGACAGCGAGCCGTCCTGCTCCCACTTGATCTTGTGCAACGCGTCGAGCACCCGGTCCGTCGGGTACATCTGCACGTCGAAGTCTTCCCAGTGCGGCTCGTCGTCGACCTCCGGGTTGGAAGCGCCGGATGATGAGCGTGACGGTGAAGGACTGAATCTCCTCGGGCACGACCGGGGCGTCTGCGAATGCGGTGCTCACTCAGTACTTCCTTTCCATCGGCTGGTAGCGCGTGATGGTGACTGGCTTCCAGTCCAGCGCAATGTGGTCTGCGGCATCCGCTGAGAGCGGGTCGCCGGTGAGGTACGCCATCGTGTGCACGAGGTAGTTCACATCGTCGCGCAGGGGGTAGTCGTCGCGCATGTGGCCGCCGCGGCTTTCCTTGCGGTTGCGGGCCGAGTACACGACGACCTCGGCGAGGTCGAGCAGGAAGCCGAGTTCGACGGCCTCGAGCAGGTCGGTGTTGAACCGGCGGCCCTTGTCCTGCACGCCGATGTTCTTGTACCGGTTGCGCAGCGAGTGGATCACCTCGGTGACCTCGGAGAGCGACTCGTCGGTGCGGAACACCTGCGCCTTCGCGTCCATGGTCTCCTGGAGTTCGCGGCGCAGCACGGCGATGCGCTCTGTCCCTGTCGACGAGCGGATGCCCTCGAGCAGGTCGCGCACCGTCCCGGCCGGGTCGTCGGGCAGCGGGGTGAACTCCGCGGTCTTCACGTACGCGACGGCGTTGTTGCCCGCGCGCTTGCCGAAGACGTTGATGTCCAGGAGCGAGTTGGTGCCGAGGCGGTTCGAGCCGTGCACGGAGACGCACGCGCACTCGCCTGCGGCGTAGAGGCCGGGAACGACGGTGGTGTTGTTGCGCAGCACCTCGGCGTTGACGTTGGTCGGGATGCCGCCCATGGCGTAGTGCGCCGTCGGCATCACGGGCACCGGTTCGGTGACCGGGTCGACGCCGAGGTAGGTGCGGGCGAACTCGGTGATGTCGGGCAGCTTGGTCTCGAGTACCTCGGCGCCCAGGTGGGTGCAGTCCAGGTACAGGTAGTCCTTGTTCGGCCCGGCGCCGCGGCCCTCTGCGACCTCCTTGACCATGCAGCGCGCGATGATGTCACGCGGGGCGAGGTCCTTGATCGTCGGGGCGTACCGCTCCATGAAGCGCTCGCCGGAGGCGTTGCGGAGGATCGCGCCCTCTCCGCGGGCCCCCTCGGTGAGGAGGATGCCGAGGCCGGCGAGGCCGGTCGGGTGGAACTGGAAGAACTCCATGTCCTCGAGCGGAAGGCCCTGGCGCCAGATGATGCCGACGCCGTCACCGGTGAGGGTGTGCGCGTTCGAGGTGGTCTTGTAGATCTTGCCGAAGCCGCCGGTCGCGAAGATGAAGGCCTTGCCCTGGAAGACGTGCAGGCTCGCCGCTCGACAGGTCGAGCGCGACGACCGCGGACGGCTGGTCGACACCGTCGACCGGGGTCATCACGAGGTCGAGCACGTAGTACTCGTTGAAGAAGTTGATGCCGCGCTTGACGCAGTTCTGGTACAGGGTCTGCAGGATCATGTGGCCGGTGCGGTCGGCGGCGTAGCAGGCGCGGCGCACGGGCGCCTTGCCGTGGTCGCTCGTGTGGCCGCCGAAGCGGCGCTGGTCGATCTTGCCCTCCGGGGTGCGGTTGAAGGGGAGGCCCATGTTCTCGAGGTCGATGACCGCGTCGATGGCCTCCTTCGCGAGGATCTCCGCCGCGTCCTGGTCGACGAGGTAGTCGCCGCCCTTGACGGTGTCGAAGGTGTGCCACTCCCAGTTGTCTTCTTCGACGTTGGCGAGGGCGGCGGCCATGCCGCCCTGCGCCGCTCCCGTGTGCGAACGGGTCGGGTAGAGCTTGGAGATGACCGCGGTGCTTGCGCCGGGGCCCGCCTCGATGGCCGCGCGCATCCCTGCGCCGCCTGCTCCCACGATCACGATGTCGAACTTGTGGTAGTGCACTCCGTCGATCACGGTGGACTCGGTCGGTGCGGTGTTTGATGCATCCGTCATGTGCTGGTGTGAGCTCCTAGATGGCCGGGCAGAACGAGGGGAGAAGGTCGGCGGGCGAACCGGCCGGGCAGGGGTCGAAGGTGAAGACCACGAGCGTGCCGAGCACGATCAGGACCACGACCGCGGCGAGGATGGCGCCCTTGAAAATACCGCGGGTGACCCGCTGGGTCGCGTAGTCGTTCACGATCGTGCGCATGCCGTTGCCGCCGTGGATCAGGGCGAGCCAGAGCATCGCCACGTCCCACCACTGCCAGAACGGGCTTGCGAGCTTGCCGGCGACGAAGCCGAAGCTGATCGCGTCGACGCCCTTGCCGATCATCAGGTTGACGAAGAGGTGACCGAAGATGAGCACGATGAGCACGACGCCGGAGGCGCGCATGTAGATCCAGCCCCATTTTTCCCAGTTCGTGCCGCGCTTGCCGGTCGGGCGGGCGTATGGGCTCCTGGGGGAGTCAAGTGTGGTTGCCATGGCTGCTCCTCCTAGTGGCTGAAGACGTTCATGAGGTGGCGAGGGGCGAAGCCCAGCATCGTGACGACCCAGAGGCCGATGACGACGTAGAACATCACCTTCTGGTACTTCGCGCTCCAGAAGTCGATCAGGATGATCCGGATGCCGTTGAACGCGTGGAACACGATCGCCGCGACGAGCGCGGTCTCACCGAGGCCCATGATCGGCGTCTGGTAGCTCGAGATCACTGCGTTGTACGCCTCGGGGCTCACGCGCACGAGCGCCGTGTCCAGAATGTGGACCAGCAGAAAGAAGAAGATCGCAACACCGGTGATCCGGTGCAGGACCCACGACCACATGCCCTCGCGGCCCCGGTACAGGGTGCCTGCGGGGCGGCGTGACGTGGTCTTCTGCTGGGATGTCAATGTCCGTGCCGATTGCTGAGGCATGACCAACCTTCCCTGGCTGAATGAGCGGCCTCGAATGGTGCAGGCCGGCACTGCGCTGGTGCGCGTGCAACCATCCTAAGTGTCTCTAGGCCGAGATATTATCCGCGAGGGCCCTCAGCGCTGCATTGACAGCGGAACCGCCGTCATTACGCGTATGGCGGCGCGTTCGTCGATGACTTTGTCGTAGTACCCGACAAGGGTTTCGCAGACGTTCTCCCACGACCGGCCGAGCACGGCCCTCCGGCCGGATTCGCCCATCCGGAGTCTGAGAGGGGCGTCATCGACGAGGCGCGTGACGCACCGCCGCAGGTCGCGTTCGTCGTCTGGGGCGAAGAGGAAGCCGTTGTCGCCGTGCGCGACGAGGTCGATCGGGCCGCCGGCGTGCGGGGCGACGACGGGGAGCCCCGCCGCGTGCGCCTCCTGGATCGTCTGGCCGAAGGTCTCCTCTGTCCCGGCGTGCAGAAAGAAGTCGAACGCGGCGTATGCGTCGGCGAGGGCCGCCCCGGAAAGCCGGCCGAGCCAGGTCACCGGCACACCGGCGAGTTCGCGCTGGATGAGCGGCACGGACGGCCCGTCGCCGACGAGGGCGACACGGATGCCGGGAATGCCCCGGAGGGCACGGAAACGTTCGACCTGTTTCTCCGGCGCCATCCGGCCGACGTAGCCGATGACGACCTCTCCGTTCGGAGCCAGGCGCTTGCGGAGCTCGGCGACGGCCGGTTCGCTCCGGCGGTTCGGGTGGTAGCCGACGAGGTCGACGCCGCGCGTCCACCGGGCGAGCCTGCGCACGCCGACCCGTTCGAGGTCCGCCATCGAGGCCGAGGATGGCACCAGGGTGAGGTCTGCACCGTCGTGGATCCACTTGACCAGGCGCCAGGCGACCTTGGTGGCCTGGCCGAGCCGGTTACGCCTCGCGTAGCCGGCGACATCCGTCTGGAAGATCGCGACGCTCGGGATATCGAGGCGGTTCGCCGACGCGATGCCCTGCGCGCCGAGGAGGAACGGGGACGCCGCGTGTACGACGTCCGGCCCGAAGTCGGCGAGCAGGCGCTGCACGTGCGGGCTCGGCATCCCGACCGGGAACTGGCGGTAGGAGACGGCGGGGACGCTGAACACGGGAAAGCCCGCGTATTCGGCCGGAGCACCGGCCGGGGCGATGACGATCGCCTCGTGCCCGGTGCGCTGCAGGTGCTCGAGCACCTTGCAGACGCTCGTGGTGACCCCACTGACCGTGGGGAGGAAACTCTCGCTGACGACGGCAACCCGCATGTTTCGAGCGTATGCACCCCTCGAAACAAGCACGTGAATACCCGGAACGACTGCGTGAATACCCGGTGAACACCCCCTCTTCGGCCTGTAGTCTGGCCGAATGACCCAGGCACCTGACCCACTCGAGCGCTTCTACAGCGTGATCCCCGCCGGCGGAATCGGATCCCGCCTGTGGCCGCTCTCGCGCGCGGACGCCCCGAAGTTCCTGCACGACCTCACCGGGTCCGGCCAGACGCTGCTCAGGGACACCTGGGACCGACTGGCCCCGCTCGCCGGCGACCAGCGCATCATGGTCGTCACGGGACGCGCGCACCGCGCGGCCGTCGAGGCGCAGCTGCCTGAGCTCGCCGACCTCAACGTCGTGCTCGAGAGCGAGCCGCGCGAATCGACGGCGGCCATCGGCCTCGCCGCCGCCATCCTGCAGAAGCGCGAACCCGGCGTCATCATCGGGTCATTCGCCGCCGACCACGTCATCAAGGGCGCCATCCTGTTCCGCCAGACCATCGTCGAGGCCGTCGCGGCAGCGGATGCCGGGTACATCGTCGCGATCGGCATCCGGCCGACCGAACCCGCGATCGGCTTCGGCTACATCAAGACGGCCGCGCAGCTCGACATCCCCGGGGCCCCGAACGCGCAGTCCGTCGACTCCTTCGTCGAGAAGCCCGACCTCGCAACGGCGGAGGCGTACGTCGCGAGCGGCCACTACCTCTGGAACGCGGGCATGTTCATCGCCAGGGCCGACCGCCTCCTCGACGAGATCGGTGCGGCAGAGCCCGAGCTCCTCGCCGGGCTCCTCGAACTCGCCGACGCCTGGGACACACCGCGCCGGGGCGCGGTCGTCGACAGGGTCTGGCCGAAGCTCAAGAAAATCGCGATCGACTACACCGTCGCGGAGCCCGTCGCGGCCCGCGGCCAGCTCGCCGTCATCCCCGGCCAGTTCGACTGGGACGACGTCGGCGACTTCGCGTCGATCGCCAAGATCCACGCGAACGGGCGGAAGCGCGACCTCGCGATCCTCGGCGAGGGCGCACGCGTGCTCGCAGACTCCTCGAGCGGCATCGTCGTGAGCCACACCGGCCGGATGATCGCGCTGATCGGCGTCGAGGACATCGTCGTCATCGACACGCCGGACGCACTGCTCGTCACGACGAGCGCGAATGCGCAGAAAGTCAAGGCCGTCGTCGACGCCCTCAAGCTCTCCGGAAGCAGCGACGTACTGTAACCGCGTCCACGGAATCGTTTGTGCAGGTCTCCGCCTGATTACGCACGGAATTGTTTCGCGCAGGTAGCGGCTTGATAACGCTTAGCGCACCTATCGAGTTTGCTCAACTGAGCAGTGAAACATTGGGTAACCTGATTGCACACAGCCCCGTCGAACCCGCGCCGGGCCAGCAATGGAGGTCACCTTGACAATCACAAAACGAAGGGCCGTTTTCAGCGGACTCGCCACCCTGGGCGCTGTCGCCCTGCTCGCCGGTTGTGCGGCGGCGCCGAGCACCGGCGGCGCTACCTCGACCGCTGCGGTCACTGACTTCACCCCGTGCATCGTCTCCGACGCCGGCGGCTTCGACGACAAGTCCTTCAACCAGTCCAGCTTCGACGGTATGACCCAGGCAGCGGATGCCCTCGGCGTCAAGTTCAAGCAGGCAGAGTCCAAGACCACCGACCAGTATGCGGGCAACGTCAGCAGCATGGTCGACCAGAACTGCAACTTCATCCTCACGGTCGGCTTCGCGCTCGCGAACACCACCCGCGACGCGGCCAAGGCCAGCCCCAAGACCGATTTCGCCATCATCGACTCCGCATTGTCGAACGACGACTTCAGCCCCCTCGCCCTCGACAACGTCAAGCCGGTGCTCTACGACACCGCCCAGGCCGCCTTCCTCGCCGGATACCTCGCGGCGGGCACCACCAAGACCGGCACCGTCGGCACGTTCGGCGGCAAGCAGTTCCCGTCCGTCACCATCTTCATGGACGGTTTCGCCGACGGCGTCACGTACTACAACACCCAGAAGTCGAAAACCGTCAAGCTTGTCGGTTGGGACAAGGCCGCGCAGACCGGTACCTTCGCGGACAGCTTCGACGACATCAGCAAGGGCAAGACCATCACGGCCGGCCTGATCGACCAGGGCGCCGACATCATCCTCCCCGTCGCCGGACCGCTGTTCCAGGGCACCGCCCAGGCGATCCAGGACTCCGGGAAGGACGTTGCCATCGTCGGCGTCGACAGTGACCTCTACGAGACCGCACCGGCCACGAAGGCGCTCTACCTCACCTCGATCATGAAGCAGATGGCTGACGCCACCAAGACGATCGTCGTCGACGCGGCGAACGGCAAGTTCAGCGCGACCCCGTACATCGGCACCCTCGAGAACAAGGGCGTCGACATCGCGCCCCTGCACGACTGGGAGTCCAAGGTCGACCCCGCGCTCGTGAAGGAGGTCGACGCGATCAAGGCCGACATCATCAGCGGCAAGCTCACGGTCACGTCGCCGTCCACCCCGAAGTAACACACCAGGCAGTGCCATCGCGGGGAGGCCAGCGAGAGCTGGCCTCTCCCGCGTGCTTTGACTCCCCGGCCGCCGACCCCCCGGTCGACCGCTCAATAGAATCGGGAAGTATGAAGCTCGAACTTCGCGGCATTACGAAGAGATTCGGTGCCCTGGTCGCCAATGACCACATCAACCTCACTGTCGAGGCCGGCGAGATCCACGCGCTGCTCGGGGAGAACGGCGCAGGGAAGTCCACCCTGATGAACGTGCTCTACGGCCTCTACCGGGCCGAAGAAGGGGAGATCCTGCTCGACGACGTCGTCCAGCACTTCTCCGGGCCCGGCGACGCCATGGCGGCGGGCATCGGCATGGTGCACCAGCACTTCATGCTGATCCCCGTCTTCACCGTCGCCGAGAACGTCATGCTCGGCCACGAGGAGACCGGGTTCGGCGGTCACCTCGACCTCCCGGCGGCCCGCCGCCGGGTGACGGAGATCTCGGCCAGGTTCGGGTTCGACGTCGACCCCGACGCCCTCGTCGAGGACCTCCCCCGTCGGCGTGCAACAGCGCGTCGAGATCATCAAGGCCCTCTCCCGTGACGCGAAGGTGCTCGTCTTCGACGAGCCGACAGCCGTACTCACCCCGCAGGAGACGGACGAGCTGATGGGCATCATGCGCCAGCCTGCGCGACGCGGGGACCTCGATCGTCTTCATCACGCACAAACTGCGCGAGGTGCGCGCCGTCGCCGACCGGATCACGGTCATCCGTCTCGGTGCCGTCGTCGGCGAGGCCTCGCCCACCGCGAGCAACGAGGAGCTCGCCACGATGATGGTCGGCCGCGCCGTCGACCTCACCGTTGACAAGTCTCCTGCCGAACCGGGGGCACCCGCACTGGTCGTCACCGACCTCACCGTGCTCGACCCGCGCGGGCAGGTGCTCGTCAACAACGTGAGCTTCACCGTGCACGCCGGCGAGATCCTCGCCATCGCCGGGGTGCAGGGAAACGGACAGACCGAGCTGACCGAGGCCCTGATGGGCCTCCAGCCCCGCGTCTCCGGCGACATCACTCTCGACGGAGCCTCGCTCCGCGGCCACACGGTGCGCCGGATCCTCGACGCCGGCGTCGGCTTCGTGCCGGAAGACCGCACCGAGGACGGCCTGGTCGGCGAATTCACGATCGCCGAGAACCTGATGCTCGACCGGTCGCACCGGCCGCCGTTCGTCAGGCGCTTCAACATGCAGCTGTCCTTCCTCGCCAAGTTCGCCCAGGACAAGGTCAAGGAGTTCGATGTGCGCTCCCAGGGCATCGACACCCTCGTCGGCCGCCTCTCCGGCGGCAACCAGCAGAAGGTCGTGCTCGCCCGCGAGCTCAGCCGCGAGCCTGCGGCTGTTCATCGCCGCCCAGCCGACCCGGGGCCTCGACGTCGGTTCGATCGAATTCGTGCACGAACGCATCATCGCGACCCGGGATGCCGGCACGCCGGTCATCGTGATCTCGACCGAACTCGACGAGGTGGCCGCCCTCGCCGACCGGATCCTGGTGATGTTCCGCGGCCGCGTCGTGGGCATCGTCCCCGGCGACACCCCCCGAGCCGTACTGGGGCTGATGATGGCCGGCGAAACGCCGACCGAAGAAGGAGCGGCAGCATGAGCGAGACCCTGCAGACCCCGCCGGTTTCCGGTGGGAAGCCGGCCCAGCCTGGCCAGCCGGACGAGCCGAGCCGCGCGTACCAGCTCTTCCGCGAGATCACGACCGGGAACGCCATCATCTCCGTCCTCGCCGTCCTGCTCGCCCTGTTGGTCGGCGCGATCCTGATCGCCTTCACCAATGAGGACGTCCAGAAGGCGTCGGTCTACTTCTTCTCCCGGCCGGGCGACACCGTCGTCGCGGCCTGGAATTCCGTCTCCGGCGCGTATTCCGCCCTGTTCCAGGGGTCGATCTACAACTTCCGCAAGCCGGACTTCGCCTCAGGGATCAAACCGTTCACCGAGACGCTCACCTTCGCGACCCCGCTGATCGCGGCCGGCCTCGGTGTCGCGCTCGGCTTCCGGGTCGGACTGTTCAACATCGGCGGTCGCGGCCAGATGCTCATCGCTGCCGCGCTCGGCGGCTGGGTGGCCTTCGCGCTCGACCTGCCCGCCGGCATCCACCTCGTCGTCGCCCTCGCCGCCGGCATCGCGGGCGGCGCACTCTGGGGCGGTATCGTCGGCCTGCTCAAGGCCCGTACCGGCGCACACGAGGTGATTACGACGATCATGCTCAACTATGTCGCGTACAACCTCGTCAGCTACCTGCTGCGCGACGGCTTCCTGAAGACGCCGGGGTCGAACAATCCGCAGAGCCCCGCGAGCAAGCCGACTGCCGTGTTCCCCGACCTGCTCGGCCCCGGGTACAACCTGCACCTCGGCTTCATCCTCGTGATCATCGCGACGATCTTCACCTGGTGGTTGCTGTCTCGGTCCAACCTCGGCTTCCAGTTCCGCGCCGTCGGCCTCAACCCGCACGCCGCGCGCGTCGCCGGCATCAGCGTCGACCGGATGTACGTCTACGCCATGCTGCTTTCCGGCGGGCTCGTCGGCCTCGCCGGCATCAACCAGGTGCTCGGCACCTCGACGAGCGGTTTCGACGCCGGCATCGACTCCGGCATCGGCTTCGACGCGATCACCGTCGCGCTGCTCGGCCGCTCGCGCCCGTGGGGGGTCTTCGCGGCAGGCATCCTCTTCGGCGCGTTCAAGGCCGGCGGGTTCTCGATGCAGGCCGCCGAGGGTGTCCCGATCGACATCGTGCTGATCGTGCAGTCCCTGATCGTGCTGTTCATCGCGGCGCCGCCACTGGTCCGCTCCATCTTCCGGCTGCCGACGCCGGGCCAGAAGACCCCGGGTCCGAAGGCCAAACGCACCACGACTCCCACGAAGGTGGTGGCCTCATGAGTACCCCTTTGACCGTCTCACCGGCAGGCTCGACCGGGCCGGCCACTCCGATCGCCGACGCCGGGCCCGACTTCGAGCAGATCAAGAGCTGGAAGACCCCGATCTCCCTCGCCATTTTCACCGTGCTCGGCTTCCTGCTGCTCGTGGTCTTCGGTCGCGACGGCGAGAGCACCATGCGCCTGTCGACGACGACGGACCTGATCCAGCTGCCCGACGTGGTCCTGCCGACCCGGGCGACCGGCATCGTCGTGAGCGTGCTGTTGCTGCTGATCACCCTCGCAAGCGCCTGGCTGGTGCGGTCGAAGGCGAAGGTGCCACTCTGGCTCGTCACCGTTTTCGCGGTGCTCCTGCTCACGGGCTTCCTGGCCTGGGCGGCCGCAGACGAGACGATCCCGGTACCCGGTCTGCTGTTCGGGTCGTTGAGCCTCGCGGTTCCGCTCATCTTCGGCGCGCTCGGCGGCGTCATCTCCGAGCGGGTCGGCGTGGTCAACGTCGCGATCGAGGGCCAGCTTCTCGCCGGGGCCTTCACCTCGGCGATGGTCGCCTCGATCACTCAGCAGCCGCTGCTCGGGCTCGTCGCGGCGATGGTCGCCGGCGTGCTCGTCTCCTTCGTGCTCGCCGCGTTCTCGATCAAGTACTTCGTCGACCAGGTCATCGTCGGCGTCGTGCTCAACGTGCTCGTCTCCGGGGTCACCGGCTTCCTGTTCTCGCAGGCTCCTCGCACCGAACGCCGCGACGCTCAACAGCCCGCCGCGCTTCGAGACGATCCCCATCCCGCTGCTGAGCGAGATCCCGATCATCGGACCGGTGCTCTTCCGGCAGACCCTGATCGTGTACATCATGTACGTGGCCGTCGCGTGCGTGTACTTCGGCCTCTTCCACACCAAGTGGGGCCTCCGCCTGCGGGCCGTCGGCGAGCATCCGCAGGCCGCTGACACCGTGGGCATCAACGTCGCCCGCACCCGGTTCTGGAACGTCTCGCTCGCCGGTGCGATCGCCGGTCTCGGCGGGGCGTACTTCACCCTCGGCTCCGTCGGCGCCTTCGGTAAGGAGATGACAGCGGGCGCCGGGTTCATCGCCCTCGCCGCCGTCATCTTCGGCCGCTGGGACCCGATCAGGGCCACCCTCGCCGCGCTGCTCTTCGGCTTCGCGAGCAACCTGCAGAACGTGCTCAGCATCATCGGCTCCCCGGTGCCGAGCGAATTCATGCTGATGCTGCCCTATCTCGTCACGATCTTCGCCGTCGCCGGCCTCGTCGGCCAGTCGCGGGGGCCTGCGGCCTCCGGAAAGCCGTACATCAAATCGTGAGCTCCCGAAAGAACGACCCGGCACCGAAGAACGAACCGGCCCGAAAGAACGAACCGGAGTCCGGCCACGTGGCTCCCGCGGTCGACTGGGCGCTCCTCCGCAGCACAGCGACCGAGGCCATGCGCCTCGCGTACGCGCCGTACTCGAAGTTCCCGGTCGGCGCGGCTGCCCTCGTCGACGACGGCAGGGTGATCAGCGGATGCAACGTGGAGAACGCCTCGTACGGCCTCACCCTCTGTGCGGAGTGCGCCCTCGTCTCCGTGCTGCACCTCACCGGCGGCGGCCGGCTCCTCGCCTTCAGCTGCGTCGACGGCAACGGCAACCTGCTGATGCCGTGCGGCCGCTGCCGCCAGCTGCTCTACGAACACTCCGCGCCCGGCATGCTGCTGGAAACAGTCTCGGGCCTCCGCACCATCGATCAGGTCCTGCCGGACGCCTTCGGGCCACGCCAGCTCGCCGACTACCGGGAAGAACACCAGTGAACACCCAGACCCACCTCGAAGCCTTCGACGCCGTCGACCTGATCCGCACCAAGCGCGACCACGGCGAACTCGCCACCCCCCAGATCGACTGGCTGATCGACGCGTATACCCGCGGCTACGTCGGCGACGAGCAGATGGCCGCCATGACGATGGCGATCTTCCTGAACGGCATGACCCGCCGGGAGATCAAGGACCTCACCCTCGCCATGATCAACAGCGGCGAGCGGATGAGCTTCGCCGGCCTCGGCAAGCCGACGACCGACAAGCACTCCACCGGCGGTGTCGGCGACAAGATCACCCTCCCGCTGATGCCGCTCGTCGCGGTCTTCGGAGCGGCCGTTCCGCAGGCTCTCCGGCCGCGGGCTGGGGCACACCGGCGGCACCCTCGACAAGCTCGAGTCGATCCCCGGCTGGCGCGCCCACCTCAGCAACGAGGAGATGTTCGCCCAGGCTCCGCGATCACGGCGGCGTGATCTGCGCGGCCGGTGGCGGCCTCGCCCCGGCGGACGGCAAGCTCTACGCGCTCCGCGACATCACCGGAACCGTCGAGGCGATCCCGCTGATCGCCTCCTCGATCATGTCGAAGAAGATCGCGGAGGGCACGAGCGCCCTCGTCCTCGACGTGAAGTTCGGATCCGGAGCCTTCCTGAAAGACATCGAGCTCTCCCGGGAGCTCGCCCGCACGATGGTCGCGCTCGGCGAAGATGCCGGAGTGGCGACATCCGCCCTGCTCACCAACATGAACGTGCCGCTCGGCTTCGCGATCGGAAACGCGAACGAGGTGCGCGAATCGGTCGAGGTGCTTGCCGGCGGCGGGCCGGCAGACGTCGTCGAACTCACGATCGCCCTCGCGACCGAGATGCTCGACCTCGCCGGAATCGACGGCGTCGACGTGGCCGCTGCCCTCACCGACGGGCGGGCCATGGACAAGTGGCGTGAGGTCATCCGCGCTCAGGGCGGCGACCCGGATGCCGCACTGCCGGTCGCGAAGGAGACCCACACCGTTGTCGCCGACCGCGACGGGGTGCTCGTCGAGCAGCAGGCGCTTCCGTTCGGGATCGGCGCCTGGCGCCTCGGCGCCGGTCGCGCCCGCAAGCAGGACCCCGTGCAGCACGCAGCAGGGATCGACCTGCACGCCAAGCCGGGAGACACCGTGCGCGCCGGGCAGGCACTCTTCACCCTCAGCGCCGACGAGCCGGAGCGTTTCGCCAGGGCCCTTGAAGCCCTCGAGGGCGCGTACCGGATCGGCGACCCCGGCGAGCCCGTGCTCGACGGCGGCCCCCTGATCGCCGAGCGCATCGGCCGCTGAGCCCGGCCCGATCTCCACCGGCACCGGTTTGTTGCCGATCACGATAAATTTCGGGAGTTATGCCTCGGGAGGGGCCGGGGGAGGCCGGGGCCGGTAGATTGGTGAGCGTGAATACGAGCTCTGAGGAATTCCTGCTGCCCGGTGGTACGAGCATCAACGCGCTGCCCAAAATATCGCTGCACGACCACCTCGACGGCGGGCTGCGCCCCCAGACCATCATCGAGCTCGCCGAGGCCATCGGTCTCGACCTGCCGTCGACGGAAGCCGCGGCCCTCGGCGATTGGTTCGCCGACCAGTCCAATTCGGGCTCGCTCGTTGACTACCTCAAGACCTTCGATGTGACGACGGCCGTGATGCAGACCCGTGAGGGCCTCACGCGGGTCGCGCACGAATTCGTGCAGGACCTTGCAGCCGACGGTGTCATCTACGGGGAGATCCGCTGGGCGCCCGAACAGCACCTCACCCGCGGGCTCACCCTGGACCAGGTCGTCGAGGCCGTGCAGGAAGGCCTCGAATCCGGCGTCGACGAGGCGGCGGAATACGGTTCGACCATCCGGGTCGGCCAGCTCATCACCGCGATGCGCCACGCGAACCGCGGGCTCGAGATCGCCGAACTCGCCGTGCGTCACCGCGGCAACGGCGTCGTCGGGTTCGACATCGCCGGAGCGGAACTCGGTTTCCCCGCGCGCAACCACCTCGCAGCCTTCGACTACCTCGCCAAGGAGTTCATGCCGGTCACGGTGCACGCCGGAGAGGCCGACGGGCTCGAAAGCATCCGCGGCGCCCTCTTCGACGGCCGCGCCCTGCGCCTCGGCCACGGTGTGCGCCTCGCCCAGGACATCGTCATCGGCCGCGAGGACGACGACAACACCTACGTCACCCTCGGCCCGGTCGCTCAGTGGGTGCGCGACCGCGAGATCGCCCTCGAACTGAGCCCGTCGTCCAACCTCCAGACCGGCGCAATCGCCGCATGGGGCGACGACCTGCTCGACCACCCCTTCGACCTGCTCTACCAGCTCGGCTTCCGGGTCACCGTCAACACCGACAACCGGCTGATGAGCGACACGAGCCTGAGCCAGGAACTGGCGCTGCTCAGCGACGCCTTCGGCTACGACATCGACGACCTCGAGGTCTTCCAGCTCAACGCCGCCCAGTCCGCGTTCCTCCCGCTCGAAGAGCGCGAAGAACTCGCGGACGCCATCGTCGCGGGCTTCGAAGAGGCCTGAGAGCCCGCGGACCCCGCCACGCAACCCCAGTGAAAGAACCTATGCAACTCCCAGACCTGCCTCTTACCGCCATAGCGATCGGCATCCACGTCGAAGACTGGCGCGCCGCCGTGACCGCGGCCGGCGACGGACTCGTCCGCTCGGGGTCGACAGTTCCCGGCTACACCAAACGGATGATCGACGTCATCGACGAGTTCGGTGCCTACGTCGTGATCGCCCCCGGCCTGGCCCTCGCCCACGCGCGCCCGGGCCCCGACGTCATCGCCGAGGGCCTGAGCGTCGTGACGCTCGCGGAACCCGTCGCCTTCGGCCACCCGCACAACGACCCGGTCAGCGTGGTCCTCGGCCTCGCCGTGACAACGGGCGACGAACACGTGCTGCTCGTCGCCGAACTCGCGAACGTCTTTAACGACCCGCGGGTCATCCCCGCGCTTGCGGCCGCGACGGATGCCGCCGGCATCCGTTCGCTGCTCGGCGTCACGGCACCCGCCGCAGAAGCAAGCGGGGTCGAGGAATGAAGATCGTCGCGTTGTGCGGAGTCGGGGTGGGCACCTCCGCGATCCTGAAGGTGAACGCCGAGCGCGCTCTCGCCAGACTCGACATCGACGCCGAGGTGACGGCGACCGATGTCGCGTCAGTGCAGGCGGTCGGCGCTGACGCGCAGGTGATCCTGACGTCGTCAGAACTCGTGAGCCGCATCGGCAAGACCAACGCCGACATCGTCGTGATCGACAACTATTTCGACGTCGACGAGCTTACGACCAAGCTCGAGGAAGCGCTCGGCTGAGCCCGGTTCGCCGTGAGCCCGGTGCGCTGTGCGCCGGGTCTGGGTGAGCCGGTGCGCTGACGCGCGGGTCGAGCCCGGCGTTCTGAGGTCTACGCGATGAGTTCGCGCATGCCCCGCTCGAGCTCGGCGAGCACCGCGTTCGCGGCGACCTGGCGCTCCACGACCGTGCCGACGACGCTGCTCGTGTCGAGGTAGACCTTGAGCTTGGGTTCCGTTCCACTCGGGCGCACCATCACCCGGGCGCCTCCGACGAGGCGGATCCGAAGCACATCGCTCGGCGGCAGGCCGACGAAGCCGCCGGCGAGGTCGTCGATGTGGTCGACCCGGATCCGGCCGACGAACGCCGGCGGGTTCGAGCGCAGCCGGTCCATCACCCGGGAGATCTCGGACAGGTCGGTCACGCGCACCGAGATCTGGCTCGACGAGAAGTGCCCGAACCGGCCGCTGAAGTGGTGCAGGTGGTCCGCGAGGGTGAAGCCCTCGTTCTTCAGGTCGCTCGCCAGGGAGAGCAGGGCGAGGGCCGCGGAGATTCCGTCCTTGTCGCGGACGGTCGTCGGGTTCACGAGGTAGCCGAGGGCTTCCTCGTAGCCGAACACGAGACCGGGGGCCCGGGAGACCCACTTGAACCCGGTGAGGGTCTCCTCGAAGCGCATGCCGTAGGCATCCGCAACGGCCTTCAACGCCGGCGACGACACGATCGAGCAGGCCAGGGTGCCGCTGCGCGGGGCGGTGGCAGGTGTGTCAGCATCGTCGTGCGTGTCGGCCTCTGCGGTGACGGGGGCGAGTTCGGCCCGCTCTGCTGCTCGCCAGCCGAGGATGGCGCCGACCTCGTTGCCGGTGAGGCGACGGTAGCCGCTCGCGGAGTCGACGTCGGGGATCGCGATCGCGAGGCGGTCGGCGTCGGGGTCGTTCGCAATGACGAGTTCGGCGTTGATCTCGCGGGCCGTCGCATAGGCGAGGTCGAGGGCGCCCGGCTCCTCCGGGTTCGGGAAGACGACGGTCGGGAAGGTCGGGTCCGGCGCGATCTGCGCGTCGACGAGGGTCGGCAGGTCGTAGCCTGCGGCCTCGAGCACGCGGCGGGTGGTGTCCCAGCCGACTCCGTGCATCGCGGTGTAGACGGCGTTGACCTGGGCGCGCGGCGGGCCGACGGTTGCAGCGGTCTCGGTGATGTACGCCTGTACGACGGTTTCCTCCGCGGTCTCGTAGACGCCGCGCGGCAGTTCGGGGATGGTCGCGTGCGTCGCGATCCGGTGGATCTCCGCCGCGATGAAGGCGTCGTCCGGCGAGACGATCTGGGACCCGCTGTTCGCGCCGCCGAGATAGACCTTGTAGCCGTTGTCTGCCGCGGGATTGTGCGAGGCGGTGACCATCACACCGGCGCTCGCGCCGAGGTGGCGCACGGCGAAGGCGAGGACGGGCGTCGGCAGCAGGCGGGGGAGCAGAATGGCGCGGACGCCGGCCCCGGCCATGATCGCGGCGCTGTCTGTCGCGAACACCTGGGAGTTCTTGCGGCCGTCGTAGCCGATCACGACGGAGGGAGTGTGGCCGGGGAGCGCGGTTCCGATCAGGAAGGCGGCGAGGCCGGCGGCGGCCTGGGACACGAGGACCCGGTTCATCCGGTTGGAGCCGGAGCCGATCGCGCCGCGGAGTCCAGCGGTTCCGAAGGCGAGGCGTTCGTCGAAGCGGGCGTGCAGCTCGGTGATGGCGGTCTCGTCTGCGGACTGCGCCCCGCGGAGCAGGGCGCGCAGTTCGGCCTGGGTCTCAGGATCCGGGTCCTGGGCGAGCCAGGCGGTGGCGGCGGCGATCGTGGTGGCGTCGTCGGGGGCCGGTTCCGGTGTGGCCGGTGAACCCGCGCGTGCGGGGTGGGCGAGCGCTTTCGGAACGAAGTCAGTCGCGACCGTGGCGTCCATTTCCGCCGTGACGGGGGTCGGCTCGTCGCTGACGGATGCGGGGTGGGCGATCACGGGAGGAGCCGTCGGTTCCGGTGCGGATTCCCCGTGCTGAGCGGCTGCCGGCGGCGCCGGGGTTGCCTCGGCGGTCGGGGCTGCCGGTGTTGCAGGGGCGGCTTCGTGCGCGGTTGCAGGGGCGGCCGCGGGGGCGGTTTCCTCTTCGGCGGGCGTGGAAGCAGCGGGAGCCGGTTCGCTCGCCGCGGCTACTGCGGGCGACAGAACCTCCACGATGTCGAGCGCGAGGGTCGGCGGCAGGACGGAAGTGGGAGCATCCGGCAACGCCCGGTGGCGCCCGCGCGCGCGAACCTCGCCCGTGCCGGTCGAGGCGGCGTCGGTGGAGCCGGTGTCGACGGGTCCGGTTCCGGTCTCGGTGGCGCTCACAGGGCGGCCACGATCCTGGCGAGGAGTGCGCTGATCACGGGTTCGGCCTGCTTGCCTGCAACGAGCACTTCGGCGTGGCTGAGCGGCTCCTTCTGGATCCCGGCCGCGAGGTTGGTGATCAGGGACAGGCCGAGGATCTCCATGCCGGCCTGCCGGGCCGCGATGGCCTCGAGCGCCGTCGACATGCCGACGATGTGGCCGCCGATCGCCTTCGCCATCTGCACTTCGGCGGGGGTCTCGTAGTGCGGTCCGCGGAACTGGCAGTAGACGCCCTCGTCGAGCCCGGGGTCGATGGTGCGGGCCAGGTCGCGCAGCCGCTTCGAGTAGAGGTCGGTCAGGTCGATGAAGGTCGCGCCCTCGAGCGGCGAGTCCGCGGTGAGGTTGATGTGGTCGCTGATCAGCACCGGTGTTCCGGGGGTCCAGGTCTCACGGATGCCGCCGGCCCCGTTGGTGAGGATCATGGTGGTCGCGCCCGTCGCCGCAGCGGTGCGCACGCTGTGCACGACCCGGCGGACGCCGTGGCCCTCGTAGTAGTGGGTGCGCGCGCCGATGACGAGGGCGCGCTTGCCGTTCGGCAGAAGCACGGAGCGCAGGGTGCCGACGTGGCCTTCGAGCGCGGGGGCGCTGGAAGCCGGTGATCGACTGCGCGGGGATCGTGTGCGTGGTCTCGCCGATGAGCTCCGCGGCCTTGCCCCAGCCACTGCCGAGGGTCAGCGCTACGTCGTGATGGGCGACGCCGGTCAGCTCGGCGATTTCACCCGCCGCGATCCGGGCGATCTCGAACGGGTCGGTTTGTGGCTCGTCCAGCGGGTTTGCGTCGATCGTCGGCATCCCCCCACTCTATTCGCCCGAACCAATTCGACGGAGATTTTGGGCATTCGGGGCCGAAAGTGCCCTCTCACGCACGAAAATCTCCAAAACTCCGTCGAATTCGTCGGGGGCGGACGGCGGCGCGGGCTGCGGCGGGCGGATGCGCGGGGCCGGGATTGGTGGCGAAGGGCGGCGAACGGCAGAATGTCACCATGGCCTACGAGTTCGAACGCAAGCAGCAGATCGTCATTCTCGGCGGAGGGCCCGGCGGATACGAAGCGGCGATCGCCGGGGCTCAGCTCGGAGCGGAGGTCACGCTCGTCGAAGAGGTCGGCGTCGGCGGGTCCGCCGTCATCACGGACGTCGTCCCCTCGAAGTCGCTCATCGCCACCGCAGAGGCCACCAACTCCATCGGCGACGCGACAGAACTCGGTGTCCAGCTATTCGTCCGCGGGGCCGACGGCAAGCCGAGCCGCCCCGAGGTCGCGATCAACCTCGCCGCCGTGAACAAGCGTCTCCTCGCGCTCGCCCGCCAGCAGTCCGAGGACATGCGGGCCACCCTCGTCACCGCCGGAGTCCGCCTCGTCCAGGGCCACGGCCGCCTCGACGGCACGAGTGGCGTGATCGTCGCGACCTCCGAGGCCGCCGGCACCGATTTCGACCGGATCAGCGCCGACACGATCGTCGTCTCCGTTGGAGCGAGCCCGCGCATCCTCCCGACCGCGGTCCCCGACGGGGAGCGCATCCTCACCTGGACCCAGCTCTACAATCTGCGCGCCGTGCCCGAGCACCTCATCGTCGTCGGGTCCGGCGTCACCGGCGCCGAGTTCGCCTCCGCATACCGGGCCCTCGGGGCCCGCGTCACCCTGATCTCGAGCCGCGACCAGGTGCTGCCGGGCGAGGACGCCGACGCGGCAGCCGTGATCGAGAACGTCTTCAAGCGCAACGGGATGGTCGTCCTCAGCAAGTCCCGCGCCGAATCCGTCGTCGTCACCGGTGCCGGGGTGCTCGCGACGCTCTCCGACGGACGCAAGGTCGAGGGCAGCCACTGCCTGATCGCCGTCGGCTCGGTGCCGAACACCCACGGGATCGGCCTCGAGGAGGCCGGCGTGCAGCTGACCGACTCCGGGCACATCCGGGTGAACCGGGTCGCCCGCACCTCGATGCCGAGCATCTACGCGGCCGGAGACTGCACGACAGAGCTGCCGCTCGCATCCGTCGCCTCGATGATGGGCCGCACCGCGGTCTTCCACGCGATGGGCGACGCCGTGAACCCGATCGAGATCCGCAATGTCGCGGCCAACATCTTCACCCAGCCCGAGATCGCGACCGTCGGCTGGACGCAGAAGCAGATCGAGGACGGCCTCGTGCGCGGCACGATCTACAAGCTGCCCCTTGCCGCGAACCCGCGCGCGAAGATGATGGGCATCAAGGACGGCTTCGTCAAGCTCTTCGCGACCACGACGACCGGCACCGTCATCGGTGGCGTCATCGTCGCCCCGAAGGCGAGCGAACTCATCTTCCCGCTCGCGCTCGCCGTGGAGCACCGGCTCACGGTCGACGAGGTCGCCAGGGCGTTCCCGGTCTACCCGTCGCTGACGGGCTCGATCACGGATGCCGCCCGCGCGATGCACATCGTCCATCGGGCCATCCGATGACTCGCCCCCGGTCCTCGCGAGAGTACACTTATGGCCCTTTAAACCGCGGTTTTAAAGGGCCGAAAGTACGCTCTCGCGGGAGAGCCGGTCAGCCCTCGAGGCCGCGGCGGACGGCGCGGGGGAGAGCGGCGACGATGATCGCGTGCGACTCGGTGATCAGCTCCCGCACGTGGTCGGCGGGAACGGAGCCGTCGAGTCGCACGGTCACCCAGTGGCGCTTGTTCATGTGATAGCCCGGTTCGATGCCGGCAACGCTCCGGATCAGCCGCGGCACGTTCTCGGGGAGCGCCTTGAGCGTGATCGACCGGCTCGGGGCATCCGGCTGGTCGACGGAGAACATCTTGCCCGCGACCTTCATCACCCGGGCCTCCGGCCCGAACGGGTACGTCTCGACGGCGCCGTTCAGATCGAGCAGGAACGCGGTCAGTTCGTCCGGATCCACGACGGTCCCCTTTCCCGGCCGACGATGAGCGAGCGGATACCTGCCGGGAGGTGCCTACGCGGCGTCGGTCACGGCCAGCAACATATACCCGCTCGACACCGTGGCGCCGACGACGGCGCCGATGCTGCCGATCACGCCGTCCTTGTGCGCGGTGAGGGGCTGTTCCATCTTCATGGCCTCGAGCACGAGCAACAGGTCGCCCTTGACGACCACGTCGCCCTCTGCCACGGCGAGCTTGACGATCGTGGCCTGCATCGGCGCGACCACGGCGTCGCCGATGGCCGTGTTCACCGAGTGGGCAACGCCGCGGCGACGCGGCGCGGGACCGGCGGTGTTCTCGGCGGTGCCGGGCAGGAGGCGCACGGGGAGGCTGACCTCGATGCGGCGGCCCTCGACCTCGACGACGACGTTGTGGCGTTTCTCGGCGGTGCCCTCGTCGGTGAGGGACCCGTTCCACGGCTCGATGTCGTTGACGAACTCGGTTTCGATCCACCGGGTGTAGATCGAGAACGGTTCGCCGTCGACGGGCGCGAAAGCGGGGTCGCGCACGATCGTGCGGTGGAACGGCAGCACGGTCGGGAGTCCGGCGATGTCGAACTCGTCAAGGGCGCGGCGGGAGCGCTCGAGCGCTTCTTCGCGGGTCGCACCGGTGACGATGAGCTTGGCCAGCAGGGAGTCGAAGGAGCCGGAGATGACGTCGCCGGCCTGCACGCCGCTGTCGACGCGCACGCCGGGGCCGCCCGGCGCCCGGAAGACGTGCACGGGGCCGGGGGCGGGCATGAACCCGCGGCCGGGGTCTTCGCCGTTGATCCGGAATTCGAAGGAGTGCCCACGCGGGATCGGGTCGTCGTAGTCGAGTCGGCCACCCTCTGCGAGGCGGAACTGTTCGCGGACGAGGTCGATACCGGTGACCTCTTCGGAGACGGGGTGTTCGACCTGGAGCCGGGTGTTGACCTCGAGGAAGGAGACGGTGCCGTCCTGCCCGATCAGGAATTCGCAGGTGCCGGCACCGAGGTAGCCGACCTCCTTGAGGATGGCCTTGGAGGCGCGGTACATCTCGTCGTGCTGGGCGGTCGTCAGGAACGGCGCGGGCGCCTCCTCGACGAGCTTCTGGTGGCGGCGTTGGAGCGAGCAGTCACGGGTGGAGACGACGACGACGTTGCCGTAGGCGTCGGCGAGGCACTGGGTCTCGACGTGGCGGGGCTTGTCGAGGTACTTCTCCACGAAGCATTCGCCACGGCCGAAGGCGGCGACGGCCTCCCGCACGGCGGAGTCGAAGAGCTCTGGAACCTCTTCGCGGGTGCGGGCGACCTTGAGGCCGCGGCCGCCGCCGCCGAAGGCGGCCTTGATCGCGACCGGTAGCCCGTGCTGGTCGATGAAGTCGAGGACCTCGGTGGCGTCGAGCACCGGGTTGAGGGTGCCTGGCGCCATCGGGGCGTGCACCCGTTCAGCGATGTGCCGGGCGGAGACCTTGTCGCCGAGCTGTTCGATGGCGTCGGGGGACGGGCCGATCCAGATCAGGCCGGCGTCGATCACGGCGCGGGCGAATTCGGCGTTCTCGGCGAGGAAGCCGTACCCGGGGTGCACGGCGTCGGCGCCGGACCGGCGGGCGATCGAGAGGATCTTCTCGATGACCAGGTAGGTTTCGGCGCTTGTCGTACCGTCGAGCCCGTACGCCTCGTCTGCGAGGCGGGCGTGAACGGCGTCACGATCCTGGTCGGCGTAGACGGCGACCGAGAGAATGCCGCTGTCTTTCGCGGCTCGAATCACCCGGACGGCGATTTCGCCCCGGTTGGCGATGAGGACCTTCGTTATGCGGGACACAGTGCCTGAGCTTATTGGACATCCCGCCCCAGGCTTTGGTTCTCTTCAACAAAAAGAGCTCCCAAAAAGGTATGGATGCCTACAAAACGCCCCCGAAACCCGCTCGGCGTCAGGCGTCTGCGCGGTTCCAGAGGCTCGGCCAGGAGTGCCCGAGACTGATCACGAGCCGGCGCAGTGTCGGCAGGGACAGGCCGACGACGGTCGATGGGTCGCCCTCGATGTGGGTGATGAAGGGGGCTCCGAGGCTGTCGATCGTGAACGCCCCGGCGACGAACAGGGGCTCCCCGGTCGCGATGTACGCGTCGAGCTCCGCGTCGTCGATGTCGTCGGCGAAGGTCACGTCGGCGACGGCGACAGCCCCGACGGCCCGGCCGGGCACGCCGGCCCGGTGCTCGATGAGCCAGTGGCCCGAGTAGAGCTGACCGGTGCGGCCGCGCTGCAGCTCCCAGCGCTCCCTGGCCTTCTCAGCCGTGTGCGGCTTGCCGTAGATCACGCCGTCGATCACGAAGACAGAGTCCCCGCCGAGCACGAGGTGCACGTCGTCCCCGTCGGCGGCCTCGGCGTCCAGGGCGACGATCGCCCGGGAGACGTCCTCCGCCTTGGCGCGAGCGAGCAATTCGACCGTGTGGCGGGGCGTGAGCGGTGCGCCGAGCGCCCGGGCGGCATCCGCTGCGACCTCGCCTTCGTCGACGCCGGGCGCGATCGTGACCGGCTCGATCCCGGCGGCACGCAGGAGCGTGAGCCGGGCCGGAGAGGTCGAGGCCAGGTACAGGCGCATGGTTCCCTTCGTGCCGCGAAAGAGCGGCGATAGAAGCGGCGATAGAAGCGATGTGGGATGCTCGAACAATGGCCACCAGCAATGACACACCGGCGAATCTCCCCGCACCCGCAGCCGAGGTGGGTACCGAACTCGAACTCCTCGTCACCAACGTAGCTCACGGCGGTATCTTCATCGCCAGGCACGAAGGCCGCGTGGTCTTCGTGAGCGACACCCTGCCGGGAGAGCGCGTGCGCGCCCGGCTCACCTCGGCGAACCACAAGAGTTTCTGGCGTGCGGAGACCGTCGAGGTCCTCGACGCGGCCCGCGAACGCCAGCCGCACATCTGGGCCTCTGCGGCCCTCGAGCGCGACCCGGACGACCGCGCGGGCGGCGCGGAGTTCGGCCACATCGAACTCGGCTTCCAGCGCGAACTCAAGCGCCAGGTACTCGCAGACTCCCTGAAGCGGATGGCGAAGATCGAGTCCGACGTTGTCGTCGAACCCGTGCCGCTCGGCCCCAACGCCTCGCCGGGCGACGCGGCAGACGGCACCGGCTGGCGCACCCGCGTGCGCCTCCACGTCGACACCGACGGCACGGTCGGCCCGTACGCGGCCCGCTCCCACCGGGTGATCCCCGTCGGCGACCTTCCCCTCGCCGAACGGATGCTCGAGGCGGCCGCCCCGCTCGACCAGCGTTTCCCCGGCGCGGCTTCGGTCGACGTCGTCTCCCCGAGCCTCGGCACCGTGCAGATCCTCGTCTCCGAGCCGGATGCGCACGGGAAGCCGAAGGCCACGCCGCGCACCCTGATCCGCGAGGTCGTCGGTGACCGGGAGTTCCGCCTCGACGCCGGCGGATTCTGGCAGGTGCATGTCCGAGCCGCGGACACCCTGTACCACGCCGTCCAGGACCTGATCGATCCCGAACTGTTCGACCCCCGTGCCACCAACCTCGACCTGTACGGCGGGGTCGGGCTGCTCGCGGCGGCCGTCGGCGACAAGTTCGGCAGCACCGTCCGGATCACCTCCGTCGAGAGCGACGCGCACGCGACAGACTTCGCCGCGGAGAACCTCGCGGAATGGGTCGGAGCGAGCGTTCGCACCGACCGGGTCGACCGATTCCTGGCCGGCCTGGTCCGCGACGCGAGCGCCGCGGAACGGGTCAAGCACCAGGCGGCGACCGTCGTCCTGGACCCGCCGCGTTCCGGCGCAGGCCACAAGGTCATCGACCAGCTCGCCGTGCTGTCCCCGAAGCAGATCCTCTACGTGGCCTGCGATCCCGTCGCCCTCGCCCGGGACATCGCCCTCCTCGCCGGGCACGGATACGAGCTGCGGAAGCTGCGGGCGTTCGATCTCTTTCCGAACACTCATCACGTTGAAGCCGTCGCCCTGCTGTCCAAATAGCTATCGTTGACGTGTACGTGCAATGGAAGAATGTAGGAAAAAGTGACGCACCCGACAACGCCCGCGACCTCACCGACGACCACGGCAGGCGCTCCGGCCGCTCCGGTCGGTACGAACCCGGGCCCGACGCACGCGACCGAAGCGCGCACGCCGCTTGATCACCCCGTCCGGGTCGGAATCGCCGACGATCACGAATCCGTGCGCCTCGGCATCCAGGCGGCCTGCGAGAACGTCGGCTACGTGGTCGTCGCGACCGCGGCGACCGTGAAGGGGCTCGTCGATGCGATCGGCGGGCGCCCCTGCGACGTGATCGTGCTCGACCTCTCCCTCGGTGACGGCTCCCTCGTCACCGACAACGTGCACCTCGCCCAGAGCACGGGCGCCTCGGTGCTCGTGCACAGCATCGCCGACCGGGTCGCCCTCGTCCGTGAGGCCCTCGCCGCCGGCGCCGCCGGCGTCATCCCGAAGTCATCGCCCACGACGACCGTGATGGCCGCCGTGGCGTCCGTCGCCCGCGGCGACGTGCTCAACAACCTCGAATGGGCGACCGCGATCGACGCGGACCGCGACTTCTCCAAGGCCCAGCTCGGCCGCAGGGAACGGGACGTGCTGCACCTCTACGCCTCCGGCCTGCCGCTCAAGATGGTCGCCATGCAGCTCGGCATCGCGCACTCGACCGCGCGCGAGTACCTCGACCGAATCCGCGTGAAGTACGTCGAGGTCGGCCGGCCGGCGCCGACGAAGGTCGACCTGCTGCGCCGGGCCGTCGAAGACGGAATCCTCCCGGGGCTGGACCCGGATGGCGGAGATGGCCGCGGCTGAGGCAGCGGGCACGATCCCGCCGCTCTCGACACGGTTGACTCCCGACCGCCTGGAACTCGCACCCCCCGCGGCGGAGGACATCCGGGCGCCCGGCATCCGCCAGCCCCGCAACCCGATCAGCCGGTCCCGGATCGAGGTCGTCATCTCCCGGTCTGTCGCCGGGGTCGCCGTCGTCTTCTCCCTGCAGGCCCTGCCTGCGATGCTGCAGCAGATCCCGTTACGGCTGCCGGTCATGGGCGTCGCGATGCCGGTCGCCCTTGCCCTCGCGGTCGCCGCCGTCGTGGTGGCCTCGATCACCAAGGTCGGGGTGCGGATCACGACCGGAGCCGTCGCCGTCGTCTATCTCGCCGCCCTGATCGGCTGGCCGTTCCTGATGCGGGACCCGGGAGCCATCCTCGATGGGAAGCCCTGGCTCTGGTACGTCTGCACGGTCGCAACCTCGTGTGCGGCCATCTCGTTCCCGCTCGGCTGGGCGTGCGCGTACACCTTCGCCGCCCCTCTCGCCTACGGGATCGTGCGTTCGCTGCCCTCAGGCGGCGACGCGGATGCTCTCCTGGCCTCCCTCGACGCCGTCTACGCGACGCTCCTCGGCCAGGTCCTCCTGATCATGATCTTCATGCTGCGGCAGACGGCCGGCTCCGTCGACGCCGCGCAGACGAATGCGCTCAACAAGTACGCGACTGCGGTGCGCCAGCACGCCACCGAGGTCGAGCGCGTGCAGGTGGACTCGATCGTGCACGACAGTGTGCTCGCGACCTTCCTCGCCGCGGCGGCCGCCGGGAGCCCGAAGGCCGCGCAGCTCGCCTCAGGGATGGCGACGGACGCCCTCAAGCGCCTCACCGACGCCGCGAGCACCCCGGCGGTCGACGACAGCACGGTGTCCTTTTCGGAGCTCGCCGGGCTGATCCGCCTCGCGGCCTCCCGGCTCGCGCGTCCGTTCACGATCGTGGAGTGTTCGATTCCCCGGCTCGCCGTGCCCGCGCACGTCTCCGACGCGATTCTCGCGGCCTCCGTCCAGGCGATGGCCAACAGTGTGCAGCACGCCTGGGCAGGCCTCGGCACGCCCGATCCCGAGCGCCTGCTCACGATGAGTGCGAACAGCCAGGGCGGATGCACCATCGAGATCTCCGATACCGGCGTCGGTTTCGACCCCGCTCTGGTCCCGAGCGAGCGTCTCGGCCTGCGCATCTCGATCGCGGAGCGGGTGCAGAGCGTCGGCGGGTTCGTCACGGTGTGCTCAACGCCGGGGCAGGGCACCACGATCACCATCGAGTGGCCGAAGGACGGCGGGGTGAACCCCTGATGATCACCGTTCCCCGCGGGCTCGTCCTGTTCCTCGCCGGTCTGTTCTCGGCGTACCACATCGTGCTCGGCATCTACTCGCTCGACCTGCCGCGCACCCCGGGGCCGGCGATCTTCGCGCTCGCCCTCTATGCGATCGCGACCCTCCTGAGCCTCTGGCCGTCGAGCCCGATGCGGATGAACCTCGCGCTCGCCTTCTTCAACGTCGCCGTCTGCGTCGTGATCCCGCTGCTCGTCGGCAGCCAGCTCGACGGCTCCGCCAGGAACGGCTACGCGACCTGGTACGTCGCCGCCGTCGGCACGCTCATGACGATCACGGCGACGCGCCGCCGCACGGCGCTCGCCTGGGTCGGAGTCGGAGCCCTCGTCGTGCACACGATCCTCTGGGCGGGCCCGGCCCAGCTTCTCGACATGGGCGTGATCGGGAGCGTCGTCTGGGTGACGGTCGCCGTCCTCCTCGCCCGCGCCCTCGCCAAGGCGGGCCGTGACTCCCGCCAGTACGCGCTCGCCGAGCGGGAGGCGACGGAGTGGCAGGCGGCCCAGGAGGCGCACCTGTTCGAACGCCAGGTTCGCCTCGCGCAGACGCTCCGCCTCGCGGCCCCCATGCTTCGCCACATCATCGACAAGCACGGGGAACTCGACGCGGAGGACCGCCAGGAGTGCCGCTACCTCGAAGCCGCCGTGCGCGATGAGATCCGTGGCCGCAAGCTGCTCAACGATGCCGTACGCGACCAGGTGATGGCGGCCAGGCGCCGGGGCGCCATCGTGACGCTGCTCGACGAGGGCACGATCGACGATCTCGACGGTGTCGAGCTCGGGGCCATCCTCGACCAGCTCGCCGCCGCGATCGGCGAATCGACGGCAGACACGATCATCGCCCGCACGGCGGGTGAAGGGTCGGCGACGGCCGTGACCGTGGTCGGCCTCAGCAGCGCGGATGCCCGGCTCAGTGCCCTGGGACAGGACTCGCCGGAGCCCGAGGTCGACCTGTGGCTCGAGATCCCCAGGGCCCCTGCCTCCGCATCCGCCCAGATCGTCTGAGAGCGTAGCGCCGGAGACCGTAGCGCCTGAGTTCGTGCCGGGGACGAGCCGGCCGGGACGCAAAAAAAGGGGACCAACCCGAAGGTTGGTCCCCTTTTTTACGTTGTGCCAGGGCGACAACCCGAATGTCACCCTGACGTGCCCCCAGAATTCGCCTGCTTACCCTAGTCGACGAGTTCTGGTTGTGTAACTCAGTGAGCGACACCTAGCAATATCTATAGTGACCGAGCCGTGGTCAATCCAAAAGTCGGCATTTAGGGGGGACCCGCTCGGGGCCGGGCGGCTCACGCCCGGAACTCGGCCCAGCTGCTCTGCCCGGAGACGAAGGGCGGCCGGATGGCCCGCTGGCCGGCCTGCCAGCCGCTGCGTGCGCCCGTCGGCTTCTTGTGCAGGCTGCCGGTCTCCTCGCGGAGCAGGCCGTGCAGCACGGCGGACACGGCGGCTGCCTCGACCGGGCTGATGCCGCGGGTCAGGAAGCGCAGGTGCAGGGGAGCATCTGCGGGGGTGTCCTCCGGTGCGTCCTGCCCGGTGTTCTGTTCGTCTGCCATGGTCGCTCCCTACAGCGGGATGTTGCCGTGCTTCTTGGGCGGAAGGCTCGAACGCTTGGTGCGCAGGGCCCGCAGCGCCTTGGTGATCGCGACGCGGGTGGCGGCCGGCTCGATGATCCCGTCCAGCTCCCCGCGTTCGGCGGCCAGGAACGGGCTCGCGACGTTGTAGGTGTATTCGTTGGCGAGGCGGGTGCGCACGGCGTTGACGTCCTCCTCCGCGGCTTCGGCCTTCTTGATCTCGGTGCGGTAGAGGATGTTCACGGCGCCCTGGCCGCCCATCACGGCGATCTCGGCGGTCGGCCAGGCCAGGTTGATGTCGGCGCCGAGCTGCTTGGAGCCCATCACGATGTACGCTCCGCCGTATGCCTTGCGCAGGATGACCGTGACGAGCGGAACCGTCGCTTCGGCGTAGGCGTAGAGCAGCTTCGCGCCGCGACGGATGATGCCCGTCCACTCCTGGTCGGTGCCGGGCAGGAACCCGGGCACGTCGACGAGGGTGAGGATCGGGATCGAGAACGCGTCGCAGAACCTCACGAAGCGGGCGGCCTTCTCGCCGGCCTGGATGTTGAGGGTTCCGGCCATCGCGTTGGGCTGGTTGGCGACGATGCCGACCGAACGGCCCTCGACGCGGGCGAAGCCGACGACGATGTTCGGGGCGAAGAGCGGCTGCGTCTCGAGGAAGTCGCCGCGGTCGACGATGTGCTCGATCACGGTCTTGACGTCGTACGGCTGGTTCGGCGAGTCCGGGATGATCGTGTTGAGGGTGCGATCGGCGTCCGTCGTCTCGAACTCGACGTCGCTGTCGAACGTCGGAAGCTCGGCGAGGTTGTTGTCCGGCAGGAAGCCGAGCAGGGTGCGCGCGTAGTCGAGCGCGTCCGCCTCGTCGCTCGCGAGGTAGTGCGCGACACCGGAGATCTTGTTGTGGGTGAGGGCCCCGCCGAGCTCCTCCATGCCGACGTCCTCGCCCGTGACGGTCTTGATCACGTCGGGGCCGGTGACGAACATCTGGCTGATCTTGTCGACCATGATCACGAAGTCGGTGAGCGCGGGGGAGTAGACCGCTCCACCGGCGGCCGGGCCGCAGATGATCGAGATCTGCGGGATGACGCCGGAGGCCGCGGTATTGCGACGGAAGATCTCGCCGTACTTGCCGAGGGCGACGACACCCTCCTGGATGCGCGCTCCACCGGAGTCGAGGATGCCGATGATCGGCACGCCCGTCTTGAGGGCGAGGTCCATCACCTTGATGATCTTGTCGCCGGCCACCTCGCCGAGCGATCCGCCGAAGATGGTGAAGTCCTGCGAATAGACGGCGACCTGGCGCCCGTGGATCGTGCCGGTGCCGGTGACGACCGCGTCGCCGTACGGCCGCTTGTTCTCCATGCCGAAGCCGTGGGTGCGGTGCCGCACGAACTCGTCGAGCTCGACGAACGAGCCCTGGTCGAGCAGAAGCTCGATGCGCTCGCGCGCGGTCATTTTGCCCTTGGCGTGCTGTTTTTCGATCGCCGCCTCACCGCTCGCGGTCACGGCTTCGTGATAGCGCATCTTGAGGTCGGCGAGCTTTCCAGCCGTCGTGTACAGATCTGGTCCCGTAACGGGCGAATTGTCACTCACGCCGTTCACTCTACCGGCCAGCCCTCGGCCCGGACCGTTGACGAAACCCTACAAAACCCGGCCCGATCGCTGGCCGTTCTCTTCCCCGGGTGGGCATAACTCCTGCAGATTCCGCAAATTCGGTTCAAAATGTGGCATCGGGGGCATCTTCCGGGAGAATTGCAGGAGTTATGCAGCGGAAGTAGGGCAGATGCAGTTTCCACTCAGCCGCGAGGCGGTGACCCGATTCGAGTACCTTGACGAGGCCGGGTCCACGAACGACGTGCTCGTCGGCCACGCGACGGGCACGGATGCCGCCGGCTGGCCGCACCTGTCGACCGTCGTCACCGACAACCAGACCCGCGGCCGGGGCCGGCTCGGCCGCACCTGGCTTGCCCCCACCGGCAAGTCGCTCGCGATCTCCGTGCTGCTGCGCCCGCTCGTCGGAGCCGGCGTCGGAGTGAGCACGCGCCAGGGCGCCCCGCTCCCGGTGGACCGCTTCGGCTGGTTCCCGCTCCTCGCCGGCGCCGCAATGACCATCGCCGTCCGCGCGGAGGTCGAGGCCAGCCTCCTCGAGACAGCCTCCGCAGCCGGTACCGCTGTCGCGGCCCCCGACGATGGAGAGCACCCCGCTCACGAGGTCACCCTCAAGTGGCCCAACGACGTGCTGATCGACGGCTACAAGGTGTCCGGCATCCTCTCTGAGCTTCTGCCAGACGCCCACGGTCTCGTGATCGGCGCCGGGCTCAACCTCTCCCTCGACGAACACGACCTGCCCACGCTCACCTCGACCTCGCTGCTCCTCGTGACCGGCCGAGCCCCCGAAGCGGATGCCGTACTCGCCCGCTACCTGACCGAACTCGCCCGTCTTACCGTTGCGTTCCTCGCAGCGGACGGGGACCCGGTCGCGAGCGGACTCCAGGCCACCGTCACGGGCCTGTGCGGCACGCTCGGCTCGAAGGTGCGGGTCCAATTGCCCGGCGGCGCCGACCTCGTCGGAGTCGCGATCGCGCTCGACGAGTCCGGCCGGCTGATCGTGGAGGACCAGGCCACCGGCGAGCCGCAGGCCGTCGCTGCGGGCGATGTGACCCACCTGAGGTATTAATAGGGAGATGACGAACAACAGGGGGACGGGCCCGGCAGATCCGGCGGCCCCGGCCGAACGGGTCGTGGCCGCGCTGCGCCCGCACGGTCGGGTGTTGTTCTGGCCGACCCTCGCGCTGCTCGGCACCTGCACGGCAACCGGGTACTTCTACGGCAACCTCGCGGAGCCGTGGCAGGACAGTGCCCTGCTCTGGGTCGCCGCCGCTGTCGTCGTGATGCTCTGGCTGCTTCCGCTGGCCTCCTGGCTGAACCGGCGGTACACGATCACGACCCGGCGCATCATCTTCCGGCGCGGCTTCTTCGTGCGCACCCGCCAGGAACTGCTGCACAGCCGAGGCTACGACGTGCGGGTGCGGACGACCTGGCTGCAGGCCCTGAGCGGTTCCGGCGATGTGATCATCGCCTCCGGCTCAGAACGGCCGCTCGTGCTGAAGGACGTGCCCAATGCGGGTCTAGTGCAGCGCGTGCTGCACGACCTCATCGAACAGTCGCAGACCGGATTCGATTCGCGGCGGCGCGAGGAATCAGCGTTCGCTGCCGACCAGACGACCATCTGGAATGGTCGCTAGGCTCGCCGTCACCGGAGCGGCAACGCGACGGTGCGGTGCGAAGACCCAGTAACGGTAGAGCACGAAGCGGAAGATCGCACCGAGAATGAGGCCGACCACGTTCGAGGAGATGTTGTCGGCGACGACGCTCGTGTGGCCGAGCACGTAGTGGCTCACCCACAGGCAGGCGAGTCCGATGCCCATGCCAACGAGGCTGACGCCGAAGAATTCGATACCTTCGCGCAGGGTCTGCGACTGGCGGCTCTTGCCGAAGGTCCAGTAGCGGTTGCCGATCCAGTTCACCGCGATGGCGAGGATGGTCGAGACGACCTTGGCATAGATCGGCCCGGCGTGAACCAGGTGCGGATCGAAGACCGTGGTGCGGAGCAGATTGAACACCGAGAAGTCGACGGCGAAGCCGACGAGTCCCACGGCGCCGAAGCTCGCGATCTGGATCGCGAGGGCGACGAGCCGTGCTGATTTTCCCGAGGTAATCGGCATACATCCATCCGGTCTATGGGCGAAGATAGAACAACAATCCACGAGTCTACGGCGCAGCTGCCGCTTCAGACTGAAAATTGGTGCGTCCGAAAATGAACGGTCGCACAGAAATCGGTGACGAAATGAGCACGACAGTCGGCGTAATCGGGGGCGGCCAACTGGCCAGGATGCTGATCCCCGCAGCGGTGAACCTCGGAATCGACCTGCGCGTTCTCGCCGAGGCCGACGGCATGTCGGCGGGCCTGGCCGCGGTCGCGGTGGGGGGACTATCGCGACTTCGACACGGTTCTCGCCTTCGCCGAGACCGTTGACGTGATCACCTTCGACCACGAGCACGTCCCCCAGGCCGTGCTCCGTGAACTCGTCGCCCGCGGGGTCACCGTGCGTCCGGGACCGGAGGCCCTCGTCTTCGCCCAGGACAAGATCGAAATGCGCCGCCGCCTCGGCGAGCTCGGCCTGCCGGTCCCCGACTGGGCGGCGGTCGAGAACGCGTCGGAGCTCGCCGTCTTCATCGCCGAACACGGTGGCCGCGCCGTGGTCAAGACGCCGCGCGGCGGCTACGACGGCAAGGGCGTCCGGGTGGTCACGCACAAGCACGAGGTCGACGACTGGTTCACCGCCCTCGCCGAGGACGCCAACGGCGGCGCCCTGCTCGTCGAGGAGCACGTTCCGTACACCCGGGAGCTCGCCCAGCTCGTGGCGAGGCGCCCGTCCGGCCAGGTCGCCGTGTGGCCGGTCGTCGAGACCGTGCAGCGGGACGGTGTCTGTGCCGAGGTGATCGCCCCTGCCCCCTGTCGAGCGGACGCCTCGCCGCGGTCGCCGCCGACATCGCCACGCGAGTCGCCGAGGGCATCGGCGTGTGCGGCGTGATGGCCGTCGAACTCTTCGAGACGACGGATGAGCGCCTCCTGATCAACGAGCTGGCCATGCGCCCGCACAACAGCGGTCACTGGTCGATCGAAGGATCGACCACAAGCCAGTTCGAACAGCACCTTCGCGCCGTTCTCGACCTCCCGCTCGGTGCGACGACGCCGCGCGACGAGTGGTCGGTGATGGTGAATATCCTCGGCGGCCCCCTGCGCGGCACTCTTTTCGATCGCTACCCGGCCGCTTTCGCCGCGCATCCGTCGGCCAAGGTGCACAACTATGGGAAGGACCCACGTCCCGGCCGCAAGGTCGGGCACGTCACCGTGGGAGGTGCGGATCTGGACGACGTCGCCTATGAAGCGCGTGCCACTGCGGCTTTCTTTCAGGACTGACACCTAAGATCGACTGCGTGCCCGAGAACCCCAGAGCAACCACCCCGCTGTCGGAGAACCGAGAAACGCCCCCGGCGCCGCTCGTCGGCGTCGTCATGGGCTCCGATTCCGACTGGCCGGTCATGAGCGACGCCGCGCAGCTCTTGCGCGACTTCGGGGTCGACTACGAAGTCCAGGTCGTCTCCGCGCACCGCACGCCCCAGAAGATGATCGCCTATGGCGAGGACGCCCACGGGCGCGGCCTCAAGGTCATCATCGCCGGCGCCGGCGGTGCAGCGCATCTGCCCGGTATGCTCGCCGCCGTCACCGCGCTTCCCGTCGTCGGCGTTCCCGTTCCACTGAGCAGGCTCGACGGCCTCGACTCCCTGCTCTCGATCGTGCAGATGCCGGCCGGAGTTCCCGTCGCGACCGTCTCCATCGGCGGGGCCCGAAACGCCGCGCTTATCGCCGTGAAAATCCTGGCCCTCTCCGACACGGTGCTGCACGACAAGCTCGTCGCCTTCGCCGCGGCCCTCGCCGCGCAGGTCGAACAGAAGAATTCGGATCTCCAAGCCAAGCTATGAGCATCGCCACCAACCCGATCAGGAACCCGGAAGCCGGGTCCGCCCGTGTGATGACCAAACGGGCCTGGTGGCTCGTCCTGCTGAACGTCATCCTGCCCGGGTCAGCGCAAGTGCTCGCCGGAAGCCGCCGACTCGGCCGGTTCGGCCTGCGCTGCACGTTCACCCTCATCGCCCTCGTCGTCGTCGTCGGGGTCGCTTACCTGTTCTGGCCTGAGGTCGTGCTCACGGCGTTCACCAACTCGATCGGGTTGTGGGTCGCCGCGGCGGTGTTGGTGTTCTACGGCATCGTCTGGGTCGTGCTGACCCTCGACACCCTGCGGCTTGTGCGCCTCGTCAAGGCGGGCCCTGGTGCCCGCCCCCTCATCGCCGGCTTCGCGACCGTGCTCATGGTCGTCATCGCCGGAACGGCCGGCTACGGCGCCTACGTCGCGGCGACGGCAAGCGACTTCCTGTCCTCGGTCTTCGTGGCCGGGCCGACGGTCCCCCCGGTCGATGGGCGCTACAACATCATGCTTCTCGGCGGTGACGCCGGTGCAGACCGAGACGGTCTCCGCCCGGACAGCATCACCGTGGCGAGCATCGACGCCACCACGGGCCAGGTCACCATGATCGGCCTGCCCCGCAACCTCGAGGACGTACCGTTCGTGGCGGGTTCCCCGCTCGCGAAGCTGTACCCCACCGGCTACGGCGCCGTCGACGGATGCGAGGTCGACGCCTGCATGCTCAACTCGATCTACACCGAGGTCGAGCTGAAAAGCCCCGAGATGTACCCGAAGGCCATCGACGCCGGCAGTGAGCCCGGCATCGAGGGGATGCGGGACGCGGCGGAGGGCATCACGGGGCTGACGATCCAGTACTACGGCCTCATCGACATGCAGGGCTTCTCGGAGCTCATCGACGCCCTCGGCGGGGTCGACATCAACGTGACCGAACGCGTGCCGGTGCACACGGACGACACCTTCACCACCGTGCTGTTCTGGTTCGAGCCGGGCATGCAGCACATGGACGGCTATCACGCTCTCTGGTACGCCCGGTCGCGACACGGCACGAGCGACTACAACCGCATGGAGCGCCAGCACCAGGCTCCAGGAGGCGATCCTCGCCCAGGCCAGCCCCGCGAATGTGCTCTCCAAGTTCGAGTCCGTGGCCTCCGCCGGATCGCAGGTCGTGAAGACCGACATCCCGCAGAGCATGCTCGGGTACTTCGTGACCCTCGCCGCCAAGTCGAAGACGCACCCGATCAACACGGTCGAGCTGACCCCGGCGAACAACGTCGACCCGGAGAATCCCGATTACGACGTGATCAGGTCCCTGATCTCGGCCGCCCTCACTCCGGCAACGGCGACGCCCACCCCGTAGCCCTACAGGTCGGCGTGCAGCTGCCAGACCCGCTCGGCGGAATCGCGCCAGCTGAAGGCCTTCGCCCGGTCGCCGCCGTAGATGCGCAGCCGCTTGGCGAGGGCCCGGTCGGTGAGCACCCGGTCGACGGCCGCAGCGAGGCGTTCCGGGTAGCCGGCGGCGTCCTCGCGCTCGACCACAAGACCGGCGTCGCCGCCCGCCTCAAGCAACGCGGGAGCGTCGGAATGCACAACCGGGGTGCCGAGGTGGGAAGGCCTGGATCACGGGCAGTGCAAAGCCCTCTTCGAGGCTCGGGAAGACCAGCAGGCTCGCCCGGGCGATCACGACGGCGAGTTCCTCGTCGGTGAGTCCGGGCATCGCGCGGACTCGGCCGGGCGTGAGCCCGGCTTCCTCGGCGACGGACCCGAGGTCGACTTCGCCCCAGGTGTCCGGTCCCACGACGATCAGGGGCAGGTCCGAAGCACCGGGCAGACCAAGTGCGGTGATGAGGGCCGTGACGCCCTTACGCGGCTCGAGCGTGCCGACGGTGACGATGTACTCGGACGGCAGGTCGAGGGCCGTGGCGAGCAGGCTCAGTGGCCGAGGAGTTGGACGGCAGCCGGAACGCCGTGCCCACGGCGCCGCCGATGACGCGCACCCGGTCACCAAGGTCGACGATCTCGGCAAGCTGCGCCGCGACGGCGTGGCTCGGCACGACGATCGCGTCCGCGTGCTTGCGAGCCCGTTTCATTCGCGCCTTGGTCCAGGCGACGGTCGTCGGGGTGAGCGCCTCGGGATGCGTCCACGCGAGCACGTCGTGCACGGTCACGGCGACCTGCGTGTGATCGTTCACCCGGTCGTGACGGCGCAGCGGCGCCATCAGGCCCGGCGCATGGATCATCCCGGGCCCAGGCGATGTCGTCACCCCGAGCTGCCAGGCCGCGGCGAGCTCGCGGCGGGGGAGTGCGGTCTTGTAGAGTCCCGCGAGCCCGGGAAGGGCCGCCTCGATCACCGCGTACTGCTCGGGCGCCGACGCTGAGACGATGCCCTCGACCTCGCAGTTGAGCGGGGCGCTCTCGATGAGCGCCCGGGTCAGCTCCTCGGTGTATCGACCGATCCCGCCGGGAACCGGCGCGATCATCTGGTCGACGATAACCCGCAGTGTGATCATTCGGTCTCGAGGACGCCTTCTGCCACGGCCTCGGTGAGCGCGTCGTGCCAGTCGCGCATCGGGGTGAGTCCGGCGGTGGCCCAGGCATCATGGCCGAGGACGGAGTACGCCGGGCGGGGCGCGGGGCGCACGAAGGAGGCACCATCGGTCGGGAGCACCCGGGCGGGGTCGAGGCCGTTGGCGGCGAGCACGGCCTGGGCGAAGCCGAACCAGCTCGTGACACCGGAGCCTGGTGCCGTGGTAGATGCCGGCCGGGGCTTCGGCGTCGAGGAGGGCGACGATCTGGTTCGCGAGGTCGACGGTCCAGGTGGGCTGGCCGACCTGGTCCTCGACGACGTTCAGCGTGTCGTGGGTGGCGGCGAGTTTCAGCATGGTCTTGGGGAAGTTGGGACCGTTCTTCCCGTAGAGCCACGCGGTACGCACGATGTAGGTCTTGCCGGGGTTCTCGGCCAGGACGAATTCCTCGCCGGCGGCCTTAGTCCGCCCATACGCGGAGATCGGCGCGGCCGGTGCATCCTCCTGATACGGGGAGGTGGCGTTGCCTTCGAAGACGTAGTCCGTCGAGATCTGAACGAGGCGCGCCCCGGACGCCTGCGCGGCCCTGGCGAGGTTCCGCGGTCCGACAGCGTTCAGCAGGTAGGCGGCGTCCTCGTTCGTTTCGGCGTCGTCGACCTTCGTGTACGCGGCGGCATTGATCACGACATCGAACCCGGTGACGGCGGCCTGGACGGCGGCCTGATCGGTGATGTCCAATTCGCCACGGTCGAAGGCGGTCACGTCCCGACCGGCCAGAGCCTTCTGCAGGTCGCGGCCGAGCATCCCGGCGGCGCCGGTGATCAGGTAGCGGGTCATGAGCTCAGTGCCGCGCGGGCCTTGAGGGGTTCCCACCAGGAACGGTTGTCGCGGTACCACTGCACGACGTCGGCGAGGCCCTTCTCGAACGGGACCTGGGGGGCGTAGCCGAGTTCGGCCTGGATCTTGGTGATGTCCACCGAGTAGCGCAGGTCGTGGCCGAGGCGGTCGGCGACGCGGTCCACGTAGGACCAGTCCTTGCCGGTGGAGTCCAGCAGCAGCTGGGTCAGGCTCCAAGTTGGTCAGCTCAGTGCCGCCGCCGATGTTGTAGATCTCTCCGGCGCGACCGCCGACGAGGACCATCGCGATCGCGCGGGTGTGGTCGTCCACGTGCAACCAGTCGCGGATGTTATTGCCCGCCCCATACAGCGGGACGTGCTTGTCATCGATCAGGTTCGTCACGAACAACGGGATGACCTTCTCGGGGAAGTGGTACGGGCCGTAGTTGTTCGAGCAGCGCGTGATCGACACGTTCAGGCCGTGCGTGCGGTGGTAGGACCGGGCGAGGAGGTCACTGCCGGCCTTCGAGGCGGAATACGGGGAGTTGGGTTCCAGGGCGCGTTCCTCGTTCCAGGAGCCCTCCGCGATCGACCCGTAGACCTCGTCCGTGGACACGTGCACGAACCGGGCCAGGTTGTGGCGGAGCGCCGCGTCCAGGAGCCTGCTGGGTGCCGAGAACGTTGGTCTCGACGAAGATCGACGCGTCCCGCACCGACCGGTCCACGTGGGACTCGGCCGCGAAGTGCACCACGGCATCCAGGGACGGGAAGAGCGTGTCGAGCAGTTTCGCGTCACGGATGTCGCCATGCACGAACGAATACCGGGGCGAATCGGCGATCGGAGCGAGGTTCGCCAGGTTGCCCGAATACGTCAACGCATCCAGAACAACAACCTCGGCCCCCTCCAAACCCGGGTACGCGTCTTCGATGGTGCGACGAACAAAGTTCGAGCCGATGAAACCAGCGCCGCCGGTAACGAGGATCTTCATATGTTTTGTGACCTATCTGTAAACGTAAAGTGCCCGCACCATCCTATCGGGCGTGAGTCCGCCGGACGTGGGGGCACCCGGCTGGGGTGCTTCCCAAACGGCACGAACACTGATTACATGGCTTCGGGGGCGGCGCCAGTCGAACTCGTCGAGCAGAAACGAGTTCCGATGGCTGTGCTGCGCTCCAAACTTTCTCCCGTCGTCAGAAGACGTCCCTGGCTTGCCGCCTCGTCGGCCCTGGTCCTCGGCCTGGCGATCCTGCAACCGGTGGCCGGCGCGGCCGTCGCGGCAACGCCCGTGCGTGCCCTGTCCGCCGCGACCACGGCGGCTCCGCTCGACAACGACACGATCACTCCCGCAGAACTGCTCGGCTCTCCGCCCGTCGCGGCCCCGGACGCACGGAACCAGCCCGATGTCACGGTCGCCGCGGGAACCGTCTCCCTCGATCACACGGTCGACGTGGCAATGGTCGTTCCTACTGAAAAGTCCTCCGTCTACAACACGTTCATCAGCGACAGCGCGGCGCGAGACCTGGTCGCGAAGACCGGAGCGTATTGGAAGGCCCAGAGCAACAACCAGGTCACCTCCCTGACGGTGACGCACCTCGGGCGATACTCGACCGCGGTGACCTGCGCTGACCTCGTGTCGGCAAACTCCCAGCCCGCGATGACGTACATCTGGGGTACGGCGGCCCTGAACTTCGGTCATTCGCTGCCCAACGGCGACCCTGACTTCGGCTACTACCTGGCCGGCACCGGGCATCACCTGCTCGTCCTCGTCCCCGATGCGTGCGGTGGCGCAGGTATCGGCAGCGTCGGCGCACCGGGGGTGCCCGTCAGCGCAGCCAATGGCGGTGTCATCATGGCCTCGATGAACGGCGTGAACAACCTCGACATCGTCGCTCACGAGTTCGGGCACAACCTCGGCCTCCAGCACTCGAACATCGCCGTGTGCCCCGATGCCTCCCTGTCCGAAGGGTTTCTCAACACGTCGACAGGAACGTTCACCGACGGATGCGCCGACCTCCCCTATGAGGACGCGTACGACGTGATGGGCGCCGCATACTCGTACAACGGCGAGGCCAACGGCACTCCGACGGCCCTCAACACGAGCCACAAGTCCCGGCTCAATGCCCTCGCGGACGGGGAAGCCCAGACGATCACCCTGGACCCAGGGGTGCGGACCCAGGAGACGTCCGCGACTATTGTGACCACCGGGGCCGTGTCCGGCCGACGGGCGCTCGTGGTCACGGACCCGCGCACCCAGCAGGTGTACTACGTCGACTACCGCGGTGGCACCGGCTCAGACGCCGGCTCGCTCTACACTCGCGGACTGCTTGCGTCAGAGGGCGTTGACAACGGGGTGCGCCTCCTCACGACCCGGAGCGATTTCACCTCCGTCGTGTTGTTGAGTCCGAGTTCGACCAGCAATACCGGGCACAAGCTCTTCCTGACCGCAGGGCAGAGCCTGTCGACCAGGTCAGGCGGCATCCGGGTGGTGGTGCAGAGCATCGCCGGTGGCGCCGCCACTGTCTCCGTCACGCTCACGGCGAGCTCAGTCGACCGGGTGTTCGGCGACAACCGATTCGCCACATCGGCCGCGATCTCGAGGGCGAACTTCGCCGCGGATGCGCCGGTCGTCTACATCGCGAACGGGTTGAATTTCCCCGATGCCTTGTCTGCGGCGCCTGTCGCCGGTGCCGCGAACGCTCCGATCCTTCTTGTGACGGCCGATAGCGTGCCGAACGTCGTCCAGGCAGAGCTGGCTCGACTGCACCCGAAGAAGATCGTGGTGCTCGGTAGCCAGAATTCGGTCAGTGATGCGGCCGTCGCTCAAGTCAAGGCTTTCGCTGTCGACCCGGCGGCGCCGGTCGTTCGACTGTTCGGCGATGACCGGTTCGCGACGTCGGCCGCGATTTCTGCGGCGAACTTCCCGCTCGGAGCCCCGGTGGTCTATATCGCCAATGGGTTGAAATTCCCGGACGCCTTGTCTGCTGCGCCGGTCGCCGGTAGCGCGAAAGCGCCGATCCTCCTCGTGACGGCCGACAGCATCCCCGCCGTGGTCCAGGCAGAGCTTGATCGACTGAATCCGACGAGCTTCGTGGTGCTCGGCAGCCAGAACTCGGTCAGTGATGCGGTCGTCGCGCAACTGAAGGGCTACACCGCCGACCCGGCCACGCCCGTCGTGCGCTTGTCCGGCGATGACCGGTTCGCGACGTCGGCCGCTATTTCTGCGGCGAACTTCCCACTCGGCGCCCCCGTGGTCTATATCGCGAATGGCTTCAACTTCCCGGATGCCCTGTCGGCGGCCCCGGTCGCGGGGTCCAAGAATGCGCCGATCCTGCTCGTGCAGCCAGGCGGGCTTCCGGCCGCCGTGCAGAAAGAGATACTGCGGTTGAAACCGACCAGATTCGTGGTGCTCGGCAGTCAGGACTCCGTCGGTGACGCGGTCGTCGCCCAGCTGAACGCGCTCATCCCCTAGCCGCTGATTGTCCACCATTCATAGCTTTTTTGGCCTGATTGGTTACGCTATCGGTTGAGATTCCATTGGGGGATGAAATTCATGAGCCAACGTCGTTTACCGCACAAGCTGCTCCGAAGCCTGGCCGCTGTTACGGCCTGCCTCGTTATTGTCGCTGGGCTCGTCGCGGCGCAGCCCGCCGGGCCGGCGTCGGCGATCGTGAAGAGCACGCCCCCGGACACGAACGACGTCTATGCCAAGGACTTCAATCCCGGCAATATCATCAGCGACGCGAACTTCTACAACGGGTCGGCCATGACGACTCCGACCGTTCAGTCATTCCTGACCGCACAGGGCGTGGACTGCACGGGCACGCTCTGCCTGAAGTCGTACCGGCAGACGACGGTCGACATCCCCGCCGACACATGGTGCAGCGCCTACACCGGGGTCGCGAGCGAATTCGCCGCCAGCATGATCGCGAAGGTCGGCGCGGCCTGCGGCATCAGCCAGAGGGTGCTGCTCACCCTGCTCCAGAAGGAGCAGCAGCTTGTCACCAGGAGCGATCCGAATCAATCGTTGCTCGACATGGCCACCGGGTTCTCCTGCTCGGACACGTCTGACTGCGAGGTCGCATTCGCCGGCTTCTTCAAGCAGGTGTACGGCGCGGCTCACCGATTCAGGAGCTATGAGTCGGGCACTGCTTACCGGTCAGGCACGACCGTGGCCATCAGGTACAACCCGGATATCACCTGCGGCTCGGCCAAGGTGACGATCTGGAATAAGGCAACGTCCGCACTGTACAACTACACGCCGTACCAGCCGAACACAGAGGCGTTGCTCCCCGAGAACTTCTTCGCGAAGGGGGATTCCTGCTCTGCGTACGGCAACCGCAACTTTTGGAGCGTCTACAACGGCTGGTTTGACTCATCAACGAGTGGCAGCGTTCCGACCGTGAACGCGATTTCGGGTCAAGACCGGTACGACACGGCAGCGGCCATCTCGCTGAAGTCCTTTCCAGGCGTCAATGTCAAAGTCCCCGTCGTCTACCTCGCGGCCGGCACAAACTTCCCGGATGCCCTGAGCGCTGCCCCGGCTGCGGCTGCCCTCGGCGGACCGCTCCTGCTGTCCCTTCCCGATCGGCTCCCCGACTCCGTCCTCGCCGAGGTGAAGCGACTGGCCCCGCAGAGAATCGTCGTCGTCGGAGGGACGGACTCAATCGGTGCGACGGTCTACGCGCAACTAGCCACGATACAAAGCCAGATCACCAGATTGGATGGCACCGACCGTTACGACACCTCTCGCAAGATCGCCAAAGACGCGTATACGCGGCTGCTCGATCTGAACCCGTCCAAGGTCGAAGTCGTCTACGTCGCCTCCGGCGCGAACTTTCCCGATGCGCTCTCCGCCGGCGCAGTCGCCGGAGCGATCGGTGCACCCGTGATCCTGGTCAACGGGAGTGCTGACGCGGTTGACACGCCGACGGCCGATCTCCTGACCGCACTCAACGCGACGAAGGCAACGGTGGTCGGGGGTCCGCCATCCATCTCCCCTTCGTACTCGCAGAGTCTCGCAGCACTGGTCCCGATCCTTCCGATCTCCGGATCCGACCGGTTCGACACGAACATCAAGCTCAACAAGTCCGCACCCAGCACGGGCGACAGCGTCTACGTGGCCACCGGATTCTCGTTCCCCGACGCTTTAGCGGGTGCCGCCGCGGCCGGGGCGGGGCATGACGCTCTCTATCTGGCTCAGACGGCCTGCGTCCCGGCGCCCGCCGTCGAGAGCATCCTTGCAACGCACGTTGCAACGGTGTACCCGTTAGGTGGTCCGACAACGCTGACGAACAAGGTGTCCCAGCTGGTCTCCTGCCAATAGCGTTCGGGGAATGGGCGCCCCTTCGCCCGGTTTGGTAGGCTGCACAGGTGCAGATCCGCGAGCTTTCTATCCCCGATTCCTACGAAATCACTCCGAAGCAGTTCGGTGACAGTCGGGGGGTGTTCCTCGAGTGGTATCGCTTCGATCGCCTTGAGGAAACCATCGGGCATCGCTTGGAAATCGCGCAGGCGAACACGAGCGTGTCCAAGCGTGGTTCAGTGCGCGGCATCCACTTCGCGGACATTCCGCCCAGCCAGGCCAAGTACGTGACCGCCGTGCGCGGAGCGGTCCTGGACTACATCATCGACATCCGGGTCGGGTCGCCGACCTTCGGCCAGTGGGACAGCGTGCTGCTCGATGACACCGACCGCCGTGCGGTCTACATCGCCGAGGGCCTCGGCCACTGCTTCGTCGCGCTGACCGATGACGCCACCGTGAGCTATCTCGTGACCGCCCCGTTCAACCCGGGCCGTGAGCACGGTATCAACCCCCTCGACGCCGACATCGGCCTCGTGTTCCCGCCCGAGGCCGGCGAGCTCCTGCTCTCGCCGAAGGACACGGATGCTCCCGGGCTCGCCGAGTCCGCCGCGAGTGGCCTGCTGCCCACGTGGGCGGACGCGAAAGCGTTCTACGCGGCCCTGAACGAAGGAAAGTAAGCATGCGCGGAATCATCCTCGCCGGCGGTTCGGGCACGCGCCTGTGGCCGATCACGAAGGCCATCTCCAAGCAGTTGATGCCGATCTATGACAAGCCGATGATCTACTACCCCTTGTCGACGCTGATGATGGCCGGGATCAAGGAAATCCTCATCATCACGACCCCGGAATACAACCACCAGTTCCGTGCCCTCCTCGGCGACGGGTCCGAGCTCGGCATCCGCATCGAGTACGCCGTGCAGGAATCCCCCGACGGCCTCGCGCAGGCCTTCATCATCGGGGAAGAGTTCATCGGCGATGAGTCCGTCGCCCTCGTCCTGGGCGATAACATCTTCCACGGTGCGGGCCTGGGCTCGGCGCTGCGGGGCAACGCGAACCTCGAGGGTGCCCGCATCTTCGCCTACCACGTGTCCGACCCGCACGCCTACGGTGTTGTCGAGTTCGACGAGACCATGACGGCGCTCTCCATCGAGGAGAAGCCCGTCACCCCCAAGAGCAACTACGCGGTGCCCGGCCTGTACTTCTACGACAACCGCGTCGTCGAGATCGCGAAGACCATCAAGCCCTCCGCGCGCGGGGAGCTTGAGATCTCCACAGTCAACGAACGCTACCTGCAGCAGGGCGACCTGCACGTGCAGGTCCTCGACCGCGGCACGGCGTGGCTGGACACGGGCACGTTCGAGTCCATGATGCAGGCCTCCGAATACGTGCGCGTGATCGAAGACCGCCAAGGCTTCAAGGTCGGCTGCATCGAGGAAATCGCCTGGCGCGCCGGCTGGATCGACGACAAGCAACTCGCCAAACTCGCCGCACCCCTCATCAAAAGCGGCTACGGCTCGTACCTGAAGACTCTCGTGTGGCAGGACAATAGCTAGGACCATCGCTGCACGGCACGCTGCCTGTGAGGCGAAAAGGGCCGCGCCGAGCCTCTGGCGTCGTGCTCGATCCATGACGTGTAGCTTTAACATGCTTTGAGCGAAACGGCCGAAGTGTGCGCAAGTCATGTCGGTTCGGACGTGATCGTGGATTCTTCCGGGGGAAGCTCGTGACTGCTGTGGAAAATAAGTTGACGGGCATGAGCGCACGGGCCGTGGCGCCGATCTCCATCGCTGAAGCTCTCGGCGGGCACAGAAACTCACTTGGTCTCATTCGTCTGGTCCTCGCGTGCCTGGTAATTTTTGACCATGCATTCCCGCTGGGTGGATTTGGCGGCGACCCGGGACTGACCCAGACGCACGGCCAGGCTTCGTTGGGCAGTCTCGCAGTGGCGGGCTTCTTCGCAATCAGTGGATACCTCATAGCCAAGAGTGGACTGGCGACCGATGTCGTGCAGTTCCTCTGGCGCCGGTGTCTGAGGATCTTTCCCGCGTACTGGGTGGTCCTTCTCTTGACCGCATTCGTCGCCGGACCCGCCCTGTGGATCGGGTCGGGCCACGACCTGAGCGGTTACTTCGGACTTGCCCCCCAGAACCCATTCCACTACATCCATGCGAACTGGGGCCTGAGCATCGGTACCTGGGGGATCTACGATCAGCTGCGGGATTCGACGCCGTATGGCCTGGCCACTGGCCGCAGCGTCTTCAACGGGTCCATCTGGACTCTTATCTACGAGTGGCAGTGTTATCTCCTGATCGCTGCAGCCGTTGCGTTCGGCCTCATGCAGAAGGCAAAGCTCGTCTTCCCCCTCTCGGCCCTGTTCCTGCTCGTGGTGCAGATCGTCCGAATCACCAATCCAGACGGTCCTGGCGCAATCGCGCCCTTTCTTGCCGACCAGTACCGGGTCTCACTGACCCTTACGTTCCTGCTCGGCGCAACGCTCGCGGTCTACTCCCGACGAGTCATCTACAGCAACGGCCTGGGACTCTTCTCTGGCCTCGTCCTGGTCCTCACTCTCAGGTATGGAGGGTTCCTGACGATCGGCACCGTCGCGGGGACGTATTTTGTGTTCTATGTTGCCGCGCGACTGCCCAGGCAACTGCACTGGGTCGGATCGAAGAACGACTACTCCTATGGGGTCTATATCTATGGCTTCCTCGTAGAACAAATCATCGCCAGCCTCGGATGGTACAAGCTCGGATACCTTCCCTACGCAATGATCTGTCTGGTGATCACGCTCGGGTGCGCCTGGCTGAGCTGGCACGGCGTGGAAAAGCAGGCAATGGCGCTCAAGGATCGGGGGCCGGGACGCGGTTGGCCCGTTTGGTACGCATATGCCCGGTTGAGGTTCGTCGGAACCCGAGCGCGCCGCAGGGTTCGGGCACACGGCACCAGTGCCGACCATGGTGTACCGTTGCGCCGACGACCGTGACACTGAACCGGTTCCCCCAGGGTGGCATGATGTATTAATGCCCGTCACATCGCTTTTTTCCCGCGTGAACACCGCTGTGCTGCGTCGTTTGCGAGGATTGCTCCCTGCTCCGAAGACCCGAAGCGCGGATGCCCCTGCCAATCGCCAGGTTCGAAACGACCTCATCCATCTGCAACTTGCGAATCGGCTCTCGCGTCGCCCAGCGATCGATCCGAACGGCACGACGGTTGTCACAGTGACCACCCACGGTGCCCGGATTGAACGGGCGTACATCGCCCTGGAGTCCATCGCCAGGGGCCGTGCGCGCCCGGCACGCCTGCTGCTCTGGCTCGACGACGAGGAGATCTTCCGGGCCCTGCCGCAATCCCTGCGTCGCCTGGAGCGCCGGGGACTCGAGGTCATCCTGGACCTGAACAAGTACAAGGTCCACACCAAGTACTATCCATACGTGAAGTCTGTGGACGTTCATGTCATGCCTCTTGTCACGGCTGACGACGACGTGCTGTATCCGCGGGAGTGGCTTTCGGCGCTGCAGGCGGAACACGCGCTCTTCCCGAACGATGTGATCTGCTTCCGAGCCCACCGTATTCCCGTCGTCGGGGACGCGCTCGGCCCGTACAAGACGTGGGCTCCCTGCAATGACTCTCATGCCGGGATCTCCAACCTGGGCACCTCGGTATCCGGCCAGCTGTTTCCGGCTACCGGTCGTCAACGCGATCCGGGCCAAGGGCGACGAATTCCGTACGCTCGTGCCGGATGCCGATGATCTGTGGCTGCACGTCTGCACGGTCGAGCAGAACGTGGCCACCCGTCAGATCGGCCGCCAGTCGATCACATTCCCTTATGTTCCCGGGAGCCAGGCCGCCGGCCTGTACCTGCAGAACGTGTGGAACGGTGGGAACGACGCCGCTGTGGAGCGAATCTACAGCCCGGCGGCCGTCGAAGCCATCCGTCAGGACGCAGTGCGTGCGGAGTCCGCAGCGGGTTGAGCCACACCCGCGGCGGCGGCTAGCGCTTGCGAAGCCCGGCGATAGTACGCCCGGCCCAGCGCAACGGCGCCGTGACCCGCCAGGACGAGCTCGTTTCCACACCGGCCAGACGTTTCCGGACATCCGCGAGAATCTGATTGCGCTGCGAGATCACGCCGTACTCACGGTCCGCGGCCTTGCGGGGATTGGTGCAGAAGGCGACCAGAGGCAGCAGGGTCTTGGACCAGGTCATGGTTTCCGCCAGAGCCTGAACACGCTCGCGGCGCTTCGCGAGCGCCGTCTCGTCGAAGAGCACGGCTTCGAGCGCCTCGACGAGCGCATCGACGTCCTCGGCGGGCACAGTGGCACCCAGGTCGTACTGCCGGATCAGGTCTGCGAAGATGTCGCCGTCGGTGCTCACGATCGGCAGGGAAGCCCACAGGTAGTCGAGCAGACGCGTTCGGAAGCTGAACTGTGTCTCGATGTGCGGGAAATGTGTGCTGACTCCCACGTCCGCGTCCAGCAGGAAATTCGCCCGCTGCTCGTACGGAACCCAGGTCTCGTTGAAGAATACGGAACGATTGATCAGATTGAGATCCGTCGCGAGCTCCCTCGCTCGTCGCTCCATCTCCATCTGTGGAACGTCCGGATTGGGATGCTTGACGCCGAGAAAGAAGAGCCGCACGTTGTCGTGACGTTCCGCAATGCGGGCGACCGCCTCGATGAGGGACAGCGGGTCGAACCAGTTGTAGATCCCGCCTCCCCACAGGATGATCTTGTCGTCCATGCCGATGCCGTCGACGACTCCGCGGATGCCGTGGCTCGTCTGGACCGGTGGGGTGCCGGCGATGCCGAACGGGGCGACGTCGAGGAGCGATCGGAGAGTCGGGTCCTGGTCGTAGGTGGCCGGATTGATCCTGGCCAGGCCGGCGAGCTGGCCGAGCCAGAAGTCACGCTGTTTCTCGGACGCGCAGAGCATAAAGTCCGCCCGTTCCATCTGGTCGTTCATCACTTCGACGGAGTCGACTGCGACCGCGTAGCGGTCCGCCTCGGGAAGGTCTTTACCCTGCTCGAGCTGTTCGAGGTGCAGCGGGTCGTAAATGTCGGCCACGAGGATCGTGTCGAGGTCTTTCAGCCAGGGGTGGCTCCGCAGGATATGTCCCTGGGTGATGATGACATCCGCCCATGCCGCGTGCGGCCGCAGCGCGTCGTGGGCGGCGAAGACGATGCCGAAGTCGGGATGTGTTCCCGTAGCGCCGATCGTGGAGGCCAGGCGAACCTGTCCGACGTCGGAAAGCACCCGGGCAATCTCCCAGGCGCGAATGGCGGGTCCGGCCATCCGTGTCCCGATGGTGTCCGGTGTGACGATGAGGATCTTGCTTCTCTTCGGCAGGTCGGCGGCCATCAGCGAGTCACCCACCACAGCCGCACAGAGAGCGCGAGTTTGAGTGCGACACGAACCGGCAGCTGATACCACGCGGGGTACTGGCGACTCAGGTAGGTGTACGCGCTATCGTGATGCACCTGTTCCATGCGACGTGCGTTGTTCGACGTGGAGTGGGCGCCGGTGTGAACCACCACGGATTCGGGGTAGTAGACGTTGCGCCACCCGGCCTTGGACAGGCGGGAGCCGAGATCGACGTCTTCGAAGTACATGAAATAGCTGGGGTCGAAACCATCGACGGCCTCGTATGCCGTCCGGCGAACGAGGAGGCAGGCACCGGATAGCCAGCCGGCGTCGCGTTGCTCCGCCCCGTACTCACCTTCGGCCCGATACTTCCGCGACCACGGATTGGTGGACCAGATCCGCCCCAGAATGGCGTGCCCGATCCCGGTGCCGAGGGACGGGAGCTGTCGGGCAGAGGGATAGACGGCGCCCGTGGCGTCCAGAATTCTCGGTCCGATGGCGCCAGCGCCCGGAATGTCGTCCGCCGCGGCGATGAGGGCGGCCAGAGCGCCCGGCGTGAAGACGACGTCCGGGTTCGCGATCACGAGGAGATCGGCGACTGCGTCGGCGGCCTTGACGCCGACGGCGATACCGGCTCCGTACCCGCGGTTGTCGGGCAGTTCGATCAAGCGCGCGCCGTAGGCGCTCGCGGCCAGTCGCTCCACGCTGAGGTCGTCTGACGCGTTGTCGACGATGACCACATCGGGGCGCCCGCCGTCGGAGTCGATCAGCGACTGAAGGAATGACTCCAGGGTCGTCCCGGTGTTGTGGGTCACCGTGATGACGACGGCGGAGTGTGGCATGGTGCCTTTCGCGGCTAGAAGAGGGTACGCGTCGTGCGGTTCTTCGTCCGGCCTATGACCCGAGGACCGCAAATGACGGCTCGATATAGGTCATGCCGCCCGCGGCTTTCGGATTGTTCGCGACCACGAACGAGCAGGACTGGGGGAAGTCGGCGAAGTGCCGGCCCGCCGAGTCCATGAGCGAGACGTTCACGAAGTACTTGCCGGTTCCGAATCGCGTGTCGTGGAGGGTGAACTGCATCGAATGAGTGCCCGCCATCTTGTCGAGCCGGATACCGATGCGTTTGGTCGTGGTGCCGTATGCCACCTGGCCGAGTGTGTTGTCGATCTGGACAGCGCAGATCCAGTCGTCGGGCGCGTCCAGGAAGAATTCCAGATCGGTTGTGATGATGAGGTCGTCGCCCTGGCGGAGAGGCAGCCCGGGTGCGCGGTTCACGGCGTGCGCCCTCGCCGCAAGGATCTTGGCTTCCTTGGTCGGGGCGGGGGCCGAGCTGGTCGTGTCCTCGGCGATCCGCCGGCCTTCGAGGATGTCCCGGAACTGGGCAACGGCTTCCCGGGGCTCTCCGTCGAAGACGACCTCTCCCTTGTTCAGAAGAATCGCACGATCGCAGAGTTCAGTGACCTGTCCGAGGGAGTGGGTCACGAGGATGATCGTGCGGCCTTCCTCCTGGGAAGGACCGGATCTTGTCGAGGCACTTCCGCTGGAATGCTTCGTCACCGACGGCGAGGACCTCATCGACGAGGAGCAGATCGGGGTTCGTGTGTACGGCGACGGCGAAGGCCAGTCGTACATACATGCCGGAGGAGTAGAACTTCACCTGTGTGTCGATGAATTCGCCGATGCCGGAGAACGACAGGATGTCCTCGAACTGGTCTTCGGTTTCCTGCCTGCTCAGGCCCATGATCGAGGCGTTGAGGAACACATTCTCGCGGCCGGTCAGGTCGGGATGGAAGCCGGCACCAAGCTCGAGCAACGCAGCGATCCGTCCTCGACGCGAGACCTGTCCGGATGTGGGGTCGAGGATGCCGCCGATGACCTTGAGCAGGGTGCTTTTGCCCGAACCGTTGTGCCCGATGAGCGCCACGGTGTGCCCGGCCTGGATCGTCGTGCTGACATTCTGCAGCGCCCAGAAGATCTCACGGTGCCGGCGTCCGCTTCGCCCGAAGGTGACGAGGCGCTCTTTCAGTGAGTTGTCTTTGCGGAGCACGAAGCGTTTGGAGACGTTGTCGATGACGACAATGTCCGGGGTCGACGGGACGGAAAGGGTCTCTTCGTCTTCAACAAGAGTCATGGGGTTCTCCGAATTGATTGTCATAGTGCCTGTGCGAAGTTTCCCTGGATCCGGGTGAAAATGCGGTGGAAGATGAGGAGCAGCACCACGCCGATGAAGAAGGCCACGCCGAGTCGCATCATGAGATCGGACGGGTATTCGGCAACACCCTGACCGCCGAGCCAGAGCGACCTCTGGAAGCCGAGGACACCGAGAGTGATCGGGTTGTTCGTGTAGATCTGCAGTGCGAGCCCGCCACCGAGAATCCCCTTGACCATGGACCAGGAGTACACGACCGGTGAGGCCCAGAGAGCAAGGAGCAGGATCACTTCGACGAGGTACTGAACGTCACGAAGGTAGACGTTGACGGCAGACAGCAAGAGCCCGAACGCCGTTGAATAGACCAGCAGCACGAGGAACGACGGAATGAAGTAGATGAAATCGGGGGTGGCCGGAAAGCTGCCCAGTGCGGCGGTGGCCACCAGGATGATCACGAACTGGATCAGGAAATTGAAGAGAGCAGACCCGACGCTTGCGAGCGGAAACACTTCCCTGGGCAGATAGATCTTCTTGATCAGTCCGCTGTTGCCCACGATGGAGGCGGTTCCTCCGCCGATAACCTCGCTGAACAGGCCGTATGCGGTCAGCCCGGTGAACACGTAAATCGCGAACTCGGGGATTCCCCGCTCAGCGGACAGGAATTTACCGATCACGACGTAATAAATGAAGAGCTGGGTCAGCGGTCGAATTAATGTCCAGACGAAACCGAGTGCACTGTCCTTGTAGCGGGACTTGAGGTCGCGCCGGACAAGCAGTGCGAGCATCTCCCGATGGGCCAATATCTCCCGGATCGATTCCCAGGTGCCACGTCCCTTGTTCGCCCCGGAGCCAACCATCACCCAGCTCTTGTTGTGCGAGATCCGCGAATCGCTGTTCAGAAGACATTGACATTCACTTCATTTCCGGGAGGAACGGGGGGACTGGGTAAGTATACGCGTTGCCTCCTGAGGCGGACTTGTGACGTCACGAGCCCCGAAGTCGGCGGCTGTTACCGGCGTGGCCTGTGTTTTGAGATCGCCTCAGCGACCTGATCGACGGCCCGAACGACCTTCCGATTGTGCAGCGCGTCGTAGAGTTCCTGAATGTGCGCCGAGGCCGCGGCCGACTCAGCCAATTGCCGGGTCAGTGAGGCGATCTCCTCTGTCAGGACCGAAATGCGGTCCGAAAGTTCGATGGTGAGCTCTGTCTTATCGGACAGCCCCGAATTCAGGTTCCTGATCTGGAATTCCAGGCCGCTGATGACTTTGCCGAATGCCCGCTCGTGTGTGCTCTGCTCAGCATCGACGGCAACGTCCGCGACGGGGGAGACGATCGCATCCGCAATGCGGCGCTCGAGTGCGAAGGAGCCCGTTGCGAGTCCGGCGGTCAATTCTTCGGGCGTCGGGTGCCGGAACAGGTAAGACGCGTACAGGGTGCCGTCTTGAAGCCGGTGGAAGTCGCGCATGCCGTGGTGATTCGGGCTGGGCTTCAATCCGCTCGAATTCAGGTATGCCCGACCGGAATTGTCGACCTTGCGGCTGAACTGATCCCACGAACGCCAGGGGAAGTGCAGGACTTCGATTTCGAGTTCGGGTGGCGGAGCACCCTGACTCCCGATGCTCACGAGATGATTTCCCTGAACGACGGAGACGTTCGGGTCGCCCACGTGAACGGCGTTCGGGGTCGAGTGTGCGTGCAGGCCGACCGCGTTCATCTCCTCGACGGTGCGCAGGTCCTGATAGACGAGTCGCTGCAGGCCTGTTCCGACGAGGGCGGGTGGCCCCGTCATATCGATCACATTGACGAGGAAGGAGCGGATGCCCGGGTCGATCTCACTGAAGACATCGTGGAGGGTTCGGCCGGGCAGGCGCGGCAGCCAGAATTCGTCTGCGTCCGCATTGAGCACCCAGTCGGCTCCGTACTTCGATGCCGCATCGCGAGCCATCTGGGTGACGACAACTCCCTGCTGCTTGCGGTGCACGGGGTCGTGCAGCAAGACGACCCTGCCCTCGGCTGCGTAGCCCTCGAGGATCTCCGCAGTTCCGTCCACGGAACCATTGTCGGTGGCGATGATCAGGTCGACACCCTGACTCAGATGATGGTCGATCATGGGAGCGATGATGTCCGCTTCGTCACGAACCATGAGTGTCATAACGATCTTCATAGACTTGGAGCTTTCTTAGAATCTGCAGCGGGAGGGGCTTCGCCACACCAATTGTCACAGAGTTGTCAAGGATCCCGCATTTCGATCAGCGGAAGAGCACGTCCCGCACGGCCAGGAGGTAGGTCCGGCCGAAACGCTGCGACGGCTCGAGCACGGTGCCCTCCGCCCATTCGTTCCAGGCATTGACAAAGACGATCCTGTGGTCGCGCTCGCGTTCTGAAACCGCTGAGACGGCCGAGTTGAACCAGCGACGGAACGTGTACGGGTTGGAACCGTACCAAAGGTCAGGCTGCCATTGGCGCCTGGCCGTGTTGTCGAAGTTGACCATCACGCCGGGGTACCTGTGGTCGTCCAGGGGCTTCCGAAGTTGCAGTTCTGAATCGCTCGCCATCGCTGCATAGCTCAGGATGTTGCCCTCGAATCGGGGTTCCACTCCCAGGTGCTCGCGAGGCTGTGCCGTCCATTGCCGATTGTGGGGAGCGAATTCAAGAAAGGCGTCGAGACCGTTGTCGGCAAGATTGTCGTCAATGCCGTCCATGCTGCGTCCGACATCGACCGTGACGATTGTGAGCCCGTCGAGCCCGGCCTCCAGTGCCACCTTCCGCCAGTATGCGAGGACGTTGGCGTGGTCCGGAATCTGGGTGACCCGGTACACGGAGATCAGGGGCTTGTTGTCCACCCGGATGTACCGGGGGTCGGTAATGAGAGGCAAGACGTCATGGATGAACTGAGTGGCCGGGACTGCGTCGTAGTCCTGTGCGATCAGGACGTTGTCGGCACTGCCGTCCCATCGTCGCGTCCAGTTCTCGTTGGCCCACATGATGCAGAAGGGTGCATTGTCCGTGGTGGCCAGGAGATTTTCGACCGGGGTGTCCATGAGCTTCTTACCGGCGAACCAGTAGTAGTAGTACATGAACCCTTCGATGCCGGCCAGACGCGCGAGGTCGTACTGCTTTGACCGGACGATGTCATTGGAGAGGTCATAGAAGCCCAGGTCAGCGGGGAGGAACGGCTGGTTGTGGCCGAAGAAGACGGGCGTGGCCGCCGCGACGTTCGACCATTCCGTGAAGCCAGCGCCCCACCAGGACTCGTTCTCGGGAAAGGCGTGATACTGCGGGAGGTAGAACGGGACGACGCGAGCCCTCGGCGTTCGTTCCACATCGGCTTCGAAATGCTTCCAGGCCCGCTGGTCTTCCACGGCCAGGTCGCCGAGCGTGCGGAGTGAATACCCGGCCTCTTCGGTCACTATGCCGATGATCCGCTCGACCGCGTGGGCCGTCGTGCCGTCGATCTGGCCCAATTCCTCATCGAAATCATCCGCGTCCAGGTTCAGCGCGCGCAGCCCCTGGAGGACGAAGCCCCGAACCCAGTAGATCGACCCTGCGGCGAACCGTAGGCGCCTGTCCGCCAGCTCGAGCCTGCAGCCGAAGAAGTATCTGAGCGACAATTTCCTGGTCGCCTCCCCAGAACTCCGCGCCCAACACGTTCCCGTCCGTCGTCAGGATTCCCAGGCTGGGATCTTCGGCGAATTCAGACAGAATTCTTTCGACATTGGATCTCGAACCGAGGAGACCCTCGATGAAACCGTCGCGCCAGCCGGCGCCATCGCCGCCAAGCTCGGCGTGGCCCTGTCGCCATTCGCTCTTCTTGGTGTGGATCTTGAGAACGAGTTCGTACGCTTCGAGGAGATCTGCGTTGACCACCGAGATCAGGGGAAGAATGTCGCGGCCCTTATTGTCGACATCCAGAAGTGTGAGATGTGACAGCAGCGGCAGGTGGCTTGTGTCGAGATCGAGTTCCTGCCCGCTCGCGTTCGTCACGATGAGATCGAACGGCACAGGGATGTGCTGAAGCTCCGCGAGGATCTGGTCGACGAGATCGGTGTAGTACACGTGCATGACGACGGCAATTCGGCTGTGCGCGGCGGGCGTGTGGGCCAGCCCCACCCAGGGTTGCGGAATGCTGGGCCTCAAGCGACCGGATCGCCTGTTGACCCAGGTCCGGAAGTCCGCTGGATGTGATCTGTGCGGTCTGGGCTCGACGGGCTCAGCGACGATTCTGGATAACCGGCCGAACGTTCTGCTGGCGATTCGTCTGAATTCGGACACAATGGGTGATTTCATAGATTAGGTTCCTCAGGCGCTTGGCGCCTACAGCCAGTCTCTGGGGTCGACCCCGAAGTGGTTTTGAACGACGGCCGGGACAGTGTTGCCATCCGGTACGACCGCCGGATTGGTCAGGAGCCTCCCGTTTGACGAAGGGGAAGCCGCACTGGATCAGGTTCTTCCATCCGTGCATCGTAGGATTTTGCCCGGCCATGACGGTACGTTCTGATTCGAAACATGCCGACGTCGTCAGACCTTCAGCGAACAGCAACTGGCTCAGGCCCAGTTCATAGCGCTGGATGATCATTCGCTTGTCGGTTTCTATCTCGAGTTCCGACCAGAACTGGCGCAGGGCCGGATCGCTCAGGATCCCGGATCGGTAGCCCACGAAGAAGCTCTGAATGTGTGCGAAGAATTGGGTCGTGTTGGTCGCACCCCACACATCGGACGTGCTGGCCTCGAAGCTCTCGATGAGGGGGTGAGGCTCGCGAACGGTCCGACGAGGCTGTCGTTCGCCAGGATGACGAACGGCTTGGTGCGGATGGCGGGGAACAGTGCGAGTCCGACGGCCCAGGAACCGAAGTCATAGCCGATGTTGGACCTGCGGACGATCGTCGGATTGGTGGACGGTGCGTCCGGCCACCGCAGCGGTCGGTCGTTTTCTGACGCCCGGACGATGATGACCGTGTAGCCGTTGCGTTCGAATTCGGCCGTGAGGGTCGGCAGCGACCTGGAGACGGAATCGTCCGGGCCGTAGCTGGCGATGATGGCGACCCGCTCGGTCTCCGGAAGCTTCGCAGAACCGCGTTCGATGCGAACAGAGGGCATGGTCGCGTCGAGGACCCGCGTCGAAGCGGACCCCCGTCGACTACCGACGGGCATTGCTGGCGCGCCGGGTGAACAGGCGTAACGGGCGGGTGATCTGCCAGGACCTCGAACGGCGAAGGATCTCCACCTGCTGCCGGTATCGCTCGCCCTGGGCTCTGGCCGCGGTGATTTGTCGCTTCAGGTCGGCGATCTCTGGCGCGACCGTGGCGAGTTCGGCGCGGAGCGCACGAATTTCCAGGCGCGCCTCACGAATCTCGGCAGCGCTCGACAAGTCCGTGCCCTCTGCGGACTGCGGGCTGGGGTCTGAGGTCATGAGAACCGATCTGTCGCACGTGCTGACTGGCTAAGTTTACTTCTCGATGATAGTCCCGGGGCCGATCGACCCTCCTGCCCCCAGCCTTGGGGATGTATTTGTCGGATTTCGTGCGAGACCCTGTTATCAACGTAGGCTCATACCGGAGAGCCTCCTCTCCAGTCGAACTCAGCGCCCGAAAGTGTCCTTCGACGTCTCGAGTATCGACGACCGAAATGAGCTGCCATGAAGCTGACCATCGGCATGACGGCAGCGATCGCATTCGTTGTGGCACTGCTCGTACCGCTGTCGGTGTCCCTCGGCACGGATGCCGCGTCTGCGGCGACCGGGAGCGACTTCGACCCCGGGTACATCATCAGCGATGCGAATTTCTATGCCGGGTCCGCAATGTCCCAGTCCGAGATCCAGAGTTTTCTCAACAGCAAGGGACCGGACTGCGCGTCCGGTTACACCTGCCTCAAGGACTACCGGCAATCGACATGGTCGCGGTCGGGCGACCAGATGTGTGGCTCCTATCAGGGTGCTGCGAACGAGAGCTCTGCGGCGATCATCGCGAAGGTCGCTGCGGCATGCACGATCAGCCCCAAGGTGCTGCTGGTCACACTGCAGAAAGAACAGTCACTGGTCTCTGCTTCCGCACCCACCCAGTCGCGGTACGACCGGGCCATGGGATACGCGTGTCCGGACACGGCGCCGTGTGACGCCCAGTACTTCGGATTTTACAATCAGGTGTACAACTCGGCATGGCAATTCAAGCGGTACGGCAATCCGCCCGGAACGTCGCAGCGATTCACCTGGTATCCCGTCGGCGCCGTCTCGAACGTCCTGTTCCACCCCGATGCCGCCTGTGGTTCAACTCCCGTGCGGATCCGGAACGCAGCGACGGCTGCACTGTATTACTACACTCCGTATCAGCCGAACGCTGCCGCGGTGGCCAATCTGTATGGCACGGGCGATGGCTGTTCCTCTTACGGGAATCGCAACTTCTGGAGGATGTACACGGACTGGTTCGGCTCCACGACGACCAACCCGTACGGCAGTTTGGACAGCGTCGGCGGTGTGTACAAGGGAATCACCCTGTCGGGGTGGTCGATCGATCCCAACAACACGCAGTCGTCCTACATCTGGGTGAACGTCGACGGCAAGGGCGCACCGGCACGGGCCGACCAGTCCCTGGGCTGGTTTGGCCTCGTCTTCCCCGGTTATGGACCGAGCCACGGCTTCTCAGAGACGATCCCAGCGACCGCCGGTGACCACGAAGTGTGCGTGACGGGAACGCTGAGCCTGATCGCGTGCAGATGGGTCAATGTCCCCGCGGGGGCCGGATCGGTCGATAGTGCGGCGGGCACGTGGGGTGGCGTCGACATCGCCGGGTGGTCTGTCGACTTCGGCACGACCCAACCGTCGTACATCTGGGTCAACGTCGACGGCGTCGGCAGCCCAGTCCTGGCCGGCGATTCGACGCCATGGACCAATTCCTATTTCGCGGGCTCCGGAGTCAGCCACGGCTTCAACACCCTCGTCCGGGCGAAACCGGGATCGAGGAACGTCTGCGTGTACGGGGTTTACGGAACGACGAGCACATTGCTCTCCTGTAAATCCGTCGTCGTCCCGCGGGGCACGGGCGCGCTCGACAGCGTCGCCGCGGAGACCGGCGGTATCGTCGCGTCAGGATGGTCCGCTGACTACACACGTCCGGACTCGTCGTTCGTCTGGGTGGATGTCGACGGAATAGGCGCGGCGTACCGCACGAACACGTCGGTCGGGTGGTTGCCGGGGTATCTGCCCGGCATCGGTCAGGGGAACGGCTACAACATTCACGTACCGGCACGGCAAGGAACACATCGTGTGTGCGTCAGCGGAGCCTGTCGCGCTCCTCGGTTGCAGGAATGTCACCGTGGCTGTGTCCGCGGCCGGAAGCGTCGACTCGATTGAGTCCGTTCCCGGAGGCGTTCGGCTCCGGGGCTGGTCCGTGGATCTCACGACGCCGAAATCCTCGTCCTACATCTGGGTGAATTTCGACGGTGCTGGCGGTGCCTACAAGGCCGACGTACCCCTCAGCTGGTTCGACGGATACTACCCGGGCAGCGGACCGAACCACGGCTTCGATGTGACGATCGAGAAGCCGGCAGGCACATATTCCGTCTGCGTGAACGGAACCGAGAAATTGCTCGCCTGCAAGACACTGACGGTCACTGCCCCGTAGCCGCCGCCGCGCGGCACGGGCGGGGGGAACCGGCCGTCGCGCAGTGACGGCTGCGGAGCTCGCTTCGGCCGCTTGGTAGAATTCGACCTGCCCGCACCAACAGGAAGGCTTGCATGCCAAATCAGCAGCAGGGAGTCGTCTCCGTCATTCTCGTGAACTTTCGGGGGACGGACGACACCATCGAAGCCATCCGTCAGCTCGGGGAACTCGATTGGCCGGCCGAACGCCTCGAGATCATCGTGGTCGAGAACGCGTCGGGGGACGACAGCCTTGCCCGTCTTCGGTCCGCCGTTCCCCAGGTCACACTCGTGGAATCGAAGAAGAATCTCGGGTTCGCGGGAGGCTGCAACCTCGGTGTCAGGCAGTCTTCCGGGGAGTTTGTGGCCTTCCTGAACAACGATGCCAAGCCCGATCCCGGGTGGATCCGCGCTGCTGTCGCGCGCTTCGACGAGAGCCAGACCATCGGGGCTGTCGCCAGCCGGGTACTCGACTGGGACGGCAAGCTGGTCGACTACATCGGATCGGCAATGACGTGGTTCGGGCAGGGGTACAAGCCCCTCACCGCACAGTCGATCCCGGCGGAAGCCGACCGGGTGCACGACGTGCTCTTCGGGACCGGTTCGGCCATGTTCGTACGCCGCAGCGTCTACGACGCGCTCGGCGGATTCGACGAGCGGTTCTTCATGTTCTTCGAGGACGTCGACTTCGGTTGGCGGCTCAACCTGCGCGGCTGGCGGTACGTCTATGAGCCTGCATCGCTCGCGTACCACAAGCACCACGCTTCGATGTCTTCTTTCGGTTCGTTCAAAGAGACGTATCTGCTCGAGCGCAACGCTCTGTTCACGCAGTACAAGAACCTGGGTTCCGAAGCGTTGGCGCGGATGCTGCCCGCGACTCTTGCCCTGGCGGTACGCCGCGCAGTGTCACGAGGCGATCTGGACTCGACGTCGTTCGACCTGCGCAAGGGCGGCGACAACGATCCGCTGATCGAGATCTCACGGGAAAGCGTCGCCGGTGTCTTCGCCATCGACCAGTTCGTGGAAAACCTGCCGTCGTTGACGGCCTCTCGCGAAGAGATCCAGTCGAGCCGGGTCGTGGCGGACAACCGGATCTGGGAGCTTTTCGGGGAAGTCGATGCGCCCTCCTACCAATCCGAGCACTACCTCGAGGGCTACGACAAGATCGCAACGGCATTCGGGGTCACCGAGTCGCCTGAGGTCACGAGAGTGCTGGTCATCACCGGTGATCCGATCGGTGCCAAGATGGCGGGCCCGGCCATCCGTGCGTGGAACATCGCCGAGGCATTGTCGAAGAAGAGCGTGGTCACTCTCGTCAGCCTCGCCGGGGTGGAGGCCGTCTCGGCTCCGTTCGACGTGGTGCACGTGCGACCGGGCGACGACCGGGCCATGCGCAACCTCGAAGCGGCCAGCGATGTCATCGTGTTCCAGGGACTGGCGATGGCGCTTTTCGACTCGCTGAGGACATCGAAGAAGATCATCGTCGCGGACGTGTACGACCCCATGCACCTCGAACAGCTCGAGCAGGGTCGGGAACTGGGCAAGGCACAGTGGGACCGGCAGGTCACCGATGCGACCGAGGTGCTCAACGAGCAGTTGAGCCGAGGAGATTTCTTCCTGTGTGCGTCCGAGCGCCAGCGTCAGTTCTATCTGGGCCAGCTTGCCGCCCTCGGCCGGGTCAACCCGGCCAACTACGCGAACGACCCTGACCTGACGCATCTCATCTGCGTCGTGCCCTTCGGGCTCAACGAGGTCTTTCCCGCCGAAACGCGGCCAGTCCTCAAGGGAGTGCTCCCGGGCATCGGCCGAGACGACAAGGTTCTGTTGTGGAGCGGCGGACTGTACAACTGGTTCGATCCCAAGACCCTGATCCGTGCGGTCTCGAAAGTGGGGGAGCGACACGACAACGTCCGGCTCTTCTTCCAGGGGACGAAGCACCCGCATCCCGGTGTCCCGGAGATGGGAATCGTTGCGGAATCGCGTGCTCTGGCGAGCGAACTCGGTGCGCTTGATCGCTCCGTCTTCTTCAATCCCTCCTGGGTCGACTATTCCGACAGGCACAACTTCCTCGGTGAGGCCGACGCGGGCGTAAGCACCCATTTTGTGCATGTCGAGACGACCTTCTCGTTTCGAACTCGCATCCTCGACTATCTCTGGGCCGGACTTCCGATGGTCGTCACCGAGGGAGACCACTTCGCGGAACTCATCGCACGGGAACAACTGGGCGTCGTCGTGCCGCCGGAGGACGCGACCGCGCTTGCCGCCGCGATCGAGAAGGTGCTCTTCGATGAGGACTTCATTCGGGCCGCACGCGTGAATATCGACCGAGTGCGTTCTTCCTACGAGTGGGGCACCGTGCTTGCACCCCTCGTCGCGTTCGTCGAGCACCCCGTGCACGCACCGGACCTCATCGAGAGCGGTGTCGTCGGGGCCGGGGACGGCTCGCGCAAGCGCGGGCCGAAGCTTCGTCGCAAGAAGCACGGCATCCGTCACGATGTGGGTCTCTTCGTCCACTATCTCAACGCCGGTGGCCCCCGCGTGGTCATCAAGAAGATCAGGAGTCGCATCCGGCACAGCAGGTGACCACTAGTGGGGACCATGGATTCCGCGTGAGGACGGTACGATCCAGTCATGGGGAACGGCAGCGCAGGCATGAAGACGATCATCCGAACGGCGACGTTCCTGATAGGCGGCCTCCTGTTGGCAGGGTGCGCCGGCGGGACGCCTGCCGCCGTTCCGTCTGCGGTGTCTTCCCATCCCTCGGCTTCTTCGACGGGGACACCCCGACCTGACCTGGCCGCGTCGCCTCAGGTCACGACCGCGCCGCACACCTCCGCGCCAGAGGCCGTCACGGCCGGGGAGGCGATAACGTCGCCGCCGGCCCTCGAAACCCCGCCTGTGGGCGAATCGGAGCCTGCAAACGACCCGAACGCCACCCACGTGTACACCTATCAGATCGCGAGCGACGGACTGGCGTTGACCGACGTCGCGTGGTTCAGAGACGGCGACTCTCCCGGCTGGAGGAGCGGCGACGCACTCGGCCAACTCATGCCTCACGACGGCAGCCCGTGGACAGTCACGGCCACCGTTCGCGGCCCGATTCCCTACGGTTCCCTCGTCGCCTACGTCATGCTGGACGGAACCCAGACCCACTCGAGCCTGCACGGTCCTTGTGGACGGCATTGTGCGTGTCACCGCTTCGAGCTCCGACCCCGGAGCACTGGCGGGACTGTCCTGCACCCTGCCGCCCGCACCCTGACCTTCCGGCCATCGGCCTCGGGCACCGGTCCGTTCAGGCGGGCGTCCGGTGCCACGGACGCCAGGGTCCGCTTGAGCTGCGCTCGCGTCGACTAGATTGAGTTCAATGAGCACTTCCGTCACGCGCATCCTCAGGTCTTCGGTCTTACCCTTCATCGTTCTGATCCTTGTTTCCTTCGGATTCGTCACCGTGCACGCAACGGCTCATGGCCCGATCTCTCCTTTTGACGAGTACGTCTACCTGGACTACCTGGCGAAGGTCCCGACAGAGGGCCTGGTGCGGTCGGGCGAGGAGACCGGGGACGTGGCGCGGAATGCCATCAGCTGTCGCGGCGTCCTGAACTACGGTGCGTATGGGGAGGGCTGCAATACCGGGACTCACCAGGACGACAAGAAATATCCGTACGACGGCGGGACGGGCGCCGATATCTACACCCCGCTCTATTTCGCGGCCACCTGGGTGGCAGCTCAGCCCCTGACCTGGTTCGGGGTCGATCTGCTCGACGCGGGGCGCCTCGTCGGCGGCCTCTGGCTTGCTCTCGGACTCAGCCTGACGTACGCGCTTCTCCGCCTCCTGAGGGTGGACAAGGCGATAGCCCTCGGTCTCTCACTCAGCGTGATCGCCACGCCTGTGGTCCTGTGGGCGACAACATATTTGAGTACCGATGCTCCGACTCTGGCCGTCGCGGCGGCCGTCGGGTGCGTAGCGGTTCTGGTTGCGCGGCGGCGCATTCACGTTGCGTGGCTGCCCGCGATCAGCGCGGTCGCGGTTCTTTTCAAGGTTCAGAATCTTGCGGCAGTGGGGGCCGCGGTCGTCGGCGTCGTGGCCTGGACGTTCATGGAGGCGCATCGTTCCGAACGCGGGGGTTCACGACACCCGGTCGTGGTGCGGTCCCTGGTGGACCGCCGGACAATCGCCGCCGTCGTCGCCCTCATCGCGGGCGTCGGCGCCCAGGCCGCCTGGCTGGTCTTCCGAGTCCTGGCGACCCCGGCGAACGCGAAATCTGCGGTCGTCGACTCCGTACGTCAGCCGCTCTCACTCACCTCCCTGGTCACGGAAGCCTTCAGATTCCTGAGGTCCATCGGATCCACGGATGCTGTCGCAAACGTCCTCGGGGTGCTCACGGGGAATCTGCTCACGATCCTCGTGATCGCTGCGCTGATCGGTATCCTGATCGACTGGAGGTCGCGCCCTGTGGCGCACACCAGCGTCGCACTGGCGGTCTTGCTCGCCGCGCTGGCAATGGGGCCGGCGTTGTCGCTCGCTGTGCGCGCGAGTGTCGGGTTCTACTTCCCGCTGCCGGCTCGGTACGGTCTCGTCCTGGTCCCTGGATTTCTCGCGGCCCTTGGACTGTACTTCTATCGGTTCTCCAGGTTCGGGCGGTCCGCCGTTCTGGGACTGGGCAGCCTCGCCGCTCTGGCTGCCCTGCTGATGTGACGTCAGTTCGAAGACAGACGCCAGGGTGTCCTGGTCAGGTCAAACCCGCGGTTCCTGTTCGGCATTCACACCAGTGCCCGTGGCCCGCGACTCCAGATCGCGGATTCTGAGGTCCTGCAGCGCCGACATCTCGGTCAGGGTGCGAGTCTTCGTCTCGAGGTCTGTGAGCTCGACGCTGTGCTGGATGCAGACCAGGAACAGCACGGTGATGCACACGAAGAAGACGAGGTTGGAGGGAACCCCGAAGCCCAGCGAGTTCGCCGCCCAGTACAGGACGCTGGGAAAGACGCTCACGATCAGTGCCAACAGGCCGGCGATGACCCACCAGACGGCGTGCCGTTCGCGCAGGCGGCGCCGACGGAGCATCTCGACGACGACGACGAGGGTCGCCACCGCGACAAGAATCCCGAAGAAATAGGTGGAGATGCTCATGCGGGGCGGGCTTTCGGTTCGAGGGAATATGACGGGCGGATCAGGGCGAAACACAGGGCGACGAAGGCGCGCCCGAGGTAGGCGGCACTGCGGATCGGGTTGTGCGACGGCTGGCCGCCGGCCCGTTCTCGCATCGACACGGGCACTTGAACGATGGTGCAGCCGGCACGAGCCGCTATGACGAGGGCCTCGATCGTGTCGCCGAGGTATTCTGCGGGGTAGTGCGAGGCGAAGAGCCGGACGGCGCGAGGCCCCGTGGCCTTGAAGCCGGACGTCGTGTCCGTCAGCGTCGTCCGTGCGGTGCGGCTCAGGATGGCGGCAAGGAATCGCATCGCCCAGCGGCGGGGACCGCTTGCCGAGTAGTCGCCGGTTCCGGCGAACCGGGCGCCGATCACCAGGTCGGCCGAGTCGAGCTGTTCGAGAAGGGAGAGTACGTTCGCCGGGTCGTGCTGGCCATCGGAGTCAATCTGAACGACGTTCTCCCAGCCGTGATCGATTGCGTACTTGAAGCCGAGTCGCATCGCGCCGCCTACTCCGAGGTTCACCGGGGGGCTCTGCTACGGTCGCGCCCGCCGCCCGGGCGACGGCGGTCGTTTCGTCGCTGGACCCGTCGTTCACAACAAGGATGTGAACGCCGGGAAGTGTCGCGTAGACCTCCCTGACCACATCTCCGACGGCTTCTTCCTCATTGAATGCGGGCATGACGATGAGCGTGCGCCCCAGAATCGAAGGCATATTTTCTGCGCGGATCATAGGGGCCCCTTGGAATTGTTGTATGCAATAGGTGCGGAGCCTGGGTGTTGCCCGACCGATGACGTGTCGAAGCAACAGGGCGGTGCCGTTCCTGTCTCCGGCCCCGATCGACGACGGCAGGCGGGTCAGCGCGTTGAGACGCGACGACAGGTGACGCCTGGCGATGCGTGCGGCTTTCGACCAGTGGAGTGCGGTCATCCGTTGTGCGCACTCCGCGAAGAAGCCGCTCTCTTCAAGAAAACGCGAACCGTCGTTGGCCTTCCACGAGGAGACGCTCCCCAAGTGGCGTCGGTACTGGAAACTGGGCACGTCATCAAGCACGAGCCTGCCCCCGGTCGCCACGATGTCGATCATCAATGCCAGGTCCAGCGCGACGTCGAGGTCGGTGCGAAACCCGTGTCGTCTGAGACGGGCCGTGCGCCAGGCGATGGATGGGAAGTAGGTCCAGGCGCCGGCAAGCAGGCTCGCAGCGAGCGGTTCACCGGAGAGCGCGGTGGCCCCGGCGACGTTCGGGCGATACCAACCCTTGACCCGGTCTGCGAGCGGCAACGTGTCGTGACCCGACGCGTCCATGACGCTCACGCCCGGCTGCACGAAATCGGCGTCGGGAAAATCGTCCAGGAGCCTGGTGGATTCTCGAGACATAGTTGGGTCGAAGGAGATCGTCACATCCGACGATGGTCGTGAATTCGGCCGTGGCGAGTTCGGTGCACTTCCGGAAGTTGCCGCTCACACCCAGGTTCACCTCGTTCCGGATGTAGGTGATGCGCGGCTCGTCAAGCCCGATCACCCATTCGCCCGGTCCGGTTTCTGGGTAGAGGTCGTCGATCACCACGAGTCTCCACCGTGGGTCGTCCTGGTCGAGAACGCTTTGCACCGCGAGACGGAACAAGGCGGGATCCCCATAGAAGGGCATCATCAAGTCGAGTGTGTGCAAACCCGTCTCGGATCGATCGAGCGGGTGCATACCTGGCATTCTGACTAGACTCTCTAACGGCTTCGATATTTGCCGGTGACCCACGCTCTCGTGCCACCGGGGCAGTTCCTCAGACAGTCTAGTCAGGCCGTGGACGCTGCCGGGGCAGCTGGAAAAGAGGAAGCGGATGAAAGACGCGCACACCAGTGTCGCTCAAGCGAAGCGTGGTCCGTCGGTCCTCTGGGTGCTGGCGGCGACCGGGCTCTCGGGTGCCAGCGGCTTTCTCGTCATGGCTCTCGTCGGCAAGACGCTCGGCACGACCGACTACGCGGTCTTCGGCGTGTTCTGGTCAGGACTGTTCCTCTTCGTTGGCGTGCTCTTCGGAATCCAACAGGAAACCACCCGCGCGACCGCTGCGGATCTCCATCAGGCGACTCCCGGCCGGGTGCAGCGCAGCTCCCTCTGGGTGTTCGCCGGCGCTGCGGCAGTCGTCGTCTGCGTCGTCGTCTTCCTGTCGGGATTGTGGTGGGCCCCGCTCACGCTCGGGACGGGAAACACGGACCTCATCGTGCAGATGTCTCTCGGAGCCGCCGCGAACGCCGTCGTTGCGACCATAAGTGGCGTGCTGGCGGGTGCGCACCTGTGGCGACACCTGGCGGCCATCATCGCCATCGACGGCGTTGTACGGCTGCTCGCCGTCGTCGGCGTGCTCGCGGTCGGCGGGAACACGGCGGCCCTCGCCTGGGCGGTTGTGCTGCCCTTCCCGGTGTCGCTGGGGCTGGTCTTCCTTGCCTCGCCACGCTCGCTCATCCGCTTCTCGGCTTCGCCGCTCGGGTACGGACGCCTGATCGCGAACTCTGCCCAGACGATGCTCGCCGCCTCGGCCACGGCCATCATCATCAATGGTTTCCCGCTGGTACTCGCGTTCTTCGCGGCGCAGGGGGACAAGGCGCTGCTCGGTGCGCTCATCTTCGCCATCACGATCACCCGTGCTCCGATCCTCGTGCCCATGATGGCCCTGCAGAGCTACCTCGTCACCCGCTTCACGGGCATGACGGCCAGCCCGTGGCCGCTCATCGGGCGTGCGTTCGGAATCATCGGCGCAGTGATGCTCGTGCTCGGCCTGGGGACCTGGCTGTGGGGAACGACCGTGTTCGCTGCGATCATGGGTGCGGACTTCGCGCTGTCCACGGTCGCACTCGTTCCTTTGGTCGTCTCGTCCGGGTTCATCGGCTCGCTCTGCGTCACTGGCCCTGCCCTCCTGGCCCTGGGGCGTCATCGGAGCTATGCGTTCGGGTGGGTCATCGCATCCGTCGTTGCCGTCGCCATGCTGTTCCTGCCTGTCGGACTCGAGGCGAAGGCCGCGCTCGCCCTGTCGGTCGGTCCGGTCGCGGGCCTCATCGTGCACCTGTTCGCCCTGTGGCGCCTCTCCAGCGGCGGGCGAGCCGACGGCGGCGAAGCCGAGCCTGGGCACGTCGACTCCGCACGTCCCGAAACGGCCTCGACCGGTCCTCTCCAGTGAGTTCCTCATTGAGCGTCTCGGTAGCCCTGTGCACGTTCAATGGTTCCGCGTTCATCGAAGAGCAGCTCGTCAGCGTGCTCGAGCAGAGTGAGCCCCCCGCCGAGATCGTTGTGTCCGACGATTCCTCGAACGATTCCACACTTGCGGTCGTCAGCCGGGTGTTCGGCGACTGGCGTACCCGACACCCCGGGGTTCCGCTCGAACTGAAGATCCTGCGCAACCCCGTGGGCCTCGGTGTCGTGGCAAACTTCGAGCAGGCCCTCGGCGCCTGCACGGGCGACCTCCTGGCCCTCTGCGACCAGGACGACCGCTGGCATCCGCGTCGTCTGGAACGGATGGCCCGTGAGTTCGAGCGCCGCCCCTCACTGACACTGCTGCACAGCGATGCACGCCTCATCGACGGCGACGGTCAGCCTCTCGGTCTCACCCTGTTCCAAACGCTCGGCGTGACGGATGCCGTCAAGCGCGTCGAGCATGGGGGCCGAGCCTTCGAGCCTGCTGCTGCGACGCAACATCGTCACCGGGGCCACGACAATGCTCCGGCGTGACCTCTTCGAGAGGTCCCGGCCCTTCCCTGATGCCTGGGTGCACGACGAATGGCTCGCTATGACGGCCGCCATCGGCGGGGGAGTCGATCTGCTCGATGAGGAGCTCGTCGACTACCGCCAGCACGGCGGCAACCAGATCGGCGTCACGACCCTCGATATCAACGGTCGCGCCGGACGACTGCGTGCGCCTCGCACCCTGCGCAACGAGCGCCTCCTGGCTCGCGCGGAGGCCCTCGCCGAGCGCGCGCCCCTGCTTGTGCCGGAACCCGCACCCGACGTGATCCGGGCGGTGACGGAGAAACGTGCTCATGAACAGGCGCGAAGCGTGCTCCCCGCTGCCCGGATGCTGCGGGGTGTCCCGGTGCTGCGCGAATGGTGCACCGGTCGGTACTCCCGATTCGGGCGGGGTGCCCAGGACGTCTTGCGAGACCTCGTCCAGCCGGTCTGAGGTCGTGGCGTCCGACGGAATTCGTCTACTCTGATTGCACGGGCGACGGAACTCGGCGGGGACAGGCCGAATGTCGCGGCCTCGCGCCGTGTTGAACCCCGAACGAGCTATGGAGGACTCCCGGTGCGAAAAGAGCGAGCGTACGTCGCTGGCCACTCGGGGGCGCGTGGCCTCGGCAGCCGGTTTCGAAGTGCAACCGTGCCCGCCGGCGATGGCCTGCCGCGGATGCGGGTCTTGCTCGCCTTCCCAGCCCTCCTGCTGCTCGTCGGCATCGTCCTTGTCGCGTTCGATGTGAGCGGCACCTCCTCGGGAGTTTTCCACAGCCAGATCGCCTACGGCAAGGACCCCGCCCTGGTCCTGGGCACACCGCAGGCCACCCGCTCGGACGAATGGAACGTGCAAACCGTCTGGGCGATCGCGGCGGTCCAGCAGGGGTTGCCCACGATCAATGAGAGTTTCCCCGGCGGCATGGACACGACGTTGCCGCAGGACCTGCCCAGGATCGACTGGACTGTCGCCTTCCGGCCACACCTCTGGGGCTTCATGCTCCTGGACATCGGCCGCGCGATCGCGTTCAAGTGGTGGCTCCCTGGCCTGGCCCTCGCGGCCGCAGCCTATGTCTTCGTGGTCACCGTGCTGCCCAGGAGGCCTCTTGTCGCGGGCCTTCTTGCCGTCGGGTTCCTGTTCAGCCCGTTCTTCCAATGGTGGTACCTGACGACGACTCTCTATCCGGCGGTGTGGGCACTGACCACGATGACCGCTCTGGTCTGGGCGTTCAAACGAGATTCCCGTCGGTCGCGCTGGGCGTGGGCGGCGGTGGTCGCCTACATCACGGTCATGATGGCGACGGGTATCTACGTACCGTTCATCGTGCCGGCGGTGCTCGTCGTGATTTTCTTCGCAGTGGGTCTCCTGCTGGAGCAACGAGGGCTCGGAAACCGGTGGCGGTCGACGTTGGCCAGGACGGTTCCGGTTCTCAGCGCGGGCGTTGCGGCTTCGATGGTCACGGGAGTCTGGCTCCTCACGAAGATCACAACCGTCGAGGCCTTTCTCGGCACGGCCTATCCCGGACACAGATCGACGCCCACGGGCGGCAACGATGTGCTGAGCTTCGTGTCCGCCATCGGTTCTTCCTTCACTCAGGCGCTCAACGCGCAGCGCCCGGGGCTGTTGGGCCCGAACTCGTCTGAGGCGTCCACCTTCTTCTACATCGGAATCTTCCTGATCCCCGTCGTGGGCTGGATCGTCGTGCGCCAGGCGCGACGACGCAAGTCACTGCCGTGGGTTCTCATCGGCCTCACGGGCGTTGTGCTGCTGCTGCTGGCCTACATGTACGTTCCCGGCTGGGATACTCTCGCCCGGATCCTGCTCCTGGACCTGACCACGGGAACCCGGGTACGCATCGGCATGGGGCTCGCTTCCCTGGGACTGCTCGCCTACACGATCCGCTACCTGGATGACAATGCCGTTCGCGCGAGCCGCTGGGTGGTTGGCCTGAGCGCCGGCCTTTTCGCCCTGTCACAGGCCGCGATCGGTTATGTGGCCGTGCGCAACCTGCCCATGATGATTCAGGCGGTACAACTCTGGTGGCTCTGGGCGCTCATTTCGGCGGCCGCAATCTACCTGGCCGGACGTCGTCGTCCTCTTCTCGCGGCGATCGCCTTCTTCATCGTCACCGTGGCCGGTTCCGGTCTGACGAATCCGCTGTACCGGGGCGTACTCGACCTGCGAGAGACGGCGGTCTCGCACGGCGTCATTGTCACCGATGGCGCCGCGCCGAAGACCTGGGTCGGCGTAGGCGGGGGGCTGACGACGGCGGTCCTGCTCGAATCGGGAGTGCGGGCATACAACGGTTTCCAGGGAGCACCGTCACGGATTGTCTGGGACGCGATCGACCCTGGTGGAGCCTTCGCCGACCAGTGGAACCGGCTTGCCGGCGTGAACTGGAAAGCAGGGGCCGGCGAGCCGACGGTATCCAACCCCGCCGCGGACCAGATCATGGTCACGTTCGATGGGTGTTCCTCGTTCGCCCAGGCGAACGTGGGGTACGTTCTTGCCGACGACCACAGCCTGGACCTCAGCTGCCTTCGTGCGATCGAGAGCTTCGATCTTCCGAAGGCCAGCCTGACGATCTACGAAGTGATTGCCCGCTGAGAGTCAGTCGTCTTCGGGTGGGCGGGGCCTGGGCGGCAGGGCGCTCCTCCAACTCTTGCCCTGGGCCGCCGTGAGGGCACAGATCAGGAGCAGCAGCCAGCCGGCCTCGACCAGGACGGTGCTTTCTGCGAGGCTCGTGACGATCAGGACCACGAGGACGAGCGGCGCCCACGCGTAGACGAAGGTGCGTTTGTTGGAGGCGAGCACCCAGGACCGCCAGAAGGCGAGCACGACGAGGATCAGGAAGCTCAGGAAGCCGATCAGTCCGAGCTGGAAGTACACGTCGAGGAAGGCGTTCAGTCCGGTTTCGTAGTGGCGGCGGGTGCTGAAGTCGAGCCAGCCGTACGGGGTCGCCGTGCCTGGCCACAGGCCGGACCAGCCCCAACCCTCGAGCGGATGCAGGCCGACGAGGCGCCACATCTCCCGCCACAGGGTGGCGCGCACACCGAACTCGCTGCGGGCGTTGAGCGCTTCGACGATGGCCCCGCGGGTGAGGAACGCCACGATGCCTGCGACGACGGTCACGCCCAGGAGGGCGAACTGCAGCAGCCGGCGGCGCGGCTGGGGGGTGTTGCGCAGCCAGGTCAGGGCGAGTCCGGCGAGGCCGACGAAGACCGCGACGACGAAAATGACCGGGGACCCGGTGAGCAGGAGGCAGACGGTCGCCCCGATCAGTGAGACGATTCCCACCCCGCGCCGCACGGACCGGGTCCGCAGCTCGATGACGAACGTGATGCCCGCGATGAGGGCCGCGAACCCCAGCGCGTTGCGGGAACCGAAGATCCCCTGGATCGGGCCGAGTTCGTCGAGGTGCCCCTGGATGTCGAGGAACCGGATCGGCGTATCGAGCAGCAGGCCGGCGACGACCTCGAGGGCGAGGGAGGTCGCGAGCAGCAGCCGGAGCACGTCGCCGGTCGCCCGGACAATCTGGATCATGTTGCGCGCGAGCACGATGTACAGCGCGAGGAAGGCGAAGGCGAGCTGGTAGACGAGCCCGATCGCCGTCGCGAACGGGTACCCGGTCCAGAGCAGGGACAGGGCGCACCAGCCGAGGAACACCAGGATCGAGATCGGCAGCAGGCCGTGCCATTCGATCTGCTTCCTCCGGGCGACGAGCGAGAACGCGGCGAGCACCACGAGCCCGCCGAGCACGCCGATCACGCCGGGCCAGCCGATCAGTCCGCGCAGGAAGACGGCGCCGAACGCCGTCGCGATCGTCGCCCGGGTCAGGGCCGTGGCGAAGTGCGGGCCCCGGAAGAGCCGCATGAGTGCCCTCGGTAGTTCGGGGGAGTGCTCGCGGGAGTTCATGGGCTTCCTAGGCTACCCGCAGGCATCCGCCCGGCCCGGTTCTGCTTGTTCGGCGGCCACCCGGATGCCTAGGGCATCGGCCGGTTCAGCGCCTGCTGTCTCTTCGTGGTGACGCTGACGAGCACGAGGAGCACCCAGCCGTATTCGATGAGCAGGCGGCTCTCGGCGAAGCTCTGCGCGATGAGCGCGGCCATCAGGAGCAGCGGGAGCAGGGCGGAGACGGTGTACGGGGCGGTGTCGGAGACGGTCGTGCGCGGGCGGTCGACCGCGAGGAACCAGGACCGCCAGAGGGCGCCGGCGACGATCGCGAGGAAGGCGAGGAGGCCGATCACGCCGACCTGGAGCCAGACGTCCAGCCAGGCGTTGTGCGCCTGCAGGTAGACGACGCCCTTGCGGCTCGCGAGGCCCGCGAACGGTTCGGCCCACGGCACCCAATAGCTGACCCAGCCCCAGCCGAATGCCGGACGCTGCGCGGCGAGGTCGGTGACGCTCGCCCAGATGTCGAGGCGACCGGTGAGGTCCTCGCTCTTGCCGAAGAGGCTGAGCAGCCACGGCGAGAGGGTCGCGAGGGCGACCCCGCCGGCGACGATGAGAGCGGCGGCGGCGACATAGACGGGCCGGCGGCGCTGCGGTCCGCGGCGGCGGGTCCACAGAGCGAAGATCAGCACGATCGCGACGAAGCAGGCGGCGAGGGTGACCGTCGCCGAGCGGGTGAGCACCAGCACGAGCGCGGCCGTAGCGAGCCAGGCGATACCCCAGCCGCGCCGAACGGTGCGGGCCGCGAGCCTGCACCGCGAACACGATGACCGCGAGGAGTGCGACGAAGCCGAGCAGGTTGCGGTTGGCGACGATGCCCTCGATCGGTCCGCCGTCGAAGAGCAGGCCGCGGGACCAGTAGAACGCGTCCGGGATCTTCTCGCCGGGGTAGGACACCCAGAGCGGCAGCACCGGCTGTCGCACGAAGGCGCCGACGATCACCTCGAAGAGCAGCGAGAGGGCGATCACCCAGCGCAGCGCCGCTGCGAGGGTGCGGAGCAGTTCGGCCCAGCTGAGCACGAGGGCGAGGAAGAGCGCGGCGATCGTCGTGGCCCAGAGCACGGCGACGCCGATGGCCGAGGCGCCCGGGTAGAAGGACCAGGCGATGGACAGCGTCGTGATCACGAGGAAGACGCCGATCGAGCGCGGGAATTTCGACCACACCCAGTCCGGCTTCAGGCGCACGAGCAACACCACGCTGCCGACGAGCACCACGAGCGCAATGGCGCCGAAGCCCCACCAGCCGAGCAGGTTGCGCCAGAATTGACCGGCGAGGGCGGTGAAGAACACGAGCGTCGCAAAGGACCGGACGACGAAACGGCTCTGGACGGCTGGCATGAGTCCTAGAGTACTGCCGGGGTTACCGCCCGGCCGCTGCCGAATCTTCAGCCGCGCGGACATTTTTATACCCATGGGGGTATAGTTCAGCCATGAAGATTCTCATTGTGGGCGGCGTGGCCGGCGGTATGTCGGCTGCGACGCGAATGCGCAGGCTCGACGAAGCGGCGGAAATCATCGTATTCGAGCGAGGGCACTACGTGTCCTTCGCGAACTGCGGGTTGCCGTACTACGTGGGCGGCCTCATCGAAGACCGGTCGGCGCTGCTCCTGCAGACGCCGGAGTCACTCGCGAGTCGTTTCCGCCTCGACGTGCGCATCGACCACGAGGTCACCGGCATCGACCGTACGGCCCGGACGGTCAGCGTGCGGGACACGGTAACGGGGAACGTCACCACCGAGGGCTACGACCGTCTGGTTCTCGCGGCCGGGGCGACGACCCGCAGCGTGCTCCCTGCCGGGTCCTCGATGCCCGTGCACACCCTGCGCACGGTCGACGACGTCGACCAGATCACCGCGCTCCTCACACGCTCGACCGGGCCGGGCTCCGCCGTCACCGGTCCCTCCGCCACGGTCGCCGCCGTCGTGATCGGCGCCGGCTTCATCGGCCTCGAAGCGGTGGAGAACCTGGTCCTGCGCGGCGTGCACGTCACGGCCGTCGAATTCGCCGGCCAGGTGCTCGGTCCGCTCGACCCCGAGATGGCGGCCCCGGTTGCCGCAGTGCTGAGAGCGCACGGCGTGGACGTGCGGGTGGACACCTCGGTGCGGACCGCAGCCGCCGGCCGCGTGCGGCTCAGCGATGACACGGATGTCGCGGCGGACCTGATCATCGAGGCGACCGGAGTGCTCCCGGACACCTCACTCGCCGCTGCGGCCGGACTGCGGATCGGCGAGAGCGGTGCGATCTGGGTGGACGACACCCAACGGACGAGCGACCCGCTCATCTATGCCGTCGGCGACGGCGCCGAGAAGATCGATGCGATCAGCGGTGGGCCGACCAGGATCGCGATGGCCGGGCTCGCCAACCGGCATGGCCGAGCCGCCGCGGACAGCATCGCCGACAGTGCCGGCGACGGCGCGGCCGGTGCTCTCGGGGTTGCCGTCGCCGCAGAACCCGCCTTCGGCGTCGCGATCGTCGGCGTTTTCGGCACGACCGTCGCGATGGTCGGCTGGAGCGAACGGCGCCTGCTGTCCGCAGGCCGGGCGCACCGGGTCGTGCACACCCACCCCAGCGACCACGCCGGCTACTACCCCGGGGCCGAGCAGATGTCGGTCAAGCTCCTCATCGACGCCGGGACGGACGCGATCCTCGGCGCCCAGATCGTGGGTGGTCACGGGGTCGACAAGCGGATCGACGTCATCGCGACGGCGATGGCCGGCGGGCTCACGGCATCCGCCCTCAGCCGGCTCGAGCTCGCCTATGCGCCGCAGTACGGTTCGGCGAAGGACCCGATCAACCAGCTCGGCTACGTCGCAGACAACCTCGCGGCCGGCACCACCCGCAGCCTGCAGTGGCACGAACTGGCGGGGGCGCTCGCCGCGGGTGAGACGTTGGTCGACGTGCGCACGGCGGGGGAGTTCGCGGCCGGGAGCATCCCGGGGGCGGTCAACGTGCCGCTCGACGAGCTCCGCGACCGGTTCGGCGACCTGCCGACCGGGCCGCTCGTGGTGCACTGCCAGGTCGGGCAGCGCGGGCACACCGCCGCGCGGCTGCTCAGCCAGCTCGGACGAGAGGTGCGTAACCTCGACGGTGGCTACAAAACCTGGGCGGCGGGGGCCGCGGCGCTCGCCGCATCGCCGCGCGCCGCGGTCGCGTCTGTTCTTCCTGTTTCCCCCGTAGTTCCCACTCCCGCCACCGAAAGGATCCTCGCATGAAGGAAATCACCGTCACGGAACTCGCCGCGCTCGACCACCCCGCCGTCGTCGACGTGCGCGAACAGTCTGAATACGACACTGTCCACGCCGAGGGAGTGCGGTTGATCCCGCTCGGCGAGCTCGTGCAGCGTCTCGAGGAGGTGCCGCGCACGGGACCCGTCTACGTGGTGTGCCACCTCGGCGGGCGCAGCGCCCAGGCGACCGGCTTCCTCGCGGCGCAGGGCATCGATGCGATCAACGTCGTCGGCGGCATGGACGCGTGGCAGCGCGCCGGGCTGCCCGTTTCCGGAAGGGCCTGACATGACTACTGAAACTGTCGCCGTAGCGGGTGCCGCCGTGCAGTCCAGCGCCGTGCAGGGGGCTGCGCACGCCGCGAACCAGAAGAAGATCCTGAACCGGTTGCGCCGGGCCCAGGGCCAGCTCGGCGCGGTGATCGCCGCGGTCGAGTCCGGCGGCAGCTGTAAGGACGTCGTGACCCAACTCGCCGCGGTGTCGAGCGCTCTCGACAAGGCGGGCTTCGTGATCGTGTCGACCGCGATGCGCGACTGCATCGACAACCCGGACACCCCGAACGCGCTCACGGTCGACGAGCTCGAGAAACTCTTCCTCACCCTCGCCTGACCATCGCGCCACCTCTAACCAATTCGACGGAGATTTTGCCCGGAAAGCGCTTAAAACGCGCTCTCACGTGCCGGATACTCAAAAAGTCCGTCGAATTGGTTAGGGGGTGGGCGGCGTCAGCGGCGGGCGAGGTGCGTGACCGTGAAGCCGCCGGGGGCGACCGTGACGGATGCCCGCGCAGGGTTGCCGCGCTCATCCGCGTGGGCGACGGGGCGGCCGGCGGCATCGTACGCGGCCTGCTCGAGCCGGAACCCGCGCGGCACGAGCACGGTCCGCACGCTGGACTCCCGCGCGGTGCTTACGTACAGCGTCGAATCGCCGGCCGGTCCGGTGACCGAGACCGTGGAGACGAGCGGCTGCAGCAGCAGCGCGTCGATCGCCGCAGCCCCGCTCGACGTGCCGGTGACGGCGGTCGCGCCGGCCGGGAGGGTGCGGGACAGTGAGAGCGGCAGCAGGCGGCCGGGGGCATCCGTGATTCCCTGCGCCCCCGCCCCGCCGTTCGCCGTGCTGCCGAGCGCTCCCCGGGCGGATGCCCAGCTTGTGTTCCCTGACCGGGCTTCGGTCTGGTTCACGATCGGGTACACATTGCGGGCCTGGTCGCTCTCCGGAACGGGGATGCTGAGCGTCCCGCCCTTCGTGAGGCTCACGTATGCGCCGCCGGAGAGGTTGGCCTCCCCGGTCCAGGCCGAGGGAGGTGTGACGACCGTGCCGCCGCTGATCGTGCCGGCCTCGGCCTCGACGACGCTGAGCCCTGCGGTCGCGACGGTCTTGTCGATTCCGAGCGCCTTGGCCCTGAGTCCGGGGTTCGCGTCGAGGGTGAGCATGGTCAGCAGGGTGTGGATCGTGGATTCGGCGCCCGAGTTCGGGTTGACCCGGCCGTCGCGCTCGATGCCGTCGATCGCGGTGCCTGTCGCCGGGTTGTATGCGGGAAGGCCGCTGCGGTTCGCGCCGAAGAACCAGCCGGCGTAGATTGCGGCGACGTCGAGCAGGCCGGGCGCGTTCGCGGCCTTCGCGGTCGCGACGAGGCCTTCGACCCGCGAGTCGACGCCGTAGGCGATCTGCGCCTCGCCGGGAGTCGGGCTCCACGCGTTGTCCGGCCCGCCGGCGGCGAGGAGCCTGCGGGGTGAACTGGGCGGAGTCGACGACGGCGGCCTTCAACAGGTCGGGCCGGCCGAGCACGGCCCCGGCCGTCGCGACGGCGGCGGGGGCGAGGCCGCCCCAGGCGTGCCAGAGCGACTGCGACTTGTTCCACGGCAGGATCGCGCCGAACGGCCACTGGGTGAGCGAACCGGAGGACATCGCGGCGACGCCCTCGGTCAGCCGGGTGAGCGCGGTGCGCACCCCGGTGTCGCCGGGGTTGGCCGAGCTGAAGGCGGCGAGGCCGAGGGCGGCCTCTGCTGAGGCATCCGCCCCGCCGGCCACGAGCCAGGCCGGGACCTTCACGCCGTCGGCGATGTCGAAGGTGCCGTACTTGGCGAGGGACTGCCGGTTGAGCGCGTCGAGGCTGAGGTGCAGCCGGTCCTGGAGGAAGGCGGCGAAGGCCGGGTCTGCGCCGGCGCCGGTTCCCGCAAAGGCCGCGTAGCCCTCGCCGAGGGCCCAGAGGGTGCGGGCGACCCAGTACGACTCCGCGGAGTCGCTCGGATCCGGCAGGCTCCTTGGGCGTTGCGCTCGGCGTCAGGGTGCCGTCGGCCTGCTGCCAGAGCACGACGTTGCCGGCGTTCGGGCCGGTCGCGGTCTGCAGGTAGGTCAGGGCGCGCAGGGTCTGCACCGCGTGGTCGCGGCTCGAGGCGTCGCCGGTGAGCTTCCAATGCCGCAGGTAGACGACGGCGGTGCGGGCGATGTCGTCGGCGTTGTACGCACCCTGGCTCCAGTGGCCGGTGCCGGCGTCGAGGGAGCCGCCGCCGATGCGGGTGTAGCTCCCGTCGGCGTTGCGGTTGGCATAGGTCCACGGGGCCTGCGCGGTCGGCTGCTCGGCGAGGCGGTAGGTCGTGTGCTCGGCGCTCTGCGCGAGCGGAACCGCGTCAAGCAGGAAGTTCAGGTGCGCCAGGTTCGTGAGCGGCCGGCCGGTGGCGGGAGCCGGGGTCGCGGTTGTGCCGTCGACCGCGGTCGCGGTGACTGGTGCAGCGGATGCGGCCGGCCGGCCCGGCTGGGCGGCCGCGGCTCCCGTGCCCGCTCCCCACAGCAGCAGCGAGACCGCGCTCGCGAGGGCGACGCCGCCGAGCGTCGATCGGCGGTGGGTGGAACGGAAACGAACGGCATTGTGCGTCATGCGTGACTCTCCTTCGAGTACTTAACCGGTTCAGCACTCCCCACTAAACCGGTTAAGGTGACGAGTGTCAAGAGTGGCCGTCGCGGGGCATCCGTGGGCGCCTTGATAGTTTGGACTCAACCGAGTCGCACGAGACGTACAGGAGCAGTCATGTTTGTGGGCATCAGCAATACACCGCGGGACTACGCGTGGGGCTCGAAGACTGCAATCGCGGGGCTGCTCGGAACGACTCCCTCCGGCAAGCCGGAGGCCGAAATCTGGCTCGGGGCGCACCCGGGGTCGCCGTCGGTGATCGCGGACCCCTCCCGTACGGGCGGGGCCGGGACCCTTGTCGACTGGATCCTCGCGGACCCCGAGCGGGCGCTCGGCTCCGCGCTCGCGGCCGAGGAGACCGACGCCGGCACGGTGCCGCCGCGGCTGCCGTTCCTGCTGAAGGTACTCGCCGCCGCGAGCCCGCTCTCGCTGCAGGCGCACCCGACGAGCGAGCGCGCGCGCACCGGCTTCGCCCTCGAGAACGCGGCGGGCATCCCCGTCGATGCCTTCGACCGCAACTACCGTGACCGGTTCCACAAGCCCGAGATCATCTTCGCGTTGAGCGAGACCTTCGAGGCGCTCTGCGGCTTCCGCGAGCTCGGCGAGGTGCGGCGCATCGTGGCGGAGCCTGCGCGCCCTCGACGCCGCGTCGGAGAACCCGCAGCCCGGGGCCCTCGACGCCCTGGAGAGCAGGCTCCTCGGCGACACCGGCCTGCGCGACACCGTGGACTGGCTGCTGCGCGACGGCCGCGGCGGCGACACCGGGGAAGTAGCCTGGCTCGTCGAGCGCGTGGTCAGCCTCGCGAAGGACGCCGTGTACCTCGCAGGGGGCGGGGCCGCGATCCGCTTCCCGCTCGAACTCGCGACCGTGCGCGACCTCGCCGTTGCCTACCCGGGTGACCCCGGCATCGTGATCTCCCTTCTGACCAACCGGGTGTCGCTGAAGCGCGGCGAGGTGCTCTACCTGCCGGCCGGAAACATCCACGCCTATTTGCTCGGACTCGGCATCGAGCTCATGGCCGCGTCGGACAACGTGCTCCGCGGCGGGCTCACCCCCAAGCACATCGACGTCGACGAACTGCTCGACGTGCTCGAGTTCTCCCCGGTTCCGGTGCCCTATCTGGCTCCGATCGTGCACACGCCCGGCGTCTCCGAGTACCGGCCCGACGTGGCCGACTTCGCGCTCGTGCACATCGAGGCCTCGGCGGATGCTGCCGCTCCCGTCGCCGGCGTCCCGATGCGCCAGTTCACCCTCACGGGACCGGGAATCGCGCTCTGCACGGCCGGAGGCTTCCTCGTGGCCGGTGCGACGGCATCCGTCGCCCTGAAGCGCGGCGAATCGGTCTACATCACGCCCGAGGAGGGCACCCTCACCTTCGCGGGTGTCGGAGACGTCTTCCTCGCCACAACCCCCTAGTCCCCGCTCGGCTCATAGCCTCGGTCCGCTCCGAGGTGCTCCGGCGCCCCGACTATTCGCCCAACCAATTCGACGGACTTTTTGAGTTTCTGGCCCTTTAGGACGCGTTTGAAGCGCTTTCCCGTCAAAATCTCCGTCGAATTCGTTAGGGGAAGGCGGGCGCGGCTGTCCTCGACAGGGGGTGGGTGTCCGCGGTTGTCCACAGAGTGGCGGATGCCGGCGGCCGGGTCCGCCTGGCACTGCAGGCTTCCGGCATGGGCACCCTCACCGCCGACATCGTGGGCCTCGGCCTGTTCGCCAAGCGGGCCTGGCTCCGTGACCGAGGCTGGGGCGATGGCGTGCTGAGGGGTGCGGTGCTGCGCGGGGAGATCGTCCGGGTGCGCAAGGGTTGGTACACGGTCCCCTGGGCACCGCCGTCCGCGGTCGAGGCGGTGCGGATCGGTGGCCGGCTCACTGGGCTGAGCGCACTTCGCAGTTACGGCCTCTGGACGCCGCAGACGCGAAAGCTCCACGTCGCGGTGCCGGTCGCCGCACGGGGTTTGCGCCAGCCAGGCGATATGCGCGCTCGCTTGAACGTGGGCGACAGCAACATCCGCGTGACCTGGACCGAGGAGCCGAACCCGCGCCGGGGCCCCTTCGTCTGGCGAACGAGCCTGACCGACACGCTCGTCCACATCCTCTGCACCCACGACCGGGTGACCGCGATTGTCTGTATCGACGCGGCTCTGCATGGTGCGCGTGAACACCAGATCGGTATCACGGAGGAGGATCTCGACGTCATCTTTGCCAGGGCGCCGTGCCGCACCCGATCGTGGCGGTCCGAGGTCGACGGGCGGGCCGAGGCGGGCGGCGAGACAGAGTTCCGACTCAAATGCCTGCACGCGGGCATCCCTTTCGTGCCGCAACCCGTCGTCGTGGGAGTCGGCCGCCTTGACGGTCAGATCGGCCCGTCGACATTCGTCGAAGTTGACGGCGAGGAATGGCATAACGACTCGGCTGCATTCGAGGCCGACCGCGAGCGAGTCCTCGCGGTGGTTGCGCGGAACGGGCGCACGCTCCGTTTCAGCTACAAACTGATGCGCCACAAGTGGGAACTCTGCGAGCGCGCGATGCGGTGCTCACTCGTCGATGACTATCAGCTCTCCCGGGTGACGGGTTTCCCGGCCTTCCCGGGGCGGATGCGGCCGCGCCGGACATCCGCCGAGTCTTCCGAGGGCGAAACGCGCGTCTAGCCTCCCGCGAGCAGGGCTGGCCGGCCCGCGCCGCGGCATCCGTTGTCGAGTGCTAACCAATTCGACGGACTTTTTAAGTTCTTGGCACGTTGAGACGCGTTTGAAGCGTTTTCCGGGCAAGATCTCCGTCGAATTCGTCAGGGGGCCGGGGCGGGGAGGAGCCCGGCGGTCAGCCGGCGCGGCGGGCCCCGAAGGTGCGCCGGTACGCGGTCGGGGTGGTCTGCAGCACCTTGAGGAAGTGGTGCCGCATCACCGCGGCCCCGCCGAACCCGGTGTCGCCGGCGATCTCCTCGAGGCTGCGCGAACTCTCCTCGAGCAGTTGCTGGGCCCGCAGGAGGCGCTGCCGGTTGAGCCAGGCCGTCGGCGTCGTGCCGAGCTCCGCGCGGAAGCGCCTGGCGAAGGTGCGCGGCGACATCAGCGAACGCCGGGCGAGCCTCCTCGACGGGGAGCTCGCGGTCGAGGTTCTCGAGCATCCAGGCGGTCACGCTCGCGAACGAGTCGCTGTCGCAGTCGACGACGGGCGCCTCGATGAACTGGCACTGGCCGCCGTCGCGCTGGGGAGGCACGACCATCCGCCTGGCGATGTTGTTGGCGACGGATGCCCCGAGCACCTTCCGCACGATGTGCAGGCACGCGTCGATGCCGGCCGCGGTGCCGGCTCCGGTGACCACCCGGCGGTCCTCGACGAAGAGCACGTCCGGGTCGACGCGGGTCTGCGGGAATTGGCGCGCGAGGGCATCCGTGTACATCCAGTGCGTGGTGCTGCGGCGGCCGTCGAGCACTCCCGCCTCGCCGAGCACGAACGCGCCGCTGCAGACGCTCAGCACCCAGGCGCCCCTGGCCTCGGCGTCGCGCACGGCCTGCAGCACGGCGGGATGCACCGGCGTCCCCTTGTCGAAGGCGGGAATCGCGAGCAGGTCGGCATCGGCCGCCGCAGAGAGGTCTTCCGTCACGATGATGTCGAAGCCGAGCTTGGTGCGGATCGGGCCGGGCTCTGCGGCCGTGACGTGGAAGTCGAAGACGGGACCACCGGTGTCGCTCCTGTCGATGCCGAAGACTTCGCAGATCACGCCGAACTCGAACGGCGCCATGTCGGGCAGGGCGATGCAGACGACCTTGTTGAGCGAGGCAGGGGCGGGCGCGGCGAGCATGCGAACCTCCGGAAAAGGCGTTGGCAGGAAATGGTCGAACACTGGCAAGACTGCCACTCGCGGCAGGATATCGCAATGCCTAGAGTTCCTGCCATGATGACATTCCTGGTACTTGTTCTCGCCCTCCTCACCCTCTGGAGCGTCGTCGCGACGTTCAGCACGGTGACCCGTGACGGCTACGGTGACCCGCAGATGGCCCGGCGCACCCACGGCCCCGACGACGACTGGCCCTGACCCACGCGCTCCTCGCGCCGTTCGCGCCACCTGCGCCGCTGCGCGCGTGGCACGCCTGGCGCGCAGCGGCGAAGGGGGCGCGCAGCGCCGGAATCGGCCCGAACGCTAGGCTGGCAGCACCGGCATCGCTTGGGTTGCCGAGCGATCCTGCGAGGGTAAACATGGCGTGGCTTGTCACCGGCGGAGCCGGCTATATCGGATCCCACATCGTCCGCGCTTTCCTCGCCGAGGGCATCGACGTGGTCGTGGTCGACGACCTCTCGAGCGGCCACGCCGAATTCGTCCCGGAGTCCGTGCCGTTCGTGCACGGCGACCTGCTCAACGGCCCCCTTCTCCTCGACACCTTCGCCGATCACCCGATCACGGGAGTCGTGCACGTCGCCGGTTTCAAGTACGCCGGGGTCTCGGTGCAGCGCCCGCTGCACACCTATGAGCAGAACGTCACGGCCATGGCCACCCTCCTCGCTGCGATGCAGGAAGCAGACGTGAAGCGGATGGTGTTCTCCTCGAGCGCGGCCGTCTACGGCACCCCGACGACTTCGCTCGTCACCGAGGAGACCGCGAAGAGCCCGGAGTCCCCGTACGGCGAGACCAAGCTCATCGGCGAGTGGCTGCTCCGCGACCAGGCCGTCGCGGCCGGGCTCAGCTACACCGCGCTCCGCTACTTCAACGTCGTCGGCTCCGGCGCCCGTGAGCTCCGCGACACGAGCCCGCACAACCTGTTCCCGATCATCTTCGACGCCCTCCTCGCCGGCCGCACCCCGCGGATCAACGGCAACGACTACGCGACCCCCGACGGCACCTGCGTGCGCGACTACATCCACGTCGCCGACCTCGCCGTCTCGCACGTCGCGGCCGCGCGCCTCCTCGACGCCGACACGGCGATCGAACCCGTGTATAACCTCGGCAGCGGCGACGGCGTCTCCGTCGGCGAGATCATGGCGACGGTCGCCCGCGTGACCGGCATCGACTTCACGCCGGACATCGGTCCCCGCCGGGCCGGCGACCCCGACCGCATCGTCACGAGCGGCGCACTCGCGGCCCGCGACCTCGACTGGAAGATGCGGCACAGCCTCGAAGAAATGGTGCGCAGCGCCTGGGAATCTCGGCAGGCGGCATCCGTTTCATAGGCCGTGCGCCGCACTTTCGTCAAGACCCCCGGCAAGGTCACATTTTCTGTCTTTGGGCGAGTCGAAACTCTCGAGCCGACATTGAGGGTTTATTATCGGCGACTTGACGTGGGGGAATTACACGGCTGTAATTAGTGCGAACGAGTTATTTGGGCACTTATTGCAAAGGGTGGGAGACGATATGCCGCAAGCCGAGTATCGTTCCGGAGTACCCGAGGACTGGTTCGTCGATCCCGTTCGCTTGGGCATTCCCGGAATTCGCAAAGACAGCACCGGTCACACCCTTCCTGACGAAGGCGACGCCCTCGCCTGGCAGGCGGACTCGCTGTGCGCCCAGACGGACCCTGAGGCGTTCTTCCCCGAAAAGGGCGGTTCCACCCGCGACGCCAAGAAGATCTGCACCTCGTGCGAGGTGCGCACCCAGTGCCTGCAGTACGCGCTCGCCAACGATGAACGCTTCGGCATCTGGGGCGGCCTGTCCGAACGCGAGCGACGCAAACTGCGCAAGCGCGCCAGCTGACGCCCTTCCGACGCCGATCAGCCCGACCCAGATCGGCCGTGTGAATCCGACCGCGCATATCGGGCACGCCCGACCAGGCGCAACCGCCCACCGACGATGCAACCTAGGCTTGGCTTGATATGCATGCACGAGTCACAGCCATCCTTGTCGCCCGCAACGGCGCGAAACACCTTGAGCGCACTCTCGAGGCTCTGAGTCGGCAAACCCGTCAACCGGATGTCGTCATCACCGTCGACTGCGGATCCAGCGACGCGACGGCCCAGGCTCCTCGCGGCGCACGGTCCCACCCACTTCATCTCGGCGGACTCCGACCTCACCTTCGGGCAGGCGATCGCCGCCGCCGTGCGCGTGATGGCGCCGCCGGAATCCGACAGCGAGATGCTCTGGCTGCTGGCCCAGGACAGCGCCCCCGAACCCGGCGCGCTCGAAGCGCTGCTCGGAGAGCTCGAGATCGCCCTTTCCGTCGCGGTCGCCGGGCCCAAGATCATGGACTGGCGCGCCCACGACTACATCCACGACGTCGGCCTGTCGATGACCCCGGGCGGGGCGACCGTGACCCTCGTCGAGAGCGAACTCGACCAGGGCCAGCACGACGGCATGAGCGACGTGCTCGCCGTCGACGCCGGCGGCATGCTCGTGCGCCACAGCGTCTGGAACCAGCTCGGCGGCTTCGACCCCGGCCTGCCCTCCGCAGACGACGCCCTCGACTTCTGCGTGCGCGTGCGCCTCTCCGGCCGCCGGGTGTCCGTCGTCGCCGCGGCGCGCGTCGCTTCTGCCGGCGACGGTGTCGCCGGGCTCAGCGGGTCCTCCCGCGGGCGCGCCCGCCGCAAGCGACTCCGGGTGGCCAGGGCCGCGCAGCTGCACCGTCGCCTCGTCTACTCCGCGGGGTGGCTGATCCCGCTGCACTGGATCGCGCTCGTGCCCTTCGCCTTCTTCCGTTCCGTCGGAGCGCTGCTGCAGAAGGAGCCCGGCGCGATTCCCGGCGAGTTCTCGGCCGCGTTCCGCACCGCGTTCAGCGGCTCCCGGGTGAGCAACGCGCGCCGTCGACTCGCCGAGACCCGCACCCTCGGCTGGGGCTCGATCGCTTCCCTGCGCCTGACGAATGCCGAGGTCCGCCGCAGGAACATCCTCAAGCGCGAAGCGGTCCTCGTCGGACTCGGCGCCGACCGGCCGGAGCCTGCGCTTCTTCGCGAGCGGCGGCGCCTGGACCGTCCTCGCGGCAGCGCTCCTCGGAATCATCATGTTCGTCTCCCTGCTCGGCGCTCAGAACATCGCCGGCGGGGGACTGCTGCCGCTGTCGAGCACCCCGGCCGGACTCTGGGCGAGCGTCGGCTACGGCTGGCGCGACCTCGGCCTCGGCTTCGTCGGCGCCGCGGATCCCTTCGCCGCGGTGCTCGCCGTGCTCGGCTCGCTCACGTTCTGGGCCCCGTCGTACTCGCTCGTGCTGCTCTACTTCCTCGCCCTGCCGCTCGCCGCGCTCGGCGCGTGGCTCGCGGCGACCCGGCTGACCGACCGCGGATTCCTCCGCTTCACCGCCGCAGCGCTGTGGGTGCTCGCCCCGACCTTCCTCGCAGCGTTCTCGGCCGGTCGCCCGGCCGCGATCCTTGCGCACCTGCTGCTGCCCTGGCTCTTCTTCGCCGGCTATTCCGCCGGCCGGTCGTGGTCCGCCTCAGCGACCGCGTCCCTGCTCTTCGCCGCGGTGGTGTTCTGCGCCCCCTCCCTCACGCCCGCGCTGCTCGTCGCGTGGCTGCTCTGCTCGGTCGCGAGCGGACGCGGCATCTTCCGCTTCCATCGGCATCCCGCTGCCCGCCCTCGCCCTCGCGCTCCCGCTGATCCTCGACCAGGGCCTCCGCGGCTCGTGGCTCGCGCTCCTCGCCGACCCCGGAGTGCCGGTGCCGAGCAGCCCAGCCCCGGACTGGCAGCTGCTGCTCGGCTTCCCGACCGGCGACTTCGGCGGTTGGAGCACGCTTCTCGACCAGGCTCCCGCATTGCAGGGCCTGCCGCTTGCCTGGATCATCCCGTTCCTGTTCGCCCCGCTCGCCATCCTCGCCGCGCTCTCGCTGTTCCTGCCCGGCATCCGGAGTGCGAGCCTTGCAGTACTGACCGTCCTGCTCGGCGCCGGCACCGCGATCGCAGCGACGCAGGCTGAGCCTCGCGACGACCGGAGCGGCAAGCGTCGTCATCTGGCCCGGCGCCGGCCTGAGCCTCTACTGGCTCGGCCTCGTCGGCGCCGTCATCTTCGCCCTGCGCGAGCCTGCGCCGTTTCGCCGTCGCCCCTGCCGTCGCAGCGACGGTACTCCTCGCCGTTGCCGTCGTGCCTCTCGCCGGTGCGCTCCCGCTCGGCCTGAGCCTCCGTCCGAGAGAGCAGCGATCGCACCCAGCCCGCTTTCGTGACGGCAGAGGCCCAGACGGATGCCCGGGTCGGGACGCTCGAAATCGTCCCGCAATCCAACGGCGGCATCCTCGCCACGATCGTGCGCGGCGCGGGCACCACCCTCAACGAGCAGAGCACCCTGGTCAACACCGCGACCACTCTCTCTGCGGCGGACAAAGAGCTCGCCACGCTCGCGGGAAACCTGGCCTCGCGCAGCGGACTGGATGCCTCGGCCGGACTCTCCGACCTCGGCATCCGCTTCGTGCTGCTGCGGCCCGCCTCCCTCACCGGCACCGGAGACGGAACCGCGAAGGCCAGCGTCGCGGCCACGGAAACCCTCGCCAGGGCGACGACCGCGCTCGACGGTGAGGCCGCACTCGTGCCCGTCGGAGACACCGCATACGGTCGGCTCTGGCGTCATGACGGGCCGGCCTCCGCCGCCGGCGTCACGGCGAGCGAGATCCCGGGCAATGCCGGGGGAGTCTTCTCCCTCGCCGCCCTGCTCCTCGCCGCGATCACGGTCGGCTCGGCACTGCTGCTGTCGATCCCGACCGGGGCGGGCCCAGAAGCCGTGCGCCAGGCGAACCGCGACGCCATGCGCCGCTCGGCTCGCTCGGACACCCAGGACCGCAAGGCCGAGGCACGAGACCTCCACCGCGAGGAACGCAGTGCGAAGTCCGAGGCGCGAACGGCCCGATCCGACGCTCGGGCTGCGCTCAAGCGCAGTGTCAAGGCCGGCGCGATCGTGCCCGCAGAGGGCACCCCGGCAGCCCAGGCGATCGAGTCGGCCGAGGCCGCCGAGGCCGCGGAGGCCGCGGAGGCCGGCGAGCTCGCCGCCGCAGTCGAACTCGCGCACACCTCAGACCGCGTACACGAGTCCACCGGCCGCACTCCCGACGACACTCACGGCGACGGTGCCGACGAGACTGCCGGCGCGGCATCAGCAGAACCAGCTTCGCCGGTCCCGCCGGCAGGGGCGCCAGACCAGGCGAATGCGACGGACCCCGCCGATCCTGCTGACCGTCCGAGTGGACAGGAGGACCCGAACAATGCCAGGTAAGCGCGCCATCGCCCGGACCAGTGCCCGGTTCCTCATCGCCTTCGGCGTGCTCGGCGTCGCCGGCGCGCTCGGAGCGGCCGCCGTCGTCGTGCCCTGGCCCGCCTTCGGCACCGCGCCGGCCTACCTGTCGGTCTCGCCGGTCCCGAGCGAGCAGGTCCGGGTCTGCCCTGGTCCCCTGCTCACGCTCGCAGAGGACTCGACCCAGGCGAAGGCCGCGAGCTCACTCGGGCGTCCGGTCACCGTGTCCGGCGCCTGGGCCCCCGCCTCGACCGCGTCGAAGAGCGCGGTCCCCTCCGGCAAGTGGAGCTCGCCGTCCGCGAGCCTGCTCAGCGCCGTCGACAACGGCAAGACCACAGACGGAGCCCCCGTCAAGCTCAACATCCCGGTCGCGAACGGCGCGTCCACGGCGCCGCTCGTTGGCGGCAGCCAGGCCCAGTCCATCGCAGCGGAGGCGGTCCTTGGCGGATTCGCCGTCGCGGCCTGCGGCGAGGCCAGCGGCGAATCCTGGCTCGTCGGCGGGTCGACGGATGTCGGCCGCACGACGCTCGTGATGCTCAGCAACCCGACAACGGTCGTTGCAACCGTCAACCTCGACGTCTTCGGAGAATCCGGCCGGGTCACCGCGCCCGGCTCCACCGGGATCCTCGTCCAACCCGGCGCCCAGCGTGTCGTCTCCCTCGCCGGCCTCGCGCCGAACCTCCGCTCTCCTGTCGTTCACGTGACGACACAGGGCGGCCAGGTGGTGGCCACGCTCCAGCAGAGCATCGTGCGCGGTCTCGCGACCGGCGGAGTCGACCTGCTCGGCGCATCCGTCGACCCCAGTCTCGAGCAGAGCATCGCCGGCCTGCGTGTCGAGAATCTTCCGGCAGACGACGCCGGAAGCGACGCGGGCGGGGTCGCGAGTGACACGCCGTCGGTGCGGCTGCTCGCCCCCGGCGACACGGCGGCGATCGTTCAGATCGGCGTGATGAGCGAGGACGGCCAGGCGGCGGGCGCCTCCGTCGAGGTCACGCTCCAGCCAGGACTCGCGACCGACGTGCCGCTCTCCGGGCTCGCCATCGGCAGCTATTCGCTGAGGGTGTCGAGCGACCAGCCCGTCGTCGCCTCCGCCGAAAGCTCGGCCACCGGAACCAGCGGCCGCGACTTCGCCTGGTTCGCATCTTCGGCGCCGCTCACCGGCGACTTCGCCGTCGTCACGTCTCCCGGACCCTCGCCGCTGCTCAGCCTGCTGAACCAGGGCACCAAGGACGTGACGTACACGGCGACGGCCGAGAACGGTGCGACCGGCAGCGTGAAGGTCGCGGCCGGAGCCGCCGGAGCCCTGCCGTTGGTCGCGTCGACCCGGTATATCGTGTCCGGCGGCGCCGCGACCGTGTCGTCGGTCGGCTATGCGAATGCCGGAATGCTCGCATCCTTCCCGGTGCGTCCACCCGGCCCGCTCGCCGAGCCGATCCGCGTCTACGCCCACTGAGCGTCTCCGTTCCGGTCCACTGCTGCCCTGCCACGGGTCGCAAAGTCGGAGTTCTTCGCGACACGCCGTCTTCGCGGGCAGCGGATGCCGCGTGTCGCGAACTTCTCCGACCTAGCGAAGTCTGCGGGCGCCATCGCCGCGCGTTGCGCCGCGGGGGATGCAAGACTGGACACCCCGCCCGCCGAACGAGGAGCACCGAGTGACCGAGCAGACTCCCGCGCAACCGCTCGCGCACGCCCCGGTCCGGATCGCCGTGATCGGCGGATCCGGCCTGTACCGGCTCTTCGACGCCGGCACCGTGAGCTCGCTCGTCGTCGACACCCCGTACGGGCCGACCTCGGCGCCGATCACCGTCGGCGAACGCGCCGGCCGCAGGGTCGCATTCCTGCCCCGGCATGGAGCGGGACACACCGAGGCGCCGCACCGGATCAACTACCGCGCCAATATCTGGGCGCTCGCCTCCCTCGGCGTCCGCGCGATCATCTCCTCCTCGGCCGTCGGCGGCGTCAGCCCCGAGTACCCGCCCGGGCTGCTCGTCGTCACCGACCAGTTCATCGACCGCACGAGCGGTCGCGCCGACACCTTCTTCGACGAGGGTGTCGTCGCGCACCTCGCGGCGGCCGACCCCTTCGACCCGGTGCTCCGCCGCACGGCGATCGCCGCCCTCGGCGAGCTCGGCGAGCGGTTCGCGCCCACCGGCACCGTCGTCGTGATCCAGGGCCCGCGATTCTCCACCCGGGCCGAATCGCTCTGGTTCCGCGCGGCCGGCGCGCACATCGTCAACATGACCCAGTACCCCGAGGTCGTGCTCGCGTCCGAACTGGGCATCGGAACGGTGAACCTCTCCTTCGTCACCGATGCCGACGCCGGACTGGCTCCCGCCGAACCCGACGCGGACGCGGTGGCATCCGCTCTCGAGGCGCGCCTGCCCGAGGCAACCGAGACGGATGCCGTCACGGCCGAGCTCGTGTTCGCCCGGCTGGCCGCGGCGCAGCCCCGCATCCTCGCGGCCATCGACGGCATCCTCCGCGGCATCCCCGCCGGATACGCCCCGCGGACCCTGATCGATCCCGAGCTGATCCGCGCCGTGCTCGACCGGCCGGTGCCCGTTCTGCATCCCGTGCCCGGGCCGACGACCGAACCCGGGTCTGCCCGATGAGCCCCCGGCTGCTCGTGACGGGCGGCGCCGGGTTCATCGGCGGCGTCATCGTGAGCCAGGCTCTCGATCAAGGCTGGGACGTGCGCGTGCTCGACTCCCTGCGCCCCGACGTGCACGGCGGGCTGCCCGTGGTCGACCCCCGGGTCGACCTGCTCGTCGGTGACACGACGGATCCCGCGGCGGTCGACCTCGCTCTCTCCGGGGTCGACGCGGTCTGCCACCAGGCCGCGAAGGTCGGCCTCGGCGTCGCGTTCTCCGATGCGCCGGACTACGTGCGCAGCAACGAGTTCGGCACGGCCGTGCTCCTCGCCGGCATGACCACCGCGGGCATCGACCGGCTCGTGCTCGCCTCCTCCATGGTCGTGTACGGCGAAGGCAGCTACCGCGGCCCGCACGGCTTCACCCGTCCCGGCCCGCGCCGGGAGGCCGACCTCGCCGCCGGCCGGTTCGACCCGCTCGACCCGGAGACCGGAGAGCCGCTCGAACCGCTGCTCGTCACCGAAGACGACCCGCTCGACCCCCGCAACGTCTACGCCTCGAGCAAACTCGGGCAGGAGTACCTCGCGAGCAGCTGGGCCCGCTCGACGGGCGGGCGCGCGATCGCCCTCCGCTACCACAACGTCTACGGGCCGGGGATGCCGCAGAACACGCCGTACGCCGGGGTCGCGTCCCTGTTCCGGTCGGCCCTCGAACGCGGCGAGGCGCCACGCGTCTTCGAGGACGGCAGGCAGCGGCGCGACTTCGTGCACGTCGCCGACGTCGCATCCGCCAACCTGGCCGCGCTCGAGCACACCGGGGAGGCCCCCGCCGCCCTGTTCTGGGCGTTCAACGTGGGCTCGGGGGTCGTGCACACGATCGGCGACATGGCCGGGGCGCTCAGCCGCGCGGCCGGCGGCCCGGACCCCGTCACGACGGGGGAGTACCGGCTCGGCGACGTGCGGCACATCACCGCGTCCTCCGAGCGGCTCCGCACCGAACTCGGCTGGATGCCCGCCGTCACCTTCGAGGACGGCATGCGCGCCTTCGCGACAGCTCCCCTCCGGGCCGCCGTCCGCCGCTGACCCGACGCCGGGCGCCGGAACGCTGCCGGCAACTGCGGTCGCAGCGGACAGTTCCTAGACGGCGACCGCGCGCCGCGGCAGGAGCACGTCGAAGCGGCATCCGTTCGGCACGTTCTGCACGATCACCTCGCCCTGGTGCGCGGTGACGATGCCCTGCACGATCGCGAGGCCGAGCCCGGCCCCACCGGGGGTGCGCGGCTCGCTCGCCCGCCAGCCCGCCTCGAACACCCGGGCGATGTCCTGCTCAGGGATGCCGCCCGCCGCGTCCTCGACGGAGATCACGGCCCCGCCGTCCCCCCGTTCACGCACCGACACCGTGATCGGGCTGCCGGACGGGGAGTGCTGGATCGCGTTCATCACCAGGTTCCCGACCACGCGCGACAGCTCGCGCGGATCGGCGAGGACCGTCAACCCCGTCTCGCCCGCGAACCGCAGGTCGAGGGACTTCGCGTGGGCGACGGGGCCGAAGCCCGCGACCGTGTCGCTGATCAGGTCGTAGAGCGCGACCGGCTCGAGCGCGAGGCGCAGTGTCCCCGAATGGATCCGCGACAGCTCGAAGAGGTCGTCGACCATCCCGCTCAACCGGTCGACCTGGTCGCGCATCCGCGGGTAGTACCGGGCGGGGTCCTCGACCATCCCGTCCTCGAGCGCCTCCGCCATGGCGCGGATGCCGGCGAGCGGGGTCCGCAGGTCGTGCGAGATCCACGCGATCAGCTCGCGCCGGGATTCCTCCACGCGACGTTCGCGCGCCCGTGACTCGGCGAGGCGGGCGCCCGTCGCCGCGAGTTCCCCGGCGAGGTCGCTGAACTCGGTCGTGCTGTGCCGGGGCGCCGACGCGTCGTCCGCGGCGTCGACCGATTCGCCGCGGCCGAGGCGTTCTGCCGCGCTGCGCAGGTGCCTGCTGTCGCGCACGAGGGCGCGGCCGAGGATCGCGGCCATCACGAGCGACACGAGCCCGGCGACGGCGGCGACCGAGTAGAAGACGCCGAGGTCGTGGGTCGAGACGTACATCTGGGTGGCGACCGCCGACATCCCCCCGACGACGGAGACGATCGCCGCAAGGGCGACGAGCATGAGCTGCACCACGAACGACGACCGCTTCATCATCCGCAGCGCGAGCAGCCCGAGCGCGCCCGTGACGACCGCGCACGCGAGGGCGTTGAGCGCGACGATGACGAGCACCTCGGTCGTCACAGGGCCGTCCCGTCTGCCGTTGCTGCGGCGTCCGGTGCGCCGCGGGTGCCCGCCGAGCCGAGCGGGACCGGGTCGAACCGGTAGCCGACACCCCACACCGTCTGCAACAGCAGCGGATGCGCCGGGTCGGCCTCGATCTTCTCCCGCAGCCTCCGCACATGCACGGTCACGGTCGAGAGGTCGCCGAATTCCCAGCCCCACACCGAGCGGAGCAGGTCCTCACGGCCGAGGACCGTGTGCGGGTGCCGGAGCAGGTGGGAGAGCAGGTCGAATTCGCGCACCGTGAGCACGAGCGGTTCGCCGTGCAGGCGCAGGCTCGTGCGCCGCGGTGTCGAGGGTGAAGTCGCCGATGGCGAGCGGCGCGGCCGGCGGGCCCGATGATGCCTCGCCGTGCCCGGCCGCCTCTGCGGCCGCCTGGGCCGCGGCCTGCCCGGTGCGCCGGAGGATGGCCTGCACCCTCAGCACGAGCTCTCGCGGAGAGAACGGCTTGGCGAGGTAGTCGTCCGCACCGGCCTCGAGGCCGTCGATGCGGTCGTCCTCCTGGTTGAGGGCGGTGAGCATGATCACGGGGATGGCCCAGGTGCTGCGCACCCGACGGCACACCTCGATACCGTCCAGAAGGGGAAGCATCCGGTCGAGCACCACGAGGTGCGGCCGCTTCTCCTCGGCGAGGCGGAGCGCGCTCAGCCCGTCCGGGGCCTCGTCGACCAGGAAACCGGCGGCGCGCAGGTATCGGCAGACGATCTCGAGCACGGTCGGGTCGTCGTCGACCACAAGGATGCGCCGCTCCTCCGTGCGAGCGCGGGGGACCGGGGAGGCGGAAGCGGAAGGGGCTGTCACGGTCTCAGGATACGGTGGCTCCGCCCCGTCGGGAACGTCGCGGCGAACGTCCCGGCGTTCTTCCTCAGTCCGTAATGTTCTCGGGCCTGTTCCGGGCGGGTGCCCCTCTAGGGTCGGAAGATGACTCCGTTCCAGGTCGACCTCGTGCTCCCGTGCCTCAACGAGGCCGGCGCCCTGCCGTGGGTGTTGTCGCGCCTGCCGGAGGGCTATCGGGCGATCGTCGTCGACAACGGCTCGACCGACGGGTCTGCCGAGGTCGCTGAGGCGGCCGGCGCACTGGTGGTGCACGAGAAGCGCCGCGGCTTCGGCGCTGCGGCCCACGCGGGGCTCCTCGCGGCGACCGCCCCGATCGTCGCGTTCTGCGACGCCGACGCCTCGATGGATCCTGCCGAACTGCCGGGCATCGTCGGCCCGATCCTCGCCGGCGACGCCGATCTCGTGCTCGGTCGCCGCCGCCCGACGACGCGGGGATCCTGGCCGCTGCACGCCCGGCTGGCCAATTCCAGTCTTTCCCGGCGCCTGCGCCGAATAACCGGTGTGAACATACATGACCTGGGCCCCATGCGGGCCGCGCGGCGCACGGCGCTGCTGTCCCTCGACCTCCAGGACCGGCGCAGCGGCTACCCGCTCGAGATGTTCCTCCGCGCGGCCGACGCCGGGTGGAGCATCCGCGAGGTCGACACCGCCTATTCGCCGCGGGTCGGGCGCAGCAAGGTGACCGGCACGATCCGCGGCACCGTGACCGCGATCGGCGACATGTCCGCCCTCCTGCGCGAGGCCCGGAAATGACGGCCCTCGTCGTGATCGCCAAGGAGTGCCTGCCGGGCCGGGTCAAGACCCGCCTGCACCCGGCGCTCTCCTTCGAGCAGGCCGCCGAGCTCGCCGCCGCGAGCCTCGACGACACCCTGACCGCCGCGCTCGCCCTCCCTGCCTCGCGCCGCATCCTCGCCTTCGACGGGGTCACCCCGCCGCGCCTGGCCGCGGAGTTCGAGATCCTGCCCCAGGTCGGCGGAGGCCTCGACGAGCGCCTCGCCGCCATCTTCGACGGGCTCGACGAACCGACCGTCCTGATCGGCATGGACACCCCGCAGGTGACCACCGAGCTGCTCGCGCCGGTCTTCACCGACTGGTCAGACGACACGGATGCCTGGCTCGGCCTCGCGGACGACGGCGGCTTCTGGGCGCTCGCGCTCGCCGCGCCGCGCGAAGGTGTGCGCCTCGACCAGTCCGGGCGCGGCCAGTCGCGGCGCGGGGACCTGATTCGCGGCGTCCCGATGTCGATGGACGACACGGGAGCACGTCAGCTCGATCGCCTGCACGAGGCCGGCCTCCGGGTGCGACACCTGCCCGTGCTCACCGATGTCGACACGATCGCCGACGCGCACTCCGTCGCCGCCACTGTCCCGGACGGGCGCTTCGCGCGCACCCTCGCCGCGATGGCACCGGCCGCCGGTGTCGCGATGCACGCCGCCGGTGCCGCGATTCACGCCGCCGGATCGCGGGTGCGCTCGTGAGCGTCGTCGAGGCCGCCCGGCGCGGCGATCGGGACCTCCTTCTCGGCCTCGCCCCCGCGACCTTCGGCGCCGGCGGGGCGGAACCGTACGCGGCCGCGCTCCGCAACGCCGACAACGTGCTCTACCTGCGCCGCTCCCGAGACGGTGGCCTCACCGCCGCCGCGACCATGGACGCCGGCCGGTGGAGCGCCGACGCCGACGACACCGACCAGCGCCTTCTCGACGGCCTGACCGGTCCCGTGCTCGACATCGGCTGCGGCCCCGGCCGGATGGTGCGTGCCGCGATGGACCGCGGCCTGTCCGCGCTCGGAATCGACGTCTCCCCGACCGCCGTGCGGATCGCCGTCGACGCCGGACTCAGCGTGCTCAAGCGCAGCGTCTTCGACCCGATGCCCCTCGAAGGCGGCTGGGCCGGCGCACTCCTCGTCGACGGGAACATCGGTATCGGCGGCGACGTGACCGCGCTCCTGACCCGCTGCGCCGAGCTTCTCGCACCCCGCGGCGCGCTCCTCGTCGAGGTCAGCCACGACCCGGCCCGCAATGAACGCTACGACGGCAGGCTCGAGGATGCCTCCGGCCTGCTCAGCGACGTCTTCCCCTGGGCAGAGGTCGGCGTCGACGCCCTCGCCGGCCACGCCACCGACGCCGGACTCCGGATCGACCACGACTGGCGCCTGGACGGCCGCTGGTTCGCTCGCCTCCACCACGCCTAGTTCCGACTGAGACCCGACCAACACCCGCGCTCGCCGAGAATTCGCACCCGAACCAGCGACAGGGCGCCCGTCTCGCGTCCCCATCGGTGCAAAGTCGGAGTTTTTCGTGACACGCCGTCACCTCCGGCAGCGGATGCGGTGTGTCGCGAATTTCTCCGACCTTACGGATCTCGCCCGCGCCGTCGTGCGCGGGCCGCGGCCGCGAGGACGCCAGGCCGTGGGGCGTCAGCGCAGCCGTTTCCGGCCCCGCGCGTAGAGCGCGAACGACACGGCCGCGGTGATCACGGCGAGCACGCCCCAGAACACCGCGAAATTCACGCCGTAGTCGAGCGGCAGCACGGTCGGATTACCGGTGCCGCGCGACTGCGCGATCAGCAACGGCACCACGATCAGGGTCATGATCGAGCCGACCACGAACGCGCCCTGCACGACGAGGATCAGCGTGCCGCTGAAGCGGTGCCCGGCCCGGCGCAGCAGGATCCCGCAGAAGAACACGAGCGGAGAGATCACCCCGTCGTGCAGCACGATCGCCGCGCCCATCCACAGGGCGACGCCGGGGATCCGCGCCGGCTTCACGGTGTCCAGCAGCACGTACGCACCCCAGGCGAGGCCCGCGAGTCCGAGCACGATGAGCACGACCCGCGTCACGCGGAGCGCCGGACCCAATCCGTCGGCTCCGGACGCTTCGCCGCTTCCAGTCACTGCAGTACCTACGGTGCTCATGCGTCCATCGCCTCGATCCGGCTCAGCCATTTGGTTTGCAGCACCCCGGGCCGCCCGGGGGCGATCATCCGGGCCGGGTAACCGTGCTCGAGGTCGAGGGTCTCGCCGTTGAGCTCGAGCGCCACGAGCGTGAGCGGGTCGCGCACGTACTCCGACCCCATCGTGGTCTGCCGGTACCCGCCCTTCTTCTCGAGGCTCGTCAGGCGAAAGGATGCCGCGGCATCCGCAGACACCAGATCGGCCAGATCACGCAGGCGCACCCCGCGCCACGTCGCCAGCTGGCTCCAGCCCTCGACGCAGGCGATCGGCAGGCTCCACCTCGGTCTGAGGCAGGGCGAGGAGCTCGGACCGGCTGAAGCTGCGCTCCACCCCGGCGTGGGCCACCGTCAGCACCCAGCCGGCCGCGAGGGCATCGGCGGCCACATCCGCCTGCTTCGACGTGCGGTTGACCGGTACCCCCTGCTGGCCGACGCCCTTCTTCCGCGGAGCGAAGGCGTTGACCGCGTCGAGCGGGGCGACCGTCTGCCCGGCAGTCAGCACGACGATGGTGCCGACGCTCACCCCCACGGTGGTGAGGAAGCCGCGCCGGCTGAGCCGGTGGCGGGCGGATTCGGAAGTCCGGGCCGGGGCCGTGGGATCCGCGGCCGGTCCGGTGGCTCGGTCCGCGGTCACGCGCAGCGCCGGCGTCGCATCGATCCAGGCGAGCAGTTGGCCGGTGACCCCGGTCGGCCGGCTCGAACCGAACAGGCGAACGGCCTCCGGCGGCGCCGCGCGGTCGCGGGAGACGGCATCCGTCAGGTGGTCGCCATCACCGGAACCGTCGTCCGCCTGCTTGCGCCAGACCCGGGCGATGATCGGCAGCTTGATGCCGATGTGCAGGGCGAGCGAGCCGATCAGCACCCAGCCGAGCGCGAAGTGCGTCTCCCGGAACGGGAACGGCCACGGGTACCACTGGTAGGTGTTGAGCAGGCCGATCGTGATCTGCACGAGCGAGGCGCCCACGAACAGCGCGATCGAGCCGCGCTCGAGGAAATTGAGGAACGATCGCACCGGCGGCTGCTGGAACAGGTCGGGGAAGACGATGTACAGCTTGGCGAGCAGCAGCGGGAAGCAGGCGATGCCCGCGATGATGTGGGTGCCCTGGGTGAACTGGTAGAGCAGGCTCCGGCCGGGTCGCGAAGTGCATGCCCGGCAGGGGCTCCTGCAGGAAATGGCTGTACAGCCCGGTGCCGAAGCACAGCAGGAAGGCGAGTCCGAGCAGCCGGCCGATCACGGTGGCCATCCGCGGGTTTCGCACGGGGGAGGCCAGCGCACGCTGGGCTTCGTACATCACTTGGCGCATGTTCTATTGCACCATCCGGCGGATGTCCGCGGGCGGGTCGACACCTTACGGTTCCGTGACGGGGCGGGTCGGTTCTGCTCTCCGAACCGGGATTCGGCGGCGCTCGCCGCGGATCTCCGACAGGATGGCCTCGTGCGCATTACGATCATCTCCCTCCTCCTGGCCGCGAGTGCGACGCTGACCGGGTACTGCGTCCTGGTCTTCTCGCTCTTCCAACCGACGCGGGACACCGTCCCCCTCCTGGTCTGCACCGGGGTGCTCTGGGCGCTGTTCGCCGCGGCCGTTTTCCTGCTCCGCGGGGTGCGCGGGCGCGCCGTGGTGGTGCTCGTGCTCGCCGGGTCGCTCGGCATCGGGGTCGCGGCGATGGTCGGGCCGCCGAACACCAGCACAGACTCGGCGAGGTACGCCTGGGACGGCATCGTGCAGAACGCCGGGATCTCGCCGTACGCCTACGTCCCCGCGGACGACCGGCTCGATCCGCTCCGGCCCACGTGGCTGTTCCCGGCGACGGTGCCGTCGGGCACGGTTCCGGAGACCTGCCAGGGCCAGCGCATCGTGGCCACCCACAAGACCGCGTCCGACGCCGTGCTCTGCACCGCGCTCAACCGGCCCACGGTCCCGACGATCTACCCGCCGGCCGCCGAACTCTACTTTGCGGGCATCCGCTTTCTGGTTCCGTCGACGGCGACCTACTGGCCGCTGCAACTCGGCGGGCTCGTTCTCAGCCTCGGAACGACGGTGTTGTTGCTGCTCGGGATGCGTCGCCGCGGCATCGACCAGCGGTTCGCCGCGTACTGGGCGTGGTGCCCGCTCGTGGCCTCCGAGGCGATCACGAATTCGCACGTCGACCTGCTCGGCGTGGTGTTCACCCTCGCCGCGGCGCTCCTGGTCACCCGGGCGCGATATTGGCGCGGCGGCATCGCCCTCGGGATCGCGATCGCCGTGAAGCTCGTCCCCGTGATCGCGGCCCCGGCGATGCTCCGCAGGCAGGGCTGGAAGGTCGGCCTCGCCGCGATCGTGACCTTCTTCGCGCTCTACGTGCCGTACGTGCTCACGACCGGGATCGGCGTGCTCGGCTACCTGCCCGGTTACCTCAGCGAGGAGGGCTACGACAACGGCAAACGCTTCGCGCTCGTCTCGCTCATCGTTCCCGGGAGTGCCGCGATCTTCGTCGCTGGCGGCCTGCTCGTGATCATTGCGGCGCTCGTGTTCTGGAAGACCGACCCCGACCGGCCCTGGCTCGGCCAGCTCGTCATGATCGGCAGCACCCTGCTCATTCTGAGCCCGCGGTACCCGTGGTATGCGCTGCTGTTGCTGCCTTTCGTCGCGCTGAGCGGACGCTGGGAGTGGCTCGCCATCCCGCTCGCCCTGACGCTGCGGCAGATCCTGCCCTCGCTCGAACTCACCTGGGCGATCACGGCCGCACTCGGCATCGTTCTCGCGGGGTCGGCCGTCCGGCTCGACCCCGCCGTGCGGGCGCGGATGCTCGGTGCGCCCCTCCGCGCCGCGCGCTTCCTGCGCCCCCCGCGCTGAGCATCCGCCAGCGCACCCGTCCCCAGAAGCAGGCCGGTTAACGCCGAATTGCGGACAAAGCACCTTCGTCGTGACGATGAAGGTGCTTTGTCCGCAATTCAACCGGGCCGAACGGGCCCGCGCCCTGCGGTGTTACTTGGTGGCGACGGTGATCTTCGCGATTCCGACGAGCATCTGGTCCTTGACCGCGTCGGTTGCGAAGGTCTTGTTGAGCAGGCCGGCGGCGACAGACGAGATGTGCACGGTCGTGCCCTCGAGGATGGCGTTGTCGCCGTCCATCTGCAGCGGCTTCAGGGTTCCGCCGTAGAGGTCGAAGAGGAGGACCTGGGTCGCGGCGGAGGTGCCGTTGACCGAGACGTCACCCATGAGCTTCGAGGTGCCGGGGTCGATCGTGAAGTTGGTCAGTTCGACGACGGTCGAGCCGGCCGTGAGCGAGAAGCCGGAACCCTCGTGCTTGATCGAACCCTGGACGAACGGGCGGTAGCTCTGTGCCGGGTCGTAGTAGTCCACGTTGCCGCCGGTGATCGGGAAGTGCAGGCTGCCGTCGGTGAGGGTGGCGGTGCCGACAGTGCCGGGGGTCAGGCCGAGGCTCGTGAGCGCCGCAGCGAAGTCGCCGTCGAGGAGGACGGCCGTGTCGACGCCCTTGAGGGAGGGGATCGAGGCGACGGGAGTCGGAGCCGACGAAGAGGAAGCGGCCGGGGTGGACGCGGCGGAGCCGGCGGTTGCGGTGCTCGAGCAGGCGGCGAGACCTCCGAGGAGGAGAGCGGCTGCGGCGAAGCTGATGGTTGCCTTCTGGAAAGTGCGCATGATGTGATCCTTCGTGTCTGTGGGGAAGTGATTGTCGTTGGTGCTGACAATGGTTCGGCCCCGACACGGAATCGGTTTGGAATTACTTTTCGGGACGGCTCTCGCTCGCCCGCGCTCACCTCAGAAGTGGAACGGTTAGAAGTGGCGGAAGCGATCGGGCGCGAGGTCCCACGGATCCTTGCCGAGCAGTTCGGCGATGGCGCGGAAGACGCAGGCTCTCGATCACCATGCGGCGGTGCAGGTCGTCGTTGCGGTGCAGCCGGGTGAGGCGCTGGATCGGCAGCCGGTAGAACACGATGCGCCGCTCGGCGGCGTGCACGGCCCAGCGTTCGACTCCGACGCCCGGAATCACCGAATAGGGACCGGCGGCGACCTCGAACGCCACGTCGGCGAGCTGGTCCGGCCAGACCGAACGCAGGTAGTCGACGGTCGAGGCGACGGTCATGTCGAACAGGTCGATCCGCGTGTTCAGCGGCGGCAGGAATGGCCCCGTCGCCGAGCCTGCGGATGCCGCGACCGTGCCGATCACGACCGCTTCCGCGCTGCATCGGCGCGGGCGGCGGCGCAGCAGAACGACGGGATCGGGACATGCCCCCATCCTACTTCTGGTGCTGACGCGGGTAGCCTGAACGGTAATGTCATTCCGCCCTTGCTCCCGCGTCGCCTGTCCGGATGAGTCCGTCGCGACGCTCACCTTCGACTACGGCGACTCGATGGCCGTGCTCGGCCCACTCTCCATCGAGCGTGAACCGCACGCCTTCGACCTCTGCGACCGGCACGCCCGCCTGACGAGCGTCCCGCACGGCTGGCAGCTCATCCGGCTCAGCACGATGGGCGCGCCGGTCGAAGCGGATGCCCCGAGCGGTCCCGACGCCTGAACCCCGCTCCGGCGCGGGCGAACCAGGTACCGGCACACACCCAGCCGGGGCGGCGCAGGGAATGGCATGATGGTCGCATGACTGTCGCCTCGTCCCCTGTATCCACCGCGCCCTCGCTCGCGCCCATCTTCAAGATCGCCGACCCGCAGGCTCGCCGAGGCGGGCCGGCACCAGCTGCGTCTCGCCGAGAACGAGATGCCCGGACTGATGGCCCTCCGCGCTGAATTCGGCGAATCGAAGCCGCTCACCGGTGCGCGCATCGCCGGGTCCCTGCACATGACGGTGCAGACCGCCGTCCTCATCGAGACCCTCGTGGCCCTCGGCGCGCAGGTGCGCTGGGCGAGCTGCAACATCTTCTCCACCCAGGACGATGCCGCGGCGGCCATCGCGGTCGGCCCGACCGGAACCCCGGAGAACCCGGCCGGCGTTCCCGTCTTCGCGTGGAAGGGCGAATCGCTCGAGGACTACTGGTGGTGCACCGAGCAGATCTTCGACTGGAGCATCGAGGCCGAGGCGGCGGGGGAGACCTGGGCCGGACCGAACATGATCCTCGACGACGGCGGCGACGCCACCATGCTCGTGCACAAGGGCCGCGAATTCGAGCTCGCCGGCGCCGTTCCCGAGGCGACCGCATCCGACAGCCATGAGTACCGGGTCGTCCTCGACGTGCTGCGGCACTCGCTCGCGGAATCCTCCAACCGCTGGACCGAGATCGCCGCCGGCCTGGCCGGCGTGACCGAGGAGACCACGACGGGCGTCCACCGCCTGTACGAACTGGCCAGCGCCCACGAACTGCTCTTCCCCGCGATCAATGTGAACGACTCGGTGACGAAGTCGAAGTTCGACAACAAGTACGGCATCCGTCACTCCCTGCCCGACGGCCTCAACCGGGCGACCGACGTGCTCATCGGCGGCAAGGTCGTCTTCGTCGCCGGCTACGGCGACGTGGGCAAGGGCGCGGCAGAGGCCCTGCGCGGCCAGGGCGCGCGCGTCATCGTGAGCGAGATCGACCCGATCAATGCGCTACAGGCCGCGATGGACGGTTTCCAGGTCGCGAGGCTCGAGTCGGTCGTCGAGCAGGTCGACATCTTCGTGAGCGGCACCGGCAACTTCAACGTCATCCGCACCGAGCACATGCTCAGGATGAAGCACCTCGCGATCATCGCGAACGTCGGCCACTTCGACAACGAAATCGACATGGCCGCGCTCGAAACCCTCGAGGGCGCCGTGCGGGTGGAGATCAAGCCGCAGGTCGACGAGTGGCACCTGCCGAGCGGACGCAGCATCCTCGTGCTCTCCGAGGGACGACTGATGAACCTCGGCAACGCGACAGGACACCCTTCCTTCGTGATGAGCAACTCCTTCACGAACCAGGTGCTCGCCCAGATCGAGCTGTACTGCTACCCGGAGAAGTACCCGGTCGGCGTGTACGTGCTGCCGAAGCACCTCGACGAGAAGGTCGCCCGGCTCCACCTCGACGCCCTCGGCGTCGAACTGACCGTGCTGAGCCCCGAGCAGTCCGCCTACATCGGTGTACCCATCGACGGCCCGTACAAGGTCGACCAGTACCGCTACTGACCCGCACGCCCCGCGCAGCGCGCCCGCATCCACCGCTTCTGCGGCGGCTGCGGGCGCGCTGTCGTATCCGCCGGCCGTCCTCAGGAGGTGACACGCCCGGGAGTGCATGGGTTTTGACGGGGTGGGTGGGGGCACGTAATGTCTTCACGTACCCCAAAGGTGCGGAAAAGCCGCAGTGCTTTCCGGCCTCACGTGGGACCGAAGTTTTACGTTTTTTCTCGCTCTCGAATCCTTGATTCGGATGTGTGAGGCGTAGGCTTGAAAGTCTTCCTTCCGCATGTTTAGACGGGTTGGTCAAGTTCCTATTTCGGGCGCGTTTTTCGTGTCTGTGACCGGGTTCTGGCCGATTTGACAGGGACTGCGGGGGAGGTTAGGTTAGACAAGTTGCCTCGGAGCGACAGCCACTAAGCCGGTTACGGTGTGGCCTGAAGCCGGGTGCGTCCGATCCTTGAGAACTCAACAGCGTGCACAATGTCAAATGCCAAAAACCTCGTGGTTTGGATCCGTTTCTAGCGGTGAAGGACCAAGAGATTCCTTTGGAAAACATTTATAACAACAAAGCAAGTCAGTAATGATTTGTTCTGTCAGTTTCAAACTTGCAGATTGTTCGCCCATTCCGGCGGCGTTCTGCACTAGATGTGACGCCAGGCTTGCTTGGTTAGTCAATCAAACATTTACGGAGAGTTTGATCCTGGCTCAGGACGAACGCTGGCGGCGTGCTTAACACATGCAAGTCGAACGATGATGGAGAGCTTGCTCTTCGGATTAGTGGCGAACGGGTGAGTAACACGTGAGCAATCTGCCCTTGACTCTGGGATAAGCGTTGGAAACGACGTCTAATACCGGATACGACCCTTGGAGGCATCTCCGGGGGTGGAAAGAATTTTGGTCAGGGATGAGCTCGCGGCCTATCAGCTAGTTGGTGAGGTAATAGCTCACCAAGGCGACGACGGGTAGCCGGCCTGAGAGGGTGACCGGCCACACTGGGACTGAGACACGGCCCAGACTCCTACGGGAGGCAGCAGTGGGGAATATTGCACAATGGGCGAAAGCCTGATGCAGCAACGCCGCGTGAGGGACGACGGCCTTCGGGTTGTAAACCTCTTTTAGTAGGGAAGAAGCGAAAGTGACGGTACCTGCAGAAAAAGCACCGGCTAACTACGTGCCAGCAGCCGCGGTAATACGTAGGGTGCAAGCGTTGTCCGGAATTATTGGGCGTAAAGAGCTCGTAGGCGGTTTGTCGCGTCTGCTGTGAAAACCCGAGGCTCAACCTCGGGCCTGCAGTGGGTACGGGCAGACTAGAGTGCGGTAGGGGAGATTGGAATTCCTGGTGTAGCGGTGGAATGCGCAGATATCAGGAGGAACACCAATGGCGAAGGCAGATCTCTGGGCCGTAACTGACGCTGAGGAGCGAAAGCATGGGGAGCGAACAGGATTAGATACCCTGGTAGTCCATGCCGTAAACGTTGGGAACTAGATGTGGGGACCATTCCACGGTCTCCGTGTCGCAGCTAACGCATTAAGTTCCCCGCCTGGGGAGTACGGCCGCAAGGCTAAAACTCAAAGGAATTGACGGGGGCCCGCACAAGCGGCGGAGCATGCGGATTAATTCGATGCAACGCGAAGAACCTTACCAAGGCTTGACATATAGAGGAAACGGCTGGAAACAGTCGCCCCGCAAGGTCTCTATACAGGTGGTGCATGGTTGTCGTCAGCTCGTGTCGTGAGATGTTGGGTTAAGTCCCGCAACGAGCGCAACCCTCGTCCTATGTTGCCAGCACGTAATGGTGGGAACTCATGGGATACTGCCGGGGTCAACTCGGAGGAAGGTGGGGATGACGTCAAATCATCATGCCCCTTATGTCTTGGGCTTCACGCATGCTACAATGGCCGGTACAAAGGGCTGCAATACCGCAAGGTGGAGCGAATCCCAAAAAGCCGGTCTCAGTTCGGATTGAGGTCTGCAACTCGACCTCATGAAGTCGGAGTCGCTAGTAATCGCAGATCAGCAACGCTGCGGTGAATACGTTCCCGGGCCTTGTACACACCGCCCGTCAAGTCATGAAAGTCGGTAACACCCGAAGCCGGTGGCCTAACCCTCACGGGAAGGAGCTGTCGAAGGTGGGATCGGTGATTAGGACTAAGTCGTAACAAGGTAGCCGTACCGGAAGGTGCGGCTGGATCACCTCCTTTCTAAGGAGCACAGCACCTCTCCTCTGTATACAGGGAGAACAAAGGTGCCAAGCCATACGAAGACGAATGTTCTTCGATGGCGCTCATGGGTGGAACATTGACATTGATGCAGGTCTGGAACGTTGGATCCCGGTACGCTCGCTTGTTGTTTACAGCAGGGGAGTTGGAAAGGGTTTTGCGTCGAGGGTTTGCATGTTGCACGCTGTTGGGTCCTGAGGGACCGGAACGATCAGGCTTTGGCCTGGTTGAACTGTTCCTCTGGACCTTTTCCTGTTCACATCAATCGTGAGCAGGTGAGGGTACCGCCCGTACTTTGAGAACTACACAGTGGACGCGAGCATCTTAAATTTGATCGGACTTCGGTCCGACAGATTACAAAGATCTATTTATAGATCATTGGTCAATTTCGATCGTGAGACGAAAGTTTTACGATTCTTAATCGATTCAAACTCATGTGATTTCAAATTTCTAAGAGCAAACGGTGAATGCCTTGGCATGTAGAGCCGAAGAAGGACGTAGTAATCTGCGATAAGCCTCGGGGAGTTGATAAACGAACTGTGATCCGAGGATGTCCGAATGGGGAAACCCCGCCAGGCCCGTAAGGTGACCTGGTGACTCCCGCCTGAATATATAGGGCGGGTAGAGGGAACGTGGGGAAGTGAAACATCTCAGTACCCACAGGAAGAGAAAACAATAGTGATTCCGTTAGTAGTGGCGAGCGAACCCGGATGAGGCTAAACCGATCATGTGTGATAGCCGGCAGGCGTTGCATGGTCGGGGTTGCGGGACTTTTCTGCTGATTCTGCCGAACAGTGAGGGTTAGAGCGTTGTATAGACGAACAGGATTGAAAGCCTGGTCATAGAGGGTGCGAACCCCGTAGTCGAAATGCAGTAATCGCCCGAAGAGTATCCCAAGTAGCACGGGGCCCGAGAAATCCCGTGTGAATCTGTCAGGACCACCTGATAAGCCTAAATACTCCTACATGACCGATAGTGAACAAGTACCGTGAGGGAAAGGTGAAAAGTACCCCGGGAGGGGAGTGAAATAGTACCTGAAACCGTTTGCTTACAAACCGTTGGAGCCAGTCTGATTCTGGTGACAGCGTGCCTTTTGAAGAATGAGCCTGCGAGTTAGTGATATGTGGCGAGCTTAACCCGAGAGGGGAATGCGTAGCGAAAGCGAGTCTGAATAGGGCGATTCAGTCGCATGTCCTAGACCCGAAGCGAAGTGATCTATCCATGGCCAGGTTGAAGCGACGGTAAGACGTCGTGGAGGACCGAACCCACTTCAGTTGAAAATGGAGGGGATGAGCTGTGGATAGGGGTGAAAGGCCAATCAAACTTCGTGATAGCTGGTTCTCTCCGAAATGCATTTAGGTGCAGCGTTGCGTGTTTCTTGCCGGAGGTAGAGCTACTGGATGGCCGATGGGGCCTAAAAGCTTACTGACGTCAGCCAAACTCCGAATGCCGGTAAGTGAGAGCGCAGCAGTGAGACGGTGGGGGGATAAGCTTCATCGTCGAGAGGGAAACAACCCAGACCACCAACTAAGGTCCCAAAGCGCGTGCTAAGTGGGAAAGGATGTGGAGTTGCACAGACAACCAGGAGGTTGGCTTAGAAGCAGCCACCCTTGAAAGAGTGCGTAATAGCTCACTGGTCAAGTGATTCCGCGCCGACAATGTAACGGGGCTCAAGCACGCCACCGAAGTTGTGGCATTGATATTTTTGGTAAGCCGCACACTTGTTGTGTTGGTTCAGCCGTGTTGATGGGTAGGAGAGCGTCGTGTGGCCAGCGAAGCGGCGGTGTAAACCAGCCGTGGAGGCTACACGAGTGAGAATGCAGGCATGAGTAGCGAAAGACGGGTGAGAAACCCGTCCTCCGAAAGATCAAGGTTTCCAGGGCCAGGCTAATCCGCCCTGGGTAAGTCGGGACCTAAGGCGAGGCCGACAGGCGTAGTCGATGGACAACGGGTTTATATTCCCGTACTGGCGAAAAACCGTCCAAGCTAATCCAGTAATGCTAAGCATCTGAATCCCACTGACCGGAGCCTTCGGGCCGAGGGGGTGGGCCTAGCGTGCGACCCTATGCTGGTGCGGTTAGCGTATTAACAGGTGTGACGCAGGAAGGTAGCTGAGCCGGGCGATGGTTGTCCCGGTCTAAGGATGTAGGCCGAGAGATAGGCAAATCCGTCTCTCATATAAGGCTGAGACCCGATGGGTAGCCCGTAAGGGCGAAATCAGTGATCCTATGCTGCCAAGAAAAGCATCGACGCGAGGTTTTAGTCACCCGTACCCCAAACCGACTCAGGTGATCAGGTAGAGAATACTAAGGAGATCGAGAGAATCGTGGTTAAAGGAACTCGGCAAAATGCCCCCGTAACTTCGGGAGAAGGGGGCCGGAGGCGTGAAGGGATTTACTCCTGGAGCGTTCGAAGGCCGCAGAGACCAGTGGGAAGCGACTGTTTACTAAAAACACAGGTCCGTGCCAAGTCGCAAGACGATGTATACGGACTGACGCCTGCCCGGTGCTGGAAGGTTAAGAGGAACGGTTAGCCGCAAGGCGAAGCTGAGAATTTAAGCCCCAGTAAACGGCGGTGGTAACTATAACCATCCTAAGGTAGCGAAATTCCTTGTCGGGTAAGTTCCGACCTGCACGAATGGCGTAACGACTTCCCAGCTGTCTCAACCGCGAACTCGGCGAAATTGCATTACGAGTAAAGATGCTCGTTACGCGCAGCAGGACGGAAAGACCCCGTGACCTTTACTACAGCTTGGTATTGGTGTTCGGTGTGGCTTGTGTAGGATAGGTGGGAGACTGTGAAGCTTGGACGCTAGTTCAGGTGGAGTCAACGTTGAAATACCACTCTGGTCATATTGGATATCTAACTTCGAACCGTGATCCGGTTCAGGGACAGTGCCTGGTGGGTAGTTTAACTGGGGCGGTTGCCTCCTAAAAAGTAACGGAGGCGCCCAAAGGTTCCCTCAACCTGGTTGGCAATCAGGTGTCGAGTGTAAGTGCACAAGGGAGCTTGACTGTGAGACTGACAAGTCGAGCAGGGACGAAAGTCGGGACTAGTGATCCGGCAGTGGCTTGTGGAAGCGCTGTCGCTCAACGGATAAAAGGTACCTCGGGGATAACAGGCTGATCTTGCCCAAGAGTCCATATCGACGGCATGGTTTGGCACCTCGATGTCGGCTCGTCGCATCCTGGGGCTGGAGTAGGTCCCAAGGGTTGGGCTGTTCGCCCATTAAAGCGGTACGCGAGCTGGGTTTAGAACGTCGTGAGACAGTTCGGTCCCTATCCGCTGCGCGCGCAGGAAATTTGAGAAGATCTATCCCTAGTACGAGAGGACCGGGATGGACGAACCTCTGGTGTGTCAGTTGTTCCGCCAGGAGCACCGCTGATTAGCTACGTTCGGAACGGATAACCGCTGAAAGCATCTAAGCGGGAAGCCGGCTTCGAGATGAGATTTCCATCCCTTCGGGGGAGAGGCTCGCAGCTAGACTACTGCGTTGATAGGCCGGATGTGGAAGAGGGGACTAAAGACCCTTGGAGCTGACCGGTACTAATAAGCCAATAATTTGATAACACACCAGTTTGAATAAGCTGCAAGCGTCCACTATGTGGTTCTCGACGTACGGTCGAGAACAACCCCTTCCAGGAGGGGTCTATAACTAAAAAATATAGAATCGATCCATCGAAAGATGTTTCGGCGGCTATAGCGAGAGGGAAACGCCCGGTCACATTCCGAACCCGGAAGCTAAGACTCTCAGCGCCGATGGTACTGCAGGGGGGACCCTGTGGGAGAGTAGGACACCGCCGGACTTAACTTAGAAACACCAGAAAAGCCACCCCACGGGGTGGCTTTTCTGCTTTAACCCGCGGTACGCAGCCACCCGCCTGCCGCGCGCTACCGCTGCGCCGCTCCGCACCAGGCATGCCAGGCGCGAAGCGGCGTAACAGGCGCGCGACCCGGGACCTGCAGCGAAGCATCCGCTCAGCGTTACGGTGCGCGTCTACTTGGGGAGGGCGTCAGCGGTTGGGGAAGTCGTGGGGGAGGCGCGTGAGCACCGGGCGGAGGCGCTCGAGGCGGTCGCGCTCGAGGAGGAGAGCTGCATACTCACGGGTGCGGCGCACGGCCGCGACGCCCGCGAGGAGCACCTCCGGTGAAACCGGGGGAACCGGGGAGACGAACGGCGCAGCCTCCGCCGCGAGGTCCCTGGCGACGCGCACGCGGGTCTCCGGGGTCAAGCGTGCGGACTGGCGGAGGAACTGGGCGATGCGCCGCGAGAGCCGGTCGGGCAGTCGCACGATATCGACGGTGTACGACCAGGTGCTGAGCTCTGGCGGGAGCCCGATGACGGGCTCGTCGAATCGCGCCACCCGTTCGTGCTGGCTGTACGTCCCGGCCATCAGGTCGCCGAGGCGCTTGGACTTGCCGTTGAGCAACGCTGTCGTCGCGGCCAGGCCGCCGAAGGTGAGGTAGATCTCGAAGATCCCGCTGAGGGCGCGGGTGAAGGCGTGCCGCAACTGGATGGCTCCGCCGTCGTCACGTACGATCCGGGCGCCGATGGCGAGCTTGCCGAGCGAGCGTCCACCAGTCACGGTCTCGACGATGGTCGGAAGGACGAGGATCGAGAACGCGAGACCCGATATCGCGAGCGACTTCGCGAGCGCCGGGTCCAGGGCGTCTCCGGCGACGAAGCCGACTGCGAAGGCGAGCGCGGCGAAGAAGCTGAGGTAGGCGAGCCAGTCGATGATGGTGCCGGCCGCGCGCAGGATGAAACTTGCCGGCCGCACATCAAGGGCAACCGCCTCGCCTGTGACGAGTTCGTATTCGTAGGGAGGACTTTCTCCCTGATCCGCCGCGTTTCCGGGGTGTGCCATGTCTACTATTAGAGCAGATGGACCTCGACGCATATTCAACGGCGCACCGCGCCCAGTGGGACCGCCTCGCCGAGCTCGGCACGGAGCGGCGGCTCTCCGGCGCGCAGTCCGACGAACTGATCGGACTGTACCAATCCGGGGCGACCCAGCTGTCCGCGATCAAGAGCACGGCCGGCTCCACGATCCCGGGCGACCGGCTCTCCGTCGCGCTGTCCCGTGCCCGGTTGCGCTTCACGGGAGCCGGCGCGAACGTCGTGTCCCAGGTGCCGCGGTTCTTCGTACTGCAGCTGCCCGCCGCGCTCTACCGCCTGCGCTGGCTCACGCTCGCCGTCGCAGTCGTAACGATCGTGGTGGCCGTGCTTTACGCGGTCTGGATCACCGGCGACCCCCGTGTGCTCGCCAACCTCGGCTCCGACGCCCAGCTGCAGCAACTCGTGAACTCGGACTTCGTCGACTACTACTCCGCAAACCCCGCCGCGTCGTTCACCGGCCAGGTCTGGACGAACAATGCCTGGATCGCCGCACAGTGCGTCGCCTTCGGCATCCTCGGCGTCTACGTGCCGTACATTGTGCTCTCGAACGCCCAGAACATCGGCGTCACGGCCGCGGTCATGTTCGCCTACGGCAAGGGCGACGTGTTCTTCCTCTACATCGCACCGCACGGGATGCTGGAGCTCACGGCGATCTTCGTCGCTGCGGCCGCCGGGCTCCGCATCTTCTGGTCCTGGATCGCCCCGGGCGGCCGCACCCGCGGACAGGCGCTCGCGGAGGACTCGCGCGCCCTCGCGACGGTCGCGATCGGACTCGTGTTCGTGCTCCTGGTCTCTGGCGTGATCGAGGGCTTCGTGACCCCGGCGCCGTGGCCGTGGCCGGTCAAGATCGGCATCGGCTTCGCCGCGCTGTGCGCGTTCCTGGCCTACATGCTCGTGCTCGGCCGACGGGCGGCACGCGCAGGCGAGACCGGCGACATCGGTGAGTTCGAGGCCGGCAGCACCCGCATCTACGCGTCCTGAGGGCGGCATCCGCCCGCCGTGGGCGCCACGCGACAGGAGCGCCGCTGCGCGCCAAGCGTGCCTGGCGCGGAGCAGCGCAACTGGCGCGCGAGCCAGAGTGGGCGCGGTGGGGGAGCGCAGTCGCGCGCGCAAGCGAGCAGGCGAACAGGCGAACAGGCGAGCAGGCGAACAGGGGACGCAGGCCGTCGGGCTAGAGGCGGCCGGCGAGCTTCAGCGCGAGGTAGTGGTCGGCGAGGCGGGGCGGCAGCTCGGCGGGCGAACCCGTGACGACATCGGCGCCCTGCTGGCGGATCGCCGCGGCGACCCTGGCGACGTCGAGCAGCGCCCGTTCGGCGGCCGCAGCGCGGTAGACCTGCTCGCGGTCGGCGCGCTCGAGGGTCGCCTGCAGCGTCGTGGGATCGGTGACCGACGCGACGACCACGGTGTGGCGCCGGGTCAGCTGGGGCAGCACCGCGAGCAGGCCCGTCGACGCCCCCGCGGCGTCGATCGAGGTCAGCAGCACGACGAGGGCGCGCTGGCTCGTGATCCCGCGCACCTGGGCCGGCACTCCGGCCCAGTCCATTTCAAGGAGTTCGGGGTCGATCACCGCGAGCGTGTCGACCATCCGCGACAGCAGTTCTGCGCCCTGGGCGCCCTGCACCCTGCCGCGCACCCGCCGGTCGAAGGCGATCATGTCCACCCGGTCCCCGGCCTTCGACGCGAGCGCGGCGAGCAGCAGCGCCGTCTCGAACGCGGTGTCGAGCCTGGTCTCGTCGTCGATCCGCGCGGCGGAGGTTCGACCCGTGTCGATCACGATGACCACCCGGCGGTCGCGCTCCGGTCGCCAGGTGCGCACGACAACGTCGTTGTGTCGTGCCGTCGCCCGCCAGTCGATCGAGCGCACGTCGTCGCCGCGCACGTACTCCCGCAGCGAGTCGAACTCGGTGCCCTGGCCGCGCACGAGCACGCTCGTGCGCCCGTCGAGTTCCTTGAGCCGGGTGATGCGCGAGGGCAGGTGCTTCCGCGCGTTGAACGGCGGCAGCACACGGATGCGCCCCGGCGCTTCGAGCGTGGCCTGGCGCGCCCACAGTCCGAGTGGCCCGTACGAGCGGATCGTGACCCGGTCCACCCGGCGTTCGCCCCGCCGGAACGGGGTCAGCCGGAGGGACACGAGCCCGCGTTCCCCGGCCGGGATGGTCAGCGCCGTCCGGTTGTTGCCGGCGCCGGCCGACGGTTGCCAGGCATCCCGCACCAGAGCCCTCAGGCGGCGCGAACCGGAATTGGTGACATAGAGCAGGCTCGTCACCGTCTCGCCCAGGCGCACCCTCGCCGGCAGGCTGCGTTCGAGGCGCACGGCCCGCGGGGAGCCGGCCAGCGCGAGGTCGAGCAGGCCGAGCCCGAGGCAGAGCAGCACCCACAGGGCGAGGATGGTGCCCGCGGCCGCCGGGCTGCGTCCGAGCAGCACGATGGGCACGACGCCGAGGGCGACGAGCAGCGTGAAGCGACCGGAGACCGTCACCTTAGATCGGAACCTGGACCTGCTGGAGCACGCTGCGCAGGATGGCGTCGACGGAGACGCCTTCGAGCTCGGCCTCCGGCTGCAGCTGGATCCGGTGCCGCCAGACCGGGAGGACCATCGCCTGGACGTGGTCAGGGGTGATCGAGTCGTAGCCGCTGAGCCAGGCCCACGCCTTCGTGGCCGCGAGCAGCGCTGTCGTCCCGCGGGGGCTCACGCCGAGCTTGACGGAGGGGCTGCGCCGTGTCGCGCGGGCGAGGTCCACGATGTACGCGAGCACGTCGGCGCTCGACCCGACCTCCATGACGGCGGCCTGCGCGGCCGCGAGCTGCTCGGCACCGAGTACGGCAGTGACTCCGGCCGCGGTGAGGTCGCGGGGGTCGAAGCCGGCGGCGTGGCGGCGGAGCACTTCGAACTCCGCGTCGCGCTCCGGCACGTCGAGCACGAGCTTGAGCAGGAACCGGTCGAGCTGCGCCTCGGGCAGCGAGTACGTGCCCTCGTATTCGATCGGGTTCATCGTCGCGGCGACGATGAACGGGTCCGGCAGGGGCAGTGTCCGGCCGTCGACGCTGACCTGGCGTTCCTCCATCGCCTCCAGGAGCGCAGACTGGGTCTTCGGCGGTGTCCGGTTGATCTCGTCCGCGAGCAGGATATTGGTGAACACGGGCCCCTTTCGGAACTCGAACTCCCCGGCCCGCGCGTCGTAGATGAGCGACCCGGTGACGTCGCCCGGCATCAGGTCCGGCGTGAACTGCACCCGTTTCGTCTCGAGGCTGAGCGCCTGGCTGAGCGAGCGCACCAGCAGGGTCTTGGCGACGCCGGGCACGCCCTCGAGCAGCACGTGGCCGCGCGCGAGCAGGGCGATGATGAGCCCCGTCACGGCGCCGTCCTGGCCGACGACGGCCTTGCCGACCTCGGTGCGAACCTGCGCGAGCGATTCCCGGAGCGAAACGATGGTGTCAGTCGGTGTGCTCATGGGTCCATTCTTCCGGGGGTGGTTGCGGGGGTGTGGCGGATGCCTGCGGAGCCGCGGGCAGGCCGCTCGCGGCGATCACGGCGCGCTCCAGGTCCTGGAGCCGGTCGGACTGGGCGACGAGGTCCCGGTCCGTGGCCGGGACCCCGTCGACGAGGACGAAGCGTACCTCGGCCGGGGCGCGCCCGGTCAGGGCGGACACCGCGAGCACGACGTCGTCGAGGCTCGCGAGCCTGGACAGCCCGACCCGGGCCGCGAGGCGCTGCACGGTGGCGACCCGCAGGGAATCGAGGGCGCGGAGGCGTGCGTTGCCGCGGGCGTAGAGGCGGGCCCTGCCCTCCATCGTCTCGCTCGCGCGCACGGTCACCGGCAGGTTCTCGGCGACGAGCGGTCCGAGCCGCCTGCCCTGCCACACGGCCGCGGCGAGGAAGACGACCGCGAGGAGCAGGATCGTGGGTGTGACCCAGCCCGGCGTCAACTCGCCGAGGCTCGGCGGGCCGGTGACCGCGACATCCGCCAGGGTCGGCTGGTACCAGATCAGGTCCGCGCTCGCCCCGAGCAGGCCCAGTGCGAGGGCAGCGTGACCGGATGCCGTGATCTCGTCGTTGCTGAAGATGCCGTCGTCGGCAACGAGGGTCAGGCTCCGTGGCCGGCAGGGTCGCGCCGACGACGGCGAAGGAGTTCCGACCGGAAGGGAAACAGCCGCGTTCCGCGGAGTCGGCGGGGAGGCTGAGCGTCTTCCCGCCGGGGGCGACGCTGCCCGCCCTGATCGCAGCGGGCAGGTCGCAGCGATCGCCCGCTCCGTCCAGGCTGTCGGCGACCCCGCCGAAACCGACGGCGGGGGCCAGCGTCTGCAGCAGGAGGAAGCCGGGGGCGACCACGACGGTGCGGGGCGCGAGGGCGGCCATGGCGGAGATCTGGTCGTTCGTCAGGTAGCCGTTCGGGTCAGTGAAGAACAGGGTCGGATCCGAACTCGCAGCGGCGAGCGTGCGGGCCTCGTCGAGGGTGTCCGCGGTCGTGACGTGCGCACCCTGCTGGCGCAGCACCTCGGCGAGGGCGCGGGCGCCCGCCGGTGCGGCGTTGTCGGCGGCGAGCGGGGTTCCGCCGCCCGAACCGGCGCCCGCGAGCAGCGTCGCCGCGATGGCGACGAGCAGGGCGCCGATGCCCGCGAGCACCCAGAACCGGGAGCGTCGTGCGGCGGCGCGCAGGGTTGGAGTCGTCGCCACCGCGACGGTGCCCGCGAGAGTGGTCACTGCGTCGCCGTCGGGGCCGGGTCTTCGCGGATCCTGGGCGTCCGCGTGCGCAGGGCGCTTTCGAGTGCGGCGAGGGACAGGAAGCCGGACTCGGTGCCTTCCGCGCCGAGGTAGCGAACGCCGTCGAAGAGGGCGGCGGCCGTCTGGAGGCTGATCCGTTCCTCCGGGAACGCCGTCGCCGCTCGCTCGGCCAGGCCGTGCGCTGTCGTGCCGGGGGTGGCGAAGAGCACCGTGCGTTCGACGAGCGACCTGGCCAGGGCCCGGAACATCTCGCTGATGGCGAGGTCCCAGTCCTTGTGCGATGCCGCGGACAGTGCGGCCCTGCGCAACTCGTCGGCGGACCGGGCGTCGTTCCTGCCGAACACCTCCTGCTGCAGGCCGCTGCGGCGGTTCCACCGCGGCAGCCCGAAGACGAGCACGGCCACGACGACGACGGCGATGATGACGAGCGTCACGACGAGCGGAACCCAGGGTCCGAGGCCCGCCCCCGACGGAGCGCCGAGCGAAGCGAACCAGTCGAAGAACGCCTTGCTGACCCGGTCGAACCAGGTCGGCCGCGCAGCCTCGTATGGCGGCTTGGCGAGCTCGTCGCGTAACCAGGCCGTGGCCGTCGGGGCATCGGGATCGACAGGGATACTCGCGGGAAGCGTCCCAGCCCACGTCCCCCACGCACCGGTCATGACTGCGGGGCCGCCGGCATCCGCCCGGCCGGGATCAGGTACGGGTCGGCAGCGTCGCTGCCGGGGGTGGATTCGACGAAGCGCTGCAGGTCCAGGTCGAGGCCTTCCTTGCGCATCCGCAGGTCGATATAGATGAGCGCCGTCGTGCCGGACTGGACGACCGCGGCGACGGCGCCGAGCACGAGGCTCAGGAGAATGGTCAGCACGTAGAGGACGATCGCGGGGATCCACGAGTCGACGGCGCCGGTCGGGTCGATGAGTGAGACGGCGACCCCGCCGAGCAGCGACAGCGGCGTCGAGACGATCTGGGAGACGATGTTCACAATCGCGGCGACGAGGAACTGGACTCCGAGCGTGCGCCAGAAATAGCCCCTCGTGAGTGACCAGGATCGGGCGATGGCCGCGCCGATGCCGAGGCGTTCGAGCACGATCAGGCTCGGGACGAGGGAGGTCTTCGTGGCCAGCCAGGCCGAGAGCGCGAGGATGCCGAGCCCGCCGAGAACGCCGAAGACGATCCCGATGACGATGCCTGCTCCTCCGAGCAGCACGAACACGACGACGACCCCGGCGACGACCGCGAGGCCGACGAGGAATGCGCCGCTGAGAATGGCCGCCCAGAGGGCGAGGGGCCATAGGCGCCGGCCCGCCGCCCGCCAGAGCTGGCCGAGCCTGAGCTTCTGGCCGAGCATCGCGCGGGAGACCTCGACGACGATGACGCCCTGGAGCAGCGCGGAGGCGATGACGGAGAGCAGGATCGGCACGACCGCCGACAACACGATGGTGAGGTTGGCGCCGGCCTGGACCGCGTCCTTGTCGGCGAGCGGGGCGCTGTCGACCCGGCCGAGGGCGAGCACCGTCACGGGGCCGACGATCAGCAGGGTGACCAGGAGGATCGCGCCCTGCACGAGCAGTGCGCTGCCGAAGGTGGCCTTGGGATTGCGTCGCAGCACCTGGAAGGGCGCCCAGAGCAGGGAGCCGAAGCCGAGAGGCCGTAACGGGAGGAGGCCGGGGCGCGGCGGCGGTGTCCACGCGGGAGGCGGGCCCCAGGCCTGGGGCGCACCGGACGCCGGCGGCGGCGCGTATTCGCCGTAGCGCGGTCGATCGTTAGCGTCACCTGTCGGGGCGTGCCAGTTCTGCGGGTCCGTCACGAGACCTATGCTGGCATACTCGGCATCGAAACGGGCGCGACGGGCAATGACAGCCCCCCTCGACTACTCTGGTGTCAGTGATTGCATGACTCACCGGGAGTATTCCCTCCGGTGACCTAAGCGGAAAACGGTTGGATGAACGCACGCATTTTGGTCGTCGACGACGACACCGCGCTGGCGGAAATGATCGGCATTGTGCTGCAGGGTGAAGGTTTCGACCCTCACTTCTGCGAGGACGGCTCACTCGCGCTCGACGCGTTCCGGACGGTCAAACCCGATCTGGTCCTGCTCGACCTGATGCTGCCCGGCCTGGACGGCATCGAGGTCTGCACCCTGATCCGCGCGGAATCGGGGACGCCGATCATCATGCTCACCGCACGCACCGATACGACGGATGTGGTCAAGGGCCTCGAATCCGGCGCGGACGACTACATGGTCAAACCGTTCAACCCCAAGGAACTCGTCGCCCGGATCCGAACCCGGTTGCGGCCCGTGTCCACGGAGTCGCCCGCGAACCTGTCGATCGGCGACCTCACCGTCGACGCCGCCGGGCACGAGGTGCGCCGCGGCGACCGGCAGATCGGCCTGACCCCACTCGAATTCGACCTCCTCCTCACCCTCGCGTCCCGTCCCCAGCAGGTCTTCACGCGGGAGATGCTGCTCGAACAGGTGTGGGGCTACCACTACAAGGCCGACACCCGGCTCGTGAACGTGCACGTGCAACGCCTCCGTGCGAAGGTCGAGGATGATCCGGACAACCCCCGCATCGTGATGACGGTCCGCGGTGTCGGGTACCGGGCCGGCGCGGCCATCTAGGCTCCGGATGGCCGAACCGACCGGGTTTGCCCGAACATGGCGCAGGGGGTGGCGCGACTGGCGCGACTGGAGATCCTGGCGCGCCCGACTGCTTCGCACCTGGCGTGCCTCCCTGCAGTTCCGCACCGTGACCATCACGGTCGTGCTGTCCGGCATCGCCATCGTCATGGTCGGCGTGTATGTCTCGGTGAGTGTCGGCAACGACCTCTTCCAATCCCGGCTCAGCCAGGTCGAGCTCGACTCGAACCGGGCCACGAGCGCGGCCCAGGGCATCCTGGACTCCTCGGACGCGGCGGACCGGGTCCAGGTGCAGAGCCTGCTGGCCTCGGCGCGCAGCGCCATCTCCGCGGCGTCCTCGAGCCGGCTTGTCGCCGTGTTCCGGGTTCCCGGCCAGGACCCGTCGACAGCAGCGCCCCAGGACTTCTCGACGTTCGGCGACTCGACAGAAGTCATCTCGCCCGAGCTGCGCACGGCGGTGCAGGGCGCGCCCGGCACCCAGTTCTGGCAGTCGGTGGCCCTCGCGACGGATGACGGCGGCCAGGTCGCCGGGATCGTCGTCGGTTCGCAGATCACCGTCCCCGTCGCCGGCCGGTACGAGCTCTACATCGGCTACAACCTCGGTGAGGCGGAGACGACCCTGCAGTTCGTGCAGCGCACCCTCGGCATCGCCGGGCTCCTGCTCATCATCCTGATCGGCGCGGTGACCTGGATCGTCGTGCGCTTCGTGGTGACCCCGATCCGGGTCGCGGCCGAGACCAGCCAGCGGCTGGCCTCCGGGGACCTCGGCGTGCGGCTGCCTGTGAAGGGCGACGACGTCATCACGACCCTCGCCCGGTCGTTCAACGGGATGGCCGACAGCCTGCAGAGCCAGATCAAGGAGCTCGCCGACCTCTCTGAGGTACAGCAGCGCTTCGTTTCCGACGTGTCGCACGAGCCTGCGCACCCCGTTGACGACGATCCGGCTGGCCGGCGACATGCTCTACGACCAGCGGTCGGCGTTCCCCCGGCGACGAGCCGCACCGCGGAGCCTGCTGCACACCCAGGTCGAACGGTTCGAACTCCTGCTCGCGGACCTGCTCGAGATCAGCAAGTACGACGCCGGGTCCGTCGAGCTCGAGGCGGAGCCGACGAACCTCGTTCACCTCGCCGCCGACGCCGTCGAGGGCCTGCGATCCCTGGCCGAATCCAAGGGTACCCGGCTCAACCTCGTCGCGCCGGGCGGGCACCTCGACGCCGAGGTCGATCCCCGCCGCATCCGCCGGATCATGCACAACCTGATCGGCAACGCGATCGAGCACGGCGAGGGCAAGCCCGTCATCGTCTCGGTGGACAGCAACGAGACCGCAGTGGCGCTCTCGGTGCGCGACTACGGCCTCGGTATGAGCCAGGTCGACGTCAACCACGTCTTCGACCGGTTCTGGCGGGCCGACCCGTCCCGTAAGCGCACCATCGGCGGCACGGGCCTCGGCCTGTCGATCTCCCTCGAGGACGCGACCGTGCACCGCGGCTGGCTCCAGGTCTGGTCGAGCCCGGGGAAGGGCTCGTGCTTCCGGCTGACCCTGCCTCGGACCGCGCGCGGCGAGATCCTGAGTTCGCCGAGCCCGCTGCCGCCCGAAGACGCCGGGTCCGACGGCACGCCGCCGCGCCTCACGCTCGGCGAGGTCGGCAGGGCCGGGATCAAGGGCGCCCAACACGGTGAGGGAGCGACCCATGACTGACCGAAGCGGCGGCATTCGCCGTGCAACCAGGGACACCCGGGCGACCCGTCGAGGGGGACTCGGGCGCGCAGGGGGCACGCTCGCCGCGCTGCTCGTGCTTGCGGTCCTGCTCAGCGGATGCTCGGGGATTCCACGGAGCGGCAGCGTTCGCACCGGGCAGGCGGTCTCGGCGGGGGACAACCCCGCACCCGTCTTCCTGCCGTCGCACCCGCAGGCCGACGCCAGCCAGGAAAGCATCCTGCGCGGTTTCATCGACGCCCAGACCAGCCCGGAGAACGACTACGCGATCGCCCGCGAATTCCTCGCCCCCGGCTTCAGCGGCGCCTGGGCCGCGGATGCCGGGGTGACGGTCGACGACGGGACCGCACGCACCATCGTTCCCGTCGACGGCCAGACCATGCAGTTCTCGGTGAATCCGATCGCCGACGTCGACGGGATCGGCGAATACCACGAGGTGGAGTCTCCCTCGCCCGTTGTGCTGCGCTACCAGTTCCAAAAGGTCGGCGACCAGTGGCGGATCAGCGCTGCGCCGAACGGCACCGTCGTCGACCAGACCACGTTCACCGACGTGTTCAGGCTCCCAGGCCCTCTACTTCTTCGACTCGAGCTTCGCGTTCCTGGTGCCCGACCTGCGCTGGTTCCCGCGCGGGGGCGCCACCCTCACCAAGATCGTCAACGGCGTGTTGCACGGGCCGAGCCCGTGGCTGGGCGGGGCCGTCGTCACCGCGTTCCCCGACGGAACAAAGCTCACAGCGGATGCCGTGCAGGTCGTGTCGCGCGATGCAAAGGTCGACCTCAACGGCGAAGCCCTGAACGCGGACAGGGTCACCCTGCAGCGGATGCGGGCGCAGGCTCATGAGCAGCCTCCCCACGGGCATCACCGTGACGATCTCGATCAACCAGAACTCCCAGGACCTCGGCGACCTCGGCGCCAACGCACCGATCGTCAACCCGCGGGTGGATGCCCGTGCGCTTGTGCTCCGGCAGGGCGCCTTCGGGTTCCTCTCCGCCGCCGGGAAGACGGTCACCCCGATCCCCGGCCTCTCCGACCAGGTCGTCGCTCTCGGGCCGACGGCGGTCACCCTCTCACCGGGTCAGACCGTCGCGGCGGCGCGTGCCGCGACCGGGGTCTCCGCCGTCCGGGTCGGCGAGGTCGCGAAACTACTCGATCCGCGGCCCGGCCTCATCGCACCGGCCGTCGACAACTTCGGATACGTGTGGTCCGTGCCCGCGAACCGTCCGGGCGAGCTCTTCGTCTACAGCCCCAACGGGGATGCGACGGCCGTACCGACCTCCTGGCCGGAGGCCTCCGGAATCGTGGCGCTGCGGGTGTCGCGGGACGGGACCCGGCTGATCGCATTGCTCACCTCCGGAACGGAAACCCGCTTCGTGATCGTCGCGATCAAGCGGGACAAGTTCGTCCCGGTCGCCCTGGGCGAGGAGGTCCAGCTCCAGACCGTCCCAGGCACCCCCCTCGACGCCACCTGGATCGACGAGCTCACGGTCGCGTACCTCGTCGCGCTCCCGACCGGCGAGGACCGGATCGTGACCCAGCAGCTCGGCGGCGTCAGGCTCGAGCATCGAGTCAGCGCCCGGGAGCGCGTCCATCACGGGGAGCAACACCCTGCGCGATGTGCGCGCACTCGCTACAACGGGCAGCCTGATGGTGCAGCGCGGAGTCGGCTGGCAGGAGCGCATCGACGACGTGACACTCGTGGCCACCCAGCAGGGAATCGGCGGGTAGCCGAGGGCCCGTCCTCCACAGGGCCGACGACCGACCGGGCACGCACCGGTGCGCGCCCGCGGCCACGGGATCGCGGCAGGGGGACCAGTCTGGCGGCGTGACCGGAACCGGAGCGACACGGGCCGCGCGGCGGGCCATCCTGGACGCGTGGGCCGTTCTGCTGCCCACGGCGTGCAGCGGATGCGGGGCGCCGGACCGTGCGCTCTGCGCGGCCTGTCGCGCCCGCCTGGCCCCCTGCCGTGCGCGTGACCGAGCGTGGCGGGCTCCGGGTCTGGGCGGGGCTCGACTATGCCGGTGTGCCGCGTCGTGTGATCGCGAGCTTCAAGGACGGCGGGCGAACGGATGCCGCGGCCGCGCTCGCCCCTGCGCTCCTCGCCGCCGTCGTGGCCGCGCTCGCCGCGGTTCAGCAGTCCCAAGGTGCAGTGCAGTCCCAAGGTGCAGTGCAGTCCGAAGGCGCTGTGGAAACGCGCGGTGCCCGGCAGCATCGGGGCGACGGCATCCGCCTGGTCACGATTCCCTCGTCGCGACGGGCCTGGCGGGCGCGCGGGTACCTTCCGGTCGAGCTGCTCCTCTGCCGGTCCGGACTCGCGCCGAGCCGCGTGCTCACCACCAGGGAGACCGCCGACCAGGTCGGGCTCGACCGTGCCGCCCGGGCCAGGAACCGGGACGAGTCGCTCCGCGCCCGGCGCTCCCTGACCGGGGTGCGCTGCCTGCTCGTCGACGACATCGTCACGACGGGCGCCACCGTCCTGGAAGCGCGTCGCGCCATCCTCGCAGCCGGGGGAGAGGTCGTGGGCGTCGCCGCCCTCGCGGAAACCCGGAGACGCCTTCCGGTCACACAACGTTCATCAGAAACCGATTGACAAATTGCGGTGACTTCTCCTGCCGGCAGGGCTACGGTGGAGCTAAAGGCGCGCACCAATCGCCCGGGACCGGGCGGTTCGCCAGATCTGGAGGTCGTCATGGAAACTAACATCGTCGGACGAAACCTGGGGATCACTGATCGTTTCCGGTCATATGCGTCGGAAAAGGCCGAGAAGATCGCCGGCCTGGCCGACAAAGCCCTCGCCCTCGAAGTCAAGCTCAGCCGGAACCGCGAGAAGGGGTCCGCAACGGGCAACGACAGGGTCGAGCTGACCCTGATCGGGAAGGGTCCCATCGTCCGCGCTGAAGCGGATGGTTCGGACAAGTACGCAGCCTTCGACGTGGCACTCGGACGTCTCCTCGAGCGCGTGCGCCGCGCCAAGGACCGCCAGAAGCTGCACCGTGGTGGAGCGCACCGGCCCACCTCCCTGCACGACGCGGCATCCGTGGACTTCAGCGTCGTCGACATCACGCCGGCCGACGCCGAAACCCTCGACGAGGTGCGCACGGGAGTCATCCGGGTGATCCGTCCCACCGAGTCGGAGGCGGCCGCCGCGGCCACCGCAGCCGAGGAAGAAGCGGACGAGGTCTACACGCCGGTCGTCATCCGCCGCAAGGTCTTCTCCGCTGCCCCGATGACCGTCGACGACGCCCTCTACTTCATGGAACTCGTCGGGCACGACTTCTACCTGTTCCAGGACTCGGAGACGAACCGGCCGAGTGTGGTCTACCGCCGCAAGGGCTGGGACTACGGGGTCATCGAACTGGATGAGAACAGCGAGGAGTTGCGGGTCGCCGCCGAGTAAGGCGCCCGGTAGGCCGTCGAGTGCACTCCCTGACCAACTAGCATTGTTATAGTTGCCGCACACCGGCGCACAACAGTGCCGGCGTGGTTCAATCCGTCGCGTGAGCAGCCAGACCCTGGTTCATCTCACCGAGACGACAGGCGTAACGGCGCCGTGACTAGTGGAGTGCATTCGTGGCCTCAATCCTTGAAAAGGTTCTTCGTGTTGGTGAAGGACGCGTCCTGCGTCGTCTTGAGCAGTATGCGAAAGCCATCAATGCGCTGGAAGAAGACTTCAGCCAGCTCACCGACGAGGAGCCTGAAGAACGAAACCGTCGTGCTGCGGGAACGCTACTCGAACGGCGAGTCGCTCGACGACCTGCTGCCCGAGGCGTTCGCCGCCGTGCGCGAGGCCTCGACCCGAACCCTGGGCCTGCGTCACTTCGACGTGCAGGCTCATGGGTGGGGCGGCCCTGCATCTCGGCAACATCGCCGAGATGAAGACCGGTGAGGGCAAGACGCTCGTCGCGACGACTGCGGCTTACCTGAACGCCATCACGAGCCGCGGTGTGCACATCATCACCGTGAACGACTACCTCGCGAGCTACCAGAGCGAGCTGATGGGCCGCGTGTTCCGCGCCCTCGGTATGACCACCGGGTGCATCCTCTCCGGCCAGACCCCCGCGCAGCGCCACGAACAGTACCTCGCGGACATCACGTACGGCACGAACAACGAGTTCGGCTTCGACTACCTGCGCGACAACATGGCGTGGCAGGCCGCCGACATGGTCCAGCGCGGCCACTACTACGCGATCGTCGACGAGGTCGACTCGATCCTGATCGACGAGGCACGCACCCCGCTCATCATCTCCGGACCGGCATCCGGCGAGGCGAACCGCTGGTTCACCGAGTTCGCGAGCCTGACCAAGCGGCTCGTTCCCGAGGTCGACTTCGAGGTCGACGAGAAGAAGCGCACCGTCGGCGTGCTCGAACCCGGCATCGAAAAGGTCGAGGACTACCTCGGCATCGACAACCTCTACGAATCGGCGAACACCCCGCTGATCTCGTTCCTGAACAACGCGATCAAGGCGAACGCGCTGTTCAAGAAGGACAAGGACTACGTCGTGATGAACGGCGAGGTTCTCATCGTCGATGAGCACACCGGTCGCATCCTGATGGGCCGACGCTACAACGAGGGCATCCACCAGGCCATCGAGGCGAAGGAGGGCGTCGCGGTCAAGGCCGAGAACCAGACCCTCGCGACCGTGACCCTGCAGAACTACTTCCGGCTCTACTCGAAGCTGTCCGGCATGACCGGAACCGCCGAGACCGAAGCCGCCGAGTTCATGAGCACCTACAAGCTCGGCGTGGTCTCGATCCCCACCAACAAGCCGATGAAGCGCATCGACCAGTCCGACCTCGTCTACAAGAACGAGGAGGCCAAGTTCGGCCAGGTCGTCGAGGACATCGTCGGCAGGCACGAAAAGGGCCAGCCGGTCCTCGTCGGAACGACGAGCGTCGAGAAGAGCGAGTACCTCTCCCGGCTGCTCGCCAAGCGCGGCGTCCGCCACGAGGTGCTCAACGCGAAGAACCACGCGCGGGAAGCCGCGATCGTCGCCCAGGCCGGTCGCCTCGGCTCCGTCACGGTCGCCACCAACATGGCCGGCCGTGGCACAGACGTCATGCTCGGTGGCAACGCCGAATTCCTCGCCGTCGCCGAGATGAACGCGAAGGGCCTTAGCCCGATCGAGACGCCCGACGAATACGAGACCGAATGGGACGACGTCTTCGCCGGAGTCAAGGCGAAGGTCTCCGAAGAGGCCGAGAAGGTCGTCGAGGCCGGTGGCCTCTACGTGCTCGGCACCGAGCGTCACGAGTCGCGCCGCATCGACAACCAGGCTCCGCGGGCGCAGCGGACGCCAGGGCGACCCGGGCGAGAGCCGCTTCTACCTGTCCCTGACCGACGACCTGATGCGCCTCTTCAACGCGGGAGCCGCCGAGAGCCTGATGAGTCGCCAGGGCGTGCCCGACGACATGGCGATCGAATCCAAGGTCGTGAGCCGCGCCATCCGCTCCGCCCAGTCGCAGGTCGAGGGCCGCAACGCCGAGATCCGCAAGAACGTGCTCAAGTACGACGACGTGCTCAACCGTCAGCGCGAAGCGATCTACGGCGACCGCCGCCACATCCTCGAGGGTGACGACCTCCACGAGCGCACCCAGCGCTTCCTGGAAGACGTGATCGACGAGGTCCTCAGCGTGCACACCGGCGAGGGCAACGGCGACGACTGGGACTTCGACGCACTCTGGACCGAGCTCAAGACCCTCTACCCCGTCGGCATCACCATCGACGAGGTCATCTCCGAAGCCGGCAACCGCGGCAGGATCAACCGTGACTTCATGCGCAGGGAGATCCTCTCCGACGCCAAGGTCGCATACCAGAAGCGCGAGGGCAGCCTCGGCTCCCCGGCCATGCGCGAACTCGAACGCCGGGTCGTGCTCTCGGTGATCGACCGCCGCTGGCGCGAGCACCTCTACGAGATGGACTACCTCAAGGACGGCATCGGCCTCCGAGCGATGGCCCAGCGCGACCCGCTCGTCGAGTACCAGCGTGAAGGTTTCGCCATGTTCCAGCAGATGATGGGGCAGATCCGCGAGGAGACCGTCGGCTTCCTCTTCAACCTCGAGGTCGAGGTCAACCAGGCGCCCGATCCCGTCGCCGCGCCGGTCGTCGTCGCGAAGGGCCTCACGCCCGGCGACGATTCCGGTGCCGACAAGCTCAGCTACACCGCACCGAGCGATTCCGGCGGAGTCGAGGTGCGCAACCAGCGCGGGCAGATCCAGCAGGCCGCGACCGACCGTGCCCGCAGGGCCGAGACGGACGCGAACGCAGGCGACACCCCGGCGGCAGAGACCGCGGCTCCCGCCGGGCCTCCGCGTCGCGGCGCCTTCGGCCAGCGCGACTCCGGGACGCCGGCCGTTCCGGTCAACCGTGCCGAACGTCGGGCCCAGGGCAAGAAGTAACACCACTCGCCGCACACACGACGGAAGGCCGGGTCCCACGGGACCCGGCCTTCCGTCGTGTGTGTGCGGCGTGGGTGGCTAGTGCACCGGGACCGAGGCCTCGGCGGGCGCGGCCGCGGGGGTGCCGTGCGGGTTCGACAGCGACACGCCATGGCCCATCCGCCGGAAGAGCAGCGCAGCGAGGACGGCGCCGACGGCGAAGAAGCCGGCGCCCCACCAATATGCGACCGCGTAGCTGTGGATCGCGGCATCCGCGGCCACCGCAGCGGTGAGCGGGGTGTTCGCGGCCAGGAAGTTGGTCGCTGCCGTCGCGGCGAGCGTGTTGAGCAGCGCCGTCCCGATCGACCCGCCGACCTGCTGGCTCGTGTTCACCATCGCGGAGGCGACGCCGGCGAACTGGCGGTCGACGCCGAGCGTCGCCGTCTGCATCGAGGCGGGCATGATCGAGCCCATCGCGAAACCGAGGATCATCAGCGGCGGCAGCACGTCGGCAGCATAGGTGCTGTTCAGGTCGAGATGAGTCAGATAGATCATCCCGAGCGCGCCGAGCGTCATGCCGAACGGCACCATGATCTTCGGCCCGAACCGGGGCACGAAGATATTCGTCGACAGCTGGGCCGCGACGACGAGCATCCCGATCATCGGCAGGAACGACAGGCCGGTCTGGACCGGGGTGTAGTGCAGCGAGACCTGCAGGTAGTAGGTGACGAACAGGAAGATGCCGAACATGCCGGCACCCGCGATCAGTACCGAGAGGTAGGCGGCGCCGCGGTTGCGGTCGAGCACGATCGCGAGCGGTAGCAACGGATGTGCGGCTCGGCGCTGCCAGAGCACGAAGGCGACGAGGAGCACGACGGCTCCCGCGAGCATGCCCCAGGTGAGGGGCGAGTCCCAGCCGTCGGTCTCGGCATTGGAGAACCCGTAGACGAGTCCGAAGAGTGCGCCGGAGACCAGGATGGTGCCTGGGATGTCGAGCTTCGGACGCGGGCCGGTGCGCTCGAGGTGGTCGACGAAGATGACCGCGCCGATCACCCCGATCACGGCGATGGGGATGTTGATGTAGAGGTTCCAGCGCCAGTCGAGGTTCTGGGTGAGGAAGCCGCCGAGCAGCAGGCCGACGGCGCCGCCGGCACCGGCGATCGCGCCGAAGATGCCGAAAGCGCGGGCGCGCTCCTTCGGGATGGTGAAGGTCGTGGTGAGCACGGCGAGGGCGGTCGGGGCCAGGAGAGCGCCGAACGCACCCTGCAGGGCGCGGGCGCCGACGAGCAGCCCGAAGGTGCCTGCCGCGCCGCCGAGAGCCGAGGCGGCGGCGAAGCCGATCAGGCCGATGATGAAGGTGCGCTTCCTGCCGATGAGGTCGGACAGGCGTCCACCGAGCAGCAGGAGGCTCGCGAAGGCGAGCGAATACGCGGTGATGATCCACTGCCGGTCTCCGTTGGAGAAGCCGAGGTCCGCCTGCGCGGAGGGCAGGGCGATGTTGACCACGGTCGAGTCGAGCACGACCATGAGCTGGGCGAGGGCGACGGTGCTGAGGGTCCACCAGCGCCGGGAATGCGGCACAGGTGCGCTCGTGAGAGTGGAAGAAGTGGCGGAAGTCTTTGGCATGAAGGAGACTATATACGATACTGTGGAGTTCCGGATCTTAACAGTTCCTGAATTTACCTCCGGGTAACATTCGATCAGAAGAGTTCGATCAGAAGAGTTCGATCAGAGAGCGGTGAGTGTGGCGATGACGCAACTCGGCCCGGCCGAGGATGACCCCGCCGAGGAGGCGGAGCCCGTCAAGCTCGGTCGCAGGCGGGACCATACCCGTGACCCTGACATCCTCGCTGCTGCCGTCGACGTGCTTGCCGAATGCGGCTATGACGGCATGACCATCGACATGGTCGCTTCCCGGGCGAAAGCGGGCAAGGCCACCCTCTACCGGAGGTGGCCGTCGAAGGGCGAACTCGTCATCGACGCGGTCGCGTGCATGAAGAACGGTGACCTGAACCTGTCCCAGCTGCCGGACACCGGAACACTGCGCGGGGATCTGATCGCCATGATCAAGCCGCACTCGATCGAGGACGGCGAGAAGAAGCTTCGGGTCATAGCCGGACTGATGTCCCTGCTCGCCCACTCGCCCGAGCTCGCCGAGACCGCCCGTCTCTCCGTGGTCGAACCCCGGGTGACCGCCCATCGGTTCCTGCTGCGCCGTGCCATCGAGCGCGGCGAGATCTCGCCGACAAGCGACGTGGACAACCTGGCGACCGTGACCACCGCCATGGCCTCGATGCGGGTCCTGTTCGAGCGCAAGCCCGTCAACCGGGACTTCCTGATCTCCCTGATCGACGGGGTGATCCTGCCCGCGGTCGGCCTGGGTGCCGGCTCGGGAGCCGACCCCGGGTCCGGCTCGGCCCCTGAGGCGCCTCCTGCAGCGGATCCGGCCGTCACAGCACATTGATCGCGCTGGCCCGCCACCGGTTGTCGAGCCCCTCGAGGCGCAGGGCGACCGCGCGCACCCGTACTTTGCTGTGCACGATGACGACCGCTTCGACCACGCCGTCCCTCGGTTCCGTGATGGTGACCCTGCCGATGGAGATCGTGGGCCGCTGCGCCGGGAGGCCCTTGATCGCCCGTGCCCTGTTGGAGAGGACGACCCGCTTGAGCAGGTGGCGGTAGACATCGTCGCTCACCCAGCGGGCGAGCTGGTCGAGTTCGCGGGCCCCGGAGAGCACCTCGATCACGCACCGGGTGAGGTTGATGAGCAGCGGCTCCGGGTCCGGCAGTTGCCGGCGGGAACTCGGCTGCAGCCCGAAGTAGTCCTCGTCGGCGAACCGTTCCACTCGGGCGCTCGCCTGCTCACTCTTACCGACTGGATCGCTCATGGCTCCTCCGGGGGTTCCGGGTGCTGAGGTACAGGTTCGCTACTCAATCAGCAGAGGCCGGCGGTGTCGAGCGCTTATATGTCCTGTGGATAACACGGCGCCCCGGTTTGCGGCGAGTTAGCGTCGACGTGTGCGCTGGGACAATCTGTTCGACGACCTCGAGGGACAGCTCGAACACGAGCTGAATGCCGAGGACCTCGAGCCTGCGCGCGGAAGAGGAACGTCTCCGGCTCGGCCGGTTGTCGCTGCGGCACCGGCTGATGAGCCTGAGCGGCGCGGGCAGCGGCGTCCTGCGGCTGGTGCTCGCCTCCGGTGCGACTCTCTTCGTTCGTCCGACGACGTTCGGGCGGGACTGGCTCGCCGCCGAGATCCTCGACCCGGCTTCGGCGTCGGCCGGGACGACCCCGCCCGGTGTCCCCGCGTTGAGCGCTCCGCAGTGCGTCGTTCCGATCGCTGCGATCGCGGGGGTGATCCTGCAATCTGCGGAGGTGCGCGCCTCCCTCGCCGCGCCGGCGGAACCAGAGTCGGGGGTCGTCGACCGGATCGGGTTCGCCTTCGTGCTCCGCGACCTGGCCAGGCGGCGCAAATTCGTCGAGGTGCACACCCCGGGAGGTCTCCTCAGCGGAACGATCGACCGGATCGGCCGCGACCACCTCGACCTCGCGATGCACGACCGCGGGGTGCCGCGCCGTACCTCCGAGGTCCGGCAGTACCGGATCGTCCCCCTCGCCGAGATCCAGCTGCTGTGCCTGCCCTGACTGTCCCGGTACTGAGCCTGCCGGCTCTGATCCTGACGGTACTGATCCTGACCGTGCCGGCCGAGGTTCAGGCAGGCGGCCGGATGATCGTGCCGCCGGAGAGCTCGGGGATGTTCGCGTAGTCGGATTGTTCCCACAACGACAGCCGCCTGGCCTCCTCGTACTTGGCCTCGATGTACGACTCGAGCACGACCCGCTCCACCCGCCAGTGCTGCATCCGCTCGGGAGCGGACGGACCGATCCTGATGGCCGGCAGCTCACCCGTGTGCACGAGCTCGCTGACCTCGGCCAGAGTGAGGGCGAGGATGTCGGCGGTGTCCGCGAGGGTCAGGAAGCGGCCCAGCCCACGATAGTCGTCTGGAGCATTCATGGTTCGATTATCGGCGGTTCCGGCGGCGTTCCGCCGGGAGAGCGGCAGCCTGTGGATAACTTTCCCGCCGCGGCGCGGGAACGGCGACGATAGACACCAATGATCCGGCGGGCGGCGGCAGGCGCCCGCGCCGGGGAGAGGGGCAGCCATGGTCTCGAGGCCGAAACGGGCACCACGCCCGGGAGTCTGGTTCGATCCGCGCCTGCTCATCGGGCTCGTCCTCGTGCTCGGTGCGGTCGGCGGCGTGGCTTTGGTCGTCGCAGGCAGCGATCGCACGACAGCCGTCTACGCGGCCCGCGACGCCCTCATGGTCGGCGACCGGGTCACGGCCGCCGACCTCGAGCTCAGCCAGGTCCGCCTCGACGGCGCGCTCCCGCTCTACGTGACGCCCGAGCGGATGCCCGCTGACGGCCTGGTCCTGGCCCGGACCGTCGCAGCGGGCGAGCTGATCCCGGTGTCCGCGGTCGGCGCATCCGCTGACGCCGGCGTCACGACGGTCGTCGTCGAGCTGACCGACGCCCTCGCGGAAGCCGTCGTGCCGGGCGCCGTCGTCGACGTCTGGTCCTCGCCCCAGACCGCGCGTGGGGAGTTCGGACCGCCGACGGTGCTCGTCGGTCGAGCCGGAGTGGTGCGCGTGCTCGAGCCGAGTGGACTCTCGGTGGGGACCAGCCGCCGTTCGGTCGAGCTCCGGGTGCCGAGTGAAGTCGTCGCCGCTGTGCTTACCGCGATCGCCAACCGCGCGGCGATCGCGGTCGTTCCGGCCAACCAGCCACTCGGCGGTTGATCATGGCCCGGCTGCTGCTCGCGCTCGACCGCTCGACGGAGGACCGCCTCCTGGCGGACATCGTGCAGTACGGGCACGCCGTACTCGCCCGGCTGTCGGGGGCGGGGGAACTGCTCGCGGTCCTCGACCGCACCGAGGCGGATGTCGCGCTCGTCAGCGCTGCACGGGCGACGCTGAGTGTCGCCGTGATCCGGGCGTGTGACGAGCACGGAGTGCGCGTGATCGCGCTCGCCGGGACCGACCAGGACCGCAGGCATGCAGCGGGGCTCGGCCTCCTCGAGGTGATCGACGCAACGGCGCCCTGGGCCGGAATCGAAGCGATGATCGAGGCAGGCGTGGTGATCCCGTTGCGGGTCACCGAACGCGAGGCCTCCCGCCCGGTGCCCGCCCGTGGCACCGTGATCGCGGTCTGGGGGCCCTCCGGAGCGCCGGGTCGCACGACGCTCGCGATCAACGTCGCCGCCGAGATCGCGGCGGAGGGGCACACCGTTGCGCTCGTCGACGTCGACAGCTATGGAGGCGGGATCGCGCCGGCCCTCGGGATGCTCGACGAATCGCCCGGTTTCGCCGCGGCCTGCCGTCTCGCCGGGACCGACAGCCTCACCCGGCCGGAACTCGAACGGATCGCGCAGCGCTACACCTCGCCGCGCGGCGCGTTCTGGGTGCTCACGGGCATCGGGAGGCCTTCGCGCTGGCCGGAGTTGACCGGCGAGCGCGTCTCGAAGACCATCGAGGTGCTCCGGAACTGGGTGGACTACGTCGTGCTCGACACCGGGTCCAGTCTGGAGAGCGACGAGGAGATCTCGAGCGACCTGTTCGCGCCGCGGCGCAACGCAGCGACACTCACGGCGCTCCGGGCGGCGGACCACGTCGTGGCGTGCGGGCTCGCTGACCCGGTCGGGCTCGCTCGGTTCCTGCGGTCCTGGGCCGAGCTCGCCGAGGCGGTCTCGACCGACAGGGTCAGCGTCGTGATGAACCGGGTTCGACCGAGCGCCGTCGGCATCGACGCCAACCGGCAGGTCGTCGCCGCGCTCCGCCGGTTCGGCGGAATCCAGGCCCCGTTCCTGATCCCGCACGACCAGGCGGGCGCCGATGCCGCCGTGCTGACCGGACGCACGCTGCGCGATACCGCGCCGAAGTCGCCCGCCCGCGCCGGCATCCTGCGGCTGGTGCACCGGGAGCTTCTGCCCGTTCCTGTTCCGGAGCGAAGCCGGGGCCTGGGGCGGATGCCGTGGCGTCGCCGGGCTCCCGCGGTCTGAAGTGGGCGCTCAGTCGCCGAGCGGGATCACCTCGATGCGTGAGCCTGGTCCGGTCACGACGAGCACGCGCTTGCCGGTGACCCCGGCCAGGGCCTCGGCGACGGCGGTCGCCTGCCCGGCTTCCGTCCCGGCTGCTTGCCCGGCTTCCGTCCCGGCGTCGGTCCCGGCTCCGGTTCCGGCGCGCGACCAGACGGTGACGGCTGCGCCGGTGCTTTCGGTGATGGCCCGTCGGAGCGGTTCCGGATCGGTGCCTGCGGTCGTGATCAGGATCACCCTGCCGATGCCTGGCTGCCGTTCCTCTGGTGCGGCGAGCAGAGACCGGTCGCGTCGCCAGACGGCGAAGTGATACCCGGCGACGAGGCCCGTCGCGACCAGGAGTCCGAGCGGCGCCCGCACGTCCTCGAGGACGCTGCGGTCCGCCGTGCCGCCGAGGCCGAACTCGAACAGACGGAAGCCGACCACGAGCAGCGTGATGAGTGCGACGACGGCGCTCAGGCCGAAGACGAGCACGAGATAGACGCGCCGGCCGTTATCGGCGTTGCCCTGGTTCGTGCGGTCAAGGACGCGCGGCGTGAGCGGTCGCCAGGCCGCCCACCACAGCGGCCCGCCGACGATGAGGGCACTGAGCCCGCCGAGCAGGAGCGCGCGGGTGTCCGACCCGACGAGAGGGTCCGTGAGCACGGAGAGCAGGGAATTGACCACCACACCGACCCCGGTTGCCGCGGACGCCAGCGCGAGCCCGGAGGTGACCAGGGTGGCCGCGCCACGGGTCGCCGCCGAACGGCGCGTGGCGAGTCGGCCGTGATACCGCCAGACGAGCGCGCCGACGAGAGCGGCTGCGAGGGAGGGGCCGAGGGGATCGAGAATGCCGCCGAGAGGTTCCGAGCTGTCGAAGCAGAGCCTGAGCAGGACGTACAGCGTCACCCCCGCCCCGACGAGCGTCGTGACGAGGGCCGCGCCGATGCCGACGCAGACGAGAGCGACGTCCGCGAAGCCGCCGCGCATGGTCGACACCCGTTCCCGGCTGAGGTGCCACCACCACACGGATGCCCCGCCGGCGCACCAGACGAGTCCGATCGCCGGCTGGCGCCACCAGAACGCGCCCCCGTCGAGCAGGGGGAGCAGGGACGTGACGGCCAGGCCGAACACCGAGCCGATGGCCGTGATCGCCCCGCCGGCGCCGATCAGGAGGCCGAATACGCTGCCGAGAACGGGCGCGACCGACCTGAGGCGCAGCGGACCCTTGTCCCGGTGTCCGGACATCCATCGGTGCCAGACCCAGACCGCCGCCCAGACGAGGCCGGTGGCCACGCCGTGCGGCTGCCGGTCGTCGGCGACGAGTGCGGCTGCCGCGCCGAGCAGGGCCGTTGTGGACGTGATGCACGCGACGGTCGACATGGCGGCGATGTAGAGGCCCCAGGCCGGCGCCGAGCGTTCGTCGCCCGCCATCCGCCGCCACAGCGACCACCAGAGCACCGCGGCGAACGGGCCGGCGATCAGCGTGAAGGCGAGGGATTGGGCGAGCCCGGAGACGTCGTTTCCCGCGAGCCGGCCCGTGCCGCCCGGCAGGATCTCGAGCAGGCCATCGAACAGCCGGCCGAGCAGCCCCGAGAGCCCGGCGGCTGCGAGCGTGACGAAGGCGAAGAGCAGGACGAAGACGATGACGCGCCGCACCGTGGACAGCCCGGTCGTCGCGCTCATGAGGTGGCCTTCGTGCCGGGGCAGACCGCGAATCGCCAGGGCGCGGAGTCGATCTTCCAGCCGTCGGGCACGCGGACGAGCTCGAAGACCTCCTCGGTCTCGTACCCGGATGCCCCGAACGGCCCCGTGTCCGTCGAGGTCGCGACGGAGACCGTCACGTCGGCAGAGTCGCCGCGCTCGACGGACCGCACGAGGGTGATCCTGAGGTCGTCGGCCGCGGCGTCGCGTCCGTACGACTCGCAGCCGGCGACGGCGTTCTCGGTGAGGTAGCCGGCGGCCGTCGACTCGTCCCCGTCGAGGACCGCTGACGCATACGCCTGGACGACGCCGGCAGGGGTTCCGCGGTCGAGCCGTTCTGGCGCCCCGCGGGAGAGGACGACGACCAGGGCGACGATCACGAGAGAGCTGCGATGACGCACAGTATGGCGATCAGGGTGTGATCCGGTCGTGCCGACGTGGAGGTCATGGGCCCAGCATGGCAGCCCGGTCGTGATCCGGGGGAGGTTCGAGTCGCCGGACGCGTTCGGGGGGGACCTAGGCTGGCAGGGTGTCGACGCTCAGTGATCTCGTACTTGCCCAGGGCCGCAGCAGTGCCGAGGATGTGGACTGGCTCCACATGCTCGTCGCCGACGGCCAGGCTCCTCGCCGACCTCGCTTTCGCCGACATCGTCGTCTGGGTGCCCGGCACCACCGGGAGCTTCGTGGCGGTCGCGCACGCGCGCCCCTCGAGCGCGGCGACCCTGTTCTACCGCGACTTCGTCGGCCAGGGAATCAAGGGGGAGTGGCGCCAGCAGGTGACCGAGGCCTTCGAATCGGCCCGGATCGTGGATACGACGGCCCCCGACTGGTACGAGGAGACGCCGACCCGGGTCCGGGCGATCCCGGTGATGCGCCGGCTCAGCACGACCGGCTCCCAGATCGCGCCCGTGCCCGTCGCCGTCCTCACCCGGCACACGAACCTGAGCGAGGCGCGCACCCCGAGCCGCCAGGAGCTCACCTTCAACGACTGCGCCAACGACCTGTTCGCGATGATCGCCTCCGGCGACTTTCCGGACCTCGGTGCCCCGACCGGCCCGCGCCGCGGCGCCCCGCGCGCCTCCGACGGCCTGATCCGGCTCGACCTCGACGGTGTCACGACCTTCGCGAGCCCGAACGCGCTCTCCGCCTTCAACCGGATGGGCTTCGCCGACGAGCTCGAGGGCGAGTCCCTCGCCGAGGTCACGACGGGCCTGCTCACCGGAACGGTCGTCGTCGACGAATCGTTGCCGCTCGTCGTCACCGGCCGGGCGCCCTGGCGAACGGACGTCGAGGCGCGCGGCGTGACCGTGTCGCTCCGGGCGATCCCGATCCGCAACCGCGGCCAGCGGATCGGCGCGATCGTGCTCTGCCGCGACGTGACCGAACTGCGCCACCAGGAGCGCGAACTCATCACGAAGGACGCGACCATCCGGGAGATCCACCACCGGGTGAAGAACAACCTCCAGACCGTGGCGTCGCTGCTGCGGATCCAGGCCAGGCGCACCCACTCCGACACCGCGCGCGAGGCGCTCAACCAGGCGATGCGCCGGGTCGCGGCGATCGCCGTCGTCCACGACACCCTCTCGACGGGGCTGAACCAGCAGGTCGACTTCGACGTCGTCTTCGACCGGGTTCTGCTCCTGATCGCCGAGGTCGCATCCGCCCACAACACGACGGCGCACCCGAAGCTGTCCGGCAGCTTCGGCGTGCTGCCGAGCGCCTTCGCGACCCCGCTCGCGCTCGCGCTCACGGAGCTCGTCACGAACGCGGTCGAGCACGGTCTCGCCGGGCGCGAAGGCGAAGTCGTGATCGAGGCCGAGCGCAACGAAGAGACCCTCACCGTGCGCGTGCGCGACAACGGTTCGGGTCTTCCGGAGGGCAAGGTCGGATCGGGACTGGGCACTCAGATCGTGCGCACCCTGATCCAGGGCGAGCTCAGCGGAAGTATCGACTGGCACACGATGATGGGCAGCGGCACCGAGGTGACGATCGAGATTCCGCTGCGCTACATGCGTGAAGCCTGACGGGCCGCGGGGGCGGCGCGCCAGGCTTCAGGACAGGTGCGGTGGGCTAGGACGCGCGGCGCGCCCGTGCGGCGCGGCGCTTGAGGGCGCGGCGTTCGTCTTCGCTCAGGCCGCCCCAGACGCCGGAGTCCTGTCCGGTCTCCAGTGCGTACTGGAGGCACACCTCGGTGACATTGCAACGGGCACATACAGACTTGGCCTTTTCGATCTGGTCCACAGCGGGTCCAGTGTTACCGACGGGGAAGAACAATTCCGGGTCGGCGGTGAGGCAGGCCGCTTTGTCGCGCCAGTCCATAGAGATGCTCCTTTATTGCAGGGTGCCTGGCCGATTGGCCGAAGATGAGAGGCTGCCGATTGCAGGAAGGTAAGCGATTTACGCATTCATAGGGCTCACGTCCCTGTGAGCGTCAACCGGGCCTCAATTATGGTCGCATAATGGTGGGGTCAAATCAATAGTTTGGTATGGGATATCTCTGTGAATCAACAGTTCGACCAGCGTCCGGACGGTGACGCCGGTGCGTTCCGCCCGCGTCGTGCGCCCGCACTCCTCCTGCTCGCCGGCCTGCTCTGGGCCGAGGCCGCACTGCTCTGGGCCGCCGTGGTCTGGCTCGTGCTCGAGCTCCTCACCGCGACGCCGACCTCGCTCGCGAGCGGGGTCGCGATCCTGATCATCGTGCTGATCGCCGCCGTCTGGGTGACCGCGATCGCGGTCAATTCCCTGAGGCACCGGGGCTGGATCCGCGGCGCCGCCGTGACCTGGCAGGTCGTGCAGATCGCCGTCGCCGTCGGCTGCTTCCAGGGCCTGTACGCGCGTCCCGACCTCGGCTGGGCGCTCCTGGTTCCCTCGATCGTGGTGCTCGGGCTCCTGTTCACCCCCGCGGTGCTCGCGGCCACGCAGACCCCGCGGGATGAGGGCGACACGGCCGGGTAGACATCCGTCGCCGAGTGTTCACCCAGTATTCGGTCCAGGCAGCATGTCGGTGCCCCCGCCGACGGCAACGGATGCCGTCAGCGGCCACCAGCAGCCACTGACGGCCCCTGGGACGTGGGACCGGGTGTCAGTCGCCGAGGCCGAGCTTCTTGCGCAGGCTCGCGACGTGGCCCGTCGCACGCACGTTGTAGAGCGCGAGAGTGACCAGTCCGGCCTCGTCGATCACGAAGGTGGACCGCAGCACGCCCGTGACGGTCTTGCCGTAGAGGTTCTTCTCGCCCCAGGCCGCGTACGCCCGGTGCACGGTGAGGTCGGCATCGCTCAGCAGCGGGAAGGTGAGGCCCTCGGCGTCCCGGAACGCCCGGAGCTTCTCCGGGGTGTCCCGCGAGATGCCGAGCACCCGGTAGCCGGCCGTTTCGAGCGGGCCGAGGCTGTCGCGGAAATCGCAGGCCTGCTTGGTGCAGGCCGGAGTGAGGGCTGCGGGGTAGAAGTACACGACGACCCCCTCGCCCGCGAACCCGGCGAGCGAGACGGATGCCCCGTCCTGGTCGGTGAGCGTGAACTGCGGTGCAGGGTCGCCGGCTTCGAGGCGCGTGGAATCCGTCATGCCCGCCACTTTAGTGGTGCGGGGCGACCGCGAAGGTCGCGAGCAGTCGCTGCAGGGAATCGAGGCGCGCCTTGCCGGTGTCGCCGAGTTCGCCGGCGGCGACGGCCTCGTTGATGGCGCAGTCCGGCGAGTCAGGCAGGTGAGTGCAGCCGCGCGGGCACTTCTCCGCGATCGTGGCGAGGTCGGTGAACGCCTTGAGGATGTTGTCGGTGTTGATATGCCCGAGGCCGAAGGAGCGCACTCCGGGAGTGTCGATGACCCAGCCGCGGCCGGCATCCGTCTCGAGGCGCAGCGACACGGTCGAGGACGAGGTGTGCCTGCCGCGGCCGGTCACGGTGTTCACGACGCCGACGGCGCGGTGCGCGTCGGGCACGAGGGCATTGACGAGGGTGGACTTGCCGACGCCCGAGTGCCCCACGAAGACGGTGTCGTGGCCGACGAGCGCTGTGGAGATGCTCTCGAGCGGCATGGCGTCGTCGCGGCTCGTGAAGACGATCAGGTCGAGGCCGGCGAAGTTGTTCAGGAACTCGGCGGGATCGGCGAGGTCGGTCTTGGTGATGCAGAGGATCGGCGTGACGCCCGCGTCGTACGCCGCGACGAGGTACCGGTCGACCAGGCGGATGCGCGGCTCCGGGTTCGCGGCGGCGACGACGATGAGCATCTGGTCGGCATTGGCGACGATGACCCGTTCGACGGCGTCGGTGTCGTCGGCGCTGCGCCGCAGCAGGGTGACCCGCGGCACGATGCGCACGATCCGGGCGAGGCTGCCCTCCGCCCCGGTGGTGTCTCCGACGATGTCGACACGGTCGCCGGTCACGACGGCGTGCTTGCGCAGGCTCGCTCGCCCGGGCCGCGGTGACGCGGCGCTCGGTGCGCTTGTTCTCGTCGAGCATGACGGTGTACCGGCCGCGGTCGACCGAGAGGATGCGCCCGGTAAGTGCGTCCTCGTGGTCCGGGCGGGTCTTGGTGCGCGGTTTGCTGCCCTTGCGGTTGGGGCGCACACGCACGCTCGACTCGTCGAACTCGGGTTCGTCGTCGTCCGCGCCGGCCCACCAGCTCATGAGAGCACGGTCGACGAAGCGAGGAGCGCGTGCCACAGCTCGGGGAACTGGGGGAGTGTCTTCGCGGTCGTGCCGATGTCCTCGACCAGGACGCCGGGAACAGCGAGGCCGATCAGGGCGCCGGCCGTCGCCATCCGGTGGTCGTCGTAGCTGTGCCACTGGCCGCCGTGCAGGGGACGAGGGTCGATCTGCAGGCCGTCCGGCAGGCTCCGTGACGGAACCGCCGAGGCCGTTGATCTCCGCCGCGAGGGCGGCGAGGCGGTCGGTCTCGTGGTTCCGGATGTGGCCGATGCCGGTGATGGTGCTCGGGGAGTCCGCGAGGGCGGCGAGAGCCACGAGGGCAGGCGCGAGTTCGCCCCCGGTGGACAGGTCGATGGTCACGCCGGTGAGACGCTCGCCCGCCGTGACGGTGAGGCGGTCTCCCGAGCGGGTGACGACCGCGCCGAAGAGCGGCAGGAGGTGCTCGAGGTCTGCGCCGACCTGGGTCGTCTCTGCGGGCCAGCCGGTGATCGTGACGCTACCGCCGGCGACGAGCGCTGCGGCGAGGAACGGGGCGGCGTTCGACAGGTCGGGTTCGATGTCGACGTCGATGCCGCGGATCGGGCCGGGCCGGACGATCCATTCGCCGACGGCGAGGCTCGTCACGGTGACGCCGCGGCGGGCGAGGGTCGCGATCGTCATCTCGATGTGCGGCAGGCTCGGCAGGCGTTCGCCGTCGTGCCGGAGGTGCAGGCCGTGCTCGAAGCGCGGGGCGGCGAGGAGGAGGCCGGAGACGAACTGGCTCGAGGTGGACGCGTCGATCGTGACCTCGCCACCGGTGAGGCTGCCGGTGCCGTGCACGGTGAACGGAAGCGCATGGCGGCCGTCGTCGTTGATGTCTGCACCGAGGGCGCGGAGGGAGGAGACCGTGGTCGCCATCGGGCGGCGGCGGGCTCCGGCATCGCCGTCGAATGTCGTCGGGCCGAGTGCGAGGGCGGCGACGGGCGGGAGGAAGCGCATCACGGTGCCGGCGAGGCCGCAGTCGATCGTCGTCGAGCCGAAGAGCTCGCCGGGAGTGATCCTGAGGTCTCCGCCGAACTCTCCGTCGCCGGGGACGGAGTCGATCGTTGTGCCCAGCTGCCGGAGCGCGGCGACCATCAGGTCGCTGTCGCGGGAGTGCAGCGGTGAGCGGAGGAGGGAGGGGCCTTCGGCCAGCGCGGCGAGCACGAGCTCGCGGTTGGTGAGCGACTTCGAGCCCGGAAGGGAGACGACGGCGGCGAGCGGCCGGGCGGCGACGGGGGCGGGCCACCAGGCATCCGTCTCTTCGGGCGCGTTGTCGCCGTAGGGATCGAAATCGGGCTTGGAATATCTCGAGATCAACATCGGTTATCAGGATAGTCGGTGATGAACAGATGAGGGAGGTTCCGATGGTGCTGTCAACGGTGCTTGAACGACCCGAAACGTCCGTGATCGACGCATTAGAATTGTCCGTGATGACAACTGACGCGATCGACCTGCGAGACCTGTTCGAGGAACAGGCCATGCCTTACATCGACCAGCTCTACGCCGCAGCAATGCGGATGACGCGCAATCCCTCGGATGCGCAGGATCTGGTCCAGGAGACGTTCGTCAAGTCGTTCGCCGCTTTCAAGCAGTTCGAGCAGGGCACGAATCTCAAGGCCTGGCTTTACCGCATCCTCACGAACACGTTCATCAACACCTATCGCAAGAAGCAGCGCGAGCCCTACCAGGGCACCATCGACGACCTCGAAGACTGGCAGCTCGGCGGCGCCGAATCGACGACCGCCATGGCGAGCCGTTCGGCAGAGGCCGAAGCGATCGATCACCTGCCGGACAGCGCCGTCAAGGACGCCCTGCAGTCCATCCCGGAAGACTTCCGGCTGGCGGTCTACTTCGCCGACGTCGAGGGCTTCTCCTATCAGGAGATCGCCGAAATCATGAAGACACCGATCGGCACCGTGATGAGCCGCCTGCACCGTGGCCGGCGACTCCTGCGTGACCTGTTGGCCGGCTACGCGCTCGAACGCGGCCTGGGTTCAGCCCAGCCCGCATCCGGGGCCAAGGCTGCAACGGGCCGGACCGGTCGCACCACCTCTGGGAGCACGAAATGACCGATTGCGGCTGCGAGAAGGCCAAGGCCGAACTCGAGGAATACCTCCACAACGAACTCTGCGGTGAGGACGCCGCCGACATTCAGGAGCACCTCGCCCACTGCACAGACTGCAGCAGCGAACATCTCGTCGGGCGCACCCTGACCGAGGCCGTGCAGCGCGCCTGCCGGGAGATCGCTCCGGAAGACCTCCGCGACCAGGTGCTGCTCAAGCTGCGCACCATCCAGTCCGCTCACTAGGCTGCCGCTGACCAGCTCGGCCGGCGCCCTCATCTGCCGGATGCCCGTGACGGGTCACCCGGCGGACTGGCTCGTTTCAACGTCGCTCTCGTCGACATCGATGAAGGCGGCGTCAACGGAGGCAGCGTCCACGAAGGCGGCGTTGTCGCCGACGCCGGTCGCGACCGTTCCCGCGCTGGCCGATGCCGTCGTGAGGGTGCCGTCCGGGGTTGCGCCTGTCGGCGTCGCAGGCTCGACGGAACCGATGTAGAACACCGCGCCCGTTGCGTCGGACACCTGGGCGAAGGTCCCGAATTCCGAATCCCACGCTTCGCGTACGACGGCGCCGCCGAGCTCGACGACGCGCGCCGCTGCCTCGGCCGCGTCGGGGACGCCGAAGTACACCGCCCAGTGCGAGGGCACTCCGTCGGGCAGGAAGGCGCTCGAGTCGAGGACCCCGGCGACGGGCATCCCTTCCGGCCCGACCGTGCTGTACCGGAACTCCGGCGTGTCGCTCAACACCTGCGGTTCCCAGCCGAAGACGGCCGTGTAGAAGGCCAGGGCCGCGTCGTAGTCGCGCGTGCTGAGCTCGTGCCAGATCGGCGTGCCGGCCTCGGCGACGACGCGGAAGCCGTCGAACTCGATCGGCTGCCAGACACCGACGGCCGCGCCAGAGGGATCCGCGAGCACCGCCATGCGGCCCATCGCGCCGACGGTGAACGGCTCCTGGAGAATCTGCCCTCCGGCGGCGACCGCGGCCGTCACCGTGTCATCGACGTCGTCGACGGAGAGGTAGACGAGCCAGGCGTTCCCCGCCGTCGATCCTTCCGGGGAAGGCGCCATCCCTGCCACGTCGGAGGTGCGGCGCCGGAACGTCACGTAGTCGCCGTATTCGGGTTCGGACGCACCCGCGTGCCAGCCGAAGAGCCCGCTGTAGAAGTCGCGGTTCCTCGTAGGGTCCGAGGTCATCAGGTCGTTCCAGCACGGCTCGCCGAGCCGGGTGAGGTCGCGGGCAGGCACGGGAATGCTCCTTCGTCGCAGGTCGATGGTCGCGTTCGGTCGCGTTCGCGGCCAGCCTACGACCGGGCCCGGCTCCCGGCAATGCCTGTACTTTTCCGGTCGAGAGTGCCCGTTGGAACGGGAACTCTCGACCGGAACGGTGCGACTAGAGCGTGAGCGCGTTCGAGAGCAGCTCGGCCTGCTCGGCGGCGTGCCGCTTCGCAGAACCGGCGGCCGGGGACGCGGAGGCGGACCGGGAGAACACCCGCACCTGCCGCTCGACGAGCTTGCTCGTGCTGAAGTAGAAGAACGGCCAGGCGCCCTGATTCTCGGGCTCATCCTGCACCCAGGCGAGTTCGGCGTCCGGGTACTGGTCGACGACCTGCTGCAGCTCGGCAGCGGGCAGCGGGTAGAACTGCTCGAGCCGCACGAGCGCGATCTCGGGGTTCGGCTTCTTCTCGAGTTCGCTGAGCAGGTCGTAGTAGAGCTTGCCCGCCATGAACAGCACCCGCTTGACGGCCGCCTTGTCGGTGATGCGCGCGTCGTCGATCACGGGTTCGAAGCGCCCCTGGGTGAAGTCGGCGACGGCGCTTGTCGCGCCGCGCAGGCGGAGCATCGACTTGGGCGTGAAGACCACGAGCGGGCGTCGCGGTCGCATGTAGGCCTGGCGACGCAGCAGGTGGAAGTACGACGCCGGCGTCGACGGGCGGGCGACGGTCATGTTGTTCTCGGCGCAGAGCCTGCAGGTAGCGTTCGATCCGCGCCGAGGAGTGGTCGGGGCCCTGGCCCTCGTACCCGTGCGGCAGCAGGAGCACGACGGAGGACCGCTGGCCCCACTTCTGCTCGGCGGAGGAGACGAACTCGTCGATCACGGTCTGCGCGCCGTTGGCGAAGTCGCCGAACTGCGCCTCCCAGAGCACGAGGGCGTCGGCGCGTTCGACGGAATAGCCGTACTCGAAGCCCATCGCCGCGTATTCGCTCAGGAGTGAGTCGTAGATCCAGAACCGGGCCTGGTCTTCACTGAGGTTCGCGAGTGGCAGCCATTCCTGGCCGTTGATGCGGTCGTGGAGAACGGCGTGACGCTGCACGAAGGTGCCGCGGCGGGCATCCTGCCCGGCGAAACGCACCGGGGTGCGCTCGAGCAGGAGGGAGCCGAGGGCGAGGAGTTCTCCGAACGCCCAGTCGATGCTGCCGTTCCGGCTCATGTCCGCGCGCTTCTGCATGAGCCTGCTGGAGCTTGTTGTGCACGGTGAATCCGGCGGGCTTATTGAGGAAGGCATCTCCGATGAGGTGCACGACCGCCTCGGGGACGCCCGTTGTCGCGGGCTCGCCGACGGCTTCCTCCTGCAGGCTGTTGCCCGAGGACAGGCCCTGGCTGCCGATGATCGGGATCGAGGAGGACTGAGCGGCATGCGTTTCCATGAACGCCCGTTCGAGGCGGTCCTGGAAGTCCGCGTGCGCGGCCTCGTACTCGGCCTCCGTGATGTCGCCACGTCCGACGAGGGCTTCGGTGTAGAGCTTCCGCACCGAGCGCTTGGCCTCGATCAGGTTGTACATCAGGGGCTGGGTCATCGAGGGGTCGTCGCCTTCGTTGTGACCGCGCCTGCGGTAGCAGATCAGGTCGATGACGACGTCGCGCTTGAACTCCTGGCGGTAGGCGAATGCGAGCTCAGCGACCCGCACGACGGCCTCCGGGTCGTCGCCGTTCACGTGGAAGATCGGGGCCTGGATGGTCTTCGCGACGTCTGTCGAATACACCGAAGTGCGCGCGTCGAGGGGCAGCGTCGTGAACCCGACCTGATTGTTGACGACCAGGTGGATGGTGCCGCCGGTGCGGAAACCGCGCAGCTGGGACATCTGCAGCGTTTCGAGCACGATGCCCTGCCCGGCCATGGCGGCGTCGCCGTGCACGAGGACGGGGAGGGTCGAGAAGGTGCCGATCGGCTTGCGGTCCTGCTTGGCGCGGACGATACCTTCGAGCACGCCGTCGACGGCCTCGAGGTGCGAGGGGTTCGCCGCGAGGTAGACCGGGATCTCCACCCCGTTGTTTCCGCGGAAGCTGCCCTCTGTGCCGAGGTGGTACTTGACGTCCCCGGAGCCCTGCACGCTTCGCGGGTCCTGGGTGCCCTCGAATTCGCGGAAGATCTGGCCGTAGGTCTTCCCTGCGATGTTGGTGAGCACGTTCAGCCGGCCACGGTGGGCCATGCCGATCGCGACACCGTCGAGGCCGGCATTCGCCGCCCCCTCGAGGATCGCATCGAGCAGCGGGATGGTGGACTCGCCGCCCTCGAGGCTGAACCGCTTCTGGCCGACGTACTTGGTCTGCAGGAACGTCTCGAAGGCCTCGGCCTCGTTGAGCTTTCCGAGGATGCGCATCTGCTCGTCATGCGTGGGCTTGACGTACGTCTTCTCCATTTTTTCCTGCATCCACTTGCGCTGGGCAGGGTCCTGGATGTGCATGTACTCGATGCCGGTCGTGCGGCAGTAGGAGTCGCGGAGCACACCGAGGATGTCGCGGAGCAGCATCAGGCGCTGGCTGCCGAAGCCGCCCGTGACGAACTGGCGGTCGAGGTCCCAGAAGGTCAGGCCGTGGTTCGCGATGTCGAGGTCCGGGTGGGTGCGCTGGGTGTATTCGAGCGGGTCGACGTCGGCCATCAGGTGGCCGCGCACCCGGTACGCGTTGATCAGTTCCTGCACGCGGGCCGTCTTGTCGACGGCGCTCGCGAGGTCGACGCTGATGTCGGGCGCCCAGTGGATCGGGTCGTACGGGATGCGCAGCGCCGCGAAGATGTCCTCGTAGAAGTGGTGCCCGCCGATGAGGAGCTCGTGCACGATCTTGAGGAACTCGCCAGAACCCGCGCCCTGGATGACGCGGTGGTCGTAGGTGCTCGTGAGGGTGATGGTCTTGGAGATGGCCAGGCCGGTGAGCGTCTTCACGCTCGCACCCTGGAATTCGGCCGGGTAGTCGAGGGCGCCGGCGCCGATGATGCAGCCCTGCCCCTTCATCAGCCGCGGGACGGAGTGGACGGTGCCGATGCCGCCCGGGTTGGTGAGCGACACCGTCGCGCCGGAGAAGTCGTCGGCGGTCAGCTTGTTCTTGCGCGCGCGGGTGACGAGGTCCTCGTAGGACGAGAGGTACTCGCCGAAGGTCATGGTGTCCGCGCGCTTGATCGCGGGGACCATCAGGGCGCGGGTGCCGTCTGGCTTGGGCAGGTCGATCGCGATGCCGAGGCCGACGTGGGCGGGCGCGACGACGGAGGGCTTTCCGTCAATCTCGTCGTACCAGACGTTCTGGCTCGGGAACATCTTCAGGGCCTTGATCAGCGCCCAGCCGATCAGGTGCGTGAAGGAGACCTTGCCGCCGCGGGACCGGCGCATGTGGTTGTTCATCACGATGCGGTTGTCGATCAGGAGCTTGGCCGGGATGGTGCGCACGCTCGTCGCCGTTGGCACGGTGAGGCTCGTGGCCATGTTGGCGGCGAGGCTCTTCTGCATGCCACGGAGCGGGGTCACGAGGTCCTGCGACGCGACGGCGCCTGCCGGCGCCTGTGGACCCTTGACGGGTGCGTCGGCGGGGACGGGGAGCGAACGCGGCGCGGTCGAGGTGGTGCGGGCGGTGCGCTGGCCGCCGATGATCGCGATCGGGGCCGTGATCGGGGCGGGTTCGACAGGGGCCGATGCAGCCGGGGCCGATGCAGCGGGGGCCGTAGCGACCGGGGCTGCTGCTGCGGGGGTGGATGCCCCGGGCCGGGCCGCCGGTGCGGCATCGGCGGCGGGCTCTTCCGCGGCCTGTCCTGCTCCGTTCGCGGTCTGGTGATAGCTCTCCAGCACGGGCCACCACGACTCATCCACGGAGTTCTTGTCCACGAGGTACCGTTCGTACAGCTCGTCCACGAGCCACTCGTTCGCTCCGAATTCACCCGACGTTGCTTCGTCGGATCCACTACCGGTCAACTGGCTCGACACAGCCGGTTCCCACTCTCTGCGTTGAATTTTGGATATCCCCGGCCGAAAATCTCCGGTTCGGTCTGCCCGCCCAGCCTAAACCAATCGCGCATGGCTGCGGGTATCGATGCGGGGGGCTAGCGTTATTTGCATGCAGTTCTATGGAGCGATCCCCAGCCACGATCTCACGTATTCCGACGTCTTCCTGGTGCCGAGCGAATCGGCCGTCACGAGCAGGCTCGACGTCTCCCTCGCGCCCGGTGACGGGACAGGGGCCACCATCCCCGTCGTGTCCGCGAACATGAACTCGGTGACCGGTCCCCGGCTCGCCGCGTCCCTCGCGCGCCGCGGAGGACTCGGCGTACTGCCGCAGGACATGCACCTGCAGGAGCTCGACGCCGCGATCCGCTGGGTGAAGGACCAGTCGACCCGTTTCGACACCCCGTTCATCTTCGGGCCGAGTGAAACCGTCGCGAGCGCCCTGCGCCAGGTGCCGCCCGTCGCCGGCCAGGGCATCGTCGTCAACGATGCCCGCGGTGCCTACCTCGGCTGCATCGACGCCGCCAGGCTCGGCACCGCCCTGCCGGACGCCCAGCTCGGCGACCTGCTGCACGGTCCGCTGACCTCGCTCGACGCGGAGGACATCGACGGCCCGCGCCGCGCCTTCGACGTGATGACCGCCGCAGAACTCGACTTCGCCCCCGTGCTCCGGCACGGCATCATGGTCGGCACCCTGAGCCGCAAGAGCGCGCTCCGTTCCACCCTCTATCGCCCCTCCGTCGACGCCCACGGGCGCCTGCTCGTCGCCGCGGCGATCGGCATCAACGGCGACGTCGCCGCGAAGGCGCGCGCGCTCGTCGCCGCCGCGGGGGTCGACGTCCTCGTCGTCGACACCGCGCACGGGCACCAGGCCGGCATGATCCGGGCGCTCGGCATCGTCGCCGAACTCGGCCTCGGAATCCCGATCGTCGCGGGCAACGTCGTGACCGCGGATGCCGTCAACGACCTCGTCGGCGCGGGCGCCACCATCGTGAAGGTCGGCGTCGGACCCGGTGCGATGTGCACGACCCGGATGATGACGGCCGTCGGCCGGCCGCAGTTCTCCGCAGTGCTCGAGACCGCTGCGGCCGCGCGCGAACTCGGCGCCCACGTCTGGGCGGACGGCGGGGTGCGCTACCCCAGGGACGTGGCGCTCGCGCTCGCCGCCGGCGCGGCGTCCGTCATGATCGGCTCCTGGTTCGCAGGCACGATCGAGGCGCCAGGCCTGCTCGACACGGATGCCTCCGGCGCGGTCTACAAGGAGAGCTGGGGGATGGCATCGACCAAGGCCGTCCAGGAGCGCTTCGACAGGCTCGACCCGTACGAGCTCGCACGGAAGACCCTCTTCGCTGAGGGCATCTCGAGTTCGAAGATCTACCTCGACCCGCTCCGCCCCTCCCTCGAGGACCTGCTCGACATGATCACCTCCGGCGTGCGCAGCGTTCGTTCAGCTACGCCGGCGCGACGAACCTCGACGAGTTCCACGAGCGGTCCCTCGTCGGGATCCAGTCGGCCGCCGGCTACGAGGAAGGCAAGGCGCTGCCGGTCTCCTGGTAGGCGGTTCTTCCTGACAATCGGGTCCGGGTGGCGCAGCTCACCCGGCCCCGCAGCGGGCTCACCGGTATAGTGGGATGAATAATGGACGACCCTCCTCCTGCGAATTCGCCCAGTGACCGTTCTCCCCACGAGAACGGTTTTCCCCTTGTGATGACACTCGGATCCCACAATGTTTGAGTGGGCCATGCTCGGCGTCGGCATCATCCTGACCATCGGCACCGGCCTCTTCGTCGCGAGTGAGTTCTCCCTCGTGAACCTCGAGCGCAGCGACCTCGAGGCCAGGCAGGCCCGCGGCGAAACGCGGCTCGCGAAGACCATCGCCGCCCTCCGGATCACCTCGACGCACCTCTCGAGCGCCCAGCTCGGCATCACCCTGACCACACTGCTCACCGGTTACGCCCTCGAGCCCGCGATCAGCAGCCTGCTCGCACCCCCGCTGCTCGCCGCCGGGTTGCCGAAACTCGTCGTGCCCGCCGTCGCCTCGACGACCGCGATCGTCATCGCGACCCTCGCGTCGATGATCATCGGCGAACTCGTGCCGAAGAACTTCGCCCTCGCCCTGCCGATCCAGACCGCGAAACTCGTGATCCCGTTCCAGACCCTGTTCACGACCGTGTTCAAGCCCGCCGTGAACGTGCTCAACGGCAGCGCGAACGCCGTGCTCCGGTCGATCGGTATCGAACCCAAGGAAGAGCTGTCCGGCGCACGCACCGCGGAGGAGCTCTCCTCGCTCGTGCGGCGTTCCGCGAGTGCCGGCCTGCTCGAGAAGGACACCGCAACGCTGCTGCACCGCACCCTGCTCTTCTCCGGCCACACGGCCGCAGACGTCATGACGCCCCGCCCGCGCGTCGCGAGCATCCAGCGCAACGCCTCCGCCCAGGCCGTGATCGACCTGACCCGCCAGACCGGGTACTCACGGTTCCCCGTCGTCGACGAGGGCGTCGACGACGTCGTCGGCATCGTGCACGTGAAGCAGGCCGTCGCGGTTCCCCGGCACCGCCGGGCGGATGTGCCGGTGTCCGCACTCCAGTCCGAGGCCGTTCGCGTGCCGGAGACCATGAAACTCGACGGCCTCCTCGTCGAACTCCGCGGTCGCGGCTACCAGATGGCCGTCGTCGTCGACGAATACGGCGGAACCGCCGGCGTCGCCACCCTCGAGGACCTCGTCGAGGAACTCGTCGGCGAGGTCGCAGACGAACACGACCGCACCAGGGCAGGGGTCGTGCGTTCGCTGGACTCCCTGACCTTCCCCGGCATGCTCCGTCCGGACGAACTCCTCGAACGCACGGGCGTCGAGGTCCCTGAGGACGGCCCGTACGAGACGGTCGCCGGTTTCGTGATGAGCGAGCTCGGCCGGCTGCCCGTCGTCGGCGACGTCGTGCTCATCGACACGGGGGAACTCTCGGTCGAACGCCTCGACGGCCGCCGGATCGACCGCATCCGCTTCACACCCACGTCGGAGCCGGAGCCGGAGACCGAGTCCGAGCCGGGCACCGCGGTCGCGGTCGCACCGTCGCAGCAGGCAACGCCCACGACGGCGCCCGCTGCGCCCTCGGCGCCCGCCAGACCGACATCGGCGAAATCGAAGGAGCGCCGTCATGAGTGACTGGGCAGGAATCGTCTGGCTTTTCGTGCTGCTCGCCGGGAACGCCTTCTTCGTCGCCGCCGAGTTCGCTGTCATCTCCGCCAGGCGCTCCCAGATCGAGCCGCTTGCGGCCGCCGGACGGATGGGCGCGCGGACGGCGCTGTACGCGATGGAGCACGCGACTCTCATGCTCGCGACCACCCAGCTCGGCATCACGGTGTGCTCGCTGCTGATCCTGAACGTCTCGGAGCCGGCGATCCACCACCTGCTCGAGGCGCCGCTCGCCCTGACCGGGCTGCCGGACGAGGCGCTCACCGCGATCGCGTTCGTCGTGACGCTGCTGCTCGTCTCCTACCTGCACGTCGTGTTCGGCGAGATGGTGCCGAAGAACCTGTCGTTCTCGATCCCCGACAAGGCCGTGCTCGTGCTCGCGCCGCCGCTCGTGTTCTTCGGGCGCCTCGTCAAGCCCCTGATCGTGGCGCTCAACTCGACCGCGAACGGCGTCCTGCGCCTGTTCCGGGTCGAGCCCAAGCACGAGGCGAACAGCACGTACACGCTCGAGGAGGTCGCGACGATCGTGTCGGAGTCGACCAGGGAAGGCGTGCTCCGCGACGGGACCGGCGCCCTCAGCGCGACGTTCGAGTTCACCACCCGTAAGGTTCGCGATGTCGCGGTCCCGCTCGCGGACCTGATCAGCCTGCCGGAGTCCGCCAGCCCGGCCGACGTGGAGAAGGCCGTCACCAAGCACGGTTTCTCGCGCTACGTGCTCGTGACCGCCGAAGGGGAGCCGACCGGCTACGTGCACCTCAAGGACGTGATCGACCTCGACGGCGATGCCGGGACCCCGGTCACGGATGGCACGGGTGGCACCGCCGGGCACGGCCTCGGCAGCTACGCAGACCCGATCCCCGCCAAGCGGATCCGTCAGCTTGTGTCGATCTACGAGGGCACCGACCTCGAGGACGCCCTCGCGACCATGCGCCGCTCCGGAGCGCACCTCGCCCGCTCGTTCACCGCCGTCGGGGCGACGACGGGCGTGCTCTTCCTCGAGGACATCATCGAGGAGCTCGTGGGCGAAGTGCAGGACGCGACCAGGCGCCTCTGACCCACAGGCCCACCCAGGGTGGCCGGGTGGGCCTCAGGCCTCCGGCCAGCGGGCGCGCAGGTACTGCGGCGGCCAGTAGTCGATCGTCGCCCCGAGTTCGTGGGCAGCCCGCAACGGGAAGTGCGGGTCGCGCAGGAGCTCCCGCGCGAGCATGACTGCGTCTGCCTGCCCGCTCGCGAGGATCTCCTCGGCCTGCGCCGGGGTCGTGATGAGCCCGACCGCGCTCACCGGCACATCCGCTTCGCCCCTCACGAACGCGGCGAGCGGCACCTGGTAGCCGGGGCTGAGCGGGATCTGCACGCCCGTGACGTTGCCGCCGGAGGAGATATCGAAGAAGTCGGCGCCGGCATCCCGCGCCCAGCCGGCGACGATGGAGGTCTCCTCAGGGGTCCAGCCTCCCGGGGCCCAATCGGTGGCCGAGAACCGGACGAAGAGCGGATGCGTGTTGCCGATCGCCGCGCGGACGGCCGCGACGACCCGCAGCAGCAACCGGGCGCGGTTCTCGAGGGAACCGCCGAACTCGTCGGTGCGGTCGTTGCTGAGTGGGGAGAGGAACTGGTGCAGCAGGTACCCGTGGGCCGCGTGGATCTCGAGCACGTCGAAGCCGGCGTCGATCGCGCGGACGGCCGCGGCGGCGAAGTCGTCGACGACCGTGTCGATGCCGGGGGCGTCGAGGGCGACGGGAGCCGCGTAGCCCGGGAACGGGATGGTCGACGCCGACAGCGTCGGCCAGCCGCCTTCTTCAGCGGGGACGGTGCCGTGCCGGACGGCGCCGTGGCCGTCGGTGCCCCAGGCGGGCCAGGTCGAGGCCTTGCGGCCGGCGTGCGCGAGCTGGATGCCGGCCCGGGCGCCCTGCCCGTGGATGGAAGCGGACGATGCGGGCCCAGGCGTCGGCCTGCTCCGGGTTCCAGATGCCGGTGTCCTGGTCGGTGATGCGACCCTCCGGGCTCACCGCGCTCGCCTCGGCGATGACGAGGCCGGCCCCGCCCGCCGCGAGCCCGCCGAGGTGCACGAGGTGCCAGTCTTCCGGCACGCCGTCCTTCTTGAGGATCGAGTACTGGCACATCGGGGCGACCCAGAGCCGGTTGCGCATGGTCACGCCGCGGACGGTCAGGGGACGGAAGGCGAGGGGCTGGGCGGGGACGGGCTGAGTCAGGGGCACGCAAACCAATCTATCGTGGGGTCATGAGTGGTTTCGCGGGATGGCAGGCCTGGACCGGAGCACAGGCGCGAGAGTGGATCGCCGTGCCCGCGGCATCCGCCGACAAGTACAGCAGGGGCGTGCTCGGCGTGCGCACGGGCTCACGCGCCTACCCGGGCGCCGCCGTGCTCGGGGTCGAGGCGGCCATGCGCACGGGCCTCGGGATGGTGCGCTACCTCGGCCCCCGCCGTGCCACGGACCTCGTGCTGCAGCGCCGACCCGAGGTCGTCACCGCGCCTGGACGGGTGCAGGCCTGGCTGCTCGGCTCGGGGATGGATGCCGCCCAGCGCTCTGACGCGACGCTCGAAGCGCTCGAGGCCGCGTTCGCCGAGGGGGTTCCCGTCGTGTGCGACGCGGGCGCCCTCGACCTCGTGGACCGGAAGACCGGCCCGACCGTGATCACCCCGCACTACCGGGAGCTCGCCGGGCTGCTGTCCGGCGCGGCCTCTGGACGGCGGGGCGACGCGACTCCCGCGGACATCGCTGCGGACCCGGGGGAGTGGGCCGTGCGCGCCGCGGGCGTGCTCGGCGTGTCCGTGTTGCTCAAGGGGGCTGTGACGTACGTCGCCTCGCCCGGCGGCACCCGGCTGACGGTGACCGGTGCTCCGCCGTGGCTTGCGACGGCGGGCGCAGGGGACGTGCTCGGGGGTATCCTCGGCGCCCTGTTCGCCACCCACGCTGCGGCGCTCGAGGCGGATGCCGAGGCGTGCGCCGCCCTCGCGGCGACCGCCGCGCTCGTGCACGGTCTCGCGGCGACCCGGGCGTCCGCCGGCGGCCCTCTCGTGGCCCTCGACGTCGCCGAGGCCGTCCCCGCGACGATCGCGGCCCTCCTCCGCCCCTGACCCCGCTCCCGCGGACCGAATCAGCGCGGGGGGATGCGGGCCAGGAAGGCGCGGGTGCGCGGCTCGCGCGGGGCGCCGAAGACCTGCTCCGGCGGTCCGAACTCGAGCACCCGGCCGGCGTCGATGAACGCGACCCGATCGGCGACGTCCCGCGCGAAGCCCATCTCGTGGGTCGCCATCACGATCGTCGTTCCCGACTGCTTGAGCTGCCGCACGAGGTCGAGAACCTCGCCGACGAGCTCGGGGTCGAGCGCGCTCGTCACCTCGTCGAGCAGGAGCAGTTCGGGGTCTGTCATGATGGCGCGCACGATCGCGGCACGCTGCTGCTGGCCGCCGGACAGCCGGTCGGGGAAGTCGCGCGCCTTCGCGGACAGGCCGATCTGGTCGAGCAGTTCGAGGCCGCGCACCTCGGCCGTGCGGCGCGGCACCCGGTGCACGATCCGGCTCGCGAGGGTGACGTTGTCGAGCACGCTCAGGTGCGGGAACAGGTTGAACTGCTGGAACACCACACCGATCCTGGCGCGCACGGCGTCCCCGTTCGTGCGCGGGTCGCTGATGTCCCTGCCGGTGAGCCAGACCTGGCCGTCGTCGACGCGCTCGAGCAGGTTGATCACCCGGAGCAGGGTCGACTTCCCCGAGCCGCTCGCCCCGATCAGGGCGACGACCTCGTGCTGGTGCACGACGAGGTCGATGCCGCGGAGCACGGGAACCGAACCGAAGCTCTTGTAGACGTCGTCGACCCGGAGGACCGGCACGACGGCATCCATTGCCCCGCTCATACGACCCCTCCGACCTGTTCGCGGCGGCGCATCCTGGCCGACAGCCAGTCCGTGAGCCGGATCATCGGCAGGGCGAGCAGCACGAAGAGCAGCCCGGCGAGCACGTACGGCGTGAAGTTGAAGCTCGCGGCCGTCTCGATCTGGGCGGCCCTGACCGCGTCGACGGCGCCGAGCACGCTGATCAGGCCGACGTCCTTCTGCATCGCGACGAAGTCGTTCATCAGCGCCGGCGTCACCTTGCGGAGCGCCTGCGGCAGCACGATCGTGCGCAGGGTGCGACCGTGACTGAGGCCGAGCGACCTTCCGGCGAGCACCTGCGAGGGGTGCACGGCCTCGATCCCCGCCCGCCACACCTCGGCGACATAGGCCGAGTAGGTCAGCACGAGCGCGATCGTGCCCCAGACGTACGAGGGCAGCTTCGGGAACACCCCGAGGCCGGGCAGCCCGAACCCCACGAGGTAGAGCACGATGATGAGCGGCATACCGCGGAACAGGTCGGTGTACCCGGCGGCGAGGGCGCGCAGCGGGAAGAAGACCGCGCCGCGCAGGGTGCGCATCGTCGCGAGCAGCAGACTCACGATCAGCACGCCGACGGCCGCCACGAGCAGCACGCGGATGTTCAGCAGCAGCCCCTCGAACACCCGCGGCCAGGCCTTCACCGCGACCGCGGGGTCGAAGAAGGACTGCTGTACCCGGGTCCAGCCCGGTGTGTTGACCACGAAGATCCAGATCACGATCGCGAACACGAGGGTGCTCACCGCGCTCAGGAGCACCGACCGGGTGGTCTGTGCGCGACGGTACGCCCTGCGGCCGACTTCGACCGCGCTCGGTTGCCGGGCCGGCCGACCCGTGTCTGTGCCGGAGTCTGTACCCGTGTCTGCCCCTGGAGCTTCGGCCGGTGTCACTTCAGGACGGGCGCGTCCGCGTTGCCGGCGAGCCAGGTGTCTGCGAGGTTCGCGAGGGTGCCATCGGCGCGGAGGGCGTCGACGGCGGCGCTCACCGCCGCGGTCAGGGGGCTGTCCTTGGCCAGGACAAGGCCGAAGGCGTCGGTACCCGCCTGGGCACCCGGCGTTGCGCCGGGGGTGGGGGTCGGACTGGCGGACCCCGCCGCGGCATCGGGCAGCTGACCGATGATCGTGCCGCCGTCGAGTTCGACCCCCGTGAGGTAGAACGCGGTCGGGAGGTCGACGACGATCGCGTCGACGGTTCCGTTCTGCAGCGCGAGCTTGGCGTCGTCGTTCGTGTTGAACGCCTGGACACCCTGGTTCGGTGCGATCAGCTTCTCCGCTTCCGTGAAGCTCGTCGTGCCGGTCGCGGCCCCGACCAGGAGCCCCTTGAGCCCGGCGAGCGAGGTCACGGAGGCGGCCGGGGAGGTGCCGACGGTGATCACCGCCTGGGTGGTCACGTAGTACGGCGAGGAGAAGTCGACCTGCCGGGCGCGTTCCGCCGTGATCGAGAACTGCTGCAGGTTGAAGTCGAAGCCCTTCGGCCCCGGAGCGATCGCCTCGTCGAAGGTGGTCCGCACCCAGGTCACATCCTGCTTCGCGAAGCCGAGCTTGCCGGCGACGGCGTAGGCGACGGCGGCCTCGAAACCCTTGCCGGATGCCGGTGAGTCGTCGATCGCCCAGGGGAAGTACGCGGGTTCCCCAGTTCCGATCGTGAGCTTGCCCGGCGTGAGATACATGCTCGGGTCCGGCGAGCTGAGCGACGGGGCCGCCGTCGCACTGGAACCCGCGCCCGGCGCCGGGCTCCCGGCAGAGCAGGCGCTCAGGAGCAGCGCACCCGCAAGGGAGACGGCAAGCACCAAAACGTGACGGGACCTGCGACGATTCAGCATTGACCACTCCTCGGGATGACTGTCTCTGGCCATCATGACGCATCTTCCCCCGGCCGTCGGCATGCACCCGGCGAATGTGACGGTCTCGTTAAGTACACCGTGATGTGGGAAAGTGGAACGTGCCCGATTCCCTCGCCCCGAAACCGCCGGTGCGGTTCACGGCAGGGCTGAGCCCGCGTGTCCTCCTGTGGTTCGGATTCGTCGTCGTGCACGCCTGGCTCGTGTATATCTGCTTCGTGGCGGTCGGCTGGCCGCTCGGCGACGTGGACGTCGTCTACCTCGGCTGGGCGAAAGACGCGGCGAGCGGCGCGGCCCTCGTCGGCATCACCGCGCCCTTCGTCTACCCCGTGCTCGCCGTCGTGCCGATCGTCGCAGGCTCTCGCCTTCGGCACCGCGTCGTACACGGCGACGTGGCTGGGAATCGTCACCCTGCTCAACGCTGTTGCATTCGCTGCCCTGACCGGGCGTCGCCGCGGGTCCCGTGCGCTCGTTGCCGCGGCCTGGTGGCTGGGATTCCTGCTGCTGCTCGGTCCGGTCGCGCTCGCCAGGATCGACTCGATCACCGCCCCGCTCGTCATCCTCGCCGTGCTGTGGCTGCGGTCCCGGCCGGTCTGGGGCACCGTGATCCTCACGGTCGCGACCTGGGTGAAGATCTGGCCGATCGCCGTCATCGCGGCCCTGGTCATCGCCTCGAAACAGCGGATGCGCGCCGGCTACGCCTTCCTCGGCACGAGCGCCGCCATCGTGGTCGCAGCACTCAGCCTCGGCAGCGGCCTCCGGGTGTTCAGCTTCATCTCCGAGCAGACCAACCGGGGAATCCAGATCGAGTCTCCCGTCGGCGCGATCTGGATGGTGCAGGCCGCCCTGCGGATCCCGGGCAGCTACATCTATTACGACCACGACATCCTCACCTTCCAGGTCGTCGGCCCAGGATCTTTCATCGCCGTCGCGCTCATGACGCCGATGCTCGCGCTCTGCATCGCCGCGGTGCTGCTGATCGGGGTACGGGCGACGCGGGCCGGCGCGAGCTTCGAACGGCTGTTTCCGCCCCTCGTCCTCGCGCTCGTCGTGACGCTGATGGCGGTCAACAAGGTCGGCTCGCCGCAGTTCGTGATCTGGCTCGCCGCGCCGACCATCCTCGGCATCCTGCTGTGGGGGCGGGGCTGGCGCACCCCGACCGTCCTCGTCACGGTCATCGCCGCGCTCACCCAACTCGTCTACCCCTACCTCTACGACTGGCTGCTCGTCGCCAATCCGCTGATGGTGCTCGCCCTCTCGACGCGCAACGTGCTCGAGTTCGTCCTGCTCGCCTGGGCCGTCCGGGAGGTCTGGGCACTCGGCAGCCACTCCGCGCAGCACAGCGGTCACCCCGGCACCCACGTCACCGCCCGCAGTGCAGCCCACACCGCACCACGCCAGGACCCACCGGCGGCCGGCCTCGACCGCCCGATCCTCATCCCCAGGGAGTAATCATGCTCGTCGCCTTTTCCGTTTCGCCGTCCGGCGCCCAGGATGCCGAGGGTTCCGTGCACGACGCCGTCGCCGCCGCCGTGCGCATCGTCCGTGAATCGGGCCTGCCGAACCACACCGACTCGATGTTCACGACCATCGAGGGCTCCTGGGACGAGGTCTTCGCCGTCGTGAAGGCGGCGACGGAGGCCGTCGGCGCCTTCGGCCCCCGGGTGTCCCTCGTGCTCAAGGCCGACATCCGCCCCGGCCACACGGGCGAGCTGACCGGCAAGGTCGAACGCCTCGAAGTCGCCCTCCGGAACGCGCGGGCGGACGGTAGCCCGGCCTAGCCGGCACGGCACGGGCAGGCGGATGCCGCCGGACGCTTCCCGTCGGAACCGTGCGGCCCTAGGCTGGAGCGCATGCCCTCAACCACCGACGGGTCGGCGATGCTGTCTCCGACCCGCATCCGTCTTGCCCTGCTCGCCCTCGCCCTCGGCGGCTTCGGCATCGGCGCGACCGAATTCGTGGCGATGGGCCTGCTGCCGAACCTCGCGGCCGACCTTCTGCCTGGCCTCCACGCGACCGCGCCGGATGCCGCGAATGCCCAGATCGGCTGGTTGATCTCGGCGTACGCCCTCGGCGTCGTCGTCGGGGCCCCGACGATCGCGGCCGCGGCGGCACGCTGGCCCCGCAAGCAGCTGCTGCTCGCCCTCCTCGCCGCGTTCACCCTCGCGACGATCGCCTCCGCCCTGTTGCCGACGTTCGGGCTCGTGCTCGTTGCCCGGTTCGTGGCGGCGCTCCCGCACGGCGCATACTTCGGCATCGCCTCGCTCGTCGCTGCCGACCTGATGGGTCCGGGCAAGCGGGCGCGCGGCGTCGCGCTCGTGCTCAGCGGCCTGACCATCTCCAACGTGATCGGCGTGCCCGTGATCACCTGGATCGGGCAGGTGTCCGGCTGGCGGGTCGCCTACCTTGTCGTGGCCGCCGTCTTCGCGGTCACGTTCCTCGCCGTGATCCTGCTCGTTCCGTTCCAGGCCGGTGACCCGCTCGCGACGATGCGTAACGAGCTCAAGGCCTTCGGCCGGCTGCAGGTCTGGTTCGCGCTCGGGATCGGCGCCATCGGCTTCGGCGGCCTCTTCGCCGTCTACACCTACGTCGCCCCGCTGACGATCGAGGTCACCGGTCTCGGCGCCGGTGCTGTCCCGCTCGTGCTCGTGGTCATCGGCCTCGGCATGACCGTCGGCAACCTGCTCGGCGGCCACCTCGCCGACAAGAGCGTCCGCCGCACCCTCTATGGCTTCTTCTGCGTGATGATCGTCGCCCTCGCCGGGCTCGCCCTCTCGGCCCAGTTCCTGCCCGGGCTCCTGATCGGCGTCTTCCTCGTCGGCGGTTCCGCTGCCGGGCTCTCGCCCGCCATCCAGACCCGGCTGATGGATGTCTCCCGCGACAGCCAGTCGATCGCCGCGGCACTCAACCACTCGGCTCTCAACATCGGCAACGCGCTCGGCGCCTTCCTCGGCGGCCTGGCGATCGCCGGAGGTCTCGGCTACGTCGCCCCCGTCTGGATCGGCGCGGCCCTGAGCGGCTTCGGACTCGCTCTCGCCGTCGTGAGCTTCGCGATCGACAGGTCCTGGCGCCGTAAGGGGCAGCACGTCCCATACGGCACCGCCCTCATCGAGGTCGTCACGGACGCCGCTTAACGCCGAAATCGGAACCTTTCGCGACTCGGGCCGGCGCAGCAGCGCCTGCGGCGGGTCACGGAAGACTCCGACAGGGGTGGGGTGCTTGTGCTCAGTCCGTTTGCAGCAGGATCCCGTCGTGGATCGCGCGCTTCCGCAGCGCGACCTTGGTTCCGACGTCGAAGCCGGCCAGGCGGTACTTCTCGCGAATCCGCTTGAGGTACGACTTGGCGGTCTCCTCGGAGATGCCGAGCTGGTGGGCGACGGCCTTGACGGGTTCGCCGGCACCGTAGAGCGCCATCACGCGGCGTTCCTGGGCACTCAGTCGCGGTGAGCCGCCGCCGGTACCCGCGCTGAGCGCTTCGTCGAGTTCAGCGGAGATGTAGGACTCTCCGTCGAACGCGGCCCGGATCGCGTCGACGATCATGCCCGCCTCTTCGCTCTTCACGAGGTAGCCGAGCGCCCCGGCGGCGAGTGCCTCGCGCACGAGGCCCGGCTCCGAGTACGTGCTCATCAGGACGGTCTTGACGCCGGCCGTCTTGAGGGTCGAGATCTTGAGCGAAACGGGGATGTTGTCCTTGAGGTCGAGGTCCAGGAGAACGACGTCGACCGGGAATTCGGGGTGGGTCAGGAGTTCCGGCCACGTCGTCACCGCGGCGACCATGTTGATGTCGTCTGCGGCGCCGCGGATCCACTCCGTCAACGCCCCGAGCAGCATCCTGTGGTCGTCCACGAGAGCCAGCCGGATCGGATTCTCCCGACTGGGCACCGCCCGGGTCGTCGTGCTGATGTTCGTCACTGTTGCCTCCTGTTGCCTGTGCATCCGACTGGAAGCCCGGCGATGCCGGACCAGAAAATTTCACGCATCTGCGGGATTGTCAATGCTGCAGTCGATCTCCACGTGGAGACTGCCACCCCGGCTCGACGCGATGTGCGGGCCAACCACCCGGATAGCTTGCCACGTCTCGGGGTCGACCCTGCGCCGAGGCACACCCGTCGTGGCCAATTCGATGGGGAATCGTAACTTTTGGCGGTCGATCAGGCCATTCGTTGGACGGATCGGACCGAGGGAGAGAGCGACGGATGCCTCGGGGCGTTGGGTGTCGCTGATGAGGAGCCAGATGGTGCGCAGCAGGGCGTCACGCTGGGCGGGGTCGAGCAGCCCGGCGAGCCCGGCCGGGTCGTTGAGGCTCACCGAGGGGCCGAGGAACTCGGACTCCGTGATGGCGTGGTACAGCCAGGTCTCTTTGCGGCCCTGGATCAGGTGCAGCCGCAACTGGGTCGCGAGCGACGACGCGGTCGTCGACTTGGCCGCGTTGAGGGGGAGCGCGGTGCGGCCCTTGGCCACGTCGTCGAGCAGGGTCTCCGCGTCGAGGTCGATCCGCGCGAGTTCCTCCGAGGCGAGCATGCCCACCGCGAACCTCGGCTGGGAGACCGTGCTCTGCACGAGCACGAGGTCCAGTTCGCGCTGCACCATGCGATGGAACGAGCGAACGATTGCGACGCCGAGGAGTGGGGGGATCACGGCGAGGCCGAACGCGACGAGCTCCGGCGCGAAGGACAGCGGGTCGCTCCGCGGCTCTGTTACCGCGAACACGGCCAGGAGCGTGCCCAGGACGGCCGTCGAGGAGACGACGTCCCTGCCGCGCCGAACCGTCACGAGCGCGATCAGCAGGCTCCCGACGGCGGCGGCCGCCGTCGGGAAGACGCCCCGGTCGGCGCCGGCGTGGGACCCGGCCAGGTCGAGCGCAACGACGACGGCCGCCGATGCGAGGGCCGCGGCGAACAGCCAGTCGGGCATCCGCGCGGATAGCCGTTGCACGACGGCGATGGTGAATGCCGTCGCCGCGACCAGGATCACCCAGGCCACGAGGGTCGGGACGGGAGTCGAGTAACGGGGCAACTGCTCGAGGCATTCCCAGAGCAGGTAGGCGGCGACGATGCCCCCGGCGACGGAGAGGCCGATTCCGAGGTGGCGTCCACCGAGGCCGATCTGGTTGGCACGCGTCGTCTTGACGGTGCGTTCCGGCCGGCGGAAGCTGCGGCGCCGGTCCTGGCGTTCCTGGCGTCCGTGCTCCGCGAGCGGGCCGGCCTCTGTGGCCACGCGCCGGGCCGGGCGATGGATGCCGCGCTCGGGCTGGACGGTGGCGCTGCGGCCGCTCACTTGGGCACCTCGAGCACAACGGTCGTTCCCGAGCCAGGGGAGGAGAACAGTCGGGCGTTGCCGCCGACGTCGCGGAGCCTGGCGACGACGGACTCGGCGAAGCCGAGGCGTTCCGGGCTGACCGCTGCGAGGTCGAAGCCGACGCCCGCGTCGGTGACCATGGCGCGCACCGTCGTGTCGTCGTCGGTGATCGTGACGTCGGCGCGGGCGACCCCGGCGTGCCTGCGCACGTTCTCGAGGCACTCGCCGAGAGCGAGCAGGAAGGAGTCCAGGACGGTGCTCGGCAGCAGGACCTGCCCGCTCCCGTGCCAGTCCACCTCGAGTCCCATTCGCTTGAAGCGCTGTTTCACGGATTCGAGGGTGCTGCCGAGGGTCGACTCGGAGGCGCGCTCGAGCGTGTAGACCCCCGAGCGGTGCGGGGTCGGCAGCCCGCCGAGCCGGAGCCTGCCTGAGCAGCCTGGCGTCATCCCCGGCCTGCTGGCGCAAGGCGGCGGGGCTCACGCCGACGCCGGAGTGCGCGAGCAGGGTGAGCGTGGCGAGGACGGTGTCGTGCAGGAGCCTGGCGTCCTGGCGGCGCTGGGCCTCGAGCTCGCTCGCGTGCCGTTCGGCGAGGTGGGCGCGGCCGATCTCGGCGATGCGCTGCATGACGCGGGGAATGCTCTGCGCGATCCACCAGCCGGCGATCGCGATCGCGAACCAGCCGGTGAGGGTGAGCATGACCGGCACGAGGGCGTCATCGGTGAGCCGCGAAGCACTGAGCACGCTCGCGAGGGTCGTGCCGAAGGCGGCGCCCAACAGGATGAGCCGGCGCCCTGTGGTGACGAGCACCAGCGCGACGCAACCGATCACAGGAGAGGCGACGCACGCGATCACAGCCTGTTCGCCGAGGTTGAGTCCCGATGTTCCCCGGCCGACGAAGCCGATGACGAGGACCATCGCCACACCGCAGACGACGATGACCGCAGCCCACCTCAGGTGCCCGTTGCGGCCGAGCAGGTACTGGGCGCCGACTATCACGAGAAGAAGGGGAAGGCTCAGGGCGAGCGCCAACCGGTCGGGGCCGCCCGGTATCAGAAGGGCCAGGAACGCGGCGATGGAACCCGCAAGACCGGTCAGCTGTGCGCCCTTGCGCAGCAGCCGATCCCGTTCCTTGAAAATGCGTTGCATACCCGTAGCATTGCCCCTCGTCGTGCTCCACAGAGCACCATATCCGGACGCGGCGGGTTTCGACACGCGCGCGGCACTCAGTTTCGCGAATGTGCCTTGTTTACGGGCCACGCGAGTGGGGGGATCCGGCTGGAAGGGGAGCGCCGGCGGCATTTGGGCGCGTCCAGGGGGAACAGTTAGGCGCCTCGAGCTTTGTCGGGTCAGCATCCGTGATTCCTCAGGTTGTTTTCACCCTAGCAGCCTCGTCGATTACCCCCGACCCGGTGCCCCCCGTTTCGGCGCGGCCCGAGTCCCTGACGCCTGGTTCCATACCTCCCTGGTCGAGGCGGAATGGCGGGTATTCGTCCCGGAACAGTGCCGTGTACACGACGACCCGGAACACCCATCGATTGATGCCCAGGATGAAATCGAACAGGGGCTGCCGGTAACGGCCCGTGAACAACAGCATCAGTCCGGCAATGAACACGAGGAGGCCGAGCAGTGATACCCCGGTCGTCGTCGAATAGGTGGTGTTCCCGATCGTGTAGCGCGCGGTCGGGGTGCTGGTCAGGGCGGTCACGATGAGAATCTGCGGGATGGCGAGCAGCCACCACTTGACCAGGACGAGCCCGTGGGACAGCCGCTCGGGGTAGGCGATGTCGAGGTCCGCGGGGTAGTCGGCCGGTGCGAGGCTGAACGGCGGGTACCGGTCGGTGCCGAGCGCCGAATACGAGTAGAAGGCGACCCGCCAGGCTCCAGCGCAGCACGCCCACGTTGAAGGTGAAGAGCGAGCGGGGGTACCGGCCGGTGAACAGGATGGCGAAGCCCGCGACGATCGTCGTCACGGACGCGGCGAACCAGAGGAAGAACAGAACGACGACGTGCGGGAAGATCAGGATCCATTTCACGAGCCACAGGCCCCTGGACAGGTCGGGTTGCAGGGTGCCCTCGAGGCGCGCAGGGTAGACCGGACCGGGCGGGCCCGGCGGGCCGGCAGTGCCGACAGTGTTGTCGGCGTGCCCGCTCGGACCCTCCGTGGGGTCTCGCCTGCCGAGCCCCATCGCGCCGAAGATCACGAGGAGCACCCCGGCCACGAGCAGCAGGCCGCCGCCGAGCAGCAGTGCGACCGCCGCGGGCACGAAGAGTGCTGACCGGACGCCGGCCCGCGCCTGCACGTCGACGCCCTGGGTCGCATCCGCGTTCATGACGACGACGGCCCAGTCGCCGCCCTCGACCGGCCAGACGACGCGTTGCGTTCCCGGCCCGGAGGCCGCGACCGTCCACCAGGGCTGGCTGCCGGGGCGGGCGGGACGCCTGCTGCCGGGGACCTCGCGGTACTCGGTGCGGAACGGCGAGGAGTTCACGGAGGTGAGCTCGCTATGCGCGACGGAGGCGAGGTAACGCTCCACTTCTGACCGCGGCCCGATACCGATGAAGACCCCGGTGCCGCGGGCGCTTGTCGCCTCGAGCATCACGGTCGCGAGCCCGGCGGGTATCCCGCCGGAGCCCGCCTGAGTGCCGCTCTCCGTGCCTGTGCCCGTCCCTGTGCCGGTCTCGAGGTTCGGCGAAGTGATCGCGTACGAGGCCACCGACAACGTGCCGGATGGAGTGGTCAGGAATCCGTCCCTGCCCTGCCCGGCCGCGACCGTCGCCGCGGCGACGCCGCCGGCGAGCATGCCGATGCCGGAAAGGGTGAGCAGCGTTCCGACGATGACCATGACGACGTAGCCGGCTTTCATCACGGGACTCCTCCTCGCTGGGCGGGCTGATCAGGCAGGCGGTGGCCGGGTTCCCTGTCAGGGTCGTCCGGAATGCCTGCCCTGTCAATCGCCGGGCAGCGCTCGCCGGGCAGCGGAAGGTCAGCGGAAAGTCAGCGGAGGAGGCGGCCGAGTTGCTCGCCGACGGCGGCATTCTCGATCAGGAACCCGTCGTGGCCGTAGCTCGAGGAGAGCACGACGGGTTCGGTGCCGTCGAGGCCGTTGCGCAGGTGCGCCGCGATCCGGCGCTGGCCTTCGACGGGGAAGAGCCGGTCGCTGTCGATCCCGACGACGAGGGTGGTCGCCGCGATCGAAGAGAGGGCCTCGGCGAGCGAGCCGCGACCGCGGGACACGTCGTGGGAATTCATCGCCTCGACGAGGACGATGTAGCTGTTCGCGTCGAAACGGCGGGTGAACTTATTGCCGTGGAAATCGAGGTAGGACTCGACGGCGAACCGGCCGCCAGAACCCAGCGGGGAGATCCGACTCTGCCAGCCGCGTTCGAATCGTTCGTTGAGCTCTGTGGGACTGCGGTAGTTCAGCAGGGCCATCCGCCGGGCGAGGGCGAGCCCGCGGGTCGGGCCCTCGCCATCGACGGCGTCGTAGTAGTCGCCGGACCGGAAGAGAGGGTCGCTGCGGATGGCTTCGATCTGCACCGAATTCAGGGCGATCTGGTCGGCCGTCGTCACCGGGGGCGCGGCGAGGATCGCGAGCCGGTCCACCCGGTCCGGCTGGTCGATCGCCCATTCGAGGGCATGCATTCCGCCCATCGACCCGCCGACGACGAGGGCCCAGGCATCGATCCCGATCCGATCGGCGAAGGCGACCTGTGCGGCTACCTGATCGCGAATGGTCAGGTAGGGGAAGCGGATGCCCCACTCCGAGCCGTCCGGGGCGAGTGACGACGGGCCCGTGCTGCCCTGGCAGCCACCGAGCATGTTCGGCGCGACAACGAAATAGCGGTCGGTGTCGATGGCGAGACCGGGGCCGACGATGCCGCCCCACCAGCCGGCGGTCGCGTGGCCGGGCCCCGCCGCGCCGAGGAGATGGCTGTCCCCGGTGAGGGCGTGCAGCACGAGCACCGCGTTGTCCCGCGCGGGCGAGAGCTCGCCCCACGTCTCGTAGGCGATCCGTATGGCACCCAGCCGTCCGCCGGCCTCGAGCTCGAGCGGGCCCACGTCCTGGAACCTGCGGTTGCCGACGGGGTCGCCATCGCGCCACGCGCCCGTCGCCGGGGGTTTGCCGAGCAGCGAGCGCGTCTGAGCCTCGGTGATGAAGCTGGACGGGACCGTGTCCGCCGAGGTCTGCCATTCCATATGCCCTCATTCTGCCCGCTCGGACGCGCCCGCGTCCTTTTGTTACGCGCGCTTGTCACGCGCGCTTGTCACGCACGCTGCCACTTCTCGGACAGGTGTCCGAGAAGTGCTAGACTGTCCTGATGACCCGCACCGAGTATGTCCGAGAACCCGCGGTGCGCGGTACAATCAGCGCCGTGCGTGCCTCGGACCCGCGGGCGGAGCGCACCAGGCAGGCCATTTTCTCGGCGGTCCGCACTCTCATGACCCAGCGCGTCGCATCCGTCTCGGTCAGCGACATCGTACGCACGGCCTCGATCAGCCGCAGTTCGTTCTATGCGCACTTCAGCAGCCTCGATGATCTCGCGACCGGTTTCCTCCGTGAGCAGTTCGCCGAGATCGGTGTGACCGGGTTCGACCTGCGCAGCGACGACCTCACCGGGGCTCAGGCGGCACGCGCCGGCTACCAGCGTCTCATTTCCCACATCGTGGAGCACTATCCGCTCTACGCGAGCGTGCTCGACCTTCCGATCACCCGCACGGCATACGACGACGAGATCGAGGCGTACTCGCGCCGCCTCGTCGAATCGCTCGTGGCGCTCTCCGGTGCTCCCCGGGTCGTACATCCCGAATCCTTCGCCACCTATGTGGCCGGGGGAGCGCTCACCCTGATCAGCGCCTGGATGCGCGGCCAGCTCGACGTCACGGACGACGAGATCGTCGACCAGCTGGTCGAATTCTTACCCGTATGGCTGGTCGACGCGGCCTAGCGCCGCTCGCCCTGCACCCGCAAACCACCACACGACCGACCGACGATGGTCGCGAGAACCCCGCATCACCAACGAACAGAGGCAGCACATGAATTTCACCGTGGGAGAAACCCTGGTCTACCCGCACCACGGCGCGGTCACCATCACCGAAATCACGACCCGCGCTGTGAAGGGGATTGAGAAGAAGTTCATGACCCTCACCGTGCACGCGAACGACCTCACGATCAAGCTGCCGATCGAGAACGCCGAGCTCGTCGGCGTGCGCGACGTCATCGACAACGCCGGCGTCCAGGCCGTCTTCGACGTGCTCCGCGAATCCTTCGTCGAAGAGCCGGGGAACTGGTCGCGCCGGTACAAGGCCAACCAGGAGAAGATGGCGAGCGGCAGCGTCTACCGCGTCGGCGAGGTCGTCCGCGACCTGTGGCGTCGTGACCAGGAACGCGGCGTGTCCGCCGGCGAGAAGAACATGCTCGTCAAGGCCCGTCAGGTGCTCGTGTCCGAACTCGCGCTCGCCCAGAACTCGACGAGCGAAGAGGCATCCGCCGTCCTCGACACCGTGCTGGCAAGCTCGATCCCCGCGACCGACACCACCGCGGCCTAGGGACTACTCCGGCTCGCCGGTCCAGCCGAGGTTGCGCGCGACCCGCTCGAGGGTGGCGAGGGTCGTGGCGTAATCGGCTGGGCTGACGTCCTCGGTCGCGGCTTCCCGGTTCACCGCGACGACCTCGGCGAGGCGCTGATAGGCGATCCGGCCGCGGTCGGTGATCGCGTACCCGGCCTCCGACACGGTGACCCAACCGCTCTCGACGAGTTCGGCGAGGTGCTCGACGACGGTCTCGCCCTCGGCGTCGAGGAACGGAGCGACCTCGCGGGTGAGCTGGTCGACGGAGGCGGGGCCACGGGACAGCATCCCGAGCAGCTGCCACTGCCGCCGCGTCACCCCGTGTTCCTCGAGGGTCGTCGCGAATTGCTCGTTGATCAGTTGGTCGACGAGCTTGAGCCAGTATCCGATCGGTCGCAGGTCAGTCATACCGACAGGATATTCACGGACGCGTCATCCGGATCGTTCTGTGAACCAATTCGACGGAGATTGTGCCTCGCGCGGCCCGAAAACGGCCTGCAACGTACAATTCCGGCAGAATCTCCGTCGAATCGGTTCGGGGTGCTGGTGACTCAGGCGTTCGCGCGGGAGGCCTCGACCACGGCGCGGGCCGCGGCGAGTCCCTGCTCGAGGTCGGCCTTGAGGTCGATGATGTTCTCGATCCCGACGGACAGGCGCACGAGGCCGGGGGTGACGCCGCTCGTGAGCTGCTGCTCAGGGGTGAGCTGGGCATGCGTGGTCGAGGCCGGGTGGATCACGAGCGAACGGACGTCGCCGATGTTGGCCAGGTGGCTGAAGAGCTCGAGGTTGTCGACGAGCGCGCGGCCGGCATCCACCCCGCCCTTGAGCTCGAAGGAGACCACGGCGCCGACGCCCTTGGGGGCGTACTTGTTGGCGGTCGCGTACCAGGGACTCGACGGCAGGCCGGCGTAGTTGACCGAGGCGATGTCCGGGTGGTTCTCGAGCCACTCTGCGATGTCCTGGGCGTTCTGCACGTGGCGCTCGATGCGCAGGCTCAGGGTCTCGATGCCCTGGATCAGCTGCCACGCGCTCGCGGGGGCGATGGCGCTGCCGAGGTCGCGGAGCAGCTGCACGCGCGCCTTGATGATGTATGCGATGCCGTCGCCGACCGCGCCGGTGTAGCTGACGCCGTGGTAGGACGGGTCCGGCTCGGTGAGGCCCGGGAACTTCTCGACGTTCTTCGACCACTCGAAGGTGCCGCCGTCGACGATGACGCCGCCGATGATCGCGCCGTGGCCGCCGAGGAACTTGGTGGCCGAGTGCACGATGATGTCGGCGCCGTGCTCGAACGGGCGGATCAGGTAGGGGGTCGCGATCGTGCTGTCGACGATGAGGGGTACGCCATTGGAGTGGGCGACGTCCGCGACGAGCGAGATGTCGAGAACGTTGATCTTGGGGTTGCCGATGGTCTCGGCGAAGAACAGCTTGGTGTTCGGGCGCACGGCGCGGGCCCACTCTGCGGCGTCGTCCTGGTCCTCGACGAAGGTCGTCTCGATGCCGAGCTTGGCGAGGGTGTACTTGAAGAGGTTGTAGGTTCCGCCGTAGATCGAACTCGAGGAGACGATGTGGTCGCCGGCCTGGGCGATGTTCAGCACGGCGAAGGTCGATGCGGCCTGGCCGGAGGCGAGGAGCAGTGCCGCGGTGCCGCCTTCGAGCGCGGCGATGCGCTCTTCGACGACGGCCTGGGTCGGGTTCATGATGCGGGTGTAGATGTTGCCGAATTCGGCGAGTGCGAACAGGTTCTGGGCGTGCTGCGCGTTGTTGAACACGTAGGACGTGGTCTGGTAGATCGGGGTGGCGCGTGCGTTGGTGACCGGGTCGGGGTGCGCGCCCGAGTGCACCTGCTTGGTTTCGAACTGCCAGGCGGCCGCGTTGTCGCTCATGAAGAACTCCCTGTAATCCGTGACGAGCGTGGACCGTCCATCGCTCTTGGCTGCGAGTCTAGGCACGCGTTCGCGGGGTCGGCAATGGCGCCGAAACACGGCGTCATCTACGGGTGTGCCCGGGCGGCGGAGCCTGCGCCGCGTGCCGCGAGCAGAATGGGTGCATGCAGCAAGAGATTGCGCGTGTGGAAGCGGCCGATGGCACCGGCGTCGCGTACGCCTCGGCCGGCGCCGGTCGGCCGCTCGTGTACATCGCGGGGTGGCTCAGTCACCTCGAGCTCAGCTGGCAGCTGCCCGAGGAGCGGTCATTCTACGAGAGCCTGGCGACGGACCGCCGGCTCATCCGGTACGACCGCGCCGGATGCGGCCTGTCGGCTCCGACGAGCCGGCCGCCGTCGATGGACTTCGAGCTGGAGCAGCTCGCCGCGGTCGTCGCGCAGCTCGGTCCGGAGCCGTTCGACCTCATCGGCACGTCGATGGGTGCGTTGGTCGCCGTGGCGTGGGCGGCGGCGCATCCGGATACCGTGCGGCGGCTGGTGCTGTACGGCGGCTGGGCGTCCGGCGCGGAGGTCTCCCCGCCCAGCGTGCGCGAGCACGTCCTCGGGCTGATCGAGGCGCACTGGGGACTCGGTTCCGACGTGCTCACCGACATCTTCGCGCCCGACGCCGATGCCGCGATGCGCGCCCAGTTCGGTCGCTACCAACGGGCCTGCTCGACCTCCGCGACCGCGCGGGCGATGCTGGCGCTGAGCTACGAACTCGAGGTCACGGGCCTTCTCGGCGAGGTGCGCACCCCGACGCTGGTGGTGCACCGCGCCGACGACCGCGCCGCTCCCGTCGCGCAGGCCGCGGCGCTCGCCGAGGGCATCGCCGGTGCGCGGCTCGTGGTGCTACCCGGTCGCTCGCACCTGCCCTACGCCGGGGACACCCATGAGCTCGTAGCGACCGTGCGCCGCTTCCTGGGCGCTCGTGTCGCCCCGCGTGGGTCCCGGACCCTGACGGCTCGCCAGAGCGAGGTTGCGGCGTTGATCAGTGAGGGATGCACGAACCGCGAAATTGCCGCCCGGCTGGGAATCGACGAACGGTCGGCCGAGGGCCACGTCGAACGAATTCGCCTGCGCCTCGGCTTTCGATCACGGGCACAGGTAGCCGCGTGGTACGCCACCCATCGGGACCGGACGGAACCGACCAAGTGAGGTAGTTTCCCGCCTGACCGTGCGCGCCGCAGGCCGCACGCTGGTGGGATGACTCACGACACCGCTACCACTGCACCCGCCCCCACCCCTTCGATCTGGCACGGAGACGTCTCGCTGCGCGTCCTCGAGAACATGGGCCGACGGTGTCTCATCGAGACGCTCGGCATCGAACTCACCGACATCGCGCCCGATGCCCTGCGGGGTCGGATGCCCGTGGATACCCGCACGACGCAACCGGCCGGGGTGCTCCACGGCGGTGCGTCCGTCGCCTTTGCGGAGACGCTCACGTCGATCGCGGGATACCTCGCGATCGATCGACACCTATTCCATGTGGTCGGGATGGAGATCAATGCCAACCACCTCCGGCCCGTCGCGAGTGGATGGGTGACGGGAGTCGCCCGCCCAATCCATCTCGGTGCACGAGCCCAGGTCTGGGAGGTGAAGATCAGCGATGACCGCGAGCGTCTCGTCTGCGTTTCGCGGTGCACGCTCGCGGTGATCGAACGACCGAGCGACTACGTATCACCGGAACTGCGCCGCTCGAGGAGCGGATCGCCGAACTGAGCGCGCGGGCGAGCGAGGGCCGCGCGAACGACCTGGAAGCACGGCGGCAACCACCGGGTGGGCGCAGGGTGGGGCCCTGGTGCGTCCCGACTGCCGCTCGTGCCGCCAGAATGGGACCATGGCAAACAAGCGAGTTGTAGTGACCGGTGCGAGTTCGGGAATCGGGGCGGCCACGGTGCGGCTGTTCCGGGCACACGGCTGGGACGTCGTCGGCGTCGCCAGGCGCGCCGACCGGCTCGCGGCGCTCGCCGAGGAAACCGGCGCCGATGTCTTCACTGCGGACCTGACGGTGCAGGCCGATGTCGACGCCCTCCGCGACCATCTCGCGGCATCCGGCCCCGTGCACGCCCTCGTGAACAATGCCGGCGGCGCCCGCGGCCTCGACAGCGTCGAAAGCGCCCCCGTCGAGGACTGGGCGTGGATGTTCGAGATCAACGTGCTCGCGGTCAAGCGGGTCACGAGTGCCGTGCTGCCGCTACTGCGGGAGACGCTCCGCACGGATGCCGCGGGCAGCGCAGACATCGTCACGGTCACGTCGATCGCCGGTCACGTCGCGTACCTCGGCGGCGGCGGTTACAACGCCGCGAAGTTCGCGGCCCACGCCCTCGTGGAGGTGCTGCGGCTCGAACTCAACGGCGAGCCGATCCGGGTGATCGAGATCGCGCCCGGCATGGTCAAGACAGAGGAATTCGGCCTCGTCCGGTTCGGCGGCGACCCGGAGAAGGCCGCTGCCGCCTACGTCGGCGTGGAGAACCCGCTCACCGCGGAGGACATCGCCGAGACGATCGTGCTGAGCGTCGAGCTGCCCGCCCACGTCAACCTCGACCTGATCACGGTCAAGCCCCTCGCGCAGGCGGCCCCCACGCGCGTCGCGCGAGGGCCGCTGGTGCCGAAAGACTGACGCCTGCCGGTCTGACACCTGCCGGTCTGAAGCCCGGTTGCCGGGACCTACGGGTGGACCAGGATCTTCACCGCTGTTTCGTTGTGGTTCACGAGGGTGTCGAAACCTTCGGCGACCAGATTGTCGAGGGCGATCCGACCGGTGATGAATGGCTTCAGGTCGATCGCGCCGGACCGGACCAGTTCGACGGTCTGTTCGTGGTCCCGCACGTAGGCGATCGTGCCGCGCAGGTCGATCTCCTTGAGAACGAGCTTCTGCATGTCGACGGTGGCCGGGTGCCCCCAGATGGAGACGTTGACGAGCACCCCTGCCGGGCGCAGGGCGTCGAGCATCGCGTCGAGGACCGCGTTGACGCCGGCGCACTCGAACGCGACATCCGTGCCGACGCCCCCGGTGATTTCGAGGACGCGGGCCTTGAGGTCCTGCTCGGTCGGGTCGATCACAAAGTCGGCGACGCCGCTCGAGCGGGCCTTCTCCTTGCGGGCCGCGCTGAGCTCGGAGATGATCGTCGTCACGCCGATGCCCTTGAGGATCGCGGCCGTCAGCAGCCCGATGGGTCCGGCGCCGCCGACGATGGCCACGTCCCCGGCCTTCGCCCCGCTCCGGACCACGGCGTGGTGCGCGACCGAGAGCGGTTCGATCAGGGCGGCTTCGTCGAGGGGGATATCGCCGATCGGGTGGACCCAGCGCTGGTCGACGACGACCTTCTCGCTCAGACCGCCGCCGCCGCCGGCGAGGCCGATGAAGCCCATCTTCTCGCACAGGTGGTAGTTTCCGGCCTTGCACGGCGGGCATTCGTCGCACACGAAATAGGGTTCGACGACCACGTTGTCCCCGACGCTGAGTCCTTCCACGCCGTCGCCGATCTCCTCAATGGTTCCCGAGAACTCATGGCCGAGCGTGACGGGAAGTGATTCGTGGGAGAGCGGATGGGGGTGACCCGGCGCCGAGATGAAGATCGGGCCTTCCAGGTATTCGTGCAGGTCCGTACCGCAGATCCCGCACCAGGCAACAGCGATCTTCACCGTTCCGCTGCGGGTCTCCGGTTCCTCGATGTTCTCAATCCGGACGTCTTTCCGGCCGTGGAAACGTGCAGCTTTCATCGGATACTTCTCCAGTGTCTCTTTGTGGACCCGACACGGGCATAGGCCCGGTCCTCTAGTCCGCCGTCGACGATACCCCCCTCGGCTGAGGGGGCGGCCGAGGGGGGTAGCGTTGGTGCGAAGGTGGGATTAGTGCTCCACGGCCTTCTCGGCGCCGTGGCCGGTCAGGGAGCGCACCGACATCTCGGCGGCGAGCAGCGGGTCCTCCTTGCGGGTGCTCGTGACGGAGCCGAGCCAGCCGAGGAAGAAGCCGATCGGGATCGAGACGATGCCGGGGTTGCTGAGCGGGAACCACGCGAAGTTGACCCCCGCACCGAACATCGACGTCGGCGTGCCGGAGAACACCGGGGAGAAGATGATCAGGATCATCGCCGCGGCGAGGCCGCCGTACATGCTCCAGACCGCGCCGCGGGTGGTGAAGCCGCGCCAGAACAGCGAGTAGAGGATCGTCGGGAGGTTCGCGCTCGCCGCGACGGCGAAGGCGAGCGCCACGAGGAACGCGATGTTCTGGCCCTGCACGCCGATGCCGCCCGCGATCGCGAGGATGCCGATCACGATGACGGTGCGACGGGCGACCTTGACTTCGCTGTCCGGGTCACCCTTGCCCTTCTTGATCACGCTCATGTAGATGTCGTGCGCGAAGGAGGTCGCCGCGGTGATCGTGATGCCGGCGACGACCGCGAGGATCGTGGCGAAGGCGATCGCCGAGATGAAGCCGAGCAGGAGCGGTCCGCCGAGCGCGAGCGAGAGGAGCGGCGCCGCGGAGTTGACCCCGCCGGGAGCCGCCGCGATGACGTCGGCGCCGACGAGCGCCGCGGCGCCGAAGCCGAGCACGAGGGTGAAGAGGTAGAACGCGCCGATGAGCCAGATCGCCCAGACCACGGAGCGGCGGGCCTCCTTGGCGCTCGGGACCGTGTAGAAGCGCATCAGCACGTGCGGCAGGCCGGCGGTGCCGAGCACGAGCGCGATCGCGAGGGAGATGAAGTCGAGCGGGTTGTGCCCGTACTTGAGCCCCGGCACGAGGATCGCCTCCGCGGGCTTGCTGATCGAGGCCGCGACGGCCGAGTCGAGCAGCCCGGAGAAGTTGAAGCCGTTGATCGCGAGCACCCAGATCGTCATCCCGAGGGCGCCGATGATGAGAAGGAACGCCTTGATGATCTGCACCCAGGTGGTGCCCTTCATGCCGCCGATGAGCACGTAGAGGATCATCAGCCCGCCGACCACGACCACGACGACCGACTGGCCGAGCTTGTCGTTGATGCCGAGCAGCAGGGACACGAGTCCGCCCGCGCCGGCCATCTGGGCCAGGAGGTAGAAGAAGCAGACGGCGAGGGTCGTCGTCGCCGCCGCGACCCTGACCGGGCCCTGCTTGAGCCGGAACGAGAGCACGTCGGCCATCGTGTACTTGCCGGTGTTGCGCATCAGGCTCTGCGACGAGCAGGAGCGCGACGAGCCATGCGACGAGGAACCCGATCGAGTAGAGGAATCCGTCGTACCCGCTGATCGCGATCGCGCCGACGATGCCGAGGAAGGACGCCGCAGAGAGGTAGTCTCCCGCGATCGCGAAGCCGTTCTGCGGCCCGGTGAAGGACCGGCCCCCGGTGTAGTAGTCCGCGGCGGAACGGTTGTTGCGTCCGGCCCGGATCACGACGATCAGGGTGACGGCCACGAAGGCGAGGAAGATCGAGATGTTCAGGACGGGGTTGGTCTCCGTGGCCTTCGCTGCGGCCTGGACGATCATGGTGCCGGCGCTCATTTCTGCTCCATCTTTTCGAGCTCGGCGCGGAGCGCTGCGCCCATCGGGTCGAGGGTCTTGTTGGAGAAGGACACGTACCACATGGTGATGGCGAAGGTCGTGACGAACTGGCCGAGGCCGAGCACGAGGCCGAGGTTGACGCTTCCGACGACCTGGATGGCCATCACGGCCGGCGCGTACGCGGCGACGAGTACGAAGCCGAAGTACCAGACCAGGAAGAACACGGCGAGCGGGATGACGAACCGGTTCCTCCTCCGCTTCAGTTCGAGGAAGCGGGGCGATTGGGCGAAAGCGACGTAGTCGATCGACGACGGCGTCGCTCCCGGTCGTGCATCTCTCAGTGATTCCGTCATGGGGGCTCCTTTGCTCCGGTGAGGATGGTGCTGGGTGGTGCGGTCTGGGGGAGGGGTCAGTGCGTGTGGGCGGTGCCGTGCACCGCGAGCGTGAGCGCGTCGAGCACTGCCGGGTCCTCGATCGTCGGCGGGACCGTGTACGGCTCGCCGTCGACGATCTGGCGGATCGTCTTGCGCAGGATCTTGCCCGAGCGGGTCTTCGGCAGCCGATCGAGGATCGTGACGTCCCGGAAGGCGGCAACCGGGCCGACGTGCTCGCGCACGAGGCCGATGAGTTCCTTCGCGAGGGTGTCGTGGTCGATCGTCGCCCCGGCCTTGAGCGTCACGAAGCCGGCGGCGCGCTGGCCCTTGAGCGGGTCATGCACGCCGAGCACGGCGCACTCCGCGACCGACGGATGCAGGGTGAGCACCTCCTCGAGGGATCCGGTCGACAGCCGGTGGCCGGCCACGTTGATCACGTCGTCGGTGCGGCCCATCACGTAGAGGTACCCGTCGGCGTCGACATGGCCGGAGTCGCCGGTCGCGTAGTAGCCGGGGAAGGCGGAGAGGTAGGCGCTCGCGTACCGCTCCGGGCTGCCCCAGACGCCGAGCAGGGTTCCGGGCGGAAGCGGCAGTCGGATGGCGATGTTGCCCTCCTTGCCGGCCTTCGTCACGGGGCGTCCCTTCGAGTCGAGGATCTCGACGGCGTAGCCCGCGACCGGGAACGTCGCCGATCCCGGCTTGGTCGGGACCTCCTCGATGCCGCGCGGGTTCGCGCAGATCGCCCAGCCGGTCTCGGTCTGCCACCAGTGGTCGATCACCGGGCAATGCAGCCCGTCGTTCGCCCAGTGGTAGGTCTCGGGGTCGAGTCGTTCCCCGGCGAGGAAGAGGCCGGTCAGGCTCGAGACGTCGTACTTCTTCAGGCTCGGCGAGCTCAGGGTCGACGCGGCGGATGGCCCGGACCGCGGTCGGGGCGGTGAAGAGGACGGTGACCTTGTAGTCCTCGACGACCCGCCAGAAGGCGCCGGCGTCGGGGGTGCCGATCGGCTTCCCCTCGTAGATGACGGTCGTCGCCCCGACGAGGAGCGGCGCGTAGACGATGTAGGAGTGGCCGACGACCCAGCCGACGTCCGAGGCCGCCCAGAAGACGTCGCCGGGGCCCGCAGCGTAGATGTTGCGCATCGACCAGGCCAGGGCGACGGCGTGTCCGCCGTTGTCGCGCACGATGCCCTTCGGGTTCCCGGTCGTGCCCGAGGTGTAGAGAATGTACAGCGGGTCTTCGGAGCGGAGGCTCACGGGTTCGGCCGGGGTCGCGGCATCCTCTTCGGTCGCCCAGTCGAGCCACGTGACGGTTTCTTCTCCGGAGTAGTCCGCCGCGCTCCCTGGAATCGACTCGCGGTCCCGTACGATGACGGTCCGGACCGAACCGTTCGAGCGGTCGAGGGCCTTCTTCACGAGCGGCAGGTACTCGACGACGCGGCCGGGCTCGAGCCCGCCCGACGCGGTCACGATCACGGTGGGACGGGCGTCGTCGATCCGCACGGCGAGTTCGCTTGCCGCGAAGCCGCCGAAGACCACGGAGTGCACGGCGCCGATCCTGGCGCACGCGAGCATCGCGACGATCGCCTCCGGGATCATCGGCAGGTAGACGATCACCCGGTCGCCGACGCCGACGCCCTGGGCGCGCAGCACCCCGGCGAACCGGGAGACGCGTTCGAGCAGCCGGCTGTAGCTGATGCTGACCCGGGTGCCGCTCATCGCGGAGTCGTAGATGACCGCGGCCTGGTCACCGCGGCCGGCGAGCACGTGCCGGTCGAGGGCGTTGTAGCTCGTGTTGAGCTCGCCGTCCGGGAACCAGCGCCAGCTCCCGGGCTCGCGTTCCTCGAGCGCGGTGCGCGGCGGCACGGTCCAGTCGATGAACGCGGATGCCTCGAGCCAGAAATCGGCGCGGGTCGCGGCATCCGTCGATCGCAGCCAGGAATCGCGGTAGCTCCCCGGCGTTCCCGTCGCTGCGCCTGTCGCTGTCTGTGTCACTGTGAACCTCCCCATTGAAGCTCCTATGTATACATAGAATTCAGGAAGTCTTGCACACGCCGGGTAAAAAGGGAATAGCATGGCGTCTGTGTATACAGAAACCCCAAAGGCGGGGATCACCGGTTCCACGGACGCAGCCGCCGCAGCCGCCGCAGCCGCCGCCGTGCCGCCGGTCGCCGTGGTCACCGCGAGCGAGCGCGCGTATCGGCAGCTGCGCGACGAGATCCTCGACGGCGTCCTTGCCCCGGGCGCCGGCCTCCTCGAGGTCGAGCAGTCCGACCGCATCGGCGTCTCGCGCACCCCGCTCCGGGCCGCCATCGCCCGCCTGATCGCCGACGGGCTCGTCGCCGGCCGCGCAGGCCGCGGCTTCATGGTCACGGAGATGTCCGTGGACAGCATCCACGAACTGTACGAACTCCGCCGCGCCCTCGAGGAGCACGCGGCCAGGATCGCGGCGACCCGGCGCGACCCCCTCGTCTTCCTCGAGTTGCGTGAGCAGTTCCGCGCGGCCCCCGAGCTGCTGCTGCACGGCGAAGCCGGCCTGCACCGGTACTACGCGCTCATCGACGACTTCGACGACGCGCTCGACGCGGCGGTCGGCAACCCGTTCCTCGTCGCCGCGCTCGCCAACGTGCGCACCCACCTCGCCCGGATCCGCAGGCTCGCCAGGCACAATCCCGCCAGGCTGCGGGCGGCGGCGGCCGAGCACCTGCTCATCATCGAGGCCATCGTCTCCGGCGACACCTCGCTCGCCGCCCACGCCACCCATGTCCACCTCCACCAGAGCCTCAGCAACGTCCTCGCAGCGCTCGAGGCGAACCCGGCCGCCCCGGTCGACTGAGACACCACCACCGCCCTCCCGAACCACCGACCCGAAACCCCGCCCAACCGACCCACCGAAGGGAACCCTGTGCAGCTTCACGATGTTCGAGTCCACCGCAGCGACGAAGACCTGGCCCGCACGGATCAGCTCGCCTGGAAGATCGCCGAGTGCGCGTCCGACCCGGTGGAGGTCTCCGCCGAGGTCACCGAGATGATCATCAACCGGGTCATCGACAATGCCGCCGTCGCAGCGGCGTCGCTCACCCGGCGACCGGTCGTCGCCGCGCGCTCGCAGGCGCTCGCGCATCCGCGATCCTTCAACGGCGTCGGCGCGACCGTGTTCGGCGAACAGCGTTCCCGCCGGGTTTCGCCGGAATGGGCGGCGTGGGCCAACGGCGTCGCCGTCCGCGAACTCGACTACCACGACACCTTCCTCGCCGCCGAGTACTCCCACCCCGGCGACAACATCCCGCCGGTCCTCGCCGTCGCCCAGCACCTCGCGGCCGCCCGCGGCCTGACCGGGCGGGATCTCGTGCGCGGGATCGCAACCGGCTACGAGATCCAGATCGACCTCGTGCGGGCGATCAGCCTGCACGCACACAAGATCGACCACGTCGCCCACCTCGGCCCGTCGGCCGCCGCCGGCATCGGCACCCTGCTCGGCCTCGACACCGAAACGATCTTCCAGGCCATCGGGCAGGCGCTGCACACCACGACGGCCACCCGGCAGTCCCGCAAGGGCGAGATCTCGAGCTGGAAGGCATACGCGCCCGCGTTCGCCGGCAAGATGGCCGTCGAATCCGTCGACCGCGCGATGCGCGGCGAGACGAGTCCGACGCCGATCTATGAGGGTGAGGACGGCGTCATCGCCTGGATGCTCGACGGTCCCGCCGCCTCGTACCAGGTCGCCCTGCCGGGCCGGGGCGAGGCCAAGCGGGCCATCCTCGACAGCTACACGAAGGAACACTCCGCCGAGTACCAGGCCCAGGCCCTCATCGACCTCGCCCGCAAGCTCTACCGCGAACACCCCGAACTCGCCGACCCGGCCAACATCGCCCGGATCGTGATCCACACGAGCCACCACACCCACAACGTGATCGGGTCCGGTGCGAACGACCCGCAGAAGTACGACCCGAGTGCGACCCGGGAGACCCTCGACCACTCGATCCCGTACATCTTCACCGTCGCGCTGCAGGACGGCAGCTGGCACCACGTCGATTCCTACCGGCCGGAACGGGCGAGCCGCGCGGACACCATCGCTCTCTGGAACAAGGTCACGACCGAGGAGGACCTCGAGTGGACCCGGCGCTACCACTCGGTGGACCCCGCGGAGAAGGCCTTCGGCGGGCGCGTCGAGATCGAGCTGGCCAACGGCAAGCGCATCGTCGACGAGCTCGCCGTTGCCGACGCGCATCCGCTCGGCGCCCGGCCCTTCGGCCGGGCGGAGTACATTGACAAGTTCCGCACGCTCGCCGCCGGCGTGCTCGAGGAGGGCGAGATCATGCGCTTCCTCGACGCCGCCGAACGGCTTCCCGACCTCGCCGCCGACGACCTCGACCAGCTCACGATCGTGGCCCGCAACGGCCTGCTCACCTCGGTCCCCATCCCGAACGGAATCTTCTGATGCTGTATTCGACCCGCACTCCCGCCGCCAAGCGCGAGGGCTTCCGCCGCGACCTGGCCAGCGGACGCCTGCTCCGCTTCCCCGGGGCGTTCAACCCGCTCTCCGCCCGCCTGATCGAGGCGAAGGGCTTCGAGGGCGTCTACATCTCCGGCGCAGTGCTCTCCGCAGACCTCGGCCTGCCCGACATCGGACTGACCACCCTCACCGAGGTCGCCGGGCGCAGCCAGCAGATCGCCCGGATGACCGACCTGCCCGCGATCGTGGACGCCGACACCGGCTTCGGCGAGCCGATGAACGTCGCGCGCACCGTGCAGACCCTCGAGGACGCCGGCCTCGCCGGCATGCACATCGAGGACCAGGTCAACCCGAAGCGCTGCGGCCACCTCGACGGCAAGCAGGTCGTCGACCTCGAGACGGCCTGCAAGCGCATCCGCGCGGCCGTCGATGCGCGCAGGGACCCGAACTTCCTCGTGATGGCGCGCACCGACATCCGTGCGGTCGACGGCCTCGCCGCGGCCGTCGACCGGGCGAAGGCGCTCGTCGACGCGGGCGCCGACGCGATCTTCCCGGAGGCGATGGCCTCGCTCGCCGAATTCGCGGCGATCCGTGCGGCCGTCGACGTGCCGGTGCTCGCGAACATGACCGAGTTCGGCAAGGGGGAGCTCTTCACCGTGCGGCAGCTCGCCGATGTCGGGATGAACCTCGTGATCTTCCCCGTCTCCCTGTTGCGCCTCGCGATGGGCGCCGCAGACCGCGGCCTCGACGCGATCATCGAACACGGCTCGCTCGAGTCGATGCTGCCCGAGATGCAGCACCGCTCGAAGCTCTACGAGCTGCTCGACTACGAGTCGTACAATCACTTCGACTCCGGCGTTTTCAACTTCACCCTCAACCCCACCCTGCCCGCCTAACACCCTGCCCGCGTAACCACGCACTCACCGCACGCGAAGGAGCGACATGAGTCAGAACGAACCAGCCGTCACCGAACCGACGGTCTACAAGGGCCTCGCCGGAATCGTGGTCGACCGCACCGGCGTCTCCAAGGTCAACGACCTGTCCAATTCCCTGCTCTACCGGGGCTACCCCGTGCAGGAACTCGCCGCGCAGAAGAGCTTCGAGGAGGTCACCTACCTGCTCTGGAACGGTGAGCTGCCGACGCCGGACGAGCTCGCCGCCTTCGAGGACGAGGAGCGGTCGCTCCGCCACCTCCAGCCCGCCGTGCGCCGCGTCATCGACGAGCTTCCCCTGACCGCGCACCCGATGGACGTCGTGCGGACCGCCGTGAGCCTGATCGGAGCCTTCGACCCGCAGGTCGACGACGCCTCGCCTGAGGCGAACAAGGCCAAGGGCCTCCGGCTCTGGTCCCAGATGCCCGCGATCGTCGCGTACGACCAGCGGCGCCGCCACGGGCTCGAACCGATCGAACCGCGCGACGACCTCGGCTACTCGGCGAACTTCCTGTTCATGACCTTCGGCGAGGTGCCGGAACTCGTCGTCGTCGAGGCCTTCGACGTGTCGATGATCATGTACGCCGACCACTCCTTCAACGCATCGACCTTCACCGCGCGCGTGATCACCTCCACGATGAGCGACCTGCACTCGGCGATCACCGGGGCTGTCGGCGCCCTCAAGGGTGCGCTGCACGGCGGCGCCAACGAAGCCGTGATGCACACGTTCGAGCAGATCGGCCTCGGCGAAGGCTCCGGCGAGCGGGCGGATGCCTGGCTCAAGGAGACCCTCGACGCGCACCGAAAGGTGATGGGTTTCGGCCACCGCGTCTACAAGCACGGCGACTCCCGGGTGCCGACGATGAAGACCGCGCTGCTCACCCTCGTCGAGCACTACCAGCGCCCCGACCTGATCGAGCTCTACGAGCGCCTCGCCGCCGGGATGAAGGAGCGCACCGGCATCCTGCCGAACCTCGACTACCCGTCCGGGCCGGCGTACTACCTGATGGGCTTCGACACCCTGACCTTCACGCCCCTCTTCGTGGCCGCCCGGATCGCCGGCTGGACCGCGCACATCATCGAGCAGACCGCCTCGAACTCCCTGATCCGGCCGCTCTCGCTCTACGACGGGCACCCGGAACGACACCTCGCCGACGAAGCCGAACCCGATCTGCAGCCGGCCGGTGACCTACCATTGGACAATGGCATTCGACGCAGACGACTCAGCAACTGACACGACCGGCATCAAGCGGGAAATCCTCGGCTGGGAGGACTTCGCCGCTGCCTCGCGGCAACTGGCCGTCGACGTGCTGTCGAGCGGATTCCACCCGGACGTGGTGATCGCGATCGCGCGCGGCGGCCTGCTGCTCGCGGGCGCGATGTCCTATGCCCTCGGCACCAAGAACTGCGGCAGCATCAACGTGCAGTTCTACACCGGCGTCGACGAGCGCCTGCCCGAGCCCGTGCTCTCCGGGCCGATGCTCGACGCGCCTGCCCTCGCCGGCCTCAGCGTGCTGCTCGTCGACGACGTCTCCGACTCCGGGCGCACCCTCGCTCTCGTGCTCGCGATGCTGCGCGAGTCGGCGGCCGAGGTGCGCTGCGCGACCCTGTACACCAAGCCGCGCACGGTCCTCATCCCGGACTACACCTGGCGGGAGACCGACGACTGGATTGTCTTCCCGTGGTCGGCGCTCCCGATCGTCGACGCGCCCGAAGTAACGGCCCTGCTGGCCCCCATCGTCGCGACCGTCGTCGCCCCCGCCGCAGTCGAGAATGTGGTCCTCGCGCCTGTCGTCGCGGGCGTCGTCGCATGAGCATCCACCTCGTCGGCGGCGGCTGGGCTGCCGAACACAGCGCGGCCGTGTTCGGCCCGTTCCTTGCCGAGGCGACCGTGCGTGCCACGGCGGCCGGTCGGGATGAACCCCGGATCGCGATCATCGCGGTGCGTGCGCCCCGCACCTCCGACGCGGACGACGCTGTCGACGACGCAGCCCAGCACGCCGCAACCCTGGCCGCCGCGCTCGGCTCGGCCGGGGTCTTCGAGGCGAAGATCACCGAACTCGCGCTGAGCGATGCGGCGACCCTGCCCGCGATCGCGGACGTCGACGGCATCATCGTCGGCGGCGGGCTCACTCCCGCCTACCTTGCCGCACTCACCCCGATCGCCGGCGAGATCCGCCGCCAGGTGTCCGCCGGCGTCCCGTACCTCGGCTACTCGGCCGGCGCCATGATCGCCGCGGAACGCGCCCTCGTCGGCGGCTGGCGCCTCGGCGAGGTCGAGGTCAGCGCAGAAGGGGCCTCGGAAGGCCTCGACGAACTCACCATCCAGCCCGGCATCGGCCTGCTCGACGTCACCGTCGACGTGCATGCCGCCCAGTGGGGAACCCTCTCCCGACTGATCGCCGCAACCGAAGCCGGCCTCATCGACGGCGGCCTCGCCGTCGACGAGAACACCGCGCTCATCGTCGGGGAGGGCGCCCTCCGCGTCGTCGGCTCCGGCAGCGTCTGGCGGGTCAGCCAGTCCGAGAACGGCGTGCTCGTCAGCACCTTCGGCGCCTAGGCCGTGACCGACGCCGGATCGATCGACCCCGGATCGATCGACCCCGGCTCGATCGACCCCGGCTGGGCGGCGGCCCTCGCTCCCGCGGCGGGGGCGCTCGCCCAGGCGACCGGTTTCCTCGAGGCGGAGTCGGCCGCCGGGCGACCCTGGCTGCCGGCGCCGACACGGGTGCTGCGCGCCTTCCGTGAACCGTTCCGGGCGGTCCGCGTGCTCCTGGTCGGCCAGGACCCGTATCCGACGCCGGGGCATCCGCTCGGCCTCGCCTTCGCGGTCGACCCGGCGGTGCGGCCCCTGCCGCGGAGCCTCGGGAACATCGCCGCAGAGCCTCCAGTCGGACGTCGGGGTCACCCTGCGCACCGGAGACCTGTCGGCCTGGTCGGCCCAGGGGGTTCTGCTGCTCAACCGGGTGCTCACCGTGCGTGCCGGCGAGCCCGGTTCGCACCGCGGCCACGGCTGGGAAGCCGTCACGGACCAGGCCATCCGCGCCCTCGTCGCCCGCCGAACGCCCCTTGTCGCGATCCTCTGGGGCAAGGACGCCGCGAGGCTTCGGCCGTTGCTCGGCAACACCCCGGTGATCGAGTCCGCGCATCCGAGCCCGCTGTCCGCGCGCCGCGGCTTCTTCGGGTCGAGGCCCTTCAGTCGCGCGAACGCGCTCCTCGCCGAGCAGGGCGCAGCGCCCGTCGACTGGACTCTCGGGTAATCTGGAAGTCCGTGTGAGGAGCCAGCCATGCTTGAAGAGGAATACCAGCCGCGCCGGCAGTTGCCCAGGCACCTGCGCCCGGCGCCGGAGACCGAGGCTCCGTTCGAGTACTCGATGCGGGACGCGCTGATCACCGACCTGCCCTACATTCGCGAGATCTACAACTACTACGTCGCCAACAGCACGGTCACCTTCGACGTCGACCCGATGACCCTCGCCGCGTGGCGCAGCAAGTTCTACTACCTCGGCAAGCTCGGCATGCCCTTCATCGTGGCCGTGTCGCCGGCCGGTCAGATCCTCGGCTACGCGCTCGTCACGCCGTGGAAGGAGAAGCGCGCCTTCCGCTTCACCGTCGAGAACTCGATCTACCTCGGAGCGGCCTCGACAGGCAAGGGCCTCGGCCGGGTGCTGCTCGGCGAACTCATCACGCGCTCCAAGGATGCGGGCCTCAAGGAGATCATCGCTGTGATCGCCGACCAGGGCGCCGACGCCTCGATCAAGCTGCACCTCGACTTCGGGTTCAAGGAGATCGGCCGGATGGGCAAGGTCGGCTTCAAGTTCGACCGCTGGCTCGGCACCGTGCTGCTCCAGAAGAGCCTGAAGTAACCCGTGACCGACCCTGACGTCTCGTTCGAGTCTGCCGAAGCGCCACACCGTGCTGCGGTCGTTCGCCGGGCACCTCGAAGCCCCGCCGGAGACCGTGTTCGTGCGGCTGCTCGCGGCGTTGATGCCCGCACCGAGCGAGGGGGCCGCCGCGATCAACCGGCATTTCCGGGCCGATCCCGCCGAGCGCCTGATCGTCGTGCAGGGGGGACTGGTGGTACCGCGGCGAGTACCGCGTGCTCGCTGAGGACCAGGGTTCGCTCGTGCAGTACGAGATCATCAACGTCGCCCAGGCCTTCCATGCCGCCGGTGCGCTCACGGCCCGGTCGGGCTCCGGGGCGCACCCCGGGCCTTTCAGGCGCTGCTCACCAAGGTCGGCGGCCCGCTCGCCCACTGAGCCGTACTGCCCAGTCCGGGGCCCGGGTCAGGGCGCGAGGTGCAGGCTGAGTTCTGGACCGCCGAGCAGCACGGCGAGCACGGATGCCCCGAGCCCGCCGGCGAGGAGCAGCCCCGGGTGGGCGAGCCCCACGACCGTGGCCCGCAAGCGCGGGCTGGTCCGCAGGAACTCCTCCGGAACCGCGTGCGCCTCGGGGCAGCTCGCGCCAGCCGCGCAACCGCCGCAGGAACCAGCCGCACCGCACGACGAAGGCCATCCACAGCACGAGCAGCACCACCGGGATTGCCGCGAGCAAGAGCGTGAAGCCGAGCCCGGTCACTTCGGCGTCGTTGTCGTTCGCCGCGGCCTGGATCGCCGTCGAGATCGACGAGCTCGCGACCACGGACACGCCCCAGACCAGGAACGCCGCGCACAGCGTGAGGAACCGCACGAAAAAGTGACTGAGCACCGAGTCGTTCGTGGGCGGCAGGTGGTCGCGCGGCGTGGCCGCGAGCAGCCACAGCGTGGCCGCGAGGGCCGGCAGCGCGGCGAGCAGCACGACCGCATACCAGCCCGGGTCAGGAATCCAGGGCGAGAGAGCGTCTGAGGCGACCACGACGCCCCAGAGGGCCAGCCAGGCCCAGCCAGACCGCAACGGATGCCGCACGAGCCAAGCCGGCAGCATCCGCTCGAGCACCGCACTCATGCGGACACTGTACTCGCGAGGCCTGCCGGCGCCCGGCGCTCGCTACCGTGCTACTCGCGCAGGGCCGGGCGCGACGGCCACCAGAACCGGTCGCCGGTGAGGAACACGAGCGCGGGAACCACGAGGGTGCGCACGAGCAGGGTGTCGAGGAGGACGCCGAGGCAGACGATCACGCCGATCTGGGCGAGCGCGACGACCGGCAGAACGCCGAGCACGACGAAGACCGCCGCGATGAGGATGCCGGCGCTCGTGATGACCGCTCCGGTCGAGGAGAGGGCGCGCACCATGCCCTCCCGGGTGCCGTGCAGCCGGGCCTCCTCCCGAGCCCTCGTGGTGAGGAAGATGTTGTAGTCCACCCCGAGCGCGACGAGGAACAGGAACGCGAACAGCACGACGTTCGTGTTGAACGCCGGGAACCCCAGCAGGTTCTGGAAGATCAGGTTGGACGCGCCGAGGCTCGCGAAGAAGGTCGCGAGCACGCTCAGGATCAGCAGGACAGGGGCGACGAGAGAGCGGAGCAGCAGGGCAAGGATGCCGAAGACGATCGCGAGGATCATCGGCAGGATCAGGTCCTGGTCGCGCTGCGAACTCGTGCGGGTGTCGAGGGCCGTCGCGTCCGTGCCGCCGACGAGGGAATCAGCGACAGCGCCGCCGGCATCCGCGTACGTGGTGCGCAGCGCGGTAATGGTCGCGAACGTCGTCTCACTTCCCGGTTCGCTCGAGAGCTGGAGGTTGAGCCGGGTGCGCCCGTTCGCGCTCTCGCCCGGCTGCACCGTGGCGACGCCCGGTGTCGCCGTGGCGAGGCTCGCGGCCTCCGTGGCCGATGCATCCGGCGCAAGCACGACGGTCTGGCTCGTGAGCCCCGACGAGAACGAGGCGTCGACGATGGCCTGCGCCTGCACCGATTCGGGGTTGCCGAGCAGCTGGTCGGCCTGCGAGAGCCCGACGGATGCCCCGACCAGCCCGAGACTGAGGGCGCCGAGTCCGAGGGCGGATGCGACGATGATCGCAACGGGGCGCCGGGCGACGCCGCGGCCGAGCCGGGACCAGAATCCGGTGTGCACGCGGGGCGAGGCAGGGTCGTAGCGGGGGACGAACGGCCAGAACAGGCCGCGGCCGCAGACGACGAGTGCGGCGGGAAGCACGATGAGGGCGAACAGGATCGCGATGACGACGCCGATCGCACAGGCGAAGCCGAGCGCGCGGTTGCCGGAGAGCTCGGCGAAGAGCAGGGTCAGGAGGCTCAGCGCGACGGTCCCGCCGCTCGCGGCGATCGCGGGGCCTGCGCTCCGCACGGCGATCCGCATCGCCTCATTCCTGCTCTCGGTGTGCAGCAGTTCCTCGCGGTAGCGGGCGACGAGCAGCAGCGCGTAGTTGGTGCCCGCACCGAAGACGAGCACGGACTGGATGCCGGAGACGCTCGCATCCAGGGTGATGCCGAACGGTCCGGCGAGGGCGCTCACGACGACGCCGGCGAGCCCGTCGGCGAGCCCGACGACCACGAGCGGCACGATCCAGAGCACGGGACTGCGGTAGGTGATGATCAGCAGTACCGCGACGACGATCACGGTCACGAGCAGCAGCCGGAAATCGGCGCCCGCGAAGGCGTTCGAGATGTCGGCCTGGAACCCGACCGGCCCGGTCACGTAGGAACTCAGGCCGGCGGGCAGGTCGCTCGAGGCGGCCGCGCGGATGTCCGTGGCCGTGCCCTTCACGTCGGCGCTGACGGCGGCGGCCTCGAGCGGCACGACGCTGATCGCCGCGAGTCCGTCGTCGCTGAACCGGGGTGTCGTCGCCCGGGGTGCGGTCGAAAGCGCGCCCAGTTCGGCGGCCCGCGCGGTGATCGCGGACTTGTCCGCTTCGGTCAGTGCGCTCTCTGCGCCGGTCGCGTCTGCGCCGCCGCGGCTCCAGACGATGATCGCCGAGGTCTGCTTCGCCGAGGGGAAGTCGGCGAGCAGGGCGTCGACCCTCGCAGCCTGGCTCGACGTGGGCAGCCCGGAGGTCGGGAAGTCGTTCCCGGCGCTCTTCGGCAGCAGTGCGAACAGCAGTCCGACGGCGATGATTGCGCCGACGAGGACCACCCAGGCCGTTCTCCGACCTGTGATGATGCGCACAATCCCGAGCACTTTTCCTCCAATAGTCCTGATTGCTAAGCATCCTAGCAATGTCAGGACTAGTATGGCCGTCATGGCAGAGCCTCGCAAGTCCACGCCCCCGGCGAGTGTGCCGACCGGTTCCGCGGCGGATGCCGTCCAGCCACTGGTCGGCGACAACGACATCGGCCTGCCTTATTCCGGCGAAATCGGCACGCAGCTGCGGGAATTCGTGGTGCTGTCGCGGGCGTTCGAGCGGCAGGTCGGCCAGGCCCTTGCGGTCAACCCGACCGACTTGTCCGCGATGGAACACCTGATCAGCGCCGGTTCGCTCACGCCGAGCGAACTCTCGCGGCGGCTCGACATCTCGACGGCCGCGACCACCCTCGTAGTCGACCGGCTCGTCGCACTCGGGCATGCCCGGCGAGAGGCGCACACATCGGACCGCCGAAAGGTCGTGGTCCTCCCCTCAGCAAAATCGGTCGAGAAGGCCGTCGGGGCGCTCATGCCCGTGATCGGGGGAGTCGCCACGGTCACCCGTGACCTCCCGGCGGAAGAGCGCGCGGTGATCGCGGGCTTCCTGTCCCGCGTGCTCGACGTCTACCGCGGTGCCCTGACCGGCGGCGCCGATGGCGACGGCGAGACCGCTCCCCGATCCTGACCCCCACTGCCTGACCCCCGCTTCCTGAACATCCCGTGAATTGTTTTGAGGAAATCAAAACAACTGTTAGCGTGAGGGCATGACGACGACCGGGACGCCCAACAGCAACCCGGGCCTCTCCGGGCCGGGCGAGCACGAGCAGGCTCGGCGACAGCATTCGTCGATCGGGACTCAAGGTCACCTCGCCTCGCCTCGCCGTGCTGCGGGCCCTCGACGATTCTCCGCACACGAGCGCCGAACGGCTCTTCGCCGCTGTGAGGCTCGAGCTTCCCGGCACCTCGCTGCAGGCGGTCTACGGAGTACTTGCAGCCTTCACCTCCGCGGGTCTCACCCGCCGGATCGAACCGTCCGGGTCGCCGGCGCTCTACGAGCGCCGGGTCGGCGACAACCACCATCACGTGATCTGCTCACGGTGCGCCGCCGTGCAGGACGTGGACTGCGCCGTCGGCGCGGCGCCGTGCCTCGAGCCGAGCGACACGGGCGGTTTCGCCGTGCACGCTGCAGAGGTCACCTACTGGGGGCTCTGCCCCGATTGCCAGGCCGCGACCGCGTAACCGCACGCCAGAACCGGACCACCCACCCACCCCACACTTTCGCAGTGCACATGTAGTCGAACAAAGGAGCAGCATGACCACCGAGTCCAACAGCGAGTCGAACACCGGGCAGATCAAGCCGACCACCACCCAGAGCGGAGCGCCCGTCGCGAGCGACGAGCATTCCCTCACCGTCGGCACGGAGGGCGTCGCGGCCCTGCACGACCGCTACCTCGTCGAGAAGCTCGCGCAGTTCAACCGCGAGCGCATCCCGGAGCGCATCGTGCACGCCAAGGGCGGCGGAGCGCACGGCGTGTTCGAGGTCACCGGCGACGTCTCGGCGTACACCCGCGCCGCGGTCTTCCAGCCCGGCACGAGCACCGAGACGCTCCAGCGCTTCTCGAGCGTCGCCGGCGAGCAGGGCAGCCCGGACACCTGGCGCGACGTGCGCGGCTTCTCGGTCAAGTTCTACACGACGGAGGGCAACTACGACATCGTCGGCAACAACACCCCGGTGTTCTTCATCCGCGACGGCATCAAGTTCCCCGACTTCATCCACTCCCAGAAGCGCCTTCCGGGCTCCGGCCTGCGCGATGCCACGATGCAGTGGGACTTCTGGACCCTCTCGCCCGAGTCCGCGCACCAGGTCACCTACCTGATGGGCGACCGCGGCCTGCCGCGCTCCTGGCGCGAGATGCCCGGCTTCGGCTCGCACACCTACCAGTGGATCAACGCCGCAGGTGAGCGGTTCTGGGTCAAGTACCACTTCACCTCCAACCAGGGCAACGTCGAGATGGAGGGCTCCGAGGCCGAGCTCATCGCCGGCGCGGACGCCGACTACTACCGCCGCGACCTGCACGACGCGATCGAGGCAGGCAACTTCCCGTCCTGGACCGTCTCGGTGCAGATCATGCCGTACGAGGACGCCAAGACCTACCGGTTCAACCCCTTCGACCTGACCAAGGTCTGGCCGCACGCCGACTACCCGCTCATCGAGGTGGGCGTGCACACGCTCAACCGTAACCCGCAGAACTTCTTCGCCGAGATCGAGCAGGCCGCGTTCTCGCCGGCCAACTTCGTGCCCGGCATCGCGGCGAGCCCCGACAAGATGCTGATGGCGCGCATCTTCTCCTACCCGGACGCCGCGCGATACCGGGTCGGCACGAACTACGCCGAGCTGCCCGTCAACGCCCCGCACGCCGCCCCGGTGAACGGCTATTCGCAGGACGGCGCCGGCCGGCACCACTTCAACGCCCCAGAGGCCCCGAACTACGCGCCGAACTCGCTCGGCGGGCCGGTGGCCGACCCGCTGCTCGCCGGCGAGGGCAGCTGGGAGAACGATGGTGCGCTGCTCCGCGCCGCCGCCGTGCTGCGCAGCGAGGACAGCGACTTCGGCCAGGCCGGGACGCTCTACCGCGACGTGTTCGACGATGCGGCCAAGGCCCGCTTCCTCGACACCATCACGGGCGCGATCAGCGGCGTGCAGCGCGCAGAGGTCACCGAGCGCGCGATCTGGTACTGGACGAGCGTCGACGCCACGCTCGGTGCGGCACTGCGCGCGAACCTTGCGACGTGGGCAGAGGCGGACATGCTCGCCGAGGCATCCGCCGGCTACTCCGAGTAAACGGCTCGGAGTAACCAGCCCCTAACTGATTCGACGGAGTTTTTGGGTTTTCAGTGCGTTAGCGGGCTGTTTGGGCCCGTTTAACTCAAAATCTCCGTCGAATTGGTTGGGGCGGGCGCGGCGACCATGGCGGCGCTGCGCTCCCAGAGGGCGGCGGCGAGCGCCGGGTCGTATGCGAGCGTGTTCGCCTTCGCGACCAGGCGCTTGTCGTAGTACTCGCCGGAGATCCACTCGTCCAGGGGTGCCGTGGCGAGCCAGACCAGGGTGTCCGCGCCCTGCTCCGGGGTGATCAGCATCCGCTTGAGTGGGGTCTGGTAGAGGAAGCGCATCACGCTCGTCGAATTCGACGAGAAGCTCGTCGCGACGACGCCGGGGTGGAATGCCGCGGTCGTGAGGCCCTGCTCGTGGTAACGGTGGTTCAGCTCGCGGGTGAAGAGGATGTTGGCGAGCTTGGCGTTGCCGTATGCCCGGTTGGGCGAGTACTTCCGGTTCCCGTCGAGGTCGTCGATGTCGAAGCGGGCGTAGACGCTGTTCGCCACGCTCGCGGTATTGATCACCCGGGCGTGGCTCTCCAGCAGCCGGTCGGTGAGGAGCGTCGTGAGCAGGAACGGCGCGAGGTGGTTGACCTGGAAGGTCTTCTCGTGGCCGTCGACGGTGAGCTCCCGCTTGCCCATGATGCCGCCGGCGTTGTTCGCGAGCACGTCGATGCGCGGGTAGCGGTTGAGGAGGGTCGCGGCGAGAGAGCGCACCTCGTCGAGGCTGGCGAAGTCGGCGGTGAACGAGTCGGCACCGAGCGGTGCGGCGACGGCGGCGGTCTTGGCCGCCGAGCGTCCCACGATGACGACGGATGCCCCGGTGCGGCTCAGTGCGCGGGCCGCGGCCGCGCCGATGCCGTCGCTGCCCCCGGTGATGATGATCGTGCGAGCGGACGGTGCGGATGCTTCGGACTTTTCTGTCATGACTTTCCTTTGGCCAGGTAGCCGCCCTTGTCCAGGCCGGCCTCGATTTCAAAACGGTTGGTGAGTGGGTTGCGGCCGGCGGCGCTGTAGAACAGCGGGAACAGCATGCCGTAGTGCTGCCACTGGCGCTTGTGCACGGCCTCGTGTTCGAGGATCGCGTCTGAGACGTTGTCCCTGGTGAGGTAACAACCGCCGACGCAGGACCCGCCGCGACCGAAGGCCCAGTTCGGCAGGCCGCGGAACACGATCAGGCCGCCGCGGCGCTCGACGCGCCCGGTGCTGAGGAGCCCGCCCCAGACCAGACCGACAGCCGTCGCATAGAGATATCCGGCCCTGCTGAGGGGCGAATCGAAGAGGATCCGGCGCATGAACCAAGCGTATGCCGCCTGACCGGCACTGAGAGCGCCCGAGAACCAACCGTCGCGAGGATGCGCGGGTGGTGCCTGTCGGCGACTGGTGCCGAAACGGACAACTGTGGCCGGCCCGCGAGGCGCAGGTGTCCGTAGCGGCAACAGTCGCGCGGCAGCGGGCAGCGGATGCCCGGCTACGGCCGGCCGTATGCCTCCAGCAGGCGCAGCCAGACCTCGCTCATCGTGGGGTACGCCGGCACAGCGTGCCAGAGCCGGGCGATCGGGACCTCGCCGACGACGGCGATGGTCGCGGCGTGCAGGAGCTCGGAGACGTCCTGGCCCACGAACGTCACGCCGATGAGCACTTCCCGGTCGAGATCGACGATGGCCCTGGCCTTGCCGGTGTACCCGTCGGCCTGCAGGCTCGCCCCGGCGACGTTTCCGATCGCATAGTCGAGCACCCGGATCCGGAAGCCCGCCTTCTCCGCCGCCGCCTGGGTGAGCCCGACCGAGGCGACCTCGGGATCGGTGAACGTCACCTGGGGGACCGCGGAGTGGTCTGCGGTGGCGACGTGGGTGCCCCAGGGCGCGTCGTCGACGGCCCGGCCGGAGGCGCGGGCGACGATCACGTCGCCCGCCGCGCGCGCCTGGTACTTGCCCTGGTGGGTGAGCAGCGCCCGGTGCGTGACGTCGCCGGTCGCGTACAGCCAGTCGCCGGCGAGGTCCGCCGCGTCGCCCTGAACGAGCAGGGTGTCATCGACGGTCAGCCAGCCGCCGTCGGGAAGACCGACGGACTCCAGCCCGAGGTCGTCGGTACGCGGTGCGCGACCCGTCGCGACAAGGACCTCGGTCGCGGTGACGGTTCCGCCGCTCGCGAGGGTGAGCACGACGTTGCCGTCGGCCGCGCGCATCGCGAGAACGGGAGCCTCCCCGGTCAGGACCGTCGCTCCCGCCGCACGCAGCGCCTCGATGACGAGTTCGCCGGCGAACGGTTCCTCCTTGCCGAGGAGGGAGTGGCGCACGATGAGCGTGACCCGGGCACCGAGCGACGTGTACGCCGTGGCCATTTCGGCCGCGGTGACACCGCCGCCGATCACGGCGAGGCTCTCCGGCACGTGCTGGGCGCTCGTGGCCTCCCGGCTGGTCCAGGGGTCGACGGTGCCGATCCCTGGAATGTCGGGCAGCACGGCGGATGACCCCGTGCTCACCACGACGGCGTGGCGGGCGGTGAGCACGGTCGTCGTTCCGTCCGGGCCGGTCACGGTCACCTCGCGCACGCCGCTCAAGCGGGCGTGCCCGCGGACAAGGGCGATTCCCGCGGAGTCGAGCCAGCCGACCTGGCCGTCATCCGACCAGTTTCTCGTGAACGAGTCCCGGCGACGCAACACGGCGGGGACGTCGAGCTCACCGGTCGCGGCCTCGGCGGCGCCGCCGACCCGGCGCGCGGCGGAGAGGGCCGCTCCGCTCCGCAGCAGGGCCTTGGACGGCATGCACGCCCAGTACGAGCACTCGCCGCCGACGAGTTCGCTCTCGACGATGACGGTGCTCAGCCCGCCCTGGACGGTGCGGTCCGCGACGTTCTCGCCGACGGCACCGCCGCCGATCACGATGACGTCGTAGGTCGTGGTCTTATCGTTCATGGTGTCTCCTGTCGTCGATGAGTCACGTGGGTCAGCGCCCCACGAATTTCGCCGCGGTGCGGGTGCGGAACGCTTCCATGCCGATCCGGGCATCCTCGCTCGCGGCGAGCACGCCGAGGGCCGGTTGCAGCCCGGCCTCGGCCACGGCATCGCCGAGGCGCACGGCATCGCGTGCGTTCGCGAGGGTCGCCTGCACCGCGAGCGGGGCCTGGGCGGCGATCCGGCCGGCGAGCTCGAGGGCCCGGTCGAACTCGGTGCCGTCGGGGACGACCTCCTGAACGAGGCCGATCCGCAGGGCCTCCGCGGCGTCGAACATGTCGCCGGTGAGGATCCAGCGCATCGCATTGCCCCAGCCGACCGCGCGCGGGAAACGGATCGTGGCTCCTCCGAAAGGCAGGATGCCGCGGGCCACCTCGATCTGCCCGAACCGGGTCGAGGCGGCCGCGACCGTGATTTCGCTCGCGAGCATGAGCTCGATCCCGAGCGTGAGGCAGGTGCCCTGCACGGCCATCACCACCGGCTTCGAGACCGCTCGGCCGTCGACCTGCCAGGGGTTGATCCCGCCGTGCGGCACCATGTCGATGCCGTCCGGGCCGAGGCGCGGGCCGATGTCGGCGAGGTCGAGGCCGGCCGTGAAGTGCTCGCCGACGGCGTAGACGAGGCCGACCCGGAGTTCGGGGTCGCGGTCGAGCTCGCCGTAGGCCAGGGACAGCTGCTGCAGCATCGCGAGGTCGGCGGCGTTGCGCTTCTCCGGCCGGTTCAGTCCGATCAGGAGCACGTGCCCGCGCCGTTCGGTCAGCACCCGGGGTGCCTGTTCGGCGGGGTCGTGCTGGTTTCGGCTCTGTTCGGTGCTGCGCTGCTCGCTCACGGATGCCTTCCTTGTGCTGTCGGGTCGCGGTGCTGTTGAGTTTCGGCGCGTTGCCCGCGGTGGGGAACAACGCAACGTCGGAGTTTTGCGCGACTCGCGGCATCCGCTGCCCGCGTTCACGGAGTGTCGGAAAAATCTCCGATTCTGCGTGACACGATTCTGCGCGACGCCGGGCAACTCAGCGGGTGAGGGCGCCGATGATGCGCAGGATGCTCGGCAGGTCGTCGTTCGCGGCCTCGGGGGAGGCGGGCGCGAAGCCCGCGATCGTGGCGCCGGCGAGCTCGAACTCGGCCCGCAGGGCGGTGATCGTGCGACCGAGGGTCTCGACGCTCAGTCCGAAGGGCAGCAGGTTCGCGAGCCCGGTCAGCACGGAGGGGTCGAGCACGTCGAGGTCGAGGTGCAGGTAGAACGCGGTCGCCCCGGTCGCGCGGACGGCGGCGAGAATGCCGTCCGGCGTCTCGAGGCTCCTCGATCGACAGGCTGCGGATGCCCGCAGCAGCGATGAGTTCGGCCTCTGCCGGGTCGATGTCGCGGGCTCCCGCGACCACGATCCGGTCGAACGGCACCCGTTCGTCCGCGTCGAGCACGAGCCCTTCGACGCCCTCGCCGGCGATCGCCCGGAGCACCATGCCGCCGAAAGCTGCGGAGGGCGATGACTCGGGGGTGTGCAGGTCGGGGTGGGCGTCGAGCCAGACCACGGCGAGGCCGCCCGGATGCCGCGCCGAGGCGTGGCCGACGGCCGCGAGCGAGACGCCGCACTCGCCGCCGATCGTGAGGACGGGAGTGACGCAGTCGCGCAGCGCCCGGGTGAGGCGCTCCCGCACCATCACCAGGCTCGAGAACCGGTCGATCCCGGTGTCCTGTGCGTCGCCGGCCTCAACCGGAACCGGGACTTCGACGGTTGCGGAGGACGGAAGATCACCCCGGATCGCCTCCGCACCATCGCTGAGGCGCATCGCGCGCGGCGAAACCGAACCCTGCCATTGCGGCACGACAACGAAGGAGGGAGCCATACTCCAGTATGCGCCTCGCGGGTTGTCGCGCGCGAGGCCAAACGCGCGTTCTCGGAACTCAAAAGTGTGCCCTCTCGGCGGTTTAGCGCCGTGGGCTACTTCTCGATCTCGCTCGCGCTCGAGGATTTGAGGGCGGCGAGGCGGGCGTCGACCTCGGTGAGTTCGCCGAGGTCTTCGAGGCTTTCGAACTGGGCGTCGAGGCTCGATGCGGCGAGCTCGTTCGCTCCGCGTACCTTGGCCTCCTCGCGGCGGATCTTGTCCTCGAACCGGCTGACCTCGCTCGTGGGGTCCATGATGTCGATGCTCTTGACGGCGTCCATGACCTTGGTCTGGGCGGCGGCCGTCTTCGACCGGGCGATGAGCTCGTCACGCTTGGCGGACAGCTGGCCGAGCTTCTCCTTCATCGCGTTGAGACCGCTCTTGAGCTGGTCGACGACGGTGGTCTGGGAGGCGATCTGCGGCTCGGCGGCCTTCGCTTCCTTCTCGGACTGCAGCTGGCGGCCGAGTGCGACCTTGGCGAGGTTGTCGAACTTGTCGGCGTCGACGGTGTTGCCCGCTGCGCGCAGTTCGTCGGCCTTGCGGCTCGCGGCGAGTGCCTTGCCGCCCCACTCCGCAGCAGCCTCGACGTCCTCCCGGTGGTCGTCCTCGAGGAGGCGCAGGTTGCCGATCGTCTCCGCGATGGTGCCCTCGGCATCCGAGATGCTGTTGCTGTAGTCGCGCACCATCTGGTCGAGCATGAGTTTCGGGTCTTCTGCCGAGTCGATCAGGGAGTTGATGTTCGCCTTGGCCAGTTGTGCGATGCGGCCGAAGATGGATTGCTTGGTCATGACAGTGTCCTTTCGAGTGATTCTGCGGGCTGGTCCAGTGTGGCGCGTGTCCGTGTGCTTCCGCTGTACGGGATGAGTGGGGTCAGAACCTCCCGCCGCCGCCGCGGCGGGACCGGGTGCCCGCGCCGCCGAAACCGCCCGGCACGCCGAATCCGCCGCCACCGCCCCGCCCACGCGAACCGCCGAAGGGGCCGCCGCCGAAGAGGTCGCCGCCGCGGTTGCCGGAGAGTACCGAGCTGATCAGGATGCCGCCGAGAACGGCGCCGAGCGTGCCTGAGCCGGTCCCGCCGCCGTTCCCGCCGCCGACTCCGAAACCGGTACCGCGGCCGGGACCGCTGCCCGTAAAGCCCGCGAAACCGTCGACATCCGCTCGCGCCAGGGTGGTCGACTCCGCGGCGAGTGAGCCGGAGCGCTGCGCCGCGGAGAGGGCGGAGACCGGGTCGGTGGCGCGGATCCCGTCGGCCTGGGCGAGCAGCCGCCCGGCCTCGGCGAGCCGGGTGCGCGCCTCCGCGCCGACCGCGCCGCGGCGTGCCGTGATGAAATCCTCCGCCGCCGAGACCTGGCCGTGTGCGGAGAGCAGGGCCTGGTCGAGCGCGGCCGCGGTGCGTTGCGCCTGGGCTGCAGCGTCCCGCACCCCCTGCAACGCGGCATCCATGCGCGCGTTGGTCGCCTCGAGCCGGCTGAGCAGGCTCGAGCGGGTTGATCGGTCCGGCGCCGAGCCGGGCGGAGACCTCGGCGACGACGCGTTCGGTGTCGGCGATGACGTCGGCGGGGACGGCGGGGAGTGCGCGAGCCGCCGCGAGATCCCCCTGCAGGCTCAGCGAGCGTCGCCGAGATCCGGTCCGCCGCGGCGGACAGGTCGGTTCCGAGCCGGTCGACGGCGTCGAGCAGTAGTCCGGCCTGGTCGATGGACTCCTCGGCGGCGCGGATCCCCACGGCGGCTCCCGGAGGGTCGCTCTCGATCCGCTTGCCGGCCTCCGACAGCGCCGTGCGCGCGAAGGCGATCCGCTCCCTGGCCTGGTCGGCGTTGTCGGCAACGGTGCCGAGCGCGGCCGGGGTGTACCGACCGGCGAGCTCGGTGAGGCGGGCGGCGGCCGCCGCGATCCTGCTCTCGCCGGCGTCGGCTGTGCTGGTGGCGGATGCCGCGGCGGCCGGAGCGTTCTTCTCCAGCTGGCGCAGCGCGGCGAAGTCGGCGGCCTGGTCGTCGAGGGTCGTGTTGGCCTGCTCGCAGCCGTCGAGGATGGCGAGGAACCAGTCCCGGCGCTGCTCCTCTGTGTCGGGGACGGCGTCGTCGAGTTTCTGCTGCAGGGTGAACGCGGCCCGGAGCGCGGCCTTCGCGGAGTCGAGGGCGGTGCGGAATGCCTCCGTGGCCTCCTGGCCGTACTGAGCGAGGGCGAAGCCGAGCTCCTGCTCGCTCGACGTCACGGCGTCATCCGTCTGGACGAGGGCGGTCGCCGCACGCCGGGAAAGTTCCTCGGTGGACAGCGCGGCAGGCCCAGTGGGGGCACCGGGTACGGCTGCCACCGTGCGCCGCCCTCTCCTGGCGAAGAAAACGATCGCCCCCACGACGATCGCGATGAAGGCAACGAGGGCCACGAGGATCACCGTGAGGAGACCGCCGCCGGAGCCCCCACCGCGGGGATTCGCCGTGCCGGGGGTGAGGGAGGGCACCGGAACCGGCTGCCCGCCGATCGTCGCAGCGAAGCCGTTCGCGGCGCCGATCGCCGCCCCCGCCCAGTCATTCACCCGCAGGGCCGGCTCGATCGCGACGGTTTCGACCTCCAGCAGCTGCGCATCCGTCAGGGTCGAATTCTGCGCGACCGAAAGCTGGTACTGGCGGTCGCTCGTTGCGACGGCGAGCAGCACGTCGTTCGTGCCGAGCCCATTCTCGTCTGCGGTCTGGTCCGCCCACTGCTGCCGGTCGGCGACGCCGCTGAAGCTGTCGACGTAGGCGACGAACAGGTCGGTGCGGGTCTCCGCGTAGAGCCGGTCCAGAGCGGCGGTCACCTCTCCGGTGCGGGAGCCGAGAGCCCCGACCGTGTCGACGATGTGGCTCGACCCGAAGCTCGGGGGATCCTCGGCGTAGACCGGGATCCCTGGCCCCGCCCCGAGGCCCACGACCGCGAGGACGAATCCCAGGAACAGCAGCCGTCGTGACCGCATGGACTCGCCTCCTTCGGCGCGGGAATCGCAAGCGAGGTCGGGTGCCCGGTGCCCTCGTGCCCGAGCATAGAACGGCCAGACCTACCCGTCTACGAACCTTCTGTTGCGGACTGTGACGGCCCCGTTCGCGTCCGGAGCCGGCAGTGCCCACACTGGGAACACCGCACACGATGAAACAGCCTGGAGGGCAGCATGGCCGAGACCACCGCCCCGCGCCTCGCGGTCGTCGAGGTCACCGGAAGCCGCCCGGACCGGCCCGCCTACCACGCCAAGGTCCAGGTGCTCAACGGAACAGTCGTGACCGCAGCCGAACAGGGCGGCTGGGCCGTCACCCGCCTCGCCGCGGCCGACATGACCATCGCAACCCTGCTCGCCGCGACAGCGGATGCCGACGCGATCGTCATCCTCGGCGGGGAAGACATCACCCCGCGCTTCTACGGCGGCGTCTCCGGCTACCCGGAAGAAACCCTGCACTTCCCGGTCGCCGACGACGGCCAGCTTGCGCTCGTGCGCCGCGCCCTCGAACGCGGCACCCCGCTGCTCGGCATCTGCCGCGGCCTCCAGATCATCAACGTCGCCCTCGGCGGCAGCATCGTGCAGCACCTCGACGAAGGCATCCACCGCAACGTCGACGTTCCGATCGACCGGATCCTCCGAGAGCACACCGTCGAGCTGCTCGAGGGCACCGTGCTCGCCGACAGCCTCGGCGGCGCGTTCGCCGCCGTGCAGAGCGCCCACCACCAGAGCGTCGACCGCCTCGGCACCGGCCTCCTCGCCGCAGCGGTCGCCCCCGACGGGCTCATCGAGGCCGTCGAGCACGAATTCGCGCCGATCACCGGCGTGCAGTGGCACCCGGAAGCCCCCGACGCCCCCGCCGACCAGCTTCCGCTGCTGCTGAGGAGCCTCGAGCGACAGCTCGCGGCGATCGAAGCGGCCGGCCGCATCGCCGCCTGAGCCTGAGCTGAGCTGAGCTGGGCTGAGCCGGGCAGCCAGGCCCCACATCCGCTCGGGTAGAGTGTGTGCACCTGTCGAAAGGACCGCACCATCGCCGACAACTCCCTCCCCGGCAGCATCCTTCCCGGCACCACGCTCCCCGGCACCACGCACCCCGGCAACACGATCCCCACAGACGCGCTCACCCGCGCCACCGTCGACCTGCTGCGCGACCTGATCCGCAACGCGTGCGTCAACGACGGCACGGCGGACTCCGGCGGTGAGATCCGCAGCGTGCGCACCCTCGAGGGCTTCTTCGCCGGCTCCGGCCTCGACCTCGAGGTCGTCGAACCGCACCCCGGCCGGGCCTCCCTGATCACCCGCATCCGCGGAACAGACCCGGGCGCCCCGTCCCTCGCCCTCGTCGGCCACCTCGACGTCGTCCCCGTGCACGAGGCCGGCTGGAGCCGCGACCCGTTCGCGGCGGAGATCGTCGACGGCGAGATCTGGGGTCGCGGCGCCCTCGACATGCTCTGCCTCACCGCGAGCTACGCCGCCGTCACACGCGCCATCGCGACCGGTTCGTTCCGCCCCCGGGGTGACCTCGTGTTCGCTGCCGTCGCCGACGAAGAGGCCGGAAGTGGCCTGGGAGTCGAGTGGCTCACCGAGAACCGCCTCGACCTGATCGACGCCGACTTCGTCCTCACCGAGTCCGGCGGCGTGCCCGTCGGCAGCACACCCTCCATCTCCACGACCATCGGCGAGAAAGGCCTCGCCGGCCGTCGCCTCATCGTGCACGGCACCCCCGGCCACGGTTCGGCCCCCTGGGGTGCCCGTAACGCCGCCATCATCGCGGCGGATGCGGTGCACCGGCTCGCCCGGTACCACGCGCCCGTGCAGATCACCGCGGACTGGCGCCGTTACGTGGCCGCTCTCGACCTCGACCCGGCGCTCGCCGCGCGGCTCCTCGACCCCGTGCGCATCATCGACGCCCTGCACGAACTCGGCACCCTCGCCGGTTTCGCGCACGCCTCGACCCACACGACCGTCTCACCGAACGTCGTGCGGGCCGGCGACAAGGACAACGTCATTCCCGCGCTCGCGACGGTGACCCTCGATATCCGGGTGCTGCCCGGCATCGCGGCTGCGGATGTCGACGCGTACCTCCGCGAGGCGCTCGGCGAGCTCATGGCCGACGTGACGATCGAGGGCGAGGGGTTCGAAGCCGCGACCCGCTCTCCGATCGACACACCGCTCTACGACGCCCTCGGGGCGGCCGCCCGCCGCGCATACCCGAACGCGGACCTGCTGCCGATGCTGAGCGTCGGCGGTTCAGACGCCCGGTTCTACCGCCGCCGCGGCATTCCCGCGTACGGTTTCGCCCTGCTCAGCCGGCGCTGGGACTACGGCATGTTCCGCCAGCTCTTCCACGGCAACGACGAGCGGATCGACGTCGAGTCCGTCTCCCTCACCGTGAACGCCCTCGACGCGGTGGTGCGGGACCTGCACGGCTGATCGGTTCACGCGGGGAGTTCCTGGTCGAGCCGCTCACAGTTGATAAATTGCATGCAATGCTGCACTGTAAGTAGCAGTTGACGTCCGTCGTCATCTGCTCCGGACCTGCGCTGAGAATGGCCAGTGTATGCACGGGCGGTCGCCGGGGCGACGACCCGGACGAGAGGTCGATTCAGGTGGCACAGCGCGGGCCCGCCAGCGTCGCTTCTCTCCTGCCCGACGCCCCGGGATGGATCAGGGTCGCATTTGTGGCGATCCTTGCCGGAATCATCGCATACGCCGCGTCGACGTTCCTCGTGACCGGGCCTGCCCGCCCCGGGTGGCTCGACAGCTGGTTCTACATAGCGCTCGAACTCGGTGCCGCGACGGTGGTCACGGCTCGAGTGGTCCTCCGCCCGATCGAACGCACGGCCTGGGGTTCGATCGCCGGCGCCCTGTATGCCGTCTCGCTGTCGGACGCGGCCGGCGCTGCGGCGTCGGCGACGGACCGGCCCGCCGCCGACGTGCTGGATATGCTCGCCTTCGCATTCGACGCAGCGTTCTTCGGGCTGGCCTTCGCCGGACTGGTCCTGCTCGTGCGGAAACGGCTGCCGCCGTCAACGGCTTCTGTGTGGCTGGACGGCGTGATTGCGAGCCTCGGACTGCTGTCGATCGCATCGGCGCTCTTCTATCGCGCTGCCGACGCGATCACCGTCGCCAGCCTGCTCTCCCTCGTCTACGCGGTCGCTCCGCTCGTGCTCGTCGCCATCCTCGTGGGCACCGCGGCCGCCCTCGGCCGGCGCCCCAGTGAGATCTGGGTGCTGTGCACGTCTGCGTTCTCCTTGATGGCCGTCGGCAACCTCATCCAGGCCACCGGCCTTCCCTGGGCGGTGCTGCCGGGTTCGCCGGTCGATACCCTCTGGCCGCTCGCCGCCCTGCTCCTCGTGGCCGCAGCCTGGCGGTCTCGGAGCACACCGAGGCCGGTCGGGTCGGGTTCCTCTGTAGTGCTGGCGATTCCCGCGGTGTTCACCCTCGGCGCCCTCGCAGTGGCCCTCGTTAACCAATTCACCTCCCTCTCGTACTTCTCGATCGGCACCGCGGTGGTGACCGTGATGGCCGGCGCCCTGCGCCTGCTGTTCGCGGTGCGGGATGCGGATCGGTTGCGGGTGCGGCAGGTGGAGTTGAATGTGAGTCTGGGGTTGGCGCGGGATGCGGCGTTGGCGGCGACGACGGCGAAGTCGGCGTTTTTGGCGACGATGAGTCATGAGATTCGGACGCCGATGAATGCGGTGATCGGGATGACGGGGTTGTTGCTGGATACCCGGTTGGATGCGGTGCAGCGGGATTATGTGGAGACGGTGCGGCGCAGCGGGGATCTGTTGCTGGATTTGATCAATGACATCCTGGATTTTTCGAAGATTGAGTCGGGTGGGTTGGAGTTGGAGGATCGTCCGTTCGATCTGATTTCGGCGGTGGAGGATTCGGTGGGTTTGTTGGCGGTCGCGGCCGACAAAAAGGGTCTGACGTTGTTGTGTGATTTCGCGGACGGGTGTCCGTCGTGGGTGAGCGGGGATGTGACGCGGTTGCGGCAGGTTCTGGTGAATCTGGTGGGTAATGCGGTGAAGTTCACGGAGTCGGGCACGATCATGGTGCGGATCGAACCGGCGACGCAGGTGGTGCCCGGCGGGTCGGGGGAATCTGGGGTGGTGGCGCTCAGGTTCCTGGTGTCGGATACCGGGATCGGGATTCCGGAGGATCGGATGCCGCGGTTGTTCCAGTCGTTCAGTCAGGTGGATGCGTCGACGACGCGGGTGTATGGCGGTTCGGGTCTGGGGTTGGCGATCAGTCAGGCTTTGGTGGAGATCATGGGGGGCCGGATCGAGGTGACGAGCACGGTCGGGGTCGGCTCGACCTTCGCATTCACCATCGCCTGGCCGCTCGGAGTCCGCCCGGAGCGACGGGCGACGGTCGGCGTGGACTGGCTCAGCAGCAGTCGCCCGGAGCGTCGCAACACGGATGACCGCGCGTCGCACGTCGCAGGCCCGTCCGCGCTGCCCGATCGAGCCCCGTCCGTTGCCCCGCCAACCGCACTGCGCATCCTGCTCGCCGAGGACAACCTCGTCAACCAGAAGGTGGCGCAGTTGATGCTCGCGCGCGGAGGGCACCGCGTCGACACCGTCAGCAACGGGCTCGAGGCCCTGCAGGCCCTGCAGACTGTTCAGGCCGTCGGGGCCGTCGCCTACGACGTCGTGCTGATGGACGTGCACATGCCCGAGATGGACGGGCTCGAGGCGGCGCGCCGGATCCGCGGACTCGGCGACGGCATCCGCCAGCCCGTCATCATCGCGCTCACAGCGAGTGCGACCACAGAGGCCAGGCGGGCCTGCCTCGAAGCGGGCATGGACCTCTACCTCACCAAGCCGATCAGGCCGGTCGAACTCGCGGAGACGCTCGCGACGGTGACGCGCGCGGGAATCGTTCCCGGCGACCGCCCGGAAGCAGCGCTCGGTGCTTCCAATCTTGCTGACACCGTGCTGGACCATGGGGCCGTGATCGACTTCGAGGTCCTCGGCTTTCTCGACGACGTCGGTGCGGAAACCAAGGGCTGGTTGCTTCGGAGCTTCGCCGGCCAGGGTGAGAGCAGGCTGCAGGCGATCCGCGCCGGGATCGACGCCGACGACCACGAACGGGTGGTGGAGCTGGCGCACCGCCTTCGCGGCAGCAGCGCCACGGTGGGCGGGAGCGCCCTCGCCGCTGTGTGCGCCGAGATCGAGGCGGCGGCCACGCGGCAGGAGCCGATCACCGCAGGGCAGGTCGCCCGGCTTGGCACGGCGATGGAGGACACGCTCTCGGCCCTCGAGCCATTCCTTCAGCCCGTCGGGGAGCCGGAGCCGGAATCCGCCTGAGGCGGTCCGTCAGCTCGGTCCGTCAGTTCGTGCCGAGTAGCGCGCACTGCTCCAGTAGTCGCGAACGGATGCCGGGGTCAGTGCACAGCGCGATCGCCCGGTGGTAGGCGAGCCGGGCATCCGCCAACCGCCCGGCCTCGGCGAGCAGGTGCGCCCTGGTCGCCCAAGCCGGCTGGAAACGATCGGCGCCCGGCAGCGCGGCGACGGAGTCGAGCGCGGCCAGGCCGGCGGCCGCGCCCTCGACTGCGCCGAGCGCCGCCGCGCGGGCAACCCGGGCGCCAAGGGTGGGTGCGATCCGAACGAGCGCGCCATAGAGGGACAGAAGCGCCGGCCTGTCGGTTTCGCCCGAGCGAGCGCGATCGCAGTGCACCGACTGGATGGCCGCCTCGACCTGGAATCGTCCGATGTTGTCGAAGCCGTGGGCACGCCGGAGGAGCGTTTCGCCCTGCCGGATCAGCTCGCCATCCCAGCTGGCCGGGTCCTGGTCGTCGAGGGCGATCGTCGATCCGTCCGGTGCAGTGCGCGCCGGTGCCCGGGACAGCGAGAACGACAACAGTGCGGCGAGGCCGAGTACCTCCGGTTCGCGCGGAAGCAGGGCGGCGAGCACGGTCGCCAGGTACAGCGACTCCGCCGCAAGCGACTCGCGCACGCTCGGCCCGGCAACGCCCTGCCAGTCGATCGCATAGGCGCCGTAGATCGCTTCGAGCACCGGGGGAGCCGTTCGGGCAGCGCGGAAAGTCCCGGCACAGTGAAGGGGATCCGTGCGTCCCGAATCCGCCGCTTCGCCCGCACGAGGCGCTGCGCCATCGTGGACTCGGGCAGCGAGAAGGCCACTGCGATCCTGGCCGCGTCGAAGCCGAGCACGGTCTGCAGCATCAGGGGCGTGCGGATGCCCGGATCGATCGCCGGATGCGCGCAGACGAAGAGCAGTTCGAGGCGCTTGTCGGGGAGCTCATCGGGGTCCGCGTCTTCGAACGGGAGCGGTGCGGGCGGATCGAACGACTCGTTCAGCGGCACGGTCCGGCGCACGGCGGTGGACTTCCACCGGTCGCGGAGCCGGTTGCGCGCCACGGTGAGCAGCCAGCCCTCGGGGTTGCCGGGAATGCCGGCAACCGGCCACCGGGTCAGAGCCTCGAGGAAGGCATCCGCGAGGGCGTCCTCCGCGGACGGGATGTCGGCGCCCGGCGCCGCGAGGAGAGCGAGCAGTCGACCGTAGGACTCCCGGGCGACGGCTTCCGCCCGCTCCCTGGCTGCGTCCAGAGCTGCCTTGGGGGCCGCCGCTACCGTCAGTCCTGGCCGCGCCATGCCCCGTCCCGGAAAATGATCGCCGACGGGCGGATTTCGACAGCCCCGTACTGGGCGGCTGGACATTGTTCGGCCCACGCGATTGCCGCGTCGAGGTCGGGCACGTCGATCACGAAGGTGCCGTTGAGGCGCTCCTTGGTGTCCGCGAACGGTCCGTCCTGCACCCGGAGCGCGCTGTCGCGCACGGTGACGGTCGTCGACGCGGACACGGGCTGCAGGATGTCGGCCGAGACGAGCACCCCGGCGGCGTCGAGCGACTTCCCGTAGGCGTCGAAGGCCGCGCGTCCCCATTCCATCATCTCGTCGCTGACGTTGGCGTCTTCGGCTTCCTTGCTGATCACGAGCAGTGAGTAGCGCATCAGTTTTCCCTTTCGTCGTTGTGATACTGACACCACAATGACGAGCGAGCACGCCCCGAATCGACACCTCAGCGCGCGCGCAGGCCGATCGACGTCGTGATCGCCTCACGCTGGCCGCCGGAGTGCACGAGGTGCAGGCCGTCGTCCGTGACCGTGAGCTGGCTCCGGTAACAGCGCAAGGCGGCCACTGTCGCGGCGTGACGGGAAGCGAGGTCGAGCCATTCGGCGTCCGCCGCCGGTTCGAGCACGATCTCGGCGAAGGGTGTCCGCCCGGCGAGGCACGCCGCCCGTGTCGCGTCATGCATGCGCACGTGGTCGGGGTGGCCATAGCCGCCGCCGTGGTCATAGCTGATCACGAGTGCCGGCCGCAGGTGTTCGATGAGTGCCGCGACGTCGGCCGTGACCTCCTCGAGGGGAGCGATCGCAAGGGCATCGGTGTCTACGTCGGCGGCCGGGCCGGCGAGGCCCTCCCTGATCCAGCTCATGCCCGAGTCACGGTAGCGGCGCGGCGGCCGGCCGTCGGCGCGCGCGGGAGCCTGCCCGAGCCAGAACCGGTCGGCGATCCCGAGGACCCCGGCAGCCCGGTCCAGCTCGTCCTCGCGGACGCGTGCGAGCGCTTCAGTGCCTTCGAGCCCGGACAGCGGCCCGGCGACGACCTCGCCGCGCTCACCGCGGGACGCGGTCAGGAGCGAAAGTCGGGTGCCGCGCGCGACGAGTTCGGCCGCGAGGGCGCCGGTGGTCAGGGATTCGTCGTCCGGATGCGCGTGCACGAGCAGGACGGCCGGGAGGCCGTCGAGGATGCTCACGCGATCCGCAGCCGGTGTCGGTCGTCGTAGGCGTCGGCTCCGTCGGCTTCATCCGCGGAGCACGGCTCGAGCAGGCCCCGGTACACGTCGAGCAGAGCCCGCGCGCTGCGCGGCCAGTCGAGGCGTTCGGCGCGGGCGCGGGCGTCGACGGACAGTCGGTGGGCGAGGTCGGCGTCCCCGAGCAGGGTCGTGATGGCCGCGCCCCAGGCCTGCGGGTCGCGGGAGGCGAGCACGATGCCGGTGTCACCGTCAAGCACGGCCTCGCGGAGACCGCCGGACGCCGAGGCGACGACGGGGACGCCGCTCGCCGCCGCCTCGAGGGCGACCAGGCCGAACGTCTCGGAGTGGGAGGGGATCAGCACGACCTTCGCGTCGCGGAATAGCGCTGCGAGGGCGGTGCGGGTCTGCGGGCCGAGGAATCGTACGTTGTCGGCGACCCCGTTCCGGTCGGCGAGCTCGCGGAGCCCATCGATATAGCCGTCGAAGTCGCCGGAGGCATCGCCCGCGATGATGAGTTCCGGCCGGAGTGCTGTGGGGACCGCCGCGATCGCCTCGACCGCGAGGTCGAGTCCCTTGAGCGGCTGCAGGCGGGCGGCGACGATCGCGTAGCCGGGGCCTGTGGCGCGGATGCCGGGCGCGGGGTGGAAGAGGTCGGCGTCGACGCCGGGCAAGACCACGAAGATGCGCTCGGGCGAGCCGCCGAGCCGGGTCACGATCGTGTCGGCCTCGGCGTTGCTGATCGCGACGAGGGCGTCGGATTCGCGGGCGAGCCAGGCTTCGCCGCGCATCCGCCCCGGCGACTCCGGCCGTTCGCCGGCTGAGAGCGGCGTGGAGGGATCCGCGGCGATGCTGTGGAAGCTCTGCACGTGCGGGATGCCGCGGCCCTGGGCGAGGGGGAGCGCGGCCATGCCGGAGAACCAATGGTGCGAGTGGATGACGTCGTAGTCGCCGAGGGCGGCCAGGCGGACCCGGAATTCGTCGATGACTGCCTCGTGCGCCCCCTTGCTGATGGGTGCCACCGGCCCGGCCTGGAGGAAGCGGAGGGTGAGGCGCGGTGCGAGGACGACGGCGTCCGGCAGCGTGGGCGAGGACCGGCGGGTCAGGATATCGACGGTGTGGCCGGCCGCGGCCATGGCCTCTGCCTGCTGGCGAACCACGACGTTCATGCCGCCGGCGTCCCCGGAACCTGGCTCGTCACCCGGCGACGTGTGTAGGGAGACGAGAGCGATGCGGAGGAGGGAGGCTGCAGGGGACACCCGAGAATCTTAACGCAGTCGCCTGAGCCCGGCCTTTACGAACGCCACAGTCGTCCTCACGCCGGCGGGGAGTCAATGCGGTGTTTCGGACGGGCTTAATCTGAAAGAGAGGCCGGCGCGGGGTTCAGTGACTGAAACCGTCATTCACCGGAAACATCCTCGCCACGCGACCTCCCTAGATTTAGGCGCATCCGAATCCGCACCTAGTCGCGGAGCAGCACGCCGTAGCAAAGGGGTATTCATGAGTGGAAACAGCGCCCGCCGTCAAGCGATCAGGGACGTAAGGGCTTATGTTCCTCCGGCCCCGAGCTACACAGCGGCCGAGACGCCGGGAGAGATCTTCGGCGAAAACGTCTTCAGCAAGGTCGTCATGCAGAAGCGGCTGCCGAAATCCGTCTACAAATCCGTGATGGCCACGATCGAGCACGGTGCCAGGCTCGATCCCCTCGTGGCGGATGCCGTCGCATCCGCAATGAAGGACTGGGCGCTCGAAAAGGGTGCGACCCACTACGCCCACGTCTTCTACCCGCTCACCGGGCTGACCGCGGAGAAGCACGACAGCTTCTTCGAGCCCGTCGGCGACGGGACGGCCCTCGCCGAATTCGCGGGCAAGACCCTCGTGCAGGGCGAGCCCGATGCGTCGAGCTTCCCCAACGGCGGCCTGCGCAACACCTTCGAGGCCCGCGGGTACACCGGCTGGGACGTGACGAGCCCGGCGTACGTGCTCGAGAACCCGAACGGCAACACCCTCTGCATCCCGACGGTCTTCGTCTCGATGACCGGGGAAGCACTCGACCACAAGACTCCGCTGCTGCGCTCGCAGCAGGCGATGGGCGAACACGCCGAACGCATCCTGCGCCTCTTCGGACACACCGACCCGGCCCGCATCGTCTCGTTCTGCGGCCCCGAACAGGAGTACTTCCTCGTCGATCGGCACTTCTTCCTCGCCCGCCCCGACCTGCTCAACTCCGGCCGCACCCTGTTCGGCGCCAAGCCGCCCAAGGGCCAGGAGTTCGACGACCACTACTTCGGCGCCATCCCCGAGCGGGTGCTCGGCTTCATGATGGACACCGAGAGGGAGCTCTTCAAGCTCGGGATCCCGGCGAAGACCCGACACAACGAGGTCGCCCCCGGCCAGTTCGAGATCGCGCCGATGTTCGAGCGTGGCAACATCGCCGCCGATCACCAGCAGCTGCTCATGACGACCTTCAAGTCCGTCGCCAAGAAGCACGGCATGGCCTGCCTGTTCCACGAGAAGCCCTTCCAGGGTGTCAACGGCTCGGGCAAGCACGTCAACTTCTCGCTCGGCAACAATGAGCTCGGCAGCCTGCTCGTCCCGGGGGACAACCCGCACGACAACGCCCAGTTCCTGGTCTTCTGCGCCGCCGTCATCCGCGCGGTGCACAAGTACGCCGGACTGCTCCGTGTCTCGGTCGCCTCGGCGACCAACGACCACCGCCTCGGCGCCAACGAGGCACCGCCGGCGATCATCTCGATCTTCCTCGGACCGACCAGCTCGCCGACGTCTTCGAGCAGATCGCCCAGGGCCCGGCAACCTCGTCCAAGGACAAGGGCTCCATGGTGATCGGCGTCGACACGCTCCCCGTGCTGCCGACCGACCCGGGCGACCGCAACCGCACGAGCCCGTTCGCGTTCACCGGAAACCGGTTTGAGTTCCGTGCCCCCGGCTCGATGCAGACCGTCGCAGGGCCCATGGTCACGATCAACACGATCATGGCCGAGTCCCTCGACTACGCGGCGACCGAGCTCGAGGCCGCCGTCGCCGGTGGTGTCGACTTCGACATGGCCGTGCAAAGCCTGCTCACCCAGATCATCACCGACCACGGTGCCGTCGTGTTCAACGGCGACGGCTACTCGGACGCCTGGCCGATCGAGGCGGAGAAGCGCGGGCTTGCCAACCTGCGCACGACCCTCGACGCTTTGCCCGAACTCATCACCGAGTCCGCGCTCGACCTGTTCGAGAAGTACAAGGTCTTCAACCACCGCGAGATGCACAGCCGCTACGAAATCGGCCTCGAACAGTACGCGCTCACGATCGGCGTCGAGGCGCGCCTCACGCTCGAAATGGGGGCGACGGTCATCCTCCCCGCCGCCGTGCGTCACCAGACCGAGCTCGCGATCAACATCGGCGCCCTCGCGGCTGTCGGGGTCGAACCGGATCACGCCGCACTGAGCGAGGTGTCCGCCCCGATCGCTGCCCTCCGCTCCTCGCTCGCTGTGCTGCGCAATGCGCTGGCCGGCGAATCGGAAGAGACCGCACTCGGCGAGGCCGAGCACGCCCGTGACGCGCTGCTTCCGGCGATGTCCGCGGTGCGTGCCGCCGCCGATGCGCTCGAAGAGATCGTCGCAGACGACCTGTGGCCGCTCCCGACGTACCAGGAGATGCTCTTCATCCTGTAACGAAAGCGCACGCAGATCCGCCCGGTCAGCCAGTTCGGCTGATCGGGCGGACCTGCGTCATGGCCTGGATCAGTCGTGATCCGTCAGATGAACAGGGTGGTCGTGGACTCGGCCGCCTCCCCGAGGAAGGTCGCGACGCCGCCGAGTTCGACGTCGTCCATCAGGTCGGTCGGAGCGATCCCGAGAAGGTCCATCGTCATGGTGCACGCGATCAGGCGCGCCCCGCCGGCCTGCGCGGACATGATGAGATCGGGCAGCGACGAGACCGAGTTGTCCCGCATGACCTTCTTGATCAGTGCCGCGCCGGCGCCGAGCATATTCATCTGCGAAAGCGGCATGCTGCCTGCGCTCGAGGGCATCATGGTGGCGAACATCTTGTCCATCAGCTTGCGTTCCCGCTTGGGTGGGTCCGTGCGGCGGAGGGAGTTGAGCCCCCAGAACGTGAAGAACATCGATACCTCTTCGCCCATCGCGATTGCCCCGTTGGCGATGATGAAGGCGGCGAGCACCTTGTCGAGGTCGCCGGAGAACACCACGAACGAGGTCTTGTTCGGTGCCGGCGGGCTCATGATGCCGACGGATGCCGACGGCCGGGTCGCGAGCACGGCACCGCCCTTCCGCATGGTCGCGACGTAGCCGGGGCCCTCCGGCGAAATGGCGACGAGCTCGTGTCCGTTCCGCCTGGCCCAGGCCGGAGCGTCACTGGCGAACCCGGGGTCGGACACGTGCACGACGACCTCGTCGCCGGCATCCAGCGTCTTCATCTTCTCGGACAACTTCATGATCGGGCCGGGGCAGGCCAGTCCGGAGCAGTCCAGGTCGACCTGCACGCCGGTGCCGTTGGCGAGTAGCGCGGCCTGGGCGGTGGCCTTCGTAGCGGCGGCCGTGAACTCGGCGGCTTCGGCGTAGGCAGTCATAGGCAGCGGGGGTTCGTCGCTTTCGGGCTCGACCTCGTGCCACGACCGGAAGGTGTCTGACCCGCCCGAGAGAGTGGCGACATCCGTGAAGCCACGTTGCACGAGCGCGCGGTAGGCGAGGTAGCTGCGGAACCCGACCGCGCAGTACAGGCGCAGTGGCCCGGTGCGGTCCCAGAGTTCGCATTCGAGGCGGATGCTGCCGAGAGGCACGTTCTCGGCGCCCGGCAGGTGCCAGATCGAGAATTCCTCGGGGGTGCGCACGTCGATGAGCCGCGCCCCGGCGGTCGCTTCCGGGTAATCCTGGGCGTACCAGAGGGTGAGATCGCCGCGGAGCACGTTGCTCGCGACGAAGCCGGCCATGTTCACCGGGTCCTTCGCGGAACCGAACGGGGGAGCGTACGCGAGCTCGAGCCTCCTCGAGGTCGTAGACGGTCTGGCCGCCGCGGAGGGCGGTCGCGAGCACGTCGAGGCGCTTGTCGACGCCGTCGAAGCCGGCGGCCTGCGCGCCGAGGATGCGCCCGGTGTCGGGGGCGAAGAGGACCTTGAGCCTGCATCATTGCGGTGCCGGGGTAGTAGCCGGCGTGGCCGGAGGGGTGCACATGCACGGCCCGATACGGGACCTCGGCGGCGAGGAGCCTGCCGTTCGGTCGCGCCCGTGCCTCCGGCGACCATGTCGAAGATCTTCACGATGGAGGTGCCCTGAGTCGAACGGTATTCGGTGTTGCGGCCGCAGATGTTCTCGGCGGCGACCCGGGCTTCGCGGTTCGCCGGTCCGGCGAGCGGGGCCAGCCATCGCCCCGGGAGCACGGTGTGCGGCGTTTCGACGGAGTCGCCTGCCGCCCAGATGTGCGGGTCGGAGGTGCGCATGTGCGTGTCCACCGTGATGCCGCCGCGGGCGCCGAGCTCGAGCCCGGCTGCCTTCGCGAGCGTGGTGTTCGGGCGCACCCCGGCGGAGAGGATCACCAGGTCGGCCGCGAGGACGGTCGAGTCAGTGAGTTCGACGTTGAGTCCTCCGTCGGGGCGGGCCGCGAACGCTGCGGCCGCAGTCGACAGGTGCAGGGGTGATGCCGCGACTGCGGAGGTGGTGTTCAACGGGGACGGACATCTCATGGTCGAGGGGCGGCAGGATCTGGTCGCTCATCTCGACGACGTCGACGAGGGCGCCGCGGTGCTTGAGGTTCTCGGCCATCTCGAGGCCGATGTAGCCCGCGCCGATCACGACGGTGCGCACGGGCCCCCGGGCGCCCGTCGCGGCGAGGGCGATCGCGGCGTCCAGGTGGGCCTTGATGGCGTCCATGTCGCCGATCCGGCGCAATACGTGAACGCCGGCGAGGTCGATCCCCGGCAGGGGCGGACGGAGCGGTTCGGCGCCGGTGCAGAGAGCCAGTTCGTCATAAGGTTCCTCGTAGCTGCGTCCGCCGTCGACCTCGCGGACGGTCACCGTTTTCGCGGCACGGTCGATCCCCAACACCTCGTGACCGACCCGTACATCGATGTCGAGGGACTCGCGGAGGCTCTCCGGTGTCTGCAGGAGCAGGCGGCTACGATCCGCTATCACTTCGCCGACGTGGTACGGAAGTCCACAATTCGCGAAGGAGACGTGATGACCGCGTTCGAGCACGACGATTTCTGCGAACTCGTCCAAGCGGCGGGCGCGGGCGGCGACGGATGCACCGGCTGCTACCCCGCCTACGACAACGATCTTCATGGGGGTGCCTTTCGTCGGCCGGGACAGCGATTCGGCCGACCCGGCATATACCCCCATGGGTAATTGGGGGACTGATTCTGACACTACACCCGCGGGATATCGCGGACCGTGCACTCTAGATACCCATGGGGGTATAGTGAGTGCTTTCACTCACGAAGGAGCCTGCCGATGTGCCACGCCAAGACCTGCAAGACCTGCGGGAAGACCACCTGGGCCGGCTGCGGCCAGCACGTCGACCAGGTCATGCGCGGCGTGCCGAAGTCGCAGCGCTGCCCCGGGCACGAGAACGAACAGGCGTCCGGTGGCTTCCTGTCCCGGCTCTTCGCGGGCCGCTAGCCTGTGCTGATTCCTTCCTTCCTGCCCGCCGTCGGAGATCATCTGATCACCGTGGGACAGTGCCTTTTTCTTGCCCTCTGACCGGCCTGTCCGGTAGCGACCTGCATCCACTAGGGTTCTGAATAGGACCGCGGAGAAGCGGGGGCACAACGGTGCCACAATCATCGGGGGATTGATATGCGTGCTCGAATAAGTGCCGCTGCGTGTGCCATGGCTTTGACAGGGCTGGTTCTGCTTTCCGGCTGTGCGGGCCCTGGGTCAAGCGCGCCAGGCGCCGGTCCGGTCACCGAAGTCGCAACCACGACTCCGACGCCGACCGCTTCCGCGACAGTGCCCGCCGGGCAGACCCGGCCTGCCGGTGTCTTCGGCGGCACCTGCGCCGCAGTTTTCACCGTTGACGAAGTCGGCGCGGCCGTCGGCGCGGCTGTTGCGAGTTCGGAGACGGCCAGGAACGTCTTGCTCGCGGGGGATCCCGCCTTCGCCGCCGTGCCCGCGCGGGGCGGTATCGATTGCCTGTGGTCCGAGAATGAGAGTCTCACGGGCGCCTACGTCGCTGCCGTCGTTCTGGCCGCTGCGTCAGTGAAGAACGTTCACGCGGATGAGGTCTCCTGCTACGGAGCAGACGTACCCGACCCTGCTCAATCCGGATCCTGTCGCGTCAGTGCCACCGTTGGGGGCTACTGGCTGAGCGCAGTCGTCCACACTGCGGTCGGGACGATCAACGACGATACTCGTACCGCAGTTGCGACACTTCTCGCCACGTTCTCGGGTCGTGCACGGGCCGCGGGCACGCCGGTGACCGTTGTGACTCCGAGTGGCGCCTGGCAGCGAGAGGATTGCGCCACACTGTCGGATGCCGCACACGTCACGGACGCCATTTCCAGTCCCGGACTCACGGTTCTTTCGGGAGACACTGCCGGCGGCGAAGCCGCCCAGGGGCGTTACTCGGCCCTTGAGAGCGCCGGCGTTTTCGCGTGCAGCTGGTCTCAGTCGCCGACTCCGACCGGCCAGATTGGATCCTTCAGCATCATCCTGCTTCCGGGTGGGTCCTGGGCTCAGGGGGATGTCGCGCTGAAGACCGGGGCCAAGGTCGTGTCAATCTCCGGGGTCGAGCGTGCGACCCGGATTCCAAATGAGGGTGGCGGCTATACCTTCGACGTGTTCGACGGAGTCAACTGGCTGCAGCTCTCCACCAATGCCACCACAGAGTCGGATCTGGACCGGTTGACTCCAGCGATCCCGGCCCTCGTGAATGCTCTCAACGCCGCGTGAGCAGCTAGCGCGACGGAGATAACGCAGGGCCCCTTCTCAGGGCCCTGCGGCGCATGGTCTGGTCAGTCGCGGTTGGGTGGTCCGGTGAGGACCTGGTGGGCGCGGTGTCGGTTCGGTGGCCGCCAGAGCCGCTGCGGGTCGATGAGTCCGGGAGCTCGCACTTGTGGTGATCCTTTCACCATGCGGATCTCCCACCCGGAGGTGTCGATCGTGTGGTGATGGAACCAACACAGTAAGACACCGTTGTCGACCGTGGTGGGCCCGTTCTGCGCCCAGGGCTTCACGTGGTGTACTTCGGCCCAGTGCGCGGGGGCCTTGCAGCCGGGGATGATGCACCCGCCGTCGCGGGCGGTGATCGCCCGGCGTTGCGCCCGGTTGAAGTACCGTCGCTCCGGACCGAGCTTGAGGACCTGGTTGTTTTCCCCGAAGAGGACCCCTTGGAAGCCGCCGTCACAGATCCGCTGGTGCACCGTCTTGAGCGACACCGGGGCCTCGACCCCGTCGATCCACCCGACGCCGACCCCGGAGGCAAGGTCGGCCGCGTTCACGTGCACCATCACCGTCGGGGCCGACCCGCCCATGCTGGGCGTGTCCTCGTCCCGGGCGGCGTGCTCGAACAGGGCCCGAAGGATGTCTGCACGTTTCTCCCCGCCGGTACGGGTGTCCGCGCGCCGCTCTCGCAGCTCGGCCTCGATCACATCAAGCTCCGGGCCCGTGCCTACGTCGGTACCGGTATCGGTGCCCGCGGTCTCGGCTCCGGGGATCAGCTGCCCGGAATCCATCCGGGCCTGCTCCTCCTCGGTGGGGAACGCGGGCCGGGCGTGGAAGCTGAGGAACGCGTCGAAGAGGGTGTTCATCATCCCGTACAGGCTCCGGCGTCACCCCGCCCTTGACCGGGTACAGCCCGTTCTTCAACTGGCCGAAGCCGATGTTCGACTTCGCCTCGAACAGGTCCTCCTGCGGGACCATCCCGTCGGGGTCCAGGATGGCCTGCCACTGCAACACCATCCCGCGGATCAGGTCCGCAGCCGCGGGCACCCCGGCGCCGGCGAGGATCTCGGTTTCCGGGGTGATCCACCCGGCCGCCGTGGCGACCAGGGCCCGCTCGGCGACCTCCACCTCCGCCGGGACCGCCCGGTGACTGACCGACCCGAGCCCCGTGGTGATCAGCTCGGCCGCCTCCACACCGATGTCCCCCGTCGCCAGGGCGGCCCCGACGACCGGGAAGAGTGGCGGCAACACCGCCAGGCCCGCCCGGCGGGGCAACACCGCATCCCCGAGCTTCGTTCGCCGCTTGACCTCCCGGGCCGACACCCGGGTCACCCGCGTCAGTACGTCCCACGGGCCCCGGCACCCCATCCGCCACGCCAGCCCTTCGCGGCCCAGTACCCGTGCCCGCCGGTCGACGTCGGTTGCGGTGGTCACCCGGGCCGCATCCACCGTCCGCCCAATGGCCTCGACGTCTTTCAGCGCCGTGACGGCTTCCGCATCGCTGAGCAACTCAACCGGGATCGCGGCTAGAGCGTCCGCGAGAGCCGCCTGGATCTCGGCGAGCCGGGCGACAGCATCCGCATGCACCGACGGCACCGACCCGGCCAGCCCGACAGCACCCTCGAAAGCTTCGGCCACCGCAACGGGATGGGCCGACTCGACTTGCCCATCCGAGGAGTTGACCGGCGATTCAGCCGGCGATTCAGCCGACGATTCAGCCGACGATTCCGTGGAGGCGAGGCCCACCGGTGTGGGCTGATCCCCCGCGTCCAGATCGTCTGCCTGCGGGGTATGTGACTGGGGATCCGTAGCTCCTGCCATACCCCGATTCTACCCCGAATCGAACACGAATACGAGATTTACTCACCTAATTTTGGGTATCTCATCTCTAATTTCACACGTAATTATGATTCTGAGCGTCAGCCCGGCAATTCTCTGAGTGATCAAGAAAGTTTACTTGACGCTTCAACTAATCTGCTAGGGTATCGGTTGTCGGTTCAACTAAGCGGGTTGAGCGCGACGTGTGAGACCGACGCGACTGCAGGAGACGAACATGACACTCACCACTGACCTGACCGGATCCCGGGCCGCGGCAGGCGACCTCCTCGCTGCGACGACGGGCATGGATGCCGTAACGCTGCGCGTCGGCGACCTGGCATTGATGTCCTCCTACTACCGGGAGGCGCTCGCGCTCGACCCGATCAGCGCGCAGGGCACGTCGGTCGTGCTCGGCCGCGGCACCACTCCGCTCGTGGTGCTCGAGCACACGCCAGGTCTGCCGGTTCCCGCCCGCAGCCAGGCCGGACTCTTCCACACCGCGATCCTGTTCGACACGAGCACCGGCCTCGCCGCGACCGTGCTTCAGGCCGCACGTGACCAGCGGTCGAGCTACGTCGGCAGCGCCGACCACATCGTGAGCAACGCCTTCTACTTCACCGACCCTGAGGGCAATGGGATCGAGCTCTACGTCGATAGGGACCGCTCGGAGTGGGTCTACAAGAACGGCCAGGTGCAGATGGACACGCTTGCACTCGATCCGAGCGCCTTCCTGCAGCAGAACCTGCCCGCCGACGGGGGAGAGGCTGAAGTCAGTCCGGCCAAGGTCGGCCATGTTCACCTCCAGGTCGGCGACCTCGAGATGGCCCGGCGCTTCTACGTGGACGCCCTCGGCTTCGAGACGACCCTCGACTTCCCCGGCGCGCTGTTCGTGAGCGCCGGCGGCTACCACCACCACATGGCGATGAACGTCTGGAACAGCCGCGGCGTGGGTCCGCGTGCCGCGACTCTCGGCCTCGCCGACGTGGCGATCACCGTGCCTGGCCGCGCCGATCTCGATGCTGTGGCGGAACGCCTTCGTCACCGTGCGATTCCGCTCGAAGACGACGGCACGAGCATCCGTGTCGACGACCCCTGGAAGACCCGCGTCACCCTGACCGTGGGCGAGGCCTCCGTATGAGTGCCCTCATCACTGTCGAAGCCCGCCGCGACGGCATCGACCTCGCGCTCCCGTCGTCCCGCCCGCTCCTGCTCCTGCTGCACGGGTACGGTTCGCACGAAGGCGACCTGCCGAGCCTCGCCGCCTACCTGCCCGAGGGCTTCGACTGGGTGTCGCTGCGCGCGCCGGTCGGCCTGCCGACCGGCGGCTTCGCCTGGTTCCCGATCACGGTGCCGGGGCGCCCGAGTCCGGAGCCCGTTATCGAAGCGGCGGATGCCGTACTCGCGTGGCTGGACGCCAATGTGCACCCGGGCACACCCGTCGTTCCCCTCGGCTTCTCACAGGGCGGCCTCATGGTCACCCAGCTGCTCCGCCAGGCACCTGGCCGGTTCCCCGCCGGCGTCGTGCTCTCCGGATTCACCCTCGAGGCGACCCTCCCGGGCGACGAGACGCTTGCGGCCACCCGCACGCCGGTGTTCTTCGGTCACGGCGACGCTGACCGGGTCATCTCCGCGGAGACGACCGCGCGGGCCAGCGCCTGGCTGCCCGGGCACACTGCCCTCACCGAAAAGGTCTACGCCGGGCTGCCGCACTCGATCTCGGCCGAAGAACTCGCCGACGTGTCGCGGTTCCTGACGGACGCCCTCGGCTGATCGCGAGGGCTCAAACCGGGCCGGCGACGCCGACCAGGTTTCCTGCGGGGTCCCGGAAATGTCCGACGGTGATTCCGCCAGCCTCGTTGCGCTGGGGTCCGAGAACGACGGTTCCGCCCAGGCTCCTCGGCGGCACGGAGCGCATCGCTTACGCTCTCGACGCCGACGTAGAAGATCGAGTGCGAGGCGAATCCCGCGCCCCCGCCGATTCCGCCGGCCGCCGATCCCCAGCCGGGTTCCGGAGTGATGAAGGAATAGTCGGCGGATGCGGAAATCGCGGGTGCGACCGGGGCGCCCGCGGGTGCGTCCCACCCGAACAGCGCCGAATAGAATTCGCGCAGCCGTGCCGGATCGGGGCCGATGAGTTCGAAGTGCACGACGGGATTTCCCATGCCGCAATTCTGCACCCGAAGGTTTGCGGCCGGTCTCGTTCGGTCGTGGTCGAGCTCTTGACCGGCCAGGTAGTTGAATGTATCGTCAGTTTTGATACAAGTTTGACTGGTGGGCGACGACAGGGGCGGGCGTCAGATGGTTTTTCGCATGTGGTTCTTCTACGGCTTCCTTCAGTTGGCGACAGCGACCATCGTGCCGCTCGGCATCCTGCTGCACGGCGTCCGGGCGGATGTCCGCGACCAGAGTTCCCACGCGCTGGAGTCAGCTGAGCAATCAGGGTGGGAGTCTGCGGCAGTGACGCACGTCCGACGGGCCAGGCTTTCTGCGGGGACCGTCTCCGGGCTCCTCATCGTCGATCTTCTGTGGGTCAGCTGGTTCAGCGGATGGTTCGGGGGCGCACCCGACTATTCAGCGAATTGGCTACCTCGGATTCTGCCCATGTCCATCGCCGCAGCCGCGATCCTCGTGCTCGTCCTGCTTCCCTCGCGCTCCAGGGGAACGGGCCGGGTGCTTGCCGCCGAGATGGACCTGCAACCACGCAATCTCGGATCCTTCGGCTCACCCTGGTGGTTCGTAGCCTGGCTGCTGTCCGCGGTTGCCCTCGTTCTGACGGTGGTCCTCGCCGGGCTGGTCTCCAGTCCCGATGAAGAGGGCCGTTACTCCATCCTGATCATCGACCTCGGGTCGGCGAGCGCCCGAGGCGATTTCCTGGGCTGGTTCTATGGGGTGCCGCTGCTCTGCGCACTCGGAGTGCTGATGGTTCTCACCCTCCTGGCCCTGTGGTCGATTGCCCGCCCGACGGTGGCGATGCGGGCCGCACGCACCGTGGACATCCAGCTTCGACGGCTGCAGACCCGGACTGTGCTGAGCCTGAGTTCCGGCGCACTACTCGTCACCCTCGGGCTCGCGTGGATATCGATCGGTTCCGCGGGGCGGATGTATATCGGGACGACCTTCCCCGGTGTCGGCGATGTGAAAGTCGGGTCGCCCCTCAAGGCGATCGCGATGCCGCTCTGGGCGGCCGGCTTCGTCGTCGAGGGGCTCGGCCTCGCCCTGATCATGCTCCCCGTATTCACACGGCGCATCCGAGTCTCCTCGAGCGTCGCAACGCCCCGCCCCGTTCCCGCGAATACGGGTGCAGACGTCGAGCGGTCCGAGCAGTGTCGTTCCTGAGCGTTGAGGGTCCCGGGCTGCCCTCAGAGCAGATTCACCGGCAATTGCGCAGCCGCATTCTTGCAGGCACCCTCGCAGGCGGGGAGCGGCTGCCTTCCGTTCGGCAGCTGGCCCGGGACCTCGGTGTCGCATCGGGAACGGTCGCCAAGGCCTACAAGCTCCTCGAAGAGGACGGTCTCGTGGTCTCGCGCGCGGGCGCGGGCACGCGGGTCAGCGGCTCCGTTTCCAGCCCGCCCGCGTCCGTCATGAAGGCCGCGAGGGAGCTGACGCGCGTGGCAGCCGCCAACGGCGTCCAACTCGACGAGGCGATCCTCGCGCTGCGCGCATCCTGGCCGCAGGAATAACGGATACGCGCAACGAGGCTCGCCGTCGAAAGATGCTCCTAGCTGGCTGAACCACCGGCAATGGCGTAGGACCACAGCTCGCTGCTGACGCCGACCGGGCGCGCAGCGGGCTTGCCGTCCTGCGGAGCCTCACTGCGGTGGCCGTGCGCGAATGCGGGAGACGTGGACCACGCCTGGAAGGACGCCTCATCGGCCCAGCGCGTGATGACCAGCCAGGTGCTGCGATCGTCGGTCGGCTGCAGCAGTTCGAAGCCCTCGAAACCGGGAGCGTCGTCGACGGCCCCGGCGCGGGCGGCGAACCGACGAGCCAGCTCATCGCCGTTGTCGGCCGGCACAGTAATCGCATTGATCTTGATGATCGTCATCGGGCTTCCTTCTGTCATGGATACGGGGGTGACCGCGTCTTTCGCCCCATGCTGCCACCGCAGGCTGCATGAACCCTCGGTGGCCCGCGCGGGATTCAGCTGGCGCGTCCTAGATAATGGCGGCGCGCAGTTCCGCTGCCGCTGCAGCAGGGTCGGCCGCGCCGTAGATGGCACCGCCGGCGACCGCAACGGTCGCACCCGCTCGCTGCACACCCTTGATCGACGTGAGGTTGACGCCACCGGCGACGGAGAAGGGAACCTTCGAGGCCTCGCCGTCGTCGAGGAGGGTCTGGAACGTGAAGCCAGGCTCAGCCTGCTCGTCCAGTCCCGCGTGCATCTCGACGAACACGGCACCCATCGCGGTGACCTCACGGGCCCGGGTCACCTTGTCGGCGACGCCGATCAGGTCGACGACGATTCCCTTGCCGTGCGCTGTGGCGGCCTTGACGGCTCCGATGATCGTGCTGTCCCCGGCCGTTCCCAGAACGGTCACGAAGTCGGCTCCGGCAGTGAACGCGATGTCGGCCTCGAGCTCGCCGGCATCCATCGTCTTGAGGTCGGCGAAGACGAGCTTGTCCGGGTGTGCCTTCTTGATCGCGGTGACGGCACGCAATCCTTCGCTCTTGATGAGCGGAGTGCCGAGTTCGATGATGTCGACGTGCGGTGCGACCTGTGCGGCAAGAGTGAGGGCGGCGTCCAGCGTGATGACGTCCATGGCGACCTGCAGTTTCATTGCTGATTCCTTACTTCGGTTGTGCTTGATTCACCCTGTTGGCCGCGGTCGCGGGCAGGGAAGCATGAGGGTGCCTATTCGAGGTTTGCATGCCGGGGCCACAGCTCTTCCGCAGTGGCGCCCGAGTTCTTCCAGAGTGCGTCGAAGAGGGCATCGCCGACGAGGACGAGCGATTGCTCGAAGAGCCCGCCGGAGTACTGCGCCGAGATCATCCCGGCGTGGTCCTGCTTCGTCGCGGCCGGAACCACGATGACCACGTCGGCGAGTTCCCCGAGAGGAGAAGTCCGGTCCGTTGTGATGGCGACGACGCCCGCTCCGACACCTGCCGCCGTGGACGCGGCGCGGACGATGCCGGCCGTTGTGCCCGACCCGCTTGCGACCAGGAGGACGTCCTCGCCGGTGATCGCCGGGGTAGTCGCGTCGCCCACCACCTTGACGTCCAGGCCCAGGTGCATCAGGCGCATCGCCGTCATCTGTAGCGCGAGTCCGGACCGGCCCGCCCCGAGGACGAAGACGCGATCTGCGGCGCGAACCCGGTCGGCCGCGCGGTCCAGATCGTCCCTCGAATCGCGCACCAGTCGCTCCACGACGCCCTGGACTTCGCCCGCAATGCTTCTGAGGGAGTCTGCCGTGCGAGCGGATGTCGTGGAATAAGCCATTGCCCCAGCCTGCGCGCCGCCCGCCGACGACGAGGCCATCCGAACGAGCGGATGGGACTACCCGTTCGGGTAGGTCCTCGCACCCTGAGTAGGGTGTGGGTATGTCAGAAGTGAGTATTTCCCCCTCGGTCGAGTTGCTCCTCGAACTCCGCAAGGTGCTCGCACACCCACTGCTCGGCATTGCGGGAGCATTCTCCGACCTGCTGCAGTCGCGTATCTCGCACGGCGCCCTGGTGATTTTCACCGAGGATTGCACGGGGCGCCCCCAGAAGAAGGCCGGCCAGGCAGAGGTCATCGACCACGTCACGATCGCGGAACTCGACATTCTTCGCGATGCAGTCGCCCTGCGCGGCGGATCGATCTGGAACGAACCGGCGCTGCTGGCCCGGTCGGAGCGGGCGATGTCGGCCTGGATCGCCTCGACCGGAGCCCTTCTGGTCCTGACCGATCCCGAGTTGACCGCGGCGGCGCCGACGGGAGTTCGCGAAACGCGGGACCTCGTCGCCGCACTCTGGGAACTGGTCGCGTCAGGCATCCGCAGCCAGGTCGTCGTGGCCACGCCGGACTACCTGCGCGATTCGCGGATGGCATCGCGAGACCGGGCCACGCTCATTGCGGAGCCTGACCGACGCCCACTCCACGACGCTGGAATTGCTCCTCGCGGTTCTGCGTTCACGACAGACCGGTGACGCGGCCGCGCGGCAGACGGCGATCGACCTGACCGTGGCCGCCATGGTGCAGGCTGAGGGCGGTCAGTGACCGCGACCGCATCCTGTCCGAAGAACCCGTCGCCACGGCATTCGAGCGGCTCCGAAACGACCTGAGGCCCCTGGCGCGGTTCGGGGACCTCGACGTGCAGTTCATCGAACCGCCCGTGAACGGCCGCGCGTTGCCGGGCGAAGTCGCCCACGCCGGACGCGCGATCGTGCGCGGTGCAGTGCTCGCCCTGGTCGATCAGCCCGGGGTCGCCCGGGTGCGGGTGCAGTGGGACTGCGATGGCCACAACCTGCTGATCAACATTCGCGACGACGGCCCCGGCGACCTATCCGTTGAGACGCCGAGCGTGCGTCACCTGGTCGCCCGGGTGACGGCCCTCGACGGCGACTTCCACGTGGATGCGACACCCGGCTGGGGTTCGGACATTTCCGTCTCCCTTCCCCTTGACCCGCCCTCGTCAGCGATCGCGCCGATCGCCGGCTGGGGACTCACGGCCCGGGAACGGGCCGTCCTCGACCTCGTCGCCACCGGCGCGCGCAACCGGGCGATCGCGGATGCGCTCTCGATCAGCGAAAATACCGTCAAGTTCCATGTCGCGAACGTGCTTCGCAAGATGGGGGCAGTGAACCGCGCCGAACTTGCTTCCCTCGTGGGCCAGAACGCAGTCGTCACTCCGGCAACATAAAGCGACATTGACCGGCTGTTCGTGTGATGCTTGGCAGACAGTGGTTTCGGAATCGGGGAAGGATTCTTCATGACTGCAGGTGGCTTGATGATCGTGCTCATAGCGGGTGGGGGACTGGGCCTGGCGGTCGTGATCCTCGCCGCGTTCTATCTGCTCTCTGCCCGACCGCGGGCGAGGGCCGCGGCTCGCGAGCCTGAACGGGTCGAATCCAGAACTCGCGCGGGCGTTCACGAAGTTCCAATCCGACGTCGAAAAGGGCCAGCGCGGTCTGTAAGGGGATCGACGATGGCCCGAACACTGCGTCAGGTCATGTCGCCCGTCTCCGGGGTGGAGCCCTTCGGGCCGTAGCGCAGGAGGATCGTGCCTGCCGGGGACGGGGTCCCGGCGCCGAGCAGGCTCGAGGGATGTCGGCGGCCCGTCTGCTGGGAAGAGGCGCTTGCCGGCACCGAGCACGATCGGGTACACCCAGAGGTTCAGCTGGTCGAACAGGCCGTCGGCGACAAGAGTGCGGGCGAAATTGATGCTGCCGATCACGTGGATCTCCTCGTGCCGATCGCGCAACCGGGCCAGGCTCCGCGGCGAGGTCGCGACCAAGCAGGTGCGAGTCACGCCAGGTCAGGTTCGGCGCGCCCCGGGACGCGACGTATTTGGGGATCGCGTCGAATTTGCGCGCTATTTCGGACTCAGGCCCGTCGAGCTGGTGTGGCCAATACCCGGCGAAGATGTCAAAGGTGCGCCGCCCCAGAAGCAGGGCGTCCATGTCCCGGATTCCCGCGATGATCTGGGCGCCGTCCGCTTCGTCGATGAGCGGTGCCTGCCAGCCACCGAACCCGAAGCCGCCGTCGTTGTCTTCCTCGGGCCCTCCGGGAGCCTGGGAGACTCCGTCGAGCGTGGTGAACAAGTCGATATGGATGCGACCAGTCACGACAACTCCTTTCGTCGCGGCGTTGACCCGCCTCAGCTAGCACCTTGCAGGCCAATCGCCACCGTGTCAAGAACCCGCAGGGGGCCGACCGCCTAGCGGGATGAGGTTACGGAGGGGTGAGGCGGTTCCGTAACGCCTCGTTGCGTAACTCGACGACTCCAGTTACGTTACTAATAGGAACGTTATAAGGAAGGCGGTTCTGATGTCGGAGTCACCGATGGCACCGCGCCGACCCGGCGGTCGCGGCAGTGATCTGGGTCGCCCACGCGATCCGGGCATGGATCGGTCGATTCTGGCCGCCACGATCGAATTGCTCGCCGAGGTCGGCTACGTCCGCTTGTCCATCGCGGACGTCGCCCGGCGGGCCGGCGTGAGCAAGCCGGCCATCTACCGGCGATGGGCGCAGAAGTCCCAGCTCGTCGTCGAGGCGATGGTGACTCAAATGCGTCCGGCACCGAGCAACGAGAGCAGCAGCGCGGCCGACGCCCTGCTGTTCCTGACCGAACAGCTGATCGATATCCTGACCCGGACTCCACTGGGGCGAGTGCTGCCCGGCCTGGTCGCAGAGATGGCCGTCGATCCCGAGCTCGCCACCAGCTATCGCGAGTTGATCATCGGGCCCAACCAACTCGAGTGGCGCGCGGTCGTCAGACGCGGAATCGCCTCCGGTGAGCTCTGCGCCGACACCGACACCGACTTCGTGATCAACGCGCTCGCCGGGCCCTTGTATTTCAGCCTCCTGATCACGGGTGAACCGATCGAAGCCGGCTACGCGCGGTCAGCCGTCGATCTGGTCCTCGCCCTCTTCGGATCGGCAGCCCGCGCATGACCAGGACTCTCGTGCGGTGGTTCGTCGTGGTCATCCTGATCGCACACGGATTGCTCCACCTCCTCGGGGCAGCAAAGGGTCTCGCCTGGGCCGAGGTGGCGACGCTGACCGAGCCGATCGCGCCGGCACTCGGCGTGGTGTGGCTCGCCGCTGCGATCGCGCTCGTCGTGACCGGGGTACTGTTCGCGGCCCGCGCACGGATGTGGTGGGTAGCCGGATTCGTCGGCCTGCTGATCTCCCAGGCCGTCATCCTGACCTCGTGGAGCGACGCCAAGGCCGGGACTCTGGCCAACCTGGTGCTTCTCGTTGCCCTGGGCTATGAGCTCGCGTCGAACGGTCCACGAAGTTACCGTGCCGAGTACCGGCGTCGTGTCGCTACCGCGCTTCATGAATCCGCACCCGGCATGGATTCGATCGTGTCGGAAGCCGATCTGGCTCACCTCCCCGCACCGGTCGCCGAGCACGTCCGGCGTTCCGGCGCCGTCGGCCAGCCTCGGGTCTCGTCGCTGCGCGCCATCATCCACGGCCGGATCCGCGCCAGCGCCACGTCGCGGTGGATGACCTACACCGGCGAGCAGGTAAACACCTATGGTCCCACGCCCAGTCGACTGTTCTGGATGGACGCCACGATGTTCGGCGTGCCGGTCGACGTGCTGCACGTCTTCGTCGGCCGCTCCGCCACGATGCGCGTCAAGCTGTGCTCCGTACTCCGAATGGTGAACGCCGCGGGGCCCGAGATGGATAGGGCGGAGACCGTGACCCTGTTCAACGACCTGTGCATTTTGGCCCCGTCGGCACTCGTCGACGCGCCGGTAGCCTGGCAGCAGATCGATGACACCCATGTCCGGGGCGTGTTCACGAACGGTCTGCAGACCGTGAGCGCCGACCTGACCTTTCGCGGCGGTGACCTCGTCGACTTCCGCTCAGATGACCGGATGAGCACGTCGCGTGACGGCTCGACCTTCACGCCGCAACCGTGGTCGACGCCGGTGGGCGACTATCGCCTGTTCGGTGCCCGCAGACTCGCCACTCACGGGGAAGGTCGCTGGCACGCCGCCGCCGCACAGGGTGAGTTCGCCTACCTCGAATACAACCTCGACGAGATCACCTACAACTCCGGTACCGCAGCGACGCGCATGTGACCTCTCGCGGAAACGCGACCGGTCCGGCTCTTGCCGTGTGGTCGTGAGCGGGTGTCAAATCGACTACAACGGTGGGGGAAAGTCACGACAACGACGTCAGGAGCTTCATGTCCGGAAAAGGCACACACGGCTCGTCCACCGGCACGACAACGCCGGCGCAGCGTCCAGAGAAGATCCGCAACGTTGCCCTGGTCGGCCGATCGGGGGCCGGCAAGACCATGCTCGCCGAAGCGTTCCTCGCCGCCACCGGGGCCATCAACCGGATGGGATCGATCCTCGACGGCACCACGGTGAGCGATTCCGACCCGTCCGAGATCCACCAGCAACGCTCCGTCACACTTTCGGTTCTGCCGATCGTCGTCGACGACGTGAAGGTGAACCTGCTCGATACCCCCGGCTACGCCGACTTTGTCGGCGAATTGCGCGCCGGCCTCCGGGCGGCGGATGCCGCGCTGTTCGTCGTCTCCGCCGTTGACGGTGTCGATGCGGCCACCACCGCACTCTGGGCGGAATGCGAGAGCATCGGGATGCCCCGCGGCGTCGTGATCAGTCGGATCGACCATCCGCGGGCCCGTTATGAGACGGTCCTGGCCGAGCTCCAGGGTGCCTTCGGCTCCTCTGTCCTGCCGCTCTACGCGCCGATCCGCACGGCCGGGGGCATTACCGGGTTGCGGGGACTGCTCTCCGGAACGGTGTCGGACTATGCGGCGGGCACCCTTCGTCCCGTCCGCCGGCAGACGAACGAGGCCGAACGGGCCGACTCCGAGGCGGCACGGGCTGTCCTGATCGAGGGCATCATCGCCGAAAGCGAGGACGAGACGCTGATGGATCGCTATCTCGACGGCGAGGAGATCCCCGTCGACACACTGATCATGGACCTGGAGATCGCGGTCGTCCGCGGGTCCTTCTTTCCGGTGCTGGCGGCATCCGCGGAGACCGGCGTCGGAGTGACGGAGGTGCTCGACCTGGTGACCGGAGCCTTCCCGTCGCCGGTGGAACGCGGCGTGCCGGCGGTGACAGACCTGGACAGTGGGCAGACCGGGCCCCTGGCGTGCGATCCGGACGGGCCGCTGGTCGGCGAAATAGTGCGCACCACCATAGATTCCTTCCTCGGCCGCGTCTGCCTGGTTCGGGTCTTCTCCGGCACCATCCGGGACGACTCGACCGTGCACATCGGCGGATCGGGGCTGGCCGATCGGGGCCGAACTGAGCATGCCGGTGACGAGCGCGTGACGCACCTGCAGTTCCCGATGGGGTCGGCCCTCAACCCGGCGCAATACTGTGTCGCCGGCGACATCTGCGCGCTCACCAGAATGTCGAGCGCGGAGACCGGCGATACGGTTTCCGCCCCGGAGCGGCCGATGCTGGTCGAGCCCTGGGAGATGCCGGAGCCGCTGATGCCCGTCGCCGTGCAGGCGGCGACCCACGGCGACGAAGACGCGCTCGCCAGGAGCCTGGCAAAGGTCGCCGCCGTCGACCCGACACTGCGCGTTGAACGGAACGCCGAAACCCACCAACTGATCCTGTGGTGCATGGGGGAGGCGCACGCCGAGGTCGTGCTCGACAGACTGCGCGGCCAGGGCGTGAAGGTGCAGACCGTCGGTGTCATCACGCCGCTGCGGGAGACGTTCGCCCGGCCCATTGCCGCGCGGGGACGGTATGTCAAGCAGTCCGGTGGGCACGGGCAGTACGCCATTTGCGACATCGAGGTCGAACCGCTCGAACGCGGTGCGGGCTTCGAGTTCGTCGACAAGGTCGTCGGCGGGGTGGTCCCCAACCAGTACATCGGGTCGGTCGAAAAAGGCGTCCGGGCACAAATGCAGAAGGGGGTTTCCGCCGGATACCCGGTCGTCGACATCCGGGTGAGATTGGTCGGCGGCAAGGCGCACAGCGTCGACTCCTCGGATGCCGCATTTCAGGCCGCCGGGGCGCTGGCGTTGCGCGAGGCCGCAGCCGGGAGCCGGATCCAGCTGCTGGAACCGGTCTCCGCGGTGACGATCAACGTGCCGGACGACTATGTGGGCACGGTGATGACCGACCTGTCCACCCGCCGGGGTCACCTGACCGGGGTCACGTCACTCGGCGGAGAACGGAGTGAGGTGACCGTTGAGATTCCCGATGCGGAGTTGCTCCGCTATGCGATCGAACTCCGGGCGCTGACTGCGGGAAGCGGTTGGTTCCGCCGCGCCTACCTGCGGCACGAACCGGCGTCACCGAATGTGATCACCGATACCGTGACCATGTGAGTCGGTCAGGCCCTCTTTAGTTGTTCTTCAGTTCCTCAGCGAGCATCACGATGATGCCGCTGGGACCGCGGACGTAGGTGAGTTTGTAGATGTCCTCATAGGTCGCGACGCCGCGAAGCGGAAAGCAGCCGTGCGTCGCGGCTATCGCAAGGGCGTCGTCGAGGTTGTCGACGGAAAACGCGATGCGATGCATCCCGATCTCGTTGGGGCGAGTGGGCTCGGACTCGATCGCTTCCGGGTGGATGTACTCGAAGAGCTCGAGACGTCCATGACCGTCCGGCGTCTGGAGCATCGCGATCCTGGCGTGGTTGCCATCAAGCCCGACCGCCGTGTCGGTCCACTCACCCTGGACTTCGTCCCGGCCGATGACTGTGAGACCGAGGTCCGTGAAGAAGGAAACCGTTGCTTCGAGGTCACGAACGGCGATGCCGACATTCTCAAGCTTGATAGACATGCGTTTCATGCTACCGAGACGGATCGATCCCGGAGCCTGCGGTTTCGTCGGCCCTTCTGAACGCTCGTCGTATGCCGCCCCGCGCGAGCATAAGAACGATGATCAATACCGTGACCTGAAAGAAGCCGCCGAGACGGACGGCGTCACCGAAGACCAGGTCGACGAGTTCGAGCACCAGGAACTTGCTCCCCGGTAGCAGCAGCAACAGGGTGATCGCGTTGACGATTCGAACCCATCGAGTTTCGGCCGAGCGGATTCGCGCGACGATGTTCTTCTTGACCCTGAGCACAAGTTCAAGGACGACCTTGAGCAGGATCGCCGTCAGGAGTGCCAACAGGAAGCTTTCGGAGATGACGTCGGGAAACAGCTCGATGAACATTCCCAGCACCACGAGATAGACCAGCACGTCGACGAGGTCTATGGGGCGGATCCGCATGCCGCGAGTATAGCGACAGTGCCCGGACCGCCTTCGGACCCGACCTATTTGTTCATCTTTCGCTGCGTTCGCCGATAAGACGAAGTTCGTCTTCTCGGCTGAGTCCCGCTCGTCGCTCTCTGCCCAGGCCGCGAATTCGTTCGTCTGCGAGTGCATCGTGCACGGTCTCGTGGATGCTTCGTTCCATCGCCCCGGATTCGAGGAACCGTTGGCGGCTGCGTTGGAAGAACGCATCCGCGCTGCGGGGAAGCCAAAGGGGCAGGGAGCGGGGACCAGCCCAATAGTTGACTCCGTGTGCGACCAGCCAGTCGTCGTCCGCCGAGATGAGTTCGCCATCGTGGCCTGCGACCTGCTGTGCAGCAGCAAGAACATCTGCGAGTTCTCGTTGGGTGCCGACAGCGTTGTAGGTGCCCGTGAGGCTGCGGTGACCGGCAGTGATGATCCAGGAAGCGAGGTCCCTGACGTCGATGAGCTGGGCGGCCCGGCCGTGGACATCGGGCACGAGAACAGGCTCATGCGAAGCCAGGGCCAGGCGAGCCACCCAGTAGCTGAACCTGTCACTGGTGTCGCCCGGCCCCACGATGAGACCGGGTCTGGCAGTGAGAAGTCGGTCGCCGACGGCCTGGGAGGTGACCCGTTCGGCTGCGACCTTGGCGTGGGCGTACTCAGTCGGGTCGGTTGGTTCGACAAGAGCGGCGTCTTCATCGGCATCCGCTTCACTGTTGCTTGCGTACACGGAGACGGACGACACCAACGTCCAATGCGGCGTGGTGTCGGCGAGAGCCGCAAGGGCTCCGGTGACGAGGCCGGCGTCGTAACTGAGTTCAATGACGCGAGCCCAGTTGTGTTTCGACACGGCATCGTAAGCGCCTGGCGCTCGCCGGTCGGAGCGAACGAGGGTCGCGCCCGGGGGCACCGACCCCGACTCGCCGCGAGCAAGGCAGGTCACGTCCTCGCCGGCCTCAATCAGTTGCTGGGCGATCTCGCGACCGAGCCATGCTGTCCCACCAAGAATGAGTGTGTGCGTCACGTTCACCAGCTAAGTGCATCAGAGCTGCGCCGAACGGGCGGTTCGCCCTGAGCGCACCGCGTGGTGAAACCGAAGGTGGCTGTCGATCAGGCTTTTCGATTTCAAAAAAGGCTCGGTTGAGCGTCTTTCGGGGCATGCAGATCGGGACAACGGGGGATAGCCGTCAGGTCTGGCCGCTCACTAGAGTGGCGTCATCGTGTCGCTCATGAAGAGTGAGAGCGCAGGAACTGTCCGATTGCCCGCGGCAAATGGGCGTCACGAAATTTCAACTTTTTGGGGGACGCAGTGGCAGAACATGAACCGTGGTTTGGTCCGAAGAAATTGGGTGGCGGCTGGGGTCCGCGTACGTGGCAGGGGTGGTTGATTCTTGCCGTGTTCACCGTTGCAGTGGTTGTGGTCACGATCATTGCGACAACGCACGCCAGCTGACGATTCGACCGCGGTGCGGCGGCCGTCGAAGACCGCTGACGAGGACCTACCTTTCGAGGAGCGCTGTGGCCACCCTCGGAGCTTCTCGGCGGCCCTGCGCTCGAGCCGCTGCGACGAGACCCGGCACGACCGACCTGTCCTTCACATTTCGGCCCTGCGCTTTTCGCGACGCAGCCGCACAGGTCGGCGATTCGTCACCATTCGGAAAGTGACGGCGACAAGTGCCAGCAACGCGACCCCGCTGATGGCGTACAGGACGCCTCCCAACCGTGTGTGGTCACCACCACTGACACCGAACGTGTCGGCTACGTCCATCCCGAGCGAGAATGAACCCCAGAAGTAGGCCGGTGCGCCGGCGACGATCAACGCGAGATGCCCCACGGCGACGGCACCTCGTCCGGCGTGCCCGGTGAATCCAAGGATGCTCAGCACCAGCGCGAGCCCGACACCAAGATAGGCCCACACAATCAACGCGAGTACTTCTGCAGGCACGCTTATGCCGGCCCCGTTGAGTCCAGCAATGATTTCCGGATAGGTCAACGACGGGACGGCGGCTGCCGGATCCCATACCGTGATCGTCAGCACCATCACCGCCGCATACAACAGCACGACAAGCGGTCCCACCAGCAACGAAAGTCGATTCCCCATTCGTGCACCATAGCGCGGGGCTGAACGTATCAGCCGGAACTGTCGGCTTCGTTCACCGGGAGCAACGGCGAGGGGGACTGCAGATTCGTGCAGAGGATGGTTCTCCACGATCTGCTCAACGGCGCGGGTGAACGGAGGTCCTTAGTCGTTTTGCATGAGTCCTGCAATGCTTCCATCCGGGAGCAATCGGATGTTACGCGAGGCGGGCACTCTGGGAAGCCCTGGCATGGTCATCACGGCTCCCGTCATCGGAATAAGGAATCCTGCACCTGCCGAAAGACGAACCTCTCGAACCGTGATGATGAAGTTACGGGGGCGACCGGCAATTCTGGGGTCGTAAGTGAGGGAGAGGTGAGTTTTGGCTATGCAGATGGGGAGATTCGAGTAGCCCAGGCTCCGCGATTCGGGCTATGTCTAGCTCAGCAGCTGGGGTGAACGCCACATCGCTTGCGCCGTAGACCACCGTGGCGATCTTGCGGATCTTGTCGTGCGGGGAATCCGATTCGTTGTAGATGAATCGCGGCTGCGGAGGTGCCACGTCGGTGAGATCGACCACTTCGCTCACCACCCGGGCGAGATCCAGCGATCCCTCGCCACCGCGCGCGAAGCCGTCGGTGCGGGCGAATCGAACTCCTCGCGCAGCGACGGCTTCTTCGACCAATAACAGTTCCGACTCGGTATCGTTCGGGAAGAGATTGATCGCGACGATCGGCGTGAGGCCGAAGGCGCTCGCCGTAGCGAGATGATGCTCGAGGTGTTCCAGTCCTTTGATGAGCGTCGTGGTATCCGGCTCACCGCAGATCGCGACCGGCGCGCCCCCGTGCATCTTGAGAGCCCGCAGTGTGGCCACGATGACGACGGCGCGTGGCCAGATCCCCGCGAGACGGCACTTGATATCGAGAAATTTCTCGCCACCGAGATCGAACCCGAACCCTGCCTCGGTGATCGCGTAGTCACCGAGCTTCATCGCGAGGCGTGTCGCGACCACGCTATTGCAGCCATGTGCAATATTGCCGAAGGGTCCGCAATGCACGATCGCGGGGCCGCCCTCCTCGGTTTGCACCAGATTCGGTCGCAACGCGTCGCGAAGCACCACCGTCATTGCTCCGGAAGCCCGGAGGTCTCCTGCTGTGACCGCTTGCCCCGCATGCGTTCGCCCCACCACGATACGAGACAGGCGGTCCTCGAGATCTTCTAGACCTGACGCGAGGGCCACAATCGCCATGATCTCGCTTGCCGCCGTGATGTCGAAGTGTTCCTGGCGCGAGAGGTCGTCGGTCTTGGGGCCAATGCCAACGATACTTCGCCGGAGAGCGCGGTCGTTTATGTCGAGCGCGCGTCCCCAAGTGACCTGACCGGGATCGATCACGCCCCTGCCAGGGATCTCTTCTCGAAAGAATATTGCGTTGTCGACGAGCGCCGACAGCAGATTGTGGGCGGTGGTGATCGCATGAATATCGCCGGTGAAGTGAAGATTGATGTCGTCCGCGGGGGTGAGCGAGGCTCTGCCCCCTCCGGTACCCCCGCCCTTCGAGCCGAAAACCGGCCCGAGTGATGGTTCCCGCAGAGCAAGCACGGCGCTCCGTCCCAATCGACGCAGACCCATCGCGAGGCTTATACACACCGTGGTCTTGCCCTCACCCGCAGGCGTCGGGTTAATCGCGGTAACGAGCACGAGTCGACCCGTGCCGTTCGCGGGGCGGTTGAGCAGGTCGAGCGACAGCCTGGCTTTTCCCCGACCATACGGCTCGAGGTCGTCAACTCCGAGACCCAGCTCATCCGCCAGTTCGACAATGGTCTGGGGAGTGAATTGCATATTCAAACGCTATCAACGCCCATTGCCAGGTATGCCACTCCAGCCAGAATCGGCCAGAGTGCGATCTGTGCTGAGCGCGGGTCCGGTTGTGCGCGGCCGTGTGGACACGTGACCGACGGCATCCGCGTACGCTCATTGTGCCATCTCACAATGACACGTCCGCGCAGGCGGTCGCGATCTAGTGGACACGTCATCAGACGCTGGCCAGCGTTTCTTAGTGCGGATCGGCGTGAGAATCTGCGCCGGCTATCTGCCCGTCGCGTGGGTGCCTGGGGAACGGCCAATGATCTCGGTCAGCGCTCGCAGGGAAGGCGTCGCCTGGCGGAGTTGCTCCCGCGCGGTCGCATCGAGCTGTGCGAGCGCTTCAGCGATGACGCGTGAACTGACGTCGTCATAGCGTGCCAGGAGCCCTCGAGCGGTATTCGACGCGCTCACCAAGGTCGATCGGAGGTCTTCGGCTGCTGCTGTCCGATCGATGAGATCGGCGGTCGTCATGGTTTTGAGCAGGTTGCTGACCGTGGGTCGGGCGAGCCCGAGCCGGGCGGCGAGCCGTGCCGAGCTGATCGGGCCGGTCTCGACGAGGAGGCGGAGCAACTCAATCTGCGCCTCCGGCAGGTTGGGCAGATCGCCCGCTTCCTGAGCTGCCCTGAGCAGCGCTCGCCGGAGCGGACCGAGCGCCTGGGCGAGCGCGTGCGCCTGCGTTGGGGTTGTAGCCATACCTCGATGATACTCAGCGGTGTTTTGCTGACAAATCTAGTTTTGTGTGCAAAACTAAATTCATGACATCAACACCGAACACGAGTCAAGCCACCGTCACCACCGTCGAGCAGCCCACCCCGCCGCAGGACCTCTCCGGAATCGTGGGATACCGCTTCATCTACACCTACGCGAACAACTGGCAGTACGAGATGTACGTCAAGAATGCGACGACGATGGACTATCGCATCCACACAGGCATGGTTGGCGGTCGTTGGGTGACCGATCAGACCGTCGATCTTGTCCAGCTGGACGACTCCGTCTACAAGGTTTCGTGGACCGAGCCGACCGGCACGAGCGTGGTTGTGAACGTGCTGCCGGCCAAGCGCCGCCTGCACGGCACGATCTTCTTCCCGCGGTGGATCGAAGAGGCCGGCTCGAAGACGGTGCTGTATCAGAACGATCACCTCGACGAAATGCGGGCGTTCCGCGATGCTGGCCCGACCTACCCGATTTACGTCGTTCCGGAGTTCGCCAGGATCACCCTCTTCGAGTTCGTCGGTGAAAACGACGACACGGTCGTCTCCACGGCGCCGAACGACCTTCCCGCCGGCTTCGCAGACCGCACGAACTAACGACAGGTGAAGAGCGCCGCCAACGAGATGCGGAGCCGGTGCGAAACTCAATGAGCCGAGCGTCTGCCTAGTACGGACAGTTCAGAGAAGTGACCCATAGACATAGCGGACGTCTATCGCTCCGCCACGGTCATCCTCTTCGAATTTGAGGCCGATCTTTTCCGCGACGCGTCTCGAGGCCTGGTTGTCGGGGTGGATGATCGCGACCAGGTGGGCTGCCCCCAAGACGTTTCGGGCGAAGTCGATACAAGCCGAAGCGGCCTCGGTCGCGTAGCCTCGTCCCTGAAAACTTGCCCTCACGTGGTAGCCGACCTCAAGTTCGGGTCGACCGTTGACGGCCTGCCAGGTGAGGCCACAGTCGCCGACGAACTCACCCGTCTTCGTCGCGATGATCCACAGACCGTAGCCATGCTCGACGTAGTTGCGTTTGTTCCAGTCGATCCACCCCTGGGCCTCCTCGCGGCTCTTGGGTCGCGGGTAGTACTGCATCACGTCCGCGTCAGCCAGCATGGCAGCCATGTCGTCGAGGTCAGCGTCGGTCATGTTTCGAAAGGTCAACCGGTCTGAGCGAGGGAAGGACATGCTCCGACCTTAGGAGGAATCCGTGCCAGAGAGACAGGTCGACTAGCTCTTGAGTGGCTTCCAGCGCGGCACTTCCTGCACTGTGCGCGGAGGCGCTTTTTGGAGCCGGGCAGATGACCTGAAGTACAAGAACGCCAGTGACGCATCGACCATTACGCTGATCGAGACGTTGAATATCAATTCCGGTGGCGTAGTGGTCGCAACGAAAACGCCATTGGCGGAGCTCAGGGCGAGGAGGGATCCGATGATGTATCCGGCTCGGGGCCGGGAAGTCATTCTCCACCGGGCGCGGGGTGGCGCGATGGGTTCGCCCAATCCGCGGAAGGATCGCACACCTCCGAAATAGAGCAGGAGAGTCAGCGAGTTTGCGACCACGGCAGGCATCGGATTCGGGAACATCAACGGCTGGATCGCAATTTCGATCGCCGCCAGGGAGATCACCCCGATAAGGATGTAGGCGATCTTCCAACGCGTCTTACGCAGGCGAATCATGGCTTGAGCCTAGTGGCGAGAGCGATTGAGCAAGACCGAGCTCGAACGGGCTGAAATCTCCTGAGAAGAACTAGCTTCTGATCAGGAATTTATTGGTGTGCCCCCAGGCAGATTCGAACTGCCGCCCCTGCCTCCGGAGGGCAGTGCTCTATCCCCTGAGCTATGGGGGCCCGGGAAAACACTAGGTTATCAGCATCCGGGAGGCCGGTGTTCGCACCGGCACTCTTTCGAGAGCGCGGCAGGCCTCCACCGCGGGTGTTTCGCCGCTGCGCTCGTGGTGCACCACCCGCGTTGAGGCGAAACTCCCGCGCTCGGCACGGCAATCATCAGTGGGCGGAATCGAGCGCGGGTGTTGCGCCGGTGGGCGGGAGTTCGCCCTGTTCGTCAGGGGTGGGGCGAGTTATTTCAGGTGGCCGAGGGCGGCGGAGACGAGGGACTCGGCGTCGCCGGGCTCCAGGAAGTTCGACGAGCTGATCGTGAGCCAGTACGTGTCGGTGAAGACCTGAGCCTCACCGATTCCGTTGGACACCGTGAAAAAGCCCTGGGCGGTCGGGGGAGTGCCGTAGGTCGGGACGATCTTCGAGGAGGCGACCGCCTTGTCCTGCTGCTGCGTCATGAGTACCGCGTTGGGCTGGGTGAGCGAGATTTCGATTGTGCCGTCGCTCGACTGGTTGAGCAGGCCGCACGTGAGCCCCTGGAATGACGCCGCCGTCTTCGCAGACGCGGAGGTCGGCTTGTACGAGGGGTCGCTGCCGAAGTTCGGGTTGAACGCGTACACGTCGTCCAGCGTCAGCAGGTCGGTGCACGACATCGCGACAGCGGTTCCTGCCGGGGTCGGCGTGGGCGTCGGCGTTGACGTCGCGGTAGCCGAAGCGGTCGCTGACGAGGAAGAACCCCCCGTCGCGGCGGCGCTCGCCGAACCGGAGGCCCCGGGTGCGGCATCCGCCGTGCAGCCGGACAGGCCGATAAGACTCAGCGCGCCAACGCAGAGGAAGACTCCGGCGCGCAAGCGCCGGGCGGACGGGGAGGCGGGCGAATCAAAGAGAGTCACGGTCCGACCTTAGCAAGCGAGGTGCTTCAAACCGGGCCGGTAAGCTTGGTTTCCGTGACCCCCGCCGAGCTTTCCGAATCCCTGTTCGCCCTGATCCAGCAGTTGGGTGAGCGCCGACGCGCAGAAGGCATCGACACCGCCGGGCTCGACATCGTCCTCGCCACCGCTGGCGACGTCACCCTCGAACGCCCGCGCAACCGCGACCACGGCGACTGGGCCTCGAGCATCGCGATGAAGATCGCCAAGCCGCTCGGCTATAAGCCGCGCGAGGTCGCCACAGAGCTCGCGACCGGACTCGAGGCGCTTCCCGACGTCGCCTCCGTCGAAATCGCCGGCCCCGGCTTCATCAACATCCGCCTCGAGGCGGCATCCGCTGGCGCGCTCGCGAAGACCATCGTCGACGCCGGCCCGGCTTACGGCACCGGCCACCTCTACGACGGCATCAAGATCAACCTCGAATTCGTCTCCGCCAACCCCACCGGCCCCATCCACATGGGCGGCGTGCGCTGGGCCGCCGTGGGCGACAGCCTCGCCCGGGTGCTTCAAGCCGAGGGCGCGGATGTCACCCGCGAGTACTACTTCAACGACCACGGTTCGCAGATCGACCGGTTCGCCCGCAGTGTCCTGGCCGCCTACCTCGGCGAGCACACCCCCGAGGACGGCTACGGCGGAGCGTACATCGGCGACATCGCCGACCAGGTATTGGCGAAATACGACGGAGCGACCCCGATCGCCGACCTGCCGCGCGAGGAACAGCAGGAAGTCTTCCGCTCGATCGGCGTCGACCTGATGTTCACCGAGATCAAGGAAAAGCTGCACGGCTTCGGCGTCGATTTCGACGTCTACTTCCACGAAGACTCGCTGCACGAGTCCGGCGCGGTCAACCGGGCCATCGAGCGCCTGCGCGGCCTCGGCCACATCTTCGAAGCGGATGGCGCCATCTGGCTCCGCACGACGACCTTCGGCGATGACCGTGACCGCGTCATCATCCGCTCGAACGGTGAACCGGCCTATATCTCCGGCGACCTCGGCTACTACCTCGACAAGCGCGAGCGCGGCTTCGACCAGAACCTGATCATGCTCGGCGCAGACCACCACGGCTATGTCGGCCGGATGATGGCCATGGTCGAGGCCTTCGGCGACGTCCCCGGGGTCAACCTGCAGATCCTGATCGGCCAGATGGTCAACCTGCTCAAGGACGGCGAGCCCGTTCGGATGAGCAAGCGTGCCGGCACGATCGTGACCCTCGACGACCTCGTCGACGCCGTCGGTGTCGACGCCGGCCGCTATGCCCTCGTGCGCTCCTCGAGTGACACCCAGCTCGACATCGACCTCGACCTGCTCGGCAAGCACAGCAACGAGAACCCCGTCTTCTACGTGCAGTACGCGCACGCCCGCACCTGCTCCGTCGCCCGCAACGCTGCTGCTGCCGGAGTCGAGCGCACCGACTTCAACCCGGAGCCTGCTCGTGCACGACAGCGAGTCCGCCCTGCTCGGCGTGCTGCAGGAGTACCCGCGCATGGTCGCCCTCGCCGCCGAGCTGCGCGAGCCGCACCGCATCGCCCGGTACATCGAAGAGGTCGCCGGCTACTACCACCGCTGGTACGACAACTGCCGGGTGATCCCGCTCGGCGACGAACCCGTCACGGAGCCTGCATCGCACGCGACTCTGGCTCAACGACGCCACCGGCCAGGTCATCCGCAACGGCCTCGGCCTCCTCGGCGTGGCTGCTCCCGAACGGATGTGACCGTGGACCGGGACGGGGCACTGGATCGGGACACCAGAACGGGCAGGGGAGCCGCAACGCGCAGGCGCCGCGGCCTGAGCGGGTTCATCCTCGCGACGATCGTGGTGCTCGGCCTCGTCGCCGCGTTTTTCATCGCCGATGCCGGCGTGCGCAACTACGCCGAGAACCGGGCGAAGTCCGAGATTGCGGCGCACCTGCCCGATTCGGTCACGGGAGACGTGTCCGTCTCGATCGGCGGCTTGTCCGTGATCGCGCAGTACCTGATGGGAAGCTTCGACCGGGTCACCCTGGTGGCCCCCGCCCTCACCGTGAACGGTGTGCCGGCATCGGTGCACCTCGTCGCAACCGACGTGCCCGTCGACCAGGCCAAGAAGGTCGGCGACGTGCGCGGAACGGTCGACCTCGACCAGGCTGCGCTCAACACCCTCCTCGCAGCGGCCCTGCCGCAGGGGGCGCCCGCAGCCAACCTCGTGCTGGGCGACGGCACCGTGCAGTACGAGGGCAACGTGAGCGTCTTCGGCCTGAACATCGGCTACCAGGCCACCGCGACCCCAACCGCTGCGGCCGATTCGCTGCTTTTCACCCCGAGCGGCGCACAGATCACCACCGGGGCTGGCAGCATCGACGCCACGGCGATCCTCCCGCTCGTGCTCGGCCAGCAGCCGATCCGGGTATGCGTTGCCGAGTACCTCCCAGAGGGCGTCAACCTCGCCGGCGTCGACGTCACGCCGGGGCGGGCGCGCATTACGCTGGAGTCGAGCACCCTGATGCTCACCGCGCAGTCGCTGACCACCCTTGGCACCTGCTCCGCCGGCTGATTCGGCGCGCGCACCCCTTGCTCGCTAGAATCGGTGCAGGTTCGCTGTCATGCCGGCGAAATCTTCACTGGCTTCAGGGACCAATCCGGGTTCGCTCGCCACTCAGTGAGACACCCACTCGACTTTCCCGTGAGGTTTTCACCCGTGGCCACCAACCCGCTCGCCCCCGACTGGCTCGTCCTGCCCGGAGACGCCAACGCGCTCTCGGCCGGCCTCTGGCCCGCGACCATGCACCGTGCGCCGGCCGGCGACCTCGTCATCGGCGGCGTCTCCGCGCCTGACCTGGCCGCCCGCTTCGGCACCCCGCTCTACGTCATCGACGAAGCGGATGCCCGCGCCCGCGCTTTCGCCCTCCGGTCCGCTTTCGAGGCGGAATTCTCCCGCATCGGCACCACGGTCAAGGTGTACTACGCCGGCAAGGCCTTCCTGTCGAGCGAGGTCGCCCGCTGGATGCTCGCCGAGGGCCTCAACATCGACGTCTGCAGCGGCGGGGAACTCGCCGTCGCCCTCGCGGCCGGCGCGCCCGGCGCCCGACTCGGCTTCCACGGCAACAACAAGTCCCTCGCCGAGATCGACGAGGCCTGCGCCGTCGGCGTCGGCACGATCGTGATCGACTCGACCATCGAGATCTCCCGCGTCGCCGCGGCAGCTGCCCGGCACGGCATCGTGCAGAACGTGCGGCTCCGGGTGAACAGCGGCGTGCACGCGCACACCCACGAGTTCCTGGCCACCGCGCACGAGGACCAGAAGTTCGGCATCACTCTCGAGGACGCCCCGCGCCTCGTCGCCCTGATCCGGGCGGAGCCCGCCCTGCGTTTCATCGGCCTGCACTGCCACATCGGTTCGCAGATCTTCGGGGCGGACGGCTTCGCCGAATCCGCCTCCCGGCTGCTCGCCGTGCACGCAGCGCTGCTCGGCGGCGGCCCGGTCCCCGAACTCAACCTCGGGGGCGGCTTCGGTATCGCGTACACGGACGCCGACACCCCCACCCCGATCCACGAGCTGGCCGTCCGCCTCGCCGACATCGTCGCGGCCGAGTGCGCCGCGCGCGGCATCCCGGTGCCCATTGTCGCCTTCGAGCCCGGCCGCTCCATCATCGGCCCGGCGGGCACGACCCTGTACAAGGTCGGCACCACCAAGGCCGTCGACGTCTCGGGCGTGACCCGGCTCTACGTGAGTGTCGACGGCGGCATGAGCGACAACGCCCGGCCCGCGCTCTACGGTGCTGACTACTCTGTGCGGCTCGCGGGCCGCTCGAGCACCGCGGACCCCGTGCTCGTGCGCGTCGCGGGCAAGCACTGCGAGAGCGGCGACATCGTCGTCGACGCGGACTACCTGCCCGGGGACGTCGCCCCCGGCGACCTCGTCGCGGTCGCCGCGACCGGTGCGTACTGCTTCTCTCTCGCGAGCAACTACAACTACCTCGGCCGCCCGCCCGTCGTCGCCGTCCTCGACGGCGCCGCCCGGCTGCTCGTCCGCGGCGAGACCATCGCCGACCTGCTCTCCCGCGACGCCGGGATCGCCGCAGTCGTCGCTACCCCCGCCGGCACCGATCAACCGAAGGAAGCCATCCGATGATCGAATACCGCAACCTGCGCGTCGCCCTGCTGGGCGGCGGCAACGTCGGCGCCCAGGTCGCCCGGCTGTTGCTCGAGCAGAGCGAGGAATTCGCCAACCGGGTCGGCGCCGGCCTCGAACTCGTCGGCATCCTCGTGCGCGACGTCGACGCCGAACGCACCGTCGACCTCCCGCACGAGCTCTTCACGACCGACGCCGAATCCCTCATCCTCGGCGCGGACGTCGTCATCGAACTGCTCGGCGGCATCGAACCGGCACGCAGCTACATCCTGATGGCGATGAACTCCGGGGCGGATATCGTCACCGCGAACAAGGCGCTCCTCGCGACCCACGGGCCCGAACTCTTCGCCGTCGCAGACCAGGTCGGCGCCCAGCTCAACTATGAGGCCGCCGTCGCCGGCGCGATCCCGATCCTCCGTCCGCTGCGCGACAGCCTCGGCGGCGACCAGATCAACCGCATCCTCGGCATCGTCAACGGCACCACGAACTTCATCCTCGACCAGATGGACACCGCGGGCGACACCCTCGAGGAAGCCCTCGCCACCGCGACCGACCTCGGCTACGCCGAAGCAGACCCGACCGCGGACATCGGCGGCTACGACGCGGCGCAGAAGGCGGCCATTCTCGCGAGCCTCGCCTTCCACACCCACGTGCCGCTCGCATCCGTCTACCGCGAAGGCATCACCGAGGTCACGCCCGCGCAGATCGAGTCGGCCCGCAAGGCCGGCTACGTCGTCAAGCTCCTCGCGATCTGCGAACGCATCACGGATGCCGCGACCGGCCAGGCGGGCGTCTCCGCGCGGGTCTACCCCGCGATGGTGCCGCGCAGCCACCCGCTCGCGGCCGTGCACGGCGCGAACAACGCCGTCTTCGTCGAGGCGGAATCCGCCGGCAGCCTGATGTTCTACGGCGCAGGCGCCGGGGGAGTCGAGACGGCGTCGGCCGTGCTCGGCGACCTGGTCTCCCTCGCCCGCCGCCACATCGCCGGCGGCCCGGGAGTTGCGGCCTCGATCCATGCCGACCTGCCCGTCTTCGACATCGGCAGCATCACGACCCGCTACGCGGTCACCCTCGAGGTCACCGACGAGCCGGGTGTGCTCGCGACCCTCGCCGGGGTATTCAGTGATCACGGCGTCTCACTGGCCCTCGTCGAGCAGTCGATGACCCCCGCGCGGGCGCTCACGTCCAGTCACGCGGCCGTCCCGTCCACGGCTACCCTTGTGATCGGAACCCACGAGGCAACGGAGGCGGCCCTCGCCGCCACCGTGACGGACCTCGCCGCCAACAGATTTGTCACCACCGTCGCATCCGTTTTGAGAGTTGAAGGAGCCTGATGTCCAGCGAACGAGAGTCCACGCAGGCCGTGAAGACCCAGTCCCGTCAGTGGCGGGGTGTGCTGCGTGAATACGCCGACCGCCTGAACATCACCGACGCCACGCCGATCATCACGCTCGGCGAGGGCGGCACGCCGCTGATTCCCGCCCCCGCGCTGTCGAAGCGCACCGGTGCGAAGGTCTGGATCAAGTACGAGGGCATGAACCCGACCGGCTCCTTCAAGGACCGCGGCATGACCATGGCGATCTCGAAGGCCGTCGAAGACGGCGCCAAGGCCGTCATCTGCGCCTCGACCGGCAACACCTCGGCCTCTGCCGCCGCATACGCGACCCACGCCGGTATCCTCGCGGTCGTGCTGGTGCCGGAGGGCAAGATCGCGCTCGGCAAGCTCAGCCAGGCCATCGCGCACAACGCGCAGGCTCCTGCAGGTGCAGGGCAACTTCGACGACTGCCTCGACATCGCCCGCGACCTTTCGGCGAACTACCCGGTGCACCTCGTCAACTCGGTCAACCCCGACCGCATCGAGGGCCAGAAGACGGCGGCCTTCGAGGTCGTCGAGGTGCTCGAAGACGCGCCGGACATCCACATCGTCCCCGTCGGCAACGCCGGAAACTACACCGCGTACACCCGCGGCTACACCGAGGAACTCGAGCGCGGTGCGATCACGAAGCTGCCGCGCATGTTCGGCTTCCAGGCCGCAGGCAGCGCCCCGATCGTGCTCGGCCACCGCGTCGACCACCCCGAGACCATCGCGAGCGCCATCCGCATCGGCAACCCGGCATCCTGGGACCTCGCCCTCGCGGCGCAGAAGCTCACGAACGGTTACTTCGGCGCGATCAGCGACGCCATGATCCTCGAGGCCTACCGCATCCTGTCCGCAGAGGTGGGCATCTTCGTCGAACCCGCCTCCGCGATCAGCGTCGCCGGCCTGCTCGAGCGCGCAGAGGCCGGCCTCATCCCGGCCGGCGCGACGGTCGTGCTCACGGTCACCGGCCACGGCCTGAAGGACCCGCAGTGGGCCCTCCGCACCGCGGACGGCGCCGAGATCACGCCGACGGTCGTGCCCGTGGACACCGCCGAAATCGCGAGCGTCCTCGGTCTGGTCAAGAAGTGACCCTGGCCGAAGCCGTGTCGGAACCCACCCTTCTCTCCGGTCGCTCGGTGACCGTTCAGGTTCCCGCGACGACCGCGAACCTCGGCCCCGGCTTCGACACCCTCGGCCTCGCCCTCGCGTATTACGACCGCCTCGACGTGACCGCGCGCGATGAACCCGGCGTGTTCGTCGACGTGCAGGGCGTCGGCGCCGGCGTGGTGCCGACCGACGAAACCAACCTCGTCGTGCAGGCCATCGCGCACACCTTTGCCGCCTATGGGCAGCGGATGCCGGGCCTCGCGCTCGTCGCTCACAACAAGATCCCGCACGGCCGCGGCATGGGATCCTCCGGGGCAGCGATCGTCTCCGGGATCATGGCCGCCAAGGGCCTGCTCGAGGGCATCGTCGACATCGACTCCGAAGCACTGCTCACCCTCGCCACGGAGATGGAAGGGCACCCGGACAACGTCGCGCCCGCCCTTTTCGGCGGCCTCACGATCGCGTGGACCACTCCGGAGGGCCCCCGCCACAAGAAGCTGATGGTGCACCGCGGCGTCAAGCCGCTCGTGTTCGTGCCGGAGCAGGCCATGTCCACGGCGCTCGCCCGCAGCCTGCAGCCCGAGACCGTGCCGCACGAGGACGCCGTCTTCAACCTGTCCCGTTCGGCGCTGCTCATCGCCGCGCTCATCCAGAGCCCGGAACTGCTGCTCGCAGCGACGGAGGACAAGCTGCACCAGAGCTACCGTGCCGCTGCGATGCCCGAGACCAACCGGCTGATCACCATGCTCAGGGAGCACGGCTTCGCGGCCGTCGTCTCAGGAGCCGGCCCGTCGATCCTCGTCCTCGCGAGTGACCCGGGCCAGCGCCTCGTCGCCGCGGACCTCGTCGCCGCGAACTCGGCGACCCCCTGGCAGGCGCTCATGCTCGCCGTTGACTTCCAGGGCGCGACCGTCACCCGCACGGACACGGCAACGACCGCCTGACCTAAGGACCGCGAACGGGGGTGCCGCGGCTGGGAGAGCGCGGCATCCGTTCTCGGAATGCTCTGCTAGAGTCAACTGCGTACCCGAAGGAACCGCCTAACGACCGGTTCCTTTCGATGGTGCATTTCCCGTAACTCACTGCTATCGCGACATCTGTGCGTGGCTGTGTGTGTTCACTTCAATCCACTTTCTGTGGGATTGAACCACCCGCAGCGCCTCCGACGTTGCCACAGCTTCCCCGGTTTTCGTAAACGTTCGTGCCGGGGGAAAGGACAAATTTTCGTGACTGACGTCAACCTCCGCACAAATGCTGCGGATTCATCCCGCCTCGGAACCCTCCGTGTCGCCGAGCTCCAGGCTCTCGCGCTCGAACTGGGCATCCCCGGCTCCTCCAAGCTCCGCAAGGGCGAACTCGTCGCCGCCATCACCGCCGTCCAGGCCGGTGGCGACACCGTGAGCCCCGAGCTCGAAATCCCCGCGTTCGCCGCGACCGAGCCGGTCGTCTCCGAGCCCGTCGCAGTCGACGCCGCCCCTGCCGCAGCAGCGGCCGTGACCGCGACCCTCGTCGAAGCCCCGCCGCGCAAGGCGCGCACCGCGCCGCGCCACCACCGCGACCGCGGCCCCCGCCGCCGCGCACGTCAACGCTGACGGCGACCTCGGCATCGGCCTCATCCTCCCGGACGCCGCCGCGACGACGCGTCGCACCACGGCCCCCACCACCTACGCCGGAGGCACCGGAACCACGGAGGCCCCCGTGGCCGCCGAGAAGCCGGTCCGTCAGGCCCGCAAGCGCGCAACCTCCGTGTCGGTCAAGGCCGCCGCGGAAGCCGCAGCGACCGAGGCCCCCACGGCCGACGCTGCTGTCGTTGAGACTCCCGTCGAGGTTCCCGTCGTCGAGGCGCCCGTCGCCGACACCACGACGGATGCCGCGGCAACCGGCACCGAGACCGCCACGGAGACCGCCGAGGTCGCCGAGGCCCCCGTCACCACCGGCCGCTCGCGCCGCAGCAGCGCCCGCGGCAACGGACGCAACGGTTCGGCACGCAACAGCATCGACGCGCGAAGCCGCATCGACGCCCTGAACGACGAACTCGCACAGGGCACGGCGGGCATCCCCGTCGAGACCGACGAGGACGTCACGACCGACGGAGCGCCCGTCGACCACTTCGCGGGCAACCGCACGGCGGCGACGGTCGCCGCCGACTCGGACACGGACGCCGACACGGACTCCGACGACTCGACCGAACAGGCCGAACAGCCGCGCCAAGGCCGCAACCGCAACCGTAACCGGGGCGGCAACCAGAACCAGACGAGCGGCGAGCAGGACGACAACTCCCGCCAGCAGAACGGCCGCCAGTCGAACCGCAACCAGAACCAGCAGAACCAGAACCAGCAGAACCAGAACGCCGAGCGCGGCCAGGACAACCAGGACCGTCAGGCACAGCAGGACCGGAACCAGCAGGACCGGAACAACCAGTCCCAGCAGGACCGCAACCAGCAGGACCGACAGTCCCAGCAGGAACGCAACCAGGAGCGCAACCAGGACCGTCAGGCCCAGCAGCAGGAGCGCGGCCAGCAGGACCGCAACCAGCAGGACCGTGGCCAGGACGACGACCTGAACAGCCGCAGCAACCGCAACCGGTTCCGTGACCGCAAGCGTCGCGGCGTCACCGCCGGCGACGACTTCGAGCCGGAACTGAACGACGACGATGTGCTGATCCCCGTCGCCGGCATCCTCGACGTCCTCGACAACTACGCGTTCGTACGCACCTCCGGCTACCTGCCCGGTGCGAGCGACGTGTACGTCTCTCCCTCGGCCAGGTCAAGAAGTACAACCTGCGAAAGGGTGACGCCGTCGTCGGCTCCATCCGCCAGCCGCACGAGGGCGACCAGAACGGCCGCCAGAAGTACAACGCGATCGTCAAGGTCGACTCGATCAACGGCCTGTCCGTCGAAGAAGCCGCCAACCGCGTCGAGTTCCAGAAGCTCACGCCGCTCTACCCGCAGGAGCGCCTCCGCCTCGAGACCGAGCCAGGCAAGCTCACCCAGCGCATCATCGACCTCGTCGCCCCGATCGGGAAGGGCCAGCGCGGCCTCATCGTCGCGCCGCCCAAGGCCGGCAAGACCATCGTCATGCAGCAGATCGCGAACGCCATCGCCACCAACAACCCCGAGGTCCACCTCATGGTCGTGCTGGTCGACGAGCGGCCGGAAGAGGTCACCGACATGCAGCGCACGGTCAAGGGTGAGGTCATCGCCTCCACCTTCGACCGCCCCGCAGAGGACCACACCACGGTCGCCGAGCTCGCCATCGAGCGCGCCAAGCGTCTCGTGGAACTCGGACACGACGTCGTCGTGCTCCTCGACTCCATCACGCGACTCGGCCGGGCGTACAACCTGACCGCGCCGCCGTCCGGCCGGATCCTCTCCGGCGGAGTCGACGCATCCGCCCTGTACCCGCCCAAGCGCTTCTTCGGCGCCGCGCGCAACATCGAGAACGGTGGCTCGCTCACTATCCTCGCGTCCGCGCTCGTAGAGACCGGTTCCAAGATGGACGAGGTCATCTTCGAGGAGTTCAAGGGCACCGGCAACATGGAACTGCGCCTCTCGCGCCAGCTCGCCGACAAGCGGATCTTCCCCGCGGTCGATGTCAACGCATCGGGCACCCGTCGCGAAGAAATGCTGATGAGCTCGGACGAGGTCAAGGTCACCTGGAAGCTGCGTCGTGCTCTTGCCGGACTCGACCAGCAGCAGGCACTCGAGGTCGTCCTCGGCCGTCTCAAGGAGACGTCCTCCAACGTGGAGTTCCTCATGCAGGTTCAGAAGTCGATGCCGTCCCTGAACGGGTCAGACAAGGACAAATAATGTTCGAGTCTGTTCTGACTCTGCAAGCCGAATTCGACGAGCTGCAGTCTGAACTGGCCGACCCGGAGCCTGCACTCCAACCCGGCCCGTTCGAAGAAGGTCAACCGGCGCTACGCCGAGCTGAGTCGCATCATCGCGGCCTGGAACGAGTGGAAAGAGATCGGCGAGAACCTCGACGCCGCCCGGGAGCTCGCGGAGGAGGACTCGTCCTTCGCCGAGGAGATCCCCGGGCTCGAGGTTCAGGCTCGAGAACACCTCCGCGAAGCTGCGCCGCTTGCTCATCCCACGCGATGAGCTCGACGCGCGCGACGTGATCATGGAGATCAAGATGGGGGAGGGCGGTGCGGAATCCGCACTGTTCGCCGCCGACCTGCTCCGGATGTACCTGCACTACGCCGAGTCGAAAAAGTGGAAAACCGAGATCATCGAGCAGACCACAAGCGACCTCGGCGGCATCAAGGACATCCAGCTCGCGATCAAGAGCAACACGAACGACCCCGCCGAGGGCGTCTGGGCGCACCTCAAGTACGAGGGCGGCGTGCACCGCGTCCAGCGCGTGCCCGCGACCGAGTCGCAGGGACGCATCCACACCTCTGCGGCGGGCGTGCTCGTCTTCCCAGAGGTCGATGAGCCGGAAGAGGTCGAGATCAACCACAACGACCTCAAGATCGACGTCTACCGCTCGAGCGGCCCCGGCGGCCAGTCCGTCAACACGACCGACTCCGCGGTGCGCATCACCCACCTTCCGACCGGAATCGTGGTCGCGATGCAGAACGAGAAGAGCCAGCTGCAGAACAAGGAAGCGGGAATGCGCGTGTTGCGCGCCCGCGTCCTCGCCCGGCAGCAGGAAGAGATCGACGCGGCCGCGTCCCTGGTCCGCAAGGGCCAGATCCGCACGATGGACCGGTCAGAGCGCATCCGCACGTACAACTTCCCGGAGAACCGCATCGCCGACCACCGCACCGGCTACAAGGCGTACAACCTCGACACCGTGATGAACGGAGCGCTCGACGCCGTCATCGAGTCGTGCATCCTCGCCGACGAGGCCACCCGCCTCGCAGAAATCGGAGACCACGACTAACGGGTTTCACGCCCGAGCATCGCAAAGAATGCCCAGAACCGCCGGTCGAACGGCGATTCTGGGCATTTTTTGGTGACTCTGGGCTGCGGCTGCGGCTGCGGCTGCGGCTGCGGCAGCGGCTGCGGCTGCGGCAGCGGATGCCGCGGGCCGGCTAGTCCTCGTCCGAGACCGGCAGGCCGCGCGCGCCCTCGATGGTCTGCGCGCGCACCGGCTGGATCGTCGCCGGGATGCCGAGCAGCAGCGACTTCGGCGGGGCGTCCCTCGTGACGACGGCGTTCGCGCCGATCGTGCTCCAGGCGCCGATCGTGATCGGGCCGAGCACCTTCGCGCCCGCGCCGATCGTGACGCCGTCGCCGAGGGTGGGATGCCGCTTCTCACCGCGGACGACGCCGTGCCGGGTCTTCCCGCCGAGGGTGACGCCGTGATACAGCATCACATCGTCGCCCACATCGGCAGTCTCCCCGATCACGACGCCCATGCCGTGGTCGATGAACAACCGGCGCCCGATCCGGGCGCCGGGGTGGATCTCGATCCCGGTGAGGAACCGGGTGAACTGGGAGACCAGCCGGGCGGGCAGGTACAACCCGGCCACCCACATCCGGTGGGCGATGCGGTACGACCACACGGCGTGCAACCCGCTGTACGCGAGGAAGACCTCGACGTTGCTGCGGGCTGCGGGGTCGTGGGCGCGCGCCATCGCCATGTCCTCACGGATGCGTGAAATGACTCCCATGTCGGTTTTCAGTTGTTCCCGTTCTCGTTGATGCAGCAGGTCTTAGTCGAGCAGGTCCTCGTACAGCACGGTGGAGATGTAACGCTCTCCGAAGCTCGGGAGGATGGCGACGATGGTCTTGCCGGCGTTCTCCGGCTTCTTCGCCTGTTCGATGGCCGCCCAGACGGCGGAGCCGCCCGAGATGCCGGACAGGATTCCCTCGTCGGTCGCAAGTGCGCGAGCGGTGGTGAGGGAATCGGCGAGGGTGACATCGGTCACCTCATCGTAGAGGTCGGTGTCGAGAACGGACGGGATGAAGTTCGCGCCGATGCCCTGGATCTTGTGCGGACCCGGCTTGCCGCCGGTGAGGATCGGGGAGTCGATCGGCTCGACGCCGACGATGTGCACGGAGGGCTTGCGCTCCTTGAGCAGCTTGCCCGCGCCCGTGATGGTGCCGCCGGTGCCGATGCCCGCGACGAAGATGTCGACGGCGCCTTCGGTGTCGTCCCAGATCTCGACGCCGGTCGTGGCGAAGTGGATCGCCGGGTTGGCAGGGTTGTCGAACTGGCGGGCGAGAATCGCACCGGGGGTCTTCGCGACGATCTCTTCGGCCGTCTCGACGGCGCCGCGCATGCCGGCGGCCCCCGGGGTCAGCACGATCTCGGCACCGTATGCACGAAGCAGGACGCGGCGTTCTTTGCTCATGGTCTCCGGCATCGCCAGGATGACCTTATAACCGCGGGCGGCTCCGACGAGCGCGAGCGCAATTCCGGTGTTGCCGCTCGTGCCCTCGACGATGGTGCCGCCGGGCAGGAGTTCACCGGACGCCTCGGCGGCGTCGACGATCGCGATGCCGATGCGGTCCTTGACGCTCGCGGACGGGTTGTAGAACTCGAGCTTGACGAGAACGGTCGCGTCGAGGCCGGCCGTCAGGCGGTTGAGCTTGACCAGCGGCGTCCCTCCAACTGCCTTGGTGATGTCGGAGTAGATGCGTGCGGTCATCGCAGTGCCTTTCGGTCGGGTCATCGGGTCATTCGGGCCGGCACCCCGTGTATTGGGATCAGGAACCTCGCCCAGCATACGACTCCGGCATTGGGCGTGAGCCTTTCATTGCGTTACATTCCAAAGTGTGACAACTGAAGACGACGACCATTCCATTCCCGGCACTTTTCCGGGTTCCGTTCCCGGCGCCCCCGTCCCCGGCCCTGTAGTCCCCGGGGGCACCCTCGCCGGCACCGTCGACAGCATCCGTGCCCGCGCGATCGATATCCTCGCTGCAGCCGGCATCCAGGACTCCGCCGTCGACGCCGACCTCCTGATCGGGCACGTGCTCGGCCGGAGCCGCGGCGAGGTCCAGGCGGCGGCGATCCTCCGCACCGTCGTCACAGAGGCGGATGCCGCCGCGATCGACGTCCTCGTCTCTCGCCGGGCACTGCGCGAACCCCTGCAGCACATCACCGGGCACGCGCCGTTCCGGTCGATCGAACTCCTCGTCGGCCCCGGCGTTTTCGTGCCCCGCCCCGAGACCGAGCAGGTCGCCCAGTTCGCGATCGACGCCCTCCGTTCCATGCCGGACCCGGAGCCGATCGGCGTCGACCTCGGCACCGGCAGCGGCGCGATCGCGCTCTCCCTCGCCGTCGAGGTGCCGAACGCGCGGATCTGGGCCGTCGAGAACTCGCCGGAGGCCTTCGCCTGGACGACCCGCAACTTCGAAGCGGTCAACGCGGCCAACGCGACGCTCGTCTTCGGCGACCTCGCGGAGACCGGCATCCTCGCCGAACTCGACGGCACGGTCGCCGTCCTGATCTCGAACCCTCCCTATATACCAATGGATGCCGTGCCGCGCGACCCCGAGGTCCGTCTCTTCGATCCGGCACACGCCCTCTTCGGCGGGGTCGACGGCCTCGACGTCGTCCAACACGTCTCGCAGACGGCCCTGCGCCTGCTGCGTCCGGGCGGAGTGCTCGTGATCGAGCACGGCGAACTGCAGGGCGGAGACATCCGTGCCCTGCTCGACGGCGATGGCTGGCGCGCGACAGCGACCCACCGCGACTACACCACCCGCGACCGGGCGACCACAGCCATCCGCCCCACCCCCTGACCCCTGCGCTGAGGTGTCGCATATCGAGGTTCCCGCGCCGTGCGAACCTCGATCTGCGACACCTCAGCCAGGGCGGGACTCGCTCCCAGCCTCGGGAAACACCCCTGCACTAGAATTGGGCGCAATGACACGCATCTACGACTGCACGGTTGTCTCGGACTACGCAACCGGCATGAGACTGGCACGCTCGGCGATCGCTCGCGGCGCGCTCGTCGTCATCCCCACCGACACCGTCTACGGCCTTGCCGCCGACGCGTTCAGCCCGGAGGCGGTCCAACGCCTGCTCGACGCGAAGGGCCGCGGCCGGCAGTCCCCGCCTCCCGTGCTCATCCCGGGCATCGGCACCCTCGACGCGCTCGCGGTCGATATCCCAGAGCCCGTGCGCGCGCTCGTCGCGGAGTTCTGGCCAGGTGGGCTCACCGTTGTGCTCAACGCCCAGCCCTCCCTGGTCTGGGACCTCGGCGACACCCGCGGCACCGTCGCCCTGCGGATGCCGAGCAACCCGATCGCCCTCGACCTGCTCGCCGACACCGGCCCCCTCGCCGTCTCGAGCGCGAACACGAGCGGCCTGCCGTCAGCGGTCGACGCGGCGACCGCAGAAGAGATGCTCGGCGAGAGCGTCGAGGTCTACCTCGACGGGGGAGCGGCCGGCACCGGCTACGAACCGATCGGCGACCGGGCGGGCGACACCTCCTCGACGATCATCGACGCGACCGGCTTCGACAGCAACGGCGGCAAGCTCGTGATCGTGCGCAACGGCGTGATCTCCCGAGAGGCCCTCGCGGCCGTCATCGGCGACGCACTCGCGCCGGAGGGCTTCGTCGCCCCCGTCGCCCCGGTCGCCGCGACTCCCGAAGCGGATGTCGCGGGCTAGACATGACCGTATTCATCCTGCTGGCCATCGTCTCGGCCGTTGTCACGGCGATCCTCTCCTGGGTCGTGCTCAAGGTCAGCCACCGCTACAAGATCTATCCGAAGATCCGCCTGCGGGACGTGCACACCCGGCCCACCCCCCGCCTCGGCGGGGTCGCCATCTTCTTCGGCGTGATCGCCGCCTTCTGGGGTCGCGTACCTCATCTCGGCCCAGTTCGCGCCGCTCCGGCTGGTCTTCTCCGACCCGGAGCAGATCCTCGCCATCCTCGGTGCCGCCCTGATGATCGTGCTTCTCGGCGTCGCAGACGACCTCTGGGACCTCGACTGGATGACCAAGCTCGCCGGCCAGTTCATCGCCGCCGGCCTCGTCGCCTGGCAGGGCGTCCAGGTGCTCTCGCTCCCGATCGGCGGACTCACCGTCGGATCCTCGTGGATGTCGATCCTGATCACCGTCTTCGTGATCGTGCTCGTGATGAACATGATCAACTTCATCGACGGCCTCGACGGCCTGGTCGCCGGAGTCGCCCTCATCGCCAACGGCGTCTTCTTCATCTACAGCTACCTGCTTGTGCGGGACACCTCCCCGAGCAACTACTTCAACCTCGCCTCGGTGATCGCCGCGATCCTCGTGGGGGCCTGCATCGGCTTCCTGCCGCTCAACTGGCGCCCCGCCAAGATCTTCATGGGCGACTCCGGCTCCATGCTCGTCGGCCTCCTGATGGCGACCTCGGCGATCGCGATCACCGGCCAGGTCGACCCGACCGCGGTGAACCGGTCCCAACTCTTTCCCGCCTTCATCCCGATCCTGCTGCCCTTCGCGATCCTGATCATCCCGCTGCTCGACTTCGCACTCGCCGTGTTCCGGCGGGTGCGGGCCGGCAAGTCCCCGTTCAGCGCCGACCGGAAGCACCTGCACCACCGGCTGCTCGACATGGGACACTCGCACCTCCACGCCGTGCTGATCTTCTACGGGTGGACGGCTGCCGTGGCCATCGGCTGCCTGCTCTACTTCGTGTTGCCCGTCTACTTCGGCGTGCAGACCTGGTGGGCGACGCTCTTCCTGGTCTTCGCCCTGCTCGTCTGCACGATCGTGACCCTCGCACCGCTGAGCCGATCCAAGAGGGCCGAAGCGGCCACCCAGCTCGCCCAACCAGCCACCCTTCCCCACGACATCGTGAAGCTCGATCGCCTCGACGAGGCATCGACGCAAGCCGAGGAGCACGTATGAGCGCCACCCAGCCAGCCGGATCTCTGCAGCCGACATCGAACCGGGTGTTCCGCAGCATCCTCCTCTACGGCGGCTATCTTGCCGGGGGCATCGCCGTGGTCGGGATGATCGCCGGCGGGCTCGCAGCGGGCGGCATCGGGGTGCTGAGCGCACTGATCGGCACCGGGATGGCGCTCGTGTTCATGGGGATCACGGCAGGCAGCATCCTGATCGCCAACCGCTTCGCCGGAACGGCCGCGGCCGTCGGCGCCTTCTTCGGGATCGTGCTGGGCGGCTGGCTGCTGAAGTTCGTGGTGTTCCTCGTGCTCGTCGTGCTGCTCAAGGGGCAGCCCTGGGTGCAGCCGGTCGTGCTGTTCCTGAGCATCATCGCCGGCGTGATCGGCTCCCTGATCGTCGACGTTGTGGTCATCCGCAAGAGCCGTGTTCCGTATGTGAGCGATCTTCCCCGCTCCTGGGACCCGGAAAAGCGATGAACATTCACCCGCAGGATTCGGCCCGAGGTGGGTTTCTTGGTAAGGTAATGACCGGTTCGCCCCGCAGCGCTGCTTTTGTCGTGCTCGACGTTCCGACCCACTTTTCGTCTTCGCGAGAGCAGAGCTCCCCGCCCCGAACCAGGAGAAAGCGCTGCTAGAAACCGCCGTAAACCTGATGCTCCCGATGGCTACCGGCGACGGTACCTTCCAAGGTCCATCCATCAATGAGTTCTTCCCCGAGGCCGTCTTCTTCGTAGGGACGCCGTTCGAGATCAACCGGATCATGCTCATCCGCTTCATTGCGATGGCCGCCCTGATCCTGCTCTTCTGGATCGGAACGCGCCGCATGAAGGTCGTACCGACCCGGCTGCAGAGTCTCGTGGAGATGGGCCTCGACTTCGCCAGGGTCAACATCGCGGAAAGCATCCTCGGCAAGAAGGAGGGCAAGCGTTTCCTGCCCCTCCTCACGACGATCTTCTTCCTCGTGCTGTTCATGAACCTCACCGGACCGATCCCGTTCCTCAACATCGCGGGCACCTCGGTGATCGGCGTGCCGCTGCTCCTCGCGGTCATCTCCTACTGCACCTTCATCTACGCCGGCCTCAAGAAGAACCCGGGCAACTTCGTCCGCAACTCCCTCTTCCCGCCCGGCGTGCCGAAGGCGCTCTACATCATCGTGACGCCGATCGAGTTCATCTCGACCTTCCTCGTCCGCCCGGTCACATTAACCCTGCGACTGCTGATGAACATGATCGTCGGCCACCTGCTGCTGGTGCTGTTCTTCACGGCGACCCAGTTCTTCTTCTTCACGGCCGACGGAGCCTTCAAGCTCTTCGGTGCAGGCACCCTGGTCTTCGGACTCGCGTTCACCCTCTTCGAGGTGCTGATCGCCGTGCTCCAGGCCTACATTTTCGCCCTGCTCACCGCTGTTTACATCCAGCTCGCGGTGGCTGAAGAACACTAACCTCGAACCCGGCACTCGCCGTATTCGTCACAACGGAAGGAAACAAACGTGGACGCAACTACCGTTCTCGCGGCAATCTCAGGAAACATCGCCACTGTCGGTTACGGCCTCGCCGCAATCGGCCCGGCAATCGGCGTGGGTATCGTCGTCGGCAAGACCATCGAGGGTGTTGCTCGTCAGCCCGAACTGGCCGGCCAGGCTCCAGGTCCTGATGTACATCGGCATCGCCTTCACCGAGGCGCTCGCCTTCATCGGTATCGCAACGTACTTCATCTTCACGTCCTAATCGTCCTCTTTTTCACCTAGATATGGAGGCATGATGCTTCACGCAGTAATTGCAGCCGCCGCGGAAGAGGCGCACAACCCGCTCCTTCCCGCATGGCCGGACATCATTTGGTCCGCGGTGTGCTTTGTCGTGATTCTGTTCTTCTTCTGGAAGCTCATCCTTCCGAGGATGCAGAAGATGCTCGACGACCGTGCTGAGGCCATCGAGGGCAACATCGCCAAGGCGGACGACGCCCAGCGCAAGGCGGAAGCCGCACTCGAGCAGTACACGGCCCAGCTCGCCGACGCCCGTGCGGAAGCCGGCAAGATCCGCGAGGTCGCCCGCGCGGACGGCCAGAAGATCATCGCGGAGCTCAAGGAGCAGGCCGGCGCTGAGGCGGCCCGCATCACCGCGAGCGCCAAGGCCCAGATCGAAGCGGAACGCCAGGCGGCAGTCCTGTCGCTTCGCGCCGAAGTCGGCACCCTCGCCATCGACCTCGCGTCCGGAGTCATCGGCGAAAGCCTGACGGACGACGCGAAGGCGAGTGCCATCGTCGACCGGTTCCTGGCCGACCTTGAGGCCTCGGAGAAAGCAGCTAAGTAATGGGAAGCGCCACCAGGGAAGCTTTGGCCTCATCGAGGGCGGTACTCGCCGCCCACGGCCGCACGACCGATCTCGCAACGGGCGATGGCCTGCTCGACTCCGGCCGTGTCATCGGTGATTCGGCGCAGGCTCCTGTCTGCCCTGGTCGACCCCGCAGCGGATGCCGCGGCGAAGGCGGCACTGGTCGCCGCGATCTTCTCGGCGAAACTGACCCCCACGGCACTGGACCTGCTCCAGTCGGTCGCGGCCGCGCGCTGGTCGAGTCATTCCGACCTGCTCGCCGGCATCGAAGAACTGGGGCTGCGGGCCGTTGCGGCCTCTGCCCCGGTAGCGGGTGCAGTGGAAGCGGAACTGTTCGAATTCGGAACGGCCGTCGCATCCAACGGTGAACTCGAACTGGCACTGGCCTCGAAGCTCGGCGCGCTCAGCGCCAAGGTCGGGCTGGTCGATTCGCTGCTCACCGGCAAGGTCTCGGAACAGACCCTCGTGATCGTGCGTCACCTCGTGCAGCAGCCCCGCGGCCGTCGCATCGGTGCGCTCCTCCGTTTCGCTGCGACAATCGTCGCAGACGAGGCCGGCACGGCGATTGCGACCGTCTCGACGGCCGAGCTGCTGAGTGCCGCACAGCTGGAGCGCTTGCGCGCCAGCCTCACGGCCCGATATGGACGCACGCTCACGATCAACCAGGTCGTGGACCGCGCGATCGTCGGCGGTGTCCGCGTGCAGATCGGTGACGACGTCATCGACGGCACCATCGCCACCCGCCTCAAGGATTTGCGACTCCAGCTTGCCGGCTGACCACAGGTCAGCCGGAACAGAAAACCACGAGCGGCAACGCTTCGTTCGAGACAGAACCTGTACACCCGTACGGGAAAGGGAAGATGATGGCAGAACTAACGATCAGCCCCGATGAGATCCGCGATGCTCTCCAGGACTTCGTCAAGTCCTACGAGCCGAGCAAGACCGCGACCGCTGAGGTGGGCTACGTCACGACGGCCGGCGACGGTATCGCACACGTCGAGGGCCTGCCCAGCGTGATGGCCAACGAGCTCATCAAGTTCGCCGACGGCACCCTGGGCCTCGCCCAGAACCTCGACGAAGACGAGATCGGTGTTGTCGTGCTCGGCGAGTTCGCCGGCATCGTCGAGGGCATGGAGGTGCACCGCACCGGAGAGGTGCTCTCCGTCCCCGTCGGCGACGGCTACCTCGGTCGCGTCGTCGACCCGCTCGGCGCCCCGATCGACGGCCTCGGCCCGATCGAGAGCGAAGGGCGTCGTGCCCTCGAACTGCAGGCGCCCGGTGTCATGGATCGCAAGTCCGTGCACGAGCCCATGCAGACCGGCATCAAGGCCATCGACGCGATGATCCCGATCGGTCGCGGCCAGCGTCAGCTCATCATCGGTGACCGCCAGACCGGCAAGACCGCGATCGCGATCGACACCATCATCAACCAGAAGGCCAACTGGGCCTCCGGAGACGTGAACAAGCAGGTTCGCTGCATCTACGTCGCCATCGGCCAGAAGGGCTCCACGATCGCCGCCGTCAAGGGCGCGCTCGAGGACGCCGGCGTGATGGAGTACACAACCATCGTCGCCTCCCCGGCCTCCGACCCGGCCGGCTTCAAGTACCTCGCCCCGTACACCGGTTCGGCCATCGGCCAGCACTGGATGTACGCGGGCAAGCACGTCCTGATCATCTTCGACGACCTGTCCAAGCAGGCGGAGGCCTACCGCGCCGTCTCCCTGCTGCTGCGTCGCCCGCCGGGACGCGAAGCGTACCCCGGAGACGTGTTCTACCTGCACTCCCGTCTGCTCGAGCGTTGCGCCAAGCTGTCCGACGCCCTCGGCGCGGGATCGATGACCGGCCTTCCGATCATCGAGACCAAGGCGAACGACGTCTCTGCGTACATCCCGACCAACGTGATCTCGATCACCGACGGCCAGATCTTCCTGCAGTCCGACCTCTTCAACGCCAACCAGCGTCCCGCGGTCGACGTGGGAATCTCGGTCTCGCGTGTCGGTGGTGACGCCCAGGTGAAATCCATCAAGAAGGTCTCCGGAACGCTGAAGCTCGAACTGGCGCAGTACCGCTCGCTCGAGGCCTTCGCGATGTTCGCCTCCGACCTGGATGCCGCCAGCCGTCGCCAGCTCGCCAGAGGCGCCCGCCTGACCGAGCTGCTCAAGCAGCCGCAGTACTCGCCGTACCCGGTCGAGGACCAGGTCGTCTCGATCTGGGCCGGCACCAACGGCAAGTTCGACGAGGTCCCCGTCGAGGACGTGCTGCGCTTCGAGCGTGGCCTTCTCGATCACCTCGGCCGCAACACCGAGGTCCTCAAGACGCTGCGCGACACGAACGTGCTGAGCGACGAGACCGTCGAAATCCTCGAGCGTGAGGTCGACGTCTTCAAACGCGAATTTCACACCGGTGAAGGCAAGCCGCTTGCCTCCGTCGGCAAGGAACAGTTCGAAGCGATCACCGCCGACGACGTGAACCAGGAAAAGATTGTCAAGCACCGCCGCTGACCAGCGGGCCTCGACAACCACGATTCACTGAGAAGGAAGCACAGGAGCCACATGGGAGCGCAACTTCGGGTCTACCGGCAGAAGATCAAGTCTGCCCAGACGATGAAGAAGATCACTCGGGCCATGGAGTTGATTTCGGCCTCGCGCATTCAGAAGGCGAGGGCGAGGGTTTCGGCCTCGACTCCGTACTCGCAGTCGATCACCCGGGCGGTCTCGGCCGTCGCGACGTATTCCAACGTCGCGCACGTCCTGACGACCGAACCGGAGAAGGTCGAACGTGCCGCGGTCGTCATCTTCACGTCGGACCGAGGCCTCGCCGGGGCGTTCAGCTCCCAGGTACTGAGAGAAGCGGAGTCGCTCAGCGAACTGCTGCGCAGCCAGGGCAAGGACGTCGTCTACTTCCTCGTCGGACGCAAGGCAGTGGCCTACTTCGGCTTCCGCAGGCGCGCCTCCGAGCGGGTCTGGACCGGCGGAACCGATCAGCCTCAGCTGGAAATCGCCCAGGACATCAGCGAGTCATTGCTGGAGACCTTCCTGCGCGACGCCGAAGACGGTGGCGTCGACGAGATCCACGTCGTGTACAACCGCTTCGTGAGCATGGTCACCCAGGTTCCCCAGGTCGTTCGACTGCTCCCGCTCGAGGTCGTCGAGGGAGTGGAAGAGCCCGACGACGGTCAGGTCCTGCCGCTGTACGAGTTCGAGCCGGACGTCGAGACCGTTCTCGACGCCCTGCTGCCGGTGTACATCGAGAGTCGTGTGTTCAACGCGATGCTCCAGTCGGCCGCCGCAGAGCACGCCGCACGCCAGAAGGCGATGCAGTCGGCCGCCGACAACGCCGACAAGCTGATCACGACCTTCACCCGGCTGTCCAACAACGCCAGGCAGACCGAGATCACCTCGCAGATTTCCGAGATCGTGGGTGGGGCCGATGCGCTCTCATCCGCCAAGAACTAAACCAGAGAAGAGAGAGCAATGACTGACATCGCAACCGCGCCAGTCCACGCGCCGGTCGAGACCGTTGCCGTCGGCCGGATCGCCCGCGTCACGGGCCCGGTCGTCGACATCGAGTTCGCGCACGACTCGATCCCGGGCATGTACAACGCGCTGAAGACGACCATCGTCATCGGTGACGTCTCCACCGAGATCACCCTCGAGGTCGCACTGCACCTCGGGGACGACCTGATCCGCGCGATCGCGCTGAACCCGACCGACGGCCTCGTCCGCGGCCAGGAGGTCCGGGACACCGGAGCTCCCATCATGGTTCCCGTCGGCGAGGTCACCAAGGGCCGCGTCTTCAACGCCATCGGTGAGGTGCTCAACGCCGAGCCCGGCGAGAAGATCGAAATCACGGAGCGCTGGCCCATCCACCGCAAGCCGCCGCCCTTCGACCAGCTCGAGGCCAAGACCCAGCTGTTCGAGACCGGCATCAAGGTCATCGACCTGCTCACGCCGTACGTCCTCGGCGGCAAGATCGGTCTCTTCGGTGGAGCCGGAGTCGGCAAGACGGTCCTGATCCAGGAGATGATCCAGCGCGTCGCGCAGGACCACGGTGGAGTGTCGGTGTTCGCCGGAGTCGGCGAGCGCACCCGTGAGGGCAACGACCTCATCAAAGGAAATGGAAGAGGCGGGAGTCTTCGACAAGACCGCCCTCGTGTTCGGCCAGATGGACGAGCCGCCGGGAACGCGTCTTCGCGTCGCCCTCTCCGCGCTGACCATGGCCGAGTACTTCCGCGACGTCGCCAAGCAGGACGTGTTGCTCTTCATCGACAACATCTTCCGCTTCCACCCAGGCCGGTTCCGAGGTGTCGACCCTTCTGGGCCGCATGCCGAGCGCCGTGGGTTACCAGCCGACCCTCGCCGACGAGATGGGCATCCTCCAGGAGCGCATCACCTCGACCCGTGGCCACTCGATCACGTCGCTGCAGGCCATCTACGTGCCCGCTGACGACTACACCGACCCGGCACCGGCGACGACCTTCGCCCACCTCGACGCCACGACTGAGCTGTCCCGCGAGATCGCGTCGAAGGGCCTCTACCCGGCCGTCGACCCGCTCACCTCGACCAGCCGTATCCTCGACCCCCGCTACCTGGGCGCCGACCACTACAACACGGCCGTCCGCGTCAAGGCGATCCTCCAGAAGAACAAGGAACTCCAGGAGATCATCGCGATCCTCGGTGTTGACGAACTCTCCGAGGAAGACAAGGTCACCGTTTCACGGGCCCGTCGCATCCAGCAGTTCCTCTCCCAGAACACCTACATGGCGAAGAAGTTCACCGGTGTCGAGGGCTCGACGGTATCGCTCAAGGACACCATCGAATCCTTCACGGCCATCGCCAACGGTGACTTCGACCACGTTGCCGAGCAGGCATTCTTCAACGTCGGCGGCATCTCCGACGTCGAAGAGAAGTGGGCGAAAATCCAGAAGGAGAACGACTAGCCATGGCAGGGGCTCCGCTCACCGTCAGCGTCGTCTCGGCGGACCAGGAAGTCTGGGCCGGTGAGGCGACCATGGTCGTCGCACGCACCGTCGAAGGACAGATCGGCATCCTGCCGGGCCACGAGCCGTTGCTCGCCATTCTGGCGAGCGGTGAGGTGCGCCTGACCCTGCCCGGTGGCGAGAAGATCGTCGCCCAGGCCGAGGACGGCTTCCTGTCTGTCGCCAACAACCAGGTCACGATCGTCGCTCGCAAAGCGGGGCTCGTCTAGCCTTGTCGATCTAGCCCATGCTGCTCCTGCTGCCGCCCTCCGAGACGAAACGCACAGGCGGTACCGGCGAACCGCTCGATCTGAACCACCTCAGGTACCCGTCGCTGAACTCTCAGCGGCGGGTACTCGTGCGTGAGCTGCGCTCACTCGCCCGGCACCCAGAAGCCATGATGGCTGCGCTGAAGCTCGGCCGCACCCAGGCCGGTGAGGTCACCCACAACCGGGCGCTCACGACCGCGCCGACGATGGCCGCGCTCGACAGGTACACCGGCGTGCTCTACGACGCCCTCGACGCCCCGACGTTGACCCTCGCCGACCGCGACTGGGCCGCAGGGCACCTGCTCGTCCACTCCGCCCTGTTCGGGCCGATCGGTGCACTCGATCCGATTCCGGCCTACCGGCTGTCGACGACGAGCCGGCTGCCCGGGCTCGTGCTGAAACAGCACTGGGGACCGCGAATCGCCGCGCTGCTCGCCCGGGAGACCGGCCTCGTGCTCGACCTCCGGTCAGCCGGATACGTCGCCCTCGGCGCCGCACCCGTCCGGGCCGGCTCCGTCGTGCTCCGCGTCGTGACGGAAACGCCGGACGGGCAGGTGCGCGCCCTCAACCACTTCAACAAGACTGCGAAGGGCCGGTTCACCCGCGCCCTGATCCGGAGCGCCCCCGAGCTCGCGACCGTCGACGACCTGCTGGCCTGGGCTCCCGGCGCCGGCTTCACCGTGCGCGCGGCGGGGCCCGCCGCACTCGAGCTCCTGGACGACGCGCCGCTCGTCAGCGCCCTCGCCTGACGAACCCCGGCGCCCGGCCGTATGCTGGCAGCGTGTCAACTCCAACGATGAATGTCACCGTAACCGGCGCAGGCGGCCAGATCGGCTACGCGCTGCTCTTCCGCATCGCTTCCGGCCAGATGTTCGGCCCGACGACCCCGGTCAACCTCCGGCTCCTCGAAATCCCGGCCGGGCTCGCCGCCGCGGCAGGAACAGCCCTCGAACTCGAGGACTGCGCCTTCCCGCTGTTGCGGGACGTGATGGTGACGGATGACCCCACACGCGCCTTCGACGGGGTGAACGTCGCCCTTCTCGTGGGCTCCCGGCCGCGCGGCATCGGCGAGGAACGCGTCGCGCTGCTCGAGGGGAACGGCCGCATCTTCGGGCCGCACGGCACCGCCATCAACGCCGGCGCGGCATCCGACGTGCGCGTGCTCGTCGTGGGCAACCCGGCCAACACGAACGCGCTCGTCGCCGCCGCGTTCGCCCCGGACATCCCGGCCGAGCGCTTCACCGCGCTGACCCGGCTCGACCACAACCGCGGCGTCGCCCAGCTCGCCGTGCACCTCGGGGTGCACGTCTCCGAGATCGACGGCCTCGCCATCTGGGGCAACCACTCCGCGACGCAGTATCCGGACGTCTTCCACGCGACGGCCGCCGGGCGACCGGTTCGCGAACTCGTCGATGAGGACTGGCTCGCCGGAACCTTCATCCCGCGGGTCGAGAAGCGCGGCTACGAGATCATCACCGCGCGCGGTGCCTCCTCTGCCGGGTCGGCGGCCGAGGCGACGATCGACCACGTCTACGACTGGGTGCACGGCACCGGAGAGCGGTGGACCTCCGCCGCAATCGTCTCCGACGGCTCATACGGAGTCCCGGAGGGCCTCGTCTGCTCCTTCCCGGTGCGGTCGGTCGAGGGCCAGTGGCAGGTCGTGCAGGGCCTCGAACTGAACGCCTTCTCCCGCGCCCGCATCGACGCATCCGTGGCCGAACTCATCGAGGAACGCGACCACGTGCGCGCCCTCGGCCTCCTCCCCACCGCCCGCTGAACCGCCGCCGCCCCGCCGCCCCCTCGTCGACGTCGCGCGCCCCTTGCGCCGCTGCGCGCCAGTCTGTCGGGGTCGCGCGCCCCTTGCGCCGCTTCGCGCCAGGCACGCTTGGCGCGAAGCGGCGCTTCTGGCGCGTGGGCGGGTGAGTAAGCGCGGCTCGGCAGGGGATGCGGTGGCGCGGCTACGCAGCCCGGGGCCCGGCGCCCCGCGGCGGCCGGCGGACGCGACGCCCAGGGCGCTGGCTCAGGAGGCGCGGTGGCAGCCGACGATATGGTCGTCGACGAGACCGGCGGACTGCATGAGCGCGTACATCGTCGTCGGGCCGACGAAACGGAAGCCGCGGGTGCGGAGTTCGTTGCTGAGCGCCGTCGACTCCGGGGTGATCGCCGGCACGTCGCCGAGTTCCCGCGGCCGGGCAGCACGCGCGGGAGGTGCGAAGCTCCAGATCAGCTCGCTGAGGCTCTCGCCGAGACCCTGAGTGACCCGGGCATTGCCAATCGCGGCCTCGATCTTGCCGCGGTGCCGGATGATGGCGGCGTCGCCGAGGAGCCGCTCGACGTCGGATTCGGTCATGGCCGCGACCCGGTCGACGTCGAAACCGTGGAACGCCTCCCGGAAGGCCGGCCGGCGACGGAGGATCGTGATCCAGGAGAGCCCGGCCTGGAATCCCTCGAGGCAGAGCTTCTCGAAGAGCCGTTCGTCGTCGCGGAGGGGGCGACCCCACTCCTCGTCATGGTACCGGCGGTACTCCGGGTCGCCGTTGGCCCACGCGCAGCGAACGATGCCGTCCTCGCCCGTGCGAAAGGCGAGCGGTGCCGCCACAGCGGCTACCACAGCACCGGTTGCGGGCACCGGGTCCGTCACGAGCGGTACTCGATGCCCTCGTGCGCGAGCAGCCACTCCTTGGTGGGGATACCACTGCCACCGCTGTAGCCGGTGATGCGGCCGTTGCTCGCAAGCACGCGGTGGCAGCCGATCAGGATCGGCAACGGGTTCGCGCCGACGGCCCCACCGATCGCGCGCCCGGAACCCGGCCGGTCGATGGAGAGGCCGAGTTCGCCGTAGCTCGTGACCGTGCCGTAGTCGAGCTCGTCGAGGCGGGCCCAGACCGCGCGCTGGAATGCGGTGCCGCCCGCGAGGTGCAGCGGAACGTCGAATCGGGAGCGGGTGCCGGCGAAGTACTCGGTGAGCTGTTTCGCTGCCTCCTCGAGAACGGGGGAGGGGTGCTCCGGCTGGTCTTCGAGCGGCAGGTGCCCCTCGCGCTCGATTGAGAGCGTGAGGACGCCGACGTCGTCGCCGGTGAGTTCCAGCCGGCCGATGGGGCTGGGGAGACGGATCAAGGCGGTCGGGATGCTGTCCATGGTTCGACTGTAGTCGGGGGCCGCGCGTGCCTCTGGCGGGTTTCGGACCTGGGGAAAACCCGGCGTGAGCCGCGCCTGGTGGGGAGGCGCCGCATCCGTGCCCGGCCCGTCAAGCCCTACGAAACGCAGGAGAATCGGGCCGCTGAGGCTGTGGTGGCCTCAACGGCCCGGATGTCCTGCGTTTCGAAGTGGGAACAGAGCGGGCGGGCGGATACCGCGCCTCAGGGGAGCAGGACCACCTTGCCGAGCACGGTGCGCGACTCGGCGAGGCGCATCGCCTCCGCGGCCTCCATGAGGGGGAACCGTGCGGCGATCTGCGGGGTCACGATCCTGCGTTCGACAAGGTCGAGGACCGCGGTGAGGTCCTCCCTGTGGTGCCTGCGGAAGGCGGCCGGCATGATCCGGCGCCCGGCCCAGAAATCGTAGAACAGGGCTCGCTGGCCGTTGGGCAGGGTGTTCCAGAGGGTGAGCCGGGCGAGCAGCCCGATGAAGAGCGGCAGGAGCGACCCGGTGTCCTTGAGGGCAGAGGCTATGCCGTACGACACCAGGGTGCCGCCGCGGGCGAGCAGGCTCTTCGAGAGTCGTGCGCTCGCGAGGCCGAGGTGGTCGAAGGCGGCGTCGACGCCGCCGGGGGCGAGTTCGCGGACGCGGGCAGCGAGGTTCGGGTCGGTGTAGTCGACCGGCTCGACCCCGAGGTCACGGAGGGCGTCGTGGTGCCGGGGAGCTGCCGTGCCGATCACCCGGATTCCCGAGTGGATGGCGAGCTGCACGAGGATCGTGCCGACCCCGCCACTCGCACCGTGCACGAGGATGGTCTGGCCGCCCCTCACGCGTGCTTTCCGGTGCAGCATCTGCCAGGCGGTGATCCCGTTGACGATGACGGACTCGACCAGTGCTGCATCGAGCAGGGCGGGCACGGGCACGAGGTCTGCGGCGGGCACGAGCGCGTCGCTCGCCCAACCACCGGTCTTGGTCGCGGCGGCGACACGACGCCCGACGAGACCGGGATCCGTTCCTGGGCCGACCGCCTCGACGACACCGACGAGGTCGTAGCCGGGAACGAAGGGGAACTTCGGCTGGCCGGGGTAGCGTCCGCGGCGCATCGACTGTTCCGCGAACGAGATGCCGCTCGCCTCGACACGCACCCGCGCCTGGCCGCGGGACGGAGGCGGCAGCATCCGTCGCCGGATCTGGAAGCCGTCCGGTTCGACGATGCCGGGCAGCACGATCTCGGTCGTGAGGGTGGGCGACGAGTTCGGTGAAGCGGGGGCCGTCGCGGGTGTCATTTCAGGCCGGATGTTGTTCGTCATGGTGTTCTCCTGGTGTCGGCGTCGGTTGGGGAAACGGAGGTGGGTGACTGATCACTCACTGACTGCGAGAGTAAGAATGTGAGACGAATTCCGGGTCCGGCGGCCGCTTGCGGTGACGGGGCGGGTCAGGGGTGGCGGATGCCGGCCGTGAGCAGGCGCGCCCACTCGGCCGGCACCTCGTCGAGTCCGGTAGTGACGATGAGGTGGCAGAGCTGGCCGTAGGCGACGAAGCGCTGCACGGCCTCGTCCGTGGCTCCGGAGCTCGAGCGGACCATGGTCGTGATCGCCTCGATACCGCGCCGGAGCGCCGCACCGATCTCGGGAACGGTGGCTGCGGACTGTGCGTGCACCTGGAGCATCAGTAGCGACCGGTCGGCGATCAGATCGGCATACGCCCCGCCCATCGCGGAGAGGATGCCGTCGGGGCTCCGGTCGACGCTGGTCTCCGCTCCGCGGGAAAGGGCTGCCCCGGCGCGTTCGAAGCACTCGTCGAGTGCGGCGACGAAGAGCGCCTCCTTGTTCGGGAACAGCTTGGAGACGTAGGCGGGGGAGATGTGGGCGTGTTCGGCGATCGCCGCGATCGGTGTGCCGAGGTAGCCGGTCAGCGAGAACACCTGGATGGCGCTGTCGATCACGATCGATCGGCGAGCTTCGGCGGTGGACAGGCGAACGGCGGGGGCTGGCATGTGAGTGACTGTACACTCACTCATTCTGCACGCGCAAGCGAATCGTGAAAGCCGACGGCCGTTCACGAGAAATTCGCCGGGCATCCGCTTGTGAGTGAGCACTCACTCATCTATGCTGAGATCATGTCAGCCAAGCCGCCCCGTGCCAAGCCGCTGCCGGTCGAGGACCGGAGGGCGATGCTCATCGACGCGACCCTGCCGCTGCTGCTGGAGCACGGCAACGCCGTCACGACCCGGCAGATCGCCGACCGGGCGGGCATTGCGGAGGGCACCATCTTCCGTGCTTTCGATAGCAAGGACGACCTGATCGATGCGGTCGTCGCCCGGCAGGTCGACCCCGAGCCGTTCCGGCGTCGGCTGCGCGGCATCGACACCACCCTGCCCCTCGAGGAACGCATCACCGCGATCGTCGCCCTGATGCGGGACCGGTTCACGACCGTGTTCAGCCTGATGTCCGTGATCGGGCACCGCGGCCCACACCCCAGCGATGACTCCCGGCGGGAATTCGCCGAGATCATCGCGCGGATCCTCGCGCCGGACCTCGACCGGCTCACGGTGTCCGCCGAGCGTGCGGCCCAGGTCATCCGGATGCTGACCCTGGCCGCGTCGGTCCCTCACGTCCGCAACGGCCCCGATTTCGACGACGCCGAGATCGCCGCCCTGATCCTGCACGGGATCGACGGCATTCCCGCGCCCGGCTCGACCGCGCACGGCTCGTCACTCGTCGACACAACCCTCCCGGCGTCCGCGCCGGCCACAGACTCCACCCTTATCCCCGCTTTGCACTAGGAGACCCGATGCTCTGGAAATTACTCGTGAAGTACTTACGGCCATACTGGCGGCTGCTGACGGCGGTGGTGGTGTTCCAGCTCGCGCAGTCGATCGCTTCCCTGTACCTGCCGACGCTCAACGCCGACATCATCGACCAGGGCGTCGCCACCGGTGACACCGGCTACATCCTCCGCACCGGCGGCCTGATGCTGCTGATCACCCTGGCGCAGATCATCTGTTCGATCATCGCGGTCTACTTCGGCGCGAAGTCGGCCATGGCCCTGGGTCGAGACCTGCGCGGCGCGGTGTTCACCCGGGTCGGTGAGTTCTCCGAGCAGGAGGTGACCCGGTTCGGCGCCGCGTCGCTGATCACCCGCTCCACGAACGACGTGCAGCAGGTGCAGATGCTCGTGCTGATGACCTCGACCCTGATGGTCTCCGCCCCGATCCTCTCGATCGGCGGCGTGATCATGGCCATCCGCCAGGACGTGCAGTTGTCCTGGCTGATCGCCGTGAGCGTTCCGGTTCTCCTCATCGCCGTCGGGCTCATCATCGTCCGGATGATTCCCCTGTTCCGCACCATGCAGGTCAAGATCGACACCGTCAACCGGGTCCTCCGGGAACAGCTCACCGGCATCCGGGTGATTCGCGCCTTCGTGCGCGAAGACCGTGAGACGGCCCGGTTCGCCGTCGCCAACGAGGACGTCACCGACGTGGCACTCCGCGCCGGTCGCCTGATGGCGCTGATGTTCCCGATCGTGATGCTCGTGCTGAACGTGTCGAGCGTCGCCGTGATCTGGTTCGGCGCCTTCCGGATCCAGGACGGCTCGATGCAGGTCGGCACGCTGATCGCGTTCCTCAGCTACCTGATGCAGATCCTGATGGCCGTCATGATGGCGACCTTCATGGCCGTGATGATCCCGCGCGCGACCGTCTCCGCCGACCGCATCGGCGAGGTGCTCGCCACCCCGTCGAGCGTCGTCCCGCCGCTCAACCCGGTCAACGCGACCATCGGCCACGGAGTGCTCGAACTGCTCGACGTGGGCTTCGCCTACCCCGGCGCCGCGCAGCCCGTGCTCAGCAACGTGAGCTTCCTCGCCCGTTCCGGCGAGACGACCGCCATCATCGGCAGCACAGGCTCAGGAAAGACCACCCTGATCAACCTGATCCCGCGGCTCTTCGACGCGACGAGCGGCACGGTGCTCGTCGACGGCGTCGGCGTGCGCGAGCTCAATCCGGACCTGCTGTGGGGCCACATCGGCCTCGTGCCGCAGAAGCCCTACCTGTTCTCCGGCACCGTGCGCAGCAACCTGCTCTACGGCAAGCCCGACGCGACCGAAGCCGAACTCTGGCAGGCGCTCACGATCGCCCAGGCGAAGGACTTCGTCGAAGAAATGCCCGAGGGCCTCGACGCGCCCATCTCCCAGGGCGGCACCAACGTCTCCGGCGGACAGCGGCAACGGCTCGCGATCGCGCGGGCCCTGGTCAAGAGGCCGGAGATCTACATCTTCGATGACTCGTTCTCGGCGCTCGACCTCGCGACGGATGCCCGGCTCCGGGCGGCCCTCAAGGTCGGCACCGACGGGGCCACGATGATCATCGTCGCCCAGCGAGTGTCGACGATCATCGACGCCGACCAGATCCTCGTTCTCGAGGACGGCCGGATCGTCGGACGGGGCACCCACGCGGAGCTCCTCGACACCAACACGACCTACCAGGAAATCGTGTCTTCACAGCTCACAGCGGAGGAAGCAGCATGAGCGAGTCAACCGAACGTCCCGCGGCGGCAGTGCCGGCCCGCGGGCCAGGCGGCGGGCGCGGCCCCGGCGGCGGCCACGGCCCCATGGGCGGAATGAGCATGCCCGTTGAGAAGGCCATGAACTTCGGCCCCTCCGCGAAGCGCCTGATGGGCAAGCTCCGGCCGGAACGGCTCTGGCTCCTGGTCGTCGTCGTGCTCGCCGTCATCAGCGTGACCTTCTCCGTGATCGGCCCGCGCCTTCTCGGCCAGGGCACCAACCTGATCTTCGCCGGCATCGTCTCGAAGGCGCTCCCCGCCGGGGTCACCCAGGACCAGGTCATCGCCGGCCTCCGCGCCTCCGGCGACACCGGCAAGGCCGACCTGCTGAGCGGCATGACCCTGACCCCTGGTCTCGGTATCGACTTCGCCGCTCTCTCCACCGTGCTGCTCTGGGCGATGATCCTCTACGTGCTGTCCTCGGCGTTCAGCTGGATCCAGGCCTACGTGCTCAACGGCGTCGTGCAGCGCACGGTGTTCCGCCTCCGTGCCGAGATCGAAGCGAAGATCAACCGGCTCCCGCTCAAGTACTTCGACACCGTACAGCGCGGTGAACTGCTCAGCCGGGTGACCAACGACGTCGACAACGTCTCGCAGAGCCTGCAGCAGTCGATGAGCCAGATCGTCACGTCCCTGCTGACCGTGGTCGGCGTGATCGTGATGATGTTCCTGCTGTCACCGCTCCTGGCCCTGATCGCCCTCGTCACGATCCCGCTCACCCTCGTGACGACGATGCTGATCGCGAAGCGCTCCCAGAAGCTCTTCGTCGGCCAGTGGACCAACACCGGCGAGCTCAACGGCCAGATCGAGGAGACCTTCACCGGACACGCCCTCGTCAAGGTCTTCGGACGCCAGAAGGAGGTCGAGGAACGCTTCGCGGCCAAGAACGAGGAACTCTACGTCGCGAGCTTCGGCGCCCAGTTCATCAGCGGCCTGATCATGCCCTCGATGACGTTCATCGGCAACCTCGTCTACGTCGGCATCGCCGTCGTCGGTGGACTGCAGGTCGCCTCCGGCGCCATGCAGCTCGGTGACGTGCAGGCGTTCATCCAGTACTCCCGCCAGTTCACCCAGCCGCTCGCGCAACTCGGATCGATGGCCAACCTGCTGCAGTCCGGCGTCGCATCCGCTGAGCGCGTATTCAGCCTGCTCGACGCCGAAGAGCAGACCGCAGACCCCGAGCCCGCTGAGAGCCCGACGGACAACCACGGCCGGCTCACCGTCGAGGACGTCTCGTTCAGCTACTCGGCAGACCAGCCGCTCATCGAGCACATCAACCTCGTCGCGGAACCCGGCCAGACGGTCGCGATCGTCGGGCCGACCGGGGCGGGCAAGACGACCCTGGTCAACCTGATGATGCGCTTCTACGAGCTCGACTCCGGCCGGATCACCCTCGACGGAACCGACATCGCAAAGATGACCCGGGACGACCTGCGCGGCAGGATGGGCATGGTCCTGCAGGACACCTGGCTGTTCGGCGGCACGATCCGCGAGAACATCGCCTACGGCCGCCCCGAGGCGTCGGAGGAGGACATCCAGGCCGCCGCACGCGCCACCTACGTCGACCGGTTCGTGCACTCGCTGCCGGACGGCTATGACACGGTGCTCGACGACGAGGGCGGCAACGTCAGCGCCGGCGAGAAGCAGTTGCTGACGATCGCGCGGGCGTTCCTCGCGAAGCCGAGCGTGCTGATCCTCGACGAGGCGACGAGTTCCGTCGACACCCGCACCGAGGTGCTCGTGCAGAAGGCGATGAGCGCGCTCCGCGCCGATCGCACGAGCTTCGTCATCGCGCACCGGCTATCCACGATCCGCGACGCCGACCTCATCCTCGTGATGGAGTCCGGCCGGATCGTCGAACTGGGTACGCACGAGGAACTACTGCTCGCCGGGGGCGCGTACTTCGCCCTCTACAACTCGCAGTTCGCCGCTCCCGTCGCCGACGAGGTCTAGCAAGATACCCGAAGTACGGTTTCCCCGGTCGGTCTACGGACACGGCCGGGAACCGGACCCCCGGTTCAGCCTCGCCAACGAGCGCACCTTCCTCGCCTGGATCCGCACGGCGCTCGCCCTCCTCGCGGTCGGCGTGCTCGCGCCCGTGCACGCCTGGCTGAACTGGAGCCGGATCGAACGACGCCGAGCATCCGTTCGACCCCGGACTGCAGCCCGAACGGACCCTGCTCGCGTGGCAGCGCACGGTGCTCGCGCTCGCCGTCGCCGTGGCGGCCGGAGTGCGGTTCGCGGCGCCGCTCGTGGGTGTCGTGGCCGTCGTCTACCGTCGGCATGCGCTGCTCCCGCGCTGCTAGCGCGCCCCGGCCTCGACCTCGCGGGCGCAGTCGATGCAGAGCTCCGCAGCCGGACGGGCCTCGAGCCGTTCGTGGCTGATCGGCTCGCCGCGGCGCACGCAGAGGCCGTACGCGCCCTCGCGGATCCGGGAGAGGGCGCGGTCGATCGCCGCGGACTTCGCAGCGAGCTCGCTGTGCACCCCCGACATCCGGGACCACTCCATCGTGAGCGTCGGGCCGTCGGGGTCGTGCTCGTCGTCGTCGGTGCCGCTGTTGCGGGCGTCGAGCACCCCGGAGAGGGTCTGGTCCATGCGGCCCATGGCCAGGAAGGCGTCGTGGCGTTCCTCGAGGAGAAGGCGCTCGAAGTGCCGGAGCTCTGCGGCGGTGAAGTTGGCTTGGGTGCGCATGATAGGTCCTTTCGCGCTGAGGCGGTCCCTGGAACGGGCAGCCAGAATGTTCTGACGAGAATACGCCCGGCATTCCGGGCTGTCTCGGGGCTTGCGCAGCGGTGCACAACGTGCACAGACCTGCCTCGGTGAAGGGGGGTCGCCTCGAAGGGCGGGTGGAGCCGCGGCCCCTACTTGATTGTGACGGTGACCTCGTCGAGACCCGTCGCACCGTCGGGAATGACGTCCTGGCGGACATCCGTCTGGACAAGGCCGGCGGCATCCGTCGCCCGGACCCGGAGGGTGTGCGAGCCGGCCGTCGCAGGCCACGACCACGTCCACTGGCGCCAGGTATCGGCCGAGATCGCCGCTGCGAGGGTCGCCTCTTCCCAGGCGCCGCCGTCGACCTGCACCTGCACCCCGCGGATGCCGGTGTGCTGGGCCCACGCGACACCCGCGACGGTCACTGTTCCGGCTCCGGCCCTGGCGCCCGAGCGCGGCACGTCGATCCGGGAGGACAGCTTGACCGGGCCCCGCTCGGACCAGCCGCGGTCGGTCCAGTACGCGGTGTGCTGGTCGAACCGGGTGACGTTGAGTTCGACGACCCACTTCGTGGCCGACACGTAGCCGTAGAGGCCGGGCACGACCAGCCGCACCGGGTAGCCGTGCTCGAGCGGGAGCGGGACACCGTTCATGCCCACGGCGAGAATCGCGTTGCGGTTCTCGTCGGTGAGGACCTCGAGAGGGGTGCTCGCGGTCCAGCCGTCCTGGCTGCGGGAGAGCACCATGTCGGCGCCCGCGGTCGGCACGGCCCGGGCGAGCAGGTTCCGGATCGGGTAGCCGAGCCAGGTCGCGTTGCCGATCAAGTCGCCGCCGACCGGGTTCGAGACGCACATCAGGGTGGTCGTGCTCTCCTCGAGGGGCAGGGCGAGCAGGTCGGCGAAGCTCATTTCGACCTCGTTCTCGACCATCCCGGTGACCTTGAGCGACCACGTGCTCGGGTCGATCCGGGGCACCTGGAGGGCGGTGTCGATCCGGTAGAAGTCCGCGTTGGCGGTGATGAGCGGCGAGATGCCGTCCACGGCGACGGATGCCGCAGGCGGGATCGCGGGCGCGGTGACGGAGGGCGCGGGCAGGGTGAAGAGCGCGCGGGCGGCATCCGCTGCCCGGGTGCCTGCGGACACGACCTGCCCGATCACCAGGGCTACCGCGCCGAGGGCCGCGCTCGTGCCCGTGTATGCGAGGAAACGCCGGCGGTCCACGGTGGCGCCGCCCGGCCCAGTGTGTGCCGGTGCGGGTGCCGTTTCGGCGCGGAGCCGGGTGATCAGCACGGTGAGAAGCACGGCCGCGACGACCATCGCGACGACACCGGGAAGCGCGTCGAGGGTCGAGGCGCTCGACCTGCTGAGCACGGCGAAGACGGCGAGGCCACCCGCCGCGACCGTGAGCACCCGCCCGAGCGGCGGGCGCACGAGTTCGAGCATCCCGGCCGCCGCGGCGAGCACGGCGGCGCCGAGGGCGAGGGTAACGATCAGCACGGTCTTGTCGTTCGTGCCGAACAGGGCGATGACGAGTTCCTTCACCCAGCCGGGCACAAGGTCGATCACGAGGGCGCCGACGGCGAGGACCGGGCTGCCGGCCGGCGCGAGCAGGGCGGCGGCCAGCTCGCCGGCGCCGAGCCCGGCGAGGGCGGCCGCGATCCCGGCGAGGGCGGCGAGTCCGGTGCGGCCGCGGTTCCCGGTCTTGCGCGCGCGGGAACCAGGGGAGGGCGTGCGCGTGTCGGGGCCGGTCATCCGTTCAGCCTAGGGCGGCCGCGCGGGGGCGCGCCCGCGCATTCCTTACGATTCGCTGGTGGTTTTGCCAGAGCTTCGCCAGCCCGTTCCCTCCTGCGCCCGGCCTTCCGGAGGCAACGACCAGCGCGATAGGGCAGGATCGAAGGATCATGGCAACTCTGAGCGCCCTCCCGTCCGTCACCGATCCCGATGCCCTCTTCGCGGCGTTCGAAGGGTGGGCGACCGACCAGGGCCTCTCGCTGTATCCCGCCCAGGAGGAAGCGCTGATCGAGATCGTCTCGGGGGCGAACCTGATCCTGAGCACCCCGACGGGCACCGGAAAGTCGCTCGTCGCGGTGGGCGCGCACTTCGCCGCACTCTCCGCCGGCAAGCGCAGCTTCTACACCGCGCCGATCAAGGCGCTCGTGAGCGAGAAATTCTTCTCCCTCGTCGAGATCTTCGGTGCGGAGAACGTCGGGATGATGACCGGGGACTCCTCGGTCAACTCGGACGCCCCGATCATCTGCTGCACGGCCGAGATCCTCGCGAACCTCGCCCTCCGCAGCGGCGAGGACACCCAGGTCGACCAGGTCGTGATGGACGAGTTTCACTTCTACGGCGACCCCGACCGCGGCTGGGCGTGGCAGGTGCCGCTCCTGCTGCTGCCCCGGGTGCAGTTCATCCTGATGAGCGCGACCCTCGGCGACGTGACCGAGATCGCCGACGACCTCGCCCGCCGCACCGGCCGCACGGTCGCGGTCGTCACCGGAGTCGAACGCCCGGTCCCGCTCAACTACTACTACGAGACCACGCCCGTGCACGAGACCGTCGAGGACCTGCTGAAGACCGGCCAGGCGCCCGTCTACATCGTGCACTTCTCCCAGGCCGCCGCGCTCGAGCGCGCGCAGGCGCTCTCGAGCGTCAAGGTCGCGACCAAGGAGCAGAAGGAAGCGATCGCGGAGCCTGATCGGCGAGTTCCGGTTCACGACGAGCTTCGGCAAGACCCTGTCCAGGCTGATTCGGATGGGCATCGGCGTGCACCACGCCGGCATGCTGCCGAAGTACCGGCGTCTCGTCGAACAGCTCGCCCAGCGCGGCCTGCTCCGGGTGATCTGCGGCACCGACACCCTCGGGGTCGGCATCAACGTGCCGATCCGAACGGTGCTCTTCACCGCGCTGACCAAGTACGACGGCGTCAAGATGCGCCAGGCTCAACGCGCGCGAGTTCCGCCAGATCGCCGGGCGCGCCGGCCGGGCCGGCTACGACACCGCCGGAACGGTCGTGATCCAGGCGCCCGACCACGAGACCGAGAACCTCAAGGCGATCGAGAAGGCCGGGGACGACCCGAAGAAGAAGCGCAAGATCATCCGCAAGAAGGCGCCGGAGGGCTTCGTCTCCTGGGGCGAGCCCTCGTTCCAGCGCCTCGTCAACGCCGAGCCGGAGACAATGCACTCGAGCATGCAGATGACCGCTGCGATGCTGATCAACGTGATCGGCCGCGGCGGAGACGCCTTCTCGCACGTCTACGAGCTCGTCTTCGACAACCACGAACCGTGGAAGCGCCAGCTCGCACACGCCCGTCGTGCCCTCGGCATCTACAAGACGCTGCGCGCGGCCGGGATCGTCGAGCAGAGCGCGAGCGGCGACATCCGCCTGACCGTGGACCTGCAGCCGAACTTCGCCCTCAACCAGCCGCTCTCCCCATTCGCGCTCGCCGCGTTCGACCTGCTCGACCCCGAGTCGCCGACCTACGCGCTCGACATGATGTCCATCGTCGAGGCGACCCTCGACGACCCGCGCCCGGTGCTGATGGGCCAGCAGTTCGCTGCCCGCGGCGAGGCCGTCAACGCGATGAAGCGCGAGGGCATCGAGTACGACGAGCGGATGGCCCTGCTCGAGGAGATCACCTGGCCGAAGCCCCTCGAGGAGCCTGCTGACCTACACCTTCACGACCTACAAGGAATCGCAGCCGTGGATCGCGGACTCTCGAGCTCAGCCCCAAGACCGTCGTGCGCGACATGTACGAACGGGCGATGTCGTTCGGCGAGTTCATCGCGTTCTACAAGCTCGCCCGTTCAGAGGGCGTCGTGCTGCGCTACCTGTCCGACGCCTACCGGGCCGCCCGGCAGACCATCCCGGACGAGGCCAAGACCGAGGACCTGCTCGACCTGATCGAGTGGCTCGGTGAACTCGTGCGCCAGGTCGACTCGAGCCTCCTCGACGAGTGGGAGGAGCTCATCCACCCCGACCTCGAGGCGCACGAAGCCGGCGCCGTCTCGGTGCTGCCGCCGCCCCCGCGCCGGCTCACCACGAACGTGCGCGCCTTCCGGATCCTCGTGCGCAACGAGTTGTTCCGGCGCGTTCAGCTCGCGGCGCTCGAGAACTACGACGCGCTCGGCGAGCTCGACCGCGAGCACGGCTTCACGGCGGATGCCTGGGGCGACGCCATGGACGGCTACTTCGCCGAACACGACGAGGTTCTGACCGGCGCGAACGCGCGCGGCTCCGGCATGCTGATCCTCGACGAGGGCGCAACGGAGTGGACCGTGCGGCAGATCCTCGACGACCCGGCGGGCGACCACGACTGGGGGATCAGCGCGACGATCGACCTCGCCGAATCGGACGAACTCGGCGCCGCGCACGTGCGGGTCACTGCGGTCAACCGGCTCTGAGGCAGGGCAGGGCAGGGCAGGGCTCGTGCTCGGCTCGGCTCGGTCGGGCCGGTGCCGGGTCGGGCGCCGCGGCGGCGGCGGGCGGCCGGTGCCCCGCGGAGTAGCGTGGGAGGCATGAGTGCAGCAGAGATCATCGCCCGCCCGATCCGATCCGCCGTGATCGGCTTCGGTCTCTCCGGGAGGGTGTTCCATAGCCCGTTCCTCGCCGCGAACCCCGAATTCTCCCTCGACGCGATCGTCACGGGCGATCCCGTGCGGCGCCAGCAGGCGGCAGAGACCTATCCGGGCGTACGCCTGATGCACACCGTCGACGAGCTCATCGCCGCCGCGGACGACCTCGACCTCGTCGTGATCGGCTCCCCGCCGGGCACCCACGTGGAACTCGCCCATGCCGCGCTCGACGCGGGCCTCGCCGTCGTCATCGACAAGCCGTTCGCCCCGACGAGCATCGCCGGCCAGGGCCTCATCGAGAAGGCCAAACGGCTCGGCCTGCTGCTCACCGTTTTCCAGAACCGGCGCTGGGACGGCGACTTCCTGACCCTGAAGGCGCTCATCTCTGAGGGCGCCCTCGGCGAGGTGCGGCACTTCGAGTCACGGTTCGAGTTCTGGCGCCCGACACCCTCGGCCAAGGCGTGGAAGGCGAGCGCAGGCGTCCGTGAGGGCGGCGGGATCCTTTTCGACCTCGGCGCGCACCTGATCGACCAGGCCCTGCAGGCTCTTCGGGCCGATCGACAACGTCTACGCCGAGATCGCGACCCGCGTTCCCGGCGGGAACGCCGACGACGACACCTTCGTGTCACTGCACCACGGTTCGGGGGTGCGGTCGCACCTGTGGATGAACGGGACGGCCGCCCAGGTCGGGCCGCGCTTCCACGTGCTGGGCTCTGAGTCCGGGTACACGAAGTGGGGCCTCGACGGCCAGGAGGCCACGCTGGCCGCCGGCGCGCTTCCGACGGATGCCGGCTTCGGCATCGAACACGAGTCGGCCTGGGGCATGCTCGGGCTCGACGGCGCCCAGCACGCGGTGCCCACGGAACCCGGCGACTACGCGGCCTTCTACCGGGGAGTCGCCGACTCACTGCTACGCGGCGCGCCCGCTCCCGTCGACCCGGAGGACTCGCTCCGCGTGGTCGGGATCATCGAACGGATCTTCCGCCAGACCCGGTAGGCGGCATCCGCCGGCCAGGCCATCGGGCGTAAGCATCGAGCGCTGGTGTTGCGCCGTTCCGCGGGTGGTTCACCACGCGCGAAGCGGCGGAACACCGGCGCTCGGTGCAGGGGATGACCGCTTAAAGCAAGCGACCGGCCCCGGCCGGACCGGTCGAACGTGTGCTCGCCCGCGCATCACGTTCTTCTGGTCCGACCGATGCCGGTCAGCTTCAGTGCCCCAACACGTTAGGACTGGTTGTACTCTCGTTCACCGAGATGAACGAGCGGTGTGGATTGCCTGAACGAGGGGTGCGGATTTCCGAGCCTCTCATCCGGCGGCAGGACCACCCTCACGTGCGAAGCTTCCGGTCCGGTGCGTGCGGCCTGTGGGTGCCGTGTCCAGGTGCGGGGAATCCCGTGCGAAATCGCCCGGAATCCGCCGGGTCAGCATTCGATTACGTTGACGGCGAGACCACCCTCGCTTGTCTCCTTGTACTTGGTCATCATGTCGAGTCCGGTCTGGCGCATCGTCTCGATGACGGTGTCGAGGGAGACGAGGTGAGTGCCGTCGCCGTGCAGGGCGAGACGGGCGGCGGAGACCGCCGTCGACGACGCGATCGCGTTGCGCTCGATGCACGGCACCTGCACGAGGCCGCCGACCGGGTCGCAGGTGAGCCCGAGGTGGTGCTCCATCGCGATCTCGGCGGCGTTCTCGACCTGGCGCGGGGTGCCGCCGAGCACAGCGCAGAGCGCGCCGGAGGCCATGGCGCACGCGGATCCGACCTCGGCCTGGCAGCCGCCCTCCGCGCCGGAGATGGAGGCGTTGGCCTTCACCAGTGAACCGATCGCGGCCGCCGTGAGCAGGTAACGGCGGATGCCCGCAGCATTCGCCCCGGGGACGAAACGCAGGTAGTAGTGCCCGACCGCGGGGATGATGCCCGCCGCGCCATTGGTCGGGGCCGTGACGACGCGGCCGCCTGAGGCGTTCTCCTCGTTGACCGCGAGGGCGAAGGCGTGCAGCCACTCGGTCGAGGTGTCCCGTTCACGCAGGGGGAGCAGTTCATATTCCTCGAGCTGCATGCGAATGGCCGCGGCCCGGCGCTTGACCTTCAGGCCACCGGGAAGGGTACCGGCCGTGGCCAGTCCGGCCTCGACGCAGACGTGCATAGCGTCCCAGATCGCGTCGAGCCCGGCGTCGAGCGCTTCGGCCCCGTGAATGGACTCCTCGTTCTCGCGGGCGATCGCGGCGATGTCGACCCCGCGGGCGTCGCACAGTGCGAGCAGGCTCTGCGCTCGAGTCGTAGTCCATCGGCCGGGGAGACGCCGCCGGCGGGATCATCGGGTCGCCCTCGCGGCGGATGAAGCCGCCCCCGATCGAGTACCAGGTCTCCTCGAGCAGGGGGAGGGCATCCGTCGCCGACCACGCCTGCAGGGTGAGCGCGTTGGGGTGGCCGGGCAGCCGGGTGCGCGGTTCGAAGCGGATGTCGCCGTGTTCCACGGAGATCTCATGCCGGCCATCGAGGAGAAGCGTTGCACCCTCGCCCAGGCCCGCCCAGGTGCCGTGCACGGCGGCCGGGTCGCACGACTCGGCGTGCAGGCCGGTGAGGCCGGCGAGGACAGCGTCCGGGGTGCCATGGCCGAGCCCGGTCGATCCGAGCGACCCGTAGAGAGAGCAGTTCACCCGGGTGACCTCGCCGAGGCGGCCGCCTTCGGTGAGGTGCGCGGCGAAGGCGCGGGCGGCCCGCATCGGGCCGACGGTATGGGAGCTGGAGGGGCCGATCCCGATGGAGAACAGGTCGAGGGCCGAGACATACGCGGACATCAGTCCATCGTAGGCGCGTCGGCCGCCCTCGTCCGGGGGCGCGCGGCCGCCGCTCCCGTGTACCCCCGCGCCTGTTGGGTGCTGAGGTGTCGCAGATCGACGTTCAGGGGCGCCGCGAACGTCGATCTGCGACACCTCACCCGTGTCTGTGACGCTGGACGACATGTCGAGGCGGGCAGGCGCACCGGTGCTGGCAGGATGGGCGCATGAGCCTCGGATCAGTTGGACACACCGCGCCCATCGAGCGCGTCGACACCGTCGTGATCGGCGGCGGCGCGATGGGATCGGCGACAGCCTGGCAGCTCGCCCGGCGCGGGCTCCCCGTACTCCTGCTCGAGCGTTTCGAACCGGGACACAAGAACGGCGCCTCCCACGGCGCATCGCGCAACTTCAACACGGCGTACGCCGACCCGACCTACGTCGGCATGCTCGCCGAGGCCGTACCCCTCTGGCGCGAGCTCGAGGCCGAGTCCGAGACCGCGGTCTTCGACCAGGTCGGCGTGGTCAACCACGGGCCGAACCCGGCGTTCGACGACGTCGCCGACGCACTGCGTTCGGCGGGGCTCGGGGCCGAGTTCCTCTCTCCGGAGGCGGCGGGGGAGCGCTGGCCGGGCATCCGCTTCGACGGCCGGGTGCTGCACAACCCCGACGCCGGGCGGATCAACGCGGATGCGGCGGTGTCGGCGCTGCAGGGGGCCGCGGCATCCTCTGGGGCGGAGATCCGTCACGGTGTGCGGGTACTGCGGGTCGAGGTACTCGGGGACGACCGGGTGCGCGTGATGACGGAAAGCAGTGTCATCGAAGCGCGACACGTCGTCGTCACCGTCGGAGCGTGGACGTCCGGGCTGCTGAATGGCGTGGTCTCGGTGCCGCGGCTGCGGGTGACGCAGGAACAGCCGGCGCACTTCGCGCTGCGCGGCACTGCGACGCAGGACTGGCCCGGCTTCAACCACGCCCGCGACACCGCCAACCCGGACTACGGGTACTGGTACTCCCCGGTCTACGGCATGCACACCCCGGGAGAGGGGATCAAGGCCGGCTGGCACGGCGTCGGTCCGGTCACCGACCCCGACCGGCGCAGCTTCCTGCCCGAGCCCGTGCAGCTTGCGTCCTTGCAGCGCTATGTTCGCGAATGGCTGCCCGGTGCCGACGCGGATGTGCTCGTGCCGGTCAGCTGCACGTACACGACGACGCCCGACGAGGACTTCGTGCTCGACCGGGTCGGGCCCGTCACCGTCGGTGCCGGCTTCAGCGGGCACGGGTTCAAGTTCACGCCCACGGTCGGGAGGATCCTCGCGGACCTGGCCACGGATGCCGCGGCCGCGCCGCCCCGTTTCGCCCTGTCCCGCACGCCCAACGCCGGCCCGGGCGGCTGGCTCGCCCGCGGCTGATGCGCCGCGCGCGCCCCTGCGCGCCCGCACGGCACCCGCGCTCGCGGCACCCGCGCTCGCGGCACCCGCGAGAGTACACTTTTGGCCCTTTAAACTCGCGGTTTAAAGGGCCAAAAGTGTACTCTCGCGGGACCCGAAGCGTGCGACAGGTGATATGTCTGCGGCGCGACCCGACCTGCGCGAACCGAGGCGGTCGACCCGCAGCCCGCGACCGGTCAGGCGATGAGGACGGCGCCGTAGGCGAGGGCGGCGATGAGCGCCCAGGAACCGAGGCCGACCGTCAGTGCACGTCCGCCGGTGCGCACGAGCACCCTGAGCCTGCACCGCCGCGCCGAGGCCGAAGAGCGCTGTCGCGAGGAAATACGTCTGCAGGGTGTCCGCGACGAGGAGCACCCCGTCGGGCACCGGCACGAGGGTGCGGAGCATCACGGCAGCCACAAAGCCAACGACGAAAAGCGGAACGATCGGGGGATGCCGCGTCGTGGCATCCGTGCCGCTGCGGAGAGGCATCGCATTCGAGGTCGAGGCTGCCTCGAGGCCGTCTCTGCGGCGCTCCTGCAGGGACACGCCGGCGACGATCGGCGCGAGCATGAGCACCCGGGTCAGCTTGACGACGATCGCCACGGCGAGGGCGGCCGGCCCGGCGACCTGCGCCGTGGCGACGACCTGGCCGACATCGTGCACGCTCGCGCCGACCCACTGACCGTACTGAAGGGCGTCGAGGCCGAGCGGATGCCACAGGGCGGGCAGGACCGCGATCGCGAGGGTACCGCAGAGGGTGACGAGGGCGATCGGTGTGGCGGTGTCGTCATCGTCCGCGTGCACGACGGCACTCATGGCGCCGATCGCGGACGCGCCGCAGACCGAGAATCCAGTAGCGATCAGCAGGGGCTGCTGCCCGGGCAAGCCGATCCTGCGACCGAACCACAGCGTGCCGAAGAAGGTGAGAACGACGATCGCGACGGTCGTCGCGATGGTCACCCAGCCGAGGCCGAGGATGTCAACGAGGCTGAGCTTGAGGCCGAGCAGCACGATTCCGAGGCGCATGATGCGCTTGGAGGCGACCGAGAGGCCCGGTGCGAGCACTCCGGTGAGCTGCCGGCGCGCGACCGGCAGCTGGCCGGCGACGATTCCGAACACCACGGCGGCCGTGAGCAACGGGACTCCGGGCACGAGGGCGTGCACGAGCCCGGCAAGGAGTGCGGCGGCGACCGCGACGAGCACGCCTGGCAGCCACATGGATCCGAGCCTACTCCGACGTCGTCCGCGCCCCGAGTCGTTCGCGCGCCAACTGCGCCGGTGCGCTCCGCGCACGCCTGGCGCGCAGCGGCGCAGGTAGCGCGCGAAGCTGCGCACCTGGCGCGAAGCTGCGCACCTGGCGCGAAGCTGCGCACGTGGCGCGTGTGGCGGCGGCGTTTAACGACGGAACCGCCACGTTCCGGGCGGGCACGGGGCCCGGCGGAGCGTGACGGTTCGGCGGCAGGTTACGACGTGGGCCGCAGCTGCTGAGGTTTAGCGGTGGTGGAACCGCGCGACCATGGGGCAGTCGAACGGGTCGCGGGCGGCGAGGCCGACCGTGTTGAGGTACTCGATGACGATCCCGTACGACTGGAACAGACCCGTCTCCGTGTAGAGGATGTTGTGCGACTGGCAGTATTCCTTGGTGATCTCCTGCGCCTTGCGCAGGTGCGGGCGGGCCATGTTCGGGAACAGGTGGTGCTCGACCTGGTAGTTCAGGCCGCCCATGAAGGTGTCCATGAAGGTGCCGCCGCGGATGTTGCGCGAGGTCAGGACCTGGCGGCGCAGGAAGTCGACCTTGCTGTCGTGGGGGAGCTGCGGCATCCCCTTGTGGTTCGGGGCGAAGGATGCGCCCATGTAGACCCCGAAGACGGCGAGCTGCACTCCGATGAAGGCGAAGGCCATGCCGAGCGGCAGGAAGTAGAAGATCACGGCGACGTAGAGCACAATGCGGGTCGTCAGCATGCTGATCTCGAGCCAGCGCTTGTCGACCTTGCCCCGGCCGAAGACGGTGCGGAAGCCCTGGACGTGCAGGTTGAAGCCCTCGGCCATCAGGAGCGGGAAGAACAGGTAGCCCTGCTTGCGCGTGACGAACGAGCCGAGCCAGGACACCTTCGCGGCGTCCTCCTCGCGGAAGACGATGAAGTCGGGGTCGATGTCGGGGTCTTTGCCGATCACGTTCGGGTTGGCGTGGTGACGGCTGTGCTTGTTCATCCACCAGGCGTAGCTGATGCCGACGAACAGGTTCGCGAGGATGCGGCCGGCCTTGTCGTTGGCGGGGCCGGACTCGAACACCTGGCGGTGCGAGGCCTCGTGGGCGAGGAACGCGAACTGGGTGAGGATGATGCCGAGCACGCCGGCGATGATCAGCTGGTACCAGCTGTCGCCGAGAAGCACGAAACCGGTGCCGAGGCCCGCGGTTGCGAGGATGAGCATGCCGAAGACGAACCAGTAGAACCCGGTCGCGCGCTTCAGGAGGCCCAGGTTGCGCACGGTGTGCAGCAGCGAGGAGTACTCGGTGGTGGGATTCTTCGAGTCGCCACCCCGACGGGTCTTGACGATGCGCACCGTGGGTGCGACGGATGCTTCCGACATGAGGCCTTTGGTTTGGATCTGGACTTCTCAGTCGGTTCTGGAGCAATCACTCGTGGTGCAGATAGAAGTATCCTACGGGCGCACCCCCGGTCCGTGGGTCGGATTCACAACCGTTTCCCAGTCGCTATATGGCCCAAACGGCATATGAAGAGTCCTCAAATCGCCGAAACGGCACGAAACCGCGGGTTCTCCTTCGCCCGGAATTCCGGGGAACCGGACGCGGCTAGCGCCAGCTCGGCAGCCAAATATGCATCTGCCAGAACGAGAACGAGATTTGCATTCCCGTCCAGAGTGGATAGAAGAAGGCGCTGACCAGCACCGCAGCCACGAGGTAGCCGATCAGCACGCGGATGCCGACGGTCCGGTCGCTTTCCCGCGCCGCGACATCCGTTCGTAGTTCGGTGCTCGTCAGTTGGGTCGCCCGCTCCGAATGCTGAGGTTCGCTGGCCGCGAGTCCGGTCGCAAGTCCGGGCGCAAGTCCGGGCGTGCGACCCTGAGCCAGCGCAGAGGCGGCCACGACCCCTCCGGTGCCGGGGGCGAGCCCGAGCAGGAGGCCGATCACGAAGGTGAGCGCGAGGATCAGGTACGGCTCGAAGGCGATGGAGTAGAACTGGAAGACCGTGCGGCCCGTGTACATCAGCCAGGGCAGGTACCCGGCGACCATGCCCATCAGGATGAGGCCCACCCGCCATTCCCGGTACCGGGCGAGACGATAGACGAGGTAGAGCACCGCGGCGGCCCCGGCCCACCAGATCAGCGGGTTGGCGATCTCGGTGATTGCCTCTGAGCACGTCGAGAAACTGCAGGTGCCCTCTCCGGCGGCCGACGACTGGTAGTACATGCTCGTCGGGCGCACCATGAACAGCCAGGTCAGTGGGTTCGACTGGTACGGGTGCGGGGTGACGAGGCCGACGTGATAGGTGTACGCGGCGACCTGGTAGTGCCAGAAACTCTGGACGGCATGCGGCACCCAGGCGAATGCCCCGGTCCAGGCCGTCTCGGGGGAGTCGGCCCAGGTGCGGTAGAAGCCGCCCTTGGTGACGAACCAGCCCGTCCACGAGCTGAGGAAGGTCGCGATCGCGATCGGCACCATCAGCAGGAAGTTGATCGGACCCTGCTTGAGGATGGCGGCGCTCGCCCAGAACGGAACGCCGGCCCGGCGACGGGCGAGGGCGTCCACGACCACGACGTACACGCCGAACGCGGCGAGGAAATACAGGCCCGACCACTTGACGCTCATGGTCAGCCCGAAGGCGAGGCCCGCGGCGAGCAGCCACGGCCGCCACCAGAGCGCAGGGCCCCAGCCGGGCCACTCGCCGGACTCCGCCCGCTTCGCCATCCAGGCGGCGAGGCGGGTCGCGTGCCAGTCCCGGTCGAGCAGGATCGCCCCGAAGCCGAGCAGCGCGAAGAACATCACATAGTTGTCGAGCAGCGCCACCCGGCTCATCACGATCGCGTTGCCGTCGATCGCGAACAGGAACCCGCCGATGACCGCGAGGAGGGTCGAGCCGAACAGCTTCTTGATGATGAGCATGAGCAGCACCACCGCGAGGATGCCGATCACGGCGGTCACGATGCGCCAACCCCAGCTGTTCTCCGGACCGAACGCGGCCATCCCGAGCGAGATCAGCCACTTTCCGAGCGGCGGATGCACGACGAACGAGCCGATGTCCGTGAAGATGTTCGCGTTGCCGTTGGCGAAGATCTCGTCGGCCTTGTCCGGCCAGGTGGACTCGTAGCCGTTGTTGAAGAGGCTCCAGGCGTCCTTGACGTAGAAGGTCTCGTCGAAGACCAGAGCGTGCGGGGAGCCGAGGTTCCAGAGGCGGAGGACTGCGGCCAGCACGACCACGAACAGGGGGCCGGCCCACGGGAACCAGCGGCGTATGAGGAGCACGCTGACCATCGTAGTGAGCGGTGGTTATGCGCGGACTGCGAGACTGGGGGAATGATCATCCTCGCTGCCACCCCGATCGGTAACCTCGGCGACGTCTCGCGCCGGCTGGTCGAGGCGCTCACGACCGCCACGGTCATCGCGGCGGAGGACACCCGCGTCACCGTGCACCTGCTCAAGGCCCTCGGGATCGAGAACCGTCCGCAGCTGATCAGCCTGCACGACCACAACGAACGGGTGAAGGCGGCCGAGCTCGTCGAGCTCGCCCGCGACACCGACCTGCTCGTGCTGAGCGACGCCGGCATGCCGACCGTTTCCGACCCCGGGTTCCACCTCGTCGACGCCGCCGTCGCCGCGGGCGTCACGGTCACCGTGCTGCCCGGCCCGTCCGCCGTGCTCACCGCCCTCGCCGTCTCCGGGCTCCCGACCGACCGGTTCACCTTCGAGGGCTTCCTGCCCCGCAAGCACGGTGACCGGATGTCTGCCCTGCGCGAGGTGGCCGACGAACGCCGCACCATGGTCTTCTTCGAATCGCCGAACCGGCTCGCCGCCTCGCTTGTCGACCTCGCGGAGGTGCTCGGCGCCGACCGCCGCGTCGTCGTCTGCCGTGAGCTCACCAAGTTCTTCGAGGAGGTCAAGCGCGGGACCGCCGCCGAACTGGCCGAGTGGGCCGCGGCGGGAGTCAAGGGCGAGATCGCGATCGTCGTCGCCGGGGCCGAGAAGCGCGTTCTCGACCTCGCGACCGGGGTCGCCGAGGTGCTCGCGCTGGTCGCGGCCGGCGCCCGGCTCAAGGAGGCCGCCGCCGACGTGTCCGCCGTCTCCGGCCTCGGCAAGCGTGACCTCTACGAGGCCGCCCTTGCGCAGAAGCCGGGTGGGCGTGCGCCGGCCGCGCCGCAGCATCCGCCCCTGCCGTTCTGACTCGCCTCGTAACCAATTCGACGGAGATTTTAGGTTTTCGGCACCTGGGAACGCGTTTGAACCGGTTCAGAACCGAAAAACTCCGTCGAATTCGTTAGGCCGGTTTGCCGCCCGGGAGGCGGGACGTAACCCGGCCCGGGGTCTCCGCTGCTCCCAATAGACTGGGGGCATGTCCGCCGGAGCATCCTTTTACATCACCACGCCCATTTTCTATGTGAATGATGTGCCCCACATCGGTCACGCGTACACGGAAGTGGCCGCGGACCTCCTCGCGCGCTGGCACCGGCAGGCCGGCGAAGACGCCTGGCTGCTCACCGGAACCGACGAGCACGGCCAGAAGATCCTGCGCACCGCGACCGCGAACGGCGTCACCCCGAAGGAGTGGGCAGACCGCCTCGTCGAGACCGCGTGGAAGCCGCTGCTCAAGACCGTCGACATCAAGAACGACGACTTCATCCGCACGACCGACGAACGCCACGAGGTCAACGCGCAGAAATTCCTGCAGCACCTCTACGACGCCGGCCACATCTACACGGGCGAGTACGAGGGCTTCTACTGCGTCGGCTGCGAGGAGTACAAGCAGCCGAGCGACCTGATCGAGGGCACCGGCGAGTTCATCGGCCAGCAGGTCTGCGCCATCCACTCCCTCCCGGTCGAGCTGCTGCACGAGAAGAACTACTTCTTTCGGATGAGCACCTTCGCCGACCGCCTGCTTGCGCTCTACGAGGACGACCCCGACTTCGTGCAGCCCGCAGCCGCCCGTAACGAGGTCATCTCCTTCGTGAAGCAGGGGCTCTCCGACCTGTCGATCTCGCGCTCGAGCTTCGACTGGGGCATCAAGGTGCCGTGGGACGACAGCCACGTCGTCTACGTCTGGTTCGATGCGCTGCTCAACTACATCACCGCCGCCGGCTACGGCCAGGACGACGAGCGCTTCTCGAGGCTCTGGCCGGCCACGCACATCGTCGGCAAGGACATCCTCCGGTTCCACGCCGTGATCTGGCCTGCCATGCTGATGGCCGCCGGGCTCCCGGTGCCGCGCCGGGTCTTCGGCCACGGCTGGCTGCTCGTCGGCGGCGAGAAGATGAGCAAGTCCAAGCTCACCGGCATCGCCCCGAGCCAGATCACCGACACCTTCGGCTCCGACGCGTTCCGGTACTACTTCATGCGCGCCATCAGCTTCGGCCAGGACGGCTCGTTCTCCTGGGAGGACCTCTCGGCCCGGTACCAGTCCGAGCTCGCGAACGGCTTCGGCAACCTCGCGTCCCGCGTCATCGCCATGGTCGTGCGCTACTGCGACGGCGAAATCCCGGTCACGACCGCCTTCACCGACGCGGACGCGGCCATCCGGGCCACCGAGATCCGGGTGACGGATGCCGCGGGCGAGGCCATCTCCCGCCTCGCGATCCACGAGGCGATCGCATCCGTGTGGGAACTCGTCGACGAGCTCAACGGTTACATCACGACCCAGGAGCCGTGGGGACTTGCCAAGGACCCCGCAGACCGCGACCGGCTCGACGCCGTGCTGTTCACTGCCGTGCGCGGCCTCGGCACGCTCGCCGTGTTGCTGTCCCCGGTCGTTCCCGAGGCGTGCGCGAAGCTCTGGTCCGCCCTCGGCGGCGAAGGCCTCGTCACCGACCAGCGCATCGACCGCGCCTGGGAGTGGACCGGCGGCACCCACGTCTCCCCGCTCGAGGCGCTGTTCCCGCGCATCGAGGCGACGGTTGGCTAACGAACCCGTCCGCCAGCGTGAACAGACCGCCGGACGCGACCTGAGCTACCCGGCACCGCCGGAGCCGCTCCCCGTGCCGGTGTACGACAACCACACCCACCTCGAGATCAGCGACGGCGAGCATCCGCTGAGCCTCTCCGAACAGCTCGACCGGGCCGTGAGCGTGGGCGTGCAGGGCGTGATCCAGGTCGGCGGCGACAGGGAGACCTCCCGCTGGTCGGCCGAGGCCGCCGCGAGCGAACCGCGGATGCTCGCGGCCGTCGCGATCCACCCGAACGAAGCCCCCGACTACGAGCAGGCCGGCACGCTCGACGACGCCCTCGCGGAGATCAGCGAGCTCGCCGGGCGCCCCCGGGTCGTCGCGATCGGCGAAACCGGGCTCGACTTCTTCCGCACCGGGCCCGAGGGCCTCGCCGCGCAGTACCGCAGCTTCGAGGCGCACATCGAGATCGCCAAGCAGAACGGCCTCGCCCTGCAGATCCACGACCGCAACGCTCACGCCGAGGTCATCGCGACCCTCCTGCGGGTCGGCGCGCCCGAGCGGACGGTGTTCCACTGCTTCTCCGGCGACGCCGAGATGGCCGCCATCTGCGCCGAACACGGCTGGTACCTCTCCTTCGCCGGCAACGTCACCTTCAAGAACGCCGGCATGCTCCGGTCCGCGCTCGCTGCGGCTCCCCGTGAGCTGCTGCTCGTCGAGACGGATGCCCCCTTCCTCACCCCCGCGCCCTTCCGCGGACGCCCCAACGCGCCGTACCTGCTGCCGCACACCCTGCGCGCGATGGCCAACCACCTCGAAACGGATGTCGCCATGCTGGCCACCCAGATCTCCACCACCACCGAACGCGTCTACGGGCGCTGGGACGCCGAACCCGTCGTACCGGCGCCGGCCGCGCCAAGCGTCAGCCTCGGGGGATTCCAGTGAGCGACGCCGAGAACCTCCCCGTGACCCCGGCCACGGATGCCGCGACGCCGACCAGCGATGCACCTGGCGAGCCCAACGGTTCCGCCGGACCCGGGGCATCCGCCGCGCCCACCCCGCGCTCGCTGCTCGGCCCGGCCGAGATCCGCGACCTCGCCGAGATGCTCGGGGTCAACCCGACCAAGAAGCTCGGCCAGAACTTCGTGATCGACGGCAACACCGTGCGGCGCATCGTCAAGGTCGCCGCGATCACCCCCGCCGACACCGTCGTCGAGGTCGGCCCCGGACTCGGCTCGCTCACCCTGGGCCTGCTCGAGACCGGCGCCCGGGTCGTCGCCGTCGAGATCGACGACCGGCTTGCCGAGCAGGCTCCCGCTCACGGTCGAGCTGATGCACCCCGACGCGCCGCTCGTCGTGCTCCGCGCCGACGCGCTCAAGATCACGGACCTGCCGGGCGAACCGACCCGGCTCGTCGCCAACCTGCCGTACAACGTCTCCGTGCCGGTGCTGCTGCATATGCTCGAGCACTTCCCGTCGATCCGCGCCGGCGTCGTGATGGTGCAGGCCGAGGTCGGCGAGCGGCTCGCCGCGCCCCCCGGCTCGAAGGTCTACGGCAGCCCGAGCGTCAAGGCCGCCTGGTACGGGGCCTTCCGCACCGCGGGCAAGGTCAGCCGCCAGGTGTTCTGGCCGGTGCCGAACGTCGACTCGATCCTGATCGCGTTCCAGCGCCGCGAGAGCCCGCTCGAGAGCGAAGAACTGCGCCTCGCGACGTTCGCCCTCGTCGACGGCGCCTTCCAGCAGCGCCGCAAGATGCTCCGCCAGTCGCTTTCGACGGTGCTCGGCGACTCGGCCTCGGCGACTGCAATCCTCGAAGCTGCCGGCATCGACCCGACCGAACGCGGCGAGCAGGCTCACCGTCGACGCGTTCCTCGCCATCGCCAGGTCCTGGACCGCCGCCGACCCCGCCTGACCCCCTGCTCGAGTTGAGTTGCGGAAAAAACACCCTCCCGTCGGCAACGAGGGTGTTTTGTCCGCAACTCAACTCGGTCGCGAGAGGCCCAGGCGCAAGCGCACCGCGCACGAGGGGGCTGTGCGGCTGAGCTAGGTTAGAACCATGACCAACGCGGCCACATCTCAAGTTGTGCACGCGCGGGCGCCGGGCAAGATCAACGTCTTCCTGAAGGTCGGTGCCGTGCTCGAAGACGGCTACCACGAAGTCGCGACCGCCTACCAGGCCGTTTCGCTCAGCGAAGACGTGCGCGCCTATCCCGCCGACGACTTCTCCTGCGAATTCACCGGTTCGATCGACACCTCTGCGCTCGCGACAGACGGCAGCAACCTTGCAATCCGGGCCGCGCGCGCCCTCGCACGCAGGTCCGGCTACCGCGGCGGCGTGCACCTCAAGCTCGAGAAGAACGTGCCGATCGCCGGGGGAATGGGCGGCGGATCGGCCGATGCCGCCGCGACCCTGCTCGCGTGCGACGCACTCTGGGGCACCGAGGCGACCCGCGAGGAACTGCTCGCCATCGCGGCGACACTCGGCGCCGACGTTCCGTTCGCGTTCACCGGCGGCACCGCCATCGGCACCGGCCGCGGCGACCAGCTGAGCCCCGCGCTCGCCAAGGGCCAGTTCCACTGGGTGCTCGCCCTGGCCGACTTCGGCATGTCCACCCCCGGTGTGTACCAGGAACTCGACCGCCACCGCGAGCGCCATGCCCAGGACATCTTCCCGGCCCAGGCGCAGCCGACTGTCGACGCCAACGTGCTCCAGGCCCTGCGCGCCGGCGACGCACGGATGCTCGCCGAGTCGCTGCACAACGACCTGCAGGCCCCGGCGCTGCACCTCGCCCCCGGCCTCGGCAAGGTCATCGAACTCGGAGAAGAGAACGGCGCCCTCGCCGGCATCGTGTCCGGGTCCGGCCCTACGGTCGCATTCCTCGTGGCGGATGCCGACAGCGCGCTCGAGCCTCCAGGTCGCGTTGAGCGCCTCCCGCCTGCACGTGGTGCGGGCGACGGGCCCGGTGCACGGCGCCCGTCTCGTCCACGACTGACGGTCCCGTCACCCGCACGTCCCTCGTCGCCCGGCCCAGGCATCCGTTTGCCCTCACCAATTCGACGGAGATTTTGCCCGGAAAGCGCTTGGATCGCGCTCTCACGCGTCAGAAACGCAAAAACTCCGTCGAATTCGTCAGGGGCGGGAGGCGCGCCGGGCTCCCAGCCGCGCACGGTAAAGTTGTAAGCTATGGCACATTTGCTCGGGGCCGAGTCCCTGCACCTTGAATACCCCACCCGCGTCATCTTCGACTCCGTCACCGTCGGACTCAACGAGGGCGACCGCATCGGAGTCGTGGGGCGCAACGGTGACGGCAAGTCCACCCTGCTGAGCCTCCTCGCCGGACGCATCGAACCCGACGACGGCCGCGTCACCCGCCGCCGCGGCGTCACGATCGGCGTGCTCGACCAGTCCGACGCCCTCGCCTCCGGGCAGACCGTCGGCCACACCGTCGTCGGCACCATGGACGAGCACCTCTGGGCCGGGGACGCCAAGGTCCGCGACGTCATCGGCGGACTCGTGCGCGACATCCCCTGGGACGCCCTCGTCGACGACCTCTCCGGTGGCCAGCGCCGCCGGGTCGCCCTCGCCGCCGTGCTGATCGGCGACCACGACGTGATCTTCCTCGACGAGCCCACCAACCACCTCGACGTCGAGGGCATCACCTGGCTCGCCGGGCACCTCCGCAACCGCTGGGCGACCAACTCCGGCGGCCTCGTGGTCGTGACCCACGACCGGTGGTTCCTCGACGAGGTCTGCAACCAGACCTGGGAGGTGCACGACCGCCTGATCGAGCCCTTCGAGGGCGGCTACGCCGCGTACATCCTGCAGCGCGTCGAACGCGACCGGATGAGCGCCGCGACCGAGTCGAAGCGCCAGAACCTGATGAAGAAGGAGCTCGCCTGGCTCCGCCGCGGCGCCCCCGCCCGCACCGCCAAGCCCAAGTTCCGCATCGACGCGGCCAATGAACTGATCGAGAACGAGCCGCCGCCCCGTGACACCGTCACGATGCAGTCGATGGCGATGCAGCGCCTCGGCAAGGACGTCGTCGACCTCATCGACGTCTCGGTGGACTTCGAGGACAAGCACGTGCTGAAGGACATCACCTGGCGGATCGCCCCCGGTGAGCGCACCGGCATCATGGGCGTCAACGGCGCGGGCAAGTCCACGCTGCTGAACCTCGTCGCCGGCACCCTCCAGCCGACGAGCGGCCACGTCAAGCGCGGCAAGACCATCAAGGTCGCCGTGCTCACCCAGCAGCTCTTCGAGCTCGAGGGCATCCAGAACGACCGGGTCAGCGAGGTCATCGGCCGCCAGAAGACGAGCTACATCGCCGGAGGCAAGGAGATCACCCCCGGCCAGATGCTCGAGCGGATGGGCTTCATGAGCGCCCAGCTCGTCACCCAGGTCAAGGACCTCTCCGGTGGCCAGAAGCGGCGCCTCCAGCTGCTGCTGATCGTGCTCGACGAGCCCAACGTGCTCATCCTTGACGAGCCCACCAACGACCTGGACACCGACATGCTCGCCGCGATGGAGGACCTGCTCGACTCGTTCCCCGGCACCCTGCTCGTCGTCTCGCACGACCGGTACCTGATCGAACGCGTCACCGACAACCAGTACGCGGTCACCGAGGGCGGCTTCCGCCACCTGCCCGGCGGCGTCGACCAGTACCTCGAGATGCGCAAGCAGCAGATCAACGACTCCGACAAGCCAGCCGAGGCGAACGCCTCGAACACCTCCGGAGGCAAGCCGGCCAGGAACCTCGCCATCGGCGGCGCCGAGCTCCGCAACGCGCAGAAGGAGCTCGCCTCCATCGAACGCAAGGTCGCCAAGCAGAAGTCGCGGATCGTCGTGCTGAACCAGAGCATGGTCAGCCACGACCAGAACGACTACGCCGGCCTCGGCGAGCTCGGCACCGAACTGCAGGGCCTCGAATCCTCCATCTCGAGCTTCGAAACTCGCTGGCTCGAACTTTCGACGCTGATCGAGGGTTAAAACCGCGGATGCTGTGACCGCGTGTTACAAAGCGGCGTGCGCGGCGCAGCATCCTTTGTTAACCTGAATGTGTGCCTCGCGACGCAGCGGCACAGACTCCCACCTCGTTATGCCGTGGCTTTGCTGTGCCCTTGATTGCCGAGGCCCGTCCACGAGACAGCACTCGTGGCTCTCACTCGCAGCACACCCAAGGGGATTCACCACGTGAAAAAGTCAACTCTGTCCAAGCGCTTGCTCGCGGCTCTCGCGACCGTCCCGCTCCTCGCCCTGCTCGCCGGGTGCGCAGGCGGCACGGCGGATGCCGGCGGCGACAAGACCGTCAAGATCGGTGTCGTCGGCGCGAGCGACCCGTACTGGGCCGTCTACACGAAGGCCGCCGCCGATGCGGGAATCAAGGTCGAGATCGTCGACTTCTCCGCATACGACCAGCCGAACCCCGCGCTGACCGCCGGTGAGATCGACCTCAACCAGTTCCAGCACCTCGTCTACCTCGCGCAGTACAACACGGCGAGCAGCGCGGACCTCACCCCGATCGGCTCGACGGCGATCTACCCGCTCGGCCTGTACTCGACGAAGTACAAGAAGGTCAGCGAGATCCAGAAGGGCGACACCATCGCGGTGCCGAACGACGCGAGCAACCTGGCCCGCGCGCTTCTCGTGCTCCAGTCGGCCAAGCTCATCACGCTGAAGGACGGTGGCTCGATCTTCTCGACCCTCGACGACATCGATACGTCGGCTTCGAAGGTCACCGTCACCGCGCTCGAGGCCTCGCTCACCGCGACCTCGCTGCCGGATGTCGCCGGCGCGATCATCAACAACGACTTCGTCGAGAAGGCCGGTCTGAAGTTCACCGACGCCCTCGCCAAGGACGACCCGGCCGACCCGACCGCCATTCCCTACGTCAACGTGTTCGTCGCCCGCGCCGCGGACAAGGACAACGCGACCTACCAGAAGCTCGTCCAGATCTACCAGGACACCAAGGCCGTTCAGGACGGCGTGCTGGCCGTGTCCGGCGGCTCCGGTGTTCTCGTGAAGACTCCGGTCGCCGACCTGGTCTCCTCGCTCGCCACGGTCGTCGCGGACACCAAGGCCCACAAGAAGTAGCACCGACAGTCACCTTTCCGGTCGAGAGCGACCCGCACACCGGGCACTCTCGACCGGAACGGTGCGTTACGGGGGTGTGTGACATCCCCCGGTTTTCGAAAAGCGTGAGCCTGAGCGTGAGCGTCAGCATCACAGTGAGGAAGTTCGTTTATGGCCATCGTCGAGTTGCGCGGTGTCAGCAAGGTCTACCCGCCCCACGAAAAGGGCGGCAGTGACGTCGTGGCGATCGACGACGTCAGCCTGGCCGTCGAGGCCGGCGACGTCTACGGGATCATCGGCTACTCGGGGGCCGGCAAGAGCACCCTCGTCCGGCTCGTGAACGCGCTCGAACGGTCCACCTCCGGCGAGATTCTGATCAACGGGCAGGACATCGCCGGCCTTCCCGAGCGCGAACTCCGCACGGTCCGCCTCGGCATCGGCATGATCTTCCAGCAGTTCAACCTCCTCGGGTCGCGCAGCGTCGCGGCCAACGTGTCCTATCCGCTCGAGGTCGCGCACCGGCCCAAGGCCGAACGCGTCAAGCGGGTCGCCGAGATGCTCGACTTCGTCGGCCTCGCCGACAAGGCCCGCGCCTACCCCGACCAGCTCTCCGGGGGCCAGAAGCAGCGCGTCGGCATCGCCCGTGCTCTCGCGAGCCAGCCCGCCATCCTCCTCGCCGACGAGGCCACGAGCGCTCTCGACCCCGAGACCACCCACGAGGTGCTCGACCTGCTCACCCGGGTCAACCGCGAATTCGGCGTGACGATCATCGTGATCACCCACGAGATGGACGTGATCCAGACCATCGCGAGCAAGGTCGCGGTGATGGACCAGGGCCGCGTGATCGAACGCGGTGACGTGTTCGACGTGTTCTCGAACCCGCAACAACCCGCATCCGCCCGGTTCGTGTCGACCGTCGTGAAGGGCATCCCGAACCCCGACGAGCTCGCCGTGCTGCGCGGCAGGCACCCCGGCCGCATCGTCACCCTCGCCTTCCGCGACAACGCGGTCGACCAGGCCCGCGTCTTCGGTGAATTCGCCCGCGCGGGCATCGGCTTCGAGGTCGTCTTCGGCGGCATCAACGAGGTGCAGGGCCGCTCCTTCGGGCACCTCACCCTCGCGCTGAGCGACGCGGCGGCGACGGATGCCCCCACGACCCCAGGCGCCGGCGGCACCGACCGCATCGACGCGGTCCTCGACCGGGTCAGAACACTCACGACCGTCACGGAGGTGCGCTGATGGAATCCCTCATCGAACTGCTGCCCCAGCTCTGGAAGGCCGCGGGCGAGACCCTCTACATCGTCGGCCTCACCCTGTTCTTCGGCGGCCTCGGCGGCCTGATCGTCGGCCTCGGCCTGTACCTGACCCGCGGCGGCAGCCTGCTCGCCAACAAGCCGGTTTTCGTGGTGCTGAACCTGCTGGTCAACTTCGTGCGCCCCATCCCGTTCATCATCTTCCTCGCCGCAGCCCAGCCTCTCGCCCGCCTCGTGGTGGGAACCGGCATCGGCAACAACGCGATCATCTTCACGATCTCGCTCGCGGCATCCTTCGCGATGGGCCGCATCGTCGAGCAGAACCTGCTCACGGTCACGCCCGGCGTGATCGAGGCCGCGCGCAGCGTGGGCGCCGGTACGGCCAGGATCATCTTCACGGTGCTGCTGCCCGAGGCGCTCGGCCCGCTGATCCTCGGCTACACGTTCATCTTCGTCGCCCTCGTCGATATGTCAGCGGTCGCCGGCTACGTCGGCGGCGGCGGCCTCGGAAACTTCGCCCTTCTCTACGGGTACCGTCAGTTCAACCCGATCGTGACGTGGGCCGCCGTGCTGCTGATCATCGTGCTCGTGCAGCTGGTGCAGTACCTCGGGAACACGTTGGCGCGAAAGGCCCTCCGCCGTTAGTTCCTTTCACAACTGTTGCCGATCCGGACAGCTTCCGTTCATCCCCCGGTAAGGTGACGAGCCCGGGCCGGACACCTGGGGCCAGCACAGTAATGCCGGGGCTGGCCCACCCGAGCCGGTACACAGTCTTGACTGCACCCATCGCTGTTTGTTCCAGGCCGTTGGAGTCGCTGTGTCGCCCCGCCCAAGTGTGGTCTTCTCGGCCTTCCGTTCCAATGCCGACCCGCGCCTGCAGGGCTGGGTCGCCTTCCGGGAGAGCGTTCAGGCGGGTGGCCGCACCGCCGCCGCCCGCACGGGAGAACTCGCCCGCACCGGCGGAATACTGCGCAGCGGAGAAATCCCGCGGACCGGCGAACTCGCACATCCCGCAGAGGTTGCGCGGATCGGTGCGACCGACCGTGTTGTCGATGTCCGGGATCGCTCCCGCGGCCTCGCGACCGTCGCTATGGCCGACTCCGGCCACTCCGGCCACTCCGGCCACTCCGGCCACTCCGGCCACTCCGGCATCTGGCGGCTGCTCGCCTCCAACAGCCGCGAACTCGGCCGCAGTTCCTCGGTCTACGGCTCGTTCACCGGCGCGCGAGCCCACGTGCTCGAACTCAAGGACCAGTGCGACGCGATGGTCGCGACCGTCGTCACCGGCCCGTCGGCCGGCACCCACGGCTGGGTGGTCACCATCGGCGAACGCATCGTGATGACCGCAGGGCGCTGGTACGGCGCCGCCTCCGCGAGCCGCGAAGCCGCCGCCGGCACCATCGAGGCCTTCCGGGTCGCGGTCGTGGCCGAAGACGCCCGCCACGCGACCGAGGCCGGCCGCAGGGGCAGCCGGGTGCTCAGCGAGGAAGAACGAGCGCAGGCATGGTGAGTGGCACGAGGCTGCGCGGCTGGTTCGGCGCCGCGGCGACCGCAGGGCTGCTCGGTTGGGTCGTCTTCGGCTGGCTCGTGCCCGGCTTCACGGCCCCGGAGGGCATCCGGGCGAGCGTCGTTGTCGCCGAGGCCGTCGCCGCCGTTCCCGCTGCAGCGGATGCCGCCGCGACCGTCACCGTGACACCCCCGACCCCGGCTCCGGCCGCCGCCGAGTCCGCCGCTGTTGCCGGCTCGTCCCTCGCCTCAACCGGGCAAACCGCGCTGCTCACCGGCAACGCGGCGCTCGTGGACGCGGACTGGGCGGGACGCGTGGCCGCGGCCACCGGCATCCCGGTGCGGGCCATGCTCGGCTACGCCGGCGCCTCGCTCGCCCTCGCCGCAGAACAGCCCGGCTGCCGTCTGGGCTGGAGCACCCTTGCCGGCCTCGGCAACATCGAGTCAGGGCACGGCACCCACGCGGGCTCCGCGCTCGGCACCGACGGCACGGCACGCCCCGGCATCTTCGGCCCGGCCCTCGACGGCTCCGACTTCGCCGCCATCACCGACACCGACGGCGGCGCCTGGGACGGCAGCGCGGCGTGGGACCGCGCGGTCGGCCCGCTGCAGTTCATCCCGGCGACCTGGCAGCGCTGGGGCGCCGACGGCAACCGGGACGGCGTCAACGACCCGCAGCAGATCGACGACGCCGCCCTCGCAGCGGGGCGCTACCTGTGCAACTACGGCGACCTGGCGCTGCCCGACCGCTGGCGCGCGGCCGTCTTCGCCTACAACCACGTCGACTCCTATGTCACCGCCGTCGCCGGGTACGCGAACACCTACGCCGCCCGGGCGAAGTAGCCCTGGCGTGACAGACGCGATCGATCGCGCCGAGCCGACGGATGCCTCCGGTGCGCAGGCGGGCCGGCGCACGGCTCGTGCCGGCGATGGCCTGATCTCGGGCCGCTACCGGCTCGGCGAACTGCTCGGGACGGGCGGGTCGGCATCCGTCTTCGCCGCCGTGGACACGCAGGCGGACGACGGCGCCGCCACGGAGATCGCCCTCAAGATCCTGCACCCGCACCTGTCCCGCTCCGACCGGGCCAGGGAGGCATTCTTCGCGGAGGCCAGGGCAGCGGCCGCGCTCCGGCACCCGAACATCGTCGCGGTGCTCGGCGTCGGCGTGCACAACACCGGCCACGGCTCCGGGACAACCGCCGGGACAGATTCCCGCTCCGGCCCCGGCGCGAACGCCGAGGAACCCCAGGCCTGGATCGCCCTCGACCGTGCGCCCGGGATCAGCCTCGCAGAGTACGTCGAGCACCGCGGGGCGCTCCCCGTCGCGCAGGCGCTCACCGTCGCCTCCGCGGTGCTGCGCGCCCTCGCGGCCGCGCACGCCATCGGCCTGGTCCACCGCGACGTCTCCCCGGCCAACATCATGGTCGACCCGGACATGGCCGGCCACGTCGGCAGCGACGGCGTACGCCTGCTCGACTTCGGCCTCGCGGATGCCGCCGGTCGCCCCGCCCTCGGCACCGACGTCCTCCGCAGCACCCCCGATGCGACCACGCAGGAGATCCCGGCCGTGCAGAGCGTGCTCGGGAGCGTGAACTACATGTCGCCGGAGCAGGCGCGGGGCGACGCCGTCGACGAACGCGGCGACGTGTACCAGCTCGGCGGGGTGCTGTACTTTGCGCTCACCGCACGGGCGCCGTTCCTCCGGGATTCTGTCGCCGCGGTGCTGCGCGCCCACGTGCAGTCGCCGCCGCCGGTTCCGTCCGTGCAACAGTCCGGCATTCCGCGGAGTGTCGACCGGCTCGTCGTCAAGGCGCTGCTCAAGGACCCGGATGCCCGGTTCCCCTCCGCCGCGGCGATGGGCCTGGCCGTCGACTCTGCCCTGGACCGCATCGGAGCCGGGGGAGCGCCGGGTCGCAGCGCGGCTCCGCTCGAGGGGGCCCCGGCCGGCAGGGTTCTCGCCGCGCCCTCCGACGACACCACCGGCCTCTTCCGGCCCGGCGACCTCGCCGAGCTCGCGGAGCGCACCATGGTGCTCGGTGCGGTCCCCGTGCCGGTACCCGGCCCGGCCCCGGCTCCGGCCACGATCGTTCACGCGACGGGAAACGCTCGCGCGGGCACGGCATCCGCCGCCGTCATCGCAGTTCCGGACAACCCGGCCTGGGTGCGCAACGGCCGCAGCCGCCGGCGCGGCGGCGGGCTCTGGGCCGTCTCGATGATCCTCGTGATCGGGGGAGCCTTCGCCTGGATCCTCGCTGCCGGCGGCGCGGCCCCGACCTCCGTTGCCGTCACGAGCAGCACGCCCGCGCCCGCGAGCGCCACCCCCGAGCCGATGATCACCGCCCACGCCACGGCGGCGCCGAAGACCATCCGGGTGCCGGAGATCTCGGTGATGACCCTCGACGGGGCGCGGGCGGCGCTCGCGGCCCTCGGACTCCGCCTCGGCGCCCTCACCCTCCAGGACTCGGTGCGCCCCCTCGACACGGTGCTCGGCGTCAGCCCCGCGGCCGGCAGCTTCCTGGACCCCGGAGACACGGTCGACCTCACTGTGGCGTCCGGCTCGAACACGGTGCCGAACACCGTCGGACTGAGCAAGGCGGAGGCGATCGCCGCCCTCGAAAACGCGGGATTCGTCGTGCTCACCGACTCGAAGCCCGACTCCGCCGCACCGCCGGGAACCGTGATCGCGGTCGCCCCCTCCGGCCAGAACGTCCTGCGCCTCGGCACCTCGATCACCCTCACCCTGTCCACCGCGCCCGAGCCGTCGCCCACCCCCCACGGCCACGTCGACGCCGCAGCCGACCCCGACACCGCCCCCCTCACCGACGCAGACGCCCGCGGGCTGACGGCGCCCGAATCGACCGCCACAACTCTCCACGCGGCGTCCATATCTCGGTTGAGAAATCGACGCCAATCGTTCACCGACCGCCCCGAACATATGTTTCGGACGCGTTACCCCCACCCGTGCGTTCACCCCCTCCCGAGTCTTCCCAAGGACAGCTATGCCGATTTCGAGCCTCGTCTCGCCGCCCCTGGGCGACTCGCCCCTGGGCGACGCCTTCGGGGCAGACCCGGCCGTCTTCGACCCGTCGAGCCCCGACTCCCGGCCGCGGCGCTCCCTGGTCTCCCGCCCGTCGATCTCCGATTCGGTGTTCCGCTCTGTCGCGTTCAGCGCGGGCACGATCACCGTGCTGATCATGCTCGCGGTCGGCGTCTTCCTCTCGCTGCGGGCCGGCGACGCCCTCGGGGTCGCGGGCGTCAACTTCCTCTTCGAGCAGGACTGGTCGCCGGAGACGAAGAAGTTCGGCATCGCGTCCGTTCTCTTCGGCACGATCACGATCGCCGTCATCGCGATGTGCGTCGCGGTGCCCCTCGCCCTCGGCACGGCGCTCCTCATCTCCGAGGTCGCCCAGGGCCGGCTGAAGGCCACCCTCGTCACCCTCGTCGACCTGATGGCCGCCGTTCCCAGCGTGGTGTTCGGCCTCTGGGGCGTGTTCTTCCTCCAGGCGAACGTCATCCCGGTCGCCACCTGGATCTCCACCTACTTCGGCTGGATCCCGTTCTTCAGCGTGACGGATGCGACCGGCCAGGCCCTCACCGAGGCGAGCGCCTTCACCTCCTCGGCCTTCATCGCCGGAATCGTGGTCGGCCTCATGGTCGTGCCCACCCAGACATCGGTCATGCGCGAGGCCTTCTCCCAGGCGCCGATCGGTGAACGCGAGGCGGCCTTCGCCCTCGGGTCGACCCGGTGGGGAATGATCACGTCCGTGGTGCTGCCGTTCGGCCGCGGCGGCATCATCGGCGGCACCATGCTCGGCCTCGGCCGCGCCCTCGGCGAAACCATCGCCGTCTACATGATCATCTCCCCGATCTTCACGATCAACTGGGAGGTGCTCAAGACCGGCACGAACTCGGTGTCCGCGCTCATCGCGCTCCGCTACGGAGAGTCCAGCTCATTCGGCCTCTCTGCGCTGATGGCCGCAGGCCTCGTGCTGTTCCTGATCACCCTCGTGATCAACTTCACGGCCTCGTCGATCGTGGCGCGGTCCCGCTCCGGGGCGGAAAGCGACTGATGACCACCACTCACCGCACCCAGGCGACGGATCCCGCGGCATCCGCGGGCCCCTCGACCCTCGTGATGACCGAGACCGCCGTCGAACTCGAAGCCGACCTCGAACTCCAGGCCGCTTTCGTCCGGCACACCACGAACATCCCGTCCTCGGAGGGCATCGAGATCGGCCCGCGCCGGCGCATGCGCGCCGCGAGGGTCGACGACCAGTTCAACGTGTTCGGCGCGCTGGCCGCCGGCGTGGCCGTCGCCGTGCTGCTGTTCGGCTGGTTCGGACCCCTCTCCGGCTACGTCGGCTTCGTGATCGTGGCGTTCATAGCCTTCATCGGCTTCTACGCCCTGCTCGTCAGCCTGAAGAGCGACTGGCAGGAGGTCAAGGACCGGGTCATGTCCGTGGTGCTCTCGAGCGCCGGCGTGCTGCTCTTCGGCGCTCTCGTCTTCGTCGTCGCGTACACCCTCGTGCGCGGCCAGGAGGCCCTGCCTCACCTCAACTTCTTCACCGACAGCATGGAACTCGCCGGCCCGCTCGACGGCCTCGAGCTCGGCGGCATCTTCCACGCCATCCTCGGCACCCTGATGCAGATCACGATGGCGCTCATCGTCACGGTCCCGCTCGGCATCCTCACGGCCCTGTTCCTCAACGAGGTCGGCGGCAGGTTCGCCCGCTTCGTGCGCACCATCTCGGACGCGATGACCGCGCTGCCCTCGATCGTCGCCGGCCTCTTCGTCTACTCGGCGATCATCGTGCTGATCACCCACCAGAGAAGCGGGTTCGCCGCGTCGATGGCCATCACCGTGATGATGCTCCCGATCGTGATCCGCGCCTCCGACATCGTGCTCCGCCTCGTCGCGGGAAACCTGCGCGAAGCCGCGTACGCCCTCGGCTCGACGCGGTGGCGCACGGTCTGGCACGTCGTGCTCCCGACCGCCCGTCCCGGGCTCGCGACCGCCGTCATCCTCGGCACCGCCCGCGGCATCGGCGAGACGAGCCCGGTGCTGCTCACCTCCGGCGTCACCGCCGTCGTCAACCTCAACCCCTTCGAGGGTCCGATGATCTCGCTCCCGCTCCAGGTGTTCGACTTCGTCAAGTCGCCGGAGCCGAACATGATCGCCCGTGGTTTCGGGGCGGCGGCCGTGCTGATCCTGCTCGTGCTCACTCTCTTCGCCATCGCCCGTCTCATCGGCGGAAAGGGCCCAGGCGACCTGTCCCGGGCCCAGCAGCAGCGGGTCGTCGCGGCATCCGCCCGTGACCTCAAGCGGATCACCGTGGCCGCCGACCGGCGCGAACGCCTCGCTGCCACCACCGCGGATGCCTGGCCCCCGCCCTCTGCGCCTCCGACCGACCCGAGCAGCCCAGCACCGACGATCGACCTCAGCACAAAGGAGCCGTCCTCGTGACGCCGCAGCCCCGATGGATCCGTTCGATCCGCGCCCTCTTCGCCCTCGCCGTCGTGGCGATCCTCGGCCTTTCCGGCACCCTCTCTGCCCAGGCCGTCTCGTACGACCCGATCACGGGAACCGGATCGACCTGGTCCCAGAACGCCCTCGACCAGTGGCGCAAGAACGTCGCCTCCAACTACGGAATGACCGTCAACTACTCCGGTGTGGGCTCCTCCGCCGGCCGCCGTGACTTCGTCGCCGGCAACGTCGACTTCGCCGTCAGCGAGATCCCGTTCCAGACGGCGCCCGAGGACGGTTCGGCGCCCGAGGTGCCCAGCCGCGGCTATGCCTACATGCCGATCGTTGCCGGTGGCACCTCGTTCATGTACAACCTCAAGATCAACGGCTCGCGCGTGTCGAACCTCCGGCTGAGCGGCGAGGTCATCACCAAGATCTTCACGGGCGTCATCACGAAGTGGAACGACCCGGCGATCCAGACGGACAACCCCGGCCTCAAGATGCCGGACAAGGGCATCGTGCCCGTCGTGCGCTCCGACGGGTCAGGCTCGACCGCGCAGTTCAGCCTCTGGATGTCCAAGCAGTACAACTCCCTGTGGGGCCAGTTCTGCGTCAAGGTCGGAAAGCCGGCCTCCTGCGGGCTCACCTCGCAGTACCCGACCTACGGCAACGCGAAGGCCCAGAGCGGCTCGGCAGGCGTGGCCGGGTACGTGAGCCAGGACTACGGCGAAGGCGCCATCACCTACGTCGAGTACTCCTATGCGCTCAAGGCCGGGTTCCCGGTCGCGAAGGTCCTGAACAACGCCGGCTACTACGTCGAGCCGACCGCGAACTCTGTCGCCGTCGCCCTACTGCAGGCAAAGATCAAGACGGATGTCCCGGTCACGAGCCCCGACTACCTCACCCAGATCCTGGACGGCGTCTACAACAACACCGATCCGCGCACCTACCCGCTCTCGAGCTACTCGTACATGATCGTGCCGACCGAGGTCGGCGGCGTGTTCACGGCGAAGAAGGGCCTCACTCTCGGCGCCTTCGCGAACTACATGCTCTGCGAGGGGCAGCAGCAGGCCGCGGCCCTGGGCTACTCGCCGCTCCCGATGAACCTTGTACTCGCCGGGTTCGACCAGATCAAGCGGGTTCCGGGAGCGGATGTCTCGGGCGTCGACATCAACAACTGCAACAACCCAACGTTCAAGGCCGGGGACTCACCGTCGAGCAACCAGCTCGCGACGTCCGCGCTGCAGCCCGCCGCGTGTGACAAGGTCGGCACGAGCCAGTGTGTCACCGGCACCGCCGGTGCGACCGACGATACGGCGACGACCGGCACCGGTACGGGCGGGTCGGCCGCCACCGCCGACACAGCCGCTGCCACCGCGGCCGCCGCAGGAGCGGGGGCCGGAGCAGCGGCGACGACGGCAAACGCCGCGGCGGCGGGCACGGGTGGTGCCGCGGCTGCGGTGTACGACGAGAACGGTGCACTCGTCTCCGGCGGCACCGGTGGCACGGTCTCGACCGGAGTGGCCGGGTCCGCGGTGGCGTCGCCGTTCACGCTCGCCGACAACGGCTGGGGAGCGCAGCAGTCGATCATGCTGTTCGCCGGAGTGCTGCTCATCGGCTCGGCCGTGCTGCCGCCGGTGCTCTGGCGCCGACTCAAGCCACGCGCTCCGAAGGCGGGCAACAAGTGAAGCGCCTGATCTTCGCGACGGACTCCGTCTGGACCCGCGCCGGTGCGAGCGGCATCGTGGTCGGCATCGTCGTGGGTGTCGGAGTCTCGATGCTCGCCTCCATCACCCCGCCCGCCGCATCCGCGGACACCTCAAGCGCCGTCACAGTGGCTGCCAAGGGGTACGACCTCGACATCCACACCGCGCCGTTCCCGGACCTGAAGGTCACCGTTTCCCAAACGAAGGACCTGGTTTCGCAGGGAATCGTTGTCAACTGGACCGGCTCGGGCGCGAAGTCGGTCCGGCCTGACACGAGCTCGGGCGGCCAGAACTTCCTGCAGATCGCGCAGTGCTGGGGCGAGGACCCGCTGAACCCCGGGCACCCCGACCGCACCACCTGCCAGTATGGCGGTTTCCCCGGCAAGGCCGCGTCTACCAGGGACACCTCGGTTTCGGACGAGTTCATCAACGCGAAAGACGTCGAATACACGTCGCCCTCCAACGGTTTCACGATCCCGGCCGTCACGGCGATCCCGTACCGCGCCTCGACCGGCGGCACCATCTCCTCGGTCTTCAAGAACGGCGCCGGCGTCCTCACCCACTACGTCCTCGATCCGCTGACAGGTCTCGTGCAGACAGCGACCGGCACTCCCTCGGCGACAGGCGTGACCCTGCCCTCTCCGATTGTGGGCGTCGACCTCGCGACGAACGAGTTCTACACGCAGTACACGACAAACGAGGTGCCGTGGGTGGGGTCGAGCGATACTGGCGCCGGCTCCGTCAAATTCGAGGTGCAGACCGCGATGCAGTCTCCCGGCCTCGGGTGCGGCATGCCGGTCACGGCCACGGACGGCACGGTCACGGGCAAGTCCTGCTGGCTCGTGGTCATCCCGCGCGGCACGAACGACGTCGGCGAGTCCTACATCACCAAGTCCGGCCTGTTCTGGGACGCCTGGCAGCACAGCGTGGCCGTCAAGCTCGACTTCAAGCCAATCGGCCTGCGCTGCTCCATCGGCTCGGCCGAGAAACAACTCTCCGGAAGCGAACTCGCCTCGGCGGCCGTCGCGTCCTGGCAACCCAACCTCTGCACCGGCTCGACCGGATCCTCCTTCGTGCTCAGCACAGGTAACGAGGAAGACTCTCTCCTCTCCGCAAGCCAGAAGACCCCGAGTCCTCTCGCCCTGACATCGCGTGCCCTGCAGACGACGAAGGCGGATCCGGTGCAGTACGCGCCGATCGCACTCTCCGGACTCGCCGTGTCCTTCTCGATCGACCGGCGGGTGAAACCCGTCGGCACCGTGCCTCAGGAATACAAGGACAAGAACACCGAGTCCTTCACCTCGATGAACCTCACCCCGCGCCTGATCGCGAAGCTACTGACGAACTCGTATCTGGACTCCCTGCCGACGGGGGCCCCCGCTACGTCCAAATCTCTCGCGTTCTTCGTCGATAACCCCGAGAAGGTAAACCACAACGCGAGGAACCTGACCGTTGACCCTGACTTCCTCGCCGTGAACGACGCGGAATGGCAGTACCAGGACCTGACCGGCCCGTCCCTCGGCGACATGCTCCTGCCCTCAGGGCGCTCCGACGAGGCCCTCCAGCTGTGGCGCTACGTGCTCTCAGATCCGGATGCCGTGGCTTTCCTCAACGGAGAAGCCGACAAGTGGGGCATGAAGGTCAACCCCTGGTACGCCACCAAGGACGCCGTCAACTCCTCCGGAACAAGAATGACCGTGCCCCGCACCAACTTCCCCAAGGCTGACCCGATCGCACGGGTGGCCAAGGCCGACGGTCAGACCGAAGTCAACCTCGTCACCTGGCGTCCCTATACCAGCGACTTCGAGACTGGCGCCTACCTGACCCTGCGCGGTGACGGCCAGGAGCTCGGTGACTGGAGCCCGAACACAGTGCCCCCGAAATGGGGCAAGAGTGTGCGTAACCTTGTCGGCACCCAACGCGTCCTGGGCCTGACGACGACAGCGTCAGCAGCCCGCTACCAGACCGTCACCGCCTCGCTGCGAAATTCGGCCGGTGCCTTTGTCGCCGCTAACTCCGCTTCCTTGCTCGCTGCGGCAGCGGCAATGACCCCGACCACCGCGAACAAGGCCGTGCTCGAGTACGACCCGACGAGCTCGAGCGCCAAGGCCGCGGCATCGGCCTACCCGATGACCATGCCGGTTTACGCGGCGCTGAACCCGCTGCAAACTGATTCCACTGCCCGTGGCATTTACGCCAACATGATCCGCTACGCTGTCGCTGCCGGTCAGGTTCCCGGCGCCGCAATCGGCCAGCTTCCCGAGGGCTACGCGTCGATTCCGGCCAGCTGGGTCGCCCAGGCCCTTGCCGCCGCGACGGCGATCGAAAAGGGCATCAGCCCCATCGTCACGGCAAACCCGACCCCCACCCCTACCCCGACCGTCGCAGCCAGTGTGGCAGCCCCGGCAGCGGCCTACGTCAACCCGAGTGCCGGGAGTGGAACGGCGGCCGTCGCTGCCGTCGCCGCTGCCGTCGCAGGCACCGCGGCCACCGACCCGGCGGCGACCGGTGCGGCAGCCGGCCCTCTCGTCGGCAAGCCCACCCCCGCCGATCCCACCATCGGCCCTATTCCGGCAGCCATCCCTGCCGGCTTCCTCTCCGGGCTGCTTGCAGCCGGAGGGGTCCCCTGATCTCGCGCATCCGGAGACGATCCTGATGCGCGCACAGCTTGACGTCACAATCTCCGGCTTCGGCCAGGGACAGGGCATCAGGAAAGACGTTCCCGCCCGGGTTCGTCTCATGCAGTACACCCGAAAGGCATCATCACAGTGATTTCGAAGAAGGCAATTGCGCTCTGCGCAACCGTCGGTGTCGCCCTCACCGGTTTCGCCATTGCGACGCCGGCCAACGCCGAGCCCGTCTCCAACAGCTACGTCGCCGTCGGATCGGACACCCTGGAGGACGTCGTCAGCTCGCTCGCCAACGGTTCCTCGCTTTCCGGCGCGGCAGTGCGTGCGACGACGGCGGCTGGCTCGTCCATCGGTTCCTTCGATGCGACCGGAACCATCTACATCACCACGAAATCCTCAGGCGTGCGTTTTGGACGCCCGAACGGTTCGGGCGACGGTCGCACGGCGCTCCTCCGCTCCATCGATGGCGCGGCATACACGTCTGGTACGGTCGGCGCGCCTGCCGCTGTCGTGATCAGCGGTCAGGTTGACATCGCGCGTTCCTCGGGCTCCGGCACCGTCGACGCCGCCGGAAGCCTGATTCAGGTTCCCTTCGGCCGTGACGCCATCGCCTACGCCTACGACAGTGGCTCTACAGCGACCGGCATCGACACGATCGACACCGCGACCATGACGAGCCTCTACACCTGCAGCGTCACCACCCTCGGCGGCGTCACGGTCACCCCGATCATCCCGCAGGCCGGTTCCGGCACGCGCAAGGACTTCATGTCCAAGATCGGCGTCACCGACGCCACTCTCGGTTCCTGTGTCCAGACCGGCCAGGAGCACGACGCGTCCAACCTCGGCGTCAACCAGATCATGCCGATGTCGGTCTCCCGTTGGGTCGCCATGAACACCGGTGCCAGCTACCCCAAGAAGAAGGACACCACGGTTCTCGGCTCGCTCGTTGCCGGCACCACCCCCGTCACCGGCACCGGCACCTCGATGGTCCCGAACGCCCCTTACTACGCTGACTCCCTCTGGGGCCGCGACACCTACCTCGTCGTGCAGTACGCGCGCGTCGACCCGACCAACGCCGCCTACGACGCCCAGCTGGCCGCACTGCTGGACCCGACCAAGGGCACAAGCCTCACCAACTCGCAGACCACTTTCGCTGCCAAGGCGGGCTCGCTGAAGAAGAAGTTCGGCATCCTCGCCCCGTCCACCACCACCGCTGTCCGCATCTCCAAGTAGCCCGACCTACTTTCAGAAAAGGTATAAGACACTCATGAAGCTCAACAACAAGATCCGCTTCGCCGCCGTCGGCGTCGTTTCCCTCGCCCTCGTCGCCGGTGCCTCCATGGTCGCCTCGGCTTCCGTCCAGACCAACGGATCCGCCGCCCCGGTCTATCTCTATGACACCAACGCGGCGCAGCTTTGCCGATGGTGTGACGCTCGGCTGGACCGATGACCTCATCGGCTCATCCGCTCAGGGCGATATCAACGGCGAATTTGCTTGCCCGGTCGGCACGACCGGCATCTTCTCGTTCCTCGCAGCACCGGGCACGGAGAACGTTCCGAACACCTGGAAGGCATTTGCTCCCCTCGGCTTCAACGGCACGAGCCTGAACGTGCTGAACCCGTTCCTGACGCCGTCCTCGATGATCAACGGAGCGCAGGGTGCAGTCAAGGCTGCCGGCGGTAACTACAGCCTCGGCCTCGCGTGCACCAACCTCAACGGTGTGGCGGTAACCGCCGGGTTCTACCGCTCGATCGTCGTCACGCCGGTGACCGGTGCCTTCACGGTTGCCGCTCAGGCGGATGTCGTCGTCACGCCGACCCCGACCCCGACCCCCACTGCGACGGCTCCGGCCGGCACGACCGGTACCGTCGCTCTCGCGCCGACCACCGCGAACGCCACCAACGGTGCACTCGCCCTCACGGTTCCGGCCGGCGCTGCGGCGACGTTCTCGGCTCCGTCGCTCGTGAACAACAAGTCGACCACGGTCGGTACCCTCGGTGCCGTCACGGTCAACGACGGCCGCGTCGTCTCCCGCAACGGCTGGGACCTGTCCGCGAACGTTGCGAACTTCGTCAACTCCACTGACGCGACCAGCACCATCAGCAAGGTGCAGCTCGGCCTCGCCCCGTCGGTCACCGTTGCCGGCACCTCCGCGACCGGCGTCACCGCCGCCGCAGCCCAGGTCGCCGGTTCGGCGTCCTACCCGGCCGCCTTCGCCTCCGGCGCGGCAGCCAACACGGTCGGCGACAGCGTTCTCAACGCCGGCCTGACCTTCGTCGCACCGCAGGAGAAGGCGGCCGGCACCTACACGTCGACGCTGACCCTCACGGTCGTCTCGAAGTAGTAACACAACCCGAGTAGAGGGGAGGGGCGGCGCCCGCGCCGTCCCTCCCTTTCCACGGCACCACCCCGCATTCCTCTCCACCCCCCAGATTTCGGATCCGCCCGCAGAAAAGAGAACGTCGATCGTGACTCCCCGCCACTCCCTCTCCCGCAGCATCGCACTCGGTGCCGCCGGAGTGCTGGTCACCCTCGGACTGACCCTCACCCTCGGGGTCGCGGGCGCCTGGGCCGCGGACGGCTCCGACGGCATCGCCGGCGCCCCGTCGTCCAACGGCGGCGTCGACCAGGACCGATCGCGTTTCACCTACCAGGTCGATCCGGGCCAGGTCATCGATGACGAATACCTCGTCGAAAACACTGGAACGACCACGCAGGCCGTCACGGTCTACGCCACGGATGCGTACAACGCCGACGACGGCACGTTCGCCCTCCTCGAGGGCAGCGAAGCCCCCAAGGACGCCGGCAGCTGGGTCACCTTCGAGAACGGCACCGGACGCGTCTCCGTCACCCTCGAACCGGGCGCCCAGCAGGTGCTCCCGTTCACCGTGAAGACCCCGGCCGATGCGAAGCCCGGTGACCACGCCGGCGGGATCGTCGTCTCGGCCCTCTCTCCGGCCGGACAGGTCTCGGTCGACCGGCGCGTCGCCATCCGCCTGTACGTGCGCGTCAAAGGCCTGCTGCAGCCGGCGCTGACGATCAGCAGCATCGAATCCAGCTACGAGGGCAGCATCAACCCCTTCGCCGGCGACACCAAGATCCGCGTCAGCCTGACCAACACCGGAAACGTGTCCCTCGGGGCCAACACGGTCTCGCAGGTCAAGGGCATCTTCGGCATCCCGCTCTCCGGGCCGACCGACCAAGAGATCTCGGAGATGCTGCCCGGGAGTTCCCGCACCGTGACGCTCACCGTCAGCGGTGTCGGCGCCTGGGTCTACCTCAACCCGCACGTCTCCCTCGCCGCCACCGTCGACGCCGACGCACTCAACGCCGGCGCCCTGCCCACCGCCGAACGCGACACGAGCCTCGTCGTGGTCCCGTGGGCCTTCCTGATCCTCCTGGTCCTCGCCGCTGTGACCTGGCTCATCGTGCGGCTCAGCCGCATGCGCGACTCGACCCGGGCCGCGGCCTGGATCGAATACACCGAGGCGGAAGCGCGCCGCAAGGCGCGCGAAGAGGCCCTCGTGAGCGCGGGCGCAGACGCACCCGCCGGTCACAACCCCACACCGTAACCACCGCACCGAAGCACGACTCGCTCCACTGCCCTGCAGCTTCACCCAGGCACCGCAGGCTCCACCGCACCAGGATCCATCGGGGAAGAACATGCCCACACCACCTGTCCGTTCGATGATCGTCAGGGGCGCCCTGGTCGCCCTCCTCGCGCTGGGGGAACGGCCGTGATGGCCGCCGGCGCGCAGGCCGATGACAACGGGGTCGTCGCCCTGACGGTCAGCGTCGCGGACCAGCTGCCCACCGGCCCCGTCGAGATCCACTGCACGCTCCCGGTCGGCGCCCGGGCGGATTCCTCGCCGGTGTTCATCACCATCCACGGCCTGAAGCCGTTCTCGCACGTGGAGGTCTGGGTGCACTCCACGCCCGTGCTGCTGGTGAGCGGCACGGCGGATGCCGCCGGCGACTTCTCCGGCAGCGGCACTCTTCCGGGCAACCTCGAGGCGGGTGGGCACACCATCGAGGTGGTGGGTGTGACGGGCGCCGGCGACCCGTTCAGTCAGGTGGCGGCATCCTTCGCCATCACCAACGCAGGCACGATCGGGTCGGCCACGACCGGCGACGCCAACGGCGTGCTGAGCCTGGTTGTGCCGTCGGCGGCCGTTGCGACCTTCAACGCCCCGGTGCTGGTCTCGAACCGGTCGACGACCAGCGGTGTGCTGGGCAGCTTCGCGGTCAGCGACGCCCGGGTGCTCACTCGGGAGGGCTGGACCGTCTCGGCCGACGTCGCCGACTTCGTCAACGCCGCGGACGGCAGCGCTATCGGCAAGACGCAGGCTCGGCCTCGCGCCGCGGCTCGTCAGCACCGAGGCGACGGGCGTCAGCCTGTTCGCCGCCCAGTCGGCAGGCACCGCGAGCTACCCGATGAACCTCGCCGCGGCTGCCCCGGCGAACCCGGTGGGCACGACCGTGCTCAATGCCGATCTCACCTTCGTCGCGCCGCCCGAGAAATCGGTCGGCACCTACCGGTCCACCCTGTCCCTCACGCTCGTCTCCCAGTAACCGGCCGGGCGCCGGCTCGGTCCGTCAAGCTCGCGCGGCTCGGAATGAGCGAGGCTCGGTTTCCCGCTTCGTTTCCCTCTCGTTTGCCCGCCCGTCAGCTCGCCGAAACCTCGAATGGACTAACTTGACTGTGCTCACATCCGCTCACGCGCGCCTGATTCTGGTCGTGGTCCTCATCGCGTTCGCGCCGGTGGCGGGCCTGGCCGGTCTCGCCACGAGCGCGCAGGCGGCGACGGACGACCCGAAGGGCGTGGGTATCAGCGTCGGCGTCGTCGGACCGTCGAGCCGGGCGACGACGACCCCGGCCGTCACGGCCCCCGTGAAGTCCCCGGCCGTGCCCGCAGTGACCCAGACGACGATCAAGGACACCGCCGCCGCCGCGACGGCGCTCGGTGCGAATCCCACGAAGATCGCCGGTGTCTTCTACGTGAGCGGCCTCACGACACACACCGATTCCGAGGCCGGGCCGGGCGGCGGCACCCTGGTCCTCGACTTCACGATGCGCAACATCACGGATGCCCCGATCACCTCGAGCCTGCGCTTCTGGCTCGACAACGCGGTCGACCTCCCCGTCGCCATCGTCGACAAGGTCAGCATCGACGGCCTCGCCCCCAACGAGACCCGCACCGTCTCGGCCACCATCCCGGACGTCGGCCAGTGGGCCTGGTTCAAGGGTCACGTCACCATGACGCCGCCCGCGGACATCGGCGGCACGGCGCTCTCACCCGTCACCCGGGACTCGTTCACCCTCATCCCGCCATACTTCGCCCTGATCGTCCTTGCGATCGCCGGCATCCTGTCCCTGATCCTGCGCTACGTGCTCCTCCTGTCGCGAACCGCTCCCGAACCCGTGGAAGAGGTGGCGTCATGACGACAGCCCGGCTGCCCCGTCGCCCGAAACTTCCGACCGCACCCAAGCCGCCGAAGATGCCACGGGGCTGGGCCCCGCCCGTAGCGAACGCCGCCGCGGCACCCACGCTGCAACCCGGTGCGGAGAAGGTGCCCGGCCCCCGGGACTGGTCACCGACCGACGAAGGCTCCGCCATCGCCGGTGGAGGCGGACTGCCCGGCACGCCGCCGAAGCGCGGGCGCCAGGGCAAGCCGCCCAGGCCGCCGAAGATCCCGACGCCGCCCCGGCGCAGCCCGGTTCCGCCGCGCCCTCCGGTCATCCTCACCCAGCGTGACCAGGTCATCCGCTCGGCGCTCGCGATCGTCGCCATCCTCATCTTCGGGTTCCTCGCCAACCTGACGGTGCTCGGGCAGCTGCAGCACATCGTGTCCCAGCAACAACTGACGAATACGTTCCGGTACGAGCTGTCCCAGGGCACCGCGCCGGTGAGCGAGGGCACCGTCGACAAGGTGCTGCTCACGGCCGGTACCCCCGTCGCGGTCCTCGACATCCCCTCGATCGACGTGCACGAGATCGTGGTCGAGGGCACCGATTCCGGAACCCTGCGCACCGGACCCGGCCACCGCCGCGACACCCCGCTCCCCGGCCAGTCCGGCATCAGCGTGCTCATGGGCCGGGCGGCGGCGTATGGCGGACCGTTCGCCCGGCTGCAGGAGCCTGCGGCCCGGCCAGCAGTTCACCGTGATCACCGGCCAGGGCGAACAGACGTTCTCCGTGCTCGGCCTGCGCTACGCCGGTGACCCGGCTCCCGCCACCCTCGGTGCGGGCAAGAGCCGGCTGATCCTCGAGAGCGCACGCGGCCCGGCCTACGTGCCGAGCGGTGTCGTGCGAGTGGATGCCGAGCTCGTCTCCGAGACGAAGCCGGCCGGCAAGCGGCAGACGACCTTCGCGACCCTGCCCCTGCAGGACAAGGAACTGGCCACCGACACCACCACGGTCTGGGCCCTCGTCTTCGCCCTGCAGTTCCTGCTGGTCATCGAACTCGCCGCCGTCTGGGCGTTCCGTCGGGTCGGCCTCCGCAAGACCTGGATCGTCTTCCTTCCGGTCGTCACCGTCGGGGGGCTCTTCGTGGCCGACCAGCTGGTGCGCCTCCTCCCGAACCTGCTGTAGTCCCGAACCTGCCGTAGTCCCGAAACTGCTGTAGAACAACGAAACGAGTGGTCATGACCGATCCAGTGCAGAACGACGAGCTCACGCAGGTGCTGCCGAAGGTGTTGGCGTCCGGCCAGCGCGGCCGGAAGGCCCGCCAGCCCGACCGCGCCGACGTGCAACCGAAGCCGCTCCGGGTCGGCGCCTTCACCGCGCCGTGGAAAAAGCGTCCCTCGAGCCTCGACCAGGTCGTCGCAGCGAGCTTCGCCCCGCCCGCGCGCGAGATCGCACCACTCGCAACCCTCGAGGGCCGCAACGTCTCCGCGTGGTTCGGCGAACGCCAGGTGCTCGACCGGGTCAACCTGACCATGCCCGCGGGGATCATCACCTCGCTGATCGGCCCGTCCGGCTGCGGCAAGTCCACGTTCCTGCGCATCCTGAACCGGATGCACGAACTCGTGCCGTCCGCGAGCCTCGCCGGCGAGGTGCTCCTCGACGGGGAGGACATCTACGACCCCGAACGCAAGCTCGTCGACGCCCGCAAGAGCATCGGCATGGTGTTCCAGAAACCCAACCCGTTCCCGGCCATGTCGATCTACGACAACGTCATCGCCGGGCTCACCCTCACCGGCAAGCGCGCCTCCAACGACGAGAAGGACTTCCTCGTCGAGAGCTGCCTGACCAAGGCCGGGCTCTGGAAAGAGGTGCGTGACCGGCTGCGCGCGCCCGGGTCCGGCCTCTCCGGCGGACAGCAGCAGCGACTGTGCATCGCCAGGTCGCTCGCGGTGACCCCGCGCATCCTCTTGATGGACGAACCGTGCTCGGCCCTCGACCCGACCTCGACGCGGGTGATCGAGGAGACCATGCTCGAACTCGCGCACGAGGTCACGATCGTGATCGTGACGCACAACATGCAGCAGGCCCAGCGGGTCTCACAGAACTGCGCGTTCTTCCTCGCCGCGCAGGGCACGCCCGGCGGCATCGTGGAGCACGGGCCGACCGACGCCATGTTCGGCAACCCGATCGACAGCCGCACCGCCGACTACGTCAACGGTCGTTTCGGCTAACCCCTGTCTCTAACGAATTCGACGGACTTTTTGGGTTTCTGGCGCGTTAGCGGGCCGATAAATCGGTTCAGAAGACAAAAACTCCGTCGAATTGGTTCGGGCGTCGGGAGAGAGTCGGCTTCGAGGGATTCCCGAAGCATAGATAAACGTCTATACTTTGAGGACATCGAGAGTTAGGAATCCCCGTGTCTGAGAAGCCCACCGTCCTGTTCGTCTGTATCCACAATGCCGGTCGCTCGCAGATGGCCGCCGGCTACATGCGCGCCCTCTCCGGCGGCGCCGTCGAGGTGCGCTCGGGGGGTCCGAGCCCGGAGACCAGATCAACCCGATGGCCATTGCCGCAATGAAGGAGGAGGGCATCGACATCTCCCAGGCCGTGCCCCAGCTGATGACCACCGAGCAGGTGCGCGAGTCGGACGTCGTCATCACCATGGGCTGCGGCGACGTCTGCCCGATCTTCCCCGGCAAGCGCTACGAGGACTGGGGAGCTCGTCGACCCCAAGGGCAAGAGCATCGACGAGGTGCGCCCGATCCGCGACGACATCAAGGCCCGTATCCAGGCCCTCCTCGCCGAGCTCCTCCCCGCCGCGCTCTAGTTCGACCACAGGGCGGATGCCGCCCCTGGGCCTGACCTTCGGGCCAGGGACGGTCAGACGGCCGGCTGGAGGCTGGGCGCTTCGAGTTCGGTCAGCGCGGCCAGCCTGTCCTGCCCGATGGGCTCCTCGGGCAGGAGGGGAACGATCGCGATCCGGTCCGCGATCCGGCGCACCCGGTCGATCTGTTCGACCTCGTGCGCCGCGCGCGGGCGCGCAGGAACGGTGACGTGGGGTGGGCCGCGGCCAGGGAAGCGTTGACCACCCACGCCCACGGCCGGATCCCGGCCCGCTCGAGGTCCTCCCGCAAGCCTTCGGCCTCGAGGACCGGGGTCGTCTCGGCGAGGGTCACAAGCACGACCTTGGTCAGCGCCGGGTCCTGCAGGCGCATCAGCGGTGTCGTGAACGGAAGCGAGTCGCCGATCTGCCGCGCCATTTCGCGGTGATAGGACCCGGTCGCATCCAGCAGGAGCAGCGTGTGCCCGGTCGGCGCGGTGTCGACGACGACGAACTTCCGGCGGGACTCGTGCACGACCCGGGAGAACTGCTGGAAGACGGCGACCTCCTCCGTGCAGGGGGAGAGGAGGTCCTCGGCGAGTGCCGCACGGCCCTCCGCGTCCAGGGCCTTGCCCTTGGTCGCCATCACGTGGTCGCGATACGTCTGTACGGCTTCGACCGGATCGATGCGGGATACCTCGAGACCGGGCACGCTGCCGTGCAGGGTCTCGGTGAGGTGCGCGGCCGGGTCGGTGGTGGTGAGGTGCACGGCGTGGCCGCGCTCGGCGAGAGCGACCGCGATGGCCGCGGCGATCGTGGTCTTGCCGACCCCGCCCTTGCCCATGCAGAGCACCAGGCCGTGGTCATCGCGTTCGATCGCGTCGACGAGGGCAGCGAGTGGCGCGTCGACGACGACGTCCCCGGGTTCCGTCGTCTCGCCGATCGCGCCGATCGCGCCGGGTTCGCCCGTCTCGGCGCTCGCCGCGAAGAGCGACTTCAATGCCGGGATCCCGACCATGTTGGCGGCCCTGAGTTCGAGCACGTCGAGCGGGAGGCCGGAGATCGCGGCGGGGAGGTCGGCGAGGGCGGCGCGCTCGCGGGCCCGGACGGCCCGGGTGAGGTCCTCCTCGCCTGCGGCCTCCGGCAGTACGCCGTTGACCACGACGAATCCTCCGTCGATCCCGATCTGGTTCAGTTCCCGGTAGGTGCGTTCGATTTCGGCGAGTGAGGAGGTCTGGGCGCGGGCCACGAGGACCAGGCGCGTGCGCGCTGGGTCGGTGAGGACCCCGACGGCGGCGGCGTACATCGACCGATGCTTGTCGAGCCCGGAGAGCGGGCCGAGGCAGGACGGGTCGCCCTTGCCGGCCTCGAGGAATTCGGTCCAGGATCCCGGCAGCTGCAGCAGGCGGATGGTGTGCCCGGTCGGGGCCGTGTCGAAGACGACGTGGTCGTACTGTCCGGAGACGGACTCGTCAGCAAGCAGGCTGGTGAACTCGTCGAACGAGGCGATCTCGGTCGTGCAGGAGCCGGATAGGCCCTCGATGATGCCGGCAAGTTCTTCCTCGGGCAGCAGGCCGCGCACGGGCGCGACGATGCGCTCGCGGTAGGCGGCTGCGGCCTCTTCCGGATCGATCTCCAGCGCGGAGAGGCCGGGGACGTTCACGAGGGGGTGACCGTGTTACCGATCCGCACCCCGAAGACCTGGCCCACGTTCGAGGCCGGGTCGGTGCTGACCAGGAGCACGCGCTTGCCGCGACCGACGAGGTCGAGGGCAGTCGCGCAGGCGACCGAGGTCTTGCCGACCCCGCCCTTGCCGGTGAAGAACAGGAAGCGGGGCGGGTCTTCGAGGAATCTCATCGGGACGGCTTAGCAGCAGCCCGAGACGCCGCCGCAGCATCCGCCCGATTTCTCGGTCTGACCGCGCTCGGTCAGCCCCAGCTCGGTGCGGACGGGTGCGACCGGTGCCGGGTCGCCGAGGCCGGCGAAGGCGAGCAGGTCGTCGCGGCTCGGATAGGCCCCCGTGGCGACGGTGACGCCGTCGACGACGGTCAGGGGGAGGCCTTTCGAGCCGACGGTGCGCATGAAGCCGAGGACCGTCTCGTCGGTGGTGAAGGCGGTCGGGTCGGTCGCGAGGTTGTGGCGCTCGATGTCCGCACCGAGGTCCTTCAGGCGGCGCACATCGGCCGTGACGGTGACGAGGGAGGCGTCGGAGTCGGGTCCGCACACGCCGGACTCGCAACACAGGGCCGGCTCGTAGATTCGAATGGCAGTCATGGGGTTCCTTGTCTCGCTATATCGATTTGTATCGATACTCCAGTATGAATCTCTATATCGATCTATGTCAATACGTCGCTATGCTGGTGCCATGTCGACAACCACCCTGCTTCCCCTCACCGACGTCAGCGCGTGCTGCGCGCCGCTGACCCGGGAACCGATCACCGCCACGCAAGCGGCCGGACTCGCGCGGTCGCTCAAGGCCATTGCCGACCCGACCCGGCTGCGGTTGATCTCGATCGTGGCCGCGTCGGAAGGCCAGGAGGCCTGCGCCTGCGACCTGACCGAGCCGGTCGGGCTGAGCCAGTCCACGGTCTCGCACCACCTGAAGGTGCTCACGGATGCCGGCTTCCTCAGCCGTCGGCAGGTGGGCACCTGGGCACATTTCGCCCTCGTGCCCGGCGCCCTGGACTCCGTCGCCCGACTGTTGACGACCGCATGAGTGCCGCATCGCCCGCCGTCCCGCCGACCACCTGGCAGCGCCGTGCGTTCGCGGAGTTCCTCGGCAGCGCCCTGCTCAGCGCGATCGTCATCGGGTCCGGCATCGCGGCATCCGCCCTGTCGCCGGGCGACGTGGGCCTGCAGCTGCTCGAGAACGCGACGGCGACCGCCCTGGGCCTGTATGTGCTGATCGTGGTGCTCGCACCCCTCAGCGGCGCGCACTTCAATCCGGTCGTCTCCCTCGTCGACGTCGCACTCGGATTTCGCCCCTGGCGCGACCTCGCGAGCTACCTGCCCGCCCAGGTCGCCGGCTGTGTCGCCGGCGCTGTGCTCGCAAACTCCATGTTCGGGCTGCCGGCCGTCGCACTCAGCGGCACGGATCGCCTGACGGGACCGCACCTGCTCGCCGAGGTCGTCGCGACGGCCGGTCTGGTGCTCGTGATCTTCGCCCTCGCCCGCTCCGGCCGTGGCCAGTTCGCCCCCGCCGCCGTGGCCGCCTACATCGGCTCCGCCTACTTCTTCACGAGTTCCACGAGCTTCGCCAACCCCGCCATCGCCATCGGGCGGATGTTCACGGACACCTTCGCGGGCATCGCCCCCGGATCCGTGCCCGGCTACGTGGGCGCCCAACTCCTCGGCGGCATCCTCGGGCTGGCGCTCGTACGCGTGCTCTATCCGCACCAGGGAACCACGGCGGCCGTCCGCTCGGACGTCGTCGCAGCATCCGCCACCGGGCGGGTATCAGAACGGGAGGCATGACCATGGATGACAGGGTCGACATGACGCAGAAGGCCGACATCACCGAGCTCGTCCGGGAGCGCTACGCCGCGGCGGCACTCCAGCTCACGGACGTGTCCGCTGCGTCGGGCTCCTGCTGCGTGCCCACCGATCTCGGCAACGGCGACGTGTTCGGGTCGATCCTCTACACCGGAGGCGAAAGCACCGAGATCCCCGAAGAGGCGCTGCTGGCGAGCCTCGGCTGCGGCAACCCGACGGCCGTCGCCGACCTGCGCCCCGGCGAAACCGTGCTCGACCTCGGCTCGGGAGGCGGCATCGACGTGCTCCTCTCCGCGCGCCGGGTCGGCCCCACCGGCTTCGCATACGGCCTCGACATGACCGACGAGATGCTCGCCCTCGCGAGGGCCAACGCGAGCAAGGCCGGCGCCACGAACGTCGAATTCGTCAAGGGCCGGATCGAGGACATCCCGCTGCCCGACGCCTCGATCGACGTCATCATCTCCAACTGCGTGATCAACCTCTCCGCCGACAAGGCCGCCGTCATCTCCGAAATGAATCGCGTCCTGAAGCCAGGCGGCCGTCTCGGCATCTCCGACGTGGTCGCCGAGGACCACCTGAGTGAGCAGGACCGCATCGAGCGCGGCAGCTTCGCCGGCTGCATCGCGGGGGCACTCTCCCGGCAGGAGTACTTCGACGCCCTGACGTCCGCCGGATTCACCGACATCAGCGTCGAGTACACCCACGAGGTTGCGTCCGAAATGCACGGTGCCATCGTCAAGGCGGTCAAGCCCGTGGCTTGACCGCGTGTGACGCGGGTCGGGAGTGGCCCGGGCGTACACTGTCGGGCATGAATGCCGTGGATTTTTCCGAGGTTGAACGCAAATACGACGTCGACGCGGCATCCGTTCTGCCCCCGCTCCAGGACCTGCCCGGTGTGACCTGGGTGGATGCCCCCGTCGAGCACTCCCTCGACGCCGTCTATTTCGACACGGCCGACCTCACCCTCGCGGCGCACCGGATCACGCTGCGGCGCCGCACCGGCGGTGACGACGCCGGCTGGCACCTGAAGCTCCCGTCCGGGGTCGACGGCCGCGGCCCCGACGAGCGCCGCGAGGTGCACGAGCCGCTCGGCAGCGACCCCGAGCTCGTGCCCGCCGGACTCCAGGATCGGGTACGCGTGCTCGTGCGCGACGGGGTGCTCGTGCCCGTCGTGCGGCTGCGCAATCACCGGATCGTGCACGTGCTGCGCGGCGAGACCGGTGCCGTGCTCGCCGAGGTCTGCGATGACAGCGTGCAGGCCGACCGCCTCGCCCCCGACCCGCTGCGCCAGGAGTGGCGGGAATGGGAGATCGAACTCGTCGAGGGAACCCCCGAGTTGCTCGACGCCGTCGCCGACGTCTTCGCCGCCGGGGGAGTCCGTCGGGCAGGCTACCCCTCGAAGCTCGGCCGCGCCCTCGGCGACCGCATCCCCGCAGACCCGCCTGCCCCACCGGCCCCGCCGAGCAAGTCGAGCACGACGGGGGCACTGCTGCTCGCCTACCTCGACGCCCAGATGCGGGTGCTCGTCCGCCAGGACCCGCTCGTGCGGCGCGACGACGCCGAGGCCGTGCACCAGATGCGGGTCGCGACCCGGCGGATGCGCTCGGTGCTGGCCACCTATCGCGACCTGCTCCCGAACGGGCTGGCCAACACCCTCGGGGACGAACTCCAGTGGATCGCCCGGGTGCTCGGCGCCGCCCGCGACAACGAGGTGCTGCACCACAACCTCGCCCGGTCGTTGTCCTCCGAACCGGCGAAGCTCGTGGTCGGGCACATCAAGCAACGCCTGGACACACACTTCGCGGCCGACCTCGCCGCGGCGCAGACCGCCGCGGAAACCGTCCTCGACAGTCCGCGCTACTTCCGGCTGCTCGACGCGCTCGACGCCGTCATTGCCGAACCGCCGTTCACCGCGCTCGCGAAGAAACCGGCGCGGACCGTGGTCCCTGGACTCGTCAAGCGTGACGGCGCCCGCCTGCGCAAGGCCGTTCGCGCTGCTCGCGTCGTGCCGCAAGGCCCCGACCACGACGCCGCGCTGCACGAGGTTCGCAAGATCGCCAAGCGCCTGCGGTACACGACGGAATCAGCGCTCGTCCTGCGTCCCAAGCGCGCCGCCAGGGTCGTCGCCGCTGCGCGCCTGGTGCAGGACATCCTCGGCGAGCACCACGACAGCGTCGTCGCGCGCGGAGTGTTGCTCACCCTCGGCATGCGCGCCTTCATCGACAACGAGAACTCCTTCACCTACGGCCGGTTGCACGCGACCGAACAGTTCCGCGGCGCACACCTCGAAAGCCGGTTCCGGTCTGCGTGGAAGAGCTTCCCCAAGTCCGCGCTCTAGCGTTGACAGGGCACGACTCCCGTCCGCAGGTTCCCGCCTGGTCCGCTGAGGTGTCGCATATCGAGGTTCGCGGGGCTCGTGAACCTCGATATGCGACACTTCACGGCGAGTGCAACCTCCGTCGCGTGCAACGTCCGGCGCGTGCGCGGGGGCTCAGTCGAAGTCGAGGCTGAGCTTGCGGAGCAGTGAGGCGAGGCGCTCGCGCTCGGCGGCCGTGAGCGTCGAGAGCAGTTCCGCCTCCGCGTCGACGAGGCGCGTGATGGCGGCATCGACCCGGATCAGCCCGTCGGGGTTCATCACGACGAAGATGCCGCGGCCGTCGTTGGGGTCGGTGCGCCGGGTGACGAGGCCGCGTTCGACGAGCCGGTCGATCCGGTTGGTCATCGTCCCGCTCGAGACGAGGGTCTGCTGCAGCAGCGCCTTGGGGCTGAGCTCGTATGGTGCGCCCTCGCGGCGGAGCGCCGACAGAACGTCGAACTCCCACGATTCCAGTTCGGAGCGGGAGAACGCGGTGCGCCTGGCCCGGTCGAGGTGCTTGGCGAGGCGACCGACCCGGCTGAGCACCTGCAACGGGGCGAAATCGAGGTCCGGCCGCTCGCGCAGCCAGGCATCCACGATGCGGTCTACTTCGTCATTGCCGGGCATCGTCCTATTATCCGGGCAGCCGGGGCATCCGTTCACACGGCTTGGCCCGTCGGCACGCCCGGCTGTGCGCCGCGCCCGATACTTCTGGCAGACTTATCAGCGTTGGTCGGCTACGGTCGGCGAATTCCGCCGTGGTGTAATGGCAGCACGACAGCCTTTGGAGCTGTTAGGTCCAGGTTCGAGTCCTGGCGGCGGAGCAGTAGATCATTTCCAGTGCTGCATTCCAGTGGCGCCCGCATCCGGTCCCCCCGGCCGGCAACACAGAAGCACGAGGACACCGTGACCGATTCCCGTCTCGCCATCGTCGTCCTGGCCGCAGGCCAGGGCACCCGGATGAAATCCGCGACTCCCAAATTGCTGCACCCCCTCGCCGGGCTGCCGATCCTCAGCCACGTGCTCGCGACGGCTGCCGCGCTCAATGCGGCGCACGTCGTGACCGTCGTGCGCCACGAGCGCGACCGGCTCGTCGAGATCGTCGAGGCCGACCTGCCCGAGAGCATCGTCGTCGACCAGGACGAGGTGCCTGGAACCGGCCGCGCCGTCGAGCAGGCCATCCTGGCCCTGCCCATCGACTTCGAGGGCGACGTGCTCGTCGTCAGCGGCGACGTGCCCCTCCTGAACGCGGCGACCCTCGCGAGCTTCATCACCGCGCACCGCGAACGCGACGTCGCGGCAACCGTGCTGTCCGCCTTCCCCGACGACTCCACCGGCTACGGCCGCATCGTGCGCGACGAAGCCGGAGCCTTCGACCGAATCGTGGAGCAGAAGGACGCCAGCCCGGAAGAACGCCTGATCGGGGAGACGAACGCCGGCGTGTACGTCTTCGGTATCGTCGAACTGCGTGAGCAGCTCGCCCGCATCACCACCGAGAACGCCCAGGGCGAGAAGTACCTCACCGACGTGATCGGCCTGCTGCGCCAGTCCGGCTCCGACGTGCGTGCCGTTCCGGTAGCGGATGCCTGGCTCGTCGCCGGCATCAACGACCGGGCCCAGCTCGCCGAGTCCGCACGGCAGGCTCAACGCGCTCATCGTGCGCGGCTGGCAGCTCGCCGGCGTGACGGTGCAGGACCCGGCGACGACCTGGATCGACCTCGCCGTGACGATCGCGCCCGACGTCACGATCAAGCCGGGCACCCAGATCCTCGGGGCGACGGTCATCGAGACCGGCGCCGTCGTCGGACCGGACACGACCCTGGTGGACTGCGAAATCGGCGCGAACGCCGAGGTGAAGCGCACGGACGCGACCCTCGCGGTGATCGGTGCCGGCGCATCCGTCGGCCCGTTCTCGTACCTGCGACCCGGAACCATTCTCGGCGCAGACGGCAAGATCGGCACCTTCGTCGAGACCAAGAACGCCGTCATCGGCGAGGGCAGCAAGGTGCCGCACCTGAGCTACGTCGGCGACGCGACGGTCGGCGTGCACTCCAACATCGGGGCGGGGACGATCTTCGCGAACTACAACGGCGTGACGAAATCGCCGAGCGTCGTGGGGTCGCATGTGCGCACCGGGTCGCACAACGTCTTCGTCGCGCCCGTTAGGATTGGGGACGGGGCTTACACCGGTGCCGGAACCATCGTTCGCAAGGACGTGCCGGCCGGAGCTTTGGCTCTCACCGTGGCCCCACAACGCAATATGGACGGCTGGGTTCAGACCAACCGCCCGGGAACCGACGCGGCGGAAGCCGCGGCTAAGAGCGGAGACTAGGTGCCTGGAATCAATGCCAGCGGCGAGAAACGACTTGTATTGGTTTCGGGGCGAGCACACCCGCAACTGGCACTGGACATCGCCAAGGAGCTCGGTACCGAACTCGTGCACACCGATGCCCGCACCTTCGCGAACGGCGAGATCTACGCCCGTTTCGACGAGAGCGTGCGCGGCAGCGACACCTTCGTGATCCAGTCGCACACCAACCCGATCAATGAATGGCTGATGGAACAGCTCATCATGGTCGACGCGCTCAAGCGGGCCTCCGCCAAGCGCATCACGGTTGTTGCGCCGTTCTACCCTTATGCCCGCCAGGACAAGAAGGGCCGCGGCCGCGAGCCGGTATCGGCCCGTCTCGTCGCCGACCTGTTCAAGGTCGCCGGCGCCGACCGCATTATGTCGATCGACCTGCACGCCGCCCAGATCCAGGGCTTCTTCGACGGGCCCGTCGACCACCTCTTCGCCATGCCGGTGCTGCTCGAGCACTTCCAGGAGAAGCTCGACCCCGCAACGCTCACCGTGGTGTCGCCCGACATGGGCCGCGTCCGCGTCGCGGACATCTGGAGCGACAAGCTCGGCGCCCCGCTGGCGATCATCCACAAGCGTCGCGACCCGCTGGTCCCGAACCGCGTCTCCGTGCACGAGATCGTCGGCCAGGTCTCCGGCCGCGTCTGCCTGCTCGTCGACGACATGATCGACACCGGCCGCACCATCGTCCTCGCCGCCGAGGCACTGCGTGCCGCCGGAGCGATCGGCGTGGTCGTCGCCGCGACCCACGCGGTGTTCAGCCACCCCGCGCTCGAGCCTGCTGCAGAACCCGGCGATCACCGAGGTCGTCGTCACCGACACCCTGCCGATCCCGCCGGAAAAGCGCTTCCCGACCCTGACCGTGCTGCCGATCGCCCCGCTCCTGGCCCGCGCGATCCACGAGGTCTTTGACGAGGGATCCGTCACCTCGATGTTCGAGGGCGCCGCGTAACCCACGCTGCCCCCACCGACGGATGCCCCGCTCACCCGAGCGGGGCATCCGTCGTTAAGGGAGCGGTGAGCGCTACAGCACCAGGGCGATCTCGACCCGCGCCGTGCTCCCGATCTCGAGGCCCTCGGCCACGCGGATGCTCTTCTTCACCGGAAGCAGGAACTGGCCGCTCGCGCTCGAATAGAACAAGGATGTCGGCCAGCGCGAGTCGTCGATCCGCGCCAGTACCCTGACCGAGCCGAAGGCGTTGCGCTGCCCGGCTGTGAGCTTGCGGATGACCTCGGACTCGTCGACCGGCACGGACACGAAGATCCAGGCGCCCTTGCCCTCGTACTCCCACAGCGCTGCCGTGAAGGTGAAGCGCGGGCCCGTTGGCCCCGAGGTTCGGGTGGCCACGGATGCCTACGCCGGCACGACCGGAGGGCCGAACCCCGGCGCGCGGGGATCAGGCCGAGCGCGATCACCCAGGTCTCCCGCTCGTGCACGTCGATCGCGTAACACTGCCACCCGAACCCGCCGGGGCCGGCCAGGTCGAAGCGCGCCGTGGAGCCCTCCGCAAGCGGATAGTAGTGGGCGACCGCGACGGAGCACGCGCTCGCGGCGGTGACGGATGCGATCTGGAGCGACGTGAGGATCCCCGGCACGATCAGTGCCACGAGCCCGAGCAGCACCGCGAGGCGCATGACGAGCAGCATCCGCCTGCTGCGCAGCGGACGTGCAGCATCGTGCGGCTCATACCCGGCGAGCTCCGGGTGCTCGTGCTGCTCGCTGCCGTCGTCGTCGTTCATCGTGGGCTCCAGTATCGCAAATTGCGCGCCCATTCTCCGCGAGAGCGTAAAAGTGCCCCTTCCCGCAGCGGGAAGGGGCACTTTTACGCTCTCGCGGCAGAGAGGCGGATGCTGTGACTAGTGCGTCGAGGCCTCTGTCGCGATTTCGGTGCGGTCGCCCGACCACAGGGTGTGGAACACGCCGGGCTTGTCGACGCGCTTGTAGGTGTGCGCTCCGAAGAAGTCGCGCTGGCCCTGCACGAGGGCGGCGGGCAGGCGTTCCGCGGCGAGCGAGTCGAAGTAGCTGAGCGCCGAGGCGAATCCGGGAACCGGGATTCCGGAGAGCGCAGCCGTCGAGACGACGCGGCGCCAGGCCGACTCGCCGGCGGCGACGGCCGCGGCGAAGAACGGGTCGACGAGCAGGGTCGGGATCGACGGGTCGTTCGCGTAGGCATCCACGATGCGGTTCAGGAACTGGGCGCGGATGATGCAGCCGCCGCGCCAGATCGTGGCGACGGCGCCCTTGTCGATGCTCCAGTTGTACTTGGCGGCACCGGCGATGATCTCGTCGAAGCCCTGCGCGTATGCGACAACCTTCGACGCGTAGAGCGCCTGGCGCACGTCGTCGACGAAGGTGTGGCCGACCACGGCGATCTCGGGGCGGGCGCTGATCGAGGCGCGCACCGGTCCACGCTGCTCGGGGTGGCTCGACACCGCGCGGGCGAACACGGCCTCCGCGATCCCGGCGACGGGCACGCCGAGGTCGAGCGCGTTCTGCACGGTCCAGACGCCGGTTCCCTTGGAGCCGGCCTCGTCGAGGACGATGTCGATGAACGGCAGTCCGGTCTCGGCGTCGACCTGGCGGAGCACCTCCGCGGTGATCTCGATGAGGTAGCTCTCGAGGTCGCCCTTGTTCCACTCGGTGAACACGTCGGCGATGGCCGCGGGGGAGTGGCCGGTCACGTGGCGGAGCAGGTCGTAGGCCTCGGCGATGAGCTGCATGTCGGCGTATTCGATGCCGTTGTGCACCATCTTGACGAAGTGGCCCGCGCCGTCCGTGCCGATGTGGGTGACGCACGGCACGCCGTCGACGACAGCGGCGATCGACTCGAGGATCGGGCCGAGGGTCTCGTAGGCGAGCGCGGAGCCGCCGGGCATGATGCTCGGGCCCTTGAGAGCGCCCTCTTCGCCGCCGGAGATGCCGGCGCCGACGAAGTTGATGCCGGTCGCGCTGATCGCCTTTTCGCGGCGGATGGTGTCGTGGAAGTCCGCGTTGCCGCCGTCGACGATGATGTCGCCCGGCTCGAACAGCTCGGCGAGCTGGCTGATGACCGCGTCCGTGCCCTTGCCGGCCTGAACCATGATGATGGCGGTGCGCGGGCGGCTCAGCGACGCGACGAAGTCTTCGATGGTCTCCGAGGCGACGAAGCCGGCCTCGGGGTGTTCCGTCATCAGGGTCTCGGTGCGCACGTACGAGCGGTTGTAGACCGCGACGGTGTTCCCCTCCCGGCTGGCGAGGTTGCGGGCGAGGTTCGAGCCCATCACCGCCAGTCCGACGACGCCAATATTTGCCTGTGCTGCACCGGTTACGGTCACGTTCGCTCCTTCAAAATGGTTGGTCTAGAACCACGTTCAAGGTTAGTCGGTCGGGCTGGACGCCTGCCCGACGGGGGCGGGCGGATGCTGGTGCGCGGTTCCCGCACACTCCGCTAGGCTTAGCAGTTGAACTTCGGCGAGGGCTGCCAGGCGTGTCACTCGCGCTCGGCATCCGTTATCGACGCGGCGAAATGCTTCACGGCCTTTCCTCACGCGACACGCGTTCGAGTTGAACCAGTACCCATACGCGCGGCCATCGGCTGCGCAACTGATCTGGGCCGTAGAGGCCTGACAAGGAGACACATCATGGCTGAGGCCAAGGACAAAAAGGTCATCGACAACAAGATCGATGCAGACCTGCGCACCAAGTTCGGCAAGGGTGCGGCCCGCAAGCTGCGCGTGCTCGGCAAGATCCCGGCCGTCATCTACGGCCACGGCACCGACCCGGTGCACGTTGCACTTCCGTCCCACCAGATCGGCCTGATCCTGCGTCGCGCGAACGCGGTGCTCGAGCTCGAGGTCAACGGCGAGACCCACCTGACCCTCGTCAAGGACGTCCAGAAGGACCCGGTCCGCCAGATCATCGAACACCTCGACCTCATCGTCATCCGCAAGGGTGAAAAGGTCCAGGTTGACGTCGCCGTGCACCTGACCGGTGAGATCGTCGCCGGAAACGTCATCGACCTCGACATCAAGAGCCTGCTGCTCGAGGTCGAAGCGACCAACATCCCGCAGAACATCGTCGTCAACGTCGATGGCCTCGACGAGGGCGCCCAGATCAAGGCCGGCGAGATCGTCCTTCCCGACGGTGCCGTGCTCATCTCCGACGCCGACGCCGTCGTCATCAGCGTGCACCTGCCCGAGGCCGAGGAAGAGGAAGAGGCCGTCGCCGACGCCGACGCCGAGGCCGTTGTCGAGGAAGCCCCCGCCGAGTAGTATCCGCGTCACGCTTTCTGCCTGATCTCGTCGAACAAGGAGGATTTCCCTGGACGAGAATCTCTGGCTCGTAGTCGGGCTCGGCAACCCCGGGCCCGACTACGCCGGAAACCGCCACAACGTCGGCCACATGGTGACCGCCGTGCTCGCCGACCGACTGTCGGCGAATTTCAAGACCCACAAGACCAACGCGACGGTCGCCTCCGGGCGCAGTTTCCCCGGCGGTCCCGGGCTCGTGCTCGCGACCCCGAACACGTACATGAACGTGTCCGGCGGTCCCGTCTCCGCCCTGCTGCGGTTCTACAAACTCGAACCGGAGCGCCTGATCGTCGTGCACGACGAGCTCGACCTGCCGTTCGACACGCTCAAAATCAAGGTCGGCGGCGGCCACGGCGGTCATAACGGGCTCCGCGACATCATCGCGGCCGTCGGCACCAAGGAATTCGTCCGCATCCGCCTCGGTCTGGGTCGCCCGCCCGGCCGCCAGGCGCCGGCCGACTTCGTGCTGCACGATTTTTCGAAGGTCGAGCGCGAGACCCTGCCGAACCTGCTCGAAGACGCAGCGGATGCGATCCAGCTGATCGCCGCTGAGGGCGTCACCGCCGCCCAGCAGAAGTTCCACGCGCCCTGATCATCCCGGAAAGGCGATGGTCGGCGGTGCTGCGTAGAATTACCGGGTGACCCTCCACGGCGTAATTGCCACACTTTCGCGCGCCTCCACGTTCGACCGAGCCCTCGCGTGCGCGGGCCGCGACGCCGACTTCTCGCTCACGGAAGGCCTCAGGGCGCCCGTGCTCGCAGCGCTCCTCGAGCAACGTGCCCGTCTCGGCAAGGCCCCGGCCCTGCTGGTCATCACCGCCACCGGGCGCGAGTCCGAGTACCTGCACGACAACCTCGACTGCTTCACGGAAGACGCCGAGATCATCGGCTTCCCTGCCTGGGAGACCCTCCCGCACGAACGCCTGAGCCCGAGCGCCGAGATCGTCGGCAAGCGGCTCTTCGCGCTGCGGCGGATGCGGGAGTGGGAAGAGGCCGACCCGTCCGTTCGCCGACCGCTGATCGTGATCGCATCCGTGCGCGCGGCCCTGCAGCCCGTAGCGGACAACCTCACCGACTTCGCGCCGATCGTGCTCACCGCCGGCGCCCGCGGCCACGACCTGAGCGCGATCGCCGTGCAGCTCGTCGAACTTGCGTACACCCGCGTCGATATGGTCACCCGCCGCGGCGAGTTCGCCGTGCGCGGCGGCATCCTCGACGTGTTCCCGTCCGTTGCCCCGCACCCGTCCCGGGTCGAGTTCTTCGGCGACGAGGTCGAGCAGATCCGCGCCTTCTCCGTCGCCGACCAGCGCTCTCTGCCCGAACCGGTCGCCTCGGTGAGCCTGCCGCCGAGCCGCGAACTGCTGCTGAGCCCCGCCGTGCGACAGCGCGCCCGCGAGATGCAGCATGAGTTCCCGAGCCTCGCCGGCCTCCTCGCCAAGATCGCCGAGGGCATCCCGGTCGAGGGCATGGAAAGCCTCGCGCCCGCCCTCGTCGACCGGCTCGTGCCGATCACGCACTACCTCCCCGCTGAGGCCGCCGTCGCCGTGGTCTCGCCCGAACGCGTCGCCAGCCGCGCGATCAGCCTCGCCGAGACCAACCGGGAGTTCCTCGGCGCCGCCTGGAGCGCCGCGACCGCGGGTGCAGACGCGCCGATCGACCTCGAATCCGGCGACTTCCTCACCCTCGGCCGGCTACGCGAATCGGTCACGCACACCGCCCCCGGCGCTCCGGCCTCCGCCCACGTCTGGTGGACCTTCAGGCTCCTTCCAGGCCGCCCCGACGGATGCCCCAGTGCTGCCCGAGCACCGAGAAATCGACGAGCTCCTCACCATCCGGGTCGAGGGCGAGGCGGTCCCGAGCTTCCAGGGCAGCGTCGAGGGCGCCATCGGCCACCTCAGCGGCCGGCTCAAGGACGGCTGGACGGTCGGCGTGCTCGCTCAGGGCGCGGGGCTCGTCGAACGCGCCGCCGCCGTGCTCGCCGAGCACGAACTCCCCGCCCGGATCGTGACCGAATGGCCGTCGGAACCGGAACCCGGCATCGCCTACCTGCTGAAAGCATCCGTCGACCACGGTTTCGAACTCGCCGAGACGAAACTGAGCCTCGTCAGCGAGTCCGAGTTCTACGGCCGCACGGTCGGCTACGACGCTCGCCAGGTGAAGAAGCTCGCGAGCCGGCGCAAGAACGTCGTCGACCCGCTGCAGGCTCAAGGCCGGCGACCACGTCGTGCACCAGACCCACGGCATCGGCCGGTTCGTCGAACTGACCCAGCGCGAGGTGTCGAGCGGAGGCCGCAACCCGGTCAAGACCAAGCGCGAGTACCTCGTGCTCGAGTACGCGCCGTCCAAGCGCGGGCACCCCGGCGACAAGCTCTTCGTGCCCACCGACCAGCTCGACCTCGTCAGCAGGTACATCGGCGGCGAGGCTCCCGCGCTCAGCAAGATGGGCGGCAGCGACTGGTCGAGCGCGAAGTCGAAGGCCCGGCACGCGGTGCGGGACATCGCCGTCGAGCTCGTCAAGCTCTACTCGGCACGGATGGCGAGCAAGGGCCACGCCTTCGGGCCGGACACCCCCTGGCAGCGCGAGCTCGAGGAGGCATTCCCATTCGCGGAGACCCCCGACCAGCTCACCACCATCGACGAGGTCAAGGCCGACATGGAACGGCCCATCCCGATGGACCGGCTGCTTTCCGGCGACGTCGGCTTCGGCAAGACCGAGGTCGCCGTGCGTGCCGCCTTCAAAGCGATCCAGGACGGCAAGCAGGTCGCGATCCTGGTGCCGACGACCCTCCTCGTTCGCCAGCACATGGAGACCTTCCAGGAGCGTTTCGCCGGTTTCCCCGTGCACATCCGTGCCCTGAGCCGCTTCCAGACCGAAAAGGAATCGCGGGAGACCGTCGCCGGCATCCTCGACGGCACCGTCGACCTCGTGATCGGCACCCACCGGCTCCTGACCGGGTCGATCATCTTCAAGGACCTCGGGCTCGTCATCATCGACGAGGAGCAGCGGTTCGGCGTCGAGCACAAGGACGCCCTCAAGAAGCTCAAGACCAACGTCGACATCCTCGCGATGAGCGCGACGCCGATCCCGCGCACGCTCGAAATGGCGGTCACGGGCATCCGCGAGATGTCGACCCTCGCCACTCCGCCCGAGGACCGGCACCCGATCCTCACGTTCGTGGGGCCCTACTCCGACCGTCAGGTCGCCGCTGCGATCCGGCGCGAGCTGCTTCGCGAGGGCCAGATCTTCGTCGTGCACAACCGGGTGTCGAGCATCAACCGGATCGCCGCGCATATCGCCGAACTCGTGCCGGAGGCACGCATCGCCGTCGCGCACGGGCAGCTGCCCGAGGCGCAGGCTCGAACAGGTCGTCGTCGACTTCTGGGAGCGCAAATTCGACGTGCTCGTCTCCACGACGATCATCGAGACCGGCCTCGACATCGCCAACGCGAACACCATCATCATCGACAGGGCCGACAAGTTCGGGCTGAGCCAGCTGCATCAGCTGCGCGGCCGCGTCGGTCGTGGGCGCGAACGTGCCTACGCGTACTTCCTCTACGACGAGAACAAGCCGCTCACCGAGATCGCCCATGACCGGCTCTCCACGATCGCGGCGAACAACGAGCTCGGCGCGGGCATGCAGGTCGCCCTGAAAGACCTCGAGATCCGCGGAGCGGGCAACCTGCTCGGCGGCGAACAGGCCGGGCACATCGCCGGTGTCGGCTTCGACCTCTACCTGCGGATGATCGGCGAGGCCGTGAGCGCCTTCCGCGGCGACGTTGCGGAAGGCCAGACCGAGCTTCGACTTGAGCTGCCCGTCGACGCGCACATCCCCGAGGACTACGTCGACAGCGAGCGCCTCCGCCTCGAGGCCTACCAGAAGCTCTCCGCGGCGAGCTCCCCGACCGCGGCCAGGGACCAGACCGACCTCGTGCTCGACGAACTCACCGACCGCTACGGTGAACCCCCGCAGCCGGTGCAGAACCTGATCCTGGTCTCCCGGCTGCGCTGGCTCTCCCAGCAGGCCGGCCTGAGCGAGGTCGTCGCGATGGGCTCCAACCTGCGGGTCGCCTCGGCCGACCTCGCCGACTCCATGCAGGTGCGCCTGAAGCGGATGTACCCCGGCTCGCGGTACACCATCGCAACCGGGGCGATCATGGTGCCGATGCCGCGGATCAACGACGAACCGCTCGGCGACGCGGCCCTGATCGCCTGGGCCGGCTCCCTGCTCGGGGCGATCTTCCCCCGCCCGGTCGAAGAGCCCGCCGCGCCGGGCGCCGCAGCCCAGGGCGCTCCGACGACCACGCAGAACCCCAACCCCAGGAGGAAGTCGTGACCGACGCCAGCCCGATCGACACCCCGATCGACCCGCGGATCGACACCCCGATCGACGTCCTGATCCGCACGGTCGCCCGGCTGCGCGCCCCCGACGGCTGCCCGTGGGATGCGGAGCAGACCCACGCCTCGCTCGTGCCCTACCTGCTCGAGGAAAGCCACGAGCTGATCGAGGCGATCGAGGCCGGCGGCAGGGAGGAACTCCTCGAGGAACTCGGCGACGTGCTCTACCAGGTCCTCTTCCACGCCGACCTCGCCGCGCACACCGCAGGCGAGGACTTCGACCTGCAGGACGTCGCCGCGCGCCTGACCCGGAAACTCGAGGGCCGGCATCCGCACGTCTTCGGAGACCTCGACCTCGCGACGGCCGACGACGTCGCCGCGGCCTGGGACGGCTTCAAGGCCGCCGAGAAGCCCGGCCGCACGAGCGTGCTCGACGGCATCCCACAGGGCATGCCGGCGCTCGCCCTCGCCGACAAGGTGCTCGGGCGTGCCCAGAAGATCGGGCTGCTCGACGCGGACGGCGCCGACTTCCCGCTTCCGCTCGAGAGTGAGGACGAGCTCGGCCCGCTGCTGCTCGCGATCGTCTCGGCGGCGAAGGCCCGCGGCCTCGACTCCGAACGCGCCTTGCGCACGGCCGTGCGCGGGCTCCAGGACGAGATCCGTGCCGCAGAGTTCGACAACGCAGACTTCGCGGGTGCTGCGGATGCCGTCACCGACTTCTCGGATGCCGGCATCATCGGCCTCCCCTCCGAGAACGACTGAACCAGCGACAGGCCGGGCCGCCCGGCCCGACCTGAGACAATGGGTTCCATGGCAACACAGGTGACCCCGCCGCGCGGCATGCGCGACTTCCTCCCCGCTGAGAAGGCCGGCCGCGAGCACGCGCTCGGCGTGATCCGGCGCAGTTTCGCCGCCCACGGCTTCGACGAGATCGAGACCCCGGTCATGGAGGACTCCGCCCGGCTGCACTCCGGCCTCGGCGGCGACAACGAGAAGCTCGGCTTCGCGGTGCTCAAGCGCGGCCTGGCCCCTGCCGATGCCCTCGCCGCCGCGGAGTCCGGCGACCTGCTCGGCCTTGCCGACCTCGGCCTCCGCTTCGACCTCACCGTGCCGCTCGCCCGGTTCTACGCAACGCACCGCGCCGCCCTGCCGACGGTGTTCCGGGCGATCCAGATCGCCCCGGTCTGGCGGGCCGAACGCCCGCAGAAGGGCAGGTACCGCCAGTTCGTGCAGTGCGACATCGACATCATCGGCGAGGCGGGCCCGCTCGCCGAGATCGAGCTCATCACCGCGACGATGGCCGCGCTCGATGCCCTGGGCCTCGCCGGCTGCTCGGTGCGCATCAACGACCGCCGCATCCTCACCGCCCTGCTCGCATACTGGCAGGTCCCATCGGATCTGTTCGAGCGGGCCCTGATCACGATCGACAAGCTCGACAAGATCGGCGTCGACGGCGTCGTCACCGAACTCGACGGCCTGGGCATCCCGACAGACGGCATCGCGGAGACCCTCCGCTCGATCGCCTCCGCCGGCTGGGACCTGCTCGGCTCGGCCAGCGAGCCCGATGCGTCCGCAGGCTCCAGCCTGGCTCGAACCGGTCGCCTACGCCGACCTGCTAGCCCTCCGCGACGCGCTCCCCGGGGCCGACCTGGTCTTCGATCCGACCCTCGTGCGCGGCATGGGCTACTACACCGGAACGATCTTCGAGATCGCGCACCCCGATCTCGGCTACTCACTCGGCGGCGGCGGGCGCTACGACGGCATGATCGGCCGGTTCCTCGGCGTCGACGTACCCGCGTGCGGCTTCTCGATCGGCTTCGAACGCATCGTCGACCTGCTCGGCGGCACCGGCGCATCCGCCGAGAACGCCGTCGTGCTCATCCACGAGAAGGACGCAGCGCCCGGCCGCCTCGTCGCCCTGAAGACCGCGCTCGTCGCGGAGGGTTTGCGCGTGCGGCTCGAACACCGCACCAAAAACCTCAAGGCCCTGCTCGGTCGTGCCGCCGAGGCGGGCTATGGGCGCTACGCCTTTGTCACCGATGAAACAGCGGATGCCGCCACGCTCGACTTCCGTCCGTTCGCGGGCTGATTCCCTCCCTCGGAGCCTCCGTCGCTAGACTGTTACCTGATTGGAACACAGTGTCGTCTTCCTGCATGTTCCCCCCAGACCAACACCCCACCCATTAGGAAATAACAGGAAACAGGAGATAGCTGTGGCTCTCATTGAGGCAGTAGTAGCGCGCGAGATTCTTGACTCCAGAGGCAACCCGACCGTCGAGGTCGAGGTATTGCTTGATGACGGCTCCGTCAGCCGTGCCGCCGTTCCGTCGGGCGCATCCACCGGTGCGTTCGAAGCTTATGAACTTCACGACGGCGACAAGTCGCGTTACCTCGGCAAGGGCGTCCTCAAGGCCGTCGACGCCGTTATCGACGAGCTCGGCCCGGCAGTCGAGGACCTCGACGCCACCGACCAGCGCATCGTCGACGCCGTCCTGATCGAAACCGATGGCACCGAGAACAAGCACCGCGTCGGCGCCAACGCCATCCTCGGCGTGAGCCTGGCCGTCGCCAAGGCCGCAGCCACCTCGGCCGGCCTGCCCCTGTTCCGCTACCTCGGTGGCCCGAACGCACACACCCTCCCGGTCCCGATGATGAACATCATCAACGGTGGCTCGCACGCCGACAACGACGTGGACATCCAGGAATTCATGGTTGTCCCGCTCGGCGCCGAGTCCTTCGCCGAAGGCCTCCGCTGGGGCACCGAGACGTACCACGCCCTGAAGGCCCTGCTCAAGTCGAAGGGCCTCTCCACCGGCCTCGGCGACGAGGGTGGATTCGCTCCGAACCTCCCGAGCAACCGTGCCGCGCTCGACCTCATCGTCGAAGCCATCACCAACGCCGGCTACACGCCCGGCAAGGACATCGGCCTGGCACTCGACTGCGCAGCATCCGAGTTCTACAAGGATGGCGTCTACCACTTCGAGGGCAAGGAACTCTCCGCCCAGGAGCTGTCCGCGTACTACGTCGACCTCGTCAAGTCCTACCCGCTCGTGTCGATCGAAGACCCGCTCGAGGAAGACGACTGGGATGGCTACGTGCACCTCACCGCCGAAATCGGCGGCCTCGTGCAGATCGTCGGAGACGACCTGTTCGTGACCAACCCGGAGCGTCTCGCCAAGGGCCTGGCCCTCGGCACGGCCAACTCCATCCTCGTCAAGGTCAACCAGATCGGTACCCTCACCGAGACGCTCGACGCCGTTGCCCTCGCGCAGCGCGCCGGCTACACGACCGTCATCTCGCACCGCTCCGGTGAGACCGAAGACACCTTCATCGCCGACCTCGCGGTCGCCGTCGATGCCGGCCAGATCAAGACCGGAGCGCCTGCCCGCTCCGAGCGCGTTGCCAAGTACAATCAGCTGCTGAGGATCGAAGAAGAGCTGGGCGAGGCCGCCGTGTACGCGGGCCGCTCTGCCTTCCCCCGTTTCAAGGCCTAGTTTCGACTGGAGCTCTCGAAGCGCGGGGTGAATCCCGCGCTTCTGAGAGCTCTGTTTTTTATCCGGTGAGAACCGGCGAGGATCCCGCGAGAGGAGTTGCCATGGCCGTCAAACGCACCGAACGGCAGCCCGTCGCGCTCGGCCTCGACGAGACCCCGATGAACGGCTGGCTTCGCGGCCTGCGCCTGTCCGGGTTCTCGCTCATGATGATGGGCATCCTCATCCTCGCGGTCGTCGTGCTTGCCCCCGGCCTCCGCACCTACGGTGAGCAGCAACAGGAGATCAGCAAGCTCACCGCAGACGTCAACGCTGAGCAGACCACCGTCGACCAGCTCAAGACCGAGCGGGAACGCTGGAACGACCGCACCTATGTCACGACCCAGGCCCGCGCCCGGCTGTCCTACGTGCTGCCGGGCGACGTCAGCTTCCTCGTGATCAACGACCTGCCCCTGCCGGCCGCCGCTGCCGCCGCGCCCGCCGCGACCACGGCCATTCAGAACACCGACATCGATTGGGTATCGTCCATGTTCGCTTCCGTCATGACCGCCGGCCTCGCCCCCCAGGCCACCCAGTGACCCGGCCGCCGTTCGCCCCCGTCACCGCCGACGACCTGAAGATCGTCAGCGCCCAGCTCGGCCGCCCGGCCCGCGACGCCGTGGGCATCGCGGCGCGCTGCGTGTGTGGAGCGCCCACCGTCGTTGCCACGGCTCCCCGGCTGAGCGACGGCACGCCGTTCCCCACGCTCTACTACCTGACCCACCCGGCCGCGACCGCGGCGCTCTCCTTCCTCGAGGCGACCCAGGTGATGAACGAGTTCAACCAGCTGCTCGCCGACGATGAGACCGTCCACGACCAGTACCGTCGTGCCCACGCCGGATTCCTCGCCGATCGCGCCACCCTCGGCGACGTGCCCGAAATCGCCGGCATCTCCTCCGGCGGCATGCCCGACCGGGTCAAGTGCCTGCACGCCCTCGCGGCGCACTCGCTCGCCGCGGGCCCCGGCATCAACCCGATCGGTGACCTCGCGCTCGCGCGGGCCGCCTGGACTCCAGCCGTCTGCGAGTGCCTGGACTATTCCGCGGCGGACGCGTGACCCGTTCCCTGCTGCAGCGGCGCGCTCGGCGCCGCGCTCGCGGTGGCGCTGACCGTTGTATTGGGAGGCGCCTCCGTCGTCGGCGATGCCGCCCCCGCGCACGCCGACCAGGTGCGCGACCTCGAATACTGGCTCACCGACTACGGTTTCACGCAGGCCTGGGCGACGACGAAGGGCGCCGGCGTGACGGTCGCCGTGATCGACACCGGGGTGAGCACGAGCGTCCCCGAACTCGCCGGAGCCGTCGTCGGCGGCACGGATGTCTCGGGCCTGGGCTCGAGCAACGGCCAGACCCCCGTGGGCGACGGCAGCGAACACGGCACCCTCGTCGCGTCCCTGATGGCCGGCCGCGGGTCCGCCGAGGGGACCGGAGTCATCGGCGTCGCGCCGGAGGCGTCCATTCTCGCCGTGTCGGTCGCGTTCGGGAGCAGCGGCGCAAAGCTCAGCAATGACGACCAGATCGCGGCAGGCATCCGCTGGGCCGTCGACCATGGCGCAGACGTGATCAACATGTCGCTGACCCGGAACACCCTTGACTGGCCGCCGAGCTGGGACGACGCGTTCCTGTATGCGTTCAACCACGACGTCGTCGTCGTCGCCGCGGCAGGCAACCGGGGGAGTGGCACGACGGAGGTCGGCGCCCCGGCCACGATCCCCGGCGTGCTCACCGTCGGGGGTGTCGACCGAAACAAGACCGCGAGCTTCGACGCCTCGTCCCAGGGCATCACGATCGCCGTCGCCGCCCCGAGCGAACAGCTCGTCGGCGTGGTGCCGAACGGCGGGTACGTGCAGTGGAGCGGCACCAGCGCCTCCGCCCCGATCGTCTCCGGCCTCGTCGCCCTCGTGCGGGCCGCCTACCCGAAGCTGAACGCCGCCGAGGTGATGAACCGGGTCATCGCGACCGCGAACCCCAATGGCCACGTCGTCCCGAGCCCCGTCTACGGCAATGGCCTGATCGACGCGGCCGCCGCGGTCACCGCATCCGTGCCGCCGTCGACCTCTCCGACGCCGGCGGCCCTGCTGCAGGACTGGATCCACCTGCACCGGCGCATCGACACGGTTCCGACGACTGCGCCGACGGCCACACCCGTCGCCCGAGCCGTGCCGAGCAGCGACCCGCCGCTGCCGACCGACACCGCCGCAAGCCCCTGGCTGCCGACCGAGCTCACGCTCACCTATATCAGCGTTCCGCTTCTGGTTCTGTTGGGGTTTGCTATCCTAGTAACGCTGTTCGGCATCGGTGCTCTTCGGCGGCTCAAGCGAAATCGATCGAATCGGTAAGTTTTCGCATATTCCATCTTGTAGGAGGACCCTTATCGTGCCAAAAATTCTCATTGTCGGTGGCGGCTACGCGGGCTTCTACACCGCTTGGAAGCTTGAGAAGTGGCTGCGAAAAGGCGAGGCCGAGGTCACCATGGTCGACCCCCTCCCGTACATGACCTACCAGCCGTTCCTCCCCGAGGTTGCGGCCGGCTCGATCGAAGCCCGCCACGCGGTGGTGGCGCACCGTCGTCACCTCTCGAAGACGAACGTCGTCACCGCGAAGGTCACCCACATCGACCACGCGTCGAAGACCGCGACGATCACCCCGCCGGTCGGCGAGCCGTATGAGTTCAGCTACGACATCGTCGTCGTCACCGCCGGTGCCGTCTCGCGCACCTTCCCGATCCCCGGGGTCGCCGACCAGGCACTCGGACTCAAGACCATCGAGGAAGCCGTCGCCATCCGCGACACCGTGCTCACCAACTTCGACAAGGCCTCGCTGCTTCCCGCCGGACCCGAGCGCGACCGCCTGCTCACCTTCGTCGTCATCGGCGGCGGCTTCGCCGGCATCGAGGTCTTCGCCGAGCTGCGCTCCTTCGCGACCTCGCTGCTCAAGTCCTACCCGCAGATCGGATTCGACGACATCCAGTTCCACCTCGTCGAGGCCATGGGCCGGATCATGCCCGAGGTGTCCGTGCCGACGAGCCTCTGGGTCATCGACAACCTCGACAAGCGCGGTGCGAAGATCCACCTCAACACCCAGCTGACGAGCGCCGTCGACGGCGTCGTCGAGCTCTCCACCGGTGAGAAGTTCGAGACCGACCTGATCGTCTGGACCGCCGGCGTGATGGCGAACCCCGGCATCGTGCGCCACACCGACCTCCCCATCGAGGAACGTGGCCGCCTCCAGGTGCGCCCCGACCTCCGCGTCGGCACCGCCGACGAGATCATCGAAGACGCCTGGGGCGCCGGCGACATCACCGCGATCCCCGACCTCAGCGGCGGGGGAGTGGGCGGCTTCTGCGTGCCCAACGCCCAGCACGCGGTGCGCCAGGGCAAGCTCATGGCCAAGAACATCGTCGCCGTCCTCCGCGGCGAGGGTCCCAAGGACTACATCCACAAGAACCTCGGCGCCGTCGCCGGTCTCGGTGTCGGACAGGGCGTCTTCCAGTCCGGCAAGCTGGCCATCAAGGGCCCGCTGGCCTGGATCGCGCACCGCGGCTACCACGGCCTCGCCATGCCGAGCTGGGAGCGCAAGCTGCGCGTCGTCTGGGGCTGGGTGAACAACTTCTTCCTCGGTCGGGACATCGTGTCGCTCGCCGCCGTCGAGTCCCCGCGCGCCGTGTTCGTCGAGTTCGCGTCCCGCCCGAAGCCTGCCGCGGGTGCCGCAGCACCGGCGAAGGCCGCACCCGCCGCGGTCACGCCTCCGGCACCGGTCACCGTATCGGCCGCCGCCGCCGCCCCTGCGGCCAAGGTCACGGCGCCGCGCGCGCCCCGCAAGACGCCGGTCAAGGCTCCCGCCGCCGCACCGGCGACGACGGCAGCGGATGCCGCGACCGAGACGGCCACGCCCGTCAAGTAAACCGCTGCTCCGGCAGCACCTACGCTTGAAACGTCGGAGTCTGTCCGGACTGAGTTCGCTCAGTCCGGATGTACTCGGACGCGCCCCCGTAGCCCAATGGCAGAGGCAGACGACTTAAAATCGTCACAGTCTGGGTTCGACCCCCAGCGGGGGCACCATCATTCGGCAGTGACCGGCGAATGAAGTTCCGGTGCTGGCGGTTCGGCAACAGATCCCGGTGGCTAGTTGCTGAAGATGAGTGGATCCCAATCCAGGATCGTGGGTTCGGCAACAAGTCCTTCGACGACAAAGGGATCGCCACGGATGAATCTCTCCGCCGCTTGTCGTGAGCGAAAGATCGCCATCGAACCTTCTTGTTCAGGATTGCCGAAGGTTCCGATCATGATGACGTCACCGTCCAGTGCAAATTCATTCAGGTAAGCCCGATGGCGCGGATAGACGGCTGCCACTTCATGGAATCTGCCTGGCGTGACGGAATAGAAACTGGCTGCAAACATGTCGGCTTTCCTCTCGGTGAATGTTGCGGCCCCGGCTTCGGACAGTGCAGCACCCGGAGCACCGGCGATTCGGGCGACCGCGACTGCCCCAGTTCGTCAGGCGGGCGGATGCTCGCAGTCAGTCGGCGGGACCGCCAGAAGCGGTGTCGTCATCGGTCGGCGCGGAAGCGTCACTCTGCGACCCGTCGGCGAGTGCTTCCGTCTTCTCAACCGTGTCTGGAGTGACGTCCGTGGAACCGTTGGGATTCTGCTGTGCATTCGTGTCGTCGCAATTCATGGCGCCAGTATATGCACGCGACACGCGGCACACGGAGTCGACTTAGGAACCTGTAGCCATGCGCGTTTTCGAAAGCGGCCGGTTGGAGCGCAGACGCTCAGACTGGGAAGAAACTGTGAGACGTGGCGGTGTGGAGTGCTGCGCGTGAGGAATCGGTCGCGGCATGCGTCGTAGCTAGTGTCTGTCCCTGCATATTCCGTCGGGGAAGACGAACCGTACCGAAAGGGAGTACACCATGGCTGGACGCAACACTTGGGTAAGAAGCCTGCATGACGTGGGGTTGGCCGTCTGGGCGGGCGGGGCATTGATGGGAGCTGTCGGGCTCAACGGGAGCGCCGCGACCTCGAATAACCCCAGGGAACGAGTGGCGTTGGCCAGTGAGGGGTGGAAGAGGTGGGCGCCCGTCCAGGTAGCCGCACTCATCGCGCACGGCGTCGGCGGGGCCGGCCTGATCCTGGGCAACAAGGCGCGCCTGGCCGGTCAGCCGGAGGGACGCGCGAACACCATCGTGAAGCTGGCGCTCACCGGCGCGGCCGCGGGAACAACCCTGTATTCAGGCATCCTGGGCAAGCAGATGAGCAAGCACGCGGGGGAAGCGACCGACGGAACCACCGAAGGTGGTCCCGGTGCGTCCGCAGAACTCGAATCCCTGCAGCGACGGCAGCGCGTTCTGCAGTGGGTGACGCCGGCCCTCACCGTGATCTTGATCGTGCTCGCTGCCCAGCAGGGCGAGCAGCAGCGCCCGATCGCCGGATGGCTGGCACGAGTCACCCCAAACGCCGGCTGAGCCGTTCATGGCCGCATGAGCTGGTTTGCGCTGCGCAGCACCGTCGGTGCCGTCAGGGTCGCACAGTCGAGCTCGACCTCGGAGCAGACGGTGAATGTCGCACTCTCCCCGGGGAGGAGCGTGATGAGCATGTCGTCGACCCGCGCTGACGGGTCCACCTTGTCCACCAGGACGGCAAGATCGCGGGTGAGTGTTGCGGCCGTCACCGTGAGCAGGTAGCCGTTCGGGACCCGTTCGAGTGACGAGGACAGGGACGGGGCACCGAGTCGGGTGTCGCGGGGCTCGGCGAAGAACCAGTGGCCACGCACCCCGGTGAGCTCGGCCCGGAGGAGTTCCGCTGCCGCATTCGTTGTCTCGGACACGGATGCGGGCAGCGGCACGGTCACCGTGGACCGCGCGGGCAGGGCGACCTGTTCCGCGTGCTCGGCCAGCACGATTCCCGCGTCTGTGAGGCGCCGGACGATGAGCTCGCCCGACCACGGTGAAGCCTCGTCGTTGACGACGACCGCGGCCAGCGTTCCCTCTGCGCGGGGTTGAATGGTCACCAGTCTGTCGGCGTACGCATGGCGGATCGCGTAGAGCAGCGGTTTGGGTCGCCCATAGCCGTCGACGGCAGCCCAGGAAGTGACCGGCCAGCAGTCGTTGAGCCTGCCAGACAATGCTGCCCATGCAGTGCGGCTGCAGCGACCGGGAAGTGTTCGATGGCGGTGCCGATGGCGTTGGCCTGGTTGAGCGACATCGCCCAGTGCCAGTCGTCGATATCGTCGGGCAACGGGTAGTGCGCAAGCAGACCGTCGGTGAGCTTCACGTTGCCCTCCATCGCCTTCTGGTGCACCAGCATGCCGGGGGACTCGGGAGTGAGCGGGGAGTCGCTGATCGACGCGCGCATCGTCGACCAGGTCGGCGGACCCTGCCAGCCGAATTCCGCGACGAATCGGGGCGTGTATTCACGGTATGCGGGGTAGTCGCGCTGGTTCCACAGGTCCCAGATGTGCATCGTGCCGTTGTCCCGATCGTTCGGCGTGAGTGTTCCGTCACGGCCGAGACCGTCGGTGCCGCCCGGGGTGAATGGGCTTCCCGGCGTGTAACCGATGTGCGGCGCCAGTTCGGCCACGATGCGCGGGAAGAGCTCGTAGTAATAGCCCGCGCCCCAGGTCTTGCCGTCCAGCCTCGTCTTCCAGTTCCACTCCTCGTGGCCCCAGAGGTTCTCGTTGTTGCCGTTGAGCACGATCAGCGACGGGTGCGACGCGAGCCTGGCCACGTTGTCGCGGGCCTCGGCTTCGATCTCGTCGAACAGGGGCGCCTCTTCGGCGTAGGCGGCGCAGGCCAGCAGGAAGTCCTGCCACGTGAGCATGCCGCGTTCGTCGCAGAGCTCGAAGAAATCATCGGCCTCAAAGATGCCGCCGCCCCAGACCCGGAGCAGGTTGATGTTGGCGAACTCGGCCTGCTCGATGCGGTCCCGGTACCGGTCCCGGTCGACCCGGTGCGGAAAGGAGTCGTCCGGGATCCAGTTCGCTCCGCGAACGAAGACCGGCTGCCCGTTGACGGCGATCGTGAACGGTGTCCCCGTGGCATCCGGCTCGGTGTCGAACGACACCGTGCGGAAGCCCACTCGCCGCTGTGCTGAATCGAGTTCGAGTGCTTCGGCGTCGTCCGCGCCCGGACCGTGCAGCGTCACGTCGACGTCATAGAGCCGCTGCTCGCCGTAGCCGCGCGGCCACCACAGGGACACCTCGGCAACGTGAAGCGTCACCACCGCGCTCGTCTGGCCCGCGCTCAGAGTGGCCGACCCGGCCACGCCTCCGACGGATGCCGTCACGATGAGATCTGCGTCGCTCGCCCGGGCGACCTCGACGTGCACGGCGACGGTGCCCGAGTGCCGGGCCGTCCCGTCTGCCCGAACAAGGGGGTCCACGATGGCGATCGGGCGCACGGACTCAAGCCGTGCCGTGGCCCAGCATTCAAGGGCGACCGGGCGCCAGATGCCCGATGTGCTCGTGTCGATGCCCCAGTCCCAGCCGAAGCTGCAGGCCATCTTTCGGATTGCGTTGTACGGGTGATGGTTGACGTGCGGGCGGTAGCCGAGGTCGAGGCTGGCGGCATCCGCCGACCGGATCGGAGAGGAGAACGTGACGGCAAGCGCGTTGAGGCCGGCGCGCAGATGGGTGCGCAGGTCGAATCGGTAACGACGGTGCATATTCCTGGTCACGCCGATCCGATGGCCGTTGAGCCTCAACCGTCGCGATCGTGTCGAGACCGTCGAAGACGATCTCGCTCTGGGTGCTGCTGTCCGGCTGCCAGACGAAGGTCGTCGAGTATCGCCAGTCGGTGAGTCCGATCCAACCGAGCAACTGCTCATTGCCGTCGAGGTACGGGTCGGGAATGAGGCCGGCGGCGAGCAGGTCGGTGTGCACCGACCCGGGAACGGTGGCCGGAATTGTGTGCTGGCGCACGGCCCTGGGCACGGGGCCGTCGAGTGCGGTGACGGTCCAGTCGGCGAGCTGGCGTCGAATCGGGTGGCTCGCGGGCGCGGCGGCCTGGATCGTGGTGTCAGTCATTATGTGGTGGCTCCCGAGGTGACGCCGTTGTTGATGATTCGCTGGAGCCTCATCAGCAGGCTGGTCAGCGTCGCGCTCGCACCAGCGGGGCGAGTGCCTCGCCGAGTGCCGTCACGACACCGGGCACGTGGCCGTTGAGCGGGGCGTTCACGATGACACCGTCAACACCCGCGTCGAGGATCTCGGTCTGCACACGTTCCGCCACCGTTTCGGCCGTACCCACGAAGGCTCGGCTACGTCGTTCCTCGGGCAGTGACTGCAGAATAGCGTCTGCCTCAGCCTGGGTCTCGACGATCACCGCGCTGGCGAGGTAGCTCGTCTTCAGCGTCGCCGGGTCCCGGTCGATCTCTTCGGCGCGCTGTTTCAGAACCCGCAGCTTGTGCGGCAGGTCTTCGATGGCGCAGATGATGTTCATATGGTCGGCGTATCGCGCCGCCAGGCGAAACGTCTTGCGTTCGCCCTGGCCACCCAGCATGATCGGGATGCTCTCGCGGAACCGGGGCACGTTCATCGCCCCGTGCGCCCGGTACCACTTACCGGTGACCTCGGGCCGTTCGTCGCGCAGCATGGGGTGGATGATCTGCAGCGCTTCGTCGAGTTTCTCGAAGCGCTCCGTGAAAGTGTCGAAATCGAAACCGAGCTGTTCGTGCTCAAGTTCGAACCAGCCGGCCCCGATGCCGAGGATTGCGCGACCGTGGCTGATCACATCGAGGGTGGTGACGGTTTTGGCGAGCAGGGTCGGGTTGCGGTACGTGTTGCCGGTCACGAGCGCGGAGAGCTGGATGGTGCTGGTCGACACCGCCAGGGCGGCCAGCGTCGAGTACGCCTCCATCATCGGCTGATCGGGCGTGCCGATGCCGGGCAGCTGATAGAAGTGGTCCATTACCAGGACCGTGTCGAATCCGCTGGCTTCCGCTTCGCGCGCCTGAGCCGCAACGGTATCGAACAACGACTCGACGCCGCCCGGATAGCTGAAATTAGGAATCTGATATCCGAGCGAGATCGTCATATCGCCTACGCTACGACACTCCTCACGGGCCGTGCAACGCAGACCTCGGACACGGCGCCGATAGGGCTCGACAGAGGGCTTGACAGGCTACTTGTTTTTTGCAAGTATGACGTCAATCCACCTGGAAACCTCTACAAGGAGACACGATGACCGCGATGTTCGTCAACCTGCCGGTGACCGACCTGGAGCGCTCGAAGGCGTTTTACACGGCGCTCGGATTCACCATCAACCCTGCCTTCTCTGACCACAACGCAGCCTGCGTCGTGGTCGAGGAAGACCACAGCTACTTCATGATTCTGGTCCGCGAGTACTTCCAGACCTTCACCGACCTTCCGATCGGAGATCCTGCCGTGAACCCCTCGGTATCGACCGCGATCTTCCTGGACAGTCGCGAGGCGGTAGACAAGGCCGTCACCGACGGCGTCGCTGCTGGAGGCTCTGAGCCCAAACCAGCCTCGGACTACGGCTTCATGTACCAGCGCCAGCTGAACGACCCCGACGGCAACTTCCTCGAGTTCGGCTGGATGGACCCGGTAGCAGCCGCCCAGGGCCCCGAAGCCTTCGCGAATCAGCAGGACTGAGGTCGATGGCCGCACGCGACTATGGTCAATACGGTGGCGTCACGCGAGGCCTGGAGCTTGTGGGAGAGCGCTGGGCCCTGCTCATCGTCCGCGACCTGCTCGTCGGGCCGCGCCGCTACGGCGAACTCGCCGGGGGACTTGCCCGGATCCCGAGCAATATCCTGGCCGCACGGCTGAAGGAGCCTGCAGGCGGCGGGCATCATTCGACGGGTGCCGCACTCGCGCGTCATCGTCTATGAGCTGACGCCGTACGGCCGCGAGCTCGAGCCCGTGGTGCTCGCACTCGGGGCCTGGGGCTTCAAATCCCTGGGCGATCCGCGGGAGGAGCAGGTCATCACCCCCGACGCGATGACGATGGACCTCCGGACCGCCTTTCAGCCGCAGGTCGCGGAGCAGCTCCCGGCTACCGCGTACGCAGCGCGGTTCGGTCGTGCCGAGCTTCTGATCCGAGTGGACGGCTCCACCCTCGATGTGACGCGCGGGGACGGGCCCGTCGACCTCGCCTTCGCCGCCGGTCCGGGCATCCGCCTGCTCATTTCCGGTGAGCTTGCTCCGGAGCGCGCGATCGAGACCGGGGTCGTCGAGGTGCTGCGGGGTCGCCGAGCCCTCCTCGGCCGCTTCGCGAGCACCTTTCACCTGGCCGCCTGACCCGAGCGCCGAACCGTTACGGCGGCATCCAGATCGCTCCGGGCCTGGACCCGGGGCGGACCTGCCGCGTAGTGTGTCCGGCATGTCGCTGTTCTGGGAAGAAGTCGTCGTCGATTGTCGCGACCCGAAAGTGCTCGGGCGATGGTGGCAGGAGGCACTCGGCTGGATCGTGGTCGGCGAAAGCGACGACGAGCTCGAACTCGCCGCAGCCGAGGGCGCTCACCCGACGCTGCTGTTCGGCGCGGTACCCGAGGGAAAGACGGTGAAGAACCGTCTCCACCTCGATTTCGTCCCCGACGACCAGGCCGCCGAGGTCGGGCGTCTGCTCGGCCTGGGGGCAACCCGTGCCGATGTGGGCCAGCGAGACGTACCCTGGGTGGTCCTGGCGGACCCGGAGGGCAATGAATTCTGCGTGCTCTCGGCCCGCCCTGTCGGTTAGCGCTCGTGTCCGTCGAGCACGGCGGACGTGAAAAGGCGAGCGCCCTAAACTAGCGATATGGCGAGGCAAGACGGGGCGGCACGCACACCGGACAAGGTGGTGCACAAGGTGCTCAACAACAACGTCGTCATCTCGATCGACGAGTCGGGCCAGGAACGCGTGCTGATGGGCCGCGGACTGGGCTTCCAGCTGCTTCCGACCGACACGATCGACCCCGCCAAGGTCGAAAAGACCTTCGTCCTCGATCAGGGCAGCGACTCCGAGCACGCCCGCCAGCTTCTTGCCTCGGTACCGTACCCGGTGATCGAAGCCGTCACGACGGCCGTCGACGAGGCCGAACGGACCCTGGGCCGAAGCCTCGGGCGCCGGTTGCCGCTCGCCGTCATCGACCACATCCAATTCGTGCTCGAACGGATGCAGAAAGGCATCCGGATCCCGACGACGTCCATGCCCGAATTGCGCGTCCTTCACCCGCAGGAGTTCGACGCCGCCACGGCGATGGCCCGCTCGGTCAGCGCGAGCCTGGACACCGCCCTCCCCGACGAGGAAGCGGTGTTCCTCACCATGCACCTCCTCAACGCGACGAGGGACGAACCCAATGGAACCGCGGCGCTGCTCTTCCGGCGGGTGCAGCACGTGGTGACGACGGTCGAGGGCGGCCTCGGCGTGCAGCTCGACGTGGCGAGCCCCGACTACGCGCGGTTCATCCTGCACATCCAGTTCCTCCTGCAGCGGCTCGTGGCGAAGTCGATGCTGCGGGGCTCGGACACGTCCTTCTTCGAATTCGCCAAACACAGCTATCCGCGCTCCTACGCCATCGCCGCTGACGTCAAGTCGTACGTGAGCGCCGCCACGGGCTCCGACCTCACGGATGAAGAACTCCTGTACGTGATCGTGCACGTCGAACGGCTCGCGAACCAGATGGCGGATGGCGCAGCGACCTGAGCGTGTGCTACGTTGAGGCTGCAGGGCGAAGACGCCCCGTGGAAGCATTTTCGGATTGTTACCGCTCAGCGGGCAAAACCTGAACTCGCATCGCCAGTATGGCGGTGAATGAGTTCAGGTCTTTTTTTGCCCAAAACACCGAATAGTCGCTTCCTGAGCAGGGAAGCCGCGATGTCGCGGCGGAAGGTGAATGAGAACGATGGACTACTCCAAGACTGCAAATGCGCGGTCCTCAAGGGTGTGGGCGGCGAAGAAAACGTCCAGTCGCTCGTGCATTGCGCGACGCGACTGAGATTCGTCATCAAGGACGACGCGAAGGTCGACAAGGTGGCGGTCAAGGCCACTCCCGGCGTCATCGCGACGGCAGAGGCCGGCGGTCAGTACCAGGTCGTCATCGGCAATGAGGTGCCCGAGGTCTTCGCCGAGATCACGAAGATCTCGAAGCTCGGCGGCACGTCTGCCTCCGACGGCCGGGCCGCCCAGGACGGCCCGAAGGGCAACCTCGTCAACCGCTTCATCGCGATGATCTCGGCGATCTTCACCCCGCTGGTCTGGGCTCTCGCGGGCACCGGACTCTTGAAGGCCTTCCTGGCCGCAGCGGTCACGTTCGCCTGGATCGACAACACGACGACGACGTACACGATCCTGAACGCCCTCTCCGATGCCTTCATCAACTTCCTCCCGCTAGCACTCGCGATCACCGCGGCGAAGTACTTCAACGCGAGCCAGTTCACCTCGCTCGCCATCGCCGGTTCTTTCGTGTATCCGTCGATCGTTGCGCTCAACGGCGTGCCGGGCATCACCTTCTTCGGTATCCCGGTCACGATGGTCAGCTACGTCTCGAGCGTCATCCCGATCATCGTCATCGTGTGGTTGCAGAGTCACGGAGAGCGCTTCCTCTATGCCGCACTGCCGGCCGCGATCCGCCGATTCGTGACACCCATGATCATCGTGATCATCCTGGTACCGCTCACCTTCCTGGTGATCGGTCCGCTCTCCAACCTGATCAGCACGGGACTTGCCGGCGGCATCGGCTGGGTCTTCACCGTCGTGCCGTGGCTCGGCGGCGCAATCATGGGCGGCCTGTGGCAGGTCTTCGTCATCTTCGGCCTGCACTGGGGCTTCGTCCCGCTGATGACCGCCGAACTGCAGAGCACCGGGTTGATCTACATCACTGCGCCGCTCTTCGCCGCCGTGCTGGCGCAGGCTGCCGCCGTCGCCGGGGTCTGGGTGCGCACCCGCAACTCCAACCTGAAGTCGCTCGCTGCCCCGGCCACCCTGTCGGGCTTCCTCGCCGGTATCACGGAGCCGGCCATCTACGGCGTGAACCTGCCGCTGAAGCGTCCGTTCGTCTTCGGTATCGTGGGCGGCGTCCTCGGCGGTGCCCTCATCTCGGCCGGCGGCGTCGCCGCGAACGCCTTCGTGTTGCCCTCGCTGCTGGCGCTGCCCGCCCTGTTCGGCACCGGAAACACGGTGATGCTGATTCTGGGCCTTCTCGTCGCCATCATCGTGCCGTTCGGCCTGACCGTGATCCTCGGATTCAAGGATCCGGTCAACGAGGTCGCCGCCGTGGTGGACGGCACCGACCTCGAGGTGCTGAGCCCGCTCGACGGCACCGCCGTTGCGCTGAGCGAGGTCCCCGACGCCGTCTTCGCCGGTGGCGACCTCGGCAAGGGTGTTGCGATCATTCCCCGCGTCGGCGCCCTCTACGCCCCGTTCGACGCTCTCGTGGTCGCCGCGTTCCCGACCGGACACGCCATCGGGCTGCAGCACGCGGATGGAGCGGACGTGTTGATCCACGTCGGCATCGACACGGTCAAGCTCGGCGGCAAGTACTTCTCCCTGAAGGTGGAGAAGGGCCAGCAGGTCAAGGCCGGCGATCTCTTGCTCGAGTTCGACATCAAAGCAATCACGACGGCGGGATACGACATCACGACGCCCGTCATCATCACCAACCCGAAGAAGTATCCGACCATCGGCTCACCCGCCGCGGGCCCGGTGGCGCACGGAGACCCCCTCTTCCTCGCGATCGCCGAGGAAGAACTGGCCACCGCGAAGTAATCGGGCGCGGTTTGTACGTCACGGTGGAGGAGCGGCTCGGCCGCTCCTCCACCGGTCATCTGCGTAATACGTAGTCAGTAGTGAAAAGGAGTACACGAATGACCGATTCCACACCCGTCACATTCCCGCAGGACTTTCTCTGGGGCGGCGCGACCCGCCGCGAACCAGATCGAGGGCGCATACAACGAGGGCGGCAAAGGCCTGTCCATACAGGACGTCATGCCACAGGGAATCACGATACCGCGCACAGCGGGCCCCACGGACGACAACCTCAAGCAGGTGGGTATCGACTTCTACCACCGCTACGCCGAAGACATCGCCCTGTTCGCCGAAATGGGATTCCGCACGTTCCGCTTCTCAATCGCCTGGAGCAGGATCTTCCCCCTCGGCGACGAGACGGAACCCAATGAGGAAGGGCTCGCGTTCTACGACCGTGTGATCGACGAGTGCGAGAAGCACGGCATCGAACCATTGGTGACCATCTCGCATTACGAGACCCCGTTGCACCTGACGGAGACCTACGACGGCTGGGTCAACCGTGACCTGATCGGATTCTACGAACGCTACGCCCGGGTGCTCTTCGCCCGCTACGGCGCCCGGGTGAAGTACTGGCTCACCTTCAACGAGATCAACTCCGTGCTGCACGCCCCGCTGTTGTCCGGCGGGATCAACACCCCGAAGGACCAGCTCACCCGGACCGACCTGTACCAGGCCGTGCACAACGAGCTGGTGGCGAGCGCGCTCGCCACCAAGGCCGCCCGCGAGCTCGCTCCGTCCGCCCGGGTCGGCTGCATGATCCTCGCGATGCCGGTCTACCCCCTGTCGCCCGATCCCGACGACGTGATGGCCTCGCTCACCACCGAACGCACGAACCTCGCCTTCGGCGACATCCATGTGCGCGGAGAATACCCGGGGTACTACCTGCGCAGCCTGCGCGACCAGGGCGTCGAACTCGTGATCACCGACGACGACCGGGCGCTGCTCAAGGAGAACACCGTCGACTTCGTCTCGTTCAGCTACTACGTGAGCGTGGCGGAGACCGCCGACAACTCAAAGCGGGTCACGGGCGAAGGGAACATCTTCCCCGGCGTCGCGAACCCGACCCTGAAGGCATCCGAGTGGGGCTGGCAGATCGACCCGGTCGGCCTGCGCATCGTGCTGAACCAGTTCTGGGACCGGTGGCAGAAGCCGCTGTTCATCGTCGAGAACGGACTCGGGGCCAAGGACGAGCTCGTCACGGTGGATGGCCGGAAGACCGTCATCGACGACTACCGTATCGAGTACTTCCAACGATCACCTCGTTCAGGTCGGCGAGGCCGTCGCCGACGGCGTCGACGTGATGGGGTACACCTCCTGGGGCTGCATCGACCTCGTCAGCGCCAGCACGGCACAGATGAGCAAGCGGTACGGGTTCATCTACGTCGACCGCAACGACGACGGCACGGGCACCCTCGACCGCCTCAAGAAGAAGTCGTTCGACTGGTACGCCGAGGTCATCCGATCCAACGGTGCAAGCCTCACCCGATAGCGTAGAAGCAAACGGGTTCGTCCCGTCGGCTGCCTCCTGGACGCACTGTCCCGGAGGCGGCCTCGTCTGGAGCAGATCATGATTTCCCCCCGCATCGCCTTCGTCGACGTCGACGGCACCCTCATCGACTCCGGGGAGGCGATCGCACCCTCCTCGATCGAGGCGGTGCGCCTCGCCCGACAGAACGGTCACCTGGTGTACCTGAGCACGGGGCGGGCGTCGGTGGAGATCTACCCGGCGATCCGGGAGATCGGCTTCGACGGGGCGATCAGCGCCGGCGGCGGATTCGCCGAAGTCGGCGACGACGTCGTGATCTCCCGCACGATGCCCGAAGCAGCGGTCGCCCGGATGGTCGGGTTCTACGAGGCCGCGGGCTACGACTTCTACCTGCAGTCCTACGACAAGCTCTACCCGAGCGCCGGAGTGCGCGCGCGCTACGCGACCTATCTCGAGGATGACAGGGAACGAAAGGGCGATCCCCGGCCAGACCTCGCCTCCGTCACCGGACCCGACGAACACCCGGTCCTGAAGGCCTTCGCCGACGTGCGGCCGCTGTCGTTCACCGGCATCGCCAAGTCGGTCTTCCTGGCCGGCGACCTCCGGGCGTTCGATCGCGTCTCGACCGCGCTTGGCGACGATTTCCACGTCATCACCGGCACCATTCCCCACATGGGTCGCGGCAGCGGCGAGGTGACCCTCGGCGGGGTGAACAAGGGCACCACGATCCTGCAGCTGCTCGACCTGCTTGGCCTCGACGCGGCATCCGCCATCGGCATCGGCGACAGCAGCAACGACATCGAAATGCTGCAGGTCTGCGGTGTCGGCATCGCGATGGGCAATGCCATCGACGAGGTCAAGTCCCACGCCGACGAGGTCACCACGTCGGTGCTCGATGACGGGGTCTGGAACGCCTTCCGCCGTCACGGCCTGATCTGAGCGGAGCCGGAGTGTCCGGGCACCTCCACCTCGCGCCGGTGAAGCGAGTTGCCGGAAGGTCCGGGCCGAGATCGTGGTCTCACGAATGGTCGTGAAACGACCACTCGACGGGGTCGCCCTCGACGAACGCGCGGACGCCTGCCCAGTGTGAGAGGTCAAGCTGAGCGACGGCCAGAGCGGGATCGGTGCCGGCACGGAAGACGATCTGCGCGTATGTGCCGGACACGGAATATCCGACGATGTCGTTGCGGCTGTCGAGAGCAGTGGCCAGGGCGAGTGCCCCGGTGAGAGAACTGCCCACGGACTCGAGCAGGACGGTCCGGGACCCGTTCGATCCGTCGTCTGGGATCCGGTCGGGGGTATATGCGTCGGCCCGAAGTGTGGGGCCGGGGAGGGTGGTCGTCACCGACGCATCCGCCAGGACGGTGCGCGCGACTCGCACCGAACGTGCGGCGAGCTCCACTGCGGGCAGACCGGACGAGATGACAGTGACATCAAGGTTGACGTTGCTCGTGTCGAAGATGAGGTCATCACCCTGTTCCCGCCACGAGACCGTGACACGGGATACGCCGTCGAGGGCCAGAACCAGTCGGGCGAGCCTCAGTCGGGGCTCATTCAGTGCAGCCTCCTGAGAGATGGCGACGTTCAGCCGATCGACGTCGAGCCGGACCATCAGCCGCGAGTCGGAACCGAGCTGGACGGTGGCGAGGGCCTGGGAAACGTGCCCGGCGAGGTGGCCCACTGCCGTGTCCGTGAGTCCGGGTGCAGCGGTGACGGTCAGGAAGCCGTTGTTTCGAAAGCTCAGATCTCCCGCGCTCGAGTGTGCGTCGCCCACGGAGGCGACACCGGGGATCGTGCTGAGTTCATCGCTGAGCCTGGCCAGGGACGACGTGGAGTCGGGGACGAGTGCTCGCGTGACGGCCGTTCCGCCCGTGGTGAAGGCGATCGGGAGGCCCACGCAGACGACAGCGACCACAGCCAGGACAACCATGCCTGCAGCGGCGGCGCCCACGCGACGAGTCCACCGTGTGTGGCGTGTCTCGACGGGGACGTCGGTCGCCTGACCTAGCAGGTCGTACATTTTGTCCCGATCAGAGCTGGGATCGCGGTCAAACGGCTTCATGATCCCAACCTAAGACATGGTTACGGCTTTCGATCGACTCCAGCCGTCGCCGGAGGATGGCCGTTCACCACCAACATTCCCGGCGATCGTGACGATTCGAGGTCGAGTCACGTCTTACTAGTGACTGTTTCCAATCCAGAACCGGCGAACAGTCCACGCCTGCCCCTTGTTTTCGGTGGAGGGCGTTTGAATCGTCACGTCGGCATACCGTCGCGACTCGATCGCAATACTGGAACGAGGCTCCATGCTCCACTCCACCGTCTCTTGCGCCACCCTGTCAGGCTCGCGGCCCGGTCAGCGAACGGCTCCTCGCCGCACTCTCCGGGCCCACCGAACGCGGAGGGACCGGCCTCGGCGGGTTCGAGGCGCTGGCGGTCGGTGCCCTCGGTCGCGTCCCAGACATCCTGGTCGATGAAGACCTGCAGCTGACTCTCTTCCTGCTATACCGCCTGCACTACGACGGAATTGTTCCGGGCGACGAGGAGTGGGAATGGCATCCCGATATCCTGGCCGCACGTGTCATCCTCGAGCACGGTTTCGAGGCCGCACTGCGGGCCTCGGCGCCGCAGCCACCACTGCCTACGGCGACCCGCGACGACGTCGCCCGTGCACTCTTCACCCTGACCGGGCACGAGCACAACCCAGGCCTGGCACTTTTCGTGGCGCGCGCGGCCTCCCGGCAGCAGGCCCTCGAGCTCCTCGTCCACCGCTCGGTCTACGCGCTCAGGGAAGCGGATCCGTACGCCTGGGGGATCCCGCGCCTGGCCGGTCGGTCCAAGTCCGCCCTCATTGAAATCCTCACCGATGAATACGGCGACGAGCGGGTCGAGCGGATGCACTCGGTCCTGTTCGCGGCCGCCCTGCTGGCGGCGGGGCTCGACGGGGGCTACGACGCATCCGTCGACGCGGTGCCGGCTATCACGCTCGCTTCCTTCAATGCGATCTCGATGTTCGGGCTCAACCGGCGCCTGCGCGGCGCGCTCGTCGGGCACCTGGCCGCGTTCGAGATGACGTCGACGATTCCCAGCCGCTTGTACTCCGATGGATTCCAGCGGCTCGGTTTTGACGACAGCGTGGCCCGGTATTTCGATGTGCACGTCGAAGCCGGCTTTGCGCGCGAACGGTCGGCCTGCCGGGACCTGGCCGGTTCACTCGCCGAGGACGACCCTGGTTCGGTCGGCGACATCATGTTCGGAGCGAGCGTGTTCCTGTCCCTCGATGACCGTCAGTCGGCGCATCTGCTCAGTAGCTGGGCGGACGGGCATTCCTCACTGCGATCCGACGCCCGGAAGACCACCGAGCTGGACCCGATCACGGTGCGGGAACCCGCAGGTTCCTAAGAGCGGGGAGCACCCACCGGAACCAGGATGCGTCCCCAGGTCGCGTTCACGACCGTGGCCGCCGAGCCGTACCAGGCGGCGAGCGCCGTCGCCAGGCCGAGCCAGCCGCCCGCCTGGCTGATGCCGCCGAGTCCCGTGAAAGCACCGATCGCGAGGGCGAGGAACGTCACCGTGAGCAAAGCGAACACGACGAGCGTGACCCGATTCGTCTTCACCGCCGCAATCGTCATATATCCGGTGAAGATGGCCCAGGCCAGCAGGTAGGCACCCACTCCGCTCGGTCCCGCCTGCTGGGCAACGGCCGGGTTGGTCTCCAGCCACCAGAACGAGAGCCAGAAGGCTCCGTACGAGGTGAACGCCGTTGCCGCGAAGGTATTGCCCCTCGCGAACTCCCACATTCCGGCCGCGAATTGTGCAAGTCCGCCGTAGAAGAGCGCGACAGCCAGCACGGATGCGCCGGCCGCGGGCACCCAGCCGGTGTTCGCCAGGCTCAGCACGAAGGTGGTGAGTGCGAATGCGCCCAGCCCGAGCGCTCCCGGATCTGCCGGCTTCGCGGGGACGGGCAGGGATTCGGGCACAGACATGACACTCATGGGACAACCTGACTTTCACTCGCCAGCGGTGCACCGAACGATGATTCGACCCTAGCCGACCGATTCACGAGGCCGTGCCGGTCTGGAAGTTCCAGGAGCTGGTCCCGATCACCTGCCGGGTGTCGATCGAGTAGTAGGTCTGGGTGAATTTCTGAATCACGAATTCCAGGGCTGCACCGTTGTTTGCGTTGCCCTGGCCCACGGCCGCATTCGAGAACACCCCGGTCAGGGTGGTCACGCTCACGGGGCGATGGTCGCTGGGATTCTGGTCCGTGAGCGTGAGAGTTCGAACCGTGCCGTCGACGATGCTGCCGATCGCCACGTCGCCGGTATCGGCGAGAGTGAGCTTCATCGAGTCGACGTAGGCATGCCCGCGCGTGGTCACCGATCCCGGGGCGCTGAACCGGAGGCATCCGTCGCCCGAGGCCACCGCGAAACGCTGTTGGGGAAGCGGGCCGACCACCCCGCTGATCGTGGCGAACCGGTCAAGCGGCATGGTCGAGGCACATTCCCCCAGGACGGTTCCCTCTGGGGAAGCGGCATCAGTGGAGGCGTCGAGGGCCGAATCGTATTGCGCGCCCACGCCCACCCTGCTGATATGGATTCCCACCCAGCCGACCGCGATCGGTGCATTGGAATCCGTCGCCAGGCCGGCTGAAAATGCGGTGAGCTCTGAGCTGTCGAAGGTGTACACGAGGGATCCCGCGGAACGATCACAGGGCACGGTCGTGAGGGCCGTGCAGGAGGCGCCTCCCGTGAGCCCGGGGTCGGTGCCGAGCTGGATCTTCAGCGATGTGAACGGCCTTCCGCTCAGCATCGAACTCTCCAGGAGGGCCGTCGACGTCGAAGCGCCGAGATCGAGGTAGACCGGCGACCACTCGACCCTGCCCGTCTGGGTACTCCCAGAGCCGGAGGTGACCGTGGCAGACATGGACCTGACGATGCACACCGTCGGTGCCTCGAACATCCTGCTGCTTGGGTTGGCGACTGTGCCGAAGCCGACGGTCACGAGCGCCGGGCTCCCAGAAGCCGCGCATTCCGCCGGGAACCCCAGTGCCACAGCGGCCGCGACCGAGCCGCCCGCCGGGCCGACGGGACCCGCAGCCCCGGTTGCTCCGGTCGCTCCGGTATCGCCTTTCGGCCCCTGTGCGCCGGTAGCGCCGTCGAGGCCTGGGCTTCCGGTAGGTCCGGTGGCGCCGGTGAGACCGACGGGTCCGGTGGCGCCGGTAAGACCTGTGAGTCCGATGGGACCGGTGGCACCGGTCTGGCCTGCGGCGCCCTGACTGCCGGTCGCTCCCGCAATTCCCATCATGCCCTGCTGCCCGGTCGGGCCGGTGAGGCCGATGATCCCCTGGACCCCGGCCGTTCCGGCGACCCCCGTCAGTCCCTGGATCCCCGTCGCGCCCATCACACCCTGGGCCCCGGTATCGCCTTTCTGGCCGTCCTTGCCGTCAAGGCCCGGCGCCCCGGTCGCCCCGGTGAGTCCGAGAGCGCCTTGAGCGCCGGTCTGCCCGGTGGCTCCCGTGGCTCCGGTGGCCCCCGTGGCTCCGCTGGCTCCGGTGGCTCCGGTGAGACCGGGCTGCCCGGTGAGCCCGGTCGCGCCCGTAAGCCCGACGGGGCCCTGGGCGCCGGTCGGCCCTGTTGCTCCGACATCGCCGCCAGGGCCCGTGGCACCCGGTGAACCCGTCGTCCCAGCGATTCCGTCGATGCCGTTGGCGCCGTTGGCGCCGGTGGTTCCGGTTGCTCCCGTCGGCCCGGTCATGCCTGTGGCCCCTATGGCTCCTGTCGCCCCCAGCGATCCGGCGGCACCCTGGATGCCGGTCTTGCCCGCTGTTCCGTTGGCTCCCGTCGGACCCGTCAATCCGATGATGCCCTGAACGCCCGCTGGCCCGGCGGCCCCCATCGATCCGTTGGCGCCAGCACGCCCGGTAGCACCCGCCGTGCCGTTCGTACCGTTCGTACCGTTCGTGCCGTTCGTGCCGGCCGTGCCGCTGGCACCGGTCGTTCCCGTGGCACCGGTCGCTGGACCGTCCCCCGTGGATGCGGGCGCGGGCGGATTCGCCGCAGATGCGACCACACTGGTCGACTGGGCCGAGAGGGTGGCGCTCGCGGCGCCCCAGGCGGCAGCAGCCGACAACGCGATGGTCAGAGCGGCAGCGGCCGCGATCAAGGTCATGAACCGTGCAGTGGCCAAGTGATTCTCCTGGAGTACCCCGGATGACCGGAGGATCGACGCGCTGTGGGCATCGCCGTGACGAACGGCGAGCTTGCATGCTATCGGATTTCCCTCTTGACCAGTAATAAGACTTCTGTCACGCCACGAGTGCAGTGTCGTATCGCGCCTGCAACCGGGCCGGTGTCGAGTTCCGACGGCTCAGGCGACGGAGGAGCCGCGGCTGCCGGCGGCCCGGGCGATCGACCAGACCACGACAACGCCGGCCAAAGCCATGGTGGCCAGGCCGAGCCCGGAATAGCCGACGGCGCCGAGCATCAGGCCGGCCAGGGGCGCCGCCGAGGGCGCCGGCCGCATTCATCGACAGGTCGGAGAAGCCCTGGAGGGCTGCACGGTCGTTCAGGCCGACCGCCTCACCGATGAGGGCTGAGCCGGCGACGACGGATGCCGACCAGCCGAGTCCGAGCAGGATCAGGCCGATCGTCATGACGGTGCTCGAGTCTCCGGCGAGCCAGAAGAGCGTGAGTGACGAGAGCAGCAGGGCCTGGCCGGCAAGGATGACGGGCATCCGCCCTGCCCGGTCGGCCAGCCAGCCGAAAACGGGGGAGAGGGCGTACATTCCGGCGACGTGGAGGCTGATCGTGAGGCCCACGACCGTGAGGGTGGCGCCGTGCTCGCGCAGGTGCACGGGAGCCATCGACATCAGGGCGACCATCGTGGCATGGCTCAGTGCGATCACAGCGACGGCATAACGGGCGGAAGCGGTGGTGCGCAGGATGACCAGGCCGCCGCGGGGGCGGGGCGCTGCTGCGTCCGTTCCCCGGGCAGCGAGGGCGGTCAGGAGTGGGTCGGGTCGCAGCCCGATCGTGTACACGATCGCCGCGCCCACCGTGGCGAGCAGGGAGAACGCGAAGGCACCCGTCATCGGCGGCAGGCCCAGGGCGGCGCCGACGACCTCGCCGGGGCCGAACAGGTTCGGTCCGAGCACGGCACCGATCGTCGTGGACCAGACCACGATCGACAGATCGCGGGCTCGGAAGGCCTGGCTCGCCAGGTCGGTGGCGGCGAATCGGGCCTGCAGGTTGGCGGCCGATCCGGCGCCGAGCATCATCAAGGCCAGGAGCAGGAGGGCGAAGACGTTGATGGAGACCGCGGTGATCGCAAGCACGGCGCCGGCACCGGCAACGAGCGAACCGGTCGCAAGGGAAAGTCGTCGCCCCCTGGCCTGGGCGAGCCGTGCGAGGGGGACGGCGACGAGGGCCGCGCCGAGAGTGCTCATCGTGGCGGCCATGCCCGACCAGGAGCTCGACCCGGACAGCTGAGCCGACAGAAGGGCACCGAGGGAGAGGGTCGCCCCCATGCCTATTCCCCCGAGGATCTGTCCCGCGACGAGCACGCCGACGACCTTGCGCTGCAGTGGTCCGTGGGCGGGTCGCCCGGCCAGCGAGGTCTCGGCGGCTGACGATTCGTTGGACACAGGTGCCTTCCGTTGATTACTGATTCAGGTATACCCGCAGGGGTATCGGTGTCAGGCTATCGCTTCAGCGGAGCCACTTCGCGCGAACCTGGACATCGGCATCCTCGTAGCCGAGACGATCATAGAAGGACAGCACTGCCGCGTTGGCCGAGCGGACCATCAGCTGCAGCTTCACGACGTCCCGTTCCCGGAGCCAATCCTCCGCGGCGACCATCAGTCGCCGTCCGAGTCCGTTACCGCGGTGGGTGTCGTCGACGGCGAGGTAGTACACCCAGCCGCGGTGGCCGTCGTGGCCGACCATCACGGTTCCGATGAGGATCTTCCCGTCGAACAACCCGAGCACGGTCGATGTCTCCCCGGCCAGCGCGCGCAGCAGGTCGAGCTCGGGCGGGTTCCAGGGTCGGGTGAGCCCGGCCTGGTCCCAGAGCGCGGATGCGCTTCTGAGGTCCGCCGGAGTCCGGTCGGCTATGTGCATGACCCGATTCTTCCACCTCCCGTCGGAGGCTCTTTCGGAGCGCGACGGATAGCGGTTGAATGTCCGCGACAGCCGCTGTGTCACCCAGTCACCCAGTCACCATTCGACGCGGGAGGAACCGATGCTCGAGCATGCGCCGCGCCGAAGCGCCAGGATCGCCGAGGAGATCCGCGGCGAGATGGGGTACCAGAACCGGACCCTGAAGGAGCTGTCGGCGGCGACCGGAATCTCGATGGCCATCCTGCGCCGACGGCTCACGGGGGAGAAGTCGTTCTATGTCGAGGAACTCGAGCGGATCTGCCGCTACCTGAACATTTCCGTGATCGACCTCATCGAGCGCACCGAGCTGTAGAAGGCCCTGGCCGTCACGTGCGCCGGCGGTTACGCGCGCGGTTTGAGCGGGTCGGTGATGTCGGCGACGGTCGCGCCATATGCGTCGATCAGGGCATCGGCGTCCACGAATGCGGAGTAGCCGTGCTCGCCGGCGCCCATCGCGACCCGGCTGCCCCGGAGGCGTTCGTCGGCGAAAGACGGGCCAGGCGGTCGTGCTGCCGAGCGGGGTGATCGTGCCGCGCGAGTAGCCGGTCGCGGCCAGGGCCACGTCCTCGTGCGGCAGCGAGAGCTTGTTCACGCCGACCAGCGCACGCAGCTTCGCCCAGCTGATCTGCCGGTCGCCGGGCACGAGCGCAAAGAGATAGTCGCCGTCGTGCCGCTTGACTACGAGCGATTTGACGATGCCGGACGGGTCGATTCCGAGGAGCCGTGCGGCGCTCTCGAGGCTGTCGGCCGCCGGCCGCGGGACGATGTCGATCTCGAGTCCGCGGGCGCGGGCATCCGCTGTCACCCGTTCACGCCCCGTTTCAGTCATGGGGCGAGTCAATCACACCCGTGCGGCAGGTCAGCCCAGGCGGTCGAGGTAGCGCAGGATGATGCCCTCACGCAGGGCCCAGGGCGAAACCTCGAGTTCGTCGACCTTGAGGGCGGCCATCGCGGCCTGGAGCACGATGCCGCCGGCAACGATCTGGAACGTGCGGTTGGCAGTGATGCCGGGCAGGGCCGGGCGGGCGTCCGCGGGAATGCGAGCCAGACGGGGCACCCAGTCGGCGAGCTGGGCGCGGCTGAGCAGCATCCGCTCTCCCGAACCGAAACCGTCCGAGGTGTACCCGGCGAGCTTCGCGAGAGACCTGATCGTCTTGGAGGAGCCGACGACGTGGTGCGGGGCCGGCTGTCCCGCGAAGGACGCGACGGCCTCGGCGAGCACGTCGGCCGCGTGCGCGCGCAGGGCCGCAACCTCCTCGGGCAGCGGCGGATCGTGGTGCAGGAACCCGACGGTCGTGCGCCCGGCGCCGAGCGGGACCGAGAGGGCCACCGTCGGTGTCTCGTTCGCGCCGGCGGCGATCTCGAGCGATCCGCCGCCGATGTCGAACAACAGGATGTCCCTGGCCGACCAGCCGTACCAGCGTCGCACCGCCAGGAAGGTGAGGCGGGCCTCGTCCTCGCCGGAGAGGACCTGGAGGGCGACGCCGGTCTCCCGCTCGATCGTCGCGAGCAGGCTCAGGACCGTTCGTGGCATCGCGCAGGGCGGAGGTCGCGAACGGGAGCAGGTCGTCGACCTGGTGGTGACTCGCGACATCGGCCGCATGCTGCACCGCGGACAACACGGCCGCGCAGCCCTCCTCGGTGATCGCCCCCTCCGGGGTGAGATACCGCATCAACCGGAGGACGGCCTTGTCGGAGGCCATCGGCACCGGTTGGGCGCCGGAATGGGCATCGACGACAAGCAGGTGGACGGTATTCGAACCGACGTCAATGACTCCCAGGCGCACAGTCCGACGATACCGTGCCGGAGGAGCCGTCGCCGCCTATGGGGTGAGCTCAGGGACGACGAAGCGCTGCCACGCCCAGGCGCTCACGCTGAGTGCCGCGAAGAGCCCGGAGGCGACCCACATCAGGGTCACGCTGCCCTCGCCGTGCCACAGCCCGACGACGGGGCTGAGGACAGCGAACATGACTGTGAAGGCGGCGAGGGTCAGCCCGACCCAGGTGAGCGGCGACCACGCGACGATGCTGCGCCCGCTTGTGCTGCCGATCGGGACGAGCACGAGCAGCGCCGATCCGACCGCGGTCAGCACGACGCTGTTGGCGACTTCGGCGGCGAGCAGGTCTCCGAAACCGCCGCCGGTGGGCAGCACCCCGAGCACGAGCCAGCCGAGGACCGCGAGCGCGAGCAGGCTTCCGGCACGCAGCGCCGCAAGCTGGCCGCGATGGATCGCGCTGTGGCCGCTCGACACGGCGACGCTCCCCAGCAGTCCGAAGAGCAGGGCCGGGTGGATCTCGAACGCGCGCGAGCCGAGCGCAGTCACCGCGACGAGCAGGAGGTAGCGCGGCAGGAAGGTGACGGATGCCGGCACGCCCCACACCCGCGAGCTCCACCACTGCGGCACGAGGGCTCCGGCCGTATTGACGACGATGAGTGCGAGCACGACGGCGAGCAACAGCCTCAGGTAGGCGGGCTGGCTCGACACGGTGCCGGAGAGCATGATGAGCGTCGCCGCAGCCGCGATCGCGGCGGCCGCGAGCAGCCAGCGGTTCACGACCAGGGTCGGGGCCCTGTCGAATTCCTCGCTCGCCTGGTTGCGGCCCGAGAGGGCGCTCGTGTTCCAGAGCGGACGACCGTCCCGTGCCCGCACGATGGTGCCGCTCAGCAGGCGGGCGGGAATGACGAGCAGCACGAGGGCGCCGACGGCGAAGAGCACGGCCTCGAACCAGGAGAAGTCGGCGTTCGAGCCCGGGGGCAGCACCGCGCTCGTGAACTGGGTCGGGTCGTTCCAGCCGCCGGGGAGGGAGGATCCGTGCCCGGATGCCGAATCGCCGCCGCTCGCAGGCGGAATGGGGGCCGGCGCAACGGACGTTGCGGTCGACGAGGGCGTCGGGGTCGCGGTGGCGCTCTCGGAGGGGGTGCCCGGAGCCGGAGCCGGAGCAGAGGCTGACGGGGAGGCGCTCCCGGCAGGAGGAGCGGGCGACGTCGAGGGGTTGGCCGACGGTGACGCGTCCGGAGCGGGACCGAAGTCGACGCCGAGGCCGGGGCTTCCCTGACTCTGGTTGCCTGCGGCATCCTGTTGGACGGCGATCACCCGATAGCTGCCCGCGGTGACCGTGCCCGTCGCGGTGCAGGCCCAGGTGCCTGCGGTGACCGCGACGGTGCACAGGGAGTATGGTCCGGCGAACACGGTGACGGCGGCGCCGTCCTCTCCCGTCCCCGCATAGCTCGACCCCGCCTGGGGCACCCGCGCGCCGGCGGTCGGTGACGAGACGACGGGAGCGGCGGGTCGGTCGAAGTCGAAAAGGATGCTTTTCGGGGCGCTGTCGTTCGACCAGCTGGGTGCGCTGAACCCGGTCTGCTGCGCGGCCGTCACGGTGTGGGTGCCGCTGCTCGGGAGGTTCGGGAACGTGCACGACCACGCCCCGCCCGTGTCGGCCGTCGCCGGGCAGGTCTCTCCGGTCGAGACCGAGGCGACGACGGATGCCCCCGGGTACGCGGACCCCCGGACGGTTCCGTTCGACGCCGGGGCGCCGAACGGTCCGCCCGCCACGACGGGTTCCCCGAGTACGTCGATCGTTTCTTCTGCGGTGAGCGTCGAATCACCCGTCACGACGACCTTCAGGCGGACGTGCTGCCCGCTCGGGAGGTTCGCGGTGCAGGACCAGTCCGTCGCAGGCGATGCAGCGATGATGCAGAGCGGGTCGCCCGCACCCGGGTTGAGGAGCTGGATCTCCTGGCTGGCCGAGCGGGTGCCCGAGACCGTGGTGGTCGAACGGCCGACGAAGGTGCCGGGGGGTGGGCTGTCGATTGTGGGTGATGCCGACAGCGGGGTTGCGGCCGGCCCGCTCGGCGGTGGGGTCGCGGCGTGGGCGGCGTCGGCGCCCATCGGAAGACCGCCGAGGCTCAGTAGCAGAAGCCCTGCGGTGATGAGCAGCGACGGCACGGCCACCCGGATCGGTGACCGGGCGCCACGAAGCGCGATAAGCATCCGCCGCGTTCGTCGACCATGACGGGACTGCGGCGGGCCGGCGCAAGCGAAGCGTGAGCGATGCATAGGTCCCCCCTGCCTCCATTTCAGGGGTCATCCTCCCGATTGTCAACGTGCAACGCGCAAGAGCGACGATCGTGCGCGGGATTGTTATCTGCCACGGGACGCGGGCGTAGGGCATACTGACGGACACGAGGCGGATTCGCCGCCCCGCCGTCAGACAGGGCCGATCTCGCCATGACGCTTCCCGACCTGAGCGCTCCCGCCACCGGAACGCCCTGGCTTCGACCGGAAAGCTACTGGCCGGCGCTGACCGAGGCCACCCGCCAGCTCGACACGCCCATCGCGGCGCTACACCTTGGGGCGCTCCGCCACAACACCCACGACATGTTGCGGCGCGCCGGCGGAACCCCGATCCGCGTCGCCTCGAAGTCGATCCGCGTCCGCGGCGTGCTCGAGGCCATCCTCGCCGTTCCCGGCTACCGGGGCGTGCTCGCCTACACCCTGGCCGAGGCGCTCTGGCTCGCGGAATCCATCGAGGACGTCGTCGTCGGCTATCCGAGCGTGGACCGAGCGGCGATCGCGGCCCTCTGCCGTTCGGCGCTCCTCGCCTCCCGGGTGACCCTCATGGTCGACTCGCTCGCCCAGGCTCGACCTGATCGACGCGGTGATCCCGCCGCACCGGCGTGAGGTGATCCGCCTGTGCATCGAGCTCGACGCCGGCTGGCGGAACCCGGTGCTCGGCCACCTCGGCGTGCTGCGCTCGCCGGTGCACACCGCCCAGGAGGCCAGGGAGGTCGCGGCGGCCATCGTCGCGCGTCCCGGCTTCGCGCTCGTCGGCCTGATGGCGTACGAATCGCAGGTCGCCGGTCTCGGCGACCGGCCCGCCGGTCGCGGCCCCCGCGCGCTCACCACCGGGATCGTCAACCGGTGGGTGCGCCGCCACTCGATCGCGGAGCTCGGCGTGCGCCGCGCCGCCGCCGTCGCGGCCGTGCGCGAGGTCGCGCCGATCGAGTTCGTCAACGGCGGAGGGACCGGTTCCCTCGAGAGCACCCACGCGGATGCCTCGGTCACCGATATCGCCGCGGGCAGCGGCTTCTTCGGCGGGCACCTCTTCGACAACTATTCGGCGTTCACGCCGGCGCCCGCCGCGGCCTTCGCCCTCTCCGTGGTGCGGAAGCCGAGCCCGGATACCGCGACACTTCTCGGCGGCGGCTGGGTCGCATCCGGACCGCCGGGTACCGACCGGTTGCCGGCCGTCGCCTGGCCGCCCGGACTCGCCGTCGTGCCCCGCGAAGCCGCCGGCGAGGTGCAGACCCCGCTCTCCGGGCCCGGGGCTGCGGCACTCGACGTCGGCGACCGGGTCTGGTTGCGGCACACCAAATCGGGGGAGCTCAGCGAACACGTGACAGAATTCGCAGTGGTGGATGACGGCCGGGTCGTCGACCTGCTGCCCACCTACCGCGGCGAGGGGAAGGCGTTCCTGTGACGAACACCGGTGCGCTCTGGCGGAACTGGGCGCGCAGCGAGTCCGTCCGGCCGGCCAGGGTCGAGCGGCCCACGAGCGTCGCGGCCGTGCAGCGTGCGGTCGTCGCCGCGGCGAAATCCGGGATTCCGATCAAGGCCGTCGGATCGGGGCACAGCTTCTCCGGCATCGCCGTCGCCCCCGGTGTGCTCCTCGACCTGGCCGACCTCTCCGGCATTGTCGGCGTCGACACGGCCACCGGCCGGGTCACCCTCGCCGCGGGCACCCGCCTGCACCGGATCCGCGGCCTGCTCGCACCTTACGGGCTCCACCTCGCCAACATGGGCGACGTCGACCGGCAGACGATCTCCGGCGCCACGTCGACGGGAACCCACGGCACCGGGGCCGCCTTCGGCGGACTCGCCACCCAGATCGTCGGCCTCACCCTCGTCACCGGAGACGGCAGCCTCCTGCACGTGAGCGAGACCGAGAACGCGGAGATCTTCCCGGCCGCCCGGCTGGGCCTCGGTGCGCTGGGCATCCTCGTCGACGTGACGATCCAGTGCGTCCCGGCGTTCCTCCTGCACGCCGTCGAACAGGCCGAGCCGCTCGGCGAGGTGCTCGACACCTTCGACGAGCGCAGCCGCGCCGCAGACCACTTCGAGTTCTACTGGTTCCCGCACACCGAGAAGGCCCTCACCAAGACGAACACCCGGCTGGACCCGTCTGCCGGGCGCGCGCCTCTCGCACCGGTCTCCCGCTGGATCGACGACGAACTGCTCGCCAACGGCGTCTTCGGGGCGCTCTGCACGATCGGGGCGGTGCTCCCGCCCTCCGTGCCGACCATCAACCGGGTCGCCGAACGTTTCATGGCACGGCGGGAATATACGGATGCCTCGACGCGCATCTTCGTGAGTCGGCGCGCCGTGCGCTTTCACGAGATGGAATACGCGCTCCCGGTCGCCGCGATCCCGGCGGCCGTGCGCGAGGTCCGCGCCCTCATCCAGCGCTCCGGCTGGCGGATCTCCTTCCCGATCGAAGTGCGGTCCGCCGCCGCGGACGACGTGTGGCTGTCCACGGCCCACGGCCGGGAGACCGGGTACATCGCCGTGCATCGCTTCTACCGGGAGAACCCCGGGGAGTACTTCACCGCCGTCGAGGCCATCATGCGCGCGCACGACGGGCGCCCGCACTGGGGCAAGATGCACACGAGGGACGCAGAGTCCCTCCGCGAGACGTATCCGCACTTCGACGACTTCCTCGCTGTCCGCGACCGGCTGGACCCGGAACGTCGGTTCGCCAACCGGTACCTCGAGCGAGTGCTCGGGCGCTGAACCCGGGCCGGTCCGCGCGTGCCGGGCTGACCGAGTGGATGCCGGCCGGCGTGCCCTGCGCGGATACCGGCGACCTGACCCCGTGACCCTGGACCCACGAATCGGTGCGGGTTCGCCGCGGCGCGTGACAGGCTGGTGACCTGCGGACCTCGGCCGCACCACGAACACCAGCGGGAGAGAGTCCTCGGACGATGAGCAGCAAGCCGATCAACACCAACACGGTCGCCGGCCGAGCCTGGCCGCACCGCGCCAACGAACTCGGTGACCGGCTGCCTGACGGCTTCACGATCGGGGTCGCGAGCTCCGCGTTCCAGATCGAGGGCGCGGCCCGCGACGGCGGTCGCGCCGAATCGGCCTGGGACCCGTTCACGGCCACCGCCGGCCGCATCGTGGACGGCTCGAACGCATCCGTCGCCGCCGACCACTACAACAAGCTGCCCGAAGACCTCACCCTGCTGGGCGAGCTCGGTGTCGACGCGTATCGCTTCTCCTTCGCCTGGTCGCGGGTGCAGCCCGACGGACGCGGGGCGCTCTCGCGCGCCGGGCTCGCGTTCTACGACCGGCTCGTCGACGGACTGCTCGCCGCCGGCATCCGCCCGATGGCGACGCTGCAGCACCGCGACCTGCCCCTCGCCCTGCGCGGCGGCTGGCTGAACCGCGACACGTCCTCGCGCTTCGCCGACTATGCCTACGAGCTCGGGGCCGTGTTCGGCGACCGGGTCGACGCCTGGGTCACCCTCGACGAGCCCGCGACCGTGACCCTCGCCGGCTACGCCCTCGGCACGGATGCTCCCGGCGAGGCCCGCCTGTTCGCCGCGCTGCCCGCGGCGCACCACCAGCTCCTCGGCCACGGCCTCGCCGTGCAGGGTCTCCGCGCCGCCGACGTGCGCGGGGGCATCGGAATCGCCAACGCGTACTCGCCGGTTCAGCCGGCAAGCGACAGGGAGGCCGACGAGGTCGCCGCCGCCCTCTTCGACCTGCTGCACAACCGCGTTTTCGCCGACGCCGTCCTCCTCGGGAGCTACCCGGCGCCGCCGGAGCCCTACGAGACCGAGCCTGCGGCTCCTGCTCGAGACGGAGCCGGAGGACCTGCGCACCATCCACCAGCCGCTCGACTTCTACGGTCTCAACTACGTGCAGCCGTCGCGGGTCGCCGCGGGGCCCGTCCCCGTCGCGAGCAGTGCGGTCGCCGGCGGCGGTCCCTCCGGCAACGGCGCGGGCGGGCGCGCGGGGCGAAGCCGGCGCGGGCTCAGGCCCCCGCGGGCCGGGATCCCGCGGCCCCGGCTCCCGCGGGCCGGCGAGCCGGGCCGGCGGCCCCGGTGGGCCGGGCGCCGCCGGCTCGGGCACCGGACCGCGCACCGCCGCGAACGCCGGCCGTGTCGACGAGAACGCGCCCGTGGTCTCGTTCCCGTTCCACGTGCTCCCGTTCCGCGAGTTCACCGTCACCGGGGCCGGACGCGCGATCGCCCCCGAATACCTTGGCGTCGCCCTCTCCGAGCTCGCGACCCGGTATGGCGACGCCCTCCCGCCGGTGTACCTCACGAGCCTCGGAGCGAGCTTTCCCGACCAGGTCGACAGCCGCGGCGCCGTCGACGACCCAGCCAGGATCGACTACCTCGCCGAACATCTCGTCGCCGCGCTCGACGCCGTCGCTCCGGGCAAGCCGGCGGCCGGGGTCAGCCTCCGCGGAGCCTTCGTCTGGTCCCTGCTCGACGGTTTCGAGTGGACCGCTGGCTATACCCAGCGTTACGGCCTGGTGCGCGTCGACTTCGCAGACCCCGAACGGAAGCGCACGCCGAAGTCCTCATACCGGTGGCTCCAGAGGGTACTCTCCGCCCGCTGACCCGCCCCCGGCATCCGTTCGCCGAACCGATTCGACGGAGATTTTCGATTCTGAACCGGTTCAGCAGGCCGCTAACGTGCCGAAAACCCAAAAACTCCGTCGAATTGGTGAGGGGCGGAGGGGTGGTCAGGGGGTGCGGCGGCGGAGCGTGATCGAGCCGAGGACGACGGCTCCCACGATCCACGCCCCGATGATGAGCAGTTCGCCGCCGATGTAAGCGGTGTCCTGCGAATTCGAGGCGACGGCCTGGAGGGCGTCGATCGCGTGCGAGAGCGGGAGCCAGTCGCTGATGATGCGCAGGGCGTCCGGAAGCTGCTCGCGGGGGAGGAAGATGCCGCCGAGCAGGATCTGCGGGAAGACGAGCGCGGGCATGAACTGCACGACCTGGAACTCGGTGCGGGCGAATGCGCTCGCGAGCAGCCCGAACGTCGTGCCGAGCACGGCGTCGGCGACGGCGACCGCGAGCAGCAGCCAGACCGAACCGGCGATCGTGAGGCCGCACACCCAGACCGCGTACCCGACAGCGACCGCGGACTGCAGCACGGCGAGCAGCCCGAAGGCGAGGGTGTAGCCGAGGATGAAGTCGCCCTTGCCGAGCGGCATCGAGAGTAGCCGCTCGAGGGTGCCCGTGCGGCGCTCCCGCAGGGTCGTGATGCTCGTCACGAGGAACATCACGATGAACGGGAACAGCGCGATCATCGCCGGCCCGATGGTGTCGAACACCGGGGTGTCGGAGAATATCCAGGCGACCAGGCCGATCAGGAGGCTCGGGACCACGAGGAGCAGCACGATCGTGCGCGGGTCGTGCCGGATCTGGGTGAGCACCCGACCGGCCGTCGCGAGCGTGCGACGCGGGTTCACAGCGCACCGTCGATCCCGGTCGGCCCGGCACCGGTCGACGGGTCCCGTTTCGACGGGTCCGGGTCCACCGTGTCCTGGGGCGACGGGTCTTCCGACGACGGATGCCGCCGGATCAGGCTCAGGAACGCGGCCTCGACGTCCTCGGTCGCGGTCGAGGCGAGCAGCCCGGCCGGGGTGTCGTCCGCGAGGATCTCTCCGTCCCGCATCAGAAGGAGCCGGTCGCAGCGGCCGGCCTCGTCCATGACGTGGCTCGACACGAGCAGGCTCGTGCCCGCGGCGGCGAGCCGGTGGAACAGCTCCCACAGGCTCCACCCGAAGCACAGGGTCGAGGCCGACGGTGGGTTCGTCGAGCACGAGCAATTCAGGGGACCCGAGCAGCGCGCCGGCGAGCGACACCCGGCTGCGCTGGCCGCCCGAGAGCGAACCGACGAGCTGGCCGGCGTATCGTCCGAGGTCGGTCGCGTCGATCACCCGGTCGACGTCGTCGGCGGGTGCGCCGATCACCGCGCGGAAGTACTTCAGGTTCTGCCGCACGGTCAGGTCGTCGTAGACGCTCGCATCCTGGGTCACGTAGCCGACCCGGTTCCGCAGCGAGACCGAGCCGGCCGGGCGGCCGAGCACGATGACCTCCCCGGACTGGACGAGCTGGACGCCGACGATCGCGCGCATCAGCGTCGTCTTCCCGCATCCGCTCGGCCCGATCAGGCCGACGACGAGGCCGCGGGGCACCGTGAGGCTCAACCCGTGCAGCACCGGATGCCTGCCCCGGCGGGCGAACAGATCCGTCACGTGGACCGCTGGCGCAGAGAGATGGCTCATGTCCTCGATTATTCGCCCGTCCGGCCCGAAAGGACCATGGATCGGGGGTGTTTCTTGGAGTCTGGTGGGAAGCGGATGAGAGTGTCAGGCCGCGTCGTTATGATGGCAACATTGTTCGTATGCCGCCGCGGCCCGCTCGCTCGCACCGCTGAAACACAAGGAGACGCTGCCATGGAATGGCTCATCCCGCTACTCATCGTTGTTGTGCTTGTCGTCATCGTCGGAATCTACTTCTGGGCGACCTACAACTCCCTCGTGACCCTCAAGGTGCGGGTTGACGAGGCGTGGAGCGACATCACCGTGCAGGCTCAAGCGGCGTGCCGACCTCATCCCGAACCTGATCGAGACGGTCAAGGGCTACGCAGCCCACGAGAAGGCGGTCTTCGAGAACGTCGCCAAGGCCCGCGCCGAATCGATCAGCGCATCGACCCCCGCGGACGCCGCAGCCGCCGAGAACCACATGCAGTCGGCCCTGCGCAGCATCTTCGCGGTCGCGGAAGCGTACCCGCAGGCTCCAGGCCAGCCAGAACTACCTGCAACTGCAGGCCGAGCTCGTCGACACCGAGGACAAGATCCAGGCCTCGCGCCGCTTCTACAACGGCGGCGTCCGTGAGCTCAACACCAAGATCCAGGTCTTCCCGAACAACCTGATCGCGAAGAACCTCGGCTTCACCCAGCGCGACTTCTTCGAGGTCACCGACTCCGCAGCCATCGCGGAGCCGCCTCGCGTGCAGTTCTAGCGGCGGGCACAGATGTACAGCGCGATTGCGCGGAACAAGCGCAACACGGTCTTCATCATCATCCTGTTCCTGGCGATCATCGCCGGGCTCGGCTGGATCGCCAACGCGGCCTACGGACGTGGCGGCTACGGCATCCTGATCCTCACGATCGTCGTCGCCGCCGGCTACGCCCTCGTGCAGTACTTCGCGGCCGGGCGCCAGGCGATCGCGATGAGCGGCGGGATCCGGGTGAACAACAAGGCGGAGCATCCGCGGCTCTGGAACACCGTCGAGAACCTGTCGATCACGACCGGCTCGCCGATGCCGGAGATCTACATCATCAATGACCCCGCCCCGAACGCGTTCGCGACCGGGCGCGACCCGGAGCACGCGATCGTCGCCGCGACGACGGGCCTCCTCGCGATCATGGACGACGCGGAACTCGAGGGTGTCATGGCGCATGAGCTCGGGCACGTGCGCAACTATGACATCCGGGTGTCGATGGTCGTCTTCGGCCTCGTCGTCGCCGTCGGCTTCATCTCGGACATGTTCCTGCGGATGGCGTTCTTCGGCCGCAACAACAACAACAACGGCAACCCGGTCGTCATGGTCTTCGGGCTGGTCGCGATGATCGTCGCGCCGCTCGTCGCCAGCATGGTCCAGCTCGCCGTCTCCCGGCAGCGCGAGTACCTCGCCGACGCCACGAGCGCACTGACCACGAGGCACCCGGATGCCCTCGCGAGCGCCCTCGCCAAGCTCGAGACCTACGGGCGCCCGATGCAGAAGCAGAACACGTCGATGGCGCACCTGTGGATCGCGAACCCGCTCAAGCCCGGCATGATGGCGAAGCTGTTCAGCACGCACCCGCCGATCGAGGACCGGATCGACCGGCTGCACGCCATGGGCAACAAGTTCTGACGACCGACCACCCGTCGCGCGCCAACTGCGCCGCTCCGCGCCAGGCATGCCTGGCGCGCACCGGCGCAGTTGGCGCGGCAGTGCGCTCACCCGTCCGTCAGGCGAGGAGGGCGGCGAGTGCCGGCGCGAGGGTGCCCCGCGGCGCGACCGCGATCGCCCCGAGCCCCTGCCAGAGGGCCGTCGCGCGCAACACGGGCGCGAGGCGCTCGGCGGTGTCGGCCGGGGCATCCGCTTCTGCCCACGCCGCCTGCACCCGCAGCACACCCGCCTGCCGGTCGTTCTTGAGGTCGACCCGGCCGACCAGGGTGTCGCCGAGCAGGATCGGCAGCGAGTAGTACCCGAAGACCCGTTTCGGTTCCGGGGTGTAGATCTCGATCCGGTAGTGGAAGCCGAACAGGCGGAGGGCCCTGGCCCGGTCCCAGACCACGGGATCGAACGGCGAGAGGACCGCAGCGGCGTCCAGGGCCCGAGGCAACCGGGCGTCCCGGTGCAGCCAGGCAGCGCCGGGGCCGCCTCCCGGGCCCCAGCCCGGCACCGTGACGGGGATCAGCTCTGCCGGCCTCCTCGAGGTCACGGATCGCGACGAGGGTCGCCGGGGTCTTCAGCCGGAAATAGTCGGCGAAGTCCTTCGCCGTGCCGATGCCGTGCGCCCGCGCCGAGCGGCGGACGAGTTCGCGGTGCGCGTCGTCCCTGCTCACCGTGCGGTCGAGCAGGTCAGTGGGCAGCACCTGCTCCGGCAGGGCGTAGACCCGTTCGAACCGGCTGCGGCCCGCGGTGACGACGTCGCCCCAGCGGAACAGCGTCTCGAGGCCGCTCTTAACGTCCGACCAGCCCCACCAGGGGCCGCTGCGCTTGTTCGCGTCGTGCTCGATCGCACTCGCAGGCAACGGGCCCGTGGAGGCCAGTTCAGCGAGCAGCCACTCGAGCATCGGCCGGTTGGACTGCGACCAGGCGCCCGGCGTCCGAGCCGAACGCTCGCGGAAGTCCTCCATCCGCCACGCGAACAGCGGCCGGCTCTCGAGCGGCACGAAGGAGGCCTCGTGCGCCCAGTACTCGGTGTAGCGCGCCTGCTTTCCGACAGCGAAGGTCAGCCGGTCGAGCTGTGTCTTGTCGTAGGCGCCGAGCCGGCTGAACGCCGGGAGGTAGTGGCTGCGCTCGAAGACGTTGACCGAGTCGATCTGCAAGAGCCCGAGCCGGGTGATCAGGGCGTCCAGCTGGCGGATGCCCGGGGCGGCCGGGGAAGGACGCCCGAATCCCTGCGCGGCGAGGGCCACTCGTCTGGCGAGTGCGGGGGAGAGGGACTGAGCCATTCCTCGACCCTAGCGAGGACAGGGGACAGTCACTGTCTGCGATTGCCTAGACTGGTCCGATGACGGAATCCGCGGGTAGGCCGGGCTGGAGCGCACTCCTCACCGGGCGGCGTCGACGTGCCGCCCCGACTGGCCGGGAGCCCGGCAGCGGGCCCGGCGCGGGGGCCGGCCCCGCGGCCGGAAACGCGGCCGTGGACACGGAAGGTGAGCGGGCGGCCGCGGCCACCGCCGTATCGGCGCCGCCGAACGGCGTCGACGAGAACGTCCCGCCCGGGATCCGTCTCGCCGGCGCCTGGTCGTGGCGGCTCCTCGCCCTCTTCGCCGTCATCGCGGTCTTCCTGTTCCTCGTCGTGCAGGCTCCGGCTCATCGTCATCCCGTTGCTCATCGCCGTGCTGGTCTCCTCGATCGTCGCGCCCTTCGTCGCCTTCCTCGTGCGACACCGCTGGCCGAAGGGCCTCGCCATCGCCGTCGCGGTCCTCACGACACTCCTCGTGCCCGCCGCACTGATCACCCTCGCCGCGACCCAGCTCGCCGGCGGACTCGCCGGCCTCAGCGACCGGCTCGCCGGCTCATACAGCGACCTCAAGGCACTCCTGCTTGCCTCACCGCTGCACCTCACCGAACCGCAGATCAACGATTACCTGCAGCAGGCGCTCGCGGCAATCCAGGCCGACAGCCAGGTCTTCGTGAGCGGTGCGCTCTCGCTCGGCACCTCGCTCGGCCACGGCCTCACCGGACTCCTCCTCACGCTCTTCAGCCTGCTCTTCCTTCTGATCGACGGCCCCGGAATCTGGGCCTGGATCGTGCGGATCTTCCCGCGCCGGGCACGCGCGGCGATCGACGGCGCCGGGCAGGCCGGCTGGACCACCCTCGGCAACTTCGCCAAGGTGCAGATCCTGGTCGCCTCGATCGACGCCCTCGGCATCGGACTCGGCGCGTTCCTGCTCGGGGTCCCGCTCGCGATTCCGATCGGCGTGCTCGTCTTCCTCGGTTCCTTCATCCCGATCGTCGGCGCCGTCGCGACCGGCGCCGTCGCCGTGGTGATCGCGCTGCTCTTCAACTCGTGGCCGATCGCGCTCGCCATGCTCGGGGTCGTGCTCCTCGTGCAGCAGGTCGAAGGCCACGTGCTGCAGCCGCTCATCATGGGAACGGCCGTCAAGGTGCATCCGCTCGGGGTGGTGCTCGTCGTCGCCGCGGGGTCCCTGCTCGCCGGCATCCCGGGGGCGCTCTTCGCGGTTCCGGTCGCGGCGGTGCTCAATGTCATGATCAACTACATCCAGGGCGGCAGCTGGCGTGCCGACCTCCCGGACGTTCCCGGCGAGACCGGATCGCCGCTCTGGCGGACCGTGCCGCAACGCCCCGGCTTCACCCGGACCAGAAGAAATCCGTCCCGCACGATCACTACCGAAGGCACCTCATGACCAACCTGTCCCTCGTCGGGCCGAGCCTCGCCGAGTTCGAAGCCGCCCGCGCCGTGGTATCCCAGGTCGCCGCCGTGACCCCGATGGAGGGCTCCCGCTACCTGAGCGCGGTCCTCGGCGCCGAGGTCCGCCTCAAGTGCGAGAACCTGCAGCGCACCGGGTCCTACAAGATCCGCGGGGCGTACAACCGCCTGTCAAAGCTCACCGACGAGGAGAAGGAGCACGGCGTCGTGGCGGCGTCGGCCGGGAACCACGCCCAGGGCGTCGCGTTCGCCGCCCGCGAGCTCGGGATCAAGGCCACGATCTTCATGCCCGTCGGCGTCGCTCTGCCCAAGCTCCAGGCCACCAGGGACTATGGCGCGCACGTCATCCTCAGGGGCAGCACGGTCGCCGAGCCGTTGCTCGCCGCGGCCGCCTACGCGACCGAGACCGGCGCGATCCTGATCCCGCCGTTCGACCACGCGGACGTGATCGCCGGCCAGGGCACGCTGGGGCTTGAGATCCTCGACCAGGTTCCCGACCTGCACACCGTGGTCGTCCCGATCGGCGGCGGCGGCCTCATCTCCGGCGTCGCGAGCGCGTTGAAGCAGAAGGCGCTCCTCGAAGGCCGCACGATCCGGATCATCGGCGTGCAGGCCGCCAACGCTGCCGCCTACCCGCCTTCGCTCGAGGCGGGGAAGGCGATCGAGGTGCCGATCCTGCCGACGATCGCCGACGGCATCGCCGTCGCGAAGCCGGGCCTGCTCAACTTTGAGATCATCAGGGACGTGGTCGACGAGATCGTCACCGTCACCGAGGACGACACCGCCCGAGCGCTGCTCGTGCTCCTCGAACGGGCCAAGCTCGTCGTCGAACCGGCCGGCGCCGTCGCGGTCGCCGCGATCCTGGCCGGCAAGGTCACCCCGGACGGTTCCACCGTCGCCATCCTCAGCGGGGGTAATATCGACCCCCTGCTGATGCAGCGCGTCATCAGTCACGGCCTCGCGGCATCCGGTCGGTATCTCACCCTGCGCATCATGCTGCCGGACCGCCCCGGACAGCTCGCGCGCATCTCCGAGCTGCTCGCCGAGGCGCACGCCAATGTCGTCGAGGTGCTGCACACCCGGCACGGCGTCGGACTGCAGATCAGCGAGGTCGAACTCAACGTCAGCGTCGAGACCCGCGGCCCCGACCACCGCCAGCACGTCGTCGACGTGCTCACCTCGGCGGGGTACGACCCCCAGATCGACTAGGCGTCGCGTCGCGGGACGACTGTGGCCGTTACGGACAACTGTTGCCCGTGCACCGGGCGCAGTTGTCCGAAACGGCCGCAGGTGCCGTGGATGCTGCTAGTCGCCGCCCCAGGTTTCGACGGCGAAGATCTCCACGGCGATTTCCTTGCCGTTCGGGGTGGTGTAGCTCGTCTTCGATCCGACCTTGAGGCCGAGGATCGCGGCGCCGAGCGGGCTCTGCTCGCTGTAGACGTCCAGGTCGCTGTCGCCGGCGATCTCGCGGCTGCCGATCAGGAAGCGCTCCTCGTCACCGGCGATGGTGGCGGTGATCACGGTTCCGGGCTCGACGACGCCCTTGCTCTCGGGAGCGTGGCCCACTTCGGCGTTGCGGAGCAGCACGATGAGGGTGCGGATGCGCGCCTCCTGCTTGCCCTGCTCGTCCTTCGCCGCGTGGTACCCCGAGTTCTCCTTGAGGTCGCCCTCTTCGCGCGCTGATTCGATCTTCTTCGCGATCTCGATCCGGCCGACGGTGCTGAGGGCCTCCAGCTCGGAGGCGAGGCGGTCGTACGCCTCCTGCGTCAGCCAGGTGACGGTGGTTTCAGTAGTCATGGGTGGGTCTCCTCCTCATGCTCGAGTCATGCGTGTGGTACCGGATGTGCGTGATCGTGCGGTGTTCGGTGCGTGGTTCCGGGCGGATCGCAGCAGGAAAACAACGCTCGCCCCGGCGAAGAACGTCGGGGCGAATACGTCAGTCTAGGTCAGCCAGCACCGGTAAATCAATCCGGTGGTGGCGGGCTCGCTCGTCAGCAGCCGCTCCGTGAACGTACGTGAATACTGGTCACTCGGCGGCAGGTCGATCACCTTCCACCCTACGACCGCGAAGCTCTGGTTGAGCGCCTCGACGGCGCAACTCGCCGGTGACCCCACCGGAATCGAGGCCTCGAAGGTCACCGTCACGTTTCGGTCGTCCTGGACGACGTTGCGGATGTCCCGGGTCTCGAGCAGCGGGCGGGAAGCGCCCAGCCCCACCCAGACCACCCAGCCCACCAGCACGACCGCAAGTGCTCCGGCGGTGATCCACAGGGACCGACGGTCGCGCAGGCGCCGGTTCGGGGCACGTCCGTACCGGGAATCCAGGGTGCCCTCGCTGCGGGTACCGCTGTCGACGTTCCTGCTGCCGGTCACTCAGACTCCACACTCACGGTTCAACGATTAGTCTTGTCCCTAGGTTATCCGCCATTTCTGAGGAGTCCGATGACACTGCGCCTCCTGGCCGTTCATGCCCATCCCGACGACGAGTCGAGCAAGGGGGCTGCGAGCTACGCGTACTACCGGAGCCGCGGCGCCGAGGTCATGGTCGTGAGTTGCACGGGTGGAGAGGGCGGCAGCATCCTCAACGACGCCCTGGCGGACACGGCGATGGCTGAACGCGACATGGCCGGCCTGCGCCGGCGGGAGATGCGCCGGGCCCAGGAGGCCCTCGGCATCGAACACCGCTGGCTCGGCTACCAGGATTCCGGCATGAACGAAGACGGTTCGGTCCCGGCCAATTCCTTCTCGGCCATCGACCTCGAGTTCTCAGCGGAGCCGCTCGTGCGGATCATCCGCGAATTCCGACCGCAGGTCCTGATCACGTACGACGAAAACGGCGGCTACCCGCACCCGGACCACATCCGCTGCCACGAGGTCTCGATGGCCGCATACCGCGCCGCCGCGGACCCCGCGCGCTACCCGGGCGACGGCGAGCCCTGGCAGATCGCCAAGCTCTACTACGACCGCATCTTCAACCTCGAGCGGATCGACGCCCTCTTCCTGCTGCTCAGCGTCAAGGAACCGGAGTCGCCGCTGCTCGAACCACTCGGGGAGGCCCGGGACTGGATGAAGAACTACCCGGCGCTGGCGACGACCCACGTTCCGGTCGGCGACTTCCTGGAGGCACGGGACGCGGCACTGCGGGCCCACGCGAGCCAGGTTTCCCCCACGAGCAGCTTCTTCTTCTGGCCGAACGACCTCATTCGTGAGGCGTGGCCGTACGAGGATTTCCAGCTCGTCGAATCGAAAGTTGACACGGTCATGCCTGAATCAGATCTGTTCGCCGGTATTCGGGACGAGGCATGAACGCCGTGTTCCCGCATTTCATGGACGCGGTGACGGGCTTCGTGCTCGCCAACACGCCTCCGCCCGAATTCAACCCCGACACCGTCACCCCGGGTCCCGCCGGCTTCGTGGCGATCCTGTTCGTCGTGCTCGCGGTCGTTGCGCTCGGCTTCGACCTGGTCCGCCGCATCCGCCGCACGACGTATCGCGCCGAGATCGCCGAGCGCCTGCAGGCCGAGCTCGCGGCGAAGAACGCGGCAGAGGCATCCGTCGCCGAGGGAACCGAGCACCCCCAGGCGTAGGCCCCGGGCGTCAGTCTCATGCGTCAGCCTCAGGGGTAGAGCGGATTCATGGCGATGATCAGGATCGCCGCCCAGTGGCAGAGGAACGCGACGACGGTCAGGCTGTGGAAGATCTCGTGGAACCCGAAGACCCCGGGGAACGGGTTGGGCTTCTTGAGCGCGTAGATCACGGCGCCGACCGAGTAACACAGGCCGCCGATCATGATGAGCGTCATCATCGCGGCGTTCGCCTGGAAGAAGTCGACGATGAACATGAGTGAGCCCCAGCCGAGGAGTAGGTACAGCGGCACGTAGAGCCAGCGCGGGGCGGTGATCCAGAACACCCGGAAGGCGATGCCGAGAAGCGCGCCACCCCAGACGAGGGAGAGCAGGAGCACCGACTTCGACGGCGGCAGGGCGAGCACGGTGATCGGCGTGTACGAACCGGCGATCAGCAGGAAGATATTCGCGTGGTCGATGCGCTTGAAGACGAGCTTGGTGCGCGGCTTCCAATTGATGCGGTGATAGAGCGCCGAGTTGCCGAACAGGAGCAGGGAACTGATCACGAAGACGAGGCAGGCTCCATTTCGCCGCCGGGCCCTCGGCGAGGGAGAGCAGCACGATCCCCGCGACGATCGTGACCGGGAAGGTCCCGGCATGGATCCAGCCGCGCCAGGTGGGCTTGAGGTCCTCCGGCCGGGGGACCTCCGACTCGAGCAGCGGCAACTGAGGGATGAACTCGTCGTCTGGCCCGTTCAGCGGCTGTCGTGCGGTGGCGTCGTCCCCGGTGCTGCTCTCTGCGGCCATGCAGCCAGAATACGACAGCGAACATGCCGGAAGAGGCACGGGCTGCCCGAGTGGGCTAGCGTAAATACGTGCAGAAGCGGGAGGTCCCCTCGGCGCGCGGCATCCTTTACCGGTTGTACGAGCGTCGACTTCGGCGCGGGCTGACGCCGGAGAACCTGCCTCGTCACGTCGCGATGATCATCGACGGCAACCGGCGTTGGGCGCGGCAGCTCGGACTCGAGTCCGCCGCACACGGTCACCGCGCCGGAGCCGCGAAGATGCGGGAGTTCCTGCGCTGGTGCGACGACCTCGGCATCTCGGTGGTCACCCTCTACCTGTTGTCCTCTGACAACCTCACCAACCGCCCGAGCGAGGAACTCGCCGAGCTCACCAAGATCATCGCCAAGCTCGCCGAAGAGCTCTCGCGCCAGCGCAACTGGCGCGTCCAGCAGGGTGGGCACCAGGAAGGGCCTGCCCGAACCGCTCGTCGCTGCCCTCTGCGACGCCGAGACCCGCACAGCGGGAAAGTCGGGAATGCACATCAACCTCGCGGTCGGCTACGGCGGACGGACCGAGATCACCGATGCCATGCGCAGCATCGTCGCTGCGCACCTCGAGAACGGGCACACCCTCGCCGACCTCGCCGAGACGCTCACTCCCGAACTCATCGGCCAGCACCTCTACACGGGCGGCCAGCCCGACCCCGATCTCGTGATCCGCACCTCCGGTGAGCAGCGGATCAGCGACTTCATGCTCTGGCAGAGCGCCCACAGCGAGTTCTACTTCGTCGAGGCCCTCGGACCCGACCTCCGCCAGGTCGACTTCTTGCGCGCCCTGCGCGACTTCGCCAAACGCCAGCGCCGCTTCGGAAGCTAGGAGACCGGATGACCGAGATCGATTCCTTCGCCGCAGGGTTCGTCGAAGAGCCCGGTTACCTCGACTACGGCCGCGTCGGACCGCTCTCGGCTACGGTGGTAGCCGAGAATCTCGGCCAGACCGAGATCCTGTCCCGGGCCCGCTTCGGCAGTCTCGACCATCTCTTCGACCAGGACGAGCGGATGCGCGAGGCCGTCTCGGCCGTGACCGGTTTCCGCGCCGACCAGGTCGTCTGCGAGCCGAACACCACCACAGGCATCATGCAGGCCATGTTCGGGCTGACGGGGGCGTGCTGCTGTCACCGGGCGATTTCCCCACCGTGCCGTTCGCGGCCGTGCGCGCGGCGGAGGCCCTGCGCGTCGTGACCCCGATCTGGCTGCACACCGAACACGGCAGGGTGACCCCCGGCGAGATCCGTGAGCAGGCTCACGCCCGCGACGGTCGCCGTCGCCGTCTGCCTCGTCGACTCCCGCACCGGATTCCGGGTCGACCTCGACGGCATCCGCCAGGTGATCGGCGACCGGCTCCTGATCGTTGACGCGATCCAGGGCTTCGGCGTCACCGACGCGGCCTACGATGCGGCGGATGTCGTCGCATCCGGTGGCCAGAAATGGGTGCGCTCTGGCTGGGGTACCGGCTTCCTGGCGCTGAGCGACCGCGCGGTCGAACGGCTCGTTCCGGTGTTCTCGGGCTTCGCGGGAACCGACGTCGACGAGCCGTGGGACGAGGTGCTGCCGCCGAGCCACAGTGCCCGCGCATTCCGGGTCAGCAATGGCGATGCGATCGCGCAGGCGCGCTTCTCCGCCGCCCTCGAAGAGATTGCCGCGACGGGCATTCATAATATCGAGGCCGCGGTCGCGGACAACGTGTCGCAGCTGATCGACCTCGCCGACGAGTACGCGGTGCCTGTGGTGTCGCCGCGGGATGAGCGGGAGCGGGCCGGGATCATCGTGCTCGAGCCCAACCCGGCCCAGCTGAACATGCTCACGATCGCCCTGCACAACCACGGCATCACCGCAACGACGCGCGACGGCCGGGTACGGCTCAGCGCCCACGCCGTGCTCAGCGTCGACACCGTGGACATGCTGCGCGGGGCATTCACGTCGTATGCGACGGCGGCCATCTACTGAGTCCCAGATGCCGTGTCCGTTAACGTCTGGTGACAATGCGTGTGTCGCACTTCCGATATTCAGCCAGTGTAAGTAGCGTCATGCTCATCAGGTACGGCGCCTGATCGAGACGGCCACATAAGTACGGCTCGAGAACCCCCGTGGCCAGCTCGCCAACACAATCCGCGCCTCTCGGGGCACGGGGTGGGAGTGGTTGTGACCGCTAATCAAACCGACTATCTGGGTTCGAACCAGACGGGTTCCGACGGAAAGCAAACCGAGCGCACCTTTGTACTGGACACCTCGGTACTCCTGTCGGATCCCAAAGCGATCTTCCGGTTCGCAGAGCATGCCATCGTGCTGCCGGTCGTCGTGATCGCCGAACTCGAATCCAAGCGCAACGACCCGGAGATCGGGTATTTCGCCCGGCAGGCCCTGCGGCTCCTGGACGAGCCTGCGCGTGAAGCACGAACGGCTCGACTTCCCGATCCCGGTCGGGGAAGGCGGCAGCCTGCGTGTCGAGCTGAACCACTCCAACATGTCTGTGCTTCCCTCCGGCCTGCAGCTCGGCGACAACGATTCGAGGATCCTCGCGGTCGCGATGAACCTCGCCAACGACGGCCTCGCCGTCACGGTCGTCTCCAAGGACCTGCCGTTGCGGGTCAAGGCCGCGTCGATCGGTCTGCTCGCCGATGAGTACCGGCACGAGCTCGCGGTCGATTCCGGCTGGACCGGCATGGATGAGATCACCCTCGGGTCCAACCAGATCAGCGAACTGTACGACAACGAGGTGCTCAACACCCGTCTCGTGCAGGACATGCCGATCAACACCGGCCTCGTCGTGCACTCGGACCGCGGCTCGGCGCTCGGCCGCGTCACCGGCAAGGGTGAGATGAGGCTCGTGCGCGGTGACCGGGACCTGTTCGGTCTCAAGGGCCGCTCCGCGGAGCAGCGCCTGGCGATCGACCTGCTGCTCGACCCCGAGATCGGGATCCTTTCCCTGGGAGGTCGAGCGGGGACGGGGAAGTCGGCGCTCGCGCTCTGTGCGGGACTCGAGGCCGTTCTGGAACGCCAGCAGCACCGCAAGATCATGGTGTTCCGTCCGCTCTACGCGGTCGGCGGCCAGGAACTCGGCTACCTGCCCGGTGACGCGAGCGAGAAGATGAGCCCGTGGGCCCAGGCGGTCTTCGACACCCTCGGCGCCCTCGTGTCCGAGAACGTGCTCGAGGAGGTGCTGGAGCGGGGGATCCTCGAGGTCCTGCCGCTCACGCACATTCGCGGCCGGTCACTGCATGACGCGTTCGTGATCGTGGACGAGGCTCAGTCGCTCGAGCGCAACGTGCTGCTCACGGTGCTCAGCCGCATCGGACAGAACTCGCGGGTGGTCCTCACCCACGACGTCGCCCAGCGGGACAACCTCAGGGTCGGCCGCTTCGACGGCGTCGCGTCCGTGATCGAGACCCTCAAGGGACATCCGCTGTTCGCCCACATGACGCTCACCCGCTCGGAGCGCAGCGCAATTGCCGCGCTCGTCACCGAGATGCTTGAGGGCAACGACCCGAACTGACCCCCGCGTTCCGGCGAAGGTGCCCTTTCCGGTCGAGAGTGACCCGCGGAAAGGGCGCCCTCGACCGGAAAGGTGCCGGGGCTAGGCGGTGCGCGCGGGAGGACGCGTCATGCTGAGCAGGTCCAGGGCGGTGTCGAGCTGGGCCAGGGTGACCTCGCCGCGGTCCACGAAGCCGAGGTCGATCACGGCCTGGCGCACCGGGACGCCGTGCGCGACCGCGTGCTTGGCGACCTTCGCCGCGGCCTCGTAGCCGATCACCCGGTTGAGCGGCGTCACGATCGCGGGGGAGGAACCGGCTAGGGCCTTCGCCCGGACGAGGTTGGCCTCGAGCCCGTCGACGGTCTTGTCCGCGAGCACCCGCGTCGCGTTCGAGAGCAGCCGGATCGACTCGAGCAGCGCGGTGCCCATCACGGGGATGGCCACGTTGAGCTCGAAGGAGCCGGACGCGCCAGACCAGGCCACGGTCGCGTCGTTGCCGATCACGCGGGAGCAGACCATCAGCACGGCCTCGGGGATGACCGGGTTGACCTTGCCGGGCATGATCGAGGAGCCGGGCTGAAGGTCCGGGATCTGCAGCTCGCCGAAGCCGGTGTTGGGGCCGGAGCCCATCCAGCGCAGGTCGTTGCAGATCTTGGTGAGGCTGACCGCGATGGTGCGCAGGGCACCGGATGCGTCGACGAGGCCGTCGCGGTTGGCCTGCGCTTCGAAGTGGTCGCGCGCTTCCGTGACGGGAAGTTCGGTCTCGGCGACGAGGAGCCTCGATCACGAGCTGGGGGAAGCCGGCGGGGGTGTTGATGCCGGTGCCGACGGCAGTGCCGCCCAGGGGCACCTCGGCGACGCGGGGGAGGGCGCTGCGGACGCGCTCGATGCCGAGCCGCATCTGGCGGGCGTAGCCGCCGAACTCCTGGCCGAGGGTGACAGGGGTCGCGTCCATCAGGTGAGTGCGGCCTGCCTTGACGGCATCGGCCCAGAGCACCGACTTGGCCTCGAGCGCGACGGCGAGGTGGTCGAGCCCGGGGATGAGGTCGTCGATGAGCGCGCTCGTGACGGCGAGGTGCACGGAGGTCGGGAAGACGTCGTTCGACGACTGCGAGGCGTTGACGTGGTCGTTCGGGTGAACCGGGCGGCCGAGGGTGCGGGTGGCGAGGGTCGCGAGCACCTCGTTCATGTTCATGTTCGAGGAGGTGCCGCTGCCGGTCTGGTAGACGTCGATCGGGAACTGGTCGTCGTAGAGACCGGTGATGACCTCGTCTGCTGCACCGGCGATCGCCTCGGCGATGTCGCCGTCGAGCACCCCGAGCTGCGCGTTCGCGAGGGCTGCGGACTTCTTGATGCGGGCGAGGGCCGAGATCTGCGCGGGTTCGAGGACGGAACCGGAGATCGGGAAGTTCTCGACGGCGCGCTGGGTCTGGGCGCCGTAGAGGGCGTCGACGGGAACCTGCACCTCGCCCATCGTGTCGTGTTCGATTCGGTAGCCGGCATCTGCGGTTTTTTCCACCACTGTGTGTAAGACCTTTCGATTGGGAGACGGTACTGCCCGGGCTGTGGGATCAGACGTTGCCGACGACGACGTCGGGAACGGCCCGGCCCTCGAGCAGTCGGTAATTGGCGCCGACGATAGCCAATGTACCCGCTGCGACGGCGTCGCTGATCAACTCGGACTGTTCCAGGAGCTCGGTGACGGTGTCGCGCAGGTGTTCCCTGCCGACCATGAGCGCATCGATGCTCCCGGGGTCGGTCAGCGTCGCATCCGTCGCCGCGACCACCCGGTGCACGGCGGGCACGATCTTCTCGATGATCCGGCCGATGTGCACGGGCAGGGGAGCGGCCCCGGGAGCCTGCGCGTCCACGGCGGCCTGGACCGCGCCGCAGCCGTCGTGGCCGAGCACGAGGATGAGCGGAACCTTGAGCACGGCGACCGCGTACTCGAGGGAGCCGAGCACGGAATCGGAGATGACCTGGCCGGCGTTCCGGACGACGAAAAGGTCGCCGAGGCCCATATCGAAGATGATCTCGGCGGCGAGGCGCGAGTCGCTGCACCCGAAGAGGGCCGCGGCCGGAGTCTGTGCGGTTGCGAGCTCGGTGCGACGGTCGACGTCCTGGCGCGGATGCTGCGGCTCGCCATCCACGAACCGCTGGTTGCCGCGCTGCAGCCTGCTCCAGACCGCTGCCGGGCCCACGGCGTCGCCGGGTGCGGCGGCCTGGCTGATGAACACGTCTTTGCCTTGCCCGGTCACTGGGTCACCGCCGGTCCGTTGGAGCTGATCTGGGGGGCGATCGCGGTCGCGAGGGCCGCGAATTCCTCTTCGTCCGCCGTTCCGACGAGCAGGTAACTGCTCGTCCCCGCGCTCGTCACGAGGGCGTAGTCGAAGTTGCCTCGGTCCTTCTCGGCGGCCGGGTTCCGGTAGACGTCCCAGGTGACGCCCCCGAGGGTGAGCGTCTGTGATGCGGGGGCGTCCTTGAGCTGCTGCCCGATCCAGGTCGGGTTGGCGCCGAGGGCCTGGGTGAGGCCGATGAACTCGTTGCGCGGGGTCAGCAGGCCGATGTACCAGGACGGGATCTTGTCGGTGCCGCCGAGACGCCACTGCGCGGCGTTCGCCCGCCAGCCGTCCGGAAGCACAGGGACCACGAGGGGCTCGTCGATCCCGACCTGCACCTGGCTCGCGACGGCGGCGAAATCCACGGTGCGGTCGACCGGCCCGTCGCTGCGCGGGACGAGGAGGACGAGCACGAAAACCGCGCCGAGGGTGGCGAGCAGGGACAGGACCAGGTTGTTGACCGTCTTGCGCGACCGGTAGTTCCGCGAGTTCGTCGCGAGGCGGTCGGCTGTCTCCTGGGCGGTCTCGGGCCGGCCGAGCTCGGCGACGACCCGGGGCGGTCGCTTCTGCGCGGTCATTCGCCGCTGGGGCCGGTCGCGGCGGCGGAGTCCAGCTGGCGCGCGCGGGCGGCGTCGAGGCGGGCCTTGGCTCCGATCAGCCATTCCTCGCAGCGTCGCGCGAGTTCCTCGCCGCGTTCCCAGAGGGCGAGGGACTCTTCAAGGGTCGAGGAGCCCTGCTCGAGGGCGCTCACGACCCGGACGAGTTCGTCCCTGGCCTGCTCGTAGCTCAGGGTGGCGATGTCGGCGGGAGCGGTCATGGCGTCCATTCTATTGATTCCTGCCTGTCGTTTTCGGCCCAGGGGCCGGGTCTGCGGTCGGGTCGACGGCCCGCTCTGCGGTCGGTCCAGCGGTCGGCCCTGCTGTGGCCGCGAGGGTTCCGGTGCCGAGCGTGATCCTGAGCCGGGTACCGTCCGGAGCGTCGTCGGCGGCGCGCAGCACGTGGCCGTCCGGCACCTGCACGATCGCGTAACCGCGGTCGAGGGTGCCCTGAGGGGAGAGCGTGCGCAGCCTCGATCGGAGCTCGACGATGACGCTGGCAGATGCCTCGACGACACGTTCCACAAGCTCGGTCCCTCGGGCGACGTACCGGGTGAGGTCCTCTGCGCGGGAATCGACGATCCACGCCGTGCTGCTGAGCACGGGCCGCGACCGGAGCTGGCCGATCCGGTCGACCTCGGCCGCGAGGATTCCGGTCAGACGGGTGCTCAACCGGGCCCTGGCCTGCTGGACGCGGTTGAGTTCGTCCGAGACATCGGGGACGACGCGCTTGGCGGCATCCGTCGGGGTGGAGGCCCGGAGGTCGGCGACGTCGTCGAGCAGGGGCCGGTCGGCCTCGTGGCCGATGGCGCTGACCAGGGGGTGCGGCAGGCCGCCGCAGCGCGGATCACCCGTTCGTCGCTGAAGCCGAGCAGGTTCTGGAAGTCGCCGCCGCCGCGGGCGACGATGATGACGTCGACGTCGGGGTCGGCGTCGAGGCGCTCGATCGCGGCGACGACCTCGGTCACCGAGCGGTCGCCCTGCATGGCCGCGTATGCGATGTGGAAGTCCACAGCGGGCCAGCGTAGCTGGGCATTGCGGATGACGTCCTTCTCGGCGTCGGAGTCCTTGCCGGTGACCAGGCCGATGCAGTGCGGGAGGAAGGGGAGCGGCTGCTTGCGGGAGGCCGCGAAGAGGCCTTCGGCGGCGAGCTGCTTGCGGAGACGCTCCAGGCGTTCGAGCATGTCGCCGAGGCCGACGTGGCGCAGGTCGAAGACCTGCATGGTGAGTGTGCCGCCCTTGACCCAGTAGTTCGGTTTGACGAGCGCGATGACCCGGTCACCCTGCTTGAACTCGTCGCTGAGCCGGGCCTTGACCGAGGACCACACGGTGAAGCCGACGGTGGCGTCTTCACCGAGGTCTTTGAGCTTTCCGTAGACGTTGCCGCCGCTGACACCCCACTGGGTGATTTCGCCCTCGACCCAGGCGGTTCCGAGCCGTTCGATGTACCCGCGGATCTTGTTCGCGAGCAGGGCGACGGGCCACGGGGCCTCGAGGGTGGGTGGTGCATCGGTCATGAATCGTTCCTCCCACGGCCTGTCCAGTCATGCACCCATAGAATGAGCCGGTGACTATCAGCTCGGATTCAAGCGTTATCGGCCTCGGCATGCCCCGGATTCCCCGGGCACGCAACGTCCTCAAGGATACCCCGGTGGATGGGCCGAAACGGGTGCTGCTCGCGGCCCCGCGCGGCTACTGCGCGGGCGTCGACCGGGCCGTCGTCGCCGTCGAGAAGGCGCTCGAGCTCTACGGAGCGCCCGTCTATGTGCGGAAGCAGATCGTGCACAACGTGCATGTCGTCTCCGAACTCGAGAAGCAGGGCGCCATCTTCGTCGACGAGGTCGACGAGGTACCCCGCGGCTCGCACCTCGTCTTCAGCGCCCACGGAGTGTCTCCGGCCGTCGTCAACGCGGCCGCTGCGCGCGGGTTGCGCGCCATCGACGCGACCTGCCCGCTCGTCACCAAGGTGCACCGCGAGGCCGTGCGCTTCGCGCGCGACGATTTCGAAATCCTGTTGATCGGCCACGAGGGACATGAAGAGGTCGAGGGCACCGCGGGGGAGGCCCCCGAGCACACGACCCTCGTGGGCAGCCCCGACGAGGCCGACACGATCGTCGTGCGCAACCCGGAGAAGGTCGTCTGGTTGTCGCAGACGACGCTCAGCGTCGACGAGACCATGGAGACCGTGAAACGGCTCCGCGCCCGGTTCCCGCTGCTTCAGGATCCGCCGAGCGACGACATCTGCTACGCCACCCAGAACCGTCAGGTGGCGATCAAGAAAATCGCCGAGGCCTCCGATCTTGTGCTCGTGGTCGGTTCGGCGAACTCGTCCAATTCGGTGCGCCTCGTCGAAGTCGCCCTTGAATACGGTGCCCGCGCCGCCTACCGGGTTGACTTCGCGAGCGAGGTCAAGCAGGAGTGGCTCGACGGCGTCGCGACCGTCGGAGTGACGAGCGGGGCATCCGTGCCCGAGGAGCTCGTGACCGAGCTCTTGCGCGACCTGGCCGGCGCCGGCTTCGGTGACGTGCAGGAAGTGAAGACCGCGGAGGAGGACCTGCTGTTCTCGCTGCCGAAGGAACTGCGCAAGGACCTCGCGGGCAACAACGACGCACGGGCCCTCGGCGGGCGCGTGACCCGCGTCGAGTAGTGCCGACGCCCGTGGGGTGCCTTTCCGGCGCTCCGGGCGGATGCCTACGGCTGGCTGTAGAAGTTGATCAACGTCGGGTCGGTCGTCACGACCACCATCATGAAGGCGAAGATCACCACGAACGCGATCACGGCGCCGATCACGGGGATGTAGAACGCCCGCTTGCCGCGGGAGATGAGCAGGATCGACGCGGCCGCGGTGAGCAGCCAGACGATCGCTTCGGTGATGCCGCCCGCCGTGACGAGCCCGGCCACCGAGGAGTCCGGCACGTAGGTGCCGAGGTGGGACTGGGTGTAGAGCATCTGGATCGCGTCGGGAAGTGCATTGAGCACCCCGATCGACATGAAGGTTGTGGCGAGGCCGAGCGCGAGGAGGCCGAGGGTGACCCGTCGGTCCCAGGTCGGCACCGTGGGCTTGGTCGGGTCGCTTCGGGACCCCAACGCTGAGGAGGCGAGCTGGGCCTGGTCGGCCGCGGACGATGGAGACGCCGTGGTGCCTGGGTCCCAGTTCCAGCCTTCCGGGGCCAGTTCGCCGTAGCGGGGCTGAGGCCGGGGGTCTCGGCGGGGGCTATCGGGGACGTTGTCGCTGGGCACGGGGGCCGTTCCACTCACTTGTTGACGGGGGAACCGGGGCCCGCCGGGGTGAATTCAGAAGAATCCACCCCGGCTTGGTCCGGCTTTTTATTGGATCGGAGACTAGCTCTCCGAGTGTCCGGCGGAGCCGAGCCTGCTGGGTGGCTTCGACGACGCGGGCGGCCATGGCCGTCTCGGCGACCTTGCCCCAGGCACGCGGGTCATAGAGCTTCTTGTTTCCGACTTCACCGTCGATCTTGAGCACGCCGTCGTAGTTCTTGAGCATGTAGCCGGCGACGGCGCGCGTGAATGCGTACTGCGTGTCGGTGTCGATGTTCATCTTCACGACGCCGTTGGCGACGGCTTCGGCGATCTCGGCCGCGGTCGATCCCGATCCACCGTGGAAGACGAGGTTGAGCGGCTTCACGCCGGTGCCGTACTTGGCGGCGAGGCCGTCCTGGATTTCCTTGAGCAGTTCCGGGCGCAGCTTGACGTTGCCGGGCTTGTACACGCCGTGCACGTTGCCGAAGGTGAGCGCGGCCATGTAGCGGCCGTTCTCGCCGAGGCCGAGCGCGTCGACCATGGCGCTGGCGTCGTCGAGGGTCGTGTACAGGTTTTCGTTGATGTCGCCCTCGACACCGTCTTCCTCGCCGCCGACGGCGCCGATCTCGACCTCGAGGATCGCGTTGATGTTCTTGGTGCGCTTGAGGATGTCCTTCGCGATGACGAGGTTCTCGGCGAGCGGGATGGCGGAACCGTCCCACATGTGCGACTGGAAGATCGGGTTGCGTCCGGCCTTCACTTCGGCTTCGGATGCGGCGATGAGCGGCAGGACGAAGTCGTCCAGGGCGCCCTTGGGGCAGTGGTCCGTGTGCAGGGCAACGGTAACGGGGTAATTGTCGGCGACGGACTGCACGAAGCGGGCCATGGCGAGCGCACCGGCTGCGCGGTTCTTGACCGTGTGGCCGGCGAAATAATCGGCGCCACCGGTGGTCACCTGGATGATGCCGTCGGAGCCGGCCTCGGTCAGGCCCTGCAGGACGGCATTAATGCTCTGGGAAGACGAAACATTGAACGCCGGGTAGGCGAAACCCTCGGTCTTGGCTTTGGCGAGCATCTCTGCATACTGGTCTGGGGTTGCGATGGGCATGTTTTTGCGTCTCCTCGATTGAACAGTTTCGGTCTTCCCATCCTACTGACGACGACTGGATGGCTGGACGGGAAACAACAGCCGTTCCCGCTGGTCGGGCGCTAGGCTCTTAAACGGCAGCGCTGGGAGACCGGCGCCGGCCCAAAGCTGGGCCTCGCCACTGCCGCACTCTTCGTCCGGGAAGGACCATCTGTGAACAGCCCCGAAATCGCCCCCAATTTCACCCACCCTGACCGGAACCTGGCCATGGAGCTGGTGCGTGCGACCGAAGCCGCGGCCATTCGCGCGGTGCCGTTCATCGGTCGCGGAGACAAGAACGCGGCAGACAAGGCCGCCGTCGACGCGATGCGAGTGTTCCTCGGCACCGTCAACTTCGACGGAGTCATCGTCATCGGCGAGGGCGAGAAGGACAAGGCCCCGATGCTCTTCAACGGAGAGCACGTCGGCAACGGCACCGGTCCGGCCTGCGACATCGCGGTTGACCCGATCGACGGCACGAGCCTCACGGCCGAGGGCCGCCAGAACGCGCTCTCCGTGATCGCCGTGTCGTCCCGTGGCACGATGCTCGACGCCTCCTCGGTCTTCTACATGGACAAGATCGTCACGGGAGCCGCCGGATTCGGCGTCGTGCACCTCGACCAGCCGATCGGCGACAACCTGCGCGCGCTGTCCCAGGCGACGGGGAAGCCCATCGGCGAGATGGTCGTCGCCGTGCTCAACCGTCCGCGCCACGAAGGCCTGATCGACGCGATCCGGAGCGCGGGAGCCGGCACCCGGCTCATGTCCGACGGCGATGTCGCCGGCGGCATCAACGCCGCCCGGTACGGCACCCGCATCGACATGTGCGTCGGTATCGGCGGCAGCCCCGAGGGCATCACGACGGCGTGTGCGCTCAAGGCGCTCGGCGGCTTCATGCAGGGCCGACTCGCCCCGAAGGACGACGCCGAGCGCGCCAGGGCCATTGCGGCCGGCCTCGACGTGGACAAGGTGCTCGATCTCGACGACATGGTTTCGGGAGACAACACGTTCTTCGTCGCGACCGGCGTGACCGACGGCGGCCTCGTCGACGGCGTGCGTCGTAAGGGTCCGATCATCCGCACCGAGAGCATCGTCATGCGGGGCAAGTCCGGCACGGTCCGCCGGGTCGTGGCCGACCACCTCGCCGCCAAGTGGCTGTAGCCCGCGCACACTGACCCGCGCGCACTGACCCGCGTCTCCGCACGCGAGACACGCGAGAATCGCCGTTCCGGCCGAGCCGTCCCGTTCTTCGGGAAACACTCGGCAGGAACGGCGAGTGTCGCCCAGCGCCCGGTCAGTCGGCGCGCTGGGCGGATGCCTCGAGTTCGGCCGCGGCGAGTCCCGCGGCTTCCAGCTCGGTCACGAACTCCCACGCGACTAGTTCGCGCGGCGATTCCTCGACCCCGGCGAGCGGGGCGAGCACCTTGGACTCGTCGAGGGCGTTGAGCTTGCGCGCCGTCGGCAGGACCTGGCGTTCCATCGACCCGACGAACCCGTTGTAGTCCTTGACGGTGCGCTCGATGGAGCGGCCCAGCTTCTCGATGTGGGTGGCGGTGACGGCCAGCCGGGCGTAGAGCCTCACGGCTGAGGTCGAAGAGCAGTTTCGCGTCGTGGGTCAGGACATCCTGCTGCCAGGTGAACGCGACGGTCTTGAGCACCGACCAGAGCGTCACGGGGGAGGCGAGCGCGACCCGTTTGGAAAAGGCGAACTCCATGATCGAGGGGTCGGCCTCGAGAGCGGACGACACGAGGGACTCGCTCGGGATGAACGCGATCACGATCTCGGGGGAGGCCTCGAGACCTTGCCAGTACGCCTTGCTGCCGAGGGCGGTGATGTGGTCGCGCACGGCCTTCACGTGGGCGCCGAGGAGTGCCGTGCGCCGGGCGCCCTCGGCGCCGGTGGCCGTCGCCGGGATCTGGCTCGCCTCGAGGAACGCCGTGAACGGCACCTTGGCGTCGACGGCGATGTTCTTGCCTCCGGGCAGGTGCACGACCATGTCGGGGCGGCCGGACCCTGCGTCGGAGCCTGATGCTCGACTGCACGTCGAAATCGACCCGCTCGATGAGCCCGGCGGCCTCGACCACGCTGCGCAACTGGGTCTCGCCCCAGACACCGCGGGTGTTGTTCGCGCGCAAAGCGGAGGCCAGCGACTCGGCGGTGCTGCGCAGCCGTTCCTCCGACTCGGTCGCGCTGCGAAGCTGCTGGCTGAGCTCGCCGTGCTGCAGGCTGCGCTGGGCCTCGAGCTCCGAGACCTTGAGCCTGCATGTCGTGCAGGCTTTCCCGCACCGGGGCGAGGGCCTGGAGCACCTTGCTCTCCCGTTGTTCGCGTTCGGTGCGGGCGGCGGCCTCCTCACGGTGGCGTTCGTCGAACTCTCGTGCCCGGCGCTGCTCGTCGGCGAGTTGCTCGCGGAGGGCATCCGTTGTGGCCTGCACCGAGGCGAGCTCTTCGCGCAGAATGGCCGAGACTTTGGCCTCGGCGGACCGCAGGCTCGGCGAGGTCGACCTGGTGCCGGGCCTCGAGTACCGCGGGATCGACGGCGTACGGGCCAGCGCCGGAGGTGGCCGCGCCGGCCCGGGCGGCGCGGCGTTGCAGCACGATGACCGTGCAGAGGGCGCCGAGCATGGCGCCGAGGGCGATGCCGAGAAGGAGGGTGAGCCAGGGATCCATATTCCAACTCTGCCAGCGGCCACCGACACTCACCGCGCAGACCCCGGGAGAGTCGCGGGTCAGGCCTCGAGCGCGAGCGCCTGCGCGAGCATTTCCGGGTCGTTCCGGGTGGTCCGGGAGACGACGAGATGCTGCCGGTTGATCCGCTGGGCGAAGAATCCGAGGTACGGGAGCTGGATGATCGTCGTGAGGCCGCCCCGCCAGGCCGTGACGAGCGCCGGGATGACCCGGTTCTCCGGCAGGGTGCCGAGCGCCGCCGGCATGGTCGTGCGCCACATCTCACACGCCTCCTGGTCGATTCCGGTGTTCCAGAAGTCGGACGGCCAGGTCGAGGTCGAGGTCGCCGCCCACAGGCTCCTCGTCGGTCAGGGTGTCCAGGAGGCGCTGGACCTCCTCATCCGGGATGCCGACGGCCGGTTCGGCCGCGTCGAAGTGGCTCCAGGCTCGCCGCCACTCGGTCAGCCAACGCTGCACGGCGGCGTCGAGGTCGAGGTCGTCCGGCCGGCGGGAGGTGCCCGGTTCCGGTTCGGAGTCGAGCTTCGGGACGGAACCGATCTCAAGCTGCCATGCGCTGCGCACGAAGAGCAGGAAGATCAGGGGCGGCCAGCATTCCTCGACGTTGAGCCTGCATGTCCTGGGGCCAGGGGCTCAGGGGCAGGTCTTCGGAGTCCATGATGGCGGTGCCTCTCGTTCTTCTGCTCGCTCGTTCTTCAGCTAGCTCGTCGTCAGCTAGCTCGTCGTCAGCTAACTCAGGGCCATCGGCCCGTGGATCGCGGCTTTCGCTGCGATGGCGACGGGTCCGATCGCTCCGACCCCGACCTTGGTGATGCGGGCCAGGTCTTCGAGGGTGTCCGCACCGTGCCGCTTTGCGGCGTGGATGATGATGGCGGCGCAGGCCTCGGCGTCGGCGAGGGCGTCGTGGTGGGCGAAGTCCTCGAAGCCGGCCGCCATGGCGGCGACCGGGAGCCGGTAGGAGTCGAGGTGATAGGTGCGGCGGGCGACCTGCAGGCTGCAGACATAGCTGAAGTCGGGCACCGGGAGTCCGGCGACCGTAGAGGCGGTCTTGATGACGCCGAGGTCGAAACCGGCGTTGTGGGCGACGAGCGTGTCGCCGTCGGCGAAGGCGACCAGTGCAGGGAGCTGCTGGGCCCAGGTCGGGGCACCGAAGACATTCGCCGGGTAGATGCCGTGGATCTTGATGTTCCACTTCAGGAACTCGTCGTGGCCGGGTGCGGGCTGGATGAACCAGCCGACACGGTCGGTCACGAGCCCATCACGCACTTTGACCAGCCCGACCGAACACGCGGAGGCGCTCGAGGAGTTGGCGGTTTCGAAGTCGATCGCGGTGAAGTTGAGGGGCACCCCTTCATGCTCTCACGGCCCACCGACAGGCCCGACGGGGCCCGCCCGGTACGATGGATTCTCGTGGCTCTTACTATTGCAATCGTCGGACTGCCCAATGTCGGCAAGTCCACCCTCTTCAACGCGTTGACCAAGAACAACGTGCTCGCGGCGAACTACCCGTTCGCCACGATCGAGCCGAACGTGGGGATCGTGAACCTGCCGGACTCCCGGCTCGCCGCGCTCGCCGCGATCTTCGGCAGCGAACGTCTGCTCCCGGCACCGGTGTCCTTCGTCGACATCGCCGGCATCGTGCGCGGCGCGAGTGAGGGCGAGGGCCTCGGCAACAAGTTCCTCGCGAACATCCGTGAAGCGGATGCGATCGCTCAGGTCATCCGCGGATTCGCCGACCCCGACGTGGTGCACGTCGACGGCGCCGTGAACCCGGCCGGCGACATGGAGACCATCAACACCGAACTGATCCTCGCCGACCTGCAGACCCTCGAGAAGGCCATCAGCCGTTTCGAGAAAGAGGTCAAGGGCCGCAAGATGCCCCCGATCGTGCTCGAGACCGCGCTCAAGGCGCAGGCCGTGCTCGACGCCGGCCAGCCGCTGTCCTCCGCGAAGCTCGACATCGAGCCGATCCGCGAACTCGGCCTCCTCACCGCGAAGCCGTTCATCTACGTGTTCAACGTCGACGAGGCCGTGCTGCAGGACGCTGAGAAGCTCGCCGTGCTCGCCGCCCTCGTCGCCCCGGCGAACGCCGTGTTCCTCGACGCCAAGCTCGAGTCCGAACTCAGTGAGCTCGACGCGGCCGACGCCGCGGAGATGCTCGCCTCGACCGGCCAGGCCGAGAGCGGTCTCGACCAGCTCGCCCGGATCGGCTTCGACACCCTCGGCCTGCAGACCTACCTGACCGCGGGCCCCAAGGAGACCCGCGCCTGGACGATCCACAAGGGCTGGACCGCCCCGCAGGCCGCCGGCGTGATCCACACCGACTTCCAGAAGGGCTTCATCAAGGCCGAAGTCTTCTCCTTCGACGACCTGATCGCCGCAGGCTCCATCGCCGAGGCCCGCGCCAAGGGCAAGGCCCGCATCGAGGGCAAGGAGTACGTCATGCAGGACGGCGACGTCGTGGAGTTCCGCTTCAACGTCTAGCCCGTGCGGCGGGTTGACGGATGGGCTGTTTCCCTATCGTCTGCCTGTCATTCGATCTTCGTCAGCGCGGTGAAGGACGTGGTCTTGTCGTTGTTGTTCTGGCAGGTCTGAAAGAGAAGGTCGTAGGTTGCTGGGATGTCGCGGCCGAAGGCTGTGTCATGGTTCAACGTAGCCACCACACCCTCCACACGGTATCTGCCCGCGTGGATCCCAGTGAGAGTGATCACGGTCCCCGCTGACTGCGGGAAGACAGACCCACCGCAATACCAATGCTCAGCGATCACGGCGACCAGGTAGGCGGCGACGTCCACAGCGCCGTTGCATGCGTCCACTTCGGTCTGGCCGCCGGTGACCCTGACGTTCAACGTGAAGGGGCCGGTGGCCACGGCCGGACGGACCGGAGCCTCCGCCTGACTGGACGGTGCGTGGCTTTGATCGATGATCGGGATGGCCGGGGCGGCCGCCTTTGCCGGGGTTCCCGCCTTGGCTTTCGCGGCAGAAACCGCGTTGGATGCCGCCTTCTTCGCTGCGGCCGACGCTTTGGCTGAGGCGTCAGCAACAGCTTTCGCCTGGTCGCTCTGCCAGGTCAGGACGGCGGTAGTTATCGACGACGACGGTGCGTCCAGGGCGGCGATCGCGGCCGCGAGACCAGCGGAGACCGGGAAATGGTGGACGCTGACGGCGGTGGTCGCAGCACGGAACCCCGCGCCGGGGGAGAGCAGATCATCACCGCGGACGGGCGCCAGAGCAGCAGCGTCAGCCTCCTGGACTTCAGCCCAGGCGGCGTTGATCTGGTCGTCAAGGGCCTGGATGCTGGTGGTGAGAGCAGCGCGGACGTCAGCGGCCGGGACCTCAGCGACGTGCAACGCCAGCGTGGTTTTCGCCGTGGCCAGGGAGGTGGCTGCTGCGTCGATCTGGGTGAGCGCCGACGTCCGCTGCAAATCCAGGATCTTTACGGCTGCTGTATGCGAGGACTGCGCGTCGTCGTAATCGAGCGCGCGCTCCGTATTCACTGTGAACAGGCCGCCGGCCAGCGCGAGGACCAATCCCACGGAAATGGAGGCGGTGATGTTTCGCCGGCGGTGGTCCGGTCGGATCGGTGCCCAAGAGAAATCTTCGTACATGCTGCTCCTTTGTCCAGAGGAACATGCGCGGTGGCCCCGTGCCCAGCTTAGAGAACAGGAATGACACGTCGCGTTCTTTTTCACCGACGGCACGGGACGCCACGCCGTGGGACAGGCGCGCCGGTTACGACTGTTCTGCGACGATTTCTGTCCTCGCCTGGGTGCGGTATCCACAGGTAAGCGCTCACGTCACAGGTCACGATCTAGCCTGGACGAGTCGAGCTGACCTACCTGACCGCAGGCCCCAAGGAGACCCGCGCCTGGACGATCCACAAGGGCTGGACCGCCCCGCAGGCCGCCGGCGTGATCCTGGAGTTCCGCTTCAACGTGTAGTCCGCACTGCAGATTGAGTCCTGATTGAGTCAAGGCGGTTCCGGCGCCGGTGATTTCGCCGCCATTGTGGGTTCAGGAGACTTCGTAATCACGTCCGGCCGCGTCGCAGATCTCGCGGGCTCTCAGGCACCCCAGTTCGGCGAGGGCGTCGTGAGCTGTGTGATGGGTCCGAGTGGGTCGGGAGCGAGGAGCTGGACTGAGAACGTGCGCGCGGATCCTGCACTGTCGTCGGAGGGTGGCAGTGGCACGAACCCAACGCCGATGTTGAGTTCAGATTGGCCTCCGGACGGCAGCCGGAACGAGGTGTCGGGATATCGTGCCTCGAGTTCTGCGGCGCTGTCTCCGATGGCGATTCCGTCGACGGTGCCGATGTGAACACCGTTCACGGCCTCGGCTGACACTCGTACCCACGTATTCGAACTGAATGGTGGCGTCCCCCCAGTCACGGGGTCATTGAGGACGAAGCCGCCCCATTGATACCGTGTCGTAGGTGGCACGTCATTGCGGCCCTCGAAATTCTCCACAATGGGTGCGCTCCCCAGCGCCTGGGAGAGTCCGGCGACCACCTCGCTTGCCGACTGGAAGTAGTCGAACGTGGACACCGTCTTTCCTGATGCATCGCGGAGTTCGATTGACGCGGCACTGACGAAGATGTCCGTCACCGCTGCTGGCGCAGAGGGACGCTCTGATGGGGTGGGGGCCGTCGCTGTTGCCGCCGGAATCGCGGTACCCCGGACGGGATCCGACGAACCCGCACACCCGGTCAGCAGCAGAACGCTCGCAACCAGGGCCAGTGCTGTGAGCGCCGCGCCGCGCCCTCCCGTCACTCTCCGAAAAGTCATACGTCCCCCTCGTTCATCAGGCAAATTACTGCACCCGGGGACATCCTCGCACAGGTTTTCGTGGGTGCATTAGGTCTATGACCAATCCCGAGCGGGAAGTGGGAAGCGAGAAGAAACGTCTCAACTGAGCAACCATGGTCGGCGGACATACTTCGGTCGGCGCCGGTGGTCGATTCCATGGCTCAATCGGGTGGAGGTGCACTTTGACGTTAGGCTCGGGCTCCTTGCGATAGTCATCGCAGCAACAGCAACAGCAACAGCAACAGCAACAGCACCAGCACCAGCACCAGCACCAGCACCAGCACCAGCACCAGCACCAGCAACAGCATCCATCGAAGGAGACCCTCGTGCCTGTCATCGCCATCATCGGAGCCGGACCGGGGCTCGGAGCCGCCGTCGCGCGAAAGTTCGGGCGCGAAGGCTTCTCCATTGCCCTGATCGCCAGGAACCAGTCGAAACTGGACACCATGGCAGCCGAGCTCACCGCCGCCGGCTTCACCGCGAGGGCTTACGCAGCGGATGTCCTCACGCCGGTGTCGCTCGAAGTCGCCCTGGCGCGTGCCGGAGCGGAGCTCGGACCTATCACAGCGTTGCAGTACAGCCCGCTCCCGTCGCGCGACTACCTGAAGCCCGTCCTCGAGATGACTCCGGAGCTGGCCCTGGAGGCAATGCAGTTCTCGGCCCTCGGGCTCATCCACGCGGCGCGTGCGGTGCTGCCAGCGATGCGGGCGGCAGGGAGCGGCAGCATCATCCTGATCAACGGCGGAACCTCGGTGAAGGCCCGTGCCGGCTTTGCCGGCACCTCGGTGGCCTTCCCTGCCGAGAGCGCCTACGGCGAGATGCTTCACGACGTTCTGGCGGATGAGGGCATCAGGGTCAACCAGCTGGTGATTCCCGGCGGCATCCCCCAGCTTCAGCTGGCCAACGGAATCGACGGGGTCGCCGATCGCATCTGGGGGCTCCATGCCGTCGCTGGTCCGTTCCGCACCATGCTCATCCCGCTGGAGGACGGCCGGGAATAGGGCGGTAGCCGCCCGGCCTGTTGTGGCCGGGGGCATCCTCCGGGGGAAGGGTCAGGGTGTGGGCAGGAGGGAGAGCGCCGTCAGGAGCGGTTCCTGCCGGCCGGCCAGGCACACCCTGATCCAGTCCTCGCCGGCGGATCCGAAGGCGGAATCGGGGTCGACGGCCACCCTCCGATGAGCAGGATGTTCCCTGCACACTAGGCAACGTCTCACGCTGTCGTTCTAGAGCTCCTTCGTCAGCCCGCCGTCAATTCTGAAGTCGGCACCCGTGACGTTGCCGGCCCTGCCGCTGGCCAGCAGGATCACGAGGTCGGCTACTTCCGCTGGTTCGGTGAAGCGGCCGGTGACGAACCCGCCGCCGGCTTCGATGATGCGCTTGCGTGCCTCGTCGGGGGAGACGCCCATGGCCTTGGCGACCGTCGACGCCACCCCGGTTTCGCCCAACCACAGCGGCGTCGAGACGGGCCCGGGGCTGACCGTGTTGAAGCGGATGCCCCGGTCACCGAACTCCTTGGAGAGAGCCTTCGAGAGGTTCCAGACCCCCGCTTTCGCGACCGAATAGTCGATGACTCCAGGGTCGGGAAGGTAGGCGTTCACAGACGCGATGGTGACCACGGTTCCCCCTCCTCTCTCGATCGGCAGGGGAATGGCCGCGCGGGTCGTGCGCACAACGGCCATCAGATCGAGGTTCAGGGTGGTGAGCCAGTCCTCGTCGGTCACGTCGAGGAACCCCGTGGTGCGCGGTGTGAGCGCACCGACGTTGTTGACGAGGATATCGAGGCCATCGGCGGCTTCGGCGATCAGCGTGTCCGGGCCGGTCGGGGTCGACAGATCTTCGATCACGTACCAGGATGCCGGCACTCCCATCGCCCCGTACGTACTGGCCAGCGGCCAGGGGCAGTGGATCCATTTTGTGGTGCTTGAGGACAAGGTGAGCCAGATCATCGTGTCGCCGCAGGCCGGCATCGCCAAAGAACTCTGTGGCTAGTTCGATACTCTGAAGGCGGATGCGGCGCTAGCGTGGGCGGCACCACGAACGAAGAGGGGCCGCATGTCCTACATTGTCGACTTCGTGAACGTATCGTCCGTCGGACTTGAGTCGTCGCCGGTGGTCGAAGCGCTCGCCGGCTTACGGGCCAATGAGGCGCGCTACTTCAGGAACAAGTACGACCACGTCTTCACCGTCAGCCCGGTGAGCGATGCTCCGGACGTGCTCGAGTGGGTAAGCCACATCCTCTCGGAGGAGCGCGACATCGTCATCGCCTCGCGCCCGCTCGAGGTGACCTCCTTCGAAGTCGAGGGGATTCGGATGGCTTACGTGTTCTATGAGTCCGGGTTGTCGATCAACGTGATGTACGGCATCGAGGATGGTCAGAAGCGTGCCGTCGGGTTCAAGCTCGCCGACGGCATGGAGGTGCCCGAAGAACTGGCGTCGCGCTTCAAATTCGCACGGCAGAAATCGAAGCTGGCCGGTGTCATTCGGGGCTCGTACTTCGTGATCAAGGGCGAGTACTGAGTCTTTGACCCGTCGATGCGGATCGGCGTCGGCGTAGCTGCGGCCGCTTCGGACGCGGGAGGTCTGCGTGACGGTCTCTCCTCAACAAAGTGGTTCTGACCGGGTTATCCACAGGTGGTTTGTGGGGTGGTGGATGCCCGGGGAATGTCGGTGGTGGTCCGTAGAGTGACCGACATGACAGCTGAAAATACCTCAGAACCCCACCGGGAAAGCCCTCTGGAAAGCCCTCTGGAGAGCCCGGTGGACAGCCCGGTCGACAGCACCGCGGAACCCCCGCCCGGGACCCCTCCCGACCCGAATGTGAACCCACCGCACCTCGGTCTCGTGGAGCCGTCCTTGGCCGATTTCTATGACGCGATCCGGGACGCGGACCGCGAAATCAATCAGGCCACCGCTCGCCGGGCCGACGCGATCTATACCGCCCAGCGGGTGCTGGCCGATGTGGGGCGCGCTCGGGCGGAGGCCGCAGAACGCACCGGTGGGAGGGGCCCGCTGTGGTCGCCGGAAGAAGCCACGAAGGAGGAGTTCGCCTGCGAGGTCGGGGCGCTGCTCCGGCTCCCGCGGCGCACGGCCGAGACCCTGATCGAAGCCAGCCGCACCCTCGCCGAAGACCTCCCCGCCACCCGGGAAGCCCTGACCTCCGGGTCGATCAGCTACCGGCACGCACAGGTGATCATGGACCAGGCCTGGGGTATCCGCATGGGGGACGATCCGGAGGCGGCCGCCCGGGCCCGCGCCGTGTTCGAGGACGTCCTCGTGCCCGCTGCGGAAGTGCTGACCGTGGCAAAACTCGCCGACAGGGCACGGCGGGTGCGGGAACGCACCCACCCGGAAACCATCACCGCAAGGCACCAGAAAAGCGTCGAGGACCGGCACGTGGTCTTCCAGGCCCTCAACGACGGCATGGCCTCCCTGTATGTGACCGGGGACGCCGAGAAAGTGCAGGCCGCCTACCACCGCACCCTCGACGTGGCCCTCACCCTGCAAGGCCCGGACGAAACCCGCACGCTGACGCAGATCGCCGTAGACGTGCTCACCGACGTCCTGACCGGCGGCGTCACCCCGGACGGACTCGGAGCCGGCGTGGCCGCGCAGGTCAACGTCACCGTTCCCGTCCTGACCCTGCTCGGCAAAAGCGAGGAACCCGGGTACCTGGCCGGGTACGGACCCATCGACCCGGAGACCGCGCGGCGGCTCGCCGCGGGTGCGCCGAGCTTCACCCGGCTCCTCACCCACCCCGAGACCGGGGTCGTGCTCTCGATGGGACGCGACACCTACAAGGTCCCGGCAGCGCTCAAGAAATGGCTCGAGGTGCGGGACGAGACCTGCACCTTCCCCGGCTGCCGCCGCTCCGCCAAGCGCTCTGACCTGGATCACAGTGTGGAATGGCAGCACGGCGGCGAAACCGACGCGATGAACCTCGCCCACCTCTGCCCGTACCACCACGCGGTCAAGAGCTACACGAGGTGGTCGCCGAGACACCTCGGCGATGGCCGGATCGAGTGGACGTCCCCGGCCGGGTACAGCTACATCGTCGAACCCTCCGCCGACATGAGACCACCGCGGAAACCCACACCCACACCCACACCCACACCGCCGGTCCCTGTCGTGGACGTCTGGAACCTCGACTCCGAACCCGACGACCCCGACAACCCGACACGCTTTTAGAAAAAGACGTGAGCCGACGCGGGCTAGCCCCGGCGACGACGGCGCCGAAGGATGAGATGCTCGGCGACCGCGAGGTTCAGGACCCAGGCGGCACCCATCAGGACTGCGCGGGACAGCTCGTCCTTGGGCCCGAAAAGGATCGCCCCCGGGATCAGGAGCAGGGCCTGGGTGCCGGCGGCGACGGCGAGCGCATAGGCGCGCGTCATCCACTCGCCGTGCCTGACGAAATCGTGGCGCACGATCGCGCGGATACCGAGCAGGAGGCTCACGGCCATCGCAGACCCGAAGAAGAGCCGAATCACGCCGAGGGCGATGCCGTCACCGGGCGGGTGCGGGTAGAACACCACCATCCACAGGCCGGACAGCGCGGAGAGCAGGCCGGCGGGGATGAGGATCCGTCCCGCCACGCGGTGCCACCTGCCCGCCCGGCGCCGCAGGGCGGGAACGAACTGGAGGGCGCCGAGGAGGCAGAAGACGGTCACGCTCACGATGTGCGTCGTGACGAGTACGGGGGAGTCGAGGAACCGTGCGTTGTCCTCGGTGGCGGCGGCGGCGCCCCCGTCAGCTCGGTGAGGCGTGCGGCTCCGGCGAGAATCGGGATGAGGCTGAGCAGGATCAGTGCGGCCGGTGCGAGCCATTGCTGCCGGGGAGCCCGCGCCGGCGTGCGGGTTCGATCAGCGCCGGGAACGGCGCCAGTAGGCCTGTCCGGTGTCGCCGTGTCGTGTGTCGACAGGCCTTGCGTCGGCAGGCCTTTTGGCTTCCTGTCGTGTGTCGACAGGCCTGATGTTGCCGCGTCGTGTGTAGGCCCGGCTCGGGTGATCTTGTCCCTCGTCATCGGTCACTTCTCGTCAGGAGGTTGACCGAGATCAACGTGGCGCCCAGGTCTCCGACCCGTCGCAGCAGCCCGTGCAGGGCGGCCTGGTCCACGATCGTGCCCGTGAGGGTTGTTGTTCCGTCGCTCTCTTCGGTCAGCCGGAAGCCGTCGAACCAGTCGGTCCAGCAGGCATCCAGCTGACCTTGCAGACGGATCTCATATGTGTCGAGTCCACCGCGCCCGAGGGGCGCCCCGTGTGGGTTTTTCATGTCATTGCTCCTCGGTCGTCCGGCGAACCCGGGTCAGACCGTCGGCGTCGTGTCGAGGCGTGCGCCGGTGTGGGTCACCTTCTGGGGTTCCGTCGTTGTGCGCAGGTTCGTCCACAGGGAGTATCCGAGCCAGATCAGGGCGAGGCCCATGGGGATGGCGGCCATGCGTTCGAGGGCGTGCGGGAGAAGTGCGCCCGCGATGGGCGTCACGGCCGCTGCGACGATCAACAGGATGCCGGCACCGCGAGACAGGACCCGGGCGCGGAGGATGGAGATGCCGAACAGGAGCGCACCGACGACGTACAGCAGACCGCCGACCTGCGGGAGGGCCGCGAGAGGGCCGAGGTCGTTCACGGCCGGGTAACGGCCGAACAGGCCGACGATGTCCACGGCGAGCTGGGGGGCTGCGGTCGCGACCAGCGGCGCGATGAGGGCTTCGGTGAAGTTGAAGGACGCCTGCAGGATGAAGAAGAGTCCGAACATCAGGTACGCGATCAGTCCGAGCAGCCCGAACTTTTGCACCTGCCGCAGGTAGATTCCGGTGAGGCCGATCATGGCCAGAACGGCCATGCCGAAGCTGAGGACGTGCACCGTGATCCACATCTGGGTGGAGAGTGAGGCGACCACGTCGGCGGGGTGGATGAACTGGATGACGATGTAGATGAGCCCGGCGAGTGCGGCCGCTCCGGCGGCCGCGCGGGTGAGGGTGGATGGCGTGATGCTCATGGGAGGCTCCGATGCTCTGTGTGGCCCAGGCGGTTACCTGAAGACACCCTGAATCTAGGGAGACATGTGATGACAGGGCATCACCCTGTGTGGTGATCGGGGTGGTGATTGTCAGACGAGGCCGAGTCCACCAGCGCGACGGATCGCATCCGCCCGGCTGGTGACCTCGAGTTTGCCGAAGATGTGCCGGGTGTGGGTGCGGAGGGTGTTCACGGAGACGTACAGTTCGCGGGCGATCTCCGGCCCGCTCAACTCGGTCGCCAGCAGCCGGAGCACGTGCAGTTCCCGTTCGCTCAGCGCTTCGGCGAGCGGCCGGGCGGATGCCCGCGGGCCGTCGACGTGAACGAATGCGTCGCTGAGGCGGCCGACATAGCCCGGGGCGATTCCCGCGACGGTCGCCGAGCGGAGCAGCGCCGCCATCGGCTCGCCCTCGTCCACGAAGAGTCGCAGGTACCCTTCCGGTTCTGCCTGGGCGAGGACGCGCGCGAGCGGGCGGAGCGCCAGGTCGGTGTGGCCGGCCGCCGAGTGCGCCAATGCCTGCAGGACAAGGATCTCGTTCACCCGTCCGGCCCGGCCACCGGCATCCGCCGCGGAGAGCAGCCGGTCGAGCAGAGCCACAGCGGCATCGAGGGAGCCGGCCTGTGGATCGGACGCGTGCCGCGCGATCGAGAGCCTCGCCAGCGTGAGGTGCTCGAACTCGCGCAGGTAACTCGGCGCATCCGTTGTCGCGAGCCCCTGGCCGTCTGCCCAGCCCTGGGCCTCATCGAACCGTCCCTGCTTGATCCACAGCCGGGCCTTCATCGCACCCAGCGGCCGCACCTCCGGGAAGAACCCGGGCCGGTACAGGCGCTCCGCGGCGCCGAGCGCATCCAGGGCGCCGTCGAGTCGTCCCTCCGCCTCGTCGATCCGGGACATCGCCACGAACCAGCGATACCGGTTTTCGGGCAGCGACGCCCGCTCGCCGAGTGCCTGGCTCATCAACAGCTGCTCCCGGGCCGCGGCCAGGTCGGAGCGTTCGCGAAAGAGCTCACTGACGGCGACGTGCAGGTCGGCCGTCGACTGGGGAACCGTCTCTCCCTGCTCCGCGGCGAGCCGCAGGGCGTCCTCGCAGGCGCGCTCGGCGTCCCGCAGCCGCCCCTGCTGGGTGAGGAGGTCGACCATGACGATCGTGGTACCGAGCATGTCGGCGAGGTTGCCGGACCGACGGAGGCTCGTGGCGACCTCGCCGAACGCGTCGACCGCGGCACCGAGGTCGCCGCCGGCCCAGGACGCCAGTCCCAGGAAACCGGCGGCAGCGCCGCGCCCGAAGTGGTCGTCGGGGCCGGCGAGATCGAACGCTCGCCGAGCCTGCGCCTGGGTTCCCGGGACGTCGCCCCGCGCCTGCGCGACCGCGGCCCGGTACAGGGCGATCGTGACGGGCAGTATCCGAAGTTCCTCGCCGGCCGCTGAATCGTGGGCTGGCGTGCCGTCGTCCGTTGTGGCTCCGAGCGCCCGTTCGGCGTCCGCCAGCACGGGTTCGACGGCATCCACCTCGCCGGACACGAGCAGCGACCAGGCGCGGTAGACGCCCAGAACGGGCCTGCGGCCGATGACGTCGCCCGGGAGCAGCGCAAGCCAGCCGAGCAGGGTCGCATCCTGCCTGCTCTTGCGCACGCCGGGCACCGTCGACTCGATCACCCGGGCGGCCCGCCCGAAATCCCCGGCGGCCAGGGCATGAGCGATCGCGTCCTCCAGCAGCCCGTTCTGCTCGAGCCACTCGCTGGCGCGTCGGTGCAGGTCCGGCACCCGTTCGGCACCGTCCGCCAGCATGCGGGCCGTCAGCACATCCGCGAAGAGGTGGTGGTAGCGGTACCACTCGCGCCGGTCGTCGAGGGGGACGACGAAGAGGTTGTCCCGTTCGAGGGATGCGAGCATCTCGCCGCTGTCGGAACGGCCGGTGACCTGGTCGCAGAGGGGGGCGCTCAGCCGGCCGAGGATCGCGGTATCGAAGAGGAAGTCGCGGACGTCCCCGGGCTGGCGCTGCAGCACTTCTTCGGCGAGGTAGTCGATCACGAACCGGTGACTGCCGGTGAAACCCTCAATGAACCCGCCGACGTCCGAGCGATCCCGCATGGACAGTGCCGCGAGCCTGCAGGCCTGCAATCCAGCCTTCCGTCCGGGTTTCGAGGGCTGCGACGTGCACGGGGGAGAGCTCGAGGTGCATGACCTCGTTCAGGAACGCCGCGGCTTCATCGGGGGTGAAGCGGAGGTCAGCCGCACGCAGGCTCGGTCAGCTCACCCCGAGCGCGCAGCCGGGCCAGCGGCAGCAAGGGGTCTGAGCGACTCATGATGGCCAGGTGCAGGTTCGGCGGCAGGTGATCGATCAGGAAGACAAGGCCGTCGCGGATCGTACCGTCCTCGATGAGGTGGAAGTCATCGAGGACCAGGACCATCGGGTACTGTGCTGCGGCGACATCGTTGATGAGCGCGCCCAGGGTGCCCTCGATCGACGACAGCGGAAGTGCGTACGCATCCGCTGCGACCGAGGCATCGGCGCGGTGCAGTGCCGCGACGAGGTAGGTGAGAAATCGTGAGGGGTCGTTGTCGCTCGCGTCGAGCGAGAGCCACGCGACGTGAGCGTCCGGTTCGTCGTCCAGGATGTCGGCGATCCACTGGCTCACCACCGTGGTCTTGCCGAATCCGGCCGGCGCGGAGAGCAGGGTCGCTCGGTGACCGGAGTGGAGCCCCTCCCGCAGACGCTCGAGGAGACGAGGGCGGGAGACGGCGTTCGGTCGGGGAGACGGGATGAAGAGCTTCGTGGCGAGGACGGGCAGAGGCGTTTCGCTCATTCGCTCATCAGAGCACCTCGGTCGGATTTCGGCAATAACCGCCCCGCATCATGTGGCGGGTACGGCGGCGACAGTGAGTGCCTCGAAGTCCGCATACAGTCGTTCCACTTCCGTCCGCGCCGCCGGGGCCGCGGCTTCGGCCGCGTCGAGTTCGCTCTGGCGCCGCGACTGGTCTGACTCCCTCGTCGCGAATTCGGCCAGCCTGCCGGCCAGGTAGCTGCCGTACGGCTCACCGCCCGACGTGGCGTCGGAGTCGGCGACGTAGGTGCGGGCGCGGACCTCCGGGGAGAGAGCGTTGTACTCATCGGCCTGCCGGTTGTACCCGTCGCGGTCGGCGGCCAGTTGTGTGCGGTCGGCCTGCAACTGCGCGCTCGCGTCAGCGTTCGCCTGTTCCTGGACGGCGAGGGCATCCGCTTTCGCACTGTAGCCGGCCTGGAGTCCGTCCCAGAGGGCGCGGTCCGCGTCGTGGATCGCGACGAGCGCACCGCGGTCGCGGAAATACGGGGCGTAGTAGGCCTCGAGGGCCGGGTCGACCGCATCGGCGATCTCGGTACCGAAATACGCGAATTCCTCCGTGGACCGGTTCTCCGCTGCAGACCCCACCGAAGAATCGACGCTGGCCTGAATTGGGTCGTCCGCTGCAATAGTGGACCAGCGTGTGTCGAGGAGCGCGTCGAGGCGAGCCTGCTCCCCGGAGGTGAGCCGGGCGTACGCGGCGTGCAGGAACTCGTGCGCGGCCGTCACCACGATCTGGTCGGCCAGCCGGGCGTCGCCGGGGCGGAAGATCGCGATCCTTCCGAAGCTCTCTCCGAGCCCGTAGTAACACCCGACGGTGGCAAAGTCGCCACCGTGTGCCCCATCGGGGTTGTCGTCGCATACGCGACGGAAGTCGCTGCTGTCGAGGAGCCTGCGGGTGCGCGGCGAGGAAGATCTCACGCCCTTCATCGCTGAACCCGATCCGGTCGGCGATCTGTGCAGTCTCCGTCGAGAGGGAGTAGGACGTGAGCGCGGAAAGCGGATTCGACGGCAGCGCCGTGAGGACCAATCCCGCGGCGGCGGCGCCCGCGATCACCAGCCCGAACGCGATGCCCCGCAGCCGCCACCGGGGCGGTCGCCGCGCTGGAGGCGGAGGCCAGCCGTGGTCGGATTCGAAGAGCGTCACCCGCGGAGTATGACACGCGCGCGTGAACCTGGAGGCATCCGCTCCGGTCGGCTCACTGCACCCGCCCCTCAAGAGGGGTACCGTCGCCGCCGCGCCCGAATCGGCGGCCCGCGCCTGCCGTTTCAGGCGCGGGCTGCCGCAGCAGGCGCGGTGGTCCCTGCTGCTGCCGGTGTGGGTGCGCACGGGGCGCCTGCGGGTGCTCACGGCCACTCCGCGCAGGCCTGCGCTCCCGGTGCCACAATGGCCGCATGACGCTGCACATCACCGGCGACGCCGCCGCAGACACGCTCCTCAGTGAGGACCCGTTCGCCCTCCTGGTCGGGATGCTCCTGGACCAGCAGGTCCCGATGGAGACGGCCTTCGCCGGGCCGGCCAAGATTCGGGACCGGATCGGCACCCTGGACCCGGCGGCGATCGCCGCGTTCGACTCCGATTCCTTCGTCGAGGTGTTCCGGACGACGCCGGCCGTGCACCGTTTTCCCGGCTCGATGGCCGGACGGGTGCAGTCTCTCGCCGAGGTCGTCGCGAGGGACTGGAACGGCGACGCCGCCGCGATCTGGACCTCCGGGGCCCCGGACGGCGCCGAGGTCCTGCGCAGGCTCAGGGCGCTGCCCGGTTTCGGTGAGCAGAAGGCGAAGATCTTCCTGGCGATCCTCGGGAAACGATTCGCTCTCGCAGCACCGGGCTGGCAGGAGGCATCGGCGCCGTACGGGCAGGACGGCTCACACGCATCCGTTGCCGACATCGTCGACGCCGAGTCGCTCGCGCGGGTGCGGGAGACCAAGCGAGCGGCCAAGGCGGCCGCGAAGACGAAGGCCTAGCCTCGCCGCTGCGGACGCTGCGGACGCTGCGGACGATGCGGACGCTGCGGACGTTCCGGCGGGCGGATGCCGGTGCCTGGCCCGACCCGGGTCAGCAGTAGAACTGGCCGAGGCCAGCGGGGGCCGCGATCGCGGACAGGACTCCACCCTGCCCGACCAGGGCGGCGCCGCCGTACGGCTTGCCTTCCCCGTTCCGGCCGGCGACCTCGAAGACGAGGGGACCGGTGCCGTCGTTGTACTCGTCGATCTTCTGGTCGGCGGGGAGGGCCGCGGCGCTCGCGGTGACATCCGTGCCGACGACGAGGCCCGTGCTGGACTGCACGGTCACCCCGGTGTCGCCCACCTGTGCGGAGCGGGCCTGGACGGTCCAGGTGTAGAGCGGCGGGTTCTCGGCGTCCGGAACGTTGACGAGGAACCCGGCAGCCCAGGTGTACGTGGTTGCCGCTCCCGAGCAGCCGGTCTCGGGATCGGTGCGGGCGACGGTCGGCGCGACGCCGATCGCAGCGGAGAGGAAGGCCACCATGGCCTGGGCGCCGCCCGAATACGGGGACGTCGCGATCGTCGCGCCGGTCGCATCGACGGTGCTGACGGTGAGCGCGCCGATCGACAGGCCGGCGGCGCTCGCCGTGGCGGTGGGAGTCGGCGTAGGCGAGACCATCGCAGGGGAGGACGTCGGTGTCGCCATCGGGGACGAACCGGCCGCGGCGCCCCCGGTAGCCGGCCCGGCGCATCCGCTCAACAGGAGCGCGGCAGTGAACGCTGCAGCAAGGAACAGGACCGGACGTTTCATCGTGCATCCCCCATCACGGTGACGACGAAAATCGCCCCTGACCAGAAGCTTCGCACGGTTTCCTTCCTGTGTCACTGTCGAAGATGTGCCCGTCGAGAATCGCCGGGGGAAGGGGCACTTGGACATCGGTGATTCTCCATGCCGGCGTCCCGCGAGCGGCGGCTGGCTGCGGACGTCCGCTTGTCGATACAGTCGAGTTCTTCGTACCGGACGACCGATTGGAACGATCGTGGACCTGACCCACCTCAACTGGCTCGCCATCCTGGCCGCCACTGTCGCAGCCTTCATCGCGGGCGGTATCTGGTTCGGCCCGAAGACGTTCTTTCCGGTCTGGTGGAAGCTGATGGGCAACGACCAGGCGGCAGTGCCGGGCGCCGGCAGCAACATGGCCGTCGTCTTCGGCGCGACGGCCATCGCCGCGTTCGTCGAGGCCGTGAGCGTCGCCGTCGTGATCTCGTTCGTCGCGCCGGCCACTCCCGGTTTCGGCCCGCTCCAGGGCGCTCTGACCGGCTTCCTGCTCGGCCTCGGGCTTGCCGCGGCCTCATCGCTGTCGCACCGGCTCTTCGCCGGGGTCGGGTTCCGGGTCTGGCTGATCGAGGTCGCGAGCGACGTGCTCAACCTCACGATCATGGGCCTGATCATCGGCAGCTGGCGCTAGCCGACCGGGTCGCGACCCCGCTCGACTACGGTGGGGAAGTGACCGATACCCTGCCCCCGTGCCCCGAATGTTCCAGCGACCTCGCCTACGAGATGGGCGCACTGCTCGTCTGCCCGCTGTGCGGGCATGAGTGGGCCGCCTCTGACGCGACCGGGACCGTCGAACCGGGTGAGGCATCCGCCGAGCGTGTGATCACGGATGCCTTCGGGACCGTTCTCGCGGACGGCGACACCGTCACGGTGATCAAGGACCTCAAGGTCAAGGGCAGCTCGACCGTGGTGAAGGTCGGCACGAAGGTGCGCGGCATCCGCCTGGTCGACGGCGTCGGCGACCACGACATCGACTGCAAGATCGACGGCGTCGGTGCGATGCAGCTGAAGTCGAGCGTGGTCAAGAAGGCCTGACCCGGGTCAGCGTGGTCAAGGTCAGGCGACCACTCGTCAGTCCTCGTCGCTCGTGGCGCCGCCCTGCTGCGCCGCTGGTGCCGGGGTGCCTCCCGGTGCCGTGCCGGCAGACGGGGCATCGACGCGCGGACTGATGTTCTGGTTGACGCGGAAGACGTTTTCCGGGTCGTAGACGGCCTTCACCTCCGCGAGCCGCTCGTAGTTCGGGCCGTAGTTCTGCGCGATCCTGCCCTGGTCGTCGGCGTCCATGAAATTGATGTAGCCGCCGGGCTCTGCGAAGGGGTGCAGCGCCTCCCAGTACTCGCGCACCCAGCGGATGTTCGCCGCATTGTCCGCGGGATCGTGCCACATCCCGGCGATGACCGGCGCGAAGGCAACGTTCCGGTAGGCGAACGCCGTCGCCCCCGGCGCGACCCGCTGCACCGCCCCGTCGATCGGGTAGTAGTGGTTCGCGGACTCCATGCTCGGCACCCGGCTGCCGAAGTCGACGGCGACGCCCAGCGCGTCGTCGGTCAGGGAGGCGAGGAAGTCCGCCTTCCAGTACGCCTGCATGCCCTTGGGCAGCATCGGGTCGAACAGGCCGTTCAGCACGGGGTACGGGAGCGGCCCGACAAAGGAACCGGCGACGGGCGCGGCGTCGAGGATCGGCTGCCAGCGCTTCTCGCCCTCGTCGAGGGGGCCGGTCCAGGCGCCGACGATGACGCAGACGGGCTTGCCGTGCCACTGCTCGGGCAGGAACGGCACCGGCGGTCCCTGGTGGAAGCCGAGGAACACGCCGAACTCCTCCGGGGCGTTCGCGATGAAGTCCCGGTAGAAGCGGCCGACGGTCTCGGCCTCCGCAGCGGGGTAGATCACCAGGCCCCCGTAGATCGTGTCGACCGGGTGCAGCCGGAATTCGAGAGAGGTGACGACTCCGAAGTTGCCGCCGCCGCCGCGCAGGGCCCAGAACAGGTCCGCGTTCTCGGTCTCACTCGCCACGAGGAACCGTCCGTCCGCGGTCACGACATCCGCCGAGAGCAGGTTGTCGCAGGACAGCCCGTATTGCCGGGAGAGGTACCCGATGCCGCCGCCGAGGGTGAGCCCGGACACGCCCGTCGAGCCGATGATGCCGCCGGTCGTGGCCAGGCCGAAGGCGTGGGTGGCGTGGTTGAAGTCCGCCCAGGTCGCCCCGGGCCCGGAACGTGCTGTCTCCGTGGCCGGATCGACCCGAACACCGGTCTGGGCCGTGAAATCAACGACGAGGCCACCGTCGACGGTGCCGAAGCCGGGGGCGCTGTGCCCTCCGCCGCGAACGGCGACGGGCAGTTCGTGTTCCCTGGCGAAGGCGACGCTCGTCATCACGTCGGCGACCTGCGAGGGCCTGACCACGACGGCCGGACGTTTGTCGATCATTCCGTTGTAGACGGCTCTCGCGTCGTCGTACCCCGGATCGTCCGGTCCGATCACGGATCCGCGGACGCGTTCACGCAGAGAGTCAAGGGTGAAGGACGCCATGATTCCTCCTTTGGACGGCATGCCCGGAACCCGTCCGAGCCCTCACGGCGTCCGTAGTACACCCGTCGCGAGTCGCGGTCAAGGCCCCGCAGAAGGTTGGGAACCAGGCCCGTCGTCAGTCCCTACTTCGTGCCGTCGACGACCGGCGACCACACGGCCCTGGCGCCGGAATCACCCACGACGACGACCGAGACTACGGATCCGACGCTCGTCAAAGCGACCGCGACAGCGAGTACGACCGTCAGGGCCGTACGGGTCCCCGCGGAGGGAATTCGTGCGCCGTACTTCTGCCCGGTCCCGAAATAGCGGAACCAGAGCCACTGGGCCGCAGCCACGAGGAACAGCCCGAAGATCCACGGCCGCACGGTCTCGCCGATGGCGACGTGCGCCCCGCTCAGCGCGGTCGGGGTGATGATCTGCGCCAGGGCCTCTCCGGCCTGCACGGTCAGCAGGGTCGCGCCGAGCGCGGCGAACGCGAGCAGCGGCGTGACGATTCCGAGCCGCCGCCGGGCGGCCGGCCAGACCAGGGTCAGGATCGTGCAGAGGGCGGCCAGCGGGATCAGGACCACGCTCGCGTGCACGAGCAGGGGGTGCAGGGGCAGCCCGGCGATCACCCAGTTCATGCGGAAGCCATCCGCTGGACGGACTCTGAATCGATTCGCCGTGGTTCTCTGATGATCGTGCCCTTCCTCGGGGTGGACGAGACCACCCTATCGGGCGGGCCGGTCACGCCGCTCAGCGGGACTGGCGGCGGCCCTTGGGCTTCGGCGCCCCCTTGACCGCGGGCGCCCGGCCCTGGCCCTTGGAGGCTTTCGCCTTCCCGCCGGCCTTCGCCTGGTTCTGCTTCTGGGGCGCAGCCGGTGCTGCGGGCTTCCGCACCACGGGACGCGCGACCTCGAGCAGGCTCGAGACCGGCGCTCGTCAGGGTGGGCACGTCGTCGACGGTGACGAACAGCTCGCCGCCGACCTCCTCCTCGAGTTTGCGGATGGAGATCAGCAGGGTGGCGCGGGTCATGTTGAGGGTCTTCGCCGCGGCACCCCAGTTGGTGGCCTCGGCGGTCGTGACGAAACGCCGGAGCAGGGTGGTGTCCACAAGAAAGCCCTTCGAACTGCCGTCGTGCCGGTCACGGGGCAGTAACAGGCTACGCGGTGCCGGGAGAACAGGCGCAATGAGACCATGGAGTAATGACCGCAACGCTCGTGGCCAAGGGCCTCGCCGGCGGGTACGCGCACCGTACCCTTTTCGACTCTCTCGACCTCACCGTCGCGCCCGGCGACGTCGTCGGGGTGGTCGGGGTCAACGGTTCCGGCAAGTCGACGCTGCTGCGGCTGCTCGCCGGCCGACTCGCCCCTCAGGCCGGCAGCGTCGGGCTCTCCCCGGCGGATGCCTTCGTCGGCTGGCTGCCGCAGGAACCGGACCGCACGCCCGGCGAATCGATCGCGGACTACATCGGCCGCCGAACCGGGTGCGCCGAAGCGAGCCGAGAGCTCGATGCCGCCGCCGCCCTGCTCGCGGGTGAGGCGCCCGTCGATGATGGCACCGGCGGCGATGGCGCCGCCGGCGGTGGCCCAGACGACCGCGACCCCGGCGACGTCTACTCAGCAGCGCTCGACCGCTGGCTCGCAAGCGGCGCCGCCGACCTTGACGAGCGGATGCCCGCCCAACTCGCCGACCTCGGCCTCAGCCTCGCGGCCGACGCGGCGATGACCTCCCTCTCCGGTGGCCAGGCCGCCCGGGTGGGCCTCGCCGCCCTGCTGCTCAGCCGCTTCGACGTCGTGCTCCTCGACGAGCCGACCAACGACCTCGACCTCGACGGCCTCGAACGCCTCGAGGCGTTCGTGCAAGGGCTCAGGGGCGGGGTCGTGCTCGTCAGCCACGACCGGGAATTCCTGGCCCGCTGCGTCACCCGGGTGCTCGAACTCGACCTCGCCCAGGGCGCCAACCGGGTCTTCGGCGGCGGCTACGACTCCTACCTCGAGGAGCGCGAAACCGACCGGAGGCACAAGCGCGAACACTACGAGGAGTTCGCCGAGAAGAAGGCCGACCTCGTGGGCCGCGCCCGGGTGCAGCGGGAGTGGTCGAGCCAGGGCGTGCGCAACGCGATGAAGAAGTCGCCGGACAACGACAAGATCCGGCGGAAGGCATCCGCTGAATCGAGCGAGAAGCAGGCGCAGAAGGTGCGACAGATGGAGAGCCGGATCAAGCGCCTCGACGAGGTCGAGGAACCGCGCAAGGAGTGGCAGCTCGACTTCACGATCGGCGAGGCGCCGCGGTCGGGCGCGGTCGTCGCGACCCTCAACGAGGCCGTGTTCCGCAGGGGCGGGTTCACCCTCGGGCCGGTGTCGCTCCAGGTGAACGCGGGGGAGCGGATCGGAATCACCGGGCCGAACGGGGCGGGCAAGACGACCCTGCTCGGCGCCCTCCTCGGCCGGTCGGCGCCCGACAGTGGCACGGCGAGCCTCGGAGCGAGCGTACGGATCGGCGAGATCGACCAGGCCAGATCACTCCTGCTCGGCTCGCGGCCGCTCGCCGAGGGCTTCGAAGAGCTCGTGCCCGACTTGTCGACCGCCGAGGTGCGCACCCTGCTTGCCAAGTTCGGGCTCAAGGCCGACCACGTCACCCGGCCGGTCGGCGAGCTGTCGCCGGGGGAGCGCACCCGCGCGGCCCTCGCCCTGCTCCAGGCCCGCGGCATCAATCTCCTTGTCCTCGACGAGCCGACGAACCACCTCGACCTCGCCGCGATCGAGCAGGCTCGAGCAGGCCCTCGAGAGTTACGAGGGCACCCTCCTCCTGGTCACCCACGACCGGCGGATGCTGGCCACGGTCCACACCGACCGGCACTGGAAGGTCGTCGCAGGCACCGTCACCGAATCCTGAGCGCCTGCTCCGCGCATCCACCCCGCCCGTCGTCGCCCCCACGTCGCCCGCGCGACGACCGTCGGCGCACGACCGCGAGAGCACACTTGTGGCCCTCAAACCCCCTCCTTAAGGGCACTTTTCGTACTCTCGCGGGTGGGTGAGGGGAGCGGATGTGCGGGGCGGGGGTTGGTGAGGCGGCGCGAGCGTGATTGGCTGGGCACGTGACCACTCTGCCGATGTTTCCGCTGGGCGCCGTACTGTTTCCGCACATGCCGCTGCACCTGCGCGTCTTCGAGCAGCGTTACCTGATCATGATGGCGCGGGTGCTCGACGCCGATGCCGCGGTCTTCGGCGTCGTGCTGATCGAGCGCGGCCAGGAGGTCGGCGGCGGCGAGCACCGGTTCGGGATCGGGACGGTGGCCAGGATCACGCAGGCTCGAGGCGCCGGAAGGGTTCGTCGGCGTGGTCGCGCACGGCGAGCAGCGCATCGAGGTGCTCGAATGGCTCGACGACGACCCGCATCCGCAGGCGAACGTCCGCGAGCTCGCCGAACTCGAATGGGACGACGAACTGTTCCCGCTGCGGGAACGCGCCGAACGGGTTGTGCGCCGGACGCTCGCGCTCGCGAGCGAATTCACCGAGCAGCCGTGGGATCCCGACGTCGAACTCTCCGGCGACCCGGCCGTCGCAGCCTGGCAGCTCGCGGCGATCGCACCGGTCGGGCCGCTCGACCAGGTCGAGTTGCTCCGGTCGGAGTCGATGGAGGCGCTGCTCCTGCGGGTCATCGAGGTCACCGAGGCCGCCGCGGACTCGTTCCGAGCGTGATCAGGCCCGACTGACCAGGCCGAACCGATGAGGCCCGCCGTTCAGGCCCGCCCGTTCAGGCCCGCCCGTTCAGGCCCACCCGATCAGGCGGGCCCGAACCGGTCGGCCCGCTCAGCCGAGAGTGATCAGGCTGCGGCGCCGGATCGGGACGCCGAGCACCTTCTCGGTCCAGCGGACCTCGACGCGGCGATCGGCGGCATCCGGGTGCAACTGGGCGTTGAGGGCGATCGCCTGCGCGTTCGGCTCGACGATCGTCGCCACGATGACTTCGTTCCAAGCCTGGAATGACTCGGGATCGACCGGGGTCACGCGGGCGTCGAACGCCGGAAGCCCGTGGGTCTTGTGCAGCTGCCACCAGGTGGTGCTGCGGCGGCTCGGGGTCCAGGCCTCCCGGCTGCGGTTCCGGGGGGCATCGACGGAGTAGTTCATGGGGGCCTTCGTTCGTTGCCGCTTGTGCGGGCACGCCACTGTAGCGCGACCCGGTGAACCGGACGGGTGGCCACACCGGGGCCCACAGACGCCTCCCGGACGACCGTCTTCGCACACGGCAGCGCGGAACCCCGGCTGCTAAGCTGCTCGCGAAGCGGTCGAGCCGGAACGGGCGCGCCGTCCAACTGAATACCGGGCCGATATGGCCGATGCGGGAGAGTCCGGCGCCCCGGCGGCCGGACACCGAAGGAGCAATCCTCCCCGACAATCTCTCAGGTACTCGTACCGCATCGGACTGGCCACTCTGAAAAGTAGTCGCAGCACAGTGCGGCTCGCCCATGGTGAAAGTCACGTCCCGACCAGGACGCGGCGAAGCTCTCAGGCCTGACGACAGAGGGGAGTTCCCACGGGGTCTTTCGACCCCGAGAATCTCGCTCGGCCGCGGCCGACCTGCCTGGAGAACTCATGACCCCGGAACTGACCGAACGGTATTCCCCGCTCCACCAGGCGCACGTCGACGCCGGAGCCAGCTTCACCGACTTCGCCGGCTGGCAGATGCCGGTGCGCTACTCGAGCGATCTCGCCGAGCACCACGCGGTACGCACCGCCGCTGGCCTGTTCGACCTCTCCCACATGGCCGAGATCCGAGTGAGCGGGGCGGATGCCGCGGCCTACCTCGACTACGCCCTCGCCGGCAAGCTCTCCGCGATCGCCCTCTTCCAGGCGAAGTACAGCCTGATCCTGAACGCGGCCGGCGGCATCGTCGACGACGTCGTCGTCTACCGCACCGGCGAGAGCGAATTCCTCGTGATCGCCAACGCCGGCAACCACTTCCCGGCGCTCGAGGCCCTCACCAAGCGGGCGGCCCGCTTCGACGTGACCGTGACGGACGAGAGCGACGACACCGCGCTCATCGCCGTGCAGGGCCCGAACTCCCTCACCATCCTGCAGGCCACCATCGGGCTCACGGCGACCGACGACCTCGGCGCCCTCCGCTACTACCGGGCCATGACGGGCGCCTTCACCGACGTGCCTGTGCTGATCGCCCGCACCGGGTACACCGGGGAGGACGGCTTCGAACTGTACGTGCCCATCAATCAGGCCCTCGCACTCTGGAATGCCCTGACAACGGCCGGCGCCGACCACGGCCTCGTGCCCGCCGGGCTTGCGAGCCGCGACACCCTGCGACTCGAGGCCGGGATGCCCCTCTACGGCCACGAACTGAGCGAGGCGACCTACCCCGCCCAGGCCGGACTCGGCCGGGTCGTCAACCTCGCCAAGGAGACTGACTTCATCGGCCGTGCCGCGAGCGAAGAGGGTCCCCAGGCGGGGTCCGCCGTCCTCGTCGGACTCGTGTCGGCGGGCAAGCGCGCCGGCCGCGCGTCCTACGACGTCTACCGCACCGCCGACGCGCACACCCCGGAGGGCATGATCACGAGCGGCGCCCTCTCCCCGACCCTGGGGCATCCGGTCATGATGGCGTACGTCTCGCCGTCGATCGCCCGGCTCGGCACCGAGGTCTTCGTCGACGTGCGCGGCACGCGCATCCCCGCGACCGTGACCGCGCTCCCGTTCTACTCCCGCAAGCCCTGACCCCGCACGCCCTGACCCCGCACGCCCTGACCCCGCACGCCCTGACCCCGCGGGCATCCGCTCCGCTCAGTCCCGCCGGCGAATCCCGCCGGCACCCCACGCCAGACGCACTGCCCGTTGTTCCGCCGAAAGGACATCCCATGACCGACCAGACCACCCTCCAGTACACCGCAGAACACGAGTGGGTGCTCATCGAGGGCGACACCGCCACCGTCGGCATCACGGCATACGCCGCCGAGAAGCTCGGTGACGTCGTCTTCGTCGAACTGCCCGCCGTCGGCACGGGCGTCATCGCCGGCTCGATCGTCGGCGAGATCGAATCCACCAAGTCCGTCGGCGAGCTCTTCGCACCGGTCACCGGCACGGTCACCGCCACCAACGACGGCGTCGTCGACAGCCCCGAGCTCGTCAACAGCGACCCGTTCGGGGAGGGCTGGCTGATCAAGGTCACGTTCCTCGAGCTGCCGCCCCTCCTCAGCCACTCCGAATACTCAGCCCTCACCGGCGAATAACGCGACCGGAAGCAGGCAGCGCCAGATGACCAAGCACCTCAGTCCCACCCTGACCACCCAGGCCTCGTCCCAGGCCGCCGAACGGCCATTCACCGAACGGCACATCGGCACGGATGCCGCGGCGCAGGCCACGATGCTCTCCCGCCTCGGCTACGACTCGGTCGACGCCCTCGTGGCCGCCGCCGTCCCCGCCTCCATCCACGTCGACGGGTTCCGGTCGGCGTCGGACACCCTGCTTCCGCCCGCAGCGAGCGAGCGCGAGGCGCTCGCCGAACTGCGTGCCCTCGCCGGACGCAACACCGTGCAGCGCTCGATGATCGGGCAGGGCTACTACGACACGATCACGCCCGCCGTGATCAAGCGCAACGTGCTCGAGAACCCGAGCTGGTACACGGCGTACACCCCGTACCAGCCCGAGATCTCCCAGGGCCGGCTCGAGGCGCTGATCAACTTCCAGACGATGATCGCCGACCTGACCGGGCTGCACACCGCGAACGCTTCGATGCTCGACGAGTCGACCGCGGTCGTCGAGGGAATGCTCCTCGCTCGCCGCGGGTCGAAGTCGCCGTCGAACCGGTTCCTCGTCGACGCCGACGCGCTCCCGCAGACGAAGGCCCTGCTCGCGAACCGGGCCGCCGCGCTCGGGATCGAGCTTGCGGAGACCGACTTCGGGACGCTCGGCACGCTCCCAGCCGACGCGGGGACATCCGCCCCCGCCGACGATGACGCGGATGCCCCCGCCGGGCTCGGCGAGTACTTCGGCGTGTTCGTGCAGTACCCCGGCGCGACCGGCCGGGTCTGGAATCCCGCCGCCGTGATCGAGGCCGCACACGCCCAGGGCGCCCTCGCCGTCGTCGCCGCCGACCTGCTCGCGCTCACCCTGATCGCGTCGCCCGGTGAACTCGGCGCCGACGTCGCCGTGGGCACGAGCCAGCGCTTCGGCGTGCCGATGGGCTTCGGCGGTCCGCACGCCGGCTACCTCGCCGTCCGCAAGGGCCTCGAACGCCAGATGCCCGGCCGCCTCGTCGGCGTGAGCGTGGATGCGGCCGGCCACCCGGCCTACCGCCTGTCGCTCCAGGTGCGCGAGCAGCACATCCGCCGGGACAAGGCAACCTCGAACATCTGCACCGCCCAGGTGCTCCTCGCCGTGATGGCGGGCATGTACGCCGTCTACCACGGCCCGGACGGGCTCCGCCAGATCGCACGCGGGGTGCACGAGAACGCCGGTCGGCTCGTCGCTGCGCTCCGCGCCGCCGACGTGACTGTGCTGAACGCCACCTTCTTCGACACCGTGCGGGTCTCGATGCCGTCCCGGGCCGCCGAGATCGTCGCCCGCGCCTCGGGCGCCGGGGTCAACCTCTACCAGGTCGACTGCGACACGATCGGCATCAGCGTCGACGAGACCACCACCCGGAGCGATCTCTCCGCCGTGCTCGGCGCGTTCGGCGGCACGGATGCCTTCGGTCACGTCGACCTCGAGGCATCCGTCACCGGGCTCCCGGAGGATCTCGCCCGCACGACCACGTACCTCGAGCACCCGGTGTTCAACACGCACCGCTCCGAGACGAGCATGATGCGCTACCTCAAGCGCCTCGCCGACTACGACTACGCGCTCGACCGCGGCATGATCCCGCTCGGCTCCTGCACGATGAAGCTCAATGCGGCGACCGAGATGGAAGCCGTCAGCTGGCCGGAGTTCAGCGGGATCCACCCCTTCGCCCCGCGCGACGACGTCGACGGGTACCTCGAACTCATCCGGCAGGCTCGAGACCTGGCTGACGGATGTCACGGGGTACGACTCCGTGTCGCTCCAGCCGAACGCGGGGAGCCAGGGCGAACTGTCCGGGCTGCTCGCCATCCGCGGCTACCATCTGGCCAACGGCAACGCGGAACGCACCATCTGCCTGATCCCGTCGAGCGCGCACGGCACGAACGCGGCATCCGCGGTCCTCGCCGGGATGAAGGTCGTCGTCGTCGCGTGCGACGAGCTCGGCAACGTCGACCTCGACGACCTGCGGGCGAAGATCGCCGAGCACGCCGACAGCCTCGCGGCGCTCATGATCACCTACCCCTCCACCCACGGCGTCTACGAGCACGAGGTCGGCACCATCTGCCAGGCCGTGCACGCGGCCGGCGGGCAGGTCTACGTCGATGGCGCCAACCTCAACGCCCTGCTCGGCTTCGCCCGGTACGGCGACTTCGGCGGCGACGTGTCGCACCTCAACCTGCACAAGACCTTCTGCATCCCGCACGGCGGTGGTGGACCCGGCGTCGGCCCCGTCGCGGCGAAGGCGCACCTCGCGCCGTTCCTGCCGGGGCATCCGCTCGCCCAGGACGAGGAGCACTACCTGCGGGGCGCCGACGGCACCGCCGACACGGTTGTGCACGGCGGCGGCCCGGTCTCGGCCGCACCGTACGGGAGCCCGGGCATCCTGCCGATCTCGTGGGCCTACGTGCGCATGATGGGCGCGGCCGGCCTCAAGCAGGCCACCGGCGCCGCCGTGCTCGCGGCCAACTACGTCGCCAAGGGGCTCGAGGGGGCATACCCGCTGCTCTACTCCGGGGAGAACGGGCTCGTCGCCCACGAGTGCATCCTCGACCTCCGCCCGCTGACCGCGGCGACGGGCGTGACCGTCGACGACGTCGCCAAGCGCCTCGTCGACTACGGTTTCCACGCGCCGACGATGAGCTTCCCGGTCTCGGGCACGCTCATGGTCGAACCGACCGAGAGCGAGGACCTCGGCGAGATCGACCGCTTCCATCGAGGCCATGATCGCGATCAAGGCCGAAGCGGATGCCGTCGCCGCCGGTACCTGGCCGGTCGACGACAACCCGCTGCACAACGCGCCGCACACGGCGCAGTCGGTGATCGAGGGGGAGTGGGAGCACGCCTACGACCGCGCGACCGCCGTCTACCCGCTGCGCAGCCTCATCCGCGGAAAATACTGGCCGCCGGTCCGCAGGATCGACAACGCCTTCGGAGACCGGAACCTGGTCTGCGCCTGCCCGCCCCCCGAGGCCTTCGCCGACTAGCAGCATCCGCTGCGCCCTGACGCGTCCGTAGCCCGGCCGCGAGAGTACAGTTTTGGCCCTTTAAATCGTCGGTTTAGGGGCCAAAACTGTACTCTCGCGGAAGGAAATCGGCGGTACTACGGACGGGGCGGGACGGGGACGGGCCGCGGGGGAGCGTGTGGGTCAGGTGGCGGGAGCCAGGAGGGCGGGCCACCAGGACAGCGCGAGGGGGTAGCCGACGAAGGAGACCACGTCGAGGATCGTGTGCGCCACGACGAGCGGCGCCGTGCGGCCCCAGCGGGTGTAGCACCACCCGAAGACGACGCCCATGGCGGCGTTGCCGACGAACGGTCCGATGCCCTGGTACAGGTGGTAGCTGCCGCGGAGAAGTGCGGATGCCGTGATGATCGTCCAGGTCGACCAGCCGAGTTCCCGGAGCCGGATGAACAGGTAGCCGACGACGATGAGTTCCTCGCTGAGCGCGGCGCGCACCGCGGAGAACAGCAGGATCGGGATCGTCCACCAGAACGTGTCGATGGGGGAGGCGACGACCGCGACCGTGATGCCGAGCGCCCGCCCGGCGAGGTACAGGCCGAGGCCGGGGATGCCGATCGCGAGCACGAGCAGGATTCCCGCCGTGACGTCGCGCCCCGGCCGGGTCAGGTCGAAGCCGAGCCGCCGGAAACTGCTCGACCCGGGCCGCCAGAGCAGGTAGAGCACGAGGGCGACGGCGAAGAGCTCGAAGAAGATGCCGAGGAACTGGTAGGTGAAGTCGAGCCATTCCCGGGTCGACTGCGAGCCGTTGATGGTCGTCGACTGGTTGCCGAGCGGGGTCGTGTCGGTCAGGCGCGCGATGATCGACACGATCGAATAGACCGCGGATGCCCCGAGCGACAACCCGAGGACGATGACGACTTCCCAGGCCAGTCGCGCCCGGTTCAGGCTCCTGGCGGTCACTCGGCCGCCTTCATCCGGCAGGCGGGGGTCCCGCCGGGCAGACGGTGCCGGTTGCGGGCCACGACGCGATAGCCGGCTTCCGCGGCCCACGACCACGGCGGCACGCTGCCGAGCCAGCCGAGAAAACGCAGCCCGGGAGCCGGCTGGTGGCGGAGCATGGTGGACACCGCTGCGGCCCCACCGTGACGGCGTCCCGCGGAGTCGACGAGCCAGACGCGGGAGCGGGCATCCGCTTCGGTGAGCCCGTACGCCGGGAGATCGGTCCACTGGTACGGCGAAGCGTCCGGCATCACGGGCAGCAGGCGGCGCATCCACCCGACGGCGGTCGTGCAGAATGCACAGTCACCATCGAAGATGAGAAGTGACGCGCGCGCACGGGTAGCAGTAACCATGGATCTATCCTCGCATCGATAAAAGCGTGGCGCGGCTGCGCGCGTTCCCCGCGCAATCGCGCGAGTTTCGGCGAAAGAAAGTCCGTTTGCGCAACGAATTTGCGCAAGATGTTTCGTCGAGGTAACGATTCCATCCGCGATTGTGCTTTTGGCTCAGTGAATACTTAGGGTCGAAAGTATCTGAGGCGTCTTCGCGGTCCCGAATCGCGCGGCGTTTCCCTGCGCACTGGAGGAAAATTGAAAATCAGGAGACTGGGCATTTCTGCCATCGCTCTGGCCACCGCGGGAGCGCTCATGCTCTCCGGTTGTGCAAGCGGTTCGACGACACCCGCCAAGACGGGTGACGCGAAAGCCATCATCTCGACCAACGGCAGCGAACCGCAGAACCCGTTGATCACGACGAACACCACCGAAACCGGTGGCGGCAAGATTATGACCTCGATCTACGCCGGACTGGTGTCCTACGACGCCAAGGGCGAGGGCAAGAACGAGGTCGCCAAGTCGATCTCCGCCGACGACGCACAGCACTGGACCATCACGCTCAACACCGGGTGGAAGTTCACCAACGGCGAGGCCGTCACGTCCAAGTCGTTCGTCGACGCCTGGAACTACGGGGCCAAGTTCAGCAACACGCAGAGCGCCTCCTACTTCTTCGACGACATCGAAGGCTTCTCCTACGACGCCGACACCGAGCTCACCGGGCTCAAGGTCGTCGACGACACGACCTTCACCGTCACGCTCGCATCTCCTGAGGCCGACTGGCCGCTGCGCCTCGGCTACACGGCCTTCATGCCGCTGCCGTCCGTCGCATACACCGACATGGCGGCATTCGGTGAGAACCCGATCGGCGACGGCCCGTACATGCTCGCCAAGACCGGCGCGTGGGAGCACAACGTCAAGATCGACCTCATCACGAACCCGGAGTACAAGGGCCTGCGCACCCCCGCCAACGGCGGCCTGAGCATCGTCTTCTACTCCTCGACGGATGCCGCATACGCCGACGTGCAGGGTGGAAACCTCGACGTCCTCGACGCCGTCCCCGACTCCGCGTTCGCGACCTACCAGACTGACTTCCCGGAGCGATTCGTGAACCAGCCGGCCGCGATCTTCCAGGCGTTCAACATGCCGTACTACCTCGAGCATTGGAGTGGCGATGAGGGCAAGCTGCGTCGCGCGGCCATCTCGATGGCCATCGACCGCAAGGAAATCACGGACGTCATCTTCCAGGGCACCCGCACCCCCGCGACCGACTTCACCTCGCCGGTCATCGCGGGTTACTCCGACTCCCTCGACGGTTCCGACGTGTTGAAGTTCAACAAGGAAGAAGCCGTCAAGGACTGGGCCGCCGCTGACAAGATCTCCCCGTACACCGGCACCTTCGACATCGCGTACAACGCAGACGGCGGACACGCCGCCTGGGTCGACGCCGTGGCCAACAGCATCAAGAACACCCTCGGCATCGACGCAGTCGGCAAGCCGTACGCGACCTTCAAGGCCGCTCTCGCCGACCGCAAGGCGCACAAGCTGACCGGTGCCACCCGCGCCGGATGGCAGGGCGACTACCCCTCGATGTACAACTTCCTCGCGCCGCTGTACCAGACCGGTGCCGGCTCGAACTACGAGCAGTACAGCAGCACCGAGTTCGACACCCTCCTCAAGGAGGGTTCGGCAGCGAAGTCCGTCGACGACGCGACCGCGAAGTACGTGGCGGCCCAGGAAGTCCTGCTCAAGGACCTTCCGACCATCCCGCTCTGGTACTCCAACGTGACCGCCGTCTGGTCCGACAAGGTTGAGAACGTCGTCTTCGGCTGGGATTCCGTGCCGCTGTACAACGAAATCACCAAGGGCTAACTCCACAAAATAAGACCCAGTTTCATGCGGAGCGATGCCCGGGGCACTCAGTCCCGGGCATCGCTCGCTAGACTCGACCAGTGATTGTGATCCTTATGTCCGTTCGTTCCAGCGCGGGAACCTGATGCTCTGGTACACCGGCAAACGCCTGCTCCAGATGATCCCGGTATTCTTCGGCGCCACCTTCCTCATCTACTTCATGGTGTTCTCCCTCCCCGGAGACCCCATCGCTGCACTCTTCGGTGACCGGCAACCGGCACCCGGCGTGATCGAACAGGCTCCGCATCCAGTACCACCTGGACCAGCCGTTCATCGTGCAGTACCTCATCTACATCGGCGGGTTCTTCCACGGAGACCTCGGCACCACGTACTCCGGTCGTGCTGTTTCCGACGTGATGGCCGCCGCCTTCCCGATCACCGCCCGGCTCGCGCTTCTCGCGCTGTTCTTCGAGTCCGTCGCCGGCATCCTCGTCGGCCTCGTCGCCGGGCTGCGCAAGGGCAAGCTCTTCGACGCGAGCGCCCTCGTCGTCAGCCTGCTGCTGATCAGCGTGCCGACGTTCGTGATCGGCTTCATCCTGCAGTACGTGTTCGCGGTCAAGCTCGGCTGGGCCCGCACGACGGTCAGCAGCGAAGCGCCGCTCTCCGAGCTCGTGTTGCCCGCCATCGTGCTCGCATCCGTCTCGTTCGCGTACATCGTCCGCCTCACCCGGGCGAGCGTCTCAGAGAACCTCGGCGCCGACTTCGTGCGCACCGCCACGGCGAAGGGCCTGTCGCGCCGGCGGGTCGTCACCGTGCACGTGCTCAGGAACTCGCTCGTCCCCGTCGTCACCTTCCTCGGAGTCGACCTCGGCTCCCTCATGGTGGGCGCGATCGTGACAGAGGGCATCTTCAACATCAACGGTGTCGGCGGCACCGTCTACAAGGCGATCAAGCTCGGCGAGGGACCGACCGTGGTCTCGTTCATCGCCGTCATGGTCGTGATCTTCGTGCTGGCGAACCTGCTCGTCGACCTGCTGTACGCAGCCCTGGACCCGAGGATTCGTTATGCCAAGTAACCGGAACACGCAGCCGCACTTCGTCGCGGCTCTCGACGACACCCCCGTCGCGGCGGTCGACCGCCTCGACGAGACCGAGAAGGCCCGCAGCACATGGGCGGATGCCTGGGAGTCGCTGCGCGGCAAACCCAGCTTTTGGATCTCGTCCGTCCTCATCCTGCTGATCGTGATCGTGGCGCTTTTCCCCGGGATCTTCACACAGGTGCCGCCGGACCAGAACTGCCTGCTCGCCAACAGCAACAAGGGTCCTGAAGAGGGACACCTGCTCGGCTTCACCCGGCAGGGCTGTGACGTGTACTCGCGGATGATCCACGGCACCCAGGCCTCCGTCACCGTCGGCCTGCTCGCAACCGTCATCGTCACGCTCTTCGGCGTGGTCGTGGGAGCCCTCGCCGGCTACTACGGCGGCGTCTTCGACGCGATCGTCTCCCGGATCGGCGACATCTTCTTCGCCGTCCCGACCGTCCTCGGCGCCATCGTGCTCATGTCGGTCCTCCCGGACCGCACCCCGGTCACGATCGCCCTCGTGCTGTCGATCTTCGCCTGGCCCCAGATTGCGCGGATCATGCGCGGCTCCGTGCTCTCGGCGCGGAATTCCGACTACGTCACGGCGTCCATCGCCCTCGGCGTCTCGAAGTTCCGGATCCTCGTCCGTCACGTCGTGCCCAACGCGATCGCCCCCGTGATCGTGATCGCCACCGTCTCGCTCGGCACGTTCATCGTCGCCGAGGCGACGCTGTCCTTCCTCGGCATCGGCCTGCCCCCGCAGATCATGTCCTGGGGCAATGACATCAACTCGGCCCAGACCTCGATCCGGACCAACCCGCAGGTGCTGATCTACCCGGCCATCGCCCTGTCCATGACCGTGCTCGCCTTCCTGATGCTCGGCGACGCCGTGCGCGACGCACTCGACCCCGAATCGAGGGCACGCCGATGAGCCAGACCGTGATCGAACCAGTGACCACCGCCGCACGTGACGAGAATTCCCCGCTCCTCGAGATCCGCGACCTCGAGGTCGGCTTCAAGACCCAGCACGGAGTCGTTCCCGCCGTTCGCGGCGTCAACCTCACCCTGTACCCGGGTCAGACCCTCGCGATCGTGGGCGAGTCCGGTTCGGGCAAGACCACGACGGCGCAGGCGATCATCAACCTGCTCGCCAACACCGGCAAGGTGACCGCCGGCCAGATCCTGTTCGAGGGCCGCGATCTCACGACCCTCAAGGCCAAGGAGATGCAGGATGTCCGCGGGCGCCTGATCGGCTACGTCCCCCAGGACCCGATGTCGAACCTCAACCCCGTCTGGAACATCGGCTTCCAGGTCGAGGAAGCGATCCGTGCCAACGGCGTCGCCCAGGGCAAGGCCGCGAAGCTCCGCACGATCGAGGTCCTCAAGGAGGCCGGGCTCAGCGACGCCGAGGACCGGCTCAAGCAGTTCCCGCACCAGTTCTCCGGTGGCATGCGGCAGCGTGTGCTGATCGGCATCGGCCTCTCGGCCCGCCCCAAGCTGCTGATCGCCGACGAGCCGACGTCAGCGCTCGACGTGACCGTCCAGCGCCAGATTCTCGACCACCTCGCCACCCTGACGCGTGACTACGGCACGTCCGTGCTGTTCATCACCCACGACCTCGGCCTCGCCGCCGAGCGCGCGGAGCAGCTCGTCGTGATGTACAAGGGCAAGGTCGTCGAATCCGGTCCCTCCCAGGAGATCCTCGCCAACCCGCAGCATCCGTACACGCAGCGCCTCGTCGCCGCCGCGCCGAGCCTCGCATCGCGGCGCATCCAGTCGGCCAAACATTCCGTCGAGGTCGAAACGGATATTTCCGCCGCGGGCGCGAACGACCAGGTGCTTGTCACCCGCGCGATCGAGCGGGAGCAGGCCGCACCGGCCAAGGACCTGATCTCGGTCCAGGGCATCTCGAAGATGTACCGCATCCGCACCAAGGGATTCAAGTACAACGAGCTGCTCGCGGTCAACGACGTGTCCTTCGGCATCAAAAAGGGCACGACGACCGCGCTCGTCGGCGAGTCCGGCTCCGGCAAGTCCACGGTCGCCAAGCTCATCCTTCAGCTCGAGTCCATCACGAGCGGGCAGATCGAGTTCGACGGCCAGGACGTCGCCGGGCTCAAGGGCGCGGACTTGCTCAAGTTCCGCAGAAGGGTGCAGCCGGTCTTCCAGGACCCGTACGGTTCGCTCGACCCCCAGTACAACGTGGGAAACACGATCGCCGAGCCGTTGCTCGCGCACAAGGTCGGCACGGCGAAGGAGCGACAGGAACGGGTGCGCGAGCTCCTCGACCAGGTCTCCCTGCCCTGGGCCTCCCGTCACCGCTACCCGAGCGAACTCTCGGGCGGCCAGCGACAGCGCATCGCGATCGCCAGGGCGCTCGCGCTCAAGCCCGACGTGCTCGTGCTCGACGAGGCGGTCTCCGCCCTCGACGTGCTCGTGCAGGGCCAGGTGCTCAACCTCCTGACCGAGCTGCAGACGGAACTCGACCTGACCTACCTGTTCATCACCCACGACCTCGCCGTGGTCCGCCTCGTCGCGGACAACGTGTGCGTCATGCAGCAGGGCAGGATCGTCGAGGCCGCGACGACCGACGAGGTCTTCGACAACCCCCGTCAGACCTACACACAGGAACTGCTCGCCGCGATCCCGGGCGGCAACTTCGAGTTCGGGCGCTAGGCCGACAGTTCCGGCCTCACGGCCGAGGTGCGGGGCGGGGACTGCGGTCCCCGCCCCGTTTCGCCGTTCGGGCGGATGCCCGCGCGGCCCCCGGCCGGGGGCCGCGTCGGGGCTCCCAGCCTCCCGGCAGGGAGAGTGCGGTAGGATTATCCGTTGGGTCGGACCTTGACCACATACATCCATTCTTCGCCGCATCCGTTTGTCCGCGGCATCATTCTTCGTAAGGATTCACTTCATGGCGATTGCCACGCGCAATAACCTCCGAAATGTCGCAATCGTCGCCCACGTCGACCACGGCAAGACCACGCTGGTTGACGCGATGCTCCAGCAGACCAACTCGTTCTCGGACCACTCGCACGTGGACGAGCGCGCGATGGACTCTAACGAGCTCGAGCGCGAAAAGGGCATCACCATCCTCGCCAAGAACACGGCGATCTCGTACAAGGGCATCCACGCCACCGACGGCCCCATCACGATCAACGTGATCGACACCCCCGGCCACGCCGACTTCGGTGGCGAGGTCGAGCGCGGCCTGTCCATGGTCGACGGTGTCGTTCTCCTCGTCGACGCGAGCGAGGGCCCGCTGCCGCAGACCCGCTTCGTGCTGCGCAAGGCGCTCGAGGCCCACCTGCCCGTGATCCTCCTGGTCAACAAGACCGACCGCCCTGACGCGCGCATCGAAGAGGTCGTCGCGGAGAGCCAGGACCTGCTCATCGGCCTCGCGAGCGACATGGCCGACACGCACCCCGACCTCGACCTCGACGCCATCCTCGACGTCCCCGTCGTCTACGCTTCCGGCCGTAATGGCGCCGCGAGCCGCAACCAGCCCGAGAACGGCCAGCTGCCCGACAACGCCGACCTCGAGCCGCTCTTCGAAGCGATCCTCGAGCACATCCCGGCCCCCGTCTACGACGACGAGCACCCGCTGCAGGCCCACGTCACCAACCTCGACGCCTCGCCGTTCCTCGGCCGCCTCGCGCTGCTGCGCGTCTTCCACGGCACGATCCGCAAGGGCCAGACGGTCGCCTGGATCAAGCACGACGGTTCCGTGCACAACGTGCGCGTCACCGAGCTCCTGATCACCAAGGCGCTCGACCGCTACCCGACCGAGAGCGCCGGCCCCGGCGACATCGTCGCCGTCGCCGGCTTCGAGGACATCACCATCGGTGAGACCCTCGCAGACCCCGACGACCCCCGCGCCCTGCCGACCATCACGGTCGACGAGCCCGCCATCTCGATGACGATCGGCACCAACACCTCGCCCATCATGGGCAAGGTCAAGGGCCACAAGCTCACCGCCCGCATGGTCAAGGACCGTCTCGACCGCGAACTCGTCGGTAACGTCTCCCTGAAGGTCGTCGACATCGGACGCCCGGACGCCTGGGAGGTCCAGGGCCGTGGCGAACTCGCCCTCGCCATCCTCGTCGAGCAGATGCGTCGCGAAGGCTTCGAACTCACCGTCGGCAAGCCCCAGGTCGTCGTGCACCGCGTCGACGGCAAGATCCACGAGCCGTACGAACACCTCACCATCGACTCGCCCGAAGAGTACCTCGGCGCGATCACCCAGGCTCCTCGCAGCGCGCAAGGGCCGCATGGAGAACATGGCGAACCACGGCACCGGCTGGGTCCGGATGGAATTCATCGTTCCGTCGCGCGGCCTGATCGGCTTCCGCACCCAGTTCCTCACCGACACCCGCGGTACCGGTATCGCCAACGCGATCTTCCACGGCTACGAAGCCTGGGCCGGCCCGATCGTCACCCGTAACAACGGCTCGATCGTTGCCGACCGCAACGGTGTTGTGACGCCGTTCGCGATCATCGCCCTGCAGGAGCGGATGTCGTTCTTCGTCAACCCGACCGAAGAGGTCTACGAAGGCATGGTCATCGGCGAGAACTCGCGCGCCGACGACATGGACGTCAACATCACCAAGGAAAAGAAACTGACCAACATGCGTCAGTCCACCTCCGACACCTTCGAGTCGATGACGCCGTCGCGTCAGCTGACGCTCGAGGAGTGCCTCGAGTTCGCCCGTGAAGACGAGTGCGTCGAGGTGACCCCCGCGATCGTGCGTATCCGCAAGGTCGAGCTCGCGGCATCCGCTCGCGCACGCAACGTCTCGCGCATCAAGAAGCAGGACGCCAACTAGTCCCAGCTTGTCGGCGGCGCCGGCGGTTACGCTCTGGTACACCAGGGTGGCACCGCCGGCGCCGCTTTTTTGGTCCCCGAGAATGAGGAAATGACGAAGATGACGACATCCCTGCTCCACGTCCGAGTCCTGGCGACGATCGCCCTCACCCTGCTCGGCGGCACGCTGCTGACCGGATGCACCGCCGACGCGGCTCAGAACGCCGTGAACGGGGCCGTGCAGGGCGCGACCAATGGAGACGTGAGCCTCGGCGGCGCACTCCCGTCCGGCTGGCCGGCCGAGGTGCCGATCGTCGAGGGCAAGATCCTGTTCGCCGCGGTCCAGAAGGGGGACAAGCCGGGCTGGACCGTCACCGTGAAGGCGACGTCGCCCGACCCGATCGCCGAGGCAACCCGGTCCCTGACCGCAGCGGGGTTCGTGGCCGGCGGCGACGTGTCCGCCACGGTCGGCTCCGCCGGTCTGGTCTCGATGAAGAACGACCGCTACTCCGTGGTCGTTGCCGGCAATTCCGACGGCCTGCTCTACACGGTCACTCCGGTCTCCTGACCGCCGAGCCCCGAACTCGTCAGGGGGCGACGTCGATGAGGACCTTGCCGACCACTCCGGCCTCGACGGCGGCGTGCGCGTCGGCCGTCCGCTCGAGCGGAAAGCGGTGCAGGGGCAGGCCCGAGTCGGCGCCGACACGGAGGGCGCCGTCACTGATGGCCGCACCGATGTCGGCAGCCGCGGCATCGAGGAGGTCCCGGCCGAGCGTGTAGAGCAGCTGGAACTGGTACCGCACGTTGAGGGTCATCTGGGCGCGGATGTCGAGCGTGAGCGGCTCTCCCGAGGTCGCGTAGACCGCGATCGAGCCGCGGGTGCGGATCACGGCCGTGTTGAGCGCCGCATTCTGCGCGGGAGCGACTTCGACGACCAGGTCGACACCGTCGGGCGCCAGTGCTCGGATGGCGCGGGCGGCATCCGTCTCGCGGTAGTTCACGACGTGGTGCGCGCCGGCGGCGGATGCGAGTGCGCCCTTCTCAGCGCCGCTGACGGTGCTGATGACGGTCGCCCCCGCCCAGCGGGCCAGTTCGATGGCCGCGTGGCCGACCGCACCTGCCCCGCCGGCCACCAGCACGGTCCGTCCGGTGAGAGCACCGGGGGAGAGGCGCCGGGGGCCGTCCTCCGCGACGGTGAGGGCGCGGTGCGCGGTCATCGCCGGAACGCCGAGGGTCGCCCCGAGGTCGAAGCTCGCCGGGTCCGGCAGTGGGTACACCCGCTCGGCCGGGAGCACGGTGTAGTCCTGCGCGGTGCCGCCGGAGGCGAGCCCGTAGGCGGCGATCGCCGTCCAGACCCGGTCGCCGACGCGCAGCCGGTCGACGCCGGCGCCGACGGCGTCGACGATGCCGGCGCCGTCCTGGTTCGGCACGACCTCGGGGAACGCAAGCGCCTCGCCGGGCTTGCTGCCCGCGCGCGACTTCCAGTCGGTGGGGTTCACGCCCGAGACGAGGATGCGCACGCGCACCTCGCCGGGGCCGGGCTGCGGCAGATCGCGTTCGACGAGACGGAGGACGTCGGGGGTGCCGGTTTCGCTGTAGACGATTGCTCTCATACCCGTTCCAACGCCGCGGCGGTAGAAAAGGTTCCCGCTGCGGCACGGAATCGGTGGGACGGGGTCAGCGTCCCACGAATCAGCGGCCCCGGAAGAAGTCGGCGAGCAGCGGGGCCAGCACGGCCTGGTCGACGTCGTGATCCTGGCCGGGCACGGTGAGCACCCTGCCGTCGGCGACGGAGGAGGCCACCGCCTGGGCCGCACGGGCCGCCCAGGCCGGGCTTCGGCCGCCGGCGAGTGCCAGCGTGGGCGCCGTGATGGCGGCCAGGCGCTCCCGAGGGGGCACCCCGTCGCCCGTCAGGGCGAGTTCGTGCGGCAGGGTGGGGGCGAGGTGCACGAGTCCCGGCCAGAACGGTGCTGACGTGATGTAGCCCACGGCCGCGTCGTCCATTCCGGTGATGCGGAGGAAGAGTGCTGCGGCGGCAGCGGGGTCCCCGGCGTCGAGGGCGGCCTGGAGGCCGAGGTCGTCCGCCGGGGTGGGGTGCTCCGGGTCGGCGGTGTACGGCGGTTCGTAGACCGCAAGTCGGGTGATGGGCAGTCCGGCCGCGGCGGCCTCGATCGCCAGGATCGCTCCGGAGGAGTGGCCGTACACTCCGGCTGCGGCTCCGCCGCCTCGGCGATGAGGGCGGCCAGGTCCTCGATCTCGCGTTCGACCGCGTACGGCGCGGATTCCGGGCTCTCGCCCTTGCCGCGCCGGTCGAAGGTGAACACCGTGACGTCTTCTGCGAGCAAGGTCACGAGCGGATAGGGGGAGGACCGGGTGTTGAAGGCGCCGCCGATGACGATGACCGGGTCGCCGGAACCGAGCCGGTCGTACGCGATCCGAGTGCCGTCTGCCGACCGGACGAATTCGGGCATCTGGGTCTCCTCTGGCGATGGTGCGGAGGGTTCAGCGGGCGATGGTGGCCATCGCCGGGGTGTCGACGCGCGGGGCGACGATCGAACGCCCGGCCCGGTTGCGGGCGCTGGTCATCAGGAACATGGTGAGCACGGTTCCGGTATACACGAGCCAGGCCACCAGCGACAGCCAGGTGGTTTCCGGCGAGAAGTTCAGCGTGCCCTTCAGCAGCGTGCCGTACCAGCTCTCCGGCGGGATGGCGGCGCTCACGTCGAAGGCGAGGAGGTGCTCGCCGGGCAGGATGCCGGACTCCTGCAGGTCGTGCACGCCGTAGGAGAGCACCCCGGCTGCGACGACGATCAGGATCGCACCGCTCCAGGTGAAGAACCGCGCGAGGTTGATCTTGAGCATGCCGAAGTAGATGAGCGCGCCGAGGCCGACGGCGGTCAGGATGCCGAGCGCCGCCCCGATCAGCGGCAGGGTGGTCTCGCCGGTGGACTGCACGGCGGCCCAGATGAACAGGGCCGTCTCGATGCCTTCCCGCCCGACGGCGAGGAAGGCGACCAGGACGAGGCCGACGCCCGTGCCGACGAGGGAGCGGTCGATGGTGCCGCGGAGGTGACCGCTCAGGTCGCGGGCCGTGCGCAGCATCCAGAAGACCATCCAGGTGACCAGGCCGGTCGCGGCGATGGAGAGCGAGCCGGCGATGGCCGGTTCGGCGGTTTCCGGGAGGCTCGCGGTTCCGAAGGTGAGCACGGCGCCGATCGTGAGGGCGAGGAGCACGGCGAGGCCGACGCCCGTCCACAGCCGGCCGAGCAGGTCGCGGCGGGCGATCTTCACGAGGTAGGCGACGAGGATGGTGACGATGAGGGCACCCTCGAGACCCTCACGGAGTCCGATCAGGTAATTGGCGAGCACGGCACTCCGGTCTGGTCTGGATACAGATGCAGGATCACGATAGCACGGGGATGGTTAGCCTACCCTTACCGATTCCTCCATGACCCTGAGAATCCGCGAGGGTTGCTCCGAGACTCGGACAGTCGCGGCAGGGACGGGCGGGCGGATTCGACGCGGCGGCGGTCAGGCGAAGAGGGCGGCGCCGAGGTAGCTGCCGCGGGCGGCGCCCGGCGGGACCGCGAAGAGCGCCGAACCGACGTGCCGCACGTACTCGTTCATGGCGTCGTGCCGAGCGAGGGCGAGCTGCACGGTCGTGAACTGGGAGGGCCGGCGCTGGTAGCTGATGAAGAACAGCCCGGCCTCGAGCCGGCCGAGGTCGTCGTTGCCGTCCACGAAGTTGTAGCCGCGCCGCAGCAACTGAACGCCGTTGTTCTGGGCCGGGTGCGCGAGGCGCATGTGCGAGGCCCTGTCGATCAGCGGGGCGCCGTCCTTGCCGGTGGCGGCGAAGTCGGGCTCGGTGAACTCGGTGCCGCCGGAGAGCGGGGCACCGTCGCCCTTGGTACGGCCGAACACGGTCTCCTGTTCGCGCAGTGCGGTGCGATCCCAGGTCTCGATCGTCATCCGGATCCGCCGGGCGACGAGGTAGGAGCCCCCGGCGAGCCACGCGGGGCCGTCGCCCGCGCCGACCCAGACCTGTTCGTCGACGACGGCCGGCTGTTCGGCCTTGACGTTGGCGGTGCCGTCCTTGAAGCCGAAGAGGTTGCGCGGGGTGGCCTGGCTCGTGCTCGTCGACGAGGTGCGGCCGAAGCCCAGCTGGGACCAGCGGATCGCCGCGCGGCCGAAGGCGATCCTGGACAGGTTGCGGATCGCGTGCACCGCGACCTGGGGGTCGTCTGCGCAGGCCTGGATGCAGAGGTCGCCGCCGCTGCGTGCGTCATCGAGCTGGTCTCCTGGAAAGTGCGGCAGCTCGGCGAGGGCGTCGGGGCGGGCGGATGCGATGCCGAACCTGTCCACGCCTGCGCTCGTCGTAAAGAGCGTCGGGCCGAAGCCGACCGTGATCGTCAGGCCGGCCGGAGGCAGCCCGAATGCCTCGCCGGTGTCCTCGGGCGGGGCGTCGTACGACCCGCCGACCGCACCGAAATCGCCGATGTCGTGGCCGGCGGTCAGGGCCGCGGCCGCGGTGGTCCAGTCCTGCAGCAGGGAGATCAGGTCGGCGCGTGTGGCGCCTGGCGCGAGGTCGAACGCCGCGAAGTGCAGCCGGTCCTGGGCGGGCGTCACGATGCCGGCCTGGTGCTCCTGGTAGAACGGGTAGACGGTGCTGCCCGCGGCCGGGGCGCCCGCTGCTGCGAGGGCCTGGACTCCACGGTCCGCCGCGATGCCGAGTCCGACACCGGCAACGCCGGCCCCGGCGAGTCCGAAGAGTCCGCGGCGGGAAATGCCGCGCGGGGCCTCCGCTGGTGCCCCGACTGCGGGCAATGTCGCCGACGCGTTCGCACCGGCATCCGCCTGGCCGTCCCCTTCCTCCCGCGAGAGCGGAGTTTCGGCCCCTTCGGCGCGCGGGAAGGGGCCATTTTTCCGCTTTCGCGAATCGCCACCCTTCATCACAGAACGAGGGCCGCGGTCAGCCGGCCGAGGGGTTCGGCGAGGGCGTTGACCTGGTCGGCGAGGCCCTTGACGGTGCCGGTGGACAGGTCGGTGTAGAGCACGAAGCCGTCGCCGACGCGCTGGGTGTCGAGGAGGGTCTGCAGGGCGGCGAAGCGGGTGTCGAGGGTCGCGGCGAGAGCGGCGTCCTTCTGCACGAGCACGTCCCGCACCCCGGCGTAGAGCACCCGGGCGCCGTCGACGTTGGCCTGGAAATCCCAGAGGTCGGTGTGCGACCAGACCTCCTCCTCGCCGGTGACCTTGCCGCTCGCGACCTCGTCGAGGAGGCCGATCGCGCCGTTGGTCTGCTGGGCGAGGGTGAAGGTGAGCGGCTGCACCTTCTCGTTCAGGGTCGCCGTGTCCGCGACGAGCAGTCCGGCCAGGCGGGCGCGCTCGGCGGCCGGGTATGCGGCGAAGCCGGCTTCGGCGTCGGCGGGCCAGAGGTCCTTCTCGATGGCGTGCCAGCCGGTCCAGTCCTGGCCTTCTTCGAGGTCGGCCTCGCGCAGGTCGAGCTTCGGGTCCAAGTCGCCGAAGGATTCGGCGACGGTCTCGACGCGTTCCCAGTGCGCGCGGGTGGCCGCATAGAGTCCGCGGGCGGTGTTGTCGTCGCCGGCGGTGTACGCGGCGGCGAATGCGGCGGTCCCGGTGACGAGCTGGCCGATCTGGTCCTTCACGTAGGAGGCGTAGTTGGTGTTCGCGGTGTCGATGCGGGCGACGAGGTCGGCCTCGCCCGGGGCGTTCGTCGCGGCATCCGCTGCGCTGGATGGGGTCACGGTGAACGGGGCCTGGCCGATGCCGGTACCGGTCATGCCGGGCTTGCACGCGGTGAAGTAGCTGCCGGCGCTCAGGTCGACGACGAGGGTGCGGCTGAGACCGGGGCCGATGTTCTCGGCCTCCCCCACGATGCGGAGCCTGGTCGTCGCCGAGGAGGTAGAACTCGGTGACCTGGTCCCCGGAGTTCGAGACGGTGAACGTCACGTTGCCTGCGGACGCCGTTGAGCCCGACACGGTGCAGGCCGTCGCGCTGCTGTCGACGGTCAGGGCGGCGTGCGTCGCTCCGGGCGCCGAGGCGTTCGGGACGCAGCCGGTGAGGGCGAGTGCGGTCGCCGCGACGAGGGCGGCGAGGGGAAGGAGGCGGGGCTGCATGGAGTCCTTAGGGCTGGCGAATGGTCGTGAGGGACGAACGGGCCGCCGGGCGGATGCCGGGAGCCCGGGCATCCATCGGTGCGGGATGGTCGGCGGCAGGGCGGGGTGTCGACGGGTCGGTGGAACAGGCGCCCGAACGAATTCGACGGAGTTTTGTTCGACGGGATTTTTCGGGTCTACGGCCCGTCAGGCCCCGGTCAGGACCTTGTCGGGCAGAGTCTCCGTCGACGTGGTGCGGGGGCGGCGGCCGCTGCGGACCGCCCGGACAAAGAACGTGAGCGTGGTGCCGACGTAGGCGACCCAGACCAGCAGTTCGAGCCAGGTCGTCGCGGGGGAGAAGTTGAGCGTTCCCTTGAGCAGGGTGCCGTACCAGCTGTCCGGCGGGATGGCCGCGCTCACGTCGAAGGCGATGCTGTGCAGGCCGGGCAGCACCCCGGCCTCCTGCAGGTCGTGCACGCCGTAGGAGAGCACGCCGGCCGCGACGATGATGAGGATGCCGCCGGTCCAGGTGAAGAATTTCGACAGGTTGATCCGCAGCATCCCCGAGTAGATCAGCCAGCCGAGCCCCGCTGCCGTGAGGATGCCAAGGGCCGCGCCGAGGAGCGGCAGGGTGGTCTCCCCGGTCGCCTGCACGGCGGCCCAGAGGAACAGCGCCGTTTCGATGCCCTCGCGGCCGACGGCGATGAAGGCGACGATGACCAGCCCGAGTCCGGTGCCGAGCAGGGACTTGTCGATGCTGCCCCGGAGCTGGCTCGAGAGGGTGCGTGCGGTGCGCAGCATCCAGAACACCATCCAGGTCACGAGCCCGGTCGCGGCGATGGAGAGCACACCGCCGATCGTCTCCTGCGCGGCGAACGAGAGGGTGGAGGTGCCGTAGGTGAGCAGGGCGCCGATGCCGAGCGCGAGGAGCACGGCGAGGCCGACGCCGGCCCAGATGCGCGGCAGAACGTCTTTCCGCCCGATCTTGACGACGTAGGCGACGAGGATCGTCACGATGAGTGCGGCTTCGAGGCCCTCACGGAGGCCGATCAGATAGTTTGCGAGCACGGTTTCCTGGTCTTCGGGAGCGGTCGAGGTTGGTAAGGCTATCCTTACTCGAGCGAGTCTACCGGCGGTCGTCCGGGAATGTCCAGTTATTATTCTCGGGTGGGTGTCCGCCAATCCGACCCTGGGGAGCTCATCGATGGTCATGTCCGGCAGTGCAGAACGTGTCGTCTTCGTGCACGACCGCCCCGGCGACGAGGTCTGGTTCACCGGCGGCACCATCGCCCGCCTGCGCGGGGATGACGCAGAGGTCGTCGTGCTCTTCGGCGCCCGGGCGCCCGGTGACACCGGCGACAGCACCTCGGGCGCGAGCTCCGATTCGCGCGCGGCGCTCTCCGCACTCGGGGTCAGCGACTGGCGCGTCCTGCCCGCGACAGCAGACCCGGCCGCAGCCGTTCGCGCCGTGCTCGACGAGGTCGGGGCGACGGCGATCGTGATCGGCGCGCGCAGCGAGGTGCTCCAGGTCGCCGCAACGGATGCCGCCCATTCTTCCCGTGTGCCGGTCTTCGTGAGCCGCGGGGTCACCGAGGCGATCGGGCAGCGGATCGTCGCGATCGACGTCAGTGATCACCTCGAGCAGAAGCTCGCCGCCCTCTCCGCGTACCCGGACCGGTGGACCGTGGATGGACGCGTCGTGTCCGCCGTCCGCCCGGGGGACCCGGCCGGGACGGTGACGGGAACCGAAACCTACCTGCGGGCCGCGCTGTCGGCCGCTGTCGGCGGCAGCCCCGAGGCATCCGCCGCCCGGACGCCGCCGGGAGCGGACCCGGAGAGTGCGGCGGAGGAGGGCTCCCCGCCGGACGTCGCGAAACCGGAGTCCCCGGCTCCGGCCGGCGCCTTCGCAACCGGGGCGTTGCGGGCCGTCGCGAGCCTCGTCGCGCTCGCCGCCGGCGTGGTCTTCGGGGTGCTCGGCACGGTGGCGCACCAGGCCACCGTCGTGCTCGGCCCCGTGACTGTGCCCATCGGTCTCGTGCTCGCGACCCTGGCCGCGAGCGCCCTGCTCGTCGGCCTCCGGCTCGTGCTCGACGACCGGGTGGTCGTGCTCGCGTGCACGATCGGCCTCGTCGGATCGATCTTCCTGCTGTCTCTGAAAAGCACCGGCGGCTCCGTGCTCGTGCCCGCCGGCCTCACCGGCACCCTCTGGACGGTGCTGCCGACCCTCGTCGCCTCGCTCGTCCTGGCGTGGCCGCGGCTCCCGCAGCGGAGGGCCCAGCCCGGCGGGGGCGCCTGAGCCGCACCCTGAGTCCCGACAGAGGGCTGAGTCCCGACAGAGGGCTGAGCCGCGACAGGGAGGGGGCTGAGTCCCGACGGGGGGCGCTTGACCTAGACTGGACGTTCAGCTTGTGAAGGGAGCTCCCCGCTCGTGACCTATGTCATTGCCCTGCCGTGTGTCGACGTGAAAGACCGCGCCTGCGTGGACGAATGCCCGGTCGACTGCATTTACGAGGGCGATCGTTCCCTCTACATCCACCCGGATGAATGCGTCGACTGCGGTGCCTGCGAACCGGTCTGCCCCGTCGAGGCGATCTACTACGAGGACGATGTTCCCGAGCAGTGGGCCGAGTACTACAAGGCCAACGTCGAATTCTTCGATGACATCGGGTCTCCCGGCGGCGCCGCGAAGGTCGGCGTGATTCACAAGGACCACCCGATCATCGCCGTCCTGCCCCCGCAGGTCTAACCAGCCGTGCTCAAGCCGCTCCCCGACTACCCGTGGGACCAGATGGCGCCGTACGCCGCCCAGGCCCGTGCGCACGCGGACGGCATCGTCGACCTGTCGATCGGGTCGCCCGTCGACCCGACGCCCGACGTCGTCCGCACCGCCCTCGCCGAGGCGACGGATGCGCACGCGTACCCGCAGACCGTCGGCACGCCTGAGCTTCAGGCCGCGATCGTCGGCTGGTACGCCCGCCGTCGCGGCGTCACCGGGCTGACGGCCGCCAACGTGCTCCCCACGATCGGCTCCAAGGAGAGCTCGTCGCCCTCCTGCCCTTCATGCTCGGGCTCGGCGAGGGGGACACCGTCGTGCACCCGCTTGCGGCATACCCCACCTACGCGATCGGCGCCGCGATGGCCGGATGCGACGCGTTCGCCTCCGACGACCCGGCCGCGTGGCCGTCCACGACGAGGCTCATCTGGCTGAACAGCCCGGGCAATCCCGACGGCCGCGTGCTGTCGGTGTCCGAGCCTGCGTGCCGCCGTCGAACGGGCGCGGGAGCTCGGGGCCGTCATCGTCTCCGATGAGTGTTATGCCGAGCTCGGCTGGGCCGGGCCCTGGGCGTCCGAACCGATTCCCAGCATCCTCGACCCGCGCGTGATCGGCACCGACCGCCGCAACGTGCTCGCGATCTACTCCCTCAGCAAGCAGTCGAACATGGCCGGCTACCGGGGCGCCTTCGCGGCCGGCTGCGCCGACGTGCTCGCCCGGGTGCTCACCGTGCGGAAGCACGCCGGCCTGATGCTGCCGCAGCCTCTCCAGGCCGCGATGGTCGCCGCCCTCGGCGACGACGCCCACGTGGCGGCGCAGCGCGAGAGGTACCGGGGCAGGCGTGCCGTGCTGCTGCCGGCGATCGAGGCCGCCGGGTACCGCATCGACCGGAGTGAGGCCGGCCTCTACCTGTGGGCGACGAAGGGGGTCGACTGCTGGCAGTCGATCGCCGAACTCGCCGGTCTCGGCATCCTCGCCGGGCCGGGATCGTTCTACGGGGACGGGTATCCGCACCACGTCCGATTCTCGCTCACGGCGACGGATGAACGTATCCACGCAGCGGCCGCTCGGCTCCGGTCGCTAGAGTAGCAACTGCCCACGGTGTACCCGGACCGGGTAACATCAACATTCTTGTAGTACTCCTCCGGTTAAACTGCCGAAAGTTTGGCGGATGCAACAGTAGGTGGCGGGGCCGATTAGGCTGTATCCGCTTGGACGTCTCCAGCCACACCGGTGTGCCATGGCGGCCACCCTCAGTCCGTAAGGCAGTGATTCAGTGACACTCAGTGATATTCAGGGAGGCGCCGTGAGCGACGTCGTACAGCGAACACCGTCCATCGATCCCCTGGGGGCGACACTCGCCTTCCCAGGGGGCATCGCAGAGTTCCCGATCGCCCACGGGACCGAGGGCCCTTCCGGCATCGACATCTCGACACTGACCAAGCAGACCGGGCTCGTCACCCTGGACTCCGGCTTCGTCAACACCGCGGCGACCCGATCGGCGATCACCTACATCGACGGCGGCAAGGGCATCCTGCGTTACCGCGGCTACCCGATCGAGCAGATCGCCCAGAACTCCAACTTCCTCGAGACCGCGTGGCTGCTCATCTACGGCGAGCTGCCGAGCGCGGGCGAACTCGAGGCGTTCGACAAGCGCATCCGCAAGCACACCCTGCTGCACGAGGACATGCGCCGCTTCTTCGACGTGCTGCCGTTCAACGCGCACCCGATGTCCGTGCTCGCCTCCGGAGTCTCCGCGATGGCCGCGTACTACCAGGACTCGCTCGACCCGAACGACCCGGATCAGGTCGAGACGGCCACGATCCACCTCCTCGCCAAGCTCCCGGTGATGGCGGCATACGCCCACAAGAAGAGCGTCGGCCAGGCCTTCCTCTATCCGGACAACTCCCTCGGCTACGTCGACAACTTCCTCAAGCTCATCTTCGGGACCCTCGCGGAGCCCTACGAGGTCGATCCCGTGGTGAGCAAGGCGCTCGAGCGCCTGCTGATGCTGCACGAAGACCACGAGCAGAACGCCTCGACGTCGACCGTGCGCCTCGTCGGCTCGACGGAGGCCAACCTGTTCGCGTCGGTGTCCGCCGGCATCAGCGCCCTCTCCGGTCCGCTGCACGGCGGGGCGAACGAGGCCGTGCTCAAGATGCTCGGTGAGATCAGGGCCTCGGGCGAGAGCGTCGAGAAGTTCGTCGAACGCGTCAAGAACAAGGAACAGGGCGTGCGCCTGATGGGCTTTGGCCACCGAATCTACAAGAACTACGACCCGCGCGCGACCCTTGTCAAGGAGAGCGCCGACGAGGTGCTCGCCGCCCTCGGCGTCAAGGACGACCTCCTCGACATCGCCAAGGAACTCGAGCACATCGCGCTCAACGACGACTACTTCCGCGAACGCAAGCTCTACCCCAACGTCGACTTCTACACCGGCGTCATCTACAAGGCGATGGGCTTCCCGACCAGCATGTTCACGGTCCTCTTCGCCGTGGGCCGCCTGCCGGGCTGGGTCGCGCACTGGCGTGAGATGAACGCGGACCCGACCACGAAGATCGGCCGTCCGCAGCAGTTGTACACGGGTTCCCCGGCCAGGGACTTCCCCGCCGCTAGGCGCACTCACAGAACGACGGATGCCCGGCACGCGATCGCGCGCCGGGCATCCGTTTTCGTCGTACCCGGGGTCAGGCGTGCAGCTGGTCGTTCAGGACGATGCCGTTCCCGCTGCGGGCGAGCACCTCGACGGCGCCGGACATCGAATTGCGGCGGAAGAGCAGGTTGGGTACCCCGGAGAGCTCGACGGCCTTCATCGTCTGCATGCGACCGTCCGCGGTGCGCGGCCGGTCGGGCAGGGACACCTTCGTGCCCGCCGTGACGTAGAGCCCGGCCTCGACGACGGAATCGTCGCCGATCGAGATGCCGATGCCGGAGTTCGCGCCGAGCAGGGCCCGCTCGCCGATGCGGACGCGTTCGGTGCCACCGCCGGAGAGGGTGCCCATGATCGAGGCGCCGCCGCCGATGTCCGCTCCGTTGCCGACGACGACCCCCTGCGAGATGCGCCCTTCGACCATGGAGACGCCGAGGGTGCCCGCGTTGAAGTTCACGAAACCCTCGTGCATGACCGTGGTGCCGGGGGAGAGGTAGGCGCCGAGACGCACCCGGGACGCATCCGCGATCCGCACCCGGTCCGGTGTGACGTAGTTCAGCAGCGGCGGGAACTTGTCCACGCCGCCGGCGTGGATGCCCGCACGCTGCAGCGCCGGCCGCAGCCGGTCGAAGTCTGCGGGCAGCATCGGTCCGGCGTTCGTCCACACCACGACGGGCAGGTGGCCGAAGATGCCGTCGAGGTTGATGCTGTTGGGCCTGACCAGCAGATGCGAGAGCAGGTGCAGGCGCAGGTAGGCGTCAGAGGTGCCCGCCGGCGGGGAGGCGAGGTCGATCTCGATCGTCACGGTCTCAAGGCGCACGGCACGCCGCGGGTCTGCCCCGGCGAGTTCGGAGACCGAGGCCGGCACGATCCAGCGGTCGCGGCCGACGGGCAGCGAGCCGAGCAGGGGAGCGGGGAACCAGGTGTCCAGGACCGTGCCGTCCTCGGCGACGGTGGCCAGGCCATAGCCCCAGGCGGTGGCGGGAACGGTGGACTGCGGGGACTCTGTCTCGGTCATTCCTCTAGATTAGTAGGGTGACCTTGACCCCCCAGCCCGCGTCCGTGCCCGTGAACCCGCCGGTGAACCCGTACGTGAACCCCGCACCGGATGCCGCGGGCGCCCGCCGTGCCGGACCGCTCGATCTGGCCGCATCCTCCGTCTCGATCACGCAGGCGATCTGCGACATCGAGTCCGTCTCCGGCAACGAGACCCCCCTCGCCGACGCCGTCGAACGGGCCCTGTCCGGCCTCGCGCACCTCGAGGTCATCCGCGACGGGGACACGATCGTCGCCCGCACCCAGCTCGGCCGCGCCCAGCGCGTCATCATCGCCGGGCACCTCGACACCGTCCCTGTCAACGGCAACCTGCCGACCCGGTTCGAGACCGTCGACGGCCTCGAACACCTCTGGGGTCGCGGCACGGTCGACATGAAGGCGGGGGTCGCCGTGCAACTCAAGCTCGCCGCGGAGCTCACCGAGCCCGGTCTCGACGTGACCTGGATGTGGTACGACCACGAGGAGGTCTCCGACGATCTCAACGGCCTCGGTCGGCTCGCCCGGAACCGCCCCGACCTCTTCGAGGGCGACTTCGCCATCCTCGGCGAACCCAGCAACGGCCAGGTCGAGGGAGGGTGCAACGGCAACCTGCGGATCGAGGTGCGCACCCACGGGGTCCGCGCGCACTCGGCGCGAAGCTGGGTCGGCGAGAACGCCATCCACAAGGCCGCGCCGATCCTTGCCATCCTCGCGGGCTACGAGCCGCGCTCAGTCGAGGTGGAGGGACTCGTCTACCGGGAGGGCCTCAACGCCGTCGGGATCAGCGGCGGCATCGCCGGCAACGTCATCCCGGACGCGTGCATGGTGCACATCAACTACCGTTTCGCCCCGAGCCGCAGGCTCCGCGGAGGCGATCGAGCACGTCCGGGAACTGTTCGCGGGGTACGAGGTCACCGTCGTCGACCGTGCAGAGGGCGCCCGCCCTGGCCTCGACGCCACGCTCGCCCGGGAGTTCCTCGCCTTCGTCGGGGCGGAGGCGCGCCCCAAGTACGGCTGGACAGACGTAGCCCGGTTCTCCGCCCTCGGCATCCCGGCGGTCAACTTCGGCCCTGGCGACCCGCTCAAGGCCCACGCCGACGACGAACGTGTCGCCGTGCACCAGATCACGGACTGCGAGGACGCCCTGCGCTCCTGGCTGACCGCGGCCCCGAGCCGGAAGCCCTAGACCGTGGCAGCGGAGGCCCCGCTCCGCCCGCCGAGGGGGAGACCGCCGCGCTCGGTGCGCGAGACGTCGCCCACCGCCCGGGTGGCGTCGTCTCCGGCGGTCACGCGGATGCTGCCGGCCCGCTGGCGCGCCCGCATCCGGCTGACCCCGTGGTGGGCCGTCGTCGTCGTCATCTGGGCGCTCTCCCGGATCGTGACGACGACGCTCGTCCTCATCCTCGCGCGGGTTCAGGGTGCGAACCCGTGGACCGGCGCCAGTCCCGGCTACTTCGACTTCGCCAACATCTGGGACGCCCGCTGGTACAACATCGTTGCCGTGTCCGGCTACCCGGCCGTCCTCCCCGTGACGAGCGCCGGCCACATCGGCGAGAACGCCTGGGCGTTCATGCCGGGATATCCCGCTGTCGTCCGGCTCATCATGGTCGTCACCGGTGCGCCCTGGGCTCCGGCCGCGGTGGTGGTCTCCCTGGCCTTCAGCCTCGGGGCCACCCTGCTCTTCTACCGGCTGATGCTGCGGGTGCAGGGCCGGGCCACCGCACGGTTCGCCGTGGTGCTGTTCTGTGTCGCCCCGCTGACCCCGATCCTGCAGTTCGGCTACGCCGAATCGATGTACCTGTTCTTCCTCACCCTCGCCCTCCTCCTGCTCCTCGAACGGCGCTACGTGCTGCTGTTCCCGGTGATCGCGGTGATGGCGCTCACCCGACCGAGCGGCCTCGCCTTCGCCCTCGCACTCGGCTTCCACATCGTGCATCGCTGGCTGACCCGGCGCAGCGACCCGTTCCCCGCCTCAGAGCGCCTCACCGCGGCATCCGTCACCGCCTTCAGTGCCCTCAGCGGCTTCGCCTGGCCGATCATCGCCTGGATCGCCACCGGATCGGCGACCGCGTACACCGACACGGAACTCGCCTGGCGGTCCTCGTACATCGGCTACCAGGAACTCGTTCCCTTCACGGCCTGGTTCCAGGGCGGGGCCTGGTGGCTCGGTACGCCGCTCGGCATCATCGTGGTGGCCCTGCTCGTCATCGGGTTCGCGGCGCTTCTGTTCGCCCCTGCGGTGCGCCGGCTCGGCGTGGACCTGCGGTTCTGGCTCGCCGCGTACGGTATCTACCTCTTCGCGGTGTTCTTCCCGCAGTCGAGCACCTTCCGGCTGCTGATGCCGATGTTCCCGCTGCTCGGCGCGATCGCGCAGCCGAAGCGGCTGAGCTACAGGATCGCGGTCGTGGTGCTCTGCATCCTCGGCCAGTGGGGCTGGCTCCTGGTCTGCTGGGGCGTCGATGGAAAGGACTGGACGCCGCCGTAGTCCGCACGTCGCCTCCCGGGACCGATTGTGACGGCCGGGGACTCCCGGAGAACCGGTCCCGACCTCGTGAATTTTCGTCTCGGGCCGGGATGGTCGATAATGGAAGCTCAGACGAATGAGTGGAAGGGGAGTTCATGGCGGCCATGAAGCCACGGACCGGAGACGGGCCAATGGAGGCTGTAAAGGAGGGGCGCCTGATCATTGTGCGTGTTCCGCTTGAGGGCGGAGGGCGACTCGTCGTCTCTGTGAACGACGCAGAAGCCAAGGAGCTTCACGATGCACTCGCCGGCGTAGTACGCCCGGTTGTCTAGCGTCGGAGATCACGTCTCCACCTCGTAGCCGAGGAGAATTACAGATCGGCCGTGCGGCTCTGCTGCACGGCCGATCTTCTGCGTACCGGGGACTTCCGTGTACCCGGGCTAGGCGCGCAGCTTGGTGATCTGCAGCAGGCCGTCGCCGACGGGGGACAGGGCGCTGATCACGGCGTTCGAGCCGCTGATCTCGCTGAGCAGGGTGCGGAACCCGGTGGCGACTTCGTCGCGCTGCGCCGGGTTCGCGACGCGGCCGCGCCAGAGGGCGTGGGCGACGAGCACGGTTCCGCCCGGCCGGGCCAGGCGCAGCCCGTGCTCGACGTATTCGATGACCGACTGCGGGTCGGCGTCGATGAAGACGATGTCGTAGGAGTTCTCGTTCATCCGGGGGAGGACGTCCGCTGCCTTGCCCGTGATCAGCCGTACCCGGTTCGCCGGGATCTTCGCCTCGGTGAACAGCGCACGGGCATGCTGCTGGTGGTCGACCTCGGTGTCGATGGAGGTCAGGGTCGCCCCCGGCGCCCCGGACAGGAGCCAGATGCCGGAGACTCCGGCGCCCGTGCCGACCTCGAGGATGCTGCGCGCGCCGGTCGCCGCGGCGATCACGGCAGATTGTGCCCCGACCGCGGGGGAGATCGCGTCGATCCCGAGCTCAAGCGACTGCTGGCGCGCCCGAATCACGGCCTCGGACTCCACGACCGAGTCGTCGGAAAATTTCCAGTTCAAATCTTTGTCTGACACGGTGCAACTCCAGTTTTGTATGGGTCCAGCCTACGGGCGCTCTCCGTCGGTCGGCGGAGGCCCCGCCGCGCGTTATCCTCAACCTATGTTTGGTTTGACGTTCGAGAAGCTCCTCCTGGTCGGGATTGTCGCCGTCTTCCTGCTCGGGCCTGAGAAGCTGCCCCACTACGCGGCCCAACTGGCGCGCCTCGTCCGGCAGGCTCCGGGACCTGGCCAATGGGGCCAAGGAACGTATGCGCGACGAGATGGGCCCCGAGTTCGACGACGTCGACTGGAAGAAACTCGACCCCCGGCAGTACGACCCGCGCCGGATCATCCGCGAGGCCCTCATCGAGGATGAGCCGCTCAAGGAACAGTCCGCCGTGGTGTCCCGGGTCTCGCCGAACCCGAACGGCGCATACCTGTCGCGGAAGCGGGCGAGGGAGAACGCCCTCGCGCCGGCGGAACCCGCTCCGTTCGACTCGGAGGCCACGTAGCGGCATCCGGCACGGTGGCATCCGATACGGGATGCGAGCTCAGGCACGGGCCTGCGCGGGCCGTTCGGTGCCGAGCCTGCGCGGCGAGCGCGTTCGCGGATGCACGCAGACGCAGCGTGAGCGCACCGAGTTCGGCCGTGCCCCACTCTCCGATCACAGCGACGCCGAGGGCGGCGATCACGCCGGGCGCCCGCACAGGGACCGCGAGGCAGGCGTTGCCGTGGACCGTGCCCTGGCGCGCGCCTGGGGCGTCCACGAGGCCGGGAGGCGTGACCCGGCCGGAGCGGCGCGTTGCCGTGTGCGTGCCGGCGGAGATGCCCGCGTCGGCGCGGCTCGGCGGGACGGCCAGCTGGGCAGTGTTCGAGCCGTTCGCCGCGTAGGCATGAGCCGCGCGCCCGGCGGGGATGCCGCGGGCGTCGGCCGCCCCGGGCGCGGCGTGGGCACCCGGCGGACGGCCGTGCGCGGCGAGGAACTCGGTACGCTGCTCGCGGCTGAGCTGGGCGAGGATCTGGCGTCCGAGTGCCGAAGCGTACGGACTCGTGCTGAGCCCCGTCCACGGCTCTGCCCTCGGGATGCCTGCGGCGTCGACGATGTCGATGAGGCCCACCGTCCCGTCGCTGAAGCGGGCGAGGTAGGCGGTCGACCCGTTCTCCGTGGCGACCTGGCGCAGGGTGTGGCGCACCCGGGCGAGAAGAACGCCGGCGTCGACGCCGCGGAGGCTCGGGAACCTGAGCCCGAGAACGAGGCCGTCGGGCTCCGCGACGAGATATCCCTCGTGCACGAGGGTCCTGGTCAGGTTGTACGCGGTGCCGAGGCTGAGACCGGAAGCCTGGGCGACGGCTTTGACGGGAATCGGCCGGTTGGCGCCCGCGACGATGTCTACGACCCTGAGGGCGCGCTGCACCGAGGAAATGAGGGTGCGGTGTTCCAGCATCATCCCGTTCCTAACCTGTCGCAAGCGACTGTTCGGAACAGGATAGACAGACTCGCCCGTGCCGGATAGAGCGATCCGGGTGGTTCTGGCTCCTAGGCTGTCATCACTGACAAGGAAAGGTCGGCGATGGCGAAGAAGACACGCACACCAGGCGGAATCCGGAAGTCCGAATACAACGCTGAATTGCGCAGGCTGCAGACGGAACTCGTCGCCATGCAGGAGTGGGTGCGCGAGTCCGGTGCCCGCATCGTCGTGATCTTCGAGGGCCGCGATGCCGCGGGCAAGGGCTCGGCCATCAAACGGGTCACCGAGTACCTGAATCCCCGGATCGCCCGGATCGTGGCGCTTCCGGTGCCGACAGACCGTGAGCGTGGCCAGTGGTATTTCCAGCGGTACATCGAGCACCTGCCGTCGACGGGGGAGATCGTCCTGATGGACCGCTCCTGGTACAACCGGGCCGGAGTCGAACGCGTGATGGGATACTGCACCCCCGACGAGTACCGCCGGTTCCTGCACCAGGCGCCTCTCTTCGAGCGGATGCTCGTCGAGGACGGGATCCTCCTCGTCAAGTACTGGTTCTCCGTCTCCGATCACGAGCAGGAGGCCCGGTTCCGCTCGAGGCTCAAGGACCCGATGCGGCGCTGGAAACTCTCCGAAACCGATCTGCTCTCGATCACGAAGTGGGTGGACTACTCCAAGGCCAAGGACGAGATGTTCGTGCACACCGACATCGCCGAGGCACCCTGGTGGGTCGTCGAAAGCGAGGACAAGCTCGCGGCCAGGCTCAACATGATCAACCACCTGCTCTCGATCGTGCCGTACGAGCACCGGGAACCGCCGCGGGTCTCGATACCGCACCGGCCGCACGGCGCCGACTACGAGCGTCCCCCGCGAGAACTGAACCGGACGGTGCCCGACCACGCCGGCAACCTCGGAAAATTCCCGGACCAGTCCGAAAAGTCCGGATAATAGGTCGGAGGGGATTCGTCCGTTAGAGTGAGCCGTCCGGAGGGGGATCTCATGGGTACTTTGCTGTACGGCAGTCCAGGAATCGTAGTCAGTTTCGAAGATCGCGCGCTCATGCACCTGCAGATCGTCATCACGACGAAACTGAGGCGCCGGGAGGGCTTCATTTTTTCGTGGACGGAGTCGACAGATGACGAGACCGAGAGCGGGCGGAGCGGCATCTGGCTCGATGCCAGCAGCATCCTCTACTACCGGTATTCGGTCAGTCGAGTGCCGAACATCAACCGGGACTGGATCGAGAGGCTGATGGTGTCCGCGAACAGCGCGGGCGGCCTCTTCTTCTCGGTGGAACCGCCGCCGGTTGTCCCGGTCCCCAAGTCGCGCTACTGAAGCCGCGTTCCTGTCACTCACGTTCCCCGAGCCGCGTTCCTGTCACTCCAGTTCCAGTCACTCACGTTCCTGTCACTCACTTTTCGCACAGCACCGTCGCAGATGAAGGGTATCCGTGTCCGTCCGATCCCTGGCCGCACCGTGGGAGGCCGCGCTCTCCCCGGCGCAATACCAGCTCATCTGCTACTTCGTGGGCATGGGAGCCCTGTGCTTCTTCGTCGGGTTCCTCAGGGCCTGGGTGACGCGCGGAGAGGTCGGCGCCCGGTACCGTACCGCCGTCATCGCCCGGCTCGGCATCATGAGCGCCATGTTCCTGTCCTACCTCGTCCTCCTGTCCGGCCTGCTCTTCGGGTATACCCGTGAAGGCGCGGAATTCGTGCCCAACGGCCTGGCTCTCCTCACCTTCGGCGTGCGCTACGTCGAGTGGTCGGTTGCGGTTCCCCTCGTCGTCATCGAGCTCCTCGCCGTGTGCGTGGTCCTCGGCGGCGCGGCCCGGCGCATCCGCCTGATCGCCATGGCCGGCGGTTTCTTCATGGTGTTCCTGGCGTATCTGGGCGCGATCGTCGCCTCGGGGGGCACGGATGCCGCCGCGCTCGTCGGGTGGGGAATCGCTGCCGGAGTGTTCTGGCTGGCCACGACGGCCCTGCTCGCAATCGTGGTGCGGCGGTCCCTGCCCGCGCTCACGGTGGATTCGGCCGCCCTGCTGCGCTCCGCGACCATCCTGCTGCTGTCCTCTTGGGTCCTGTACCCGATCGTGTACGCGCTGCCGCTCGTCGGGTCCGGTGGGACGCTCGTCGTGGTCATGCAGGTCATGCTCACCGTCGCCGACATCGTCGCGAAGATCTGGTTCGGCGGGGTGCTCCATCGCGTGGCCAAGCTCCGGACCGCTGAGGACGTGCGTGCCGGCCGTGACGTGCACCCGGAGGCGATCTGGATCTCCTCGGTCAAGCAGTCGGACGCCGGCAAGCCGCGCGAGGTGTACCTCGCCGCCGGGGCGGCCGTGCACCTGCGCCGTCCGCAGCCGCCGACGAGTACGGCCGCGCCGACCTCGCAGCCCGAACTGTTCGCCGACCCGCAACCCGAACTGTTCGCCGACCTCGAAACCTAGAGTCCTTCCTATGCTGAGGTGTCGCATATCGACGTTCGCGGGCCGCGGGAACCTCGATCTGCGACACCTCACGCCCGGGCGCGCAAGCGGTGACCGGCGTTATTTGAGGGAGACGCCGAGGCTGCGGCCGGAGAGGCCGCGGGAACGGGAGAAGAGCCGTTCGGCGACCGCGTCGATCGCGAGGGCGGCCGGGTCGAGCGGGTCGCTCAGCACGACCGGGCGACCGTCGTCGCCGCCGGTGCGGAGCGGCACGCTGAGCGGGACGCTCGCCAGGAGCGGCACCGGCGCGTCCTGGCCGGCCGAGAGCCGCCGTGCGACCTCGGCACCCCCGCCGGCGCCGAAGAGCTCGAGCAGGCTGCCGTCGGGCTGGCGCACTCCGGACATGTTCTCGATCACGCCGAAGATGGTCTGACCGGTCTGGCGGGCGACGACGCCGCTGCGTTCGGCGATGTCCGCCGCTGCGGGCTGCGGGGTCGTCACGACGATGACCTCGGCCTGGGGGAGCAGCTGGCCGATCGAGATGGCCACGTCGCCGGTGCCGGGCGGCAGGTCGAGCAGGAGCACGTCGAGGTCCCCGAAGTAGACCTCGGTGAGGAACTGGGTGATCGTGCGGTGCAGCATCGGCCCGCGCCAGGCGACGGCGACGCCGCCGTCCTCGACGAACATGCCGATCGAGATGACCTTCACGTCGTAGTTGATCGGCGGCAGGATCATGTCGCCGACCCTGGTCGGTTTGACCGCTGTCCCCTTCGCGCCGTCGATGCCCGGCGTGACGAGGCCGAGCAGTCCGGGAATGGAGAAACCGTAGACATCCGCATCGACGACGCCGACCTTGAGACCGCGGGCGGCGAGCGCGACGGCGAGGTTCGCGGTGATCGTCGACTTGCCGACGCCGCCCTTGCCGCTCGTGACGAGGTAGACCCGGGTGAGTGAGCCGGCGCCGAACTGGGTCGTGCGCGCGGCCGCGCCGCCGCGGAGCTTCTCGGTCATCGTTCGGCGCTGTTCGCGGGTCATCACGCCGACCGAAACGGTCACGGCGCCGGGACCGGCCACGGACTCTGCCGTCTCGAGCACGTCGCGTTCGATCTTGCGGGCGGCGGGGCAGCCGGCGATCGTGAGCAACAGGTCGACAGTGGTGTGCCCGTTCTCGGTGTGCACCCCCGCGACCATGCCGAGCTCGGTGATGGGCTTGCGGATCTCCGGGTCGATCACCCGGGCGAGCGCAGCGCCGACCCGGGCGGCGATCCCGGCGGGCTCGGCGGAGGCCGTTCCCGGTGCCGTGGGCGAGTCAGCGGCCAATCGGGGGTCGCTCCTCGATGCTTCGGGCGGACGCCGATGACGCGGACGCCGATGACGCGGCGGATGCGGCGGGCTTGGTGGGCGCCGCCGGTGCGGCCGAAACGGCGGGTGCCGCTGGGGACTCGCCGGTGCCCGTCGACCGGGCCGTCGCGGGGGAACTTGACCGGTCCTGGCCCGGCTCGCGGTCGTGATCGTGGTCGTGGTCGATTTCCCGGTCGCGGTCGCCCTTGCGGGAGCGTTTGCGGCTGCGCTTCTCCTCGTCTTCTCGCTGTTCGAGGTTCTCGAGGAGGGCGCGGAGTTCGCTGCGGAGGAAGTCGCGGGAGGCGAGGTCCTTCATGCCGAGGCGGAGGGCGACGACCTCGCGGGCGAGGTACTCGGTGTCGGCGAGGTTGCGTTCGGCGCGCTGCCGGTCCTGCTCGAACTGGACCCGGTCGCGGTCGTCCTGGCGGTTCTGCGCGAGCAGGATCATCGGGGCGGCGTATGAGGCCTGCATCGAGAGCACCAGGGTGAGCGCGATGAAGCCGAGCGCGACGGAGTCGAAGCGCCATGCGACGGGGGCGAGGGTGTTCCAGCCCATCCAGAAGAGGACGAAGAGTGTGAGTCCGAGCAGGAACCACGGGGTGCCCATGCCGCGGGCGATGGCCTCTGTCAGCCGGCCGAAGCGGTCGCTCGACGGCCGGTCACGGTTGCGGTTGCGGTTCCGGGTGCGGGAGAGGGGTGCGACGCGCAGGCCCTTGGGCGAGTCGAGGCGCTGATCCGAGCGATCACTTCGGGCCATTGCCGGTCCTCCGTCCGTGTGGGAGCGGGATGCTGCCCGTCTTCAGCTCACTGCGGGCGGCTGCCCTGCGGCGTACATCGTCATTGCCGTCGTGACTTCGCCAGTCGTCGGGCAACAGGTAGTCGAGGACATCGTCAATTGTCACCACCCCGACGAGTCGGTGGTTGTCGTCGACAACGGGAACGGAGACGAGGTCGTAGCTCGCGAGGATCCGGGTGACCTCCGCGGCGGAGGTGTCTGCGGTGACGGGATCGAGACCCTGGTCGAGCAGCGTGCCGAGGCGCTCGTGGGGCGGGTAACGCAGCATCCGCTGGAAGTGCACCATGCCGAGGAAGCGGCCGGTCGGCGGCTCGTACGGCGGCAGGGTGACGCAGATCGCCGCGCCGAGCGCTGGCGCGAGGTCGTGGCGACGGATAAGGGCGAGGCCTTCTGCGACGGTCGCGTCGGCGGAGACGATGATGGGCTCCGTCGTCATCAGGCCACCGGCGGTGTCCGGCGCGTAGGTGAGCAGGAAGCGGACGTCGTCGGCTTCCTCCGGTTCCATCAGGTCGAGCAGCTGTTCGCCGTGTTCTTCCGGCAGCTGCGCGATGAGGTCGGCTGCGTCGTCTGGCTGCATGTGGTCGAGCACATCGGCCGCACGGGCGTCGCCGAGCCGGGTGAGGATGGCGACCTGTTCGCTCTCGGGCATCTCTTCGAGCACGTCGGCGAGGCGGCCGTCCGGGAGTTCGCTCGCGACCTCGTGCATGCGCTCGGGGGAAGGTCGAGCATCGTATTGGCGAGGTCGGCGGGCTTGAGGTCCGAATAGGTCGCGATGAGCTGCTCGGCGGACTGGGCCTGGCCGACGGTGGTCTTCTCGCGGACGTCGCTCCAGGTCGCGAACGTCGTCGCGCCCTTCGCGAAGAGTGAGACGCTCGCCTTGGGGCGGCGGACGAAGAGCTGGGCGATCTCCCAGGCTCCCTGCTTCGTCTCCTCGATCGAGACGTCCTCGACGGTCGCCTCGCCGGAGCCGTCGTTGAAGATGACCTCCCGGCCGAGGAGCCTCTGCGATGACCCGGACCTCGCCGCCGCGCTGTTCGAAGCGGCGCACGTTGATCAGTCCGGTCGTGATGATCTGGCCGGAGCCGATGCTCGTGACCCGGCTCATCGACACGAAGACGCGGCGCTTGCCCGGGATTTCCACGATGAGTCCGACCGCGAGGGGCGGATCGTCTTTTCGATAGACCACGAGCACATCACGGACCTTGCCGACGCGGTCGCCCGCGGGGTCGAAGACGGAACACCCGGCCAATCGGGCAACGAAGACTCTGGTGGCAGTCACGTTACAAATGTAGGCCACCTGCGGCCCTTCGGCGTGCTGTGGAAGAATGGCGGCATGAGCAATCAGAACCCTTTTGGCAATCGCGGTCCCGCCCTGTTCCCCGTTCTGCCCAAGGGCGAGGTGCTCGCGACCTATGAAACGTATGCCGAGGCGCAGGCCGCCGTCGATACTCTCGCCAAGGCCGATTTCCCTGTGAAACAGCTCTCGATCGTCGGCAACGACCTCAAGACCGTCGAGCGGGTCACCGGCAAACTGACCTGGGGCCGTGTCGCACTCGCCGGGGCTGCGTCCGGTGCCTGGCTCGGGATCTTCTTCGGCCTGCTGTTCTTCATCTTCTCGCCGACCGGGGCCGGCCTGCCGTTCGTGCTCGCCGCCGTGCTGATGGGCGCCGGCTTCGGAATGCTGTTCGGCGTCGTGAGCTACGCGCTCAACCGCAGGCGCCGCGACTTCACCTCCACGATGCAGGTGATGGCGAGCAGCTACCAGATCATCGTCGAGGCCGCCCTTGTGAACAAGGCGCGCAACCTCCTGCACGGCACCGCGGAGCCGGTCGCGGTCCGGCACATCGATCCGGAGCCTGCCCAGCCGGAGCCGGCGGAGCCCGCGGCGCCGGCGGCGCCCGCTGCGCGACCGGACCAGCCCATCCCGCCGTACGGCCAGTTCGCCCCGCCGGCAGCCCCGGACGCGTCCCCCACCGCATCCACCGACTAGCCACAGCTCGCGAAAGCGGGTGAATCGTCGGTTTGACTGCGTCAGAACGACGATTCACCCGCTTTCGCGGTGAGTCGGGCGGGTCAGGCGGTGAGAGCGGCGATCCAGGACTCGACGTCGTCCGCGGTGCGGGGGATGCCGACGGACAGGTTCTCGGCGCCCGTCGCGGTGATGAGCACGTCGTCTTCGATGCGGACACCGATGCCGCGGAATTCGAACGGCACGGTCAGGTCGTCCGGCTGGAAGTAGAGGCCCGGTTCGATCGTGAAGATCATGCCGGGCTCGATCACGCCGTCGAGGTACATGTCCCGCCGCGCCTGCGCGCAGTCGTGCACGTCGATGCCGAGGTGATGGCTCGTCCCGTGCACCATGTACCGGCGGTGCTGCCCGTTTTCCGGCTTGAGGGCCTCCTCCGCGGTGACGGGAAGCATGCCCCACTCAGCGGTCCGGCGGGCGATGACCGCCATGGCGGCGGCGTGCACCTCGCGGAAGATCGCGCCCGGCTTTGCGACGGCGAATGCGGCATCCGCTGCCTCACGCACAGCCTCGTACACGCGGCGCTGCACGGGGGAGAAGGTACCGTCGACGGGGAGGGTGCGGGTCACGTCGGCTGTGTAGTAGCTGTCGACCTCGATGCCCGCGTCGAGCAGGATCAGGTCGCCGGGGTTGAGCGGGCCGTCGTTGCGGGTCCAGTGCAGGATGCACGCGTGCGGGCCGGAGGCCGCGATCGTGTCGTAGCCGACGGTGTTGCCGTCGACACGCGCGCGGGTGTTGAAGACGCCTTCGACGAGGCGTTCCCCGCGTTCGTGGGAGCTCGACCGGGGCAGGTCGCGAATGACGTCCTCGAAGCCCCGTCCGGTGGCCGCGATTGCGAGGCGCATCTGGGCGATCTCGTAGGAGTCTTTCACGAGGCGCAGGCTCGGACAGGTCGCGGGCGAACCGGTCGTCCGCCTCGTGCTCACCGTTGACCTCGAGGCTGAACGGGGTGTTCGTGGCGTTGTCGCCGAGCACCTTGTCCGCGGCGAAACGGAGGCGGCCTTCGTCGACGGCCACGGTGAAGGCCGGGTCGGCCTCGCGGATGACGAGCGTCTCGGTGTCGACGACCCTGAGCACGGAGTCGAGGTCGGCGATGCCGCGCACATCGATGCCGAGGTCGCTCGCCACCTGGGCGATGGAGGGGCGCGGGCCGATCCAGAATTCGCCGATGTCAGCGTTGGCGTAGAACTCGTCGGAGTCGCGTCCGGCGCGCTCACGGAAGTACAGCGTCGCGTCGTGCCCGGTCGACGTCGGCTCGAGCACGAGAACGGCCCCTGGCTCGGAGTCGCTGCCCCAGCCGGTGAGGTGCGAGAAGGCGGAGTGGGCGCGGAACGCGTAGTCGGTATCGTTCGAGCGCTGCTTGAGGCGCCCGGCCGGCACGATCAGGCGCTGCCCCGGGTACATCGCCGACACGCGGGCGCGTCGGGCCGCCGCGAACGGCGCCTGTTCGCGGGCCGGTGGGAGCGTGTCTGTGCGCTCGGCCCAGCCGCTCGAGATATAGGACTTGAAGCCGTCCGACCCCGGTGTCGTCGAACGGTTCTCGTTCGGGCGGGGCTTGGCGGTGACGGTGGGCGCGGTTTCGGTGGAAGTGGCCATTGACCCATTGTCCCATTGCCCGTGTCCCATTGCCCGCTGGTTCTTCGGCGAGAGCCGTCGGGCGGGGTCGGGCGGCTCGCGCTCACGGCGCAACTAGCATGGGGACATGGCAGGCGAACGGCAATTTCAGGGTCCCATCGACCTGCACGCGCACTCAAGCGTTTCGGACGGCACGGAAACCCCCTCCCAGCTGGTGCGGGCCGCTGCGGCCGCTGGTCTCGGCACTGTCGCGCTGACTGACCACGACTCCACGGCGGGCTGGCACGAGGCCGCGGAGGCGGCGCGCAGCGCCGGGATCACGCTCATTCCCGGAATGGAATTCAGTACTCGGGTCTCCTCCGCGAGCGTGCACTTGCTGGCATATCTTTTTGACCCGTCGGATGCCGGAATCGTCGCGGAGACTGCACGGGTGCGGCAGGCCCGACTTGTCCGCGCCGAGGAGATGGTCGAGCGGATCGGCGTGGACTACGCACTGACCTGGGACGACGTTCTCGCCCAGACCACGCCGGATGCGACGGTGGGCCGCCCGCACATCGCCGACGCCCTGGTCGCTCGCGGCTTCGCCCTGACCAGGAGCGAGGCCTTCGCGGGCATCCTGCACTGGGAGTCCGGCTACTATCAGCCGCACTACGCCCCAGACCTGGTGCGCGCCGTCGGGCTCGTCGTCGCCGCGGGGGAGTGCCCATCATCGCGCACCCAGCGACCCGCGGCGCGGGCGACGTCATCCCGGAGGCCAGGCTCGCCCGCCTCGTCGAGGCCGGGCTGTTCGGTCTCGAACTCGAGCACCGCGAGAACAAGACGGCGGCGAAGGCGCGGCTCTATTCGCTCGCGACCAAGTACGGGCTCGTCGTCACGGGGTCGAGCGACTACCACGGCGAGGGCAAGCCGAACCGCCTCGGGGAGAACACCACGACGCCAGAGGTGCTCGACCGCATCCTGAAGCAGGCGACCGGCTCGGAGCCCATCTTCGCCTAGCCCCCCCGTGAGGTGTCGCAGATGTTGCCGGTTGCCGCACGCAGAAGGGCGCGGCCGCCGAAGCGGACGCGCCCTGTTCTGGCAGCGGAGAGGGTGGAGGCCGGAGCGGTTAGTTGGCTCCGCCGGCCGCGGGGGCCGAGCGGCGTGAACGGCTGCGGCGGCGCGGTGCGCTGTTGCCGTCGTGGTGCTGGGCTCCGCCACCGTCGTGGGTGCCGGCTGCCGGGGTCACGGCGGGGGCGTCGGGGTTGGTGGACTGGCTGACGCGGGTACGGGTGCGAGCGGCGCCCGAGCGGCCGGCGTCTGCGGTGCGGCCCGAATCGGAGCGAGCTCCGTCGCCGCCGCGGCCCGAGCCGCCGGAGCGGCCGGCGCCACCGGTGCGCCCGGCGCCGCCGGAGCGGCCGGAGTCCGAGTGTCCGGTTCCCGCGGCGTGCTCGCGCACGGGGGAGACGCGCAGGCGCCCCTTGGAACCGACCGGGATGTTGAGGTCGGAGTACAGGTGCGGTGAAGAGGAGTACGTCTCGACGGGGACCGGAACGCCGAAGTCGAGCGCCGTGTTGATCAGCGTCCACTTGTGCATGTCGTCCCAGTCGACGAACGTGACCGCGATGCCGGTCTTGCCCGCGCGGCCGGTGCGCCCGACGCGGTGCAGGTACGCCTTCTCGTCCTCGGGGATGGTGTGGTTGATCACGTGGGTGACATCGTCGACGTCGATTCCGCGAGCGGCGACATCCGTTGCGATCAGGATGTCCTTCTTGCCGGCCTTGAATGAGGCCATGGCGCGTTCGCGCTGGTCCTGGTTGAGGTCGCCGTGCACGGCGGTCGCGTTGAAACCGCGGTCACCGAGCTCTTCGACGAGCTTGGCCGCCGCGCGCTTGGTGCGGGTGAAGATCACGGTCTTGCCGCGGCCCTCCGCCATCAGGATGCGGCCGATGACCTCGTCCTTGTCCATGCTGTGCGCACGGTAGACGATGTGCTGGATGTTGGCCTGCATGAGACCCTCGTCGGGCTCCTGCGCACGGATGTGGATGGGCCGGTTCATGAAGCGGCGGGCGAGGGCCACGATCGGGCCGGGCATCGTCGCGGAGAAGAGCATGGTGTGCCTGGTCGACGGCGTCTGGGCGAAGAGCCGCTCGATGTCGGACAGGAAGCCGAGGTCGAGCATCTTGTCCGCCTCGTCGAGGACCATCTCGCGCACATTGGAGAGGCTCAGCAGGTGCTGGCTCGCGAGGTCGAGCAGGCGGCCCGGGGTGCCGACGACAATCTGGGCGCCGGCCTTGAGCTGCTCGATCTGGCCCTCGTACGCCTTGCCGCCGTAGATGGACACGATCTTGGTGTTGCGGTTCTGCGACGCCATCTCGAGGTCTTCGCTGACCTGCACGCACAGTTCGCGGGTCGGGACGACCACGAGCGCCTGCACGCCGGGCTCGGGGTCGAGGCCGAGGCGCTGGATGAGGGGGAGGCCGAAGCCGAGGGTCTTGCCGGTGCCGGTCTTGGCCTGGCCGATGATGTCCTGGCCGCTCATCGCGAGCGGGATGGTCTGGAGCTGGATCGGGAACGGCTCGAGGATGCCTTTACTGGCGAGAGCGTCAACCAGGTCCTGGTCGATATTGAGTTCGGAGAAAGTCACGAAAGTTTGCCTGTCATTAGCTGGAAACGGAAATGCGCCCGTCTTCTGCCTCGGGCACCAGCCACCGATCCATGCCGATGGCTGGTCTCACCTTACCGGGCGGTGTCTGGGAAGCAGCCGAAGCCACGCGGACGGGCGTGTGTCCGGCCGCGCGGACGCCGCAGCTCTGTCCTAAGCTGGGCTGGTGTTCTCCTGGTTTGATGGGCGCTCCAAGCGCGTCGAGATAATCCCCCGGCTCACCACCCGGGGGAACGTCCATCGACCACGAAAGTGGACATCAAGGACCTCACCCCGCAACTTCTCCCGTTCCTGGGCCAGTCAGCGTACTTCGAGCTCGGCGTCTTCGAGAGCCTCGCCCGCGCCGTCCAGATTGCTCCGGACCTCGCCGCCAAGCAGGCGCTCAGCACCGCCGCCGGCCGCGCGCTCTCCAAGCACCAGGGCCTCGTCGCCGAGATCCGCCGTCGTGGAGCGGAACCTGCCGACGTGATGGCGCCGTTCGTGCCGGCCCTCGACGCGTTCCGCGCCGAGATCACGGGCGCGGACTGGACCGAGCTGCTGCTGAGCTGCTACCTCGCCGGTGGCCTGCTCGACGACTTCTTCATCCGGCTCGCCGACGGGCTTCCCGGCGAGGTGGGTCCGCGGGTCGCGCACCTGCTCGGCGAGGACGCCGGGGCCAAGATCCTCGCCTCCCAGCTCGCGGCAGCGATCGCAACGGATGCGCCGCTCGCCTCGCACCTGGCCCTCTGGGGCCGTCGGCTCGTGGGGGACACCCTGCTCGTCGCCCGCTCCGCGCTCGCGTTCGCCGGCACGCCGGACCAGACCGGTGTCGTCACCGTCGCCGGTCCCGCCGAGGAGCGCATCGAGCCGGTCTTCACCGAACTGATCGCCGCACACACCCGGCGGATGGACGGCCTCGGCCTCACCGCCTGAGCACGCGGAGGTGGACCCGTGCTCGAGCGAGGGTGCTGCGCGGGTGGCGCACCGCACGCGCACCGGCGGAACACCGGCGCTCGGTGAGCGTGAGGCTAGGCGCGGCCCGGGTGACCCGTGCGCATCAGCTCGTGCAGCATCCGGGAGTCTCCGGCGACGCGTGAACGCGCGAGGGTCATGCCCGAAGCGACGGATGCTCCGCCGGCGATGATGAGGGTGGCCCACCAGATCCAGCCACCGTTCCACGCCCAGCCGAACCACGTCAGTGCCACCCAGACGACCATGGCGACGATCGTGCCGATCGCGGGGAGCAGCACGGCGCCGTGATTCGTGCGCCCCGGCAGCACGTACCGTGCCGCGAGGCCGAGGACGGCCCCGCCGAGCGCGGCGAAGAGGAGTTCCATGTCGGGTTTAGGCGACGAAACCGACGCGACGGGACTCCTCGGAGCCCAGCTCGACGTAGGCGAGGCCGATCGTCGGGACGATGAACACCCGGCCCTTGCTGTCGGCGAGCTTGAGGTACCCGGTCGAACCGGAGAGGGCGGCGGCTACCGCTTCCTCGATGTCGGTCGCGGCCTGCGACGTCTCGAAGCTGATCTCACGGGGAGAGTTGAAGATGCCAATGCGGATATCCACCAGATGCGCCTTTCGTTGCCTAAGCGCCCAGATTACGACAGAACGGGCGGGCAGCCGGACAACGTTCACTGTCGGCGCAACCCGCTAGCTTTGAAAACGTGACCAGCCTCGGAAATCCGACCCTCGACCGCGACGTTTCCGCGCCGGCATTCCCCCTCGACGACTCCCAGCGGGCGGCCCTCGACCTGGCAGACGGGGTCTCGGCCGCGATCATCGGCGCGCCGGGCAGCGGCAAGACGACGACCCTGATCGAGCTCCTCGCCGACCGCGTCCTCGGGCGTGGCTATGCACCGGGGGAGGTGCTCCTGCTCGTGCCGACGCGCGCGGGCGCCACCGTTCTGCGAGACCGGCTCGCGCTTCGCCTCGGCGTTCCGACCAACGGCCCGCTCGCCCGCACGGCGAACTCCATCGCGTTCCAGCTCGTGCGCGGCGCGGAGGCCGCGGCCGGCGGTCCGACACCGACGCTGCTGACCGGTGGCGAGCAGGACCAGATCATCGCCGAACTGCTGCAGGGCGCCCTCGACGACGGCGGGCCTGTCGGCGACGGCGGCGACCTCGACGCGCGCGACCGCGATGCCGGAGGTTCCTTCGACGGCGGGCGCGACCGCACCGGCGGCGGGGCTGGTTCCTCCGGCCCGGCCTGGCCGTCCACTCTCGATCCGGGCGTGCGCCGGCTCCGCGGATTCCGCACCGAGCTGCGCAACCTGATGATGCGGGCCGTCGAATACGGGATCACCCCGACCCGCCTCGCCGTACTCGGCGCCGAGAACGATCGCCCGGAATGGGTCGCCGCTGCCCACTTCATCCGCGGCTACGACGAGGTCAAAGACCAGAGCCGGCCCGGCCAGTACGACTCCACCGAACTCGCGGGCTTCGCGGCGGCCGTCGTGGCCGCAGCCGCCCCGGGGTCCGCGGGATCCGCGACCCTGGGCACCCTCGCCGGCCTTCGCCTCATCGTCGTCGACGACGCCCAGGAACTGAACCGGGCCACCCTCACCCTGCTCGCCCAGTTCGCGGCGCGCGGCGTCGCGATCGTCGCCGCCGGCGACCCCGACATCACAACGGGCTCCTTCAACGGCGCCCACGCGGATGCCGTCGGCAGGCTCGGCGCCTACCTTGCGCCGGGCGCACCATTCGTCACGACCCTCGTGCTCGACACGGTCTACCGGCACGGCCCCGGCATCCGCGGCGTCGTGCGGGAGATCACCCACCGGATCGGGACAGCCTCAGCGGGCACCCAACGCCGCGCCGCGAGTGTCGATCCCCGTGACGGCGAGCCCGCAGTCGAGTCCGGCGCCGCAGACGCAGGAACCGCAGACTCAGGAACCGCAGACCCAGGAGCCGAAGCGTCGGGCGCCGCGAAGTCCGGCGCCGACGCGGCCGGCACCGAGGCATCCGTCTCCTCCGTCGAGACCCTCCTCGCCGCGAGCCCCGCCGACCAGCTCGCTCTCATCGCCGGGAGGCTGCGGGAACGGCACGTGCTCGACCGAGTGCCCTGGGGCCGCATGGCCGTGGTCGCGCGGAGCGGTTCCGCCATTCCGGCACTCGCCCGCGGCCTCGCCGCCCTCGAAGTGCCCACCCAGGTGCCCTCCGCCCAGACGGCGCTCCGCGACGAATGGGCCGTGCGCGCATTCATCCTCGCCCTCGACGTCACCCTCGGCCGCCGCCCGCTCGACGCCGAAGCGGCGACTGAACTCCTGCGCGGCCCCCTCGGCGGCCTCGACCCGATCACCCTGCGCCGCCTGCGTGCCGCTCTGCGCCAGCAGGAACTGAGCCAGGAGGAGCCCGGCCAGCAGGAACTGAGCCAGCACGAGCCCGGCCAGCAGGAACTGAGCCCGAAAGAGCTCGGCCAGCAGGAACTGAGCCAGCACGAGCCCGGCCAGCGGGAACTGAGCCCGAAAGAGCTCGGCCAGCAGGAACTCGGTCAGCCAAAGTCCGGCCAGCCCGGGCCCGGCGAGCAGGAACCCGGCCGGCCGGCATCGCCCGCGACCGCGGGTGCCGGGCGCACCCGCACCGCCGACGAGCTGCTCGCCGCCGTGTTCGCGACGCCGTCGCTGTTGTCCGCGATCGACAACCGCACCGCCCGCCGCGCGGCGAGTTGCGCGGAAAGCCTCCTCGCGGCATCCGTCGAATACGAGGCCGGTGCCACGATCGAAGAACTGCTCTGGGGCCTCTGGCAGCGCAGCGGCCTCGCCAGGGAATGGCTCGAACAGTCCACCGGGATCGGCATCATCGCCGACGAGGCCAACCACAACCTCGACGCCGTCGTCGCCCTGTTCTCCGCGGCGCAGCGCTACGTCGAACGCACGCCGGCGGCCCCGCCGGTGCTCTTCCTCGAACACCTCGTCGACACCGACGTCCCAGAGGACACCCTCGCCCCGCGCGCCCTCGGCGACGCCGTCACCGTGTCGACACCGAACGGGTTGATCGGCCGCGAGTTCGACCTCGTCGTGATCGCCAACGTGCAGCAGAACGTCTGGCCCGACCTGCGCATCCGCGGCTCGCTGCTCGGTGCGGGCGACCTCGCCGCGCTCGCCTCCGGGCGCGACCCCCGTGGCGGAGACGCGCGCACCGAGGTTCTGCACGACGAACTGCGCATGTTCGCCCAGGCCGCGAGCCGGGCCCGCAGCGAACTTCTCGTCACGGCCGTCGACAACGAGGAGAACGAGCCGTCGGTGTTCCTCAAGCTGCTGCCGCGACCCACCGAGCCCGCGGGGGCGGACGCCGCCGACCCCGCCGGGCGCTACCCGGTGTCGCTCCGCGGGCTCGTCGGCCGGTTGCGCCGCGACCTCACCAGGGGCGTCGCGACGGGCACCCTGTCCGGGCACCCCGACGGGTCGGGGCGCGCAGCGGATGCCGCGGCGACCCTCGCGAGGCTCGCCGCGGCAGCCGTGCCCGGTGCTGACCCCGGCCAGTGGTACGGCCTCGCCGGTCCCAGCACAGTGCAGCCCCTCAACGACCCGGCTGCCGGAGACGACCCGGTGCGGGTCTCGCCGTCGAAGATGGCCGCTGTCGAGACCTGCCCGCTGCACTGGGCGATCGGCCGGCTCGGCGGCGGCAGGCTCCAATACGGCGGCGAACCTCGGCACGATCATCCACGCGGTGATGGAGGAGTCGACCGACCGCCAGCCGGATGCACTGTGGCAGGCGGTCGACGAACGTTGGGGGGAGAGCTCCGGTTCGACGCGGAGTGGCAGTCCGAAGTACAGCGCGCCGACGCGCGAAACCTCACCGACCGGCTCGCCTCCTACCTGCTCGACTTCGAACACAACGGCGGCGAACTCCTGAGCGCAGAGGGCAGCTTCGGCTTCGACGTCGACGGCGCCTGGCTCACCGGCACCGTCGACCGGGTCGAACGCCTTGCAGACGGCAGCGCCGTCATCGTGGACCTGAAGACCGGGCGCGGAGACCCCGTGAGCGACGCGGGCGTCGCAGACCACCCGCAACTCGGCGCCTACCAGCTCGCCTTCCAGGAGGGCCAGATCGAGGGCGTCCCCGCCGGGACCCCCTCGCGGGCGCCCGCCTCGTGATCGTCTCCTCCGGAACCGTCAAGCAGAATTACCGCAACCCCACCCAGGCCACCTTCACCGAAGAACAGGCTCCTCGCCTTCCGCACCCGGGTGGGCGCCGACGCGGCGCTCATGGGAGGGGCGACCTTCGTCGCCGAGCTCGCGACGCATTGCCTCGACCCGCGCTCGCACGGGGCCTGCCGCATCCACATCATCGGGCAGGTCAGCTCATGAGCCAGAACGGAATACCCGTGCCGCACGACCCGAATCGTCCGAAAAACCCGGTCAGCGCCCTCGAGATCGCCGGCACGCTCGGCATGTTCCCGCCCACCCCCGAACAGCAGGCGGTGATCGAGGCCCCGCTCGCGCCGACCCTCGTCGTGGCCGGAGCCGGCAGCGGCAAGACGGAGACCATGGCCAACCGGGTGCTCTGGCTGCTCGCCAACGGCCTCGCCCGCCCCGACCAGGTCCTCGGGCTCACCTTCACCCGCAAGGCGGCCGGCGAACTCGCCGAGCGCATCGGCGACCGCATCGCCCAACTCGACGCCCAGGGACTGCTTCCGGCACCCACCCCGGCCGCGGGCGCGGAGGCCACCGGCGAACTCGTCGACTCCGGCCTGTTCAACACCCCGACCGTGTCGACGTACAACTCCTTCGCGAGCCGACTCTTCACCGACAACGCCCTCCTCCTCGGCCGCGAACCCGAGTCCGTGCTGCTCACCGAGACGAGCGCCTGGCTGCTCGCCCGCCGCGTCGTGATCGAGCACGGTGACCGCAGGCTCGTGCCCTGGGGAAAGAGCCTCGACGCCGTGACGGATGCCGTGCTCCGGTTCAGCCGCCTGCTCGCCGAGAACCCGCCTCCCCTCACGACCGGCCTGGCAACGACCGGCCTCACGACGGGCGGCCCGGCGGGAGCTCCCGGCGGCGGCGTGCACGACCTTGCCGGCCTCGCCGCCGGCTTCGCCTACCTCGAAGACCTGCCATACGGCAACCCGCGCAAGAAGGTCCCGTACTCCTCCGTCGTCGACTCGCTCGCCGCGGTCGGGCCGCTGCCCGTGCTCGCCGAACTCGCCGGCGAGTACGACCGGGAGAAGCGCCGGCTCGGCCTGATCGAATTCTCCGACCAGGTCGCCCTCGCCCTGCAGGTGAGCCAGCGGGTTCCGCGGGTGGTCGCCGGGTACCGCGACCAGTACCGGGTCGTGCTGCTCGACGAATACCAGGACACCTCCGTGCTGCAGACCGAGCTCCTGCACACTCTCTTCGCCCGGCATCCGGTGATGGCCGTCGGTGACCCGCACCAGTCCATCTACGGCTGGCGCGGTGCGAGCTCCGCAAACCTGCTGGCCTTCTCCGACGACTTCGACCCGGACGCCCGCTCCGAGCACCGGGTCACCCCCTCCATGTCGCTCTCCTTCACCTGGCGGAACCCCCGCTCGGTGCTCGACGCGGCGAACACCCTCGTCGCCCCGCTCAGTGAGGCCCTGCGCCGCCGGACGAACGGCATCCAGGTCGAGACCCTCAAGGTGCCGGACGGCACCCGCCCCGGCGCAGTCACCGCGCACCTCGCCGAAACGGCCACCGACGAGGCCCAGGCCGTCGCCCGCTGGTTCGCCGGACGCCTCGGCGCCGGCAGCGACAAGTCCGGCGCCATCCTCTTCCGCGCCCGGCGCGACATGGACTTCTTCGCCGGGGTCCTCCGCGCGAACGGCGTGAGGGCCCACGTCCTCGGCCTCGGCGGTCTGCTCTCCACCCCGGAGGTCACCGACGTCGTGAGCGTGCTCCGGGTCGTGCACGATCCTTCCGCGGGAAGCGAACTCGTCCGGCTGCTGAGCGGCGCCCGATTCCAGGTCGGGCCGCGCGACCTGCAGCACCTCGCGGCCGTCTCGCGGTGGCTCGCCGCCCACGACTGGGCCCAGAAGGCCGTCAGCCGGGAACTCACCGACAAGCTCAGGGCGTCCGTCGCCGACGACGAGGGGGCATCCCTCGTCGACGCCCTCGACTTCGCCGCAGCGGCGCCGCCCGGCCACGGCCAGCTCGCCGGCTTCACCGACCTCGGCCGGGAGCGGCTCCGCGCCGCGGGCAGGCTGCTGGCCTGGCTGCGGTCGCGGGCCGGTCTCCCGTTGCTCGACTTCGTGCGCCTCGTCGAACAGGAGCTCCTTCTCGACGTCGAACTCGTCGCGAACGAGAACAACAGCCTCGGCCTCGCGAACCTCTACGCCTTCCACGACACCATCTCCGACTTCCTCGCCAGCGACGAGCTCGGCACCGCCGCGAGCTTCCTGCGCTGGCTCGGCAGGGCCGAACTCGCCGACGACATGGGGCCGCGCGCCGAGGTGGCCGAACAGGGCACCGTGCAACTCCTCACCATCCACGGCGCCAAGGGCCTCGAGTGGGACTACGTCGCCATCCCGAACCTCACCGACAAAAGCCTGCCGGCCCCCGCCCGGGAGGTCACCGGCTGGATCCGTTTCGGCGAGCTGCCATACCCCTTCCGCGGCGACCACGCCGAGCTGCCCCAGCTGGACTGGACGGGCCACGACAGCCAGCTGTCCTACGACCTCGCCTTCCAGGCGTACAAGGCGGAGCTCGCCGACCGGCACGACGACGAGGAACGCCGGCTGATCTACGTCGCCACCACCCGGGCCAGGCACGAACTCCTGCTGACCGGTTCGTTCTGGGGAACGGGCTCGACCGTGCGCGCCCCGAGCCGGTACCTCGTCGAGCTCGCCGAGGCCGGCCTCATCGAGCCCCTGCCCGGGGAGAGCGCCACCGCCGAGAAACCCGCCCCGGAGGACGGCCTCACGCCGGCCTGGCCCTTCGATCCGCTCGGCACTCGCCGGGCCGTCGTCGTCGAAGCCGCCGCTGCCGGGGTGCGCGGCGCGGCGAATGATCCGGAATCACTGGCCCGGGAGACGCGCTGGTCCCACGTCGTGACCCTCCTGCTCGAGGAACGCGCGCTCCGCCAGGGCGCAGGCGCAGTCGCCCCGCTGCCCGCCCGCATCCCCGCCTCGCGGTTCAAGGACTACGTCGACGACCCCGCCGGGGTCGCCGCGCAGGTGCGCCGCCCGATGCCCGAGCGGCCGTACCGGGCCACCCGGCTCGGCACCCTCTTCCATTCCTGGGTCGAGCAGCGGGCCGGTGGCCACCTTGGCGGCGACCGGATCGACGCCGGGCTCTTCGAAGCCGACACCGACACGGATGCCGATGCCTTCGACCTCGACCTCGACCAGAACCAGCCGCTCGAGCAGGCCCAGGCTCGAACGCCTCCAGGCCACCTTCGAACGGTCGCCCTGGGCCGGCCTCAAGCCGGAGGAGGTCGAGATCGAGATCCACTACGTGCTCGCCGGCCAGGTCTTCATCTGCAAGCTCGACGCGGTGTACCGCACGGAGACCGGCTACCAGGTCGTCGACTGGAAGACCGGCCGGGCGCCGAAGAACGCGGCCGACCTCGAACTCAAGCAGACCCAGCTCGCGCTCTACCGGCTCGCGTACGCGAGCTGGAAGGGCATCGACCCGGACGACGTCGACGCGGTGTTCTATTTCGTCGCCGACGACACCGTGGTCGCCCCCGAGCGGCTCTACTCCGAGGCGGACCTCGTGGCGGCATGGTCCGCCGTGGTGTCCAGCACGTCGGCCCGCGAGTCGTCGCCGGTGCCGGTGTCGGTGTCGGTGCCGTCGCCCACGACGTCGATCGCGCCGGTGGTGTCCGCTTCGTCGGCGAACTCGCCGGTCTCGAAGTCGGACAGCGTGTAGGCATCCGTGTGCATCGCGGCGGCCGGCGCACGCCTGACCGCCGCGTACGGGGTCTCGGCGAGCAGGCTCTCGACCTCTGACACGTTCAGGATCGGGCCGGTCTTGGGGGACAGCGGGTGCGAGGTCGCATGGTGCACGTTCTCGACCAGCCCGTCGAGCATCGCGACGGCGTCATCGACAATGCCCTGGTTGCGGGTGTCCGTGCCGTGCAACAGCCAGCGCGCGAGCTCGAGCTCGGCGTAGAGCATCGCCCGCTGCGTGATGCGCGGGTCGTTGCCCTGGCGCGCGCCGCCGTAGGACGCGATCGCCGCTTCGCCGGCCGCCCCGCGCGAGGCGAGCAGCCAGTTCAGGTCCCTGGCCGGATCGCCGACGCTCAGCGCCGCCCAGCCGAGCACGGCCGCCACGGAATCCTCGCCGATCAGGAAGGACTCCGCGGACAGCGAACCGTGGATGACACAGGGCAGGAACTGCCAGAGGGAGTCGTCGTCGGTCGCGAGCTCCCAGCGGCGGAGCAGGGCAGCAGGCAGGTACCCGGTCGCCTCGGTCCGGCCGATCAGCTCGATGACCTCGGTGCGGCAATCTTGGGCACTGCGTTGCGTGAGTCCGGCATCGCTCACGACCGCGGTCGGCAGGCCGTGGATGGCGGCGATGGCCCGGCCGATCGACCCGGAGACGCCGGCGTGGCCGGTGAGGGCATCCGCGTCGAAGGTGTCGCCGGGCAGGAACTCGTAGACGACGGCGCGCGTCCCGCTGAGCGGGGCCTGCCCGACGAACTGCGGAACGTCGAACGGCAGCCGGCTGCGATTGCCGACGGTCAGGGCGCGGAGCGCCACGAGGTCGGCGGACTGCTCGGTCTCCGCGGCCTGGGAGAGCGGCACCCGGATGATCAGGGAGCGTCCGTCGCGGTCCAGGAGCACGGCGGAATCGTACGCCCCGTGCGCGTCGGACGAGCGCCCGCTGGAGCCGTGGCTGCGGGCCTGGACGACGTCGAGACCGGGCACGGCTGAAGTGGCGAGCGCGGCTAGAGTGAGATGGGATCTGGCCATGCCTACTAGGTTAGGTCGACTTCCCCTCGGTGTGGTCGTTCGCCACGCCTCCACACAACTTCGGCAGTCACGCCAGAGTCCGAAGGGGTCTTCATGCCGTTCACATTCACCGCCAGACTGCCGCTGTCCCGCCATGCCGTCGACAGGGACCACCTCACCCGGGCCGTGCCCGGGCTCTTCGACGAACTCCGGGCGGATGCCGCAACACGCGTCCTCCCGCTCTGGCGCGGTTCCACGCTCCTCGCCGAGGAACCGGGGGACGTTTCCGACGGCACCCACGAACTCGCGGCGCACGATTCCCGCGACGGAACCCGCCGGCCCCGGCTGCGGCTGTTCCCGTCCGCGCTCGTCGCGCAGACCCCGATCGAGCTTTATCTGGGCCGGTCCCTCGCCGATGAGGGTGCGGAACCCGCGGGCACCCGCCTCGTCGCCGCGATCCTCGACGACGCCACGGCCGCAACCCTCGAACCGGACGAGTCCCTCTGGGTGCCGCTCCGCACCGTCGCGAGCGCGCTCTCCGACCGCGATGCCGGCCTCTTCACCGAAGCGCTCGCGCTCGCGAACTGGCACGCCTCGCACGCGCACTGCCCGCGCTGCGGCGCCGCGACCGAGGTCGAGGGCGGTGGCTGGAGCCGCCGGTGCCGCGTCGACGGCAGCCAGGTCTTTCCGCGCACCGATCCCGCCGTGATCGTGCTGATCACCGACGCCGACGATCGCATCCTGCTCGGCTCGAATGCCATGTGGGAGGACAATCGCTTCTCCCTGCTCGCGGGCTTCGTCGAACCGGGGGAGTCGCTCGAGGCCGCCGTCATCCGTGAGATGTTCGAGGAGTCCGGACTCCGGGTCGCCGACCCGGTCTACCTCGGCTCCCAGCCGTGGCCGTTCCCGGCCTCGATCATGTTCGGCTTCACCGCCCGGCTCGCCGACGGCCAGCAGCCCGCCGGCGTCCTGCCGGACGGCGAGGAGATCCTCGACCTGCGCTGGTTCAGCCGCTCCGAACTCGCCGCGGCGGGCGACAGCATCATCCTGCCCGGCCGCTCCTCGATCGCGCGCGCGATCATCGAGCAGTGGTACGGCGGGCCGATCGACTTCGGCCCCGACCTGGTCGCCGGATGGCGATGACCCCCGAGACGCTCCTGTCCGGCCTCGACGACCAGCAGCGCATCGCCGCGGAGGCCCTCGTCGGCCCGGTGTGCATGCTCGCGGGCGCAGGCACGGGCAAGACCCGCGCGATCACCCACCGGATCGCCTACGGGGTGATGACGGGTGCATACGCCCCGAACCGGGTGATGGCGCTCACCTTCACCTCCCGGGCCGCCGCCGAACTCCGCGGTCGGCTGCGCCAGCTCGGCGCAGGCGGCGTCGCAGCACGCACCTTCCACGCCGCGGCGCTCTCCCAGCTCAACTACTTCTGGCCGCACGTGGTCGGCGGCCAGGCGCCGCGCATCCTCGACGGGAAGGGCCGGCTGCTCGGCCACGCGGCCGAGCAACTGAAGCTCCGGCTCGACACTCCGACCCTGCGCGACCTCGCCGCCGAGGTCGAATGGCGGAAGACCACGGGGCTCTCCATCGAGGACTACGCCGCCGGCATCACCGCACGCAGCCTGCCCGGTCGGCTCGACGCCGACCAGGTCGTCGCGATGCACGAACGCTACGAACGGCTGAAGGACGAGCGCAAGCAGATCGACTTCGAAGACGTTCTGCTGGCGATGGCCGGAATGATCGAGTCCGAGCCCTCTGTCGCCCTGCAGGTGCGTGAGCAATACCGCTTCTTCGTCGTCGACGAATACCAGGACGTGTCGCCGTTGCAACACGACCTGCTCGCCCTCTGGGTCGGGCCCCGCAGAGACCTGTGCGTGGTCGGCGACGCGAGCCAGACCATCTACTCCTTCGCGGGCGCCCGCAGCGACTACCTGCTCGACTTCCCCAAGCGCTGGGAGGACGCGACGGTCGTGCGCCTCGAACAGAACTACCGGTCCACCGCGGCGATCGTCACGACCGCGAACCAGCTGATGCGCGGCCGCACCGGTGCACTCACCCTGCGCGCGCACTCGGAGGACCCTGGCGTCGAACCGAGCGTCCACGAGTACGCGAACGACCTCGCCGAGGCGCGCGGAGTCGCCCAGCAGATCCTCGAACTGATCGAATCCGGAACCCGGCCGGAGAACATCGCGGTGCTCTACCGGGTCAACGTGCAGGCCGCCGCGCTCGAGACCGCGCTCGGCGACCTGTCGATCAGCTACCAGATCCGTGGATCCAAGCGGTTCTTCGACCTCACCGAGGTCAAGCAGGCCGTGATGCAGCTGCGTGCGGCATCCGTTTCGATCGTCGGCGAACCGCTGTTCAAGTCGGCCAGCGACGTGCTGCGCTCGCTCGGCTGGAGCCAGACAGCACCGGAGGCGGCCGGAGCGGTGCGCGACCGCTGGGAATCGCTCAACGCGCTGATGGGACTCGTCGACCAGGCGCCGCCGGGAACGACGTTCCGGCAGTTCACCGACGAGCTGATGGAACGGCAGGCCGGCCAGCACGAACCGACCGTCTCTGCGGTGACCCTCGCGACGCTGCACTCGGCCAAGGGCCTCGAATGGGACGCCGTCTTCGTGGTGGGGCTGTCAGAGGGGCTCGTCCCGATCAGCTACGCGGGCACCTTCGAGCAGATCGACGAGGAACGCCGGCTGCTCTACGTCGGCATCACCCGGGCACGCCGGCGCCTCGCACTGAGCTGGTCCGCGTCCGGGCACCAGCAACGGGCGCCCCGGGAACGATCGCGGTTCCTGACAGAGCTCGGCATGCGCAACGCTCGTGCGGCCGGTGCCCGCGGCGCGTGATCCGACCGTTCGAGGCGTCGATCGAGAGCGAGACGCCCGCGAGCTCCGACCGGCCGGACAGTACCCGGTCCTGGACGATCCCCGCAACCCGGACGGCGACCTCGAGCCCGCGACGCGGTGACTCTGTCGGCGCGGGCCGGTGGGCCAGTTGGCTCGCCATCGCCGGCCAGGCCGGGTCGGCGTCGACCCTGGCCTGCTCGAGGCAGAACAGGCACGGGCCCCGTCCCGGCTCCACGAGCGGGCCAATCCGCACCTCGCGATCGCCGAACACGACGGGCAGGTGCGGCACGTCCCGGTTCAGCCAGCGCCGGTAGCGCGCCGGCTCGATCGCGAACCGGCCGATGATGACCGCGAGGTCCGTTGACCCGGGCTCCGCCGCATCCGCTTCTGTCGCGCCCGCCGCGCCGGAACGGATGCCTGTGCCGATGCGGTGTTCGTCGGCGCCCTGTCGGCTGCCGTTGACCCTGGCGTCGAGGTCGAGGTCGAGGTCGAGATCGTGGTCGAGGTCGGCGTCGAGGTCGTGGGCGTCGAGCCCGAGGTCGTCGAGGAAGGCACGGAGCCGCGCGGCCGTCGTGCCGCGCCCGTCGACGGACACCCAGTGCCGGCGCGGCGGCGGTTCCGGCCCGCGGTCGTCGAGCAGGACCGGGCGGAGCTCGTCGAGCAGGTCGAGCACGGATTCCGGAGTCGCGCAGCCCGTGCGGCCGAGCATGACGGCCCCGGTGCGGGGCACCCCGGACCTGAGCGCATCGATGACGCGTTCGAGGCCGGGGCCGGGCACACGCACCCGGAGTACCGGGTGATCGACGCCGAGCTGGATGGTGTCCGGCGAGCGCCAGACGAGCGGATATCGGGGGTCGAGTCGAAGAGTCATGCGCCGATCCTGCCGGATTCCCATCGCGCGCGAGCGATTCATCCACAGGCCCGGCAGGCTCCCAGCCTCGGCCCGGGCATTCGCCCTAGGCTCGTGTCCATGACTGCCAGACGAGCACTCGTGACCGGGGCGACCGGTTACATCGGCGGACGGCTGGTTCCGCTCCTCCTCGACGCCGGATTCGAGGTGACCGTGCTGGTTCGCTCGCCGCAGAAGCTCACCGACGTCCCCTGGCGGGACCGGGTGGAGATCCGGGTCGGCGACCTCTCCGACGCCGACGCCGTGGACGCGGCGTGCGCCGGGATCGACGTCGTCTACTACCTCGTGCACGCGATGGGCAGTTCGGGTGACTTCGAGCAGGCCGAGGCACGGGCAGCCCGGACGCTGGCGTCTGCCGCATCTGCGGCCGGCGTGTCCCGGATCGTCTACCTCGGTGGGCTGCACCCGGACACCGAGACCCTCTCCCGGCACCTGCGCTCCCGGGCCGAGGTCGGGCGGATCCTGCTCGCCTCCGGCGTGCCGACCGCCGCCCTGCAGGCCGGCGTCGTGATCGGGAGCGGGTCGACGTCCTTCGAGATGATCCGGCACCTGACCGATGTGCTCCCGTACATGCCCGCACCGAAGTGGGTGCGGAACAAGATCCAGCCGATCGCCGTGCGCGACGTGCTGTACTACCTCGTCGCGGCGGCGGACCTGCCCGACTCCGTCAACCGCACCTTCGACATCGGCGGACCCGATGTGCTCCGCTACGGGCAGATGATGAACGGCTACGCCCTCGAGGCCGGCCTCCGCCAGCGCCCGATCGCCTCATTGCCGGTGCTGACCCCGTGGCTCGCCTCGCAGTGGGTCAACCTCGTCACCCCGATCCCGCGCAACCTCGCCGTGCCGATCATCGCCTCTCTCCAGAACGACTGCGTGATGGGCGAGCACGACATCGACGGCTACATCCCCGTGCCCGACGGCGGCCTGACCGGCTATCGCACGGCCGTGCGGCTCGCACTCGGGCGGATGCGCGACGGCGACGTCGAGACCAGCTGGCGGAACGCCTCGATCGAGGGGGCGAGCAGCAACCCGCTGCCGAGCGATCCGGAGTGGGCGGGGCACCTCGTCTACACCGACCTTCGCACGAAGCACACCCCCGCTGCGCCCGCCGAACTCTGGCGCATCATCGAGGGCATCGGCGGCGACAACGGCTGGTACTCCTTCCCGCTCGCCTGGGCCGTGCGCGGCTGGGCGGACAAGCTCGTCGGCGGCGTCGGGCTCCGCCGCGGCCGGCGCGACGCGGAACGACTGCACACCGGAGACGTGCTCGACTTCTGGCGGGTGGAGAGCCTCGAGCACGGCCGCTTCCTCCGGCTCCGGGCCGAGATGCGGGTGCCGGGGCTGGCCTGGCTCGAGATGACCGCCGAACCGGCCGCCGACGGCGGCTCCGTCTACCGGCAGCGCGCCGTGTTCTTCCCACGCGGCCTCGGCGGCCGACTCTACTGGTTCTCGATCCTGCCGTTCCACGGGATCATCTTCAGCGGCATGGCCAACCGCATCACGGCCACCGCCGAAGCGACGTCTGCGCCCCAGCCCGCTCGCTAGAGTGGGGGCATGCGCCGATTGGCTCGATCCCTGTTCGTCACCATCCTGGGCGCGTTCGCCCTTCTCACCCTGTCCGTCCCCGCGGCGGCCGTCGCGGCCGCGCCTCTCGGCTCGCCGGCGCTGCCCGCGCTCTCCGTGCCCGGAGGCGTCGACGACTTCAGCTTCGATTCGATGCACTCCGACTTCGTGCTCAGCCGCTCAGCGGACGGGCACTCCGCGTTGACGACGACGGAGACCATCGTCGCCCGGTTCCCGGATATCGATCAGAACCACGGCATCCGCCGGTCGATCCCGACCCACTACGACGGGCATCCCACCGGAGTCGACCTGGTCAGCGTCACAGACGAGAACGGCGCACCGCGGCCGAGCGACACGAGCGAGAGCGACGCAGGCGACTTCTTCATCGTGACGAGCGCGGCGGACGGCTACGTGCACGGCGCGCAGACCTACGTGATCACCTACACGCAGCGGGACGTGACCCTGGTCCCGACGGACGCCCAGGACGAGGAGTTCTACTGGGAGGTCAACGGCACCGGCTGGGCACAACCCTTCGGCTCTGTCTCCGCAACGCTCACGGTCGACCCCGCGCTCACCGACCGGCTGACCGGCCAGGCCCGATGCCTGCAGGGATCGGCGACGTCCTCGGCCGACTGCTCCGAGATCAGCACCGATTCGAGCTCGGCGGCGACGACCGGAACCCGGATCACCGCGAGCAGCGGCAGCCTCGCCGCGCATGAGGGGCTCACCCTGGTCGTCGGCTTCACTCCGGGCACCTTCGTGCCGAGGGACAACTCGTTCTTCGCGAGCCCGTTCCCCGCCATCGGCCTCGCCGGTGCCGTGCTCGCGCTCGTCTGCGCCGCCCTCGCGATCGCCCTGCGGGCGACCCGCTGGCGCAACGCCGCCGGCCGGCCGACGATCATCGCCGAATACCTGCCGCCGAAGGGCGTCAACCTGCTCCAGGCCGGCGAGGTCACCCGCACGAGCACCAAGGCCATGACCGCCCAGTTCCTGCAGTTCGCCGTGCGCGGCAATGTACGAGTGCTCGAAGGCTCCGGGCCCAAGCACTACCTGCTCGAACTGCGCAACACCGGGGGCGTCGACAAGGCGGAGCTCTCCGTGCTCGGCCACCTCTTCCCCGGACTGAAACCCGGTACCCAGCGAGACCTCAAACAGAAGAGCACCAGCCTCACCACAGCCGTGCAGGGCGAACTGCGGGCGACCCGCCGGGCGGCGATCCCCGCCGGGTTCCGAGAGAACAAGGGCGGGCCCCTGCGTTCCGCGCTGCTCGGCCTCTCCGTTCTCGGCGGACTCGTCGCCGTCCTCGGCGGCGTCGTCGGTCTCGCCCTCGAGATCGGCGGGGCGTGGCCGTTCCTGGTCCTCCTCGCCGGGCTGCTCGGCGCGATCACGACCGTGTCACTCGCGTCGAGCATCCGCCCGCTCACCGCGGCAGGGGCGGAACTGCGCGACTACCTCGAAGGAGTCAGGTTGTACATCGGAGTCGCCGAAACTGACAGGTTGCGGGTGCTGCAGAGCCCCCAGGGCGCCCTGCGCTCTCCGTACCGCCCGGAGCCGGGGAGCCCGGAAACGATGGTCGACCCCGGCCAGCCGGTGCAGGTGCTCAAGCTCTACGAGCGTCTGCTGCCGTTCGCCGTGCTGTTCGGACAGGAGAAGGACTGGTCGGCCGTGCTCGGCCAGTACTACGCGGAGAGCGGGTCCCAGCCGGACTGGTACTACGGCACCGGTGCGTTCAACGCCGGATTCTTCGCGGCGAGCCTGAGCGGCTTCGCGAGCTCGACGACGGCGGCGTGGTCGGGCACCGCGTCGAGCTCCTCGAGTTCCGGTTTCGGCGGTGGCGGGTCCGTCGGTGGCGGAGGCGGCGGCGGCGGGGGGGGGGCGTCTGATGGGCACCCCGGTCGCACCCACCTTCTCCAGGTCCGCGCTCGCGCCCGGCCTGCTCGGCGCCATCGCCCTCCTCGCCGGTCTTGCCCTGATCGACGCCGACAGTTTCATCATCATCCGCTACGCGGTCAGCATCCTCGCCCTCATCCTGTGCGTCTTCGCCGTGCAGGGGACGGCGTGGTGGTGGCTCATCGGCCTCGCCCCCATCGCCGTGCTGTGGAACCCGATCTTCGTGATCGAGCCTGCACGGGCAGGGCTGGGTGGGCGCCCAGTATCTCGCGGCTCTGCTCTTCATCGTCGTCGGGGTGCGTGTCAAGGTTCCCGTGCACTGAGCGCCGTGTGGGGTGTGCCGTCGGGCGGATGCGCGGGCGTAGACTACAGGTGCGTCGAAACCCGGTCGTCGTCTCGACCTCCCCGGTGTATTACCGAAGCGGTCTGCAGCACAATCGTTTCGTTGGCTCGGCCCGGTTCGACGATTGCTCGCTCTGGTGTCCACGGATGCCGCACGACGTCGCGCGTGGATCACGCTGCCGCAGCCGCTGTGAAGTTGGAGAAGAATGGCATACACCCGCCAGGCCCCAGGCTCGAACAACCATGCCCCGGCCGGAGGCCGCGCCCGGCAGCGCGCACGCTCCAGGGACGACGACGCCCCGATCATCCCGATCCTCGCGCGCAAGGTGCGCGAGGTCGAGGCCAAGGCCCAGTCGGGCACCAAGCTCGGGCCCACGAACCGCACGAAGTACCAGGTCATCGCGCTCCTGATGCGCGAGGAACGCGCCAGGGTCAAGGGCGACCGCGAGCTCACCGACGCGAACCGGGCAGAGCTGCTCAAACGCCTCGACGGCATCGCCCAGATCCTCGCGAAGACCGCAGCACGCGACACGAGCCTGATCACGCTCCTCGAACCCGACGCCGGCGTCTCGACCGTCGCGCAGCGCTTCCGCCGCGACTGGCTCCTCGAATCCGGGGCAGAACTGAGCCCGGACGAACTGATCATCACCCGCGAGCCTGAGGTCAAGCCCGAGGAGCCGGAGAATCAGGTCGTCCCGCAGTCCGTGCGGGCGCGCCAGCTCGCCAACCCCTTCCTCGCCCCCGATTTCAGCGCAGTCCAGGCAGCCCCCGTCATCTCGGGTCGCCGCCTCGCCAACTGGGAACTCATCGGCCCGCTCTTCAAGTCCTTCGAATACGGCTCAGGCGGCCAGGCCGCGAGCATGGACCTGCCGGAGGCGCCCGTCATCGACCGGCTCTCCCCGCCCGGCATGGAACTCATGCGCCACCAGTCCCGCTTCATCGAGAGCGCGCGGCTCGGCCATCGCAGCTACCTGCTCGCCGACGAGCCGGGGCTCGGCAAGACCGCCCAGAGCCTGCTCGCGGCCTCCGTCGCCGGCGCGTACCCGCTCCTCGCCATCGTGCCCAACGTCGTCAAGATGAACTGGGTGCGTGAGGTCGAGATGTGGACGCCGCAGCGCCGGGCGACCGTCATCCACGGCGACGGCGACACCCTCGACGCCTTCGCCGACGTCGTCATCGTGAACTACGACGTGCTCGACCGGCACCGGGCCTGGCTCGGCACCCTCGGCTTCAAGGGCATGGTCGTCGACGAGGCTCACTTCATCAAGAACCTGCAGTCGCAGCGCTCCCGCCATGTGCTCGCCCTCGCCGAGCAGATCCGCCGCCGCACCCCCGGCGGCAACCCGCTCCTGATGGCCCTGACCGGTACCCCGCTGATCAACGACGTCGACGACTTCCGCGCCATCTGGCAGTTCCTCGGCTGGATCGACGGCGACAAGCCGACCGCGAAACTCCTGGCGCGCCTCGAGGCCACCGGCCTCACCCCGGCGGATGCCGGCTTCTACCCGAGGCCAGGGCCGCGGTCATCGACATGGGCATCGTGCGCCGCCGCAAGGTCGACGTTGCGGCGGACCTGCCCGCCAAGCGCATCGCCGACCTGCCCGTCGAACTCGACGACGACCTCGGCCGGTCGATCCGCCAGGCCGAACGGGAGCTCGCCGCCCGCCTCGTCACCCGGTATCACGGTCTCGTGTCCGCGCGTCATCCCGGCCGCAAGGCGCCGACCCTCGACGGTGCAGAGCGCGCCGCGTTCATCCGCGCGGTCGCCCACGCGGAGCTCGAGGAGTCCAAGGGCCAGACCACCGGCGAGAACGTGTTCACGATGGTGCGCAAGATCGGCCAGGCCAAGGCCGGACTCGCCGCAGACTACGCCGTGCAACTCGCGCACTCGGTCGGCAAGGTCGTGTTCTTCGCCAAGCACATCGACGTCATGGACACCGCGGAACAGATCTTCGCCAAGCGCGGCATGCGTTCCGTCTCCCTCAGGGGCGACCAGACCGCGCTCGCCCGCCAGGCCGCGATCGACTCCTTCAACAACGACCCGGGCGTCGCCGTCGTCGTCTGCTCGCTCAGCGCCGCCGGCGTCGGGGTCAATCTGCAGGCCGCCTCGAACGTCGTGCTCGCCGAGCTCAGCTGGACGGCCGCAGAGCAGACCCAGGCCATCGACCGGGTGCACCGCATCGGCCAGTCGGAACCGGTCACCGCGTGGCGGATCATCGCCGCGCACACGATCGACGCGCGCATCGCCGAACTGATCGGCAGTAAGCAGGGTCTCGCGGCCCGCGCGCTCGACGGCGTCGAGGGTGAGGTCTCGTCCGAGGACTCGATCCAGGCCAGCGCACTCGTCTTCCTGCTCACCCAGGCGCTCGACGGGGAGCTGTAGCCCGGGTTCCCCGGGCCGGATTTGAGTCTGGCCCCGATTCGGGACCATCATTAGGGGTTGGTGAGAGCGCCGACATGAGTACTTAAGCATGAAGGAGCAGTCACAGATGAAAATTGGTATCCTCACGAGCGGTGGAGACTGCCCCGGGCTGAACGCGGTTATTCGCGGTTCCGTCCTTAAAGGTGTTCGCGTTCTCGATGACGAATTCATCGGCATCCGCAACGGCTGGCGCGGGCTGGTGCAGGGGGAGTTCATGACCCTCGATCGCCACAGCGTGCGTGGATTATCCCGCCAGGGCGGCACCATTCTCGGCAGCTCGCGCACCAACCCGTTCGAGGGCGAGAACGGCGGGCCCGTTAACATCCAGAAGATGATGGATGCCGAGGGCATCGACGCCATTATCGCGATCGGTGGCGAGGGCACGCTGACCGCGGCCCGCCGCCTCACCGACGCAGGCATCCGCATCGTCGGCGTACCGAAGACCATCGACAACGACCTCGAGGCCACCGACTACTCGTTCGGCTTCAACACCGCCGTCGAGATCGCCACCGAGGCCATCGACCGCCTCCGCACCACCGCCGAGTCGCACGGGCGTTGCATGATCGTCGAGGTCATGGGCCGCCACGTCGGCTGGATCGCCCTGCACTCCGGAATGGCCGGCGGAGCACACGCCATCCTCATCCCCGAGCAGAGCCAGACCATCGAGCAGATCTGCGAGTGGGTCCTCAGCGTCCGCGACCGCGGCCGCGCACCGGTCCTCGTCGTCTCGGAGGGCTTCAAGCTCGCCGGCATGGAGGAAGCACTCTCCACCAAGGGCCTCGACGCGTTCAACCGCCCCCGCCTCGGCGGCATCAGCGAAATGATCGCCCCGATGGTCGAAGAGCGCACCGGCATCGAAACCCGCGCGACCGTCCTCGGCCACACCCAGCGCGGCGGCTCCCCGTCGGCCTACGACCGCGTGCTCGCCACCCGCCTGGGCATGGCCGCCGTCGACGCGATCCACGCCGGCCAGTGGGGCTCCATGGTCTCGCTCAAGGGCACCGACATCGAGATCGTCAGCATCGCCGACGCCACGATCGGCCTGAAGACCGTCCCGCAGGCACGCTACGACGAGGCCGCCGTCCTCTTCGGCTAAAGCCGGCAGCATCACCCGATCGCATCCCTGAGGGGTCGCAGATCGACCTTCGCAGCACACGGGAAGGTCGAATTGCGACCCCTCAGCGTGTGAGAAGGTCGATTTGCGACCCCTCAGCTGGTGGAACCGGGGAGGAGAGGGTCAGGCGAGTTTGGCCTGCACCTGCGCGAGCGAGGGGTTCGTCGCGCTCGACCCGTCCGGGAACAGCACGGTCGGCACGGTGCGGTTGCCGCCGTTCAGGCTCATCACGAGTTCGCTCGTGCCGTCGACCTCTTCGACGTTGACCTCGGTGTAGCCGACGCCGGCCTTGTCGAGCTGGGACTTCAACCGGGAGCAATAGCCGCACCAGTTGGTCGTGAACATGGTGATGGTGCCCGACTCGGGAACGAAATTCATAGGCGCAGCCTAACAAACCCCGCCGTTAAGCTGGGACCATGACCCTGCCCCAGGTGTGCGTGTGCTACCTCACCCGCGAATCGCCCGCCGGCGTCGCCCAGGTTCTCCTCGGCCGTAAGAAGAAGGGCCTCGGGCTCGGCAATATCGTCGGCCTCGGCGGCAAGCTCGAACCCGGTGAAACCGCGGTGGATGCCGCGGTGCGCGAAATCGAGGAGGAGTCCGGACTCCGTGTCGCGGCATCCGCCCTGACCGCCCTCGGCGTGCTGACCTACCTGTTCCCGCACCGGGAGGCGTGGAGCCAGGAATCGTCTGTCTTCGTGTGCCGTGACTGGAGCGGCACACCCCGGGAATCGGACGAACTGAACCCGGTGTGGTTCGACGTCGCGGCGCTGCCCCTCGACGAGATGTGGGACGACGCCAGGCACTGGCTGCCCGGCGTTCTCGCGGGGGTCCCGGTACGCGAGACCTTCACGTTCGGGCCCGACCTCGCGACGGTCGTCGCCCGCGGGTGAACGTCCGGTGAACCAGGGGTTGCCGCCCGTTGAATTGACCTGACCTCCCGGGAGTGTCAGGATCGTAAGGTCGCTTGCTCGTCCGGCGTCCGGGAAACAGCGCGGATTCGGCTGCACCCCGTTGAGCCGAACAAGAAAGCCTCCGGTGGATCTCACCCTGATCGTCGCGCTCGTCATTGCGCTCTCCCTCGTCTTCGACTTCACCAACGGCTTCCACGACACCGCGAACGCGATGGCGACGCCGATCGCGACCGGGGCGATGCGACCCAAGGTCGCCGTCGGCCTCGCAGCGGTGCTCAACCTCGTCGGCGCCTTCCTCTCCACCGAGGTCGCGAAGACCGTGTCGGGCGGCATCATCCGAGAGGGCAACGGCGGGGTCCAGATCACGCCGCAGATCATCTTCGCCGGCCTCATCGGCGCGATCGTCTGGAACCTGATCACCTGGCTCCGCGGCCTGCCCTCGAGCTCGAGCCACGCCCTCTTCGGCGGCCTGATCGGCGCGGCCATCATCGGGATCGGCGTTCAGTCCGTCGACTTCGGGGTCGTCTTCGCCAAGGTGATCCTGCCCGCACTGATCGCGCCGGTCACGGTCGGTGTCGTCGCGCTCATCGCGACCCGGCTCGCCTACTTCATCACCCGTCGTGACGCCGGCAAGGCGGACGGCCGGGGCGGCTTCCGCTACGCGCAGATCTTCTCGTCCTCGCTCGTCGCCCTCGCCCACGGCACCAACGACGCGCAGAAGACCATGGGCGTGATCACCCTGACCCTCATCGCCGGCGGATTCCAGGCCGTCGGCAGCGGCCCGCAGTGGTGGGTCATCTGCACGTGCGCGCTCGCGATCGCGATCGGGACGTACACCGGCGGCTGGCGGATCATCCTCACAATGGGCAGGGGGCCTCACCGACGTCAAGCCCGCCCAGGGCTTCGCCGCCGAGACCAGCACGGCCGCGACCATCCTCGCGTCCAGCCACCTCGGCTTCGCGCTCTCGACAACTCAGGTCGCCTCCGGCTCCGTCATCGGGTCCGGCCTCGGCCGCCGCGGGGCGACCGTGCGCTGGGGCATGGCCGGCCAGATCGCACTCGGCTGGCTGCTGACCCTGCCCGCCTCCGCGGTCATGGGCGCGTTCGCCGCCGGCTTCACGCTGCTCGGGCCGATCGGACTCGTCATCGACCTGGTCCTCGGCTCGGTCATCGTCGCTCTGTTGTTCCGGCAGTCGCGGCGCACCCGCATCACCCACGACAACCTGCACGACATCGATGACGCCGCCCTTGTCGTCAAGATCAAGAAGACGCCGCGGCGCATCGCGCGCCGCGACCGGAAGAAGGTATCGCTGTGATCGACTGGGGAGCATTCTTCGTCGTGGCCGGGGCCTCGCTCCTGGCGTCGACCGTCGTCGTGAGCCTGTACTCGCTCGGACTCCGGCTGCTGACCAGCGCCGGCCGGGCCCTCGTCGTGGATCCGGCGTCCTTCACCGGCGCGATCACGGTGCTCACGCCCAAGCGGGCCGCGAAAGAGGCCAAGCGGCGGCGCAAATCAGCGACGGCGAACCCGCTGACCGCGTTCCAGAAGCGCCTCGCGCTCGTCGGGGCCTATGCCTGCTTCTCGGTCAGCGTCGCGGCCGTGCTCTACGGCGTCTACCTGATCGTGCCCGCCCTGCACCGCTGACCGGATGTCGCACGCACGGTCCGCGTGACCGGTCGCGCGTGCTCGGAGCGGCTCCCCGGTCGGGGCTCAGGCGCTGCAACGTCGGAGGATTTCGCGACCGGCGGCATCCGCCGCCCGGGGATGCGGCGTGTCGCGAAAAACTCCGACGTTGCGTCGGGCGACGCGCCGCGCGGCGACCGGCGGTCGGTGGATGCTGGGCGCAGGCTCCCGCGTGAAGGGTCGCGGCGTTGCGCGTTGAAGGGCGCTGCAATGTCGGAGGATTTCGCGACCGGCGGCATCCGCTGCCCGGGGATGCGGCGTGTTGCGAAAAACTCCGACGTTGCGTCGGACGACCCGTCGCGGGCCAGCGGGTCAGCGGTCGGTGCGGCGGAGCCGGCCGATCACGGTCATCACGTGGTAGATCACGATCGCGGCGACCGTGCCGAGCGCGATGCCGTTGAAGCTCAGGGTGCCCGCGGTGAAGGTGTAGTCGGCGATGCCGATGATCAGCGCGGTCGCGGCGGTGAACTGGTTGACCGGGCGGCTGAAGTCGACCTTGTTGTCGAGCCAGATCTTGACGCCGATGATGCCGATCAGGCCGTAGAGGGCGGTCGTGACTCCGCCGAGCACACCGGCGGGGATCGTGTTGATGACCGCGCCGATCTTGGGGGAGAGGCCGAGCAGCACGGCAACGAGGCCGGCGACCCAGTACGCGGCGGTCGAGTAGATCCGGGTCGCGGCCATCACGCCGATGTTCTCGCCGTAGGTCGTCGTTCCGGAGCCGCCGCTGAACCCGGCGAGCATCGTCGCGAGCCCGTCGGCCATCAGGGCGCGGCCGGTGAACCGGTTCACCTTCGCATCCGTCATCTGGGCGACGCCGCGGATGTGGCCGACGTTCTCGGCCACGAGCACGAGCACGACCGGCAGGAATGCGGGGAGGACGCCGAGCACGGCGGCGTTCTCGAAGGGGTTCGTCGGCAGCGTGAAGGGCGGGAGGCCGATCCAGGCGGCCTCGTTGACCTTGGAGAAGTCGACCTGGCCGGACAGGACGGCGGCGAGGTAGCCGACCGCGACACCGATCACGATCGAGAGCCGACCGAGGATGCCGCGGAACAGCACCGTGGAGAGGATGACGGCGGCGAGGGTGATCACGGCGGTCAGGGGAGCGACGACGAAGTTCGCCTTGGCGACCGGGGCGAGGTTGAACCCGATCAGGGCGACGATCGCGCCGGAGACGACGGGCGGCATCAGCGCGTCGATCCAGCCGGTGCCGGTGACCTGCACCACGACGCCGATGACCGCGAGCAGGACGCCGACGGCGAGGATGCCGAACAGGGCGCTCCCCATGCCGGCCGTCGCGACGGCGGCGGTGATCGGCGCGATGAAGGCGAACGAACTGCCGAGGTAGCTGGGGAGCTTGTTCTTCGTGAGGATCAGGAAGAGCAGGGTGCCGACACCGGAGAAGAAGAGCGTGGTGCTCGGCGGGAAACCGGTGAGCAGGGGAACGAGGAATGTCGCGCCGAACATCGCGACGACGTGCTGGGCCCCGATACCGATCGTGAGGGGCCAGTTCAGGCGCTCACCCGGCCCGACCACGTCCCCGACCCCGACCGTTTTTCCGTCGCCGTGCAGGGTCCAGGGCAGTGCCATTGTCGCTCGTTTCGTAGTGGGACGTATTCCGATCGTAGTGAAGAATTAGGATCGGACCGTGACTCGAACCGTTCAGCCCGCCCACGACGACTCGCTTGACGCGGCACTGACCGTCCGGATCGGGACCGGCCTGGTGCGCGGCATCCGGGTGCGGGGGGTCCGCGCCTGGCGGGGTATTCCCTACGCCGCTGCGCCCGTCGGGCCTCTCCGGTTCCGAGCCCCGCGGCCGCCGGAGGCATGGCCGGGTGTCCGCGATGCGACCGACTGGGGACCCGTGTCGCCGCAAAGCCACAAGGGCCAGTTCAACGGGGCTCGCCCGGACATCCCGCAGGGCGAGGACTGCCTCAATCTCAACGTGATCGCCCCTGACACGCCGGTCGACCCGGCCGCGCTCCGCCCGGTGATGGTGTTCATCCACGGGGGCGCGTACAGCGTCGGGTCGTCGCGCGAGGTGCCCACCCAGGGCGAGGGCCTCGTCCGGCGAGGCGGCATCGTCTACGTCAGCCTGAACTACCGTCTCGGCGCGCTCGGCTACCTCGACTTCAGCAGCTACTCGACGCCGGAGCGCCCGTTCGAGAGCAATCTCGGGCTGCGGGACCAGACCGCCGCCCTCACCTGGGTGCGGGATAACATCCGCTTCTTCGGCGGTGACCCGGATGCCGTGACGCTCTTCGGCGAGTCGGCAGGGGGCAACGCCGTGACGACCCTGATGACCGTGCCGAGCGCCCACGGCCTCTTCCAGCGCGCGATCGCCCAGAGCGCACCGCCGAACGCGGTGTACCCGCCTGCGCTCACGGCGGAGTGGGCGCGCGACTTCGTGAGTATCCTCGCCGCACGCGCGACACCGGAAGGGATCGCCCGCGCGACGGAGAATGCCGGACCGGACGCGAACCCGGATCCGCTCGAGCAGTCCCGGGCGTTGCTGCTCGGCGCGTCACCCGCCCGGCTCGCGGCCGCCACGATGGAGCTCACCGTGCGGGCACCCGACCAGTACCCCGGCACGATTCCGCTGTCGCCCGTCATCGACGGTGACTTCCTGCCCGAACGCCCGCTCGACGCATTCCGGGACGGCCGCGCCGCCCGGATCCCGCTGATCATCGGCACCAACGCACGCGAGGGCTCCCTTTTCAACGGACGGATCGACATCCTCGCGTCGACGCCCAAGCGCATCCGCGCGATCTTCGCCAACACGAAGAAGAAGGCGCGGAAGGCCCTCACCGCGCAGTACCCGGGGATTCCGGCGCTGCGGCCGGCCCTCGACTTCGGCGGCGACTTCTCGTTCTGGTACCCGAGCGTGAAGGTCGGCGAGCGCCACTCCCGCTACGCACCCGTGCACTTCTACCGCTTCGACTTCGCTCCGCGCCTCGTGCGGCGGATGGGCTTTGACGCGACCCACGGCCTCGAACTGTTCCCGCTCTTCGACCGGCTCGACGGCTGGTTCGGCCGGGGCATGACGATCATCGGCGGCCGGCGCGAGTTCAAGGCGATCGGGGCGCGCATGCAGCGCTGGTGGCTCGGCTTCGCGACGACGGGTGAACCGGATGCCGCGTGGCCGCTCTATGACGAGGCGCGCCGGGCGACCCTCATCATCGATGCGGTGGACCGGGTCGAGTCCGATCCGCTTGCCGAGCGGCGGCTGGCGTGGGGAGCCTTCGTCCCGCACGTCTGATCGGGACAGGCAGGGGCCTGAGAGCGACAAGCGTAAGCTGGAAGCTGCAAATCAGCCGAGACGGCAACTTGGAGAACCCCATTCCCGTTACACAGACCGACACGCCCACACCGCTCCCGACCGGCCTGAAGGCGCGTCTCGACCGGTACTTCGAGATCACGACCCGCGGTTCCAGCTGGGGCCGTGAAGTCCGCGGCGGCCTCGTCACCTTCGTGACCATGGCGTACATCGTCATCCTCAACCCCCTCATCCTTGGCGGTTTCAGCGCTGACCAGGCCTCTGTCGACGTCGTCGGCGGCTGGCTGCCGAACGCCCAGGTTGCCGCGGTCACCGCGCTCACCGCCGGCGTCATGACGATCCTCTTCGGCGTGATCGCCCGCCTGCCGTTCGGCTTCGCCGCGGGCCTCGGCATCAACTCCTACCTCGCCGTCAGCGTCGTCGGGCAGGTCACCTGGCCGGAGGCGATGGGCCTCGTGCTCATCAACGGACTGATCATCGTGCTCCTGGCCTCGACCGGGCTCCGCGAGATGATCTTCAACGCCGTTCCGCACCAGCTCAAGATCGCCATCACCGTCGGCATCGGCCTGTTCATCGCGTTCATCGGCCTCGTCGACTCCGGATTCGTCCGCTCGAGCGGCACCGCGAGCCCGCCCGTGCAGCTCGGCGACAACGGCTCGATCGTGACGCTGCCGACCACCGTGTTCGTGATCGGCCTGCTCCTGATCGGCGTGCTCGTCGCCCGCAAGGTCAAGGCCGCCATCCTGATCGGTATCGTTGCGACCACGGTCGTCGCCGTCATCCTCGAGGCGATCTTCAAGGTCGGGCCCTCGCTGGGCACCAACACCTTCGGCTGGAACCTCAACGCGCCGGTGCTCCCGACGACCGTAGTCTCCCTGCCCGACCTGAGCCTGCTCGGCCACGTCAGCTTCGGCGCCTTCGACCGCATCGGCGTCCTCGCGGCACTCATGCTCGTCTTCACGCTCGTCTTCACGAACTTCTTCGACGCGATGGGCACCATGACCGGCCTCGCGACCGAGGCGGGCCTCGCCGACAAGAAGGGCAACTTCCCCCGCCTGAAGTCGGCCCTGATCGTCGAGGGCGTCGGCGCCGTGCTCGGCGGCGCGACGTCGGGCTCCTCCAACACCGTCTTCGTCGAATCCGGCGCCGGCATCGGCGAGGGAGCCCGCACCGGCTTCGCGAACATCATCACCGGCCTTCTGTTCCTCGCCGCGATGTTCTTCACCCCGCTCACCCAGATCGTGCCCCTCGAGGTCGCCGCGGCCGCGCTCGTGATCGTCGGCGCGATGATGGTCTCGCAGATCCGGTTCATCGACTTCAGCGAATTCTCCATCGTGTTCCCCGTGTTCCTCACCATCATCGTGATGCCGCTGACCTATTCGATCGCCAACGGGATCGGCGCCGGCTTCATCAGCTGGGTCGTCGTGCGCTCGTTCTCCGGCAAGGCACGCGAGATCAGCCCGCTGCTCTGGATCGTCGCGGCCGGCTTCCTGGTCTTCTTCGTGCGCGGCCCGATCGAGACCCTGATCGGCGGCTGACCCCCCTCACCAATTCGACGGAGTTCTTGCCCGGAATGCGCTTAGATCGCGCTCTCACGGGTCAGAATCCCAAAATCTCCGTCGAATCGGTTGGGGCGGATGCGGGGGATAGCCCCATGGTCGACGTCTGGCCGGCTTCGTACTCTGGAAGAGAGCCGCGAACCGCGGCCGCATCCCAAGGAGAGCCCAGAATGTCCACCCTGCATCCCGACCAGACGACCCCGCCCGCTGCGTACCCGGCCCCGGCGGCGTACGACTACCCGCCGGCCGCGCCGGTCCGGCCCTCGAGCCCGCTCGCGCTGACGAGCCTCGTGCTCGGCCTCGTCTCGATCCTCGCCGGCTGGACCTTCGTGGCGCCGATCGTCGGGCTCGTCACCGGCATGCTCGCCCTCGGCCGGGAACCATACGCCCGCACGATGGCCCTGTGGGGCATCGTGCTCAATGCCGTGATGCTCGCCGGGGTGTTCCTGCTGCTGGTGCTCGGCCTGGTCTTCGGGCTCGCCTTCCTGCCGTTCCTGCCCTTCACCATCGCCCTCTGACCTGGCGCCTGCGCCGACACTCGCCGTTTGCACCGACCGTCGCCGTTCCACCGGCGATTCTCGGCACGAGCGGCGAGTGTCGGGGCCCGACCGCGGCATCCACTCGGTCCGGAAGCGAGCAGCGCTGTGCGCTACTCGAGGAAGCCGCGGAGCAGGAGAGCGGTGCCGGCGAGGTGCTCGGCCATCGCCTGCGCGGCCGCATCGGGCCGTCCGGCCAGGATCGCCGCGACGATCTCCTCGTGTTGCCGGTCCGAATGCACGATGTTCGGGCCCAGGAGCGGGATGGCGTCGAGGAGCTCGTTGACCCGCATCCGCACCGCGGCGAGGAGCGGCACGAGCGAGGGGGAACCGGCCAGTTCCCCGATCATCAGGTGCAGCCGGGAATCGAGACGCCGGTAGTCGGCTCCGGTGGCGGCCCGCGACTCGGCCAGGCTCGCCCAGAGCTGTTCCCGCGCGGCCTGCCCGAGCGTGCGGGCGGCGGCGTGCCGGGCGGCGCCCACCTCGAGGATCTCCCGGAGGGTGAGCGCGTCGTCGATCTCGCGCGCGGGCGGCACCCGCCGGGCGAGCGGATGCGCCGGCGCCGGAACTCCGGAGCCCGAAGCACCCCGGTCGGTACCGTCCGCACCGTCGGTGACCTCGGACCCGCCTGTGTTCGGTTGCGTGTGTCGCGTCCGAGTGCCGTCGGTCGCATCGCCGGCACCCGGCAGGACCTCCGTCACGAAGGTGCCGCCGTAGCGGCCCCTGCGCGCGACCAGGTACCCCGCTTCGGCGAGGCTCTTGAGTGCATCCCTCAGGGTGTCGCGGCTCACCGCGAGCATCGCCGCGAGTTCGCGTTCCGCCGGGAGTCGCTCGCCGGGAGCGATCAGCCCGAGACGCACCGTCTGCAGCAGGCGCTGCACGGTCTCCTCGAAGGCGTTGCCGCCGTGCACCGGCCGGAGCAGGAGGCCGCTGTCGCGGCCGGGGGATTCATCGATCATGGTGGGTCCGTTACGTTTACCGGTTTCCAGTTGACCACAGATTCCGCGGGCCTCGCGCTCCCGGCCGCGGACTTCCGTGCGGGCCTACAGGGGCGTGACGTAGGCCGAGCTGATGCCGCCGTCGACGAGGAACGTCGACCCGGTGATGAAGGAGGAGTCGTCGCTCGCGAGGAACGCGACCGCCGCCGCGAGTTCGGCGGGCTCGGCGAAGCGGCCGACCGGGATGTGCACGAGCCGCCTCGCCGCCCGCTCCGGGTCCTTCGCGAACAGGCTCCTGAAGCAGCGGCGTGTTCACCGGGCCGGGGCAGAGCGCGTTGACCCGGATGCCCTGCCGTGCGAACTGCACCCCGAGCTCCCTGCTGAGGGCGAGCACCCCGCCCTTCGACGCCGTGTAGGAGATCTGGCTCGTCGCCGAGCCCAGCACCGCGACGAAGGAGGCGGTGTTGATGATCGACCCGCTGCCCTGCTGCGTCATGTGGCGGAGGGCCGCCCGGCAGCAGAGGTAGACGGACTTCAGGTTGACGTCCTGCACCCGCTGCCAGGCGGGCAGGCTCCGTCGTCTCGATCGAGTCGTCGTCCGGCGGGGAGATGCCGGCGTTGTTGAAGGCCACGTCCACGGAACCGTAGGTGTGCTTCGCCGTGTCGAAGAGGGCATTGACCTCGTCCTCGTCCGTCACGTCGACCCTGACGAACAGGCCGCCGACCTCTGCGGCGGCGACGCGACCCGCGGCCTCGTCGACGTCGCCGATCACGACCTTCGCGCCCTCTGCGGCGAACCGGCGGGCGGTCGCGAGGCCGATCCCGCTCGCTCCGCCCGTGATCACGGCGACCTTCCCGGCGAGGCGCTGGGTCAGGTCGATCGGGGTGATGGTGCTCATGGCTGCTCCTGGTGGTTGGGGGTGGAGATCTCGTCGACGGCGATGAACACGTTCTTCGTCTCGCTGAAACTCAGCGGGGCGTCCGGGCCGAGTTCGCGGCCGAGCCCGGACTGCTTGAACCCGCCGAACGGGGTCGAGTACCGCACCGAGGAGTGCGAATTCACCGAGAGGTTGCCGGATTCGACGGCGCGCGCCACCCGGATCGCCCGGCCGACGTCGCGGGTCCAGATCGAGCCGGACAGGCCGTACGCCGTGTCGTTGGCGAGGCCGACGGCATCCGCTTCACCGTCGAAGGGAAGGACGGTGACGACGGGGCCGAAGATCTCCTCCGTCGCCGTGCGGTCGGAGCGCGAGGCGGGGGCGAGCACCGTCGGCGGGAACCAGAACCCGGGGCCGTCTGGCGCGCTGCCGCGGAAGAGCACCGGCGCGCCGGGCGGAACATACCCGGAGACGCTCGCGAAGTGCTCCGCCGAGACGAGCGGGCCCATCTCTGTGTCCGGGTCGAGCGGGTCGCCGACGCGCACCGCGGCGACGGCGGGTTCGAGCAGGCTCCAGGAACCGGTCGTAGACGCTGCGTTCGACGAGGATGCGGCTGCGTGCGCAGCAGTCCTGGCCGGCGTTCTCGAACACCCCGGACGGCGCGGCCGCTGCGGCCTTCTCGAGGTCGGAATCGGCGAAGACGATGTTGGCGCTCTTGCCGCCGAGTTCGAGGGTGACCCGTTTCACCTGCGCGGCGCAGCCGGCCATCACCCGCTTGCCGACCGCCGTCGAGCCCGTGAAGACGACCTTCCGCACGGCGGGATGGGTGACGAACCGCTCGCCGACGACCGAACCGCGGCCGGGGAGCACCTGGAACAGGTGCTCGGGCAGGCCCGATTCGAGGGCGAGCTCGCCGAGGCGGATGCTCGACAGCGGCGTCCACTCGGCGGGCTTGAGCAGCACGGCGTTGCCGGCCGCGAGGGCGGGCGCGAAACCCCACGCGGCGATCGTCATCGGGAAATTCCACGGCGTGATCACGCCGACGACGCCGAGCGGCTCCTGGAAGGTCACGTCGAGGCCGCCGGCGACCGGGATCTGGCGCCCGAACAGCCGCTCCGGCGCGGCGGAGTAGTACTCGAGCACGTCACGCACGTGCCCCGCCTCCCAGCGGGCCTGGGTGAGCGGATGCCCCGAGTTCGTGACCTCGATCCGTGCGAGGTTCTCCCGGTCGCCGTCGACCGCTGCGGCGAAGCGGCGGAGCGCGGCCGCCTTGTCCGCAGGGGAGACCCGGGCCCAGGACCGCTGGGCGACCTGCCCGCGGTCGATCGCGGCATCCGTCGCCTCGAGGTCCTGGTGCTCGACGACGGACACCACGGTCTCGTCGGCCGGGTTGACCACGGTGTAGCTGCTCACTCGGAGATCCTTCGTTCGTGTTCGTGTTCGTGTTCGTGTTCGGGCGCGCGTGCGGATGCGGGGGCCGGGGCCGTGACGGCTGCGCCGGCCGCCCGGCTGTCACGGGCGCTCCGGTAGCCGCGCGCAGCGTCGACAAGGCCGGCGAACAGTCGGAGGTCGTCGGGATCCTGTTCCGGGTGCCACTGCACGGCGACGCCGAAACCGACCCCCGCAAGCTCGACGGCCTGCACGACGCCCTCACGGGTCACGGCGGTCACGGACAGCCCGGCGCCGAGCCGGTCGATCGACTGGTGATGGTAGACGGGCACGGTCAGGGTCGACTGCGGGGCCTCGAGCAGGTCGTGCAGCCGGGAGTCCGGCTCGACGACGACGTCGACGACCCCGAAGACCCCGCCGCCGGCCTGGTGCCCGGCGTGTCCGAGCAGATCGGGGAGGTGCTGGTGCAGGGTGCCGCCGAGGCTGACGTTGAGCAGCTGGGCGCCGCGGCAGATCCCGAGGAAGGGCAGGTCCCGCTCGATCGCGGCGCGGAGCAGGCTCGTCCTCCCAGGCGTCCCTGTCCCGGCGCGGCGGGTCGGTGAGCGGATGCGCCGCCTGGCCGTACCGGGCGGGATCGACGTCCTTCCCCCGGTCACGATCAGGCCGTCGAGGGAGTCGAGCACCCGGCCGACCGTCTCCGGGTTCGCGGGCTGGGGCGGAAGCAGCACAGCGATGCCGCCCGCGCGGATCACCGCGTCGAAGTACACCTCGGGCAGGAACGCCGCGGACACGTCCCAGACCCCGGTCGTGGCCTGCTCGAGGTAGGTGGTCAGGCCGATCAGCGGTGCGGAAGCCGGTGCGGAAACCGGTGCCGCGACCGGTACTGGATCCGGGTCAGAGCCGTTCAAAACCGCGCACCCGCTCCCAGTCGGTCACCGCCGCGTCGTAGGCGGCGAGCTCGACCGTGGCATTGTTCAGGTAGTGGTCCACCACGTCGTCGCCGAAGGCCTCCCGCGCCACCGCCGACGAGGCGAACAGCGCCGTCGCCTCCCGCAGCGACCCGGGGACCCGGGCGGCGTCGCTCTCGTAGGCATTGCCAGTGAAGGCGTCCTCGAGGTCGAGCTTGTTCTCGATACCGTAGAGTCCCGCCGCGATGAGGGCGCTCACCGCGAGGTACTGGTTCACGTCGCCGCCGGGCACCCGGTTCTCCATCCGCATGCCGAGGCCGCGGCCGACGACCCGCAGGGCGCAGGTGCGGTTGTCGAAGCCCCACTTGATCGCCGTCGGTGCGAAGCTGCCCGCGACGTAGCGCTTGTACGAGTTGATGTTGGGCGCCGAGAACAGGGTCAGGCTCGCGCATGACCGCGAGCTGACCGGCCAGGAACTGACGGAACAGGGTCGACATGCCCCCGGCATCCGCCTGGTCGGCGAAGACGGCACTCCCGTCGGTGCCGCGGAGGCTGATGTGGATGTGGCAGCTGTTGCCCTCGCGCTCGTCGTATTTCGCCATGAAGGTGAGACTCTTGCCGTGCGCGTCGGCGATCTCCTTGGCCCCGTTCTTGTAGATCGAGTGGTTGTCGCATGTCTCGAGCGCGGTCGCGTAGCGGAAGGCTATTTCCTGCTGGCCGAGGTTGCACTCGCCCTTGACGCCCTCGCAGTACATCCCGGCGCCGTCCATGGCGAGGCGGATGTCCCGGAGCAGCGGCTCCATCCGGCTCGAGGCGAGCAGGGCGTAGTCGATGTTGTAGTCGCTCGCCGGGGTCAGGCCGAGGTACCCCTTCTTCCACGCATCGCGGTAGCCGTCGTCGAAGACCATGAACTCGAGCCTCGGTGCCCACGTAGGCCACGAGGCCCCGTTCGGCGAGGCGGGCGAGCTGCGCCTGGAGGATCTGCCGGGGCGAGGCCGCGACGGGAGTCTCGTCGAGCCAGCGCAGGTCGGCCGTGACGAGCGCGGTGCCCGGCAGCCAGGGCGCCCGGCGCAGGGTGGCCAGGTCGGGGACCATCGCCATGTCGCCGTAGCCGCGCGCCCAGCTCGACATCAAGTACCCGTCGACGGTGTTCATCTCGACGTCGACGGCGAGCAGGTAGTTGCAGCACTCTGCGCCGTGGCTCGCGACATCCTCGAGGAAGAGCCGCGCCGAGACGCGCTTGCCGACGAGGCGGCCCTGCATGTCGGTGAAGGCCACGATGACGGTGTCGATCTCACCGGCGGCCACGAGCCCGGTGAGGTTCGTGAGGCTCAGATAGCCGGTTCCAGGCCGGGTCGTCGGTGACTCGATCGGGGTCATGGGTGCTCCTCTTGGCGGGGAAGTCGCGTGGGTATTCGAGGGGTGAACGGGATCAATGGCGCGTCGATTCGACCATTACAACACAGGATGCCCCGACCGGGTGCAGAAATATTCGCGCCTGAACCCGTCCAAAGGTATGTACAGCGAGCCATTGACCGCCCTACAATCGTGCCACCCGAGGAAGAGGAGAGACCCGTGGCCGAGCCAGACAAGACGAGCGTTTCCGGCGTCACCTACACGCCGGCTGAGGCCGGCTACTTCGAGAAACGCAGCATCAAACGCACCGCCGGATTCTGGGGGATCTGGGGGATGGGAATCGCCGCCGTGATCAGCGGCGACTTCTCCGGCTGGAACTTCGGACTCGCATCCGCCGGCTTCGGCGGCATGGCGATCGCCTTCGTCATCGTGGTGGTGATGTACTTCGCGATGCTGTTCTCGATCGGCGAGATGAGCGCGGCGATGCCGCACACCGGCGGCGCGTACTCCTTCGCCAGGGCGGCGATGGGTCCGTGGGGCGGGTTCGTCACCGGTCTCGCCGAGACGATCGAATACGTGGCGACGACGGCCGTGATCGTCTACTTCTCCGCCTCATACGCGAACGGCATCACCGACGTGCTCTTCAGCTTCACGCTCCCCGCCTGGGTCTGGTGGATCATCCTCTACCTCGTCTTCATCGCCCTCAACACGGCGGGGGCGGCGGTCTCCTTCCGGTTCGCCCTCGTCGTCGCGTTCCTGTCGATCGCGATCCTCGCCGTGTTCGCCGTGCTCGCCCTCGCATCCGGCCAGTGGAGCGTCGACAAGCTCTACGACATCGTTCCCGACGCCGGGCAGACCGCGTTCCTGCCGCACGGGGTGCTGCCGATCCTGTTCGCGCTGCCGTTCGCGATGTGGTTCTTCCTCGGCATCGAGGAACTGCCGCTCGCCGCCGAGGAGGCGCACGACCCGGCGAAGGACATCCCCCGCGGCGGGATCATGGGCATGATCACCCTCGTCGCCTGCGGCGCCGTCGTCCTGGTCCTGAACCCCGGACTGACCGGTTCCGACTCGCTCGGCGCCTCGGGCGAGCCCCTCCTCGACGGGTTCCGCGCCATCCTGCCCGACGGCCTCGCCGCAGTCCTGAGCGCGTTCGCCCTGATCGGGCTGCTCGCCTCCCTCCAGGGCATCATGTTCGCCTACGGCCGCAACATGTACTCGCTCAGCCGGGCCGGCTACTACCCGAAGTTCCTCTCGCTGACGGGCAAGAGACAGACCCCGTGGGTGTCGCTCCTCGTCGGCGCCGTGATCGGGTTCCTCGGCCTCGTGATCGTGGACCTCACCGGGGGCGCCGCGGGCACCGGTGGCGCGATCGTGCTCAACATCGCCGTCTGGGGCGCCGTGCTCGCCTACCTGCTGCAGATGACCTCGTTCGTGCTGCTCCGCCGCAACTTCGCCCACGTGAGCCGCCCGTACCTGAGCCCGATGGGGGTGCCCGGCGCCATTCTCGCCGGGGTGATCGCCCTCGCGATCTTCCTCGGCTTCCTGCTCAACGAGCTGTTCCGGCCGGCAATCGTGGCGATCGCGATCGTCTACGTCGTGATGCTCATCGGCTTCGCCCTGTTCGGCCGCAAGCAGCTCGTGCTGTCGCCGGAGGAGGAATACGCGCTCTCGGGCGGCACACACGGCGACCCGCAGGTCGAGGGCTACGACGCCATGGAGAGCGAGGTCTTCCGGGACGACACGCTCTGAGGCATCGCGTCGCACGGTCGGAACCCGCGGTAAAACGGATGCCGGTCCCACCCATCCGGGACGACCGGGTCGCGCTACTGTGTCAGCGTGTCCATCCGGGAGAGACGACGCGCGGTGCACCGGCCGGCCGGCGTCCTCGAGAGCGCGGTCGGCGCCGATCCGTCCGCGGCGCTCGACCGCACGCTCAACGACCGCGACTGGACCGTGCTGCCGCCGGGCGCCAGGGCCTTCCGGTTCGAGGTGCCGAGCGGTTCCCTCGCGGCGCTCGCCTGGGGTGAGCCGGGGCATCCGCGGGTCCTGCTCGTGCCAGGGGCGACCGGATCGAAGGAAGACTTCGTGCTGCTCGCGCCGCTGCTCGCCGACGCCGGCTACTTCGTGGAGAGCTACGACCTCGCGGGACAGTTCGAGTCGGCCGGCGCAGGGCCGGAAGCGGGGGAGAGTTTCGACTACCGGCTGTTCACGGCCGACCTCGTGGCCGTCCTCGAGGCGGGGACGACGCCGGTGCACGTGCTCGGCTACTCCTTCGCCGGGATCGTCGCCGAGATCGCGCTCGTCGAGCATCCGGGCCTGTTCGCGAGCCTCGTACTGCTGGGCGCCCCGCCCCTGACCGGCCAGACCTTCCGCGGAGTGCGCTGGATCGGGCCGCTCAGTTGGCTGCTGCCCGCGCACACGATCGCGAGCCTCTTGATGTGGGGCCTCGTCACCAACCGCAACCAGGCGCCGCCCGGCCGGCTCCACCTGGTGCGGTTGCGCTTCGAATACACGATCCGTCGAAGCGTCGACGAGATCATGCAGCTGATGAAGAACGCCCCCGACCTGCAGCAGGACCTCGCGCGGACCCCGGTTCCGCTGCTCGTGGCCGTGGGAGAGCGGGATCTCTGGCCGCTCGGGCTCCACCACGCCTTCGCTACCCGGATCGGTGCACAGCTCTGCGTGTACCGCACCGGCCACAGTCCCTGCGAGACGACGCCGCACCAGCTCGCCCGTGACCTGCTCGCCCTCTACGCCCGCTCCTGACCCCCGCAGCGCTCCTTGGCTCTCGGGTGCGCGGCGTTGCGGCGAAACTGGCCCGCGACGTTTCGCGCGCCAATTCCGCCGTTTCGCGCCCGGCATGCCGGGCGCGAAGCGGCGCACATGGTGCGCGGCCGGCGGAGCTCTGCTCCCGCCCTCGGCGAAGTGCACAGCGCTCAGGCGCGGATGCGGCGGGACCAGGTCCGGCGGGCGCTGCGCAGCCGCCACGGCGACCCCGCCGGCCCGTGCAGGGCGAGGGTGCGGTACGCCCACTCGAGCCGCCTGGCGATGCCGCGCCAGGTGTCGAAGGGTCGTGCGGAGATGCCGACCCGGAGGGCGGGGTCGAACCGAACGGACATCGAGGGCGGCAGGTGCAGGCTCAGGTCGAGGTCGTCGTGCACGTCGTCCCGCTCCCGGTGCACGAGGGTGCGCACCTCCGCCCAGACCGCGCGCCGCATGACGAAGTTCGATCCGAAGATCGGCGGTTGCGCAAGCCAGAGCCCGATCAGCCGGAAGTACCCTCCGAGGTACACGAACCGCCCGAGCGCGGCCACGAGCCGCGGGCAGTCGTAGAAATCACCCGGCCCCGTGACGACGTCCACCAGGGGAGCGCGGGTGAGGATCGTCTCGAAGTGCGCGATCCAGTCCGGCGGCGGCACAGAGTCGGCGTCGAGCCGCGCGATCAGGTCACCGGATGCCGCGTCATAGCCGGTCGCGGCGGCCGGCCAGATTCCGTGTCTGGGTTCGGACACGAGAACGGCGCCGGCCGCCCGGGCGACGCGCGCGGAGGCATCCGTCGAGGCGTTGTCGACGACGATGACCTCGTCGGCCGGTCGCGTCTGGGCGGCGAGCGCGGCGAGGACCACCTCGAGAAAGGGCGCGTCGTTGTAGCAGGGGATCACGACCGAGACGCGGGTCATGGCACCCCCTCTCGCCGCACCGATTCGGGTCGGGCACGGTCTCGCCGCACATGCTACTCCCGGCCGGCGCCGGAGAGCGTCAGAGCGTGCGGCAGTGCGTGGTGAGGAAGCCGATCTTGTCCACGGTGATCGTCACGGTCGAGCCGTCGTGCAGGAAGACCGGGGGAGTGCGGCTGTAACCGGCGCCGCCGGGGCTGCCGGTCGAGATGAGCGTTCCCGGCAGGAGCGTCGAGGTCTGCGAGAGGTAGGACACGAGTTCGGCGACCGTGCGCACCATGTCGCCGGTCGAGGCGTCCTGCATGATGCGCCCGTCGACGTGGGTGGTCAGGCCGAGGTCCTGCGGGTCGGCGATCTCGTCGCGGGTGACCACGACCGGGCCGGTCGGGGTGAAGCCGTCGAAGGACTTGCACCGCGACCACTGCGCCTCGGAGAACTGCAGGTTGCGGGCCGTGATGTCGTTGACGACCGTGTACCCGAACACGTAGTCGAGGGCGTCGCGCACCGACACGTTGCGGGCCGGACGCCCGATGATGACTCCGAGCTCCGCCTCGTAGTCGACCTGGGTGGCGATGTCGCTCGCCCAGGTGACCGTCGACCCGTGCCCGGTGAGGGAGTTCGGCCAGAGCGAGAACAGGATCGCCCCTGCCTCGGTCCGCAGCTTGAGCTCGTCGGAGTGCGCGGCGTAGTTGGCGCCGATCGCGATGATCTGCGGCGGCCGCAGCACGGCGGATGAGTGGCGCAGGCTCCTCGAGCGGAGTGAGCGTCGCCCCGTGGGCGGCCGCGTGCTCGCTGAGCGCGCGCACCCGGTCGTACTCGGGGCTGCCGCGTTCGATCAGGTCCTGCAGGTCACGCGGGGCGTCCTCGAGGATCTCGTCGAGGAAAAGCGCGGATTCCCCGAACACCGCCGCCAGGCGGGGCGTGGACTGGCCTTCTACTCTGAGGTGCGCAAACTTCACCTGCCTAGAGTAGCGGCCAATCGTGTGCGTTACGCCGCAGGCGGCCCGGGGAGACCGGCGGCCCGCCACAGGTGCATTCCGGCGTAGCTTCGCCAGGGCGCCCAGCGTGCGCCGTGCGCCGCGAGGGCGCGCGGGTCGGCGGGCAGGCCGAGCCGGGCAGCCCCCTGACGGAGGGCGAGGTCGCTCGTCAGGAGGATGTCCGGGCTCCCGAGCACGCGCATGGCCACGTAGCCGGCGGTCCACGGTCCGATCCCGGGCAGCGCGGTCAACTTTGCGGTGAGTGACTCCCGGGAATCCGCTGTCGACAGCGCGAGCTCGCCGGTCGCCAGTGCTTCTGCGACGCCGAGGATCGCACCGATCCGCCTGGCCGGTCCGCGCAGCACGTTGTGCCCGTCGGCCGCGATGCGTTCGGCCGTCGGGAACAGCCGGTCCAGGCCCGGTGCCAGCTCGTCGCCGGGCGTGGACGCCGGCGCGGTCGCCTGCCCGGCCGGGGTCGCTGCGGCCGGGGTCGCTGCGGCCGGGAGTGAGAGCGGCAGGGGATCGCCGAGCTCCGCGCACAGCCGGGTCAACGCGGTACGGGCGGATGCGACAGAGACCTGCTGCCCGAACAACGCCCGGAACAGGGTCTCCTCCGGATCCATGCTGCCGGGGAGGCGGATCCCCGGTGCGCCGCGCACCGCCCCGGCCAGGAACGGGTCAGCGGAGAGTGCCCGGTCGATCGCCTGTGCATCGGCGTCGAGGTCGAGCAGCCGCCGCACCCGGCTCACGAGCGGGGCCAGGTCGTCGAGGCTGCCGAGCCGCGCCGCGCACGCCAGTTGGGGCGCGTCCTCGGTGCCGGCGAGGCTCAGGCTCGACCGTCGCGGCCCCGTGCGGCAGGCGCAGTGTGCGCGCATAGGTGCCCGGTCCGGCCAGCTCGACCCCCGGGAGGGCCCGGGTGCCGAGAAACGCGAGCACGCCGGCCCCGTCGAACAGGGCCCGCGCGGGCAGCAGCAGGCGGATGCCCGTGCCCGGCCCCGCGACAAGACCCGGGTCTCCGGGCGCCCGGCCGGCGGCATCCGCCCGGTCGGTCACGAGGAGCGCGGACCGTCCCGATGCGGTCGGACCGGTCGCGCGCCCGTGCCCGGGCGCGGATCCCGTCGCAGCGCCCCGTGGACCGGGGGACCCCGGGGCCTGGCGGTGCGTGGTGGTCACCGCGTGCGCGGTGGCGGGCGCCTCGGCCATGGTCGCCGTTCGGGCCGCTGCCCGGGGTGCGCCGGCCGGGCCGCCCGCTCGCGGTGAGCGCGCCGAACGGCGCAGCTCGCCCGGGGTGCGTTCGTAGACCGCGGCGATCGTGTCGTTGAACTGGCGTACGCTGCCGAATCCCGCGGCGAAGGCGACGTCGCTGATCGGGAGGGCGGTGCCGAGGAGGAGCAGGCGTGCGGTCTGGGCGCGGTGCGCCCTGGCGAGGGCGAGAGGGCCGGCGCCGAGCTCGGCGACGAGCACCCGGGTGAGGTGGCGTGGGGTGTAGCCGAGGCGGCGTGCGAGGCCGGGCACACCGTCGCGTTCGACGGTGCCGTCGTCGATCAGGCGCATCGCGCGCGCCGCGAGGTCGTCCCTCGTGTTCCAGTCGGGGGAGCCGGGCACCGCGTCCGGCAGGCAGCGCTTGCAGGCGCGCAGGCCGGCCTCGTGCGCCGCGGCGCTCGTCAGGTAGAAGGAGACATTGCCGGGCCGGGGGGTCGCTGCCGGGCAGCTCGGCCGGCAGTAGATCCCGGTGGTGTGCACTCCGGTGATGAACTGGCCGTCGAACCGCGCGTCGCGAGAGCTCATCGCCCGGTACCGTTCCGCGAAGACCGGGTCTGCGAGGCGGTCGGCGCCGCGGTCTGCGGTTCCGGCGAGGCCGGCCGCGCCGGAGCCGCCGGGAGTGCGTCTGGTGGCGTCTGCAGGGTTCACGCATCCAGCCTGCCATCCCGCCCCCGGCGACGGTAGCGGAATTCGGACATCGCGCGCCCCTTCGCCGCCTCGCCGACCGTCCCTCCCACAGGACCACGCCCGCGCCGGTCGGCAGGAGCCCGGCTCGAGTCCGTGAGATCTGATCGCGACCCCCGAATGCGGTGCCAGCCGGAGCCGGCCTGGCCGCTATCCTGTGGGTCATGACTCGTGAGCCAGCTCCCGCGACCGGTTCCGACGCCCGGCCCCTCGGTGGGCCGGCGACCCCGGTCTCCCCGGTGTGGACCGCTCCCGTGCGCCGCACCCGTGGCGGCCTGATCGCCCTGACGATCATCGGGCTCGTCTTCGGGAGCCTGGCCCTGCTGCTCGTGTTCGTCTACCTGTCGACGTTCCTCGGCGCATCCGCTCTCGTGCTCTGCCTCCTGCTCGCACTTGTACCCCTCACCGGCATCCTGCTCGTGGTGCGCTGGATCGACCGCTGGGAGCCGGAACCCCGCCCCGCGCTCTGGTTCGCTTTCCTCTGGGGAGCCGGAGTCTCCATCGTCACCGCCCTCGTCTTCGACCTCGGCGTACAGCTCGCGCTCGCCGCGGTGGGGAGCTCCCGAGGCGGTTCGGAGGCGGGCGGCTCTGGCACCGGCACCGACGCGTTCGCCGCCGTGCTGCAGGCGCCCCTCGTCGAGGAGGGCGCGAAAGGCGTCGGGATCCTGGTGCTCTTCCTCGTGCTCCGGCGCCGTTTCGACGGCCCCGTCGACGGCATCGTCTATGCGGCGACGATCGCGGCCGGCTTCGCGTTCTCCGAGAACATCCAGTATTTCGGGGTGGCGATGGCCGAGGGCGGGGCAGACGGGCTCGGCTTCACCTTCCTCGTGCGCGGGGTCTTCTCCCCGTTCGCCCACGTCACCTTCACGGCGTGCACCGGGATCGCGTTCGGCATCGTGAGCCGCCGCAGGGCCGGCGGCACGCTCGGCCGGGTCCTGATCGTTCTCGCCGGCTTCGCGCTCGCGGTCGCCCTGCACGGCCTGTGGAACGGCGCGGCCTACCTGCTCACGACCGACTCCGCGCTTCTCTTCTACTACGTGCTCGTCCAGCTCCCGCTCTTCATCGGGTACATCGTCGCCGTTGTGCTGCTCCGGCGCCAGGAAGAGAGGATCACCGTCGACAGGCTCGGCGAGTACGCGGCGGCGGGCTGGTTCACGCCGCGCGAGGTCTCGATGCTTGCGACAGGTCCCGGCCGGCGGCAGGCACGCGCCTGGGCCGCCCGGCAGCCCCGGGAACGTCGCGTTGCGATGCGCCTGTTCATCGCCGATGCGACCCGGCTCGCCTTCGCCAGGCAGCGGATGCTGAACGGCACCGCCGACCGGGTCGCCCGCGCCGACGAGGCCGAGCTTCTCGCCCTCGTCCAAGCGCACCGGGCGATCGTGATCGGCTGAGACCCGGCATCGGGCGCCCGGGGTGGATGCAGCCCGCGGCCGGTCGACCCGCGGCCGTTAACGAGTGAACTCGTCATCCGGTGGCGTGGCACTGCCGACGACTCTCCCGGATGACGAGTTCTTGCTGATATCGTGCGCCTTCGGGCGGCGTTCGCGCAAGGGGTAATTTCCAGCGTGCATGCCGGCGGGAAATCCGATTGGATAGGTGCATGACTGATCTGAACACCAAGCCCGAACTCGACGCACCGGAGGGCCCAGCGCCCACGGAGCCTCACCATCACCGACATCGTGGTTGGCGAGGGCGCCGAGGCGACCGCCGGCGCGACCGTCGACGTGCACTACCTCGGCGTCGAATACGACACCGGCGACGAATTCGACTCCTCCTGGAGCCGGGGCCAGTCGATCAACTTCCCGCTGCGCTCGCTCATCGCGGGCTGGCAGCAGGGCATCCCCGGCATGAAGGTCGGCGGGCGTCGCAAGCTCGTCGTGCCGCCGCACCTGGCGTACGGGCCCGCGGGCGGAGGACACCGCCTCTCCGGCCAGACCCTCATCTTCGTGATCGACCTGCGCGGCGTCAGCTAGGCCGCACACTCACCCGCAACATCCGTGCGCATCGATCACGACTCGTGGTCGATGCGCACGTGTTTAACCCGCGACGTGTGTCCGCGCACGATCGTGACGGCGCTCTTCGACACGGCGAAGTGCTTCGCGAGCAGCTTGACGAGGGCGTCGTTGGCGGCGCCCTCGACGGCCCGCTGCTGCAGGTAGACGGTGAGCGAGGCATCCGCCGGCGCGCTTGTCGCCGCTCCGGGGCCGAGCGCGTCCGGGTCGTCGACGGCGACGAGGGGACCTTTGCGGCTGCCGGGTTTGACGTGCACCGTCAGGTTCACGGTTCGGGTCACGGACGTCCTCCTGAAAACTCTTCCCTTCAACGCTAGTGGTCTGCGTTCGTCCGGGTGAGAATGTCCCGTGATCTCAATTGACTGCGCACGAGCACTCGAGGCCGCCGGGCTCGCCTGGCGGCCGTCCTCCGGCGACGCGTTCCGGATCGAACGGGCAGGCTTCGATGTCGAGGTGTTCACGGTCAGCGAGATGACCATCGAACCGCACGAATTCGACACCGGTACCATCCTCGGCTTCAACGGCACGACGGAGTGGGCGCTCGACTCGCTCGCGCTCGAGGACGCCCTGTGGCTCCCGCGGGAGGACCAGGCTCCGGGAGATGCTCGGAGGCGCTTTCCACTCGCTCGAGCGGCTCGGCGACGACGCGTACCGTGTCACCGCGTTGCTCGCGGGGGTGCTCGAGGCCGTCGAGGCGACCGACGCGGCCGATGCCTACGGGCTGGCCGTGCTCCGGTTCCTGCGCCTCAGCCGGTGATCGAGGCCGCTAGTCGAGCCAGGCCGCGGTCATCCGCTGCACGGCGGAGCCATCGGCGTCGGCGAGTTTGACGCCGACGAATGCACGCGCCGCGTCGGAGGTCTGCGCCCGGAACGGCGGCCGCTCTCCGTCGAGCAGAGCCGCGACGAAGGCCCCGGCGCTCTCCGCGGACTGCGCGGCACTGAACGACTGGGCGGCCCTGGCGAGATACCCGGCGAGGGCGGATGCGTACGGATCGTTCGGCGGACTGGCGCGCGGGTCGAGGCCGACGTTGTCGACGAAGGACGACGCGACCGCGCCGGGTTCCACGACCGTGACCGAGACCCCTGCGGTCGCTGCGACGGGGGCGAGGCTCTCCATGAACCCCTCGACCGCGAATTTCGCCGCACAGTAGGCCTCGTTGAAGGGCTGGCCGACGACGCCGCCGACGCTCGTGACGGTGATCAGCCGACCGTGACTCTGCCGCAGGTGCGGCAGCGCCGCCCGGGTCACGCTCACGACACCGAAGAAATTGACCTCCATCACCGCGCGCACGACATCGAGGCCCTCGTTCTCGATCGTGCCGACGTGGCCGGCCCCGGCGTTGTTCACGACGGCGTCGATCCGGCCGTACCGGTCGAGCATGTGCGAAATGACCGCGGCGATCGACTCGGGTTCCGTGACGTCGAGGCGGCGGATGTCGAGGCTCACGCCCGCGGTCTCGCTCGCGCTGCGCAGCGCGCGGGCTCCCTCGAGGGTGCGCATGGTCGCGACGACCGGGTGCCCGGCGCGGGCGGCCGCGACCGCGGCCTGGAGCCCGATGCCCGAGGACGTGCCGGTGACGAGGACGGTTCCGGGAACGGCCGTGCCGCTCATCAGTACCGTTCGGGTTCTGGCCCGAGCTGGAACCGGCGACCGCTGACCGTCTCGGGAACGATCTCCACGTAGATGTACTTGAGCGTCGGGATGAGCGGGCGCAACGGCAGCTGGTCGGCGGCGTCGATGTCGGCCTGGTGCTCGAGCACCCGGGCGTGGCCCCTGGCGACGACGCTCCAGGCCTCGTCGCGACCGACGCCGTCCGTCTCGAAGGCGACCTTGTTGTTCACGGTGAGTTCGAGGAGCTTGGTGCCCTCCGCCGTGCGGAAGACCAGACGTCGATCGGCGGCCACGAAGTTGACCGGGTAGATGTCTGGTTCGCCCGCAATGCTGAGGGCGAGGCGACCGAAGCTCGAGGAGATCAGGAGGTCCCAGCATTCCTCATCGTCGAGGACATGCACCGGATACAGGTCGTTGGTTTCCATGGTTCATATTCCCACGCAACCGGGTGCTCCGCCACCACCCGGCCGTGTCCTCGGGAACTCAGGGCAGACCCGAATGTCCCGGTCGGGGCGCGCAGGACCGAAACCCGGCCGACCCGTACCCCGAGTGCGGCCGGCGCAGGCCCGTCGGGGCCTCAGGCGCGATCGTTCGCGGTGCGCACCCGGTCGACGAGCTGACGCCACGGGCCGGAGAGGTCCGGTTCCGCGAGCACCACTTCGTGGGGCGCGCAACGGATGCGGTAGACGTACCGGTCCGGTTCCGGAGCCCGCTCGACGACGTCGTCCCAGGGCAGCGAGGTGAGGAAATCGGCCCACGCCGCAGCGTCGGCCTGCTCGTCCACCTGGACCTCCCAGGTGACCCGCACTCCGGCGATGCCACCGCTTCGCGAAACGATGACCTTCATGCCCGCGATGTTACTCCGCCGAGTCCCTTCCCGAGGCCGACGCCACTCCAGCCCGCGACGACCGCGGCGTGCTCACGGGAACCGGGGCCGAACCGCCGGGTCGCCGCCGTGACGGTCGCGCGTGCGAACCCGGCGAAATCGACATGCGGCCGCAGCGTTCCGCTCGTGAGGGTGTCGTACCAGATCTGGCCGGCGCCCTCCCAGGCATTGCCGCCCAGCTCTGCGGCCACGAGGTAGAAGGCCCGGTTCGGGATTCCCGAGTTCAGGTGCACGCCGCCGTTGTCGTCCTCCGAGTCGACGAAGCCGCTCATCTCCGACGGCTGCGGGTCCATACCGAGGACGTCGTCGTTGTACGCCGTTCCTGGCGCCTTGAGCGAGCGCAGCGCCGCACCCTGCACCTGCTCGGTGAAGAGCCCGGCACCGATCAGCCAGCTCGCCTCCGCGACGGACTGCCCGAGGGCGGACTGCTCGACGAGTGACCCGAACACGTCGGACACGGATTCGTTGAGGGCCCCGGACTGTCCCTCGTAGGCCAGGTTGGCGCTGAACTGGGTGACGCCGTGGGTGAGCTCGTGGCCGATCACCGTCAGCGACGCGGTGAACCGGTTGAACACCTGCCCGTCGCCGTCACCGAAGACCATCCGCTCCCCGTCCCAGAAGGCGTTGTCGTAGTCACGGCCGTAGTGCACACTCGCCTCGAGGGGCAGCCCGTGGCCGTCGATCGAGTCGTGCCCGAACCGGCTCCAGAACAGGGCGTGGGTGTGGCCGAGGCCGTCCCAGGCCTCGTTCACCGCGACATCGCCGACGGCGGCCTGGAGCTTCGACCGAACCAGGCGACCGGGCAGGCGTTCGAGGCCGCCGGCATCCGAAACGGCCCTGTCGAGCTCCCCGGAAGCGGAGGACGTGCCGCGCGCCGTCGGGCGGACAGTCGGCGGATGCACCGTGCTTCGTCGCTCGCGCAGCGGCGCGTCCCGCAGGAGCGAGTGCCGCGCCGCGTCGGCAGCACCCGCGTAATGCGGGTCGTCGAGTCTCGCGAGCCGCACCAGGAGATAGGGCGGGACGATGGCGCATCGGGTCACATGCTCTCGGCTGCTCATGGCTCGAGTGTGTCACTGCGCGCCGACAAACGCACGGCTCTGCGGCGGCAGGCTGCGACTCGATGCATACAATCGACGTCGGCCGTTCGGGGGCCATGCTAACCTTGTGGTCTACTGGGGGAGTCCCGTGAATATGTTGATATCGGTCCATGAAACTGTGGACACCCGGGGCCGCTCGTCCGTTCTAGCCCGTACCGCACTGCTGGGTATCACGCTGCTTCTCGCCATCCTGGCGCTGACCTTCGGTCCGCTCGGCGGCAGCGCATTCGCCGCCCCGTCGGTCGCCCAGTGCAACGGCGTGGCCAACACCGGCGGCCTGGAACTCCTCTGCGACGTGACCGTGACCAACACGCTCGACGTCGCGACCGGCGTCGGCAGGCTCCGTCGTGACCCTGCGGGAATGCCATGGAGCGGCGAACACCGCCAACCCCGTGTGCACCACGACGACGACGACGTACGACACGCTCTCGACGTCGGTGGACCAGTGCAATGACGCCGCGAACGGCGGCGGCTCGAATGTGGTGTGCACCGTCCACGTGATCAACCAGATCACCGGCACGGCCACGTCGTCCGGCGTGACCGTCAATCAGTGCGGCGGATCGGGTGCGGGCGGCCCCGCGCCGAGCCTCAACTGCGACCCCTTCCCCGCGACGACGACGGGCGCGACGATCACCCAGTGCAACGGGTCCACCAACGGTGGCGGCGCTCCCAACCGGGTCGAATGCACCGTGGCGCCCTCGACCCAGAGCGCCCAGCTGGCCGTCTCGATCAACCAGTGCAACGGCGCGGCCAATGGCGGCGGCTCCCTCGTCACGTGCACCGTTTCCCTGGTGAACACCATCACAGCGGTGCCCACTCCGACGCCCACCCCGACGGCTGCCGCGGTCACTCCGACGCCCGTCGCGACGAGCGCGGCCAGGAACACGCTCCACGATTCCCGCACAGACGGTATCGCGCTCGCGGGCTCCGCCACATCGGGTCCCGGCTCGAACCCCGGCGTCTGGCTGCCCCTCCAGGCCGGCCTCCTTGTCCTGATCCTCGGCGTGGCTGCATCGTTCGGCTTCATCGCACGTTCCGGCGCCACTCGTCGCTAGGGCGCATCCGAGCCGGCGACCGCCAAAGCTCGACCACACGCCGCCGTTCGGCAGAAGAATGCTGCTCGGCGGCCTCGCTGTGCTCGTGGCGGTGCTTCTGGGTGCCTGGGGCATTCTGCATACAATCACAGCGTCGAGCCCCGTCAACGGTGCGGCCACGATGAGCGCAACGCCCACCGGATCGGCCCGCCCGACGCCGTCCACAGCGCCTTCGCCTCTTCCTCTCCCTCCTTCTGTACCGGTCCCGGACAAGGTCGTTTCCGCATCGGCGCCGCTCCGGCTCCGGGTGCCCGCCATCGGCATCGACGGTGCCGTGTCGGAATACACCCAGACGATGATCGACGCCCGCGGTGGTTTCGACCCGGTCACCCTCCAGACGATTGCCTGGGACACCACGATCTCCGGGGGCTCGCGGGCACCGATGCGGTCAACACGGTCTACCTGTACGGTCATTCCTGGGTCGATCCAGCCGTGTTCAACGGCTTGAAAGACCTTCCGCCCGGGGCCGTCGCCGCCGTCGACACCGCCCGCGGAACGCTCTGCTACGTCGTGCAGAAGACCCTTGAGCTCAACAAGGCAGCGTACAAGTCCAACGATGAACTCACGCGGATCATCCCCAACCGGCTGGTGCTCGTGAGCTGTTACCGACCGGTCGGCTACGATCCTGGTTCGGCGACGGTGCAGAACATCGTGGTCGTCCTCCAGCTGGACCGGCACGCGACGACCGCGGGCTGCTGAGCCGCGCCGTGGCCGGCCAGGCTCACGCGGCGGACGGGACACCGGGAAACCCGCGGTCGTAGAATCGCAGCATGCGCTACGGAATCGTCATCCTCCCCCAGGACCCCTGGTCAGAAGCCTCCCGCAAGTGGCGGGGCGCCGAAGGGCTCGGCTTCGACCACGGCTGGACGTATGACCATCTATCCTGGCGCAGCCTCGCCGACGAACCGTGGCACGCCACGATTCCGACCCTCACGGCTGCCGCGCTCGTGACGCGCGACCTGCGGCTCGGGACCTTCGTCTCGAACCCGAATTTCCGGCATCCGGTGCCCTTCGCCAAGGAACTCGCGACCCTCGACGAGCTCGCGGGCGGACGGTTCCTGCTCGGCGTCGGCTCGGGCGGCACCGGCTTCGACGCCACCGTGCTCGGCCAGCGGGCGTACACCGGCCCGGAGCGGCACGCGCGGTTCACCGAATTCGTCATCCTGCTCGACCTGCTGCTGCGTGGGGAAGCGGAGGGCAGCACGGCAGGCATCGACTTCACCGGCGACTGGTTCACGGCCGTCGGCGCACGCATGGTCGGAGCGCCGACCCAGGCGCCCCGGCTCCCGTTCGTGATCGCGGCGAACGGGCCGAAGGGGCTTCGCCTGGCGGCGACCCACGGCGAGGGCTGGGTGACGACAGGCCCGGACGGCCAGGCCGGTGACGCCTGGTGGGCCGCGGTCGCCACCCTCGCCGGGCGCCTCGACGATGCCGCGATCGCCGTCGGCCGCGAGCCGGCCGCGATCGACAGGTACCTCAACCTCGACAGCGGCGGCAGTTACTCCCTGCAGAGCGTCGGCGCCTTCGACGACGCCGTCGGCCGGGCCGAAGAACTCGGCTTCACCGACGTCATCAGCCATTGGCCGCGCCGCTCCGGCATCTACTCCGGCTCGGAGGACGTGCTCGAGGCCGTCGCCGCCGCCCGGATGCTGCCCCGCGCCTGATCGGGCGGGCGTTCACTCGGAGCTGGTCACGTCCAGAACCGTGCGTACCCGGGTCAGGGCATCGCTCACCCGTTCGCCCAAGGAAGGGCCGTGGTCGTCGGCGAGCCAGGCGTGCAACGAGCGGCGAAAGAGCGCAAAACCGATGGCCGCGAGCACATCGGCCTGGTCGGTCGGGAACCCTCGCTCGACCAGGGTTCTGGTCACCGTCTGTTGCCAGAGCGCTTGTTTGGCGAGTTCGCGCCCCGACAGGGAGATCTGCGAGTCGATGATCTGCTGGCGCCGACGCAACGAGTCCCTGCGCGGCTCGAGGTCTGCCGCGAGCACAAGAAGTGCGTTCCGCATGTGAGCTTCGGCCCCGACGGGACCGGAACCGTCCGCGAGCGACGCGATCAACAGGGGCAGGAGGTCATCGTCGTCACCAAAGAGCACTTCGTCCTTGTCGGCGAAATGGCGGAAGAACGTCCGGGAGGTGACGCCGGCCCTGAGCGCGATGTCGTCGACCGTCGACTTCGCGAATCCCCGCTCATCGAACAGGGTGAGTGCCGCGTCGATCAGGCGACGTCGAGAGTCTTCGGGCCAGCGGGGCATGGCCCGATCCTACCCTTGTGTCAGAGTGTGACATCAGCTATGGTTTCGGCTATGACACAAAGTGACGTCACAAGTCCCACCGTGCTTCTGACCGGTCCGACCAGTGGTATCGGTTCCCGGATGTTCGAGTCGCTCCTTGTCCATCCCCGTCGTCCGAACCTCGTCCTGCTCGCGCGCGACCCGGTGGCCCTGGACCGTGCGCTCGACACGGCCCGTGCCCGGGGCCGGGCCGCCCGCGGTATCCGGGTCGACCTGAGCGATCTGAAGAGCGTGCGCGGCGCGCTCGAGGACCTCACCGCGGAGCAGCGCCGGGGGACAGTGGCCGCCCTGGACGTCGCCCTGCTGAATGCGGGTGCCCAGTTCGTCAGTCGGCGCCGGACCGGGAGCCAGGGTTTCGAGCTGACGTTCACGGTGAATGTGATCGCCCAGCATCTTCTGCTGCGCGGGCTCGAACCGCTCCTTGCGCCCGCCGGCCATGTCGTGCTGATGGGCTCCTCGACTCATCGGGGAAAACGGGCCTCGTTCAACCTCATCCCCGATCCCGTCTGGCAGCATCCCGCTGAGCTGGCCACGGCGGACCAAGCAGCCCACGGCCCGACCCGCTTCGCGGCCGAGCGCGAGCGAGGCGGAGTGGCATACGCGTCGAGCAAGCTCGCCCTGGTCACGCTCGCGCACGACTGGGCGGCCCGCCTCGGTCGAAGCGGACGCAGGCTCAACACCTACGACCCCGGGCTCGTCGCGGGTACCGGCCTCGGCAAGGACATGCCCGGATACATGTACTGGGTCTGGAAGAACCTCATGCCCGCGATGAGCGTGCTTCCCGGGGCATCGACGCCCACCCGTTCCGGCCGTCGTGCCGTCGAGCTGGCGCTCGGCGACGCCCACGGTTCGCTCCACGACGGGTACGTGGAGATCGGCAGGCCGACCGCCGCAGAAGCGGTGACCTTCGCGCCGGAGCGGCGGTCCGCTCTGTGGGAGTGGCTCGAGGAAGCCACCGCGGAATTCCTCCCGCGCCCGACTGCGCGAGCGAGTGAGCTTCAGACCGACTGAGCACCCTGGATACCCGCGGATCAGACATCGATGCGGTAGCCGCGTTTGATCACCGTCGCGACGAGGCCCGGCTCGGGGAGCGCCTGGCGCAGCCGGCTGATCGCGACGTCGACGGCGTGGTCGTCCTGCATCTCGGGCAGCGTCGCGGTGAGGCTCGCCCGGGAGGTGACCGTGCCGCCGGCGGCGAGCAGCACTCGCAACAGCGTCAGTGAGCTCGGCGGCAGAGTGGTTTGGGCGCCGGCGAGGGAGAACAGCCGGCCGCGGAGCCTCGACGGGCCCGAACCGGGTGTCGAGACGCAGCACCCGCTGTTGCTCGAGGTGGTCGCAGACGAGCTTGATCAGCGCGCCCATTCGGAACCGCTCCGGCACGATCGGTGCGAGCCCGGCGGCGAGCAGGGGCCCTGCCGTGACCGGCCCGACCGCCGCGGCGACGACGGTCTCACTGAACGCGTCCTGCAGGCTCCTCGAGACGGCCGATCGAGTCGGCGACGCCGAACAGGGCCATCACGGCCGGGGCGCTTGTGAAGGTGACCGCGTCCACCCCGCCCGCGCAGATCAGGTCGACGAGCCGCAGCACCCGTGCGGAGTCCTCCGGGAGCAGCCAGCGGTATGGCGCAACGGTCAACACCGTCGCGCCGGCGGCGACCAGGCGCTCGAGCTGGGGTTGGTCGGTAAAGCCGTGCAGTTGCACCGCGACCGTCTTCCCGGCGGCGCCGTCCCGCAGCACGTAGTCGACGAGGGACTTGGTGGTCTCCTCGTCGCTCATCCCGTCGTCGTCGAGGCCGGCCGCCCGCACGGCGCCGCGCGCCTTTGGGCCGCGCACGAGGATGCTCGAGTGCTCGAGGGTCTCTGTGAGCTCGTGGCCGACACCCGCGGCATCCGCAGCCTCGAACCAGCGTCGGATTCCGTACGAGGTCGTTGCAAGGAGGATGTCGGGCCGGGCGGAGATGATCGCCAGGGTGTCGCTCGTGATGCGGGCGTCGTCCGCCGCGGCCGCGATGCGGATGGCGGGCGCGTGGACGACCTCGGCGCCGCGGCGTTCAGAAGGCGGCGATGAGGTCCTCGGAGCGCCGATCGCTCGTGACGGCGATGCGGAAGCCCTCGAGCTGGTCTGCGCGGAACCCGGGCTGACTTGCTTCGGCGCTCGTGTCGTTGACGGTGTCTCCGGCTCGTTGGGTGGTGGCAGGTGGCAGGTGGCAGCTGGCAGGTGGCTGGGGGAAGCGGGGCGGATGTCCCCGGTCAGTGCTCGGCGTTCAGTGAGTGCTCGGCGTTGACCGCGATGGCCTGCAACAGGCTCCTCGCTGGCGGCGTCGTCGTGTTGCGATAATCGTACGACTTCGCCGATCACGAGGACGGCGGGGGAGCGGGCCCCGAGCTTCGCGGCGAGCGGGGTGATCGTGTCGAGCCGGGCCTTCGTGGTGCGTTGGCGTGCCGAGAAACCCTGCTCGATGATTGCGACGGGCATATCCGTGCGCATCCCGTGGCGGGCGAGTCCCGCTGCCAGGTGCGGCAGCGTTCCGATGCCCATCAGGACCACGATCGTGCCCCCGAGCCCGGCGAGATGGGCGAGCTCGTTCTCGCTGAGCGGCACGTGTCCGGAGAGCACTGTGAAGACGCGGCTGATATCCCGGTGCGTGACCGGGATGCCCGCAGCGGCCGGCACCGAGATCGCGCTCGTGACCCCGGAGATGACGGTGACCGGCACGCCGGCCTCGCGACAGGCGAGCACTTCCTCGCCGCCGCGCCCGAACACGAACGGGTCACCGCCCTTGAGGCGGACGACGGTGAGGCCGGCGAGGGCACTGTCGACGAGCATCCGCTCGATGTCGGCCTGCGGAGTGGCATGGTGGCCCGGCGTCTTGCCGACGTCGACGTGCTCCGCCCCTGGGCACCACTCGTCGAGCCGGTCGTGCGGGCTGAGCTTGTCGTAGAAAACGATGTCGGCGTCGCGGAGCGCCTGGACACCGGCCATCGTGAGGAGGCCGCCGTCACCGGGGCCGCCGCCGACGAGGGTCACCCGCCCGAGCGGTGCGACGGACGCCGCGGGCTCGCGACTCAGCCAGACGCGCTGTGCGGCACATGCATCGACGATGATGCGCTCGGTGGACTCGGAGACCTCGACGAGCACGACCAGGTCCACCGCCGAGACGAGGTCACGCCAGCCGTGCGGGAAATGCGGGTATTCGACGGGGCGTACCTGCGGGTGCGGCCTCTCGGGCGGATGCCCGTCGACCGTGACAGAGGCGAGGTAGACGATGGCCTCTGCGGCCAGGAACCGGGCGAGCACCCGCCTGGCCGCGAGGGCACCTCCGAAGACGAGGACCCGGCGGCCGGCGAGGTCGAGGCTGATATCCATGGTTCACACTCCCTGTCGCTGTTCGATGACGAGTTCGGTGGCAGAGGCGTCGCGGGGCCGGACCGGGATGCTCGGGCCGGACAGCAGCACCGCCTCGCGCTCTGCCGGGCGCGCCGGGCGGGGTTGGTCGCGTTCGATGACCTGCATGAGAGCGGGGTCTGCGGTTCCGGGGGCGTTGACGAAGGACCGGAACCGGCGCAGGCGCTCCGGATCCTTGAGGGTCGCGGCCCATTCGTCCTCATAGGCGCCGACGTGGACGAGCATCGCGGCCTCGAGTTCCTCCGCGATGCCGAGGGAGTCGTTGCAGACCACGTCGCGCACGTGGTCGAGCCCGCCCTCCAGGTCTTCCTGCCAGCGGGCGGTGCGCTGCAACCGGTCGCCGGTGCGGATGTAGTACATCAGGTACCGGTCGATGTAGCGGATCAGGGTCTCGTCGTCGAGGTCCTGGGCGAGGAGCCTGCGCGTGGGCGGGCTGGAAGCCGCCGTTACCGCCGACATAGAGGTTCCAGCCCTGGTCGGTCGCGATGATGCCGACGTCCTTGCTGCGAGCCTCCGCGCATTCCCGGGCGCAGCCGGAAACCCCGAGCTTGAACTTGTGCGGTGCGCGGAGTCCCCGGTACCGCAGCTCGAGGTTGATCGCCATCGCGACGGAATCCTGCACGCCGAAGCGGCACCACGTGGACCCGACGCAGGCTCTTGACCGTACGGAGGGACTTGCCGTAGGCCTGGCCGGACTCGAACCCGGCCTCGACGAGGATTTTCCAGATGTCGGGAAGCTGTTCGAGACGGGCGCCGAACAGGTCGATGCGCTGGCCGCCGGTGATCTTGGTATAGAGGTTGAAATCGGCGGCGACCTCGGCGATCACCTTGAGCTTGGCCGGCGTGATCTCGCCGCCCGGGATCCGGGGCACGACCGAGTATGTGCCGTCCTTCTGCATGTTGGCGAGGGCGCGGTCGTTGGTGTCCTGCAGGGCGCCGCGACCGCCGTCGAGGATGTAGCCCGAGGTCTGCGTCGCGAGAATCGAGGCGATCACGGGTTTGCAGATGTCGCAACCGAGTCCGCTGCCGAACCGGCCCATGATCTCGTCGAACTCGGTCAACTGCAGGATGCGGACGGATTCGAAGAGTTCGCTCCGGCTGAGCGCGATGTGCTCGCACAGGGCGTGCGAGACGGCGATGCCCGCCTTGGTCAGTTCGGTCTCGAGGATCTTCTTGACGAGGGGAACACAGGAGCCGCACTGGGTACCCGCACGGGTGCAGGCCTTGAGCGGGCCGAGTTCGGTGCAGGCCTCGGTGTGCTCGTCGCCGCGGATGGCGGCGCGCACGGCACCGACGGAGACGTTGTTGCAGGAGCAAAGCTGCACTTCGTCGGGGAGGTCGGTGTTCACCGGCGGCTCGGCACCGGCCGCGGAGAGGTAGGCGCTCGGTTCGGCGCCGAGCTCGCGGCCGAGCAGGGGCCGGAGCGCGGTGTACGGCGAGGCGTCGCCGACGAAGATGCCGCCGAGGAGGGTCTTCGCATCATTCGAGACGACGATCTTCTGGTACAGGCCCCTGGCCGGGTCGGCGTAGACGACCTCGAGGGAGTGCTCGGCGGTGGCGAGGGCGTCGCCGAAGCTCGCGACTTCGACCCCGGAGAGCTTGAGCTTGGTGGCATCGTCGATGCCGGGGAAGACGGCGGCGCCGCCGTGCAGCCGGTCGGCGACGACCTCGGCCATCGCATTCGCCGGGGCGACGAGGCCGACACAGCTGCCATTGACGCTTGCGACCTCCCCGATGGCCCAGATTCCCGGGATCGACGTGCCGCAGGCATCCGTGATCTCGATACCGCCGCGCGGGCCGAGCTCGAGTCCCGCCGCGCGGGCGAGTTCGTCGCGCGGCGTGATGCCGATCGAGAACACGACGAGGTCGGCGTGCAGCTGGGTGCCGTTGGTGAGTGTGACGCCGAGGACGCGGCCGGTCGGGGAGGTGAGCACCTCGGTGGGCCGGTTGCCGAGGGCGAGGGTGATGCCCTGGGCCTGGATCAGCCGGCCGAGCGCCTGCCCTGCTCCCTCGTCGAGCTGGGCGCTCATCAGCCAGCGGCCGGAGTGCACGATCGTGGCAAGCCCGCCGAGGCGCTGCAGGCCGCCCGCGGCCTCGAGGCCGAGAAGGCCGCCGCCGACGACGACGACGTTCGCGGGCCGGCCGAGCCGCTCGCGGAGACGGGCGACCTCTGCGACGAGGAAGTCGACGTCCTCGATGGTGCGATAGACGTGGCCGGCTTCGGCGCCGGGGATGGGCGGCACGGTGGCGGACGATCCCGTCGCGAACACGAGCTCGTCGTAGGAGAGGATCTCGCCATCGGCGAGGGTGACCGTGCGGCCGGCGGGGTCGACGCTGTCCACCCGGCTGCCGCCACGGTAGGTGACGCCGGGGGTCTCCCAGAGGGAGCGGTCGCCGAGGGTGAGGTCCTCGGAGTCGACGAGGCGGCGGGACAGGGCGACCCGGTCGTACGGCAGGTGGTCCTCATCGCCGAGGACGAGGAGTTCGTGGTCATGTCCGGGAGTGGACCTGGCCTGCATGGCCTCGGTGAACCGGTGCGCGGCGGGGCCGCCGCCGATGACGACGACGCGTCGGGGGACGCCGGACGGCCCTGAGTGAGCCTGAGCGGCGTCGAACGTGACGTTGTCCATGGCGGAGCCTTCCGTAGGGGGTGCTGCCAGCCTAAAAGGGCCGCGTTTCCCCTCGGTTGCGCCCATGTAACAAGGTGTGACCGGGACCTCACCGGCCCGCCCGGGGAGGGTGAGGACTTCTTTACGCATTCGACGCGCCCGGCGCGGACCCGCGAAACGTGGCCGATTTAGCGTGAGGGAATCGCCCACCCGGCGGGCATACCTCACAGAAAGCGGGATCACTCGTGAACCACCCCGGCACCTGGATCCGCGTCTGTTCCCTCGACGAACTCGAGCCGCTCTGGGGCGAAGCCGCCCTCGTCGGCGACGAGCAGCTCGCCATCCTGCTGCTTCCGAACGGCGGCCTCTACGCCGTCGACAACCGTGACCCCGTCACCGGGTCGTTCGTGATGAGTCGCGGCATCGTCGGCTCGCGCGGTGACCGGTTCACCATCGCCTCGCCCCTGCACAAGCAGGTCTACGACCTCGAGACCGGCGAATGCTTCACCACCGCCGAGTACTCGCTTCGTACCTACCCGGTCAGGGTCGAGGACGGCGAGGTGCACGTGCACCTCTCCGAAGCCGCGTGACGTTTCCCGTGATCTTTCCCCGATCTTTCCCCGATCTTCCCCTGTCCTTCCCCTGCACACCCCTCCCGAGGAGAACACCATGACTGCAGTCGATACGCCCACAACCGGTCTCCGCACCGGCCCGAGCCTCGTCCACCGCCCCGGCCGATGGATCGACAACTGGAATGCCGAAGACACCGCCCAGTGGAACGACGGCGGCAAGGCCATCGCCTCCCGCAACCTGGAAGTGGTCGATCTTCGCCGAATTCCTCGGTTTCGTGATCTGGCAGCTTTGGAGCATCGTCGTCGTGCAGCTGCCCAAGGCCGGCTTCACCTTCGACACCGGCCAGATCTTCTGGCTCATCTCGATGCCGAGCCTCGTCGGTGCGACGCTCCGCTTCCCGTACACGTTCATGGTGGCCCGCTTCGGCGGCCGCAACTGGACCATCATCTCCGCCGGCCTGCTCCTGATCCCCTCGATCGCCCTCGGCATCTGCGTCGGCAACCCGGCCACCCCGTTCCCAGTGATGCTCTTCGTGGCCGGCCTCGCCGGCCTCGGCGGCGGCAACTTCGCAAGCTCGATGTCCAACATCACCTACTTCTACCCGCAGAGCCAGAAGGGCTGGGCCCTCGGACTCAACGCGGCCGGGGGCAACCTCGGCGCCGCCGTCGCCCAGCTCGTCGTCCCGATCGTGATCACCATCGGTGCCGCCGGAACACTCAACCTCTCGCTCGCCGGCTGGTTCTGGGTGCCGTTCATCCTCGTCGCGATGTGGGGCGCCTGGAAGCGAATGGACAACCTGTCGAGCGCCAAGGCCGACTTCGCCGGTTCGGTCGCCGCACTCCGCGAACCGCACCTCTGGGTCCTCGCCCTGCTCTACATCGGCACCTTCGGCTCCTTCATCGGCTTCGCGAGCGTCTTCCCGAAACTCATCGCCGATCAGTTCCCGGCATACTCGACCTTCCACATCATGGCCGCGTCGATCTCCCTCGCCTTCCTCGGCGCCCTCGTCGGTTCCCTCGCCCGCCCGGCCGGCGGCAAGCTCGCCGACCGCTTCGGCGGAGCCCGCGTCACGATCACGGCCTTCGGCGTGATGGCCCTCGGCGCGCTGCTCGTGATCGCGGTGCTCTCCCTCGGCAACTTCTGGCTGTTCCTTGCGAGCTTCCTGCTCATCTTCGTCGCGACCGGTGTCGGCAACGGCTCGACCTACCGGATGATCCCGAGCGTCTTCGCCGCCCGCAGCGGAGTGCGGGACGCCCACACCAACTCGGGCGACGTGAGTACCCAGCGGAAGACCGCAGCAGCCCTCGGCCTCATCTCCGCGATCGGCGCATACGGCGGATTCATCATTCCGCAGGTTCTCGGCAACTCGAAGATCGCGACCGGCAGCTACACCGGCGCGATCTACGGGTTCATCGGCGCCTACCTCGTGATGATGGCCGTCACCGCGTTCTTCTACCTCCGCCGCGGCTCCTCCGTGGCCGGGCAGCGCATCTAGCCTGGGCCCGCTCGCGACCGCGCCGGTTTCCCGCGGCCGCGCCCGCCCCGGCAGGCGCGGCCACCACAAACCGGCGCGTTCGTCCCGTATCCGAAGCGCGCAGCCGCATCTGCGCCATCACCGACCCCACCAGCAGCAGGAGACCCCGTGACCGCACCCCTCGCATCCGTCGCCCGCCCGGGCGTCGACACGCACTGCCCATACTGTGCGCTGCAGTGCGCGATGACCCTGACACCGACGCATGCCGAGATCGGCATGCAGTCGGGTGATGCCGGTGCGGGCACGGATGCCGCGGCGCGGCCCGGTCTGACCGTCGCCGGGCGGGCGTTTCCCACCAACCGGGGCGGCCTGTGCAAGAAGGGCTGGACCGCCGCTGAACTGCTCACGTCCCCGGAGCGGATCCTGACCCCGATGCTCCGGCAACCGGACGGCGGCTACGCCCCGGCGAGCTGGGCGAAGGCGCTCGACCTCGTGGCCGCCCGGCTCGCCGGGAGCCGGGCACGGCACGGCGCCGACTCGGTCGGGGTGTTCGGCGGCGGCGGGCTCACCAACGAGAAGGCCTACCAGCTCGGCAAGTTCACCCGGGTCGCGCTCGGCTCCTCCCGGATCGACTACAACGGCCGGTTCTGCATGTCCTCGGCCGCGGCAGCAGGCAACCGTGCCTTCGGCCTCGACCGGGGGCTGCCGTTCCCGGTCGAGGACCTCGACGCGGCGGACACCATCCTGATCCTCGGCTCCAACGTCGCCCAGACCATGCCGCCGTTCATCGGCCATCTCGAGGGCGCCCGCAGCGCCGGCGGCCTGATCGTCGTCGACCCGCGTCGCTCGGCGACCGCGCGCCTCACCGAGGACGGCGGCGGCATGCACGTGCAGCCGACGCCCGGCAGCGACCTCATGCTCCTGCTCGGCCTGACCAACATCGTCATCACCGAACGCCTCATCGACACCGACTACCTCGAACGGCGCACGGTCGGCTTCGAGGCCCTCCGCCGCAGCGTCTCCCGGTGGTGGCCCGAACGGGTGCAGCAGCTCACCGGCGTTCCGGTGCCGCAGCTGCGCGAGCTCGCCCGCCGACTCGCGGCCGGAACGGGCACATACATCCTCACCGGCCGCGGCGTCGAGCAGCACATCGACGGCACGGACACCGCGACCGCAGCGATCAACCTTGCTCTCGTGCTCGGCCTCGTCGGCACGAGCCACTCCGGCTACGGAACCCTCACCGGGCAGGGCAACGGCCAGGGTGGCCGCGAGCACGGCCAGAAGTGCGACCAGCTCCCCGGCTACCGCAAGATCACCGACCCGGCCGCCCGCGCCCACGTCGCCGGCGTCTGGGGAGTCACGCCTGAGAGCCTGCCGGGGGCCGGCGTGCCCGCGATCGAGCTGCTCGACTCGCTCGGCGCGCCCGGCGGCATCCGCTGCCTGCTCGTGCACGGCTCGAACGTCGTCGTGTCCGCCCCGGACTCCAACCGGGTGCGCGCCTGCCTCGAGGCCCTCGACTTCCTCGTGGTCTGCGACTTCTTCTACTCCGAGACCGCGCGCTTCGCCGACGTCGTGCTGCCGGTCACCCAGTGGGCCGAAGAGGACGGCACGACGACCTCCCTCGAGGGCAGGGTCATCCGCCGCCGCACCGCGATCGACGCACCGGACGGGGTGCGGAGCGAACTCTGGATCTTCCAGGAACTCGCGCGCCGGCTCGGCTCCGCCGGCACCTTCAGCGCCGACCCGGCCGAGGTGTTCGACGGCTCTGCCGCGCGAGCGCCGGCGGGCTCGCCGACTATTCCGGTCTCAGTTACGGGCTGCTCGACACGGGGGAGGCCGCGTACTGGCCGTACCCGGTCGGATCGACCGGAACCCCGCGGCTCTTCCTCGACCGTTTTGCGCACCCCGACGGCCGCGCGCGCATCGTCGCCGTGCAGGCGAGGGTGACGGATGCGCCGGCCCAGCGCGACGGAACGGTCACCCTCATCACCGGCCGGCTCCTCGAGCACTACCAGTCCGGGGCCCAGACCCGCCGGGTCCCCGAGCCTGCACCAGGCCCAACCGGTGGCGCGGCTCCAGGTGCACCCGGCGACCGCGGCCAGACTCGGTGTCGTCGACGGTGGCGAGGTCGAGGTCGGCAACGCGCAGGGAACCGTGACCTGTGTCGCCGAGGTGACCGGTGACATCCGCCCGGACACCGTGTTCCTGCCGTTTCACTTCCCCGGCGCCCAGCGTGCGAACCTGCTCACCCTCGGTATCACCGACCCCGTCTCTGGCATGCCGGAATTCAAGCGCACGACCGTCCGGGTGCGGGCGTTCGAGGGGACGCCGGGGTTCTGGGCCGCCGGTTCCGTTTCCGTCCCGTCGACTCGAACGGATGCCCATGCCTGAGCCGATCCCCGCGGCCGTTCCCGCTTCCCCGGCGCCGAGCCGGATCGTCCTCGTCGGCTACGGCCCGGTCGGGGCCCGCCTCGTCGAGGAGCCTGCTCCCGGTCGTGCGGGCAGGCCTCGCCACCCTGACCGTCGTCGGAGCGGAGTCTGCCAACGCCTACAACCGGGTGCTCATCGCGGACTACGCCGTCGGCCGCTCCGACCGGGACACCCTCGAGGTGACGGACACCGACGCGGCCAGGGCAGCGGGCGTGGACATCCGCACCGGCGAGATCGTCACCCGGATCAACCGGGTGCAACGCACGGTGACCCTCGGCGACGGCACCGACCTCGGCTACGACCGGCTCGTGCTCGCGACCGGTGCCCGGGCCAACGTCCCGACCCTCGACGGGGTGACCCGGCTGCGCCGCACCCTGATGCGCCCGCCGGCGGATGCCGGTGCACTCGACACCGCCGACGCCGCGCTGCCTCGCGGGGTCACCGCGCTCCGCGACCTCGACGACGCGGCGACCGTGCTCGAAACCATCCGCTCCGGAGGCCGGATCGTCGTGCTCGGCGCCGGGGTGCTCGGCATGGAGTTCGCGCTCGCCGCGGCCAGGGCCGGGAGCGACGTCTGCGTCGTCTACCACTCCGACATTCCGCTGAACCGCAATCTCGACCGCGGCGGTGGAACGGTGCTCGCCCGCAGCGCTCGCAGGGCCGACGTCACCATGGTCAGCCACGCCCGGGCCGAAAGCCTGCTCTTCACCGCCGACGCCGACGGCCACGACCGCTTCGACGCCCTGATCTGCGCCGACGGCAAGCAGATCCCCGGAGACCTGCTCGTTCTCGCCTGCGGCATCGGCGCCCGCACCGAACTCGCCGGCCTCGCCGGCCTCAGCGTGTCGACGGGCATCCTCGTCGACGAGTCCCTGCGGAGCTGGACGGACCCCGCCGTGTTCGCGATCGGCGACTGTGCGCACGTCGCCCCCCGGCCGGCCTCCGGCGCTTCCACGGCCTCGCCTGCCGGAGGGCCCACCGGCCTGATCGGACCCGGCTGGCGCCAGGCCGACTGGCTCGCCGCCCGCTTCGCCGCGGAAATCGCGCACGAGGCTCGCGTCGCAGAGGTCACCGTGACCACTGCCGGCGCCGCTCCCGCTACCGCTTCTTCTGCCAGTGCCGTTCCGGTCTCTTCCGCCACTCCCGTCGTACTCGCTTCCAATGATTTCGGGCCGGCGCTCGCCGCGCAGGCGCACGGCGTCGTCATGCTCAAGGCGGAGGGCATCGACGTCGTCGCTGCCGGCGACACGAGCGCGGACCCCTGGGATCTCGACCCTGCGCGCCCGGACGACGGGCACGGGGCCGCCGAGCTCGTTCACGGCAGGGACTGTGCGGCGGCACCGGTCGCGGCGATGCCGCGCCTGGGCGTGTCGCAGTGGGCGGACCCCGAACACGGCCGCTACGTGAAGATGGTCACGCGCGGCGGCATCCTCACCGGCTTCATCTGCGTCGGGATGCCGCGCACCGGTGCCGAACTCACCCTGCTCTTCGAGCGCGGCAGCGAACTGCCCGCCGACCGTTCGCTGCTGCTGCGTTATGACGGCCCCGACGTGGACCCGGCTGGCGCCGGAGACGCCTTCGACCCCGACGCGACGGTGTGCTGGTGCAACGGCGTCACGGTCGGCGCGATCACGGCGTCCGCGGAGGCCGGCAACACCGACGTCGCCTGCGTCGGCTCGGCCACCCGGGCAGGAACCGGCTGCGGGGGCTGCAAGGGTCGGATCGGCGAGGTCCTCGAGCGTTTCGCCCTGACGAATTCGACGGAGATTTTGGGCTGAAAACCGGAAGACCCGCCTCCCACGTATCGAAAACTCAAAATCTCCGTCGAATCGGTTCGGCCGGGGGACGCGGGTCACGAGACCCGGGGTGTCTTCTCAGGGGTTCGGCAGCATTTTCGCCGGGCGTGCGGCGGGGTGTGCCTAGCATGGGAGGCATGCGAGCGAAGCCGGACCGGAATCCTCAGACCAGCCCCGAGACCGCGGGAACCGGCCCAACTGCCGGCCCCGTCCCCGCCGCCGGAACCCTGTGGCCGCTGCTCTCCGACCGGCTCGGGTGGCTGAGCATCCGCAGCGCCCAGCTGATCCTCGTGATCGTACTGGGGATCGGCGTCGTGTACGCCCTCGTGCAGGCTCAAGCTCGTCGTCATCCCGACCCTGGTCGCACTCATCCTCGCGGCGGCACTCAGCCCGCTCGTGCGCTGGCTGCGCGCCCGTGGGGTGCCGGGGATGCTGGCGACGTGGCTCACCCTGCTCGGCGGGGTGGTCGTCCTCGGGGGAATCGTGACCCTGATCGTGTTCGCCGTGCGCAACCAGTGGTCCGAACTCGTCACCGCGGCCTCCGACGGTCTCGACCAGGCTCCAGGGATACCTGACGACCGGTCCATTGTCGCTCGACGCGGCCCAGTTCGACGCCGCCCGTGCCGCCGTCCTCGGCTTCGTGACGAGCGCCGAGTTCGGCAGCGGTGCGCTCGCCGGGGTGTCCGCCGCTGCCGAGGTGCTGACCGGTGTCGCTCTCGTCGTCGTCATCCTGTTCTTCTTCCTCAAGGACGCGGCAGCCATCTGGGCCTTCCTACTGATGCCGTTCCGCGGCGCCGCCCTCGAACGGGCCCGCCGCATCGGCAAGACCGCACCGACGGTCCTCGGACAGTACGTGCGCGGGACCGCGACCATCGCGCTCTTCGACGGCGTCGTCATCGGCGCGAGCCTGGCCATCCTGCAGGTGCCGCTCGCCCTGCCGCTCGCGGCGATCGTCTTCCTCACCGCGTTCATCCCCTTGATCGGCGCGACGATCGCCGGAATCCTCGCCGCTCTCGTCGCCCTCGTCTTCAACGGCCCGATCGTGGCACTCATCGTCGTGATCATCGTCGTGGTGGTCAACCAGCTCGAAGGCGACCTGCTGAACCCGATCGTGATGGCCGGCGCACTCAAGCTGCACCCCCTCGTGATCCTTGTCGCCCTCACCGCGGGCACCGTGCTCGGCGGCATCGCCGGCGCGGTGCTCGCCGTGCCGCTCGTCGCCGTCGCGTGGTCGATCGTGCGTGTCTGGGACCACCCGGCCGCGGTGCCTCCGAAGCCGGCGCGCCGATTCGCCCGTCGCCCCTGACGAATTCGACGGAGTTTTTGCCCGGAAAGCGCTTAGATCGCGCTCTCACGTGCCCACAACCCGAAAAACTCCGTCGAATTGGTTGGGGGCGGGTCGCCCATTGTCGGCTCCGGGGTTGCAGCCTACGATGTCGGCAACCGGCCGACCGGTGACCCGGTGACACCCGGGTCCGGCCACCGGCCCCACTCCGGCGAGGAGGCCTGGAATGTCGGTGTCTACCCTGAAAGCGGTCGTCGACCGAGCGTTCGCGGAACGCTACGGCGTGCCGGCGATCAACATCGTGAACGACCTGACCATGGAGGCCGTCCTCGCGGGGGCGGTCGAAGCCCGGTCGCCCGTGATCGTGCAGACCTCGGTCAAGACCGTGAAGTCGATCGGGTCACGCGTGCTTTTCAGCATGTGGGAATCGATGACGGCGGGAATCGACGTGCCGGTGGTGCTGCACCTCGATCATTGCCCCGAGCGCGCGGTCATCACCGAATGCCTCGAGCGCGGCTGGAATTCCGTGCTCTTCGATGCCTCCCGGCTCCCGGTCGCGGAAAACCAGCGCCAGACCGTCGAGGTCGTCGCGGAGGCCCGCCGCTTCGGTGCGCACGTCGAGGGCGAGATCGAGTCGATCACCGGGGTCGAGGACGGAATCGGCTCGGACACGGCATCAGCCCGGCAGTCCCTTGAGATCTCGCTGCGCTTCATCGAGGAGACCGGGGTCGACGTCTTCGCACCCTCGATCGGCAACGCGCACGGCGTCTACAGCAGTGAGCCCGTCCTCGACTTCCAGCGCGTGAGCGACCTCGTCACCGCGCACCCGATTCCGATCGCCCTGCACGGCGGGAGCGGCCTGAGCCCCGCGCAGTTCGCCGAACTCATCGCACTCGGCTGCGCCAAGGTGAACATCTCCACGGCGCTCAAGATCGTGTTCATGCAGTCGAGCCTCGCCTTCCTCAAGGACGCGGAGGCGCGCGACAAATGGGACCCCCGTCGCTGTTCGGGCAGGTCCGGTCCGACATCGTCGCGCTCACCCGCGGACTCGCGGAGCAATTCGGCAGCGCAGGGAAGGCGTGACGGATGCCGGCACTCATCTTCGATTGTGACGGCGTCCTCGCCGACACCGAGCGTGACGGCCACCTTCCGGCGTTCAACCAGACCTTCCGCGAATTCGCCGTTCCGGTGCGGTGGAGCGATTCCGACTACGCCGTCAAGGTCAAGATCGGGGGTGGAAAGGAGCGGATGCGGAGCGCGGTGACGCCCGCGGTCGCCGCCGTCATCGGCCTTCCGGATGACCAGGGCGCCCTCGACGAGGCCGTTGCCCGCTGGCACCGCCGGAAGACCGCCATCTACACCGACGCCGTGGCGCGCGGCGCACTGCCCGGTCGCCCCGGCATCAAACGGATCACGGCGGACGCGTACGCGGCAGGCTGGACGCTCGCCGTCGCATCCACATCGGCGGAGGAATCCGTCCGAGCCGTGCTCACCGAGGCGGTCGGGCCAGACCTCGCGGTTCATTTCCAGGTCTTCGCAGGGGACGTCGTCGCTGCCAAGAAACCGGCGCCCGACATCTACCTCCTCGCCCTCCGCGAACTCGGCGTCCCGGCATCCGAGGCACTCGTCATCGAGGACAGCGCCAACGGCCTCCAGGCCGCGCTCGCCGCCGGCCTCCGCACGCTCATCACGGTCAGCGGCTACACGGCCGGCGAGGACTTCACCGGAGCCTCCCTCGTCGTCTCCTCGCTCGGCGACCCCGGCGGTCCCAGCGCGATCACCCTGAAGGACCCGCTGCACCTCGACGTGGGCCGCACCGTCGAACTGACCGATCTCACCGCCCTCCTGGCCGCACCAGGACCGACCGCACCCGCACCCACAAGACCGGAATCCACAAGACCGGAATCCACAAGACCGGAACCCATCAGACCGGACCTCACAAGACCTGAACCCATCAGACCGGAAGCGGAGATGCCATGACCCCCAGCAGTCTCGACGACACCGAATTCGTCGTGCACAGCATCGCCCAGACCGCGGTCGACAACGAACGCGCGTTCGGCGACCTCGACGCCGTCGTCGGCGACGGCGACTTCGGGTTCTCGCTCGCCCGCGGCTTCGAGATCGTCCTCGCCGACTGGCCGGACTTCGACCGCAGGCTCCCCGGCCGACTTCCTGAAGAAGATCGCCCTCGTCATCTCCGGGCGGATCGGCGGAACCTCCGGCCCGCTCTGGGGCACTGCATTCCTTCGCGCCTCCGGGGCCATCGCCGGCAAGGCCGACCTCGACGGCGACGACGTCGTCGCCATGCTCCGCGCCGCGGCAGACGGGATCAAGGCCAGGGGCAAGTCCGATCTCGGCGACAAGACGCTCCTCGACGCCCTCGTTCCGGCCACGGATGCCTTCGAAGCCGAACTCCGCGCCGGAAGGGCCGGAACCGTGGCGCTCGCCCGCGCCGCCGTCGTCGCGCGGGAACAGGCCGACGCGACGAGCTTCCTGCAGGCCCGCCGCGGACGGGCGAGTTACACGGGAGAGCGCAGCATCGGTTCCCCCGACCCGGGCGCCGTCGCCGTCGCCGTGATCCTCGAGCGCCTCAGCCGGGAATGGGCTGCGCGCGACGATCTCTGATCCCGCACGACCTCTGATCCCGCGCGACCTCTGATCCCGTACGACCTCGTGAACCACGTTCCGCACGATCCGCTGCACATTCCGGACCACCCACGAAGGAGATGGACACATGAAGAAATTCGTCAACGACCCGAAGATGTACGTGCCAGACATGCTCAAGGGCATCGCCCTCGCCAACCCGGACACCCTGCGCTACGAGCCGAAGTACAACCTGATCATGCGCGCCGGCGGTCCGAACCCGAACAAGGTGTCGATCATCCAGGGTTCCGGTTCCGGCCACGAACCCGCCCACGTGATGACCGTCGGCCGGGGGATGCTCGACGCGGCCTGCCCGGGCGACGTGTTCGCCGCACCGCCGATGGACTACGTCTACGAGACCACCAAGCTGATGGCCTCTCCCAAGGGTGTGCTGTTGCTTGTGAACAACTACACCGGCGACCGGATGGCCTTCGAAATGGCCCAGGAGATGGCCGCCTCCGACGGCATCAACGTGAAGACCCTGTTCATCGACGACGACGTCGCCGTTCAGGACTCCACCTGGACGGTCGGGCGCCGCGGTGTCGCGGGCAACTTCTTCGTGATGAAGGCCGTGGGCGCGGCCTCCGAGGCCGGCGCTTCCCTCGATGAGCTCGTCCGGATCGGCGAGAAGGTCGACAGTGTCACCCGCACGATGGGCATCGCCCTCACCTCCTGCACCCCGCCCGCGAAGGGGTCCCCGCTCTTCGAACTGGGCGAGGACGAGATCGAGGTGGGCGTCGGCATCCACGGCGAACCCGGCCGCCGGCGCGCCAAGCTCACCACCGCAGACGAGATGACCGACGAGATGCTCGACGCCGTCGTGAACGACCTGCCCTTCGTCGAGGGCGACCGCGTCGCGCTCATGATCAACGGCCTCGGCGGCACCCCGATCAGCGAGCTCTACATCCTCTACGGGCACGCGCATGACGAACTGACCCGCCGCGGCATCACGGTCGGGCGCAGCTACGTGGGGGAGTACTGCACCTCGCTCGACATGGCCGGGGCCTCGCTCACCCTCGTGAGGCTCGACGACGAGATCGAGGCACTTCTCGCGGCGCCCGCCGAGATCGCCGCCCACGTGTTCTAGAGGATGCCGCGCCTCTAGAATCTCCCCATGACCAGCTGGAACGAAAGCAGGAATGCGTACAGGGATGCGGCGGCCTGGTTCCTGGGAACCACCGCGGCGATCACGGACCAGTGGGAGAGGGTCGCGCTCGGGGAATGGACTGTGCGCGACCTCGTCGGCCACACCAGCCGCTCCCTCCTCACCGTGGAGAGCTACCTCGCGGCCGGCCGCGAGGTGTCCGGCGACCCCGGCAACTCGCCTCCCGTCGAGATCGCGAGTGCCGTCGACTACTACGCCGTGATCGGCGTCGGGGCCGGCGATCCCGCTGCGGTCGCGGAGCGCGGCAGGGCGGCCGGGCGCGCCCTCGGGGCCGAGCCCGCGGCATCCGTCGCCGGCATCGTCGGCCGCGTGCTCGCCGAGGTCGACGACGCGAGCGGCGATGAATACGTGCTGACGCCCTTCGGCGGGATGCCGCTGGCCGACTACCTGCCCACTCGCGTGTTCGAACTCGCCGTGCACGGCCTCGACCTGGCCGTGAGCCTCGGAATCCCGCCGACGGTGCCGGAGTCCGCGGTGTCGATCGCGGTACACCTGGTCGGCGACCTCGCCGTGCGCGGCGGCCGGGGCCCGGACCTGCTCCTCGCGGCAACCGGCCGGGGACCGTTGCCGCCCGGGTTCAGTGTGCTGTGACGACCGCGGAGCGTGGAGCGCGCCGCGCATTTCTGCTAAGCTCTCTAGGTTGCCGTCCAACGGCCGCGGAACAAGAGAGCCCAGGCATTCGGCCCACGGGCACCGCGCAGTGAGAGAAAGGGGATCCCATCTATGGCACTCGAAGCTAATGCTAAGAAGGCGATCATCGAAAAGTACGCTACCCACCCAGGCGACACCGGGTCCCCCGAAGTCCAGATTGCCATGCTCACGCAGCGCATTCTCGACCTCACGGAGCACCTGAAAGAGCACAAGCACGACCACCACTCCCGTCGTGGCCTGCTTCTCATGGTTGGTCAGCGTCGCCGTCTGCTCGGCTACCTGTCGGACATCGACATCGCCCGCTACCGCTCGCTCATCGAGCGTCTCGGACTGCGTCGCTAGTCAGGCACGAAACCGGAAGCCGCGTCGATATCGCGAACTTCTGAGGATGAACTTCAACGAAACGGGCCGTCACCTTCGGGTGGCGGCCCGTTTTGTCTGCCTGCGCGCGGTCCTGTGAGCCTCCGCAGGATGTGCCTCCCTAACACCCTGTTCTCTCAGGGTGACCGCATAGGAAACCCATAGCGTCCGCTGTCACCGTAGTTAGTGTCAACGAATGAAGGGTGGCACTGCGATGAACGCTCACGAACGCGGTAAGAAGCTCAGCAAGATCGTCACCGGCACGATCGGACTCCTCGCGATCGTCGCCGCCTCTGCCCTCGGCCTGCACGACTGGGCCGACTCGCTCGCCACGCAGGACGCGTCCGCGACGACAACCAGCACGACCACGACGGGGAATTCCGGCACGACGTCCGGAAGCACCACGACCCAGGCGACGGAGGCTCCCGCTGCCCCCGCCGCCCCAAGAGTGTCCTCGGGCAACGGCACCAAGGTGCACGCCAAGACGAGCGGGTCCTGATGACCGCCGTCGCGACCGTCGCGACCGAAGACTGGACGCTCTGGAGCACGAGCGCCCGCCTCGTCGTGACCGACCCCGCGGTCCTCCCCGAGGCCCGCCGGATCGCCGACGCCGTGCTCGACGACATCGAACTCGCCTGCAGCCGGTTCCGCCCCGATGCAGAGGTCAGGGCCAAGGCCCCGCTCTTCCCGGCCGGCGCGCTCGTCAGCGACACCCTCGCCGACCTGATGCGCCTCGCCCTCGCCTCCGCGGCGGAGACCGACGGCGATGTCGACCCAACCCTCGGCAACGCCCTCGACGCAATCGGCTACGACCACGACATCCGCCTGATCCTCGACGACGGCGTTCCGGTGCGGGCGATCGCCTCACCCCGACCCGGCTGGGCGAGCGTGCGACTCGACGGCAATCGGCTGACCGTGCCCGCCCACCTCGGCATCGACCTCGGCGCGACCGCGAAGGCCGCCGCCGCCGACCGGGTGGCCGCCCGCATCGCCACCGAACTCGGCTGCGGCGTGCTCGTGAGCCTCGGCGGAGACATCGCGAGTGCTGGTCCCGCGCCCGCGGGTGGCTGGCAGGTGCTCGTGCAGGATGCCCCGCTCGACCCGAGCGCCCACGTGACCCTCGCCGAGGGCCTCGCGCTCGCGACCTCGAGCACGCAGAAGCGCCGCTGGACTAAGGCCGGCCGCCCCCAGCACCACATCCTCGACCCTGCCTCCGGGCTGCCGGCCGAACCCGTCTGGCGCAGCGTCACGGTCGCGGCCGAGACCTGTCACCGGGCCAACACGCTCAGCACCGCCGCGATCGTCCGCGGCCACAAGGCCGTCGCCTGGCTGCGCGAGCTCGGCGTTCCCGCCCGCCTCGTCGACGCCGACGGCATCGTCGTCGCCCTCGGCGGCTGGCCGGACGACGACCGATCAGACGCCCCGGAGGCCTCGGAAACCCCGGAGGCTGCCGACGCCGGCGCCGAAAGGCCGTTCCTGTGAACGAGGCGCTCTGGGCGCTCGGTCGCGGAACCGGGGTCGTCTCCCTCGCTCTCTTCACCGTGTCCGTCCTGCTCGGTATCCTGAACCGGTCCGGCAGGCCGCTCTTCACGTTGCCCCGCTTCTCGGTCGCCCTCGTGCACCGCAACGTGGCACTCCTCGCGACCGCGTTCCTCGCCATCCACCTGGTCACGCTGTTCGGAGATTCCTACGCCCAGCTCCGGCTCGTCGACTTCGTCGTGCCGTTCCTCGGCGCGGCCAAGCCCTTCTGGCTCGGTCTCGGCACCCTCGCCGTCGACCTGATGCTCGCGATCGTGATCACCGCACTCCTCCGCGGCGTCGTCGGTGTGCGGGTCTTCAAGGCCGTGCACTGGCTGACCTACCTGATGTGGCCCGTTGCGCTGCTGCACTCCATCGGCAACGGCACGGATGTCGGCCAGACCTGGTTCATCGCCTTCGCCGCGACCTGTTCGATCGCCGTCGTCGCCGCACTCGTCTGGCGCCTGAGCCGCGGTTTCGTCGAGTACGAGAACGTCAGAGTCGAGAGGACCTCGTGACCCGGGTAGCGGACACCCGGCTGTTCCCCGCCGTCCAGGCCCCGGTCGGCACTGCCCGGCTCACCGCCGCCCCTGCCGCGGACTACGCCACCCACCAGTCGACCTTCGGCCCGCTGCCCGCCCACGCGGATTCGGCGGCACTCCTCGCGGCTCTGCGCGAGTCCGGTCTCGAGGGCCGCGGCGGCGCCGGCTTCCCGGCGTGGCGCAAGCTCGCCGCTGTCCCTGCCCGCGAACGAGCCCGCCGCCGCCGCGTCGTCGTGATCGGCAATGCCGCGGAGGGCGAACCCCTCAGCCAGAAGGACGCGACCCTGCTACTCCGGTCGCCGCACCTCGTCATCGACGGGCTCCTCACCGTCGCCGGCGCCCTCGGCGCCCACTCCGTCTACCTCTACGCCCAGGCCTCCGTGCTCGAGTCCGCCACCCGCGCCCTCGCCGAGCGGGCGGATGCCTCCGCGATCGAACTGCGGGAAGCGGCCGACACCTTCATCTCGGGTGAGGCATCCGCCGTCGTCAACGCCCTCGCCGGCAGGGCGCCGATCCCACAGGATCGCACCATCCGGCTCACCGCGTCCGGCCTCGGCGGCCGGCCCACCCTGCTGCACAACGTCGAGACCCTCGCCCACATCGCACTGATCGCCCGATTCGGGTCCGCCTGGTTCCGCTCGGTGGGCACGAAGGGGGACCCGGGAACGCGACTCGTCACGGTCGGCAGCGACGGGCATCCGTCGACGGTGCTCGAGGTTGCCGGCGGATCCCGCATCGGCGACGTGCTGCGGTTCACCGGCGTCGACACCGGGAGCCTTTCCGCCGTGCTCGTCGGCGGTTACCACGGTGCCTGGCTGCCGGCGTACGCCCTCGAAGCGCGCCTCGACCGCGCGGACCTCGCCGGATTCGGAGCGAACCCGGGCGCGGGCATCCTGATGGGGCTGGGCGAACGGCGCTGCCCGATCACGGTCGCCGCCGCGGTCGCCACCTATCTCGCCGGCGAGACCGCCGGTCAGTGCGGCCCCTGCGTCAACGGGCTCCCGGCGATGGCCGCAGTGCTCGGGCGCCTCGCCCGCGGGGACCGCGACCCGAGCCTCCCGGGCGAGGTGCGCCGCCTCGCCGCCATCGTCACCGGTCGGGGCTCCTGCAACCACCCGGACGGAACCGCCCGGTTCGTGCTCAGCACGCTGACCGTCTTTGCCGACGACGTCAGTGCGCACCTGGACGGGCATTGCCGAAAGGACCACTGATGAACCTGCGCGCCCCAGAACCCCGCGGCGCGGGCACCCCCGCCACCCTGCTGCACATCGACTGGACCAGGTGCGACGGCCGTGGCCTCTGCACCGAGATCCTGCCTGAGCCTGCTCGCCCGCGACGAGTGGGGCTACCCGCTCGCCTACGGTTACGGCTCCGGGGGAGCAGGCTCGAACGTGCCGGTCCCGGACACCCTGCTCGCCGCGGCGACCGACGCCGTGTCCCTCTGTCCACGCCAGGCGCTCACCCTCGTCGACCGGTAGCTCCTCGCCCGGAGTCCGTTTCGACGAACGCGGCACGCAGTATGTAATTCATCCTTGACACGAAGTATGACTTTCTTTACATTGAGTCATGTCAGCTTTACTTCACACCGCTTCACTCTCGTCAAGGAGTCCGATGTCAGCCCTGGAAAAACGCGCCTGGATCAGGCTCGGCACCGCGATCGCCGCGTACACGACCTACCTCGTCCTCATCCTGATCCGGGATGACGGCATGCCGCTCGCCGAGGCGCCGTACGTGGCTGCGCTGCTCTGGACCATCGGCGGCGCCATCGTCGTGTCGATCGTGCTCGACATCCTGGTCTCGATCCTGTCGCCACGGGATGCCGGGCAGGCCGACCAGCGCGACCGCGAGATCGCCCGGTTCGGCGACACGGTCGGCCAGTCGTTCGTCGTGATCGGCGGCGTCGCCGCCCTCCTGATGGCCCTGCTGCAACTGCCGTACTTCTGGATCGCCAACGCGGTGTACCTCGCGTTCGTGCTCTCGGCGGTCCTCGGAGGCATCGCGCGGCTCGTCGCCTACCGGAGGGGCCTGCCCCAATGGTGAGGCCGGCGAAGTCAACGAACTCCGCGAAGCCGACCCGGGTCACCAACGACATGCGGCGGCTCCGCTTCGCCCACGGCGAGATGACCCAGGCCGACCTCGCCGACCGCACCGGCGTGACCCGCCAGACCATCATCGCCATCGAGCAGGGCCGCTATTCACCCTCGCTCGAGCCTGGCGTTCCTGATCGCCCACGCCTTCGGCGTACCGCTCGACGACGTGTTCCAGTACCCCACCCAACCGACCCCATCCGTGACCCCGTCAGGAGAAGAATCATGAAAGCCCTCGTCCAGAATCGGTACGGTTCCGCAGACGTCATGCACCTCGAGGACATCGAAGAACCGGAGGTCGGAGCCGACGAGGTGCTCGTCCGGGTCCAGGCTGCCGGGATCGACGCCGGCGTCTGGCACCTGATGGCCGGGCGCCCGTACCTGCTCCGGCTGTTCGGTTTCGGGCTCCGGGCCCCGCGGCTCCGGGTGCGCGGGCGGGATGTCGCGGGCACGGTCGCTGCCGTCGGTGCTCACGTCACCAGGTTCCGGGTCGGCGACGAGGTGTTCGGCACGTCGCTCACCGGATCCTTCGCCGAGTACACCCGGGTCCCGGCCGACCGGCTCGCCCCGAAGCCGGCGAATCTCGGGTTCGCCCAGGCCGCGGCCGTGCCCGTCTCGGCGTGCGCAGCCCTGCACGCGCTCCGCGACGCCGGGAAACTCGAGGCGGGCCAGCGGGTCCTCGTGATCGGCGCAGGCGGCGGAGTGGGGACCTTCGCCGTCCAGCTCGCCACGGCGCTCGGCGCAACCGTCACCGGGGTCTGCAGCACCGGCAAGGTCGACCTCGTCCGGTCGCTCGGCGCCGCCCAGGTGATCGACTACACCCGCGACGACTTCGCGGACGGCCGGAACACCTGGGACCTGATCCTCGACATCGCCGGAAACCCCACCCTGGCCCGGCTCCGCCGGGCCCTCACCCCGACCGGCACGCTCGTCATCGTCGGAGGGGAGGGCGGTGGAGCCGTCTTCGGCGGGATCGACCGCCAGTTGCGCGCCCTCCTGCTCTCCGCCTTCGTGAAGCAGACCCTGCGCGGGGTCGTCTCCGCAGAGGGTGCCGACGACCTCGAGACCCTCGGGACACTGCTCGAGGCCGGCAGCATCCGGCCCGTGATCGACCGCACGTTCTCCCTCGCGGAGGCGGCGGACGGCATCCGCTACCAGCACGCCGGACAGGCGCGCGGGAAGGTCGTCGTCACCGTTCCGTGAGACCCGGACAGGGGGAGCCGTAGGCTGGGCAGGCACCCAACGAAACGGATATCTCCCAGCTATGAGCATTTGGCGCACCAAAAGCATTGAGGCCTCGATGGCCGACTCCCTCGAAAAGGGCCACAACCTCAAGCGCACCCTCGGCACCTGGGACCTCATGGTCATGGGTGTCGCCGTGGCCGTCGGCGCCGGGATCTTCTCGGTCGGGGCGAAGGCGGCCGGCAGCTATGCGGGCCCGTCGGTGACGCTCGCGTTCCTGCTCGCCGCCCTCACCTGCGCCCTCGCGATCATGTGTTACGCGGAGTTCGCATCGGCCGTTCCGGTCGCCGGCTCGGCATACACCTTCACCTACGCGACCCTCGGCGAGCTCCTCGCCTGGATCATCGGCTGGGACCTGATCCTCGAGATGCTCACCGCGGCGGCCGTGATCGCGAAGTACTGGGGCATCTACCTCTCGAGCGTCTTCGACCTGCTGCACTGGAACGTCCCGGCGACCATCAACATCCTCGGCCTCGACGTGAGCTGGGGCGCCTTCGTCATCGTCGCGATCTTCACGACCCTGCTCGTGCTCGGCACGAAGCTCTCCGCCCGGGTCGCGAGCGTCTTCACGATCCTCAAGGTCGCGATCGTGCTCTTCGTCATCGTCGCAGGCGCGTTCTTCATCAACCCGGCGAACTACTCGCCGTTCATCCCCGCCGCTGTCCCGACGACCGGCGGAGACGGCGACGTATGGATGCAGTCCCTCTTCTCCTTCATGACGGGTGCGCACCCGGCCCAGTACGGCCTCTTCGGCCTGCTCGCGGGCGCCTCCCTCGTGTTCTTCGCGTTCATCGGCTTCGATGTCGTCGCCACGAGCGCCGAGGAAGTCAAGAACCCGCAGAAGACCCTGCCGCGCGGGATCTTCGCCGGGCTCGCGATCGTCACCGTGCTCTACCTCGGCGTCAGCCTCGTGCTGACCGGGATGGTGCCGTACACGGTTCTCGCCCAGGACCCGAACGCCTCCCTCGCCACCGCGTTCGTCGCCGTCGGCGCCGGCTGGGCCGCCGAGGTCATCTCGGTCGGCATCCTGATCGGCCTGACGACCGTGATCATGGTGCTGCTCCTCGGGCTGTCCCGGGTGCTCTTCGCGATGAGCCGCGACGGCCTGCTGCCCCGCGGCCTCAGCGTCACGTCGGCGAAGCGCGGCACGCCGGCGCGCGTGCAGATCATCGCGGGTACGGCGGTCGCGCTGATCGCCGGTCTCACCAACGTGGGCGTCCTCGAGGAAATGATCAATATCGGCACGCTCTCGGCGTTCGTGCTCGTGAGCATCGCCGTCATCGTGCTGCGGAAGAAGCGGCCAGACCTCAAGCGCGCCTTCAAGGTGCCGCTCTCCCCGTTCCTGCCGATCCTCTCCGCCGTGCTGTGCTTCTGGCTGATGCTCAACCTCACGACCCTGACCTGGGTGCGGTTCGCCGTCTGGCTCCTGATCGGCCTCGCCGTGTACTTCGCCTACGGGCGCCGCCACTCCGTGGTCGGCATCGAAGCCAAGCGCGTCTTCGACGAGACCGTGCGCACCGAGGCCGCCCGCGAGGAGAACTCCCTCCGCGACTGACCCCTCCCGCGACGAACCCTTTCCGCCGCCACTCCCTCCCGCGAGAGTACGAATTCGGCCCTCTCCGTGCGGCTGAAGGGGCCATATTCGTACTCTCGCGGGCTGGCGCGGGCTGGCGCGGGCCTGCGCGGGCCTGCGCGGGCCGGCCCGGGGGCAAGACTCCTAGGGGAGGCGGTAGAGGGTCGCCTCCCAGGGACGGAGGGACGCACCGGGGGACTGGCGCGGGTAGTTGCCGAGGACGCGCTCGGCGTTCGCGAGCAGGCCGGCGACCGCAGCGGGCAGCGGCGCGGCGAGCGGGGCATCCGCCGCGTTGGCCACAACGAGCAGGGTCTCGCCGCCCAGCGAACGGGTGAAGGCGTAGAGCTGTTCGTGGTCTGGCTCGAGGAGGCTGAAGTCGCCGAGGGCGACGACCGGGCTCTCGTGCCTGAGCCGGATGAGCGCCTGGTAGAACCGGAACACGCTCCGCTCGCCCGAACGGTCGGCGGCGACGTTGATCCCGGTGTGGTTCGGGTTGACCGCGAGCCAGGGCGTCCCCGTCGTGAAACCCGAATTCGGCGTCGCATCCCACTGCATGGGGGTGCGGGCGTTGTCGCGGCCCATCGCGTGCACTCCGGCCAGAACGGATGCCGGGGCCAGGTCGAACTCCTCGACCGCCTCCCGATAGTGGTTGAGCGACTCGATGTCGCGGTAGTCGGCGATCGAGTCGAACCGCACGTTCGTCATCCCGATCTCCTCACCCTGGTAGATGTACGGGGTGCCGCGTTGCAGGTGCAGCACGAGCGCCCAGAGGGTGGCCGACTCGTAGCGGTAGGTGGTGTCGTTGCCGAACCGGGAGACGAGCCTCGGCTGGTCGTGGTTGTTGAGGTAGAGGCTGTTCCACCCGGTCTCCGCGAGGTCGGTCTGCCAGTGCGCGAGGTTCTGCTTGAGCGCGGGCAGGTTACGAGGGCGGACGTCGAATTTGGTGTCCCCGTGGTCGAGCCCGACGTGCTCGAACTGGAAGATCATGTCGACCTCGCCGCGGGCCGGGTCCGTGAACAGCACGGCATCGGCCGTGGAGACCCCCGGCATTTCACCGACGGTCAGGTGGTCACCGGGGCGGCCGGCGAACACGGCGGCGTGCATCTCCTGCAGGTACGCGTGAATCTGGGGGCCCATCGGTGAGCCGCCGTCCGTTGCCGGCATCGGTCCGTCGATCAGTTCCGTGCGCTTGGCGATGAAGTTGATCACGTCCATCCGAAAGCCGTCGACGCCACGGTCGAGCCATCGGTTCATCATCGCGTACACCGCGGCGCGGACATCGGGGTTTTCCCAGTTGAGGTCGGGCTGCTGCTTCGCGAACAGGTGCAGGTAGTACTCGCCCGTCGTGTCGTCGAGGGTCCATGCCGGTCCGCTGAACGCGCTCCGCCAGCCGTTCGGCACTCCGCCGTCCGCGTGCGGCGCTCGCCACCAGTACCAGTCCCGCTTCGGGTTCGTCAGGTTGCTCTTGGACTCGACGAACCACGGGTGTTCGTCGCTCGTGTGGTTGACCACGAGGTCCATCACGATCTTGATCCCGCGGTCGTGCGCCTCGGCGAGGAGCAGGTCGAATTCCGCGAGGTCGCCGAACACGGGGTCGATGTCCTCGTAGTCCTTGATGTCGTAGCCGTTGTCGTGTTGCGGAGAGGGGTACACCGGGGACAGCCAGAGGGCATCGATCCCGAGCTCGGCCAGGTAGTCGAGGCGGCCGCGGATGCCGGCGAGGTCGCCGATCCCGTCACCGTCGGCATCCGCGAAGCTGCGCGGATAGACCTGGTACACAACGCCGGACGTCCACCAGGGGGCCGCGGTCCCGGCGTCGGCCGGGGAGGCGCCCGACGATGTGCCGGGGGACTCGATCAGGGGTGTGGCTGTTTCGGTGATTTCGGTCATTTGATGGATCCTCTCATCACGCCGGAGATGACCCAGCGCTGGGCGAAAATGTACACGATCAGCAGGGGCGCCATGGCCATCAGGTAGGAGGCGAATGCTGCCGAGTAGTTGGTGTTGAACTGTCCCTGGAACACGAACTGGGACAACTGGAGTGTGCGCGCGGCCGGATCGGACAGGACGACAAGGGGAAGGATGAAGTCGTTCCAGGCCCACACGCAGGTGAGGATGCCGACCGTCGCGTTCATCGGAGTCAGCAGCGGGAAGATGATCTGCCAGAAGACGCGCCAGGTGCTCGCACCGTCCGTGTACGCGGCCTCTTCGAGTTCGATTGGGATCGACTTGATGAAGGCGACATAGATGAAGACATTCAGGGAGAGACCGAAGACCGCGTACAGCAGGATGAGGCCCACCTGGTTGTCGAGGCCGAAGAGGGCCGTCTCCTTCACGACGGGGAGCATGATGATCGGGAACGGAATGAAGATCGCAGAGAGCAGGTAGAAGTATGCGCCCTTGAAGAACGGCTTGTGCATGTTCCGCGCGATCGCATAGGCCACGAGGGAGTTCGTCATCAGGGTGAGGACGACGGCGCCGACCGTGATGAAGGCGGTGTTCATGAGCGCCTGCGGGAACTTGGTCAGCGTCCAGGCATCGACGAAGTTCTGCCAGTGGAAGCTGGTCGGCAGTTCGAATCCGGTGCCGGTGAGCTGGTCGGGTGTCTTCAGGGCGGTGATGATCGCGAAGTACAGCGGAACCAGCACGGTGATGGAACAGACGGCGATGAGGGCCGTCGCCCACCAGTTGATTCTCGGGCGGTCGCCCGCCCGGCGCCGGGGAGCGCTGTTTCGGCGGTGCGCGGAGCGTGCACTCGTGGGAGCGGGGCCGACAGCCGGAGTGTCGAGTGTTGAGGTAGTCATGAGAAGTCGGCCTCCTTGCGCTGAAGAACTCGGAACTGCAGGAATGAGACGACCAGGATCACGATCACGAAGATGACCGCGTTCGCGGACTGGTACGCGAACTCGCCGCCCTGGAAACCGCCCCGGAAGATCAGAAGGGTGATCGACTCCGTCGAGGTGCCCGGGCCGCCCTTGGTGAGGGCGACGATCGGGTCGAAGACCTGCAGGAATCCCTTGAGACTGAGCACCATGTTGATCGTGAAGAAAGCGCTGATCAGCGGGAAGGTGATCGAACGGAACTGACGTCCCGGTGTCGCGCCGTCGAGGGCGGATGCTTCGTAGAGCCTCCTGGGGAATGGTCTGGAGCCCGGCCAGGTAGAGGATGATCGCGAAGGCGCACGACTGCCAGACCGCGAGGGCCACGATGGCCGTCCAGGCCCAGTCCGGGCTGGTCAGGATGTTGTCGCGGAACACCGGGATGTTCGAGGCGATGGTGGGAAGTGCGTTCGCGAAGAAGTACTGGAACACGTAGCCGACGACGAGGATCGAGAGCACGTAGGGGATGAAGAAGATCCCCCGGAATGTGGACTGGAGTGCGATCTTCGCGTTCAGCCCGACCGCAATCGCGAGTGAGATCACATTGGTGAGGATCGTGGCGACAATGGCGAAGCCGAAGCTGAAGCCGTAGGCCTTCAGCACCCGGTCATCCTGGAACAGGGCCAGGAAGTTGGTGAACCCCACGAAGTCCCAGGCTCCGAAACCCGCATAGTTGGTGAAGCTGAAGAAGACGCCGATCAGCACGGGGACCGTGTGCAGCAGGGCGAAGATGGCCAGTGCCGGGACCACCATCCAGTAGAAGGCGCGTGGCGTGGCCCTTGCTATGCCGCGCCGTCGCGGCCGGGCGGGTGAGATCGGAGTGGTTCGCTCCGGCGTGGGCCGGGTCAGGACGTGAGTGGGCATCGTTAATCTCCGCTTCGTGTCGACGGGGTGCGTGCCGCAACCTTGCGCCAGTCGTTGTCGAGGGTGGCCAGCGCACCTGCGCTGTCCTTGTCGGTCAGGAATTGCTGGACAATCGGGCCGAGCGGGATGCTCGCCGGAATCTGGTGATCGATGAATCCGACGATCTGCCCCGTCGTGAAGTAGGGCTGCAACTCGGCCAGTGCCGGGTTAGCGTTGGGGGCTGCATCGCGCGCCCCGGAGAACATGTTCTGCGAGGCCGCGAACTTCTCCACCGTCTCCTTCTGCAGCAGGAAGTCGACGAATCTCTTCGACTCGGCATAGTGCGGGGTGTCGCGCCCGATGGTGATTGCGACGTCGACTCCCGAGACGAGGCGGATATCCTCGGGGTTGTCGGTGACCGGGTATGGGAAGCTGCCGACGTTGATGTCGGGGTTGTTGGCGAGGATCGGGGCGAGCGCCCAGATGCCTTGCATCAGCATGGCCGACTCGCCGTGAGCAAAGGCCAGGTTCCCGTCCGCGTAGCTTTTGCCGAGGTAGCCGGGCTGTGCGTAGGAGTACAGCTTGGCGAGCTTGGCGAAGGTCTCCGGGTAGTTCTTCTCGAACGACACGGCCGAGGAAGCGCCGACATCCGCTCCTTGCTTGCGCAGGTCAGGAAAGAAGTCCTTGCCACCGAGCTGGGCGCCGATTCCGTTGAGGGAGACCTGAGCCGTCCACGCGTCGGCCAGTGTGCCGTAGAAGGGTGTGATCCCGGCCGCGGTGAGCTTGTCGGCCGCAGCGATCAGCTCGTCCCAGGTGGTGGGGACGGCGATGCCCTGGGCGGCGAAGATGTCCCGGTTGTAGAGCACACCGTTTGCATTGCTCACCATTCCGAGTGCGTTGACCTCCGTGCCCTTGTTGGTGCCGAGCGCGGCGAGGATCTTCTGCACGGCGGGATTGATGCCCGCGAGCAGGGGGTCGCCGGTGAAATCGTGGAACACGCCCGCTCGGGCGAGCTGGCCGAGGTTGCCCGAGCCGCCCAGGCTCAGTACGTCGGGAACCTTGTTCTTGACCAACAGGGTGCGGATGGCCGTATCGGGGTCAGGGACCGAATTCTGCACGACGTGGATGTCGGGGTTCGCCGCTTCGAACTCGGCGATGATCGTATCGAAGTCGCCGATGGCCTCGGCCTTGAACTGGAAGAAATCGAGGGTGACCACGCCGGTCGTGGCCGGCGCGCATCCGCTCAGGGTGCCGAGGCCGAGCGCGCCCAGGGCGACAACCGACACCAGCCGCCGGAGCCTGTGTCGTCGCTGCGCTCGCCGGGGTGGTCGCTGGTACGTCGTTGTATCCGTCATTGCCGTCTCCTTGTGTCTAGATTCTTTCTACTCCGAAAAGAATCAAGGTGTCAAGTCGGCATTCATGGAATGAATATGGGCTCATCGCTCACGTTCTCGCGGTGTTTATGTCAAAATGGAAGAAATACAGGGAGTGTGCACGATATGAAAATGTCCAGGGACTCCGGGGCTGCAACGCTCTCGAGTAGCTCGGCCAGGGATCTCGCGCGTGCTGTCCTGATCCACGGACCGATCTCCCGCGGCGACCTGGGCCGCAGGCTGGGACTTTCCCCTGCAAGCCTCACGCGCCTGAGTAAGCCGTTCCTCGACCGCGGGCTGTTCGTGGAGGGCAGCGAGGATCACGACGGTACCGTCGGGCGCCCGGCGCGACCTCTCGACGTGCGCGTGGACGCGAGCCGGTTCATCGGCGTGAAGGTCACGGGCGAGGGGATATTCGGGGTGCTCACCGACCTGAGAGCCAACGAACTCTCCGCCGCGGCTCGGCCGCTCGGCGAGCACTCCGTTGCGCACGTCGTGGCGCAGATCGCAGCGGTCGTGCACGAACTCGGGGGACCGGAGGGCATTTCCGGGGTCGGGGTCTGCATCGGCGGCAATGTGACCGGGTCGCGCATCGTCACCCGGGCCCCGTTCCTCGGCTGGAGGGACGTGGACCTTGCGGGTGAGCTCGAGGTCGTAGTGGGAGTGCCCGTCTCCGTCGAGAACGATGTCGTCGCGCTCACGTCCGCAGAGCAGTGGTTCGGCGCCGGGCGGGGAACGCCGACGTTCGCCGTACTCACGATCGGTGTGGGCGTCGGATACGGCCTCGTCGTCAACGACCAGGTCATCGTGACCGCCGACAGTGGCCTCGGGCTCGGCGGACACATCCCGCTCGACGCGACGGGTCCGCTGTGTCCGGACGGTCACCGCGGCTGCTCCCGGGCCATGCTGACGAGTTCCAGCGTCTGCGCGCAGCTCGGCATCGCTCTGGGCCGGGAAGTCGGGTACGACGAGGTCCTGGACCTCGCGGCTCACGGCAATCGTGCGGCGATGTCCGTCATCGGCGCGACCGGACGGGCCCTCGGCCGGATGATTGCCGTCATCGCGAACATCGCCATGCTCGACACGATCGTGCTGTCGGGGGAGGGGATCGGCCTGTGGGATCTCGTCTCCGACGAGATCCGCGCTGCCGCGCGTGCGGACCGGGACCCCGACGCTACTGAACTCCGCATCGTCGTCGATGACTCCGGGCTTTCGGCGTGGGCTCGCGGAGCCGCGGGAGTCGCCATCCAGCAATCTCTCGGGCGTCTGACGTCCGCGGGCTGAGCCCGGGTCCTGCCGAGAGGGCGACGGCGCACCCGTGGGCCGGGCGGCAGGACGGTGCGCGTATTCCGGTTGCGTGATTTGAACATCCGTTCGGGCGCACGCGATAATTGGACCGCGTAACGGGACAGTATTCCCGCCCGCGGACCCGAAGGCAGGCCACTTGAGCGAGACCCCGCGGCCGACGACGGATGCCCGCCGCACCTTCTTCGCCGCCCGCCCGACCGCAGGCGCCACCTTAGACCTCGGCGTCAGCATCGGCGGTCTGCGCCTCCGGAACCCGGTCATGCCCGCCTCCGGGTGTTTCGGACCCGCCCTCGGCCGGCTCATCCCCGTCGACGAGCTCGGGGCCGTCGTGACGAAGACCGTCTTCGGCGTGCCGCGCGGCGGCAACCCCGCACACCGGCTCACCGAGATCCGGGCCGGCATGGTCAACAGCGTCGGCATCCCGAGCCGCGGCGCCGCCGGCTACCTCGCCGAGCCTGCACCCGCACTACGCCGCCCTCGGACCGCCCGTGATCATCAGCGTCGGCGCGCACCGACCGAATGGCTACGCCCCCGTTGTGCGCGACCTCGGCACGGCGGGCGACGCCTTCGAACTCAACGTCTCCTGCCCCAACCTCGACCGCGACGGCACCGACATCGGCTCGGACCCGGACGCCATCGAGGCCGCCGTTGCCGCGGTGCGGCTCGAGACCGACAAGCCGCTCATCGTCAAGCTCCCGGTCCTCGCCTCCTCGATCGCCGAGTGCGCCCAGGCAGCCCAGGCCGCCGGCGCGGATGCCGTCTGCGTCGCCAACTCGATCCCGGCCCTTCCGCTCGAGGCGTATACCCGCGCCCCCGCGATCGGCAACGTCATCGGCGGCCTGTCCGGGCCCTCGATCCGTCCCATCGTGCTCCGGCTGGTCTGGCTCGCCGCACGCTCCGTCGACATCCCCGTGATCGCATGCGGCGGCATCGAGACCGCGGACGACGCCCTCGACTACTTCTCGGTCGGCGCCTCCGCCGTGCAGGTCGGCACCGCAAGCTTCGCCCGCCCGTTCGCGATGGTCGAGATCGTGCGCACCCTGCAACAGTGCTGCACGGACGACCGGGTCACCGGCATCCGCGATCTCATCGACCTCTGGAGAGCCCAATGAGCCCGATGAAGACCCCGCCGACCGCCGCAGAGACCCGGGCGGCGCTCGCCAGGCAGGCCGCCTTCGCCGCAGCGGATGCCGCAGCGCTCGACGGCCTGTTGTCCGTGCGCCCGGCCGAGGCAGGGCCCCGCCCCGAGCCGATCTGGGACGAGGCGACCGTCGTCAATCACGAGGTCGTGCGCGAACGCTACCGCCGGCTCACTCTGTCCTGCGGCACGATCGCGGCGACGGCGCTCGCCGGGCAGTTCCTGATGATCACAGTCCCACCGCACGGCGGAGAGCGGATCCTGCTTCCGCGTCCGATGGCGATCCACCGCCGGAACCCGGAGCGAGGCACGATCGAGGTCATCTACGGCGTCGCCGGCCGCGGCACGACCGCGCTCGCCGCCGTCAAACCGGGACAGCGGCTCCTCGTGACCGGGCCGCTCGGCCGCGGCTTCGAATTCCCGTCCGGAACCCGGCGGGCCCTGATGATCGGCCGTGGTGTCGGCGTGTGCGCCGTGATGGGTTCGGTCGAGGATGCGGCGACCCGCGGCATCCATGCGACCCTCGTCGCGAGCGGACGCACCAGGGGGAGCCTCATCGGCTCCGCCGAATGCGCCGAACTCGGTGCGCGCTTCATCCCGGTCACCGACGAGGAGGGCACCGCCGACCTTCCTACACTCGGCGCTCTGCTGCGCCGTGAATTCGCCGCCGGTCCGCCCGACGTCGTCTTCGTCTGCGGCGCCGGCGTGCTCACCCGGCTCGCCGCCGAACTCGGCGCCGAGTGGGACGTGCCCGTGCAGGCGTCCCTCGAGGCGCACATGGCCTGCGGGCTCGGCTACTGCCACGGATGCGCGGCGCCGGTCCGCACGGACCCCGCCGTCGAGGGTCCCCTCGTCTGCGTCGACGGCCCCGTCTTCGACGCCGCCGTCTAGAACGTTTCCGATGCTCCCGCGGAGCGCGTCACCGGCGTTGAGTTGCGGAGAAGACACCCTCCCGTCGCCCGTGACGGTGTTTTCTCCGCAACTCAACCGGTGACGTGCCCGGGCCGTCAGCGGTTGCGGGCCAGATCGAGGGCGTAGCTCTCGAACCAGGTGCCGGCGGCCGGGCCCCCGTTGCAGGTGCCGTCGCTCAATCCCGGATGCTTGACCCAGAGCAGGGCGTCGAGCTTCACCGCACCGGTATCCGCGGTCGGATTGGCCCCGAGACCCGCGCCGGGCGGGTTGCACCAGGTGCCGAGCCAGCCCTTACCGTTGCGGGAGACGTCGATCACGAAGTGCTTCCAGCCGACCCGCGACGAGACCTTGCCCGCGTAGTCCTGTTCCGCCTGCACCGGGTAGAAGTTGGAGACGTTCGTGAAGAAGCCGTCTGCGGCGGCGATGCCGGCCTGGGTCAGCCAGCTTGCCTGTGCGGTCGGGGTGAGCCAGTTCGAGTTGCCCCCGTCGAGGTAGGTGCGGTTGCCCGCCGCGTGCAGGATATCGATGGCGCCGCGGATGAGCGGCAGGCGCTTCGCCGCCTCGCCCGCGCAATTCGGGCTCGCGAGCATCGACAGGGAGTCCGGTTCGACGAGGATGACGGCGCGCGTGCCGCCGAGGGCGGCGACGATGGTGCGGTTCCAGGCGAGGTAGGTGTCGTAGCCGTGACCGCCGGCCGAGTACCCGCCGCAGTCCCGGTTCGGGATCGCGTATGTCACGAGAACGAGGGTCGTGCCCTGCTGCCGTGCCGCCGCCGCGTGCCGCTTGACGAGCGTCGTCAGGAGCGCGTCCGAATACCAGTCGCCGAGCCAGATCGCCGTCGGCTGGGAGGCGATCTGCTGCACGAGGCCTGCCGAGGCCGTGTCGCCCGCGGCACGGAGCCGCGCAACGGCGGCATCCGCCGGGGTGTCCGGCTCCCGGTAGAAACCGCCGGGAAAGTACACGTTCGACGTCGCCGCAGCGGTCGCGTCGCCAGGGGCATCCGGATCGGTGTCGGGATCGGCGGCGCCCGGCTCCGCGGCCGGAGCCGCGCCCGGATCCGAAGCGGCCGGCGACGGGCTCTGGCCCGACCCGCTCTCGGTACCGGCAGAGTCCGGGCGCTGGGGGAGGGCGACCAGCGCGACGACGAGCACGAGGACAAGGCCGAGGACTCCGAGCAGGACCGGGAGCAGGGTGCGAACGAGGCGCGAGCGGAAGTTCATCGAGGGGACTCCGATGGCGATGACGAGGGGCGGCGCGCGGGCAGTGGCGACGAAGGGCGACGAGCGGGCGTGCAGCGGAGATCGGGGTGGGTCCAGTCAAACCCGGCCGACGGTATCCGGTCAAGCAAACCAGAGATCTTCTCTGCTTCACTTCCGGCCGGGGGCGTGCACTGCGGGCATTTTCCCGCGCGTTTCCTCCCGCCTGCCGCGGGAGACCGCTCTGTTAGACTTGGCGAGGCCAATCTATGGATTGTCCGCACGCCTTGCGCGCCATACGGGTGCGCAAGTCTTCATCGCCGGAATGGCGAGAAGCAAACACAAAAGGAGAGAACCCCCATATGGAGGGTCCAGAAATCACGTTCGCCGAAACCGTTATTGACAACGGCAAGTACGGCACTCGCACGATCCGCTTCGAGACCGGCCGTCTCGCCCAGCAGGCGCAGGGTTCTGCCGCCGCGTACATCGACGAAGAGACGATGTTGCTGTCCGCCACGAGCGCGAGCAAGCAGCCCAAGGAAAACTTCGACTTCTTCCCGCTGACCATCGATGTCGAGGAGCGTATGTACGCTGCCGGCCGCATCCCGGGCAGCTTCTTCCGTCGCGAAGGTCGCCCGTCGACCGAGGCGATCCTCACCTGCCGCCTGATCGACCGGCCGCTGCGCCCGTCGTTCGTCGACGGACTCCGCAACGAGATCCAGGTCGTCGTCACCGTCCTCGCCATCGCGCCGGACGAGTACTACGACGTGCTCGCGATCAACGCCGCGTCGATGTCGACCCAGATCGCCGGCCTGCCGTTCTCCGGCCCGATCGGTGGCGTCCGCGTCGCCCTCATCCCCGACCAGAACGGCTCCGGCCAGTGGGTCGCGTTCCCGAAGCACTCGCAGGTTGAAGAGGCCGTGTTCAGCATGGTCGTCGCCGGCCGCGTTGTGACGGATGCCGATGGCAGCGAAGACGTCGCGATCATGATGATCGAGGCCGAAGCCACCGACAACGCCTGGACCTTGATCCAGGGCGGCGCCATCAAGCCGAACGAAGAGGTCATCGCCGAGGGCATCGAAGCCTCGAAGCCCTTCATCAAGCAGCTCATCGAAGCGCAGCAGAAGGTCGCAGCCGCGGCCGCGAAGCCGACCGGCAACTACCCGGTGTTCCCGCCGTACGTGCCGGCCACCTACGACGCCGTTGCCGCGCTCGCCTATGACGAGTCTCAAGAACGTCTACCAGATCGCCGACAAGGTCGAACGCCAGAACGCAGACGACGCCCTCAAGGCGAGCGTCAAGACCGCGATCGCAGCGAAGATCGAAGCCGGCGAGCTCGACGCGAGCGCCGCCAACCAGGTTTCCGCCGCGTACAAGTCGGTCACCAAGCTCGTCGTGCGCTCCCGCGTGCTCAACGAGGGCGTGCGCATCGACGGCCGTGGGCTCGCGGACATCCGCCCGCTCGACGCCGAGGTCGCGATCATCCCCCGCGTGCACGGTTCGGCGATCTTCCAGCGCGGCGAGACCCAGATCCTGGGCGTGACCACGCTGAACATGCTCAAGCTCGAGCAGACGATCGACTCCCTGAGCCCGGTCACCAAGAAGCGCTACATGCACAACTACAACTTCCCGCCGTACTCCACCGGTGAAACCGGCCGGGTCGGCACGCCGAAGCGTCGCGAGATCGGCCACGGAGCGCTCGCAGAGCGTGCCCTGGTCCCCGTACTGCCGTCGCGCGAGGAGTTCCCGTACGCCATCCGTCAGGTCTCCGAGGCGCTCAGCTCCAACGGCTCGACCTCGATGGGTTCCGTGTGTGCATCGACCCTGTCCCTGCTCAACGCCGGTGTGCCGCTGCGCGCCCCGGTCGCGGGCATCGCGATGGGCCTCATCTCCGACACCGTTGACGGCAAGACCCGCTACGCGGCCCTGACCGACATCCTCGGCGCCGAAGACGCCCTCGGCGACATGGACTTCAAGGTCGCAGGCACGAGCGAGTTCGTCACCGCGATCCAGCTCGACACCAAGCTCGACGGCATCCCCGCCTCGGTGCTCGCCGGAGCGCTCACGCAGGCCAAGGATGCTCGTACGACCATCCTCGCCGTGCTGAACGCCGCCATCGACAAGCCCGACGAGATGGCACCGACCGCGCCCCGCGTGATCAGCGTCCAGATCCCCGTCGACAAGATCGGCGAGCTGATCGGCCCGAAGGGCAAGACGATCAACGCGATCCAGGATGAGACCGGCGCGGACATCTCGATCGAGGAAGACGGCACCGTGTACATCGGCGCCGTCGACGGCCCCTCGGCCGAGGCGGCCCGTGCCCAGGTCAACGCGATCGCGAACCCCTCCAACCCGGAGGTCGGCGAGCAGTTCCTCGGCACCGTCGTGAAGATCGCCGCGTTCGGCGCCTTCGTCTCGCTCCTCCCCGGCAAGGACGGCCTGCTGCACATCAGCGAGGTCCGCAAGCTCGCCGGTGGCAAGCGCGTCGAGAACGTCGAAGACGTGCTCGGAGTCGGCCAGAAGGTCCTCGTCGAGATCACCAAGATCGACGACCGTGGCAAGCTGTCGCTCGCCCCGGTCCTCGAAGACGAGTCGGCATCCGCCGAATCCGTCGTCGAGGTCGCATCGGTGTCCACCGAGGCGTAGTCTTAGAGTTCTGCCGACAACCTCTCGCCAGGTTCGTCGGTTAGACGGAAGGCCCGTTCTGCTTCGGCAGGGCGGGCCTTTTCCGTGCCCGGCTCCACCTATTTGAGAACATTATCAATCGGCGATATAATCAAACGGTGCCGATGACCGGATTGCCCATGGCCCAACTCAAGGCCGACTTGTTCAAGTCGCTGGGGCATCCGCTGCGCGTGCAAGTGCTCGAACAGCTCGTCGGCGGCGAACGCTCGGTCGGTAGCCTCGCCGAGGTGCTCGGCTCAGAGCTCTCCAACCTCTCCCAGCAACTCGGGGTGCTCCGCAGGGCCGGGGTGGTCGTCACCCGCCGTGAGGGCAACACCATCTTCTACGCGGTCCGTGACGCCGGCGTCGCCGAACTGCTCACCGTCGCGAAGCGGATGCTGGTCGCGACTCTCGAAGACTCCCACGCGCTCCTGCGCACGATCGAGCAGGACGGCCAATAGCGGCATCCGCCCGCCCGACACCTCGCGCGCTCCCGTTGGCCGTTGACTGCTGACCGTGAGGTGTCGCATATCGACGTTCCTGGCACTCACGAACGTCGATATGCGACACCTCAGCGGGTCCGGGGGCGCGTCGCGGGCGGGGCTCAGAGGTCGTTGCCCGCGTAGGACTGGTTGAAGCTCTTGTTGACGAGCGGGAAATCGGGCACGATCGTCTCCGCGAGCGCGACGGGCAGCGCCGGCCAGTTGAAGAACGAGGGATCGACGATCTTGACCCGGCTGACCACGCCGCCGGCGCCGAGCTCGACCCGGTGGCAGATGGTTCCGCGCCAGCCTTCGACGAAGGCCAGCCCGGTCCCCGGTCCGAGCGGGTCGACCGCGGTGCCGCTGCCGAGGTGGTCGCCGAGGCGGGCCACGAGGTCGATGGCCACGGCGATCGAGACCGCGAATTCGCCCGCGCGCACCCGGTAGCGGGCGAGCACATCCCCGCCGGTCTCGGTGACGACGTGGAACGCCGGGCCGAGATCGACGAACGGGTGATCCCTGCGGGAGTCCGCGTCGATCCCGGAGGCCCGTGCGACGTACCCGAGGGTGCCGATGGCGCGCGCCTGGGCGCCACCGAGCGGAGCCGTACCCGTGAACCGGTCCCGCACGATCGCGTGGCCGAGGGTGATCGCGATGATCTCCTGCATGTCCGCGGCCACACCTCGGAGAACCTCGGGATCCGGCAGGCCGAGCACCCGGGTGCCGCCGATCCGCACGCCGCCGCGCAGGAAACGCTGGCCGGTGACGGTCTTGTTCAGGCGCAGCAGGGTCTCGCGCAGCCGCTGGGTGTGCGAGTGCACGATCCCGAAGCCGACGTCGTTCGCGAGGGAGCCGAGGTCGGAGACGTGGTTGTAGATCCGCTCGAGTTCGAGCAGGAGGGCGCGGAGCAGCCGGTCGGTCTCGCGGACCTCGATGCCCGCAGCGGCCTCGACGGCCATGCAGTATGCGAGGGAGTGCCCGACCACGGTGTCCCCGGTGACCTGCTCGGCGAGCTCGAGGCCATCGGCCGGCCGCCGCCCCTCGAAGAGCCGCTCGACGCCGCGGTGCATGTACCACTGGCGGGCCTCCATGCGCACGATCGTCTCGCCGACGACGGAGAAGCGGAAGTGCCCGGGATCGATGATCCCGGCGTGAATCGGCCCGACGGCGATCTCGTAGACACCCGGTCCCTCGACCTCGACGAAGGGGAAGGACTCGACGTCCGGCTCGAACCGGGGCGTCACCCGGGCGCCGAGGCGCATCGGGTACCAGCCACGCGGCCAATGCCCGTGCCGCACGAGCCGATACGGCTGCGGGTGGTCGGCCGGGCGTACGCCGTACAGGTCGCGCATCCCGCGCTCGAAGTTGCCTGCCGGATAGGACAGGTCGGCGATGCTCGGCACCCAGGCGTCGTCATACGGAACCGGAACGACGAGATCGACCTGCCGGCGGGGGAAGACGCCCGCGAACGAGTAGACGACGCGCAGGGCGTCGCCGTCGTCGTGGCAGGCGATCATCGCGAGCCGGTTGCCGCTGTCCAGCAGGGCGGATGCCTCCTGCCGCAGCCGGTCGCGGACGAGCACGATGACCTCGGGGCGGCTTGGGGTGGCGGGGGTGGGGTTCGTCATCAGTGGGCTCCTCCCAGCACGGCGGCGGCGCTGGCGAGCAGGATGCCGACCGGGTTCGCGACGAAGGCGACGACGGCGCAGGTCGCAAGAGCGAGCACGAGGGGCAGCAGCGGCCCGTGGGTCGACCGGTCCGGTGCGATCACGACGTCGACGACGTCCACGGCGACGGTGTCGGGGAACGGGGAGGTCACGCGGATGTTGGAGGTCATGGGGAAGGGTTCGGGGGCGCCTGCGCCGGTGGTGCCGTCGATATCGGCTTCTACCTCGCGCCGCGACAGGATCGTGGCCGCACGGTCCGCCTCCGATTCGTCGCCCGGCGCGGTCGGGTGTGCCGTTGTCGCTCCCGGCGCGTGGTCCGGCAGGGTCGGCGGGGTGTGGTCCAGGGAATCGTGCGGTGAACCGATCGTGAGCGCGACGGTGAGCCGGGTGAGGCTCGCGAAGATCACGAGGAGGAGGACGAGGGCGATACCGACGACGATGCCCATGCCTGCGGACCAGCCGGCGAGGATGATGCCGACCTCCGAGAAGAAGATGCTGAACGGGGGAAAGCCGAGGAGGGCCGCCATCGCGACGAGCCACGGGATCGCAAGGCCGGGGCGGCGCACGAGCAGCGCCCGGACGTTCGCGATCTTCGGCGTGCCCTCGACCTCGAGGATCCGGCCGGAGACGACGAAGAGGGTCGCCTTCACGAGGCCGTGGCCGAGCATGTAGAGCAGCACCGCCGGAAGGGCGGCGGCGCCGATTGCGGCGCCGATCGCCATCAGGCCCATGTGCTCGATGCTCGAGTATGCGAGCATCCGCTTGAAATCGCGCTGGCGGATCAGTAGGGCGGCTGCGACGAACAGGGAGAGCAGGCCGGCCACGCTGAGCATCGCCCGGAGGAAGTCCGGGCCGATCACGGCGTCTGTGATGGTCTGCACCCGCAGGATCGCGTAGAGCGCCACCGCGAGCAGCACACCGCTCATCAGGCCGGACACCGGTGCGGGGGCCTGGCTGTGGGCGTCCGGCAGCCAGCTGTGCATCGGTGCGAGACCGGCCTTGGTGGCGAAGCCGAGCACCGCGAGGGCGCCGCCCGCGCGGACGAGGGCGGGGTCGAGCGGCAGGCCAGGCTGGCTGAGCACGAGCCAGGACAGCGTAGCCTCTCCGGTGGCCCGGGAGGCTGCGTAGATGAGGAGGATGCCGAGCAGGGCGATCGCGACGCCGACGGAACCCAGGATCACGTACTTCCCAGGAGGCCTCGAGCGACTTGCCGGTGCGGTGCGCGCCGACGAGGAACGCGGTCGTGATCGTCGTCGCCTCGATCGAAGCCCACATCAGGCCGATGTTGTCTGCGACGACGGCGAGCGACATGGCGGCGAGGAACACCGAGATCAGGCCGTCGTATGACCCCGCCCAGCGTGCGGGAGTCTGCGAGTGGCCACCGCCGCCGAGTCCGCCCCAGGTCGCGACGAGGCCGATGGCGCCGACGACCGTGAGGAGGTAGGCCGAGAGGGCGTCGGCGCGGAGCACGCCGCCGAGCGTCGGCACCTGGTCGTGCAGCACGGCGACGTCGAGGAGGATTCCGGAGCCGAGCACGGCCAGGCTCGAGGCGATCGGGCCGAGCCGACGCAGCGGCGCGGACGGAACCGTGAGGCTCAGGAGCGCGAACAGCACCGGGAAGGCGAGCGGGGTCCAGAGGGCGAAGGACAGGGACGATGCGAGGGACGGGGCCATCAGTCGTGCAACTTTCTCAGCTGGTCGATGTCCGTATTGCCGAACTTGTTGTGCATCCGCCCCGCAAAGACGTAGAGGATCATCACGACGAGGAGCACGTCGAGGGAGATGCCGAGCTCGAGCACGAGCGGGACGCCCCCGCTGGTCAGGAAGGCGACGGTCGCGATGCCGTTGTCGAGCACGAGGAAGCCGATCAGCTGCGAGCGCGCCTGGCGGCGCGTGACGAGGAGCAGGAAGCCGATCAGCACCATGGCGAGCCCGATCGGGGCGGCGTGCGCGGAGATGCTGGTGTCCCGGGCGAGCACCCGGCTCGAGACGACGTAGGCGAGGATCGTGAGCAGGGCCACGGTCAGGAGCGAAGCCGTGGGGTTGAGGCGCGGGGCCTCATCCGTTCGGGTCGTCGCCTTCGACTCGTGGGCGAGCACCCACGGCAGGCCGAGGCCCTTGACGAGCAGCACGAGCACGGCCACGAGGATGACCTCGAGCTCGCCCTTCTGCACGCCGATCACGGCGACGAGCGCGGCGAGGGCGAGGCCCTGCACGGCGAGCAGGCGGATCGAGGCGAGCATCGAGTGCCGCCAGACCATCAGCGCGCTCGTGAGCAGCAGCGTGCCGGTGCAGAGTCCGATGAGTTGCGGGTAGGTGGTTTCGAACACGGATGCTCCTAAGCGACCAGGTAGGAGGCGGTCACGGCGAGCAGGGCAAGGGCGAAGGACCCCGCGAGCAGCTCGGGCACGCTGAACAGGCGCGCCTTGGCGAGGAAGACCTCGCCGACGCTCAGCGCGGTGCCCAGGGCGAGCACCTTGGCGGCAACCAAGAAGGCGCCGAGGAGGAGGCCCGGAACGGTGAAGTCGGTGAGCACGCCCCACGGCACGATGAGGTTGCCGAGCAGGCCGAGCAGGGCGGCGAGCTTGAGCCAGGAACCGAGCTCGAGCCAGGCCAGGTCGCGACCGGAGGCTCTCGAGCACCATGGCCTCGTGCAGCATCGTGAGCTCGAGGTGGGTCGAGGGGTTGTCAATGGGCAGCCGGCTCGTCTCGGCCATGATCGCGATCGCCAGGGCGACCATCGCGAGCAGGCTCACGGGGGAGATGATCACGGCGGGCGTCTGGAGCCGGGTTTGCACGATGAGCGACAGGGTCGAACTGCCGGCCGGGATCGAGAGGGCGTAGATCGAGAGCAGCAGGGTCGGCTCGACAAGGGCCGCGACCGTCATGTGCCTGCTCGAACCCATCCCGCCGAACGCGGTGCCGCCGTCGAGGCCGACGAGGGCGAGCGCCACGACGCCGATCAGCATGACCGAGACGATGACGAACAGGTCGCTCGGGATGAGGGGGAGCGCGAGGGTGCCGACGAGGGGGAGCAGCACGCAGAGCAGCAGGCTCGAGACGAGCAGCACGATCGGGCCGACGGACAGCATCCAGCTCGAGTCCGCCGCGTGCACCGGTTCCTTGGCGAGCAGTTTCCGCACGTCACGCCAGGGCTGCCAGATTCCGGCGCCCGCCCTGCCCTCGAGCCGGGCGCGGACCTGGCGGATCACGCCGATCAGGAGCGGGGCGAGGAAGATGAAGAGCGCGAGCTGCAGCACGGCCATCAGGATCGGGGCGCCGATGCCCGTCCAGGTGAGTTCGACGGCGCGCGCAGCGGTGCCCGTGCCGGCGCCCGCGCCCGGCATCGTGCCGAGGACGAGGCTCACGGCCGCGCCGACGGGCATCACAGGGACACCGCGATCAGCACGACGAGCAGGGCGGCGAACGAGTAGCCGAGGTAGCGGTGGATGCTGCCGTCCTGGGCGCGCCGGGCGAGGACGCCGAAGCGCTGGGCCGCGTTCAGGACCGGCCGGTAGAGCCGGGTCTCAATGACATCGGAGACGGTCTGTTCGACGTGCACCTTCTCGACGAGGTAGCGGGATTCGCCGACGTGGGTGACCTCGACGTCGCGCGACGGCCGGAGGACGTCGTCGAACACCCGCACGAGCGGTTCGGCGTATGAGGTCGCGGTGTACTGCATCCGCGGCCGGAGCCGCGATCCTCCGCCTGCCCACGGCAGCGGGTCGACCCGGGTGGGGTGGCGGCGGGAGCCGAGAGCGACGATCACGAGGATCGGCACGAGCACGAGTGCCGCGAGGATGACGAGGGTGCCCGGGTCGAGCACGACGTCGATGCCGGCGAAACTAACGCCGGCGAGGCCGACGGTACGTACGTCGGGAACGATGACGGGGCCGACGGCTGCGGCGATTCCCGCGGAGAGCGGGCCGGGCACGAGGCCGAGGCCGACGACGGCGAGGGCGCCGAGCGCGAGCGGGACCCGCATCACCCAGGGCACCTCCCGGGCGATGCTCGCCTTCCGGGAGCGCGGCCGGGCGAGGAACGCGATGCCGTATGCCTTGACGAAGGTGAGCAGGGCGAGGCCGGCGGTGAGGGCGAGCACGGCGACGGCGAGCGGCATCGCGATCGACGCGGCGACGGAGACGACCTCGCCGTCGAGGCGGGCGCCGTGGATCAGGGACTGCAGCAGCATCCATTCGGCGACGAAACCGCTCGTGATCGGAAGTGAGGCCGCGCTGAGGCTCGCGAGGCCGAACGCGCCGGCCGTCCACGGCATCCGCTTGCCGAGGCCGCCGAGCCGGTCGAGGTTGAGCTCGCCGGTCGCGTGGGCGACGGCGCCCGCGCCGAGGAAGAGGGTCGTCTTGAACGCGGCGTGACTCACCATGAGGAGCAGTGCCGCGACGAGCGCGGCGTCGGCGGCCGCCGTCGCGTGGTAGCCGCGCAACAGCACGGATGCCCCGAGGCCGAGGAAGACGAGCCCCATGTTCTCGGTGGTCGAGTAGGCCAGCAGCACCTTGAGGTCGCTCGCGACGGAGGCCTGCAGGATTCCGTAGACGGCGGACACGCCGCCGAGCACGAGGATGAGCACGCCCCACCACGGCGGGCCGGAGGGCAGCAGGCGCACGCAGACGAGGAGCGCGCCGTAGACGCCGATCTTGACCATCGCACCGCTCATCGCCGCGGCGACATGGCTCGGCGCCTCCGGAAGCACCCGGGGACCCAGACGTGCAGCGGCACGAGTTCCGCCTTGCCGCCGAAGCCGAGGAGGAGGAGCACGAACGCGAGGTTCGCCGGCCAGGAGCCTTCCTGCACGGTCGCGAGTGTCTGGAAGCCCGTGCCGCCGGTGGCCGCGACGAGCACGCCGAAGCCGGCGAGAACGAAGAAGAAGCTCAGCTGGGACATCGCCGAATACCAGATCGCGGCGGAGTAGACGGTGCTCCGGCTCGCGTGGTCGGCGAGGAGGAGCACGGTGGAGCCGAGGGTCATGATCTCCCAGAGCAGCAGGAAGGACACGACGTCCGTCGCGGCCGGTACCAGCTGCATGCCGCCGAGGAAGACGGCCATGGCCGCCCACGAGGTGCGGGAGGCCTCCGCGCCGCGAGCAGAGCCGATCCCGAAGAGGGAGACGAGGGCGCCGACCGCGGAGACGACGAGCATGAACAGGCCGCCGAGCCGGTCGGGGGAGAGCACGAGGGGGTCGATCGGGAGCGCGAGCGGGATGGTCAGGGCGCCGTTCGCCCCACCGAGTGCGGCAGCCCCCGTGACGATGCCCGCGACACCAAGAAGGGCGCAGAGCGCGCCGGTCGCGCGGGAACGCCAGGACACGGGGCAGAGCAGGCCGGTCGCCACAGCGGCGAGGGCGAGCAGGGCCTGGAGGACGAGGCCGGACTGGACGACGTTCATCGGCCGGTCATCCGGCGGAGGGCGTCGACGATGGCGGCCGGCTCGGGCGGAGTGCCGGGGACGGCGAGGTCGACGTGCACGAAGTCGGACACGGAGCCGGCGACACCGTAGCCGTCGGCGAAGACGCCGCCTGTGATCGCGCAGTCGCCGACGGCGATGATGAAGCGGGGGTGGGGGTCGCGACGACTGTGCGCCGGAGCGGTTCGATCATGTTCCGGGTCACCGACCCGCAGATCAGCAGCACGTCAGCATGCCGGGGCGAAGCGACGAGCCGCACGCCGTAGCGCTCCACGTCGTAGACCGGGCCGAAGGCGCTCGCCACTTCCTGGGCGCAGTCGTTGCAGCCGCCGGCGTTGATGAAGCGCACCTGGATGCTCCCGCCGAAGATCCCGGCGCCGGGGAAGAGGGCGGGGACCGGCGGAGCCTGCTCAGCGATCCGTCCGCTGCGACGGATGAGCGAGGTCAGTCTGGTGACGCTCATCGGGGGACCACGCCGCGAAACATCATTACTTCTTTATATACCTATATGATGAATTTATCAAATAGATTGTGGACAAGGCGCGGCGTGGACAAGGCTCGGTGCGGGGCGGTCGTCCCGCCGGGCTCAGGCCTCGTCGTCGATATCGACGTCGACACGGTTCGCCGGGCCGCGCTCCCGGGTGACCCGGTCGAGCAGCGGGGTGATCCGATAGGGGATCAGCTCGCCCATGGCGAGTGAGGTCTCCGTGCGGTCGACACCCTCGCACGCGAGGATGGTGCCGTCGATGCGGAACAGGTCGTCGGCATCCGTGCACACGACAAGAACGAGCAGGTCTGTCGATCCGCTCATGCCGTGCGCCTGGACGATCTCAGGGATCTGGGTGAGCTCTGCGACGATCTGGCTGAGCCGCTTCTGCTGCAGGTGCACCTGGATGAACGCCGTCAGCGGGTGGCCGAGGGCGATGGGATTGATCCGGCGATCGAAGGCCAGGAAGGCGTTGGATTCCTCGAGGCGCGCCATCCGCGCCTGCACGGTGTTCCTGGACAATCCCAGCCGCTGGGCGAGAGCGACGAAGGTACTGCGCGGCTCGACGCAGAGGGCGCGGAGGAGTTGGAGGTCGACCCTGTCCAGACTGTGCATAACGCATGAGATTAGCACGCAGAAGGCCCACAGAATAGGGCAAAGTGACTAATGGGACGCCCCGCAAGGGCGCATCCGCTCGGGGTGCGTGGCGCGGACGCGGTCGGGCACCCGGTCGTTCCCCGGCGGTTTTAGCGGGGCCCGTTCTCTTGACCGGCGGCAGCCGCCGGAGCAGAGTGAGGTGCATGAGCGCAACCGGTTCGATCCAGAGTCCCGCGCAGACCGCCGCCGTGCTCGGGGGCGGCCCGTTCGTGCACCTCGACGGCGCGCTGCATGCGAGCTACCGCACGAGTGATTTCGCCTCGGTGGTGCGCCTCCTCGACCGCGTCGCCGAGGCGGCGGATGCCGCGGGGCACCACCCAGACGTCGAACTCGGCTACGGCAGGGTCGCCTTCCGGCTCCGCTCGCACGACCTCGGAGGCGTGACCGAACGCGACCTCCGGCTCGCCCTGCAGATCCAGGCGCTCGCGAACGAGCTCGGTGCGGAAGGTCTGGTCGTGACGCCTGCCCGCTACGACGTCGCGATCGACTGCACGAATGCCGACTCGATCCGCCCGTTCTGGCGCGTGGGCCTCGGGTACGTCGAACTGGCGGCGGACGGGGACGGCGACGTCGACCTTGTCGACCCGGCGGGACACGGGCCGCGGGTCTGGTTCCAGCACATGGAGATCACCCGGAGCGACCGGAATCGTATCCATCTCGACGTCTACGTGCCCGGCGACGACGCCGAGGACCGGGTGCGCGCGATCGTCGAGGCCGGGGGCACGCTGCTCACCGACGAGCACGCCCCCGAGTGGTGGGTGCTCGCCGATGTCGAGGGCAACGAACTCTGCGTCTGCACCTCGAGCTACTGACGCCCGGGCTGCACGGTGGGTGAGGACGGTGAGGTGAGGGGACGGCCTCCGGCGGGCATCCGTGCCGATCGGATCAGTACGACGATCGGCGGCATCGAGATCCTGGACACGCTGAGCCTGTCCGTGTGCCCCGGGGAGATCCACGCGCTCGTCGGGCTCAACGGTGCAGGCAAGACCACCCTGCTGCGCACGCTCCTCGGCATGCTGGCCCCTGTCAGCGGGACGGCGGCCCTGTCCGGCATCGAGGTTTCGGAGCCTGCCCGCTGCATTATGGGGCCGGGTGGGCCAGATGGTCGAAGGGCCGTTCGCCTATCCCGAGCTGACCGCGCGCGAGAACGTCTATTACTCGGCCCGGCTGCACGGCCTCGACCGGCGTGCGGCGCAAGCCGCGACGACGGATGCCCTCACCGCACTCGGCCTGACCGGGTATGCCGTGCGCAGGGCCGGCCGGCTCTCCACGGGCAACCGCCAGCGGGTCGGTCTTGCGGCGGCGCTCGTACACGCGCCGACGGTGATCATGCTCGATGAGCCGACCGGTGCGCTCGACCCCCGCGGGGTGCTCGTCCTGCGGGAGCTGCTGCGCTCGGCCGCTCGCGATCGGAATGCTGCGGTCCTGGTCTCGAGCCACCATCTCGACGAGGTCTCCCGGATGGCCGACACCGTCACCGTGTTGCACGGCGGGCGAATCGTCGGCACCCTGTCTCCGGGAACGGCGGACCTCGAACGGCAATTCTTCGCGCTCGTCCTTGCTGCCGACGAGGACGCCGATGGTGCGTCCCGCGGCGCTCCCGCTGGCAGCGCTCCTGTCGCCGTCGCGCCTGTAGCCGTCGCTCCGACTCATGGCACTCCGACACCGGATGCTTCGGATAAGGGAACTCGTGCTCCGGGCCCGGCCATGACGACGCGCCAAGGACTCTTCGCGGGAGCACGGGACTTCGAGGCGCTCAAGTTCCGCCGCGCCCTCACCGTGCGCGCGGTCTCTGCCCTGCTCTGCCTCGCGCTGCCGGCGCTCGCCGCGGTCCTCACGGTGGCTGCGACCAACGGCGCGGATACGCCGCTCGCGGCAAAGGCCAGCGTCCTACTCGTCGGGACAGGCTGGTCGGGCTACCTGGGCGCCGTCGCGATGATGCTCTCGGTCGCGAACCCGCTCGGCGTCGGCTTCGTGGTGAGTTGGTGCTTCGGCCGTGAATTCGCCGACGCGTCGTTCGGGGGTCTGTTCGCACTCCCGGTCGGTCGCAGGCAGATCGCGTACGCGAAATTCGCGGTGGTGCTTGGCTGGTCGGCGATCGCGTGCCTTGGCGTCCTGCTGGGCGCGCTCGCTGCGGGGTTGTGCATCGGGCTGGGCATCCCGGATCCCGTCAGCGCCGGGGCGATCGGCGGCAGGGCGCTCGTGGGCGGGCTGCTCGCGGCTCTGCTCGCCCTACCCCTCGCGTTCGTCGCGAGTGCCGGCCGCGGACCCCTCGCCGGCGTCGGGGCACTGATCCTGCTCATCGTCGCCACGCAGGTCATCACCGCGCTCGGTGTGGGCGCCTGGTTCCCCTGGGCGGCGCCCGGGCTCTGGCTCGGCCTCGGCGGTGCGGACGCCGCGTCGGACGTCACCGTGCTCCAGCTGTTCCTCGCCGTCCCGGTCGCAGCCCTCGGCGTGATCGCGACCGGAGAGTGGTGGCATCGGGCACGCGTCCGCTGACTCGGGGTCAGGCGGCGGCGGAGGCGAGCGTCTTCTCGATCGCGCCGACGAGTTCGGGAGATTCGGGTTCGACGGTCGAGGCGAAGCGGTCCACGATCTCGCCCTCCGAGTTCACGAGGAACTTCTCGAAATTCCACTTGACGAGGCCGGGCAGCAGGCCGGACTTGAACTTGGTGAGCTGGGCATAGAGCGGATGCTGGTGCTTGCCCCGCACATCCACCTTGTCGGTCATCGGGAAGGTGACACCGTAGTTGAGCTGGCAGAACGCCTCGATGTCGGCGGCCTCCCCGGGCTCCTGGCCCATGAACTGGTTGCACGGCAGGCCGAGGACGACGAGGCCGTCGTCCTTGAACCGGTCGTAGAGAGCCTCGAGGCCCGCATACTGGGGCGTGAAACCGCACTTGGATGCGACATTGACCACGAGAACGGTCTTGCCGCGGAAGTCGGCGAAGGTCGTCTCCGTGCCGTCGATGAGGGTGAGCGGGGCGTCGTACAGGGGGAAGAAGAAGGCATAATCGCAGGCTATTAGCGAAGTCTCCAAGACGGCTGGGGATGGCTCGGGGACGGCCTGGCGACTGCAGGAGGCGGCGGGCGGCCCGCATGCGGTAGAATTGTGCGTTGACAGCGCGATTCAACGGCCATCCACAGCTGCGCTTTCACTTCACGCTCTGCGGTTCCACACACCCGGATGGCTTTCCACGGCTTCGCCTAAGTCGAATGAGGCTCACGGCCTCGCGACCTGACGCGCGCATCACCTTTTGATTTGCATAACCCCGTCACCACGGCTGCCGGATAGACCCGGCGCCGGCTATGAGACCGGCTGCCCTGTGCGCGGTTTCGCCAAGAAATGAGTTTATTTAATTGACTAAGCACGAACTCGACCTGAACAGCCCGCCGTCCCTCGTCAAGCGAGGACTGCGCGTCATCCCCCTCGGCGGCCTCGGCGAGATCGGTCGCAACATGACCGTCTTCGAACACAAGGGCAAGCTGCTCATCGTCGACTGCGGGGTGCTGTTCCCCGAGGAGACCCAGCCCGGCGTCAACGTGATCCTGCCCGACTTCTCCTACATCCGCGGCCGGATGCAGGACGTCGTCGCCGTCGTCCTGACCCACGGCCACGAGGACCACATCGGCGGTGTGCCCTACCTCCTCCGCGAGCGTGCGGACATCCCCGTCGTCGGCAGCGAGCTCACCCTCGCCTTCGTAAGTGCCAAGCTCGAAGAACACCGGATCACCCCGAAGCTCCAGCAGGTCAAGGAAGGCCAGCGTCGCAGCTTCGGCCCGTTCGACCTCGAATTCCTCGCGGTCAACCACTCCATCCCCGACGGACTCGCCGTCGCGATCCGCACCGAGGCCGGCCTCGTGCTCGCGACCGGTGACTTCAAGATGGACCAGTTCCCCCTCGACAACCGCCTCACCGACCTCCCCGGCTTCGCCCGTCTCGGCGAAGAGGGCGTCGACCTCTTCATGACGGACTCGACCAACGCCGAGGTTCCCGGCTTCACGATGACCGAGGAAGACATCCGCCCGGCCATCGACTCGGTCTTCCGCACCGCACCGCGCCGCATCATCGTGTCGAGCTTCGCGAGCCACGTGCACCGCATCCAGCAGGTCATCGATGCCTCGGCGAGGCACAACCGCAAGGTTGCCTTCGTCGGCCGCTCGATGGTGCGCAACATGGCCATCGCCGAGAAGCTCGGCTTCCTGCACGTGCCGAAGGGCCTCATCGTCGACGTCAAGGCGCTCGAGCGGATGAAGGACAGCCAGGTCACGATGATCTGCACCGGGTCCCAGGGCGAGCCGATGGCCGCCCTCTCCCGGATGGCGAACCGCGAACACACCATCAAGATCGGCGAAGGCGACACCGTCCTCCTGGCGAGCTCCCTCATCCCCGGCAACGAGAACTCGATCTACCGGGTCATCAACGGCCTCACCCGCTGGGGAGCCAACGTCGTGCACAAGGGCAACGCCAAGGTGCACGTCTCCGGCCACGCGAGCGCCGGCGAGCTCGTCTACTGCTACAACCTCGTCAAGCCCAAGAACGTCATGCCGATCCACGGCGAATGGCGCCACCTCAAGGCCAACGCCGAGCTCGCGATCCGCACCGGTGTCCCTGAGGCGCAGGTGCTCGTCGTCGAAGACGGCGTGGTCGTCGACCTCGTCGACGGCGTCGCCAAGATCGTCGGCCGCGTTCAGGCCGAGATCGTCCTCGTCGACGGCATGACCGTCGGCGGCGTCGCCTCCGAGGAAGCCCTCGCCGACCGCGTGCAGCTCTCCAACGACGGCGCCGTCACGATCCTCGGCATTCTCGACACCCGCACCGGCGCACTCGTCGAGCCGGTCGAGTTCATCGCCCGCGGCTTCGTGCAGGACAACGCCTGGATCCAGGGCGCGACGAAGTCCATCGACGACGCCCTCCGCGCCGCCAACAAGGTCAAGATTGTCGACGGGCCCGAGCTCGAAGAGCTCTTCACCCAGAGCGTCACCCGGTGGATGCAGCGCAAGTACCGCCGCATCCCGGTGATCACCTCGGTCGTCGTCGACGCCTAGCCGACAACCCGAAGGCGGATGCCGGTGGACCCGCGGGTCCGGCGGCATCCGCCTTCTTCGTACCACTCGTCCAGAAACGGAAGCCATAGTCGTACCATGACAATTTCATCGTCCAGCAGGAAGAAGGGCCGTCGACTCCGCCGTCGTTCCATCGTCCTGATCGCGATGGGAGTCATCGTCGCCGTCATCGCGACCGTTGTGACCGTCGTAGTCGTGAACCTGCCCGACGACCTCGAGATCGGCCGGTTGTCCCAGAAGAGCAACCTCTACGCGACCACGAGCGATGGCTCGTCCCGCCTGCTTGCGTCGTTCTACGACCAGAACAGGGTCGAGGTGGCGTTCGACGCGATCAGCCCGTTCGTGAAGGACGCTGCGACCTCCGGAGAAGACCCCGGGTTCTACGAACATGGCGGCGTCGACATCTGGGGCACCGTCACGGGCATCGTCGCGACCGTCTTCACCGGCACCACCCGGGGCGGCTCCTCGATCACCCAGCAGTACGTCAAGAACGTGCTCGTGCAGAAGTGCGAAGCCCTCACCGACGACACGGAGCGCGCGGACTGCTACAACACGGCCACCGAGGCGAGCCCCGACCGCAAGCTCAAGGAGATGAGCCTCGCGATCGGGCTCGAGAAGAAGTACTCCAAGGACGAGATCCTGCGCCAGTACCTGAACATCACGGGCTTCGGCGGCTCCGTCTACGGAATCGAATCCGCGGCGAGCTACTACTTCAACACCACGGCGGCCAACCTCACGTTGCCGCAGGCCGCGAGCCTCGTCGCGATCGTGAACAACCCGGTCAAATTCCAGCTCGACAAGCCGGACAGCGCGACGAACGGGGCGGCCAACGGCTACGCCGACAACAAGGGCAGGCGCGATTACATCCTCGATGCGATGCTCGAGCACGGCAAGATCAGCCAGGCAGATCACGACGCCGCGATCAATGCTCCGATCGAGCCGACCATCACCGAACCGAGCACGGGCTGCCAGACCGCGGGCGGCAGCGCCTACTTCTGCGACCTCGTCGTGCACACACTCCGCACCGATCCCGCCTTCGGGAAGGACGCGGAGACCCGCCTGGCCAATTTCCGGCTCGGCGGCTACCAGGTCACCACGACGCTCGACCTGGACCTGCAGATCGCAGCAGAGACCACGATGAAGGAGAACGTGCCGGACACCTTCCCCGGGTGGGACGTCGGCGGGGTCATCACGAGTGTGGAGGTCGGCACCGGGCGGGTGCTCGACATGACCCAGAACAAGGACTACAGCCAGGACCCGGCCGTGCAGGCGACCGGTGACAACTACAGCGGCATCAACTACAACACCGACCTCGACCAGGGCGGCTCCAACGGTTTCCAGACCGGGTCCACGTACAAGGTCTTCACCCTCGCCGAATGGCTCAACACGGGTCACTCCCTGGCCGACTCCGTCAGTTCCCGGCCCCGGTCGAACTGGGGCACCTTCGAGGACAGTTGCAACGGCCCGCAGTCCTACCCGGACTTCAACCCGAAGAACGACTCCTCGTCCGAGAACGGCTCGTACAGCTCGGCGCTGCAATCGACCATCCAATCCATCAACACGGGCTTCATCGGCATGGCGAAGGAACTCGACCTGTGCGCCATCCGCAAGACGGCCGAAGCATTCGGTGTGCACCGTGCCGACGGGAATGCGCTCGAACAGGGTGCGGCATCCGTTCTCGGCACGAACGAGATCGCGCCCCTCACGATGGCGGCAGCGTATGCGGGGATCGCCAACAACGGCGTGACGTGCACGCCCATCGTGATCGACAAGATCACCGGGCCGGACGGCGCGGATATTCCCGCGCCGACGTCGAACTGCGCCCAGTCCGTGAGCACGGACGTCGCCGCGGCGATGGACTACGCCATGCAACGGGTCATGACCAGCGGAACGGCGGCGTCGTCCTACCGCGCCACCACGCCACGGGTGCCGATGATCGGCAAGACCGGCACCACAGATGACAACAAGGACACCTGGATGAGCGGGGCGAGCACGAAGGTCGCCACCGTCGTCGGGGTCGTGAACGTGTCGGGCGACGGCCGTGACCAGCGGACGACGTACTTCGACAGCGGCCAGGCCGCGACCGCCCGGCACCGGATGTGGCCGGATGTCATGAGCGTTGCCAACGAGAAGTACGGCGGGGACAGCTTCCCGGTGCCGCCGAGGAGCATGACCCGCTGACGAGGACCCTGCGGCGCGGGTGAGTTGCGGGAAAGACACCCTCCCGGGCTCGGCGAGGGTGTTTTCCCCGCAACTCAACGAGGGGGAGCGGATGCCCCGGGCCCGGACTACGCGGCGGGTGCCGGCTCCAGGGCGCCGGCGGCGAGGTCCTCGAGCATCAGGCTCCGGGTGGTCGCGGACCGTGTTGCGCAGCCGCCACGGGGTGCTGAACAGGGCGAGGAGGGTGCCGTCGGATCGCATCAGCACCTCGACCTGCCTGTCGTGGCCGAGGATCTCGGCGCTCTCCCGGTTGGTGCGGCGGGCGATCTGGTACGGGAGCGATTCCGAACGGATCGCGGCGCCGAAGTCGTGTGTCATGCGTTCCTCGACGACCTCGAACTGCATCGGGCCGACGGCGCCGAGCACCGGGGCCTGGTCCCCGCGCAGGTCGCTGCGGAGCACCTGGATGACTCCCTCGTGGTCGAGCTGGTCGATGCCGCGCCGGAACTGCTTGTGCTTGCTGCTGTCGGCGGAGCGCACGGCACGGAAGTGCTCGGGAGCGAACATCGGCAGCGGGGGGAACTCAACGGGTTCGCTCTCGAAGATCGAGTCGCCGACGCGGAGCGCCGACGCGTTGACGAGCCCGACGATGTCGCCGGGCCAGGCCTCGTCGGCCACTTCGCGTTCGCGTCCGAAGAGGTGCTGGGCGTACTTTGTCGCGAAAGGCCGGCCGGTCGCCGCGTGGGTGACGATCATTCCGCGGCGGAACTGGCCGGAGCACACCCGCACGAACGCGACGTAGTCCCGGTGTGAGGCGTTCATGCCCGACTGCACCTTGAACACGAAGCCGGAGAACGGCGAAGCGACGGCGCGGTGCCCGCCGGCCGCGTCGACACGGGCCTCCGCCGCCGGGGCGAAGTCCACGAGGGTGTCGAGGATGTGCTGCACGCCGAAGTTGAGCACCGCGGCGGCGAACAGCACCGGCGTTGTCTCGTTGGCAAGGAACCTGGCCTCGTCGTGATCCTGGTCTTCTTCGCCGAGCAGTTCGGATTCCTCGGTCGCGGTGACCCAGGCCTCCCCCTCCTGAGCCGCTGCCACATCGAACGGTACCCGGTCGCTGTCGGCGGCGGTCGCGCCGCCCGCCGTGCGGGTGAAGCGGATGAATTCCTCGGTCGAACGGTCGATGACCCCCGGAAGTCCCCGGCGATTCCGACCGGCCACGTCAGCGGCGTCGGAAGGAGCCCGGTGCGGGTGCGGATCTCGTCCATCAGGGCGAGGGCGTCGAGCCCGGGCCGGTCCCACTTGTTGATCACCGTGATCACGGGGAGGTTGCGCTGGCGGCAGACGTCGAAGAGCTTCATGGTCTGCACCTCGAGACCCTTGCTCGCGTCGACGAGCATCACGGCGGCGTCGACGGCGGACAGGACCCGATAGGTGTCCTCGGAGAAGTCGGCGTGGCCGGGGGTGTCGACGAGGTTGATCACGCTGTCGCGGTACTCGAACTGGATCGCCGCGCTCGTCACCGAGATGCCACGGGCCTGCTCCATGGCCATCCAGTCGCTCACGGTTCCGCGTCGGCCCGCCTTGCCGTGGGTCGCGCCCGCGGTCGTGATGGCGTGCGCGTGCAGGAGGAGTGCTTCGGTGAGGGTCGACTTTCCCGCGTCGGGGTGGCTGATCACGGCGAAGGTGCGGCGCCTGCGCGCCTCTGCGGTGATCTCGGTCGCGGGTGCGCCGGTCGTCGGCACGCCGGTGGTGGGCTGCGTCATGGATCCTTCTTTCGCGGCTGATTCGTTCGGGCTCACGCCTGCTCAGAAGGCCGTAACCGGAATCGTTCCCGTACAACTCTATCCGGCGTGGCGCGGCGACCTCGCGGCAGATGCCCAGCATCCGTTTTGATAACGGTTCCGGCGTGTCCTTTCCGTCTGCCGAATCGCGGGTTACTCTCAGCTTTGGGGCCAAACCCAGCAGTAGCGGTACGCAGTAGCGGTAAGGAGTGACGGATGACCCAGCCAGGCATTCAGGATTCCGAGCGCACTCGCGACGCGGCCTCGTCCGACGTCGTCGCGCACCGGCTCCAGGGTCCGCCGCCGATCTCCGTCTCGATCCCGGTCCAGCCCGACGGGCGCCTTCCGCGTGTCGGCGCTCGGCGCACCATCGCAGACACCGACCTCTCCGTGCACCCGGTCGCCCTCGGCTCGAGCGTCTTCGGCTGGACGGCCGACGGCGAGACGAGCCACCGCATCCTCGACCGGCACCGCGCGCTCGGCGGCAACTTCCTCGACACCGCGGACAGCTACACCTCCGGGCGGAGCGAAGTGATCATCGGGTCCTGGCTGCGCACCCGCAAGGCGCGCGACAGCACCGTGATCGCCACCAAGATCGGCAAGAACCGGGACAACCCCGGGCTGTCCTCCCGGAGCATCATCGGCGCCGTGCAGGCGTCGCTCGACCGGCTCGGCACCGATTACATCGATCTGCTGCACTTCCACTTCGACGACCCGACCGTTCCGCTCGAGGAGAGCCTCGGCGCCGTCGACGTGCTGATGCGCAGCGGCCAGGTGCGGTACCTCGCTGCCTCGAACTTCTCCGGGGAGCGCCTCATGGAGGCGCGCATCCTGGCCGCGAACGGCCTGCCGCGCTTTGTCGCCCTGCAGACCGAGTACAGCCTGCTCCGGCGCGCCGGCTACGAGTCTTCGCTGTCCCTCGTGACCCGGGCCCAGGGTCTCGCGGTGCTGCCGTACTTCTCCCTCGCGCACGGTTTCCTGGCCGGTCGGTACCGCTCCAAGGCCGACCTGCACAGCACGACGAGGGATGCCCGCGCCGCGAAGCACCTGAGCAGGCCCGGGCTGCGGGTCCTCAGCGTCGTAGACCGCATCGCGGCCGACCACGATACCGGGGCTGCATCGATCGCGCTCGCGTGGCTGCTCGCCCAGGCCGGGGTGACCGCACCCGTCGCGGGTGCCAGCCAGCCGGACCAGGTGGATGCCCTCATCGCGGCCGCCGGAATCCGGCTCACCCGCAGCGACATGGTCGATCTCGAACGAGTGTCCGGGCTCGCTGCCTCGCGCTGACGCCGACGCCGCCCAGCGCTCGAATCCGGTTCCGCAAGGCACTCTGACGCCGTCGGTACCGTGACGTAGGGTGGTGATGTCATGAACAGCGCCGTTGAATTTCCCCTCACCCTCGCCGAGTTGTCCTTTAAAGCAGCCGGTGAATCCGTCGTGCGCCGGACCGTGCTCCCGAGCGGTGTCCGCATCCTCAGCGAGCACGTCCCCGGCAGCCGGAGCCTGACGATCGGCTACTGGGTCGCCGTCGGCTCCCGCGACGAAGAGCCGGAACATTACGGCTCCACCCACTTCCTCGAACACCTTCTCTTCAAGGGCACGGCCACGCGCAGCGCCCTCGACATCGCGATCGCCTTCGACTCGGTCGGCGGAGAGCACAACGCGATGACCGCGAAGGAATACACCTGCTACTACGCGAAGGTGCGCGACCGCGACCTGCCGATGGCGGTCGAGGTGCTCACCGACATGCTCACCTCGTCCACGATCGACCCGGTCGAATTCGAGACCGAACGCGGGGTGATCCTCGAGGAACTCGCCATGGCCGACGATGATCCGGCGGATGTCGCGAACGAGCGCTTCTTCGAAGCCGTGATGGGCAAGCATCCGCTCGGACGCCCGATCGGCGGCAACCCCGACACGATCAGGGCGGCTACCCCGGAGGCCGTGCTCGCGCACTACCGGGCCAACTATCGTCCGCAAGACCTCGTCGTCACCGTCGCCGGCGCCGTCGACCACGACGTGCTCGTGGCCGACGTGACGCGGGCGCTGTACCGTGCGGGCTGGGACCTCAACGAGAACGCCTCACCGGTCGGGCGTCGCAACGGGCAGCCAGCAGAGATCCGCCAGGGCAGCGCGGTCACGGTCGTGCGGCGTCCCCTCGAGCAGGCGAACCTGCTTCTCGGGTTCCCCGGGCTGCTCGCCACCGACGATCGCCGTGTGACGATGAGCGTACTCACCTCCATCTTCGGCGGCGGCATGTCCTCCCGCCTGTTCCAGGAGGTGCGCGAGAAGCGCGGGCTCGCGTATTCCGTGTACTCATTCGCCCCCGGCTACTCCGACGCCGGCCTGTTCGGGATGTACGCGGGCTGCACGCCGGCGAAAGCGGGCCAGGTGGCCGAGTTGCTGCTGAGCGAACTGAACCGGCTGGCCGAGTACGGCGTGACCGCCGACGAAATGAGGCGTGCGTCCGGGCAGCTCTCCGGGGCATCCGCACTGGCCCTTGAGGACTCCGACACTCGGATGTCCCGGCTCGGCCGGGCCGAGATCACCCTCGGCGAGTTCGTCGACCTCGATGTGGCGCTGGGCCGGCTCGCCCGGGTCACCGCGGACGACGTGCAGGCCCTCGCCGTCGAACTCGCCGCCGGCCCGCTCTCCATCGCCGCCGTCGGTGCGCTCGACGACGACGTCTTCGCAGGAATCGTGCCTGCCTCCGCCCAGCCCTGATCCAACGGGCACCTGGCCCTGTATACCCGGCCGTGCGGCCGAACGCCCCGAACCGAAAGAGATCCCGTTGCCCCACTACATCTACCTGGTTCGCCACGGCGAGCAACAGGATGCCGAACACGGCTTGCCCGACGGGCCGCTCTCGGCGCGCGGCAAACGGCAGGCGCAGCTGATCGCGGAACGCCTCGGCGGCGTGCCGTTCACCGACGCCTGGCACTCGCCCTTGCAGCGCGCGGCCGAGACCGCAGAGATCGTCGCCGGCCGGCTGCCCTCGCTCACCCCGGTGCCCTCCCCGCTGCTCTTCGACTGCATCCCGACCGGGATGGCGCCGGAGACGCCCGCCGCATACGCCCCGTTCTTTGGGGCAGTCACCGAGGAGGAAATCGAGGCCGGCCGTGCCCAGATGGACGACGCGGTCGCCGAGTTCCTGCAGCCCCGCCGGGGCGAACGCCACGAACTGCTGATCACGCACAACTTCGTCATCGGCTGGTTCGTGCGCGCGGTTCTCGGGGCTCCGGACTGGCGCTGGATCAGTATCAATCAGGCCAACTGCGGCCTCACCGTCCTGCTGCAGAAGCCGGGCCGCCCGTGGACTCTCGTCACCCACAACGACACCGGGCACCTGCCCGTCGAGATGCGCACCGGACTGCCCGACCCGCTGCTGTACTAGCCGGCGAGACCCCGTCCTAGCTGCGAGCGAGGCCCTTCCGGTACCAGTTGGTGGCGTTCGGGTTGTCGTTGTACGGCGGGCAGTCCTCGAAGCCGGCGCTCCGGTAGAGCGCGCCGGCGGCCTGCAGGCTCGCGTTCGTGTCGAGAACGAGCTCGGCAGCTCCGAACAGGCGTGCCCGCCGCTCGAGTTCGGCGAGCAGCGCCCGCCCCCAGCCCCTCCCGCGGGTGCCGGGCTGCAGCCAGAGGTGCTTGACCTCGTAGCGGGCGCCTTCGGCGGGTGTATCCCCGATCCGACGGATGCCGCCGCACCCGACCCAGGCTTGCTCCGGGTTCCCGCTCGGCTCGCCGACGAGCAGGAAGACACCCTGCGGTGGCAGGAAGTCCCCTGCCACCGGGAAAGTCGTACGGTAGGCGCCCTGGTCGGCGGGAAAGCTCGACTGCCGATCACTGAAGTAGGCCGTGAGGAGGGCGAGGGAACCGGCATCCGTCACGGATACCTCGCGGAAGACGGGGCCTGGTGCTGTCGGGGTCGCTGGCATGCCACAAGGCTACGTCGGAGAACCCGGCCTGCCCAGTTCGCGCCCGGTCGTTCGGCGTCCGGATGCCGGATTGCCGGATGGCCGGTTGGTAGATTAGTCGTATGACAACACGGGTGGCCATCGTCGGCGTTACGGGCACGATGGGCCGCCTGATCAGCGAGCTCGTCGACCAGACAGAGGGGTACCGGCTGCACGCCGGCCTCGACTCGCGCAGCCCGCTCTCCGACATGCTCGGGGCGGATGTCGTCGTCGACGTCACCCTGCCGGGCGTGAGCCAGAGCGTCGTCGACTTCGCCGTCGACAACGGCATCCGGGTGCTCGTCGGCACCTCCGGCTGGTCCCAGGCCCGCATCACGACCCTCGAGCGACGGATCCGCGGCCGGGACGACACCGGCGTCGTGATCGTGCCGAACTTCTCGATCGGTTCGGTCGTCGCGACCGCCGTCTCTGCCATGCTCGCCCGGCTCTTCGACTCGATCGAGATCGTCGAAACGCACCAGGCCGCGAAGGTCGACTCTCCCTCGGGCACGGCGGTCCGCACCGCCGAACTCATCGGTCTCGCACGCACCGAGCTCGGCCCGGTGTCCGCACCGCACAACGACCAGCGCGCCCGCGGCCAGCAGGTGTCGAGCGTTCCCGTGCACAGCCTCCGCCTCGACGGCGTGCTCGCCAGGCAGGACGTCATCTTCGGCGGGGCGGGCGAGACCGTCACGATCTCGCACAACACGCTGTCCGCCAACGCGTACCGGCGCGGCATCCTGCTCGCCCTCGACGCCGCCCGCACGGCCGTCGGCGTGACCGTCGGCCTCGACCAGGTCGTCGACCTCGGCCTCGGCGCGCCCCCCACCCCGCCGATGCCGATCGTTGCCATCGCCGCGGAACCCGACCTCGACAACGTGCCCGAGATCGACGCCGACTCCGAGGTCTTCGAATGAAGGGTCGCATCGGCGCCGGCATGATGGCGATCCTGCTCGCCTTCTACCTGGTGCTCGTCGGCTGGCGTGCAGTGCTTTTCCTGCAGAGTGGCGAAGCGGTCGGCATCGCGATCGGCGTGGCGCTGCTGGTGCTGCCCCTGATCGGGATCTGGGCGCTCGTGCTCGAGGTCACCTTCGGCTCCCGCTCGGCCCGGCTCGTTCACCTGCTCGAGGCGAGCGGAGAGCTCCCGGTCGAGACGCTGCCGATCCGCGCGAGCGGGCGCCCGGTGAGGGACGCGGCCGACGCGGACTTCCCGCAGTACCGTGACGCCGTCGACGCGGCGCCGGAGGACTGGAAGGCCTGGTTCCGGCTGGGCCTCGCGTACGACGCCTCCGGGGACCGTAAGCGCGCCCGCGGCGCCATCCGCACCGCGATCGCCCTCGAGCGCGCCGCCGCCTGACCCTGCCCCAAAAACTCCGTCGAATTCGTCAGGGCAGCGGATGCCGGGCGCGGGAGATGGTCCAGACGTTGCGGTCACCGGTCCGTTCGAAGTGCACGGAATCGACAAGCATCTGGATGAGCGCGAGCCCCCTGCCCGACTCCGCGAGGTCCTCGGGAAGTGCGGGTCCGCTCAGCGTCACCGCTCCGGCCGTTCCGGTGTCGCTGATCCGGGCGCTGAGCTCGTGGTCGTCCGCGTGGATCGACAGGACGCAGGTGATGCCGGTGCCCGCTGCCGCGTGCTGGATGACGTTCGACGCGAGTTCGACGAGGGCCGTCTCGAACGCGAACCGGTCGATGTCGACGATGTCGGTGTGGTGCTCGAGCACGCGCTGCACGAAGTCCTGCACGGTGTCGATGTCGTCGGGTGGCGTGCTGAGTGCCAGGGTCGTGTCGGAATCAGTCACGGTACGCGGTCTCGGCGGTCGCATGGTTCTGCAGGATACGGTCGAGATGGGTCAGCTCGAACACGAGCGCGACCTGCGGCGTCGCGCCGGCGATGCGGAGATCCCCACCGGCCTGCCGGGCGACCTTCAGGCCGCCGATGAGTGCTCCGAGCCCGGACGAATCCATGAAGTCGACCCCGCTCAGGTCGACGACGATCCGCACCGTCCCCGCGGTGATCGCTGCGGACACCACCTCGCGCAAGAGCGGCGCGGAGACCATGTTGAGTCGGCCGTCCGCGCGAATGGCCGCCACGTTGCCGGCTATCGTTTCAGTCCGGAAATTCATTGCTCTGGGTGCTCCTCTTCTGCGGCTTCCGGGGTGAAGCCTTGATACGTGGCCGCCTTGAACAACACGCTCAGGACGACGAGGTCGTAGACGGCCCAGAAGATGTTGACTCCGGTGCCGATCGGTTCGGCGCCGTTGACGAACAGGCGCACACAGCCGACGATGATCGCGACGACGAGCAGCACCATCACCGTGATCTGCGGTTTGATCAGGTGCCACTGCGGTCCGGTATGAGCCTGCCTGGTTTTCGGCGTCACGGCGAAGTTGAGCGGGATGCCGAGCACGACGTTGTTGAAGGCGGTGGTGCAGGCGTCGATCCACACCGGGAACAGGGCGAGGCTGTACTGCTGGCCTCGCCAGGTGGGGATGCCCCGCGCGGCGACGAAGAACAGGGAGCCTGGTTGGCGATCATGAACGGGATGAACCGCAGGAAGAAGTCCCAGGCGTTGGTGGACACCGGCAGGATCCCGAAAATGAGGAAGACGATCGGTGCCGCGAAATAGATGACCGCCGCGTACCCGGAGAGGTAGCTCCACATCGTGGCGAAGTACATCAGGCGCTGTGGCACGCTCATTTTCCACTGCAGGAGCGGGTTTTCCCGCAGGAAGACCTGCATGGTGCCCTGGCCCCAGCGCAGCCGCTGCGTGAGCATCGTGCCGATGTCCTCGGGGGCGAGCCCGTCGGCGAGCAGCTCGTTGTGGTAGACGCTCTTCCAGCCGAGGCCGTGCAGCCGCATCGACGTGGCCATGTCCTCGGTGACCGAGATGGTCGCGAGCGGCATCACCGGCTGGGCCTCGTGGCCGCGGTCGATCGCGATCGTGTCGAGGGCGGAGCGCACGGCCTCGAGGGCCTTGAACGGTGAGAGCTCGCGGGTGGCCAGCCTCGCGATCGTCTCCTCGACGTCGAGCAGGTACGGAGATTCCGGTCCGCCGCCCAACTCGCCGATCTCGCGCAGGTCGTCCGCTAGCGACGACACATCATTGACCACGATGCCGGCGGCTGCGGCATCCACCCGCTCGTGCAGCAGGAACGTGACCTCGGCGAGCGGCTCGTCGCGCCGGATCGCGGCGCGCGCCTGTCTGATCGCGTCGGTGACTTCCGTGAGGGCGTGCGCGACCGCGGGGGTGCGGGCGGCCGGATGCCGGCGGGCACCCCGCACCACACGGTTCGCGTCCCGGAGCGCGGTGCGGACGGAACTCTCCACCTCGCGCACGTACCCGAGAATGCCGAGGTGCATCAGGGCCTCCCGCCGCAGCACGGCGTTCGACCCGCAGAAGAAGGCGGCGTTCCAGCCGTCTTTGCCCTGCTGGATCGGGCCGTAGAACAGGGGCGCCTGGCTGCCGAGCGGGTCCTCGATCGTGACGTTGCTGAAGACCTGGGGGGTCTGCACGAGCGCGACCTTGTCGTCGGTGAAGTAGCCGAGGGTGTGGTCGAGGATCTCCGGCCGGGGGATCTGGTCGGCGTCGAGGATGAGCAGGAATTCGCCCTGGGTCTCCATCAGCGCGTTGTTGACGTTTCCCGCCTTGGCGTGGCGTGGCCGGTCGATCCATTCGGCTCCTCGCGAGAGGTAGTCGATGCCGGCGGCTGCCGCGGCCGCCGCGAGCTCCGGCCGGGCGCCGTCGTCGAGCACCCAGGTGCGATGGGGGAAGGTGATCTCCCGTGCGGCGAGTGCGGTCGTCATCACGAGGTCGATCGGTTCGTTGTAGGTGGCGATGAGTACGTCGACGGTCGCGTCCGCGGCAGGCGCCGGCGGCGCGGGCCGGGTGTACGCGCGCCACATCATCATGCCGAACAGGCTGACGTCGATCAGGCTGTACGTTTCGGCGGCGACGAGGGCCACGGCGATCCACCACGCGTCCCAGTTGAGCGAGAACAGCCAGCGCCAGGCCACGTAGTTGATTCCGAGCGCGAGCGTGAGCACGACCACGATTCGCAGTGCCAGCATCCGGCTCATGGGAGCACCCCTCTCATCGCGGCACGATCCGGAACAGGAACCTGGTCCTGACCATCACCCAGAGCAGGCCCAGGATGACGACGTATGCGCCGGTGTTCAGCCAGACGTTCCCGTCCTGGAGTGCCGGGATGTTAGCGGCGATCAGGGCGAAGAACACGTGCATGATGAAGACGTACAGGGTGGCCTGCCCGAGCGGGATCAGGAACCAGCCCAGGGTGCGCGTGATCGGCCGCCAGTATGCGCTGACCAGGGCGTAGAGGCTGACGACCACGAGCATCACGTTGAGGAGACGACCGGGCTCGAGGTTCGTGCGCCCGAAGAACGCGCCGTAGATCGAGCGGAAGAGGGTTTCCGGAACGAGTCCGAGCCGGACCGAGTATGCGCTGGGGAGGTACGGGTTGCTCCACGAGAACAGCAGCAGCACGATCGCCGCAGCGGCCACGAGGCCCCACCTCGAGGTGAACCAGCGGAGCAGGGCCGAACGGTGGTACCCGGCCACGATTCCGGTGACGAAGAGCACCTGCCAGGTCAGGAGCGGGAACGAGTCCTCGAACTCGGAGGGGAACAGACGCACCTCAGCGACGGCGTTGAACACGTACAAGCCCCAGCTGAGCGCGAGCACCGGCACCCACCACCGCTTCGACAGCGCCCAGAGCACGAGCGGGCAGACCAGGAGCAGTACGACGTACAGTCCCATCACGTTGAACTGCCAGGGCCCGAGCCGGAGGAGTGCCAGGTCGAGGAGGATGTGCGGGTTCACCGGGTAGGTCAGCAGTTGCCCGGCGTTGGCGTAGAGATCGTAGACGTGGCCTGACGCCGAACTGCCACGCGCCCCGGTGCCCTGGTCGGTGAACGTCGTGAGGTAGTCAGCGTTGACGAAGGGCAGCCTGCTCACCGCGAAGATCAGGATCACCACTCCGAGGGCGGTGTAGTACAGCTTCCAGGCGCGCCGGCTGGTGCGGATGACCACTTCGCCGATGCCGCTCCTGGCGATCTTGGGCCGGTAGACCATGCCCAGCACGACGCCGGCGAACAAGACGAACAGCTCGGCGCCGGAGACTACACCGATGGCCTCCTGGGTGATCTCCTGGAACAGGGAGACCAGGCCGATGTGGTTGACCACGACGAACACGATCGCGAGGCCGCGCATCAGGTCGATGCGCAGGTCCCGGTCGGCCGGGCCGTCATAGCTCAGCGTAGACCGGCCGCGCCGGGCGACCGCGAGCGCGAACAGCACCGCGACCACGCCGATGACGAGTGCGGCCACGAGCCAGGCCCACCAGCCGCCGATGGTCAGCCCCTGCCCGGTGGCGGATGCCCCGGCCTCGTTCGTCGTCGTCGGCGCGAACAGCGGTCCGAGCGTGAGGTCACTTGCGGCACGGTCCGCCGCGAAGGCGGCTCGGGTGCTGTCGCCGAGCGTCACGCTCCAGTCCACGAAGGTCCCGCCGACGACCGCACGGGTCGCCGTGGTGTCCTGCCAGAGCACGGCCTTGAGGGTGGCATACCGCGGGTCGGCGACGGCGGCGAAGACCTGGCGCCACCAGTTCTGCTTCACCTCGAGTTCGCCGGGGCCGCCCGCGGACGGGCTGTAGAACGCCGCGGTCTCCAGGAGGAACGGTTTGCCGGTCGCCGTCGAATACCGGCCGAAGAAGTCGTCGTCGGCTGGGGCGTCTGCGGCGGGTGAGCCGAGGCGGGCGAGCAGCTCGCCGTCGCGAGGAACGGTGTTGCGCGCATCGGCGCCCGCGGTGTCGTCGTGGTAGACCGAGAGCCCCACCCAGTCCGCGACCGGGCCGGGGTAGTACGGGGAGTACGCGTCGTCGCCGCCGTCGACGGAGCCGTCCCGGTTGGTGTCGAGCTCGCGGAGCGTGTCGGTGTCCGCGGCCCGGGTACCGGTGAACGGATACCCGCCTCCCCAGTTCGGCGACCACACCATCACGGCCCCGGGCAGGCGGCGGTGCACGACGTCGGCGACGGCGGCGAAGGCCTGACGGTATGCGGAGGGCTGCTGCCCCCAGGACACCCAGGTGCTGTTCATGTCGGGGGCGAAGCGCAGGTACAGCGGGGCCGTGCTGGTACCCCGCGCGGCCGCGATGCCGTCGACCAGCCGGGCAGCGGCATCCGCGTCGATGGACAGCAGCGGCACGGTCGGGCGGATGGTGAGCAGCGCGAGGGAGCCTGCCCCGTTCGTCTTCTGCAGGAACTGGGCGCTGTAGCTCGTGTCGGCGTCCGACATCGGCATCGAGACGGAGTGCTCGTAGAAGGCGCTCGGGGAGCCGAGGCGGGACGCCTGCTCGGTGGCGCTGTCACTGCTCCAGTCGATGATCGACCCGAAGTACGCTCCGGCGGTCGGCTCGAGGCTGACGTGAGCGCCGTCCGTCGCGGGAGTCGGCGTCGCCGTCACGGCGGGCGTCTGCGCAGGTTCCGGTGTTGCTGTTGCTGTTGCTGTTGCTGTTGCTGTTGCTGTTGCTGTTGCTGTTGCTGTGGCTGTGGCCGGTGCCGGTGCCGAGGTTGTGGGCGTGGCGCGTGCGGCCGTGGCCGGCGAGGCAAGGGGAAGCGCAAGCGCCAGCACAATGGCAAGTGCCGCGGCCATCCGTCGAACTCGGGATCGGGAGGCGCGTGCTCTGGAAACCTGCACCTGCTACCCCCGACGTCCGGCCTGACGGCCTCCCTCGACGATGGTGCGACCTGAGCATCAGCGTAGCGGAAAACGAGGGAAAATCACCCCCGAATGAGGGTGGGGCGTGGCGGCTACATCAGTCGGTGGAGCCGGGCGGCCGGGTCGCCTCTGCGAGCATCGCGTCGACCGCCTCGGCGACCGAGCCGTGCCGGAACACGAAGCCGTCGCCCTGCAGCAGGGCGCTGCTCACCCGCTGGTCCGCGAGGAGCAGCTGACGGGCGGCGTCGCGGAGAGCGAGCGTGAGTGCGAACTCCGGCACCGGCAGGAAGAACGGACGGTGCAGTGCGACCGTCACCGCCCGGATCACATCGTTCGCCGACGCCGGAGCAGGTCCGGCGAGGTTGACCGGGCCGCTGATGCTCGAGCCGAGCAGGTGCACGATCGCGGCGGCCTCGTCGTGCAGGCTGATCCACGGCCAGTGCTGGGTGCCGTGGCCGAGCGGGCCGCCGAGCCCGAGCCTGACGAGGGGGAGCAGTGGTTTCAGTGCCCCGCCGCTCGCGATGACGAGCCCGGTGCGCAGCAGGACGACCCGGGTCGGCGCCGGTGTGCGCAGTGCCTCGGCCTCCCAGGCCTCGACGACGGCCGCGAGGAAGTCGTCGGCGGGAGCGGACCGTTCGGTGAGGATCTCACCGGGCCGGTCGCCGTACACGCCGACGGCCGAACCGCTCAGGAACACCGCCGGTGGGGTGGGAGTCCTCCGGATCGCCTCGACGAGGGTGCGTGTCGCGTGGGTGCGCGAGGCCAGGATCTCGGTGCGGTACGCGTTGGTCCACGGCAGCCGGGCCAGCGAGGCCCCGGAGAGGTTGATGACCGCGTCGACCCCATCGAGGGCGGCAGGGTCGATGTCGAACACGGCGGGGTTCCAGGTCACCTCGTCGGGCCCGGTCGCCGGGTGGCGCACGAGTCGGGCGACGGTGTGGCCGGCCTCGCCGAGCTGGCGGACGAGTTCCGTGCCGATCAGCCCGGAGGCTCCGGCGATCAGTACGCGCATCGGGCGCGCCCCGCGCCTAGGCCAGTTCCGCTTCGATCGTGATCGGGATTCCGGCGAGGGCCTTCGATACCGGGCAGTTCGCCTTCGCGTCTTCGGCGAACGCCGCGAACTGTTCCTCGGTGAGGCCGGGTACGCTCGCGCTCACGAGCAGGTGGCTGCCGACGATGCCGACGCCGGCCTCGAAGGTCACGGCAGCGGTCGTCTGGATGTTCTCCGGGGTGTGCCCGGCCGCGCCGAGCCCGTTCGCGAGGGCCATCGAGAAGCACGCGGCGTGCGCGGCGCCGAGGAGTTCCTCCGGGTTGGTGGTGTTGGGGCTGCCGACACTGCGTGCCTTCCAGGTCACCGGGAATTCGGCGGCGTGGGAGGAGTCGAGTGAGACGGTGCCATGGCCGGACTTGAGGTCTCCGGTCCAGACGGTTGACGCTTCGCTGGTCAGTGCCACGGTGTTACCTCCTGGGTGTGAAAGCCCCAGCCTAACCGGGCATCCACTCAGAGGGGCAGGCTCAGTCTGGGAGTTGGCAGGGAGCCGGGTCCAGGTGCCTCAGGCCGCGGCTGGGGAGCGGCCGAGCACGCGGGCGCGCACGAGCAGCAGGTAGAGCTGGCAGCCGAGGCAGTAGTCGAAGACCGCGTTCAGGAACGCGGCGATGAACGCGAGACCTGCGGCGATCCCGACGAAGGGGGCAAGGCCGAACAGTCCGAGCGCTACTCCGATGACGGACACGAACAGGCCGACGCCCTGGGCGAAGGTCGGCGGAGTGGCGTCTTCGAGTTCGGCGGGAGGTGCAAGGCGGGGGCGGACGAATCGTTTGAACAGCAGGCCGTACGGGTGCCGGCCGACTCCCGCGAATGCGCCCCAGGCGAAGAGCACCGCGAGCACGGCGAGCAGCGAGAGCGCGGCAACGGATGCCCCGGTCAGGGAGAGGAAGATCACGACGAGCAGGAGCACGGCCGTGATCGCAGCGCTGAACCGCGGGCCGCGCGGGTCGACAGGCGCGCGTCGCGGCTGAGCGGCCTGGTTTGGCGTGGGTGCGTGGTTCGAGACGGAATCACTGGGCATGAGGGCTCCCTGGCAGGTGTGACGCGGTGGGAAAATTCGCCGGTTCGGGTCCGGCGAGGTGGTCGAGGTGACGCAGGACATCTGCCCGGTGCGGCGGACCGCCGACGCGGGCGTGCACGCGACCCGCCCCGTCGAGGATGAGGGTCGTCGGGGTCTGCAGAACGCCGAAGCGGCTCGCGAGGTCGGCCCGGTGGGTGAGGTCTACGTCGACGTGGGCCACGCCGGGACGGCCGTCGGCGATCTGGGTGAGGAGCCGGTGGGTGCCGGGGCAGCGGCTGCAGAACTCCGTGGAGAACTGCACGAGGGTGGCCGCGGCGCCGAAGGGGACCTGGCTGCCGACATCCGCGGGGGTCAGCACGGTCGCTTCGTCGTCGGCCACGTCGCGGAACAACCCCTGGCGCGAGCGGTACACGAGGCCGAGCACGGTCGCGACCGCAACGAGGGCGACCAGGACGAGTGCGGCGCCGAAGGGGTTCATGGGGTCGACGTTACGCGGCGCGTCAGCGACGAATCTTCGTGTGACGAGAGATTACGGACGGTACCCCCCGTTAGGGTGGTACTCGCGCCTCACAATCCCCGGGCGCGTCCCTCCCGCGCCCTCCGCCATCCCGCCGCTCTCGGCGCGGTCATCAGCGTCGCAGCGCTCCTCGCCGGCTGCACAGCGGCGCCCGGTCCGGTGTCTCCGACGGTTTCGTGCGCGGTCACAGGGACGACCGACCGGGTTCCGCGCACGGGTGTCCTGTTCGGGGTCAACCTGGACTGGGGCGCCGAGACCCTCGCCGAATTCAGCGGCAGCGGCCTCCGTCCCGCGGTCGCCGTCTCCTTCGCCGGCCTGCCGATGAGCGCGGACGACCGCGCCAACGTCGGGGCGGCCGCGAACCAGGTGCTCGCCAACGGCGGCGAACTCCTGCTCACCCTCGAACCCCGTGCGGGTCTTGCGGCCGTCACCCCTGCCGTGGCCGACGATCTCGGCGCCCTGCTCGGCGGGCTCAACACCCGCGGCGTGCCCGTCGTCGTGCGGTTCGCCCACGAGATGAACGGCTCCTGGTACGAGTGGGGCCAGCAGCCGACGGAATACATCGCGGCGTTCCGCAGGGTCGCGGACGCCGTGAAACGGGATGCCCCGGGTTCGTCGATGATGTGGGCGCCGAACTACGGCGGCGGCTATCCCTTCGCCGGGGAGCGTACGCGGCGAAGCCGGGCACGCCCGATTTCACCGCTCTGGACACCGATGGCGACGGCACGCTCACCACGAGGGACGACCCCTACCTGCCGTACTACCCCGGAGACGATGTGGTGGACTGGGTCGGCATGTCCCTCTACCACTGGGGATCCGCCTACCCCTGGGGCGAGGACGAAGTGCCGGAGCCAGGCAAGTTCGCCGCCCAGCTCACCGGAACCTACGCCGGACTCGCCGGGGACGAAACCGCAACGCCCGACTTCTACGGCGTCTACGGCGACGGGCACGGCAAACCCGTCGCGATCCCGGAAACCGCGGCACTCGTGGTGTCCGGGGGAGATCCGGCCCAGGAACTGGCGATCAAGCAGGCCTGGTGGCGCCAGGTGTTCTCGGCCGACACGGCGACGAGATTCCCCAGACTGCACATGATCAACTGGTTCGAGTGGGAGAAATACGAGACCGAGATCGGGGCGCGTGTCGACTGGACCCTCGCCCGCAGTGCCGCGGTACGTTCCGCCTTTCTCAGCGATCTTCCGAGCTGGCTGATCTTCGGGCATCCGGACGAGTCCTGTGCCCAGAAGGCCGGTTAACGCCGCCGGGGCTGCCGCCGGACGTCGGCAAGGCGATAGCCTGTCCACGTGTCTATGTCTGAGAATCCGTTCGGCCAGGTCCTCGTCGCCCTGGTAACTCCCTTCACCGCCGACGGCGAGGTCGACTGGGCGGGTGTGGCGAAGCACATCGACGACGTGATCACGGCGGGCGCCGACGGCATCGTCGTCACGGGCACCACGGGGGAGACCTCGACCCTCACCGACGCGGAGAAACTGCGCCTCGTCGAGGTCGGCAAGGACGTCGCCGGCGGCCGCGCGAAGATCATCATGGGCGGCGGCTCGAACGAGACCGCGCACGCCATGCAGCTCGCCCGGCAGAGCGAGAAGGCCGGCGCCGACGGCAACATGATCGTCACCCCGTACTACAACAAGCCCACCCAGGCGGGCATCCTCACTCACTTCCGGATGATCGCCGACGCGACCGACCTGCCCGTGATCCTCTACGACATCCCCGGCCGCACCGGCGTCGCGATCGCGTACGAGACCCTCCTGCGTGCTGCGAAGCACCCCAACATCCTCGCCGTCAAGGACGCCAAGGGCGATCTCGCCCAGGTGAGCCGCGTGCTCAACCAGACCGACCTGCTGTACTTCTCCGGCGACGACCCCAACGTGCTTCCGCACCTCTCCATCGGCGCGACCGGACTGATCGGCGTGACAGCGAACATCGCGGCAACGCCATACCGGCAGATGGTCGACGCCGTCAACGCGGGCGACCTGAAGACCGCGACCGCCGCACACCAGCAGCTCGAGCCGCTCGTGCGCGCCGTGATGACCCACGTGCCCGGAACCGTCGCCGCCAAGTACATCCTGCACGGTCTCGGGCGCATCAAGAGCCCCCGCGTGCGGCTGCCCCTCGTCGGCCCCGAAGAATGGGAAGCCGCCGAGATCGAGGACGAAATCGACCTCGTCAAGAACATCCCCGGTGTGGACTTCTCCAACTTCCGCCCGGACCGCAATGCCGCCGCCGGCGGGGCCCTGCCCAAGATCGCCGGAACCACCCGCTAGCCAGCACACCGATCCACGAGGAGGGCTCATGCCCATCGACGTCTACGAACCGGCCACACTCGAACCGGGAACGCTCCGGATCATTCCGATCGGCGGCCTCGGCGAGATCGGCCGGAACATGACGTCGTTCGAGATCGACGGCAAGATCCTGATCGTCGACTGCGGTGTGCTCTTCCCCGAGGAGCACCAGCCCGGCGTCGACCTGATCCTGCCGGACTTCAGCCCGATCAGGGACCGGCTCGACGACATCCTCGGCGTGGTGCTGACGCACGGGCACGAGGACCACATCGGCGCCGTGCCGTACCTGCTCAAGCTGCGGGCGGACATCCCTCTGATCGGTTCGGGGCTCACCCTCGCGTTCATCGAGGCCAAGCTCAAGGAACACCGGATCGTGCCGTACACGCTCCAGGTCGCCGAGGGGCAGACCGAGCGGCTCGGCCCGTTCAATCTCGAGTTCGTCGCGGTCAACCACTCCATCCCGGATGCCCTCGCCGTCGCGATCAAGACCGCGGGCGGCACCGTGCTGCACACCGGCGATTTCAAGATGGACCAGCTCCCGCTCGACCACCGCCTGACCGACCTGCGCGAGTTCGCCAGGCTCGGCACCGAGGGCGTCGACCTGTTCCTCGTCGACTCCACCAACGCGGATGTCCCTGGCTTCACCGCCTCGGAGCGGTTGATCGGTCCCGTCCTCGACGACGTCATCGCCCGGGCTCCGCGCCGGGTTATCGTCGCGAGCTTCTCGAGCCACGTGCACCGGGTGCAGCAGGTGCTCGACGCCGCGCACGCCAACGGGCGCCGCGTCGCCCTGCTCGGCCGCTCCATGGTGCGCAACATGACCATCGCGGCGGACCTCGGCTACCTGACCGTGCCGGAGAGGGGTGCTCGTCGACTTCAAGAAGGCCGGAAGCATCCCCGACGACAAGATCGTCTACATGTCGACCGGTTCCCAGGGCGAACCGATGGCCGTGCTCGCGCGGATGGTCAACCAGGACCATCAGGTCGAGGTCGGTCCAGGCGACACCGTCATCCTCGCGAGCTCACTCATTCCCGGCAACGAGAATGCGGTGTACCGCATCATCGACGGCCTGACCAAGCTCGGCGCCACCGTCGTGCACAAGGGCAACGCGAAGGTGCACGTCTCCGGCCACGCGGCCGCGGGGGAGCTCACCTACTGCTACAACATCCTCAAGCCGAAGAACGTGCTCCCGGTGCACGGCGAATACCGTCACCTCGTCGCCAACGCCAAGCTCGCCGCCGAGACCGGGGTGCCGCCGGAGAACGTGATCCTCGCCGAAGACGGCACCGTGCTCGACCTCAGGGACGGTGTCGTGCGTAAGGTCGGACAGCTCGACCTCGGCTACGTCTACGTGGACGGCTCGACGGTCGGCGAGATCACCGAAGCCGACCTCAAGGACCGGCGCACCCTCGCAGAGGAGGGATTCATCTCGATCATCATCGTCGTCGACGCCAAGACCGGCAACGTCATCGTCGGACCGGAGATCCACGCGAAGGGCTTCGCGGAGGACGACGCGGTCTTCGATGCGGTACTGCCCAAGATCCGGGCGGCGCTCGCCGAGGCCGCCGAGAACGGGGTGCGCGACCCGCACGCACTGCAGCAGATCGTGCGCCGCACGGTCGGTCGCTGGGTCAACGTCACGTTCCGCCGCCGCCCGATGATCGTGCCGCTCGTCATCGAGGCCTAGCCCCCGAACCCGTACCGGCAGCGGCCGCCGTGCGCCGCAGAGTCGGAGAAATCTCTGACACGCCGTGAGCCCGGCCACGGATGCCGGCGTGTCGCGAAAATCTCCGACTTTACGTTCGCGCGTGCCGGCGAAACGGATGCCGGGCGCGAGAACCCGGGGAAGCCGCGCCTCGATCACGACCGCGTGGGCTCACGCGGAATCGGCGGCTCGGCGGTACCGTGGAGTCCATGGCCACGAGCACTAAGTCGACCGGGCGCGCCCGCAACACGCCGGCACGCGGTACGCCCGCGCGCAAGCCGGCTGCCCGCACCACAGCCCAGAAGACGGTCAAGTTCGCCGCGGTCGAGACCGAACCCGGCCTCTTCGTGCGCTCCTGGCTCGCCCTCGCCCACGTCGCCGGCGCAACAGCGCGCGCTCTCGGCCCGGAAAAGCTCTCCAAAGAGGAACGCCGCGACGGCCTGCCGTTCTTCCTCGTTCTGCTCGCCGTGGCCGGCGCTGTCGTCGAATGGTTCCTGATCGACAACGCGATCGCACGCAACTTCGACGCCTGGACCTTCGGCGGGCTGTTCGGCCGGGTCGCGTTCGCCCTGCCGGTGATCCTGTTCGTCTTCGCGATCTGGTTGTTCCGCAAGCCCAGGCTCCGTGCACGACAACGGGCGCATCGGCATCGGCCTGAGCCTGCTGCTCGTCTCCGTCTCCGGGCTCTGCCACGTCTACGGCGGCCAGCCGACGCCCACCCAGGGCATGAACGTGCTCGCCCTGTCCGGCGGCGTGATCGGCTGGATGATCGCAGCCCCGCTCATCGCCCTTACGACCGCGATCGGCGCCACCGTCGTCATCATCCTGCTGCTCACCCTGAGCCTGCTGATCATCACCAAGACCCCGCCGAACCGGATCGGCCAGCGTTCGCGCGAGCTCTACGCGTGGCTGTTCGGTGCAGAGCTCTCCACGGAGGACGAGCGCGCGGCGGCGAAGACCGCGAAACTCGAGCGCGCCGAGAAGACCGCGCAGGTCGAACTCGACGGTATCGACGGCGAGCCGGACGGCAACAGCGCCCTGCCCTGGTGGCGACGCAACAACAGTAAGCGCGAGGAAGACCCCGACTTCGGCGGCGCCCTCGTGTCGGATGCCGGTGCTCACGGTTCGAAGGCGGGCGACGGTGGATCAGGGGCCGGCGACGATCCGCTCAGCACCCTGCTCGGCGGCGACGGCCGCGGCGGCTTCGACAGCGCCATCGCCCCCGCGGACGGGTCCCCGGTACCGACACCGGCCGCGCCGTTCTCGGTCGGGCTGTCCGGCGGCGGCGCCGGTGGCGACCACTACGGCACCGAGGTGCTCGAGGACCTCCTCCGTGCTGAGGACGCCATCAAACGCTTCCACCGGTGAGATCGACGTGCCGCGCGGCTCCGACTTCGGCCTGCACGACGACGAAGCCACCGGCGACCCGGGCTCAGCGTCGGCCGCGGGTCTGACCGAGGTGCTTCCGGGACTCGAGGGCCTCGGCTCGGCGGGGGCGACCGGTGCCGTACCCGGCGAGGACGGGCATCCGCTGCACCCGGACACCGGCGACCACCCTGCCGTGCCGTACGAACTGCCGTCGAACACGACCCTGACCGCCGGGCCTCCCGCGAAGGCGCGCTCTGCGGCCAACGACGTCATCGTCACCTCGATCACCGAGGTGCTCACCCAGTTCCAGGTCGACGCCCGGGTGACCGGGTTCTCCCGCGGCCCGACGGTGACCCAGTACGAGATCGAACTCGGCCCCGGCGTCAAGGTCGAGCGGGTCACCGCCCTCAGCAAGAACCTGTCGTATGCGGTCGCGTCCAACGAGGTGCGCATCCTCTCGCCGATCCCCGGCAAGAGCGCGATCGGCATCGAGATCCCGAACACCGACCGCGAGATCGTCACCCTCGGTGACGTGCTCCGCTCCGCGGCGGCCACGAACAGCACCCACCCGATGACCATCGGCGTCGGCAAGGACGTCGGCGGCGGCTTCGTCGTGGCCAACCTCGCCAAGATGCCCCACCTCCTCGTCGCCGGTTCGACCGGCTCCGGCAAGTCGAGCTTCGTCAACTCGATGATCACGAGCCTGCTGATGCGCGCCCAGCCGAGTGACGTGCGCATGGTGCTGATCGACCCGAAGCGGGTCGAGCTCGCCGCGTACGCCGGCGTTCCGCACCTGATCACCCCCATCATCACGAGCCCGAAGAAGGCCGCCGAAGCGCTGCAGTGGGTCGTCAAAGAGATGGACATGCGCTACGACGACCTAGCGAGCTTCGGCTTCCGCCACATCGACGACTTCAACAAGGCCGTCGTCGGCAACGAGATCGTGCTCCCGGCGGGGAGCGCCCGCACCCTCAAGCCGTACCCGTACCTGCTCGTCGTCGTCGACGAGCTCGCCGACCTGATGATGGTCGCCCCGCGCGACGTCGAAGATTCGATTGTGCGGATCACTCAGGCTGGCCCGCGCCTCCGGCATCCACCTCGTGCTTGCCACCCAGCGTCCGAGCGTCGACGTCGTGACGGGCCTGATCAAGGCCAACGTGCCGTCCCGGCTCGCGTTCGCGGTGACGAGCGTCACCGACTCCCGGGTCATCCTCGACCAGCCGGGCGCAGACAAGCTCATCGGCCAGGGCGACGCTCTCTTCCTGCCGATGGGCGCGTCCAAGGCCATCCGTGTGCAGGGCGCCTGGGTCAGCGTGGCGGAGATCGAACGGGTCGTCAAGCACGTCACCCGGCAGGCCCGCCCCGACTACCGGCCCGACGTCTCGATGGAGGCGCCGCGCAAGGAGATCGACTCCGACATCGGCGACGACCTCGAGGTGCTCCTCGCCGCGGCCGAGCTCGTCGTCTCCACCCAGTTCGGTTCGACTTCGATGCTGCAGCGGAAGCTGCGCGTCGGTTTCGCCAAGGCCGGCCGCCTGATGGACCTGCTCGAATCCCGCGAGATCGTCGGCCCCTCCGAGGGGTCGAAGGCCCGCGACGTGCTCGTCTCGGTCGAACAGCTGCCGAGCGTGCTCGCCCTGCTCCGCGGCTCCGACGACGAGCACCACGCCGCAACGGCCGCCCGCCAGGCCAACGCCGCCCACGAAGCGGATGCCCGCCGCGATTCCGCGCCGGACCCCCGCTACGCAGGCGACCCCGTCGCGAAGATGAGCGAGGGCTACCCTGAGGAGGAAGCGTCGTCAGCGGACGAGGACGCCTGGAACCTCACCGGCAGGGACTGATCATGGCCACAGCATCCGAACCCGTCGCACACTCCAGCAACTGGAACCTGCCCAACCTGATCACGGTCGTGCGGATCCTGCTCGCCCCGCTGTTCATCTGGATGCTCCTCGCCGACGCCGGCCATAACGGCGCCCTGCGCTGGGCCGCCGCCGTGCTCTTCATCCTCGCGATCGCCACCGACGGGATCGACGGCGCGATCGCCCGCAAGTACAACCTCGTCACCGACCTCGGCAAGCTGCTCGACCCGATCGCCGACAAGGTGCTCACCGGGGGAGCGCTCGTCGCCCTCTCGATTCTCGGCGAACTGTGGTGGTGGGTCACGATCGTGATCCTGGTCCGTGAGCTCGGCATCACCGCGTTCCGCTTCGTCATGCTCCGCGATCGGGTCATCCCGGCCTCCCGCGGCGGCAAGCTCAAGACCATCATGCAGTCCGTCGCGATCTCGCTCTTCCTCGTGCCGCTCTGGCTCGTACTCGGCGACTGGATCCACTGGGTCAACTACGCGGCCATGGCCGTCGCCCTCGTGCTGACCGTGTCGACCGGCATCGACTACCTCGTCGCCGCCCGGCGCGTGTCGCGACAGTCCCGGAACGACAACTGATATCCGTGACGACTGCGCCCGATCCGACCGATGTACCCGATGTCCCCGCCGTGCCCGACGAGCCGGGTGTGACCGAAGCGGATGACCCCACGACGGCCCTGATCTCCGAGCTCACCCGCCGGGGGCTCACCATCGCCGTGGCCGAGTCCCTGACCGGGGGAGCGCTCGCGGCCGAACTCATCAGGATTCCCGGTGCATCCGTCGTCGTCGCCGGCGGCATCGTCGCCTACCAGACCGAGCTCAAGCACACCCTTCTCGGCGTGGATCCGGCCCTGCTCGCCGCCCAGGGCCCCGTCGACCCGGAGGTCGCTCGCCAGATGGCCGCGGGCGCCCGCAGACGGCTCACCCTCGGCGGTCTCGGCGCGGATATCGGCGTCGCGACGACCGGGGTCGCCGGCCCGGACCCCCAGGGCGGCCGGCAACCGGGCACGGTCTACCTCGGCCTGTCGATCGGAACGGAAACCTCGGCGGTACCCCTCCAGCTCACCGGTGACCGTGCCGCGATCCGGGCGAAAACGGTCCGGGCGGCCGTCGAAGCTGTGCGTGCGCTGATAGCCACGTTACCGACGGAATAGTTCGCGTAAACGCTGGGTTACACCGTACAGATTCACAAGCAAACCCCAGTCGTTCTGGGTAGTCTGCAGGAGTCAGATGGATGTAGTACTGTTGTCCATCCGCCACCGGCATGACCCAAGTAGCTGTACTTGATAAGTACGAGAAGGAGGTTCCGATGATTCTTGTACGACAGGAAATCGGCGATGTGCTCAGGGACTTCCGACTGCAGAAAGGGCGCACACTGCGTCAGGTTGCCAGCAAGGCCAGCGTGGCCCTGGGTTACCTGAGCGAAGTGGAGCGCGGCCAGAAGGAAGCGTCATCCGAGATTCTGGCGTCCGTCGCTGACGCGCTGGACACCCCGATCTCGGTCATCATGCGTGAGGTCGGAGACCGCCTCGCCGTCATCGAGGGAATCGATCGTTTCCCCGACACCGTTCCCGACGAACTCGTCGCGACGTACGACACCGGCATGATGGTTCGTTGACCCCGGGCTTCCCCATCCCCTCCTTCCCCTCCGACCAGGTGGCTTCGTGAGACTCAGTGAATTCCGTCAGGCGTTGAAAGACGAATTCGGTGAGTCATACGGGCGCGTGCTGACACGCGACCTCGTGCTCACCTCGCTCGGGAACACCGCCGACCAGGCCCTGGCCGGCGGTGTCCCTGCGCGCGACGTGTGGCTTGCCCTCTGCGCCGAGACCGACGTGCCCAAGAGCCGCTGGTTCGGCGCGGGAGTGCCCGCACCGCGCCCCTAGGCCTCCCGGCCCAGACTTCGACGACTCGTCCGTTCCGGCGCGTCGGTGCTCGAATACGTGTTCGACCTTTGGTAGGCTCCTCACCAGCAGGAGTCAGTGCAGAAGTGTCCACCGTCGTCGCGCTTCCCGATCAATGTCGGGGGTGCGGCGTACAGTCGCCTTCGTCAGTGACAGACAGCGAATGCCTTGTCCCAGAGCACGCATCGGGGTCCTCCCGGTGAGTGTGTCGCGACAGCCTATAGGCGCCGAAACGCACGACCGAAGGAGACCCACCATGGCATCAGCAGCAGACCGCGAGAAGGCGCTCGACACCGCGCTCGCCCAGATCGACCGCCAGTTCGGCAAGGGCTCGATCATGCGCCTCGGCAGTGACGACCGCGCCCCCGTCGAGACCATCTCCACCGGCTCCATCGCACTGGACGTGGCCCTCGGAATCGGCGGGCTCCCGCGCGGGCGCATCGTGGAGATCTACGGACCGGAGTCCTCCGGCAAGACCACGCTCACCTTGCACGCCATCGCCAACGCCCAGAAGGGCGGCGGCATCGCCGCGTTCATCGACGCCGAGCACGCCCTCGACCCCGACTACGCCAAGAAGCTCGGCGTCGACATCGACGCACTCCTCGTCTCCCAGCCCGACACGGGGGAGCAGGCGCTCGAGATCGCCGACATGCTCGTGCGCAGCGGCTCGATCGACCTCATCGTCATCGACTCCGTCGCCGCCCTCGTGCCCCGCGCCGAGATCGAGGGTGAGATGGGCGACTCGCACGTCGGCCTCCAGGCCCGGCTGATGTCCCAGGCGCTGCGCAAGCTCACCGGCGGGCTCAGCCAGACCAACACCACGATGATCTTCATCAACCAGGCTCCGCGAGAAGATCGGTGTCTTCTTCGGCAGCCCCGAAACCACCGCGGGCGGTAAGGCGCTCAAGTTCTACGCCTCGGTTCGCCTCGACATCCGCCGCATCGAGACCCTGAAAGACGGCACTGAGGCCGTCGGTAACCGCACGAGGGTCAAGGTGGTCAAGAACAAGATGGCGCCGCCCTTCAAGCAGGCGGAGTTCGACATCATCTACGGCATCGGAATCTCCCGCGAGGGCAGCCTCATCGACTTCGGTGTCGAACAGGGCATCGTGAAGAAGTCCGGCGCCTGGTACACCTACGACGGCGACCAGCTCGGGCAGGGCAAGGAGAACTCCCGTAACTTCCTGCTGAAGAACCCGGACATGGCCAACGAGATCGAGAGCAAGATCCTCTTCAAGCTCGGCATCTCGCCGGAAGGCGCAGCCGCCAAGAAGGCCGCCGCTGCCGCGGACGCCGCGACAGAGCTCGCCGCGAAGGAAGCCGCGACCGCAGCCCGTGCGGCGGCCGGGGAAGACGTGACCCAGCCGAAGACCACCCAGGCCAGGCTCGCCGCACGGAAGGGCGCGTAAGCATGGTGCACTTCGAACCCAAGGCAGAGCCGGACATCAAGCCGGCCGCCGCGGCGGCCACCGGGGCCACGACCAAGCGCAGGGGCGCACTCGCGACGGTGAGCTACCTGCCGGGCGCCCAGGCGCCCGACGGCTCCGCCGATGATGCCGGCGCGGACGGCACGGACGACACCGTGGACCTGCCCGAGGCCGGCTCCGACAACGAGCACGCCGAGCAGGTCCTCCTGCAGCGGCTGCGCGGCCGCTCGCTGTCCATCTCCGAAGCCCGTGGCGTGCTCGTCGGACTCGACCTTCCGGAGAACGAGATCGAAGAGATCATCGAACGGTTCATCCGCCTCGACTATCTCGACGAAGCGAAGCTCGCCGAGCAGATCGTCTACAGCCAGCACGAGCGCAAGGGCCTCGGGCGCTCCGGCGTCCAGGCCGAGATGCGCCGCCGCGGCCTCGACAAGGAGCTCATCGCGGACACGCTTGACGCCATGCCCGACGACGAGACCGAACGGGCCATCGAGGTTGCGATCAAGCGCGTGCAGCAGCTCGGCCGTCTCGACGATCGCACCATTGATCGCCGGCTCAACGCCTTCCTGATGCGCAAGGGCTACCCCTCGTCCGTCGTGCGCGAAGCGGTCCAGGCGGCGCTCGACTCGCGCAACGGCGGCCCCTCCTCCGGTGTTCGGTTCCAATAGGCCCGCAGCGGGTACATCCGGCGCGGTCGCGTAAACTGGAGTCACTATGACCTTGAGCACGCAGACCCTGATCGCCCCGTCGCCGGCGGCCCGCGACGCCGACGGCCGGGCGCGCACCTACGAGGTGCGCACCTTTGGCTGCCAGATGAACGTGCACGACTCTCGAACGGTTGAGCGGTTCCCTCGAAGCCGCCGGGTACGTTCCCGCCGACGGGGCGGAGGCCGACATCGTCGTGCTGAACACGTGCGCAGTGCGGGAGAACGCGGACAACAAGCTTTACGGCAACCTCGGCCAGCTCGCGTCGATCAAACGGCGCCATGCCGGCATGCAGATCGCCGTCGGCGGCTGCCTCGCGCAGAAAGACAAGGACGTCATCCTCGGGAAGGCGCCCTGGGTCGACGTCGTCTTCGGAACCCACAACATGGGCGCCCTGCCGAGCCTGCTCGAACGCGCCCGGCACAACGGCGAGGCCCAGCTCGAGATCCTCGATGCCCTCGAGACCTTCCCCTCGACACTCCCGACCAAGCGCGACTTGAGCTACAGCGGGTGGGTCTCCATCTCGGTCGGCTGCAACAACACCTGCACCTTCTGCATCGTCCCCGCCCTGCGCGGCAAGGAAAAGGACCGCCGGCCCGGGGAGATCCTCGCCGAGATCCAGGCGCTCGTCGACGACGGCGCCATCGAGGTCACGCTGCTCGGCCAGAACGTCAACTCCTACGGCGTCGAATTCGGCGACCGGCTCGCCTTCGGCAAACTCCTCCGCGCCGCCGGGAAGATCGAGGGACTCGAACGCATCCGCTTCACGAGCCCGCACCCCGCCGCCTTCACGGACGACGTCATCGAGGCCATGGCCGACACTCCCGCCGTGATGCCGCAGCTGCACATGCCGCTGCAGTCCGGTTCCGACCGGGTACTCAAGGCCATGCGCCGGTCCTACCGCTCCGAGCGTTTCCTCGGCATCCTCGACCGGGTTCGGGCGCGGATGCCCGACGCCGCGATCAGCACCGACATCATCGTCGGCTTCCCCGGCGAGACCGAGGAAGACTTCCAGGACACCCTCCGGGTCGTCGAGCGGGCACGATTCGCGACGGCCTTCACCTTCCAGTACTCGATCCGCCCGGGCACACCGGCGGCCGAGATGGCCGACCAGGTGCCCAAGGAGATCGTCCAGGATCGTTACGAGCGCCTCGCTGCGCTGCAGGAGCGCATCTCGTGGGAAGAGAACCAGGCCGTGATCGGCCGGGAGCTCGAACTGCTCGTCGCCAACGGTGAGGGCCGCAAGGACTCGGACACCCACCGGATGAGCGGGCGCGCGCCAGACAGCCGCCTCGTGCACTTCGACGTTCCCGAGGGTTCAGAGCGTCCCCGCCCCGGGGACCTCGTCACGGTGACCGTGACCCAGGCCGCGCCGTTCCACCTGATCGCAGACTCCCGGGACGGAGCTCCCCTGCGCATCCGCCGGACCACGGCCGGGGACGCCTGGGACCGCGCAGAAGCGGATGCCTGTGGCGTGCCGAGCCACTCGGGTGCCGCAGCGGGCGGCGCCGTCTCGCTCGGGATGCCCACCCTCGGACTCCGTCCCGCCGCACCGCACACCGCGTCGCACGGTGTCGCGCCGGACTCTGCCCCGAGCTCCACAGCCCTCTCGGCCGCGCAGGGAGTTCCGGAGTCCGCGCATGTCGCGGCGCCCACCCTCGCGGCACCCACCGCCGCGGCACTCCTCCGTCGCGGCTCAGGCTCCGGCTCCGGCGCCCGCCGTTCCGACCGCCGCCCGCCGGATCCCGGCGGTCAATGCGAGCTCGACCGTGCCGATCTACGCCGCCGACGACGGTGAGCGCTAACCGGGTGCTTGTCGTCATCGTCGGACCGACCGGCACCGGCAAGAGCGAGCTGTCCCTCGACATCGCCGAGAGCCTCAGGGCGGAAGGGACACCGGCCGAAATCGTCAATGCCGATGCCATGCAGCTCTATCGCGGAATGGACATCGGCACCGCCAAGCTCGGCGCGGACGAGCAGCGGGGGATCCCGCACCACCTGCTCGACGTGCTCGCCGTGACCGACGAGGCCGCGGTCGCCCGCTACCAGACCGAGGCCCGCATCGCGATCGAGGACATCACCGCCCGCGGCGCCGTTCCTATCCTCGTCGGCGGCTCCGGGCTGTACGTGTCCTCCGTGGTCTATGACTTCCAGTTCCCGGCTACGGACCCGGTGCTGCGCGCCAGGCTCGAGGCAGACCTGGTCGAGCAGGGCCCCGGCGGGCTCTATGCGCGCCTGAAGGCCGTCGACCCCGGCGCCGCCTCGCGGATCGGCCCGAGCAACGGCCGCCGCCTCGTACGCGCGCTCGAGGTCGTCGAACTCACCGGGGCACCGCACCTCGCCGCCCTGCCGGGGGAGCCCGTGTACTGGCGCCCGGCCGTGACCCTCGGGTTGCGGGCCCCGCGTGAAGAACTGACCGCGCGCCTCGACGCCCGCGTCGACCGGATGTGGGCAGGCGGCCTCCTCGACGAGGTCCGCGGCCTCATCCCGGCCGGCCTCGAAACCGGCGTCACCGCGAGCCGGGCCATCGGCTACGCGCAGGCGCTCGGCCAGCTCAGCGGCCGGCTCAGCCAGGCGGAGGCGATCGAGCAGACCCAGCAGCTCACCCGTCGCTACGCCCGCCGTCAGGTGAGCTGGTTCAAGCGCTCACCGGACACGCACTGGATCGACTACGACTCGCCCGACCGCCTCGCGTCCGCCCGCTCGCACCTCTGACCCCTAACGAATTCGACGGAGATTTTGGGATTTTTGCACCTGGGGCGGCTTTTGAAGCGCTTTCGGGGCAAAATCTCCGTCGAATCGGTTCGGGCAGCGGATGCCGGGTGCGGGTCCCCGAGGACGGTCGTCGTCGCTCGGGACGCCCGGCCCGGGTCGGGACGCACCGGTCTGCTCCCTACACTGGTCTGATGGGCATCGATCTCAACTTCACCAAAGGCCAGGGCACGGGCAACGACTTCGTGTTGTTCGCCGATCCAGACGGGCAGATCGAGCTGACCCCGGCGCAGATCCGCGCGATCTGCGACCGCCGCTTCGGCATCGGCGCCGACGGCATCATCCGCGCGGTGCGTTCGCGCAGCCTCTCGGCCGGAGCGGCCGCCCTCGCGGAGGACGACCAGGCCGAGTGGTTCATGGACTACTGGAATGCCGACGGAACGCTCTCCGAGATGTGCGGCAACGGCATCCGTGTCTACGCCAGGTTCCTCGCCGAACAGGGTCTTGCCGACCTGCCCGGCGGAGACACCCTCGTCGTCGGCACCCGTGCGGGCGTCCGTGACGTGCAACGGAACGCTGCCGGCTACCAGGTCGACCTGGGCCGCTGGCGGCTCGACGGCGGCGAACCACTCGTGCGCGCCCGCAACCTCGCCGTCGCCCGGCCCGGTCTCGGCATCAACGTCGGCAACCCGCACGTCGTGGTCGCCCTCGCAGACCTCGCCGAACTCGAGAGCGCCGACCTCGGCTATATACCGCAGCTCGACCCCGAACCCGCCGACGGCGCCAACGTCGAATTCGTCGTGCCCGGCGACCCCCTGATCGTCGACGGGGTCGGGCACATCCGGATGCGCGTCCACGAACGCGGCAGCGGCGAGACGCTCTCCTGCGGCACGGGAGCAGCAGCGGCCGCCCTCGCGACCCGGCACTGGGCGGGCGCGGGAGCCCCGAACCAGTGGCGCGTCGAGGTGACCGGCGGCACGCTCGGCGTGCGGATGTTCCCGGCCGAGGACGGCGAGCACGTCGCGCTCTCCGGGCCGGCCGAGCTCGTGTACGACGGCGTCTTCCGCCTGAACTGACCCCCGGCGCCAGCACCTGGACCATCACCAGCACCGAACGGTGCACCCGCCGTTGCTTCCGCGAGAGTACGAAAATGGCCCCTTCGCGGTCCGCGAAAGGGCCATTTCTCCGCTCTCGCGGAACCCTCGCAGGCGCGGCGGGGCGGGGGAGTGCGCTCGCTGTTAGAGGGCGGATGCTCCGTGGCGCTTGACGCGCAGGACCCGGAAGCCCTTGCTGATCGCGAAGCGGGACACCGCGAAGTCGGAGGGGAGTTCGCCGTCGAGCCAGCGCTGCAGGGAATCGGAGCCGAGGTTGCGCTGCACGACGAGCCAGGCATCCGAATCGGGTTCGAGGCGGGGCAGCCAGCCGCTCAGCAGATTGTGCAACTCGCTCTTGCCGACCCGGATCGGTGGGTTCGACCAGATCGTGCGGAACTGCACGTGCGCGGGCACCTGATCGGGCGTGACGGCCGTGATGTTGGTCAGCCCGAGCTTCTCGGCGTTGAGGCGCACGAGGTCGAGGGCGCGTTCGTTCACGTCGACAGCCCAGATCGTGGCGCGCGGCGAGGCGAGCGCGAGGTGGAAGCTGATCGGGCCCCAGCCGCAGCCGAGGTCGAGGAAATCGCCCCCGGCGGCGGGGCCGGCGAGTTCTCCAGGAGCACCTTGGTGCCCGTGTCGATGTGGTCAGGGCTGAACACGGAATTGGCGGTCGTGACCTCCCGCGCCTGGCCTCCCAGGTGCACGGTCACCTGCTGCAGCCTGAGCTTGCTGTCGGGGGCAGGGGTGAAGTAATGGTCGGAGGGCATAGAGGGAACCTACCGCGCTTCGAGGAAGTAAGGTTAAAGGAATGATTGAACCAGTTGAAACCCCGGACGACGACGTTGTGGCACGGGTCCTTGCCAGTGCCGATTCCAAGGCCGCGGGCTACTCCCTGTTCCGCAGCGGGAGCGCCCAGGCCCTCGACGCCGAGCCCCGCTCCGACGAACACGATGACGGCCATGACGGCGCCCAGCTCGACCGCGAAGACCGCAACGCCCTCCGCCGGGTCCCGAGCCTCTCGACAGAGCTCGAGGACGTCACCGAGGTCGAATACCGGCAGCTGCGCCTTGAGAACGTCATCCTGATCGGCCTCTACACCCAGGGCACCGTCGCGGACGCCGAGAACTCCATGCGCGAACTCGCCGCCCTCGCCGAGACCGCGGGTGCGACCGTGCTCGACGGCCTCATGCAGCGCCGAGCCACCCCGGACACGAGCACCTACCTCGGCAAGGGCAAGGCGCAGGAACTCGCCGGTATCGTCAAGGCCCTCGGCGCCGACACCGTCATCGCCGACACCGAACTCGCGCCCAGCCAGCGCCGCGCCCTCGAGGACGTCGTCAAGGTCAAGGTCATCGACCGCACCGCCACGATCCTCGACATCTTCAGCCAGCACGCCAAGAGCCGGGAGGGCAAGGCCCAGGTCGAGCTCGCCCAGCTCGAATACCTGCTGCCCCGCCTCCGCGGCTGGGGCGACTCGATGTCCCGCCAGGCCGGTGGCCAGGTCGGCGGCACCGGTGCCGGAATGGGTTCCCGCGGCCCCGGCGAGACGAAGATCGAACTCGACCGTCGCCGCATCCACACCCGGATGTCCCGGCTGCGCAAGCAGATCCTGGCCATGAAACCTGCCCGCGAGGCCAAGCGCGCCAACCGCAAGCGCAACGCCGTGCCCTCCGTCGCGATCGTCGGCTATACCAACGCCGGCAAGTCGAGCCTGCTCAACCGGATCACCCGGGCCGGCGTGCTCGTCGAGAACTCCCTGTTCGCCACGCTCGACGCGACCGTGCGCAAGTCCACGACGAGCGACGGCCGGCTGTACACGCTCACCGACACCGTCGGCTTCGTCCGCAACCTCCCGCACCAACTCGTCGAGGCCTTCCGGTCGACCCTTGAGGAGGTCGCCGACGCCGACGTCATCGTTCACGTCGTCGACGCATCCCACCCCGACCCGGCGAGCCAGCTCGCGACGGTCCGTGAGGTCATCAGCGAGGTCGGCGCCCGGGAGATCCCCGAACTCGTCGTCTTCAACAAGAGCGACCTGGTCAGCGACGACGATCGCCTGGTGCTCCGCGGCCTCTGGCCGAAGGGCATCTTCGTTTCCGCGCGCACCGGCGAAGGCATCGACGAGGTGCTCGCCGCGGTCGCTGACCTGCTGCCGCGCCCCTCCATCGAGCTCGACCTGCTCATTCCATACGAGCGCGGAGACCTGATCGCGATCCTGCACGCGCAGGGCACGATCCTGAGCACCGACTACGCCGAAACCGGCACGCGGGTGCGTGCCCTCGTCACGACCGAGATCCAGTCCCTGTTCGCACCGTTCCTCCTCGCACCCTCAGGCACCGCGCCCGCCGTCGCGAGCTGACCGAGGTAACGAACGGTCACACTCGTGCAATCCCGGGAGGGGATTGCTAGAGTCTTTTTCAATCGTTGCCGACGGATTCTTGTCCGCCGGCATGGAGCGACAGCCGAGCCCGGCACCCGCCCGCGAACACCCGCCAGGGCTCCCTGGCGGTCCGCGGCCGCCCGGCCATTTCAGTGAACACACTGGATTCTGTCGAATGAGGAATGAATGTCCACTCCACCGGACTCCGCCCGCACGCGGCGCATCCCGTTCTCCTTCGAGCTGTACCCGCCCAAAACGGATGCCGCGGCATCCGCTCTCGCGACGACGATCGACCATCTCGCGGCGGCAGGGCCCGACTTCCTCTCGGTCACCTACGGAGCAAACGGATCCTCGCGTCGCTCCTCGCTCGATGTGCTCAGCCGCATCCTCCGCACGACGAACGTCGAAGCGATGGCGCACCTCACCTGCGTCGGCTCGACCCACGACGAAGCGAATCGGCTGATCCGCGAGTTCCTCGACGCGGGAGTGCGCAGTTTCCTCGCCCTCCGCGGCGACCCCCTGCCGGCACGAAGGAAGGCGAGGCGTTCCTCGGCGACTTCGGCAGCGCCGCGGAACTCGTGCAGCTCATCCACCGGGTGCAGGCCGAGAAATCGCCGTACCGTGAGACGATCATCCCCGGTATCCCGGCGGCCCGCGCCGTGAAGCCCGGCCACGAGAAGGTGCGGATCGCCGTCGCGGCGTTCCCGAACGGCCATCCCCGGTCACGCTCCTCGGCGCAGGACATCGACACCCTGCTCGCCAAGCAGGCCGCGGGCGCGAACCTCGGCATCACCCAGCTCTTCTTCCACGCCGACCACTTCCTGAGCTTCGTCCAGCGCGCCAGGGAGGCCGGTGTGCTGTTCCCGATCCTGCCCGGCATCATGCCCGTGACAAGCCCGGCCAGACTGCGACGGATCATCGAGCTCTCCGGCGAACAGATGCCCGCAGACCTGTCCATCCGGCTCGAGATCGAACCGACCAAGGAGGGCCAGCGGGAGATCGGCATCCAGCACGCCGTCGACCTCGCCAGCCAGGTGATCGCAGGAGGCGCCCCCGGGCTGCACCTGTACGCCTTCAACCAGCACGAGACCGTGCTCGAGGTGCTCGACGGCTGCGGCCTGCTCGGCGCACCGACGCCGGTTCGGGCGCACACGGGACTGCCGGCGGCCGTGTAACCGCCGCCCAGCGGCCCCACCCCGGTCGCCGCCACAATTCTCACTCTCCGCCGAACGCGGGCTCGTGCCCCGGAGTTCCGTCGCGCCCGAAAGCGCGCCGGCCGACACCCCAGCCTTCGCTCAGACCACCATCCGCTTCACCGCCCCATCACCGCAAAGGAAACGTCATGACCCCCACCGCCCCGTTCCCCACCGGCACGATCCTCGGCTACCCGCGCATCGGCCCGCGCCGCGAGCTCAAGAAGGCGGTCGAATCCTTCTGGGCCGGCACGTCGACCGCCGCCGAGCTCGAGGCCACCGCTGCCGGACTCCGCCAGGCCACGCGCGACCGCCTCACCGCTCTCGGTCTCGGCCGCTCCGACTCCGCCATCCCCGAGTCCTTCTCCTACTACGACCAGATGCTCGACGCACTCTGCACGGTCGGCGCCGTGCCCGCCCGCTTCGCCGGGCTCGTCGACGCTGACGGACACATCGACCTCGCCGGATACTTCACTCTCGCCCGCGGCGAAGGGGACAGCCTTCCGCTCGAAATGACCAAGTGGTTCGACTCGAACTACCACTACCTCGTTCCCGAAATCGGCCCGGACACCGAGTTCTCCCTCTCGAGCGACCGGATCGTGCGCGAGTTCGAGGAAGCGCGCTCGGCCGGCTTCCTGACCCGGCCCGTCATCGTCGGCCCGGTCACCTTTCTGCTGCTCAGCAAGCCGAGCGACGAAGCCCCCGCGGGTTTCCGGCCGCTCGACCGGCTCGACGACCTCATCCCCGTCTACGCGACCCTGCTGCAGCGCCTCGCCGACGCAGGCGCCGAATGGGTCCAGCTTGACGAACCGGGTCTCGTCAGCGAGAGCATCGACGTGCCCCGCGCCGATACCCTCAGCGCCGTGCAGTGGTCATACGGGACCCTCGGCCACCTCGCCCAGCGCCCGGCGATCTTCGTCGCCGCACCCTATGGCAGCCTCGGCGACGCCCTGCCCGTGCTCGGCGCTGCGCCCATCGAGGCCATCGGCCTCGATCTCGTCCGCGGCGCACTGCCGGCGCCCGTCCCCGGCCTCGACGGGAAGACCCTCGTCGCCGGTGTCGTCGACGGGCACAACGTCTGGCGCGGCGACCTGGCGGATGCCTTCACGAGCGTCACCGGACTGGGCGCGCTGTCGACGCGGGTCGCCGTCTCAACCTCGACGAGCCTGCAGCACGTCCCGCACACGATCGCTGATGAGCCCGCACTCGGTGCCGAGCTCCTGAGCTGGCTCGCCTTCGCCGACGAGAAGGTCGGCCAGGTCGCGACCCTCGCCCGTGGGCTGACGGAGGGCCGGGAGGCGATCGCCGCCGAACTGGCCGCCGCGTCCGCGGCACTGGCCGCCCGCAGGCTCCGCTCCCGGCGTCCGTGATGGCGAAGTCCGGGCCCGCGCCGCGGAGCCTCACCGACGCCGCATACCGCCGTGGCGCCTACGCTGACCGGCTTGTCGCCCAGGAGACCGCGCTTGCGCTGCCGTTCCTGCCGACGACGACCATCGGCTCCTTTCCGCAGACGGGGGAGATCCGTCGCGCCCGCGCCCGCTTCCTGAAGGGAGTGCTCACGGCCGACGAGTACCGCGACCTGATGCGCGCGGAGATCGCCCGGGTCGTCGCCCTGCAGGAGGAGCTCGGCCTCGATGTGCTCGTGCACGGTGAACCCGAGCGCAACGACATGGTGCAGTACTTCGCCGAGAACCTCGACGGCTTCGCGGTCACCGAGAGCGGCTGGGTCCAGTCCTATGGCAGCCGGTGCACGCGTCCGTCGATCCTCTGGGGCGATGTGTCCCGGCCGAAGCCGATCACCGTCGAGTGGTCGACCTACACGCAGGGGCTCACCGCGAAGCCGGTCAAGGGCATGCTGACCGGACCGGTGACCATCCTCGCCTGGTCCTTCGTGCGCGACGACCAGCCCCTCGGTGAGACGGCGCGTCAGGTCGCCCTCGCCCTCCGCGACGAGATCGCCGACCTCGAGGCCGCCGGAATCGGCATCGTCCAGGTCGACGAGCCCGCACTGCGCGAACTGCTCCCGCTCGAGAAGGCCGGGCACGCCGACTACCTCGACTGGTCCGTCGGCTCGTTCCGGCTCGCGACCGCCGGCGTGCGTGACGCCACGCAGATTCACACCCACCTCTGCTACTCAGAGTTCGGCGTCGTGCTCGAGGCGATCCGCGCCCTGGATGCCGACGTGACGAGCATCGAGGCCGCACGCTCCCGCATGGAAGTCGTCTCGGACATCCAGACCAACGGCTTCGACCACGGCATCGGCCCGGGCGTCTACGACATCCACTCGCCGCGGGTGCCGGGCGTTGCCGAGCTCACGGACTTGCTCGACCGGGCCGTCGCGGCCATCCCGGCCGGCCAGGTGTGGGTGAATCCGGACTGCGGGCTCAAGACCCGCGGCTACGCCGAGACGGTCGAGTCCCTGACCCACATGATCGAGGCGACCCGCATCGTGCGCGCCCGCCTCGCCGCAGGAGTCCCCGCCCGCGCCTGACCTGGTCCGGGCGCCGCTGCGCGCCAGACCCGCCACGCGACAGTCCCGCCACGCGACAGTCCCGCCAGACGCGCCAGTTCAGCCGCTTCGCGCCAGCTCCCGTTCTTCGCGCTCCAATTCCGCCGTTTCGCGCCAGGCATGCCTGGCGCGAAACGGCGCAGTTGGCGCGCGCCAAAGCGTGGCACACGCCGGAGTGCGATCGTGCGCCGGGTTGAAAGCGAGCGCGGACGATCCAGCGAGTGCGGACGATCCAGCGAGCGCGGACGATCCAGCGAGCGCGGACGCTCGAGCGAGCGCGGCAGCTAGAGGGAACGCAGGACGGCGACGATCTTGCCGAGGATCTCGGCGTGGTCGCCGAGGATCGGCTCGAAGTTGGTGTTCCTCGGCAGCAGCCAGGTGTGGCCGTCACGCTGCCGGAAGACCTTCACCGTCGCCTCACCGTCGAGCATCGCGGCGACGATCTCGCCGTTCTCCGCGGTCTTCTGCTGGCGGACGACGACCCAGTCACCGTCCATGATCGCGGCGTCGATCATCGACTCACCGACGACCTTGAGCATGAACAGCTCGCCCTTGCCCACGAGCTGGCGCGGGAGCGGGAAGATCTCGTCGACCTGTTGGTCGGCCATGATCGGCACACCGGCGGCGATCCGACCGACGAGCGGCACCATGGCCGCGTCGCCGACCGGGGTTCCCTGCTGGAAGTTCTCCGCGGCTCCGGCGGCGGTGTCCTCCGGAGACTGCGGCAGCTCGATCAGCACCTCGAGCGCCCGGGGCCGGTTCGGGTCCCGGCGCAGGTAGCCGCTCAGCTGGAGCTGGTTGAGCTGGTGGGTGACACTCGACAACGACGACAACCCGACGGCGTCACCGATCTCCCGCATGCTCGGCGGATAACCCCGCTGGCCGACGGAGCGCTGGATGACGTCCATGATCGCGCGCTGCTTGTCGCTCAGGCTCTTCCTCCGACGTGTCCCACCGCGTTCGGGGGAACTGGCGGTCAACGGGGTCACGCTGTCCTGGGTCACGATGTCGCTCCTGTCGGTGGCGGTGGGCGGTGGTGGGCGGTCGTCCCGGCGGATGCCGTGAGGCGACCGTATCCGAATGTCAGTGGTCGCTGGTTGAGTTCACACCAGTCAATCGAAACTGTAACCAGTGCGGGGCGATGTGCAGACATTCATTCGAGTGTGTCGTGTACTTCACCCCAATAATAACCGGAGAAAGTCTTGATTGTTCGAACAATCGAATATATATTCGGAACATAGCTTCGTATCCGGCTCTCCCGGCCGAGAGCCGGATACGAATACACAGGAGGCAGACATGAGCACAACAATCGAGCTGGTCCCGGGGGCGCACACCCGGCTGCGCATCACGCGGCGCGGTCGTGCCGTGCTGACCGCGATCGCCGGCGTCCCCCTCGTCGTGGGCGCGCTGGCCATCGCCCTCAACGGCGGCCTCGCCGCCGCCGACGGCAGTACGTTGAGCGGCGCCAGCGGAAGTGCGACGACGTTCGACTACGTCACGATCCAGTCGGGCCAGTCGTTGTGGCAGCTTGCAAAGCGCATCGCGCCCGCCGCCGACCCGCGCGAAGTCATCGCCGAGATCGTCAACCTGAATCAGCTGCCCTCCGAGAGTGTGCAGCCGGGCCAGCGCCTGGCCCTCCCTGCCGAATACTGAACCCGCCGAATACTGATCCAGCCGGATCCTGAAGTAGTCGGATCCTGAACCACCGGCGATAACGCCCACCGGTGCTGAAGCCCATCAGTATTATGGGGGGAGTGACCAGTCTCAACGACCTGCCCCTCCGCGACAATCTTCGCGGGCTCACTCCCTATGGGGCACCGCAGCTGCACGTGCCGGTCGCGCTCAATGTGAATGAGAACACCCACGGGATCCCCGAGGACGTGGCCGTCGACATCGCAGCAGCCCTGGCCGCCGCGATCCGCGGGATCAACCGGTACCCGGACCGCGAGTTCACGGAACTGCGCGAGGCAATGGCCCGCTACCTCGGTCACGGTCTCACCCGCCAGAACATCTGGGCGGCCAACGGCTCCAACGAGGTCCTCCAGCAGGTGCTGCAGGCCTTCGGCGGGCCGGGACGCACCGTCCTCGGGTTCGCCCCCACCTATTCGATGTACCCATTGCTCGCCTCGGGCACCGGAACGCGCTGGGTCGCCGGTGACCGCGACGCCGACTTCGAACTCACCCCGGAACGCGCCGTCGACTGGGTCAACCGGGTCAGCCCCGACCTCGTCTTCCTGTGCTCCCCGAACAACCCGACCGGGACCCCGCTCTCGCTCGACGTGATCGCGGCCGTCTACGACGCCTGCGACGGCATCGTGGTCGTCGACGAGGCCTACGCCGAATTCGCCCCGGTGGGGACGGCATCCGCCCTCACCCTGCTGCCCGGGCGTGAACGCCTGCTCGTCTCCCGCACGATGAGCAAGGCCTTCGCGTTCGCCGGCGCCCGGGTGGGCTACCTCGCGGCCGACCCGGCCGTGACGGATGCTCTGCGCCTCGTTCGCCTGCCGTACCATCTCTCGGCGCTCACCCAGGCCGCGGCCGTCGCCGCGTTCGCGCACACTCCGGAGATGCTGCGCATGGTCGACGACATCCGCGGCCAGCGTGACCGCCTCGTCACCGAGCTGGGCCGGTTGGGCTACCGGCCCTTGCGCAGCTGGAGCAATTTCGTGCTCTTCGGCGGCGTCGCCGACCCGCGCGGCACCTTCGAGGCGCTGCTCGCCGAGGGCATCCTCGTGCGCGACGTCGGGATCCCCGGCCACCTGCGGGTGACGGCAGGCACCGAGAGCGAGACGAGCGCTTTCCTCGACGCCCTCGAAGCGCTGGGCCACGCGTAACCGCCGGGGCCAATAAACTAGCGGCATGAGCTCACAGTCACCGGCCGCACCGTCAACGACCGCACAGGCGCGCACCGCACACCTGCAGCGGGAGACGAGCGAGTCGAGCATCGACCTGACGATCAACCTCGACGGCACCGGCGTCTCCGACATCCACACCTCGGTGCCGTTCTACGACCACTTGCTCACCGCGTTCGCCAAGCACTCCCTGACCGACCTCACGGTGCGGGCGACCGGAGACATCGAGATCGACGTGCACCACACCGTCGAAGACATCGGCATCGTGCTCGGACTCGCCATCCGGCAGGCGCTCGGCGACAAGTCCGGCATCTCCCGCTACGGCGACGCGCTCGTGCCGCTGGACGACGCCCTGGCCCAGGCCGTCGTCGACATCTCCGGACGACCGTACCTCGTACACACCGGGGAGCCGGCCGGCTTCGAGTTCCACCTCATCGGCGGGCACTTCACCGGCTCGATGGTACGCCACGTCTTCGAGGCGATCGCCTTCAATTCCGCGCTCACCGTGCACATCACCGTGCTCGGCGGCCGAGACCCGCACCACATCGCCGAGGCCGAATTCAAGGCCTTCGCCCGGGCATTCCGCCAGGCCAAGGCCTACGACCCGCTCGTCTCCGGCATCCCCTCGACCAAGGGCGCGCTGTGACGAGCGTCGTCGTCTTCGACTACGGCACGGGCAACGTGCACTCGGCCGTGAAGGCGCTCGAGCTCGCCGGAGCCGACGTGACCCTGACCAGCGACCGCCGCACCGCCCTCGAGGCTTCCGGACTCGTCGTGCCCGGCGTCGGAGCGTTCAGCGCCGTGATGAGCGCCCTCACCGCCGTGCGCGGCGACGAGATCATCGACCGCCGCATCGCCGGGGAACGACCGGTGCTCGGCATCTGCGTCGGCATGCAGGTGCTCTTCGAACACGGCGTCGAACGCGGCTCGGAGACCGAGGGACTCGGCGAATGGCCCGGCACCGTCGCCCAGCTGCCCGCGAAGATCCTCCCGCACATGGGCTGGAACACCGTCACCCCCGACCCGGACTCGCGCCTCTTCGCCGGCATCGAGGACGAGCGGTTCTACTTCGTGCACTCCTTCGCAGCCCAGGAATGGACGCTCGAGGTCACGCCGCCGTTCCCCCGGCCCCGGCTCACCTGGGCGGAACACGGTGGACCGTTCCTCGCCGCCGTCGAGAACGGACCGCTCTCCGCGACCCAGTTCCACCCGGAGAAGTCGGGTGAGGCCGGCATCCGCCTGCTGAAGAACTGGATCGGCACCCTGCGGGATTGACCATCCCTCGCGCATTCTGTTCGGCGGCCTTGCCGCACCCATCCCTGATCTGAGGACTACCGTGACTGAAACCACCCCCCGCCTCGTCCTGCTCCCGGCCGTCGACGTCGCAGACGGCAAGGCCGTGCGCCTCACCCAGGGTGAGGCAGGCACCGAGACCAACTACGGTGACCCCGTCGACGCCGCCCTCGACTGGGCGAGGCAGGGCGCCGAGTGGATCCACCTCGTCGACCTCGACGCGGCCTTCGGGCGCGGCACCAACACCGAGGTGATCAGCCGGGTCATCCGCGAGGTCGTCGGAGTCAGGATCGAACTGTCCGGAGGTATCCGCGACGACGCCTCACTGCAGGCGGCGCTCGGCGCGGGCGTCAGCCGGATCAACCTCGGAACGGCAGCCCTGGAGAACCCGGACTGGGCCGCCCGCGTGATCGCAGAACACGGTGACGCCGTCGCCGTCGGCCTGGACGTGCGCGGCACGACCCTCGCCGCCCGCGGCTGGACGAAGGAGGGCGGCGACCTCTGGGAGGTGCTCGCCCGCCTCGAGGAGGCCGGCTGCTCCCGCTATGTCGTGACCGACGTCACCAAGGACGGTACCCTCCAGGGTCCGAACCTCGACCTGCTCCGGCAGGTGCTCGAGCACACCGATCGTCCCGTGGTCGCCTCCGGCGGCATCTCGAGCCTGGCCGACCTGGTCGCCCTGCGCGAACTGGTCCCGCTCGGGCTCGAGGGTGCGATCGTGGGCAAGGCGCTCTACGCCGGCGCCTTCACCCTCGGTGAGGCACTGGATGTCGCCGGCCGTTAACCTCGGATCGACCGGACTCCCCGGGGGCCCAGAGGGCCAGGGCGGCCACGGCGGCCCCGCCGATTCCGCAGGACAGCCCTGGGCCGGCCGGGCTTTCGAGGCCAACGACCACGCCGGCGACGACGGATCGGCCCCGCTCGAGCTCCTCGCCGCCCTCGCCCGCTACCGCGACCGGGAGTCGGGAGAGGAGGCCGTCGTCGACGCGATCCGCTCCTCGCGGCTCTTGATCCCGCTCGTGACGGCGCTCGGGGACTCCGGCCACACCGAGGCCGGCCTCCTGGTCGACAAGACCCAGGAACTCTCGATCATCACCGTTGCAGGCCCGGACGGCCGGAACGTGCTCCCGGTGTTCACCTCGGCCGAAGCCATGGCCGCGTGGAACATTGCGGCGCGGCCGGTGCCGGCCGACGGCATCCGGATCGCCCTCGCCGCGGCGCAGGAGAACACCGACCTCGTCGTACTGGACCCGACCGCGCCGACCGAATACGTCGTGCGGCGGCCTGCCCTGTGGGCGATCGCCCAGGGCCAGCCGTGGACGCCGAGCTACGCGAGCCGTGCCGTCGCCGATGCCTTCGCTGAGTCGATCACGAGCGAGCTGAGCGTGCTCGGCGTCGCCCTCTCCGCGGGCGACCCGCTCGGCCGGCTCGCCGGGCCCGAGCTCGTGGTGCGCCTCGAACTCGTCGACGGCCTGACCCGCGTGGAACTCGACGCGACGCTCGCCCGGCTCGCCGCGCGCTGGTCGGCGAGCGACACGATCGCGACGCAGGTCGATTCCCTGCGCGTGCAGCTCGCCGCGTCGAGCTGAGCGGGCCGGTGGCTGCGGCCGATTGTCAGGGGTGAGCGGGAAGATGGAGAGATGACCGAGGTCCTGCAGAGATTCTCGCCCGCCACCCGGGCCTGGTTCGGCCAGGCCTTCGCCGCGCCGACCGAGGCCCAACTCGGCGCCTGGGACGCCATCACCCGGGGCTCGCACGCGCTCGTCGTCGCCCCGACCGGCTCGGGCAAGACCCTCGCGGCCTTCCTGTGGGCCATCGACCGGCTGGCGACCCCGGCTCCGTCAGGGCAATCCGCGACAACGGATGCTGCCGGAACCGGAACCGGAACCGGGGTCGGCGTCGCCCCGCTGCCGCGCACCCGGGTGCTCTACATCTCCCCACTCAAGGCACTCGGCGTCGACGTCGAACGGAACCTCCGCGCCCCCTCGTCGGCATCACCCAGGCGGCGGCCCGGCTCGGCTTCCCTCCGGTCACGGTGACCGTCGGCGTCCGCTCGGGAGACACCCCGGCCGCCGACCGGCGCACCCTCGTCAAGACGCCCCCCGACATCCTGATCACGACGCCGGAGTCGCTCTTCCTGATGCTCACCTCTGCGGCCCGCGACTCCCTGCGCGGCGTCGACACCGTGATCATTGACGAGGTGCACGCCGTCGCGTCGAGCAAGCGCGGCGCCCACCTCGCCGTCTCCCTGGAACGCCTCGACGAGCTGCTCGCGCGGCCGGCGCAGCGGATCGGCCTCTCGGCGACCGTGCGCCCGGCCGCGGAGGTCGCCCGCTTCCTCGGCGGCTCTGCCCCGGTGCAGATCGTCAACCCCGCCGCGGGCAAACGCTTCGACCTCCGCGTCGTCGTCCCCGTCGACGACATGACCCAGCTCGGCCCCGTTCCCGAACGGGAGGGGGCGACCGCGGCCGCCGCACCGCAGGCAGGCTCGATCTGGCCGCACGTCGAAGAGGCGATCGTCGACGAGGTGCTCGCACACTCCTCGTCCATCGTCTTCGCGAACTCGCGCCGTCTCGCCGAGCGACTGACCGCGCGCTTCAACGAGATCTACGCCGGGCGCCTGGCGGATGCCGCCGAGCGGGCCACGGGCGAACTCACGCCGGTCGGAGCAGGCCTCGCACCGGCATCCGTCGCCGAGGGCGCTGCCGGAACTGCTGCCGAGGGCGCTGCCGGTGAGGCCCAAACATGGAGTGCGGCGGCCCCGGTGCGGCCGCCCGCGGACCTGATGGGCGCGAGCGGCCAGAGCGCGGGAGCCGAGCCGCTCCTCGCCCGCGCGCACCACGGCTCGGTGAGCAAGGAACAGCGCTCGATGATCGAAGAAGACCTCAAGGCCGGGCGGCTGCGCTGCGTGGTTGCGACGTCGAGCCTCGAACTCGGCATCGACATGGGCGCGGTCGACCTCGTCGTGCAGGTCGAGTCTCCGCCCTCGGTCGCGAGCGGGCTGCAGCGGGTCGGCCGCGCCGGGCACCAGGTCGGCGAGATCTCCCGCGGCGTGATCTATCCCAAGCACCGTGCCGACCTCATCCACGCCGCCGTCGCGGCCGAGCGGATGGTCGCCGGGCTGATCGAGTCGATCGCGGTGCCGTCCAACCCCCTCGACATCCTCGCCCAGCAGACCGTCGCCGCCGTGGCGCTCGAGCCGATCCAGTCCGAGGACTGGTTCGACATCGTGCGCCGCAGCGCCCCGTTCCAGGGCCTGCCCCGCTCCGCATACGAGGCCACCCTCGACCTCCTCGCCGGCCGGTATCCCTCCGACCAGTTCGCCGAACTCCGCCCCCGGATCGTCTGGGACCGCGACACCGGCCTCCTGACCGGGCGCCCCGGCGCGCAACGCCTCGCCGTCACGAGCGGCGGCACCATCCCCGATCGCGGGCTCTTCGGCGTCTTCATGGTCGGCGGTGACCAGGCCACGGGCCGCCGGGTCGGCGAACTCGACGAGGAGATGGTCTACGAATCCCGGGTCGGCGACGTCTTCGCCCTCGGCACCACGAGCTGGCGGATCCAGGAGATCACCCACGACCGGGTGCTCGTGCTCCCGGCGTTCGGCGAGCCGGGACGGCTGCCGTTCTGGAAGGGTGACGGCCTGGGCCGGCCGGCGGAACTCGGTGAGGCCGTCGGCGCCTTCGTCCGCGAGGTCTCCGCCCTGCCGGAGGCCGCCGCCCGGGCCCGCTGCGCGACCGGCGGGCTCGACGAGCGTGCCGCGAACAACCTGCTCACCTTCCTCGCCGACCAGCGGACGGCCACCGGGCAGCTGCCGACCGACCGCACCCTCGTCGTCGAACGGTTCCGCGACGAACTCGGCGACTGGCGGGTGATCCTGCATTCCGCATACGGCATGCAGGTGCACGCGCCGTGGGCGCTCGCGGTCGCCGCCCGGGTGCGGGAGCGGTATGGGCTTGACGGCGGGTGCGTCGCGAGCGACGACGGCATCGTCGCGCGCATCCCCGACACCGACTCCGAACCTCCCGGCGCCGAGCTCTTCGTCTTCGAGGCGGAAGAGATCGAGCAGCTCGTGACCGACGAAGTCGGTGGCTCCGCGCTCTTCGCAGCCCGGTTTCGGGAGTGCGCGGCGCGCGCCCTGCTGCTCCCCAAGTACAACCCGGGCACCCGGTCGCCGCTCTGGCAGCAGCGGCAGAAGGCCGCCCAGCTGCTCGAGGTCGCCCGCGAGTACCCGACCTTCCCGATCATCCTCGAGACCGTGCGCGAATGCCTGCAGGACGTCTACGACCTCCCGGCCCTGCTCGACCTCACCCGCAAGATCAACAGCCGCGCGATCCGCCTCGTCGAGACCCGGACCGACACCCCGAGTCCGTTCGCGAGCACACTGCTCTTCGGCTACGTCGCCGCGTTCATGTACGAGGGCGACTCCCCGCTCGCCGAACGCCGGGCAACGGCGCTGTCCCTCGACTCGAGCCTCCTCGCCGAACTGCTCGGCCGGGTCGAACTGCGGGAGCTGCTCGACCCGGCCGTGATCGAGCAGACGGACGCCGAACTCCAGCGCCTGCCCGCCGACCGGCACGCGCGGGGAGTCGAGGGCATCGCCGACCTGCTGCGCCAGCTCGGCCCCCTCACGACGGAAGAGGTCGCCGCCCGGCTCGATACCGCGGGTGGCCCCGACGCCGAAGCCGGCCTCCTCGAGCTCGTCGCCGCGCGCCGCGTGCTGCGGGCCGGGTTCGCCGGCCGACAGTGGTGGGCCGTGATCGAAGACGCCAGCCGGCTCCGCGATGCGCTTGGCGTTCCGGTGCCCCTCGGGGTGCCCGCCGCGTTCACCGAAACCGTGCCCGACCCGCTCGGCGACCTCGTCAGCCGGTACGCGCGTACGCACGGCCCGTTCACCGTGGCGGATGTCGCCGATCGCTTCGGTCTCGGCGCTGCCGTCGCCCTCGGGGCGCTGCGCCGCCTCGCCGGCACCCGTCGGGTGATCGAGGGCGAGTACCGGCCGCACGGAACCGGCAGCGAATGGTGCGACGCCGAGGTCCTGCGTCGGCTCCGCCGGCGTTCCCTCGCCGCCCTGCGGCACGAGGTCGAGCCCGTCGACCAGATCACGATGGGCCGATTCCTGCCGGCCTGGCAACACGTCGGCGGGAGGCTCCGCGGCGTCGACGGCGTCGCATCCGTCATCGAACAGCTCGAAGGGGCGCGCATCCCCGCGTCGGCGTGGGAGTCGCTCGTGCTGCCCGCCCGGGTGAGCGACTACCGGCCGGCGATGCTCGACGAGCTCACCAACGCGGGCGAGGTGCTCTGGGCGGGAGCCGGCACCCTCGCCGGCAACGACGGCTGGATCAGCCTGTACCTCGCCGAGACCGCGGCGCTCACCCTTCCGCCTCCTGCCCCCGTGGAGACCACGGAATTGCAGCGCGAGGTTCTCGCGACCCTCGGCAGCGGGGGCGGATTCTTCTTCCGCCAACTGGCCGACGCGGTCGGCAGCCAGGACGACGTGCTCCTCGCCGCCGCCCTCTGGGACCTGGTCTGGGCCGGCCTCGTCGGCAACGACACCTTCGCCCCGGTGCGGGCGCTGCTCTCCGGCGGCCGCACGGCGCACAGCACCAAGCGGGCGGCGCCGCGGGCCCGCCTGCACGGCGGGCGCGGCTTCGCCAGGTCGGCGATGCCTCTCCGCGGTGGGCCGCCGACGGTGTCCGGCCGCTGGTCGATCGTGCCCGTCGCCGACGATTCACCCACCCGCCGCGCCCACGCCCTCGGTGAGACCCTGCTCGAGCGCTACGGCGTCGTCACCCGCGGCGCCGTCGTGGGCGAGGGCGTCACCGGCGGCTTCGCACTCGTCTACCGCACCCTGAGCGGCTTCGAGGAATCCGGGCATTGCCGGCGCGGCTACTTCATCGACGGGCTCGGCGCCGCACAGTTCGCGACCGCCGGCACGATCGACCGGCTGCGGTCGTTCACGGAGTCCGACTCCGGCTCGGGCGGAACCGGGGGAGCGGGCTCCACCGCGACGGGGCAGGGCGCGCCGGTCGTCGTCACGCTCGCGGCGACCGACCCGGCCAACCCGTACGGGGCCGTGCTGCCCTGGCCTGCCCTCCCGACGGGAACCAGCCACCGTGCCGCCCGCAAGGCCGGCGCGATCGTCGTTCTCGTCGACGGCGCCCTCGTGCTCTACGTCGAACGCGGCGGCAAGACCGTGCTCGCTTTCGACGGAAGCCAGGTCGGAGGGGCCGACGATGTCGACGGCAGCGCGGCGCCGGCGGGTGACCGCGCCGATGCCGCCGGTGCCGCTGGTGCTGCCATCGACGCCGACGGCGCCGCGGCCCGTGACGCACTGTTCGCAGCCGCGGCCGGCGCCCTCGCCGCCACCGTGACAAGCGGGCGGATCGCCAAACTGGGCGTCGAGACGGTCAACGGCGTCTTCGTGATCGGCACCCCGTTCGGCCGCGCGCTCCAGGGCGCGGGATTCGGCGTGACGCCGAAGGGCCTGAAGCTCCATGCCTGAGGACGACCGTGCCTGAGGGTGACACCGTCTGGCTGACCGCTCACAACCTGGACACGGCGCTGCGCGGTGCGGTGCTGACCGGCTGCGACATCCGCGTGCCGGCCTATGCGACCGTCGACCTCACCGGCGACACCGTGCACGAGGTCGCGAGTCGCGGCAAACACGTGCTGATCCGGGTGGGCGAGGCCAGCATCCACTCGCACCTGAAAATGGAGGGCGCCTGGCACCTGTACCGGCACGGTACCCCGTGGAAGCGGCCTGCGTTTCAGGCCAGGGCCGTGCTCGAGACCGCCGACTGGGTGGCGGTCGGGTTCGAACTCGGGGTACTCGAGGTGCTGCCCGCCGGGCAGGAGGCCGCGCGCCTCGACTACCTCGGCCCCGACCTGCTCGGCGCCGGCTGGGACCCGGCCGAGGCCGTGCGCCGCCTCGAGGGGCGGCCCGAGCGTCCGATCGCGGTCGCACTCGCCGACCAGTCGAACCTCGCGGGTCTCGGCAACGAGTACGTGAACGAACTCTGCTTCCTGCGCGGTGTGCTGCCCACTCGGCCGGTGGCAGACGTCACGGATGTTGACGGTCTCGTCGACCTCGCGCACCGGCTGATCGTCGCGAACCGCGGCAGAACCGACCGGATCACCACGGGTTCCGCCCGCCGCGGCGAGCAGTCCTGGGTCTACGGCCGCGCCGGCCGGCCGTGCCGCCGCTGCGGCACCCGCATCCGCCAGGGCACGCTCGGCCGCTCTGAGCTCGAGCAGCGGGTCACCTACTGGTGTCCCCGCTGCCAGACCTGACCTGCCAGCTGAGGTGTCGCATATCGATGTTCGCGGGTCGCGGGAACGTCGATATGCGACACCTCAGGGAAGGGTGATCGAGCTAGTTGACCGGGCCGGTGTACTTCTCGCCGGGGCCGGCGCCGATCGGGTCGGGGATCGCGGAGGCCTCGCGGAACGCGAGCCTGCAGCGAACGCAGCCCGTCGCGCAGGCTTCGCGCGTGCATGTCGGCGATATCGGGGGCGGCCGCCGTCACGAGCCCGGCGAGGGCGTTGATGAGCTTCCGGGCCTCGTCGAGGTCGATCTGCGTGTCGGGGTCGTCGGCGAGCCCGCACTTGACCGCGGCGGCGCTCATCAGGTGCACACACGCCGTCGTGATGATCTCGACGGCGGCAACATCGGCGATATCGCGGGTTTCCTGGCTGGCATCCTGGCTTGTGCTACTTGTCACTGCATTCCTCTGTTAGACTCGTCCGGGCTCCGAGGTATTTATCTCGGTACGAAAGTGGATAATCTCCCACCCGCGCATACCGCTTCACAAAGGTTACCGGGTTGTTTGCACTCCGCCGTCGTGGCACTGGAAACAGTGGCGCGAAGGTAGACAGGGTGCCGTACGTAGTGTTTGAGCAATAACGCTCCACCATTTCGCACGCGATTTTCCTCTCTTCGTCGCCAGGCGGCATCCGTTGCCTGGCTGTAGTCACGATGCATGAGAGAAGGAGAGACGCATCAGCGATCCCCGTACAAATGACCGTATCCGCGTCCCTGAAGTCCGTCTTGTCGGCCCCGCCGGCGAGCAGATCGGGGTCGTGGCCATTGACGTCGCACTGCGCATGGCACAGGAGGCGGATCTGGACCTCGTCGAGGTTGCCCCTACCTCCAAGCCGCCGGTCGCAAAGATCATGGACTACGGCAAGTTCAAGTACGAGGCTGCGCAGAAGGCCAAGGAGGCCCGGCGCAACCAGGCGAACACCATTCTTAAGGAAGTTCGGTTCCGCCTCAAGATCGACACGCACGACTACGAGACCAAGCGCAAACGCGCCGAAGGCTTCCTCAAGGCCGGCGACAAGGTCAAGGCCATGATTCTTTTCCGTGGCCGTGAACAGTCCCGTCCCGACCAGGGCGTACGACTGCTCCAAAGATTTGCCGAGGATGTCGCGGAATTCGGTTCGGTCGAATCGAGCCCGACTATCGACGGTCGAAACATGGTCATGGTGATTGGCCCACTGAAGAACAAATCAGAGGCCAAGGCAGAGGCCAATGCACATAGAGCTGCTGATAAGGCAGCGAAACAGGAGGAAAAAAATGCCTAAGATGAAGACCCACTCCGGGACTAAGAAGCGCTTCAAGGTAACCGGCAGCGGCAAGATCATGAAGCAGCAGGCCGGTTTGCGCCACAACCTCGAGGTCAAGAGCACCCAGCGCAAGTCCCGCCTGAACCACGACCAGGTGTTGGCCAAGGCCGACGCCAAGGTCATCAAGAAGCTTCTCGGTCGCTAGACCCCGTACCCCTAAAGGAACAAGAAAATGGCAAGAGTAAAAAGAGCGGTCAATGCTCACAAGAGCCGCCGCGTCATCCTCGAGCGCGCCAAGGGTTACCGCGGCCAGCGCTCCCGTTTGGTCACGAAGGCCAAGGAGCAGCTCACTCACTCCTTCACATACAGCTACCGTGACCGTCGTGCACGCAAGGGTGACTTCCGTCGCCTGTGGATCCAGCGGATCAACGCTGCGTCCCGCCAGAACGGCCTGACCTACAACCGCCTCATCCAGGGCCTCGCCCTGGCCGGCATCGAGGTCGACCGTCGTATCCTCGCCGACCTCGCGGTCAACGAAGCGGCCACCTTCGCCGCCATCGTCGAGAGCGCCAAGGCAGCACTGCCCGCCGACACGTCGGCACCGAAGGTCAAGGCCTAGCCTTCACGCTTCAGCGCCGTTCGGTTCGCTAGCAGTTCGTTCCACCAGCACTCCGCATCACCCAAAACGGGAGCGGGCCCCAGGGCCCACTCCCGTTTTTGCGTGCCCGCGGCCGGTCAGGCGGCGGGGGACGAGAGGTCGTAGACCGTCGAGCCGCCGACCGTCGTCGCGGTGTATGTCGCGGCTACCCAGGTCGCGATGGCCGTCGCTGTGCTGTCTCCGCCGCCCATGCCGCCGCCGCCACCCTGGCTTCCCGAGATGTAGTAGCCCACGTCACCGGCCGCGACAGCCGCCTGGAACTCGGCGAGGGTCGGCGTCGGGTCGCTGCTCCAGCCGCCGATCGCCATCACGGCGACGCCGGTGGATAGTTCGAGCGTCGCAGCAGATTGCGATCCGTCGACCGCCGCCGCCCAGCGGGCCGTCGAGGCGGCGAGCAGGGCGGTGAGGTCGGACGCGGTCGCGGAATCCGAACCCGAGCCGGAGGGAGCGGAGCCGGAGCCGTCGGCGTTCGCCGCGGCATCCGTGCCCGTGTCGGTCGTGCCGGAGCCGGTCGCGTCCGTCGTGCCGGTACCGGTACCGGTGTCGGTCGTTCCGGTCGTGCCCGAGCCGTCTGGGCCGCCGGTGCCTCCCGTCGGGGGAGTGCCGCCCGCGCCTTCCGGCGGGGTGCCGCCGTCTGGCCTCGTGCCACCGCCGCCGGTGGGGGCGCCGCCCATGAGGCCGCCAGCCGTGCCGCCACCCATGCCGCTCGAAGACGAGATCGAACCGACCGAGGGAATCGAGCCGTTGTGTGCGACGGAAGCGGTCGCGATCGCGTATGCCGCGCTCCCGCCGAGACCGCCGAGCATGCCGACCAGAACCGCGACGGTCGTGAGGCGACGCCAGCTCAGGGCGGCGCCGACGACGAAGCTTGCCACGCCGATCAGGGTCACCGCGAGCAGTGTCCAGCGCAGCCACGGCAGCCAGTCCGCGTTCTCGGAGAGGAGCACGAAGCCCCAGGCGCCCGCGGCCGCGATCATCGCGGCGAGTCCGAGCCGGCCGAACCAGTGCGAGCGCCCGTGCCAGAGCACGACGCCGCCGGTTCCGACGAGGCCCGCGATCGCCGGGGCGAGGGCGACCGTGTAGTACGGGTGGATGGTGCCGCTCATGTAGCTGAAGACGAGTCCCGTCACGAGCAGCCAGCCGCCCCAGACCACGAGAGCAGCGCGGGCGCCGTCGATGCGGTGCCGCTTCCGGGTCGCCCAGAGACCGAGGACCAGGGCGAGCAGCGCCGTGGGCAGCAGCCACGAGATCTCGAGGCCCATCTCGCTGCTGAACAGGCGGTCGAGCCCTGTCGCACCGCCGAAGCTCGAGCCGGCAGCGGCCGTCGTGCCGCCGCCGCCCGCGTTCCCGCCGCCGCCGGCGGTCGCGCCGAAGATCCGGCCGAGGCCGTTGTAGCCGAAGACGAGGTCGAGCACGGTGTTGTCCGTGGACCCGCCGATGTAGGGGCGAGCGGATGCCGGCCACAGCGCGACCGCGAGCACCCACCACCCCGCCGACACGACGAGGGCGCCCGCGGCGATACCGAGGTGCGCGAGGCGGCGCCAGACGGTCGTGTTCGCGAGCAACAGGTAGGCGAGACCGAAGGCCGGCAGTACGAGGAGGCCCTGGAGCATCTTGGTCAGGAACGCGAAGCCGAGGGCGACGCCGGCGAGGGCGAGCCAGCGCCAGCTCGCTGAGGGCAGTGCGCGGATCACGCAGTACGCGGCCGCCGTCATCAGCACCGTCAGGAGCGCATCCGGGTTGTCGAAGCGGAACATCAGCGCCGCTGCGGGAGTGAAGGCGAGCAGAGCGCCGGCCACGAGGCCGCCGACGGCGCCCAGCCGCGGGCCGAAGGCCACGAGGCTGCGCCGCACGGTCGCGAAGACGAGGGCGACGGCCGCGACACCCATCAGCGCCTGGGGCACGAGCACGCTCCAGCTCGAGAAGCCGAAGATCCGCGCCGAGAGCCCCATCACCCAGAGCGAGGCCGGCGGCTTGTCGACGGTGATGAAGTTCGAGGAGTCGAGAGACCCGAAGAACAGGGCGGTCCAGCTCTTGGACCCGGCCTGCACCGCGGCGGCGTAGAAGCTGTTCGCCCAGCCGCTCTCGCTCAGGTTCCAGAGGTAGAGCAGGCCGGTCATGATGAGGAGCGCCCAGAAGGACGGCCGGATCCAGGCGGCGTCCGCGCGTTCGCCGAGAATGGCCCGGGCGAGCAGTCCGCGGCGCGCCGTCGAGGGCGAGTCGGCGGTGGACGGGGTGGACGAAGTGGACGCACCGTGCGCGCTCGGCACGAATACGGGTGGGCGGGTCGCGTGACCCGGAACGATGTGGCCGGTCATGGCTCCTCCAAAGGTTGATCCTTTGAGCTTGCCGAGTGCGTCCTTGGGTCGGCTATGCCGGCGCTATGAGGTGGCTATGGCCGGCCGTCAGCGCGGCATCCGCGCCGTTCCGGCCCCGGCAAGTAGGCTGGCAGCATGTTAGATAATCCCCGTTCTCCGCGCGTGCGGGCCGTTGCGAAGCTGTCGAACCGGGCCGCGCGCTCCGAGACCGGGCTGTTCCTCCTTGAGGGCCCGCAGGCCGTCGCCGAAGCCCTGAACTTCCGTCCAGAGCTCGTCGTCGAACTGTACGCAACCCCGACGGCCCTCGAGCGCCACCCCGAGATCGCCGAAACCGCCGTCGATGCCGGCGTCGACGTCGAATTCGTGACAGAGCAGGTCCTCGAGACGATGGCGGACACCGTCACCCCGCAGGGCTTCGTCGCGGTCTGCCACCAGTTCCCCACCTCGGTCAAGGAGATCTTCGCCAAGGAGCCCAAGCTCATCGCCATCCTCGAAGAGGTGCGTGACCCGGGCAACGCGGGCACGATCATCCGGGCAGCGGATGCCGCCGGTGCCGACGCCGTGATCTTCACCGGTCGCAGCGTCGACCTCTACAACCCCAAGGTCGTGCGCTCGTCCACGGGCTCGATCTTCCACCTGCCTGTCGCCGTCGGCGTCACCCTCGACGACGTCCGGGAACGCGCCCGCTTCGCCGGCCTCCAAATCTTCGCCGCCGACATCAAGGGCACCGACCTGCTCGCCGCCCGCAACGAAGGACTCCTTCTCGCGCCGACGGCCTGGCTGTTCGGCAACGAGGCCCGCGGGCTGACCGACGAGGACCTGGCCCTCGTCGACCGCTCGATCACCGTGCCGATCTACGGCCACGCCGAGTCGATGAACCTCGCGACCGCGGCATCCGTCTGCCTGTACGAAAGCGCCTTCGCGCAGCGCAGCATCTAGTTCGGCGAAGGCCGGTCCGGCCGTGCAAAGTGTGTGTTTCGTTCGGGCCTAACTGATCAGAATGGCAAGAACCTCGACTTTTGTGACCTAAGTTGGGGTGATGGAGCCAACAGATCCCACGCCGGCTACGTCGAACATCACGGTCCGTCGAGGTGAGCCCCTCGTGGTCGTAACCGATGTGAACAAGCACTTCGGCGAGCTGCACGTCCTCAAGAACATCAACGCCGTCGTCACCCGCGGCGAGGTCGTCGTCGTCATCGGCCCGAGCGGGTCGGGCAAGTCCACGCTCTGCCGGGCCATCAATCGCCTCGAGACGATCGACTCCGGCGTCATCACGATTGACGGGCAGGCCCTTCCAGAAGAAGGGAGGGGCCTGGCCCGGCTGCGGGCCGACGTCGGCATGGTCTTCCAGGCCTTCAACCTGTTCGCGCACATGACCGTGCTGCAGAACGTCACCCTCGGGCCGATCAAAGTGCGCGGGCTGTCCAAAGCCGACGCCGAGACCCGGGCAATGGCCCTCCTCGAACGGGTCGGCGTCGCCAACCAGGCGCACAAGATGCCCGCCCAGCTCTCCGGCGGCCAGCAGCAGCGCGTTGCCATCGCCCGGGCCCTCGCGATGGAGCCCAAGGTGATCCTGCTCGACGAGCCGACGAGCGCGCTCGACCCCGAGATGATCAACGAGGTTCTCGAGGTCATGATCGACCTCGCCAACGATGGAATGACCATGATCGTCGTCACCCACGAGATGGGCTTCGCCCGGCGGGCCGCCAACCGGGTCATCTTCATGGCCGAGGGCGAGATCGTCGAGGAGTCGACCCCCGACCGATTCTTCACCAACCCCCAGAGCACCCGCGCCAAGGATTTCCTCTCGAAGATCCTCGCGCACTGAGGATCCACAGCCCGCAGAATGCGCCAGTCACGCGACCGGCGATCCCAGCACCCAGCACCCCAGGAGGACACCATGCGGCTCAACAGAGGTCTCGTGATTTCTGCCATCGCCCTCGCGAGTGTTCTCACACTCAGCGCCTGCACCGACTCCGGTGCGAACCCTCCGCCGGGCCCCGCCGTCGCCACCCCGACGTTCGCGCCGGGAACGACCATGGCGAAGCTCGCCGCGGCAGATAAGATCACGATCGGCACGAAGTTCGACCAGAAGCTCTTCGGACTCAAGAGCCCGGACGGTACGCCGGTCGGCTTCGACGTCGAAATCGGCAAGATCATCGCGGCCAAGCTGGGTATCGCAGCGAACAAGATCACTTGGGTCGAGACCGTGTCCGCCAACCGGGAACCGTTCATCCAGAACGGCCAGGTCGACATCGTCATCGCCACGTACACGATCAACGACAAGCGCAAGGAGGTCGTCTCGTTCGCCGGGCCGTACTACCAAGCCGGACAGGACCTGCTTGTGCTCGCCGGCAACCCGAGCAGGATCACCGGGCCGGAAGACCTCGCCGGCAAGCCCGTGTGCACCGTGAGCGGCTCCACCTCGGAGAAGAACATCGCCGCGTATACGACCAACGTGATCGCGACCGACACCTTCTCCAACTGCCTTGGCCCGCTGCGCAGCGGTGAGGTCGTCGCGGTCACCACCGACAATGTCATCCTCGCCGGCCTGTCCGCACAGAACTCCGGCGAGTTCGAGGTCGTCGACAAGCCCTTCACCCAGGAGCCGTACGGCATCGGGCTGAAGAAGGACGACACCGAATTCCGGGCCTTCATCAACGACACCCTCGACGCCTCCTTCACCGATGGAACCTGGGTGGCCGCCTGGAAGGCCACCGCGGGCACGGTCCTCGACACCCCCCACCCCGCCGACAATCAACCGTTACTAGAACCCGCGCGACGCCGGGCGGATGCCGCGAGAGCATCCGGAAAGGGTGTTGCGGCATCCGCTCGTGTACGGACACGTGTTAAACCAACAGAAGGGGAGTCGAGACATGGACGCAGTCATCGATAATCTGCCGGTCTTCCTCGAAGGCTTTCGAAATACCCTCGGCCTGCTCGTCATCTCCGGGGTGGGTGCACTTATTCTCGGCATGATCGTTGCGGGCCTGCGCATCTCACCCGTCGCCTCCTTCCGGGGCTTCGCGACGGTCTACACCGAGATCATCCGCAACACGCCCCTGACCCTGATCCTCTTCTTCTGCGCCTTCCTGCTGCCGTACCTGCAGTTCTCGCCCGGTTACTTCACGCTCGCCGTGATCGGTCTCACCGTCTACACCTCGCCCTTCGTTGCCGAGGCGGTGCGCAGCGGGATCAACGGCGTGCACGTCGGTCAGGCCGAGGCCGCCCGCAGCATCGGGCTCGGCTTCGGACAGTCGCTCGCGTTCGTGATCCTGCCGCAGGCGCTCCGGATGGTCGTGCCGCCGCTGATCAACGTGTTCATCGCTCTGGCGAAGAACACCTCCGTCGCCGGTGCCTTCTTCGTCTTCGAACTCTTCGGCGCCGCCCGCCAGGTCACCAATGACCGCGGCGACCGGGTCCTCGCGATCCTGCTCGCTGTCGCCGTCTTCTACCTGCTGATCACCGTCACCCTCGGCGTCTTCGCCGGCCGGGTCGAGAAGAGAGTGGCGGTGCTCCGATGACCTCGGTCCTCTACGATGCGCCAGGCCCCAAGGCCCGGCGGATGTCCCGCATCATTTCCTACGTCGGCGTCGCCGTGATCGCGGTCGGTGTGATCGCCCTCGTGCTGGCCCTCGGAGCCCCGAAGACGAGTGTCAACGGCGCCGTGCAGCCGGGTCTCTGGGACCTGAGCCACTGGGACGTGTTCAACGACGTCCAGGTTTGGCGCGCGCTCGGTGCCGGAGCGCTTGCGACCCTCGAGATGGCCGGGGTCGCGGCCGTGTTCGCGCTCGTCATCGGCGTGTTGTTCTCCTTCGGCCGCGCCTCGGATGCGGCCTGGATCCGGGTGCCGACCACGGTCGTGCTCGAATTCTTCCGCGGCATGCCCGTGCTGCTGATGATGCTCTTCATCCTGCTCGTGTTCTCGACCGGGTCGTTCTGGGCCGGCGTGGCCGCTCTCGCCGTGTACAACGGCGCGATCATCGGCGAAGCCCTCCGCGCGGGCATCAAGGCACTCCCGCGCGGACAGCGTGAGGCGGGACTGGCGATCGGCCTGACGCCCATCGCGACACGACTCCGGATCGAATTCCCGCAGGCGTTCCGGCAGATGCTGCCGATCATCATCGCCCAGCTCGTCGTACTGCTCAAGGACACGTCGCTCGCCTTCGTGGTGGGATACTCCGAACTCCTGCGCAGCATGCGCGACCTGACCAACTTCTTCGGCAACCGATACTCCTTCTCCTTCTTCTTCGTCGTGCTCGTCATCTACCTCGCAATGAACCTGTCGCTGTCGTGGCTGGCCCGGCGCATCGCCCGGCGGAGCGGGCCTGAGCCCACGCACTAAACTTGGGACCTGTGTCTGAATCCACCGAAAACCCCGCACCGGCCGAGATCACCGAAGCGGCCGTGACCGCGGCGGTCACCGCCGCCCTGTCCGCCATATCCGCCGCCGCCGACTCGGCTGCCCTCAAGGCGGCCCGTAGCGAACACGCCGGTGAGGCGTCTCCGCTCTCCCGCCTGAACGCGCTGATGCGTTCGGTGTCGAAGGAGCAGAAGGCAGCGGCCGGCAAGCTCGTCGGCCAGGCCAGGGCCCGAGTCAACCAGGCCCTCTCCGCCCGCGAGGCGGAGATCGGCGCGGCAGAGGCCGCCGCGAAGCTCGCCGCCGAAACCGTGGATGTCACCGCCGCGGCCTCGACCTGGCACGCTGGGGCGCGGCATCCGCTCGCCCTGCTGCAGGAACGCGTCGCCGACGTGTTCGTCGCGATGGGCTGGGAAGTCGCGGAAGGCCCCGAGCTCGAGAGCGAGTGGTTCAATTTCGACGCGCTCAACTTCGACGAGGACCACCCGGCACGCGCGATGCAGGATACCTTCTTCATCGACCCGCCCGAGGCGCACCTCGTGCTGCGCACGCACACTTCGCCCGTGCAGATGCGCGCCCTGCTCTCCCGCGAACTGCCGGTCTACGTCGTCGCGCCCGGCCGGGTGTACCGCACCGACGAACTCGACGCGACGCACACGCCCGTGTTCCACCAGATCGAGGGCATCGCCATCGACAAGGGACTCACGATGGCGCACCTCCGCGGCACCCTGGATCACTTCGTGCAGGCCCTTTTCGGCCCCGAAGCGAAGGTGCGGCTGCGGCCGAACTACTTCCCGTTCACCGAACCGAGCGCCGAGCTCGACGTCTGGCACCCGACCTTCAAGGGCGGTGCGCGCTGGATCGAGTGGGGCGGCTGCGGCATGGTCAACGCCAACGTGCTCCGCTCGGCGGGGATCGACCCCGAGGTCTACTCGGGCTTCGCGTTCGGCGTCGGCGTCGAACGAGCACTGATGTTCCGCAACGATGTGAAGGATATGCACGACATGGTCGAAGGCGACGCACGGTTCAGCCAGCAGTACGGGATGACCGTCTGATGCGCGTCCCTCTGAGCTGGCTCGGCGAATTCGTCGACCTCGAACCCGGCACCACTCCCGAAGCCGTGCACGCCGCCCTCGTGAGCGTCGGCCTCGAAGAAGAAGAGATCCACCGCTTTGAACTGACCGGCCCGATCGTGGTCGGCGAGGTTCTCGAATTCGTCGGCGAGCCCCAGACCAACGGCAAGACCATCAACTGGTGCCAGGTGCGCGTCGCCCCCGGCGACGAGACCGCTGCGGACGGCGGCCCCGCCGTGCACGGCATCGTCTGCGGGGCGCACAACTTCGTCGTCGGCGACAAGGTCGTCGTGACCCTGCCCGGCGCCGTGCTGCCCGGCCCGTTCGCGATCGCGCCCCGGAAGACCTACGGCCACGTTTCCGACGGCATGATCGCCTCAGCCCGTGAGCTCGGCCTCGGCGACGAGCACGACGGCATCCTGCTGTTGAAGAACCTCGGCCTCGACGACGCCCCCGTTGGCACAGACGCGATCGCCCTCCTCGGCCTTGACGACACCGCCGTCGAGGTCAACGTGACCCCCGACCGCGGCTACGCGTTCTCGATCCGTGGCATCGCCCGCGAATACTCGCACGCGACCGGGGCGGCCTTCCGCGACCCGGCCCTCGCGACTGCGCCCGCCGTCTCGACGGTCGAGTTCCCCGTCACGCTCGCCGACGCGGCCCCGATTCGCGGCCGCTCGGGTGCGAGCGTCTTCGTGACCCGCGCCGTGCGCGGCGTCGACCCGTCCCGGCCCACCCCGGCCTGGATGATCACCCGGCTTGCCCTCGCCGGCATGCGGTCGATCTCGCTCGTCGTCGACGTGACCAATTACGTCATGCTCGAACTCGGCCAGCCGCTGCACGGCTACGACCTGGACGCGCTCACCGGCGGCATCCTGGTGCGCCGGGCGGAACCGGGGGAGAAGCTCACGACCCTCGACGGCGTCGTGCGCGCCCTGCACCCGGAAGACCTCCTGATCACCGACGAGTCCGGTGCGATAGGCCTCGCCGGGGTGATGGGCGGCCGCAGCACCGAGATCGGCGCCACCACCACGAACGTGCTCATCGAGGCCGCGAACTTCGACCCGGTGTCGATCGCCCGCAGCGCCCGCCGTCACAAGCTCCCGAGTGAAGCCTCGCGTCGATTCGAACGCGGGGTGGACCCGCAGGTCGCCGCCGTCGCGGCAGCTCGCGTCGTGCAGCTGCTCGTCGACCTCGCCGGTGGAACCGCCGACGCTCTCGGCTCCGCGGTCGATTCCTCGGTTGCGCCGGTCGCGATCGAGCTTCCGCGCGACTTCATCACCGGCCTGATCGGACGCACCTACTCGGACGAGGAGGAGCGTTCCGCCCTCGCCGAGATCGGCGGCGTGCTCGTCGACACCCCGACCGGACTCTCGGTGACCCCGCCGACCTGGCGGCCTGACCTCACCGACAAGTGGACCCTCGCCGAGGAGGTCGCCCGAATCGTCGGCTACGACAGCATCCCCTCGGTGCTCCCGGTCGCCCCGCCCGGCCGTGGCCTCACCCTCCTGCAGCGCCTGCGCTGCACGGTCGCGCAGACCCTCGCGGCGACCGGCCACACCGAGGTGCTCGCCTACCCGTTCGTGTCCGAGTCCGACAATCGCCTGTTCGCGCCGCTCGCCGCCGTGGCAGCGGATGCCGCCGGTGCCGCCGCCGGCGTCCCCGCCGTCGCCGAGGTTCCCCAGATCCGCGTCGCGAACCCGCTCGACGGCGAGGCGCCCTTCCTGCGCACCTCGATCCTCCCTGGGCTCCTGCGGATCGCGCATCGCAACCGTTCTCGCGGGATCACCGACCTGGCCGTCTTCGAACAGGGCCTCGTCTTCCGGCCGGTGGCGGGCATCCGCTATGGCAGCCTCGTCGTGCCGGCGGGTGCCGTGCGCCCGAGCGCGGAACTCGAGGCCGAGCTCAACGCGGGCATCCCGCCGCAGCCGTACTCCGTCGCCGTCGTGCTGACCGGCAACACCGTGCGCCACCAGCCGGGTCGGCCGCCGCTCAGCGCCGGCTGGCAGGACGCCCTGACCGCCGTGCAGCAGGTCGCGCTTGCGACCGGCGTGTCGATCCTGGTGCGCCAGGGCGCGCACCCGGCGATGCACCCCGGCCGCACTGCCGAGCTGTTCGTCGCCACCCCCGCCGGGGAACTGAGCGTCGGCTTCGCGGGCGAACTGCTGCCCGCCGTCGCGATCGACTTCGACCTGCCCGCCGTGGTCGCCGTCGCCGAGATCACCCTCTCGGACGTCTTCGCCCAGGCCGGCGCCGAGCTGCACGCCGCACCGATCAGGACGATGCCGGCCGCGACGCAGGACCTCTCGCTCGTCGTCAGCGCCGCGGTGCCCGCCGCCGAGGTGCTCGCGGCCGTTGCTGAAGGGGCCGGCGCGCTGCTCGACCACATCGAACTTGTCGACGACTACCGCGGCACCGGCATCGAGCCCGGCCGCAAGTCACTGACGTTCGCGCTGCGGTTCCGGGCCGCCGACCGCACCCTGACCGCCGCGGAAGCGAGCGACGCGAAGCTCGCCGGTGTCGCAGTCGCGACCGCCCGCTTCGACGCGACGCTCCGCGAGTAGCCGCCAGGGCCCGGACCGCCGCCGCCCCAATCCCGCCGGACCCTCCGCGAACGACCCTTCCCAGCGCGCGCCATTTCCGCCGTTTCGCGCCAGGCATGCCTGGCGCGAAACGGCGGAAATGGCGCGCGATTGGGCGCAGGTGGCGCGTAGCGGCGGAGATGGCGCGCAACTTTCTTGCGTGAGCAGCTGATGTGCACTCGGGTGTCCGGGTGCGGATTCCGGCGGGAGCCGGGCCGATGTCGCCCGGATTCCCGGGGGCGCTGGGCAGCGCGATAGGTTTGTCACATGGCTTTTTCGGTAGCAATTGCAGGCGCGAGTGGTTACGCGGGCGGAGAATTGCTGCGAATGCTCGCAGGACACCCCGAATTCGAGGTGCGCACGGTGACCGCGCACAGTAATGCGGGCCAGCGACTGATCGACGTGCAACCGCACCTCCGCAGCCTCGCACACCTCACCCTCACGGACACGAGCCCCGCGAGCCTCTCCGGGCACGACGTGGTCTTCCTCGCCTTGCCGCACGGGGCATCCGGCGCCCTGAGTGCTGAGCTTTCGCCCGACACGCTCGTGATCGACTGCGGCGCAGACCACCGCCTCGAGGACGCAGCCGACTGGGCGGCCTTCTACGGCGGCGACTACTTCGGCTCCTGGACCTACGGCGTCCCCGAACTTCCGATCCCCGGAGGCGGCAAGCAGCGCTCGCGGCTGGTCGGCGCCCGCCGGATCGCGGCCCCCGGCTGCAACGCGAGCACCGTGGCCCTCGCCCTCGCCCCCGGCATCCACGCGGGCGTGATCGAACCCGAGGACCTCGTCGCCGTGCTCGCCGTCGGCCCGTCCGGAGCGGGCAAGAGCCTCAAGGTTCCCAACCTGGCCGCAGAGGTCCTCGGCTCGGCCAACCCCTACGCCGTCGGCGGCACCCACCGGCACATCCCCGAGATCCAGCAGAGCCTGCGCTGGGCCGGCGCCGCACACCCCACCATCTCGTTCACGCCCGTGATCGTGCCGATGTCCCGCGGCATCCTCGCCACGGCGACCGCCCGCCTCGTGCCCGGCACATCCGTGGCCGCCGTCCGCGCCGCCTGGGAGAACGCGTACGCCGACGAGCCCTTCGTGCACCTGCTTCCCGCAGGGCACTTCCCGCGCACGAGCGACGTGCTCGGCGCCAACACCGCGCTTATCGGCCTCGCAGTCGACGAGGCCGCCGGCCGCGTCGTCACGGTGACCGCCGTCGACAACCTCGCCAAGGGCACCGCCGGTGCCGCGATCCAATCCGCAAACCTGGCCCTCGGGCTGCCCGAAACCCTGGGCCTCAGCATGAATGGAGTCGCCCCGTGAGCGTCACAACCCCCGCCGGATTCTCGGCAGCCGGCGTCACCGCCGGCCTCAAGAAGTCCGGCGGACTCGACCTCGCCGTGGTGCAGAACCTCGGCCCGCTCTCGAGCGCCGCGACCGTGTTCACGAGCAACCGCTGCAAGGCGAACCCGGTGATCTGGAGCCAGCAGGTCATGCGCGGCGGCCGGGTGAGCGCGATCGTGCTCAACTCGGGCGGGGCGAACTGCTACACCGGCAGCATCGGGTTCCAGACCACCCACGCGACCGCGGAAGCCGTCGGCGAACGCCTGGGCGTGTCCGCCGGGGAGGTGCTCGTCTGCTCGACCGGCCTGATCGGCGAACAGCTCGACCTCGACAAGATCACCGCGGGTATCTGGGACGCCACCCTCGCCCTTCAGAAGGACGACTCGACCTCCGCCGAGGCCGGCCTCTCCGCGGCCCGGGCCATCATGACGACGGACACCACCCCGAAGCAGTCCGCCGTGACCGCGCCGGCCGGCTGGTCGATCGGCGGAATGGCCAAGGGCGCAGGCATGCTCGCACCCGGCCTCGCGACGATGCTCGTCGTGATCACGACCGACGCCGTCCTCGACTCCGCCCAGCTCGACACCGCCCTCCGGGTCGCCACTCGGCTCACCTTCGACCGCCTCGATTCCGACGGCTGCATGTCGACGAATGACACCGTGAGCCTGCTCGGCTCCGGCGCGAGCGGAATCAAGCCGGACGAGGCCGAATTCGCCGCGGCACTCACCGCGATCTGCCAGGACCTCACCCTGCAGGCTCCAGGCCGACGCGGAGGGCAGCGCCCACGACGTGGCCATCACCGTCCGCAACGCCGCGACCGAAGCCGACGCCGTCACCGTCGCCCGCGCGGTGTCCCGCAGCAATCTGTTCAAGACCGCCATCTTCGGCAACGACCCGAACTGGGGCCGCGTGCTCGCCGCCGTCGGCACGACGGATGCCGCCTTCGACCCGTACAACATCGACGTCACGATCAACGGGGTGCAGGTGTGCACCGCGGGGGAGCCGGACCAGCCCCGAGAACTCGTCGACCTCACCCCGCGGTCGGTGACCGTGCTGATCACCCTGCACGCGGGAGACGCGGAAGCGACGATCTGGACCAACGACCTCACGCACGCCTACGTCGAAGAGAACAGCGCGTACTCAAGTTGACCCGTCACACGCACGGCAAGGCCTCGCACCGGCATCCGCTCGCGGACACCGGCGCCGGAACGCACGCCAGTGACGCCGAGGTCGACACGACAGAGACCGAGACCAACACCCGCGCCGAGGCCGCGGTCAAGGCCGAGACCCTGATCGAGTCCCTGCCCTGGCTCAAGCACTTCCACGACAAGATCATCGTCGTCAAGTTCGGCGGCAACGCCATGGTCAGCGAGGCGCTGCAGCGCAGCTTCGCCGAAGACATGGTCTACCTCCGCTACGCCGGCCTCCGCCCCGTCGTCGTGCACGGCGGCGGCCCGCAGATCTCGGCGATGCTCGACCGCCTCGGCATCCAGAGCGAATTCCGCGGCGGCTACCGGGTGACGACCCCCGAGGCCATGGACGTCGTCCGGATGGTGCTCACCGGCCAGATCAACCGCGAGCTCGTCAGCCACATCAACGAGCACGGCCCCCTCGCGGCCGGCCTCTCCGGCGAGGATGCCGGACTCTTCCAGGGCCGCCGCCGCGGCACCATGATCGACGGCGTCGAGGTCGACCTCGGCCTCGTCGGCGACGTGATCGGCGTCGACCCCGAGGCCGTGCACGCGCAACTCAACGCGGGCCGCATCCCGGTGGTCTCCTCGATCGCCCCGGACACGGATGTCCCTGGCCAGTCCCTGAACATCAACGCCGACGCCGCCGCCGCGTCCCTCGCCATCGCGCTCGGGGCCGAGAAGCTCGTCATCCTCACCGATGTCGCCGGGCTCTACAGCGACTGGCCGAACCGGGACTCCCTCGTCTCGATCATCGAGGTCCCCGAGCTCCGTGCCCTGCTTCCCGAACTGGAATCGGGCATGATCCCCAAGATGACCGCCTGCCTCGACGCCGTCGACGGCGGCGTCGCGAAGGCCGCCATCATCGACGGGCGCGTGCCGCACTCGATCCTGCTCGAGGTCTTCACCGGGAGCGGCATCGGCACCGAAGTCGTTCCCCGGACCACCCCCTGACCCTCGCGACACCACCGACACAACGGATTTGAGAATGACAGGCAAAACGACCACCGACTCACCGGCAACCCACGCGGGCACGACAGACGCGGCCACCCTCGCTACACGCAGCGAGGGCTGGCGGGACCGATACACCGCGGCGATGATGCTCACCTTCGCGCCTCCGCGCGCGATGCTCGTCCGTGGCGCCGGCTGCTACGTCTGGGACGAGAACGGCACCGAATACCTCGACTTCCTCGCGGGCATCGCCGTCAACTCCCTCGGGCACGCCCACCCCGAGATGGTCGCCGCCGTGTCCGCCCAGGTCGGCACCCTCGCGCACATCTCCAACTACTTCGCGTCGCCCTCACAGATCGAGCTCGCCGAACGACTCAAGCGCATCACCGGGGCCGGCCAGGCCGGCCGCGTCTACTTCTGCAACTCGGGCGCCGAGGCCAACGAGGCCGCGTTCAAACTCGCCCGTCTCAATATCGGCAGCGATCCCGCCCGGCCGCGCACCCGCATCCTCTCGTTGCACGAGTCCTTCCACGGCCGCACCATGGGTGCGCTCGCCCTGTCGGGGAAGCCCGCGATGCGGGCGCCGTTCCTGCCGGTTCCCGGCGGTGTCGAGCACATCCACGCGACCTTCGAGGCCCTCGAGGCCGCGATCGACGATACCGTCGCCGCCCTGTTCCTCGAGCCCGTGCAGGGGGAGGCCGGCGTCATCGACCTGCCCGATGGTTTCCTGCGCCGCGCCCGCGAACTCTGCACCCGGCACGGTGTGCTGCTCATCCTCGACGAGGTTCAGACCGGTGCCGGACGCACCGGAGACTGGTTCGCGTACCAGCACGACGGCATCCTGCCCGATGCGATCTCGATCGCCAAGGGCATCGGCGGCGGCGTGCCGATCGGCGCGCTCGTCACCTTCGGTGCGACGTCCGAGCTGTTCCAACGCGGCCAGCACGGCTCGACCTTCGGCGGGAACCCGCTTGCGACCACGACCGCCAACACCGTGCTCGGCATCATCGAGCGGGACGGCCTCGTCGCCAACGCCGCCCGCCGCGGCGAGCAGGCTCCGCGACCTGATCCTCGGTTTCGACTCCCCGCACATCCTCGAGGTGCGCGGCCGCGGCCTTCTGCTCGGCATCGGACTTGCCGAGCCCGTCGCACTGAAGCTCGCCGATGCGGCCCTCGAGGCCGGCCTCATCATCAACGCCGCCAACGAGTCCACCATCCGGCTCGCGCCGCCCCTCATCGTCGGCGACACCGAGCTGGCCGAATTCGGGCGCCGATTCGGGCTCGCCCTGGCCAGCCTCTAGGCTGAAGAATCCCCAATTCCAGCGAAAGTGACCCCGTGACCCGCCATTTCCTGCGCGACGACGACATCTCCCCGGCCGAACAAGCCGAGATCCTCGACCTGGCCGTCGAGCTCAAGCGCGACCGATTCCAGGCGAAGCCGCTCGCGGGCCCCCAGACCGTCGCCGTGATCTTCGACAAGTCCTCGACCCGCACCCGGGTGTCCTTCGCCGTCGGCATCGCCGACCTCGGCGGCAGCCCACTGATCATCAGCACGGCCAACAGCCAGCTCGGGGGCAAGGAGACCGCAGGCGACACCGCCCGCGTGCTCGAACGCCAGGTCGCCGCGATCGTCTGGCGCACCTACGGCCAGGCCGGCCTCGAGGAGATGGCCCTCGGCACCACCGTGCCCGTCGTCAATGCCCTCTCCGATGACTTCCACCCCTGCCAGGCTCCTCGCCGACCTGCTCACCATTCGCGAACACCGCGGCGAGCTCGCCGGCCTCACCCTGACCTTCCTCGGCGACGGCGCCTGCAACATGGCGCACTCCTACCTTCTCGCCGGCGCGACGGCGGGCATGCACATCCGCATCGCCTCCCCGGCCGGTTACACCCCGCAACCGAAGGTGCTGGCGGATGCCGAGGCCATCGCCGCGAAGACCGGCGGCTCGATCACGCTCTACACCGACCCCGCGGAAGCGGTCACCGGTGTCGACGTCGTCGTCACGGACACCTGGGTGTCGATGGGTTTCGAGAAGGAGAAGGCCGCACGCGTCGCTTCGCTCGGCGCCTACCGCGTCGACAGCGCACTGCTCGCCCTCGCCAAGCCCGACGCGCTCTTCATGCACTGCCTCCCCGCCGACCGCGGCTACGAGGTCACCGCGGACGTCATCGACGGCCCGCAGAGCATCATCTGGGATGAGGCCGAGAACCGCCTGCACGCGCAGAAGGCGCTGCTGGTGTGGCTGCTCGGCCACAACACCAACCCGTAAACTTGAGACTTAGTAGATATTCAAAGGGAGAACCATGGCTGAACGTGTTGTGCTCGCATACTCCGGTGGACTGGACACCTCAGTCGGCATTGGCTGGCTGAAGGATGCGACCGGCAAGGAGGTCGTAGCACTCGCCATCGACGTCGGACAGGACGGCGAAGACATGGAGGCGATCCGCCAGCGTGCGCTCGACTGCGGCGCCGTCGAGGCCATCGTCGTCGACGCGAAGGACGAATTCGCCAACGACTACATCGTCCCGGCCCTCAAGGCCAACGCGCTGTACCAGAAGCGCTACCCGCTCGTCTCCGCGCTCAGCCGCCCGCTGATCGCCAAGTATCTCGCCTCGACCGCGAAGGCGCTCGGCGCCGACAGCGTCGCGCACGGCTGCACCGGCAAGGGCAACGACCAGGTCCGGTTCGAAGCCGCCGTCGCCGCGCTCGCCCCCGACCTGATCTCCCTCGCCCCGGTCCGCGACTTCGCGCTGACCCGCGACAAGGCCATCATCTACGCCGCTGAGCACAACCTGCCGATCAAGCAGTCCGCGAAGAGCCCGTACTCGATCGACCAGAACGTCTACGGGCGCGCGGTCGAGACCGGCTTCCTCGAAGACCCGTGGAACGCCCCGATCGAAGACCTCTACACGTACACCCAGGACCCCACGGTCACGCGGGACGCGACCGAGGTCGTCATCCGCTTCGACCAGGGCGTTCCCGTGGCGATCGATGGCAAGCCGGTCACCCCGCTGCAGGCCATCGAGATCATGAACAAGCTCGCCGGCGACCAGGGCGTCGGCCGTATCGACATGGTCGAGGACCGCCTCGTCGGAATCAAGAGCCGCGAGGTCTACGAGGCCCCCGCCGGCATCGCCCTCATCGCCGCGCACGAAGAGCTCGAGAACATGACGATCGAGCGCGACCTCGCCCGCTACAAGCGCGGCGTCGAAGCCAAGTGGGCCGAACTCGTCTACGACGGGCTCTGGTTCTCCGGCCTCAAGCGTGCCCTCGACGTGTTCATCGACGAGACGCAGAAGTACGTGACCGGCGACATCCGCCTCAAGCTGCACGCCGGCACCGCGGTCGTCACGGGACGCACGAGCCCGCAGAGCCTCTACGACTTCAACCTCGCCACCTACGACACCGGTGACACCTTCGACCAGAGCATGGCCAAGGGGTTCATCGAGCTGTGGTCGCTGCCGAGCAAGATCTCCGCACGCCGCGACCTGGCCGGCAAGTAGGGTCCGGAGCATGACAGGCGATTCTCCGGTCAACCGCGCCGGTGAAGCGGGCGCCCTCTGGGGTGGCCGCTTCGCCGGGGGACCGAGCCCCGAGGCTCGCACGGTTGAGCAAGTCGACCCAGTTCGACTGGCCGCTCGCGCCCTACGACATCCGGGGTTCCCGGGCTCACGCCCGCGCCCTGGCCGCCGCGGGCTACCTGAGCGCCGAAGAACTCGCCGCCATGATCGCCGGGCTCGACCGGCTCGACGCCGCCATCGCTGATGGCAGCTTCCAGCCGGCCGAGAGCGACGAAGACGTTCATTCCGCGCTCGAACGCGGCCTGATCGACATCGTCGGCGCCCCGCTCGGCGGCAAGCTCCGCGCCGGCCGCAGCCGGAACGACCAGGTCGCCACCCTGATCCGGATGCTGCTCCGCGACAAGGCCGCGAGCATCTCGGCGCACCTCATCACCGTGATCGACGCCCTCGCCGCCCAGGCGGAGGCCAACGAGACCGCGATCATGCCCGGGCGCACCCACCTGCAGCATGCCCAGCCGGTGCTGCTCGCCCACCACCTCTTCGCGCACTGCTGGCCGCTCGTGCGCGACCTCGAACGCTTCACCGACTGGGGCAAGCGCGCCGACTACTCGCCGTACGGTTCCGGCGCCCTCGCCGGGAACACCCTCGGCCTCGACGCCGGGCTCGTCGCGACGGACCTCGGCTTCGGCCACGTCGTCGAGAACTCGATCGACGGCACCGCGAGCCGCGACCTCGTCGCGGAGTTCGCGTACATCACCGCCCAGATCGGCATCGACATCTCCCGGCTCGCCGAGGAGATCATCCTCTGGAACACCCGCGAGTTCGGCTTCGTCACCCTTGACGACTCGTACTCGACCGGGTCCTCGATCATGCCGCAGAAGAAGAACCCCGACATCGCCGAGCTCGCCCGCGGCAAGTCCGGCCGCATGATCGGCAACCTCACCGGCCTGCTCACGACCCTCAAGGGCCTTCCGCTCGCGTACAACCGCGACCTGCAGGAGGACAAGGAACCGGTCTTCGACTCGATCGATACCCTCGAGGTGCTCCTGCCCGCCTTCGCCGGCATGATCGCGACGCTGACCTTCCACACCGAGCGGATGGCGGAACTCGCCCCCGCCGGCTACTCCCTGGCCACCGATGTCGCCGAATGGCTCGTCAAGCAGCGGGTGTCGTTCCGCGACGCTCACGAGATCACCGGGCTCCTCGTCAAGTACGCCGAACAGAACGAACTCGAACTGTATGAGGTCGACGACGCCGCGCTCCTCGCGATCTCGTCGCACCTGACCCCCGAGGTGCGCAGCGTGCTGAGCATCCACGGTTCGGTCGAGGGTCGCGACGGCCAGGGCGGCACCGCCCCGGTTCGCGTTGCCGAGCAACGGGCCGTGCTCGTCGCCCGGGTGCGCGTGCTCGCCGCGGCACTCCTGCCGTAACCGGATCCACCGGTGGGCGTCGCTCGTGAACCGAGCCGCGGCGGGCGCCGCCGGTGAGCTTCGATCGGGAACTGTTCGCCCGGCCGTCGGTGGAACTCGCACCGCTACTGCTCGGAGCCGTGCTGAGCCACGGCGGGGGTGGCCATGCGGATCACCGAGGTCGAGGCGTACCTCGGCGACGGAACCGACCCGGGTTCGCACGCCTTCCGGGGTCGCACCCGACGTAATGCGACCATGTACGGCCCGCCCGGGCACCTCTACGCGTATTTCAGCTACGGAATGCACGTCTGCGCCAACATCGTCTGTTCCCCGGAGGGCGAGGCGTCAGCGCTCCTGCTCCGCGGCGGCGAAGTCGTCGACGGACTGGTCGAAGCCCGGTCGCGCCGCACGACCTCGAAGGCCGACGTTGACCTGGCGAGGGGACCGGCGCGACTCACGATCGCCCTGGGGATCGGGCTCGGCGACGACGGCGCCGATCTCGCCGTTCCGCCGTTCGACCTGACCCTGCGCACTGGTCCCTCGCCGGCGATGCTCAACGGGCCGCGGACCGGCGTCAGCGGTCCCGGTGGGGGAGCGGAATTCCCGTGGCGGTTCTGGATCCCGGGCGACCCGACCGTGTCGCCCTACCGGCGGCATCCGAAGCTCGCGCAGCCCACCCCCGGCCCGACTCAGCCCTAGACCCCGCGCCCATCAGCGGTCACGCGTGTCCCCGGGGGCTAACTCAGGAAATCTTCCGGCCGGGCGGTCGACGGCCCGCGGACCAGTGCGGCGGATGCTCTTGAGCCGTCAGATTCTCCTGAGTTGGCCCCCTCGGTCGGTCATGCCTACTCGCGGGGGCCAGTTCCGGAATTCTGCCTGTATTCGCGGCTGGTCACGCGTGTCCCCGGGGGCTAACTCAGGAAATCTGCCCGCCGGGCGGTCAACGGCCCGCGGACCAGTGCTGCCGATCGGCGCGAGCCGGCATATCTCCTGAGTTAGCCCCCTCAGCCGGTCGTGCCCCCTCGCGGGGGCTAGCTCAGGAATTCTGCCCGCGCACACGGCCGGTCACGCCTCTGCGCGGGGCTAACTCAGGAAATCCGCCGGGCTGACCCGGCCGACTCGCGGAATAGTGCGGCCGATCAGCGCGAGCCGGCGGATTCTCCTGAGTTAGCCACGAAAACCCGGGGCGACCCCGACAGATGCCGGGGCCTGACGGTGCGGGTGGGGCGCGAGTGACGGAAGCTGGAGCCTAGCTGGTCGCGATCTTCACGAGGGCGGCGCACGCGCACGCCCAGATCAGGCTCGCGAAGGTGCCGATGATGAAGCGCTCCCGGGTCTCCGCTTCGGTGAGTTCGGTGAACCGGCCGACGCCCTTGATGGCGACGACGACCGCGATCGCCTCGGGGAACCCGGCGAGGATCGCGCCTGCGACCGCAAGGCGTTCGAGGATGCCGATCATGAGACCACCGCGGAGCACCTCGTGCACGGCGCCGGTCGCGCCGGGGGCAGCGGGAGTCGCACCGTCGTCGACGAGGATTCCGCCGTGCTGGCCGGGCCGCGCGGAATCGTGGGTGGCGAAGTCGAGCGCGAGCAGGGCCATCGGACCACCACCGACGACAGCGAGGGCGAGCGCGATTAGGCCGAGGATGACGCCGAAGGTCTCGCTGCCGCCGGGTGCGGGGGCCGCTGCGATGAGGAGGGCTCCAGCGAGGGCGCCCGCCGAGATGATCGCGAAGCTCTGTTTGCGCAACCGGAACGCGAGCACGGCACAGACGAGTGAACCGATCGTCACGAGCAAGAGCAGCAGCCAGTACAGCGTGGCGAGGATCTGGAAGGACTGGATCATCATCCGGCGGTGTCCGTTTCTGTCGAAGTCTGCTCGAGGTCTTCCATGAGCCTAACGAGTGCGGGGTGCGCCGCCTCTTCGACCCTCCAGAGTGAGGACTTGATCCGCTGGCTCACCGCCGCGGGCGTGATCCCGAGCCGGCCGGCGATCTCGACCTGGCTGAGGCCGTCGCGCAGAAGGTCGACCGCCGCCCAGCCCTCCGGCGACCGGCGCTGGCGGAGCAGGAGCACCGTTGCGATGAGCGCTTCGACCTCGACGCCGGCCAGAATCGGCTCGCCCGCAGACGAGCCGGGCGTCGGCACACCGGTCGCGAGGCCCGCAGGTCCGCCGGGGTTCGACCGGCCGGCGGATGCGCCGGCAACCGTGGCCCCCGACCCGTCTGCGTCGAGGGCGAAGCGGGCATCCGCTTTCTTGGCCCGGGTCACGGCGGCTCGAGCGGCGATGAACGCTGCACCGGAGGCTTGCCGTGTGGCGAGGGGGAGCGGCACCCGGACCGGGCCGATGCCGAGGCCGACGCTCCAGTGTCCCGAGCGGTGCAGGGCGAACACGACGTCGAGCGCGGTCGCGGCGTCGGTGAGCAGCGCCTGGATCTCGTCGCCTGAGGTCTGGTCGGGCGGCAGGACGAAGGCGGGGCCGAAGTCGGCGGCGAGGCGGGCGATCATCTCGCCGGCCCGGTCCCGGTCGTGGCGACTGTCGATCTGGTCTGCGGTGATCACGAACATGAGCGCGCCTCCCGGCCGGTTGCGGTGCGGCGAGCGGGTTCGCACGCCTAAAGTAAGCGTACACACTAAATATGGCAATATTCATGTCTCAGACTTAATTGTTCGCGATGAAGGTTCAGGCCTGTCCTCCCGGCCCGGCACTGCCACGCTGGTAATCTGGGCTGCGTGTCAGATCCAGTGATCCTCAAGCAGCAGTCCAACGACGTCACCTTCGAGAATGTCTGGGAGGAGATCTCCTGGCGTGGCCTCGTGCAGGTGTCGACTGACGAGACCGAGCTGCGCGCGCTGCTCGCGGGGGAGCCGATCACCTTCTATTGCGGATTCGACCCGACAGCGCCGAGCCTGCACCTCGGAAACCTCGTCCAACTCCTGCTGATGCGCCGCCTGCAGCTCGCCGGTCACCGGCCGCTCGGCCTCGTCGGCGGTTCCACCGGCCTGATCGGCGACCCGCGGCCCACCGCGGAGCGGGTGCTGAACACCAAGGACACCGTCGGCACCTGGGTCGGCTACCTGCAGGCGCAGGTCTCGCGCTTCCTGAGCGCGGAGGGCGACAATCCCGTGACCCTCGTGAACAACCTCGACTGGACTGGTCCGCTCAGCGCGATCGACTTCCTGCGTGACATCGGCAAGTACTTCCGGGTCGGCACAATGCTCAAGAAGGATGCCGTGAGCGCCCGGCTGAACTCCGACGCCGGCATCAGCTACACCGAGTTCAGCTACCAGGTGTTGCAAGGCCTGGACTTCCTCGAACTCTTCCGCGCCCATGGGTGCGTGCTGCAAACCGGGGGCAGCGACCAGTGGGGCAACCTCACGAGCGGCACAGACCTCATCCGAAAGGCAGAGGGCGCGAGCGTGCACGCCATCGGGACACCGCTCATCACGAACAGCGACGGCACGAAGTTCGGCAAGAGCGAGGGCAACGCCATCTGGCTCGACCCCACCCTGACGAGCCCGTACGCCTTCTACCAGTTCTGGCTCAACACCGACGACGCCGATGTGATCCTGCGCCTCAAGATCTTCACGTTCCTGACGCGGGCCGAGATCGAGGATCTCGAGCAATCGGTCGCGACCGAACCGTTCAAGCGGCTCGCCCAGCGCACCCTCGCCGTGTCGGTGACGAGTCTCGTGCACGGGCGGGCGGCGACGGATGCTGCCATCCACGCCGCGCAGGCCCTCTTCGGCCAGGGTGATCTCGCGGATCTCGACGAGGCGACCCTCGAGGCCGCCCTGCGTGAACTCCCCAATACGACGACCGCCCCCCGGGCGCCGATCATGCAGTTGCTCGTGGACACCGGACTCACGACGAGCCTGAGCGAGGCCCGGCGTGCGATCAACCAGGGCGGGGTGTACCTGAACAACGTCAAGGTCCTGAGCGACGACCAGACCATCGAGGGCGCTGTGCTGCCCGGTGGTGTGGCCGTGCTCCGCCGTGGCAAGAAGACCCTGGCCGGCGTCTTCGTCCAGTAGCCCCACCCCCGCCCCGCCCGGTCCGGGGGCGTCCAGGCCTCCCGCTGCGACGGTTGTCGTGGCCGTGAGAGTACAATTTTGGCCCTTAAGACTCGGTTTTAAGGGCCAAAAATGTACTCTCGCGCGGTGTTGGCGCGGTGTTGGCGCGGTGTTGGCGCGGGTGGGTGGATGTTGGGGCGCGGGCTTCAGGGGTGTGGTGACACGCCCGGGAGTGTGTGGGTTTTGACGGGGTGGGTGGGGGCACGTAATGTCTTCACGTACCCCAAAGGTGCGGAAAAGCCGCAGTGCTTTCCGGCCTCACGTGGGACCGAAGTTTTACGTTTTTCTCGCTCTCGAATCCTTGATTCGGATGTGTGAGGCGTAGGCTTGAAAGTCTTCCTTCCGCATGTTTAGACGGGTTGGTCAAGTTCCTATTTCGGGCGCGTTTTTCGTGTCTGTGACCGGGTTCTGGCCGATTTGACAGGGACTGCGGGGGAGGTTAGGTTAGACAAGTTGCCTCGGAGCGACAGCCACTAAGCCGGTTACGGTGTGGCCTGAAGCCGGGTGCGTCCGATCCTTGAGAACTCAACAGCGTGCACAATGTCAAATGCCAAAAACCTCGTGGTTTGGATCCGTTTCTAGCGGTGAAGGACCAAGAGATTCCTTTGGAAAACATTTATAACAACAAAGCAAGTCAGTAATGATTTGTTCTGTCAGTTTCAAACTTGCAGATTGTTCGCCCATTCCGGCGGCGTTCTGCACTAGATGTGACGCCAGGCTTGCTTGGTTAGTCAATCAAACATTTACGGAGAGTTTGATCCTGGCTCAGGACGAACGCTGGCGGCGTGCTTAACACATGCAAGTCGAACGATGATGGAGAGCTTGCTCTTCGGATTAGTGGCGAACGGGTGAGTAACACGTGAGCAATCTGCCCTTGACTCTGGGATAAGCGTTGGAAACGACGTCTAATACCGGATACGACCCTTGGAGGCATCTCCGGGGGTGGAAAGAATTTTGGTCAGGGATGAGCTCGCGGCCTATCAGCTAGTTGGTGAGGTAATAGCTCACCAAGGCGACGACGGGTAGCCGGCCTGAGAGGGTGACCGGCCACACTGGGACTGAGACACGGCCCAGACTCCTACGGGAGGCAGCAGTGGGGAATATTGCACAATGGGCGAAAGCCTGATGCAGCAACGCCGCGTGAGGGACGACGGCCTTCGGGTTGTAAACCTCTTTTAGTAGGGAAGAAGCGAAAGTGACGGTACCTGCAGAAAAAGCACCGGCTAACTACGTGCCAGCAGCCGCGGTAATACGTAGGGTGCAAGCGTTGTCCGGAATTATTGGGCGTAAAGAGCTCGTAGGCGGTTTGTCGCGTCTGCTGTGAAAACCCGAGGCTCAACCTCGGGCCTGCAGTGGGTACGGGCAGACTAGAGTGCGGTAGGGGAGATTGGAATTCCTGGTGTAGCGGTGGAATGCGCAGATATCAGGAGGAACACCAATGGCGAAGGCAGATCTCTGGGCCGTAACTGACGCTGAGGAGCGAAAGCATGGGGAGCGAACAGGATTAGATACCCTGGTAGTCCATGCCGTAAACGTTGGGAACTAGATGTGGGGACCATTCCACGGTCTCCGTGTCGCAGCTAACGCATTAAGTTCCCCGCCTGGGGAGTACGGCCGCAAGGCTAAAACTCAAAGGAATTGACGGGGGCCCGCACAAGCGGCGGAGCATGCGGATTAATTCGATGCAACGCGAAGAACCTTACCAAGGCTTGACATATAGAGGAAACGGCTGGAAACAGTCGCCCCGCAAGGTCTCTATACAGGTGGTGCATGGTTGTCGTCAGCTCGTGTCGTGAGATGTTGGGTTAAGTCCCGCAACGAGCGCAACCCTCGTCCTATGTTGCCAGCACGTAATGGTGGGAACTCATGGGATACTGCCGGGGTCAACTCGGAGGAAGGTGGGGATGACGTCAAATCATCATGCCCCTTATGTCTTGGGCTTCACGCATGCTACAATGGCCGGTACAAAGGGCTGCAATACCGCAAGGTGGAGCGAATCCCAAAAAGCCGGTCTCAGTTCGGATTGAGGTCTGCAACTCGACCTCATGAAGTCGGAGTCGCTAGTAATCGCAGATCAGCAACGCTGCGGTGAATACGTTCCCGGGCCTTGTACACACCGCCCGTCAAGTCATGAAAGTCGGTAACACCCGAAGCCGGTGGCCTAACCCTCACGGGAAGGAGCTGTCGAAGGTGGGATCGGTGATTAGGACTAAGTCGTAACAAGGTAGCCGTACCGGAAGGTGCGGCTGGATCACCTCCTTTCTAAGGAGCACAGCAGTGCCGTCTGTATACAGCGGAACACCACTGCCAAGCCATACGAAGACGAATGTTCTTCGATGGCGCTCATGGGTGGAACATTGACATTGATACGCAGAGATCATCTCTCACTCCAGTACGCCTGGTACCGCTTGCGGTGCCTCGTTGGAGAGGGTGGGTTATGAAAGAAACGTATATGCACGCTGTTGGGTCCTGAGGGACCGGAACGATTGGGCTTTGGCCTGGTTGGACTGTTCCTCTGGACCTTTTCTTGTCAGCAGTCGTACCGAACTTGTTCGGTCGCTGGCTTGGAGGGGTACCGCCCGTACTTTGAGAACTACACAGTGGACGCGAGCATCTTAAATTTGATCGGACTTCGGTCCGACAGATTACAAAGATCTATTTATAGATCATTGGTCAATTTCGATCGTGAGACGAAAGTTTTACGATTCTTAATCGATTCAAACTCATGTGATTTCAAATTTCTAAGAGCAAACGGTGAATGCCTTGGCATGTAGAGCCGAAGAAGGACGTAGTAATCTGCGATAAGCCTCGGGGAGTTGATAAACGAACTGTGATCCGAGGATGTCCGAATGGGGAAACCCCGCCAGGCCCGTAAGGTGACCTGGTGACTCCCGCCTGAATATATAGGGCGGGTAGAGGGAACGTGGGGAAGTGAAACATCTCAGTACCCACAGGAAGAGAAAACAATAGTGATTCCGTTAGTAGTGGCGAGCGAACCCGGATGAGGCTAAACCGATCATGTGTGATAGCCGGCAGGCGTTGCATGGTCGGGGTTGCGGGACTTTTCTGCTGATTCTGCCGAACAGTGAGGGTTAGAGCGTTGTATAGACGAACAGGATTGAAAGCCTGGTCATAGAGGGTGCGAACCCCGTAGTCGAAATGCAGTAATCGCCCGAAGAGTATCCCAAGTAGCACGGGGCCCGAGAAATCCCGTGTGAATCTGTCAGGACCACCTGATAAGCCTAAATACTCCTACATGACCGATAGTGAACAAGTACCGTGAGGGAAAGGTGAAAAGTACCCCGGGAGGGGAGTGAAATAGTACCTGAAACCGTTTGCTTACAAACCGTTGGAGCCAGTCTGATTCTGGTGACAGCGTGCCTTTTGAAGAATGAGCCTGCGAGTTAGTGATATGTGGCGAGCTTAACCCGAGAGGGGAATGCGTAGCGAAAGCGAGTCTGAATAGGGCGATTCAGTCGCATGTCCTAGACCCGAAGCGAAGTGATCTATCCATGGCCAGGTTGAAGCGACGGTAAGACGTCGTGGAGGACCGAACCCACTTCAGTTGAAAATGGAGGGGATGAGCTGTGGATAGGGGTGAAAGGCCAATCAAACTTCGTGATAGCTGGTTCTCTCCGAAATGCATTTAGGTGCAGCGTTGCGTGTTTCTTGCCGGAGGTAGAGCTACTGGATGGCCGATGGGGCCTAAAAGCTTACTGACGTCAGCCAAACTCCGAATGCCGGTAAGTGAGAGCGCAGCAGTGAGACGGTGGGGGATAAGCTTCATCGTCGAGAGGGAAACAACCCAGACCACCAACTAAGGTCCCAAAGCGCGTGCTAAGTGGGAAAGGATGTGGAGTTGCACAGACAACCAGGAGGTTGGCTTAGAAGCAGCCACCCTTGAAAGAGTGCGTAATAGCTCACTGGTCAAGTGATTCCGCGCCGACAATGTAACGGGGCTCAAGCACGCCACCGAAGTTGTGGCATTGATATTTTTGGTAAGCCGCACACTTGTTGTGTTGGTTCAGCCGTGTTGATGGGTAGGAGAGCGTCGTGTGGCCAGCGAAGCGGCGGTGTAAACCAGCCGTGGAGGCTACACGAGTGAGAATGCAGGCATGAGTAGCGAAAGACGGGTGAGAAACCCGTCCTCCGAAAGATCAAGGTTTCCAGGGCCAGGCTAATCCGCCCTGGGTAAGTCGGGACCTAAGGCGAGGCCGACAGGCGTAGTCGATGGACAACGGGTTTATATTCCCGTACTGGCGAAAAACCGTCCAAGCTAATCCAGTAATGCTAAGCATCTGAATCCCACTGACCGGAGCCTTCGGGCCGAGGGGGTGGGCCTAGCGTGCGACCCTATGCTGGTGCGGTTAGCGTATTAACAGGTGTGACGCAGGAAGGTAGCTGAGCCGGGCGATGGTTGTCCCGGTCTAAGGATGTAGGCCGAGAGATAGGCAAATCCGTCTCTCATATAAGGCTGAGACCCGATGGGTAGCCCGTAAGGGCGAAATCAGTGATCCTATGCTGCCAAGAAAAGCATCGACGCGAGGTTTTAGTCACCCGTACCCCAAACCGACTCAGGTGATCAGGTAGAGAATACTAAGGAGATCGAGAGAATCGTGGTTAAGGAACTCGGCAAAATGCCCCCGTAACTTCGGGAGAAGGGGGGCCGGAGGCGTGAAGGGATTTACTCCTGGAGCGTTCGAAGGCCGCAGAGACCAGTGGGAAGCGACTGTTTACTAAAAACACAGGTCCGTGCCAAGTCGCAAGACGATGTATACGGACTGACGCCTGCCCGGTGCTGGAAGGTTAAGAGGAACGGTTAGCCGCAAGGCGAAGCTGAGAATTTAAGCCCCAGTAAACGGCGGTGGTAACTATAACCATCCTAAGGTAGCGAAATTCCTTGTCGGGTAAGTTCCGACCTGCACGAATGGCGTAACGACTTCCCAGCTGTCTCAACCGCGAACTCGGCGAAATTGCATTACGAGTAAAGATGCTCGTTACGCGCAGCAGGACGGAAAGACCCCGTGACCTTTACTACAGCTTGGTATTGGTGTTCGGTGTGGCTTGTGTAGGATAGGTGGGAGACTGTGAAGCTTGGACGCTAGTTCAGGTGGAGTCAACGTTGAAATACCACTCTGGTCATATTGGATATCTAACTTCGAACCGTGATCCGGTTCAGGGACAGTGCCTGGTGGGTAGTTTAACTGGGGCGGTTGCCTCCTAAAAAGTAACGGAGGCGCCCAAAGGTTCCCTCAACCTGGTTGGCAATCAGGTGTCGAGTGTAAGTGCACAAGGGAGCTTGACTGTGAGACTGACAAGTCGAGCAGGGACGAAAGTCGGGACTAGTGATCCGGCAGTGGCTTGTGGAAGCGCTGTCGCTCAACGGATAAAAGGTACCTCGGGGATAACAGGCTGATCTTGCCCAAGAGTCCATATCGACGGCATGGTTTGGCACCTCGATGTCGGCTCGTCGCATCCTGGGGCTGGAGTAGGTCCCAAGGGTTGGGCTGTTCGCCCATTAAAGCGGTACGCGAGCTGGGTTTAGAACGTCGTGAGACAGTTCGGTCCCTATCCGCTGCGCGCGCAGGAAATTTGAGAAGATCTATCCCTAGTACGAGAGGACCGGGATGGACGAACCTCTGGTGTGTCAGTTGTTCCGCCAGGAGCACCGCTGATTAGCTACGTTCGGAACGGATAACCGCTGAAAGCATCTAAGCGGGAAGCCGGCTTCGAGATGAGATTTCCATCCCTTCGGGGGAGAGGCTCGCAGCTAGACTACTGCGTTGATAGGCCGGATGTGGAAGAGGGGACTAAAGACCCTTGGAGCTGACCGGTACTAATAAGCCAATAATTTGATAACACACCAGTTTGAATAAGCTGCAAGCGTCCACTATGTGGTTCTCGACGTACGGTCGAGAACAACCCCTTCCAGGAGGGGTCTATAACTAAAAAATATAGAATCGATCCATCGAAAGATGTTTCGGCGGCTATAGCGAGAGGGAAACGCCCGGTCACATTCCGAACCCGGAAGCTAAGACTCTCAGCGCCGATGGTACTGCAGGGGGGACCCTGTGGGAGAGTAGGACACCGCCGGACTTAACTTAGAAACACCAGAAGTACACAAAATAGCCACCTAACAGGTGGCCATTTTTGCGTTAAGCCGTAGGCTTGACGAGTCTGCCTTCGAGGCAACCAATTACACAGGAGACACAGTGAGCCCTTCAGGAACTAACGGTAATGACGCACGCGACGGCGGACGCCCGCCCGGGGCTCGCGGCAATAACGGCGCCGGCGGCTATCAGGGCCGCTCCGATCGTCCCCAGCGCGACGGTGAGCGTCCTCCTTATAAGGGCAACTCCGACCGCCCGCAGCGTGACGGCGAGCGTCCCCCTTACCGAGGTACCAATGACCGTTCGCAGGGTGGCGAGCGTGCACCGTACCGTGGGAACAATGACCGTCCCCAGGGCGACCGCCCCCAGTATGGTGACCGTCCCGCTTATCGTGGCAACACCGACCGTCCGCAGAGCGGCGAGCGTGCGCCGTACCGCGGGAACAGTGAGCGCCCCCAGGGCGATCGTCCCCAGTACCGTGCGAACAGCGATCGTCCGCAGCGCGACGGCGATCGTCCCCCGGACCGCGGCAACAACGAGCGCCCGCAGAGTGGCGAGCGTGCCCCGTACCGTGGCAATTCCGAGCGTCCGCAGCGTGACGGTGAGCGTCCTCCCTATCGCGGCAATTCCGATCGTCCTCAGGGCGAGCGAGCTCCGTACCGTGGTAATTCCGATCGCCCGCAGTCGGGGGATCGTGCTCCGTACCGCGGTAACTCGGAGCGTCCGCAGCGTGACGGTGAGCGTCCTCCCTATCGCGGCAATTCCGAGCGTCCCCAGGGCGACCGTGCTCCGTACCGTGGTAATTCCGATCGTCCGCAGTCGGGCGAGCGTGCCCCGTACCGTGGCAACTCCGACCGTCCCCAGCGTGACGGTGAGCGTCCTCCCTACCGTGGCAACTCTGATCGTCCGCAGTCGGGCGAGCGTGCCCCGTACCGTGGCAACTCTGATCGTCCGCAGTCGGGCGAGCGTGCCCCGTACCGTGGCAACTCCGACCGTCCCCAGACCGGTGAGCGCAAGCCGTGGTCGAAGGACGCGCCCCGCACCGAGCGTCCGCAGCGCGACGGCGAACGTCCCGCGTACCGTGGCAACTCCGACCGTCCCCAGACCGGTGAGCGCAAGCCGTGGTCCAAAGACGCACCGCGCACCGAGCGTCCGCAGTCCGGCGGCGACCGCAAGCCGTGGGCCAACGCGACCCAGCGCGGCGGTTCGGCCACCCGCGCCGGAGCACCGCGCGGCGACGCCGGCAAGAAGCTCTGGACCCGCGACGGCGCCCCCGCCCGCGGCGACCGTGACGCCCGCGCCGTCGAAGAGGAAATGACCGAAGAGCAGCGGATGCAGCGCGAGCTGCGTTCGGTGCGCCCGCGCCACGATGACCCCGAGCTCCCCGATGACATCTCGTCGGCCGATCTCGACCGTCTCGCGCGGAACGAACTCAAGACCCTGACCAAGGACAACGCCGAGGCCGTCGGCGCCCACCTCGCCATGGCGGCCCGCGTCATCGACGAGGACCCCGAGCTTGCCCACCGCCACGTGATGAGCGCCGCCCGCCGGGCCGGCCGCATCGCGGTCGTACGGGAGAGCCTCGCGATCACCGCCTACGCCACGGGCGACTTCGCCCTGGCCCTGCGCGAACTGCGCACCTACCGCCGCATCTCCGGGTCCAACTCGCAGCTGCCGCTCATGGTCGACAGCGAACGCGGCGTCGGTCGCCCCGACCGCGCCCTCGAGCTCGGTCGTTCCGTTGACCGCTCGACCCTGCCCGCCGGCGTCCAGGTCGCCCTCGCGATCGCGATGTCGGGTGCCCGTCTCGACCTCGGCGAAACCGAAGCCGCATTGGCCGAGCTCGACATCCCGCAGCTCGACCCGAAGACCGCGTTCTCCTACAGTGCCGAGCTGTTCTCCGCCTACGCCGAGGTGCTCGAGGAACTCGGCCGTGTCGAAGAGGCCGCGCAGTGGAACGAGCGCGCCGACCGTGCCGACGCGGCACAGGCATCCGCTGCCGACATCGACGAGACCATCGAGATTCTCGAGATCGACGAAGAGGACGATGACGACGAGTACTTCGACGTCGATGACTCCGATGACTCCGATGACTCCGACTCCGACGACGAAGACGAAGACGGTGACGAGTCCGAAGCCGGAGAGCCCACTTCTGAGTCCGACGAGTCCGACGAGTCCGACGAGGTCGATGATTCTGACGAGGTCGACGAGATCGAGGTCGCCGACGAGGTTATTGATGTGGTGCTGACGGATTCCGGAGTGGACCCGGCGACGGGAACCGACGAGGAGTCCGATGCTCAGGCGCCGACGCATGAGTGACACGGCGACGCCGCTCACCGGCGTCGACGTGGTGCTCGCTGACCTCGACGGCGTCGTGTACCAGGGACCGCAAGCGATCCCGTTCGCGATCGAAAGCCTGAACACAGCCGCGGAGACCGTGCGGGTCGGCTACCTCACCAACAATGCCTCCCGCACCGACCAGACCGTCGCCGACCACCTCACCGAGCTCGGGCTGCACGCCCGCGCCGAGGACATCGTGACCTCTCCGCAGGCCGCCGTCCGGCTGCTCGCCCAGGAGGTGCCCGCCGGCGCGCGCATCCTCGTCATCGGAGGAGCCGGCCTCGTGAAGGAGGTCGAGAAGGGTGGATTCGAGATCACCCGCTCGGCCGACGACCACCCCGCAGCCGTGATCCAGGGCTTCACGCCCGAACTCGGCTGGAAGGACCTCGCCGAAGCCGCCTTTGCCCTGCACCCGAACGAAGACGGCGTCGAGATCCCCTGGGTCGCGACGAACACCGACTGGACGATCCCCGTCGCCCGGGGCATCGCGCCCGGCAACGGCACCCTCGTCGCCGCCGTGCACAGCGCGGTCGGTCGGCTCCCGATCGTGGCCGGCAAGCCCGAGGTCGCGATCTTCGACGAGGCCATGAACCGCTTCCAGGCGAAAAACGCGCTCTTCATCGGCGACCGGCTCGACACCGACATCCTCGGCGCCAACCGGGCCGGCATTCCGGCGGTGCTCGTGCTCACCGGCATCGACAAGGCCAAGCAGGCCCTCGCCGCCGCCGAGAACGAGCGCCCCCGCTACATCCTCGACGACCTGCGCCAGCTGCACGAGCCCTACCCGGAGACCGTGTTCTCCAAGGACCGCGCCACCGCGACCGTCGCCGGCGCGAGCGTGCGCATCAGCGGCGCCGACGTCGAGATCGTCGCAGAGGGCGACGGCGGCATCAACCTGCTCCGTGCCGCGTGCGCCGTGATCTGGGCGTCCGGCCGGCCGATCTATGGGCTGAATGTTCCGGAGCGACTGTATCTCAGACGGTAACGTGGAGAGGGTGCAGCAGAACCCAGCGGACATCCCCCAGGGCGGCAGCCCCGACAATGTGGCCATCGCGGACGAACTCCTGTCCCGGCTCGGAGACATCGGCGACCTCCCCCTCGAAGACCGCGCGGCGGCCTACGCGCAGCTGCACGACGAGCTGCGCACGCACCTCGAGGGCGGCGACAGTGAACTCCGGCCCTGAGACGAACGCGGACGCCGCGGCGGACTCCGCGTCCGAGGCTGAGCCTGTTTCCGAGCGTTCGCCCGACCAGCGCCTCGACACGGCCCTCGCCGACCGTGGGCTCGTGCGGTCGCGCACGGTAGCGGCCCAGGTGATCGCCGGAGGCCTCGTGACCGTCGACGGCCACCCCGTCGTCAAGGCGTCCACCAAGGTGCGCGCCGACCAGGTGCTCGCAGTGGCCCCGACCGACCACTACGTCAGCCGTGGCGCCCACAAACTCATCGCCGCGCTCGACGCCTTCGAGATTCCCGTCGCGGGTCGCACCGTGCTCGACGCCGGCGCCTCGACGGGCGGCTTCACCCAGGTGCTCCTCGAACGCGGCGCCGGGCAGGTGCTCGCCGTCGACGTCGGTCACGGCCAACTCGCCCCCGAGCTCGCCCACGAACCGCGCCTCGCGGTCGTCGAAGGGTTCAACCTGCGCTACGCGACCCCGGAAACGCTCGCCGCGGCATCCGGCGTCGCCACCCGCCCTGACCTCGTCGTCGGCGACCTGTCCTTCATCTCCCTCCCGACCGTGCTGCCGGCCCTCGTGGCAATCGCAGCGGAAGGCGCCGATTTCGTGCTGCTGATCAAGCCGCAGTTCGAGGTCGGCAAGGAAAGCATCCGCGAGGGTGTCGTGCACCGGCCGGCCCTGCGCGCCGACGCGATCGCCGGCGTGCTCTGGGCGGGCTGGGACCTCGGCCTCCGCACAAACGGCCTGATCGCATCGCCGATCGTGGGAGCCGCGGGCAATCACGAGTATCTGTGCTGGATGAGCGCCCGCGTGGGCAGCAATCCGACAGAATGGATCGACCGCACAACGGCACTGGTGGGAGCGTGACGAGATGACTGCATCACCCCGGCACATCCTTGTCGTCGCGCACACCGGGCGAAAGGACTCGCTCCAGGCTGCTGTGACCGTCTGCCAGCAGGCTCCTCGCCGCCGACGCGACCCCCGTGCTCGCGCCGACCGAACTCACCGACATCCTCGCCTACTGCCCCGAGCTCGACGGCCGACTCGCCATCCTCGGCGAGACCGTGCAGGCGACGGAGCTCGAGCTCGTCATCGTCCTCGGCGGGGACGGCACCATCCTGCGCGCCGCCGAGGTCGTGCGCGGCTGCTCGGCGCCCCTGCTCGGCATCAACCTGGGTCACGTCGGCTTCCTCGCCGAGAGCGAACGCGACGACCTCGGCGAAGCCGTGCGCCGCGCCCTGCTCCGCGACTACCTCGTCGAAGAACGCATGGCCCTCGCCGTCCGGGTCAAACTCGGCGACGAGGTCATCTACGAAACCTGGGCGCTCAACGAGGCCACGGTCGAAAAGGCGAGCCGCGAGCGGATGCTCGAAGTCGTCGTCGAGGTCGACGGCCGGCCGCTCTCCTCCTTCGGCTGCGACGGCATCGTGATGTCCACCCCCACCGGATCCACCGCGTACGCCTTCTCGGCGGGCGGCCCGATCGTCTGGCCGAGCCTCGACGCGCTCCTGCTCGTGCCGCTCAGCGCCCACGCGCTCTTCTCCCGCCCGCTCGTCGTCGGGCCTGACTCGTCGCTCGCCGTCGAGGTGCTCGCGCACTACGGCGGGGCCGCCGTGCTCTGCGCCGACGGCCGCCGGGTGCACGACCTGCCCGCCGGATCCCGCGTGATCGTGCGCCGCTCCCCGGTGCCGGTGCGCCTCGCCCGCCTGCACAGCGGCCCGTTCACCGACCGCCTGGTGAACAAGTTCAACCTGCCCGTCACGGGCTGGCGCGGACCGGTCGGACGTGAGTGAGCGCCGCGTGAGCGAGACCCGTGAAGTTCGTATGACCGCATCGCACGTGACGAGGCCCGTCGCGGGGGAGGCCCGCTCGTGATCGAGGAACTCGTCATCCGCGACCTCGGCGTGATCAAGGAGGCCACCCTCCCGCTCGGTCCCGGCTTCACCGCCGTCACCGGCGAGACCGGCGCGGGCAAGACCATGGTCGTCACCGCGCTCGGGTTGCTGCTCGGCGCCCGCGCAGACCCCGGCCTCGTGCGCCACGGCGCGCAACAGACCTGGGTCGAGGGCCGCTGGCAGGTCGACGCCGATGGCACCGTCGCCGGCCGCGTCCGCGACGCCGGGGGCGACCTCGACGGTCCGGAGCTCATCCTCAGCCGTTCGGTCTCGGCGGAGGGCCGCAGTCGCGCCATCGTCGGCGGCCGCAGCGCTCCCGCGAGCGTGCTCGGCGACCTCGGCGGCGACCTCGTCGTCGTGCACGGACAGTCCGACCAGGTCCGGCTCCGTTCCGCCGGCGCCCAGCGCGCCGCCCTCGACCGCTTCGCCGGCCCCGAACTCGGCCCGGTGCTCGCCGACTTCGAGACGCACTACCACCGCTGGCAGGACGACCGCGCCGAACTCGCCCGCCTCGTCACCGAACAGGACGAGCGCACGAGCGAGGCCGCCGACCTCCGCGCCGCCATCGACGAGATCGAGGCGATCGCCCCGCAGCCCGGCGAAGACGACGAGCTCGCCGCCCGCGCCGAACGCCTCGGCAACCTCGAGGAACTCCGGGTCGCCGCCGCCCAGTCCCGCGAACTCCTCTCCGCGGAAGAGAACCCCGACGGGCTGCCCGACGCCGTCACCCTGCTCGACGCCGCCCGCCGACAACTCGAACGCGCCGGCGACCACGACCCCGCCCTGTCCGAGCTCGCCCAGAGCCTCGCGAACGCCGGCTTCCTCGTGGCGGATGTCGCCGCTCAGGCTCTCGAGCTACCTCGCCGGCCTCGACGCCGACGGCGCCCGGGAACTTGAGATCGTGCAGGATCGCCGGGCCGTGCTGACCGGCCTCGCCCGCAAGTACGCCGGCGGCCTCGACGAAGCGATCGCCTTCCTCGACACCGGCAGCGCCCGCCTGCTCGAACTCGACGGGGACACCGACCGGATCGAGCAGGCTCCGCGCCGACACCGAAGCCGAGCTGCTCGTGGTCGAGGCGCTCGCGGACCGGCTCACCGGCATCCGCACCACGGCGGCCGCAGCCCTCGGCACCGCCGTCACCGACGAACTCAGCGCGCTCGCGATGCCAGACGCCGCCCTCGTCGTAGAGGTCGACAGCGGGGAGAGCTCACCGCTCACGGCCGCGACCAGGTCGGCATCCTGTTGCGCCCGCACGCGGGCGCCGAACCGCGCACCCTCGCGCGCGGCGCCTCCGGCGGCGAACTGTCCCGGGTGATGCTCGCCATCGAAGTCGTGATCAATGCGACAGACCCGGTGGCGACCTTCGTGTTCGACGAGGTCGACGCCGGCGTGGGCGGCGCGGCCGCGATCGAGATCGGCCGACGGCTCGCCCGGCTTGCCGAGACCGCCCAGGTCATCGTGGTGACCCACCTCGCTCAGGTCGCGGCCTTCGCGGGCAACCACCTGAGCGTCGTCAAGGACAGCGACGGCTCGGTCACCGAGTCGAGTGTGCGCCAGCTGACCGGCGACGATCGCGCCGCCGAAATGGCCCGGCTGCTCTCCGGCCTGCCCGACTCCGTGAGCGGGCTCGAACACGCCCGCGAACTGATGAACCTCGCGAGTGCTGGCGGATCCACGAAGATCCGATGATAGAGTCGAAGCCCGTGGTGGAAAATAGAAACGCGGACAATTCAGACGGCACAACCAAGCACATCTTTGTGACTGGTGGTGTCGTTTCTTCATTAGGCAAGGGCCTGACGGCGGCAAGCCTCGGCAATCTCCTGACGGCCAGCGGCTTACGCGTCGTCATGCAGAAGCTCGACCCCTACCTCAACGTGGACCCGGGAACGATGAACCCGTTCCAGCACGGTGAGGTCTTCGTCACGGACGACGGCGCGGAGACCGATCTCGACATCGGCCACTACGAACGCTTCCTCGACATCAACCTCAACCAGGCCGCGAACGTCACCACAGGCCAGGTCTACTCGCAGGTCATCGCCAAGGAACGCCGCGGCGAGTACCTCGGCGACACCGTGCAGGTCATCCCGCACATCACCGACGAGATCAAGCGCCGGATGCGCCTCCAGGCCGACGACACGCTGCGCCCCGACGTGATCATCTCCGAGATCGGCGGCACCGTCGGCGACATCGAGTCCCAGCCGTTCCTCGAGGCCGCCCGCCAGGTGCGCCACGAACTCGGTCGCCAGAACGTGTTCTTCGTGCACGTCTCCCTCGTGCCCTTCCTCGGTGCGGCCGGCGAGCAGAAGACCAAGCCCACCCAGCACTCCGTCGCCGCGCTCCGCTCGATCGGTATCCAGCCCGACGCGCTCGTGCTGCGCAGCGACCGCCCCGTCTCCGATGCGAACAAGCGCAAGATCGCGCTCATGTGCGACGTCGACGAAGACGCCGTGGTCAACTGCGTCGACGTGCCCAGCATCTACGAGATCCCCGCCGTGTTGCACGAACAGGGCCTCGACAAGTACATCACCGACCACCTCGGCCTGCCCGTCACGAGCGTCGACTGGACCGGCTGGCAGAAGGTGCTCGACGCCGTGCGCGAGCCCAAGCACGAGGTCACCATCGGCCTCGTCGGCAAGTACATCGACCTGCCCGACGCGTACCTCTCCGTCACCGAGGCCCTCCGCGCCGGCGGCTTCGCCCACAAGACCAAGGTCCACGTCCGCTGGATCGCCTCCGACGACTGCGAGACCGACGAAGGCGCCACCCGCCTGCTCGGTGACCTCGACGGCATCTGCGTCCCCGGCGGCTTCGGCGTGCGCGGCATCGAGGGCAAGCTCGGCGCTCTCCGCTTCGCCCGCGAGAACGGCATCCCCGTGCTCGGCCTCTGCCTTGGCCTGCAGTGCATGGTCATCGAATACGCCCGCAACAAGGCCGGCCTCACCGGGGCGTCCTCCTCCGAGTTCGACCCGGACACCGAGTTCCCCGTGATCGCGACCATGGAAGAGCAGGTCGAGATCATCGCAGGCGGCGACCTCGGCGGCACCATGCGCCTCGGCCTGTACCCGGCCGACCTCGCCGCGGGCTCTCTCGTCGCCGAGGCTCTACGGAGCCTCCTCGGCCTCCGAACGCCACCGTCACCGCTACGAGGTCAACAACGCATTCCGCGAACAGATCGCGGATGCCGGCATGTGGTTCTCCGGAACCTCTCCCGACGGCCACCTGGTCGAATACGTCGAGCTGCCGCGTGCCGAGCACCCGTTCTACGTCGGCACCCAGGCGCACCCGGAGCTCCGCTCGCGCCCGAGCCACGCGCATCCGCTCTTCCGCGGCCTGATCGGAGCCGCACTCGACCGCCAGCAGGCCAGCCGCCTGTTCGAGGTCAACGAAGGCAACGACACGACCGACGAAACCGTCGACGTCGTTGCTGCCGTCGTCGGCGTCGAGGCCTGAACCGTGGCTGAGCTCCTCGAGGACGAGGCCGCCTCCGCGGTGGTCTCCGAGTCGGACGTGGTCTTCACCGGCCACGTCTGGGACATCCGCAAGGACACCTTCCGCTACGGCGAATCCGACATCGTGCGGGACTACGTCGACCACACCGGCGCCGTCGCCATCTTCGCCCTCGACGACGACGACCGGGTGCTGCTGATCAAGCAGTACCGGCACCCCGTCGGCATGCGCGAGTGGGAACTGCCCGCCGGCCTCCTCGACGAGGCCAATGAGCATCCGGTCGAGGCTGCCAAGCGCGAACTGGCCGAGGAAACCGACCACGTCGCCGCCGAGTGGAACGTGCTGAGCGAGTTCTACACCTCGCCGGGCGGCAGCAACGAGGCCCTGCGGGTGTACCTCGCCCGCGGCCTCACCGCCGCGCCCGAGGTCTTCAACCGCACCGAAGAGGAAGCCGACATGGAGATCCGCTGGGTCCCCTTCGCCGACTGCCTCGACGCCGTGCTCGCCCGCCGCGTGCAGAACCCCGCGCTCGTGATCTCGGTGCTGGCCGCGTTCGCCGCGAAGGAACGCAACTGGAGCAGCCTCGGCGCCGCCGACCTGCCCTGGCCGCGGCACCCGAACAATTGGACCCACACCGGCCGATGACGGTCGCGGCGGCGGTCGAAGCGTTCCTGCGGCACGTTGCGATCGAGCGCGGGCTCAGCGCGAACACCGTCGCCGCCTATCGGCGCGACCTCGTGGTCTACGCCGGTTGGCTCGAGGCCGAGGGCCTCACCGAACCCGGGCAGGTCACCGCGCTGCACGTCTCCGCGTTCGTGCGGCACCTCGCGACCCGCGCCGAGTCGCCGCTCACGGCGGCGTCGATCGCCCGGATGCTGTCGACCGTGCGCGGGCTGCACCGGTTCCTGCTCGAGGAATCCCTCGTCGACGCGGACGTCGCCCACGACGTGAAACCGCCGAAGCTCGCGACCCGGCTGCCCAAGGCGATCAGCATCGAACAGGTGACCCTGCTGCTCGCCGCGACCGACGGCGAAGAGGTGCACCAGCTGCGCGACAAGGCGCTCCTCGAACTGCTCTACGCGACCGGGGCGCGCATCTCCGAGGCCGTCGACCTCAATGTCGACGACGTGCTCGACCTCGACGTCGTGCGGCTCACCGGCAAGGGCGACAAGCAACGCCTGGTTCCGGTCGGCAGCTTCGCCCGTGCGGCCGTTGAGGCCTATCTGGTGCGGGGGAGGCCCCTGCTCTCCGCCCGCGGCCCCGCGACCCCCGCGCTCTTCCTCGGCCTGCGCGGCCGGCGTCTCGGCCGCCAGAACGCCTGGCTGCTGATCCGGGCCGCCGCCGAGCGGGCAGGCCTCGAGGGTCACGTCTCGCCGCACACGCTCCGGCACTCCTTCGCGACGCACCTCCTTGCCGGCGGCGCCGACGTGCGCGTCGTGCAGGAACTCCTCGGCCACTCCTCCGTCGCGACGACCCAGCTGTACACCCTCGTCACGGCGGACACCCTCCGCGACATGTACACGACCGCACACCCGCGCGCCCGTTGAGCCTGTTGAATCCCCTGAATTCGCGGCATCCACGGCATCGGGCGGATGCGGAACCGCGGCTTCCCGGCGATCCTTGCGGAAGGGTGCCGATCGGCTCGCTACACTCGACACAGTGATGGGTGCAGGACGGAACGAGGACACCGGAGTGAAGCGCGAAAAAGCTGACCGGACACTACTCCCCGGATTCGAGGACGTGGTCGTCGGTGCGACCGGACGGCCGAAACACGAATTCGACGAACCCGCGGCGCTGAATAGCCACGGCCCCGCGCGCATCATCTCGCTCTGCAACCAGAAGGGCGGCGTCGGCAAGACGACGACGACCATCAACCTGGGTGCCGCACTCGCCGGCTACGGCCGCCGCGTGCTCGCAATCGACTTCGACCCCCAGGGCGCTCTGTCCGCGGGACTCGGCATCCCCACGCACGACCTGCCGACGGTCTACGACCTGCTGCTGGGTAACAAGTACGCCCCGGCCGAGGTCATCCAGAAGACCGCTGTCGAGAACCTCGACATCATGCCCGCGAACATCGACCTCTCCGCCGCGGAGGTGCACCTCGTCAACGAGGTCGCCCGCGAGCAGATCCTGTCCCGGGTGCTCCGCAAGGTGTCCGCAGACTACGACGTCATCCTGATCGACTGCCAGCCCTCGCTCGGCATCCTCACCGTCAACGCCCTGACCGCAAGCCACGGCGTGCTCATCCCGCTCGAGTGCGAATTCTTCGCCCTGCGCGGCGTCGCCCTCCTGATCGAGACCATCGACAAGGTGCGCGACCGGCTCAATCCTGCGATCGAACTCGACGGCATCCTCGCGACCATGTTCGACTCGCGCACCCTGCACTCTCGCGAGGTCCTCGAGCGCGTCGTCGACGCCTTCGGCGACAGCGTGCTCGAAACCGTCATCGGCCGCACCGTCAAGTTCCCTGACGCGAGCGTCGCCGGGGTGCCGATCACCGAGTTCGCGCCGGAACACGCGGCGGCCAAGGCCTACCGCCAGGCGGCGCGGGAACTGATCCAGCGTGGCGCTGTCGCCTGACACCGTCCCCTCGCGGACATTCTCGGTCGCCCTGGGCAACTTCGAGGGCCCGTTCGACCTGCTGCTCTCCCTGATCGGCAAGCACGAACTAGACATCACCGAGGTGTCGCTCAGCCGGGTCACCGACAAGTTCATCGCGCACCTCAAGGGGCTCGACCAGGCCGAAGAACTCGATCAGGCGAGCGAATTCCTCGTCGTCGCCGCGACGCTGCTCGACCTCAAGGTCGCCGGGCTCCTGCCCCAGGGCGAACTCGTCGACGCCGAGGATGCGGCCCTGCTCGAGGCCAGGGACCTGCTCTTCGCCCGGCTCCTGCAGTACCGCGCGTTCAAGACCGCCTCCGCCTGGTTCCTCGGCCGGATCGAGGTCGAGTCCGCCCGGCACGTGAGGTCGGTGCGCCTCGAAGACAAGTTCCGGCAGCAGACCCCTGAGCTCGTCTGGACGCTCTCCCTCGCCGACTTCGCCGCGCTCGCCCGGGTGGCGCTCACCCCGCGGGAGGTGCCCACCGTGGGACTGGACCACCTGCACGCGCCGCTGGTCAGCATCCGTGAGCAGGCGACCTGGCTCGTCGGGATGCTGCGCTCGGGCGACACCCTCACCTTCCGTGAGCTCATCGCCGACGTGGAACTGACCGGCGTGATCATCGCCCGGTTCCTCGCCGTGCTCGAGCTCTACCGGCGCGGCTTCCTCTCCTTCGACCAGCTCGAACCCCTCGGCGACTTGAGCCTGCACTGGAGTGCCGCGGCGTCCCCGGACGACGCCTGGTCGGACGACACCCTCGCGAACCTCGGAGCGGACTATGACAACTGACACCCTGGCCGGGCCCGGCGCGACCGGCACGCCCCGCGCGGCGCCTGCGCCCGGCGCACCCGGCAGCGCACTCGCCGCAGAGGCCGCAGCCCTCGACCGCTCCCTCGAGGCGATCCTGATGGTCGCCGACGAGCCGCAGAGCCTGCTGCACCTCGAGAGCGCGCTCCGCCGGCCGCTGAGCGACGTGCGCCGCTCGATCGCCCGGCTCGTCGCCGACTTCGACGGCCAGGCCGGCACCGTGCGCCGCGGCTTCGAGAGCTGCGCGAGGTCGCCGGCGGATGGCGCATCTACGTGCGCCCGGAACACGACGCCGCCGTCGCCGACTTCGTACTCACCCAGAACCCGAGCAAACTGTCCCAGGCCGCCCTCGAGACCCTCGCCGTGATCGCATATAAGCAACCGATCAGCCGCGGGGCGGTAGCCTCAATCAGGGCCGTTAACGTGGACTCGGTCGTACGCACCCTCGTGGGGCGCGGCCTGATCACCGAGGTCTTCACCGATAGTGAGACCGGTGCGATCAACTACGGCACCACGGACTTGCTGCTCACACAGCTGGGAATCAACTCGCTCGACGAGTTGCCCTTCTTATCGCCCCTGCTCTCAGACGGCGCAAATGGATTTGAGGATTCACCATGACGATCGACCCCCAGGGCACGCCCACCAACCCGGAAGCCGCCGCAGACGGCGTGCGCCTGCAGAAAGTGATGGCCTCGGCCGGGGTCGCCTCCCGCCGGGTCTCCGAAGACCTCATCGCCGCGGGCCGGGTGCGCGTGAACGGCAAGGTCGTCACCGAACTCGGGCGCCGCATCCACCCCGACCACGACCAGATCATGGTCGACAACGTCGCCATCCAGCTCGACACCAGCCGCCGCTACGTGATGCTCAACAAGCCCGTCGGCGTCGTCTCCTCGATGCAGGACGAGAGCGGCCGCCCCGACCTGCGCGAATTCACCGAGCAGTTCGAGGAGCGCCTCTTCAACGTCGGCCGCCTCGACGCCATGACGAGCGGCCTGCTCATCCTGACCAACGACGGCGATCTCGCCCACATCCTCGCGCACCCCTCCTTCGGCGTGATGAAGACCTACATCGCCAAGGTCGAAGGCCGGGTCACCGCGCAGACCATCCAGCTGCTGCAGACGGGCATCGAGCTCGACGACGGCCCGATCAACGCCGACAAGGCTCGCATCCTGACGAGCCCTCCCGGCGACGGCTTCAGCCTCGTCGAACTCACCCTGCACTCCGGGCGCAACCGCATCGTGCGCCGCATGATGGAGGCCGTCGGCCACCCCGTCGTCGACCTCGTGCGCCGCCAGTTCGGACCCCTCCACCTCGGCACCCTGCGGGCCGGTGACCTGCGCGACTTGACTAAGGTTGAACTCGGTCAGCTGCTCACGATTTCGCGGGCGGACACCGAATACTAGAGGCACAACACGCACGAAGTCAGGAGACACCCGTGGTCGAAAGTCGCCTGATCGGGCCCGTGCGCGTCGTCGGCACCGGGCTGCTCGGCACGAGCATCGGCCTCGGCCTCCGCGCGCGCGGCATCGAGGTCATCCTCGCCGACGCCTCTCCGACGAACCTCAGCATCGCGATCGACTACGGCGCCGGCCGGGCCGCCCTGACCGGCGACCGGCCTCAGCTCATCGTCGTGTGCGTGCCGCCGGACGTGACCGCCGAGATCGTCGCCCGCGAACTCGAAGCCTTCCCCGACGCCATCGTGACGGATGTCGCGAGCGTCAAGCTCGCCCCCTCGCCGAACTGCGCGCGCGCGGCGCCGACATCTCCCGCTACATCGGCTCGCACCCGCTTGCCGGCCGCGAACGCGGGGGACCCCTCGCCGGACGTGCCGACCTCTTCCTCGGCCGGCCCTGGGTCGTCGCCGCCCACGAGGGCATCAGCTACCAGCAGGCCACCGCGATCGACGACCTCATCCTCGACCTCGGCGCCACCCTCGTGGAGATGAGCCCCGAGGACCACGACCGCGGCGTCGCCCTCGTCTCCCACGTGCCCCAGGTCGTCTCGACCCTGATGGCCCGGCGTCTCACGGACGCGCCAGCCGCGTCCCTCAACCTCGCCGGCCAGGGCCTCCGCGACGTGACCCGCGTCGCCGCGAGCGACCCCGAACTCTGGGTGCAGATCCTCGGCGCGAACGCGGCCCCGGTGCGAGAGATCCTCACCGCCTACCGCGACGACCTCGACCGCTTCATCACCGCCCTCGGCGACCCGGCGGCCCCCGGCGCCCGCCGCCGCGTCGCCGAGGAGCTCGCCGGCGGCAACGCCGGCGTCTCCCGGCTGCCCGGCAAGCACGGCCACGACCGCCGCTTCGTCTCCCTGACCGTGATGGTCGACGACACGCCCGGCCAGATCGCCCGGCTCCTCAACGAGATCGGCGCCCTCGGCGTCAACGTCGAGGACCTCCGGCTCGAGCACTCACCCGGCGCGGAACTCGGCCTCGCCGAGATCTCCGTGCTCCCCGAGGCGGTCACCCGCCTCACCGAAGAGCTGGCCGCGCGCGGCTGGCGGATTGCCGGCTAGCACATGACTGAATCCACGCATCCGCTCGTCGTCGCCATCGACGGCCCGGCCGGCAGCGGCAAGTCGAGCGTCAGCCGCGCCGTCGCCCGCCGCCTCGGCTACGGCTACCTCGACACCGGCGCCGCCTACCGGGCCCTCGCCTGGTACGTGCGCGACCGCGCCATCGACCCCGCAGACACGGATGCCGTCATCGCCGCCCTGCCCGCCTTCGACTACGCGATCGGCACAGACCCCGACGACCCGGCCGTGAGTGTGGGTGCGGACGACGTCACCGAGGCCATCCGGGAGCCCGCCGTTTCGGCGATCGTGAGCGCCGTCGCCCGCATCCCCGCCGTGCGCGCCCACCTCACCGCGCTGTTTCGCAGCATCGCAGCGGGCGTCGACCGGCCCGGAATCGTGGTCGAAGGACGGGACATTACGACCGTCGTCGCACCGGAGGCGGAGGTCCGGATCCTGCTCACGGCATCCGAACAAGCTAGAATGGCTAGGCGCTCTGCGGAAATATCGACTCAATCGGCTCAAACCGTGGCAGATCAGTTGCGATCGAGGGATCGCGCCGACTCACAGGTCGTCGAATTCATGAGCGCCGCAGACGGTGTGAACACCGTCGACTCCACCCATCTCGACTTCGAACAGACCATTGGCGCGGTCATCGAGGTCATCAACACACGTACCGCGAGGACCTCGCATGACTAACGAATACGACGAAAACCTTCCCGATCTCGACCCCGACCTCGGGGCAAGACTGGACGACATCGACGACGACCTGGCGACACAGCGCGCCGCCGCCCTCCGCACCGGGCTCAACGACTACGACCTCGACGACGAGGACTTCGATGTCCTCGACTCGGTGACGTACGACCCCGACGCGATCACCTACCTCCCGGCCCTGCCGGTCATCGCCATCGTCGGCCGCCCGAACGTGGGCAAGTCGGCGCTCGTCAACCGCATCATCGGCCGCCGCGAGGCCGTCGTGGAGAACACCCCCGGCGTCACCCGTGACCGCGTCACCTACAAGGGCGAATGGCACGAACGCAAGTTCAGCATCGTCGACACCGGCGGCTGGGAGCCCGACGCCAAGGGCATCGACGCCTCCGTCGCCATGCAGGCCGAACTCGCCATCGAGCTGTGCGACGTCGTCATGTTCGTCGTCGACTCCAACGTGGGCCCGACATCGACCGATGAAGCCGTCGTGCGCCTGCTCCGCAAGGCGGGCAAGCCGGTGTTCCTCGTCGCCAACAAGGTCGACGACGTGCGCCAGGAACCCGAATCCGCGAACCTCTGGTCGCTCGGCCTCGGCCAGCCGTGGCCCGTCTCGGCCCTGCACGGCCGCGGCGTCGCCGACCTGCTCGACGCCATTCTGGAGAAGCTCCCCGAGATCTCCGCCGTCGCCAAGCAGGAAGTCGGCGGCCCCCGCCGCGTCGCCATCCTCGGCCGCCCGAACGTCGGCAAGTCCAGCCTCCTGAACAAGGTCGTCGGCGAAGAGCGTGTTGTCGTCAACGAGCTCGCCGGCACCACCCGCGACCCGGTCGACGAGCAGGTCGAGCTCGGCGGCAAGGTCTGGCGCTTCGTCGACACCGCCGGTATCCGCCGTCGCGTGCACCTCTCCCAGGGTGCCGACTTCTACGCTTCGCTCCGCACGAGCGCCGCGCTCGAAAAGGCCGAGGTCGCCGTCGTGCTCATCGACGTGACCGAGGTCATCTCCGAGCAGGACGTGCGCGTCATCGACCTCGTCCTCGAATCCGGCCGCGCCCTCGTGCTCGCCTTCAACAAGTGGGACCAGATCGACGACGACCGTCGCCGGTACCTCGAGCGCGAGATCGAGCTCGACCTCGCCCACGTGGCGTGGGCCCCGCGCGTGAACATCTCGGCGAAGACCGGCCGCCACATGGAGAAGCTCGTCCCCGCCCTCGAGGTCGCCCTCGAGTCGTGGGACACCCGCGTCGCCACCGGCAAGTTCAACGCCTTCCTCGCCGAGCTCGCCGCCGAGCACCCGCACCCCGTGCGCAGCGGCAAGCAGCCGCGCATCCTGTTCGGCACCCAGGCCTCGAGCCGCCCGCCGACCTTCGTCATCTTCACCACCGGGTTCCTCGACCCGGGCTACCGTCGCTTCATCCAGCGTCGTCTCCGCGAGGTCTACGGCTTCGAGGGCAGCCCGATCAACATCAGCATGCGCGTCCGCGAGAAGCGCAAGCGCTAAGCAGTCGTTCCACGCTCGACCAGACGAATGCGTCGCCTTCCCCCTGCGGGGAGGCGGCGCATCCGTCGTTTAAAGGCCTGTGGCGTTGGTGCCGGGTCGAGAGACGTGTACGGATGCGCCGCCGCCCCGAACCGGGGACTGTCGCGCACCGGCGCTCTCCTCTACATTCGGGCTAGCGCCCCAGCGGCGCCACAGGTGTCAGATCCCCGCCCGAATCGGGGATTTCGTCACCCGCCATACGTGCCGGATCCCCGCCCGAATCGGGGATTTCGTCATTCAAGCCTTACCCGAGGATTCTCCATGCATACGAAGTTCCCTGCTTCGCTGACCCGAAAACGTGCCGCACCGCCCGACATCCGGGCATCGGGCCGAAGCGCGCCCAAGATCGTCTGTGGTCGCGCCGCCATCTTCGCCGTAGTGGTCGGCTGGGCTGCCCTGCTCGTCGTCGTGCTCCTCCGGCAGACGGGCTTCGACGGCGCCCCCTGGCCGGTCCTCGACCGCGCGCTGTCCCTGGTCGGTTGGACCGTGGGGGCGATCACTCTGCTCTGCTACCTCGCCGCACGCCAGGGCGCCCTGATCCGGCTGAGTGAGCACGTGCGGGTTCCGCGCAGGGTACTGGAACGGCACTTCACCGCCCGCCAGGGCGCCCTGACCGTGCTCGTCGCCGCCGGCGACGGCGCCGGCGCCCGCACGGGGTCGAACGCGCTGCGGGCCTCCCTGTGGTCTGCCGCCCTGCAGGAATACCCCACCCTCCGGGTCGTTCTCCTTCTCGACGCCCGGGCAGAGCCGAGCGCTCAGGCCGAGGCCCTCCAAATCGTGCGGCGGCTCACCGATGCCCTGGCCGAACCGCGCGCCCGGTTCGAAGACGCGCTGTTCGTGCTCGAGCTCGAACTCGCCGGTCACCACGACCAGCCCGACCAGGCTCGAAGTGACCGAGGACCTCATTGACGCCCTCGCCTCCGACTATCGCTGGGCCGTCGCCTGGCTGGCCCGGCAACGCATGGCCGAGGCCGTCACGGACCGGTCGAGCGCCGTCTTTGCCACACACACCCTGGGCGGCCCTGCCACCGCCTTCGCCCGCATCGCCGAGGACCTCGACCGCGCCATCTCCGAGCACATTCCGCAGACCGCCGAACGGATGCTGCGCCTCCAGCGCCGCCTCGCCTGGACGTTCTCCGCCGAACTGGAGATCTTCGACGGCAGCCTCGCCGGCTACGTGGACCAGATCGATGCCGCCAGCGACGGAGATATCGCCGAGACGGACTACCTGCTCACCCTCGGGCCGGATGCACAGGCTCCTCAGCGACTACTGCCTGCGGTCGATCTACTTCCTCGACGAACCGGACCACAGCGGCGTCGCCGTCTTCCAGACCCCGTCGTTCCCGCAGGGCGGTCCGCGTACCAGGCGTTTCTTCCCGGGGCTCCGCGGCCTCCTGCACCGCAGCGCGTCCCGGTATGGAGCCTCCTTCTGGGTCGGGTCCACCGCGCTCATCCGGGCAAGCGCCCTCGGCGACTTCCGTGCGGATCGGTCCGGGGGAGTGGCGGGAGTGGCGGGCTTGCCCGCCGAAGCGGATGCGCCCCGCGGCATCGCCTTGCCGGCACGCGTCGGGTCGGGGCCTGACTCACTTCCCGTACCCGGCTCGGTCTCCGCGGTTGGCCTGGGCGTGCGCGGCTGGACTCTCGCGAATTTTCCGGAGCGCCTCAGCTTCGGCCCCGCGGCGCTGGGTTTCGGTTCGGTCATCGTGCAGCACCGCCGCCCGCTCCTCGGCGATGCCGTTCTCTTGCCCCGAATCTGGCGGCAGCTGCGCCGCGAGTTCGGGGCCGGACGGTCCGCTGGCGGGAGCGGTCGCTCGCCCCGGTGGACGCCGCGCTGAGGGACGGGCGTCGCCGGGCATCCGGTGTGCACACAAGAGGTCGCCGGAGGCGGTAAGCTTTCTAAGTTGTCTCCTGCAGAATGCGCTTCTCGAAGCGTGTTGGCGGAGGGTGACGGGCTGTAGCGCAGCTTGGTAGCGCACCTGACTGGGGGTCAGGGGGTCGCAGGTTCAAATCCTGTCAGCCCGACATTTGGGCCGTTCGCGAAACTCTTCGCGAAACCGGCCTTGAAGTCGAAATAGAAAACGCTCCTGAGGATTCTCAGGAGCGTTTTCTTGTATCTGGGTGGCTCACGGTCGACGGCGGCTGTAGTTCTCCAGTTGTCAGTCGAGTGGAGGCTGGCTTTTCCGATTTTGCGCGCGCCGGATTGTCTCGAATACTGGGTGGTTTGCCCTCTCGGGCGGTGTCTGGGCAGTCGGGTGACTGTTATACCCGCTGCGGTGGGCCGCCGGTCTCGTCGTCGGCATCGGGGCGTTTCAGTTTGTCTGGGCGTTCTACTCCGAGCGGGTAAGTGTCGGTGTAGGGGTTGTGCCATTCGCGGTCGCGTCGCCGGATGAGGGTAGGTTCTCCATGGACGTGTTTCTTGGCGTCGGCTTTGATTTTGTCGCTGATGAAAGCCGCGATTTTGCGGAGGTTGAAGTTTGTCAGCAGGATGGTGACGATGATCTGGGCTGCGCCGAAGCCTCGGACGCGTCGGCGGCTGGCGGATTCGATGTCCTCGGTGCCGCCGCTCTTGATCTGGTGATTGAGCGATTCGATGGAGTTACGGGCGTGGGTGTGGAACTTGTCCCATTCCGGGGTGCCGTATTCGAATGCTTGCGCCGTTCGCTTGAAGTTTGCGGTGTCGAATGACACGGAGTGCTTGATGCAGATGGCGTCGGTGAAGTCGCTCAAGTCTGCGCTGTCTACAGCGGGGCGGGGCCTGTCCGTCGCGGTCTTCATGAGTTCGCGCAGGGGACAGGTCACGGTTGGGCTGGGGCCAAGGGCTGGGCACCGCAGTACGGTGCGGCCCTTTGCGTCTGGTTTCTCTTTGACGTGGAGTTGAAACGCGGAGCGGCTCTTGATTCGCTCCCGGTATGTTGCGGTGTCGATGATGTGGCCCAGGAGTTCCTTCGTCGCATTCTGCAGCGGTTTGGGAGTGCCGGGGCAGTAGGTGCTGCCTTCGATGAAGAGCGCACCGTGGTCTCCACCTTGATGGCCAAGTCGGTCGACGCGGTAGTCCGTGGAGGGTGTGAAGCCCTCGTTGAGTGCATCGTCATGAAGGCGTTCGGTTGTGGAGTTTGCCCAGTACTGCTTGTCGGCGTCGCCGACGCCGGCCTCCAGTCCGAGGGCTTTGGTAGCTCTCATGAGGGAGACGGCTTCTTCGGCGACTCGGACGTTGGGCAGGCTCATGGTAGCGGCGACGGCGAGTCCGGGGAATCTGTGCTGTCCGGGGGCTTCGGAATCGACGCGGACGGCGATGTTGATTTCCCAGCCCCATCGGTAGTTCGCGGGGCCAGCCTTCTTATCAGGAGTGGTGTTGTCGATTTGCCCTTTGGGCGCGTCGACGCGTTCGCCGGTTGTGACGTGCCAGCCGGCGAACGCATCGACCGGGCCTGGCTTCAGGGTTTTCTTCTCTTTGGTTTCGGTCTCTGTCTTGACGCGACTTGCGAGATTTTTTCCGAGAGTAGCCCTTGGTGGTCGGGGTGCCGACGTAGGTCTGGTCGAAGGAAACATCGACCTTCTTGGAGGCGCGACGGATGTCGCGGGGCTGCTCGTTGTACGTCATGACGAGGAACAGCTTGGTGAATTCGTCGAGGCGTGCTTTTCGTTTGTCCGCCAGCACCTCATCGTGCATGCGGAGGATTTCCTGGATCTGCGTGTAGGTCTTGGAATGGCGGCGTTCTTGCGGGAAGGGATCCATGAGGGCGTTGATGCGGTTGAAGGCACGGCTGGTGTTGGCGTACCAGCGGTTCTTCTCCGCGACGTGGCCGACGAACGCTGTCCTTGGGGTTTCCAGGCCGAGGAGTTCGCGGGAGGTCGCGCTCAGGCGGAACATGAAGAGGTCACGCACGCTCGTCAGGAACATTGACGTGCCTTCTTTGGCGAGAAGAAGAAGGGCAGTGAGGAGTGCCTTTTCGGAGATGAGTGATGGACGACCGCCGACGCTGATACCGCTGGCATCTTCATCGGTCCATTGCTGCAGTCGTTCGAGGACCCCGGTCTTTCGAACCCGGCTTTCCATGAGCGCGACGGTTTCGTCGTCAATGAGCTGGTGGATGCGGCCGCGGCCCATGACCTCGGTCTGTGTCATACCGCCCAGGTCGGGCGCGTACCCGTTGAACGCGTAGTCGGTGTCGCCGGCGCTCATCGGGCGACCTCTTCGCCAATGATGAGGCCCACGTAGGCGTCGATGTTTGCTGTCTGGGCGTGGATGAGGTGTTTGTCGAGGCTTGTGGCTGTGACGAAGCCGGCGATAGCCAGGAGCACGGGGACGGGGAGCCCGTTATCGATTTGTGCGACGATCCAGGTCGAGCGCAGTCTGGACACGGTGGCACGGACGCGGGCGGGGTGTTCGGTCAAGAAGCTCTGAATAGCACGGGGCCTGTACTCGTCCCAGCGATAGCCGCGAAAGATGTACTCGTCGGGGTTCGTACGACCCTGCATGCTGCGCATCAACGTGCGGTTCCAGAGGTGCATGACCGGGACTCGTCGGGCACATTTTCCAGGGACGTTGACGAACACGCGGCCGTCGATGACTTCAATGTCGCTGATACGCGTTTCGATGATTTCGTGTGCGCGGAGACCGGCGCCGCCGGCGAGGCCGAGGAGCGCCCAAGCGTTTTGCCGTTTCAGGTCTGTGGTGAGGCTGGCAGCCCAGCTGTGCATCGAGGCTGCGTCAGAAACGGTGAAAGGGCTGCGTCTACGTCCGGGAAGGTGCGGCGCCGGGAGGCGCTTGATACCCGCGTCGGCGAGGGTGTCGGCGATGGTACCGACCTGCCGCACGAACCCCCACCGGTGAGACTCCGAATGCTTGGGAAGGCAAGCGTGTAGGTAGAGGGACACGTTGTTTTGCGTGTAGACGCGCTCGACAGTGAGTTGCGTGCCCGTGGTCGTCCATACCCAGGCACCGAACCGCGCTGACATCGACATTAGGCGCCGCGCCGCGTCGAAGGTACGCGGCCGCATCTGAACGGCGTTCGAGATCGTGAATTCGCGCACGGCCTCCCACTGCACGGGGGAGATCTGCGGTCGGTAACGCACGATGATTCCCCACGCGAAGTCGGGAAGCTCCGGGTCCAAGGCGCGCAGGTGCGCATACGTCGCGGAGTCGGCGAGAAAAATGTTGTGGAGTCGGTCTTTTCTGTTCACGAATTTTATGTGCGTGGGGCGATCCCGAAACTGTCGGCAGCGAACCCTCTCCGTGAACACTAACCATCACCGCTCTGCTTGAATTTCCTGATCAGTGGGATTTACTTGTCGCAGGTAGTGCGCTAGTGTGCCCTGTTTTGGGGGCAAATGCGGCGATCTTGTCGAGCGCGGCGAAGTTCTTCAGCCCCGAAATCCGCAGCAATTCCTTAGGCGGCGTGCCGGCATTGAGATGCTCGAGCAGCCAAGTCGTGCGCATCCGGCTGGGCCTCACATCCAGCTCAGTACGGGACCTTAAGAGAAAATCCGTGAGCTGTCCTGGGCTGGCCCCGGTCCGACCAGGCCGGAAGATCAGCGCGGCCGGGTCGAGGTCTGCCAAGATCCTGCGCAAGGGGCGCTGCCAATCGGGTCGGACCGGAACGACTCGCGCCCGGCCCTCCCACACGATGACGTTAATGTGATCGTCCTGAGTCTCGAGGTCTGCGACGCGGGCGCCGAGGATCTCTCGAGTGGCGAGGCCGGCGCCAAGACCGAGCGCCAGGAGGGCAATCGCGTCGTGGTGACGCCGGCGTGTGCCCTGCGCCGCCGCCCAGCTGTGGAGCGCCGCGACTTCTTCGCGCGTGTAGGGCTGCGTTGGAGCCGAACGGGGGATAGCGCGCCGTGAGCGGACCGTCTCGGCGGGGTTGAGCGCCTCCACCATGATGGTCAGCGTTGCCCGGTGGGTGGCTTTGCTGCCACGGGCATACGACGCCATACCGAGGTGGACGAACTCTTCAACGACGACCCGACGGAAGATGCGTGGCCGTTCTAACGGTGTGCCTCGGCTCTGCCAGCACCACATCACGAAGGCCACGGCGGCCGGATACAACGACCGTGCGTCTCGACCCGAAATGCTCGCGGTGTCCGCGACTGCGGCATTGACGAACTCACCGATTTCGTCCCAATAAGGAAGAGCATTGATTGGCCGGTAGTCGAGCGGCGGCACAGCCCCGGCAGTCATAGCCTGCCCGGCTGTTCGGGCATCGGCTCGATGCGAACCACCGGGCTGGATTCCCTTTTGGTGAACCACACGCCAGGAACCCACAAGTTGATCAGAAGGATCATCGGCCTTCCGCGGCGACACTGCATGACTTCGACCAAGTCGATGTCTTCGCCATCACAGCGGAGACCGTGACGCGCCACGAGAGTCGGATCGGTCGTTCGCCGGAAGACTCGCCGGTTGAAATCGAGCGTGTACTGGCTTCCGGATTCTGTCGTCACCAGGTAGCGGCCGGTCGCATCATCCGTCAGGGCGTCCATAGAACCGTCTCCGTTCTCGCGGGGAGACATCCGCACTCCGGACAACTCGGGCCGCTGAAGCACAACCGTAGGCATTTGCCGGAATCCAAACCACCGACTCAGCGACAAATCCGCGCTCAGGCCGACCTTTCGCCGCACCGCGCATAGGTCCGGGGAGGCCGCAATTGGTGCGACCCGGAAGGGCGCGCCATGCGACACGAAACCGATCCGAACCACCTGCATTCGAGAGCAGTCACGCTCTGGAGGCAAGCCGGAGAACCAGACCAACGATCTGTGCTTTACGCAACCGCTGACGGGGACGTAGCGTCAGGGCGAGAGCCACGTCGAGGCGGAAGCTCCAAGCGGGCCGACAATTGGGCGGCTGCCCTCCATCGCTACGAAGAGTTCGCGCGCGCCCACGGCCACACCCCACGTGAGAACACGCGAGATCGCGCCAGCCTGCCCGGCGTTGAGCGCCGCCTGGGGGAGTGGGCCCGGTATCAAAGACGCTACGCCGACACACTCACCGGCTTCCAGAAGATCCGGCTCGACGTCTCACCCGCCTTTGACTGGGATCCACTTGACGGCCTCTGGGAGGCGCGTATTGCCGACTGCGTGCGACATGTGCAGGACAAGGGACGACTGCCGTACCTGAACGGGACGGATCGGGGAGAATTTGCTCTCGCTCGCTGGCTCGGCCGGCAACTTCGGCAGCTGCAAATGGGCACCCTCCGCACGGATCGTGCCGTGCGTCTGACCGAGCTTCTTTCACTGGTCGTCGGTAAAACACCGAGCCCGTGACAACGTTTCGCGAATTCAAAGTCAGCTCCCGAGGGAGGCTGTAGCTTCGTTCGAACGGATCTCAAGTCGCGGCGTCGCGTCCCGTACGGGACCTGCACCGCGACGGATCGGAGAGGACGGCATGTCAGCGAAGAGCGACGCGACCCCGATACCATTCTTCCTTGACGTCGACGGAGGGCTCTGCGGCATGCCCTTCAGAAACGCGGCTGTCTGGTTGGAATTGGAAAGATTTCCGACGCTCGCTCCTGCGCCCTATCCTCCCCACGCCTGGGTCAGCCGCGCCACAGTCTCAGCCTTGAACGACTTAGTCGACGAGCGGCTCATCGAACCGATCTGGTGCACGTCCTGGGACGCCGGCGCCAACCACCTCATTTCGGCGCTCGGGCTGCACGGAGGATCTTGGCGAATCGCTACGCTGGGCACGCGACAAGGGGATCTCATGCTCCGCGACAACTGGATCAAAACCCTCGCCATCAGTCGAATCGTAAAGAGCGAGGCGTTCGTCATGGTCGACGACCTACTCGGCGACGAGAGCACCAGACCGTGGACGCCCCAACGGCGCAGCATGGACCAGACCTTTGGCAGCGCGAACTCCCTCCTACTCGGCACCAAACTAGAGAGGGGATTGACCGTCGCTGAAGTGCTCCGGATTCGTGAGTACGTGACGGCGCGGGGCGAAGGGCCCGGGAAGTGAGGGCAGAAATACAGTGGAGGGATATTGAGGCGACCTGGGGTCTGCTAACTACCGACGAAGTCTTGGAAGTCCTAAAAATACCGGCAGGAGAAACCGGTTCAGTTGACAAAATGAGGAAAAACGGCGCGATTCTCGCGGTCAGGCGAGGAAGCGTCTTTGTGTTTCCCGGTTTCCAGTTCGTGGCGGGGCGTGTCGAACCCGTCATCGTTCAGTTGATTGCGCTCGCCGTCGAAGTCAGATGGTCGCTGGAAGAGCTCGTGATCTGGCTGTGCTCACCATCCGGCTACTTCGGGGGAGATCGACCGATCAACCACTTGCATCCCCAGAACGAGCTCCTTGAAAAGGCTCGGGACGAGGCAACCGTCGAGTGGTAGCGACGGGTCACGTGGCCCCGGACCCCTATTCTGGAAGCTGGGGGAGCCATGAAACTCGAAGAGCTTAAGGCAAAGGCAAGACTCGGCGGCCTCCTGCCAGGGCAAATCGTGACCGTGGTCGCCACCGAATGGCATGGCGCGAATGCCGTCACGCTCACCTACCGCGATAATGACGGTGAGGTCTCTGAACGAGTCCTGTACCGGGATAATGAGTCCCTGCTCCATCAGCTTCAGAAGCAGGGACGTCCGTTTGACGCGGATCCCCAGGAGTTCCGGCTTGCGGCGGAAGCACAAAGAATCATGCTGGCGGGCATCAATGACCCGATGCTTGCTGTCGCTACGAGCGACGTGCAGCCGTTACCACATCAGATTCGCGCTGTGTATGGTGAGCTGTTGCCCCGAACACCGCTTCGATTCCTCCTTGCGGATGATCCTGGTGCGGGCAAGACCATCATGGCCGGCCTTTACATCAAAGAGCTGTTGCTTCGAGATGATGTTCGCAGCTGCATGATTGTGGCCCCTGGGGGGCTGGTCGAGCAGTGGCAGGACGAGTTGCGGTTCAAGTTCGGGCTGGAATTCGAAATCCTAGGTGCGGGCCCAGCAATTATCGTGCCGGGCACGTCGGTATTCGAGTCGAAGCCGTTACTCATTGCACGTATGGACCAACTCGCACGCAACGAGGAACTCCAAGCCCAACTCGAAGACGTCGAGTTCGACCTGGTTGTCGTGGATGAGGCACATCGCATGAGCGCCCACTGGTTCGGAGGAGAGCTGAAACTCTCAAGGCGATTTGAGCTCGGTCAGGCTCCTTAGCCGTCGTACTCGTCACCTGCTACTTATGACTGCAACTCCACACAACGGAAAGGAAGAAGATTTCCAAGCGTTCCTATCTCTCCTTGACCAAGACCGCTTCGAAGGCCAGGGCGACAAGCGTGCACGCAAAGGAACAGCCGACGGAATCATGAGGCGGATGGTCAAAGAGGACCTGCTTACTTTCGAAGGCAAACCACTTTTCCCCGAGCGAGTCGCAGAGACCGTTTCATATCGTCTTTCGGCGGCCGAAGCGAACCTCTACGAGGAAGTCACCACCTATGTTCGGGAGGGAATGAATCTAGCCGACAGGCTCGATGGGAAACGCAAGAATACCGTCGGATTCGCTCTCACCGTGCTGCAGCGACGGCTCGCGTCAAGCCCTGAAGCGATTTTCCATTCGCTCCGACGCCGCGCTGAGCGGCTCGAACGCGCGCGGCGTGACCTCTTGGCGGGGAGGGCCGAAGCTCTCGACATCAGCGGTGAGAGAGCGGGCTTACTAATCGACCCGGACTTAGATGATGACGACTTCCTTGCCGAAGAACTCGAAGAGGTCGAAGAGGAGCTGGTGGACGCCGCTACGGCCGCTCGCACCGCTGCCGAATTGGAAACCGAAGTTGCCGACCTTCGTCGTCTGGGCGCGTTGGCGGCGGAGGTCCTCGCTAGTCACGAGGACCGCAAATGGGTTGAGCTGCGCGGCGTTCTTGAAAGCGAAGTGTTCACGACCACTCATGATGCCCCGAGAAAGCTCATTGTCTTCACCGAACACCGCGACACACTCACTTACCTCGAGCGCAGAATAACGACGCTAATCGGCCGACAGAGCGCGGTCACATGTATTCACGGTGGTGTGTCACGAAATGAACGCCGTCGGATTACCGCAGAATTCACAAGCAACCCCGATGTCCAAGTGCTTATCGCGACAGATGCCGCGGGCGAGGGGCTAAACCTTCAAGTTGCTCACCTGATGGTGAACTATGACCTTCCCTGGAACCCGAACCGAATCGAACAGCGTTTCGGTCGCATCCACCGCATCGGGCAGACCGAGGTGTGCCGACTGTGGAACTTGGTGGCAGAAGACACCCGTGAAGGTGACGTATTCCAACGACTTCTGGACAAGATCGAGGAGCAACGGATGGCCTACGGCGGCAAGGTGTTTGACGTACTCGGGACCTCCCTGGGAGAGATGTCGCTAACCAAGCTGCTGCGCGAAGCGATTCGTTATGGAGAGCTCCCGGAAGTTCGCGAGCGCATGCACAAGGTTATAGACGAGGGTGTAGCACGAGGTCTCGAGGAGCTCCTAGCGGACCATGCATTAGCGAAGGATGCATTGCCCACGGGCGAGTTGGAAGCGCTGAAACGCCAGATGGAAGATGCTCGGGCGCGGCGCCTGCAGCCGCACTTCGTTCGTGACGCTTTCGTTGCCGCGTTCGAGCGACTCGGCGGCAGGATGGAGCGTCGCGAGCGCGGGCGGTTTGAGATCACACACGTTCCGGTCGACGTTCGCGTGGGAATTGTTCGTGCACCAATCGCCCGCAAGTATCTTCGTGTCACGTTCGAGGTTGAAACCATTGACGTCGGCGACGGGACACGTGCCGATTTGCTCGCTCCAGGGCATCCGTTACACGACACGGTCATGCGCCAAACGGTCGAGCAACTGGGAGGAACGCTCGAGTCTGGGGCCGTTTTCACGTCCTCTCGAGTCATTGCGCCAGCGCTGCTTGTAGGCGTTTTCAACGAGGTGAAAGATGCGACAGGTGAATCGGTCGCCCGGAGCTTCGGGTACGCCCTCGTCGATGAAGCCGGGGAAGTACTGGAGGCGGGGCCCGCGCCATACCTCGATTACGCGGCCGCACCGTCTGGAACGGCGGCTTTCGCACGGGAACTGCCTTGGCTCAGTGATCGCGAGCAGTCCGCAGTCTCTTGGGTTATCGCCGACCAGTTGCCAGTGGTCGCAAAGGGCGCAATAGACCGCCGAACAGTGGAATTCGAACGTGTCCGCACCCTCGTCAAGTACAGGCTCGCTCACGAGATCAATCGCCTCTCGACGGAGTCGCTTCGCGCAGATGATGCCGCACTTCATGGCAAAAGAGTTCGAGAGTCCGGCGCGAGTCTGCGGCGCAAGGCGGATGAACTCGACCGGCGCCTGCGAAGTCGACTCGCCAGCATCGACCAACAGCTTCGAATGGCTTCGCTACCGCCTCGAATCTCCGCTATTGCTCTCGTCCTTCCCGCGGACCCCGTTGATAAAGAGGGCGACGCTCCTCTGCACGCACGCAATACAAAGGCTGTTGAACGGCGTGGCGTGGATGCTGTGTTGGAGGCTGAGCGCGCCCTTGGGCGCGTACCCATTGAGCAGCCCTTCAATAACCCCGGATTTGACGTTCTCTCTCATTGCACTGGCGGGCCGAGTTTACGCATCGAGGTGAAGGCGCGCATCGATGGCGCTGACACCTTCAGCATTACTCGAACGGAGGTGCTCACGGCCCTCAATGCGGCGCCGGATCACCGATTGGCCCTGGTTCGCGTGAGTCTGGATGGGACGGCAAGTGATGAGATTCGTTATATCGAAGATGCGTTTGCGGGTGCGGAAGCGTTAGGGCTGTCAGACTTCGGAGTTGAGGCACTGACCCTTTCATGGAGCGCGATGTGGTCGCGCGGACGAGCCCCATTTTGAGTCCGGAGTTTGATGTCGGATGAGGTAGCTAGGCTGGCCATGGACGAACCAGGCACTTTCCGCGCGCTGGTCAGAAAGGAATTCTGATGGCGCCGAAGCGCAAGTTGATCGAGGTGGCCTTGCCTCTCGAGGCAATTAACCGGGAGTCTGCCAGGGAAAAGGAACCGTTCACGCGCGACCATCCCAGGTCCCTACATATTTGGTGGGCGCGTCGCCCGGCTGTTGCCGCTAGAGCAATCTTGTTTGCCCAGCTAGTCGATGATCCTTCGGCCAACCCTGATCAATTCCCGACGGAAGAATCCCAAGTCAAAGAACGCGAGAGATTGCTGCTCTTGATCTCACGCTTGGTCGTCTGGGAAGACTCCAACAATCCTGAGCTGTTACTAGAGGCTCGTAAAGAGATCTTTAAGTCCACCGGGGGTACGCCGCCGGCGATTCTCGATCCCTTTGCCGGTGGTGGGACGATTCCTCTCGAAGCCCAACGGCTAGGACTTGAAGCACACGCGTCAGATCTCAACCCGGTTGCGGTACTCATCAATAAGGCGCTCATCGAATTCCCTCCGAAATTCCGAGGTCTTACGCCCGTTTACCCAGGTCTCGCTGATTCTGAAATGACAAATTGGCTTGAGGCGAGGGGACTAGCCGCTGACGTGCGTGCCTACGGGCAGTGGATGTGCGATGAAGCTGAGAAGCGCTTAGGCCACCTCTATCCCCAGGCCACACTTTCAGATGGCACACGAGCGGCGGTGATCGCATGGATTTGGGCCCGCACCGTGGTTTGTCCTAACCCTGCGTGCGGCATCGAAATGCCGCTAGTGCGTTCATGGTGGCTGAGCAAGAAGAAGGGAAAGGGAGCTTTCGTCGTTCCGGAGATTGTTGTAGACCCAACTCATCCCAGCGGCCGCCGCGTGGAATTCTCTATCGGGAACGACATTCGGAACGCGCCCACGCCTGAATCAGATGGAACGGTCGGGCGCAATGGCGCACGATGCTTGGTGTGCCAAACTGCCATCGACTTGAAGTACGTGAGGAGTGAGGGGCGCTCCAACCGATTGAGCGAAACGCTTATGGCAGTCGTGGCTGAGGGCAACCGGTCGCGCGTTTATCTAGAACCCACTGCCCAACATCGGGACGCTGCCCGGGTTGCGCGACCCCGCGATGTCCCGGACCAATCGATTCCTCCGCAGGCGCCGAGTTTTCGAGTGCAAGCTTATGGAATGGCGACTTGGGCCGACCTCTTCACAAATCGTCAGCTTGCAGCGCTGACCACATTTGGAGATCTGGTCGGCGAAGTCAGGCAGCGAGCCTTGACCGACGCGCTCGCCTCCGGCCGTCAAGATGGCCTTGGTCTTGATCAAGGGGGAGTCGGGGCGCAGGCCTACGCCGATGCGATATCGATCTATACGGCGATTGCAATTTCGCGATTCGCTGACATGTCAAACTCCATCTGCTCCTGGAACAGTGTGAATGAAAACATTCGTGCCCTCTTTTCGCGACAGGCCGTGCCAATGACTTGGGACTTTGCTGAGGTCAACCCCCTCGGCTCGATCTCCCCGGCCGGATCGATTAAGGCTGCCGCGGCGGCGATTCGCGATTGGGGTTCCCCTATTGGTGAGGCAGTGCAGGCTGATGCTTCTGCTCGCGATTTCAGGGACTTCGTAGTCTCCACTGATCCGCCCTATTACGACAATATTGGATACTCGGATCTTTCCGATTTCTTCTACGTCTGGCAACGGCGTTCACTCAGGCATATCCTGCCGAGCCTGTATGGGACGCTCCTTGTGCCGAAGGCGGAGGAGCTGGTGGCGAATCAGTACCGCCACGGTGGAAAAGCCGGTGCAAAGGCCTTCTTTGAATCCGGATTTCAGGAGGTCTTCCGCAAAGCTCGAGAGTCAGCGTCGCATGACTATCCGATGACCGTCTATTACGCTTTCAAACAATCCGAAAGCAGCACAGACGGGCAATCTTCGACTGGATGGGAGACCCTTCTCGAAGGAATGCTGACGGGCGGTTGGACGGTGACCGCCACTTGGCCGCTCAGAAGTGAAAGAGTGTCTCGGTCTGTGTCGCTGGGGACGAATGCCCTGGCGTCATCGATTGTTTTAGCACTTCGCCCTCGGCCGGATGACGCACCGACAACGGATCGTCGCGGATTAATCGCTGCGCTGAAGCGCGAACTGGGTGGAGCCCTCCGGACTCTTCAATATGGCGGAGTTGCTCCGGTAGATCTCCCCCAGGCGGCCATCGGTCCGGGGATGGCAGTATTTTCGCGATACGCCTCGGTGATCGAATCTGACGGTACGCCAATGACCGTCCGCTCTGCCCTTGCGCGAATCAATGAAATTCTCGACGAGGTGCTCGGCGAACAAGAGGGCGACTTTGACCCGACGACGAGATTCGCAATAGCTTGGTACCGCGAATTCGGATACCAACAAGGGGCATTCGGTGACGCTGACAATATGGCTCGAGCCCGCAACACTGCAGTCACAACAATGGAGCGCGATGGCATTCTCTCGAGTCGCGCCGGCAAAGTGAAGCTCTTCGGGCCCGTCGATTTGGATGATTCGTACGATGTTACGACGGACGCACACACGAGCGCCTGGGAAGCCCTTCACCATACAATCCGCGTAGTTGAAGGTTCTGGCGTCCCAAGCGCGGGGGAATTTCTTCATCTGGCCAGCCAGCGGCCCGACGGAGCAGTGGACCTAGACCTCGTTAAAGGAGCTCGCGTATCTCCTATTCCAGATCGCTGAGAAGAATGGGTGGACGAAGGACGCACTTAGTTTCAATAGCCTTGCCACTGCGTGGCCCGACCTCATGGACGCGAAACGCGCGCCCGCGGTGAAACTAGGCGACGGAATGTTGGACTTCGGAGTGATTGACTGATGGGATTCAGCACTCCGATGTATGACCTGTCCAAATATCTTGAGTGGACGACAAACGGCAATATTCAATTGCCCGATTTCCAACGCGGGTATAAGTGGGAGGACGAGCGCATTCGCTCGCTGCTCGTCACGATTCTCCGCGGTCACCCTCTCGGCATCGTGATGTTGCTTGAAACCGGCAGCGATCAGGTTCGCTTCAAGCCGCGGCCTATCGAAGGAGCGAAGGTGTCGCCCGGAACCGAACCAGCCTTTCTCCTTCTTGACGGGCAGCAGCGTCTGACCTCGCTAACGCAGGCCCTGACCGGAAACGGCGTTGTCGCGACGAAGGATGACCGAGGTAAGCGGCTTGAGCGGCGGTATTTCGTTCATATGGCGACGGCGCTTGAGGGGGAGGACCGTATCGATGAAGCCCTTATTTCTGTTCCCGCAGATGGCGTAATTCGAACGAACTTCGGACGAGATGTCCTGCTTGACCTCTCCACCACGGAGAAGGAGCAAGCCGAAGGATACTTTCCCCTGCGCCTCCTTTACGAGCCGGTAGAAACACTCCCATGGATCTTCGGATGTGTTGAAAGCAGCATTGGCCGAGATTTCTATAGCACCATCGTCACTCCAGCTTCTCGATACAGAATTCCGGCGGTCGAGCTCGACAGCGAAACGGGGAAGTCCGCGGTGGCGACGGTCTTCGAGAAGGTCAATACGGGCGGCCTGCAACTGACGGTGTTTGAGCTCCTCACTGCTATTTTCGCAGGTGACAAGACTCATTTCGATCAGACCGGCACCGACTTTCGTCTCAATGACGACTGGCGAGATATTCAGAAGTCCCTGAGCCAATACCCAGTGCTCGGGTCGGTTGACAACACTGACTTCCTCCAAGTCGTAACACTCTTGTCAACGCGCAATCGCAACCTCCGGGATAGATCTACGCGTCCAGCTGCGATTTCCGCTAAGCGGGAAGACACGCTCAAGCTCAAGTTAGGCGAGTATCTCGAATGGCGTGGTCCCGTACGAGACGCTTTCCAGTGGGCTGCGACATTCCTGGCTGATTTACACATATTCGACGTGAGATTTCTTCCGTACCCGAAGCAACTTGTTCCGCTTGCCGCGATTCGAGTTGTTCTCGGCAAGGACGCTGATCTCCGCGGGGTCAAGAAGCGTATTGTTCAGTGGTATTGGTGTGGCATCTTGGGCGAGCTTTACGGTGGCGCAAATGAGACCCGTTTCGCGCGGGATCTTGATCAAGTACCTGCCTGGGCAACCGACAAAGACGATGCGTCACAACCGAAGACCGTAACGGACGCCGGTTTTCTCGAGTCTCGCTTCTACTCACTTCGAACCCGTAATTCCGCGGCCTACAAAGGCATTTACGCACTTCTACTCGGCGAGGGTGCCAAGGATTGGATGCTGGACAAGGCCTTCGACAAGGTTCAGTACACGGAACTGAAAGTCGATATTCACCACATCTTCCCGTACCAGTGGTGCCTTGAGAACGGGATTGACGCCGAATTGCGAGAAAGTATCGTCAACAAGACGCCACTCTCGGCGCAGACGAACCGGACAATTGGCGGTTCAGCGCCCTCAAGATATCTTGCCGTTATCGAGCGAAAAGCTCAGATCGATGGTTCCCAACTCGATGAACTCGTCGCGACGCACGCGGCCAGTTCGGCAGCCATGCGCGCTGACGACTTCGATGCCCACTTTGCTTACCGACTCGACCGCCTTGTAGAGCTAGTCGAGAACGCCACGGGCAAGACCGTGCAACGCGACGAGGCGGACGGTGCGCCAACAGAGATGTCAAATGCATTTGAACTGGAGAATGAGATTGAAGTCACCATGGAGAACGAATTGAACGTCGTACTTGAGGGTGAGCTCTTCTAATGGCGACTTCAAACCGCGACCGTATCGGCCGGATGTTCGAGATCATGTCTCCTGCATTGGATGCCTTCATCACAACCACCGTCGCGCCTGCAATCGGCGAACAGGACTGGACTGACCTATTCAGACTTGGTGACAAGGAAAAGGGAATCGACGGCAAAAAATACGACCGAAGCGACCCGCAGGTTCAGTTGCGAATGTTGACCGAGAACATCACGGGACGCGCGAAGGCTGGATGGGCTCCTTTCCGTGCAGTGCTCACACGCCAGCATGAGGCATATGCGAGCGAGCTTCGCGTGGTACGAGACCAGTGGGCGCACCTTCAGTCATTCGACGACGACACGGCCTATCGCAGCCTCGACACAGCGCGACTTCTCCTCGGGGTCATGGGCGCCATGAGCGCCGCCGAGGACGTCGACCGCATTCGGCTCGAGCCTGCGTCGAATGACTGCGAACAAACAAGACAAGAAGAGCCTCAAATCAGCGACCGTCGTGCCTGATGCCGCCGGCTTGGTCCCGTGGCGGGACGTGCTGCGTCCCCGCGATGAAGTGGCAACAGGGAACTTTCAGTCGTCAGAGTTCGCTGCCGACCTTTACAAGGTCGCACGCGGTGATAACAGTCTCGGAGGCGAGTACTCTGATCCGGCCGAATTCTTTGCGCGGACCTACCTCACCGAGGGCTTGCGCGACCTGCTCGGACGCGCAGTCGCAAGATTAAAGGGCGACAAGAACGCATCCCCGGTCATCAATTTGCAGACAAACTTCGGTGGTGGTAAGACGCATTCAATGCTGGCCCTCTGGCACCTAGCGAGTGGTCTGCCACTTGGCTCCTACCCTCAAGAGGCACAGGAGCTACTCAACGAAAGCGACTATCCCTTCGAGGGTCTTGTCGCGCGTCGAGTTGCCCTCGTCGGCAACCATTTTGCGCCTCAGGGTGAGGTGAAGCCCGATGGCACTCGAGTGAATACCCTTTGGGGTGAACTTGCGTGGCAGCTCGGCGGCGCGGAAGCTTTTGAAATAGTTGCGGAGCACGATATCAAGGGAACGAACCCGGGTGCGGACCTTCATCGCTTGTTTAACGAGTACTCCCCGGCCGTCATCCTCATCGATGAGTGGGTGGCCTACGCGCGGCAGGCTCTACGGTCGCGAGGACCTCAGAGGCGGCACTTTCGACACGCAGTTCACGTTTGCCCAATCGCTTACGGAAGCTGTGAAGTCCACGCCCGGAGTTCTGCTGGCCATCTCAATCCCGGCGTCGCACGATGGAGACGACAGCCAGGGCTCCATTGCTGGAGCAGCTGAGGAAGTCGGCGGTAGCAACGGCCTTGAAGCTCTCAAACGTCTGCAGAATGTTGTACGCCGAGTAGCCGATCAGTGGCGTCCAGCGTCGAGCGATGAGGCCTATCGAATCGTGAAACAGCGATTATTTGAAGCTGAAGATCCGACCTCTCTCGCGCAGATCAATGTCACAGCAAAATCTTTTGTGGATTTCTACCGGCAAAATGCAGGCGAATTCCCGCGCGAATCTCTGGACCCGGAGTACGAGCGCCGGATCAGACAGTCATATCCGCTCCACCCCGAGCTCCTGGATCGCTTGTATGAAGACTGGTCCTCTCTCGAACGCTTCCAACGTACGCGTGGCGTCCTGCGACTCATGAACGCCGTCATCCACGCACTATGGGTAGGCGAGGATCAAGGTCCACTGATTCTGCCGAGTTCCATCCCCCTGGCCGCGGCGTCGGTCAACGCAGAACTCACGCAGTACCTGCAGGATTCGTGGAAAGCCGTCATAGACGCGGATGTGGACGGACCGAACTCGGAGCCGACGCGTATTGATACCGAGAAGACATTGTTTGGGCAACGGTCGATGACCAGGCGCCTTGCCCGCACAGTGTTCTTCGGTGCTGCGCCGACAATCGGGACCGCGCACACGGGCATCGACACACAGCGAGTGTTCATCGGCACAGCTGTCCCCGGGGACGTTGTTGGCAACTTTCACTCAGCCTTGAATCAGCTGGCCGACCGCGCGACCTACTTCTACTCGAGCGCAGGCAAATACTGGTACGACACTCAGGCGAACATTACTCGGCGCGCGAAGGACGCAGCCGAATCGATGCATCGAGAAGACGTCTGGGCCGAAATCGTTCGCAGGCTTCAGGCCGAAGAGCGGAGCAGCGGTGACTTCGTCGGAGTGCACGTTGGACCAGCCGATACGGGCGACATTCCTGACACCGATCAGGCCCGACTCGTTGTACTTCATCCCAGATACGCCCACAAGAAGAAATCGAAAGAGTCACCAGCATTCGTTTTCGCGCGCCAAGCGACCGAGAGACGAGGAACCGCAAATCGAACCAACCGCAACATGGTTGTGTTCCTGGCACCCGATGAGGACCGGCTGGCAGAACTTGACAGCGTTGTCCGCACGTACCTCGCGTGGAATGAGATCGCCGCAAAGTCCGACGAGCCTGAATCTCACAGCGCAACAACTCGCCCAAGCCAATGACAAGCGCGATATCGCTGGCAAGACCGCAAACGACCGTCTTCAGCTCACCTATCATTGGGTGCTCAATCCGGCTCAGCCTGATACCGGTGCGCCATTCGAAATCGAAGAGATCAAGGCCGATGGCCAAGCTGGGTCACTCGCGGAACGCGTTTCAAAAAAGCTCGGAAGCGAAGGAGTCTACGGAACGAGGCACGCGGCCCGCTCGGTAAGGCTTGCACTTGAGAACAAGGTTCCCGCGGCATGGGCAAAGGGCCACATTAGCGTTGGAGAACTCTGGGGTCTGTACGCGCAATACCCATACATGCCGCGACTGCGTGACCGCAACGTCTTCATCGATGCGCTCACAAATGCGCCCTTGCTCTGGCAAACCGATGGATTCGCCCTCGCTGACAGTTACGACGATGCCGTGGAACGGTACCGCGGAATTCGTATTCCTGGAGATCCAGGCAGTGCCATCATCAGCGACACGACGTTGATCGTGAAGCCCGAGCCGGCCGAACAGCAGCGAGTCGCCGATCTCAACGAGATTGCCCACGACTCAGAGCGACCTGATTCCCAATCGCGTGGTGGGGGGCTTGGCTACGCATCGGGTAACGGGCCGAAGCCGCACGTCGAACCGGACCCGGAAAAGCCTGCCCGCGTCGCAATCAATAAACGTTACGTGGGAAGTGTCGACCTTGCAGGTGACCTGTACGCGAGCGACTTCGTCAAGGTCGCGTCCGAGGTGCTTGCCAATCTCGCCGCGGTCCCTGGAGTCCAACTGCACTTGCGACTGTCTATCGACGCTGTTTCATTGGACGGATTTGACGAGAACCAGGTTCGTACCATCCGTGAGAATGCGGCCACTCTAAAATTCTCTACCAACGAGTTCGAGACAAACTAGGAGCAGGCAGCCTTCCTAGGACTCGACGGCCCAATTTATGAGGTCGTATTGAGGCACCCGACGACTATTTCCCTCAGGAAGGATCGCTCACCTCCTAACGCGTGTGCCGGCCGCTTGGTGTTGAGAGGCTGGTCGAACGCGTAGCGACCCATTGGCGTGTGGGCCGATGGCGCTGCTCTGCCGATAGCGCTGTCAATATGCTGCGGAGGCGACTTAGAGCTTGTCGATCCAGGTGTCCTCGTCGCGGTCATCCCAAGTGTTTCCTGTGTTCCTGCGGCCGAGCGAGCTCACCTTTCCGGCCATACGCAAAATCAGGGATTGAGCGTCGTGCTCTTGGAGGTCCGCAACTGACATTATTCGGATGCCGGTCAATTCTTCGACAAGGGAAAACTGTCCTCGAACATCTGCCACGCCCAGTGCAGCAAAGGACTCTCTTATTGCTGCTCTTTGAGAGGAAGTCATGGGCTTGGACCGTTCCTCGCGCGGTGAAGCATCACTATCGTCAAACAGCGGCAGTAAGTCGTCCATCCAGACATTCTCCTTGATTTTGCATTGCGATGCTGTTCAGGTTCTGCCTCCCACGCTCACGCTCCTGTGTCTTCCTTTCTCGGGGCTAAGTGGCAATGTCGCTGGTCAGCGGCAAGATGAGGACATGACTGAGAGTGCCGCCTCTGGCTCGTTGGATACTTCGTTGACCCCGGAATCCGTGCCTTTCGCCGATGAGCATAAGGCTCGATTATCTTCTTTCCAGAGCGGTGACGAGAGATTCGTTTGGGGCGTTCGGACAGACACTGGCGCGCCGTGGTTTTTGTCGGAAAACACCGCACACGAATCACGTGCCTTCGTCAAGGAATTCGTCGTGTGCCCCGTGCCCGGCTGTCGGGCTCAACTTACGACCGCGCACCGTGCAAAGAAGCGGGACGGTCTCCAACACATGTCGGACGGCGGGGGCCACTCGCGGGAGTCGATATTTCATTCGCAGGGGTGTGCTCTTGTCGAAGAATGGCTGCGACGAGAGTTTCCGAATTCGCACGTCCAGCGCGAGGAATACACGAACGAGCTGGGGGAGCGCAGAGCGGACGTCCTGCTTACGGGGCCCGCTGGTGACCGTGTTGCATTCGAAATTCAATACAGCCCGATCACCCCAGATGCTTGGCGGAACCGGCATGAGTCGTATCGTCGGCAGCATATTGCTGACGTTTGGCTGTTTGGTCACACCGGCAAGCAGCTACAGGCTCCGCCCAGACGGCACTGTGTCCGTCAATCCCACGCACGAAGTCGTTGTTGAGCTGGGTTCTGCACTCATGTTCATTAACCCCGAACAGGAATTGATAGCTGTCGCAGTTGGCCGGGGTCGCGTGTTCAAGGCCGCGCTCGATGGCTATGGCGATGAGGAAGTTCAAGTTTGCGACGTGCTCGATGCCGCCATCCTTGAGCTTCGGCCACTGGCAGAGTTCAGACCGACGAATGGCAGAGGGTTAGGCGGCAATTGGTTAGACGGGCTCTATACGCGTAGCGACAACCTTCGTCGACACAACGAGTCAGAGCGGGCCCGCGCCGCAGAACAACGGGAGCGCGCCGCAAGAGAATGGGAACGCATCCGTCTGGAAAAGATTGCCCGCCAAGCGAAATGGGAGGAACGGCGTCGACCTGAGCAGGAGAAGATTCGGAGCCTCTTCTCGTCCGTTGAACGGTGGGGCCGAAGTGAAGCGCTCGCATCAATCACGTCGTACTTCGGTGACTTTCTGAGGGACCGCATCGAGATGAACGAGAACCCGACTGCGCCTTCGGTGCGGCTCATACGCTGGCAATGCGTCGTCTACTTTGACCTGATCGCGGGCCGCGACAAAGAGTTCGGAACCCGTGATGCGTACAATGCCATCATTCGCCGCGGTGTGAACATGGGCCAACCCGACGCGTTCAAACAAATCGCCCGCTACCTCTATCACCTGGAAGAGGACGGATACCTCCGCAGACTTCCGGACTACCGACGAGACTCATTCCCGAGATTTATACCCACGACCAGCGGCGCCTGGTGGTGAGCGCCGGCGACTACCGGCCGTCGAGAGCAGAAACCTCTCCGCAGTTAAATGCGATGTTCTGCAGTTTGCGTGGGCCCGCGGTTTTGGGACCAGGTGGCCCCGGCCGACCGCGACGTTACTTGATTCAATCTGACATCTCGGGAGAGGTTCTGAAGTGAGTGACCGAGTTCAGCCAGTTGCACGACGCCACCACACGGTACCGAGGTTCTACCTGTAAGGATTCACGGAACTATCGAAGTCCAATGCGATGACGGAGTCATCGTGGCCATTGCCCATGGCATTCAGTCCATGGCTTGAAAACTTGAGGACGGAGTCACCGCGTGGAAACTGCAGTGTGTGGGCGAGGTATGGTCGGTGAGAAATTCCCAGGCACGATACGAGGAAGTTCGATGGTCTTGGATTGACCGAATCGACCGGAAATATTCCTACGCGGAGAAGATCGGTGAAGCGTGCGAGGAGTCCGACTACAGAACGGCGGCATCGATCTGGCGAGACCTTTTTGGATCCGACTTCGGAACGATCACCGAGTCCGTTGGCCTTTCGGCGAGTGCCTCCACCAGATCACTTGTGCCGGCGTCGGAGCGTTTTCTAGACCGTGATCTGAATATCCCTGAGGTCCTCAACCCGGCCTATCGCTTTAAGACTGTCGGATACTTTGTCCCGCGGACGGGCTTCCAAGATGGCGCATTGCCGAAGCGAGGAGGAAGCACAGATCTTTGAAATTCAAGATCGAAGGTTTAGCTCTCCGCGGACCCTACGAGATCTACTGGAAGATTAGAAACTACGGCGAGGAAGCAAAGCGAGCCAACTCGTTGCGCGGCGACATCCAGAAGGACACAGGCACTCAAAGTTGGTCGGAGTCGACGTTGTCTGTCGGCCGCCACTATGTCGAAGCGATGATAGTAAAGGACGGAGTCTGCGTCGCAAAGAGCCGCCAAGATGTCATCGTCATCTAGACGTGAGTCGCCGGATGGAACCGGCGCCGAGGCGATAGCGGACCGAAGGGCCCAGAAAATTACCGTCTCTTCATAGCTCTGACGGTCTGGCAACTTGCGTCGCCTAGACGGGTCGTCTCGGTGATCGTGTTCGACCCCCGTGGCATGATGCAGGTACCGCAATTCGATTCGCTGAGGACGAAAGGGGGCTGCCCATCTTGAGCGCTCAGGATACGCCGGGTTTCATTCAACCTGACTTCACGCTTGCCAACCAACTCTTGGGCATTTTGGCGAATGTCATTAGCAACTTCTGGGCAACGCTCCCTGCGGGTACCAAGGTGTTTCTTATTCTGGTCGTCGTGTGCGCGATTGTTTTCGGGGGATGGCGGCTCGACTTCTTCGGCAGCCCGAGGACATTCGGCACGGTGGTCGTGGTGTTGGCGGCCTTTCTCGTTCTGATCTCGATTTTCGATTTCTGGTGGGTCTCTCGCGTCATTCTCTCCCTAGCGGTCGCGGTGCTCATGTTTCGGCTGGTGATCGCGATCTCGCGTCGGGACGTCGAGACCTGGGCGGTCGTCACGCTGACAATTGCCGCAGTCCTCTCTGCGCTCGTCAGTGCGCACTTTTCCTGGCCCTATGTCCTCAGCGAGTGGATCTGGACGTTCGCCCCTATCGTTGGCGTTGCCGCCATTGTTGGTGGCATCGCGGGACCCATTGACGCTCGACGCCGAGCGGAAGAGGCTCGCCAGATTCTGGTTCGGCAGCATGAAGAGCATATAGAGCGAAGCGAACGATTGGCGCGACAGAAGGCGGCGGCGGCCGAAGCTCGTTGGTCGGCTGACGAGCGCGAACGGGAGCGCGTTCAACAGCTCGCGGAAGAGCAAGAACGCCAACGGCAAGCCGACGCTGACAAGATGAGCCTAGAGATGCAACGGGCAAACGCAAGGGGGCGCGAACAGCAAGAGGAACGGGCGCGCTCGGAGGCCGAACGTATCGAATCTCTGCGACGACTCCGGATTCGTCAGGATGAGCAAGAAGCGCTTGATGCTGCGCGTAAGCCTAATCCCACGTCGGCTGAACTGTCGGCGAGGCTCGCGAGCACTCTGGGTGCGCTATTCGGCGGCGTCCATGGGCAGGTTGACTTGAGTTTAAGTCTTCGAGACCTCGCCGAATTAACAGGTGTAGATTCCGGGAAGCTGCTCAATGACGCGCTGGCTCTGAGAGACCTCAATCAGGTGGAAGTTAACCGAGATATACAACGCGCTAGCTGGGAAGACGTCACAATCAAATTGACTCAGGAGGGTGCTCGAGTGGCTCACGAACGTAACAACCAGGCTCCCCGGTTCGTAATCAAAAAGGCGTCGGGGTTAATTGGCGTCAACAACGTAAACGGTGGCTCAATAGCAACGGGCAAGAATGGTGTCGCCTCCTCCAATAATCTCAATTTCGCAGAAATGTCGGTTCAAGAAGCGACGACAGTGCTCGCTGAAGCGGCGCGCGCAATGAAGCTTCACACTAGCCAGTCGACTCAAGACGCCATTGAGGCCGATGTCGTTGTGCTCGAGAAGGCGGATGATGCGCCGGCCAGACGGGTCGCGCTGAAACGCTTGAGACGGACTGCCGTGACGGTCGGTAGCGCCGGGGTTCAGTTCCTTGAAATTGCCAATGGTCTCAAGGCTCTCTTCGGTTGGTAAGAGGTTGCGGCGTTGTCCGCGACATTGAGCAAGAGTTGACCAGTTCTCGTGATGTAAGACTCGCATCGTGATTTGCGATTAGAAATCGCCAGAGCAGCGGTGGGCCCGTCCGAACCGGAACACGACCCTGGTGGCTCGTCACAGCATGACGGGGAAGAATTGGTTGCTCCTCGTCGTACCTGCGGGGGCGGCTTTGCTGCGATACAAGTCACGGACCGTGAGGGCAGGCGTATCCGGATGCGCGATCAGGTACTCAGCGACGATCTTGAACTCAGCGAGTCGACCGTCTGGGATCCCGATTATCGTGTAATCTTCGAACGGGTCAAGGTCCTGGATGCCCAGCGCGACAGCCAATGCGACCCAGTACAATCCGACGCCTTTGAACGCCCGAGGTGGCTCCGCCTGCTCGTAATCGATCATTACGATCCCGTGTGCCGTGTCGGCGCTAGCTGTGGCGAGTCGGAGTCCGAGCCGTCCATGGGAGCGCACTCCCTCGTGCATTTGCGAGTATGTGGTCCACCCAGCAAGGGATGCAGCGCGAGTTACTTCCCTCGCTGACATAAGTACGTGTCCGACCTTGAGGTCGAGGGAAGAAGCAATCTGCAGGTCGAGCGCAAGTGAGTCACGGTCTGCCTGAATGAACCGTTGAGCATCCCATCCTGAGAGCTGTGCTGTTCGGGACGGGATCGCAGTCGGCCGGTCGAGCTCGATGTCGTCGCGTATCTCGTCAAGGTTCGTGTCGGCCTGCTCAAGGAGGGCAGCGGTGACGGCGAACGTCCGATTGATTTCTTGGCTTGGCTTCTCGGCGTTGGGCTTGTAACGGACGTCGTGTTCTACTTCCGCCCACGCATGCTCGAGCATTGTCCGGACTTGTACTTCTACCTTGACCTTGATGTGGCCGTTGGGCGCCAAGGTATCTCGAAAGGTAACGACGCTGTCCCAGCCCCTTGGCTTAGTACTGCCTACGAACTGGACGCTGCGGTACCCAAAGCCGTCGTCGGTCAATAGGTCTGCCTTGTCCACGTAGGAACCTTCATCCAGAACAAGCATTTTCCATAGGACCTGCTCCACCCACGGGATGTCTGAGCGGAAGAAAACCATCACACGAACACCAACGACGTCATCCACTGGACGCGTGGGATCCTTAATCAATTTGGCTTTAAGGGAATCCCTTTCTTTGACTCGCGCCTCGACGCGGAAGTACTTCAGTCCTGCATCAAGCAATCGTGTTGGCACACTCTTCTGAAGGTCCTCACGGAGCGCCTGGTATGTAGTTAGCGTGCGGTCGTAGTGGTCGAGTATCGACTCAACTAAGGCGGCTTTGGTTTCCGGCGTTAGTGGCACGACGGAAGACTATCGGATGGGTCGAACATGGAGTCAGCTTTAACGTCTGCATTCGCCGGACAGGCAGCAGAGCCAATCTCTCTGGGGAGAACAATGACTGTAACCATTGATCAATTAGAGGACCTTGGGCTTCTTTTCGGCCCGGCAGCTTCATTGCTTCGAGCCGACCGCCAGAACGACATCCTGGCAGGCGTAGGGCAGACTCCGCGTGAAGCGGAGGTCACCGCGTTCATGGCCGCGTCAGACGGTGCACTAGAGCAGGCTCTGATTCGTTCCTTCTGTCAAGTTTGGGGTATCGAACCTGCCTGCGGCCTTCGACTCATTTCGGGTAAGGCTTTTGGGAAAGAAACCGGGCAAACGGATCACCGCAGCATTGACCTGGTCGTGAAAATCGCGAAGGACGACGACGGCCGTCCTATTTCGCGCCCCGTCATTGCCATCGAGGCGAAATTCGCGGCGATGGTCAATGGAAAGTGGGGATATTGCCCCCAGCATCTGGGCCACACTGATCGGCGGTACTCGAACCAGATCATCTGCTACGTGAATGGTTGTACCAACAGTCTGCTGGACGAGGGCGTCGGCTTCGTTTGGTTGGGGCTCCCTTCCAAAGTTCCCGGACAGCCGTTATGGGGCAAGAAGGCCATTAACCCAAACGACGGCCTGGAGGACGCTTTTGTTGAGCAGACAGCTGCTACTCAACGGTGGCGAATGCTCACATGGCCGTCCCTTTTCGCTGATGTGGACAACATTGCGGCAAATTCAGACGTACGAGACGCCGTCCTGCGGGCTTTGGGCCGTGGAACGCGCGCCTGACGCGACACGAGAATGCGTGCTTGAGCGCCGTCGAAGTATTGAACACGGTCGAACAGAGCTGCACCGAACAGAGCGCCGTCCAACGAACCGTTTGGATTGCATGTCGTCGTGTCCTTGGCCGGTGTCCTCGGTGAGTCGGTTGCGAAGGCATGAAAGACTACGAGAATGTGGAATGAAACTAATGGCATCACCGGAATTGGCTATGAAGGGGAGACCTTAGACTCCTTCATTCGCAAGCTGTCGGACTGGAATGTTGCGACGCTTGTGGATGTCCGACTCAATGCCATTTCGCGCAAGCGCGGATTCTCCAAGACTGCTTTGTCTCTCGGTCTTGAAGCAAAAGGGATTGCGTATTTGCACTTACCAGCGCTCGGAAATCCAAAGGATAACCGGGACGGCTATGGCGAGAGTCATGGACACGCGGCTGACATTGCCCGTGGAGTCTTCCGCGAGCGGCTGGGTGGTGATGCGGCGCGCATGGCGATGGATAGGCTCGTGGAAGTCGCCCAGCGCCAACGGGTCGCAGTTCTCTGCTTCGAATCAAATGAGCGTCATTGCCACCGGCAACAAGTTATCGAGGCTGCTGTCGAACAGTTGGGCTCGCTCCTGACTGTCTAAATTCCGAAGTCAAGCGTTGAACCGTAGTCCGATGCGCGCGGGGGGCTGTAGACGCCCAAGACGCTGAAGTTTCGACGCTTCACCGGATCTGCGATATTCCCTACGAAGAAGTGGGGTCGTTTCGTTGGTGAGCAGAAGTCGTCCATGTACTTGGCGCGAATCTTCTCAATTGTTGTCGCGTCGTCATCTTTCCAGAGGCTCAGTTGCAGTGCCGTGAGTTCCCAGTCGAGAATGCCCTGCGAATGCCCCTTGCACCCTTCGCTTTCACAGAAGTATTCGTATTTCGCTCGAAATCGGGGTGCCTTCAGGCTCCGGCGGGATAGCTTCGCCGAACAGGCTCTCCTGTTGTAGCGCCTGGTTGACTCTCGATTGCTGTGCGGCGGTCCAAGGCTTACCTGGTTCAACGATGACCCTCTTGACGAGTCGGGGCCGTATGAGTGCGAGGGACGTTGCGTTCAAGTTCGCGGCGACGCCGGCATTCAGCTCGCACATCGTCGGTCCGATTAGAGGTTCAAGGATTGCTCCACGGGCACGAATCTTCTGGATCGGGTCGCCTTCGCGTTCAAGGGTATCGATGTTGACCTTGTAGCTCTCGGCACGTTTGTCGGTCGGGTTGTCGATGAGATCGGCCCTTATTACGTCGTACTTGTGAAATTGTTGACCTGTAGTCATCCTCCGAAAGGGGATGGGGTAAAGCCGGATCCAGGTCGGGTGTGCGCCGTCGAGGCGTACGCCAGCGACGCAAACTGTGTCTCCGTACTTCTCAGAAGGTTCAGGCGATGCCTTCACTGTAATCAGTACTCGAGCTCGCTCGCTCAGAACCACTTGGACCCCCGTCATTCGGCCGTGTACTTGGCTGACGATATCGCTCAGAGTTGATGTATCGTTGCGGCGCGCCGACTGTGTTTTCGTCCGGATCAGCCAATTAGCTCGCGACGGCTTCTGGCCGCCGAGCTCGGTTGGGGCAGTGGCCTCAGTGCATGCCTTCACCGCTTGTCGTCGATGGTCGTCTAACTCGAGAGAAGCTTGACGAAGCACTTTCACTCGCCGCTGAGTATGCCGGGCTGGACTCCGAAGCCACACTCGACCTCCGCCGTGTTGAGCACTGCCTTCTTCTCTACAAGGGCTTGGGTGGGTGCTGTTGTCCGGCAAATGGCGGTCAGGTCCGATAATTGCGCTCGGCACAGCGGAACAGGCTTCAACACAGTGCAACACAGCTCGTCAGCGCCAGCGCTTGCCAGTGTTTGCAAGGAATCCGGGGGGCAATCACAGCCGGCACAGCATTTCGCGCATATGCCCCTATAGGGGGATTTGGAAGCTTATTTGCGTAGAACCCTCTAATTTGGGAGAGCCCCTTAACTTAACTTTTTTTTCTCTTATAAGAGATATGTACTACTGTACTGACTGTGTTGGGCCTTGCATCCCTTGTCCCGTAAGGGATCGGCCGGGACAGTTGAGCCTGCGCAGGACTGTGTTTGCTGTGTTGAGGGCCCCGAAATCAGCTCTCCGCGCCCGTCCTCGACGCGAGCGAAGTCCGCTCCGTCGTAGATGCCTTCCGGGACCAGGGCGAAGTGGTCGATTTCTTCGATTTGCCTGATTTCGTAGACGATGTTTTTGATTTCATCGCCCTGCACGCCGATCTTGAACGGCGGGGGTGTCGGCTCGTGCGTACGGCTGTGAGCCTGCCGACGAGCGACAAACCAGCGCCTCTTTCACGGCCAGACCGGTTAGCTACGGTTCAGTGGGTCACGTACCTGGCTATTTGGTGCCACATCTTGGCGGGGCGAAATCGGTTTCTTGACGTCACCATCGTCACCACCGCTATCGTGGTGCTCATGCGCCTAGCCATCGCAGCTGTTGAGCACGAATCAACCGAAACAGGCAACGTGCGAGCCCACGAGGGCTGGGAGCCCGATTGGATTCAGGGATTTTTCACCTGCGTTCTTCGATGCCAGCGCGAGGTGGGTTTCGGCCGTGCGGACATATCAGGGCGTTATCGGCGGTAAGCCAACGACATCATTAGCATGAGGGTGAGCCGACAGCCGGCGAGAGGAGCGCAACGGTGGATTTCGCAGCCCGAGTGAAACGATGAACGACCGCGAGAACCGCATCGGTTATCAGCAATACGTGGATTGGATGGGCGCCGCCGTGCTCTCTCTGGCGGACATCTGGCCCGAATCGACGCGAGCGATGATAGTCGGGCTCAACCCTGCCCCAGCCAGTGTTGAAGCCGGTCACTACTATCAAGGTCGAACCGGACAGCGACAACTCCGTCGACTCGCTGCTGCGGGGTTATTCACGCTCTCGGACTCAAGCGCGCACTTTGAGGCCCCTGCTGCCGAAGCTGGAGTTGGGTTCACCGATATTGTGAAGCGTCCGACACATGGCGAGAGCGACGTGAGCCGAGCAGAGCTGGAGCATGGGAAGTTCCTACTCGAAAATCAGCTCGCCGAGCGCAACGTGCGCCTCATCATCAGTGTTTTCCGGCACCCCGTTGAAGCGCTGCTCGGCGCCGGCGGAGCGCCAGGCTTGCAAGAAGCACGTACCCGCTGGGGCGCACAAGTCTTCAGAATGCCCGGCCCGTTTGAGCAACGTGAAAAGGCTGATGCGGTCATGGCAACCCTCCCAATCCGTTGAGTAGAAGGCATGTGGTGCAGCCCCGCAGGCTCGCGACGGGTTGCGTAACCCTCGAAAGTCCGTTGCCTCCCCGACCGACAACCGCGGCACAGCCGACCGCACGCACTGACAGCTCGGCACAGATACCTGAAATGAGTAGCTCATGGAACCGATGACCGAGGATGCGGCGACTTGGCAGTGGATGGCCGACGACCCACTGGGAAACGCTGGGGCCGACCCAAGGTCGAGATACTTTGACCGAACGTCGTTCGTTGCAACGACGGCCAGTGCGATGCAGGGGGCCCGCGGTCAAAGCACGTCATCGGTCTTTGGGCTAATAGGTGCCTGGGGTTCCGGCAAAACGACACTCATCTCCGCATTGACGTCGCAGCTGGAAGCCGCAGATTGGAGCGTGCACCATTTCAATCCGTGGCTGTACGCCGACGCCGATTCGCTCAGGTGGGGGTTCTTCTCCGAGCTGCGTGAAGCAATGCCTGCGGGCGCCAAGTGGAATAACGCACGCAAGAATGTGGAGAAGCTGCGCGGCGCGGTCGTGCCGTTAACGAAGCTCGCAAGCGCGATTGGTCCAGATATGAGCGGTGCGGCTGAATACCTCCTGAACCCCGGGAGTTTCAGCGTGACAAAAATGCGGGACAAGGTCGCGAAGCATCTGGAGAGGCTAACCGAGCCCGTGCTGGTCGTGCTCGACGACCTCGACCGCCTGACTTCGGCCGAACTGCTCGAAACGTTCAAGCTCGTGCGATTTATCGGTCGCCTCCCGAACGTGTACTACCTGCTCTGCTATGACGAGAAGACGCTTGTCGACCTCCTGGAAAAGACGGACTTGATCGGCGGCAAGAACGATGGCCGTGCGCTCGACTATCTGGAAAAAATTGTCCAACTTCGCTTCGATATCCCGCCTTTGCGGGTCGACTTAGTTGAGGAACTCTTCGAGGCGGCGCTCCGAGGAATCGTCGAAAAGAATGGCATCACTCTCACGACCCGCGATGAGTCTCGCCTCATAGAACTACTGCGAACTGGGCTAGTGGGCCGGCTCACAACGCCGCGCGCAATTCGAAATCTTTTCGCGCAGGCTCGAGGCATTTCTGCCTCCGGTTGCCAATGAAGTGGATACTGTCGACTTCGTATTGCTCAGCTGGATTCGCACCTTCGAACCAGTCCTCTACCGACAGGCTCCAGGGGCAGCGCGAATTCCTGGTTGGCGGGAGCATTGGACTCGGATTCGACTTCGACAAGAACAACGCGCTGGAGAAGCGAAAGGCTCGGCTCGCAGAAATTCTCAAAGGAGGCGACGTAACCGGGGCCCACGCCACAGTTACCGTGAGCGTCCTGCAAGCACTATTCCCCGCCATCGCGCGCATCATGAATGACCAGGAGACCTCAAACCTTCCTCGACTTGATGCGCGCAGAATCGCCGACGACTTCTATTTCGACCGGTACTTCAATTTCGGTGTCCCAGGAGATGACTTGCCCGACGCGACAGTGCGAACGGCGCTGAACGAACTCGGACGGTTGGCCACGGCCTCGACCGAGCGGCTCGAAGAGCATCTCGCATCGGACACACGACGGACAATTCAGAAAATAGAACGCGAGCGCGCGCATACGCCGGAAGCATCTGCAGCAATTGTCCGCTGGGCGCTGGAGCAGTACATGCTGCTGCCTGAACAAAACGGCTGGTTGTCTCCACGAGACCAACTCGCCAACTTCTTGGCGGGACCACTCGTTGACGCCAACACCGCCAGCTACCCCGACTTTGTTCGCGAGGCTCTCCATGCTGGAATTGAACCCACCTACATGCTCCTTGACGCAACGCGCAGCCTCGTCGGACGATACCTCGGAAATGGAGCCGAGATACGACTGTGGAACCAACGCGGCGAGAAACTCCAAGCCGAGCTTTTCGCAGAGTTTCCAAAGCTCATCACCGAAGCAGCCACGAAGCCGGTGTTCGATGTTCACCCATACGTCCTCCAGGCTCCTATTCACTTGGGGTGGGTTGGATCGGGATGCTGCCGCAGAAGTCATCCGCCAAAGCATTGACAGGGGTGCGTGGTCAATTCTCGATGTTCTTGCGCGGCTAGTCACAAGTACCGTGCCTTTAGGCAGCGGTCCGTCGGCCATCTCGTCGATTGCAGAGTTTGACGCGAACTGGGCAAGCAACTTCGTTGACTTACCAAAAGTGCGCGAAGACCTTGCCGCTCAAATCGCTTCTGCGGGAGCGTTGGAACCTCTGCGACGCGCCGAAGCAAACCCTGTGAATCGTCGTGCGTATGTCTTGTCCTGGCTCAATGAGCATCCCGCGGCCAGCGTTGACGCGGTTGCGGGATGACAGGCTCCGTCGTAGGGTAATCGATTCCGAGCTGCGGACAACGCTGGGAAAGTGAAGCCATGACGACGCCGCACATCGGAGCGGCAGGGAAACTGCTCGTTGAATACAGGATTCTGGAAGCGCGGGATTGATTCTGCCCGAATGACAACCGATGCCGGCATCGACTTGGTCGTGTATTCGCCCGTGCGTTCAGAAGCTGCAACGGCTCGGGTCAAGACGGTCGAACGGGCGATGCCGGCCGGCGGAACCGGGAAGCTGACCATCGGCTGGAATTTCCCGCACGGTTGTCCTGCGCAGATACTTGCCGCCGTTTCACTCGATGAGGACAAAGTCTGGCTCTTCACCATCGGCGTGGCACAGGACTTGGGGCAACAACACAGCAGCAGCGGAACATGGCGCCTCTACTGGTACACCGATGAAGCCGTTGGCGCCCAGGCTCGTGGACAGTCAGAGACTAGCGACTACCTGCTTGAGGCTCGCGCCGATTCCCTATTCCTTACGGTTCAATAGTGGCTCAAGGACAGGTGTGGAGGAAAAGGTGTCAGTCCGCGGAGGAAAACGCACTTTCTAGACGCCCAGCTTCCGCGCCCTCAGGAGTTTCGCGAACAGCCCACATTTAGCCCCGGAATCATGCGGAAGTAGCGTGGTCCGGGGCTTTGTCATTTCCCTAGCAGTCATGATTTAGTCATGATGACTGGCCTCCTTCACCCTGCGAGCTGAAGAATTTGAAGTTATTTGGGAAGCCGCGATGTTGACTGGATCATCGACGATTGTCGAGTGGTTGTGAGTAAGGCGAAGGACGACATCCAAAAGCAGCGAGGTCGCTGCCAGCGACTTCGTGGATATGCCGTGAAGTGGCGGCGTCTTCCGGCGCGTGGCATGCAAAGATGACACCACGCAGAACGCCGTGTACGGAGTGATGGGCAGGAAGCAAACGGACTGCCAGGTCGTCGTCGATGAAGACGCTCGGGCACACGAAGTGATCGCATTATTGACGGGAGTCGTTGGGTGAAAGGTAATCCTGTCGTCATCTTGGTTGTGGTCCGCTTCGGCTTGCTTTTGGGCGCGGTCGCCACGTTCATTCTTGGCATGTCGTTACCTCGCGCGGTGGGCGATCCACTGGTCATCGCCTCGTTCATTTTGGCTGGGTTGTACTTCTGCTTCTGGTTTCGCGCGCGATGGCTGATCAAGAACTACGCGAAGAAGATTGCTGCGGACCAGCAAAAGGGAGCCGCGGATGGGACTGAGGATCAGTCGTTGGGCACCTAAGTTTTCGCTCGCGCCTGACCCCGGTCAGTAGGAGGTTCTGAAGCGCGCAAGGCGGCGGCACGAGCGAGTTCTACAGCGTCCGACACTACGTCGAGGTGATCGGGCCATAGGTGTGCGTACACGTCGAGAGTCTCCGTGGCGCGTGCGTGACCGAGCTGCAGCTGGACGACCTTCACATCGGCCCCGCTCGCGATCATCATCGACGCGGCTGCGTGGCGGAGATCGTGCGGGGTCGGCTTCTTGGACTCCAGTCCAGCCAAGGTGACGGCTTTGGCCCAGACGCGGCCTCGCCAGTTCGACTCGTGGATGTCGCCCCCTCGGGCGGCACGGAAGACGAATGCGTCCGGCGGCTGGCCCTCGACCAGTGGCCGCAGTTCGGCGACCAGGAACCCGGGCAGCGACACCGTGCGCGCCTTGCCCGACTTCGGGGTGCCGAGGTAGCGGGTTGCGCCCTGAGACCAGGTCTGCATGATCGTGGCGCGGCGGGCGTCGAGATCGACCTTGCCGACCTGAAGTGCGAGGGCTTCGTTGATCCGGAGTCCGACATAGCCGAGCGTGAGGACCAAGGCGCGATCGGTCTGGTCCTCTGTGAGCTGCTTGGCTGATGCAGCCAGGCGCTCGACTTCAGCGTGGCCGAGGATCACCATCGGCTTCTTCGTCGCCTTCGGTCGATCGACGCCGTCGACCGGGTTTGCCGTCGTCCAGTTGTGCCGCATGGCGTACTTGAAGATCGATCCGGTGAGGACGACGATGCCCTTGATTGAGGATGCGCTGAGTCCGTCGGGTGACAGGCTCACGTTTCCTCTCGTGTAGTCGAAAGGGGCGGTGCCGGTCTGCAGGTCGTTCACCCAGGATTCGATCTCATGGCGGGTGATGGATCCGATGGCCCGTCCGCCCCATTTCGGATTGACCCAGGTCTTCAAGTCCCTCTCGAGTCGATACCGGTAGCTGTCCTTGATCGACTTCTTGGACTGGAGGAACTCGTCCGCAACTAGGCGGAACTTGCGGCGCGAATCCTCCGGAGACGAGTAAATGCCGGCGCGCATTGAGTTGTCGATGGACGTGACGAATTCCTCGGCGCTTCCAATTCCGGACTTCACCTTGAAGCTTCGCGACCGTAGCGCTTTGGTGCCGTCGGCTTTGTCTTCGTACCAGTCCACGCGCCAGCGGGAGCCTCGACCCTGTTGGGGCGACTTCGTCTTGCGACCGGTGTCCGGGTCGATCCGCTGCCATCGATCGACTATCCATGCCTTGGCCATCGTCACCACTTCTCATAGGGCAGTGAAGGATCGTGTTGACGCCGACTCTAGCCACGACCGCAGACACGTCAAGCTGGATGTGCCTGAGCTCGAGACTGCCGGCGATCCTCGTGCCTAACCTGCGGGACGATGGCGTCATCGCTCCCGTCCCACGTCACTGCCCACAGCCATCGAGCAACCAGCCGGCCGAGGTCAGGTACGTGGACAGTTGCGTGATGCGTCGGTTGGCTTCGTTCAGGCGTTCCTGGGCGGTGTTCCACGGCTGGCCGGCGTCGCTGTCGCCGGCGGCCGCGTTCAGTGTGGTTTCGACCTGGAGGTTACTGGCGAGGCGGTTGCGTTCGCGGATGAGGGCATCCCGTTCGCGCATCGCTTGTAGCTGGGTGCGTTCGGAGCGTTCGTCGGTGGTGGTCCAGCGGTAGGCGCCGTCGGTTTCGCCGGAGATCCACGCGTCGAACTCGACGACGGTCATGCCGTCGAACGCCGGGCTGAGGTTGGGTAGGTCGAGGGCGTTGAGGGGGCGGCCGACGGGGGCGAGGAGAAACAGGGGGAGACGCCTAGGGCGTGTGCGATGTTCAGCAGCTGGCTGACGGCGAGGTCGCTCTTCCGGCCGGCTTCGATGTTCTGCAGGATCGCCTCGGTGACGTTGTCGCCGGGGATCGTGTCGGCGAGTTCTTTCGTGGTGCGGATGCCGCGGTGCTTCCGGATGGCCTGGATGCGGTCGCCGATGCTCGTCTCGATCCGGAAATCTGTCATGAGGACAAGATACTACGCAAACTCTTGTCAAACGCGAGAAGTCGCCATATTGTGACCTCAACATTGGAACAACCGAAAGGTTGTCATCGAGACAGGATGATCATGGACGACGACTATATCCTCCCCGCCACCGTGGGCGAGATCACGGGAATGAAGACCGGCGCCCTGGCCCAGCTGCGCTACTTGGGTAGGGGGCCCCGGTTCTACAAACCCACACCCCGGACCGTGCTCTACAAGAGATCCGAAGTCGTCGCCTGGATCGAAGCCAGCGCCACCACCCGCACCTCTGAGCCCCCAACACGGCACTGAACCATCGTCACGGGCGCGGCACTCGGTCGCGCCGGTACGAAGGCCTGGGTGCACGACCTGGGCCATTGAGCGTCACCAGCAGAGGAGTCGATCGATGCGCAGACCAGCGAGCACGGCCGACACGACACCTCCCCTCCGCAGGGGTGGGTGAGGTGCCGTGGGCTTGTATGCGGCGAAGAACGCCGTCCTGGTCGCCGCCCAGCTGGGCTTGGGGCATGCGTCGAGAGTGTTGCTGATCCACATGGCCTTGGAGTGCTGGGACGACGAGCACAATCCCGGCGGGCAACCGCCCCGACGCTATTTCGCCTGCCGGGAAGCGTCCGCTCTCGCTCTCGGGTTCCTCGCCCCGTCCAACGGGAGCGCCGCGGCCCACCAGGCCGTCAAACGCGCCGTGACGGAACTCACCAAGACCGGCGCGATCACGCGGGTTCGGTCGGGCCGGAACGGGCGTGCAGCGGAGTTCGAACTGAACCTCAACAGTGCCAAACCGCCGACGCCGGGCCGCCGGCTTCCGGAGTTCCAAGATCGGCTCTGGGATGTCTAGGGGGTCGCTCAGCGTCCCCCACAGGGGTACGGTCACCGTCCCCCTCAGGGGTACGAAAGCTGACCCAGCAAGGGGACGCTCACCGTCCTCCTTAACAGTAAGGAACAGGAAGAACAAAACTGGAGCAGTACGCGCGCGCGAGACGGGCCTGTGGATAACTTCTTCGGGGACACCGGATGTCCAGGCCAATGGCAGTCGTTCGAAATGTCGTGGGCCTTATTGCGCAGCCTCAGGCCTGAGCCCGTCAGCGTCCCGGATCAGATTTGTGTGTCGGGGAGCAGGAGGCCGGGCTATTGCCCGCACGGAGTTCACTCAGTGGGCATCACGGCGTCGGGCGACGATCGCTGCCACCGGGCGCTGGCCGGCGGTCTTCCGGACGTGCGATTCGACCACGTCAAAACCGGTCGCGTCCAACTCGGCGCCGAGGACATCCACGGGCCATCGGTATGCCGGCGTGACGGCGTGGGCGAATTCCTCGACCGTCTGGCCTTCGAAAAATCCGACAAACAGCGTGCCGCCGGGTTTTAGCGCGCGACTGAACTCTTGAAGAGGAATCCGTATCGTCTCGGGCTCGTAGTGAATGAGGGAGTACCAGGCGAGAATTCCGCCAAGTGAACCCGTGCCGGCGGCGAGCGAAGCGAGACTGCCGAGCGTGTAGCTCACGCCGGGAAAGGTGTTCGTGGCGTAGGTGACGAACTCGGGTACCAAATCGACTCCGCGAGCGGCATGCCCTTGCTCCGTGAGGAAGTTCGTCCAATGACCTGGACCACACCCAGCATCGACTATTTCCCCGTCGACATCGCTGGCCCACTTGGACACGAGTTGGAGATCGGATGGGTGCACGGCAGCCATCGACCCCAAGACCTCGGAGTACTCCCTCGCTCGGCGCGAGTACGCCGCGGTGCTGACCTCGACTACCATGCGATCGATTCTAGGCACGGTCGAGCCACGTGCTGACCGACGGCAATGCGAAGTCTCAGCGCAGAGGCACGGTGGACCAGGACTCATGTCAGCCGTGCATCAGGAGAACCTCGACCGGGCGATGGGTGAGCGGGTCGAGGGTACGTTGTGAGGCGTGACTAGTCGTAACGGGCGCATCGCCCTCATCACCGTCGGCGCAATCGCTGTGATCCTCGGTGGAGTGTGGGCCGGGCAGGGCATGAATCTGATCCAGGGAAGTTTCATGACAGGTAGCCGCATGTGGCTCTCCATCGGGCTCATCGTCGCGATCGTCGGAATCATCCTGATTGTGCTCGGCCTAGCTCGGCCGGGGCGCGGCGGCACGAGCAAGTGAGACCCTAACTATCGCGAGCCTAGATTTCGCTCCGACGCACGTGACGCGGGGGACTGCTCCTGAGGCCAGTTGAACGACCGTCTGGCACCCAGGTCACCGCCGCAAGGAGCGCCGCGGAAGGATTTCCAAGCGAGTTACTCGATCGTCCGGGTGGTCGTTTACCCCGTCATCGAGAACGAATAGGTAAACGACTACCCGAGGGCACTCTTTCCCTGTCCCACCGCCTCCCCCTCGCTGCGCTCGCTTCCCAACCCCCCACACTCAACGGCATTGTGTGGGGGGTTGGGAAGTAAAGGGGAGGTGGTGGGACAGGGAAAGAGTCAGAGGTTGATGAAAGAAATATGAATGAAAGAAAAAGAAAAAAACATAGAGAAAAAACAAGAAAAAAACGGTTGAGTAGCCGAAGTTCTGAGGGACGGGGAGCGGCATGGTGCAGGTGACAGAGCGTGATCTGGCGATGGTTGACTGGCTGGGCACGGTGCGTCTGGCGGAGGTCGATGCGATCCGCTGGGCCCTGGGCGCGATGCTCGGTTCAGCCGAGCCGATCAGCACCCGGAAGGCCCAGCACTGGATCATGCGGATGGTCGAGGCTGGACTCGTCGCCCGAGCGCGGCCGACGTTCCAGGGCGCGTCGATCGTCTGGGCGACACACGATGCCGTCGGGAGGAAGCCGCCGAACCTGTTCCGGCAGACCACCCGGCATGAGGTTGCTGTCGCGTCAGTCTCGGCCCGGTATCTCTGTCTCGGCTTCACCTGGCAACGCGACCGACGGCCCGTCGGTGTCCGCGACCACCAAGCAGATGGCCTCGCAACATACGGTGGTCAAGTGGAACTCGTTGAAGTGGAGCCTGACGGCGAAGTCCTCACCTCGCTACAGGCCGATCTACGAGAATCACGCGAGGCGCCTCACCCAGGAAGGGATATCGAAGGTTATTTACTTCTGCACCGCGGATGCCTACCGGGTCGTGAGTCGGGAGGCGGACAAGTTCATCTTTCGTACCGAACGCCCGCGAGTCGTCTCCACGATCGCTTTCGATAAGCGCGGCCACTGGATCGGGTCTCAGTCCGACCTCGTCACGCCAGCCCAAAGCACCCCGGGTGTGCCGGAGATCGCGAGGTGAGAGGCGCTCGTGGAAGTGTGAAACCTGGGCTACTTATCGGCGCTACCGGCTCTTAGAGCACCGCTGGCCTTCATCTACCCTTCGCGCGGATGCTGCAGTAGGTTCAGACCATGATGATGCTCGTGTTGGTCGTGGCCTTCGCCGTCGCGTGTCTGGCCATGGTGGGCTTGGTTCTCGTTCTATCTGAGGAGCAGACGGCCCGGCGACAGTCTCGCGCAGAGCACCATGTCGCGGGGAGCGAGGTTCGCTGAAACGATGGAGCTTCCGGCGTCGGCACGGTGCACGTAACCCACCAATGCGAATGCGAGCCAGGCGCTTTTAGCCGTCGCTGCCGGCGGCACAACGGTGTCTGGGAGAAGATCTTCCATCGTCCAGAGTTAAAGAAGTGTCTTCGACCAGACATGTAGTGAATGAAGACAGAATTCAGGTGTCGAGCTCGGGGGAGGGGGAGAGGTGGACGACGTCGGTCTCAGTGCGGCCTTGAAGAAGGCGGATCCATTCCCGGAAGCCGAAACGTCACACGTAGCGCCATCTCTTCAGCGTCTGGTGCGGTCAGTCGCTGCGTTTGACCACGCAGCTCGGCGTCGGCGCCATCGTCGTTTCTCCATCGGGGCTATCGGCGTAGGCGTTGTGTTGCTCGCTGGCACCGGAGCTTCCGCGCTTCCCGGAATCATTGAGTGGGCCCCGTGGACACCAGACATCGTGGTGGATCGAGCGTTCCCCATTTCGGACGGTACCGGCCTGACAGGGTGTGTCATTGTGATGCGGGTGGACCCGGACTATACAACCGGAGACGGGAACACGGATGCCCACGTCGCCAACGCACGGGCCTTTCTGCAAGGCCATGATTGGTCGACGATCGAGGCCACTCTCGGTGAAGTGTCCGCATTTGACCGGGTCGCACTGGCGCGACAGGGAGAGACCGAGGCGGGCAGGCTGACCGGAGAGGTCACAGAACAGATCGCCCAAGTAATGACGCAGGCCGGGTATCTGGGTCACGGAGTTGCGCTGTCCGCTTCGGAACGCTGCGATACAGGGCACGACAAGTGAGCCGGCCGTCCGATTTCACCTCAGGGGGTTCAGCCGAACGACGTTTGGAAAAACTGCACGAGCAGTTGGCCGGCGACCTGCTCCGCTATTTTGCGCGCAGGGTCACTCCCCAGGCAGATGCGGCCGACCTTCTCGCTGAAACCCTGATGGTTGCCTGGCGGAGACTGGACAAGGTTCCGACGGATGACCAGGGCGCGCGGATGTGGATGTTCGCCACGGCCCGCCGGGTCCTGGCGAATTGGACGCGCGGTCAGCGCCGGCGCACTGCCCTCAGCGATGAACTCCGGGCCCAGCTGATCGAAACGCCGCAACCAGACGCATCCGCCGAGGTCCTCGATGTCCGCCGTGCCCTCGAGGACCTCCCGCGGAACCAGCGTGAACTGATCCGCCTCGTCCATTGGGACGGATTCAGCATCATCGACGCCGCGCGTCTCAGCGGCATCCGAGAATCCACGGCTCGTGGGCGCTACCAGCGGGCGAAAGCCCAGCTCAAGGCTCGCTTGACAGAGGCAACCCATCCATCCGCAACGACATCGCCTATGAAAGTGACGACTCCATGAGCTTCAGAAGAAACCGCGCCCTGATCCTGGTCGCCGCGTTCCTGTTCAGCGGTTCCCTCGCCGGGTGCGCAACGATGTCGCCGAGCGGCGCGGTCACCGATCCGCGTGAGACCGCCAGCTCACCGGGCGCCACTCAGCTTCCCGGGGTCTCACCGCGAGTCTCGGAGTCTGGAACCGGCCCGACGTCGATCATCGTGCCGAACCCGTCTCCCGGTGCTGCGCACGTGGTGTTCTTCGCCCACTTTGAATGCTCCTCCGGCAAGGGCTCGGTCACCCTGGCCGATGACCCGAGCGTGTTCATGGGCGGCGAGTGCTCAGGACCGGCCGACTATCAGATGACCCTCCCCGCCGGACAGCAGCAGTACACCTTCACGATCGATGTCGGAGCGAATAGCACGTACAAGTTCTCCGGCCATTTCAGCTGACGCCAGGGAGCGCATGCCACGCAGGGTGTTCGGGCGCGTATCGGCTGATTCAACACCAAGAAACAGTCATGATTTAGTCATGATGCGCAGCGATACACGACGATAACGGAGTGATTCCAAAGAGTCGCTGAAGCCCCAACTTCCGCATAACTTCAACGAAGTTCGGGCTTTGGTGATCACGATGTCACCTCCAAAATCAGCGTCGGAAGGTCAGGGGGTCGCAGGTTCAAATCCTGTCAGCCCGACCAAAGGGCCGTTCGCGAAACTCTTCGCGAAACCGGCCTTGAAGTCGAAATAGAAAACGCTCCTGAGGATTCTCAGGAGCGTTTTCTTGTATCTGGGTGGCTCACGGTCGACGGCGGCTGTAGTTCTCCAGTTGTCAGTCGAGTGGAGGCTGGCTTTTCCGATTTTGCGCGCGCCGGATTGTCTCGAATGCTGGGTGGTTTGCTCTCTCGGGCGGTGTCTGGGCAGTCGGGTGACTGTTATACCCGCTGCGGTGGGCCGCCGGTCTCGTCGTCGGCATCGGGGCGTTTCAGTTTGTCTGGGCGTTCTACTCCGAGCGGGTAAGTGTCGGTGTAGGGGTTGTGCCATTCGCGGTCGCGTCGCCGGATGAGGGTAGGTTCTCCATGGACGTGTTTCTTGGCGTCGGCTTTGATTTTGTCGCTGATGAAAGCCGCGATTTTGCGGAGGTTGAAGTTTGTCAGCAGGATGGTGACGATGATCTGGGCTGCGCCGAAGCCTCGGACGCGTCGGCGGCTGGCGGATTCGATGTCCTCGGTGCCGCCGCTCTTGATCTGGTGATTGAGCGATTCGATGGAGTTACGGGCGTGGGTGTGGAACTTGTCCCATTCCGGGGTGCCGTATTCGAATGCCTGCGCCGTTCGCTTGAAGTTTGCGATGTCGAATGACACGGAGTGCTTGATGCAGATGGCGTCGGTGAAGTCGCTCAAGTCTGCGCTGTCTACAGCGGGGCGGGGCCGGTCCGTCGCGGTCTTCAGGAGTTCGCGCAGGGGACAGGTCACGGTTGGGCTGGGGCCAAGGGCGGGGCACCTCAGTACGGTGCGGCCCTTTGCATCTGGTTTCTCTTTGACGTGGAGTTGAAACGCGGAGCGGCTCTTGATTCGCTCCCGGTATGTTGCGGTGTCGATGATGTGGCCCAGGAGTTCCTTCGTCGCATTCTGAAGAGGTTTGGGAGTGCCGGGACAGTAGGTGCTGCCTTCGATGAAGAGCGCACCGTGGTCGCCACCTTGATGGCCAAGTCGGTCGACGCGGTAGTCCGTCGAGGGTGTGAAGCCCTCGTTGAGTGCATCGTCATGAAGGCGTTCGGTTGTGGAGTTTGCCCAGTACTGCTTGTCGGCGTCGCCGACGCCGGCCTCCAGTCCGAGGGCTTTGGTAGCTCTCATGAGGGACACGGCTTCTTCGGCGACTCGGACGTTGGGCAGGCTCATGGTAGCGGCGACGGCGAGTCCGGGGAATCTGTGCTGTCCGGGGGCTTCGGAATCGACGCGGACAGCGATGTTGATTTCCCAGCCCCAGCGGTAGTTCGCGGAGCCAGCCTTCTTATCAGGAGTGGTGTTGTCGATTTGCCCTTTGGGCGCGTCGACGCGTTCGCCGGTTGTGACGTGCCAGCCGGCGAACGCATCGACCGGGCCTGGCTTCAGGGTCTTCTTCTCTTTGGTCTCGGTCTCTGTCTTGACGCGACTTGCGAGATTTTTCCGAGAGTAGCCCTTGGTTGTCGGGGTGCCGACGTAGGTCTGGTCGAAGGAAATATCAACCTTCTTGGAGGCGCGACGGATGTCGCGGGGCTGCTCGTTGTACGTCATGACGAGGAACAGCTTGGTGAATTCGTCGAGGCGTGCTTTTCGTTTGTCCGCCAGCACCTCATCGTGCATGCGGAGGATTTCCTGGATCTGCGTGTAGGTCTTGGAATGGCGGCGTTCCTGCGGGAACGGATCCATCAGGGCGTTGATGCGGTTGAAGGCACGGCTGGTGTTGGCGTACCAGCGGCTCTTCTCCGCGACATGGCCGACGAACGCTGTCCTTGGGGTTTCCAGGCCGAGGAGTTCACGGGAGGCGGCGCTGAGGCGGAACATGAAGAGGTCACGCACGCTCGTCAGGAACATTGACGTTCCTTCTTTAGCGAGCAGAAGAAGGGCAGTGAGGAGCGCCTTTTCGGAGATGAGTGACGGACGACCGCCGACGCCGATACCGCTGGCATCTTCATCGGTCCATTGCTGCAGTCGTTCGAGGACCCCGGTCTTTCGAACCCGGCTTTCCATGAGCGCCACGGTTTCGTCGTCAATGAGCTGGTGGATGCGGCCGCGGCCCATGACCTCGGTCTGTGTCATACCGCCCAGGTCGGGCGCGTACCCGTTGAACGCGTAGTCGATGTCGCCGGCGCTCACCGGGCGACCTCTTCGCCAATAATGAGGCCCACGTACGCGTCGATGTTCGCGGTCTGGGCGTAGATGAGGTGCTTGTCGAGGCTCTGGGCTGTGACGAAGCCGGCGATGGCCAGGAGCACTGGGACAGGAAGCCCGTTATCGATTTGTGCGACGATCCAGGTCGAGCGCAGTCTGGACACGGTGGCACGGACGCGGGCGGGGTGTTCGGTCAAGAAGCTCTGAATAGCACGGGGCCTGTACTCGTCCCAGCGATAGCCGCGAAAGACGTACTCGTCGGGGTTCGTACGACCCTGCACGCTGCGCATCAACGTGCGGTTCCAGAGGTGCATGACCGGGACTCGTCGTGCACATTTTCCAGGGACGTTGACGAACACGCGGCCGTCGATGACTTCAATGTCGCTGATACGCGTATCGATGATCTCGTGTGCGCGGAGACCGGCGCCGCCGGCGAGGCCGAGGAGCGCCCAAGCGTTTTGCCGTTTCAGGTCTGTGGTGAGGCTGGCAGCCCAGCTGTGCATCGTGGCTGCGTCAGAAACGGTGAAAGGGCTGCGTCTACGTCCGGGAAGGTGCGGTGCCGGGAGGCGTTTGATACCCGCGTCGGCGAGGGTGTCGGCGATGGTACCGACCTGCCGGACGAACCCCCACCGGTGAGACTCCGAATGCTTGGGAAGGCAGGCGTGTAGGTAGAGGGACACGTTGTTTTGCGTGTAGACGCGCTCGACAGTGAGCTGCGTGCCCGTAGTCGTCCATACCCAGGCACCGAACCGCGCTGACATCGACATCAGGCGCCTCGCCGCGTCGAAGGTACGCGGCCGCATCTGAACGGCGTTCGAGATCGTGAATTCGCGCACGGCCTCCCACTGAACGGGGGAGATCTGCGGGCGGTAACGCACGATGATTCCCCACGCGAAGTCGGGAAGCTCCGGGTCCAAAGCGCGCAGGTGCGCATACGTCGCGGAGTCGGCGAGAAAAATGTTGTGGAGTCGGTCTTTTCTGTTCACGAACATTACGTGCGTGGGGCGATCCCGAAACTGTCGGCAGCGAACCCTCTCCGTGAACACTAACCATCACCGCTCTGCTTGAATTTCCTGATCAGTGGGATTTACTTGTCTCAGGTAGTGCGCTAGTGTGCCCTGTTTTGGGGGCAAATGCGGCGATCTTGTCGAGCGCGGCGAAGTTCTTCAGCCCCGAAATTCGCAGCAATTCCTTAGGCGGCGTGCCGGCATTGAGATGCTCGAGCAGCCAAGTCGTGCGCATCCGGCTGGGCCTCACATCCAGCTCGGTACGGGACCTTAAGAGAAAATCCGTGAGCTGTCCCGGGCTGGCCCCGGTCCGACCAGGCCGGAAGATCAACGCGGCCGGGTCGAGGTCTGCCAAGATCCTGCGCAAGGGTCGCTGCCAATCGGGTCGGACCGGAACGACGCGCGGCCGGCCCTCCCACACGATGACGTGTATGTCATCGTCGCGGGTCTCGAGGTCTGCGACGCGGGCGCCGAGGATCTCTCGAGTGGCGAGGCCGGCGCCAAGTCCCAACGCCAGAAGGACAATCGCGTCATGGTGACGCCGGGGCGTGCCCTGCGCCGCCGCCCAGCTGTGGAGTGCCGCGACTTCTGCGCGCGTGTAGGGCTTCGTTGGAGCCGAACGGGGGATAGCGCGCCGTGAGCGGACCGTCTCGGCGGGGTTGAGCGCCTCCACCATGATGGTCAGCGTTGCCCGGTGGGTGGCTTTGCTGCCACGGGCATACGACGCCATGCCCAGGTGCACGAACTCCTCAACGACGACCAGGCGAAAGATGCGTGGCCGTTCCAACGGCGTGCCTCGGCTCTGCCAGCACCACATCACGAAGGCCACGGCGGCCGGATACAACGACCGTGCTTCGCGTCCCGAAATGCTCGCGGTGTCCGCGACCGCGGCATTGACGAACTCACCGATTTTGTCCCAGTAGGGAAGAGCATTGATCGGCCGGTAGTCGAGCGGCGGCACAGCACCGGCAGTCATAGCCGGCCCGGCTGTTCGGGCATCGGCTCGATGCGAACCACCGGGCTGGATTCCCGGGTGGTGAACCACACGTCAGGAACCCACAAGTTGATCAGAAGGATCATCGGCCTTCCGCGGCGACACTGCATCACTTCGACCAGGTCGATGTCTTCGCCATCACAGCGAAGACCGTGACGCGCCACGAGAGTCGGATCGGTCGTTCGCCGGAAGACTCGCCGGTTGAAATCGAGCGTGTAGTGGCTTCCTGATTCTGTCGTCACCAGGTAGCGGCCGGTCGCCTCGTCCGTCAGGGCGTCCATAGACCCGTCTCCGTTCTCGCGGGGAGACATCCGCACTCCGGGCAACTCGGGCCGCTGAAGAACCACCGTAGGCATTTGCCGGAATCCAAACCACCGACTCAGCGACAAATCCGCGCTCAGACGACCTTCCGCGGAACCGCGCATAGGTCCGGGGAGGCCGCAATTGGTGCGACCCGGAAGGGCGCGCCATGCGACACGAAACCGATCCGAACTACCTCCACACGAGAGCCGTCACGCTCTGGAGGCAAACCGGAGAACCAGACCAACGATCTGTGCTCTACGCAACCGCTGACGGGGACTTAGCGTCAAGGCGAGGGCCACGTCGAGGCGGAAGCAAGCGGGCCGACAATTGGGAGGCTGCCCTCCATCGCTACGAAGAGTTCGCGCGCACCCACGGCCACACCCCTCGTGAGAACACGCGAGATCGCGCCAGCCTGCCCGGTGTTGAGCGCCGCCTGGGGGAGTGGGCCCGGTATCAAAGACGCTACGCCGACACGCTCACCAGCTTCCAGAAGATCCGGCTCGACGTCTCACCCGCCTTCAACTGGGATCCTCTCGACAGCGTCTGGCAAGCGCGCCTTGCAGACTGCGTGCGACATGTGCGGGACACGGGACGACTGCCGTACCTGAACGGGGCGGATCCGGCAGAATTTGCGCTCGCTCGTTGGCTCGGCAGGCAACTTCGGCAGCTGCAAACGGGCACTCTCCGCACGGATCGTGCCGTGCGCCTGACCGAGCTTCTTTCAATGGTCGTCGGTAAAACACCGAGCCCGTGACAACGTTTTAGCGAATTCAATGTCGGATCGTGAGAGGCGCTGTAGCTTCGTTCGAACGGATCTCAAAGAACGGCATCGCGCCGCGCATGAGACAAACTTCGCGACTGATCGGTAGGACAGCATGGCACCGAAAAGCGACAGGGTTCCGATGCCACTCTTCATGGACGTGGACGGTGGACTCTGCGGCATGCCCTTCAACAACGCGGCTGTCTGGTGGGAATTGGAGAGATTTCCGACGTTCGCTCCTGCGCCGTATCCCGCGCATGCCTGGGCAAGCCGCGCCGCGATTTCCGCCTTGAACGACCTGGTCGACGAGCGACTCATCGAACCGATCTGGTGCACATCCTGGGACGCCGGCGCCAACTACCTCATTTCGGCGCTCGGGCTGCACGGAGGATCTTGGCGAATCGCCCCCGTGGGCACGCGACAAGGAGACCTCATGCTCCGGGACAACTGGATCAAAACCCTAGCCATCAGTCGAATCCTAAAGGGCGAGGCGTTCGTCATGGTCGACGACCTACTCGGCGACGACAGCACCAGACCGTGGACGCCCCAACGGCGCAGCATACACCAGACCTTCGGCAGCGCGAACTCGCTCCTGCTCGGCACCAAACCAGAGAAGGGATTGACCGTCGTTGAAGTGCTCCGTATTCGTGAGTATGTGACGGAGCGGAGCGAAGGGCCCGGGAAGTGAGGGCAGAAATACTGTGGAGGAATATTGAGACGACCTGGGGACTTCTCACTACCGACGAAGTATTGGAAGTCCTAAAAATGCCGGCAGGAGAAACCGGCTCAGTTGAGAAGATGAGGAAGAATGGCGAGATTCTCGCGGTCAGGCGAGGTGGCGTCTATGTGTTTCCCGGTTTTCAGTTCGTGGCGGGTCATGTCGAACCCGTCATCGCTCAGTTGATTGCGCTCGCCGTCGAAGTCAGATGGTCGCCAGAAGTGCTCGTCATCTGGCTCTGCTCACCATCCGGCTACTTCGGGGGAGATCGACCGATCAACCACTTGCGCGATCCGAACGAGCTCCTGGCGAAGGCACGGAATGAAGCAACCGTCGAGTGGTAGTCCCATAGCGAGACTTCCTGACGGTTGCTCGTTGTGCGGTCGCAATGGCTAAGCGGAGGATCGTCCGAATCTGCAATCCAAGCGAATGTCTCTACTCGGGGGTCCTAGATAGTTGCCTCACCAGTCCATTCCCTGGCTTCAGCTACGCGCGAATGCCATGACCCAAGAACAATCCTGTTGCCATCGTGTCAGCGTGACGCGTTGTCTGCTTTGGTAAGCCTGCGTCGCAGAGATCGGTGACCGACGCATCCGCAGTCGTGCAATGATGTTGATGAATCGTGAACGTCTGGAGAGATTTCGTGGAAATCGAATGGGAATCCGACGGTATCGAGCTTCCAGACAGCGTTGAGCGCGCGCTTCAAGATGACTCGCTTGTCCTGTTCTGCGGGGCAGGCATCTCCGCGGCCTGGCCTTCGTCGCTGCCCGGCTTTCGAGGGCTCGCCGCATCAATCGCCGATGAGCTTGGTCGTTCGGACCTCTTCCCTGCGGATCCAGAGGCTGTTGTCCAGTTTGATGTGGTCATGGGCGAGCTCAACGAGCCTGCAAGGTGACGTGCATGCGAGAGTGGCCTCGCGCCTTCGCTCGGTGGTTGAACCCAATAGCTATCACTCAGACTTCCTTCAGATTATGAGCGGTCCGCGCAGTGCGCCCAGAATCGTGACAACAAACTTTGACTTGCTATTCGAGGCGGCGGCAGGGCGTCTGGAACTTCCATTGGACGTGTATGTTGCCCCAGCTTTGCCTCTCGGAAATGATTTCCGCGGGCTCGTTCATCTTCATGGCCACGTCGATGCGCAACCCGGTCAGAGAATGGTAGTCACGGATAGGGACTTTGGACAGGCATACATTACAGAAGGCTGGGCCACTCAGTTTCTGACACGGATGTTCGAGAGGTACACCGTTGTCTTCGTTGGCTATAGCGCGGACGACACTGTTATGCGATACCTCGCCCGTGCGTTGCCGGCAGATGCGAGTCGTCGATACGCGTTCACGGAGTTGGAACATCCCGAAAAGCTTGGATCAAAGTGGAGCCGACTTGGCGTCACGCCGATCCCATATCCCTCATCTGCCAATACTCGTCATGAATCTCTTCAATCCTTCGTGCACCATTGGCAAGAGCGTGTTTCCGCTACGGCGCAAGATCGTTTTGACTCAGCGGCAGCTATCGTTGACAGCGGCCCAGGCAACCTCAAATACTCCGAACGACGAATTCGCTGGCTGCTCGCCGATCCAGAACACGCTCGCCATTTTAGGAGTACCGCGGAGCCAGTAGCGTGGATGGCGGTACTGGACGGTCTTGGTATTTTGGCGCCACTCTTCGACTCAAGCGCGCCCGATTGCGATGAAGTAGCGGCTTGGGCGCTATGGGTGGCTAGTAGCCTCTCAGCGGATCACGGCGAGGTACTCCTATCCATAGTGAGTCAGCACCAGGGCCATCTCTCGTCAGGCCTCTGGTTGAATATCTGGTCGCATCTCTATGGCAACTATGAGAACACGACCTTCTACCGCCGTCTCTTGTTGGTAATCTCGGCGGACCAGCCTTCAAAGGATCGTGAACGGCTCTCCTCATTGCTGCGCGGCGTGGCCACCCAGGACATTGAAGCTGCTGAGACTCTGTTGCATCAACTTCTAACTCCTCGCCTTGGATTCCGGAGCAGGCAGAGTTGGCTCGGCGGTCGTGATTCGATGGACACCGAGACGACGCTCGCTTGGAGGAATTCTTCCATTCGGGATGCGTGGCCGATTATGCTGCCGGCGCTCTCAGATCCGGGCCACCTTCTCTCCGTCGTACTCAACTTGATCCGCGCAGTTGAGGCAACTGAATCACTATTCGACGGCGACGGCCGACGGGATGCGCTGTCTATACGGCGGGGCCAGGTCGATGGCGTCGAACCCTATATGAGCGACGATCCTTACGTTCTTGTGGTCGACATTGCACGTGATCTGCTTCGTGAGTTCGTCCGGACCCAAGGTCCAAAGCAAGCGCTCGACCTATTGGATAGTCCCTCCGAGATGGTGCGCCGTTTGGCGCTCGATGCGCTAGCCGAGTCAAGGCGAGTCGAAGCAGACAGGCTCGTCGGCCTCATTGCTCGGCGGGACCTCATTTACGATCTGTCAACGAAACCCGAAACCTTCCGATTGCTCCGTGTCATGTACCGTCATGCATCGAGGGCGATGCAGGAGGAACTGCTGGCGCAAGTCGCAGGAGGGACCGCTCCTCAGCGAAATGCTGAGGTGCGAGAGTACGAGCGGTACAACGTCTTGGTCTGGCTGAGCGCGGACGCGAGCTCCGACGATCCGGTTCACGCGGCCTTACATACGCTGCAGTTGCTTCACCCTCGATTCGGACCGCGCGAGCACCCTGATCTGAATTCCTGGATTCAATCGGGCTCCGGAGCGGATCCGGATCCGGAACCTGAGGGTATCTATCGGGGCAAGTCTCTGCGACACATGGTTGCGCTTTTGGCCGCTCTTCCTGAAATTGACGACATATACGACAATGCTTCAGTACTTCGTGAGGTGCAAGACAGGCTCGATGCGGAACAAGGTCTAGAGAGCTCGACCTCTTGGATGAGTTTGTCAATCAGTCGTTCTGGTCACCAGCAGTCTGGACGCTGACGTTGGAAGGAAGCGATCCGCAGACAAGGAACATGGTCAGCAGGGTCAATCCTTGAGCGTGTCGATCACTTTCGGGGTGACTTTTCGGAGATAGGTCGACGCTTGGTCTATCCGATTACGTATCCGGAGAGCGGCACCGAACCGTCTCCTGGGCTTGCTTTGGAGCGATGCCGACTCCTGCTGGGCCTCTGGCGACGTGCCGTGGCGGTGCCTTCGGACGAGCCACCGACCGATCCATCTCAGGCCCACGCGACTGCGCGGGGTTCTCTTGCGTTTGCATACGTCGAAACAGTTTTGCGCCTTGCTCAGAAGCGTGACGTCGTTGAAATCGACGGCGGGGGGCTAGCAGGCCTCACGGAACTGATGGGCGCACAATCGGTCAACTCGTCAGATCCCAGCTCGATGATGGTGGCGAGGTTCGCGGGCTACATTCTGGAAATTGCTCCGGATTGGTTTGATGCATATATGCAGTCCGATTTACACGAAATCACTGAATCGGCGCAAAGCTTAAGCCTCTGGGCAGGAATCTACTCTGCTCGATTTATGTCAAAAGAGCTTCGCCTACGCACCCGAGACGCTACGCGTATCGCTTGGCCGCTTGTGGCTCGATGTCTGCCAAGCACGGTCGAAGCATTCATTCAGATCCACGCAGCGCACTTTGTCTTTGACACACTGGCGGATGAGCACACGTGGGCTGATCCCTTTGTCGCGGCGGCACCGGTGACGACGCGGGCAAGATGGATCCGTACCATCGTGCACCACCTGGATGGGAACGATTCGGACTTCCAAAGGCTTCTCTTTGCATACTGGCAACACCGCCTTGACGGTCAGCCGCCGTTGCACGGGGCAGAGCAAAGGGCCCTTTTGGAATGGACCACCCTGCGAGGCATAGATGTCCAGCGCGCAACTTCCCTATTCGTCGCCGGACCGCACGTCTGGATCTCAGACAGTGAAGGGGGCTTCGACTACTTCGATGTCGACGATTTTCCTTTGAACGACAATAATGCCTTCTTGCGACTGTGCAACCACCTCTTGATGGGACGAACGACAATTCCTCCTTTTCTCAATATGCTCGTCGACGCAACGAAGGAGGCAAGTGCTGAGGACGCAGGGTTGGCGAGAGAGATTTGGGGTCGACTGCTCGAGTTAGGATTTGGTCCGGCGCGCAGCTATCTGGACGTGGTCTAGCCTCGACGGTACAAGTCGAGCGGGATCGATTACTGTTCGACAGGAGCAGTGCCGACAATCACGGCGAGTCTCCATGCGTCCAGGCGTTTGGACGAATGTGGCGCGAAAATAGTTGGCGGACTGTCTTTGAGGATCCTTCGGTGTAGGTGAGGTCTAATTTGCTCCATCCAAGGATGGAGAAGGCTGCGTGTGGAGAATCTCCCGCCAGCGCAAAGGCGCAGTGACCGCTCGTGCCGAAAACGCGGAGTTCGTCGACTGAGTTTCATGCAACTTTGGCCTAGATCCCGGCGGGGACGCCTACCAATGTCGCTGGTCAGCAGGAAGATGAGGATATGACCGAGACTTCCGCCTCTGGCTCGTTAGATACCTCCTGGACCCCGGAATCCGTGCCTATCGCCGATGAGCACAAGGCTCGACTAGCGTCTTTCCAAAGCGGCGACGAGAGATTCGTCTGAGGCGTTCATAGAGACACCGGCGCGCCATGGTTTTTGCCGGAAGACACTGCACACGAATCACGTTCATTCGTCAAGGAACACGTCGTGTGCCCCGTTCCCGGCTGTCGGGCTCAACTTACGACCGCGCACCGTGCAAAGAAGCGCGACGGTCTCCAGCACATGTCGGACGGCGGTGGCCACTCGCGAGAGTCGATATTTCATTCGCAGGGGTGCGCTCTTGTCGAAGAATGGCTGGGGCGAGACTTTCCGAAGTCGCACGTCCAGCGGGAGGAATACACGAACGAGCTGGGGGAGCGCAGAGCAGACGTGCTGCTCACGGGGCCCGCTGGTGAGCGTGTCGCATTTGAGATTCAATACAGCCCGATCACCCCAGACGCTTGGCGGAACAGGCATGACTCCTATCGTCGGCAGAATATTGCTGACGTCTGGCTTTTTGGTCATACAGGCAAGCAGCTCCAGCTCCGCCCAAACGGCACCGTATCCGTCAAGCCGACACACGAAGCCGTCGTTGAGCTCGGCTCCGCACTCATGTTCATCAACCCAGAGCAAGAATTGATAGCTGTCGCAGTTGGTCAAGGTCGAGTGTTCAAGGCCGCGCTCGATGGTTATGGTGATGAAGAAGTTCAAGTTTGCGACGTACTGGATGCCGCCATTCTTGAGCTTCGACCTGTCGCAGAGTTCCGACCGACGAATGGCAGAGGGTTGGGCGGCAATTGGCTAGACGGGCTCTATTCGCGTACCGACAACCTTCGGCGACACAACGAATCAGAGCGGGCGCGCGCCGCAGAACAACGGGAGCGCGCCGCAAGAGAATGGGAAAGCATCCGTCTGGAAAAGATTGCCCGCCAAGCGAGATGGGAGGAACGGCGTCGACCTGAGCAGGAGAAGATTCGGAGGCTCTTCTCGTCCGTTGAACGGTGGGGCCGAAGTGAAGCGCTCACTTCAATCACGTCGTACTTCGGTGACTTTCTGAGGGGCCGAATAGAGATGAACGAGAACTCGACTGCACCTTCGGTGCGGCTCATACGGTGGCAATGTGTCGTTTACTTTGACTTGATCGCGGGCCGAGACAAAGAGTTCCGGAACGCGTGATGCGTACAACGCCTTCATTCGACGCGGTGTGAACATGGGCCAACCCGACGCGTTCAAGCAAATCGCCCGCTACCTCTATCGCCTGGAGGAGGACGGGTACCTCCGCAGACTTCCGGACTACCAACGAAACTCATTCCCGAGATTTGTGCCGACGACCAGCGGTGCTTGGTGGTGAGCGCCGGGGCAGCCGACATAGTCCGTTGCGACTTCGAGTGCTCTCTGTTGTCGCCATAACCGAGAAGTCCGAACCCTTGAGCCTGAGGAGGTGAACGGTCGAAAGGCTCAGTTGCTCCCAATCTCTCGTAGGCCCTGCAATCCGGTGGGCAGGGACGGAACCGGGACTTCGGAATGGCCCGACAACATGGCCGGGAACCGTTTCGTTACTCTGCGATATGGCCGCCATCGGAGCTGGCGAGTTTGATTCCTGGAGCAACCTGCGACGAACTACCAGCCGCACGGTTCTTGTACCAGTATTCGAATGTGACTGAAATCAACACTATTGCGCCGGCTATGCCATAGCCCAACCAGCCGATATGGCCAGTTATATCAAGAAAATAGAGTAGGCCAACAGCGGCGAAAGCCGCGAAGCTAGCGAGCAGGCTGACCTTGCTCGCCCCATTAGCAATGACTACTGCGGTTATGGCAGTGGGCGCCACTAAAGCAAACGCGAACGATGCCAGATCGTCGAAGTGAGGATCTCCTATTTGGGCCAGCACAGATGCGAAGACGGTAAGGAGCGTAGCGAGCAGCGAGTACACGCCGACGCAGAACCAACGTGTTTCTAATTTCATGCCTGGCCTCGTATTTTTGGGAATGGCTGCGATATTCACTTGCTGATCGTATCCGTCGAGATCGCGTGATGTTCCTTGGATATGCTTGGGGAACGATTCGGCGACGCCAGACAGAGGAAGATTTGGCCCTAGGTGAATCACAAGAGATTGGGCTCATGTCTTACCCATCGACGACGCCGGCTGGTCAAGAAGACTCGGGGCCGCCTGCTTTCGAAAGTGGAGATCTTGACGTACTCGTTACGGCGCTTCTTGGCGTGCGCGACCGGGAGATGCGGGGTTTCGCGCCGGGTGTAGATTCAGTCCAAGATTCTGAGGGTCAATGGAACGACTTCAAGTTCTCGATTGACGTGGTCAGCCTGGTTGACATTGTATCTTTCTTGCTCGAACTGATCCCGGCGAAGTCGGTGCCGACAGCCGACAGAATCGGGTGGGACTTTGCCTTCGAATTTCAGAAGACCCCATGCCGGCTGCGTTGGTTGAAATCTGGCCTTTGGCTGAAGCTGTGGCTTCCCGAGGGCGGTAAAGTGAGCGCCGTCCAGGTCAGCAATGAAATCGAGCGACGTCTCAGTCGCGCATCGATGAGCGTCTATCAGAAGGCGATCCTGCCTCTGGTAAGAAACGAAATGGTGCGAAACCAAGTCACCGTCGTGAATCAATTTCCGCGCTATCGCGGCATGGTGGACTACTTCATCGGACAACTCCAAGAGCTTCGCGCTGCGGGGCCACCGCAACGGAAGCATGAACCGGTTGACGATGCTGACGAGACTCCTTTGTCGCGAATCGAAGCCAGCATGAGTCAGGTCCTGATAGATGTCCAGCATTCTCGCGAAGAGGCGTATGTAGGCACGGCTCTGCTTGCTGCTTACTTCGCCTACGCCCAGCATGTACTCGTGATCCTCACCGCCTTCTCGCCGCGTGCGCTGGAAGAGCGGTTCTCGATAGTCGCCCTTCTCGAAGCGCAATGGTCGGAGCAATTCGACATTGCGTTTCCACCGCCGTATCAGGGCAACATAGGTCGGGCCAAGAGCGACCTCAGCCGACTAGCGCGGAACTACCGCAATCCGTTGCTTCATGGCGGGGGTGGGCGCTCCGCAGATGGAATGTTCGTAAGCTGGGCGCCTGGTCGATCAGTCCTGGTGACAGACGACGGAGAGCCCACATCGCAATTCATGCTCTGGCAAGCGTCTCTTTCAAGTGCGGAGCTTGTGGATATTCTTGCGCGAATTGAACGTATCGATGAAGCTTTCGAGGAGCACCCCTTCTTCGGATGGGTTCGCGCTGGCCTGCAAGCCGAGTTCCACCCGGATGCAATCCGACGTGCACTACGCGCTTTGGAGGGGAATGAAGCCGGTCTCTACACGATGGCCGCCGACGAAGAACTTGACCGAGCGGTCAACTGGGACTAATCGCACAAACCTCTGGATGGGCGCTAGAAGCGAATCGATGAGTCGGTCTATTCGCGAAACAGTGAAGCCGAGTTCGAATCAACCGGTTGGTCCCGGGCCTCATCGGCGAGGTGGTTGTGGAGACGTGCCCCAACGAATTGCGTTGCGCTTACCCTGAGCGTCGACGGGCGAGTCCTGTACCCCGGTCTATGCGCGGTCAGGGCCGGAGTGCCTCCTGACACAGCTGAACAGGCTTCAACACAGTGGAACACAGCTCATCAGCGCCGGCGCATGGCAGTGTTTGCAAGGGATCCGAGGGTCAATCACAGCTGGCACAGCATTTCGCGCATGTGCCCCTATAGGGGGATCTGGGAGCTTATATGCGTGTAGAGCCCTCTAATTTAGTAGGGTCCCGTAACTTAACTCTTTTTTTCTCTTATAAGAGATATGTACTACTGTACTGACTGTGTTGGGCCTTGCATCCCTTGTCCCGTAAGGGATCGGCCGGGACAGTTAAGCTGCGCAGGACTGTGTTTGCTGTGTTGAGGGCCCCGAAATCAGCTCTCCGCGCCCGTCCTCGACGCGAGCGAAGTCCGCTCCGTCGTAGATGCCTTCCGGGACCAGGGCGAAGTGGTCGATTTCTTCGATCTGCCTGATTTCTTCGATCTGCCTGATTTCGTAGACGATATTATTGATTTCATCGCCCTGCACGCCGATCTTGAATGGCGGGGGTGTCGGCTCGTGCGCACGGCTGTGAGCCTGCCGACGAGCGACAAACCAGCGCCTCTTTCACGGCCAGACCGGTTAGCTACGGTTCAGTGGGTCACGTACCTGGCTATTTGGTGCCACATCTTGGCGGGGCGAAATCGGTTTCTTGACGTCACTATCGTCACCACCGCTATCGTGGTGCTCATGCGCCTAGCCATCGCAGCTGTTGAGCACGAATCAACCGAAACAGGCAACGTGCGAGCCCACGAGGGCTGGGAGCCCGATTGGATTCAGGGATTTTTCACCAGCGTGCTTCGATGCCAGCGCGAGGCGGGTTTCGGCCGTGCTGACATATCCGCTCATATCGGTCAGCACAGTCCATTCGGGGCTGGACAGCCTGGCGCTGCAGTGCCGGCATTGTCTGCTGCTGTGGCTAAGTTGAGACCATGGCATGGGCACAATGAACCTCGACGACTGGACTGTCAAGTCCGTTCGCAACCCATGGGGAAAGGTTCCAGTGACGGCGAGCGGCAAGTCCCTTTCGGGCAGCACCCGTGAGTACATGGACCGCCTGCTGGAGCAACAGAGGGCTCCGGACACGGTCAGTCGCCGACATCACTATGTTCCACGGGCCTACCTGCGGCAATGGTCGTCGGACCGTAAGCGAATCTGGGCTCTTGACACCGCTACCGGAGCGGTAAAGCAACTAGGGCTCACCGACGTTTGTGTTAAAGAAAACTTCTATCGAGTCCTCGGCCCCGACGGCATGCCGCATAACCGCGTCGAGTTGATGTTCGGCGTCGTGGATGCAGAACTTCGACGAGTCCAAGTCCTGCTGGCAGACCTAAAAGACCCTGACCAACTGAAGTTCGATGATCTGCTGGGACTTGGAGTTTCGATGGCTGTGCAGCGGATGCGAACACTGCAACAACGTCGAGTTCAGCTGCAGTACAACAGGTGGATCGTCGCCCAGAACCCATCTCAGCACCAGTCGATTGACGCTACTGCCGACAATCCTCTTCGCCTTGCCAGCATCCACACGGAGTTGCTGTTCAAGAGCATGTGGGGTGCCGCAGACGTTCTCACAACTCGGCAGATCGAAATCTGGCACGACCCGCAAGGTCGATTCATGACCTGCGACGCACCCGTAGCGGTTCCGTTCAGTAACAACGTGCGGCCCGGTCTGATGGCGGCTCCGTTCATACTGTGGCCGGTTAGCCCTCAGCGTGCGGTGGCTCTGAGTAACGAACTAGTGGGCGAAAAGGCGGTGATCCGCGTGGCCACAGGAAAACTGGTGGGCATAGCCCGGACGGCTGTGGAGCAAGGGAGGGAACGGATGATCTTTGCCAGCGAGGAGCAGCGACACCGGCTGCCCGAAGGCAAAAAGTTTCGCCGGCGCACTCAGTCTCGGTTGCGGTGTGCGAACCACACACCACAAGGAGAACGCCTATCTCAACCGGGATGTTGCGTGGAGTGGTCGGAAACCTACGCCGCAATTCCAGACATTGCCCTGTGCGACCAGGGACTGCACTCTCCAGCACCAGCGATTTTCACCTCAGCATAGGTCCATCAATGAACGATTCCCGAACTGAGTTCAACCGCAACATGCGAACAATTAGGCAGCAGGAGGCAAGCGCGCCGACAGCAGCCCCCACAGGTCTGCTGCCAATAGAATGACCTCAGTCTTTCAACCGCACCCTCAAGGAGCTGCCGCCCGTTATGGCTGAGAACAATAAAGGCGCGTTCACCTGGTCAATCGCGAGCCATAGCCGTGGCTGAGTTTGGGCCCTACTCAGTTGATCCGGCTCAGATTGCTGGACTGACTGGTGCCGACTTCGCGGCGTTTGTAGTTCAGCTGTTGGACGCCGAGCGGGCGCGGGCAGGCATTGAAGGGGCGGCGCTCACGGCTACCTATCGGACTAACGCGGCCGACGGGGGAGTTGACGCTGACCTGCGGCGAGGTACGAAAACCACGTGGATTCCAGAGGGTGAATCCGCGTGGCAATTTAAGGCTGGGGATGCCGGCCCCCAAACTTCTGCCTCAGAGCTTCGCCTTGCCAGCGCGGCACTCGCTATCCTGACTGCAGGGGGCTCATATCGACTGGTACTAGGTAAGTCGATCGCACCCGAGCAGATCACTGATCGGCGCGAAGCGCTGGAAGCCGTGCTAAAAGATTGCGCCATCGCGGCACGTCCCGGGCAGATAGAAGTCTTGAATGGCGACGCGCTGGCCCGTTGGGCCGAAGAGTTTCCAGCGCTTGCGAGTAGCCCCCTAATTCGGGGCATGCACATTATTGGTCAGACTTTCGACGAGTGGTCGAATTCCGCGATGCACTGCTCGGCTTGGATCGGATCAGAGGTCCGAGACCAAGAGATAGTCGACCTGCGTCGCGAGATCGATGAAGGTGACGACCTAGGTGTCCGCGTCGAGGGCGGCAGCGGTTTCGGCAAGTCTCGAATTGTGATGGAGGCTCTTCGGGATCAAGTCAATGAGGTGCTGGTCGTCTACGTCCCGAGCGAAGACCAATTCGACCCCGCAATACTCAGTCGCCTTCATCGACAGGGACGCGCTGCAGTGATGGTCATCGATGAATGTGATGCCCGGCGGCACGACACGTTCGCGGGGATGCTGCAGACGGGAACGAAAATTCGGCTCGTAACGATCGGCGAGCGGTCAACCCGGACGGCTAGAGCGCCGATGATCGAAATTACGCCGATCGAGGAAAACACGCTCTCGCAGATTCTGCTCACCAGCGAGCCCGGGCTCTGGCATGAAGCGGCTCGGGTCATCGTCGACATGGTAGACGGTGACATCGACTATGCGCTCAAGTGTGCCAGAGCGGTAGTCGCCCATCGCTCAACCAACGCGCGTGAGCTCATAACCCCAGACGAGGTCCGGCGTTTTGTCGCCGATAGGCTCCCTAGGGGTGCCCTTTTTTTAGCGTCCTGCGCTCTCGCGTTGTTCAGTCGGATCGGATTTGAGGGTGAGCTCGAAGAAGAACTACATACCGTAGCCACTGGATTAGAGGTACCCGCGGCGGATCTCTTCTCGGCGGCGGCCGAGCTCAGCGCAACAGGGCTCCTCACCACTCAGGGGCGTTACCGGAGCGTTGGTCCGAATGCAGTGGCTATATATCTCGCATCTCAAGGATGGTCATTGTTCCGTTCCCGAATCCTGACGGGTTTGATGCCTCTTCTCAACGAGAATCAGGTCGAGCGCCTCTTCTCGCGTGCTGCTCAGATCGGAGACCGCACGCTGACGCGGGAGGTGGTAGACCAACTGCTTGGCAATGGCGGAATCCTGTCGTCCTTAGAAAACGTGGCCAACGACCGGCGCGGTCGTCTGCTCGGCAACTTGGCCATTTTGTCGCCGGAGCGAGTTACCAGCCGAGTCGTCAATTTGATCGCAGCGTCATCGGACGATGAACTTCTTCGCGCCTCCGGAGCGCGTCGACCGCTCGTATGGGCACTTCAAAAGCTCGTCTGGCACACTACAACGTTCGAGGAGGCAGCAGATGCAATGCTGCGTCTCGCTACGGTAGAGAACGAAAACATAGCTAACAATTCGTCCGCTGAGTGGATTGGCCTGTTTGCGACAATGTTGCCAAGCACCGCTGCGACGCCGGCCGCCCGACTGAGCTATTTGCTCCGGAAAGCCGCATCGGATGACATGCGGATTCGAATTCTCGTGGCCAAGGCGGCAGAGCGGGCTCTGTCTACAAGCGAGTGGTCGATGGTTTCGGGGGAGGTCCAAGGTGGAGTTGTCGTAGAACCCCGAGGCCAGCCGACCACTTGGGGACAGGCGTGGGAGTATCAGTGCGCGATGCTCGACATCCTTCGCGAGTTAGTGAATGACGCGGAGCCGCAGATTGGCATTGACGCTCTAAAAATCCTAACGGACTCAGTACAGGCACACCTCGATCAGCCAAAGGTGCGCGATCATTCCGCCGAGGTGCTTGCTACTTTGTCGGCAAGCCAGGCTCCGCGGGGTTCGCGCCAAACTCTCGGAACTCTCCTCGTTATACCAGCGTGACGAATCAGACAGTGTGGAGCGTGCGGCCGATAGTGCTCACCTGCTTGAGGGTATTCGAGCTGTCGAATCCATCCTCCCAGCCGCGTCGTCGGAAGACCGATTGTGGGTTGTGTTACACGAACGCGCTTGGGATCGATCCGCTGCCGATATTGAACTTGACATTGTGGCAGCGATCGCTGAGATCCCCAATGCCGACCCGACAGCCACACTCCTTGACGCACTTTCAGAAGGGATTCCGACCGACTTCAGCGTGGGTCATATCTTGGCAGCAGCTCCCTCGAAGGAAATTGAGGACGTCCTGGTTGCCCAACTTTCGGGACCGAACTCGCGTGCGCTTCTCGGCTATCTTTTGGGGTGCGAAGAGCGTAGCCCCGGTGCTTTCGATCGTTTCGTCGATGACGTTGACATCGAAGATGTACTCAAATTGAGTCTCACCACGCAGGGCCCGAGGACGGAACGAGCGGTGGAGCGCGTGGCCGAGCTTCTCCCACGGATGACTGTTGCGGCGGGAGCTCGTGGCGTCTTTTTCTGGGCCCGTGATCTCGGCGTCGAACGGGTAGCGGAGATATACGTTGGAGATTGGGTAGAGCGCGTAGAGACTCAAGAGGACTACAACGCGCTTGTCGATTTCGTGGCGATGCAACTTTATAAGCGGAATGAGCGATCGGATGCGGTCGAGAACCTGATCCTGCGGGTCGTTGCGCTTCGCGTTGCGTTCCCACGCGTCGGGCAACAGAGCTACGACTGGGAACAGCTGGCGGGTCGACTCGTTGAGGGGCACGCAGCACAACTGGTGGACTTGTTTATTGAACTTGTCGAGGACGATGGGTTGAGGATATTTTCTGACGATCGGAGGGGCGATCTCTTCAGAGACGCGGTGGAGGCCGCTGGCCCTGAGGCGTGGCGGTCCATTCTCGATCTGATTGACGCTGGAGGGTCGTTCCGTCTACGCTTCCGGTCACGTGGGTGGATCGCGGGGATAGCAACACGGGAGGTGGCGGCGAACTGGGTCGGAGATTCTCTTGATCGCGCTCGAACGCTTGCTTCTGTCGCTTCCGTTACCGGCACTCAGCTCAGCCCAATCGTCAAGCTCCTCATTAACGGTTTCGGTCAAGATTCTCGGGTGCGGTCCGCGCTGGTCGGTGATTTTCTTTCCGGATCGTGGATAGGAAACGAGTCTGCTCGAATAGAACGGCAAATCTCTCAAATACGCAATTGGGTGAGCGACCCGAGCTCAACCGATGCTGAAAAGGCCTTCTGTCGAAGCCTTATCGAAGGCCTGACTGACAGCCTGGGTCGCGTGGTGGAGCAAGAGCAAGAAGAAGATTGGTGAGCTTGGCATGTTTGCGTGCAGTGAAAGGAACGACTTCTACCTTTGTTCAGAGACACTCGAACCTGTGGCCCTGAGCTTTCACCAACCACGTGAGAGTACGGCATAGGCGTCAAGGACTTTGAGATTTGCGGACTGCGGCCACGCACGGTTGCATCGGAGGCCAGCGTCTGGGTAGGCACTCCGGCATCGGTGAGTGCGTGAGTACTGAGGCGCGCAAGACGCGCCGCGCGCGTGTACGAACGCGCGCGTCATGTATGGCGCGAGGCGAACAACAACCGTCCGTCCTGCCGCAAGTGAAAGATCAGTGGCTGAACCACAAACCAACAGATTGCGAGGACATCGGCGACGATAATGTCCCAGATGAGGACCTGAGCATCTTCCGGCTCTGCCAAATGCATGTAAAGGCTGCGCGCGGACTTAGCGACCGAGTCAGCTGGTCGCTGGGATGAAGGCGGAGCTGACCTCAGCGACGCCAGCGGGACGAGATCGCGGTCGACGTTGAACGGCTCGTGGAGGCTCACCCTTCACCCCGTTCTGATCAGCATGCACGGAGTCGGGATCAGGACCGCCGCCAGACTCCTCACCGAAGTCTCCGGCAAGGACTTCGCCTCCGCCGGCCACCTCGCCGCGTACGCCGGCCTGGCGCCGGTGACCCGACGCTCGGGCAGGCTCCATCCGGGGCGAGCATCCGTACCTATGCCGGAACGAGATCCTCAACCGAGCCCTGTTCCTCTCCGCCTTCGCCGCGCTCCGCGAACCACTCTCACGCGCCTACTACGACCGCCAAATCGCCCAAGGCAAACGACACAACCAAGCCCTCGTCGCCCTCGCGCGCGGGCGATGGGACGTCCTCAAAGCTATGCTCAGCGACGGCACCTTCTACCAAGCCGACCATCAACTCGCCGCTTGACAAGCACATAGGGGCACCCCCGCGGGTGAACACACGGAACCGCGCGACCCTCTCCCGGCCGCCGAGCGCCGGCTGGGCGATTGGGCGAGATACCAGCGACGCTTCGAAGAGACGCCCACCGGCTCTACCAGCAGATCCGGGTGGACGTGTCGCCCGTGTTCGGATGTGACCCCGCGACAGCATCTCGTGGGAACGTCACAACGAATAATGGGTCCAGCACGTGCGAAAGCGTCCGAGCAGAACGAACTTCCTAGTTCATCTGCAATGCCCCGGCTCCCAACCCCCGCGGGCTATCAGCTCTGCCGGGGGTTTGGTAACCGGACCTTGGAAGATTCCTCTCACTGCTTGAGCTTCGAAATCGCGCTTCTGTATTGTTCGAAGTCTTCCGAAAGGTGGGGGCGACTGTGCTCAATCGCCATGTACCAGGCGCGACCGAGTTCGGCGAGATCGATGAATGTCGACGCTAATTCGGATGCTGCATCAGATGTATCGCACGCAAGTACAACCCACACCCAGCGCAGAGGCAGCCCTGCTGTCAGGTCATAGGCGACCTCGCCTATGGCGTAGCACTCCAGAACGTCCTCTGCTGAATACAGAGAGGAGTCCTCAAAGAGGCCCGCGCCTTCGAATTCGCTGCCCAACTTGCCAGACTCGACGAGATCAATGAGTCGCCGGTAAACCTTGGCTCCGAGTTGCGCACGGGGGAAACCGCCATCGTGGGCGAGTGACAAGGCAATGCGTAGCAATTGTCCGCGATAGCGAGCGTCGTTGACGAGGCGACGCCCGGCCGGGTCCGGCAGCAGCCGCGTGACTTCCCTCCAACTGTAAGCGGCGGCCTCGCTCCATGAGAGTACTTGTGCGTATTCCTGGCCGCCTAGATCGGCAGCACGAATCTTCTCGACCACTTCAATGCATGTCGCGATTGGCTGTCTCGCTTCTGAGGGATGCTGCTCCAATAGCCGAGACCAGCTGCTGCCGACGTTGTTGAGATTGCGGCTGTGCAGGCGCAAGAACTCAAAGAGTGTGTACGGGGCGTCCACATGGTAGTTGCTGGGGCCGGAGACACGCTCCACTGCACCTCTCAATAAGTCGCTCTTGCCGAGGAGTCGCGGGAGGCCAAGGTAGGCGATCATCGAAGTATTGACCACCCCCATCGTGTCCAAGTGGGACAGGCGAAGGTCCCGGCTGTCGACGGGGAATCCGCGCTCAGTGACGAACTGCGCCTGATTTCCGACTCTCCTGTCCGAATGGATAATTCCATTGCGGAGGTACTTTATTGCCAGATAGTCCGACAAGACATCGGAATCAGAAACTCCGTCGGTGTAGACGGACTGAAAATAGTTCCGCAACGCCGCGATCTTTTCTGGGTTTTTTGTTCGAGGGTGCAGGTAGATGTTGAGATCGGGGTTGCCAGTTCGTTGGAATTCTTCAGCTATGGCATTCTCCACGTTCCCGATCATCATGACTGCGTAAATGCGTGCGACTGTGGCGTCGAGGATGTCAGGAACGTGGTTCTCGAATGGATTCCTGAGCACCGATCTTCGCACTGTTTCTAGGAAGATCATGTCGTCGGAGTAGGTGTCCGTGAATTCAGTCGTCAGGAAGCTCATGAGCCCTATCATGGCGTCCATCTCTCTCTGCCAAAGTCATGACGGGCCGAATCGATGAAGACACTCAAGTCCCAACCAAGTGCCAGGGGAACGCTGCAGCTTCACTCGACGTTCGACCTGCGGTGATCCCTCGCCCGTAATTCCTGCATTCCATTCAGTAACCCGACAAATCTGGAGGAAAAGATCGCGGGGCGCGGAGGAAAAAGCCATTCGTGGGAGACCGCGATCCGCGCCCTGACGGGTTTCGCGATCAGCCCACCAAATGGGCCGTTCGCGAAACTCTTCACGAAACGGTCCGGTCGAAACAAAAAAGAAATCGCTCCTGAGGCTCCTCAGGAGCGATTTCTGGTTTAGGGGCTTCTCGCGTCCGATTCCGGTCGCGATTCTTCAGTTGTGGTTGTCCTCTCGGCTGCTGAGCGTGTTTTCAGGCGTTTTCACGCGCGCCGGATTGTCTCGAATGCTGGGTGTTTTGCCCTCTCGGGCAGTATCGGTTCCTTGACCGGACGGTTAGGTCCGAAGCGGTGGTCCGCCGGTCTCATCCGATGCAGGGTGTTTGGCCTTGTCCGGCCGCATCACGCCGGCCAGGTCGGTGTCGGTGTAGGGGTTGTGCCATTCGCGGTCGCGCCGGCGAATTGGACGTACAACGGGTTCTCCGTGGACGTGCTTCTTTGCGTCGTCTTTGATTTTGTCGCTCATGAAGGCTGCGATTTTGCGGAGATTGAAGTTCGTAAGCAGAATGGTGACGATGATCTGAGCGGCCCCGAATCCGCGGACGCGGCGGCGGCTGGCGGATTCGATGTCTTCGGTTCCGGCGCTCTTGATCTGGTGATTCAGCGACTCGATGGAGTTGCGGGCGTGGGTGTGGAACTTGTCCCATTCCGGGGTGCCGTATTCGAAGGCCTGCGCCGTGCGAGTGAACTTTGCGGTGTCGAATGAAACGGAATGCTGGGCGCAGATTTTGTCAGCGAAGTCGGGCAGGTCTGCCCCGTCGACTGCGGGTCGGGCTTTGTCCGTCACGGTCTTGAGTAGTTCCCGGAGGGGGCAGGTCACCGTCGGACTGGGACCAAGGGCAGGGCAACGCAGCACGACGCGACCCTTTGCATCGGGTTTCTCCTTGACGTGGAGCTGGAATGCGCTGCGGCTCTTGATGCGCTCCCGGTAGGTTGCCGTGTCGATGATGTTGCCCAAGTGCTCCTTCGTCGCGTTTTGGAGCGGCTCGGGGGTGCCGGGGCAGTACGTGCCGCCTCCGATGAAGAGGGCGCCGTGGTCTCCACCTTGGGCGCCCAGACGGTGGACTCGGTAGTCAGTGGATGGCGTGAATCCTTCGTTGAGCGCATCGTCATGAAGGCGTTCCGTCGTGGAATTCGCCCAGTACTGCTTGTCGGCGTCTCCGACTCCAGACTCCAACCCGAGGGCTTTGGTTGCCCTCATCAAGGAGACGGCAGGACGAAGAAGGAGAAAGGTGACGATATCACCGCGTCTGAGAAGAAGTCTCTTTCGGACGAGGAGAAAGAGTACAAGTCCAAGCGCAAGCAGATTCAGGAAAAGCTGATCAAGTTCGCCACACGCATACCGGCGTTCATGTACCTGACTGACTATCGCGAGAATACCCTGTTCGACGTGATCACTAAGATCGAGCCGGGGCTATTCCAGGCGGTGACGGGCCTTAGCGTCGAAGACTTCAACCTGCTCGTCTCGCTAGGCGTTTTCAACGCTGGCCACATGAACCAGGCAGTCTTCGCGTTCCGTCGCTATGAGGATGCATCCCTCTCATACACTGGCATCGAGTCCCAAAAGGGCCTGCGGCACTACGGACTCTATGACACCGTCGTGGCTGTGGATAACGCGCCCACTCCTGTCGGATAGATTCCGCGTCCTTCACACGCGCCACGCGAGTTGGCTCGGTGACCACGGGGGCTTCAGGCGTCGAACATCTTTGCTGAACCTTTCTGGTCCAACAGAGTTGAGCGGCGATTATCTGCTGCTCTTGAACCCAGGATTAGGAATGTACTGGCGTCCTTGCTGACCGGCGAACACGATCATGCAGACGGTGCGGTGATGGCTCGCGCCAGCATCCCGACTGACGCCTTCTGAGCCTGCGGCGAATTTCAAGTTGTCCGCCGAAGCCGACGAGGAAATCGGAGGGACCGACCGTGACCTGAGGCGTGGGGTGTGCCAATCGAGCGGTTGCTGCGACTGCCTAACTGTCGATGCGGCGGCTTCGAGGAAGATCGTTCGAATGCACCGTCCAGAGCAAACTGCCTAACCCGGCATTGTTCCACCGCTGACAATGGTCGTGAGGGTCGTCTTGGCCGCGACCGAATCCTTAGGATGCTCCGATCGCCAAGCTTGAAGGACTGCGCTAATCGCCATCACGAGCTTCATGTGCTGATCATCCGGATGGGTAGCGGCTTTGCTCAGAGCCGACTGGAGGAGCTCGATCACCTCGGAGTCTTCGCCTCTCGCAACCATGGCGACAATTCCTAGGTCGCTGCCGAGCTCGAATGTACGGTCCCTGCGCTCGGCGCGAAGCTCTATAGTCGATTCGCCAGCCGTCTCCGCCTTTTGGATTCGGGCAAGCAACAGACGATGCGCTGCAAGTAACTTGGCGATCTCGACCAGAGCTTCGTCAAGCCGCCACTCGTATCGTTCGCGACGATCCTCGCGCAATCGTGTTGCCTCCGAATCTGCAGCATCTGAGGCTATTCGCGTCGCGCGTTGAGCTGTTTGCCAGGATGCCACCGCAACGATGAGAGCGCCGAGTCCTGCAAGGGCCGGGAGCACAATTTCCCCGGCTGCGGCCCATCGACCGCGCTCGGTGTTCGCATCAATCAAGAGGACGGCCCCGATTCCGAGCGCGGCCACAACGATGATGGACGCGCACATCCACAGGACGAGCCTTACCCTTGACTTCATTGTGAAAGCCTAACTGTGCGGAGGGCGTACAAACGGGACTGCCCGCGGCCTCGTCATCGACTCGAGTTGAATGGATGACGGCGGACAGTGCCCTACCGTGGGGTCATGGACCTTGGGGCGTTTGGTGAGTGGTGGACAAGTCAATATTGGGGGAGTGTCGCTGACTGGGTGGGTGCGATTGTCACCACGGGTGCGCTGTTCTGGGCATTTCTCGTGTTCCGGTCAGATCGAGTTCGGGCTTCGCACGCTGAGGCCGATCGATTCACGTCCTACATTGTCAGCACGACCCATGACCTGACGTTCTCTACAGCTAAGTTCGAGTTCTTCAACGCGGGTGACACGCCTGTGCCACTTGCCTACCTCGTCACCTGCCAGATGAGTGGGAACAATGGGACGCCGTTGAGAGCTGATGGGGGATACGTCTTTCGACCAGGCGCAGGCACGAGCTTCCGCGTCCGTCTTGCGCGCCACTCCAACGACACCTTCAACTACGTCTACTTTCAGGACTCGCACGGTCGCACGTGGCTGCGTGATATCGCCACGGGTAAGTACGTGTCCCTTCGACGACAGACCCGGGGACCATGGCTGCGCTACCAGGGCAGCCCGAGAGCTAGATGGGAACAATTCGTTCAGAATCAGAAGGAGCGGCCTCTTCAGCGATGAAGATAGTTGGAACTGGCGGGCTGCGGATGCGCTGTCATATGTACCCTTATCGGCCAGGGGCATGTGCCAGTGTCGCTGCTTCTTTTGGGGCAATCCTAAGACTCGGTCTGGGAACCGCTGAGCGTTGATCACGAGAAGTTCGCCTGGCCTCTGTCAGGATTGGATTCATGACGGAGTGTATCCACGGACTTGTGGAAAACCAGTGTGGGGTCTGTGGCGTTGGCGTTCGACGGGCGGGTGGCCACGTGGGGACGATGGTGGGGAAGTCGTTCGCGCTGGTCTTCGTGCCGAGTCTTCGCGCTGACACCTTTCTTCACCTCAATCGGGAGCGTGACCACTGGAAGTTTCGCTGGTACTCGTCCCCAAGTCGCCCTGCCACGGAGCCTGGCGCAATCCGGACAGGCGTCGACACGGCTTGTGCTGGACCTCCGTGACGTCAAGTTCGTACACGAAATCGCCTACCCCCACTCGAGCAGGCCCGAAGGGCTTTCCGTAACCGACTTCCGATACTGGTACGACGAGATTGCAAAGGTGAACGCTGCGCACAACGTTGGCGAGTGATACCTCGCTCGGCCGTAGCTTTTCCCAGTGAATCGCAGTTGGCCGCTGCTGTAAGGGTTGTGAATTTGGGGACGCATGACGATTCTGATTCGGGACTATGAGCACGGTTGGCGGGAGCCGTCCATTCTCGGGTATGAGTGAGGCGACTTCAACGAAGCGATGCTGGCGACGCGCGCTCCCGCGGTGAGGCGGGCCCTTGGCCGCTCTAGAGACGATGAGAAAAGGCGCTAAGCGTAGACGCGATTCGGTGCACGGACGGACGGGTCTTCGCTCTTGTCTCTACCATCTGGGCCGTGTCGTGGTCGCAATCGACGGCTATGTGCTCAGGAGCGGATCGCCGGTCGCACCGGCTAGGCTCAAACGAAGGCGGGCTCCCCGAGCGGGGATTGGATAGCCTCTCGCGTTGTCGCCCGCTTTTGAAGTTCAACGGGGGAGTGCAACGTGGGCCGCGGTCATAGTCAGACAGGACTTGGCAGATGCCGGACCGGGAATCTCGTATTGGAGCCCTGGGACTCGATCCCTTCGAGCATCGATCGTGGCACCACGTTCGTGTCCACGCTTGAGTTAGCCCCCGGATTCGGCCCGCGGCATCCTGAGAGGAACGCATCATGAGCGAGCTAATTGAGCGCGGAGTCGGATCATCCCCGCTTGTTGAAGACGCGGCCTGGTTCATTTTGCAGCCGTCCCTCACAGACGGCGATTCGCCGATCCTGGGCCGGCCAACTTGGACGATAGAGAATTCCCGGCTCCTGCCTGCACTCGTCACTGGTGAGAACTCTGACATGGGTGATCGCGGATTCCTTGACAAGCTCGAGGACCAGCTGCGAGGGCAAAGTGATGACCTGATCGCCTTCACAGCGGAGCCTGCTGTACGTGCACGCGCTTCCGCTTGTGAATATCAAGTCGACGACGAAGATTGATCGTATTGAACGGGTGCTCTCTTGGTCGCCGAGTGCCCTCCGTCTCCCGGAGGCAATGCGGGACGGCCTGGAGCTTGGCGGGGTGTTCAGTGGCGGAACTGGCTTCAACATGCTCATCTGGCAGCAGATGCTCTGGCTCTGTCGCTTTGTGGAGACCTGGCAGTCGGCGGACGAGACTACGCGTCAGACCGCACTCTCGGATCCGTGGGCCTTTGGCACGCTCGCTGCCACGACGCCCGAAGATCAGCCCGCCATTCGCGCATCGCTCTGTTACATGGTGTGGCCTGCTTACTTTGAGGCGATTGTAAATTTGCGCGACCGCAAACGCATTCGCGACACATTCGCTTTTGAGATCGGGGGTGCGACCGGTTCCACGGAGGAAGCCGTCGATCGAGATTTGCTCGCTATCCGGCACCGCGTCGACGCTTCGGCGGGCGGACGGGTCGACTGGTATGACCAGCCGTTCAGGAAGGAGTGGTCGCCGAAATCAGCACGGCCTACTGCCGGACGTCGTGCGTGGCTAGTGCGATCGAAACAAGGCGGACCAGCGCTTACGAAGGCCTGGCTCGACGATGGCTTCATCTCATTGCCTGCGAGCAACCTCACCCTCGACATTGACTCAGCGACCGCTGAGGCTGTGCGTGAGTCCATTGAATCCGGCTACGCGCATCTCACCTACGCCCAGCGGCTCACCATGACCCGCGAGTACAGCGACTTCGTCCTGCGCATGGACGTTGACGACGTCGTCGCGGGTTTGCTGGATGAATCACTCATCGTGGGAACTGTGATCGATTCCCCCGAGCTCGTCGAGGAAGGCAATTCGCGCCTCCGACGCCGCGTCGCTTGGTCATCATCTCGCCCTGCCCGCGGCGATCTACCCGAACCACTTCCAGGGCTCCTCGATGGGCAAGGCGTGGTCGTTGACTTCACGAGCGCGCTGCCTGTCCTCGATCAGTTTCTTGTTGATGCCGTCGAACCCGACCCTAGGGACAAGGAGGATCCGGTCATCATGCCGCCGGCAGTTGCCACCGTTCCTGTTTTGCCGAGCGCAACGGATGGTCTCGCTGAGTCGTTATACATGCCGCGGAGTGCCTTGCAGGAGATCCTCGATCTCCTCCAACGTCGGCAGCAGGCCATCTTCTACGGGCCTCCCGGCACCGGCAAGACGTTCCTCGCGCAGGCCCTCGGACGCCATATGGTCGGCACAGACACTAGTCGCGTTCGCATCGTCCAATTCCATCCCTCGTACGCCTACGAGGATTTCTTTGAGGGTCTGCGCCCCGAGGCGACTGCTGGTGGCGTGACATTTGGTCTGAGGCCTGGTCCGCTGAGACTGATTGCCGATGAAGCGGCACTCGCGGAAAACGCGGCGTACCCGTATGTGCTGGTCATTGACGAGATGAACCGTGGCAACCTCGCGAAGGTGTTCGGTGAGCTCTACTACCTCCTCGAATACCGGAATGAAGGCATCCGCCTGCAGTACAGCGGAAACGAGGAGGAGTTCCGACTTCCGAAGAACCTCTTCATCATCGGGACGATGAATACCGTGGATCGCTCAATTTCCTTGGTCGATGCCGCCATTCGGCGACGGTTTCCGTTCGTTGAGCTTCACCCCAGCGTGGAACCGGTTCGGAGCGTCATGGAGTCCTATCTCCGCGCTAACCACAAGGATGTTCTGCGTGCGCGCCTACTCGATGCGCTCAATGCGCGCATTGATGAGCGCGACCTTCAGATTGGGCCGTCGTACCTAATGAAGAGCGACGCGGCCACCCGCGCCGGACTTGAGATGATCTGGAAATACGACATCTTGCCCCTCCTGGAGGACCACTACTACGGTCAGCGGTCGCCCGAGACTATCCGCGAGCATTTCGGGCTCGACGCGCTTCTGAGCGAGATCGCAGCAGATGGAGGCGGGATTGGACCCGTTGATATTAGCGGCTCATGGGACGTCGTGGCCGACGAGACCGACCTGGTGGTCAGAGAGGCACCCGAAAGCGCTGGGGTTTAGAAGTGTCACTCCTTCGCATCGCGCTTACCGAGACGGCTACGGCCGGCGAGCGATACTCGCTGCCCCCTTTGATCGCTGCCGCACTCGCGCAGTCTCGGCTAGTGGAGATGCGGCCCGAGGGCGACGGCTGGTGGCGTGTGGTGCCCGTGGGTTTGGTCGGCGCCGTTCGGGTGGGCGACGTGCAGGTGGAGGTGTGGCCAAAAGAGAAGGTCAAACTCTCACACCTGCTATTCATGCTCGGCTATGCCAAGGACCCGGGCGTTCTTCCGACGGATGTCGAGGCCGGCCCATACGACGACCTCTGGCCGGCCCTCGCGGAAAGCCTTGCGCGTCAGGGCGAGCGTGCACTGCTGCATGGAGTGTTACAGGGCTACCAGACGCTCGAGGAATCGTCCATGGTGGTGCGCGGGCGGATTCGGGTTGGCGACCAGTTGCGCAGGCATTCGGGACTCCCTTTCCCGTTGGAGATCACCTACGACGAGTACTTAACCGACATCTCGGAGAACCGCATCTTGCGCACAGCACTCCGTCGAATGCTGGCTGTTCCACGGCTCTCACCAACTGTAAAAGCCAGATTGTCGCATCTGGACAACCGGCTATCCGGAGTTCAGATTCTCCGCTCGGGCGTACCCCGACCCCCATGGAGAGAAACACGCCTCAACTCCCGTTATCACGCCGCATTGCGCTTGTCGGAGGTCATCCTCGCCAATACCGCCGCTCAGACCGGGACGGGCAACATCAGCGTCGCATCGTTCGTCGTTTCCATGTGGAAGGTGTTTGAGGATTTCGTGACCACCGCACTGGGGGAGTCATTCTCGCGCCTTGGCGAACATTCCGAGACGCAGTACCCAGCATTCCTCGATGCCCCTCGCCTCGACGGTGGTGCTCGCGTGACGATGAGCGTCGACCTCGTGCATTTCGCCGGTCGGCACCCCGCCACGGTTCTTGACGCAAAATACAAAGCCGTGGACTCCCCCGGGGTTCTCCCAACGCGGATCACTATCAAATGCTTGCGTACTGCACCGCACTCGAGGTCAAGCGCGCGGTGCTGGTGTACGCCGGCAAGAACCCATCACTGACCCGACGGGTCGCCTTCACGGATATCGACGTGACCGAACATCCACTCGACCTCTCGCAAACGCCCGCGGAAATGCTGGGCGCGCTCGACCGGCTTGCTGCCTCCTTTGTCGGAGGCTAACTGACCGGGGAACGGACCACCGGCGGCCATGGGACTCGAGCCGAACTGGGGTCTCCCTGCTCCCTGCCCCTGCCGGCGTCGGCCCCGTCATCACGGGTGCCGAATCGGGCGAGTCGCCTGGCACATACGGTTCCGCATGGTCTCTAGCGGGTACGGAGGAAACCCAAATCTGATGACACCTGCACTGCTGCACCCCGGCTCTACTGAGCGATGGCCGGCTGCCCCGCTAGTTTGACCGTTGTCAGACCACGCCGCAGAGTTCGTCGGGGTAAGTGGAACCTCTAAAATGTTAGATCTGCGGGGCCCAAGTAGCTGAGTTCTACCGCGTTCGGAACATTTCGCGCCGTCACCCTGAGCAGTCCCTGTCGCCTCGGATTAAGCGCAGACACGAGTTTTCCAACTCGTTGCGCATCCGAGGTTTCGAGTACGGTTTCGTCATGGTCCAGTGACACTGCCCGGTACGGAGCGCCGGGTGTTGGCTGGTACGAGCCATACCAAGCTGCGGCTACCTCATGCTCCTCGTGATGCCAGGTTCGTTGCTGGGACGGTGTGCTTCGAGCACGAAAACTCGCCCAGACCTCTCTGGTCGAGAGTGTTGGCCAGCCGAGGTCTGACGCCCTTTCAAGCACGATCTCCGAGTTCAACCAGGCGTTCATTTCGGTCAGGGTCGTGAAGGTTGCCCCGGTGGAATCGACGGCTGCTATCGCCCCTGAACGAGAGGCGAATCCCGCTCGCATCAATAGTGAGGTTGACCTGTTTAGAGTGCCGGATTCCACCGCCGCTACGGCCAGACCGAGATCGGGAGTGTCCAAATCCCACGGGCTTGAGTCTGCAGATTCGTGGGCTGTCGCGCGCACGCGAACGGATTCGAGTGCCCAAGGGAGCCGATAAGCAAGACTTTCCTCGATGAACTCAAACACGGCAAAACCATCGTCGGATCGGATTTCGACGACCTGTCGACCTCGCAGCCAGTCGGCTAGAACTTCTTCCCAGTTGTTGGGGAGGGCTTTCGGAGTGAAAGGAACAACGTTGAAGGCGATTCGAGCGAATTCGATGATCGATTCAACGGCTTGGGTTTCGTGGCCTAGCATTATGCTCGCGTCAGCTGCGCGAAGATGGCGGTTGAGTTCATCTGAGTAAAGGTCAAGTTGCCGACCGGTCTGGAAACCGACGCCTGCGAGGTAGTAGCCCTTTCGCTGAGCCGGGGTTGAACCCCGCCAGATTACCTCTGATCGTGCCAATAGACCGACTCTAAGTGCCAGCCGAACACTCTCGTTCTTGTGGGCGAGTGTTCGGGCCCATAGGGAAGAGGATAGGGCAGCGTCTAGGGACGCGGCAACGTCACTCTGCTCGATCTCGACGTCGTGGACAAGGCTCAACAACGCGCTGTCAAGACTTGCGACCTGCGAGGTCCAAGTTCTTCTGGATATCGATGCATCGGCAGCGGCTTCGTCGGCTAATTCAGGGAAGGACCAAGCTGCCGCACTCGTCACGTATTCCAGCAGACGATCCAAGTCCGTTTCTCCGAGACTTCGTTGCATGCGAACGAGTAATTCCAGGAGCAGCCTGACGAGTCCGCTCTGCATATCCCGCGGCTGCGCATCCGCAACCAAATCCGACCAGTTCTTTCGCGCCCTCCAGGTGGGCTCGAACATAGGGTGGACGATCAGCCCCGATGAGTCGATAAAGGCCCGACCGGCGCGTCCAACAATGTTTCTGAATTCTGATGGTTCGATCATCTTTCCGGAACGCCACAGGCTGTGGATGACAAGCGCGCTTGCTGAAAGGTTCAAGCCCTGAGCGAGGGTCGGCGACGAGATCGTTATCTTCAATGCGCCAAGCTGAAGTAGTCGCTCAATTTCCTTGCGGTATGGGCCCGGCAAGGATCCGTGATGGACAGCGACGCCGATCCTTAGACAATCAAGTATTGGATGGTTGAGACCGAACCATTCACTGCCGATTGCCAGCGCGGTGTCAAGTTGGTGTGGGTCCCCGTCGAACACTGAAGGAAGGGCGCCCTGCAGGTGCAGCTTTACGACTTCCGAAGCCAATGCGTTGACGGAAGCTTTCAAAGGGCAAAAGATCAAGACGGTCTGCTTGTCGTCGACCAGGCGCCATGCCGTTGCAAGGGTCAGTTCTTGCTGGTTATGGGGAAAGGGCGTTCTTCTTCGTTTGCTCGGGGGTTTGACTCGGTCAGGAATCGCGGAACATACGGCTCCTCGTCGCCCACCGTAACGTTCAACCGAGCGTTCCCCCCACGCCAAACGACCTCGCCGTACCGGAGCGTGGTTGGTCGCCAGTCACTCGATACGAGTCCGCCCGGTTTGTCGTTGGTGAGCCAGCCGACGAAGTCCTCGACTTCGTCCCCGCTCGGGAGTATCGCAGAGAGACACACGATGCGTCGGACCGAAGCGTCAGGCCGACGTAAAAGTTGCTGAATTTGAACTTCGTAGCGAACTTCCCGTTCGTTCATGCCAATCATGTGGCCTTCGTCTAGAACGATGAGGCCCACATCGTTGAGAAGGTCGGGGTCGTTGCGCAGAGCGAAATCCAGTTTTTCAGGGGTGGACACCACGATGTCTCGATCTCGCAAGATGCTTTCGTCGACATGGCTGACCCCTGTGGTGCCGTATAGCGAAGAAACTGTCTTGCCGAGGGGGACGAAGGTGCGCTCGAGAACAGCCTCGGTTTGTGCCGATAGGGCTCGCAGCGGCGTCACGAACACGACACGCTTGCCTTCAGCTAGCGTCGCCAATATGCAGAGCTCCGCTATGCGGGTCTTGCCTGCGCTGGTTGGTAAAGAGACGACTAGATTCTCCTGTGTGTCGAGCACACGGGCTGCGGCCTCCAATTGCGATGGCCATACTTCGATCTCTGATCTGCGGCGACGAAAGAGTGAGGCTATGAAGATTTCGCGCAGTTGATCCCAACCGTCCCGGTCGTCGCCGTCAGGGCTTCGCGGCAGGACAACGTGAAAGCTCGACTGCCACAACTCACGAAGTAGATGAATTGCGAGCCTATGGCACCACCATTGGGGAACCATACCTAAAATGCCGGCCCCATGTAGCCCGATTCGAAGTCGTTCAACGGCAGTGTTGAGCAGCTGCTCCTCACCTCGTTCGAAGGCCAAGAGCGCCGAGCTGATGGCTCCCAAGAACGCGTCTGTTAAAGCCGCATCGACGACGTCGAAAACCTCCGAGTGGTCTCTTTGATCCTCGTCTTGATCTTGATCTTGGTCTTCGCCGGGTTCAAGCAACTCTCGCAGTTGGCCTACGAGGTGGGAGTCCGATGCGCGTACGTCGGCTCGTCCCTCCGAGACGAAGTCTGCCAAAGCGTCGAGATCACGCAACATGAGGAGTATGAGGCATTGCTCGCCGAAAGAATTTTCGTTGCTGGGTTGGGAGGGCTGAAGCAGTGAGTACGCTCGAGCCTGAGAATCTTGCAAGATGAAAGGCCCCTGCTGCGACCACGCGATGGAAGCCCGACTCCTGCGTGGGTGATCCATTTGCGATGACAGCTTCAATCGCTGTCGCCGCGTATTCGAACGCTCGCCGGGATGTTTCATCGGACCCGTCGATATCAGCAAGTTCGAGGCCGTGCTCAAGGAGAGCGTAGCCGTAGGACATGAGGTCATCACTCAGGAGAGTGTCGAACGGAGGTGTGTCATCCGGTAGTGCGCCGTCACGCCAGATCATCGCACGTGCTTCGCCTCGAGCTAGAAGTCGCCCCCGAAATCCGGAAGCCGTAGCCTCATCTATCGAGTCCCTGAGAAGATCAGCGCGTCCGGGCACTACGCACTACTCTCTTGAAGACGTTACTGATGAATTCCTGATGTTCGTGGACTTGCAGGCCCACTACTAAGCGGCGGACTCGTCCCGTGTAAGACTCCGTGTGCTCACGAAGAATTTTGCGGGGGTTGTTGCCCGTGAATGTGAACAGTAAATGTGTGACCTGTTTCTGTGCAATGCGATTCTGCAGCATAGCGGCCTTGATTCTATTGCTGAGGTCCGTGTCCCCCATCTCGAAGAGCCGGCTTGCCATGAAGCTCAAGGAATGGGCTGAGGGACGCCCGTGTTCGCGCAAAAGCGCGGTCTCTGCCTCATTCAACGTCGTTTTGGACAGGTACGCACGGCTCTTCGCTTCGCCTTTTAAGAAGGCCAAGGACCCGCCCTTCTCCAAACGGACGCCGAGGAGATCGTCGCCGCGCATCGGCATCTCGCGACTGTCTTTCCATCGCAAGCGAGCAAGCATCCGATAGCCGAGCTCGCGAGTCGCGTACTGAGTTCCGATGATCTCGCCGAGCTCACCCGAGCGTGCACGAATTCCCGTGGGCACTTTGCCCAGGAGGTACTTCGCGGCGTTCGCCTTCCCAAGCGAAGCGAGGACCGATGCGATTTCGTGTCCAGAAGCATACTGTCGTGGAATCGCCGCAGCGGCCCACTCCACCCCATCCTCAACGGTCGTGCTGTCAGCGCTCATGTGCACGAGTTCGTGCTGACCTATGTCTTCGCGATGGAAGGTGACCCACGTTCTAATTCGCCCCATTTACTCATGCTCGCAGATTGCACGTCTCGCAATGCTCAAATCACCTCCGACGCGCACAGGAAGGGACTGCGGACGGTTTGATTGACTCCAACGCCGTGAGGAATTCGCTCATCACGTCGGGACGGTCGCGGCTCCGCTGACTCAAGAGCGAATCGTGTTCCTTTTCCAATGGCACGGCAATCTCGTCTCGTGGCCAGCAGGGACTGGCGGGTTTCGGCCCAGCTGACATAACCGCTCATATCGGACGTCTCACCGCCTTCCCATGCCAGCGCGATCGCACAATCCGGCGCGCGGTTCACCGGTTAGTCGAACGCTCACCCGTGGCCCGTGGACAGGTCACTCTTCCGGAGAAACCATGACACCTGGCGCTCAATCTGAGGGCGGCACCGTGGCGTGAGCAGGTGGGGCGACATGCTTGGGGGAATACTGAGTGCATGTCCACCACCTACAAGTTGCCTCAGATGCCCTCCGGCGTCAGGCATAATCGCCTCGGCGCAATTGAGCTGGCGCCGACTCGCTGCCGCATCTGCGACTCGCCGGAACACAGCAAGGGTCTCGTCGGATGGTGCGGCGAGAAAGCCGTCGCCCTATTCTGCGGCGAGTGTCTCTCTGCGACGCCGAACCCAGGCGCATTGCTAGTGGATGCGTCCCTCGTCGCCGTCAGCGTTGGCCAAATACACGCACTGAGCGGTCTAGTGCCAACCGGCACTAACTGGCGGCAGTCCGTAACCCACAAGTCGATCCTTGACAGTCTTCCGGTGGAATCGATCATGTCGCTCTTACGAGCCTTGCAGAGCGTCCCCGATCCTGAAACCGTCAATGAAGTGTTCGGGTCGTGGCATCATCTGCTCGTCGCGTCGGGGATTCTTACCGATGGGAGGCGACGCACCGCCAGGGGGACGGTCAATGTGGCAAACGATGGGCACCTGTGCTTTTCTTTGGGTGAGCGTGTAATTGACGATTGGCTGCACGCCAACGGCATCGACCACCGACGCGAACCTTTGTATCCGGAGTCAAATCGGCGCGCCGATTTCGAGATCAGCGGAATATTCGTCGAGTTTTTCGGGATGGCAGGGGACGCAAAGTACGACGAGAAAACTCAGTGGAAGATGGCCCGCGCCGAAGAGCTCGGGCTTACCTTGGTCGCTGTTTTCCAGCGCGATATTGATAGTTGGCCCGTTTTCGTCGGATCCTTTGCCCAAGCTCTCGGAGTGACCAATTTCGTTACCGCGCTTCCCGCCCGACGGGACACAACACCTTCCGACATGATCCGGGTGGCCAAACGCCCGGTCGACTCCATCGAGGCTGAATCGATCGAGCCGGAGGTCATTGCCGCCGGCTGGTTCCATGACCCGTTCCGTCCCAAGAGGTTTCGCTTTCACAACGGACGGGCATGGACGCCGAAATGTATCACAGTCGCGGACAGTCGCGTCAGCTCTTCTCCGAAGATCACAGCGGAGAGGGAGAAGGTCGTCAAGGCTTTCGTGAAATCACTGGCTCGCTCGTCCGGCGGTTCTGTCGAGGCGTCCGAGTGGGCGGCGCAACTCAAGGTCACAGCCAGTGGACCGCGGATATTCGAGTCCGACGTTGACGAAGCCCGACTAGACCTCGTCGCTTGGATTGACTGCGTTGAAACTCTCGCGGAGGCGAACCACCGGTCCAAGGAGAGACGTCGAGATGCGTCCGCGTACGGGTCAGAGATCGACATTTCGCGCAGCGTCAGCAGCCAACCCTATTTCTTGCTCAGCCAGCTTTTCCACCTTCTCGGCGATGCACAGGCGGAAATGGCGGTGTTAGAACGCCTCGTCGTGTTCGCAAACGACCTCAGATGGCAGCGTCAGCACCGCGCCCTGAGTTTGCTTGCAAGAGCAGGCGTTGTTCCCGCGCCCGACCGGGCCGGATTCACTGCGGCTACACCTCTGCCCGACGACAGCGCCATCGTGCACATCGGCGGCGGGCAATTCCTCGAAAGCGACCAGCACGAACTGGATAACGGATCGCGGGGCCATTGCCCCGACGCGGCACCGACGCCGGATCAACAGCCGGACGCCCTCCGCGCGCCTATCTGGAGTGGAAACATCTTGGTGGCTTTGGATGCCGCAAGCGATCCTGGACTCGCCGTTGAAGACATGGTCGCTCTTGTCGACCATCCGGATCCATCCAATGCTGGCCTTGCTCTCAGAAATCCATCACTTCCCAGCGTTCTTGCTCGACCGGATCGCGCAGATGGCGTTCGACGATGCTGCCGGTCATGCCGCAGGTGTGTTGCGCACCGGAGTGTTGAAACATCCAAATCTCTCACCCCGGTTCTTCGCCCTCGCCGTCGACAGCGAAGAAACCGATTGGAAGGACGCGGTCGCCGCCAATCCGAGCCTGCCCGATCCTCTGGCAAGCCGGCTGCTTGAAGAGTGCGGCCCACTGGTTCGGAAAACGGTACTGGAAAACCTGGGCGTCTCGCATGGCGTGATTACGACGCACCGATGGTCCCATGAGAAATCGAGCAGCGTCGTGTTCGCCGCAGTGCGCCGACTCCGAGGGCCAGAACTTCAAGGACTTCTGACTCAGATCAAAATCGCAAAACAGAACGTGGATACACGAGTGCTGATCGCCAAACTGACCTCGGATCCCGCGCAAATCTCAGACCTGTGCCGCGACCCAGATTTTCGGGTTCGCTTCATGGCCAGCACAAACGCGTTCGTTTCGGCGGAAGATATGGCGGCTGTCCTCCGGCTGGGCACTTCTATGGGGGTTCCGAAAGGTCCATATGCCGATTTGAAGGAGGTCGGGTGAGGTAGTTGGACAGGGCCCCGCCGCAGCGTTCGATAAAAGGGATCATCACTACATGGCGATGGCGACTTCCAACGTGCTTCGCGAGCTGGCCCGCCTGACGCAGTTGGGCAGGCTCGGTGGACTTCACTTTCGGGGCTGTCATATGACTGTTATCGGCGCTGTACTGCCTTGAGTGCCATCCGACGTGAGAACTCGAACTGCCAAGTATTTCTGCATTTTTCCGGGGATCGTCGGCACGTGGTCGCGGTCGCGGGAACACTCAGAGCCACGAACTACCGGCACTGACTGGTGGGTTTCTTACATAACGGCACCTATCGGCTTTTGCGCGTCGGTGAGCGAGGTGGTTAGGGCTAGGGATGTGATGTATCAGGACATCGGTGACCCTCAGGAGATTTTGCGGGAGCCTCGAGGCGCGACTGCGTTCTCTCGAGGATCCGGCGGAAGAAGGGGCCACAAGGACCAAGCTCCCGCGCGGGTTCGGTGATAGTTGCGAGTGAGCCGGGCAGGCGGAGTACTACCGCTGCACAGTGTCCTGTCGGCTCGGACGTCTCGGCCTGGGCCGTCATTACAAGCATCCGGCAGCGTGCGCCGAGGTTAAAGAGGCGACGCCCATACCTCGACGATGCCGAGTCTTTTCTCGTCCTCTCTAATGGGTACACGAAAGAAGCCGCGCGCTTCAAGGTTGAGCGCCGCGTGTTCCAGAGACGCCCAACCCGTCGTGCCGAAAACGCGGCCGTCATCACCCATCACGCGCTCAGCCACAATGCATCCTGCATTCACCGGATCAGGCCTAAGCACCCAATATGTGCCGTTGTCAGTCATGGGCTGATTGTCTCACGGACATTTGGATTCAAGTCGCAAGCTGGTAGGCCCGGCAGCTCTTGATAAAGGACTAATGAGGACGCGGCGTGAGCGGAATCGTGCGTTCTAGTCATCGTAACTATGATGAAAAATACCTGTTCATAACACGAAGGAGTCCACATGGCTCGTACACCTGGCGCGACGAACCGAACCCCACGAGAAATCAAGAAGGATGGGCTTTTCTCCCTCGCCCTGAGCAAGCAGAAGGACAAGAATGCAAAGCTAAAAAAGGAGCTCGCTGCAGCCAAGAAGGCAAAGAAGAAATAAGCGCTGCAAGCGATCCGACGAATTTCCAGATATGAGTCACCGGCACTGCAACAAAGCCTTCTGGAAGTGTTGAGCATCGCACAAAGAGAGGGCAGTTGGAGTTGCTACAGCTAAGCGAAGACCCAGCCACGGAAGGTCCCCAGCCAAGCGACGTCACAGTGAAACTTCATCAGTGGCTGCCAGCCCGTCCGGTTAAGCTGTTGGCCTTGTGTCATCTCGATGGCGAAGGACGCTAGCAGGCTTGCGACAGGGACGGCGCGACGTCACCGACTCCGATGAGAATCGCCTAGGCGTCGCCCATCGATTCGACAAGCCGGGTTCCCGAGCTCAACAGGGTCGAACCCCATGCATTTTCTTCGATAAAGACGATCGCCTTCTTGTCCCCTTTCTGACAGCGGACACACCCCAGTTCTGGGGCGACCCGCACTCGGAAGGTTGAGACTGACCGAACGTCAAGGAAACGGGTGGAGAGGTGCAATCGCCTTTGCCTTGACATCGCGCACCTGCCACGGCCGAAATTAATGCCAAAGGGCCGAGGAATAGCTACGAGGTGGTGCCTCGGACTAGGACGAGATATGGACCTGAGCACGGGCGCCCGATGTCACGCCAAGATAATGTGAAGGAGCGCCTTCACTGTGATCGATGAGATGCGCGCTGAGAACTTCCTGCTCCGGCCCAAACAGTGCCTCCCGAATTTCCTCATCCTTCGGGACCATTTCTATCGTCTCGGCCCGCCTTCTGGCGTCACCCAAGACCAGGGCAATTCCGTCACCCACGCGAGTCACGTCGGACGTCAGCATCAGCGATGAGTCGTCGTCCACTCGAAACGCCCCTACCGCGAACAACAGCCCGAGCGCGAGCCTGATTTGTTCTGCGGGCACGTCCGGGAGGTCGTCCCCGAGTGCATCTAGGAGAGCTTCAGGTTCCATGGGTGAAAATCGAACAGTCAACTCTGCGAGCACGTTCATGAGCGATGTGAGCTTCGGATAGATGACGGCCGGTTCGACAGCCTCGAGCGACAGGCGCAGTGTATTCGCATCTGGAACAGCGACCGGATCAGTTGGCGTAGACGCCTTCTCTGCTTCCGCCGGAGCAGCCTTAGACGTCGGATTCTTGACGCTAGTCGGGCGATAGATCTTCAGTCCGCATTCGTTGTCGACGAAATCACCGAGTGTCTTGAATCCATACGTGCTGAAGCTCACTCGGGGCCACTGCGTACGGAGTTTGTTCCCCAACAGGGCACCACTAACTTCGTCACCCCTCATCATCTTGGGGTTTTGCAGAACGATCGCTTTAACGGACTGCACGTACTCGTTGACCGTCGGGATCCTGTCGGAAGGAAGCCGTGTCACACTCAACTCTTTGATGCTCACGTCAGATGATTTGGTGATATTCGAAGCGTTTTCCACGGCAGCCCTTGAAACTCCGGCATCAACTTCGAAATAGTGGTCAGCGTTTGATCGCAACAATGCGCTCACCCCACCCGCGCCGGCACCGGTCAGCGTAGCTCCAATGACGTACTTGCCGAGATACTGAAGACGGCGGACCAGAGGAATGAAATCACCATCGCCGCTCACAATCACAAATACGTCAACCCAAGGTGCCTCTACTGCAACGCTGAGCGCATCAACCACAATTTGGACGTCGGCCGCGTTCTTCCTGCGGCCCTCGTCTGGGTTCTTCTTCCCGCCCCCGCGTAGGAGAAAATCTGAACCGGCTCGACTGCGTTCTCAAGCATTTCTCGGCGGTAGGTTGACATACCCGCCACCATCCAATTGGCATACGCTTTTGTTGTTGCCGCGCTCGACCCAATCTGAAGATCCTCAATGAAGTGGCGAATTTCTCTGAGCATGCGCGACAACGGTACTCCAGAGACGTCGTTGTTGTAGCCGCCGAACATGTTTTCCAAGTCGATAAAAACTGCCACATTCCGCCGGTGTGTCCTGCTGTCCATGGCATGCCCCCCAGTTATTGATGAACTGGCTCAAACCTAGCGCTCAGAACGATCAGACGAGTTCGTGGAGCCGCCCGATAGGCGGCCCGTGAGAATGTGCACGGCCGGCCGGCCGGCCGTCGGCGGCAACAGGGTTCGCGGCACACATAGTCAACTTCCTGGCAACCAAGAAATGCGCGAGACTGACGACAATCATGGCGGGGAGACCACCGACGACGGCATCTTCGTTGTCGGTGAGGAAGCCCGGCTCGTTGAGCGTGTCGAATTAGTCGGTCGACCGAACTAAGAAATTCTGCCACGGGTCTTGCGGCACTGCAGCAGCCGGCCAGAGACAGTCTGAGCGCGACGAACGACAGACTTAATGGCTGCGACAAACGCCCCTTGCTCCGCGGGGCCGAGACGACCGCCAGGTGCTGGATTTGGCTCTCCAGAGCGCTTGCCAGTGGGGTGAGCGCTTCGGCGAGGGACGTGTCGGCTGTGGCATTTTTTGTCTTCCGCGTTGCGTCCCAGACCCCGAGGCTTGCAACCATTTCGAGGGACTGGGATGTAGGGATGTCGACGTCGATGCGCACGGGCACCCCGTCGTGCATCGCCTGGGAAAGTGTCTGGGCGGCACCCCGGATGTGGCGCGCAATTGTTGCACCGATTCCCTGAAGTGAGGAAAGCCGGAAGACGCCCTGCACTGTCCTCAACCCCGCGGGTTTCGCGGTAGTCGTGTTCCGCACCGCCGAGAGTTAGGTCGAGCACCGTGATGGGAAGCTCCTACCCGGCACAATGACCACGCGAGTCGCTCAAACAGCACCGACAGTGCACGGCGAAGCGCTATACGTTCGATAGAGTCCAGGCATGGCTACTTGCGGATCGTGTGGGTTTGACGGACATAACAGTCGCACCTGTGGGGGGCCCAATTGGCCGTGCCCGACCTGTGGCAAGCCGACGGCCAATATGAACGACTACTCCGAGCGCCATGACAATGACTATTGCTCTCCCTTCACTTCACCCGGGTGTTGGGGCTGACAATGCGTCTCAGGCCGTGATGACCCGGCGACTGTGGCCGGTTCGGAACTGTCGTTAGGGTCGCTCGGCCACTAGCGAGTCTTGAAAACGACCCGCGCAGTCTTGCCTGTATGGGGATTTGAAAGGTGGCGGCGGTATGCCAACAGGACCAAAGCATCAGAAGTACTCCACGATTGACGGGGGCTCCTCCCAGTACGGGGAGGATTGCCGTTGCACGATCGGGGAGGACCATGACGCAGCAGACGATTCCGGCGGGGACTCGCTGAGCGTCTGGGATGCCGCAAACATCTGGCTTTCGAACGGCATGGATGAGGATTACACGTTCGGCTATGGCGAGGATGAGCTTAGGCGTGCCGCCGGCATGGGGTGAAGGCGGGGCTGGCCCGACACGATGCGAAAAGTGTGAAGGCATGACCCGTTCTTCGACCCTGCCGCCACCAATGGTGATCCGCTTCCTTGAACTCTTGGAAGATCTGGATGAGCTCCTTTTCGAGGTATCCGAACCGATCAGGCAGAGGCGGGTCGAGGAACCGGCCGTGTCTGATCGTGCCGGGATGGTTGCCAGGGGTGCCCGCCCGACCTCTACGCCGCGAACGAAGCGATTGCATATGCGACCTCACCCAAGCTGCACTGGTCGTCGACAGCGGTGGGCGACCCACGAATTCGCGCCTCGCGCTCGGTCCGATCCGAGTCAGTGGTCTGGCCCAGGCAATGCTGGAGGAAAGGAATGAGGGCTGCGGAGGAAACAGAGTTCCACCGTCACCGACGATCCGCGCCCTGCTGGCTTTCGCGAACAGCCCACCAAATGTCCCGGAAACTCAAGGGTTTCCGGGACTTTTTGGTTAAAGGATCTAACGAGAGCCCCGCGCTACGCGAGCGGTCTCATCGAGGCACCCGGCGATAGCCGTAAAGACCTACGGAACGTCTCGGCTCCTGAGGTCATCCGGGCGGTCGTGTCGAAGGTCTCGTGGACCTCTCGGTCGGCCGCGACGGGCAGCGCGAGAACTCACACCCGCGGGGGAGCGCAGTACGTCCATGTCGAGAGCGGCATCCGGGGTTCCCGGGGGCGAGCATCTCTTCGCTTCCCGAGTCGTCTGCGCTCACCATGAACGGCCGTAGCCGCGTGATTGCGGGAATGCCTGTTCCCCCACCCGTTTCGAAGGCCCGCGGGGTGACCTTGGCTTTTCCATCAATCAAGAACCTCCATCGAAACCGGGGGGTGATACTACTGTTGCCGTATGTTCATGAACGAGCCGCTGCCCAGCCATCCCGCTCCAGATAACCCGTCAGGGAAGCTGATTCTCTTGCGCCATGGGGAGACGGAGTGGTCGAAGGAGGGCAAACACACTGGACTCACGGATGTTCCGCTCACCGACCGGGGAGAGGAACTGGCCCGCGGCGCGGGCAGGTTGGTGGCCGGCTACGATTTCTCCCTCGTGCTGACCTCGCCGCTGCAGCGTGCGCGACGCACTGCTGAGCTCGCTGGCCTTCAAGCGGAGGTTGATCCGCTTCTCGTTGAGTGGGACTACGGCGGGTACGAGGGGCGTACGACGCGCGATATCCGCAGCGAACTCGGCTACAACTGGAGTGCATTCACCCACGGCGTGATTCGTGGTCACACGCCCGGTGAGACGGTCGAGGAGGTCGCCGCCCGCGCGTCGCGGGTGCTCACGCGGGTGCTGCCTGCCATGGAGGAGGGAAATGTCGCCCTGATCGCGCACGGCCATTTCCTGCGCATTCTCACCGCCGTGTACCTGAGGATGGCCCCTCAATTCGGCGCTCAAATCACCTTGGATGCTGGATCGGTCTCCGTGCTCAGCTTCTACCGTGAGCAGCCGGCCATCGTGTCTTGGAACTACGGAGCCGAACTTCCCTTGGTGCCCTCGGAGTCCTAAGACGCAACTCAGGCTGCTCAAGGACTTGCGATTCGGTGACGGCTGCTGGTGCGCCGGCACCTGAGCGAGGCTTTAACATTTCGCGGATGCGGCTGCCTGGGCGAAACCGTCGGACCTGGAACTGCGCGGCCTAAAAGCGCGCGGTACCTCGCAGCGGGCGGGGCCGGCCATCCGGGTCCATGACGAAGCGCCCAATGGGGACCGCCCAGAGCCGCTGGATGCGCGTGACCGGTTCGGGAGTGTGGTGGCGCACTCGTCCCGTGGGGCGGGTCGCGCGGTGGCCGGTTGTGTGCCAGTCGTCGAGGCCGTCGGCGGTAGTGTTCCACAGGCGGAGCGCGGCGGCGGGGTCGCCGAGCGCGGGATCGTCCGGGTCCAGGCCCAGGTGCTCCGACCACAGTTGCAGGCGGAGGTCCCGGGCCAGGCGCCCGGAAGCATCGGCGCCCTTCCCTGCGCCGGGTGCTGCCGGGGTGCCCGGGGTGGTATCGACGACGGCGCACGTGAGCTCGCTGTCGGTGGTCCACGATCGGCGATTGAAGTTGTCCGAGCCGCAGGTGACCCACGTGTCGTCGACGATGCAGACCTTGGCGTGCACGTAGATCGGAGTGCCCGCGGCGTTCTCGAGGTCGAAAACGCCGACCCGGCCTGGCGCGGCGCGGCGGAGCATGGTGAGTGCCCGCAACTGGCCCAGCCGGCTTGCCGGCCCGGCGAGACGCCCGTCGGAGTCGGGATACCGGGGCACGACGACGATCACGGTCAACTCGGGGTTGCGTGTGAGGGCCGCCGCGAGAGCGGCTGCGACTTCCGTGGACCACAGGTACTGGTCCTCTATGTAGATCAGCGAGCGTGCGCGGGCGAAGGCCTTCCCGTAGGCGCGGGCAATGCTGCGCTCCCCGGCAGGCGCGAACGGGAACGGTGGGCGCTTCACACCGTAGGTGCGCAGCAGCTGCACGGCGTGCGGGCCCGCCGGCGGTGGTGGTGGCGCGGATTCCGGCAGGGGCCTGGGGTGCCGGGGCATGCGGGCGAGACGCTGTAGCAGCATCCGGTAGGGCGTGCGCCGGTCCAGTGGGTGAGGGTCGTTCCATCGCTCGGCGAACACCGCCAGTAGGTCTGCCACCACGGGGCCGTGCAGTTCGAGGGAGGCATCGTGCCACGGCGGGCGTTTGCCGTACCGGGGATCCATATCCAGCGCCTGCGGGTCTCCCGTGTGTCCGGCGTCGTCCCGGCGCCCGTGGCACAGGTCGAGTCCGCCGACGAACGCGATGTCCCGCGACGGGTCGTCCCGACGGCGGATGACGAAGAACTTCTGGTGATGCGAGCCGAAGAGGCGCACGCGCTGGTCCAGCAGCACCTCGCCGCCGGCCTCGTTGATCTCGCGACCCAGCCGTTCGTTGGAACGGCCGCTCATCGGGGCCGACACGCTTTCCCCGTGGGATCTCCAGACAAGGCCGCGCACTTCCACTCCCGAGCGGGCCAGCCCAGCGAGCAGATCGCCGATCGATGGCCCGTCCGGCAGCATCCGCTCGTCGGCATCGCCACGCCAGTCGGTGAACCAGACGCGGTCTCCCGCCTGCAACGCCGTCAACTCCTCGTGCAGCCGGGCGAAGTAGGTAGCGCCATGCACCAGGGGCACCACGAGGTTGCCCTCCGACCAGGCCGGCGATCCGGCACTACCCGCATGCACGTCCGTGGACAGGTTTCCGCGCTCGGCCCGGCTCAGGAACCAGGTACTCGGATCAGTGCGCACGCGATGCACTTTACGGCACGACCGATCCGAGGCCGAGGATCACTCTTGCACCTCCTCGGGTGGGATATGGGATCCGGGGAAGTGCGGTGTGCCGGTCAGCCCTTGGTGGAGACGGTCGGGGCGGTCGGGGAGATCGCGTCCTCGGGCCAGGCCGACTCGTACGGGTGGCCGGTCAGCTTCTCGACGACCGCACGGGCCTCGGAGGTGACCTCGTCCTTGGAGCCGCCGGCCTCGAGGCGGTCGATCTCGGCGCGCAGGACTGCGTGGTTCTGCGGGTCGAGGTACATGAACCGTGAGATGGCGAACGCGATAGCGATGAGGATGAGCGGCCCGACGATGACGACGAGTGCGATGACGTGCTGGGTGCCGGTGCTCTGAACGAGGGGGCAGGAGTTGAGGCACGAGGCGTCGAGCTGCACGCCGCCCTCGCTGCCGGGCTTGAGGAAGCCACCCAGGTCCAGGAACCACGAGACGATGAGGGTCGCGACCGCGCCTGTCGACTTGCGGCCGAATGTCATCACCGCGGCGTAGATTCCGGCGCGGTCCTGGCGGGTCATAATCCGGTCGACGTCGGGGATGAACGGGAAGACGTTCCACGGCGTGAACTCGAGGATGGATCGTCCGGCCTGATACGCGAGGCCGACGATGACGAGCAGCACCATCGTCGAGGACGGCTGGATGAGGTAGATCGCGCCGAGGGCGAGCAGGCAGGCGATGATCACGGAGTAGGACATGGCAAACAAGTAGCGCGGACCCTTACGGATCATGAGGAATGCGGCGAGCACCGTGGTCGGCAGCCCGATGATGGACAGCGCCTGGAGGGTGAGGCCGAAAGACTCGCTGCCGTGCACGGCGTACACGACGAAGAACGTCAGCGCTGTGGCGAAGATGTCCTTGCCCGTAAAGGAGAAGAGATAGATCGCCAGGTGCTTGCGGAAGCTCGAGTTCTTGAACGTCGAGCCGAAGTCCTTGAGGTTGTCGGTGATGAGCTTTCCGACAGGCACCTTGGGCTGGGCGTCGAGCTCCGCGAGGAACTCCGGGGTGAGCTTGCGCTCCCAGGTGGTGAAGTACGTCGTGATGACGGCGCCGGCGAACAGCACGGAGAAGATGAGACCGGTGATGAAGTAGGCGTTCGGGCTGTTCGTCCCCTTGATCTGGGCCGGGATGAAGAAGACGAGGAAGGTGCCCGTGGCGGACAGGAACATGCGGGTTGAGCTGAGCTTGGTCCGCAGCTTGTAGTTGTCCGTCATCTCGGTGGGCAGGGTCTCCCACGGGATGAGAATCATCGCCATGATCATCTCGACAGCCAGGTAGACGAGAAGGTAGTACCAGAAGCCCTGTTGCGAGATCCACAGCAGGGGGAAGACGACGAGGAGCAAGGGTGCGCCGATGAGCAGGAAGAAGTGGCGGCGGCCGAACTTTTTGCCCAGGCGGGTTCGATAGAAGTTGTCGGTCAGCGGGCCGATGATGAGGCTGACGACCGCGTCGACGATGCGGGCGATGAAGAGGATCGTGCCGGCTTGGACGGCGCTGACGTCCCCGTAGGTCGTGAAGAAGTACAGCATCAGGCCGCTGATGATGGTGTTCCAGCCGCCGCCCATGAGGTCCAGGACACCGAAGCCGATGCTCCGGGCAAGCGTGATGGGTCGGGCCGTGTACACGCGTGGGGTCGATTTGTCGATGAGGGGGCTCACGTCATTGTGCCTTCTGCTTCAGGGTCCCAGGCTCGTTCCGGGGATATTTGCACACTACCATACAAGCTCACATGCGTGTGTGATCGAGGCATGAGCACCGCGATATAGGGATCCTTCCCTGTGCCGACACGACCGAGCTCAGCGACTAGGTCCGGCTCAGCGCTTCCTCGTCGGCCGTAACATTCTTCTGCACGGCGAACTGGGTCCGGTGCAATTCCTCGTACCGCCCACCCGCAGCCAGCAGTTCCTCGTGCGTACCGCGCTCCACGATCGAGCCGTCCTCAACCACGAGGATCAGGTCCGCGTTGCGGATGGTGGAGAGGCGGTGTGCGATCACCATCGCCGTCCGTCCCTTGAGCGCCTCGCTGAGCGCCGCCTGCACGGCGGCCTCAGACGTCGAGTCCAGCGCCGCCGTCGCCTCGTCGAGGATGACGACGCGCGGCTGGGCGAGCAGGAGCCTCGCGATGGTCATCCGCTGGCGCTCACCCCCGGACAGCCGATAGCCACGTTCTCCCACCATGGTGTCCAGCTGGTCCGGCAGCGACCGGATGAGCGGCTCGAGTCGCGCACGGCGGACGGCGTCCCACACCTCGTCGTCGGATGCCTCCGGCCTCGCGAGGCGCAGATTGGAGAGGATGGTCTCGTGGAACAGGTGGCCGTCCTGCGTCACCATGCCCAGGCTGTGCCGCATGGAGACGAACGTGACGTCGCGGACATCCGTCCCCGCGAGGCGCACGGCGCCGCTGTCGACGTCATACAGGCGCGAGAGGAGCCTGCGCGATTGTGGACTTGCCGGCACCGGACGAACCAACGAGGGCAACGGTCTGCCCCGGTTCGATCCTGAAGGACACGCCGTGGAGCACCTCCTCGCCGCCGCGGGTGTCCAGCGTGGAAACTTCCTCGAGAGAGGCGAGGGACACTTTGTCCGCGGACGGGTAGGCGAAGCGGACGTTGTCGAACTCGACGGCTACTGGGCCTTCGGGGACGGGGACGGCGTCGGGCTTCTCCTGGATGAGGGGTTCGAGGTCCAGCACCTCGAAGACGCGCTCGAAGCTGACCACCGCGCTCATGATCTCCACCCGTGCGTTTGCGAGGCCGGTGAGCGGCGCGTAGAGGCGGGTGAGGAGGAGCGCCAGGGTGACCACGTCACCGGTATTCAGCTGGCCGGCGAGTGCGAGGGAGCCGCCGAGCCCGTACACGAGCGCGAGGGCGAGAGCAGAGACGAGCATCAGGGCGGTGAAGAAGACGAACTGCAGCATCGCGGTCCGGACCCCGATGTCGCGGACTCGGGCGGCGCGGACGCGGAACTCCTCGGCCTCCTCGTCGGGTCGGCCGAACAGCTTGACGAGGGTGGCGCCGGGCGCCGAGAAGCGTTCGGTCATCTGCGTGCTCATGGCGGAATTGTGATCGGCTGCCTCGCGGCGCAGCGCGGCGAGGCGGCTGCCCATGCGGCGCGCGGGTACCAGGAAGATGGGGAGCATGATGACGGCGAGAACCGTCACGAGCCAGGACGTGCTGAGCATGACGATCAGGGTGAGGGTCAGCGCCACGAGGTTCGTGACCACGCCGGACAGCGTGCCGCTGAAGGCCTGCTGGGCGCCGATCACATCGTTGTTGAGGCGGCTCACGAGGGCGCCCGTCCGCGTGCGGGTGAAGAACGCGATCGGCATCTTCTGCACGTGGTTGAAGACGGCGGTGCGGAGGTCCAGGATCACACCTTCGCCGATCCGCGCCGAGTACCAGCGCGTCACGAGTGACACGGCGGCGTCGGCCACGGCCACGAGGGCGATGACCACTGCGATCCAAACGATCGTGGCGACCTCGCCCTGGGCGACGATGACGTCGACCACCTTGCCGGCGAGTACCGGCGTCGCGACCGCGAGGAACGCTCCCACGATGGAGAGGGTGATGAAGATCACAAGCTTGGACCGGTAGGGCACCGCGAACGTCAGGATCCGCCGAACGGACTCACGGGAGAAGCCGTGCTTGCCGTCCCTGGCGGAAGAGATCTTGTACAGCGAGCTCCAGGCCGCGCTTTCCATGCTCATTGAGGTTCCTTCCGTGGGCAGAAGGCCTAGCTTAGATGGCCACGTGCCCGAGCTTGCCGACTCGTCGGAGGACAGTGGCGACCACTGCGATGAATGCGGCGACGATGAGGGCATCGATGCCGATTCCAATGCGCAGGGCGAGGAGGCTGGTGAGGCCGCCGGCAGCGGTCGCGATCGCCGACACGATCGGGGTGCCGAGGGTCATGCCGACCTGCTGTGTCATGGTGACCAAGCCGGTCGCGAGGCCCTGTTGTCCCGGTTCGACACCGGATGTCGCGGCGACCAGGAATGTGACGACAGCGACCATGTGACCGATCGCGGCTATGAAGCCGACCACGGAGTAGAGGGCGATCGATCCGGGGTGGTCGTTCACGGCGACGAGTGCGCCGGTGGCCAGCGCCTGGGTTCCGAGGCCAAGGAGCATCGCGCCACGGATACCCAGCCGTCCGACGACGCGGGGTCCGATGACGCCGCCGACGACAGCGCCGACGCCCGTCAAGCCGATGATCAGACCGGTGACGAGCGGGTCGAGTTCCAGCACGTGCTGGAAGTACATCGTGGACAGGAACACCAGGCCGGTCTCCATCGAGAGCGATGCGAAGCCGATGAGGTGACCGGCGAGGATATTCGGCCGGGTGAGGAGCTTCAGGGGCACCAGCGGGGCGCTGTGGCGTCGCTCTGTGCGGATGAAGAAGACGATCAGGACAATGCTGGCGGCGAGACAGATCAGGCCGTTCAAGTCCGTGACGCCGTGCTCACCGAAGCGGGACATCGCGAAGACCAGGGTGATCAGCGCCGTGGTGATGAGCGCCGCACCGCGCACGTCTAGTCGGGCCTGCTGCTCTCTGGTCGGTTCGCGGATGATGAGGAGCGCCAGTACAACGACTGCGGCGGCGATCGGAACGTTGACGAGGAACGCTGCCCGCCAGGACAGGTAGTTCGTCAAGATCCCGCCGAACACCGCGCCGGCCGTGAATCCCAGCGAGGCGAGGACGCTGCTCAGCCCGAGTGCCCGGCGTCGGAGCGGCCCCTCCGGGAAGATGGAGGTGATCAGCGCGAGCGCGGCGGGCATCGCGGCCGCTGTTGCCAGGCCCTGCAGCGCCCGCGCTATGAGCAGAACCACCGGAGAGCCAGCAAAGCCGCCAACGAGCGATGCTCCAGCGAGGACTGCCATACCGATGACGAACATCCGGCGACGTCCGACCCAATCGCCCAGCCGCCCGAGCAACAAGGTGAAGCCCGCCGCGCACAGCGCGAAGGTCGTCGCGATCCACTGCACGTCGGCGGACGCGAACCCCAATGCCGACCCGATTTCCGGAAGTGCGACGTTCAGAATCGAAAAGTCCACCGAGAGCAGGAACTGTGAGGAGAGGAGGATCAGGAGTGCGACGAGTTGGTGTCGGATCATACGTGAGTGCATTTGTCAGAGCCTGTCATTGCCGGTGATGACCGGCCAGACCCCTGGCGTGCGTACCACCAGCAGGGTCAGGTTGCCCCTCCCGAGCGGTCGCTGCACCGCGCATACTGGGATGATGTCAACTGAATTCGGGGACTTCCTCCGCAGCCGCCGAGCCGCGCTGACTCCGGAAGCGGTTGGGGTCAATGCCTATGGGGCGCGGCGTGTTCCCGGATTGCGGCGAGAAGAGATCGCTCAGCTGGTCGGCGTGAGCGTCGCCTATTACACCCGGCTCGAGCAGGCAGCGGATGCAGAGCGAGCATCTGATCAGATGATCGAAGCCCTCATCCGCACCATGCGGCTCGACCCCGATGAAGCACTCCACCTCCGTCGCCTCGCGCGCCCCTCCTACGCACGTGCGATCGGTGTCCCAGCCGAACGTCCGCGCCCGAGCATTTTGCGGCTGATCGCAGCCCTTCCCGGGCCTGCCATCGTCTTCGATCACGCCAACGACATCTACGCCTGGAACAGGCTCGGTCACCTACTACTGGCCCACGACCTTCCCTTCGACGCGGCCGAGCGCGACGACATCCGGCCTAATTTTGCCCAGCGCTTCTTCCTCGGATGCGCCGGCCCCGAGCTGTTCGAGGATTCCGAGACCATGGCGCGGGAAGTCGTTGGGTTCCTCCGGTACTCGTCGAGCACCTGCCCCGACGACAAACGACTCAGCGGAGTCATCGGTGAGCTCGCACAACGCAGCGACGCGTTCGCCAGGATCTGGGCGGAGCACCCCGTGCACGACCTCAGCTATGGCCAACACCTTTTCGCCCACCCCTTGGTCGGCCGTCTCACCCTCGACTTTGACGTCCTCCGACCAGCCGAATCCAACCTGCGCGTCCTCACGTACCAGGCACAGCCAGGCACCCCCGACGCCGACGCCCTACAGGCTCCTCGCCCAACTCAGCCAGTAACGGATGCGAGTGGGGACGGAGCATCGGTCAACAATACGATGCTGAAATTTTGTGAGCTAGGCTAACAAATAGCTTGATGTTAGCGATCACTTTCGGCCGAAGAGCCCACTGGCGTGGCATCCAAGTCCCATAACCGGGAAGGGCATGCGTCAGAGGCATGCGTCAGAGTGGACAGCTGCGATAGAGAATAACGCGGCACACCACAATGTGCCGCGCTCCATTCCATCGCCGAGAACGCACTCATGGCACAACGGCATAGGCCCGAGACGACGTCCCGGCCAGCCATCCTTCCTAGTGATCAACCGGGGCTGAAACTAGTTCCTCACTCGGAGTGAAAAAATGGAAAAAGAAAAAAAGATCGACAGTAAGTTCATCTACTTCTTCGGATCATTCGGAGGAATCCTTTTCGGCTACGACATCGGCGTCATGACTGGAGCTCTGCCGTTCTTGCAGAGCGACTGGGGCCTTGACGATGCCGCCATGATCGGTTGGGTAACCTCTGGCGTCATGTTCGGCGCGATCTTTGGTGGCGCCGTGGCCGGACAGCTTTCCGATCGATTCGGACGCCGCAAGATGATTCTCGCCGCAGCGGTCGTCTTTATGCTCGGCTCAATTCTCTGTGGCCTCGCGCCGGAGGATGGTGTCATCTATCTGGTCATCGCCCGAATTTTCCTGGGCCTCGCGGTCGGCGCCGCATCCGCGTCGGTTCCCGCGTACATGTCCGAGCTTGCCCCCGCGCGGCTGCGTGGACGCTTGTCCGGTCTGAATCAGACCATGATTGTCTCCGGCATGCTGATCTCCTACATCTTGGATTTCCTGCTGAAGGATCTTCCGGAAGCGTGGGCGTGGCGCGTGATGCTCGCGACGGCCGCAGTGCCGGCCGTGATTCTGTATCTGGGCGTGTTGCGGTTGCCCGAATCGCCCCGGTTCCTGGTGAAAGTCGGCAAGGAAAACGAGGCCCTCAAGGTACTGAGCTACATTCGCCGCCCAGACGAGGTCGATGCCGAGCTCAGATCGATCACGGAAACGGCCCAGGTCGAGAAGCAGGCGGCCGGCAATACCTCACTTGCAACGTTGTTCGACAGCAAGTACCGGTACCTCGTCATTGCGGGTGTCGGTGTCGCCGCGTTCCAGCAGCTCCAAGGTGCCAACGCGATCTTCTACTACATCCCGTTGATCGTGGAAAAGGCCACAGGCAATGCGGCAAGTTCGGCGCTGATGTGGCCGATCATCCAGGGCGTGCTCCTCGTGCTCGGCTCACTGCTGTTCCTCGTGATCGCGGACAAGTTCAACCGACGCCTGTTGCTGACCGTGGGCGGCACGATCATGGGAGTGTCCTTCCTTCTGCCGGCGATACTCAATACCGTGATGAAGGACGCGAACCCGATGATGATCGTGGTTTTCCTGAGCATCTACGTGGCCGCCTATTCGTTTACCTGGGCCCCACTCACCTGGGTGATCGTCGGAGAGATCTTCCCGCTGGCGATTCGCGGCAGGGCCTCAGGTATCGCATCGTCCTTCAACTGGATCGGATCGTTCGCGGTCGGTCTCTTGTTCCCGATCATGACCGCAATGATGAGCCAGGAGGCGGTGTTTGCGATCTTCGGTGCCATCTGCATTCTTGGTGTCGTCTTCATCCGGACTCGTGTCCCCGAAACTCGTGGACGCACGTTGGAGGACATCGAAACCAAAAGCATCCCGACCCAGAGGGCTTTCGCTTCTCGCTAGGGGCAGGATGGCGACGATAATCTCCGAAAATTCGGGGCGCTGCGTGCAAGAGTTACGGCGGATGCGACATATTCAGTAAGTGAGCATCGCCGACACCCCAGCCACCGCCGACAGGAGCGAGGGGGCGGCGATGCCCGACAGCGCGGACGCGCCCAAGACGGCGGCCGATGTGGACTGGTTCACCGTGATCGTCCGCGAGCACTCGACCGCGCTCATCCGCTACTTCGTCCGCCGCGGGCCGCGTCAGGACGCCGAGGACCTGGCCGCTGAGGTCTTCGCGACAGCCTGGCGCCGCCGCAACGACCTGCCACGGGAGGCAGTGCTCCCGTGGCTGTACCGCACGGCGGGGTTCACGCTCGCGAACTCGCGCAGGAAGCACATCGATCTTCCGGTCGACGAGGTGCCCGAGTCGGGCGTGGTGCGAGTCGACGGCGATCCAGAGCTGAACCTCCTGTTCGATGCGGAACTCCGTGGCGCGCTTGCAAGCGTGGGCGAGCGCGACCGGCAGATCCTTCTTCTGCACGCGTGGGAGGGTCTGGACGGGGCCGACCTCGCGGAGGTGCTCGGTATCTCCCGATCCGGGGCGGACGCCGCGCTGTCGCGCGCGCGCAAGCGATTGCGAGACGCCTGGGGCGAGCGGATGTCGTTCTAGGGCTTCTGCAAGATTCGGCACGACCCGCACATATACCAGGTGAACCGAAAGCCCGGAGGCCGATTGACATGAACGACGACGACACACAACAAGACCCGGTCGCCCGGCTGCGTGCCGCCGACCCGGCGGGGGATATCGAAGCACGTGACGGCTTCGCCGACGAGGTCATCGCTCGGATGACCGGCCCTGAGGCTGAACCGATGGCCGGATCAGCACCCATGGCCGACCTGGACACGGCACGAGCACGGCGACGGCCGCGCTGGCTCCCGTTCGTCGCAGTTGCGGCGTCGTTCGCGATCGTGGGTGCCGCGGGATACGGGATCGGAGCGACCGCAGGCGGGCCGAAGAGCCTCGCCGACGGCGCTGCTCCGCCCATCACTCTGCAGTCCAATGGGCGCCCCGACAGCGTCACGCCGGGCGGAACGGAGCCGTCCGTGGGCTCTGGCGCCGCTACCGACCAGAAGATGTCTTCCTCGACCTACCCCTACGGATTCGGCCGGAACGCCTTCAGCGCGACCGGTCTTGGCACAGAAGCGGGTACAGCTCAGGCCTATGTGTACGACCCTCGGTCGGCATCCAGCTCAGACAAGGTCACCGCGCTCGCCGCGGCGCTCGGCATCGGGCTACCAGCCGAGCTGCGGGACGGCAGCTGGGTCGCCGGCCCGCAGGATGGCAGCGCCCCGAGCCTGTCCGTGAGCCTCGACGGCATGCTGTCCTTCTACTTCCAGAACCCGCAATTGAACCCGTGGAAGTGCGAGGCTGACAGCGCCTGCGAGCCGACCGGCCAGCCGCCCAGCGAAGACGCGGCGATCGGAGCGCTTCGTGCGCTCCTCGTCGCCAACGGCCGGGACCCCGCCGCGTTCGAATTCACCTCTCAGGTGTCGGAGGGCTCTCCCACACGAACCGTTGCGGCAAGACCGGTCATCGACGGGCAGCAAGTCGACCAGGGCTGGTCCTTGGAGATGGCCGAAGGTGGTGTCGTCAGTGCCAACGGTGCCCTCGCCGATGTCGTCGCTCTGGGGACGTACCCGGTGGTCAGCGAGCAAGAGGGCTTCGAGAGACTCTCAGACCCGCGGTTCGGCGGAGCGGCGACGACCCTGCCGATCGCCCTCCGCGATCAGGCGTCAACGACCGAGGAGTGGGTGGCGCCGACGGAGCCGCCGGCAACACCCGTCGCCGGCACCTCGGTCTCCTGGCCGGTGAACAAGGTCGAGATCGTCAGCGCACGCCTGGGTCTCACCACCCAGTGGCAGCCGGACGGGAGCGTCCTGGTGGTTCCCGCGTACGCGTTCACGGATGCCGAGGGCGGCACCTGGTCGGTTCTCGCCGTCGCGGAATCGATGCTCGACTTCCGGACTTTCTAGACCACGACAGTCGATCGCACGGGGCGACTCCATTCGCCTGTTCGTGCAGGGGCTGCTCGGGAAACGAGGCAGGTCGGATTGCGCAGCGATGGTTGAGAGGGGTGTCCGCCCGAATGTATTCGCGCCTCGAAACGACCGCCGACGGCCCTCCTATCCCCAGCGGGGACGCGGGACTACGCTGACGAAGTTCAGGATCTTGCGAATCTCGTCGAGGCCATCATGGTTGCCGATCGACCTGCCTCAACCTGAAAACCGAAAAGTGGAGGAACGAACATGGCCACCGAACACGGAACCGTCCTGGCCCGCTCCCCATATCGAAGGACTTCGTTGATCGCGGGCATTCTTTATGTGCTCACCTTCGTCTCGATTCCGTCCCTCGTCCTGTACGGCCCGGTGAAGGGTGCGGACTATGTTCTGGGCCCCGGCCCGGACACCGGGGCCGTGCTCGGCGGTCTCTCGGAGATCATTGTCGCTCTCGCCGGTATCGGCACCGCCGTCGTACTGTTCCCCGTGCTCAAGAAACAGAACGAAGCGGCCGCACTGGGCCTGGTGGCCGCACGGATACTGGAGTCCAGCGCCATTTTGCTCGGCGTTGCCGTGATCCTGACAATCGTGGCGTTGCGGCAGGGCGGCACTGGAACAGACGTCTTGGTCACCGGCCACACGCTCGCCTACCTCTACGATCGCATCTTCCTCTTGAGCCAGAGTTTCATGCCGGCCGTCTGTGACCTGTTGCTGGGGATCCTGCTGTTCCAGTCCCGCCTGGTGCCCCGGGCCCTGTCCCTGATCGGAATCGTCGGAGCCCCCGTACTCCTTGCCAGCTATCTCGCCGTCTTCACCGGGCTCATCGGTCAACACGACGCATTGGCGGGAGCCTCAGCACTCCTCGTTGCCGTATTCGAGTTCTCGCTCGGCATCTGGCTGATCGTCAGAGGGTTCAGCCCCCAGGCCATTGTGGCCCTGGAAAAGAGGACCCTGTCCAGCGCTGCTCTTCGATAGTTCACCGGGGTCCTTCCGGTCGCCACTGTCTCGGATTCCGAGGTACGTGCACAGACGACGAAATCGTCGGGAACAGATTCCGCGGGGATTTCGACGGATCTCGGGATCGAGGGCGTTACTCCGACTCCAGGCCCTCCGCGATCTGCTTGATCGTGGCCAACCGGCGGTCCCACTGCACCCCGATCAGATCGAGCCGCCGAGCGATCTCCGTGAGCTGGCTGCCCAGCACGCGGTACTGGACTTCGCGACCCACCCGCACCGGCTCGACCAGTCCGACGTCCTGCAGCACCGTCAGGTGCTTGGCGATCGCCTGCCGTGAGACCGGCAGGACCTCGGCGAGGGCGGATGCCGAGGCATCCGCCCCGCCGAGGGCTGCCAGGATGCTCCAGCGCGTGTCATCGCCGAGGGCTGCGAAAACCGGAACGAGGGTAGACGGGGTCACTCGGAACCTTCGAGGTAGGCGACCAGCTCGTTCAGGCTCGAAGTCCCAGCCACCGCGGTTGCTTTCCATGCTCGCGGCGGGGTCACGGAGGGCGTCGAACCCGGATTCGACGACCGTGAGCTGGGTGCCGGCATCCACTGTTTCGAGGGTGAAGCGGAAGACGGTGGTCTCGCCCGACTCGAGGGTGGATGCGGTGGCGTTGCTGTTTGCCCAGCGGTAAGTGATCATACGGGGCGGGTCGAGCTCCTCGATGCGGACCGGGAAGTCGCCGTGGTCGGCCCAGCCGAAGACGCCGGTGGTGCCGACCGCGAGCGGTGCCAGGGTGGCGTGCTCGGGAAACCAGCGGGCGATGTGCTCCGCCTCGGTGACGGCGGCCCAGACCTTCTCGATGGGGGCCGCGATGGTGATGGTTCGTGAGACGGTGAACTCGTCCGCATTGACGACTGACAACTCGTTGATCTTCGTGCTCATGATTCTTCATCCCTTCGGTTGAGTAGTGCAACCTCAGAGTTGCACAAACTGACCCGACCTGCAACTAAAAAGTTGCTACCGGGCGTGAGAGTGCGATCGAGATCGAGCACGGCGAGTCTCCCTTGAGCTCGGGCGGCAACGGATGTCCTCGGAAGGAGCAATCACGCCGAGGTGAACACACCGGCGGTTATCGCACGCGCCGGGCGGTGAACTGCATGCGCGGGTGAGCATAGAATTCCTGCGCCTGCACGAGCTGGAGTTCGCGCTCACCTGACTGGTGGGTCAGCTCGAGAAGATCGAACACGCTGGACACGGTCCGTTCCAACGCCACTGCAGCGTCACCTGTCGCGCGGTAGTGTGCCGAAAAGAGCGCCGCGGTGACGTCACCCGATCCGTTCGCTTTGAAAGGCAAATGGGGAGTCTGCACGATCCACGCGCCCTGAGCATCCACGGCGAGCATCTCGATGGTGCCGGGTTCGCGGTCGGGGCGTTCCACACTTGTCACGAGCACGGTGCCCGGTCCCATCAACCGGGCGATGTCGACGGATGCGAGTGTGGAGTCCAGCGTCGAGGGCTCGGTTCCGGTGAGGAATCCCAACTCGAACTGGTTCGGAGTGATGATGTCGGCTACGGGGACCACGCGATCCCGAAGCAGGTGGGGGGATCTCAGGCGCCACGAAGCACCCGGACTTCGCGTTGCCCATCACAGGGTCACACGCGTAGATGGCCGAGGGGTTCGCCGCCTTCACCCGCCGCACCGCATCCACGATGACGTCGCCGATCCCGGTTCCGCCCTGGTACCCCGAGAGCACGACGTCGATCTGGGGGAGCACGCCACGTTCTTCGATACCGAGGATGACATCGTGCACATCCTCCGGTGCGACAAGGAAGCCGCGCCACGCGCCGTATCCCGTGTGGTTGGAGAAGTTCACCGTATTGACCGGCAGAACTTCGACCCCGATGCGCTGGAGGGGGAACACGGCTGCAGAGTTACCAACGTGGCCATAAGCGACGGCCGACTGAATCGAGAGAATCTTCACGACATCAATCCTCCTCCCTTCGAGCAGCCAGGGCCGTTCTCAACGGGTGCGCGACCCGATTCCAGATGGGACGCAACTCGGTCTAAACTCCGGCGTGACTCGAGCTTCCCCAGCAGGCGGGTTCGGCAGCCACCCACCGGTGCGCAAGCATGAACGGAATCAGGCCGTACCCGAGCAACGCCATGAGGAGCAGCGGCCACGCACCGACCTGCGGTTCTGTGCCGGGACCGGAGGTGATCGTTGATCCGGCGATCAGCAGCCAGCCTCCGGTTGCCAACCCTGCCGCGAAGCCGCTCCACAGGAATGTCTTGCGGCGAGTCGGCGCCGCACCCTCCCGCAACGCGAACGTTGCGATGAGGCCCGAACCTAGGCAGACCAAAGCAAAGAGCGCGATTGCCATCCACGTCGGCCACGTCGAACTGACCCCATGGCTGCCCCACTGGCGGGGCAGGTCGGATGGAAGGTTGTCCCGCCAGACGAGCCAGGTCGTGGCAACCGCGGCGAGGGGGATCCAGAGAGTGACCGCAGCGAGGACATCGCGAGCGCGTGCCCGTCCGGAACTGCGTGCACCCATAGTTGGACTCTTTCTCCATTTGTTGCAGACGGCTGGTAGCTGCTCACATTCAGTATGCACACATGCTGACACGTGGTCGGAATATGGCGCGGTGAAATTTTCTGACCCGATCAGGGGCAATTTGTCGCAAAATTCCCGCGGATGGCATTCAATAGTCATGGGGGTGGTCATGAAGACTACGGGGGAGTCCGACCTGGTGCTTTCGCACCGGTCGCAGAGAGGGTATCGCCGCGCGTTCGGGTTGCTGTTGGGCCGTTTCCGCTCTTCGGGAGCGACGGCACCACTGTTCTCGGCACCGTCCGCCTCGTTCTCTGACACGGGCATCCATCTGGTGCGCACACCGCTGAAGGTCCCGGCTCCGCGCCCGGCACGGATCTCCTGGAAGGTCCTCGGCATTGCGCTCGCGCTCCTCGTGCTGAGCGGATGCGCCGCCGCGCCGGTTCCTGCACCGCCGGCCACGCCCTCGCCGACGGCGACCTCGCACCTGTCGACGTATCCGACGCCGCGAGACCAAGGACCGTTTGACGGCGCCGAAGGCACCACGACGACCGACAGCTCGGGCAAGATCACCTATACCGTCGTCAGCGGGGACTCCGCGAGCACGATCGCCACTCGCTTCGGCGTCTACCCTGAGCAAGTCGAGACCCTCGGCGGCGGCAAGGTCGGGATGTCCACGATCCGCCCCGGAGACAAACTCCAATTCGGCACCCGCGGCTACACGTGAAAGCTGGCTTGAGGGTTTGCGTGACCGCTTGAATGAATCAGCGGTAGTGTCAGGGCCACATCAATGGGGGAATCGATGAAGCGTGCCGCAATAGGTCTGATCGCTATGTTGATACTTTCCGGGTGCTCGAGCGTCCCGACGGCGGGGTCCAGTCCGAGGCCGATGCCCACGACGTACTACGGCGAGAATGCGGTGACGATCGCCTCGAGTATCGAAGGCTGCAGCGGGGTCGCAGCCGGAAACGTCGGTGGCGGCGGACCGGGACTTGTCTCGACCGCGACATGCACCCTCGATGGGCGCCTTCTCTACGTCAACAGCTGGATGGACCAACCGCACGGGGATCTGACGATGCTTCTCCAATCGGACGGGGCCGAGATGTACTACGCGAAGGGTGATGGGTGGACCGTGACGGCCGGCAGCGTTCCGATGTTGCAGCTTCAGCTGACCAGCAACCAGGACGCGGTTCTGAAGCTGTCGCTGGACGCCACGCCCGGGCCCGACCCCGATCTGCCGGGGCAGAAGGCGTCCGCCGAATCAGTGACGAGGTCACTCGGCGGAGACGTTGTCCACTTCGTTGTCGGGCGGTAGTCGACGTGCACGTCTCCTGAAGAAACTGCGCCCTGATCCTGGCTGTGCTCCTGTTCAGTGCATCCCTCTCCGGGTGCGCAACGCCATGCAACCCGACTCGACAACCGCGAACTACGACACAAACACACCCGATCCCAGCTCCCCTTAGTATCCGCCGTCGTGGAATCGGCCCGAGCAGAAGGAAGATGATGAGCGGTACACGCCGTGTCGCGGCAGGACTGGCCGCGGCCGCCCTTTGCGTTCTTGTCCTCGCAGGCTGCGTGCCCGGCGGATATTCCGTGGACAGTCTGTCCAAAGAGCCCGAAGCGGCCTTGACGTACCCTGGCAGCACGGACGTCAGCGCTCACGACTACCCAGGCCGGGTTCAGTTCGGGCTCGACGGCGGCGACGTGGCTGTGACCGGGATCTCTGCGACGACGATGCACAGCCAACTAGAAGTGATTGATTTTTATGCGAACGCGCTCGAGCCGGGCGGCTGGGATCAAACACTCGACAACTCGGGCATGTTGCTGAGTTCTGGCGCGCGTGGACATTCCGTTCTTTGGTGGAAAGCCAAGCCAAAACTCTCCTACGCTGTACTGGTCTGGGCCGATGGAGAGACAACGAAGTACCGTACTGAGATTGAAGCCCGACGATAGCGGCGCCCGTGTCAACCGTCGCTGACACGGTGGATACCGACCTAGCGGGACCGAGGCCTTCTTCGATAGGCGCTGAGGTCGCAGGTGTGAATGGCAGTCGGATCCGAAAGGAGCCGGTAGTTGTGGGCCGCGCAGTCTCGGAAGGTGGCGATACTCACCCGGCGACTGGACCGCTCCAGTTCACCTTTTGACGGTCCGTCCGAGCCGATTCCGGCCCGGTGGACCATCCATTCGATGTCCATGGCTTCGTCTGCCAGATAGCGCATGACTGCTTCGTTGTCTTCGTGCTGGCCGCTGTACCCGCGTGCGATGGTGTTTCTGATCGCCCACAGTGCCGGGGATAGTCTCCGGTTTGGAGAGGCGCTGAGCCCTCCCGCCTGGTAGAGGAAGCGCTTGACGGCGTAGCGCCGCATAGCCGGCACCAGGTCACGCACGAAGGCGGTGTTGATCTTCCGCGTCTTTTGCAACTGCGCATCGCCAAGCAGCGACACCACGAAATCGGCGCCATCGACGAGCCGATCGAGGTCAGGGGAATCGGTGATCGATCCCTGGTGGATCTCGAGGTGCGGGATGGAACTGTCGAGTTTTGCCGGGTTTCGGGCGAGAACCCTGACGTGGTGCCCGTCCTTGAGAGCCAGCGAAACGAAATGCTTTCCGGTCTGACCGGTTGCGCCGAACACGAGAAACGTGTTCTGAGTGATCATGGATTGATGTCCTCATGGTCGATGGTGACGACGAGCTTGGTCGCAGAGACGCCCTTGCGGAGCGCCGTCAGAGCCCCGGGCACCTGCTCCAGGCCGATCCCGAAGATTCTCGGATCGGGTGCCGGCCGGAATTGTCCGGAGCCTGAGTGCGAACGGAAGGAAGTCCCGGAAGATGGCCGGCCCGACGGGGGGACTGCACGGGAGTGCCGCCCCAGATGCTCGTCACGCGGATGCCGCGCGCGCGGGCGAGGAACGACCGCACGCGTGTGAGGGGGTCGGGGTAGGCGGACGCGATGTTGTTCGTGCCGGTGGTGCGGCCCACGATGTGGAGGGCGTGGGTGAGTGACCCGGCCCCGATCGCCATCGTGCCGGCCAGGTGGCGGTGCCCTAGTGCTTCGACGATCTGCTGGTCCACGTCGGGGTCGCGGTAGTCGAAGATTGCTTCCGCTCCGAGAGACCGCACGAAGTCGTGGTTTCGGCGCCCGGCTGTGGCGATCACGGTGTAGCCGCTGGCTCGCGCGAGTTGCACGGCGTTGCTGCCGACACTTGTCGAGCCGCCCCACACGAGAACGACGTCTCCACGTGGCGACGGCGATGAGGTCGGAAGTGGCAGAGCGAGCTGGTCTTTCTCGTACAGTCCCGCGGCGGCGGTTGAAACCCCGAGCGGCAGAACCGCTGCCTGCTCGAACGTTACGTCCTCGGGAAGCTCAGCACAGACACGCTCGAGCACTGTGACGTACCGCTGGAAGCCGCCCTCTTCGGAGTTGTTGCGAAGCCGCTCTTGTCCGGCCGCGTAACCAACCACCCGGTCTCCAGCCTGAAATCGTGTTACGCCGACACCAACTGCGGCGATCTCGCCGGCCACGTCGCTGCCGATGACGGTCGGATACCGCATCCACGGAGTGACGAGGCGACGAAAGGGCCCGACGATCGCGTCGACGGGGTTGACCGCCACTGCCCGGACTCGGACGACGACCTGCCCCGGCCCGGCCGTCGGGTGCGCAGACGTTCGCACCTCAAAACCGCCTCGAACATTGAGAAGCCAGAGCGCTTCGTTCGCTTCGCTCACGTTAGTGCCGCTCACGGCTGCAACGCCGACGGCACTGCTGCGGGGATCGGCAGGTGAACGTTCGCCGGTGTCTTCATTGTGGTCTCCTCTTCAAGCAATGACATCTCGTGTCATCCTATAACCCATTGCACGTCGTGTCATCACGTAGACTCATGTCATGCGATGGGCACCAGACGCACGCGGCCGGCTCCAGGGAGCGGCGATTGAGCTGTTCTCCGAGCAGGGGTACTCGGCGACGACCGTTCCCCAGATCACCGCGCGGGCGGGCCTGACAACGCGAACGTTTTTTCGCTACTTCGCCGACAAGCGAGAAGTGATCTTCGGCGGCGACGAGATCCCGGAACGAGCCGCGCAGCTGATCGCCGAGGCCCCCGAAGGCCTGGAGCCCATGGACGTCATCCGGCTCGTGTTGCACCGAGTCGCAACCGAGCAATTCGAGGGGCATCGGGAGCAGACCGCCGCCGTGCGCGCAATCATCCACGCGAACGACTCGCTGCGCGACCGGGATGCTCGCAAACGAGACGACCTCGTCCGCGTCGCTCGCGAGGCGTTCATCGAGCGCGGTCAGCCGCCCCTGGGCGCCACGGTCGTGGCAGAACTGGGCATCCTCGTGTTCCAGGTCGCTCTCGACGAATGGGCCATCGATGAAGAATCCCGATCAATGACGAGCGTCATCGACGCCGTCATGACCCTGGTTGCTGGAGTCTCTCCCTGAGAGGTGGCGTGGGTTGCACGCAAACTGAGCCATGAGTGACGCGCCGAGGCATGCGCTCTCGATGCGCCGGACGGCGCCGACGGTTCGCGGGATGTCGGTCACGATGGCATTGGGTCAGTCAAGAGTCGGCAGCAGGCCAGTCATCTCCGTGAGCTCGTGGGCGACGTCCCGGGCGCTGAGCCACAGGTCGAGCTCGGCGGCGGGAACGGGCCGGGACATGTAGTAGCCCTGGGCTTGATCGCAACCGAGCCGGACAAGCTCGGTGTAGGCGGCCTTGGTCTCGACGCCTTCGGCAACCAACCGCAGGCCGAGGCTGTGGGCCAGGCCAATCGTGGAGGCGACCAGTGCTGCAGCGCGGGCGTCGTCGACCATCGGGAAGACGAACGAGCGGTCCAGCTTGAGCTCGTCGAGGGGCAGATCGCGCAGGTAGGAGAGTGAGCTGTACCCGGTGCCGAAGTCGTCGATGGAGATCTGGACACCGCTGCTCCGCAGCCGGGTCAGGATGTTCCGGGCTCGGTCGCGGTCGGCCATCAGGAACTCCTCGGTGATCTCCAGCTGGAGGGCACCCGGCGGGAGGTTACGCACGGTCAGCATTGCTGCGACCTCGTCGGGCAGGCTGATGTCGATCATCGTGCTGCCCGAGAGGTTGACTGCGACAGTGAGAGGTCGACCTTCGGCGTGCCACACCGCGGCCTGGTCCAGGGCGACCTGAAGGACGACCCGGGTCAGGGTCCGCATCAATCCAGATTCTTCGACCAGGGCCAGGAACGCGTCGGGGTAGAGCAGGCCGCGAGTGGGGTGATCCCAGCGCACCAGCGCCTCCACGTTGCGTACCTCGCCGCTGTCCAGATCGATCTTGGGTTGGTAGTGCACCACGAGCTGGTCGGTGGTCAGTGCGGTTCGCAGTTCCTCGACTGTCTTCAGCCGGGTGGTGGCGTCTGTGTCGTCGGCGGTGTTGTAGACGTGCTGGCCGCGGCCGGATGTTTTGGCCTTATACATGGCGATGTCGGCCGTGCGCAACAAAGAGCTCAGGTCCAGACCGTGGTCGGGGAAGAGCGCGATACCGACGCTGACACTGGTGTGCAGCGTGATGTCCTCCAGGGCGAATGGCTCGGCCAGCGCGGCGCGCAACTTGACCGTCACGTCAATGGCCTCGGTGTGGCCGGCATCCTCGAGCAGGACCGCGAACTCGTCGCCGCCCAGACGCGCCAGCAGGTCCCCGGGCCGCAGGTGCTCACGCAGGCGGGCGCCGACCTGGACCAGCAACTGGTCTCCGGCGTGGTGGCCCAGACTGTCGTTGACCTCTTTGAACTTGTCCAGGTCGAGCATCAGCAGCGACTGACGGCAACGCTCCGGGTCCGCCAGGCGCGTGTGCCCTTCTACGTGGAGGGCCCGCCGGTTCGGGAGGCCTGTCAAGTCGTCCGTCGCAGAGGCCATGCGGCGGAGGTGCGCCATCCAGGCAACCTGGCGGAAGGCGACCTGGGTGCGAGCTGTCGCTGCTACCAACGTCGCCCCCGCAAGAGCAACAGAAAGCGTCGACAAGGGCACCCGGCTACTCACCAAGAGCACCCCGAGCCCTGCGGCGGTGGCCACCACCGGCACCATCAGTGCCGCCCTGCCGGTCGCTGGGCTCGTCTCGGATACCGCGGCCGGATGAGTTCGTTCCATACCGTCGACCCACAATGCCAACAGGGCAAGTCCGATCGCCCAGGCCGCGGCTAGCGGCGTACCGCGCACATAGGTGTTGGCGTTCACCTGCAGCGCGTAGACCACGTCCGCCGCGGCAAAGACCAGCAGACCCACGAACAGCAGCACCCATCGGCGTCCCAGCCGCCTTCCCCCAAGGCGCCGATCCCGCCGATAGCGGCCACGAGCAGCAGATCAAAGAGCGGGAAGGAGATCGCAGTCACGGTCGCCAACCACGATGAACCGGTCAGGGCCGAGTCGAGCACCGGGCTCAGCGGGATCGCCAGCACCGCGGCTGCGCCGAGCGACCCCACCACACAGTCCAGCCAGACCGACGACGCCAGCGTCCGCACGTGGCGGCGCACCGCAACGATCAGCGCGGCCAGCATCAACAGGTAGAACAGTGAATACAGGATGTCGCCGACCGACGGGAACGGAATTGAGCCGGTCGTGGCCTCTACCCAGGCTCTGTAGGAGTCACCAGCGATGTAGGCGGTCATCGCGGTCGCGGCGAGCAGAACCTCCGGGCGCCGAAGTCCGACCCGTCCGACAGCCATCCAGCACACCGCGACGGGTAACAGGTCCGTCAGCCCGAGCGAGACGACAACGGCCGGCTCGAACCAGACTTCACCTGCCGGGCCCCATCCGGCCCAATGCACAGCCAGCCCGACCACGCTGGCGGCCAGGACCAGGACCATCACCCACACCAGTCCGGTATGAATCCGCGCGCGCATCAGCACCTCACCACAAAAGACAGACCCGAGGAAGTCCGGACCAAGTCGCGTTGCCGAGGGCGGACGCTCGAATGATCAACCACAGTCCCCCCTCGAACTCTCACCAATCTATCGATCCGCTGAGTGACATTCCCCTAAAGAGGTGTCCGCCCGATGCCGCGGCCCCAAACTGGGGGAGTCGCGGTAGTCGGAGAAGCTGTCAAGCCCTGGGTTCCGGTCAAAAGGTCGGGTCGCTTCCGTACTCGAAGTCGACCTCGGCCGGCCGGGGCGAGGGAGAGGCCGACGGCCCTTCACGCTGGACTGTAGATCTTCTACGTTGGGTGCTGTGAACGTTGGAATCTGGGCTGAACGAAGGACAACATCCGCAACACGCAGAGGAGACGCATCATGAACGCCCCCATCACCATCACGCCCATCCATGTCGGTGACCTGACCGCCGAGGGCAGCCCCATGCCTGTCTACGTGCACCTCATCGAACATCCCGATGCGACAGTGCTCGTCGACACCGGTTTCACGGACATCCACCCTGCGGCCGCCGATCTCGACCCTCGCCCCCACTCTCTCAAGGAGCAGGCATTCGACCTCGAGAGCGTCGACATCGTCGTCAACACACACCTGCACTTCGACCACTGCGGTGGAAACCACCTCTTCCCCGGCACTCCGATCTACGTCCAGCGCCAGGAACTTGACGATGCCCGCACCGAAGACGACTACACGATCCGAGAATGGGTGGACCCGCCCGGCGTGCATTACGTGCCCGTCGACGGAACATTCGACTTGCTTCCCGGGATCCGCCTGCTCCCGGCGCCGGGCCACACCCGCGGCTCACAGATCGTTGTCGTCGACACGGGGGAGCGTCCGTCAGTCATCGCCGGCGACACCGCGGTGTGGTTCGGCGAACTGGAGAACCCCGAGACCGAAGGCCAGCTGCTGATCCGCTCGTTGCATCCTGAACACGTCTGGATCACTCACGAGCACACGTCCTGGACTGGTGGCTAGCGGACGCTCCGTCTCGACAGCCTCACTGAACGAGGCGACATCAATTGGGAATCGATGTTCCTTGATGGAACAAGCAGCGCACCTCGTCACCGTCGACCGACCACAAGGCACTGCGACGGCTACTGCATCCGGAGAAATCGACCCGATACGACAACAGCACGACCGTGTGCCAATGCGACCCCCGACGTTGCCCGTCGTTTGCCACGGGCCTTTTTTGCGTTGAACACGAATCAGGGACGAACCCGGGCCGTCTGGGGATAGCTGCGCAAAGTCAATCGGGACTAGGGTCTTGCCAGCAGAAGTCGCTGGTCCGCCGACTGTCGCATCACTTCGAACCAACAAGAGCCTTGGGGATGGGCATTCGTATGGAGAAAAGGGGGAGTGACTCAGGTCCTGGTTTCGTGATTGTGGCCTTTGCGGTGATCGGCGTCATGTGGATCGTGTTCGCAAACTCCTACTTCGTGGGAACTGCGTTCATTGCCGCGTCGCTCGGATACCTCATCTACGTGATTGTTCAGGCCCGTCGGGTGCTGAAGGAAACACGGCAACAGCAGAACGGATCGTCATGACCCCACCAGTCACAATCGCCACCACCGGTGCAACCGGCGTCGTCGGCGGCCTGGTCGCCCGCGACCTCGCCGACCGGGGCGCTACCCAACGTCTGCTGGTGCGCACCCCGGCCAAAGCGCCCCAGCTGCCGAACAGCACCGTGCACCAGTCCAACTACTCCGACCAGGCCGCCTCCACCGCCGCGCTCGCCGGGGTGGACGTGCTGTTCATGGTCTCTGCGTCAGAGAGTGCGAAGCGGGTCGACGAGCACCGTTCGTTCATCGACGCGGCTGCCGCCGCCGGTGTCGGGCACATCGTCTATACGTCGTTTGCCGCCGCCGCACCGGATGCGACTTTCACCCTCGCCCGCGACCATTACGCGACCGAGGAGTACATCAAGGCCTCCGGCATGAACTGGACCTTCCTCCGCGACGGCCTCTACCTGGACTTCATGGAGGCGCTCGTCGGCGACGACGGGGTCATCCGCGGCCCCGCCGGTGACGGCCGCTCGTCGTTCGTCTCCCGCGCGGACGTCGCCCGCACAGGAGTCGCGGTGCTGGTCGACCCGGCCCCGCACGCCGCGCACACCTACGACATCACCGGCCCGGAGGCGCTGAGCCTGACCGAGGTCGCGGCCACCATCAGCCGCATCCGCGGCGAGAACATCACTTTTCTTGACGAGAGCATCGAAGAGGCGTACCGGTCCCGCGCCCGCTACGGGGCCCCCGACTGGCAAGTGGATGCCTGGGTCAGCACCTACACGGCGATCGCGAACGGCGTGATGGCCCCGGTCAGCGACAGCGTCGAGCAGATCACCGGTATAGCCCCGATGAACCTCGAGACGTATCTGACCACCCACCCTCGTTGACCTGTGCACCCGCGTAAACGGCGTTACCGAAACGGCGAGCAGGCTGGTTCAGGGAATACTTCCGATGTTTCCCGGGCATTCAACCGAGGGACATGAGCCAGTCGTCGATGGCAGCACGTGCAGCGTCCGGCTGTTCCTGCATAAGGAAATGGCCGGCATCTTCGATGACGCTGAATTGGGCCGCCGGCAACGCGGCTGCTGTTTCTTCGGCGGCGTCGATGGGGATGAGACGGTCCGCAGCGCCATGAACGATCGCCGTCGGACACTCGATTGACGGCAGAAGTGAACGTAGATCGGCGCGCTGGACAACTGCCCGCTGCTGGCGGAGGAAGGCATCGGCGCCGACCGGCGTGGTCATGGCGCGCCAGGCGGCCAGCAGAGTCTGGTCGGACTCACGACCCGCTGCAACGACGCCGGCAAAGGCGGCGTCAACGAGTGCATCGAAATGCCCGTCCTCGACGAGTGCGGATTGACGTTCACGTGCTTGCACCTGCTCCAGGCTGTCCGCTCGCGCGGAAGTGCTCACGAGGGCGAGCCCGGCGACACGATCGGGCGCCTGCCGGAACACTTCGAGGGCGACATAGCCACCCATGCTGGTGCCGAGAACAGCGATCTCGCCGACGTTCTCCTGGAGAATCCGTTCGGCCATCGCTGCGATCGTGTCGTCGTGGCGGGTATCCGCCAGGGTGACCTGGCCATGCCTCCAGACCGTGTCGATCACCGGCGCATAGGCGAGCGGAGAACACAGCAGTGGAGGTATCAACACGATCTTCATAGCGGTAGCCTCGCACCGAGCGCCGACATTCGTCCGGAGTGTTCGAGTACCTCGGCTTCGGTATGCACCTCGTCTCAGGAATAGCCGTGCACCTCGACGAGGTAGGTTTCGATGATTCGATGCCGACGCACCATCCGCACCGCGACCGTCTCGCCCAGCGCACTGAGTCGAATCGGACCATGCGGCTCGCAGTCGAGATACCCGTCGCGCGCCAAATCGCTCACGTTTCCGGAAACGGACGAGGCGACGACACCCAGCTCGGCAGCAATCTCATTCGTGGTGATACCGTCACCAGACCACTCGCGCGCCTTTCAAATGACCCTCAGATAGTCCTCGGTCATGGTGCCGCGCGCCGGATTGGTCATCACGCAATTTTGCGGCAGCACAGTGATGCGGAAGGTCTCGGAGGTCGGCTTTCTTGACATCTACAAAAACGTTCATGTAGCATCAACCCACGCAAACAAAAACGTTTTTGGAGATGAGTTCGATGATGAACAAGCGAGTGGGCATCCGAGATGTCGCGGCCGCCGCCGGGGTCTCGGTGACGACCGTCTCCCATTCCCTCAGCGGCGGAGGCGTTCTCCCGGAGTCGACACGCAAGCGCGTGCAGATCGTCGCCCGCGAGCTCGGCTACGCCCCCAACCGATTGGCGAGCGGGCTGCGCAATCAACGCTCGCAGACCATCGGCTTCGTGAGCGACGAAATCGCCACCACCCCTTTCGCAGGGGCCGTCGTCCTTGGCGCGCAGGAAGCGGCAGCGGCGCACGACTGGGTCCTGATGGTGGTGAACTCCAACCTGGACGCAGAGCTCGAGAGCCGCGAGATTCGCGCGCTGATGCAGCACCAGGTTGACGGCATCATCTTCGCGCGGATGTACCACCAGAACGTCGTCGTCCCACCGATGCTCGCCAACATTCCGACCGTCCTCCTCGATGCGGAAAGCGATGACAACCGGTTCGCGTCCGTCGTCCCTGACGAAGAAGCCGCAGCGAGGACAGCGGTGGAGTACCTGGTCCGTGCCGGTCATACCCGCATCGGTTACCTGACCAACCAGGACGACATCCCGGCGACGCGTGGCCGTCTCGAGGGCTACCGCAACAGCATTCGTTCCCACGGCCTGCCTCTCGACGAGTCGCTCATCGTCACAGCGGCACCGTCCGCGGCCGGCGGTCGGGAAGCAGCACTCTCGCTCCTGGACCGCACCTCACGGCCGACCGCCCTCTTCTGCTTCAACGACCTGATGGCCATGGGCGCCTATCAGGCGGCAGGGATCGCAGGGTTGTCGGTTCCCCGCGAGCTCTCGATTGTCGGCATCGACAACCTCGAACTCATCGCCGGATCGCTGTTCCCCGGCCTGACCACCGTCGCGCTGCCGCACTACGCCATGGGCCAGTGGGCCATCACGCGCCTGCACGCGGAGATCAACGGCGACTCGGCGAACGAACCGCGGCACGTGCGATTGCACTGTCCGCTGGTGGAACGGTTCTCGGTTGCCCCGCCCCTGCCGTGAGGCGAGAGCGGGGCACCCGCACTAACTTCGCTGCCGCTGTAACGGCCGCGTTGATCGGCACTCCCGATAGCACTCAAGAAACCCGTCAGCAAGTCAACACCCACAGAAGGAATCAAGAATGAGACACGCAAAGAAGCGCCTGTTCATTGCCAGTTTAGCCGTGGCATCGCTCACCCTGGGCCTCGCGGCCTGTTCATCGGCGGGCGCATCCAACGGTGATTCGAAGAGCGGTGAGATCACGCTCTGGACGCACAACGCCGGAAACAAGGCCGAACTCGACGCGATCAACGCCGTGGTCAAGGACTACAACGCGAGCCAGACAGCGAACACGGTCAAGGTGCAGGCATTCCCGCAGGCGTCCTACAACGACTCCGTCGTGGCGGCCGCGGCGGCCGGAAAGCTGCCCTGCATCGTCGATATCGACGGCCCGAACGTGCCGAACTGGGCCTGGGCGAAGTACCTGGCCCCCCTCGAGCTTTCCGCAGACCTCTCCAAGAACCTCCCGAGCACCCTTGGGGTCTGGAACGGCGCCACCTATTCCTTCGGCTACTACGACGTCGCCCTGGGCATGTTCGCCCGGAAGTCCGTCCTCGCCGAGGCGGGCATCCGCATCGCGACGACGGATGCCCCGTGGTCGAAGTCCGAACTGGACAGCGCTCTGAAGACGCTCAAGGCCGAGGGCAAGTGGGACAACCCGCTGGACCTGGGGACGGCAGGCAGCGGGGAATGGCTGCCGTATGCATACTCGCCGTTCCTTCAGTCTTTCGGTGGCGACCTCGTCGACCGGTCGGACTTCCAGAGTGCTGACGGCGTGCTGAACGGGGACAAGGCCGTCGCATGGGGCAACTGGTTCCAGGGTCTGGTCAAGGACGGCTACGTCGCAGCAAAGAGCGGCAAGGACTCGACCATCGACTTCCAGAATGGCAAGAGCGCGATCCTCTACACCGGAAGCTGGGCCGCGGACAGCACTCGCGCCCTTCTGGGTGACGACCTCGCCATCATGCCGACCGTCGACCTCGGGACCGGCCCGAAGATCGGCGGCGGTTCCTGGCAGTGGGGCGTAACGACAGGCTGCACGAACAAGGCAGCGGCCATGGACTACCTGTCCTTCTCTCTGCAGCCGAAGTACGTCGCGGCCGTCGCGAAGGCGACCGGCACCATCCCGGCGACCGAGGCCGCAGCGGCACTCATCCCCGGGTACGAGGTCGGCGGCCAGCTGGCCGCGTTCCGCGACTACTCACAGAAGTTCGCCGTTCTCCGCCCGGAGACTCCGGCCTACCCGTTCATCGCGACCGAATTCGCCAAGGCGACCCAGGACATCATCAGCGGGGGCGACGTGAAGAAGTCTCTCGACGATGCCACGAAGGCCATCGACGCCAACATCAAGTCCAACGGCGGCTACACGCAGAAGTAGCTGTCCGGGGTGCGCTCCCACTGGGGGCGCACCCCGCCCAGCAACGGGAGGAAGTCATGACGTCAACCCACGCGCCCACAGCGGCGCTCACCCCCGGTGCGGCCACGGCCGCGCCCGCCAGCACCCGGGTCGCAGCCCGCCGTGCCGCGGCGACATCCGTCGCCCCGAAGTACCAGCGACGGCCCCGCACGATATCGCAACGCCGGGAGGAACGTTCCGGCTTCGCCATGCTCGCACCGGCCGTGCTCCTGCTCCTGCTGTTCATCGCCGTGCCGGCCGTGCTCGCGTTCGGCCTCGCCTTCACGAATGCCCGGCTCATTTCGCCGTACCCGGCGTCCTTTGTCGGGCTCGACAACTTCACCCGACTGCTCGGCGACGACACGTTCTACCGGGCGCTGTTGAATGTCGGCTATTTCGCCCTCGTCGTGGTGCCGCTCCAGGCGGGACTTGCTCTCGTGATGGCGATCCTGCTCAACACCCAGACCCGGGGCACGGCCTTCTTCCGCACCGTGTACTTCCTGCCGGTCGTGACGTCGATGGTGGTCGTGTCGCTGCTCTGGATGTTCATGTACCGCCAGGACGGTTTGATCAACGTCCTGATCTCGAACATCACCTTCGGGCAGGTGACCGGGCCGGACTGGCTGAACAACCCGGCGACGTCGATGCCCGCGATCATCCTGATGTCCGTCTGGCAGGGCGTGGGCTTCCACATGATCATCTGGCTTTCCGGGCTGCAGACCATCTCCGGCGAGTCTCTACGAAGCGGCCGACATCGACGGGGTCTCCCGCTGGCAACGCTTCCGCTACATCACCTGGCCGGGACTGCGCGCCACACGCAGCCTCGTGCTGGTCACCATCACCATCGGAGCGCTGAGCCTCTTCACCCAGGTCAGCGTAATGACCCAGGGCGGTCCGCTCGACTCGACGACGACCGTCGTCTACGAAGCCGTCCGGGCCGGGTACGAACAACAGGAAACGTCATACGCGTCCGCCATCTCGCTCGTGTTCTTCGCGATCGTGCTCGTCATCGCGGCCGTGCAACGCTTCCTCACCAGAGAGAAGGCCTGACATGGCTATCGATGTCCAGAATGCACCCGCGTTCGTGCCGCCCACGGCATCGCGTACCCCTCGATCCCGACTGTCGAGGATCGGGCTGCCCGGCCTGATCGGAAAGGTCGCACTCGCTGTGATGTTCTCCTTCCCGATCCTCTTCATGTTCGTCTCTTCGCTCAAACCCGACCAGCAGATCTTCGGCGATCTCTCCGGGGTTGCGGCCTTCCTGCCCGTCGGCAACATTTCGATGGACAACTACGCCGCCGTCTTCGACCGGGTACCGGCCGCACGCTTTCTGGTCAACTCGATCGGTGTCTCTGTGATCACGGTGGGGCTCGGCGTGCTGGTGAACAGCCTCGCCGCGTTCGCGCTGTCCCGGATGCGGGTGCGCGGCAAGGGAATCATCCTCACCCTGATCATCGCGACACTCATCATCCCGTTCGAAACCCTCGCCCTGCCCCTGGTCTGGTGGGTGAACCAGCTGCCCTCGTTCGTGGTCGACGGCTTCAACCTGAGCTTCAGCAAGGGGTGGCTCGACACCTACCAGGTGCAGATCATCCCGTTCATCGCCAACGCGTTCTCGATCTACCTGTTCCACCAGTACTTCGAGTCGATCCCTCGGGAACTCGACGAGGCGGCCAGGATGGACGGCGCAGGCTGGTTCCGGATCTATCGCAAGATCATCATGCCGCTCTCCGGCCCGGCAATCGCCACGGTCGCGATCCTGACATTCCTGCCGGCCTGGAACTCCTACTTGTGGCCCCTCATGGTCGTGCAGACCGAGGAACTCAGGCCGGTCATGGTCGGCGTGCAGTACTTCTTCCAGCTCAACGTGTCGTGGGGCGAGGTCATGGCCTACGCCTCCCTGATCACACTGCCGGTGGTCGCGCTGTTCATCGCCTTCCAGCGCTCCTTCATCAGCAGCATCGCGTCGAGCGGCGTGAAGGGATGAGCGCCGAAGCCCAGGTCGCCCCGCTCCACCGCGAGGAATTCCGGCCAGCCTTCCACTACACAGCCGACCGGAACTGGCTCAACGACCCGAACGGACTCGTCTATTACAAGGGCCTGTACCATCTCTTCTACCAGTACAACCCGCACGGCAATGTCTGGGGGAACATGTCCTGGGGACATGCGTCGTCTCCGGACCTGGCCACCTGGACGGAACAACCGGTCGCGATCGCCGGAGACGCGAACGAGGACATCTTCTCCGGAAGCATCGTCGCCGACCTCGACAACACCAGCGGCTTCGGGACGACCCTGACGCCTCCGCTCGTCGCCATCTACACGAGTGCCTTTACCGACCAGTCGACGTTCTCCGGGCTCCAGGCGCAGTCGCTCGCGTTCAGCCTCGACGACGGCCGGACCTGGACGAAGCACCGTGGCAACCCGGTGCTGAACCGGCACTCGTCCGACTTCCGTGATCCCAAGGTCTTCCGCTACTCCGGGCCGACGGAAAGCTACTGGGTGATGGTCGCCGTCGAGGCCCAGCAACACAAGGTCGTCCTGTACCGTTCGACCGATCTCACGGCCTGGACGTATCTCAGTACCTTCGGGCCGGCGAATGCGGTCGCCGGGGTCTGGGAATGCCCGGACCTGTTCCCGCTCCCTGTCGACGGCGACCCTGCGAACGTCAAATGGGTCCTCATCGTGAACCTCAACCCGGGCGGAGTCGCCGGTGGATCCGGCGGTCAGTATTTCGTCGGCAGCTTCGACGGGACCACCTTCGCCTCCGAGACGACCGTGCCTGAGGGCGCCGAGGATGAGAGCAGCAGACTGCGCCGGTACAACTGGCTCGACTGGGGGCGTGACTACTACGCCGCGGTGTCCTTCAGCGGGGTGCCCCACGGCAAGCGCATCATGATCGCCTGGATGAACAATTGGGACTACGGGAACGATATCCCCACCAGTCCGTGGAAGAGTTCAATGTCGCTGCCCCGCGAGGTAGGACTGCGCACCATCGCTGGTGAACCGCGCCTGATCCAGTCGGCCATCGACATCCGCCAGGAGGGCCCGGCACCCTTCACGATGATCGACCAGAGTATCGGACACGGAACTCTCCTGCTCCCGGAACCGGCCTGGGGCGCCATCCTCCGTATCGACGTGACCATCACACCCGGAACCGCCGACGAGATCGGGATGATCGTCCGTGGTGGCGCAGACGAGGGGACGTCCATCGGGTACGACGCCCGGACCGGCTGTCTGGTGTTGAATCGGAAACATTCGGGCGACGTCGGCTTCCACCCGTCATTCCCGTCGACGGAAACCGCTCCCGTGGAGCCTCATCGAGGGAAAGATCACACTGCGGATCTACGTCGACCGATCCTCCGTGGAAGTCTTCGCGCACGACGGCCGCGTCACCATCACGGACCAGATCTTCCCGCACTCGGCCAGTCGGGAAGTCTCCCTGTATGCACGAAAGGGAACGGGCACCATCGAGTCCCTCAGCGTCCACAACCTCGGGGAGGCAGGTACTGAGCGAGCCTCCCTCGATAGGGAGACCGCACGTAGCCTCGAAGCATGACAACTTCGTTCACCCTCAACAATGGAGTCGCTGAACCCGACACCCGCCGGATCGACGAGAACCGCTTCGTGATCCCGGAGGCGTGAGCACCATGGCCATCAGCGAAGAGGCACAGAAGAACCACGACGTGCTCTTTCCCGGTCACGTGTCGACCCTGAAGCAGACCGATCCCGAACTCATCGAGTACTTCGACAACTTCGCCTTCGGCGATGTGCTGGCCGAGTCGACCCTGGACACCCGGACGCGTCTCATTCTGCAACTGGGCTCGATGATCGCGTCGCAGGCGCTGGGGGAGTACCGCGTCATGCTCGGGGCGGCGCTCGGAGCCGGCGTCACGCCGGTCGAGGCCAAGGAGGTCGTCTACCACGCGGTGCCCTACGTGGGGATGGCGAAGGTCTTCGACTTCCTCCACGCCACCAACGAGATCCTCGTCGAACGCGGCGTCGAGCTCCCGCTCCCCGGGCAGTCGACGACGACCCGGGACACCCGCGCCGAGAAGGGCCTCGCCATTCAGAAGGAGATCATCGGGGCCGACCGGATCGACGCGATGTACGCCAGCGCGCCCGCCGACCAGCTGCACATCCAGCGCTTCCTCTCCGAGAACTGCTTCGGCGACCATTACACGCGCACCGGCCTTGATGCGCCGCTGCGCGAGCCTGCTCACCTTCGCGATGCTCATCTCCCTCGGCGGATGCGAGCCGCAGGTCGGCGGGCACGTCGCGGCGAACGTCGCGGGCGGCAATACCCGGGCGATCCTTGTCGACGTGCTGACGAAGCTGCTGCCCTACATCGGCTACCCGCGCACCCTCAACGGGCTGCGCATCGTCAACGAAGTGACACAACCGTGAACACTCGGGCCGGTGCCTCAGAGGAAAGGAACGAACTGTGAGTGACTGGACGGCGACGGAGCTGGACCGCATCGGAAACGCCGGGGAACTACGCGTGGCCGGACTGCGCGCCGACGGAACCCTGCGGAAGCTCGTGACGATCTGGCAGGTGCGGGTCGGCGACGACATCTTCATCCGCTCGGTCAACGGCCCCGACGCGGCCTGGTTCCGCGGGACGCAGGTGCTCGGGCAGGGCCGCGTCGAATCGGGAGGCGTGAGCAAGGACGTCACCTTCGAGCGCAGTAGCGATCACGACCCCGAGATCGACGCGGCCTATCGCGCCAAGTACGGCAGCGGCAGCGCCGTACGCGCGATCACGTCCGACCTCGCCGCCAGCACCACCCTCCGGGTCAACCCGCGGTAGGGCACGATGACGTGAGGGGTACTGACAAGACGGGTTCTGACAGGGTCTCCCTCACGCTCCCGGAGCGATGTCTACTTGAAGGACGCACGAAGACGTGGGCTGGTCGCCGCGTCTGAGTCTGTGCACGGAAGAAGGTCCACCCTGTGTCACCACTGATTTGGGAGAGACTTCTATGAAGGCAACGTTCATGTACGGCGCCGGCGACGTCCGCGTCGAGACCGTCCCCGACCCCGTCATCCAGCAGCCGACCGACGCCATCGTGCGCACGGTCCTGGCCTGCGTCTGCGGTTCGGACCTGCACCCCTACCACTCGCTGCCCGCCTCCGGGCAGGGCCTCTCGATGGGTCACGAGCTCATCGGCATCGTAGAGGAGATCGGCTCCGCGGTGACGAATGTCGCCAAGGGCGACTTCGTAATCGTCCCCTTCGCCTTCCAGGACAACACCTGCGTCTTCTGCCGGGAGGGCTTCCAGACATCGTGCGTCCACGGTGGCTGGTACGGCACCCCGGCCGCGGCCGGCCTGCAGGCCGAGCTCGCGCGCATCCCGCAGGCAAATGGGTCGCTCGTCGTCATCCCCGGCGGGCTGGCCGGTGTCGATGAATCGCTGCTTGCCTCGCTCCTCACCCTGTCCGATGTCTACCTCACCGGCTATCACGCCGCCCACATGGGCAAGGTCCAGGCCGGCAAAACCGTCACGGTGATCGGCGACGGCGCGGTCGGGCTCTCGGCCGTGCTCGCGTCCAAGCAGCTGGGCGCCGAGCGCATCATCCTGATGGGCCGCCACGAAGTGCGCACCAACCTCGGTGTCGAGTTCGGGGCCACGGATGTGGTCGCCGAGCGTGGTGCCGAGGGCATCGCCCGGGTGATGGAACTGACCGGTGGAGAAGGTTCGCACATCGTCATCGAGGCCGTCGGACACCTGCCCGCCTATGAGCAGGCTTACGGCATCGTCCGCCCCGGCGGCGTGATCTCCCGGGTCGGGGTGCCGCAGTACGAGGACGCCCCGATCGGGTTTGGCTCGCTGTTCGGCAAGAACGCCACTCTCACCGGTGGCCCTGCTCCCGTACGCGCCTATCTGGACGCCGCACTGCCCCAGGTCCTCGCCGGAACCATCAACCCGGGCAAGGTCTTCGACCGCAGCGTGCGTCTGGACGATGTCGCCTCGGGTTACCAGGCCATGAACGACCGCACGGCGCTCAAGGTCCTCGTCACGCCGTAGGAATCCGCTCAGAAGCAGGCTGCCGAACCGGGCACAACAATCAAGGAGAACCAATGCAGATCGAACCGATTAAAGCCCACCCTCAAGAATTCGGCCGCGCAGTTCGCCGGCGATGTCTGGGTCGACTTCGTCGCCACGCCCCACACGGATGACCAGAGAATGACGGTCGCCATCGTACGATTCGCCCCGGGCGCCCGCACCGCCTGGCACTCCCACGCCCGGGGCCAGTACCTCCGTGTCACCCAGGGAGTCGCCCGTTTCGGCGGACGCGACGGCAGCATCATCGAGGTCCACCCCGGTGAGACGGTATACGCGGCTCCCGGCGAGGAGCATTTCCACGCCGCAGCCGAGGGCAACTTCATGGAGCACATCGCGATGCTCGAGTCCGGCGATGACCCCGCGAACACGACCGTCTGGCTCGAGCACGTGACCGAGGACGAGTACCGCGGCAGGTGAGCCGGCCGGGCTTTCCCATCTAGAAAGGAAACGCTCCTGAGGATTCTCGGGAGCGTTTCCGTGTTTCTCGGGGTCTCCATCCGCCGTCGCGTCGTGACAGGTACTGCCAATACCCGGAACGATGGCCACTGCCACAACGTTGAGGCTCACGATTGACTGAAATCGTGACCACAACAACAACCGACTCCGCCGTGAAGACGAGCGGCCCGACGCCGCACCGCACGGCGATTCTCGCCATCATTCTGATCAGCTACTTCATGATCCTGCTCGACAATTCGATCATTTTCACGGGACTGCCCTCCATCCAGCGGGCCATGGGCTTCAGCGCGTCTGGTCTCGCCTGGGTCCAGGACGCCTACACACTCACCTTCGGCGGACTTCTCCTTCTGGGAGCGAGAGCCGGAGACATCCTCGGCCGCCGCCGCGTGTTCATCATCGGCCTCGTCATCTTCAGCATCGCTTCCCTCCTCGTCGGGGCCGCCTCCACCGGCGAGTGGATGATCGCCGCCCGCGCCCTCCAGGGAGTCGGCGCCGCCATCGTCGCTCCCGCGTCATTGTCCTTGCTCACCGCCACGTTCCCGGCCGGCCATGAACGCAATCGGGCGGTCGCTCTCTACTCAGCCACCGCAGGAATCGGGGCGAGCCTGGGGATGGTCATCGGAGGAGTTCTCGCCGACCTCGTCTCCTGGCGAGCCGGCTTCTTCATCAATATCCCCATCGGCGCCGTCATGATCGTCCTCGCCTCCCGGTACCTGATCGAACAGCCGCGGCGCCGCGGCACATTCGACGTCATCGGTGCCATCTCCTCCACCGTCGGCATCGGTGCGATCATCTTCGGCATCATCACCTCGTCCGAGGGCGGTTGGGGCTCACCGGTGACGATCGCGAGCCTCGCCGTCGGCGTGTTGCTCCTGGTCCTCCTCATCGTGAACGAGGCTCGGGCGGAGCAACCAGTGATGCCCCTGCGCCTGTTCGCGAGCCGGCATCGTTCCGGTGCTTACGCCATCCGCTTCCTGTATCTGGGCGCCATGATGGGGTTCTTCTTCTTCATAACCCAGTTTCTGCAGGACGCACTCGGCTGGAACCCGCTCGAAGCGGGCCTGGGATTCCTTCCGATGACGGTCGTCAACTTCGTCGTGGCCATGTCGGTCACGAGGCTCAGCCGCCGGATGCCGACGATTCTGATGCTCACCCTCGGGTTGCTCGTCACCGCGCTCGGCATGGCCTGGCTGAGCCAGGTCACCATCGACACCAACTACGCTCTCGGCGTGGGCCTGCCCATGCTGCTGATCGGTCTCGGACAGGGCCTGACGTTTGCGCCGCTGACTGGTTACGGGATCTCAGGTGTCACCGGCGAGGACGCCGGTGCCGCGTCGGGCCTATTGAACACGGCGCATCAGCTCGGCAGGCTCCGTCGGGCTCGCGCTCCTCGTCGCCGTGGGCGTGAGTGCAACCGCGTCGACCTCGGAAGCGGCCGCCGTGGTCGCGCGCGTCAATTCTGCGCTTGTCGGAGCCAGCGGCCTGCTCATTCTCGCCGTGGTGGTCGCGATCCTCGTGATCCTGCCCGCAGAACCGCGCCGACGCCGGCTGTCCCCGGACGATGCTGGTCTCACCGCACACGCCGGTATTGAGTAACGCCTCGCTGGGTGAGAAGAAAAAAGGGCGCTGCGCCGAAAATTGGTAACGCCGAATCATGGCACTCATAGAGCTGGCCCGGGGAGACATCACCGTGATCGCGACGGACGCCATCGTCAACGCCGCGAACCACACACTGCTCGGTGGCGGGGGAGTGGACGGAGCGATCCACCGGGCAGGCGGTCCGGCGATGTTCAGTGCTCACGCGATCGACGCGTTCCGGCTGGCCCTGGCCCGGCTGGGCTGAGACTCGGATGGTACGAGCGCCCGCCGCCAGCTAGAATTCTCCTGTACGTGACACGATCTGAGGAGGTGAACCCGATGCACACACTGTCCACTCCGGGCGCTCCTTTCGAGTTCACGATCGCGCGACTGACGTAGCCGTCGCGGGGAGCGCTTCACGCACTCTCAGAAAGCTACGACTATGAATCAACACCATGTGAACAACGCGACGAAGCCATCGAATGACGTTTCCCGACACCCCTCCCGCACCGCCCTGGTCCTCGGTGGCGGCGGATCGACCGGAAACGCGTGGCTGATCGGGGTCATCGCCGGTCTGTATGACGCCGGTCTCGACGTGACCGACGCGGATCTGATCATCGGGACCTCGGCCGGAGCGACCGCTGCGGCTCAGCTCACGGGCGCAAGCCCGGCCGATCTGCTGGCTGACGCTCTGGTCGCCGTGGCGCCGCGCAGCGCGGGACCGGCCGGTTCTGGCGGACGTCGCGCTCAGGGTGGTCCAGTGACCGATCATCTGGAGGGTCGCCGCCGAATCATCGCCGCCGCAGAGGATGCGGCCGACATGCGTCGCAGAACGGGTGCCGTTGCGCTCGACCTCGCCACAACGTCCGACCCGTCGACGCAATCGCGGTGGCGTGCCACCGTCGCATCTCGCCTGCCCAGCCAGCACTGGCCCGCACGGAGAGTGTTCATCACCGCGGTCAATGCCGACACCGGTGCCCCGGTGGTGTTCGACCGGCACAGCGGGGTCGATCTTGTGGACGCCGTGGCCGCGAGCTGCGCCAGTGGCTTCGCCTACGGTGTCGACGGCGGCCGGTACATCGACGGTGGGTACCGGTCCAACGCCGAGAACGCCGATTTGGCCGCCGGGTACGAGCGGGTCCTGGTGTTGTCACCGTTCGGCGGCCGGGCACTGACACCCGTGGAGTGGGGCCAGCATCTCGCAAGCCAGGTCGACGCGCTGCGCGCCGGCGGCAGCCGGGTGGAAACGATCTTCCCCGAGAGCAGCGCCGACCACTTGTTCGGCGCCAGCGCGATGGATGTCTCGTTGCGCCCGTCTGCTGCCCGAGCTGGATATGACCAAGGCCGTGTCCGTGCGGAGAGGCTTACTGAGTTCTGGCGCTGAACGACGCCGCCCCAGAGCTCAGGAGAGCGACTAGGAGCTCGCTTCCTCGTCGGGGCGGGACGAGGCGGGTTGCTGTGTCCAGGCGGGCGGAGTGTCCGTTCCGGCTTCTTCGTCGGCAGCGGCGTCGGCGGCCGTTTTGTGGATATTCCCGGCGGCGTGGTGGACCGGTGCGTAGATGACGTAGAGGTTCATGGGTCCGTCACCGATATTGGTGACGTTGTGCCAGGTGCCCGCGGGGACGAGGATGCACCACCCGTCGGAAACGTCCTGCTCGAAATCGAGGTTGTCTTTCTCCGGCCCCATCTGTGCCCTCCCGGCGCCCGCATCGAGGCGCAAGAACTGGTCGGTGTCGGGGTGCATTTCTAGTCCGATGGATTCTCCGGCAGGGATGCACATCAGGGTGACCTGCAAATACTTTCCACTCCAGGCCACGGTTCGATAGTTCGTGTTCTCGGTGGTGGCGGTTTCCAGGTCGAAAGAGTCGGGGTTGGGGCCAATGTCGCTGCGAGTCATGGTGGAGGTACCTTCTTCTCGGGTCGGGGGCTTACCTCCAGTCTCGTTCAATCGGCCCTGGTCGGCTACCGCCCAGGGTCCCTGCGACGTCGATGCCCGTGAGTAGGCTGGATCATGGCATCGTGTACCGAATCACTCATACACACGTCGCTGGTTGCCCCAGACCCTGGCAGGCTCCGTTTTTCTCGCACGTCAAGGGAGCAACAAATGAATCTCTTCGTCATCGTCGCCATCATCGCGGTCGTCTTGCTGGTTGTGGGTGGTTTCGTTCAAGCACTTCAGTTCCTGCTCTGGGTTGGTGCTGTCCTCCTGATCATCGCAATCATCGGGTGGGTCCTTCGCGCAGTGAGGGGAAGTAACCGCTGATTCCGTAGACCGGCCCGGCTCACCTTCCCGGCTCAGCCTGAGTCTCGAACGAACCAATCGTCGAGGAGCGCCGAGAACAGGGCCGGGCGCTCGTGCATGAGGGCGTGACCGGCGGCATCCACGACGGCCAGCGTCGCGTGAGGGTAGGACGTGAGTAGTGCGGTCGCATCGGCATGACCGACGATCGAGTCACGCCGTCCCGCGAGGATCAGCGTCGGCGCCGCGAAGACGTGCGCGTCGAGTCTCAAGGGGCCATCGGGCGAAAAGCCGTCCCAGTGCGTCCTCGTCAACGAGCGTCTGCCCGGGCACGACTCCGTCACGGTAGCGGCGAGCCGTTGCCCGGGTGCGCACCACGAAGTACTCGTCGAACCCCGCACGGAGCGCAGGCTCGAGCTCGTCGTACGCATCGGCATCCTGACGCACCACCTCCTGGCTCGGAACGTCCCGGCCGGTCTCGGCGGCCGGGCAGACGAGAGCCAGGCCGCGCACCGCATCAGGTCGCCGGGCGGCCACCCCGCGAGCCAGATAGGCGCCATAGGAATGGCCCAGCAGCAGCGCGGGGCCGGCGTCCAGGTGGTCGAGGAAGGAGCACAGCGCAGTCACCACATCGGCGTTTCCGGTCAGTCCGACGGCCGTGGAGAATCCCATGCCCGGGAGATCGGGATAGATCCGCCGAAGTCCCCACCTTTGCGAGGCGGCACCCTCGCCGATTCGGAGAGCGTCTTCGACCGCGGCCTCGATCTCGCGATGATCCACACCTGCGCCATGGAGCGCAACCAGCGGCACGCCCTCGCCATGCGCGACGTAGTGGATGAGGGCATCACCGATCCGGTACTCCACGCCAACACCATAGTGAGCCGTTCCGAAACGGGTCAAGGTCAGACCCTGGCCTGGGTGACACCGCCTGGGCGGCCGACACCGGATGCCGGTGAGAGGGTATTCTGCCGGCATGAATCCGAGACTGTATGCGTACCTCAGCTATGCGGATGCGCCGGGAGCCCTCCGCTGGTTCTCCGACCTGGGCTTCACAATAGTCAGTCGGCAGGACGGCGAGGCGGGCCAGGTCGTCCATTCCGAGGTCCGTCTCGGCGACGTGGTGCTGATGATCTCCAGCAATGATGCCGCGTATTCGATATCGCCACTCATCGGACGTTCCACCGGTCGCGGCCTCTACCTGTTCGTCGACGACGTGGACGCCTATTTCGACAGGGCTCTGACGGCCGGTGCAATGTCCGTCTTCGCGCCGGAGGCCACCGAATGGGGAACCCGGCGAGCGCGGGTCCTTGATCCAGAGGGAAACGAGTGGAGTTTCGGCACCTACGAGCCCGGAAGCGCGTGGTGACTTCACAAGATCGGTTGTGACTTCACAAGATTGGTTGCACGACTTGTGTCCCGTGGGTAATATACAATCAAATGGTTGTATTAGAGCTTTCCGAACAGGATGTGAACCGCCTCTTCCGCGCCCTCGCAGACGCGACGCGGCGGGATATCGTGCGCCGCACGCTGGTGACCGATATCTCGGTGTCGCAGTTGGCGGATTCCTACGAGATGTCCTTCGCGGCCGTGCAGAAACACATTGCCGTGCTGGAGGAGGCCCATCTCGTGACGAAGGCAGCACGCGGCCGTGAGCGGATGGTGCGGGGAAACCTCGTTCGCATTCGCCAGGCCCAGCGCCTGCTCGACCACTTCGAAGAGCTCTGGCGTTCGCGCATGGAGCGCCTCGACAGCCTGCTCGCTGAAGGCTCTCCGGATTCACCTGACACCTGACCGAAAGGATCATCATGCCCGTCACCTCCGTCGAGAAAGACCTCGACCAGCTCACGATCACGATTGTCGCCGACTTCCCGGTGCCGCTCCGCCGACTCTGGGATGCGTACACAGATCCGCGCCAGATCGAACGGTTCTGGGGCCCGCCGACCTATCCGGCCACGTTCTACCGGCACGACGCTCTGACCGGGGGACGCAGTGTGTATGCGATGACCGGGCCGGAGGGCGATACGCACTACGGCTGCTGGGACTGGACCTCGACCGATGCTCCCCATGCGTTTGAAGTGCTTGACCGCTTCTCGGATGCGGCGGGAGTGCCGAACCCCGACCTCCCCACCACCCGAATGGACTTCGCTTTCGAGGAGACGACCGGTGGCAGCCGACTGAAGACGACGTCGTACTTCGACTCCCTCGACCAGATGCAGCAGCTCATCGAGATGGGAATGCTCGAAGGCACCCGCCAGGCGATGGCCCAGATCGACCAGGTGCTGGCCGACCTGGCGTCCTTCGCCGCCGACCACCTGGCGGAGGCGCAAATCCTCAGCGACACCCAGGTGCGGGTGGCACGGGTGATCCACGGCACCGTCGACCAGGTGTGGCGGGCCCACAACGATGCCGCCCTCATGAAGCGGTGGCTTCTCGGACCGGACGGTTGGTCGATGCCCGTCTGTGAGATCGCGACAGCCGTCGGCGACAGCTACCGCTACGAGTGGCAGCGGGACGGCGGCGAGGAGCGATTCGGTTTCACCGGTGAGCTCCTCGAGTCCGTCGAACCGCACCGTGCGGTCACGACCGAGGCGATGATCGGGATGGACTTCCCGGCAACGCTCAACGAGCTGACCCTCACGGAGGTCGAGGGCGGAACCCTGCTCTCCCTCGTCATCACCTACGCCAATGCAGAGCAACGCGACGCGGTGCTTGCCACCGGCATGACCGGCGGAATGGAGACCAGCTACAAGCGTCTCGAGGGGCTGTTGCAGCCGACGCTGGCGTAGCTCCGGCCACATCAGACTCGTGCGTCTCCCGTGCACGAGGTTGGTAACGTCGGATCATGGCACTCATCGAGCTGGTCCGAGGCGACATCACGGCGCTGCCCGCGGACGCGATCGTCAATGCCGCGAACCACACGCTGCTCGGGGGCGGGGGAGTGGACGGCGCGATCCACCGGGCCGGCGGCCCGACCATCCTCGCGGAATGTCGCCGGTTGCGTTCCACGACACTGCCGGACGGGCTGCCGACCGGTGCCGCCGTTGCGACCACGGCGGGGCTCCTCCCCGCCCGGTGGGTCATCCACACCGCCGGACCGATCTGGGCGAAGACCCTCGACCAAGCAGACCTGCTCGCCTCCTGTTACGTCGAGTCGCTGCGGGTCGCCGATGAACTCGGTGCCCGCCGCGTGACCTGTCCCGCGGTGAGCGCCGGCGTCTACGGCTGGCCGATGGAGGATGCGGCGCGTATCGCCATCGAGACGGTGGCAGCGAGCTCGACGGCCGTGGATGTCGTGACGTTCGTACTGTTCAACGCTCACGCGATCGACGCGTTCCGGTCGGCCCTGTCCCGGCTGGGCTGAGATGAGACAGCGACAGGCCGAAAGCCAGACGGCACCTCATACTGGCCTCGCCCGACTAGTATCACTGGCGTGATCGAGATCAGGGTCGCGCTCCCGGGTGAGGTCGGAGCGCTTGAAGCGTTGCAGATGCGGGCCTCGCTGGCCAATCCGGGGGACAGGGATGACATCCTCGCCCACCCGGATGCGGTGAACATTCCCCTCGAGCAATTCACCAACGGGTGGGTTTTCGCCGCGGTGGATAACGACCAGGCCATCGGGTTCGCCGCAGTCTTTCCCCGCGCGGACGGAGACTGGGAACTCGACGGCCTGTTCGTCGAACCCACGGTCTGGCGGTCGGGCGTGGGAAGGAAACTTGTCGAATATGCGGCGACCTACACGGCGACAGCCGGCTCATCGGCACTCCATGTCGTCGGGAACCCGCACGCCGAAGCGTTCTACCAGGCGTGCGGGTTCACCACCGTCGGTGCCGGTGAAACGCGGTTCGGGCCGTCGATTCTCATGACGCTCGTCGTGTAGATCCCGGCACGCCGACCTCGGTGGGGTTGCCGACGCGGGCCGCCGACTCCCTAGGCTGTACGCATGGCCACAGTCATCCTCGTGCGGCACGGCCGCACCACCGCGAATGCCGGCGGACTCCTGGCTGGTCGATCTCTCGGGATCGGCCTCGACACGCTTGGGCGCGCTCAGGCCATAATCGCCGGGGAGCGGCTCGCCGTCGTGCCGCTGGTCGGCGTGGTCTCGAGCCCGCTGCAGCGTTGCCGCGAGACCTCCCAGCTGATCCTCGACCTCCAGGTCGGCACGCCCGCGACTCCCGTGGACGAGGACATCACCGAGTGCGACTACGGCGACTGGCAGGGCCGCACCCTGATGGACCTCGCTCTAGAGCCCCTCTGGCCGGTGGTGCAGGCGCACCCCTCCGCGGTCATCTTTCCGGGCGGCGAATCGATGGCCGCCATGCAGGCGCGGTCGGTCGCGGCCATCCGCCGCCACGATGCGATCTTCGAGGCCGAGCATGGTCCGGGCGCGGTGTGGGTCGCGGTGAGCCACGGTGACATCATCAAGTCCGTGCTCGCCGACGCACTCGGGATGCACCTGGACCTGTTCCAGCGGATCAACGTCGGACCGGCATCCGTCTCGATCGTGCGCTACGGGCCCCAGCGTCCGAGTGTCCACGCGATCAACACAGACGCCGGCGACCTGTCCTGGCTTGCGGCGGCCGGTCCGGTGGCCGATGCGCCGATCGGCGGTGGGGCCGGCACTCAGCGGCCACGGGAATCCGGAGCCTAAAATATCCCCATGCCTACAATCCTGCATGAGTTCGACTGGCCGGACCGGGTCGTCGTCGGTACAGTCGGCCAACCAGGGTCGCGCACGTTCTATCTGCAGGTGCGGAGTGGAACTCAGATCGTCAGCATCGCCCTGGAGAAGCAGCAGTCCGCGCTCCTTGCCGACAGCATCGACGAGATCCTCGACCAGTTGATGTCCACAGAGGGCAACCCGTTCAGCGTCCCCATGACGACGCCGGTGGAGCTCGTCGACAACGAACCGCTCGAGCAACCCGTCGAGGAGGACTTCCGCACCGGCACCATGACGCTCGGCTGGGACCCCTCGACCGTACAGATCGTGATCGAGGCGTTCCCGATCGTGGTGGTCGACGAGGAGGATCTCGGAGATGACCCCCTCGCCGTCGTCGATGCTGCAACGGTCGACCCCGAACAGATGTTGCTGTTGCGGATTCCGGTCGGCACGGCCAGGGCCTTCGCGAAGCGCACCCACGAAGTCGTCGGCGCCGGGCGCCCCCTCTGCCCGCTCTGTGGTGACCCCATCGACCCGGACGGGCACGACTGCGTGCTGCGCGACGAGGCCTGATGACGCCGGGCTCCGGCGAGCTCGACCCAAGTGGGCTTGAGCGCGATGAACTTGAGCGCGATGTGCTCGAGCACGGTGAGCTCGAGCTTAGGGGCCGGATCACGACGGCGTCGAACGCGACGTTCCTCGGCGGCATCGGCGGAGTACCGGTGGTCTACAAGCCCGTCGCCGGCGAGCATCCGCTCTGGGACTTCCCCGACGGGACCCTCGCAAACCGGGAGGTTGCGGCATACCGCGTCTCTGAGGCCTTCGGGTGGAACGTCGTGCCCCGGACCTGGCTGCGTGACGGTCCGATGGGCCCGGGGATGGTGCAGTTGTGGCAGGACGCGGATCCCGAGCAGGACGCCGTCGACCTCGTGCCTTGGGCAGTCGGGCCGGGCGAGGGCTGGCGCCGGGTCTTCGACGGCCGCGACGAGCAGGACCGGGCGGTCACGCTCATCCACGAAGACTCAGTCGCCCTGCGCCGGATGGCCGTTTTCGACATCGTCGTGAACAATGCCGACCGCAAGGGAAACCACATTCTCGCCATGCCGGGCGGCCACCGGCACGGAGTGGACCACGGGCTCACGTTCCATGTCGAGCACAAGCTGCGCACCGTGTTGTGGGGCTGGCTGGGCGATGAGCTCACCACTGACGAGCTCGACGGGATCGAACGCGTGAGCTCCGGCCTTGCCGGTGCGCTCGGCGACACTCTCGCTGAGCTGCTCACCGCCGCCGAGATCGCAGCCCTGGTCGACCGCTGCGAGCGGTTGCGGTCCGTCGGCCGGTTCCCAGCACCGCGCGGCCAGATGCCCGCCGTCCCGTGGCCACTGTTCTGACGCCCGGCCCTCACCAATTCGACGGAGTTTTTCGGTTTCTTGTGCGTGAGAGCGCGATCTAAGCGCTTTCCGGGCAAAATCTCCGTCGAATTGGTTGGGATGGTCCGCTGCGGCTGACCGTGGACCTCGCCGCGTACGATCAGGGGATGCCCCCGCGTTCGCCCCTTCCGCAACGTCACGGTCTCGACGCCGCCTGGGTCTGCACCCCGGAGCGCGACCCATCCCGGCCGCAGCCGTGGTCGACCATGGGCGCCTGGCTCGCCGAACGGTTGGCCGAGTTCGTCGACGTGACCGGGTTCCTGGTCGGGGAGCGCTTCGCCTACGAAACGGGCACGTTCGTCGTGAGCAGCGACCCCTACCGGCCGCACACCTTCGTCTGGTTTCATCGTGATCTCGCCGCGGAGGCGGTGGTACCGGGGACCATTCACGTGATCCACCGCGACGAACGGCTCGTCGTGATCGACAAACCCGCGTTCCTCTCCACGATTCCGCGCGGCCGGCACGTCGTACAGAGCGTCGTGGTGCGTCTGCGCGCCGAGCTGGGGCTGCCCGAGCTCTCGCCCCTGCACCGGCTCGACCGGGTGACCTCCGGGGTCCTGGTGCTCGCGACCGAACGGCGCTGGCGCGGGGCGTACCAGTCGATGTTCCAGCGCGGCGAGGTCGCCAAGACCTACCGCGCCTTGGCCCCGGCCCGACCGGAGCTTGAGCTCCCCGTGACCGTCCGCAACCATCTCAGCACTCGCCGCGGGCAGTGGCAGGCCGAGGTCGTGCCCGACGCCCCGGTCAATGCCGAGTCGCTGATCGAGCTGGAGACCTCGCTCGGCAGTCCGGCCGTCTACCGGTTGACGCCGAGCACGGGACGCACCCACCAGCTGCGCATGCATATGCTGGGCCTCGGAATCCCGATCATCGACGACCCGCTGTACCCCGTGGTCCGGGACGTCGCCATCGACGACTTCTGCCGGCCGCTGCAACTCCTGGCGAGCGCGGTGAGCTTCACCGACCCGATCGACGGGCATCCGCGCCACTTCGACAGCGTGCGCACCCTGCCGCTTCTCCCGGAGACGGGCGCCTCGGAGACGGCCGCCTCGGAGTGAGCGGGCGAGTCAGCCGAGGGTCTTCTTCATCTTGATCGACGTCGTCTCGTAGTCCATCGTCTCGTAGAGCCGTCGGGCCACCGTGTTGAAGCCGAAGACGCTCAGGCCGAGGGTGCGGGCGCCGTGGGACTTCGCGAACTGTTCCGCGAGCAGCATGGTCTCTCGGCCGAGGCCCTTGCCGCGTTCCTCCTCGTTGATCGAGATGTCCCAGACCCACCAGTCCGAATCGTCCTCACCCTGGGCGCGGCCGATCCAGAGGTAGCCGACCGGGCGCCCCGGGCCGTCGTGCACGTCGAACACATACTGACCGGATGCCGGTTGCCCGCCGGGAAACGAGTTGCCGAGACTCCGAGTGGCCAGGCGATGAGCCTCCGCGGGGGAGCGGCCCAGGCTGATCAGGTCTGACGCGTACTCCTCCGCGCTGCGGCGAAGCCATTTCGGAAGGCGTTTGGGGGACAGGGGTTCCAGGGTGACGGGCACGAGCCGAGCCTAACTCTCGCCAGGTGCCCACCCACACCGTTTGCGCCGGGACTAGGTCGCGAGGAAGGCGAGGATGTCCTGGTCGAGCTCTGCCTGGTAGGCGCCGGAGATACCGTGCGGCGCCCCCGGATACACCTTGAGGGTGCCGTGCTTGACCAGCTCGATCGACTTCAGTGCCGCATCTTTGATGGGGACGATCTGGTCGTCGTCTCCGTGCGCGATGAAGATCGGCACATTCAGGGACGCGAGGTCCGCGGTGAAGTCGGTCTCCGAGAACGCCTTGACGCAGTCGTACGCCGCGGCGAGGTTCACGAGCATGCCCTGGCGCCAGAATTCGCGCTTGGCGCCCTCCGAGACCGTGCTTCCTGGCCGGTTGGCCCCGAAGAACGCTTCGGTGAGATCGATGTAGAACTGGGACGAATCGTTCAGGACGCCCGCACGGATGCCGTCGAACACCTCGATCGGAAGACCGTCCGGGTTGCTCTCTGTCTGCAGCATGAGCGGCGGCACCGCCCCGGCGGTGATCACCTTGGTCACCCGGCCGGCCCCGTGCTGCGCCGCATAGCGCACTACTTCGCCGCCGCCGGTGGAGTGACCGATCACGGCGAGGTCGTTCAGGTCGAGCGACTCGACGAGTTCGGCGAGATCGCGGGCATACGTGTCCATATCGTTTCCGGAATACGTCTTCGCTGAGCGACCGTGCCCACGACGGTCGTGTGCGATGGCACGGTACCCGTTGTCGGCGAGCAATTTCACCTCGACCTGCCAGGCGTCGGACGAGAGAGGCCAGCCGTGGCTGAGGATGACCGGCTTGCCGGTGCCCTGGTCGGTGTAGTAGATCTCGGTTCCGTCGGATGTGGTGAAGTACGGCACGGGGGATCTCCTTCAAGGAATCGTCGGAATGAAAATGACAGGATAGCCCGGCCTCGTTCGTCCCGCCCGGGCAGGTATGCTGCGAGTGCGTTCGGCGCTAACGAGGACACCCAGGGAGAAATTCATGAACAAGTACGTTGTCACCAACCCCGCAACGGGCACGAGCGGCCCCAGCTTCGCGCTGGCGACCGACGACGAGGTTGCGAAAGCGATCGCCGCGGCGGACCGCGCCCACACCGAGTTCTCGCGCCGCACATCCGTCGCCGAGCGGGCGGCACTCATGCAGCGCGTCGCCGACCTGCACACCGAGCGTCGCGAGCACCTGGCCGAGTCTCATCGTGCGCGAAATGGGTAAGCCCGTCGAGCAGGCGCTCGGCGAGGTCGACTTCTCCGCCGACATCTACTCCTACTACGCGACCCACGGTGAGGCGTTCCTCGCTGACGAACCGATCGAACTGCTCGGCGGCGAGGGCTCGGCGTTCATGCGCAGCGCGTCCCTCGGGGTGCTCCTCGGCATCATGCCGTGGAACTTCCCCTACTACCAGGTCGCCCGGTTCGCCGGCCCGAACCTGGTGCTCGGCAACACCATCCTGCTCAAGCACGCCTCGCAGTGCCCCGAATCCGCCGCCGCCATCGAAGAGATCTTCGCGGATGCCGGGTTCCCCGCGGGCGCATACCGGAACCTTTACGCGTCCAACGCCCAGATCTCCGACATCATCGCCGACCCCCGGGTGCACGGTGTGTCCCTGACCGGGTCAGAGGGTGCCGGGGCGGCCGTTGCCGAGGTCGCCGGCCGCAACCTGAAGAAGGTCGTGCTCGAACTGGGCGGATCGGACCCGTTCATCCTGCTCAGCACGGACGACCTCGAGGAGGCCGTCGACGCCGCCGTCGCCGCCCGCCTGGACAACTCGGGCCAGTCCTGCAACGCCGCCAAGCGCTTCATCGTCATCGACGGACTCTTCGACGCGTTCGTGGAGAGCTTCACCGCGAAGATGACCGGCAATGTCCCCGCCGACCCGACCTCGCCGGAAACGACTCTCGGACCGCTCTCTTCCCTCGGGGCGGCAGAGAACCTCGAGGAGCAGGCTCGGACGGGCCGAGGCCCAGGGTGCAACCGTCGTGGCCCGCGGCATCCGCACCGGTGCGTTCTTCTCTCCGACCGTGTTGACCGGGGTCTCCCCGGACAGTGATGCCTACCGCGAAGAGTTCTTCGGCCCGGTCGCATCGATCTACCGCGTGCAGGACGAGCACGAGGCGGTGCAGGTCGCCAACGACATCCCGTACGGCCTGGGCTCGTACCTCTTCACGACCGACCCTGATCAGGCACTGCGTGTCGCCGACCAGATCGAGGCCGGCATGGTGTTCATCAACGGCTCGCTCCTCGACAGCCCGGAACTGCCCTTCGGCGGCGTGAAGCGCTCCGGCTTCGGACGTGAGATGGGACGCTTCGGCATCGCTGAGTTCGCCAACCGCAAGCTCATCCGCATCCTGAAGTAGTCGCTCGCGCCTCGGCCGGGTCCCAATCGGACCCGGCCGACACCGCGTCAGCCAGTCATCCAGTCAGGCAGTCACCTCAACGAGCGCCCTGCAACAGACCGGGGAACGCTGCCAGGATGCTCGTGACCACGCCATCGTCGTCGTTCGACGGGGCGAGGTGTCGGGCGCGGGCACGGATGCTCGGGTGCGCGTTGGCCATCGCGTATGACTCGCCGGCGGCGTCGAGCATTTCGGCGTCGTTGAGGTAGTCGCCGAAGGCCATGGTCTGCTCCTTGCTGATACCGAGTTCGTGCTGGAGGCGCATCAGCGCCCGCCCCTTGTTGACCCCTGGACGCATCACGTCGACCCAGTGTTCGCCCGAGACGACGACGTCGGCCTCGAGACCGAGGCCGCGCAGGGCCGGTCCGGTCCGGTCCTCCGCTGAGGCGAAGTCGTAGATGGCCAGTTTCACCACCGTGTCATCAGAGGATGCGGCGAGCACATCATCGACGACCGCCAGGGCCTCGTAGTACGGCTTGACCTTGGCGAAGAACTCGGCGTCAGTGCGCTCGATATACGCCGTCCGAACCCCGCACACGACGATGCCCACGTCAGAGCCGGTGGCGGCTGCCGTGCGCGCCCACTCGACGATGGCGGGGATGACGGACAACACGACGGGTTCCAGCGCGATGCTCGAGCCGTCGCGCACGACGTTCGTGCCGTTCTCCGCGATGAACACGAGGCCCTCGCGCTCGCCGAACGTCTCCCGCAGGGTCTGGTACTGGCGTCCGCTTGCGGGGGAGAACATCACTCCGGCGCGGAGCAGCGCCTCGAGCACCGGCCAGAAGTCGTCGGGCACCCGACCGGAATCATCGAGGAGAGTGCCGTCCATGTCGGAGACGATCAGGCGGATGTCGGCGGGGTCCTGGAGGTGAGTCACCCTCTCCATTATCGAGGACGGCGCGGGGTACGGGGACCGTCGACAGCGGGCCGGCCCCGTGCACCCCTGTTCCGGCGCCCTACTCGGCGCCCTTGTGTGCTTCCGGTCCAGGGGGCACGATGCATCGAGGACACCGTGCCCGATTCACCGTTGAAAGGTCGCTCCCATGCCCCGTACCTCTGTTGTGACCGGCTCGGCAAGCGGCATCGGGAAGGCGACCAGGGAACTTCTCATCGAGCGCGGTGAGACCGTCATCGGCGTCGATGTCCATGATGCGGACGTGGTCGTGGATCTGTCCACCGCGGCAGGGCGCGCGTCCCTCGTCGAGCAGGTGACGGAACTGAGCGGCGGTACGATCGACGCCGTGCTGGCCGTCGCCGGCCTGGCCACGCCGACGGCCACCACCGTGGCCGTGAACTACTTCGGAACCATCGCGACGCTCGAGGGCCTGCGCCCCCTGCTGGCCGGCTCGGCGGCCCCGCGCGCCGTCGCCGTTGCATCGATGGCCTCGCTCTTCCCGCCGGACGACATCCTGCTCGCCGCGCTCCTCGCGGGAAACGAAACGGATGCCCTGGCCCGCGCGGCCGAGCTCGAGGCTGGTGGCGAGGAACTCGGCGCCCTGATCTACGGCACCACGAAGCGCGCCCTGGCCCTGTGGATCCGCCGGAACGCGGCGACGGACGCCTGGGCCGGCGCCTCGATTCCCCTGAACGCGATCGCACCCGGGGTCGTGGACACCCCGATGACGTCCGACATGATCAAGACGCCGCAGCAGCGCGAGGCGATGGCCGCCATGGTTCCGATGCCCCTCAACGGGATCTTCGAACCGCGCTCCGTCGCCTACCTCCTGGCGTGGCTCGCCGGCGAGGAGAACGCCCACCTGTGTGGGCAGGTCATCTTCATCGACGGCGGTTCGGACGTGATCATCCGGGGCGACACCACCTGGTAGCGAACCGCCTGGTCGCGAGACCGGGCGGTCACCGCGTTGAGAGCGCGCCGTCGACCATCGAGTGCACCGAGCTCATCAGCGGCAGCAGGCGCTGGTCGTGGGTGACCAGGATCGTGGCGGTGTCGAACTCCGCGGTCAGCCGCAGGATCAGGGCCAGGATGCTGGCACCGCGCTCCTGGTCGAGCGCACTGGTGGGCTCGTCGACGACCAGCGCGCTCGGCTCGTTCATGAGCGCCCGGGCGATATTGACCCGCTGGCGCTGACCTCCCGAGAGCCTGCGCCGGGTGCTTGGCGCGGTGATCGGCGAGGCCGACCGCGTCGAGGAGTTCCCCGGCCCGCACGCGTGCGGCGTTGCGGGCCCCGCGACCCCGGCGAGGCCCGTCCAGTTCCCCCATCACGACGAGCTGTTCTTCCGCGGTCAACGAGGGAATCAGGTTCGACTGCTGGAAGATGATGCCGATGCTCTCCCGGCGCAGCTGTGCCCGGTCCGTGAGCGAGAGGGCCGTGGCATCGACGTCGCCGATGCGCAGGGTCCCGCTGTCCGGACTGATCAGGGTCGATGCCACGGCGAGCAGGCTCGACTTTCCCGAGCCGGAGGGGCCGGTGATCCCGACCACGGAACCGCGTTCGACCGTGAGGCTCACGTCGTCGACGGCGGTGACCCTCCTGTCGCCATCCGGGAAGGTGAGGGTGATGTTGTCAAGGGTGATCATCGGTTGCTCCCGAGGGCGGTGAGGGGGTCGGCGGTGGTGACGGAACGGAGCGCGAATGCAGCGCCGGCGAGACCCAGCGCGATCATCGCCGCACCGGGCAGGAGGGTGGTCAGGGGGCTGATCACGAAGGGCAACGCCGTGCCGGCCAGTGCGCCGAGCAGGGCGGTCAGTCCGATGCCGAGCCCGACGCCCAGGACGAGGATGAGGGCGGCCTGTCCCAGGGCGTCGCCGACCAGCATCCGGTTGGATGCGCCGAGCGCCTTCAGGACGGCGACGTCCGGTTGGCGCTGGATGCTCCAGACGGTGAAGAACGCACCGACCACGAGGGCGGAAATGCCGAACAACATGGCGACCATCAGGAGCAGGGAGCCGATTTCGGAACGGAACGCCGACAGCGCCGTCAGGGATTGGAGCACGCCGGCCGAGGAGGTACCGGTTGCCGTGTCCGCGGCGGCCCAGTCGGTTCCGGAGGCGGTCACGGCCAGGACGGAGGCATAGGCGCCTGCGCTGCCGGTCGTGGCAGCCAGCTTCTGCCAATCGGCCAGGGCCATCCAGATGACCGGCGTGTGTGAGTACCAGGTATCGTCGGTGACCCGGTCTACGACGAAGGCGGAACCCAGGACGGTGACCGTGTCGCCTGCCTGCGCGTCGAGCTTCGTCGCGGCCGTCCGAGGGAGGGTCAGGTGCCCGCTCTCCAATGCGCTTCCGGAACCGAATCCGGAGGCGCTGCCGAACAAGGCGACGGCGACCTGGTTGTCACCGGCCGACACCTTCTGCTGGCTGATCCCCAGGGGATGCACCTCCCGGACCCCGGCCTGCTCGCGCCACCGGAGCGCATCCGCTTCGGTCACCGCGGAATCGGCGAAGCTGCGCTCCGCGTCCGCGACCGGGGCGGAGAAGACGATGCGATCGGCACCGAGGCCGGTGATCGCAGAGATGTTCTGGTCGGCCAGGCCACCGGTCAGGCCGGACAGGAATCCGACCAGCAGGGTGATCAGGGTCACCACGGTTCCGATGAGGACGAATCGCCCCCTGGCGAATCTCAGATCGCGCCACGCTACGTACACAGAGGACTCCTTTTCACGCCGGTCCCGCCACGGGACCGGCTGCAGCTGGCGAGCCCGTGCCCGCCACTGACCACTCTGCCGAGAACCGAACGCCCGGTCATCGTGCACCGGAACGGTCCTTCGGCGACGAAGGGCGGAGCATCCGTTACACCTTTCGAAGGATGCCGTCCCTGCCGATTCCCCGTACGGTGGACTGGTGATCGCCGAGTGAGAGTAGCAACGCCATGACCGCGCACGGTTCGGGACTCGACTCCGTCTTCCTGGGGCTGCGCGTGAGCCTGCACCTGTTGGTGCTCGGCCTCGTCGTGCTCGTCGTCGCGACGGCCGGACAGGCGGGGATGCCTGCCGCGGGGGTCATCATCTGCCTGGCTGCCGTGTTGCTCGGAACCTACGCGACGGGCACACTGGTCGCCCACAACCTCCCAAGCCGTTCCCTGCCCGGATGGGCACTGGCCTGGACGGCCGCGCTGAGCCTCGAGTGGGTTGTGCTTACGGCCTTCAGCCCCGAGGCGATCTACCTGCTCTTCCCGCTTTTCTTCATCTACCTGCACCTTCTGCCCGGCTGGACGGGCCCGGCAGCGGTCGCCCTCGCGACCGGGATCGCGATCATTGCGTTCGGCCTGCATCGCGGATTCAACGTCGGCGGCGTGATCGGCCCGGTGATCGGCGCGCTGGTCGCCGTCGTCATCGGGCTCGCCTACCGCTCCCTCACCAGGGAAGCCCGAGAGCGCGACCGGCTGATCGCCGAGTTGCAGGACACCCGTGCCCAGCTCGCGACGGCCGAGCGGGCCGCGGGCGTGCTCGATGAACGCGGCCGGCTGGCCCGAGAGATCCACGACACCGTGTCTCAGAGCCTCTCCAGCATCGTCCTGCTGCTGCACGCGGCCGAGCGCTCCGCCGATTCGAGTGCCGCAGTGCGCCTGCACCTGGGCCAGGCGAGGGATGCCGCGACCCAGGCCCTCGGCGAAACCCGGTCCTTCATCGACGAGCTCTCCCCGCCGGCGTTGCGACAGACCACGCTGGTCGAGGCGCTCCGCCGGCTGGCCGTCGAGACGGGTGCGGCCAGTGGAGTCCCGGTCAACGTCACAATCTCCGGGGACATCGGCCTGCTGCCGACGCGGCTCGAAACGGCCCTGCTCCGGATCGCGCAGGGAGCGCTGGCCAACGCCGTGCAGCATGCCCAGGCCAGCCGGATCGACCTGACGTTGAGCCGGCTCGATTCGGAAGTCATTCTCGACGTCGTCGACGATGGAGTCGGCTTCGACCCCGAGCATGGCTCGCAGGTCGCTCCCGCCTCTGTCGGCGCCGCTGCCGCCCGCAACACCTTCGGCCTGCACGCCATGCGGGAGCGTGTCGCTGAGCTGGGCGGGACGCTCACGGTCGAAAGCACCCGAGCGGATGCCGACCGGAACCGGCACGGGACCAGCGTCGTCGCCAGCTTCGAGCTCGCCCGATGACCATCCGGGTGCTGATCGCCGACGACCATCCCATCATGCGCACCGGTCTGCTCGCCCTGCTGGACACGGAATCATCGGTCACTGTCGTCGCCGCGGTCGGTACGACCGCCGAGGCGCTCGCCGAGACCGTGCGCCTGAGACCTGACGTGGTTCTGATGGACCTGCAGTTCCAGGGCCAGTTCGAGGGCGCCGCGGCGACTCAGCGTATCCGTGCGCTCGAGAACGCTCCTGCCGTGCTGATCCTCACGAACTACGACGCCGAAAGCGATATCGTCACCGCAATCGAGAGCGGCGCAGCGGGCTACCTGCTCAAGGACACCCCGCCTGACGATCTCATCGCCGCCGTGATCGCCGCTGCCTCCGGTCAGTCGGCGCTCGCGCCCGCCGTTGCCACCCGGCTCCTGGCGCGGGTGCGCGAGGCCCAGTCCGCGTTGAGCGTTCGCGAACTCGAGGTGGTGTCGCTGGTCGCAGACGGCCACAGCAACGGGGATATCGCCCGGCTGCTGCATCTGAGCGAAACCACCGTCAAGTCGCATCTCGCGCATATCTTTCCCAAGCTGGGTGTGTCGAGTCGCACGGCGGCCGTCGCGGCCGCGCGCCAGGCCGGACTCATCCGCTGATCCGGCCTTCGGATGGCCGGCCTGGACGTGACGGGCGCGGTCACGCGCTGTCCAACGGTTAACGGTCTATGTTGGAAAGGTAAACAACGGGTGAACGAAGCCTGATCGATCAGTGAACGTGAACTGGTTTCGATGGTCGGTGAGGCTTGGCGGGTCCGTGGCGCCTGCCGGATGCCGCACGGCACGCCGGCATTCCGAGACCGGAGTACCCCACGAGAGATGCGCAGCGCGACAGCAGCGAGTCGGTCAGGGCCCGGGTCCTCATCGTCGGTGGTTTCTGCGTCGCGACGGCGCTCATCGCCGCAGTCTGCGTCTTCGGAGCCGCGCGCCACGTGACCGCAACGTCGGCAGCACCCGTTTCCGTCGTGAGCGCCGCAGTGGAGATGCTCCCTGGTCCCGCAGAGTCGGTGGGCGGCCTCGACAGCGCGGACGGTTCCGGGATCGAGGTCAGCGTCGACGTGCTCGCCTCCCCGGCGATCGTCGACCGGGGTGCCGTCCCCTTCCAGCCTCCGTCGACCACAGGCGACGACTTCACGTCCACCGTCACGCTCACCGGCCGGCAGTCCGAGATCGATCTGTGCTCCGGGCTCGTGGACACGACGGCCTGGTACGGTACGCCGATGCTCGTCGAGCACTGGGGCTGCGGCGGGGAACTCTTCCCCCGGTGGACCGGGGCGCAGGTCCGCCTTGCAGGCATCGACGCCGGCGTCTATCGGGTGACCGGTGTGATCGGTACCTTGAGCGCGGGAACCGCGATGGTCAGCGACGTTCCGCACGGTCACGACCTCGTCTTTCAGACCTGCCTGAACGGGAACAGTGCAGACATGGTCCTCATCGGCCTGTCGCGGATCGGCTAGAGCTGCCCAGGCCCTCGAGCTACCGGGCCGGCCGTTTCTGTCCTGGCCACGGCGCCGGTTTCCCGAACAGATAGCCCTGACCGTGCAGCCAACCCTGCGACAGGAGGGTCTGCGCCTGCGTCTCCGTCTCGATGCCTTCGGCGACACCCGTGAGGTCGAGGTGCGCAACGAGTCCCGCGAGACCGGCCGCCAATGCGTCGACGCCACGGTTGTCGTCGCCGAGGCCGGCGACGAAGCTCGCGTCGAGCTTGAGTCCCGTGACCGGGAGGTCGCGTAGCAGCGAGATTGAGGAGAATCCGGTGCCGAAATCGTCGACGTGCAGGCCGACGCCGAGATCGCGGACCGCGTCGAGGCTCCCGGTGGTGGATGGCCGCAGCGACAGCACGGCCGTTTCGGTCACCTCGACGATGAGTCGGGAGGGGTCCACGCCGTGGTTCCGGAGGGTCGACGTGAAGGTCTCGGCCCAGGACTCGTGGGCCAGATCGACGGCGGACACGTTGACGCTGATCGTGGTCGTACCGTGGGGATCGGCGGCCAGGACCGAGCAAACCTGGTCGAGCACGAATCGATCGATGCCGAGAATGAGTCGGGATTCTTCGGCGATCGGGAGGAAATCGGCCGGTGCGAGAAGTCCGCGCACGGGGTGCTGCCAGCGGACGAGTGCCTCATAGCCGACGGTGGAGCGATCGAGGAGAGCGACGATCGGCTGGTAGTAGACGACGAAATCGCCCTTTGTAAGCGAGATCCGAATCTCGTCCTCGATGGTGAGTCGGTCCATCGCCTGGGAGTGCATCGTGTCGTCGAAGAACTGCCACCGGGCCCTGCCCGACTTCTTGGCGCGGAAGAGCGCGGAGTCGGTGTCCCGAAGAAGACTGGCCGCGGTGGACCCGCCCGTTGACAGGGCGATTCCCATCGACACCGTAGGTATGATCCGGTGTCCGTGGATCGAGAGTTCGGTGCTGAGTGCGGCCGTGATGTTCACCGCGACACGTTCGACATCCGCGGGTTCGGATGCGTTCGGAACGACGACCACGAATTCATCACCGCCGAAGCGTCCGACCCGGTCGTGGGGGAGCATCGCGGACGCGATCCGGTCTGCGATCACGGCGAGCACCTCATCGCCGGCGACATGGCCGAGCGAGTCGTTGACGAGCTTGAAGTTGTCGAGGTCGATGAACAACACTCCGACGGCCAGCCCGGAATCCCGGGACTCCTCGAGGTCCTGCTCAAGAATGCGGAGGATCCACTCCCGGTTGTGCATCCCCGTCAGCCGGTCGTTGTGCGCCTGAAACTGCAGTTCCTCGCGGGATTCGTGCTCGGCTGTGACGTCTTCGAGCTGCACGACCAGACGTTCCGGTATGCCCGCACTGGTCCGGATCACCGACGCGGTCCGGCGTGCCCAGATGACGGCTCCGTCGGCCCTGACCAGGCGCAGGCTCCTTGAAGGGAGTCTGAGCCGCCGAGGCGATCGTGAGAGCGCGCGCCGCGATCACGGTCGCCCGGTCGTCCGGGTGCACCAGCTCGTCTGTGCACCTGGCGAGAAGCCAGGCCTCGTCACGGAGGAGCATGGCGCATAAGGCCTCGTTCACGACCTGGATGCGTCCGGTGAGGTCACAGAGGATCATGCCCGTCGTCGATGACGTCAGCACGGCCCGGAACAGTTCAACCGACTTCTCGAGGGACTGCCGAGCGACGGTCTCGTCGTGCACGTCGCGCAGGGAGATCACCCGGCCGGTGGTCCGGCCTGCCGCGTCGTGAAGGTCGCGCGTGACGGTCGAGACCCAGCGATAGCTGCCGTCGCTGCGCCGGACCCGGAACGGACTATGGCGCCGCACTCCATCGTTCTGTCTAGCGCGGGCCGCCTGCACGCCCGGCACGTCGTCGGGATGTACGAATTCGGCGGATGTGCGATTCAGCAGGTCATCGTGCTTCCAGCCCAGTGCCTCCTCGAGGGACGGCGAAGCCCAGACGTACCGGTCGGCGGAGTCGACCATGAGTACGACGTCGGAGGCATTCTCGGCGAGCAGCCGGTAACGCTGCTCCGAATCCTGCAGCGCCTGGACGGCGAGGTGCTGCTCCGTCACGTCCCGCCAGATCACGGACACCCGGTCGCCGACGGGAGCGGCGTGGAAGTCATACCACCGGTCCGGCCGGTTGCCGTGAGGTGACGAGGCCCGGAAACCGTCGCGATGGCAGGGGACGCCCTGCTCGAGGACCTCCGCGCACAGGGCTCCGAGCGCCCCGGAGATCGCCGCCGGCATGGGGTTGAGCAGCGAGCCGCCGATGAACTGCCCCTCCGGCAACCCGTGGAAGGCACAGGCCGCCGGATTGGCCTCGTCCACCAGGAAATCGATGACGGTCCCGTTGAAGTTGCGCACCGCCTGGACGAGCACGTACGGGTCGCCCAGTCCGGCCAGCGATGCGTGCAGGGTCTTGCGGTCGGTCCACGCCGACTTTTCGGCCGCCACGAGTTCGTCGATGCCGGTGAAGTCGTGCACGGCCCCGACAACGGTGCCGTCCGGCGCCAGAACGGGGCTCGACGACTGGTAGAACCACTGGTCGGAACCATCCGTGCAAAGCACGCGAATGCGCCCGTGCGCCTTTGTTCCGCGGGCGACCAGGCCGGCGAACTCCGCGGCATCCGCCTGGTGGCCGGGAGGCCCGAGCCAGGACAGCGGGTTTCCGACGAGGGCGTCGCGGGCCCAGCCGATCGCCCGGGTCGTCGAGGGAGAGGCCCACGACACGACGCCGTCGAGGTCGGTGCGCAGCACGAAGTCGGTCACGTTGTCCGCGAGGGCGCGGTACCCGGCGAGCACGGTGTTGGTTGCCGCCCTGCCCTCGGCCGTGTCGGTCACCTCGTCCAGAAGGGCGAAGGCGCCCACGGTCGCACCGGCCTCGTCGACGACCGGAATCCCCGAAATCCTGAGCCAGGCCAGACGAGCCGGGTCTGTGTCATCGCCGGGAACGAACAGTCCGATCAAGGTTTCGGCTACCGGCGCTCCCGTGCGCAGGGCCGACAGCGCCGGCAGATCACGCAGGGCGATCGGGGCACCCCACTCGTCGATGGGATTCCAGTTCTGCGCCTCGGGCGTACGTCCGAGCTGATCGTCCCAGACCAGATGCAACTGGCTGGTCGCGATGAGGTTGGCGCCCAGAACCCTCCCATCGGGAGTCCCATAGGCGATGAGGCCGAAACCGGCGGGCACGAATGGCCGCTGCAGCCGAACGGCGGCGGGAGCGTCGGCCGCCCACCGGGTCTCTGAGAGAGGATCGCCGTGGAGACGGTCTACGTCGAACACGGGCTCAACCGCGTTCAGGGGGAAGAGCGCGCCGCGGCGAATGGGTGACGACAGTGTGCCAATGCATGTCGCCCCTGACTGCGGGACGACGGCCCCGCGATTTCCTGACCTATCCTCGCACATCGTGCCCCCCGTTTGGGGCAATGGCCGGCGAGACCGGTATCGGCAGAATTCGCACCAGCTACAGACAATTCGGTGGACCCGAGCGTATTTTGTTCGGTGGAGCACGGGGGTCTGGCTCCTGGGATGAACAGGAAGGGCAGGGTGGCCGGCATGACAGCGGTGGCCGCGGTGATTTTGGCGTTGGCGGCGATCATGGTCGTCTCCGTGGGCACGACGATCGTCGTGGTGCGGATGCTGTACAAACGCATGCGTCGCAGTCGCGTCGTGGCCCGTGCGGCACTGCGCACCCGGGCGGCCCTGAGCCGGGGACCGCAGCGCGAGGTCGTGGGACTCCGCATCCGACTGAGAGACACTCTCGGAAGCGGTCAGTCCGCGGTGGACCTCGCGCTGGGCAGTGACGGGCCGCGGGGCGAGCTTCCCCGCCTGTTCCGCCGGATCAAGAATGAAGGTGCTGTCCTCGACGCACAACTGCTGTTGCTGACGAGCGAAACCGATGCCGTCGTGCTCGCCGAGGAACTACCACTGGCTAGACGAAGGGTGGACGACGTCGCCGGGCTCGTTCGTCGGCTGCGAGCGACCGTGGCCGGCGGGCGCGGGGACCTCACCGATGATGTCCTGCTGGCGCTGCGTGCGGAACTCGACCGCGAGGTCGAAGCCCTGGACGCCGGAGTCCGGGAACTGCACGCACTCAATGGGCACGATCACGGTGACATGACCGGGAGGAAGTACTCATGACCACCTCATCTCGACTTCGCAGTATCTTCCGGAGCAAGACCTCGCGTGCACTCGACCGGCTGGAAGACCCCGGCGAAGCTCTCGACGACAGCTACGAGCAGCAGCTCAAGATGCTCCAGCAGGTGCGGCAGGGACTCGCCGAGGTGACGACGGCGAAGAAACGGATCGAGCTGCAGGGGCAGGAGATGGGCGCCCGGTACCAACGGTTGGCCGACCAGGCCCAGGAGGCCCTGGACCAGGGACGCGAGGACCTCGCCCGGACCGCTCTCGAACGGCGTTCCTACCTCGAAACCCAGGTCGGCGCCATTCGTGAGCAATACGCCTCGCTCGAACGCCAGCAGGCGCAGTTGCAGGACAACGAGCGGCGTCTGTCCGAACGGGTCACCGCCTTCCGGACCGAGAAGGAGACTCTCAAGGCCACCTATGCGGCTTCCGAGGCCCAGGCCCGGGCGAATGAGGCCGCGGCCGGCATCGGTTCCAATCTGGGTGACGTCGGCGCCAACCTCGATCGGGCCAGGGACCGGGTCGCGCAGATGCAGGCGCGCGCCGCAGCGACCGATGAGCTGCTCGCCCGAGGCGTGCTGAACGATCTCACGGCGCCCGCGGACGCGGACCTTGACCGGCAGCTGTCCGCGGGGGTGCGCCAGGCATCCGTCGAGCGCCAGCTTCAGGAGCCTGAAGAACGCCCGCGCCGCACAACCCGACGGCCGTGCGCGCCCGGCGCGCGGGGGACCGGACGCGTGGTTGAGCATCGGGCAGGGGCCGGACGCCCCCTGAGACCGAACCCGAGGCGGGAACCCTGAGGCAGAAGAGGAGGAACCAGGTCGACCATGAACCCCGCGGCGCGGCGCGTGCAAAGGATCTATCTGACCCTCCTGCTGGGCAACACCCTGGCCGCGTCGTTCATCTGGGGCATCAACACCCTGTTCCTGCTCGACGCCGGCCTGTCGAACTTCGAGGCTTTCGCCGCGAACGCATTCTTCACCGCCGGGATGGTGCTCTTCGAGATACCGACCGGGGTCGTCGCGGACACGGTCGGGCGGAAGGCGTCCTACCTGCTGGGCACGATCACGCTCTCGGTCACCACCGCGCTCTACTGGTTGTTGTGGTTCTGGCACGCGCCCTTCGGCTGGTGGGCGCTCGTGTCCGTGCTTCTCGGGCTCGGCTTCACGTTCTTCTCCGGCGCGGTGGATGCCTGGCTCGTCGATGCGCTGGCCTTCAGCGGGTACACCGACGGTCTCGAGGCGGTCTTCGGCAGGGGGACTCGTCGTGACCGGCATCGCGATGTTCACCGGGTCGGTCCTGGGCGGCGTGATCGCTCAGGCGACCAATCTCGGCGTCCCTTTCCTGTTGCGCGCCGGGGTGCTCGTCGTGATGCTCGTGTTCGCGGCGGTCGTGATGAAGGACCTCGGATTCACTCCGGATCGATCCCAGGGACCGCTGAAGGCGACCAGGACCGTTCTCGCCGAGTCGATCGAGCACGGCCTCCGAAAGCGCTCGGTCCGGTGGGTGATCCTGTCCGCGCCCTTCGCCTCCGGGGTCGGGGTCTACGCGTTCTACGCCCTGCAGCCCTACCTGCTCGTGCTCTCCGGCGACCCGACGGCGTACTCGATCGCCGGTCTCGCCGCTGCCGTGCTCTCGCTCGCGCAGGTCGCGGGTGGGGTGCTGGCCCCGCGGATCCGGGGAATGTTCCACCGGCGGACCACCACGGTGATCGGGGCATCCGTCACGAGCATCATCGTGCTCCTCGCTCTCGGACTCACCAGCCTCTTCTGGCTCGCGATCGTGCTGTTGGTGCTCTGGGGGTTCGTCTTCGCAGTCGCCGGCCCGGTGCGGCAGGCGTACCTCAATGACATGATCCCGTCGAAGCAGCGCGCGACGGTGCTATCGTTCGACTCCCTCTTCGGCAGCCTCGGCGGGGTCTTCGTGCAACCGGCACTCGGCCGCGCCGCCGACCTCTGGGGCTACGGAACGTCGCTCGTGATCGGCGGCCTCATCGAGGTGATCGGCATCCCGTTCCTGTTTGCCAGCCGGCGCCAGCACGATCCGGCCGACACCATCGGCACCCTGCCGGCGGATGCCGCGCCACAGGAACCCGAGGCGCGCTGACCTCCGGCCGAGGCAAAGGGAATGCGCCCGGGGCCGGTCACCTCACGTGACCGGCCCTGTTCTGGTCGGCGGCGTCAGCTCACACTCTGGTGCGCCTGGCCGTAGCCGATGGAATCCGCCACGGTGCCGACGAGCCCGAGTGTCACTGTGCCGAGTGCCGATGGCAGCCCGCCCGATGGGGGAGTGGCCGGTCCGAAGGTGACGCTCGTCCCGTCGGCCAGCGTCGTGGTGATCGAGTCCAGGTAGACCTGCACGTTGCCGCGCAATTCCATCCGCGGGGAGCTCGTGACGAGCCCGGACCCGGACGCCGCCCCAACGTCGATGACGGCGTCGGTCAGCACGATGTCATCGGCCATGATCCTGAGCACGGGCGCTGAGGTACCGTCTGCGTGCGACACGGTCACGACCGTCACCGAGGTGAGCCCGGTGATGGTCATCGAAGATGCGCCGAGTTGCGCCGCCGGGTTGCCGAACACAGGTGCGTTCGGGTCTGGCGCGGCGACGACCGCCGCTGCGGCCGGAGTGATCAGGCCCGGAGCCGTGACGTCCACGGTCGGCCCGGTCGTGGGGACCGGGATCGGTGCAACGACAGGCACCGGATCGACCGGAGATGTCGGGACGGTGGTGGGGATCGCATCCGCCACGCCAGGGTCAGCGGTCGGCGAAGTCGTCGCCGCGGGCGTCGGCGTCGGGACGCCGCAGTCGACGAGGAGCAGATCGCAGGGCACGGCCTGGCCCGGCGCCGGAATCGCCGCAGCCCCGATCGCCGACAGCGACAGCACGAGCCAGACGCCGACGACGCGCGGTCGCAGATCGCGGGAGGTCTCGCGGCGGCGCATCACAGGGCACGCCGCGGACGCGAGCGTTCTTCGACGAGCTCGCCCAACTGGATTGCGGGCTCGTCGACCGGGCTCGCGAACAGCTCGACGGCGGTTCCCGCCCTGGTGGGCTTCGGCATCCAGGCGACGACCAGAATGCCGCCCACCGCACTCAGGACCATGCCGACGAAGAACCCGCCGAGGTTGACGCCGACCAGCGAGTAGATCGAGAACACCAGCGCGATCACACCGTAGAAGATCCGGTGGACGGGCATCCCGATTGCGAGGATGCCCACAAGCACCACGATCACCGGAATGATCATGGCCTGCATGCCTTCGACCCCGACCTGCACGTGGATCGAGCCGACGTCGAGCTGGCCGGAGAAGAACATCTCCACTCCGGCCAGCACGACGAGGATGCCACCGACGAACGGTCTCTGACGGCACCAGCCAGTGAATGTGGCCCACGTGCTGGTTTTCATCCGCTCTCCTCCGTGGTGACGGGGTGCTTCGATTAGAAGCACTCAGTTCCGTTGGTCAACTGCAGGTGCATGCCGTTCAGGGTGAACACCGAGGCCTGGGTGCTCCACGCCGTCTGCTGGAGCCCGGCAACCTTGATCGTGGCAGCATCCTGGGCGAAGTCGCCCGCGGTGCCCTTGGCGGCTGTGTTCACTGAGGCAGCGTCGACGCCGATGCGGATGTTGCCGAACGTTGCGTCTCCCTTGAGGTCGGTCATGCCGATCTGCAGGTCGGTTGCGGTCGCCGGCTTGCCGCCGCCGCCCGCACCGATCAGCAGGCCGACCTTGCCCAGAGGCGTGTCGGCCACGACGGACTGACACAGGTCGGCCAGGCTCGCGGTGCCGATGTTGGCGATCGCGACCGGGTGGTATGCCCCGGTCTTGCCGTCCTTCGCAACACCGCCGTACTGCGAGAATCCAGTTCCGTCGAGCTGTGATGCGCTGATCTTGAACTGGCCTCCCGACACGGCGAACGAGACGGGGACGGCGCCGTTAGCGACCCCCGCCATGAGAACGGTGGACAGCAGGGCCACGGGAACCGCGGCGAGCACGATCCGTCCGGCGTGGGAGCCGGTGAGCTTGGTGAACTTCATAGATCCTCCTTGATCTGGGCAAACAGTCCGGCAGGTCGTTATTGACTCGCCAACCAATAAGCGCTGTTGACGAGTGTACTAATAGCCTGATTTGGTAGACATCACGGTTTGGCAACGCTTTCCCTGCGGCGCTAACCGGGCATTCGAGTCGGAACGGGCGGTTCGAGGGGCGCCGAGGACCGTCCGCCGCGGAACGCGGATATGCTCGGACCATGGAACCGGAGCGGCGAACGCGGCTGACTCCGGATGAGCGCCGGGCCCAACTGGTCGCGCTCGGAGTGAAATCCCTCGCGGACCAGCCGCTGGAAGCCCTCACCATCGACTACCTCTCCGCGCGTGCCGGCGTGTCCCGCGGGCTGCTGTTCCACTACTTCACATCGAAGAAGGGCCTGCACCGCGAAGTGGTGCGCACGGCGCGCGACGCCATGCTGAACGCGACCGAGCCTGCCCCGGAACTGCCGCCCCTCGAGCGGCTCCGCGACACCCTGACCCGGATCGTTCGTTTCGTGCGCGACTACCGCGGGACATTCTTCTCACTCGTGCGCGGTGTCGCGAGCGGGGACACCGAGGTGCGCGAGGTGCTGGAAGAAGCACGGGCATCCCAGGCGGATCGCGTGATCTCTGTCTTCCTGGAACTCGGAGTCGAAGACTCCGAGTTGCTTCGTCTCGCCCTGCGTTCCTGGGTCGGGTTCGCCGAGGACATCCTCGTCGACCTCGCGCTCAACACGGAGATGCCCTCAGAGGACATCGTCCTGTTTCTGGAACGGAGCGTCACGGCGATCACGGCATCCGTCGACCCTCAGAACGCGATCGCTCTCGACTGACGTTCGTCGCGGGTCCCGGTCAGTGCTGGCGAGTGTCCCTGCGGTCGTGACGCAGCTGGGAGACCTTGGCAGCACCCCGCCTGGCGAGGTCGTTCGCCGTGTGGCTGACCTTCTTCGCGCCCTCGAATTCGGTGCCGAGCAGGGCGAGGCCGCCGAGGCTGATCAACGCGCCGGGCCCGGGGAGAGGGATGAGCACGATGCCGAGCACGACGGTTCCCCCGCCGATGACGCCGACGGAGGTGCGGTAGACGCGGTCGACGGTGCGGTTGCGACCGATGAGGTCGCGGGCGGAGCGGGCTACGGTTCTGACCGGCATGCGCCGAGTGTAGCCGACCCGGCTGGGCTGTCGGGAGGGGTGGGAGCCGGTGCCGTGTGTGCGGTGTGTATTAGGCCCGGTCGGACTTGAGTGCCCTCTTCACGAGCTCGATCGCGTCGTCGTCGCTGAGTCGCGCGGCCCGCGCTTCCCTGGCGAAAGCGGATGCCACGTTCTCGACCCGCTGCCGGTCGGAGTGGGTATCGGCCGCAATGAACGTGCCGTGGCGCCCACGGGTGATCACCACTCCGGCGCGTTCGAGTTCGCGATAGGTCCTCGCCACGGTATTGGGGGCGATGCCGAGGTCGGCCGCGAGCTTCCGCACGGTCGGGAGGCGGGCATCCGCTTGCAGGCCGCCGGTGCGCACGAGTTCCACGATCTGGGCGCGCACCTGTTCGAACGGCGGGATCGCCGAGCGGGGGTCGATGACGAGCATGCTCAGCCTGCTGCCGCGGGGTCGGCCGGCGATGCGGTGAGATCGGGCCAGAGTCGACGCCGGAAACGGCCCGTTGCGCTGCCGATGCCGAACCAGAGCAGGATCGCCAGGTAGCCCCAGTTGAAGATCTGTGGCCCGAGGCCGATACTCCACGTCGTTCCTCGAAGTGCATCCCAGCCGTTCAGGATGCCGAGGCTGACTGCGCCGACGGCAAGCCACGCGATGATGGTCTCGAACAGGAGGAGCGAACGCAAGGTTTCCCCGCGGAACGCGTCGTCCCAGGCGAGTTCGAGCTCGGTGGTTGCGGGTTGGGTGTGCATCAGCACTTTGCGGCTCGCCGCGATGCCCGCGATGAGCACGGCAGATGCGAGGGCGAGCACGGGAAGAGCGGGGCTGCCCAGGAACGCGCCGAGGTCGACGGTGCCGGCGAGCCCGAGCAGGATGCCCGCGATTGTGAGTAGGAACGCCAGGAGAACCAGGAGTGGAGCGGCACGCAGCCGCCAGGGACTCACATAGTCGCTCAGCGTGACAATCGTCGGCCTCGCCAGACGAGGGGCGTCCACGGGCGGACGGAAGAGCGATTCGCGCAACGCGACGGCGACGTCCACGGCAGAGAAGCCGATCAGGGTGGCGGGGAGGACGACGAGCCAGATGAAAGTGGACGAGGCCAGGGACGGCTGGAGCACGAGGACGGCGGCAGACCCCAGCAGTCCGACGAGGGCGCCGACGAGTGCCGCGGTGCTCCTGGCCCGGAGCCGTGTGCGAATGGCGCGTGCGATGTCATCGCTCTGCACCGGGAGGCCGGCTTTCTGCCAGAACTGGAGGAAGACGCGATCCCGGGACCGTTCGGTCTGGGCATAGAGCAGTAAGCCGATGTCCAGGAGCGCAATCGCTCCGAGGATGATCCAGACAAAGACGAACTCGAATGACATGCGGCCCCCGTTGATCGTGCGTCCCATCAATGTAGCAGTACAATGCCGGATGGGCGCGGCGCAGATGCGGGGGCGGCGGATCTTCGATCGACGTTGGCGCGTCCGTTCACAGAGAGAGCTGGCACGTCACGGGCGAGCTTGCTTTGTAGGCTGGCAAGATGTTACCCACGACGGATGACCCCCGACGTCAGCTCGCGGCGCTGTGTGAGCGGGGACTGGACTGGCGCACCGGAGTGACCCGCGCCCTGCCGGATTCGACGCAGGCCAGGCACGCTGCGGTGCTGGTCCTCTTCGGGGTGCTCGACTCTTCGCCGGCACAATCTTCGAGGATCGGACGCGCTCGGGAGCAGGTCCCACGCGACCTCGACGTCTTGCTGCTGCGTCGTGCTGCAACGCTCGGGAGCCACCCGGGGCAGATCGCCTTCCCGGGCGGACGGCTCGAAGCCTCCGACGCCGGCCCGATCGCGGCCGCGCTGCGGGAGGCCGTCGAGGAGACCGGCCTCGACCCGGAGGGTCTCGAGCCGCTCGGCACCCTGCCGGCACTGCCCGTGCCGGTGAGCAACCACCTCGTGACCCCGGTGCCGGCCTGGTGGACGCGAGAGTCGGAGGTGGCAGCGGTTGATCACCTGGAGACGGTTGACGTCTTCCGGGTGCCGGTCGCAGACCTGCTCGACCCCGCCAATCGCGTGAGCACGGCCCACACCTTCGCGGGAGCCACGTATCGGTCGCCGGCCTTCACGGTCGACGGCCGGCTCATCTGGGGGTTCACCGCAATCGTTCTCTCACGGATGTTCGACGAGCTCGGCTGGGCCGAGTCCTGGGATGAGTCCAGGACCGTGCGTCCTGACCTTTGACCCCTGGCCAGAGTGCCGGCACCCGTCCCAGACCGTGACCGAGTCGGGACAGTGGGCGTCTCCGGCGCTCGTGGCACCGGCCATCGCGGCGCAGGCGAGGGTTGCCCCGGCGATCAGATCACCGGGGCAACGCCACGCCCTATCCGACGCAGGCGTTAGACGACGGATGTCTCCGTGCGGGCGGGCAGGCGCCAGCCCGGCCGGACATAGTGGCAGGTGTACCCGGCCGGGTACTTCTCCAGGTAGTCCTGGTGCTCGTCCTCGGCCTCCCAGAAATCACCGGCCGGCTCGACCTCGGTGACGACCTTGCCGGGCCAGAGACCGGAGGCGTCGACGTCCGCGATCGTGTCGCGGGCGACCCGTTCCTGCCCAGGGGTCGTGTAGTAGATGGCCGAACGGTAGCTGCGACCGACGTCGTTGCCCTGCCGGTTCTTCGTCGACGGGTCGTGGATCTGGAAGAAGAACTCCAGCAGCTCGCGGTAGCTGATCATCGCGGGATCGAAGACGATCTCGACGGATTCGGCGTGGTCGCCGTGGTTACGGTACGTCGCGTTCGGGGTGTCGCCGCCCGAGTAGCCGACCCGCGAAGAAATGATGCCGGGGCGACGGCGCAGCAGCTGCTGCGCTCCCCAGAAACATCCTCCGGCCAGGATCGCTCGTTCTGTAGTCATGATTCCTCCACTTACGTTTGGGGTGACAGTGGGCGGCGTTCTCGCGTCGCCCACTGATCAGTGGATAGAACACCGCTGGCGTCGCAGATGTTCCATCGTCGTTCCGGTGGTCTCCGAGCACGCTCGCCCCGAACCAATTCGACGGAGATTTTGCCCGGAAAGCGCTTCAAAAGCGCGCTGAGGTGCACAAATCCCAAAAACTCCGTCGAATTCGTTCGGGGAAAGGGGCTAGTCGCGGCGGGGGTGGCGCGGCGCGCGGTCCTCGCGGCGGACCGGGCCGCTGTTGTCCGGCTGGATCTCGATGAGCTTGCCGCTGATCCGGGTGCCCACGAGACGGTCGAGGACATCCTGAGACAGATTCTCGGGCAGGCTCGACGAGCGAGTAGTCCGGGTTGATCTGGATGTGCCCGAAGTCCTCACGGCTCAGGCCGCCCTCGTTCGCGATCGCGCCGACGATCTGGCGCGGCTCGACCTTCTGGCGCTTGCCGACCTCGATCCGGTAGGAGACCAGCGGGATGGTGCTGTCGCGGGGGCGCGGTTCGGGGCGCTCGCTCTTGCGGGGGCGGTCGTCGCGGTCCCAGCGGTCGTCGCGTCCACCACGGTCGTCGCGTCCACCACGGCTATCGCGGCTGTTGCGATCGTTGCGCGGCGCGTAGTTGCCCGAGTCACTGCGCTCGGAGCGTTCGCGTTCATTGCGCTCGCGTTCGTCGCGACGCTGGTTGCGGGCGTCCTGCTCGGAAAGGAGCAGCGGGGTCTCGCCCTGGGCAACGACAGCGAGGGCCGCGGCGACGTCAGCCTCCGGCACGTCGTACTGCTCGACGTAGTGCGCGATGATGTCGCGGAACCGGTCGACGCGGGCGGTCTGGCCCAGCGCCTCGGTGATCGCCTCATCGAAGCGCGCCAGGCGGGTGATGTTGACGTCCTCGACGCTCGGCAGCTGCATCTGGGTGAGCGGCTGGCGGGTGGCCTTCTCGATGGCGTTGAGCAGATGACGCTCGCGGGGCGTGACGAAGCTGATCGCCGCGCCACTGCGCCCGGCGCGGCCGGTGCGGCCGATACGGTGCACGTACGACTCGGTGTCGATCGGGATGTCGTAGTTGATGACGTGGCTGATGCGCTCGACGTCGAGACCGCGAGCGGCGACATCCGTTGCGACGAGGATGTCGAGCTTGCCCGACTTCAGCTGCTCGACCGTGCGTTCACGCTGGGCCTGCACGACGTCACCGTTGATGGCGCTCGCCGAGTACCCGCGCGCGCGCAGCTTCTCGGCGAGGGTCTCCGTCTCGTTCTTGGTGCGGGTGAAGACGATCATGCCCTCGAAGTTCTCCACCTCGAGGATGCGGGTGAGCGCGTCGACTTTCTGCGGGTACGAGACCATCAGGTAGCGCTGGGTCGTGTTCGCCGAGGTCGTGGTCTTGGTCTTGACCGTGATCTCTTCGGCGTCATGCAGGTACTTCTTGGCGATGCGCCGGATGGACGCGGGCATGGTCGCCGAGAACAGCGCGACCTGCTTGTCTTCCGGGGTATCGGCGAGGATCGTCTCGACGTCCTCGGCAAAGCCCATCTTGAGCATCTCGTCGGCCTCGTCGAGCACGAGGTACTTAAGTTCGGACAGGTCGAGGGTTCCCTTGGCGAGGTGGTCCATGATGCGACCGGGAGTACCGACGACGACGTGGACGCCGCGACGGAGCGCGGAGAGCTGGACGCCATAGCCCTGTCCGCCGTAGACGGGGAGGACGTGCACGCCGCGCATGTGCGAGGCGTAGCTTTCGAAGGCCTCGCAGACCTGGAGTGCGAGCTCGCGGGTGGGGGAGAGGACGAGGGCCTGCGGGTTCTTCTGCGCCATGTCGAGGCGCGAGAGGATCGGCAGCGCGAACGCGGCCGTCTTTCCGGTGCCGGTCTGGGCGAGGCCGACGACGTCGCGGCCGGCGAGCAGGGGGGAATGGTCGCGGCCTGGATGGCCGAGGGAGTTTCGTACCCGACGTCCTTGAGGGCTTTGAGCACGGCATCGGTCAGGCCGAGCTCGGAGAAGGTCTTCGCGACGAGGGCAGTTGCTGCCTCGCTCGGCGCTGTTGTATCAGGAGGCGTCATGTTATCAAAGGTAGTCGGTCGAAGCTCACCCCCCTATTGGGCGACCGGGTGATCGGGGCGAATCAGGCGCAAAACGTACCATAGGGGGGTATCGGGTGTACCATAGGGGGTATCAGGATCCGACGAGGAGGACAGTGCGATGACGGATGTCAGTGCAACGGGCGTCAGTTCGACCGAGGTGAGTGCTGACCCGCACAGCGGGCCGCACGGTTACATGTCCAACAAGGACGCCTACCTGAAACGGCTCCGCCGGATCGAGGGCCAGGCCCGCGGGCTGCAGGGCATGGTCGCAGACGACAAGTACTGCATCGACATCCTCACCCAGGTGTCGGCGATGACGAGCGCCCTGCAAGCGGTCGCTCTCGGCCTGCTCAATGACCACCTCAGCCACTGCGTGGTCGAGGCCGCCGTCAAGGGCGGCGACGAGGCCGACGCCAAGGTCAAAGAGGCCTTCGACGCCATCGCGCGGCTCGTGCGGTCCTGAGCCACGGCTCACCCATTCACTATAAGGAACCAGAAAGAAGTGCATTCCATGATCGGACAGACGGAAAACAACCTCGGCCTCAGCGAATACCAGGTGACGGGGATGACCTGCGCGCACTGTGTCGCGGCCGTGACGCAGGAGGTCGGCAAGCTCGCCGGCCCCGATAACGTCGCGATCACCCTCGTTCCGGGCGGCACGTCCGTCCTGACGGTGACCGGCGCCCCGCTCGACCGCGCTGCCGTCGCAGCCGCCGTCGACGAAGCGGGCTACGAACTGGTCGCTGAGTCACGATGACCACCGAACGCGTCGACCTCCTCGTGGGCGGGATGACGTGTGCCTCCTGCGCGACCCGGATCGAAAAGAAGCTCAACCGGATGCCGGGAGTCGAGGCATCCGTCAACTACGCCACCGAAAAGGCGAGCGTGTCCCTGCCCGAAGGCACCACCGTCGACCAGGCCATCGCCGTGATCGAGGACACCGGCTACACTGCCGAGCGCCCGCGCCCGCCGGAGCCGACCGCGGAGACCCCTGGCAGCGCAGCCGCTCCCACAGCGCAGGAGGTCGAGGTGGCGAGCCTGCGTCACCGCCTCCTCGTGTCGACGGCGCTCGCGATCCCCGTCGCCGTCATGTCGATGATTCCCGCCCTGCAGTTCACCAACTGGCAGTGGCTCGCCCTGACCCTCGCGGCACCCGTCGCCGTCTGGGGAGCCTGGCCCTTCCATCGTGCCATGTGGTTGAATCTCCGGCACGGCGCGACGACGATGGACACCCTGATCAGCATGGGCATCATCGCCTCACTCGGCTGGTCGCTCTACGCGCTCTTCTTCGGCACGGCGGGCATGCCAGGCATGCGAATGACCTTCAGCCTCACCGCCCAGACCGGCGGGGGAGCGAACGAGATCTACCTCGAGGTCGCATCCGCGGTCACGGTCTTCCTCCTCGCAGGCCGGTACTTCGAGGCGCGCGCGAAGAAGCAGTCCGGGGCGGCGCTCACCGCCCTCCTCGAACTGGGCGCCAAGGAGACCTCCGTGCTCCGTGACGGCGTCGAGGTCATCGTGCCTACAGCATCCCTCGTCGTCGGCGACCAGTTCGTCGTGCGCCCCGGCGAGAAGATCTCCACGGATGGCATCGTGGTCGAGGGCGTGTCCGCGATCGACGCGAGCATGCTCACCGGCGAAGCCGTACCGGTCGAGGTCGGTCCTGGCGCCGTCGTCGTCGGGGCGACCCTCAACTCGGGCGGACGGCTCGTGGTCCGGGCCACCCGGATCGGCGCAGACACCGAACTCGCCCAGCTCGGGCGCCTCGTCGAGCAGGCCCAAACCGGCAAGGCCGACGTGCAGCGCCTCGCCGACCGGGTCTCCGGGGTGTTCGTGCCGATCGTCCTCGGCCTCTCCCTCGCGACCCTCGTGGTCTGGCTGCTCGTCGGCGCAACCCCCGTCGTCGCCTTCACCGCCGCCGTCGCGACACTCATCATTGCCTGCCCCTGTGCGCTCGGGCTGGCCACGCCGACGGCGTTGCTGGTCGGCACCGGCCGCGGCGCGCAGCTCGGCATCCTGATCAAGGGCCCGCAGGTCCTGGAATCCACCCGGCGCGTCGACACCATCGTGCTCGACAAGACCGGCACCGTGACCACCGGGCGGATGTCCCTGGTCCAGGCCATCCCCGTCTCGGGGCTCGAGGCCACCGAACTGCTCCGGTTCGCCGGGGCCGCAGAGGCCGGGTCCGAGCATCCGATCGCGAAGTCCATCGTTGCCGGAGCGAAGGAACGGGTCGGTACGCTCCCGGCCGCCGAATCGTTCGCCTCCGCGGACGGCCTCGGCGTGCAGGCCGTCGTCGACGGCCGCCTCGTCGCGGTCGGCCGGCCGCGCTGGCTCACCGAGCAGTGGGGCATCGTCTTCCCGCCCGACCTCGAGGCAGCGCTCGCCGCTGGCGAGAACAGGGGTGAGACCCCGGTCGCCGTGGCCTGGGACGGAACGGCCCGCGGCATCCTCACCGTCGCCGACACCGTCAAGGACACGAGCGCCGCCGCGATCGCCGAATTCCGCCGTCTCGGCCTCACCCCGGTGCTCCTGACCGGGGACAACGACACCGTCGCCCGGAACGTCGGAACGCTCGTCGGCATCGACGACGTGCGCGCCGGCGTGCTCCCCGCCGAAAAGGCCGAGGTCATCCGCGCCCTGCAAGCCGAGGGACGGGTCGTTGCCATGGTCGGCGATGGCGTGAACGACGCCGTCGCGCTCGCCACCGCCGACCTCGGCATCGCCATGGGCACCGGCACCGACGTCGCGATCGAGGCGAGCGACCTCACCCTGATCCGGAGCGACCTCGTCGCGGCAGCGGATGCCATCCGGCTGTCCCGGCGCACGCTCGCCACGATCAAGGCGAACCTGTTCTGGGCCTTCGCCTACAACGTCGCCGCGATCCCGCTCGCCATGCTCGGCCTGCTCAACCCCCTGATCGCCGGCGCCGCAATGGCGCTGTCATCGGTCTTCGTGGTGAGCAACAGCCTCCGCCTCCGCGGCTTCCGCGGACTGACCCTGCCGGCCGCCGCCCCTCGTACCCCCACGGGTATGGCGAGTAGCGTGACGGTATAACGAAGGAGAACAGCATGATGTGGGGCAACGGGTACGGCATGGGATTCATGTGGTGGGTCTGGCCGGTCGGGCTGGTCCTGGTCCTGGGCGTGGTCCTGCTCACCATCGTGACCATCCGGGTCTTCAGCAACGGGAGCGGGAGCCGTGCGGAAGGGCCGCAGGGCAACGTTCCTTCCGGGCCGGTCTCGACCGGACGCAGTGCGGCACGCCTCCTGCTGGACGAACGCTTCGCGCGCGGCGAACTCGACGCCGAGGAGTACCGGCACCGCGTCCAGGTGCTCGGCGAGTAGTTCATCCGGAAGTGCGGAGGACGCAAGCGCGGCGCTCTGCGCACCCCCGGGCGGGGTCGTGCTGCTCCTGGCCGGTGGACTGGTGGCGCGCCTGGATTCAGCCCCCACCAGGTTCCCGCAGGGAGTTGCGGCGGCGCGCGTCGTGGCGCGCGCCGCCGCGTCAGTCACTCGTGGTCGTTCATGCCGTCGTGTCGCCCGTCACCGTGCGAATCCGCGGATGCCGCGCTGTGCAATTCCCACGTCACGTTGTCGCCGTGCTGCTGGGTCCAGAACGTCCGCCAGTCTCCGGCGAGCATTTTCGGTGTTTTCGCCCCGAGGATTCCGGCTGCGCTCGTGTCGCCGTCAGACACGTGGATCCCCGTGATCTCGTTGTCCCCGTCGTTGTAGCCGGGGCTCGTGTTGTGGTCGTACGTCGCGGACGCGTCGCGACCCTCCGCGAGCCAGCGCACCGGAGAAGGACCCGTGGAGGTCTTCTTCCCCAGGTCGAACAGGTAGCCGGAGTCGAGCGCGTCGCGCTGTGCGTGGAGAGTGTCGCCCGCATCCTCGACAACAAGAAGCTTGTCTTTGCTTGCGAATGCAATGTTGTCGAGGCCGGTGTGCTCGAGGTCGCCGAGGAACACTGGGGAGAGCGTGCCCGACTGAGCGGTCGGCGACGACTGGCTCAGCCGGAACACTCCGCCGAACGCACCGGGAAGTGTGCTGGTCTTGTCGGTGTCCCCGGTCTCGGTGAAGTAGAACTCGCCGAACTGGCTGCCCGGGCGGAAGACCCCGTTCTCGGGCCGTTTGAACGGTGTCGCACCCGCGGTCGCGGCCCCCGCCGTTGCTGCATTGCCGGCGCCGAGCGAGACGGTGACCCACTTCGTGGCGAATGACGAGCCGTAGGTGTGCAGGTCGGTTTCAAACTGGTCGGCCGGGTTGGCGGACAACTGGCTCGCGGTGACCGCCGTACCGTCCTTACGATTCACCTGGAGCGCCTGGAGTGTCCCGCGCGACAGATCGCCCGGCTTGGCCGGCGTGAAACGGTAGACGTAACTGTTGGGCACCTTGCCACCGGATGCCTTCGCTCCGCCGATGTCCTCGACGAGCCAGACGTTGCCGGCCGCGTCGTTCTGGATTCCCTCGTAGCCGCCGGAACCGAGCGCCGCAAGCGGACTGATCGTGCCATCGACCGAGTTGCCGTTGTCGTCGAGGGTGATACCGAAGACGCCGCCCTTGGGCGCCGCCGCCTCGGCGGTCAGCAGGAGCCTGGTGGGTGAACGGGTCCCACGTGATGCCATCAAAACTCGGGACCGCGCCACCGTCGGAACGGGTATCCGACACGAGGGTGACACGCTTGGTGAGGTCCTTCTCGTCGAGGTTGATCCGAGTGACGTAGCCCTGGGGGCCGCCCTCGTGCCCCTGGAACAGGTAGTGGACCCCGCCGAAGACCAGGTAGACGTTCTTGTCCGGCTCGGTCTTGAACGCCTCCTTCGGGTCCTGGGTGAGTGGGCCGCCAGTGGACGTGTTGTAGCCGTAGTTTGTGATTCCGCCGTGCGGGTTGGCGAGTGGCAGCTGGCCGTATGCCACGGGGCTCTGTTCGAGGCCGGCGGCGAGAACGTTGTTCTGGATGCCGAAGGGTGAGTTCGCGGCGATGCCGCCGGCGCTGCCGTCGGGCGTCGCGGCCGCGGGAATCGTGGCGGCGGTGAGTGCGACCAGGCAAAGACCTGTGCCTACGAACGCTGTGATGCCGAATTTCGAGTGCTTCATCGTGTCCTCCTCTATCCGGGCGTGTGCCCGGCCTGCACTCCAGACAAGTTGCCGTAAGCGACCAACGCGTTACGCACGGGTGAATAGTCTCCGGATCTTTGGGGCTCGAACCCGGTGATCATGGGTCGGGTGTCCCGACTCCCGGTGCGCCAGCGGGCGGCGGAGGGGGTTCGCGAGAGGATGGAAACATGGAGAACACTGAGCAGCACCCGCACGAGGACGCACCATCGTGGGTGAAGAACTATCAGCCGGGCGTTCCCGCGACGATCGAGCTGCCCACGGAGTCGCTCGTCGCCATGCTCGAACGGTCCGTCGCCGAGGCAGGCAGCCACCCCGCCCTCGAATTCTTCGGACGGAGGACGACCTACACCGAGCTCGGTGAGCAGATCGACCGCGCGGCGGAGGGCCTCCGGCATCTCGGCGTCCGAGCCGGAGACCGGGTCGCGCTCCTGCTGCCGAACTGCCCGCAGCACGTCGTCGCGTTCTACGCGGTGCTCCGCCTCGGCGCGGTCGTGGTCGAGCACAACCCGCTCTACACCTCGCGGGAGGCTCCGCCACCAGTTCGAGGACCACCAGGCCCGCATCGTGATCGCCTGGGACAAGATGGTCGCGGCGATCCGCGCCTTCCCTGCCGACATCGAGATCGACCACATCGTCTCGGTCAACCTGCTGATGGCGTTCCCGACGATCAAACGCCTGGCCCTGTACCTGCCGGTCAAAAGTCTGCGCGAGTCCCGCGAGGCCCTCACCGGTTCAGCGCCCGGCACGATCGCCTGGAAGGACCTGCTCACGCACGGTCGCATCGATCCGGAGCACCCGCATCCGTCGGTCAACGACCTCGCCGCGATCCAGTACACCTCCGGTACCACGGGCCGCCCCAAGGGTGCGATGCTCACCCACTTCAACCTGTATTCGAACGCGCTCCAGGGTGAGGCGTGGATGCACGGCGCCGAGTACCGCAAGGAGATCTTCTACGCGATCCTGCCGATGTTCCACGCTTTCGGCATGACGCTCTACCTGACATACGGCATCCGCAAGCAGGCGCTGCTCGTGCTGTTCCCCAAGTTCGAACCCGGGCTGATCCTCGCCGCAATGAAGAAGTCGCCCGCCACCGTCTACTGCGCTGTTCCGCCGATCTACGAGCGCACGGCCCGGGCCGCGCAGGAACGGGGCATCTCGCTGCGGTCCTGCAAATTCTGCATCTCCGGCGCGATGAACCTGCCCTCGCACATCGTCGAACTCTGGGAATCGGTCTCGGGCGGGCTCCTCGTCGAGGGCTACGGGATGACCGAATCCTCCCCGGTGGCCCTCGGCAACCCGTTCTACTCCACTCGCCGACCCGGCACGATCGGGGTGCCGTTCCCCTCGACACTGATGAAGGTCGTCGACCTTGACGACCCGAGCATCGAAGTGGCCCAGGGGCAGCCGGGGGAGCTGCTACTCAAGGGCCCGCAGGTCTTCCAGGGCTACTGGAACAACCCCGAGGAAACCAAGAAGGCGCTCTTACCGGGAGGCTGGCTCCGCACCGGCGACATCGTCACCGTGGACGAAGACGGCTTCACGACGATCGTCGACCGGGCCAAGGAACTCGTCATCACCGGCGGGTTCAACGTCTCACCGACCGAGGTCGAGACGGCCCTGCGCCTTCACCCCTCGATCAAGGACGCCGCGGTCTTCGGCAAGCCGCTCGAGCGCGGTGGGGAAATGGTCATCGCAGCGGTCGAGCTCGAGCCTGGCGCGACCCTCGACCAGGAGGCCCTGCGCGCGCACTGCCGCGAACTGCTCGCCGCATACAAGATCCCGCGCCGCATTGTGCAGATCGACGACATGCCGCGCTCGATGCTCGGCAAGATCCTGCGCAGGCAGGTGCGCGAACACGTGCTGCCCCTGCTCTGAGGCAAGCCGTGCCCGACACCGGTTTGTTGTTTTCGAGAACAAAAGCGGGCCGCGCGGTTTAGGATTGATCGCGTGGACCTCACCGAACGACCGACCCCTGATCCCGACCGCTCCGAATTCGACAAGATGGTCGCAGGGGACTGGTACCGCTACCGGTCCGGCCCCGAACTCGCCGAAATGACGAACAGCACCCAGCGCACCTGCCGCCGCATCACCGCCCTCTACGACGAGGACAGGGATGCCGCATACGCTTTACTGACGGGCATGCTCGGCACAGCGGGGGAGAACCTCGACTTCCGGCCGCCGATGTACCTCGACTACGGCTCCCGCCTGCACATCGGCAGGGACACCTTCATCAACGGGGACTTCCTCACCCTGGGCGGCGGTGAGATCACGATCGGCAACAACGTGCTGATCGGTCCGAGCGCCCGCCTCTACACACCGATCCACGCTCTCGACGTCGACGAGCGGCGTGCAGGCTACGAGCGGGTGCTGCCGATCCACATCGGCAACGACGTCTGGCTCGGCGGCAACGTCGTCGTGTGCCCCGGGGTCACGATCGGCGACGGCAGCGTGATCGGCGCCGGGTCCGTCGTCACCAAGGACGTGCCGGCCGGGGTCATCGCCGTCGGCAACCCGGCCAGGGTCGTGCGCACGATCGGCGACCCGGAGCGGGAGCAGAGCGCAGCCGAGTAGATCGGCACTCTGCCGAGAAGGGCCCGGCTGCGCGCAGCGGATGTCGCGGCTCAGGTGCCGAGGTAGCGTCCCGGCCGGTGGTTGAGCGCGAGCACCAGGTTGAGCACGATCGCGCCCGCGGCCGAGAGGGCGACGTTCACGGGCGAGACGACCGTGATCGCGGCGACGACGACGGTCACATCGAACACCATCTGCACGTACCCGGCACGCCAGCCGAGGCGCTCCTGCAGGAGCAGGGCGAGGATGTTGAACCCACCCAGGCTGGCCTTGTGGCGGAACAACACGATGAGTCCGACACCGATCACGAGGTTGCCGAACAACACGCCGTAGACCGGATTGAGGTGCTCGATCCCGAGGGCATACGGGTGCAGGGAGGAGAACGCCGAGACGAGCGCGACCGCGACGACGGTGCGGAGCGTGAAGTTCCAGCCCTTTTTCCAGAGAGCGAGGGCGAAGAACGGCACGTTGATCGCGAAGAAGAACACCCCGAACGGTATCGGAGCCGCGTAGCTCAGCAGGAGCGCGAGTCCGGCCGTGCCGCCGGTCACCGCCGCGCTCGCCTTGAGCAGGAACAGACCGAACGACGCGAGGAGGGTGCCGGTGAGGATTCCGAGAACGTCCTCGACGGCCGAATGGCGCGGCGCGACATCCGTGTTGAGTGTTCTGGGCTCGGCGGCCCGGGGAGATTTCGGCATTCTGCAAGTCTGCACGATGGCGCCGGTAACGTTTCGCACCCCTGCGTGGTTGTCCTCGGTATGACTGTTGCCCTGTCCATTCTTGACCTCGCTCCGATCGCGCCCGGGCAGACCGTGCGGGAGAGCTTCGCGGGAAGCGTGCGACTCGCACAAACCGCCGAAAAGCATGGCTACACCCGCGTCTGGTACGCCGAACACCACAACATGCCGACGATCGCCTCCTCGGCCACGAGCGTCCTCGTCGGCCACGTCGCCGGCCAGACGTCGACCATCCGGCTCGGCTCCGGCGGCGTGATGCTGCCCAACCACTCTCCGCTCACCATCGCCGAACAGTTCGGCACCCTCGCCGAGCTCTACCCTGGGCGGATCGACCTGGGCCTCGGCCGCGCCCCCGGCAGCGACCAGACCACCGCGCGGGCGATGCGCCGTGATCCCCGCGCCTCCGACCAGTTCCCCCAGGACGTGATGGAGCCTGCAGGCCTACCTGCGCGGCGAGTCGGTCGTGCCCGGGGTGCAGGCAATCCCCGGTGCCGGCACGAACGTGCCGCTCTATATCCTCGGTTCCTCCCTCTTCGGAGCAGGTCTTGCCGCAGCGCTCGGCCTCCCGTACGCCTTCGCCTCCCACTTCGCTCCCGACGCCCTGCACGAGGCCATCGCCCTGTACCGGCGCGACTTCACGCCCTCGGCGCAGCTCGCCGAGCCGCATGTGATCGTCGCAGTGAACGTGATCGCCGCAGACGACCAGGCGGATGCCGTCCGGCAGTTCGAGGAGACGCGGCGGAACCGGGTGCGGGGCATGCTCACGCGCGGTCCGGCGTCGCCGGAATACAGCGACCAGCAGATCGACGCGTTCCTCGTCACCGCGGAAGGGCAGCAGATCGCGAAGATGATGCGCTACTCGGCCGTTGGCGATCCGTCAGCCGTGCGGGTCTTCCTCGACGACCTCGTCGCCGCGACCCACGCCGACGAACTGATCATCGCGCACGCCTCGCGAGACATCGAGGCGCGGCTGCGCTCGGTCGAGCTGACCGCCGGGGCCATTAACGGCGTGAGCGTCTGACGATCCCGGCGCCGTCGATCCTCCGGACGGGACGGTCGGACGGGTCCGGAAGGTCCTCCTAAAAGGGGACTATCCGATTCCGGCAGGCGGTGGAGTTAATGTCAGCCACGAGTCGAGAGGTTCCACGAGCTGCCCGGGGTCACCGGCAGCCCCGGCCGACCGTCGTGAGAGCCGGAGATCTGATGTCACACCCCGCAGTAGAAACCCCCCGCCGCCGCACTCCAGCCGTCGCCTCCCTGTCCCTTCGCCTGATTTCCCGGGACGACGCGATCAAGACGATCCGCCTCGTCGTCGTACGGTGTGAGGATGACAGCCTTCAGGAGATCCGGTTCCGCGACCAGGTGATCGGCTTCATCCGCCGGGACGAGCCGTTGTTCCGCGCGCTCAGCGGCACCCAGCTCGACGAGGCCTGTGAACGCGGACATTCCCTGCTCTGGGACAAGGCGGCGGCTCTCCTCGTCGACGCGAGCGGCCTGCTCCCCGCCTGATCCACCGCCCATCGGCGTGGGCGCTCCCGCTGGTGGTGCTGCAGGCACCGCGGGGGAGCGTACCGTGGAGTGGACCCGATCGATTTTCGATCGTGGGTAGACGCAGGGCAATTCTTGACTTCACCCGCGGATCTTTTCCCGCCGACCACTCCCATTCCGGTGAACGAAGGCCCCCGTCCCTGGCGCCAGACCCTCGACTCCCTGAGCGTCCCGAACTTCCGCTTGTTCACGGCGTCCAACGCGGTGGCCATGACCGGCACCTGGATGCAGCGCATCGCCCAGGACTGGCTCGTGCTGCAACTGACCGGCAGCGTCGCAGCCGTCGGCGTGACCGTCACGATGCAATTCGCGCCGATGCTCGCCTTCGGCCTCTTCGGCGGCGTGATCGTCGACCGCTATTCGAAGCGGATGCTGCTCATGCTCACCCAGTCTGTGGCCGCCCTGCTCAGCGCGGTCCTCGCAGTGCTCACCCTCACCAACACCGTGCAGGTGTGGCAGGTCTGGGCGATCGCCTTCCTGGTCGGACTCGTCACCGTGATCGACAACCCCACCCGCCAGGTCTTCGTGAACGAGATCGTCGGTCCGCGCTACCTCCGCAACGCGATCACCGTGAACTCGACGGTCTTCCAGCTGGGCGCTCTGATCGGGCCGGCCATCAGCGGTGTCCTGATCGTCGCGGTCGGGTCCGGCTGGTCCTTCGGCATCAACGCCGCAGCGTGCCTGCTGACCGTCCTCGCCCTGACCCGGCTCGACGCCTCCGCGCTCTACCGCACCCCGACGGCGCCGCGCCAGAAGGGACAGCTCGTCGAGGGCCTGCGCTACGTCGTGTCCAAGCCGACCATCCTCTGGCCGATCGTGATGCTCGCGTTCCTCTCCGTCTTCTCCCTCAACATGCCGGTGCTCCTCGCCGCCTACGCCGATCACGTCTACAAGGTGGGCGCCGGCGGCTACGGACTGTTCAACACCCTGATCGCCGTCGGCGCGGTCGCGGGTGCGCTCGCTTCGACACGTCGGGCGAACATCCGCTTGCGCACGGTCATCGTCAGCGGCGGCGTCTGGGCGCTGATCCAGGCGAGCTCCGGCCTGATGCCCACCGAGATCACCTTCGGCATCGCCCTCATCGTCACGGGCGTCGCGAACCAGTTCTTCTTCACCGCGGGCAACCCGCTCGTGCAGATGTCGTCCAACGTGCGGGTACGCGGGCGCGTCATGTCGGTCTGGGTGCTCGTGCTGCTCGGCGGCCAGGCGATCGGCGGACCCCTGATGGGCTGGATCGTCGAGTCCTTCGGCCCGGACACTGGGATGCTCGTGTCCGGCCTCGTGCCCGCGCTCGCCGCGGTGGTCATCGCGCTGATCCTCGCGCACCGCAACGAGTCCTGCACCTGACTGTGCGCCTTCGCCGGCGCGGACGGCCGGGGGAGCACTGGGGCGGCTCGAACCTCGGCTCCTGAGCCGGCCCCGTGCCAGGTCTTTGCCGGAGCTCTGCTTGTTCCGCACCGGTTCGCACGACCGGCCACTGGACGGAATCGAATCTCCGGCCCGTTACGGTTGAAGAGGTCTGGGAAGGGAACTGCCACTGTGAGCGAAATTGCGGGTGAACTGGCGCGCGTGCGCGAGGCCTTCGACAAACCCACCCTGCGCTTGCTCGATCGCAAGTGGGCGCCGTTCGTACTCGCCGTCTTCAAGTCGGCGTTCAGCCGTGACCGGCGGAGCGTTCAGGCCGACCGCCTGCACTCCCAGGTCGACGCCTACCTCGCCGACCTCCGCTCCGTGGGCAGCGAGGTACCGGGCAAGAACGGCCGCGCCCTGTGCGTGCAATGGATGAACGACCTCTGGCTCTACCGAGAGACCGGGGAGAACGGTGAGGAGCAGTACTCCCTCTCCTCGCACGCCCTCGAAGCACTCCTCCTTGTCGACAGCCTCTCCCGCGATCGCGCCCTGATCAGCGAATCCCGCCTCACCACCATCGTCGACAGCGTGCGGCACCGCGCCACCCAGGCAAACCCCGACCGGGAAGCGCGCATCCTCCGGCTGGACCAGGAGATCGCCGAACGCACCGCCGAGCGCGACCGCCTGCAGGACGGCGGCGAGATCGTCACCGCGACCGACGAGCAGATGCACGAGGGGTACGCGAACCTCGTCGACCTGATCACGCAGCTGCCGAGCGACTTCAAACGCGTCGAGGAATCCGTCGCTGCCATGCACCGCCAGATCGTGAGCGACTTCCGTGGCGAGGAACGCCCCATCGGCGAGGTTCTCGACGAATACCTCGCCAAGACGGATGCCCTGATGTCGGCGACCGCGGAAGGCCGCGCCTTCGAGGGCGCCTTCGCGCTCCTGCGCAACGACGCGCTGCTCCAGGACGTGAAGAACGACCTCGAGTCGATTCTCGACCATCCCTTCGCCACCCGTTTGACCACGGCCGAACGGCGAACGTTCCTGGGCACCGTCGGTCTGATCCGCAAGGGCATCGACGACGTGCTGACCCAGCGGAACGGCCTCACGACCACTCTCCGCGAGCACATCGTGAACCACGACGTCGTCAAGGACCGCGAGCTCGAGCGCCTGCTGCGCGAGATCAACAAGGAACTCGCGGTCTGGATGGAGACCGCAGGACCCCGTTCCACGGTGACCGCTGAGCTCATGCCCGGCGTCCTCGACGTCGAACACCTCCGCGAACGGTTCTACGATCCCCTGAACCACCGGCCACCACCTGACCTCGAGGACGTGTCCGAGTACGCCCCCGAACCGCCGAGCCTCGACGAGATGCGGCGGCAGGGCGGCCCGATGCTCGAACGGATGCGTGACGCCCTCGTGACCTTCCGCGGGACGGGCGACACGGTATCGGTCGGAGCGGCCTTCAACGACCTCGAACCCGCCCTGCGGCGCCCGGTCGAGATCCTCGGCATGCTGCAGATCGCGACCCAGGTCGACGCCCTCAGCCGCGCGCACCAGCTCGAGAGCTTCGAGACCGTACGGCCGGACGGCAGTCGGCGCACGTTCTCGGTTCCCCGCATCATCCTGAATGACGACGAAACGGCGGCCCTGGCCGCCCTGAACTATGGAACCGATCATGACTGACGAGTGGCCAGACGACCAGGACGACCGCGACGACGACGGCCTGGACGGTGACGCCGGCGCCGGAATCGATACGGCGATCGACGACGAGCCCGCAAGCTTCTCCCTCTTCGAGGGCGACGAGGGCGGCCTCACCGTGGAACAGCGCCGTACCCTGGTGCTCCTGATGAAGCACCGCTACGTGTCCGCCGCCCTTCAACCGGCGGAATGGCGCACCCTGCTCGACTCGCAGCGGCTGCTGAAATCGCGCCTCAACGACATGTTCCTTGACCTGCACATCGACCTGCACTACCAGGTCGCGTTCAAACGGCAGGCCGTCTCCGAGGCGGGCGACCGGTTCCCGACCCTCCTGCACGACGTCGCCTATACGCGCGAGGAGACGATCCTGCTTGTGCTGCTGCGCCAGCGGTTCCGCAGCGAACGAGCCAACGGCCAGGACATCGTGCTCGTCGACCGCGACAACCTCGTTGAGAACATCGCCCATTTCCGCCCCGAGTTCTCTACGGACCGGTACGGCGACGCCCGCAAGGCGAGCGCCGCCGTCGACAGCCTCGCCAAAGCGCGGGTGCTGCTCAAGACGAGCGATCCGGACCGATTCCGTATCTCGGCCGTGATCGAGGTCCTGCTTCCCCTCGAACGCCTCGCCGAACTGCACGAGTGGCTCGTCGAGCAGAACGCAGCGGATGCCCCCACCACGGTGGAGCCTGACCCCGAAGAGCTGGACACCGAACGGGAGGCGATTTCATGAGCGATTCCCCGCTCTTCTACATCGACGGATCCACAGAGGGCACGACGCAGTGGCGCGCCGAACTGTTCCAGATGGTCAACTGGGGAGGATTCCAGGGCCACCACGAGATCACCTTCGCCCCGTCGGCGACCCTGCTCTCCGGGGCCTCCGGAACCGGCAAGAGCAGCCTCCTCGATGCCTACCTCGCCCTGATGATGCCCTCGGACACCCCGTTCAACGGTGCGTCCAACGACGCGGGATCCGGCAGGGCCCGGAGCCTCGACCAGCGCAACCTGATGACCTACCTCAAGGGGCAAGACCGACTCCAACCGTGAGGCCGGAACCGGGGAGATGCAGGACCAGGTCCTCCGCGGCGCGCACGACGCGACCTGGGGCGCGGTCGCGATGACCTTCGTCGACGACAACGGTCGCCGGTTCACCGTGCTGCGCGCCTATTTCGTGCCGAGGGGCGCGACCAAATTTGCCGACATCACGATGAAGATGGCCACCCAGGACGGTCGCCTCGACCTCCGTGACCTCGCCGATGTCACCGAGGCGCGCTTCGACAAGCGGGCGCTCCGGACCCGGTTCCCGGACCTGGATGTCTTCGACACCTACGCCGCCTTCGCCCAGACCCTCTATACCCGGCTCGGCATCGGCGCCAACGGCGAGGGCGGCAAGGCGCTGCGGCTGCTCGCGCGGATCCAGGCCGGGCAGCAGGTCAAGACGGTCGACGGCCTCTATAAGTCGATGGTGCTTGAGGAGCCGGCCACCTACGCGGCGGCCGACAAGGCCGTCGATCACTTCGAAGACCTCGAGAGGTCCTACGGGGCGATGCTCACCGAGGCGCAGAAGGCGAAGGTCCTCGAACGAATTCCCGACCTGCACCGGGAGTACGAAACCGCGGCGGAGAAGGCGGACCTGATCGACACCTTCGGGGTCCATCGCACTGGTGATACCCCGTTCGTGCTCTGGCAGGCTCCTCACCGAGCAGGGACTGCTCGAGGGCGCCGCCGACACCAATCGCATCCGTCGCCGCGACAATCAGGTCGAGCTCACCCGGGCCAGGAACGCCGAGACCGACCTGAAGTCCCGCGTTGCCGAGGTCCAGCACCAGCAGCGCGACAACGGCGGCGACGTCCTCGTCAGCCTGCAGAACGAGATCGGCCAGCTGCGGGACCAGCGCGACGACATCGGCGCCGAGCGCGCGAAGTTCGACGACCGCACCGCCGCCCTCGCCGTTCCGATCGCTTCGTCGGCCGAGTTCACCCTCGCGCAGAACGATGCGGAACGCTTCCTCGATGGGTTCTCCGCGGCCGAGCACGACCTCGAAGCCGAGCGCACGACCCTGCAACGGAACGCCTTCCCCGTCGAGGAACAGCTCAGGACCCTGGGCCAGGAGCATGACTTCCTCGCGGGCCGCGAAAACCTGATTCCCCAGCACCTGCACAATGCCCGGATGATGATCGCGGAGGCAGCGGGAATCCCCGCGGACGAGCTGCCCTTCGTCGCCGAACTCGTCGACCTCGCCTCCGGCGAGGAATCCTGGCGCCAGGCCGCCGAAGTCACCCTGTCGTCCGTCGTGCGCGTCATGCTCGTCGACGAGACACGGTTGCGCGACCTCAGTGCGGCCATCGAACCGATTCAGATCCCGGTGCGCATCCACTTTGAGGGCGTTGCGCTCCAGGTGCACCGGCCCCGCACCGGCGATCCCCGCTTCGTGTCCGGCAAGCTCGTCTACCAGGACTCGCCCTTCAGCGGTTGGGTGCAGGACCGGGTCAGCGCGGCGAGCCTCGACGCGCTCTGCGTCGCCGACCCGACCGACCTGGCCGGAGACGGCCCGCGGGTCACCCCGAGCGGTCAGACGCGCAACGGCAAGCGTGGGGCACACGGCTGGAACAAGGGCCAGGCGCCGATCATCGGCTTCTCGAACACCGGCCGCCTCGCCGAGATCGTCTCCGAACGCGCAGAGCTCACCGGTGCGGCCGAGGCCTTCTCCCGTGACGCCGCCGCCGTGGGGAAGCGCATCGCCGATCTCCGCGGCAGGCGAAGCGCCCACCAGTATGTCGTCGACACCACCTGGCTATCGATCGATGTGTCCGGAGCCGAGGCCCGGATCGCCGAGAAGGAAGCCGAATCGGAGCGCGTCCTCGCGGGCAGCGACATCCTCCGCTCCCTCAAAGCCGAGGAAGAACGTTTTTCCTCCGAACTCGAGGCTGCCCAGAAGCTCAAGCATTCGGCCGACGGGACGGCCGAGCGTCTCGCCGCTGAGCAGGCGCGGATCGTCGACCGTCAGGACGCCGTCTCCGGCATGCTTGACCGGATCGAACGGGACGAGGCGACCATTCTCTCCGAGGAGCACTTCGCGCACCTGACGGCACAGTTCGCCCTCGTCGGAGACCAGGGAGATCTCGCGGCACTCGAGGGCGGCGTTCGACGGCTCCGCGAGCGCCTCACCGAGCAGTCCGCGCACGACAGGGAGAATGCCACGAGCGCCCGGGATTCGCTCGTCCGCATCTTCGAGACGTTCCAGGGCCGCTGGCCCGACCCGAACATCGGCACCTCGCTCGAGTCGTACACGAGCTACCGCGACATCCTCGATGCCGTGTACACCCTCGGCCTGCACGAGCGTCGCCAGGAATGGAAGCGCCGGCTGTCGGCGTGGAGCGGGCAGGACCTCGTACCCCTCACCGCGGCGTTCAACACCGCCATCGAGGAGATCGAGGACCGGCTCAGGCCGATCAATGAGATCCTCGCGACCCTGCCGTTCGGGGCCGGCCGTGATCGCCTGAAGATCGCCCTCCGTCGCCTGCATCGCGACGACGCCACCGCGTTCCGCAAGGAACTCAAGGTGCTCGCGTCCGGGGCGACGGAGGACTTCACCGACGAGGAAACCGAGGCCCGGTTCACCCGGCTGCACAACTTCATGGCCCAGATCCGTCGGCCGGAACCCGGGACGCGCACCGAGTCGCAGCGGGATCTCCTGCTCGACGTGCGCAAGCACGTGGAGATCACCGCGGTCCGGTCGACGCCGGACGGCGTCGAGGTCAGCACATACTCCTCCCTCGGCGGCAAGAGCGGTGGAGAGTCCCAGGAACTGGTGGCGTTCGTCGTCGGGGCGGCGCTGCGCTTCCAGCTCGGCGACGAAAGCCGCACCCGCCCGCGGTTCGCACCGGTCTTCCTCGACGAGGGCTTCGTGAAGTCGGACTCCGAGTTCGCCGGCCGGGCCGTCGCGGCCTGGAAGGGACTCGGCTTCCAGCTCATCGTCGGCTCGCCGCTCGACAAGGTCACCGCCCTCGAACCGCACATGGAGCTCGTGCTCTCAATGACCAAGAACACGAGCACCGGCTACTCGTACATCACCCCGCTGTCGTCTCCGGTCGTGGCGAGCGTCTGAAATGCAGGATATTCCTGCAGTTGAGGCCCTCGTAGCCTCAGCAAGGTCCTGGTCCTGCGTTTCGCTTACGACCCCGCTGTCGTCCCCGAAACCGGTCCCGGTAAGCTCGAACCATGGATGAAGAACAGACTGTACCGACCACATACGTCTTGCCGAACAAGGAATTCCTCGAGATCGCCGACGGCGACACACTCCCGGAAATCGGCGACGGCATCTACACCGGCGGCGTGGCCTACCGGGTCACGGACCTGTGGTTCATCGACGACGACGACGCGCCGTTGCCCTATGGCTTCAACGTGTTCCTGACCGAGGCACCCAAGAACGGCAACACCCTTCGCGAGTTCGACCCGATCTTCTTCGCGTAGAACTTCTTAGCCCAGACCGTCCGCCGCCGGATCGGCTCAGGCCCGGGCGGCGAGAGCTCGGCCTCGAGGCGTTCGACGTCCTCCCGGTGACACAGTTCGGTGGCGGGGGTCGAGGCCGTAGCGCTCCCGGCGGCGACGCCCGCACGGAAGGCTTCTTCGGCCGTTCGCCCCTGGGCGAGCCGCAGCACGAAGGCAGCCAGAAAGCTGTCCCCGGCCCCGACGGTGCTGATCACCGTCACCTTCGGCACCTCAGAGCGGATAACGCCGCTCGCGGAGGCGAGGACGGCTCCGTCCCCGCCGAGGGTCAGGGCCACATGCTCGGCGGAACCGGCGGCGACGAGCCTGCGCTGCGGCATCCGCCTGGCTTTCCGGCGTGTCGAGCGTGACGCCCGCGTGGGCCTCGAGTTCCCGCAGGCTCGGCTTGACCAGGAAGACCCCTTCGGCGAGGGCGGCCGTCAGGGCAGGGCCGGAGGCATCCACGATGCACCGTGCACCGCTCGCGCGGGCGAGGCGGGCGACGCGCGCATAGAAGTCGTCGGGGACCCCGGGAGGCAGGCTTCCGCTCGCGACAATGTAGCCACCGACCGGCATCGAGGCGGCGAGAGTGTCGAGGCACGCCGTCCATTCCGCCTCCGTGAACTCCGGCCCCTGCAGCACGAAACGGAACTGCTTACCGGTACCCGTTTCATCGACCGTGAAACTCTGGCGGGTGCTCTCGCGGATCGGAACCATGACCGTGGGAAGCCCCTCGGTGGCGATGAGCTGGCGGAAGGCCTCTCCAGTGGGACCGCCGGCTGCGTAGAGGGAGAGTGCGGTTCCGCCGAGTCGACGGATGACCCTGGCCACGTTGATGCCGCCGCCGCCCGGGTCGATACGCGTCGCACTGCACCTCAGCTTGTGCTCACTGGTCACGTGGGCCGTCGAGGTACTCACATCGAGAGCGGGGTTGACGGTGAGGGTCAGAATCGGCGGTGTCTTCACAAAGCTCGAGGCGTCCATCTTCCCAGTCTAGAAGCCGCTCCCTGCCGTTCCCGAAAGCGACGTTCGACAGGACATTGTGCGCTACTTGAGCGCCTTGGCCTTGAGCGACTCGAACTCGGTGGCCGTGATCGAACCGCTGTCGAGGAGTTCTTTCGCCTTCGCGATTTCCGCGGATGGGCTCGCGGACGAAGCGACGGACCTGACGTAGTCATCCGTGTAGTCCTGCGCCTGTTGCACGCGTTCCGCCTGCCGCCTGGCCATGTCCGGGCCGCGGGCGACCAAGTAGACGAGTGCGGTCAGGAACGGAACGAAGACCAGAAAGATCAGCCAGACGGCCTTGGCCCCGCCACTGAGCTTGTGGTCCCGGAAGATGTCGCCCACGATCGAGAACAGCACCATGAGATAGGCGATGAACGCGAAACTCCAGAAGAAGAACCACACGACGTCCCAGAAATTCGAAAACATGAGCTTCTCCTTGCCTCAGGTGCTCTTGTCCGTTCGTGCGGTCCCAGTGTTGGTGGGCTTTCAGGGGTGTCATCGCGGGTGGAAAGTGGCAGCGCGAACCGAGCACAGGATCCGCGCCAGCGCTGGGCGAACTCGCCGGCAGCCCGAACATAGCGCGACCTGAGTTCGCCGGAAAGGGCTCCTTCAGCGGGAGTGGTCCGCATCTTTTGGGGCGGAACCGGCCGAGTCAGCGTGCGCCTTGATGCTCGCACTGAACGGGATTAGTGTCCCCAGTGTCCTGATAGAGCGTCTCGACGACGAGGTCGTGACGACGAGCGAAGGAGGCACCGTGCTGGGACCCATCGAAGTGCTCGTTGTTGCGTTTCCGGGAAACAAGTTCAACGGCAAGATCGTGCCGGCGCTGGCCGATCTCGTGGACAAGAACACGATCAGCATCATCGACGCACTGCTGGTCTCGAAGGATGAGACCGGCGAGGTCAGTCTCGTGGAGTTCGACGAACTCGGCATCGCTGAGGATGCAGCCGTGTCGGCTCTGGCCGCTCTCTTCGAGGGATCCGACGGACTCCTCTCGGACGATGACGTCGACGAGTTGTCCGCCGACCTCGAGAACAACAGCTCGGCGGCCATCCTCGTCTTCGAACACACGTGGTTCAAGCCGTTGCGCGATGCGATCGTTGACTCCGGCGGAGTCCTTCTCGAAGACGTGCACGTGCCGGATTCGGTTGTCGACGAGGTGCTCCAGGCGATGGACGCATCCGGGGCCGACACCGACTGAGAGCCAGGCAACGCGCCCGGAAACGTCACGGGTGGCATGACTCGGACGATACGACTCGGATCAAGCGACGGAACACGAGGAAAGGAACACAATGATGCGTCGAGGTGGGCGCCCCGGCCTGATGGGGACGATGGCACGTACGGCGGTGATCGCAGGCACGGCTACCGCAGTCTCCGGCGGAGTCAGCCGGCGCCAGCAGGCCGCCCAGCAACAGCAGCCGCAGTATGCACCACCAGCCCAGGATGTGCAGGCACCGCAACCGGCGGCCGCGGCGGACGACAGCCTGTCCGCCCAGATCGAACGGCTCGCGACCCTCAAGACGGCCGGCGTGATCAGTGACGCGGAGTTCTCGGCGGCGAAGGCCAAACTCCTCGGCATCTGACAATTGTTACCGCAGGTTTCACGCATGACTTTGTGTGACCTGCCGGCGGCCTGGGGCAACAGTGCCGTGCATATCGTGGGTGTCCGCGCAGACGACCGTGTCTCGCGCAGAGAAAAGGACACTTTCGATGACATCGTCGCTGTACCTGGGAATCGCACTCGACGGCGCCGGCTGGCACCCGTCGGCCTGGCGCGAGCCGGAGGCCCGCCCCGTAGACCTGTTCCACCTCGATTACTGGGTCGCCCTCGTGCGTGCCGCCGAGGCCGCCGGCATCGACCTGGTCACGATCGAGGATTCCTTCGGCCTCCAGAGCCTCCGGCTTCGGCGGAATCGATCCACGCCGTGACGAGGTGCGCGGTCGACTCGACGCCCTTCTGCTCGCGACGGCCATTGCCCCGCACACGAGTTCGATCGGCCTCGTGCCGACGATCACCACGACCCACACCGAACCGTTCCACGTGGCAACCGGAGTGCAAACCCTCGACTACGTGAGCGAAGGCCGGGCCGGCTGGCGCGTGCAGGTCTCCGGGCGTGCCCACGAGGCCGCGCACGTCGGCCGCCGCACGCTGCCCGCCCTCGACCCCGCCCTCGTCGTCCTGGGGACTGACCCGGCCCAGACCGCCCTGATCGAGGACCTCTTCGGCGAAGCGCGCGACGCCGTCGAGGTCGCCCGCCGGCTCTGGGACAGCTGGGAGGACGACGCCGTGATCCGCGATGTGGAGACCGGCAGGTTCGTCGACCGCGAAAAGCTGCACTACATCGACTTCGTGGGCGACCGGTTCACGGTCGAGGGCCCCTCGATCACCCCGCGCCCGCCGCAGGGCCAGCCGCTCGTCTACGCGCTCGCCCACCAGAAGGTCCCGTATGAACTGGCCGTGGCCGGCGCCGACATCGTCGGTGTCACCCCGCATGATGACGCGCACCTCGAGGCCATCCTCGGGCAGCTCGAGACAGCGGCCCACGACGTGGTGCGCGGGGTAGACGAACCCCTGCGGGTCTGGACCGAGATCTCGGTTCTGATCGAGAAGACAGTGGATGCCGCCCATGCGACCCTCGACCGGCTCAACGCCACCCACGGGGAACCCTGGACCTCCGACACGGTCATCCTCGCCGACACCCCCGAGGCCGTCGCCGCCCAGGCTCCTGCACTGGCACTCCCTCGGTATCGACGGTGTCCGGCTGCGGCCGGCGCGGCTGCCGGAGGACCTCACGGCGATCACCGAGCGCGTTGTTCCGCTGCTGCGTGCCGCCGGGGTGCTCGACCGTCCGGCAGGAGCCGCGACCCTTCGCGCCCGACTCGGATTCGGTCGCCCCGAGAACCGCTACGCGACCCCTGCAGACACCGACCCCGCCGCAGACTCCACCCGCGAGCTCGACCTGACCGGAAGCATCCGCTGATGACCACGACCGCCAGCACGACCGCCCACCCGATCGCCCAGGACGCCTCCGGGCGCCCACTCCGGCAGGTGCACCTCGCCGCGCACTTCCCCGGGGTCAACAACACCTCGGTGTGGAGCGACGGCAAGGCCGAGAGCCAGATCGCGTTCTCCTCCTTCCGGCACTTCGCCCAGAATGCGGAGCGCGGCAAGTTCGACTTCCTCTTCCTCGCCGAGGGGCTCCGGCTGCGGGAACAGAAGGGACTCATCCACGACCTCGACGTCGTCGGCCGACCGAACACCCTCGCGATCCTGGCCGGGATCGCCGCCGTGACCGAACACATCGGCCTCGTCGGCACCCTCAGGCTCGACGTTCAACGAACCGTACGAACTCGCCAGGCAGCTCGCGAGCCTCGACCTGCTGAGTGAGGGGAGGGCCGGGTGGAACATCGTCACGACCTCCGACGCCTTCCACGGCGAGAACTTCCGCCGCGGCGGTTTCCTCGACCCGAAGGACCGCTACGTGCGCGCCGAGGAATTCGTCGCGGTGGCACGCGCGCTGTGGGACGGCTGGGCGCCCGGGGCCCTCGCCGCGAACAAGAAGACGGGGGAGTTCCTCTCCGCCGATGCGCTCGCGGCGGTCGACCACCACGGTGCGCAGTTCGACGTGAGCGGCTTCGGCACCCTGCCGCGCAGCCCGCAGGGACACCCCGTGATCGTGCAGGCCGGCGACTCGGCGGACGGCCGCGACTTCGCGTCGGCGAACGCTGAGGTGATCTTCTCCCTGCACTCCGAATTCGAGGACGGCCAGAAGTTCTTCCGCGACGTCAAGGGCCGTCTGCCGGCCGTCGGCCGCCACCCCGATTCGCTCAAGATCCTGCCCGCGGCGACGTTCATCCTCGGCGACACCGAGGCCGAGGCGCGGGAACGCTCCCGCGAAGTCGCGCTGCTGCAGGTCAGCCCGCAGACCGCGATCTCGTTCCTCGAGCAGCTCTGGGGCACCGACCTGGGCGGCTACGATCCCGATGGGCCGCTGCCGGAGATCGACCCTGTCCTTGCCGACGAGGGCGTCACCCGCGGCAGGGTGCGCCATGTCGCGGACCCGGTTGCGGTTGCGAAAGCCTGGCGCGGCCTCGCGGAAGCCGAAGGGCTGAGCATTCGTGACCTCGTCATCCGCTTCGCCGCGAAGCACACCTTCGTGGGGACCCCGGTGCAGGTTGCCGAGCAGATCAACCGGCACGTTCAGGAGGAAGCCTCAGACGGCTTCGTCATCGTCGGCCACACGAATCCGACTGGCCTCGACGATTTCGTCGACCGGGTCATCCCCGAGCTGCAGGAGCGCGGCGTCTATCGCACCGAGTACGAACCCGGCGCGACCCTGCGCGAGACCCTCGGCCTCACGCAGTAGCCCCAGGAGATTTGAGCAGCAGTGGTGGTGGCTAATTCAGGAGATCCGTGCCGCCGGGTGGGATCGGCCGCACTGGTCCGCGGACCGGTGTCGCTCGCCCGGGTGGATCTCCTGAGTTAGCCACCACCGAACTGACACCGCGCCGACCAAACGCTTACCGGACCACCCAACCGCGACCGAACCCGGCGCCGCGACCTGATGCCGCACCGCGACCCGATACCGGCCCGCGACCGGACTCCGCACCGCTAGCGGGCCGGGAGTAGCTCGAGGTCCAGGTCGGCCGCGGCGAGCACCTCGGCACCGGCATCGCGGAGGGCGGCCATGAAGGCGGCATGAACGGATGCCCCGGGAACCTCGGTGCCCTGGAACTCGAAGTCGGGTGCTGCGCAGGCGTTGTGCACCACCGTGACGGCGAAGCCGAGGTCGAGGGCGGCCCGCGTGGTCGCGTCGATGCACATGCTGCTCATCATGCCCATGATGACCAGATGATCGATATTCTCCGCGCGCAGCAGCCGTTCCAGGCCTGTGTCGACGAACGCGTTCGCGGAGCCCTTGGTCAAATGGCGTTCCTGTCCCAACGGCGCCACCAGCGGGTAGATCTCGACGCCCGCGGTTCCCGGGATGAAGAACGTCGCATCCGCTTCGGTGGCGAGGTGCTGGAAATGGATGACGGTGGTACCGATCGCGCGGCCCGAGTCGAGGACACCCCGGGCGACTACCGCGGCGGGCTCACTCCCGGAGAGGGGATATGCGCCCCCGTGGAAGTAATCGTTCTGGATATCAATGACCACAATGCCAGTGCTCACACCTGCTCCGCTTCGTTTCCTGTGCCAATTCCCCCACACGACTCTAATTGTTACGGGCCGGATTTGCGGTGTCGTTGTGCTGCCGTATTCTCGGCTCCATCCTCCCTGTCTCCTCCCGCACCCGCAAGGACCTCGTGACCGCCCCATATTCCGGAATCTCCGTCGAACTACCCGTGCTGACCTGGGGCGACCCGGCAGCGTCGCGGAGCGCACTGCTGCTGCACGGACTTACCTCCGCAGGGGGCGGTCTGGTGGCGGGTCGCGAGCGGACTCGCCGCCGAGGGGTGGTTCGTGGTCGCACCCGACCAACGTGGCCACGGCCGCGCCCCGCGCACGACCTCCTATCCGCTGGCGGGTTTCGTCGCCGACACGTTGCGGCTCCGCCCGGCGCCCGGGAAGTCCTGGGACCTCGTCGTCGGACATTCCCTCGGTGGTGCCGTCGCACTCCTCGCAGCGGCGGGCAGCGAGGACTGGACTCGGAGCGTACTGTTGCTCGACCCGCCCCTCACCCTCGGGCCGGGCTCGGTCGCGCCGCTCCTGGCCGAGACCATCGCGGAGATCACCGACCCGAGCGCAGCCAGGATCCTGAGCGAGAATCCCGGCTGGCATGCGGAGGACGCGCACCAGAAGGTAGAGGCGGCGCGCGTGGTCAGCCCGTTCACCGTTGAGCGCGTATTGAGCGATACCAGCCCCTGGGATCTCGAACCGCACCTCGACGATGTCCGGGTGCCCATCCGGCTCCTCGGTGCCGACCCGGCATCGGGAAGCGCATCAGTGCTTCCCGAGCAGGGTGAGCGGCTCGCCGCTCGGCACGCGAACCTCAGCTACGCGTTTGTCGCGGGCGCAGGGCATTCGATCCATCGGGACTCGGCAGATCGGGTGATTGCCGAGGCGCTGCAGGCCACGGTCACGGGCGCTCCTGCAACCAATCCATGACCGCGGGACACGCTTCGAGCACGGAAATGTGGCCGTCCTCCGGGCGCAGCCAGAGCTCCGCTCGGGGAAGACGTCGGTTGAGCCAGTCGGCGTGAGACGGCGGGACCACCCGGTCCCTGCCGCCCTGGACCAGCAGCACCGGCGCGGCGACCGCGGAGACGGGGAAGCCCCACGGGGCCACGAAGGCGAGGTCGTCGTCGATCAGGCCCCCTGGCCCCGCCTCCGAGGCCAGTCCGACATCGGCGCCCAGTGCCGCCCAGGGGCCGGCCAGCGCGTCGTAGTCCGCCTCGATGAAGCTGTCCGGGTCGAAGTCCTCGGTTTCCTCATAGGTCGTACGCTCCGCACGGCCGAGCAGCGCCGCGCGCAGGGAGGCGCCGTTCGTGGCCATGCCGGCGAACCAATCGAAACCGTCGGCCTCGAGTGGAGCCAGGGTCGCGAGGCAGCCCACCGCCGAGACCCGTTCCGGCAGCAGCGCAGCGCAGGCGAGTGCATGTGGACCGCCTCCTGACGCGCCCATCACGGCGAATCGGGCGATGCCGAGGGCATCGGCGAGCTGTTCAACGTCTGAGGCAGCGGCGGCCACGTCACGACCCGGCAGGGCAGATGAACCGCCGTACCCCGGCCGCCCATAGGAGATGAGACGGATGCCGCGAGCGGCCGCCGCGGACTGCAGCGGCTCGAGCAGGGCACCCGTCTGGGGCGAACCGTGCTGCCAGAGCACGGTGAAGGCCGAGTCCAGTTCATGATCTGCTGCGCTGTCGTGGACGCGCAGCGTGCGGCCGTCGCGAAGGTCAAGGTCCTGGATGAACACCATGGAGACATCCTAGATAGCGGGCTGGGTGGGGAGCCAGCGCGATCAAATAGAAGAGCCGGGCCGGGAGAAGTGTCTCTCCAGGCCCAGCTCTTCCGGCGATGAATGGTGACTACGAGCGCGGCAGTCCGGCCGGGTTCACGAGCGACTCGGTGACGCTCTCGGAGCCTGAGGCCCCAGCGGGCGAGGACGTCGCCGTACTGGCCGCCCTTGATCGCGTTGTTGAGCACGATGCTGACGCCCTCGATGAGGCCGTTGCCCTTCTTGGTGCCCGCTGCGATGTTGGCGTGCGCCGGGTAGCCGCCGTTGAAGGTTCCGACGAGCTTGGTCTCACCGTTCTGAGCCGCTGCATAGGCGGAGGTCGCGTTCGGTCCGAAGTTGGCGTCAGCACGGCCGGACTGCAGGGCCAGGTTCGCGGCCGCGGTGTCGTCGAAGTACTGGTACTCGACAGCGGCGAGGCCCTTGGCGATGTTCTCCTTGTCCCAGGTCTGGAGGATCTTCTCCTGGTTGGTTCCGGAGCCGACGATGACCTTGAGGCCGGCGACGTCCTTGGCCTCCTTGATCGAGGAGATCTTCGAGTCGCTCTTCACGTAGAAGCCGAGGAGATCCTCGCGGTAGCTCGCGAAGTCGTAGAGGTCCTTGCGAGCCTCTGTCACGGTCACGTTCGACGTGATCAGGTCGTACTTGCCGGACTGGATGCCGAGGGGCCAGTCCGCCCACGCGGCTGGCTGCAGGTTGAGTTCAAGGCCGAGGCCGTCAGCGATGAGCCTGCGCGATGTCGGTCTCGTTGCCGATCAGGGTCGTGTCGTCGGTCGCGAACAGGCCCAGGGGAGCAACGTAGGGGCTGACGACGACGGTGAGCTTGCCTGCCTCGATCGGGGTGAAGCCGCTCTTCTTGATGGCGGCGATGGCTTCGGGCACCTTGTCGAGACGGATCCGGTCCTGCTTCGGCCCGAGGTTGAACGTCACGGGTGCTGCGGATGCCGAGGGAGAGACTGCGCCTGCAGCCTGGGCCGAGCTGTTGCCGGTGGTGGCCAGGACGGCCGCGGTGATGCCGCCTGCGACGAGTGCAACGGCGGCGATGCCTCCGATGATGACCGCGGTTTTCTTCTTAATTGCCATTGTGTGCCTCTATTTCTGTGAGTTTCTGCTGTGAATGCTGTTGTGCAGGGTGGGTGGTGGATGGATGGCCCGGAACGCGCCTTAGAGCACGCGTCCCAGGAATTCTTTGGTGCGTGGGTGCTGCGGAGAACCGAAGACCTGCTCTGGGGGGACCGACTTCGAGGATGTGCCCGGCGTCGATGAACACGATCCGGTCGGCGACCTCACGGGCGAATCCGATCTCGTGGGTCACGATGATGAGAGTCGTGCCGAGTTTGGCCAGGTCCCGGATCACGTCGAGGACCTCCCCGACGAGTTCGGGATCGAGCGCCGATGTCGGCTCGTCGAACAGCAGCACCTTGGGCTGCAGGGCCAGGGCGCGCGCGATCGCGACGCGCTGCTGCTGGCCGCCGGAGAGCTGGCGGGGATAGGCGTCCGGCTTGTCGGCGAGGCCTACCTTGGCGAGGAGTCCGAGGGCGAGTTCGCGAGCATCCGACTTGCCGAGCCGCCCGAGGGCGACGGGGGCGACGGCGATGTTCTCGGCGGCGGTGAGGTGCGGGAAGAGGTTGAAGTTCTGGAAGACGACGCCGACGTTCGTGCGTCGCTTGAGGATTTCGCGTTCCTTCAGCTCGAAGAGCCGGTCGCCGCGCTGCTCGTAGCCGATCAGCTCGCCGTCCACGGTGACCCAGCCTCGGTCGACGCTCTCGAGGTGGTTGATCGTGCGGAGCAGGGTGGACTTGCCCGACCCGGACGGGCCGAGGATCGCGACGACCTCCCCTGGCCGCACGGTCAGGTTCACGTCGTGCAGCACTTCGTGGCCGGCGTAGATCTTGGAGACCCCGCGAATTTCGACGAGGCCGCGGGTCCACGGTGCGGTCACCGTGCCGGACGCCTGGGTTGTTGCGATGCTCATGATCCGTTTCCGCCGATCCGGGTTGTCGCTGCTTCGGGTGCTTCGGGTTTCTCGTCGAGCCGCGCCCATTGGGTGTTCACCCAGGCCCGCGCCGCCTGGATGGGCGTCGGCGGAACCACTCGGAGGGCGCCCCTGGCGAAGTAGCGCTCCACGTAGAACTGGGCGACGCTCAGCACGGTGGTGAAGATGATGTACCAGACCACCGAGACGAGCAGCAGTGGGATCACTTGTTGGTTGCGGTTGTAGATGACCTGGGTGACGTAGAAGAGTTCGCCGAGGGCGATGACTGACACGATCGAGGTGCCCTTGATCAGGCCGATGATCTCGTTGAACGCGTTCGGGAGAATCGCCCGGGCCGCCTGGGGCAGGATGATCCGCAACACCCGTACGTGTCGGGGGAGTCCGAGGGCGGCCGCGGCCTCGAGCTGGCCCTGGTCGACCGAAAGGATGCCGCCGCGAATGATCTCGGCGGAGTACGCCGCCTGGTTGAGCGAGAGGCCGAGCACCGCGGCAGCGAACTGGCTGACCAGGGTGACGGTGTCGAAGCTCCAGAAGTAATTGTCGGTGAACGGGACGCCGAGTCCGAGGCGCGGGTACAAGTAGCCGAGGTTGTACCAGACCAGCAACTGCACGAGCAGGGGAACCGAGCGGAAGAACCAGATGAACGACCAGGACACGCTGTTCAGGATCGGCGATTTGGACAGCCGGGCGAGGGCGAGCAGTGTGCCGAGGATGAACCCGATCGTCCCGGACACGACCGTCAGGGCTAGTGTCAGCTGGATACCCTTCAGGATCGCCGGAGCGAAGAAATAGGTCGCGAAGACCGGCCAGCCGTACTTGTCGTTCGTCGCGAGGCTGCAGAGGAACTGCAGCACGACGAAGAGCACGAGGGCGCCGAAGATCCAGCGCACGTAGTGGCGGGTGTGCACGACCTTGAGGGCGGCGAAATCGGGCGAGTCCCGATTCACGATCTGGGGAGAGTCCTGTGTCGGAGCCGCCGACCGGTGTTCCTTCACGGTATCCGTCATGGTCTCAATCGCTTTCGGGAATCAGCGCGACAAAGCGCGGGTTGTCAGCGTGCTCACGGCGGATGGCCGCATAGTGCGCCGCCGTGATACCGGAAACGTCGAGGTCCTGGGCGTCAAGACTCTTCGCGAAGGCGTGGATCACGACCTCGTCGGGGGTCAGAGCCGTGTCGAAGAGTGGCGTGTAGCCCGTGACGAGGTAGAGGTTCTTCGCTTCGGGCTGGCGCGGGCCTGTCGTCAGGAACACCCGGTCGTAGCCACGCCTGGCGGACTCGGCTTCGAGTTCGGCGACCACGAACCGGGCAAGACCCTGACGGCGATGGGAGGCCGCCGTCCAGATGCGCTTGAGCTCTGCGGTGCGCTCGTCGAACCGTTTGAAGGCGCCGCCCGCGATCGGGATGCCGTCCCGCACCAGCACGACGAAGGCACCGTCGGGCGCCGCGAAGGCATCGACCGGGTACCGAGAGATCTCAGTGGACGCACTTTCGCCGAAGTACGAGCCGTACCGGGAGTGGTACTCCGCGGCGAGGTCCGTCAGCAGCGGCTGGGCGAGGGGGTCGTCGGCGGCGATGTAGACGAAGGTGTCTCGCGTGGTGGTGGTGTCTGCGAATTCAATGGCCACGGGGTACCTGCCTTTCTCGTGGGTATCGGTGGATAGCGGTGGGAAGCGGTGGGGGAGCGAGGAAGCGGGACGGCCCCGCTGGATTTGAAACCTAAGGGGGTCTTCGAAGCGGCGCCAACGCATCCGCTTCACAATTCGTCACCTCGTCACGGTGCGACACATTGGGCGGGATTTGTCGCCGTCGAGACGACTCTTGTGTCATGAGCGACACCAGAAGCACCCACACCACCCCCGCCATCGCGATCATCGGCGGCGGTCCCCGGGGATCCGGAGTGCTCGAGCGCCTCGCGGCGAACCTCGACGAGACCTGGGGGAGCGACCGACCCCTTGTCGTGCACGTGATCGACCCGTTCCCACCGGGAGCCGGCCGGATCTGGCGGCACGACCAGTCCCCGCTGCTCAAACTGAATTCCCTCGCCGAGGACGTCACGATGTTCACCGACGAGACCTCGGTCATCGATGGGCCGGTTCTCCCCGGGCCGTCCCTGATCGAGTGGGCCGCCGGGGTGAGGGCCGGAACGATCGAGATCCCTGTGGTCGACGACATCCTCGCCGCCGAGATCGCCGGGCTCACCGGGGCGAGCTTTCCCACCCGCCGCCTGCAGAGCCTCTATCTCACCTGGTTCCACCAGGAGGCCGTCGCCGCACTCGGGCCGAACGTGACCGTCCAGTCGCACCGGGCCACTGCCATCCGGGTCGACGACGCCGCGGCCGTTGACGACGATGCTGCCGGCCAGCTCGTCGTCCTCTCGACCGGGGTCACGCTCAACGTCGACCTCGTGCTCTACTCCCTCGGCCACAACGGCGCAGACCCGTCCCCCGAGCACTCCGCCCTCGCCGAGTTCGCCCGCCGTCACGCCCGCTACTACCTGCCGCCCGCCTTCACGGCGGATGCCGACACGAGCGGCATCGAGCCCGGCGAACGGATCATCGTGCGCGGCTTCGGCCTCGCGGCAGTGGACCTCACCGTGCTCCTGACCGAGGGCAGGGGCGGCCGGTTCACCCGCCTGCCCGACGGGCGGCTTCACTACGCGCCGTCCGGGCTCGAACCGCGAGTGTTGATCGGGTCGCGCAGAGGTGTGCCGTACCACTCGAAGATCAGCTCGACCCTCGTCGGGGAGCCGCCGGTTCCGCGGTTCTTCACACCCGACGTTGCCGCGGCACTCGACAGGGACAGCACGAGCCTCGACTTCACGAGCGATGTCTGGCCGCTGATCGCGCAGGAAATGGTCTGGGGATACTACCGGGAGCTGTTCACCGGGCACCCCGAGCGGGTGTCCACGTCCTGGGCGGACTTCTCCGACCGCTTCGCCGCGCTCGACCCCCGGGCGCTGCCGGTCGCGGCAGCCCGGCCGGAACGGTCAGGGGAACGTCCGGCGAGTCATCCGCTTCCCGACTGGGGTGCCGACACCTTCCTCATCGAGCAGGACGCGGCCCGGTTCCGCGTCCTCGTCGAGTCGACCGTCGCCGACCCCATCGACTGGTTGTTCCTGCCCGACTTCGATCGTCCCCTCGACGGGCTCCGGTTCGAGTCTGCCGCTGAGCTCCAGGACGCCCTGCGCGACTACATCCGCCGGGACCTGACGCTCCGCACCGCGCCGGAGCACAGCGCGACATTCGCCCTCTTCATCGCTCTGCTCCGGAGCCTCTTCGCGCTCTCGGACATCATCGATTCGCCGAAATGGAGCGCACAGTCGCGGGTGCGCGACATCCATGGCTGGTGGCTCGGCTACTTCAGCTTCATCGCGAGCGGCCCGCCCGGTCACCGGCTCGAGGAACTTCTCGCGCTCTCCGAGGCCGGCATCGTCGAATTCCTCGGCGGTGACCTCTGGGTGCAAGCCGACGAGGCGACGGGCTTGTTCCGGGCCGGAAGCGCCAACCTCGACCGGGTCGTCACGGCGACAGCGCTCGTCGACGCGCGGCTTCCCGACACCGTGGTCTCCGCGAGCGACAACCCGCTGCTCCGATCGCTCCTCGACTCCGGCAGCGGTGTCGAGGAACAGGCGACGGATGCCGGCTTCACCGGGAGCACGGGACACCTCGCGGTGCGCCAGGCCGACACGCGGGTGCTGACTCCCGGCGGAGACCACCACCCGAGGCGCTTCGCCATCGGGCCGTACACGAACTCGCCGTTCGTCGGCGCGTTCTCCCGTCCGCGCACGAATGCGATCTCCTTCCGCGAGAACGACAAGGTCGCCAGGGCGCTCCTGGTCCACCTCGACGGCCTCGTGGGCGGACCGCAACGCACTCGCCTGCCGGCGAACCTGGCCGGAAGCACCCGATGATCCGGGACGCCGTCCGGGACGCGATCCGGGCCCTGTGGGCATTCCTGGCGAGTTGCCCGGTGCCGGGTGACGAGACACTGCTTGCGACCTCGCCGCACTTTCTCCTGCGCCTCGTCGATGACGGTGTCGCCCGCTTCGACCGAAGGGACACGCTCACCACCTGAATTGCACCGCGGCGTGCCCGAGAGGACGAAGGGACCGGTTTCATATTCCGGTAGTCGCAGGTTCGAATCCTGCCGTCGCGTCACCAACCGTCGAAGCTATGCACTGGCGAGCGAAAACGCCAGCGATCATGCATTCTTTACGAGATGTTTCCGTCCGCGACGGGATGTGTCGGCCGGGACCCCGGCCCGAATCGACCCGGCCTAGCGTCGACCCATGACGAATCACACCTCCCCGGCGTCCGACGCCGACTGGTCGGAGCGCGACGGCCACCTCGTGCTCGGTGCGATGGTGCGCACCCTGGGGTCCTTCCCGTCCGGGTGGCGCTATCCCGGTGCGCACAACGACCCGTCGACCGATCCCCGTGCGCTCAAGCGGCTCGCGCTCGCCGCGGAGAAGGCCGGCCTCGACTACCTGTTCCTCGGCGACTGGCTCGCCACGGATCCGGAGCTCGAGTTCTCCGACCCACACCTGCTCTCCCGCATCGACTCGATGAGCACCGCGGCCTACCTCGCCGCGATCACGCGACGGATCGGTCTGGTCGGAACCGTGGAGGCCGCCCACTCCGAGCCATACGCGACGGCCAGGGCCGCTGCGTCGATCGACCGGCTCAGCGGAGGGCGCTTCGGGCTGAACCTCACCGTCGGCGCCGATGCGAAGGTCGAGGCGAATTTCGGGCCGCCCGGGGCCCGCTCCCAGCTCGATCGCTTCGAGGTGGCCGACGAGTACGTCGCCGTGCTTCGCGGTCTCTGGGATACCTGGGGTGAAGACGCGTTCACGAGGAACGTGGCGACCGCGGCCATCATCGACCGGTCCAGGGTCACGCCCCTTGACCACGTCGGGCCGGCCTTCGAGGTGGCCGGTCCGCTCAACGTGCAGCGCCCCGTTCAGGGCCATGTCCCACTCGTCCACGCCGGTACCTCGCGTCGCGCCCAGCAGTTCGCGGCCGAGCAAGCCGACATCTACGTGGTCGCGCCGACGAGTCTGGGCGACGCCGCCGAGTTCTACCACGAGACCAAGGCGAGGGTCGAGGAGGCCGGCCGTGCGGCATCCGCCCTGACCATCGTGGCCCTCGTCCTCCCGATCGTCGGCGAGACGCGAGCGGATGCCTGGGCCGTCTACGACAGGCTCGTCGAGTTGTTCCCCATCGACGACGGGACCCCGGAATCGGCGAAACTCGACCTGCCCGGCAACCGGAACATCCGGCACCTGCGCCAGATCATCGGGCTTCCGCTCGTCGAGCGACGCTTCGACGAGGCCGTCACGCCCGGCACCGCGAGCCGCTTCACGGCGGCGGGCGACCGCCTCGTCGACCTGGTCACCCGCCGGTCCGGTCGCACCATCGGCGGCACGCGGCCGGTCACCTACCGGCACCTCCTCGTCGCCCACCTGATCAGGTCCCCGATCGTCGTCGGGTCGCCAGCCGACATCGCCGACCACCTCGAAACCTGGTTCCGGGCGAGCGCGGTCGACGGCTTCAACGTTCTGAACGCCTTCCTGCACGAACAGTTCGAGACCTTCGCCCGTCTCGTCGTGCCCGAACTCCGCAGCCGGGGGCTCGTCAGGGACGAGTACGAGGCCGTCACGCTCCGCGGTCACCTCCGATCCCCGCTGCACGGCACGCCCGTACCGCCGCTCGCCGCGGCGCACCTCACCCGCACCGACTGAAGGACGACCCATGACCGAATCACCCCTGACCGAGGCATCCGCCGTGACGCCTGCCGAGACGCCGACCGAGGCACCGACCAGGCCGCTCCGCGTCGTCGCCGTGTCCGGCAGTCTGCACGCACCCTCGAAGACCACGGCGCTCCTCAAGGAGATCCTCGCCTCCGTCGGACGGGAGCTCCCCATCGAGGCGCACCTCATCGGTGTGCACGAGATCGGCGAACGGTTCGCCGGCGCGCTGCGGCGAGACCAGCTCCCCGCGAGCGTGGAGGCCGAACTCGCCCGGATCGAAGGCGCCGACCTGCTCATCGTCGCGAGCCCGGTCTACCGAGCGTCATTCACCGGACTGTTCAAGCACCTCTTCGACTTTGTCGACCAGTACGCCCTCGTCGACAAGCCGGTGCTGCTCGCGGCCACCGGGGGCAGCGACCGCCATGCCCTGATCATCGAGCACCAGCTGCGCCCCCTGTTCGGATTCTTTCAGGCGCTCACCCTCCCGATCGGCGTCTATGCGAAGGACTCCGACTTCACCTCCTATCAGGTGTCTAGTCTCGACCTGCAGGAACGCATCGATCTCGCAGTCACGCGCGCCCTGCCCCTGATCCGCAGCACGCACAAGAGCCTCGAAGCGGCCAGGTGACCCTGGAGCCTGTCACGCTGCTTTACCTTTCATGACCTGCCCGATTCCTGAACCGGGTGGCCCTGACGCTAGATTGCCGGACATGACCTCCACAGCTTCCGGTGCCACCAACGCGCCGCGCCCGTTCCGTCTCGGCTTCCTCGCGTTCGTCGAGCACGGTGGCGTCGCGGGCGCCTCGTCCCAAGGCCTGCAGGACGGCATCGACCTGTTCCGGCACGCGGACGAGCTCGGCTTCGACACTGGGTGGGTGCGGCACCGGCACCTCGAGAAGTATCTTTCTTCTCCGCTCACCTTCCTCTCGGTCGTCGCCCAGCACACCGAGGGCATCAGGCTCGGCACCTCCGTGACCCCGTTGCGGTTCGAGAACCCGGTGCGACTCGCCGAGGAGGCGGCCACCGCCGACCTCCTCACGAAGGGGCGCCTCGAGGTGGGGCTGAGTTCCGGCTACGCCCAGTCGGAGGGCATCTTCGGCCCCGTCTACGGTGCCATCACGGGCTCGCTCCGAGAAGAAGCGGATGCCCGGCTCGCCTCCTTCCGGTCGGCACTCCGCGGCGACACGCTCGCCGTCGCCGACGCGAGCTTCCCCGCCTTCCCGGCAGGCACGCCGCTCACCGCCCAGCCCCTCAGCCCGACCCTCTCCGACCGCCTCTACTACGGCGCAGGCGCAACACCGAGCGCGGTGCGCACCGGCAAGCAGGGTCTCCGCCTGCAGCTCTCGACCCTCAACACGGAACCCAGCGAACTCTCCTTCGAGGAGGCCCAGCTCGAGTCGATCACCGCGTACCGTGCCGCCCACGCCTCGGTCACCGACCGGCCGTCCTACGCACTTGTCGGGCGTCAGGTGCTGCCGATCCTTGGCAAGGACGACGCCGAGGAGTTCGCCTGGCTCATTGAGCGCGACGAGGAGCGGCAGCGCGCATACGGCACCCCGGGAGCCGCCCTGCCGTTCCAGTTCGGCAAGGTGCCCTCCGGCGACCCCGACGACATCATCGAGGCCCTCCTCGCCGATGTCGCCTTCCGCGGTTCCGACGAGCTCGTAATCGCGCTGCCGTTCGACCACCCGCCGGCGGGGCTGCACCGCATCCTCACGGCCGTGGCCGAGCGCATCGCCCCGGCCCTCGGGTGGACGCCCGGCACCACCGCCTGACCCAGGTCGCGATCCCAACTTGGACACCATGACATAGGTCATACTGGACTAATGGTCTTCGACATCATCGTCCTGAGCGCCCTGCGCTCGAGCCCCGCCCACGGGTACGAACTGAAACGCCGTGTGCAGCGGCCGAGCTTCGCAGCGCTGAGCAACAACTCGCTCTACCCTGCCCTGCACCGCTTCGAGAAGGCGGGCGCCGTCACGCACGCCGTCGCCGCCCAGGACGGACGTCCCTCCCGCAAGGTCTACACGATCACCGAGCTCGGTCGCGGACTCTTCCACGATCTCATCTCGACCCTGCCTGACGCCCTCGCTGGCAACGAAGAGGAATTCCTGATCCGGCTTGGCTTCTTCGACGAGGTGTCCTCTCGGGACCGAGCCGCCATTCTGGCGGCCCGCGCGGCGGCCCTCGACGAGAAGATCGCCCAGGTCGCCGCCCTCATCGCGACCCGACCGGAGCGCGAGGGCACGGACTGGCCGAGCGTGAGCATGGAGCACCTGCTGTCGACCCTTCATCACGAGCGGGAATGGGTCACCGGACTGATGGATGACGAAGAGGGCACGGGCCATGTCGACTGAGACCGTTCCGTCCGCCGGAGCAGCGTCCGATCGGGTCGGCCTCGGTGCCGTCGCCCGGTACGGCCTCCTGGTCGGGCCGCTCCTGAGCATGATCGACTCAAGCATTGTCAACGTCGCCGTCCCGGACATCGGCCGGGAACTCAACGCGCCGCTCAACGAGGTGCAATGGGTCGTCAGCGGCTATCTGCTCGCACTCGGTGTCGCTCTCGCGGTCACGGCGTACGCGGCCAAGCGATTCGGCACCATGCGTGTCTACACGATCAGCATGATCCTCTTCGTGCTCGTTTCCGCGGCGTGCGCGGTCGCGCCCGACATCGGCTCCCTCATTGCGTTCCGCGCCGTCCAGGGCTTCGTCGGAGCGCCGCTCGTGCCACTGGCCCTGAGTATCCTGCTCGGCAAGGACGGCATCGGCGGCGGCACCATCCCGATCTCCGCTGCGCTCACGCTCTTCCTCGCGCCCGCGCTCGGGCCGACCCTCGGCGGCCTCCTGATCGGTGCCGGCGGGTGGCGCTGGATCTTCCTGGTCAACGTGCCGGTCGGCATCGTCGGCCTGCTCCTGCTGTTGCGGGTGCCCAAGCACCTGGGCGCCCCGCCGAACGCTTCGATCCGCTTCGACCCGCTCGGGTTCACCCTGCTCGCCGCCGGCCTCACCGGCGCGCTCTTCGGGGCGACCGAGGGTTCAGCCAAGGGCTGGGGCGAACCGATCTCGTACCTGCCGCTCGGAATCGGGATCGTCCTGCTGGTGCTCTACACGTTCTGGGCGCTGCACCGTCCGAATCCGGCGGTCAACGTGCAGATGTTCCGGCATCGAAACTCGGCCGTCGCCCTCGTGCTGCAGGTGCTCTGTTCCGTCGTGGCCTTCGGAACCGTCTTCCTCCTGCCCGTCTTCACGCAGTCCGTGCAAGGCTACTCGGCCATCGCGACGGGACTCGCCCTCCTGCCCCAGGGCATCATCATGGGCGTCGGCACCTACGTCGGCCAGAAGCTCTCCGGGCGCATCTCGCTCAGGCTGCTCGTCGTGTCCGGGTTCCTGATCCTCGCTGCGTCGAGCGTGTTCCTGCTCTTCCTCGAGCAAGGCACCCCGCTCTGGGTGACGGCGCTGATTTTGTCCGGACGCGCCATCGCAATCGGCTTCGTCACGACGCCGCTGCTCATCGCGATGCTCGCACCCCTCCGAGAGGACGAACTGGCCGACGGAAACACCCTGTTCAACATCACCCAGCGGCTGGGCGGATCGATCGGCGTCAGCATCCTCGGGTCCATCGTGGCCGGGGGAGCGACCCTCGAAGCGACCATCGACGCGTTCCACTTCGTCGGAGCCATCCTGATCGGGCTCGCCCTGATCGGGGCGGCCCTGGCCCTCTGGCTGACCCAGGGCAGGGACACGCCCGTGCCGCTCGTCAGCACCGTCGCCGAATAACGTCGGACAGACTGCGTTCAGGTCCTAAATTCAAGATGAGAGACGTAAAATTATGTGAGTAAGTCTCGCATTCCTGTTCGATTCGAGGTAGAATCGGGGTATGGCAGGAGCTTCGGATCCCCAGTCACACACCCCGCAGACGCCCGATTCCGGGGCCGCGGGAGATCAGTCCACCGTTGATGTCGAGTCGGCCCATCCGGTCGCCGTTGCCGAGGGTTTCGAGGGTGCGGAAGGGCTGGCCGGGTCGGTGCCGTCGGTGCATGCGGATGCTGTCGCCCGGCTCGTCGAGGCGCAGGCGGCTCTCGCAGAAGCCCTGGCCGCGATCCCGGTCGGACTGCTCAGTGACACCGAAGCGGTGAAGGCGCTCAGCACTGTGGAGGCGATCGGACGCAACGTTGATGCGGCCCGGGTGAACACCGCCACGGATGTGGACCGGCGGGCCCGGGTGCTCGGCCGGGAGGGTTTGGCGTGGCGCATGGGCTGCCGGGGCCCCTGGGATGTACTCACCCGGGTGACGCGGGTCTCGGCCCGGGAAGTGAAGCGCCGCATCAAGCTCGGGGACGCGGTGTTGCCCCGCCGGGCGGGCCTTGCGATGTTGCCGCCGTTGTTCCCGGTCGTCGGGGCCGCGCTGGCGGCGGGGGATATCGGTGTGGAGGCGGCCGAGCTGATCACCACGGGGCTCGGGGCGGTCAGTCACCGGGCGGTCCCGGCCGAGGTCGAGGTCGCCGAACGGGCCCTGGTCGCCACGGCGGCCGGGTGGATCACGCCCGAGACCGAGATCCTCGCCGGCGCCGGAGTCCCCGCGGCCGCGGACCTGATCCGCGGCATGGTGATGCAATGGCAAGCCATCCTCGACCCCGACGGGATGCTCCCGCAGGAGGATCTCTTTGAGGCGAAGTCGAACATCGGCTTCGGCCAATTGAAGAACGGCCTGTACCCGGTCAAGGGTGGGGTCACACCGGAGCCTGTTCGGGATGATGAACACCCTCTTTGACGCCTTTCTGAGCTTCCATTCCCGGCCCGCGTTCCCCACCGAGGAGGAGCAGGCGCTGATGGACTCCGGGCAGATGATCCCCGGCGCCGAGACCTCTGGCGAGGCTAGTACGGGCCCAGAGCTGGATGTGACCGAGGCCGAACTGCGAGAACGCCGCGCGGACACCCGCACGGGCGGGGAGAAACGCGCCGACATCCTTCGGGCCCTGTTCGAGCACGCCGCCCGGGACGAAGACACCCCGTCGATGGGCGGGTCAGCCCCGACCGTGATGGTTCACGTGAACGCCGCCGACCTCGCGAGCGGCGTCGGCGTCGGGTGGATCGACGGCGTCGAGGCCCCGGTGTCGCTCAAGACCGTGCATCAGCGGATCTGCGACGGCGGCTTCCAAGGCGTCCTGTTCGGGGAGAACAACCAGGTCCTCAAACTCGGTCCAGAGCGACGGTACTTCAACCGGGCGCAGCGCCGGGCGATCACCGCCCGCGACGGCGGCTGCATCATCCCCGGCTGCAAAGCCCCCGCACACTGGGCCGAAGTGCACCACGTGAAGCCGTGGGCGAAGGACGGACCCACCACGGTCGACAACGGTGTCCTACTCTGTTGGTTCCATCACCACACGATCGACACCTCCGGGTGGGAGATCCGCATGGTGAACGGCTCACCACAAGTGCGCGCTCCCGGGCTCATCGATCCCCAGCGACTCTGGCGGCCACCGAACAGGCACCGCGCCCATCAGGTGCTTACCGGGCCACCCAACCGCGACTGACCGGGACTGCGCAGCGGAAGCCCACATGGCTCATCCCCGTGTCGATCGGTGGCGGTCGTCTGGCCGAGGGCCGGTACCGCAGGCAGTAGCTGTTCGCACACAGGAAAGACCCGCCCTTGACGACCTTGCGCGGTACGGCGAACTGGGGCTGAGCCGGATCGAGGCTTTCCTCCTAGGTGCAGCAGCCTGAGCCGGAATCAGCGTTCGTCCGGTTTGTCCACCCCGAATGGGGGAGGTGCTAGTCGACGGCGCGCTCGATCCCAGCCGCGGCATAGATGGCATCGATCGCCGTCATATTCCCGAGGGAATCGTCCCCCTCCGTGAGGAGCGGTTCACCGCTCGCGAGGCCGCGCACGACCGCATCAAGCTGGTGATCGTAGGTCTCGTTGCCGCGCACCGTGAGCCAGCTCTCGATTCCCCGGTTGACCTCGCGGATGCTGTGGCCGCGGGACGGGAAGACCATGTTGTCGACGTGCACGCTGCCCTCGGTTCCGACGATGTCGAACGAGGCGTTGAGGAGAGTGCCTGCGATCATGCTGGACGAGACCCGGGCGGTGACCCCGGAGGGGAACAATAGCGCGGCATCCATGCTCATGTCGGCCCCCAGTGGATTCAGGGTGGCGACGGCGCTCGTGACGAGGGGTTCCTCACCCGTGAGCGCCCGCACCCAGTGCAGCGGGTAGCACCCGAGGTCCATCAACGAGCCACCGCCGAGGGCCGGGATGTGCCGGAGCGACGTCGGGTCGAAGGGGTTGCTGCCGGAGAACTCACCGCGCAGCGATACGAGCTCGCCCAGCCGGCCGGAGGCGACTATGGCGTCGAGTCTCGAGGCTGAGCGGGTGGTACCGGTCGTGGAATGCCTCGATGAGACGCTGGCCGGTCTCGGCGGCCACCCGGCGCATTCGCCCGGCCTCGGTGGCGTTCATCGCGAAGGGCTTTTCACACAGAACGTCTTTGCCGGCCTCGAGCGCTGCAATCGACCACTCGGCGTGCTCGGAGGGCGGCAGCGCGACGTAGACGAGGTCGATATCCGGGTCCGCCAGGAGTGCGCGATAGTCGCCATATGATCGCTCGATGCCGTGTTCCAGTGCGTAGGCGGCGGCAGCGGATGCCCGGCGCGAGGCGACCGCGGCGATCACGACATCGGTGCGTCGCCGCGCCGGCCGGATGATCGCGGCCGGTGCGATGCCTGCGGCACCGAGGATTCCGATCCGGAGCATCAGCGCACCGACCCACGGGCCGCGGCACTGCGACGACTATTTGTTGCGTTTAGGGACATATTCGGGACACTACCATTGAGCAGCGGCCTGCCGCCGCATCTGTCGAAGAAACGAATCGGAGGGTCCCGTGCCTGAACCCGTTTCCCCGGCCGGCCGCCGTCGCCTCGCGGTTCTGGGGTCTCCGATCGGGCACTCACTGTCGCCGGTGCTCCATGCCACGGCCTACGGCCTGCTCGGCGTCCCGTTCGACTATTCCCGGGCCGAGGTCCGCACGGGGGAGTTGACCGCGTGGCTCGCCGCCCTCGACGACAGCTGGCTCGGACTGAGCCTCACGATGCCGCTCAAACGCGAGGTCCTCCCGCTGCTCGACACGACGTCGCCGCTCGTCGACGAACTCGGCGTCGCGAACACCGTGCTGTTCACCACCGACACCGCTACCGGCCGGCGCCGGTTGCACGGCTTCAACACCGACGTCGACGGCATCGTCCGCACGGTGACGGCGCTGGACCCGGCCTCCTCTGCCGTGATCCTCGGTGGCGGAGCGACGGCAGCCTCGGCGCTCTACGCGGCGCACGTGCTCGGCGCGGGGGAGATCACGGTCTACCTGCGCGATCCCGCCAGGGCCGCCGAACTGGTGGCGCTCGGCGACCGGCTCGGGGTCCCCGTGCAGCTTCGGCGGCTCGGCGAGCTCGCCGGCGCCGGACCGCTGCCCTTCGTGATCAGTACGCTACCGGGCGGGGTCGCCGATGGCCTCGACCTCCGGCCAGTGGGTGCCGGTTCCATTCTTTTCGACGTCGCATACGACCCCTGGCCGAGCCCGATAGCCGAGGGCTGGGCTGCCGCAGGCGGCGTCGTCTTCAGCGGCCTCGACATGCTCGTCGAGCAGGCGATCAGCCAGGTGCGCATCTTCACCGGCGGGGAACAGGACGAACCCGTGCCCGGTGAGGCGGGCATCCGTGCTGCCATGCGGGCCGCCGTCGGCCTTTCACCCCACCAGGCACCGGCCCAGGAGTTAGCAGGGGGCGAGGCATCGTGACCGGCACGACGGGGCGCCCCGCGGTGCGGTTGCGCTCGATCGTGCTCGGCGAGGGCAGGCCGCAGATCTGCGTTCCGCTCGTCGGGGCGACGATCGCCGAACTCTCGGCGGCCGCGTCCGGGCTCGTCGCAGGCGACTTCGACCTCGTCGAACTCCGGATCGACTTCTTCTCCGGCTGGGACACGCCGGCGGCGGTCCGGGACGCGATCGCCGTCGTGCGTGCCGCCCTCCCGGAGGAGGTCCCGGTGATCTTCACGTTCCGCACGAAGCGGGAAGGCGGGCAGCGCGACGTGTCCCCGGAGGCCTACGCCGACCTGATCGGGCTGGCGATCACCGCCGGCGTCGATGCGATCGACGTCGAACTCTTCACCGAGCGGGCGGTCCTGCTCGGCATCGTGAGCGCGGCCCACGACGCGGGCGTCGTCGTCGTGATGTCCTCGCACGACTTCGAATCCACACCGCCGCGGGCCGAGATCCTGGCGCGCCTGGCGGAGCAGCAGGAACTCGGGGCGGATGTGCTCAAGCTCGCGGTGATGCCGTCGAACCCGCGCGATGTTCTCACCCTGATGGACGCGACCGCGGAGTTCGTCGCGGAGCAGGCCCGGTGCCCGGTGATCACGATGTCCATGGGCGGACTGGGAGTGGTGTCGAGGCTGGCCGGGGAGACCTTCGGTTCATGTGTCACGTTCGGTTCCGTCGGAGCCCCGAGTGCTCCGGGTCAGATCGAGGCTCGCGAGTTACGGGCCGTCCTGGACCTGGTGCACGCAGCCCGGTGACCGGGCCGGCTGATCCCCGCTAGATCGCCGTGTCGTCGAGCTCGAGAGTCGATTCGCGTTCGCGGAAGATGTTCAGCTGGCGACGCCGGTACTCGGCGAACACGCTGCCCACCTCCGACGGTGCCAGGGGCTGGGCGTTCCCGGTCTCGTCGGCATGCTTCAGATGCTCGGTGTATTCGACGTTCTCGTGTTCGGACTTCTGTGGCAGGTCGGAGGATTCGTGGTTCATGGGGATACCCAATTCTTTCTCTGGGGTGAGTGTGGGGGAGCTGCGGCGGCGAGCAAACCAGGGACAACCGGCAGTGGTGCCAGGCGTTCCTCGTGAGCGCTCTCAGCGCGTGGTGGGGGCCGATGGGCGGCGCAGCGGATGATGTCGCGAACGGACGTGAGGCAAAGCCTGAAGTCGTTCCCGCATCAATGGTCCTTCCGTGATGAAGCGGTTTCTCGAGTGCGGCAGTACGGCGGGTAACCGAACGGCCGACGGGGATCCTGAAGCACTTCATCGGGCGGAGGAGCTTTGGAGGAACGTTATGTGATTCCCTCCGCGATGTCAACGGCCGGATATCGGCGATCCATGAGATATTCCTGAGTACCGCGAAGTTTCAGGCGAGGTCTCCGTCGTGCGGGAATAGGAAACCCCCGATCGCGGTTGGGTACGATATCCATGCAAATGCATTGAAAAACTGCCCGAGAAAATGCAGTGAACACTCAGAGAGGCTGACCATGCAGTTCGGAATCTTTTCGGTCGGAGACCTGACAACCGACCCGACCACCGGCCGTACCCCGACCGAGCAGGAGCGCATCAAGGCGATCCTGACGATCGCCCAGAAGGTCGAGGAAGTCGGCCTCGACGTCTTCGCGCTCGGTGAGCACCACAACCCGCCCTTCGTGCCCTCGAGCCCGACCACCATGCTCGGCTACATCGCGGCCAAGACCGAGCGCATCATCCTCTCCACGGCGACGACCCTGATCACGACGAGTGACCCGGTCAAGATCGCCGAAGACTTCGCCATGCTGCAGCACGTCGCCGACGGCCGGGTCGACCTCACCCTCGGCCGCGGCAACACCGGCCCGGTCTACCCGTGGTTCGGCCAGGACATCCGCCAGGGCATTCCGCTCGCGCTCGAGAACTACGCGCTCCTGCGCCGGCTCTGGACCGAGGAATTCGTGGACTGGGAGGGCCAGTTCCGCACCCCGCTGCAGGGCTTCCAGTCGACTCCCCGCCCCCTCGACGGCGTCGCGCCGTTCGTCTGGCACGGCAGTATCCGCACCCCTGAGATCGCCGAACAGGCCGCGTTCTACGGCGACGGATTCTTCGCCAACCACATCTTCTGGCCGGCCTCGCACACCGCGAAGATGGTCGGCTTCTACCGCCAGCGCTTCGAGCACTACGGCCACGGCACCGCAGAGCAGGCGATCGTCGGACTCGGCGGCCAGGTCTTCATGAGCAAGAACTCGCAGGACGCCGTGAAGCAGTTCCGCCCGTACTTCGACAACGCGCCCGTCTACGGCCATGGCCCGAGCCTCGAGGAGTTCACCTCGCAGACGCCGCTCACCGTCGGCAGCCCGCAGGAAGTCATCGACCGCACGCTCGGCTTCCGGGACTATGTGGGCGACTACCAGCGCCAGCTGTTCCTGATGGACCACGCCGGACTCCCGCTCAAGACCGTGCTCGAGCAGCTCGATCTGCTCGGTGAAGAGGTCGTGCCGGTGCTGCGCCGCGAGTTCGCGAAGAACCGCCCGGCCACGGTACCGGATGCCCCCACCCACGCGTCGCTGGTCGCCGCGGCTGCCGCGGCTGCCACGGCACCCGTCGGCTCTCCGATCGCGGTGGCCTGACCATGACCGAACGCACCCGTACCATCGCCGTCGTCACCGCGGGCCTCAGCCAGCCGTCCTCCACAAGGATGCTCGCCGACCGCCTCGCGGAGGCGACCTCCGCCCGACTGACCGAGAAGGGCATCCCCACCGAGGTCAGGATCTTCGAACTGCGCGATGTCGCCCTCGACGTGATGAACAACATGCTCACCGGATTCCCGAGCCCGAAGCTCGACGCGGTGATCGAAGCCGTGACCGGTGCGGACGGGCTCATCGCGGTCACGCCGATCTTCACGACCAGCGCGAGCGGACTGTTCAAATCGTTCTTCGACGTCATCGACAACCGTTCGCTGACCGACATGCCCACGGTCATCGCAGCGACGGCGGGCACCGCGCGCCATTCCCTGGCCCTCGACTACGCCATCCGCCCGATGTTCACCTACCTGCACGCCGTCGTCGCCACCACCGCGGTGTTCGCGGCTGCGGAGGACTGGGGAAGCGGCGCGGACACGGTCAAGACGCTGCCCGACCGCATCGACAGGGCAGCCGGGGAGCTTGCGGCGCTCATCGCCGCCTCCGACCGCTCCAGGCTCCGTGCGCGACCCGTTCACGATCGACGCATCCTTCAGCCCGACCGGTGGCTTCCAGCCCTCGATCTGACCCGTTCCCTGCGAGAATGGGGGAATGCCCGCACCCACCGCTCTCCCCGCTGACCCCGAGCCTGCTCGCGCAACTCCTGCTCGCCCGTCGCGCGACCGCATTCTTCGCGCACGAGCTCAACGGGCTGTCGAACGTCGACCTCGACGGGGATTCGCTGCTGCCCGGCTGGAGCCGTCGTCACGTGGTCGCGCACGTCGCGTACAACGCGAGGGGCATGGTCCGGCTCGTGACCTGGGCGCGCACCGACGTCGAAACGCCGATGTACGCCTCGAACGAGGCCCGCGACAGCGACATCGCCGCCGGGGCGGAGCTCGACCGCGATGCCCTGCGAACCCTGTTCGACGTCGCGACCATCCAGCTGGACGCCGCGTGGCGCCGGCTCACGCCCGAGACGTGGAGCCACCCGGTCCGGACTCCGAGCGGCCGCGAGATTCCCGTGTCCGAGACCGTGTGGATGCGCAACCAGGAACTCTGGGTGCACACGGTCGACCTCGCGACCGGCGCCGCCTTCGACGACGTGCCGGTCGAGGTGCTCGACCGGCTGCTCGCCGAGATCACCTCGGCGTGGGCTGCGCGGGGCGACGGGGGAGATCTTGTGCTCTCGGTCACCGGAGCCCAGCCCGAGCGCAGGTTCGGCGACCTCCGTTCCGAGCATCCCGTCGTCGTGTCCGGCAGCGTCGCTGGCCTCGTGAAGTGGGCGACCGGGCGGGGCGGTTCGGACGTGACCTCGAGCACCGGGACTCCGGCCGACCCGCCGCGGTGGCTCTGAGCCGCCTGAACGCCTGCGTCGCGTGGGAGACTGGGAGCCGAAACAACGGGGGCAGAGTGTGGACGATCCGCGCGCGAACATGCAGGACAACCGACTGATCGCCCTCGGCGCACCGCGCGCGGACTGGACGAAGACACCCGGGCGTTCGCTGGGATTCTGGATCACCCTCGCCGGCTTCGTCCTCGCGCTCGTGGTCCCGTTCTGGGGAGTCATCGCCGTCTTCGTCGGGTTCGCGTACTCGCTGCGCGCCGCCAGGGTCATGCCCGCAGGCGTCCACGGCCGTGGCCTGGTCCTGTGCGCACTCGGCATCGCGGCAGTGACCGTCGTCGTCGTCGTGGCCCGCGGCATCCTCGGGATCTGACTGCGTTCGCCGACCGCGTAACCGGACGTTTCCCAGCCTGGGGCGGGAATGAAACGAACGGCCCGACGTTGAGTTGAGTCAACAGCACTCAAGTTTCAACATCAGGAGGTCTCGTGCCTACATTCTTCGGCCCCGCCGATTCCGGCAACGGTTCGTTCGACGAGTTCATCGCCCGCTACCTGCAGGGCCAGCAGGGCGCAGCACCGGCAGGACGACCGATTGACATCACCCGGCTGCTCAGCCGCCGCACCCATGAGGTGCTCGCCGAGGCCGCCCAGTATGCCGTCGACCACGGGCACTCCCACGTCGACGTCCTGCACATCCTCCGGGTCCTCGTCCTGCGCGAACCCGCCGCCCAAGCGATCCGGAATGCCGGCGCAGACCCCGCTGCCCTCGCCCTGGCCGCCGAGCAGCGCCTGCCGGAACGTTCCGACCCGACCGGGGACGCGACGCCAGGCCTCACCCCGTCTGCCCAGCGCGCCCTCCTCGACGCGCACCAGATCGCGCGCGCCTTCGGGTCGACGTACATCGACCCCGAGCATCTCTTCTTCGCCTTCGTGGTGAATGAGGACTCCCCGGCCGGCCAGATTCTCGCCTCGGCTGGCATCACCCAGGAATCCCTGCAGGCGGGCGCGCGCGAGCCGCAGGCGGATGCAGCGGGCGGGGCCCCTGGACAGGCATCAGGCCAGGCCTCCGCGTCCGAGACGCCCACGCTCGACACCTACGGCACCGACCTCACGGCCCTGGCCCGCGACGGGAAGCTCGACCCCGTGATCGGCCGTGCAGACGAGATCGAGCAGACGATCGAGATCCTCTCCCGGCGCACCAAGAACAACCCGGTGCTGATCGGCGAGGCGGGCGTCGGCAAGACCGCCGTCGTCGAGGGACTGGCGCAGGCCATCGTCGCGGGAACCGTGCCGGAGCAACTGCGCGGCAAGCGCGTCGTGGCACTCGACCTCGCGGCGATGGTCGCAGGAACCCGGTACCGCGGCGACTTCGAAGAACGCCTCGGCAAGGCCATGGACGAGATCAGCGCCCACAGCGGCGAGCTCGTGATCTTCATCGATGAGCTCCACACCGTCGTCGGCGCCGGCGGATCCGGCGACGGCGGCATGGACGCCGGGAACATCCTCAAGCCCAGGCTCGCGCGCGGCGAACTGCACGTGATCGGTGCCACGACGCTCAAGGAATACCGCAAGGTCGAGAAGGACCCGGCCCTCGAACGCCGTTTCCAGACCGTGCGGGTCGGTGAGCCGAGCATCGACGACGCGGTCAGCATCCTCGCGGGGCTGCGCGGCCGTTACGAAGAGCACCACGGCGTGCGCTACACCGACGAGGCGCTGCGTGCCGCCGTCGAGCTCTCCGCCCGGTACGTGCCAGACCACTTCCTGCCGGACAAGGCCATCGACCTGATCGACCAGGCCGGCGCCCGGCTGCGCCTGACCCTCGGCTCACTGCCCGACCATGACGCCCTCGAGGCCCTGCGTGCGCGCGTGGTGACACTCGAGGAGGCCAAGAGCGCGGCCGTCCTCACCGAGCAGTACGAAGAGGCCTCCCGGCTGCGCGACGAAATCGAGGCGGTGCAGTCGCAGCTGGCGCGCGAGGACGACCCCAAGCAGGCGCTGGCGGTGGAGGCCGTCGTCGGAGAGGCCGAGATCGCCGGCGTCATCGCCCGCGCGACCGGCATCCCCGTCGCGCGCCTCACCGCGGACGACCGGTCCCGCCTCGGCCTGCTCGAGGCCGAGCTGCACGGGCGCGTCGTCGGCCAGGACGACGCCGTCGAGCTCATCGCCAAGGCGGTACGCCGCAACCGCACCGGGATGAACGATGCGGGCCGGCCGGTGGGGAGCTTCCTGTTCCTCGGGCCGACGGGCGTCGGCAAGACCGAACTCGCGAAGGCACTCGCCGAATCCCTGTTCGGCGACGAACACGCGATGGTGCGCTTCGACATGAGCGAGTTCGGCGAACGCCACACCGTGAGCCGGCTCGTCGGGTCCCCTCCCGGCTACGTCGGCTACGACGAGGCCGGGCAGCTGACCGAGCGCGTGCGCAGGAACCCGTACTCGGTGATCCTGCTCGACGAGATCGAGAAGGCCCACCCCGACGTGTTCAACCTGCTGTTGCAGGTGCTCGACGACGGACGTCTGACCGACGGCCAGGGTCGCACCGTCGACTTCCGGAACACGGTCATCATCATGACCTCCAACCTCGGTTCCGAGTTCCTCGCCAGCCGGAGCGGCGCCCTCGGCTTCACCGCCCAGATCGACGGCGGGGCCGACAACGGCTTCGGCTCGGAGAAGGCTCTCCGCGACCGGGTGATGGGCAAGCTCCGCGAGGCCATGCGCCCGGAATTCCTGAACCGGCTCGACGAGATCGTGCTGTTCCGCAAGCTCGAGGCTCCGCAACTGCACGACATCGTGCGGATGCTGCTCGGCGGGACGCGCACCCGGCTCGCCGCCCAGGGCTTCGGCTTCACGGTAACCGAGGAGGCGATCGACTGGATCGCCACGCGGGGATACGAACCCGAGTACGGCGCCCGGCCGCTCCGCAGGGTGATCCAGCGTGAGCTCGACGACAGGATCGCAGACCTGCTCGTCGGCTCCGACCTGCTGGCGAGCACGGGTGTCGAGGTCTCGGTTTCGGAGGGCGCCCTCGTCGTCGCCGCCGCGGCATCCGCGCCGGGGCAGACCCTGCCCATCGCCGCCTAGGGAGTCGCAGCAAGGACTCGCCGCCAGGCTGTTTCAGCCCCTGGCGGCGGTCCCTGCGGCGTTCCCTGCGGCGATCTCTGCGGCGATCTCGGTGTCGGAGCGCGCATTGAACACGCCCCACATGATGTGCGTCGGACCGCTGCCGTCGCTACCGGGGGCGGCAGCCCGCGCTGTCCACCGGTTGACGAGGGCGGCACGGCCGAGGTCCTCGAGGGAATCGGTGATCCTGATCTTCCTGAGCTTTCCTGCCACGACGCTCCCGTCCTCGGCGAGCCGCCAATGGCGATCGCTCGCGAGCACGCGTCCGATCTCTTCCTCGGTGAGCCAGCGCGAAAAACTGCGACCGGGCGGGTCGATGTCGGTGAGTTTCATGCTCGAAACTGTACCCAGCTTTCCGGGCGCCTGATTGAGAACCCGGACTGGTCAATCACAGCAATGACGGCTGTTGGACAGATCAGTGCTCGCGGAGGAGGCTGAAGTCATGGAATACACACACCTCGGTCGTTCTGGTCTGTCCGTCTCCCGCCTGTGCCTCGGCACCATGAACTTCGGGCCGCTCACACCGGAACCGGAGGCGCACTCGATCATGGACTCGGCGCTCGCCTCGGGGATCAACTACTTCGACACGGCGAACGTCTACGGTGGCGACCTCGGGCCAGGGGCCACCGAGTCCCTCGTCGGCCGGTGGTTCGCGGGCGGCGGCGAGCGCAGGGAGCGAACCGTGCTCGCCACCAAGCTCTACGGGACGACCTCGGACTGGCCGAACAACGGCCGGCTCTCGGCCCTCAACATCCGCCGTGCCCTCGATGCGAGCCTCCGCCGGTTGCAGACGGACTACATCGACGTCTACCAGTTCCACCACATCGACAGGGAAACTCCCTGGGACGAGATCTGGCAGGCCATGGAGACCGCCGTCGCTCAGGGCAAGATCCTCTACGCCGGCAGCAGCAACTTCGCCGGGTGGCACATCGCGACGGCCCAGGCGGAAGCGCGGCGCCGCAATTACACCGGTCTCGTGAGTGAACAGTCGATCTACAACCTCCTCACCAGGGACCTCGAGCTCGAAGTGCTCCCGGCGGCGCGCGCGAACGGGCTCGGCGTGATCGCCTGGTCCCCGTTGCAGGGCGGTCTTCTCGGGGGAGTGCTCGGCAAGGAGCGCGACGGGAAACGGCGCCTCGAGGGCCGATCCGCCGAGACCCTCGCCGCGCACCGACCGGCCATCCAGGCCTTCGAGGACTTCGCCGCAGAGCTGGGACACGAGCCGGGAGACGTGGCGCTGGCCTGGCTCCTGCACCAGCCGGGAGTGACGGCGCCGATCATCGGGCCGCGGACCCAGGCCCAGCTCGACGACGGTCTCCGGGCTCTCGACGTCACCCTCGACGCTGCGGCGCTGGCCCGGCTCGATGAGATCTTCCCCGGGCACAAGCCCGCCCCGGAGGATTACGCCTGGTGACCAGGCACGAACTGGATCCCGAACCGAATCCCGACACGAATACTCCAGCCACCGATAGCACCGTCAACCGCTCGAAGAAGGAAACCATGACGACCCGAACACTGCCGACCCGAATGATCGCCGACCGCGCCGTGAGCACGATTGGACTCGGCGGAATGCCGATGTCGATCGAAGGACGACCGGATGCGGCCAGGTCCGTCGCGACCATCTACGCCGCCCTCGACGAGGGCGTGACCCTTTTTCGACACCGCTGACGCGTACCACCTGCACGCCGACGAGGTCGGCCACAACGAAACCCTCATCGCCGGAGCGATCGCGTCCTGGGGCGGAGACACGAGCGACGTACTCGTCGCCACGAAGGGCGGGCACCTGCGCCCCGGAGACGGCACCTGGTATGTCGACGGCCGCCCGGAGTACCTCAAGAAGGCCGCGGAGGCGTCGCTCGCGCGACTCGGCGGCGCGGCGATCGGCCTCTACCAGTTCCACCGGCCGGACCCGGCGGTGCCGTACGCCGATTCCATCGGGGCGCTCGTCGAGCTGCTCGACGCCGGCACGATCCGCCTCGCCGGCATCTCGAACGCGAACGTCGATCAGATCCGGCTCGCGAGGGGGAGCTCCTCGGTGGACGCCTCGCGAGCGTGCAGAACCAGTTTTCTCCCGCGTTCCGCAGCAGCGAACCGGCTCGAGCTCTGCACCGAACTCGGAATCGCCTTCATCCCGTGGAGCCCGCTCGGCGGGATCTCCTCCGCGTCCCGCCTCGGCGAACGCTTTGCGCCGTTCCAGCAGGTAGCGGCCGACCGCGGCGTCAGCCCGCAGGTCGTCTGCCTGGCCTGGCACCTCGCGAAGTCCCCTGTGGTCATCCCGATCCCCGGAGCCTCCCGGCCGGAGAGCATCCGGGATTCGGTTCAGGCTGCCGGACTCCTGCTCACGCCTGAGGAACTGGCGCTGCTGGGCTGATCCCGGCGAGCCGGGTGAGGAAGGCCGTGGCGGCCGGGCTGGGCTCGTCCGCCACGGCGACGGCGACGGTCCAGGGCGGCATCGGATCCTCGATCTGAATGGATCGCAGGAGGTCGGGACGCTTCGCCGCGAAGCTCTCCGGCACGATCGCGACACCGAGGTTGTAGCCGACGAGATCGAGCAGCGGATGCACGTCGTTGACCTCGAGGGCGGCCCGATAGTCGAACCCGGCGGCCGCGAAACCGCGCCGGGCGAGGGTGTGCGCGCCCCAGCCGGCGGGGAAGCCGACGAGGGACTCGGCGTGCAGGGACGCCAGGTCCACTGAGCCCCTGGACGCGAACGGGTGATCGGGATGGCACAGCACGACGAGCCTCTGGGTGCTGAGCGGACTGAGCCGGATACCGGCAGGCGGGTCGCCCGCCGAGACGATGAGGGCGACGTCCGTGCGGCCGCTCGCGACACCCTCGATGAGCTCGAGAGACCCGGCGTGCCGCAGACGCACGTCGACTCCGGGATGCGTCGTCCGGAAGCGGGCGAGCTCTCCGGGAAGGTCGACCGAACCCAGGCACGGCTCTGCGCCGACCGTCAGTCGACCGAGCATGAGGCCGCGCACGGCCGCAACCGCGTTCTGGGCGGCGGTGGCACTCGCGAGCGTCCGGAGTGCCTCGACCAGGAAGGCCTGGCCGGCGACCGAGAGTTCGACGCTTCGGGTGCTGCGGATGAAGAGTGAGGTCCCGAGCTCGCTTTCGAGCGCCCGAACGGATGCCGACAGTCCGGACTGCGAAATCTGCAGGATGTCGGCGGCCCGGGTGAAGTGGCGTTCCTCGGCGACGATCACAAAATGTTCGAGTTGGCGAAGTTCCATTCAGCAAGGCTAGTGCGTGAATCGATGCCATTCACAGCCAGGACGAATGGATCCGCCGCCTCGTCTTTTCGCGGTCAGGGGTCGATACTGGTCCCGAAGCGCGCGCCCGAAGGCGGGCGCGCCCCGTACTGGAGGCCCGACGATGACAACTCTGAACCCCTATCTCTCCTTCCGTGACTCGGCCAGGGCGGCCATGGACCTGTACGAGTCGGTCTTCGGGGGCACGCTCACACGCAGCACCTTCGCCGAGTTCCACACCAGTGACGATCCCGCTGAGGGCGACAAGATCATGCATTCCGCTCTGACGACGGACAGTGGGATGGTCCTGATGGCGGCGGACACCCCGAACAGTATGGAACTGTCACCGGGCAGCAGTTTCTCGGTGTCGCTGAGCGGTGACGACGAGGCGGAACTGAACGGCTACTTCGAGAAGCTGGCCGCGGGAGGGACCGTGCTCCAGCCACTCGCCAAGGCGCCGTGGGGAGACAGCTTCGGAATGCTCGTCGACCCGTTCGGCGTGACCTGGCTGGTCAACATCGCGGGTCCGGGGAGCGCTCCGACCGAGTGATCAGAAGCCGGGCGGGGCGTCGAGGCTGATCGAGTCGTCTTCCGTACCGTCGACAAGGCGCTGCAGGGCGTTGCGCACGAGCAGGCCGCGCATGGTGTCGCGGTGCGCCCGCGCCTTCGGCAGGAAGTGCGGCACATACCCGTAGACGGCGTGGCTCTTCTTCGAGCCGAGGTACGGGCCGGGGGGAGTGTCCGCGAGCGGTACGAACGGGATTCCGAGGAAGTCACGCATCTTGCGCAGCGGCCGGTCGTCGACGATCGACACGATGTGTTTGATGCGGTGCACGAGCGCGGAGAGATACATCGCACGGTAGAGCCTGCACGCTGACCGCTGCTTCGCCGCGCCGGTAGTGGGGGAGGACGGCGACGGTGCCGATGTCCCAGATTTCGGTGGGATCGGAAATCGCATGAAAGCGGAACGCCTCGTCGAGTTCCAGATTGAACGGTTCGTGCGCGGCATCGTTGAGGCTCTTGAGTCCATGGGGGGAATCCTCGATGATTCGCAGGACTCCGCTCGGCATGCACGTGTCCCTGTCGATGGAGATGAAGAAAGTGCTCGTCTCCTCGTACGCCCCGTATTCGTCTGTCATCTGTGCGGCATCGTTGCCGAACGTCGCCTCGAAGACGACTCGTTCCACGTGCCGGCCGACGTTCGAGAACGGGCTCCGGCCGTCGACCTCGATCGCGACGAGCCGGTAGTGCTCCGGGAGCTCGCCCGTGCGCGCGTCGAGCAGCCGGACGGTGAGGTCCTCGAGCTCGGCGTCGCTGAGGTCGTATCGGGGGCTGAACACCTCGGCGCCGATCTCGGTATCGGTGTCGCGTGTCGGCACTAAAATTCCTTGTATTCGGCGCTGGCGCTGCCGAAGAAATTCTTCGTGTATTCGACGGCAACAAGGGGGTCGAACGGCTTGCAGGTGTAGATGTCGACACTGTAGAAGAGCACCGGCTGTTCCCACGCGTAGAAGTGCGCCCCCGACGTTTCCCAGTGCGTCCACCCGGCCCAGCCGAACAGGTCGCTGCGGTGCGTGACCGGCTCGATCAGGCCTTTCATGTCGAGCACCGGGGCAAGCCCTGCCAGGTAGTCAATGATCTGCACTGCGCTGATCGGTTCTGCCGGGTAGGCCTCGATGACCAGACGCTGCCGGTAGATGCTTGGTGCAAGGTCGCGCATGAAAGCCATTCCCCCAGTGATGTGATCAAGAGCTAGGGGTAAAGAATCCCCGGCAGCAGCCGTTTCCCCAGGGCGACATCGGAACCTGAGACTGAGCGGTGCTGCCTCACTGTACGCCCCCCAGACAGCCATCGCGGTCAGGGGCCACGTTCGACCGTGCGGACGAGCCCCCGGCGGGTCCCTTTTCTTCCCCGTGATGCCGGTGCACACTGAGCGAATGCGCAGGCCTTCCGTCACGAGACACCCGGGAAAGAGGCAGGCCGTGCGTCCGGTGGTCGGGGCCGCCGTGCTGGTGATCCTCCTGCTTGGCCTTCCCTTCGCGGCGATCCAGGTGGCGGGAGCGAGTCGGTCGGACCCCGCGATATCCGCCGCGGCTCCCTCCCCGACGCCGGTGCCGACCGCATCCGCCCGATCGATGCAACCGACGCAACCGACGCAACCGACGCAACCCCCACCGGTGCTCAGGGCGATGGATTCTGACAATCCGATCACCGATCCCGCCTGGTTCGTGCAGGCGTACGAGGCCGGTTTCCGGCTCTACATCCTCAGTTCCACGGAGTTCGGCACCTGCACGCCTCTTGCCCGCACGCAGGCGCAGCTCGCGATGGCCCTGGACGCCGGTCTCGCCGTGGCCGCGTACACCAGAGATCCGCGCTGCTGGCGCGAGGGGATCGCGGCGACGGGATCCTTCCGCATCCGGCTCCAGTTCTTCGCCCTCGACATCGAGTCCGGAGGACCGCCTCTCACCAGGGAGATGATCACGGGCGTCCAGTCCAGCGGGGTGCGTCCCGTCATCTACACCGGTGCGCGGATGTGGGACGACATCATGGGGGCCGCAACCACGGAATTCGGCGATGTCGCCCTCTGGGATGCCGCGCCCGTCCCGCCAGGCCTGGTTGCCATGCCGGGCCTCCCTGACGACCCCGCCGATCTCCTGTCGCCGGCACCGATCGCCTTCGGAGGCTGGAACGCGGGCGGGAATCTCCGCATCGGTGTGCAGCAGCATTTCGAACGGGTCTTCAACGGCGTCAACATCGATGTGAACACCTTTGCGGCGTCGTTCCTGTACTGAAGCAGCAGCGATCCACCGCACCGCGTATTATGGCGGCGTGAAGCCCTTCCTGCTCCTGGCCACCCGTCCGGAGGACGAAGCCGCTGACGACGAGTACGAGGGCTTCCTGAGCGCCGGCGGACTGACTCCCGATGCCCTGCACCGGGTCAGGCTCGAGGCGGCCCCTCTGCCCGCGATCCGCCTGGACGACTACTCCGGCGTCATCGTCGGCGGCAGTCCGTTCAACGCAGGCGATCCCGAAGCGACCAAGTCCGTCACTCAGGTCCGCGTCGAAGCGGAACTCCAGTCGCTCCTCGACCTCGTCGTCGCCCGTGATTTCCCCTTTCTCGGTGCCTGCTACGGCATCGGACTTCTCACAGCCCACGGCGGAGGGGTCGTCGACGGCACCTGGCCGGAGGACGCCGGCCCGACCAGGGTGAGCCTGACCGAGGACGGCGCAGCCGACCCGCTGTTCGGTATCCTCGAGCCGGACTTCGAGGCCTTCGTCGGGCACAAGGAGGCGTGCACGGTCCTCCCGCGCGGCGCCGTGCTCCTCGCCACCGGCGAGAACTGTCCGGTCCAGGCGTTCCGGGTGGGACGGAACGTCTACGCGACCCAATTCCACCCCGAACTCACCAACGCGAGCATCCTGACCCGCATCCGGATCTACCGCGACAACGGCTATTTCAAGCCGGATGCCCTGACCGAGGTCATCGCGAACATCACGGCCGCCACGGTGACCCAACCGGCGAACCTGATGCGTGCTTTCGTTCGGCGCTTCGGCACCGAATAGGCCGCGCCACCAAATAAACTGACACGGATGCCAACCTCACTCGCGACCCCGTATGAAGACCTGCTTCGCCACACCCTGGCGACGGGCACCGCCAAGGCCGACCGGACCGGTACCGGAACCACGAGCATCTTCGGCGCCCAGCTTCGTTTCGACCTCCGTGCGGGCTTTCCGCTCATCACGACGAAGCGCGTGCACTTCAAGTCGATCGCCTACGAGCTCCTGTGGTTCCTCCGGGGCGAGAGCAACGTCGGATGGCTCCGGGACCACGGGGTCAGCATCTGGGACGAATGGGCGTCGAAGACCGGAGACCTCGGTCCGGTCTACGGGGTGCAGTGGCGTTCCTGGCCCACTCCGGACGGCGGCCACATCGATCAGATCGCCCAGGTGATCGAAACGCTGAAGACAGACCCCGATTCGCGCCGCATGATCGTGTCGGCCTGGAACGTCGCCGACATCCCGTCGATGGCGCTCGCCCCCTGCCACGCGCTCTTCCAGTTCTACGTCGCCGACGGCCGCCTGTCCTGCCAGCTCTACCAGCGCAGCGCCGACCTCTTCCTGGGCGTCCCGTTCAACATCGCGAGTTACGCGCTCCTGACCCACCTCGTCGCCGCCCAGGCCGGACTCGAGGTCGGCGACTTCATCTGGACCGGCGGGGACTGCCACATCTACGACAACCACCGCGACCAGGTCGCCGAACAGCTCACCCGCGCCCCGTATCCGCTCCCAACGCTCCGCATCACCGCCGAACGCCCGAGCATCTTCGACTACGAGTACGAGGACTTCGAGGTCGTCGGCTACCAGCACCACCCCGCGATCAAGGCACCCGTTGCCGTCTGACCCCCACGCTCCCGCGATTGCACTGATCTGGGCGCAGGCACATGACGGGATCATCGGCAGTGCCGGGTCTATTCCCTGGCACCTACCCGAGGACCTCGCGCATTTCAAGGCCGTGACGGATGCCGCGACGATCGTGATGGGTCGACGCACCTGGGATTCGCTGCCCGAACGATTCCGGCCGCTCCCGGGGCGACGCAACGTCGTCGTCACGCGGGATGCAGGCTGGGCCGCTGCCGGAGCCGAACGCGCGGGGTCCGTCGACGAGGCCCTCGCCCGAGACGCTTCACCCACTGACCCGGCGGCGACTGACCCGGCCGCGACTGACCCGGCGGCGACGATCTGGGTGATCGGCGGAGGCGAGGTCTACCGTGAGGCCCTCGCCCGCGCCTCACGCCTCGAGATCACCGAGCTGGACCTTGCCGTTCCGGGCGACACGCGCGCCCCCGCGGTCGACGGGGACTGGACGCGTACCCACGCCTCTGAATGGACGGTCTCGAGGACCGGTATCCGCTTTCGTTTTGTCGGGTTCGAGCGGCCTGTTCCGGGGCGCTGACGTCTCTTCGGGCACCGACGTCTCCCTGAGCTCCGGGCTCTCCGGCGGCATCGGCTTCGCCTGCAGGCTCTGGCGCCACCGTGACGCGGCGTTCGGGACTCGTCCAGCGGCCGCTCGACGGCGTCAGGAACGCCTGGGGCAGGGTCGCGAGGCAGATCGCCGCATCGACGACGCGCACGAGCGGAAAGGCGAACCCGAGCACCAGATAGCTCGGCCGCCGGGTCACAGCGACCACGAGCACGGTCAACAGGTAGTCGGGCACGAGCACACCGATCAGGATCAGGGTCGGCGGCACCGCGTTCGTCAGCTGCGTGGCGATGCCGGACGGGTCCGTCGCCGTCGCCTCCCAGATGACCGCACCGACAGACACGACGAGGAGCGGCAGGAACAGCAACATCATCACACTGCTCGTCACGAGCTCGAAGACGTGGAGCGCGAGCGCACCCCAGAACCAGCCGAGCCGGAATCCGTGGCGGCGCAGCGTCTGCCAGAATCCCAGGGTCCACCGCTGCAGCTGCCGGGTGTAGTCGTGGAGATTGTCCGGGTCCTGGGTCGAGGCTCTCGCGATCGAGGGATGGAACGCGATCCGGCCGAGTTTGCGCGCGTGCACCTCGAAGGTCATGTTGAAGTCCTCGATGGCGAGTCCGGGCGGATCGATGTCGATGCTTCCGAGTACCTGGCTGCGGTACATGCTCGCGAAGCCGGGAACGATCGAGATCACGTTCGCGAGCCTGGCCGCCTGGCCGTACTTGAGCAGGTACTGCACCATGACGTAGAAACGTTCCCGGTACGCGATCAGGAAACGTCCCATCATCGTCGCAGGGGGAGGATCCGCGATCGTCGAGGCGCACGCCGCAACCGCCACGATCCCCGGATCCTGGAAGCAGGGCAGCCCGGTCCGGAGGTAGTCGGGGGCAAGAACGGTGTCCGCGTCCAGGAGCACGACGACGGGAAAGCGGCGCGCGAGATCGAAATGGTCGATCGCGGCGACGAGAGCGCCGGCCTTTCCACGATTCGGCTCGAGTTCGAGCACGTTCGCGCCGCTCGCCCTCGCGAGGTCCGCCGTGCGGTCGACGGAGGCATCCGAAACGACGAAGACGTGCCCGACAGGAACCTGGCCCGCTGCGGAACCGATCGTCGCGGTGATCACTCGTTCCTCGTCGTGGGCGGCGATCAGGATTGCGACCTCGTCCGCGGAGATCAGGGGGTCCTCCGGCTCGTCGGCCGACCGACGGCGGGTGCTCTCGGCCACGGCTCGGATGAGACCGACCGTGGTCCAGAGCAGGGTATTGATTCCCACAACAAGAATGAAGATGACGAAGAAGGTAAGCATCTGTGCCCCCGGGTGAAATCGAACGTCCCACGCTGGTACCGGAGACGCCACGTCGAGACTGTCGGTGTTGACGAGCACGAAGCTACCCGACGCCGGATGGGCCCGCGCGCCCTGTCACCCGGATGGGGCTACCCGTGTGGTTAACCACATCCGGGTGTGGGTTGCCCCCGGAATAACGCACCGCCAGGTGTGCCGTTGATGCATGCAGTTACAGGCATTCATTAGTGAGGATGATGGAGGAGTGACTTTTCCGACGAGTACCTCCAATTTTCGCGCCGCCCGCGATCAGCTGCTGCGCCTCCGGGACGGCCACGCCCGTGCCGCCGCCGAATTCCGCTGGCCGGACGTCGGCGCGTCATTCAACTGGGCAGTCGACTGGTTTGACGTCATCGCGGCAGGCAACGACAACATCGCCCTGTGGATCGTCGAAGAGGACGGCCGCGAACTCAAGGTCACCTTCGCGGAGATGTCGGCACGCTCCAACCAGGTTGCGGCGTGGCTCACCCAGCAGGGTGTCGGCAAGGGCGACCACGTGATGCTCATGCTCGGCAACCAGGTCGAACTCTGGGAGCTCATGCTCGGCATCATGAAGGTCGGCGCCGTGATCCTTCCGACGTCGACCGTGCTCGCCGCCGGCGACCTCGCAGACCGGGTGCAGCGCGGTGAGGTGGACTGTGTCATCGCGAACGCGGGAGACGCCGCCAAGTTCGCGGAGATCGACGGCGACTTCCGGCGCATCTGCGTCGGCGGGACGGTTGCCGGCTGGGCCCACTACGCCGATGCCGCCCTGCTCTCCACTGCGCCGGTTCGCGTGGCCGTCGGTTCCGGACGACCCGTCGCTCATCTACTTCACGTCGGGGACCACGAGCAAGCCCAAGATGGTCGTGCACACCCAGACCTCATACCCCGTCGGTCACCTCTCCACCATGTACTGGCTCGGTCTTCGACCCGGGGACGTGCACCTCGCCATCAGCTCGCCTGGCTGGGGCAAGCACGCCTGGAGCAGCTTCTTCTCGCCGTGGATCGCCGAGGCCACCGTCTTCGTCTACAACTACGGCCGGTTCGACCCGCAGGCGCTCACCGCCCAGTTGCATCGCGCCAAGGTCACGACGTTCTGTGCGCCGCCGACGGTGTGGCGGATGCTGATCCAGTCCGATGTGGGGGAGAAGCCGGTCGGCCTCCGCGAGATCCTCTCCGCGGGCGAACCGCTCAACCCCGAAGTGATCAGCCAGATCCAGCGCGCCTGGGGGCTCACGATCCGTGACGGCTACGGCCAGACCGAGACGACGGCGATCGTCGGCAACGTGCCGGGGTCCGTCCTCAAGGCCGGGTCCATGGGCCTTCCCCTGCCCGGCGTCGCGATCACCCTCGTGGATCCGATCACGGGCGGTGTCGCCGAGGAGGGCGAGATCTGCCTCGACCTCAGCGAGCCCGCCGTCAATCTCATGGCCCGATACCACGGCGACCCGGTCAGGACCCAGGCCGCGCTGCGGGACGGCTACTTCCACACGGGCGACGTCGCCACGCGGGACGAGAACGGCTATATCACCTTCATCGGCCGCACCGATGACATCTTCAAGTCCTCCGACTACAAGGTGTCCCCGTTCGAGGTGGAGAGCGTGCTGCTTGAACACCCCGCTGTCGCAGAGGCAGCGGTCGTCCCCGCCCCAGACGACACCCGCCTCAACATCGCCAAGGCGTACATCCACCTCGCTGCCGGCTGGGCGCCAGACAGCGCGACAGCTCTCGCCGTGCTGCGGCACGCCCGCAATGGGCTTCCGCCATACATGCGGGTACGGCGCATCGAATTCTTCGAACTCCCGAAGACGAGCTCAGGCAAGATCCGCAGGGTCGAACTGCGGGCGCGGGAGAACGACGCCGCGGACCAGCAGGCTCCGGCTCCCGGAGGAATGGCGCGACGACCAGTTCCCCGAGCTCAAGCGTTCCCCGCGAAGCTGATCCGCGCTCCCGCGAAAGCGGGTGAATCGTCGTTCTGAGCTCGGCATACCGACGGCTCACCCGCTTTCGCGAACGGGCGCGGGCTCCTGGGACAGGAGGGCGTCGATCGCTTCGAGAGGGATCGGGAGCCAATCGGGGCGGTTGAGTTTTTCGTAGACGACCTCGTAGAGGGCCTTGTCCAGTTCGAAGGCGTCGAGCAGCGGACGTTGCTCCCCGAGGCTCCGGCCGGAACGTTCGCTGTACCCGGCAAGGAACGCTCGACGGCAGGCCTGCGCCCACCCGGCGACGGCGTCGGTCCGCTCGGGAGCTTCCCGCGCCACGGTCCCGGCCGCGTAGGAGAACGACCGCAGCATGCCGGCGACATCCCGCCACGGCACGTCGACGCGGGTCCGGTCCTCGAGGGGACTGAGCGGCTCGCCCTCGAAATCGACGAGTACCCAGCCCCTGCCCGGAACAAGAAGCACCTGGCCGAGGTGCAGGTCGCCGTGGATGCGCTGCAGCCTCGGCCAGGACACCTGGGCGGCTGCGGTGAAGACTGCATCGATCGCCGGAGCGTACCTGTCGAGGGCGGGCACCTCCGCGATCGCGCGCCGGGCGCGGGCGCGCAGGCCGTCGAGCACTGCGCCGACGACCTCCGGGGTCGGCTCCGCCGTCGGCATCGCGTCCGCGAGGTCGGCGTGGACGGCCGCGGTCGCGACCCCGAGGCTCCGTGCCCGGGCAGTGAAATCTTCGTTTCTCCCCGCCGCACCCAGCACCACCCGCCAGGCGTCTTCGACCCCCGGCAGGAACTCCTGGGCGAAAGCGAGGTGGCCGCGCGCGGTGCCGTCAGGGGCACGGGCGTCCGCCCAGTCCCCGACGACGCAGCCGACCGGGACGGGCACGAACCGGGAGCCGGCGCGGGCAAGTGCGGACTGCACCGTGACGTCGGGGTTGTCGCCGTGATGGAGCGCCCGGAAGACCTTGCAGATCACGGGAGTGAGGTTTCGACCGTCCGGGCCCGCGAGTTCATAGATGATCGAGGTATTGGACTGCTCTCCCCGGAGTACCTGACTCGACACGACGGTCGGTTCGACCCCGCCCGGCGCGACTCTGTCTGCGGGTTCGCCGCCGGCGAGGCCGTTGGAGAGGGTCTCGCCCTCCGCGACCGAGAATCCGTCTGCACCGGGGCCCGACGTGCCCCGGCGGAGGATCAGCAGGAGCAGCGCCCGCGCATAGGCCGGATCCGCCGGGGCGTCATAGACGAACCGTTGCCGCCCGTCCGCTCCGGTACTGATCGTGATGAGGGCGGCCTCGCCCCCAGGGAGCGCCACCTCCCTCTCGGTCACGGGAAGCTGGTAGACCGTCCGGCGGGGGTCGCCGGCGTCGACGACGCAGTCGGTGCGGATCAGTACCCCCGGCTCGCCGGAGGGCAGCGTCCAGCCGCCGACACGCGAGAGCGCCACCGGGTGACCCGTGTCCGAAAACCAGCGCTGCCGGGCGGCCCAGGAACTCACCTCGGCGCTCACTGCGGATCCGAGTACATTCGCGGTCATGCCGCCAGCGTACGCCAGCGGGAGAGTGTGGCCCGCAGACATTGCGATCAGCTTCGAAACGATGCTGCCCAGCCAATGTCCCTGAGGCAGAACCGTTATTTGACGGCGTATTCACAGGAAAGTGATAGCGTCCGGCAAGCGCGCATCCATAACTTCGATCCCGGTGGGCCCCACGAAGAGTCCCCGGAACCGGAGACTCATGTTCTACACCTACCTGCGTCGGGAACTTGCGGGTCGTCGCAAGCAGACCGCGATCGTCGCGATCGGCATGGCCCTCGCCATCGCCCTGGTCATCATCGTCAACTCGGTGTCGAGCGGGGTCCAGCTCGCCCAGGCATCCGTGCTCGAATCCGTGTACGGAGTCGGCACCGACATCACCGTGAGCCAGGCCCCTGCTGCGGCCGCGACGCCGGGCACCGGAAACGGCGCCCCCAGCGCTTCGACTTCGGTTCGGCGGACGGCGCAGCCGCCGGTGGAACGACGACCATCAGCCGCAGCCGCCTCACCGCCGAACGCGGGACGGAGACCTTCGCCTCGACCTCCCTCGACTCCGTGCGCTCGGTTCCGAACGTCAGTGCCGCCGCCGCGACACTCCTGCTGAGCAACTCCACGTTCAGCGGAGCACTCCCGACCCGCACCCAGGGAGGGACCCGGCCGTCGGCCGGCCAGACTCCGCCGACGGGCGGTCCTGACGGTGCGGGTGGCAGCTCGTTCAGTGTCGACTCCTTCACCGTACTCGGCCTGAACCCGGCCGACGCGGCCGTCGGCCCGCTCTCCGCGGTGACGCTCACCGCGGGGCGCTCCCTCGCGAGCACGGATGCCGGTGCGCACGTCGCAGTCCTCGACGCGAGCTACGCAACGACCGCATCCCTCGCCGTCGGCGGCACGGTCGCGATCGCGGGCACGGACTTCAGTATCGTCGGGCTGGTCTCCGCTGCGACGGCGGACAGCGCCACCGCGGCGAACGTCTACATCCCGCTCGACGTCGCCCAGACCCTCGCGGCACTGCCCGGCCAGGTCTCCAACATCTACGTGCAGGCAGCGTCGTCGACGAACATCACCCAGGTCCAGGCGGACATCAGGACGGCGCTTCCCGCCGCGACCGTCAAGACCCAGGCAGACCTCGCGTCGAGCGTGTCCGGTTCCCTCGCGAGCGCATCGAGCCTCGTCTCCAATCTCGGGTTGTGGCTCTCCCTGATCGTTCTCGCGGCGGCGTTCCTGATCGCGATCCTCTTCACCATCTCCGGGGTGACCCGGCGCACCCGTGAGTTCGGAACGCTCAAGGCGATCGGCTGGTCCAACGGCCGGATCGTGCGCCAGGTCGGCGGCGAATCGCTCGTGCAGGGCCTGATCGGCGGTGTCGTCGGGATCGTCGTCGGGCTCGCCGGGATCCTCGTGATCAACATCATCGCCCCGACCCTGACCGCAGGGGCCTCGACCGCGGTGCAGGCGGCGGGCCGGGGGAGCGCGGGCGGCCGGAGGCGCGGGAGGTGCCGGAGGCGCGGGCTTCGGCCCCGGAGGAGGCGGATTCGGCGCCGCAACCCAGGCGGCCGCCGAGTCGAACATCGTCCTGACGGCGCCCGTCACGGTATCCGTGATCCTCGTCGCGGTCGGGCTCGCCGTTCTCGGCGGCCTGCTCGCGGGAGTGATCGGGGGCTGGCGGGCCTCCCGGCTCCGGCCCGCGGAGGCCCTGCGCAGCATCGCATGACGCGGCCCGCTGCGCCCCGACCCGCTTCGCCCCGACCCGCTTCGCCCCCGATTTTCACAGTTCCAGCTTCCAGAAGGACCAGACCATGTACCAGTTGACGAATGTCACCAAGAAATACGACCAGGGCAAGCGCTCGGTGACCGCGTTGCAGGACGTCACCGTATCGATCCCCGATGGCCAGATGGTCGCCATCCAGGGACCGACCGGTGGCGGCAAGTCGACCCTCCTGCAGATGCTCGGAGCACTCGACCGGCCGAGTTCCGGATCCGTCGTCTTCGAGACGGAGCACCTCGGCAGTTCGGACCTGTCGAGCCTCGGGGACTCCCAGCTCGGTCGCATCCGTGCCACCGAGATCGGCTTCGTGTTCCAGGGCTTCAACCTGATCCCCACGCTGACCGCCCAGGAGAACGTCGAGACGGCGCTCGCTCCGCTCGGCGGAACGAGCGCGGCACGCCGCGAGCGTTCCGCGGCGGCCCTCGAGGCCGTCGGCCTCGGCGATCGCCTCGGCCACCTCCCCGCCGAACTCTCCGGCGGCCAGCAGCAGCGGGTCGCGATCGCGAGGGCGCTCGTCAAGGACCCGACCGTTCTCCTCGCCGACGAGCCGACCGGCAACCTCGACGAGGAGACCAGGGACGAGATCATGGACCTGCTCGAGGGACTCTGGCGCGCGCAGGGCCTCACCCTGATCGTGGTCACCCACGACAGCGCCGTGGCCAGGCGCGCCCAACGCCGCCTGCACATCAAGGGTGGACGGCTCACCGAGCTCGCCTGACCGCAGGCCTCGCCTGATCGCAGGGTGTACCGATCTCGGGGCTGGACAAACATTAGAGTAAAGACTCAAATTGGGGTATGACCCCCGACAGGACTCCCACGAAGAGCCGGCATGACCAGAAGGAACAGGACGACCAGAAGGGACGGACGTCGACCCGGCGTTCGTTCCTCAAGGTCGCCGGCATCAGTGTGGGCACCCTGGCGATCGCAGGCGCCGCCGGACTGACCTGGCGCGCGGTCGACGGCGGCGTGTTCGCGAGCGGGACCGGCGAAGCCTTCGCCGCGTGGGCAGAGGCCGGTCCCGACGCGCACGACGCCCTCGGGCTTGTGCGGGCGGCCGTGCTCGCCGCGAACGCGCACAACGCCCAACCCTGGCAGTTCCGGGTGGCCGACAACCGGATCGACGTCTTCGCCGACACGACCAGGAACCTCGGGACGATGGACCCGCTGCTCCGCGAGATGGACGTCTCCCTCGGGTGCGCGATCGAGAACATCGTCGTCGCGGCGCCCGTGAACGGGAAGACGGCCACCGTCACCCTGCTGCCGGACCCCGCCGACCCCACGCACGTCGCACGGATCGACCTTCAGGCGGCGGAGGCATCCGTCTCACCGCTGTTCACCGCGATCACGGGCAGACACACCGACCGCAACGGTTACGACTTGACGCGGCCCGTGGGCGCCGCTGAACTGGCCCTGCTCAGCGCGGCCGTGGATGCGCCGGAGACCGAACTCGTGTGGTTCACGACCCCGGCCGAGAAGGATGCCTTCGGCGCCCTGACCGTCCGCGCGACCGAGGCGATCATCGCCGACCCGCAGCAGGTGGCCGACGACGCCGCCTGGTATCGCACAGACTGGCACGAGGTCCAGTCGAAGAAGGACGGCATCACGATCGACCCGTCCGGTCAGTCGGAATTCATCAGGGCCGTTTCGAAGGTCATTCCCGTTTCGACGGCGCAGAACAATGCGGGCTGGCTCGCGGGTACCAGGGACAGCCAGATCCCGACGGCCGCGGCCTTCGGGGCGCTCCTCGTGCGTGACCCGCTCGACACCGGCCAGCGCCTCTCCGTCGGCCGCGCCTGGCAGCGCCTGCACCTGAGCATGACGGTCGACGGGCTCCGTGCCCAGCCGCTCTGCCAGATTCCGGAGCGGATCGACAGGGAACGCTCGACCGGCCTCAACCCGGACTTCAGCGACGCGCTCGCCGCACTCCTGCCCGCCGGCCGGCACGCGATCATGACCTTCCGGATCGGGTACCCGACCGGGGAAGCGCTGCCGAGCCCACGACGGCCCGCGCGGGAGGTCGTGCTTTCGTGAGCCGGGTTCCGACCACGACGACGGCGAGGGAGACCAGGGCCGGGATCCTCGCCGCGGCCCTCGGGCTCTTCAACGAACGCGGCACCGCCGTGGTGACCACCAACGCGATCGCGGCGGCCGCGGGCATCAGTCCGGGCAACCTGTACTACTGGTTCGGCGGCAAGGACGAGATCGTGCGCGAGTTGCACGCCGAGCGCGTGGCGGCGTACGAATCGCTCTGGGAAACGTCGGTCGCCGGCGCGTCGGCCGCCGGGGGGGGGGCGGGCCCGAACGTCTGGACCCCGAGCAGGTGCTCGACCGTCTCGGTGCCGGTGCCGCGCTGACGCGGCAGTACGCGTTCCTCGCCCGCGACCTCTTCGGCCTGCTGCACGCGGACCCGGTACTCGCCGAAACCTACCGGCTCGTGCGCTCCCGGCGCCTCGTCAGGTTCGGCGAGATCGCGCGCGGCTGGCGTGACCACGGCGAGATCCGCCCGCTCGGCGATCCCGAGCTCGACGACCTTGTCCGCGCGCTCTGGATCCTGGCCGAATCCTGGTTCGCCTTCGACGAACTCGACAGCGCGGACTCCGGGGCGCCCGCGGATTCCGCGGGCGGGACGCGCTACCTGCGCGCGGTGCTCCTGCCCTACCTCAGCGCTCCGCTCCGCGGGCAGGGCTAGACGCGGCGGATGCCCCAGGTCACGACGACGAGGGACGCGGCGCAGACGACGGCAAGGAGCGACATCAGCAGGGTGTAGCTCGCGACGGAGTTGAGAGCCGCGAAGAGGACCGGCAGCAGGAAGCCCAGGTAGGTGAGGCTGTAATACACGCCGGTGATGCCGGCGAGGTCGGCCGGGGTCGAGATGCGCTGGACCTCGACGAGGCCGGCGACGACGCACACTCCGTACGCGGCACCGAGAACGATCGCCGTGACGAGAGCGACCACCGGGGACAGCGTCGCCGCTGCACAGATGGAGAGCAGGATGCCGACGAGCATCATGCCCATGCCGACGACGAGTGCTCGCCCATTGGTGCGCGCGTTGATCCGGGCGACCTGCGGCTGGACCAGGGCCCCTGTGCCGAGGGTGACGACCGTGAGCAGGGTCGCGTACGCGAGGTTGAACTCGCCGAGCTGGGTGTCGACGAGCTTCGGCATGATCGCGTACGCGATCCCTGCGGCGCCGAAGACCCACGGTGCTGAGGGCGCGATGACCTTCAGGAAACGGCGATGCCCCGCGAGCGGAACCGCAAGGTCACGCCAGAACGGGCGATGTGCGCGGTACCGCGGCACGGTCTCCGGTGTGGTGACCAGGAGCGGCAGCACAGCGACGCTCAGCACGATGTGGACGAGGTAGGGGGCCAGCGTCGGTATCGGGCCCCACTGGGCGAGTGCGCCGGCGACCCCGGCGCCGAGCCCGAAGCCGATGGTGAGGGTCAGCGCCGGGCGCCGGGCGCCCGCGACCGAGTCGGCCTGCCTGTCGAACGGCGGCGCGGAGAGTTCCTTCAGCCACGCGGTTCCGACCGACATCGCAACGCCGACGCTCAGCCCGGCCAGGAAGCGCCCGACACAGAGCATGACCGTGCTCGAGAAGCCGAAACCGAGAAGGATGCTGGCCACGAGTCCCGTGATCACACCGGCGATCACGAGCGGCTTGCGTCCATACCGGTCAGAGAGCGCCCCGGCGATGAGGAGCCCGGGGATCAGGCCGACGACGTACGCCCCGAGGAAGACGTCCGCCATCACCGTCGTGTAGTGGCCGAGTGCCTCGTACATGTGCAGCAGCGGGGTGAAATGGTTGCCGCCCCAGGCCATGACGAAGATGGCGGGTGCTGCGCGGAGCCAGGCGGGAATGGTGCGGGGAATCATCGGACTTTCGGAACGCGATCGGGGGTGGACAGTCGGTGGTGGTCAGGCGACCTTCGTGGTCAGGTGATCCTGGTGGAGATATGGCCGGCCTCGACGTGCTCGCGGAGTGCGCGGTCGTAGGCTGCGGTGTCTCCGCTGGACACGTGGCCGGCCAGGAGGCGGTGCTCGGCGAGGAGGCGCTCGAGGTTGCGGGGATCCCGGGAGGCGACGCGGTGGGTGAGGCGCTCGAGCCTCGGGCCGAGCTGGGCGTAGAAGCCGTCGATCACCCCGTTGCGGTTCTCGTCCACGATCCGGGAATGGAACCGGTGGTCCGCCCTGGCGAAGGTGAGAAGGTCGCCGCTCGCCGCGGCATCCGCCTGGATCCCGATCAGGCCGGCGAGGTCGGCGTCGACCGCGCCGGTGTCGCCCTCGCGTTCGCTCAACAGCCGCACCGCGGTCGTCTCGAGCATGATGCGCACCTGGAGCAGTTCGGCGGTCTCCGCGTCGTCGAGCGCGGTGACGACGGCGCCCTTCTTCGGGAAGAGCCGGATCAGTCCCCGGGCCTCGAGCGCGAGGAAGGCTTCGCGCACCGGGGTGCGGCTGAGCGAGAGGGCCCCGGCGATGTCGCCTTCGGTCAGGAAGGAGCTCGCGGGGAGGGACCCCGAGATGATCAGGTCTGCGACGTGGGTATACGCACGTTCGACGGCGGACGCCCCGACCGGCGGGAGGGAGGCGGATTCGGTCGACATACCCCCAGCCTAGTCATAGATACATCAATAACTACAAGTGGGTCGCGGAATATGCCGCCTCATATACTGGGCAAACGCCCCGATTGAGGCACACCCACCGTCGGGCCGCTGGCCTTTGCCCGGTGCCGGCCCGTCAACTCTGACCCAGAGGCCCCCGTGACTGAAACGTTTTCCCCCAGACGATCCTCGATGCCCTCGCCGGGATACTGCCGTCGGCGCAGCTCGTGACCGGCCAGGCGACCGATGCCTATCTCACGGACCAGTCGGACGGCACCGTTGCGGGGGAGCCCCTCGCCGTTGTGTTCCCCAAGAGCACCGCCGAGGTAGCTGCCATCGTCACGCTCGCAGCGGCGAACGGCATTCCGCTCGTACCCCAGGGCGCCCGCACCGGCCTCGCCGGCGGCGCGAACGCGATCACCGGGGCCATCGTCGTGAACCTCACCCGGATGAACCGGATCGTCTCTGTCGACAAGGCCGACCAGACCGCGACGGTCGAGGCCGGAGTGCGTACATACGCCCTGGCCAGGGCCGCCGCGGCCGCCGGCCTGTTCTACCCGCCGGACCCCGGCTCGTGGAAAGGCTCGACGATCGGCGGCAACGTGGCCACCAACGCCGGCGGGATGCTGTGCGTCAAGTACGGCGTGACCGGTAACTTCGTGCGGCGTCTCACGGTCGTCCTCGCCGACGGCTCCATCGTGCACACGGGGCAGCGCACCATCAAGGGCGTCGCCGGCTACAACCTGACGGCCCTCCTCGTCGGGTCGGAGGGGACCCTCGGCATCATCACCGAGATCACGGTCGGGCTGCTGCCCGCCCCCGCCCCCGCCTCCGGCGTCTCCGCTACGTTCTCGACCACCGCGGAGGCCCTCGCCGCCGCCGCGCTGATCGTCACGAACAACCGACGTCCCAGCGTGCTCGAATTCCTCGACGGATCCTGCATCACCGCGATCAACGCCTTCGACCCCGCGTCGACCCTCCCCGGGGGTGCGGCAGGCTCTTCTCCTCGTGCAGTCGGATGCTGCCGGGCAGGCCGACGACGACGTCGCCGAATACGCGCGCATCCTCGAGGCCGGGGGAGCCGGCGAGATCGTCATCGCCAGCGACCCTGCGCACCTCGACCAGCTGATGAGTGCGCGACGCCTCCTCCAGCCGGCACTGCAGGCCGCGCGCGGCGCGAGCCTCAACGAGGACGTGACCGTTCCGCGGTCCCAGCTGCAGGCGCTCCTCACCGGTCTTCAGGAGATCTCCAGCGAACTCTTGATTCCGATCAGCACCGGCGGGCACCTCGGCGACGGAAACCTGCACCCCGTGATCGGGTTCAATCCCGACCTGCCCGCAGAGGTCGATGCCGCCCACCGCGCATTCAAACGGGTGATCCAGCTCGCGGTCACGCTCGGCGGCTCCGCGTCGGGGGAGCACGGGATCGGCCTGCTCAAGCAGGCCCACCTAGACGACGAACTCGGCCTCGCCGTGCGCGAGCCTGCAGCGCCGCGTCAAGCTCGCGTTCGACCCCGCCAGCCTGCTGAACCCGGGAAAAAAGCTCTAGCCGCCAGGTTCGAGAATTCTCAGGATCGTCACTTCCAGCAGTGGATTAGCGGGGTTTGGCTGTGCTAAGCGAGTCCTTTTAAACGCGCGGGCGAGAGACGCGGCGGAAGAACCCCCCGACCGGGCGTTGCCGGGGAGTAGTGTTGGAAAAAGAGAGCGGACCACGGTGCATCGGTGCACGTCTGGCGCCTCGTGTCCCCCCGCTCACTACCCCGAGCGCGGGATCTTCCGCGGCGGGAACGCTCAATCCCACGAGGAGAGTAGTCCACATGACAATTACAGAGGGCGTCCTCAGCGGCGACACTTCGATGCAGCACGGCAAGGCGGAATTCGTTTCCGGGCCGTGGCAGGATTCGATTAACCTTCGCGATTTCATTCAGCGCAACTACACGCCGTACATCGGCGATGCGTCCTTCCTGGCCGGGCCGACCGCCCGCACCACGGGAGTCTGGGCCAAGTTGTCCGCGATGTTCCCCGAGGAACGTCGTAAGGGCGTCTACGACATCGACGCCTTCACGCCGTCCTCCATTACGGCCCACAAGCCGGGTTACATCGACAAGGACAATGAAGTCATTGTCGGCCTCCAGACGGATGCTCCGCTCAAGCGCGCGATCATGCCGTTCGGTGGATGGCGCATGGTCGTCAACTCCCTCGAGACCTACGGCTACCCCGTCTCTCCCGAGCTCGAGAAGATCTTCACCGACTACCGCAAGACCCACAACACCGCCGTGTTCGACGTCTACCCTCCCGGTGTGCGTCGCGCCCGCAACAGCCACCTGATCACCGGTCTTCCGGATGCCTACGGCCGTGGCCGTATCATCGGCGACTACCGTCGTGTCGCCCTCTACGGCGTCGACGCACTCATCGCCGGCAAGAAGAACGACCGCGCCGAGCTCGACATGGAGCCCTCGACCGAGGACATCATCCGCGCCCGCGAGGAAAACTCGGAGCAGATCCGGGCCCTCAAGGAACTCGTCCAGATGGCCGCGTCCTACGGCTCCGACATCTCCAAGCCGGCCCAGACCGCCCAGGAAGCCGTCCAGTGGCTGTACTTCGCCTACCTCGGCGCCGTCAAGGAACAGAACGGCGCAGCAATGTCGTTCGGCCGTAACTCGGCCTTCCTCGACGCATACATCGAGCGCGACCTCGCCGACGGCACCATCACCGAAGAGGCCGCACAGGAGCTCATCGATGACCTCGTCATCAAGCTCCGCATCGTGCGCTTCCTGCGTACCCCCGAATACGACGAGATCTTCGCCGGCGACCCGACCTGGGTCACCGAGTCCCTCGGCGGCATCGGTGAAGACGGACGCCCGCTCGTCACCAAGACGGCGTTCCGTTTCCTGCAGACGTTGTACAACATCGGCGCAGCACCCGAGCCGAACCTCACCGTCCTCTGGAACGACGGCCTTCCCGATGGCTTCAAGCGCTTCTGCGCCCAGGTCTCCATCGACACGTCGGCGATCCAGTACGAGTCCGACGACCTCATCCGCGCCGAGCTCGGTGACGACGCTGCGATCGCCTGCTGCGTCTCCCCGATGCGCGTCGGCAAGCAGATGCAGTTCTTCGGTGCCCGGGTCAACGCCGTCAAGGCGCTGCTCTACTCGATCAACGGCGGCAAGGACGAGGTTTCCGGCAAGCAGGTCGCCCCGGCGACCGCGCCGAACCTCGACACGATCCTCGACTACGACACCGTCTTCGCGAACTACCTCGTCACTCTCGAGTGGCTCGCCGAGACCTACGTCACCGCGTTGAACTGCATCCACTACATGCACGACAAGTACGCGTACGAGCGTCTCGAAATGGCACTGCACGACAAGGAAATCGTTCGCACGATGGCTTGTGGCATCGCCGGCCTGAGCGTTGTCGCCGACTCCCTGTCCGCGATCAAGTACGCCAAGGTGCGTCCGGTCCGCGACGACAACGGACTCGTCATCGACTACACGGTCGAGGGCGAATTCCCGAAGTTCGGTAACGACGACGACAAGGTCGACTCCATCGCGATCGATGTCATGGAACGCTTCATGAACATGATCCGCAAGCACCCGACCTACCGCAACGCCATCCACACCCAGTCGATCCTGACGATCACGTCCAACGTGGTCTACGGCAAGGCCACCGGCAACACGCCCGATGGCCGTCGCAAGGGTGAGCCGTTCGCTCCGGGTGCAAACCCGATGAACGGCCGCGACACGCACGGCATGCTCGCGTCGGCGCTCAGCGTCGCCAAGCTGCCGTTCAGCCAGGCGCAGGACGGCATCTCGCTCACGAACACGGTCGTCCCCAGTGGCCTCGGTCACACCAAGGACGAGCAGATCACGAGCCTCGTCGGACTCATTGACGCGTACACGGAAGCCACCGGCTACCACATCAACGTCAACGTGCTCAACAAGGAAACCCTTGAAGACGCCATGCTGCACCCGGAGAACTACCCGCAGCTGACGATTCGCGTCTCCGGCTACGCGGTCAACTTCGTGCGCCTCACGCGCGAACAGCAGATGGACGTCATCAGCCGTACGTTCCACCAGCACTGATCCCGATCAGTACTGATCACCACCAGCACCACGCTTCACCAGCACTGAATATCCACCGATAACAAATGGCGGCGACGCTGAGTAGGACGAGAATATGCCCGCAGTAAACCTCGGCCTACCCAGCGTCGGCCCCGCCGTCGCCCTGGTCGCCCTGGAGATCGGCAAGACCCCCAGCACCGAACAGGCTGAACTTGCCGAACTCCATCACCTCGAGATGGAAGCGATTCACAACGGTTCCGTTGCGAGCGTCCATTCCTGGGAGCTCGTCACGGCCGTAGACGGCCCCGGAACCCGGATGACGCTGTTCCTGTCCGGGTGCCTGTTGCGCTGCCAGTATTGCCACAACCCGGACACCTGGAAGATGCGCGACGGGTTGATCACCACCCTCGACGACCTGGTCACGCGCCTCAAGCGCTACAAGGGCGTCTTCGACGCCACCGGGGGAGGACTCACGATCTCCGGCGGAGAGCCGCTCATGCAGCCGGCCTTCGTGGAACGCATCTTCGAGGAATGCCACAAACTCGGCATCCACACCACCCTCGACACCTCGGGTTTCCTCGGGAAGAGCGCCTCTGAGACGCTGCTCGACAACCTCGACCTCGTGCTCCTGGACGTCAAGTCCGGGCTTCACGAGACCTACAAAGAGGTCACCGGGCGTGAGCCTCCAGCCGACCCTCGATTTCGGCGATCGCCTCGCAGAAAAGGGGATCCCCGTCTGGGCCCGCTTCGTGTTGGTCCCCGGACTGACCGATGCCGTGGACAACGTCGACGCCGTTGCGGAGATCGTGTCCCGCTGGCCGAATGTCGAGCGCGTCGAAGTGCTCCCGTTCCACCAGATGGGCGAGGACAAATGGGATCGGCTCGAGATCCCGTACCCGCTGCACGGAGCGACGCCCCCCGACAAGGAGTTGCTGGAGCGCGTGCGAGAGCAATTCCGTGCACGAGGCCTGACCGTTTTCTAGGCGAAAACGGTACTGAAACCGGCACCCAGACACTCAGACAGGCGCGGCATCCCACGGATGCCGCGCCTTTCGTCCGCCACGATGAAAACGTTTCCAACCAATGTTGCAATCAGCCGAGAAAATGTGATGAATGCGCTTTCAATGCTGGCAGACTGGTAGGTACACGAGTGTCACGATAGGCGCGACACCAGGAAAGGTATCTCATGACAACCGCTACGACAACGGCTGCCCAGCCCCTGATCGCCGGTTCCGGCCAGGCGCGTATTCTTCGGATTATCGGCCTCCTCGGCATTGTCGGCGGCCTCGTTATGCTCCTCGTCGGCGGCGTCGTCTGGGGCACCGTCAGCAGCCAGCTGGCCGGCGAGAAGATTACGGTCGCGGCCGACGCATCGTTCCTCGCCGGATCGACCGTCGACAACCCCCTCTCCGCCCTCGCGCAGGCGAACATCATTAACCACCACGCCATGGAAGCCTCAGGCGGCAAGACGTACGCCGAGCTCGCCCAGGACGACAAGGTCCGCCCGACGGTCATGACCGCGTCGCTGCTTCGCGCCTCGCTCTTCACCTCGATCGTCGCTTTCGGCGTCTCGTTCTTCGCCATGGGCCTCGGCATCCTCATCGGACTGTTCGGCTGGGCGATCTTCGTCCTCACGCCGCACGCTTCGAAGAAGACCGCGGTTCCCGCAGTCGCCTGATCGATTCGGCAGTATCGAACGGGCCTCGCGGCAGTCGCGGGGCCCGTTTTCCGTGCCCGGCGCGTCCAGCGGCCCGGCCGGTATGCAGCGTTCACCTCCGCGGGCACCGTCGTTACGCAGCCGAAACACGGTTACCCCTACTATGGGGCTAACGGACGATCTTGCCGCCCCGAGGGGCGGCCATCGGGAACCACGTCCGCGGAATACTGGGGGGACCAGCATGAGAGCTCGCGACAGCTATGCCACGAGGCGGATTTCCCCAACGACGCCGGTACGACCGCGGCGCCGAGGCGCAACGGGACGCCTGATCGCGTTCGTCGCCGCCGCCCTGCTTGTGACGGGCGGCCTCGTTACGGCCACTCCGCAGCCGGCGGCATTTGCGGCATCCCCCGTCAGCGCTCCGTCCGGCTGGCTGCACACCGCAGGCGGCTCGATCCAGAACTCCGCAAACCAGACCTATGTCGTCAAGGCCATCTCCTGGTTCGGAATGGAGACGAGCAATTGCGCTCCGCACGGACTCTGGACGATCGGCCTCGACGCCGGCCTCGCGCAGATCAAGTCGCTCGGATTCAACACCCTGCGGCTGCCGTTCTCGAACGAGTGCCTCGGCGGGGCCCCGAGCAATTCGATCAACTATGCGGTGAACCCCACCCTCGCCGGGCTGACCCCGCAGCAGCTGATGGACACGGTCGTAGCCCGGGCGAAGGTCGTCGGACTCAATGTCATCCTCGACCGGCACCGCCCGGATTCCGGAGGTCAATCGGAACTCTGGTACACAGCGCAATACAGTGAGGCCACGTGGATCAGCGACTGGCAGGCACTCGCCGCCCGGTACAAGAACGATCCGACCGTGATCGGCTTCGACCTGCACAACGAACCGCACGGACAGGCATGCTGGGGCTGCGGAAACCCCGCGATCGACTGGCAGGCCGCCGCGACCCGCGCTGGCAACGCCGTGCTCGCTGTGAACCCCAGGCTGCTGATCCTCGTCGAAGGCATCGAGAACCAGGCCAGCGGCGAATCCACCTGGTGGGGCGGCGGCCTGAGTGGCGTCAAGGCCAAGCCTGTCGTGCTCTCCGTGGCGAACCGGGTGGTGTACTCGCCCCACGACTACCCGGCGACGGTCTACGCGCAGAAGTGGTTCACCGCGGCCAACTACCCCGACAACCTGGCCGCGGTCTGGGACCAGAACTGGGGCTACATCAGCAAGACCGGGATCGCACCGGTACTGCTCGGCGAGTTCGGCACCAAGCTCGTGACCGACTCCGACCAGAAGTGGCTTGCCAAGCTCGTGCCCTACCTCGCGAGCACCGGCATGAGCTTCGCGTACTGGTCGTTCAACCCGAACAGCGGAGACACCGGCGGCATCGTGAAGGACGACTGGGTAACCCCCGAGGCCGCCAAGCTCACGGCCCTCGCCCCGCTGCTCGGCGCAGGGACTCCGATCGTCATTCCGCCGACGCCGACTGCTACACCGACACCGACACCGACACCGACACCGACACCGAAGCCGACTGCTACGCCGACGCCGACGCCGACGGCGACGCCCGTCCCCGGCTCTGCCTCGATCACCACGACGTGGAACCTGCAGAGCGCCTGGGGCACCGGCTACGTCGCCGACTTCCAGGTGAAGAGTGCGACCGGTGCCAAGGCCTGGAGTGTCACCTGGTCCGATCCGACCGTGACCGCGGTGACCAACGCGTGGGGCATGACGTGCACCGTCAAGGTCAGGACCTCTGTCACGTGCACCGGAGCGGGATGGGCGAGCACGATTTCCCCGGGGCAGAGCGTCTGGGTGGGCCTTCAGGTCGAAGCGACCAGGGCCCCGGCTGCACCGACATTGACCCTCACCGCCAGGTAGGCCTCGAGCTGCCAGACTCCGTGCACCGGACCGGGACCGCGGCGATCCGCGACAACGCGGCATCCGTCGCCCTGACCTGATCGCTCAGATAACGATCGTGAGACGCCCCTAGCAATTCTGACGACCCCGGAGTTCCATGAACCCAGATGGGGGGTTCAGATGCGGACGACGGAATTCCAGGAGCGGCGCACGCCCGGCGGCGTCATGGGCGGGCTGGTCGGACTCGTGGCCATGAGCGCGGTCGCGGGACTTCTGGTCGCCGCGTCGGTGACGCCTGTCGTCGCGCTGTCGGGACTCGCCGTCACGGACACGATCAACACCTTCGAAAGCCTTCCGGAATACCTCTCGATCGACCGTCTCTCCCAGAAGAGCAATATCTACGCGATGCAGGGCGACGGCTCTCCCCGCCTGCTCGCCTCCTTCTACGACCAGAACCGGATCGAGGTCGGCTCGGACGCGATCAGTCCCTTCGTGACAGACGCCGCGATCTCGAGTGAGGACCCGCGTTTCTATGCACACGGCGGGATCGACTTGCAGGGCACGATCCGTGCAGGGCTCAGTGTGAGCCTTGGCGGGGCAACCCAGGGCGGGTCGTCCATCACCCAGCAATATGTCAAGAACGTGCTCGTTCAGAAGTGCGAGGTGCTCCCTGATCCCGCGGGGCGTGACTCCTGCTACGCAGCGGCCACCCGCACGAGCGCCGAGCGCAAGGTCAAGGAGATGCGGCTCGCGATCGGCGTCGAAAAGAAGTATTCCAAAAAGGACATCCTTCGCCAGTACCTCAATATCACCGGTTTCGGAGGAACGGTCTACGGAATCGAGGCGGCCGCCGAATATTACTTCAACACGACGGCTGCGGCCGTGAGCCTGCCACAGGCCGCGAGCCTCGTCGCCATCATCAACAACCCGGTCAAGTTCCAGCTCGACGACCCGAACAGCGCCACCAACGGTGCGGCGAACGGCTACGCGGCGAACCGGGAACGCCGGGACTATATCCTCGGGACGATGCTGAAGTACGGCACGATCGGTCCGGCCGATTACGCGGCGGCGGTTGCGGCACCGGTCGAACCCAGCATCCAGGAACCCAGTACCGGCTGCCAGACCGCGGGCGGCAGTGCCTATTTCTGCGACTACGTGACGCACGTGCTTCGGAATGACCCAGCGTTCGGGGCGGATGCCGACACCCGGCTACTCAACTTCCGGCGGGGCGGCTACAACGTCTACACGACCATCGACCTGGACCTCCAGATCGCCGCGGAGACCACGATGAAGCAGAATGTGCCGATGACCTTCCCCGGCTGGGATGTCGGCGCCGTCATCTCCAGCGTGCAGGTCGGCACCGGTCGGGTGCTCGCGATGGTGCAGAACAAGGACTACAGCCAGGATCCCGTCGTTGAAGCCACCGGCGCGAACTACACGAGCATCAACTTCAACACCGACTATGCCGACGGCGGTTCGAGCGGCTTCCAGCCCGGATCCGGGTACAAGGTGTTCACCCTCGCCGAATGGCTCAAGGAAGGCCACGCCCTCTATGAACGTGTGGACTCCCGCCGCAAGGCCAATTGGGGGACCTTTCAGGACAGCTGCCTCGGCCCCCAGAACTACGACAAAGAGAAGTGGAACCCGAAGAACGACGCGAACGAGAGCGGTGCCCACTACAGCGCCCTCGAGGCGACCGTGGGCTCGATCAACACGGGGTACATCGGGATGGCCAAGAAGCTGGACCTGTGCGGAATCCGCAAGACCGCGGAGGCGTTCCGGATGCACCGTGCCGATGAGACTCCACTCCTGGAGAGCGCATCCTCGGTGATCGGCACGAACGAGATCGCGCCGTTGAGCATGGCCGTCGCATTCGCGGGAATCGCGAACAAGGGAGTGACCTGCAGCCCCATCGTGATCGACCGGATCGTCGGCCCGACCGGTCAGGACGTTCCCGTCCCGAGCAGCGAGTGCGCCGCCTCCGTCGACCCCACGGTCGCTGCGGGCATGGCCTATGCCATGCGCAAAGTGATGACGAACGGGACCGGGCAGCAGTCGAACCGGGGCATGGTGCCGCAGGTACCCGTGATCGGCAAGACCGGCACGACGGATGGCAACAAGGACACCTGGATGACCGGAGCGAGCACGAAGGTCGCAACGGTCGTCGCGGTAGTCAGCCTCACGGGTGACGCGAACCAACGGACGACCTACTTCGACAGCGGCCAGGCCGCGACCGCCCGGCACCGGATGTGGCCTGCGGTGATGTCGGTGGCGAATGCGAAGTACGGTGGGGACGCCTTCATCGAGGCCAATCCGTCACCGACGCCGACGCCGAAACCGGCGGCACCACGCACGGCACCGACGCCGACGCCCTCGTCAACGCCGCGCTGACCGTTTTTCTTCCTGAGAGTTCCTGAGAGATTCTCACCTCGGAATTTGTTCTGAATTCCCCGTAATCACGGCGTTCTCTCAGTATTTTAATTTGTCAAGCCCCTAGCGCAGCTTTGAAACTGGGGGTACTTTCCCGAGTCCTGTACCCCGAATGGGTTACAGTCAACCCATCGAAAATGCGTGTCGTAGGTTCTGTGGATGGATTTGTGATCGGCGCGTTCCGGTCATCTGAAAGGCAAAAAACTCCATGCAACAGCTCTTTCGTCGCGCCGAGAAGTTCTCGCCGCGTAGCACAACCGCGCGTCGCAAACTCGCAGGCGGCGTCGTCGCCGCAACGGCGGCCCCGTGCATCGTCGTCGGCACAACAGCCTCGTGCGCGTTCGCGTCCGGGGACCATTCGCCGGCATCCTCCGGTTCGTCGTCCGTAAGCGCACAGTCAGGCTGGCTCGCCGTCACCGGGGTCTGGTCGCACCGCAAGAACCACCACCAGCCTACGCCGACACCTACGCCGACACCTACGCCGACACCTACGCCGACACCTACGCCGACGCCTACGCCTACGCCGACGCCGACTCCTACGCCGACGCCGACTCCGACTCCGACGCCTACGCCTACGCCGACGCCTACGCCGACGCCTACTCCGACGCCTACGCCGAAGCCCACGCCTACGCCTACGCCGACGCCGACGCCGACGCCGAAGCCCACGCCTACGCCTACGCCTACGCCTACTCCGACTCCGACTCCGACTCCGACTCCGACGCCTACCCCGACGCCGACGCCGACGCCTACCCCGACGCCGACACCAACCCCGACGCCTACTCCGACGCCGCCGCCCGTCGCCATCGGAACGTCCCCGCTGCACACCAACATCGTGTCGACGACCTTCTGGGTCGGCGAGATCTTCAACGCGAACCTCAGCGACGGCAGCCAGGTCTGCAGCACCTATGACAGCAAATGGGCGCTTCACCACACCGGCGTTCAGCTCGGGTCCTCCACGGACACGGGCTGCGGCGGCTCACCCGTCGGAGGATGCGATGGCCCGTCCAGCGGCGCGACCGCTGCGACCTTCACCTGCACGACAGAGAAGCGCACCGCTGCCAACGGCTACTTCCCGACCAGCCAGCCCAAGCCGCTCGAGAACCCGTTCCTATCTGGATCTTCCTTACGACGACATCAACGACGCGTCGGCGTTCGCTAACCGTGACACCGTCGTACCGTGGGCGAACGTGGCCCCGTACAGCGCTCACCACGGTGACTCGAACTACTCGTACATGAAGAACCACTGGGTCCAGCTCACCGGCCCGAACGGCCAGACGTGCTACGGCCAGGTTGAGGACGCGGGCCCCTCGAGTGGTTCGCTGTACCACGACGCGGCCTACGTGTTCGGAAGTAACAACGCCCGTCCGGTGAACAAGCAGTTCAGCGGCGACCCGAGCCAGGGTGCAGGCACCGACGTGTCACCGGCACTCAACGGATGCCTCGGCTTCTCGGACCTCGATGGTGACAACGACCACGTCAGCTGGCGTTTCGTGGACCGGTCGGCAGTTCCGGCCGGCCCATGGCTGACCGTCGAGACGACCAGCCAGGTGAACCAGTAGTCGCCGCATAGTCGGGAGGCCGTCCGGATCTACCGCCGGACGGCCCATATAAGGATCCACCGGATGCCCGGTGCCGCGTCTGCGGCACCGGGCATCCGCCTGTCCGGGCGAGGATTGGCCCTGCACCGGCTCGGGTCCACCCGTCGGATCAGGCAGGTCACGCGGAGCGAGCTGACCAGAGGTGGCGCACGTTGGCGGGCGAGACCGCGGCGAGTTCGGCCGCCAGAGCCTCAGCCCGTGCTTCGTCGCCCGCAGCGTTCTCGGCCGCGCGCTCGGCGCTGTGCCGCTGTTTGACCAGTCGGGCGGCATCGGCGAGGTCCCAGAGCATCTCTCCCGTCACGGATACCCCCTTCGCACCCGAGCGCCGGGTGCGGCCGCGGACGAGCAGGTGCCGGGTCTGGAAGACCGGGCCGCCGATGCGTTCCTGGGCGTCGTGGAAGAACACGACGTTCGCGACCGGCCCGGTGCCGTCATCGAGGCTGACGAACACGACCCGGCGCCCGCCGCGCATCGGCGGGGTGTTCGTCGCCCGACGCACCCCAGCGAGGAGCACCTCGGTCCCGCCGGGCAGGTCGCCGAGGGCCGAAGCCGGGGTGACGCCGAGCTCGGCGAAGAGCGGATAGAAGCGGGCGAGCTGATGCCCGGACACGGCGAGGCTCAGGTCGCGCAGGCTCGAGTTCGGTCTGGGTGCGACCGCGCAGTTCGAGGGAGGTGACCGCGGTGAACCGGTCGCCGGAGTATCGAGGGACCGGCAGGTCGACCTCGAAGGCGAGCTGGTCGTCGTGCACGGCAAGGGCCGTGCCGCGGAGCGACTGGATGTGCGCGAGCAACTCGTGCCGTCGCTCACGGTCGTAGCCGATGAAGCTGTCGAGGGCACCGACCCGCGCGAGCGCCTCGAAGCTCGACCGGCGCGGCCGCACCCGGTCCCGGAAATCCTGCAGCGATGAGAACGGTTGGTGCCGCACGATCCGGGCCCGCTCTGCGACGGTGCTGCCCGAGAGCTCCGGCAGCGCCAGGCGGATGCCGCGGCGCGGCGCGGCCGGCCCGGCCGGTTCCGGTTCGGTCGGCTCCGGTTCGGTCGGCTCCGGTACTGCACGGCCAGGCGCGGCGTAGCCAGGAGGAAGGTCCTCGACCCGGTAGTCGAGCACGCTGTGCTGCACGTCGAGCGGCAGCACGGGAACCCCGAGCACCCTGGCCTCCGCCACGAGCAGGTCCTTCGGCCACATTCCCGGGTCGTGGGTGAGGAGGCCGGCAAGGAACACCGCAGGGTGATGGGTCTTCAGCCACGCCGACTGGTAGGTGGGCAGGGCGAACGCGGCGCCGTGGGCCTTGGCGAAGCCGAAGCTGCCGAAGCCGGCGAGCACGGTCCAGATCCGGTCGATCACAGCGGGAGGGAACCCGCGCGTCAGAGCCTGTTCACGGACGTACGCCTCGATGAGGGGCAGCTGCTCGGGTTTCCCCAGGTGCCTGCGGAAGACATCCGCCTTGCCCAGGCCGCAGCCGGTCAGTTCGTCGAAGAGGCGCATCACCTGCTCGTGGAAGATGACGACACCGCGGGTCTCCCGCAGGATCGGCTCGAATCGCGGATGGATGTAGTCGGGCATGACCTCGCCGTGCCTGGCCTGCAAGTAGAGCAGGGGCATGTTGTTCTTCATCGGGCCAGGGCGGAACAGGGAGATCTCCACGGTGAGGTCATTGAAGACCTCGGGCTGCAACTTGCCGACGAGTTCCATCTGGCCGGGAGACTCGAGCTGGAAGATGCCGAGGGTGCGCGTCGAGCGGATGAGTTCGTAGGTCGGCTCGTCGTCGAGGGGGATCCGGTCGAGGTCGATGCTCTCTCCGGTCAGGCGTCGGTGCTCCTCGACGGCATGTGCCATCGCTGACTGCATCCGCACGCCGAGGATGTCGAGCTTGATCAGGCCCATCGGGTCCATGTCGTGCTTGTCGAACTGGGACATCGGCAGGCCCATACCCGAGGCCTGCACCGGCGTGCGGTCGAGCAGGCTCGCGTCCGAGAGGATCACGCCGCACGGGTGCACCGAGATGTGCCGCGGAAGCCGATCGAGCCGCGCCGTGAGGTCGACGAGCTGGTCGAGCTGTTGTGACGCGCGGACTTCAGCGGCGAGCGGTTCGAGCTCGGGTTTCTCCTCGAGGGCGCGGCGGAAGTCGCGGGCATTGAATCGCCACATCTGCTTCGCGATTGCCGACACCTGCCCGGCGTCCATGCCGAGTGCGAGCCCCGCGTCCCGGACGGCGCCGCGACCACGGTAGGCGTTGGTCATCGACATCAGTGAGACCCGGTCGCTGCCGAAGGTCTGGAAGAGGGTGCGGTAGATATCGTGGCGGCGGGCCGACTCCACGTCGAGGTCGATGTCGGGCAGGGTCTGGCGTTCGGGGGAGAGGAACCTCTCCCAGAGCAGGCCGTTCGAGATCGGCTCGACCGAGGAGGTGTGCAGGGCATAGTTGAGCACAGAGCCGACGCCCGAGCCACGGGCCTGGATGCGCACGCCCATGCCCCTGACGATGTCGGCGACCCGGGCGACCGTGAGGAAATAGCTCGCGAAGCCGAGGTGCTCGACCGTGGCCATCTCGTACTCGAGGCGGGCGTGCGCTGTCTCGACGGCCGGCCGACCGGATGCCGCGTAGCGGTCCTCGACGCCGGATCGTCCGCGCTTCCAGAGTTCGGCGAGCGGGTCGCCGGTGACCCCGATCACGCGCGCCTCCGGCATTCGCGGGGTGCCGAGGCCGATGTCGGACTGCGGATCGAGGGTGCAGCGGTCGGCGAGCAGCTCGGTGTCGCGCAGCAGGCGCGCGAGCGCGCCGGCGTCGTGCAGGCCGGCGTCGACGACCATTCGGGCCACCTGCCGCATCGCCCCGGCCGGTTTGAGCCAGGCTTGTCCGTTCGTCTGGAGCTGCTCGAGCCTCGGCGAGCGGGGTCAGGGTGCGGGCGGCGTCGGCAAGGTCTGCGGTGACCGCCTCCTCGGGCTCGCCGTAGCGCACCGCATTCGTGAGAACGGCGGGCAGGCCGCTCTGTTCGGCGAGGGCGAGCATGCGGGTCGCCGGAGTGACACTGCCCCGGCTGCCGGGCTCGGCGAGGTGGCAGACGATTTCCAGGCATACCGACTCGGCAGGCATCGACCGCTGCCAGGCGGTCAATCGGGCGCCGGCCTCCTTCGTTGCGCGGCGGCCGATCGCCTCACCGACGTCGGAGGCCGGGCCGAGCAGCACGGTCAATGCCCGGAGCCCGGCCAGTTCGGCGAGCTCTGTCCGGCCGATGCTCGGCTCGGGCCCTGCTCCGGTCGACACGGTCTCGTGGGCCGCGGACACGGCGCGGCACAGGGCCGCATACCCGCGGCCGCTGGTGCCGCCGTGCGCGAGCACGACGACGCGGCCGATCGGCACGCGGTCATCGTCGTGCACCGCGAGGTCGGCCCCGAGGCCCGCGCGGATGTCCTCCGCCACACACGCCCGGAGGTGCTTGACGGCCCCATAGAGTCCGTCGCGGTCGGTGAGGGCGAGAAAGGAGGCCCCCTGGGCGTTCGCCTGGCCGGCAAGCGCCTCGGGGAGCGTCACCCCGAAGTGGGTCGAGTATGCGCTCGCGACGTGCAGGTGCGGGAAACCGCCCCCCGCCCCGCACCTGCCCGGCCCGTTCATCCCCAGTCGAGGGCGAGCACCCACGACCCGTCGACATCGCGTCGCAGGTCGTACCGGTGTTGCTCCTCGCCCCCGCGGGCCGCGTCGACCCGCCACAGCTCGGTGTCGATCCGGGTGGGTACCCCGTCGTCCTCCCACCAGCGGGTGCGGGTGAACACCGCCTGCGGCTGCCCGATGATGGTGTGTTCGAAGCGGTCCCAGGTGAATGCCCGGGGGTCGCCATCGGCCGATAGCTCGACGTCGACGCGGGTGTCGATGATCTGGGGCATTCGGTGGCTCCTCGCTCATGATCGAACAAATGTTCGATATTGGGAGTGTACGTCACCCCGCCGACACTGGCCAGCGTCGACCGTCGTCGGCCAGGCTCGTCACGAGCCGGGACAGCAGCGAGTCGCCGGAGCGGGAATTCGCCATGGGCCCCAATATGATCCCTGCCGGTCCGCGGGCGAGTAGCGTGGTGCTGATGTCAGGGAAGCCCGCACAGTCGAGGGGAACCGAGGACGCTGCGGCGTTCCCGGTCGATGACCGCGGCGTTGCCGCGCGGCTCTTCGCGATCCTCGACGCGTTCACCGCGCCGCCGGCGAGTTCGCTCACCCTCACCGCGATCTCGCAGCGCACCGGGATTCCGCTGACGACGGTGCACCGTCTCGTCGGCGAGTGGACGAGCTGGGGAGGCCTCGCCCGACAGGAGGACGGCCGCTATGCGCTGGGGATGCGACTCTGGGAGGTCGGCGTGCAGACGCCCACGGCGCGGAACCTCCGTACGATCGCCCTGCCGTACCTGGAAGACCTGTACGAGTCGACCCATGAGCACGTGCACCTCGCGATTCTCGACGGAAACGACGCCCTCTACCTCGAGAAGCTGTCCGGGCACCAGGCCGTACGGGTGATTTCGCGCGTGGGGGGCCGACTGCCGCTGCACGCCACCGGCGTCGGGCTCGTCCTGCTGGCGTTCGCGCCGAACGAGGTGATCCAGGAGTACCTGGCCGGGCCGTTGCCGCGGTTCCTGCCGCAGACAGTGACCGACCCTGAGGAATTGCGGCGGCGCCTGGCCGGCATCCGCAGCCAGGGCATCGCCCGCATGTCTGAGGAGATGACGGCCGGGTCGAGTTCGATCGCGGCGCCGATCAGGGACCGCACGGGCCAGGTGGTTGCGGCCGTGTCGATCGTCACCCGCACCACACCGCGGCCGAGCCCGGAGCAGGAACAGGCCGTGCGGGTCGCGGCCCACGGGGTGGGCAGGGCGCTCGGGTACCGCCGCGCCACGGGCTGAACGCGGATCGGCCACGGACTGATCGCTACTGGCTGATTGCGGCCTCATCGCGGACCGATCGGACGGGGATCCTCACTCGATGGTCGCAGCAGTCGATAATGGGGGAATGCCCGTTGAGGAGGTCGTTCCCCGTGGTCGCCGGCGACCCCTGCTGTCGGTTCGGGTGCGCATCCTGGCCGCCATCCTTTCCGTTGCAGCGATCGGCATGGTCACGGCAGGTACGACCGCGTATCTGGTGCAGCGCGAACGCACCCTGGATGCTCTCGACGCCTCGCTGAACGTGACGGTCGAGGACGCCCGCTTCATCGCAGGCGACTCCGGGCAGACCACACTGGCCGGCGTGCTCGGCGCCGTCGTGCAGCGGGTGCGGCCGGGAACGAATGAGTCGACTCTCGCCGTCATCAACGGTGCCGCCGCCTTCGCCCCCGCCGGGGACGTCGCCTTCCGCCTCGAAGACGATGCCGGGTTCGTCACGCGGATCACGGCCGAGACGTCACACGGAGCCGTCGTGCTCGGCACCGCCGTCGGGAACGGACGGGCCCTGAGATATGTCGCGACACCGGTCACCGTCGGCACAGAGTCCGCCGTCGGGGTGTTCAGCGCTGCCTTCGATCTCGACGCCGAGCCTGCGTCCCGTCACGGATGCCTTCCGCACCTATCTGGGAGTGGCAGCGCTGACCCTGGTCCTGCTCGGCCTCGTCGGCTGGCTGGTCTCCGGACGCCTGCTGCGTCCCATCCGCGCCCTCCGTGAGGCGGCAGCGCGGATCACCGCCTCCGACATGAGCGAGCGCATCCCGGCCTATGGCCGGGACGACGTCTCCCTCCTGACCGAAACCGTCAACGACATGCTCGACAGGCTCGACCACTCGATCTCCAGCCAGCGTCGCCTGCTCGACGACATCGGCCACGAGCTCAAGACGCCGATCACGATCGTGCGCGGACACCTGGAGCTCATGGACGAATCCGACCCGGCCGACGTCGCGGCGACGAGGGCGCTCGCGATCGACGAACTCGACCGGATGAACGGCCTGGTCAGGGACATCTCCGCACTCGCAGAGGTGAACCGGCCGGTGAGCCTGAACCGGGCGCCTGCCGATATCGCGGCTCTCACCGAACTCGTACGCGCCAAGGCGGCCGCGCTCTCCGACCACCACTGGGTGTCGAGCCGGAGCGCCTCCGTCACGGCCGACGTCGACGCCGAAAAACTCACCCAGGCCCTGCTCCAGCTCGCCGCGAACGCCGTCAGCCACGGTTCGCCACGAGGCACGGTCGACATCGGCAGCGCCATCGACCGTGCGGCAGACGGCTCATCCCGGCTGCGGCTCTGGGTCAGGGACGACGGGCCGGGCATCAGTACCGAGGCGCAGGAGCATATCTTCGAACGCTTCACGCGGGGGGCGGTCGGACGAGGCGAGACTGGTTCCGGACTCGGCCTCGCGATCGTCGCGGCCATCGCCGATGCCCACGGCGGTTCGGTCCTCGTGACCTCGCAGCCGGGCCAGGGCGCCACGTTCACCCTCGACATCCCGATCCCACCCCGAAGCGTCGAAGCGCGCGAGACCACGGAGGTCACCCCATGAGCCGCATCCTGATTGCAGAGGACGAAGCGCGGATCGCGACATTCGTCGACAAGGGGCTGTCGGCGGCCGGGTATGCGACAACGGTCGTGCGCACCGGACCTGACGCACTCGACTTCGCCCTCACGGGCGGATTCGACCTGATGGTGCTCGACATCGGCCTGCCGGGAATCGACGGCTACGAGGTGCTCCGCAGACTGCGCGCGGAGGATTCTGCCCTCCCGGTGATCGTCCTCACGGCGCGGGACTCCGCCGAGGACACGCTGGCGAGCCTTCAGGGCGGTGCCAACGACTACATGGCCAAGCCGTTCCGGTTCGACGAGCTGCTCGCCCGCGTGCGCCTGCGTCTGGCGGACGCGTCCCGCGTCCTCGAACCCGTCCTGGGCGTTCCCGGGCTGCAGCTCGACCTGCGCAGCCGCCGGGCGATCGTCGGTGATCGCCAGGTCGACCTGTCGGCCAGGGAATTCGCTCTCGCCGAAGAATTCCTGCGCAACCCCGACCAGGTGCTCAGCCGGGAACAGCTGCTCAGCCGGGTGTGGGGCTACGACTTCGATCCCGGTTCGAACGTGGTCGACGTCTACGTCGGTTATCTCCGGGCCAAGTTCGGAGCCCTGCGCATCGAGACGGTCAGGGGAATGGGCTACCGGCTGCGCTGATCGCGTCGGGCCGGCAGCCCATCGGTCCCATCCCGGTGACGGGTCCGGGCGGATGTCGGTGTCTGTCGAGCTCTAGCCGTTGTTGCCGTGCTCGGTGCTGTCGTGTCCGGAGTTGCCGTGCCCGGAGTTATCCGAGCCGGAGTTGCCTGAGCCGGACGTGACCGTTCCGTGGTCGTCCGTGCCGTGGTCGTCGCCGACGTCGTGGGTGGCCGGGTTGTCGATGCCGTGGTCGTCGCCGACCTCGTGGGCGGGTGTTGCCGGCGTGGCGGGCACCGCCGGGGCGGCGGCGTGGTCGTCACCGACGTCGTGGGTGGCCGGGTCGTCGACTCCGTTGTCGTCGGCGAGGGAATCTGCATCGTGGTCGTCGGTCGTTTCGGCGGGAGCAGTCGGCGTTGGCGTGGCGGGGTCGGTCGCGTGATCGTCGCCGAGTTCGTGGGTGGCCGGGTCGTCTGTGCCGACGACGGTTCCTGGTGAGGTCGTGCTGGAACTGCTGACCGGCGCCGGGATGTCGTCGCCGTGCCTGCCCGTGTCTGCCTGTGCGGTGGCGATACCCGCAGACAGAAGCCCGGCGAGGCCGATGGTGGCGAAAACGAGGGAACTCTTCTTTGTCAGGTGGGCCATGAGGTGTCCTTTCGAAGGCGCCGGGACCGGCGCTACAGCGGATGTCACTGTGTGGTCCCACTCTGCGGTGTTGTTCTAAGCCCGGAAGGAGAGGTCAGTGAGAGCCCTCTTAGTGTTCAAGCGGTTCAGTCCTTGCCGCTGCCACCGCTGCTGCCGCTTCCTCCCGATCGGTTGCCGCCGTGGTCATCCACGACCACGGGGGTCGGGGCCGGCACCAGCTCGGGTGCGGGCGCGGTGGTCGATGGGGTGGTCCCCGGGGTGGCCGGTGTCGTGGACGGCACCGTGCCGACGGACGGCGCTCCAGTGGGGTCCGCGTTCGGCACTGCGACCGGAGAGTCGTTCAGGGCGGGTGAGGGGGTTGCGACGGTGACCCCGGGGACGGTGAGGGGCGTCCCTGGCTGGTCCGCGAGCGCGAGCGAGCTCATCATGGCTGCGACAAGGCCGGCCGTGGCGACGACGGCGATCGCGGCCCCGGCGAAGACGGCACGGGTCCGCGGTCGCCGGCTGTCGGGTGCTGGAATGGGCTCATGCATTGGTCTGCTCCTGTTCAGCCGGGGAGGCTCCACAGCCAGTGTGCCGTCATCGGGCGTCGGGGCCGTCATCCGACACTGTCCTGTCCGACACTGTCCTCGTCGTCGATGAGGCGGACGCGAGACCCCGATGAGAGCTTTCTTAGAAAACCCTGCTCGCCATGAGTCCGGACCGTGGTCTTTCACTCAGTGGAAACCACCACCTCGGGCTGCCGCGGACTCCGCAAGATAGTGCGATCACCTGTCATCGTCGCTAGGAGAACCCGTGTCCCCAGAAAACACCCGTGTCGCCATCATCGGCGCAGGCCCCGCCGGTCTTCTCCTCAGCTGGGCGCTGCGGGACGCCGGCATCGACTCGATCGTGGTCGAGAACCGCTCGCAGGACTACGTGCTCGCCCGGATCCGGGCCGGTGTCCTCGAGCAGAGCGCCGTCGAAACCCTCACCCGACTGGGGCTCGGCGAGCGCATCAGGACCGAGGGCCTCGAACACGACGGCATCTACCTGCAATTCCGGGGCGAGCGCCACCACGTCGACTTCCAGGAGGCTGATCGGCCGCAGCGTCACGGTCTACGGCCAGCAGGAAGTCGTCAAGGACCTCATCGCGGCGCACAACGCCGCCGGGTCCACGATCTACTACGAGGCGGCGGATGTCGCGGTGCACGACCTCGAGTCGAGCGCACCCCGGGTGACGTTCGCCCACGCGGGGGAGCAGCACACGATCACGGCGGACTTCGTCGTCGGAGCCGACGGCTTCCACGGCGTCTGTCGCGCCAGCATCCCCCGCGAAGCCATCACGCTCTACGACCGGAGCTACCCGTACGCCTGGCTCGGGATCCTCGCGAACGTGGCTCCGTCGACCGACGAACTCATCTATGCGCTGCACGAAGACGGGTTCGCGATGCACTCGATGCGTTCGCCGCACGTCTCCCGGCTCTACCTGCAGGTCGACACCGCAGACTCGCTCGAGCAGTGGCCCGACGAACGGATCTGGGAGAACCTGCACGCTCGCCTCGGCGTGCCGGGCTGGACCCTCCAGGAGGGCGAGATCACCGACAAGTCGATCACGCCGATGCGCAGCTTCGTGGCCTCCCGTCTCGCGTACGGGAGCCTCTTCCTCGCGGGGGACGCCGGACACATCGTGCCGCCGACCGGGGCGAAGGGCCTCAACTCCGCCATCGCCGACGTCACCATGCTCGCCGCGGGCCTCGCTGCTCACTATGCGGACGACGACGCCCTCCTCTCCGGTTACGGGGAGGCGGCGCTCCGCCGCCAGTGGCGCGTACAGCAGTTCTCGCAGTGGATGACCGACCTGCTGCACCGTAACCGGACCGACCTGCAGACGATGGAGTTCGACTACCAGAGCCAGCTCGGCCGTCTCGATTACGTCACGGGCTCGGCGCACGCCCAGCGCGAGCTCGCCGAACAGTACTCCGGCCTCCCGTTCTAGCCCCCCACTCCCGAGAGGAATCATCGCCATGACCACCACTGCAGCGTCACAACACGAGATCTCCGCGGAGATGCAGGCCATCGAGGCGGATGCCCGTGCCCGCGTCGCGGAGGGCAACGCCCCGGAGCCTGCACCCGCGCCGCGACTACCCGCCGTATCGCAGCTCGATCCTGCGGCACCCCACCCACGAGCTCGTGCGGGCGGACCCCGAGGAGATCGAACGGCACTCACCCGCCTTCGGGCACAGCGACGTGAGCCCGCTCGAGAGCGACCTGACCATCCAGCACAACGGCGAACCGCTCGGCGAGCGGATGACGGTGTCCGGGCGGGTGCTCGACGGCGAGGGGCGTCCGGTGCGGCACCAGCTCGTCGAGGTCTGGCAGGCCAACGCCGGCGGACGCTACGTACACAAGCGCGACCAGCATCCGGCTCCGCTCGACCCCAACTTCACCGGCGTCGGCCGGGTCATCACCGGGGACAACGGCGAGTACTCGTTCACGACGATCAAGCCAGGCCCGTACCCGTGGCGCAACCACCTGAACGCTTGGCGCCCGGCGCACATCCACTTCTCCCTCTTCGGCACCGCGTTCACCCAGCGCCTGATCACCCAGATGTATTTCCCGGGCGACCCGCTCTTCGCGCTCGACCCGATCTACCAGTCGATCACCGACCCCGCGGCGCGCGCCCGGCTGATCGGCGTGTACGACCACGACCTGAGCGTGCCCGAGTTCTCGCTCGGCTACCGGTGGGACATCGTGCTCACCGGTCCGAAGTCCACCTGGATGGAAAGTGAGGAAGCCCATGACTGAATCGCCTGCCGCTCGGTACGTGCAGACCCCCGCGCAGACGGTGGGACCGTTCTACGGGTTCGCGTTGCCGTACGACGGGGGAGCCGAGCTCGTGCCCGGCCACCACCCGCATGCGATCCGGCTGCACGGCACCGTCTTCGACGGCGCAGGTGACCCCGTGCCCGACGCCATCCTGGAAATCTGGCAGGCCGACGAGACCGGCGCCCTCAGCCGGAACGGGGATCCCTTGCCCGCGACGGTTTCGGCTTCACGGGTTTCGGCAGGGCCGCCGTGGACTTCGGCGGTCACTACACCTTCACGACGGTCGAGCCCGGACCGGTCGCGGGCGGTGCGCCATACGTGCTCGTCACCGTGTTCGCCAGGGGGCTCATCCACCACCTCTTCACCCGGGCCTACTTCCCCGGGCATGCGGAGCAGAATGCCGCGGATGCCGTGCTCGCCGCGGTCCCGGCGGACCGGCGGCACACCCTCGTCTGCGTGCCGGAAGGGACCGGGCCGACGGGCGCGGCCTCGTACCGGTTCGACATCCATCTGCAGGGCGACGACGAGACCGTGTTCCTGGATTTCGATGCCTGAGTCGTCAATGCCTGAGTCGGCGATGCCCGAGTCCGCGATGCCTGAGCTCACCGACGACGCGGGGCTGCTGGCCCCGCTCGACCACGGCAGCCGGGCCAAGGCGCTCACGAGCGATGCCGCGTGGCTGCAGGCGATGGTCGACGCCGAACTCGCCCTGACCCGGGCGCTCGTCGACGCCGCGCTCGCCCCCGAGTGGATGCTCGGCGTCTGCGACACCCTCGTCGACGCCGGCGCGCTCGACCTCGGTGCAATCGCCCGGGAGGGGCGCGACGGCGGCAACCCCGTGATCCCGCTCGTGAAGCACCTCGGCCTCGCCGCGGAACGCGTGCGCGCCGGGGCCTCCGACCACATCCATGTCGGCGCCACGAGCCAGGACATCCTCGACACGGCGGCGATGCTCGTCGCCGACCGGGTTTGCCGTGAGCTCGCCGACCGGCTCCGGGAATTCGCCGCCGCGCTCGCCGTACTCGCGGGGCAGCACCGGGACACGATCATGGCCGGTCGCACCCTCGGCCAGCAGGCGTCGCCCACGAGCTTCGGGCTCGTGGCGGCCGGCTGGCTCGATGCCGTGCTCACGGCCGCGACCGCCCTCGCCCGGGTGCGCGCCGGGCTGCCCGCGCAGCTCGGCGGCGCCGTCGGCAACCTCGCCGTGCTCACCGCCATCGCGAACGCCCGCTCCGGGGTCGCCGGGCCGACGGCAGCCACGTCGGGCGCTCCGGCCGTCGACGTCGTCACGGACCGGTTCGCCGCCCGGCTCGGCCTGCGTCGGCCCCTGCTCAGCTGGCACACCGATCGCCTGCCGGTCGTGGAGCTCGGGTCCGCGCTCGCCGCGGTGACCGGGGTCGCCGGGGCGTTCGCCCTCGACGTGTCCGTGCTGTCGCGCACCGAGATCGCCGAGGTGAGCGAGCGACTCGGCGCAGGCCAGGGCGGCTCCAGTGCCATGCCGCACAAGCGCAACCCGGTGACGGCCGTGCTCGTCACCGCCGCAGCGCGCCAGACCCCTGCTCTGCTGGGGTCGCTCTACGGCAGCCTGCTCGCGGAGGACCAGCGCCCGGGCGGCGCCTGGCACGCCGAGTGGCAGACCCTGCGTGACCTCGAGCGGCTCGCGGTTTCCGCGGTCAGCGGCGCGGCAGACCTCGCCGGGCGCCTCGACGTCCACCCCGGGCGGATGCGGGTCAACCTCGATTTCACGGACGGTCTCGTCTTCAGCGAACGCGTGACCACCCTGCTCGCCGAGGCTCTCGGCAAGACGCGGGCCTTCGGGCTCGTGCAGCGTGCTGCCGCGGAGTCCCACGAGACCCGGCGACCGCTGCGGGTGACGCTGGGCGGACTGCTGGCCGCAGAGGGCGCCGTCGGGGGAATCACCGACGCGCTACGGGCCAGGGCCTGGGCCGCGTTCGACGCTGACTCGGGACTCGGCCAGGGGCCGGCCGCGATCGGCCGGGTGCTCGCCCGGTACCGCGCCCACCTCGAGGCAGACGCGCCTCGTGAACCGGCGGTGCCTGGAGAACCGGCAGTGCCTGCCCACCGATCACGGAAGGTTGAATCATGACCCAGCCCCTCCTTCGTGGCACGATTCGCGCTGAGCCTTCCGATGCGCCTGGGCCGACCGGCCGGGCTCCGCTGCTCGTCCTCGGACCCTCCCTCGGCACCACGACGTCGCTCTGGGATACGGTCGTCGACGTACTCGGCGCCTTCGGCGACCCGCCTCGATCGGACCTGCGGGTGCTCAGCTTCGACCTGCCCGGACACGGGATCAGTCCGGTCGCACGGGAACCGTTCACGGTCGCCGAACTCGCCGACGCGGTGATCGCCCTCGTCGATTCCGCGACGGCCGCCGCCTTCGGTTCCGGACGCCCCACCGGAGTCCTTCCACTACGCCGGCATCTCGCTCGGCGGAGCGGTCGGGCTCGAGCTCGGTATCCGCCACCCGGGGCGACTGCTGAGCCTCAGCGTGGTCTGTTCGGCCGCGCGGATCGGCACTGCGAAGGGCTGGCACGAGCGCGCCGCGCAGATCCGCGCGAGCGGAACGCCCTCGATGGTGATCGGCAGCGCCGAGCGCTGGTTCGCTCCCGGATTCCTCGAGCGCGATCCCGCGGCGGGCGCCGGTGCGTTGAACCGGCTGCTCGACATCGACGACGAGTCCTACGCGCTCTGTTGCGAGGCGCTTGCCGGCTTCGACGCGCGCGAGGCGGTTGCCGGCATCGCCGTGCAGACGCTCTGCGTGGCCGGGGAACTCGACCTGGCCACGCCGAGTGCCCTCGTCGCCGAACTCGCGGCGGCCATTCCCGGCGCCCGGTTCGCCGAGATCGCGGGAGCAGCCCACCTGCCCTCCCTCGAGCGGCCCCGGGACCTCGCCGAGCTGCTTCGGGAGCAGGCTCGCGGCGACGCCCCCGGGGATACCCCCGGCAACGTCTGCGGAGCAGTCGCACGGAAAGGCCGTGGCCCAGGATCCGTCCGCACGAACTGCGGCCGAGGTGTACGCCGCGGGCCTGGCCGTGCGCCGGGCCGTGCTCGGCGACACGCACGTGGACGCCGCGACCGCCGCGATCACCCCGGAGACCGCCGACTTCCAGGACTTCATCACCCGGTACGCCTGGGGTGAGATCTGGACCAGGCCCGGCCTCGACCGGCGCACCCGCAGCTTCCTCACCCTGGCCTGCCTGATCACCGGCGGCCACGAGAACGAGCTCGCGATGCACGTGCGCGCCGCGCTCACCAACGGGCTCAGCCGCGCCGAGATCAGCGAGGCGATGCTGCACACCGCGATCTACGCCGGTGTGCCTGCCGCGAACTCGGCGCTCTCGATCGCGCGCAGCACGTTCGCCACCCTGGACGCTGAGCAAGCCGTGGCCGCGGAGCCCGGCACTGACTCGCCACCGACCCCGACACTTCCCTGAACCGGACCGAAGGACTGCTCCATGGATAAGACGTTCACCTCAGCGGCAGCCGCCGTCGCGGACATCCCAGACGGCGCCTCCCTCGCCGTCGGCGGCTTCGGCCTCGTCGGCGTGCCGATCGTGCTGATCCGTGCCCTGCTCGATCGGGGCACGACCGACCTCCGGGTCGTCTCCAACAACTGCGGCGTCGACGGCTGGGGACTCGGCGAGCTGCTGAGGGAGGGCAGGATCAGCCGGGTCATCGCGTCATACATCGGCGAGAACAAGGACTTCGCCCGGCGCTACCTCGGCGGAGAACTCGAGGTCGAGCTCACTCCGCAGGGCACCCTCGCCGAGCGGCTCCGTGCGGGTGGAAGCGGCATTCCGGCATTTTTCACCGCGAGCGGCGTCGGAACCCTGGTCGCCGACGGCGGCCTGCCCTGGCGTTACGGGCCGGACGGGGAAGTGCTGGTGTCCTCGCCGCCGAAGGAGACCCGGGTGTTCTCCTCGCTCGGCAAGACGCAGGAATACGTGCTCGAGGAGGCGATCGTCACCGACTTCGCCCTGGTGCGCGCCGCTCGCGGCGACCGGCACGGCAACCTGGTCTTCGAGAAGTCGGCCCGCAACTTCAACCCGCCGGCAGCCATGGCCGGCCGGATCACCATCGCCGAGGTCGACGAGCTCGTCGAACCGGGCGAGATCGACCCGGACGACGTGCACCTCGCCGGCATCTACGTACAACGGATCGTGCAGCTGAACCACGCGGATGCGCATGACCTTCCGATCGAGAAGGTCACGACCCGGCCGCGGCCGGGAGCCGCCCCCGCCGCAGCGGCCGCGGCATCCGCCCACACCGGCAGAACGGAAGGCTGACATGCCCCTGACCCGCAACGAGATGGCGGCCCGCGCCGCGCAGGAACTCGCCCCCGACAGCTACGTCAACCTCGGGATCGGCCTGCCGACCCTCATCCCGAACTGCCTGCCCGAGGGGGTGCACGTCATCCTGCACTCGGAGAACGGGGTGCTCGGCGTCGGTGCGTACCCGTGGGAGGGTGAGGAGGACCCGAAGCTGATCAACGCCGGCAAGGAGACCATCACCGTCAATCCCGGAGCCGCGTACTTCGACTCCGCGCAGAGCTTCGGCATGATCCGTGCCGGGGTCATCGACGTGGCCGTGCTCGGCGCAATGCAGGTCTCGGAGACAGGAGACATCGCAAACTGGGCCGTGCCGGGCAAGATGATCAAGGGAATGGGCGGGGCGATGGACCTGGTGCACGGCGCCGATACGGTGATCGTCGTGATGGAGCATGTCACGCGTGCAGGCGAGCACAAGATCGTGGCGGAGTGCTCCCTGCCCCTGACCGGCAAGCGCGTGGTCACCCGGATCATCACCGACCTCGCGGTGATCGACGTCACCGGGGAGGGGCTCGTGCTACGGGAGATCGCTCCGGGTCTCACCGTCGCGGAGGTCCAGGCCGCGACAGGTGCGCGGCTCCTCGTGCCCGCGGAACCGGGCGTCATCCGCACCCTGCTGTCGGGGGTCCGCGCATGAACGAGCGGATGCGCGATGTCGTCATCTGCGAACCGGTGCGCACCCCGATCGGGCGCTTCGGCGGGATGTTCGCCACTGTCGCACCGGCCGACCTTGCCGCCGCTGTGATCGCGGCCCTGCTGGAACGTACCGGCATCGACGGGGGCGTGATCGACGACGTGATCCTCGGGCAGGCCTACCCGACCGCGGAGGCGGCATCCGTCGCCCGCGTCGCCGCCCTCAACGCCGGCCTGCCGGTGACCGTCGGCGGGCTCCAACTCGACCGGCGGTGCGGCTCCGGCCTGCAGGCCGTGCTCGACGCGGCGATGCAGGTGCAGACCGGCATCAGCGACGTCGTCGTGGCCGGCGGGGTCGACTCGATGAGCCAGGCGCCGTTCTACACCGTCGATTCCCGTTTTGGAATCACGGCAGGGCCGGGCCTGCTTCTCCGCGACGCGCTCAGTCGTGGCCGGGAGACCGCGGGCGGCCGCAACTTTCCGGTTCCCGGCGGCATGCTCGAGACCGCGGAGAACCTGCGCCGGGAGTACGGCATCGGTCGTGCCGAACAGGACGAGCTCGCCGTGCGGTCGCAGCAGCGTGCCGCAACGGCCGTCGACGAGGGCCGCTTCGACGCCGAAATCGTTCCGGTCACGATTCAGGGGCGGAAGGGCGCCGTCGTCGTCTCCCACGACGAAACCCCGCGGCCGGACACGACCCTGGCCGGACTCTCCGGGCTGCGTCCCATCCTGCTGGGCACGGATGCCGACGCGACGGTAACCGCCGGAAACGCGAGCGGACAGAACGACGCCGCCGCCGCGTGCCTCGTAACGACTCCGGAGCGCGCCGCGGAGCTCGGGCTCACCCCGCTCGTTCGCCTCGTGACCTGGGCCAGGGCCGGCGTCGAGCCGTCCCGGATGGGCATCGGACCGGTGCCCGCAACGAAGAAGGCCCTCGAACGCGCAGGGCTCACCCTCGCGGACATCGACCTGATCGAGCTCAACGAGGCATTCGCCGCCCAGGTGCTCGCGGTCACCCGGGAGTGGAAATTCACCGACGCCGACTGGGAACGCACCAACGTGAACGGCTCCGGCATCTCCCTGGGCCATCCCGTCGGCGCGACCGGCGCCCGCATCCTGGCGACGGCGAGCAGGCACCTGCATCGTACCGGGGGCGGTATCTGCTCGAGACCATGTGCATCGGAGGTGGCCAGGGCCTCGCCGCCGTTTTCGAACGGGTGTAGTGGGAGGCGATCGCTGTCCGGGCGGGCCGGTTGGTTCCGCTGCCGACGGTCGTGCTCAGGCGGCCGGGGGCCGGAATCCGATCGCGAGCTCGGCGAGCAGGCGGGCGCCGAAACCGGTGGGTCCCGTGGTGCGCCAGGAGTCGTCGGAGTCCGACTGCATCGGGCCGCACATGTCGACGTGCGCCCAGGGGGTGTCGCCGACGAAGTCAGCGAGGAACAGGGCGGCGGTCGTCGCGCCGGCGTATGGCCCGCCGAGGTTCGACATGTCCGCGACATCCGAATTGAGCTGGTTGCGGTAGCGGCGGTCGAGCGGCAACTGCCAGACGGTCTCGTCGGTGAGGTCGGATGCGGCGCGCACCTGGTCGATGATGCCCTGGTCGTTGCCGAACAGCGCCGCCATCATCGGGCCGAGGGAGACGAGCGCCGCTCCGGTGAGGGTCGCAAGGTCGACGATGGCGTCGACACCCTCTTCGGTGGCCAGGACGAGCCCGTCCGCCATCACGAGCCGCCCCTCCGCGTCGGTGTTCTTGACCTCGACGGTCGTGCCGCCGCGGATAGTGAGGACGTCGCCCATCGCCGTCGCCGAACCCGAGGGCATGTTGTCCGTGCACATCAGGTATCCGGTCACGGCGTTCTCGCAGCCGAGTTCGGCCAGCGCCGTCATCGTCGCGAAGATCGCGCCGGCCCCGGACATGTCCATCTTCATCGCGAGGTGGGTGACGTCGCCCGGCTTGAGCGCGATCCCGCCCGAGTCGTACATGATGCCCTTGCCGACGAAGGCGAGATGCCCGGTCGGCTGCCCGGACGGGCGATACCGGACCTCGATCATCCGGGGCTCTTCGATGCTTCCGGCATTGACGCCGAGGAGGCCGCCGCAGCCGAGTTCGATGAGTTCCGCCTTGTCGAAGACGCTCACCTCGAGCCCGTATTGCGGCGCGAGGGCCTCTGCGAAGTCGCCAAAGATCGTCGCCGTGAGGTGGGAGGGCGGCGCGGCCGCGAGGTCGCGCGCGAGGGCCGTCGCCCGGGCGAGGGCGAGGCCGCGGGAGACACCGACCGCGTGTGCGGTGCTCCCGACGAGGTCGAGCGCCTCGAGGGGAATGTGTGTTGTCGCCGTCTTGAGTTCGAGGTAGCGATAGCGGGCGAGCAGGGCGCCCTCGACGACAGCGGCACTGGCAGCGACCGATTCGAGCCCGCTCGCGGCCTCCACGAGGTCCGTCGCGAGATGGCGTCCGTGCCGCCCGGCCCTGGCGAACGCGGCGGCGGCATCCCGCAGGGTCGCGGTCGTGAGGCGCCCCTGCTCGCCGACGCCGACGGCGACGAGGGTCGGGGCGGATGCCTGGGGCAGCACGAGCGTTTGGCCGACAGCCCCCGTGAACCCGGCCTCCGTGAGCGCAGCACGGTCGAGCCCGATAGCCGCGGGAACGGGCCCGTCACTCGAGACTGCATAGCCGGCGATCGTGGCGCCCGGACCGAAGTCTGGCGTGATCTCGACGCGCGTGCGCAGCGCGAGCGAGGGTCCGGGAGTGAAACTCGCGGGGATCAGTCTGTGGGGTTGGTGCGGCATCAGTGAACCTCGTTCCGGCTGTCGATTCGACGGTGAATGGTTTCCGCCGGCGCCAGTATATTGCCGCACAATGCCGCTCAGGGAGGTCGTCCGGGGAGGTTGTCGTCGAGTCTGTGCGGGTGCTCGCCGGCACAGTAGTGCCCAGGGGCACGGTGCGGATATCGTCTGCGCATCCCGGCGACCGCGGGTACTCTGGGGCTGTGGAATCCGAACGCATACCGCCGCTGTCCCTCGTGACCGACCAGACTCTCGATGTCACCGCGCATGTCCTCGCGGTGTCCTCGCGGTCGGCGGGCGCCGTGGTGACTTTCGTCGGCCAGGTGCGCGACCATGATCCCGATGCCGCGGGCACCGTGACGGGCCTCGACTACAGCGCCCATCCGGATGCCGGGCGCATCCTCTCGGAGATCGCCGCCCGGTTTCGGACCGGGAACCCCGCGGTCGAGCTCGTGGTGAGTCACCGGATCGGCCACCTCGAGGTGGGCGACCTCGCCCTCGTCGCCGCCGTCGCGAGTGCGCACCGTGCCGACGCCTTCCAGGTCTGCGAGCGACTCGTCGAGGCGGTCAAAGCCGAGGTGCCGATCTGGAAGAAGCAGTACGAAGTCGACGGCACCCACGCCTGGGTCGGCCTGGGTCTCTAGCGCCTCCGGCGACTCTGGCATCTCTGGCTTCCGTTCGCGTAAGGGGCGTCGCTCCCAATCGACCCGGCGTCTGCTGCACAGCGGTTCCGTAGCGGACCCGGCGCTCGGTCCTCCCTGGCGTACGAGCCTGTCGAGCGCATCGGGCCCGACGAGTCGGGCCCGTCGAGCCTGTCCCCGCTGTCGCGTTTGCTGCGCCGATCCTTCGCCGACTCAGTCGGTGCCGCGGAGAATCTGGCTTTTGCTGGTGAGGAGGGTGGGTCTCTGTTCGGGGTCGAGTGCGGGTGGTGGGGTGAGCCAGTATCGGCCGGTGTCGTCTCGGGTGATGCGCCAGTGTTCGTTGTGGAGTCTGAGGTGGTCGGCCCGGCAGAGCAGGATGCCTTGGTCGAGGTTGGTGGGGCCTTCGTCGTCTTTCCAGTGCTCGATGTGATGCGTTTCGGTCCAGGAGGGTGGTCGGTCGCAGCCGGGCCACATGCAGCCGCCGTCCCGAAGGGCGAGGGCGGCCCGTTGGGGCGGGGAGAAGGTGCGTTGTTCGCGGCCGAGGTCGACACCGTGGCCGTGGTCGTCGAAGGTGACGTTGAGGAGTCCGCTGTCGCAGAGGTTGCGTTCGACGGTTTCGGCCGAGACCGTGACCGCAGTGCCCTCGATGACGCCGGGCTCGAGTGCGGGCGTCTCGGTTCCGGGGCCCGACCCGACGTCGGATGCGAGCTCATCCCGGGCGGTGGGAGTCGAGCCGCCCGGTTCCGTTCCACCGGCTGCGGCCACGATAGACGTGGTCCCGGATTGTGAGGCGCCGGTGGGTGCGGTCCCGGTCTGTGCGGCTCTGGTTGACGTTAGCCCGGTGGGTGGCTTACCGGTCGACACGACCCCGGTCGGGGCAGCGCCGGTCGGGGCGGTGCTCCTGGGGCGGATGGTGACCATGCGCACGGCGGGGCTGCGACCCCCGGCGATGCGCTTCGGGTCGGCCATCACACCGAGTTTGATCAGAGCGAGGAACGCGTCCGCGGTGAGTTGTTCGGTCGTGCGCGGGTCGTCTTGCACCCGCTTCGCCCACGCGGCCTGCTCCTTGTCGACGAACCTCACCCCGCCGCGGCGCGGGCTCGTGATGGCGTCGTAGGTCTGCATCAGGTATTCGCCGTCTTCCGGGGCGAACAGGCCGACCAGGCGTACCTGCCCCGTGTGGAGCCGGTAGAACCGCAGGGACCGGTCGTCGTAGGCGGCTTTCTCGCGGGCGGCGATGCCGGCCTCATCGAGCACGTCCCGCACCCGGCGGGCCCGCTTGAACAACTGGTCCGCGTTCAGGGTTCGTGCCTCCGCGAGGAGCCGGCCGAGGGCGGACGCGAGTTTCTCCGGTGTGATCGCCCGGTCCAGGTCACCCAGACCCTTGCGGAGCGCATCGGCCTTCTCCACGCTCAGCCAGCCCTCGGCGAGGGCCCGGCCGATTGGGGCGTGCCACGGCGGCACCGCGGTCGGCGGAACCGGCGGAAGGTGCGGGGCCGTCCCGTCGAGGGGCGGCGGTCCGTCGTTCCCGTCGAGGGGCGGAGTCTCGTCGAACAGCGTCTGCGCCTCGGCGGCTTCCCGGGCGGCCTTCTCGGCGGCGTCGGCCTCCGCGAGGAGGCGGCCGACCGCGAGCAGCTTGGCCGCGTCGCCCTTGCTCGACCCGGAGATGGCCTGCAGCAGGTCTTCCGGGGAGCGATAACCTTTCCGGGCCGCGAGGCCCTTCCCGCCGAGTTCAGGCCGCGACCGGCGGGCCAGGGTCGCCGCGAACCATGCCGCCTGAGTGTCGAGCGCCCGCCGGGCACCGGCGATCAACACCTGCCCCTCCAACACGGCCTCGTCGGTGAGTGCGTCCACAACGGCCGACGAGCCGCCAAGCCCGGTGACGACATCCGCCAGCGACCGCAACCCGGCGAGCACGCCGCCCTGCACCGGCTCACGGAACACCCGGTCGGCGTGCGGCTGATCGGGTGAAGCGGGCGACTCCGGGAGGGTGGTCATGCCCCCACGTTACGACCGACCACCGACACTCTCTGAGCAAGACTCAGGTCTGTGGAAACCCCTCCTGATCAGGCACCTGGTGAGGAGAGTCCGTCATTTTTGCGGTCTGCAGACCCGGTCGGGACCCGGGGAGAGCCGAGTGAGGCTCAGCCTCCGGCGAAGGGGGGCAACACGTCGACGGTGTCGGTTCCGGCAAGTGGCACCGCGTCATCCGCTGCCCGGATGCCGTTGACCAGCAGGGAACAACGCGACAGGATTTTGGCGAACTCGGCGCCGTGCCGGTCGGACAGAATCATTCGAAGATCGCCGATGCTCGCAACGTCGACGGTCGTGGTCTCGCTGCCTGCGGCCTCCGCCGCGGCCGCGAAGAAACGGATGCCGGCCACTAGCGCGGCTCGGTGGGGTGCGTCGACGACCAGTCGAGGGCGAGCCGGGTAGCGGTCGCGCTTGCCTGCTCGACGTCTGCCGCAGTGCCGCCGTTGCGGGCAGCGGCGAAACCGACGAGGAACGTGCTGAGCGGGGCGGCGGGACGGGCGACGCCGTGGGCGACGTCGCGGGCGACGTCCAGGAGCACGCCGACCGGAACGTCGGCCGGATCGAGGTCGAGTCCGGCGGCGAGGACGGCAAGCCAGTCATCGAGGGCCTCGGGAGGCAAGGGGGTGGAGGTGCTCATTCGGTTTCGCTCCTCGGAGGGGTGGTGCTGATCGGGCTGGGTGCCGACAGGAGCGCGGTGCTCCACTCAACATCCTCCCACGTGTCCACGTCGCGGCCGCTGCCGGTCTCGTCGGCGACTCCGACGAGACGCAGCCCGGCCAGGAGGGCGCGCATGCTCGCCCCGCCTGCCCGGGGGCCCAGACGCGCGGCGGCGTTCCTCAGGGCGCTCGCCCGGTAAAGGCCGGCGAGCCACTGCGGGTGACCGTCCGGATCCGACAGGTGCAGACCGTCGATGGCGTCCGTGCCGGAGGTATTCGTGCCCGCACGATCAGCGACGGCCTGGTCAGCGAGGGCTGCGACGAGGGTGCCGGCGGCAGCCGCGGCCCAGGGCAGGTCGCACGCGAGCACGAGCAGCCACTCCGCCGGGACGGGTGCCGTGCTTGCGGGTGCGGGTCCAGCTTCGGGTGAGGGCGCAGTCTCGGGCCCGACTCCGACTCCGACTCCGAGTCCGCGTCCGGCCTCGGCATCGGCATCGGGTATCGGTTCGGTCTCGCGTGCGACGGACGTGGCTCCCGGTGTGGATGCGGATGCGGATGCGGATACGGGTGCCGGTACCGGCCGGGCGAGCGCGGCGAGGCCGGCGGCGATGCCCGCGACGGGGCCGCCGAACGGTGGGTCCTCGAGCGCCCAGAGCGCTCCGGTCGCCTCAGGACCGGCAGCGGAACGTGCTGACGCTGGCCCTACGATGACGACTCGACGGGCGAGCGTGCGCGCATCGAGCACCCGGGACAGTAGCGTTCGGCCGGCGACCTCGACGGCGGGCTTGACGGCGCCGCCGAGTCGGCTGCCGCGGCCGCCGGCGAGCACGATCAGGTCGATCGGCCCCGTAGCGGCCGGCCCCGAACCAATTCGACGGAGATTTTGCGCAAAATACGCGTTTTCGGACTTCCCAGGTGCATTTTTCCCCAAAACTCCGTCGAATTGGTTCGGGGCGAGGGGTCCAGGCATGGTGGCGGGTCCTACTTCGATGGGCGCAGCCAGTCGCCGGACTTGCCGCCGGTCTTGCTGATCAGGCGGATGTCCCCGACGCTGACAGACTTGTCCAGCCCCTTGACCATGTCGACGACCGCCAGCGCAGCGATCGACACCGCCGTGAGCGCCTCCATCTCGACCCCGGTGCGGTCGGCTGTGCGAATGGTCGCAGCCACCCGCACACCGGTGTCCTCGATCGTGAGGTCGACCGCTGCGCCGTGCACCCCGATCACGTGGGCGAGGGGGAGCAGGTCCGCGCACTTCTTCGCGCCCTGGATGCCTGCGATGCGTGCGACGGCGAGAACGTCGCCCTTGGGCGTCGTGCCGTCGCGAAGCGCGGCGACCACGAGGGGCCCGCAGAACACGAATCCGGCGGCGGTTGCGCTGCGCACGGTCGGCTGCTTCTCGGTCACGTCGACCATCCGGGCCTGGCCGGCCGTATTGAGATGGGTGAACGGCTGGTCGGCCTGTCCTGCCTGAGCGGTCTGTCCTGTCAGAGGAGATTGCCCTGCCTGGACGGCCTGCACACCGGGTGCAGCCTGCCCGTCGGTTCGGGCGGCGGCTGTTTCGTCTCGGGCGGAAGTCATACCACCAGCATGACTCATATCACCAGCATGACAGGGAGCAGGTCGCCCTCCGCCACGGTGTCGCAGTCCTCCGTGACGATGGCGAGGCCCTCGGCCTGGCCGAGCCCGGCGACGAGATGCGAGCCGGAACCGCCGGAGGTGGCGGGCCAGACGAGGGTCTCGTGGCCACGGCGTTCGCAGACGACGGGCATGTATTGCTGCCGTCCAGCGGGTGAGCTCCAGCCGCGGGCGACGGTCCCCGTGACCATCGGACGGGTGATGGTGCCGTGGCCGCCCATGAACAGGAGCGCCGGGCGCACGAAGGCCTCGAAGGAGACGAATGCGCTGACCGGGTTGCCGGGCAGGGCGAACACGATCGGACCGGGTGCTTCGCTTCCGGCTGCGACCGTGTCCCCGGTCGCGCTGCGGTTGCCGATCCTGCTGTCGTTGGCGCCGGCGCCGGCGTTGGTGCTGGCGGTGCCTGTACTGCTGCCGGTGCCGGCTGCAGGCAAACGGCCGAAGCCTTGCGGCTTGCCCGGTTGCATCCGCACGGGGCCGAACCAGATGCCGAGCGGTGCGAGCACGGCCTTGACGACGTCGTACGCCCCGACGCTGACGCCTCCGGAGAGGATGATCGCGTCGACCGTGCCGATCAGGGAGTCGAGCACGGTGCGCAGCGACTCTTCGTTGTCACGCACCGCCCCGATCCGGTGCACGACGCCGCCGGCCTGGGCCACTGCGGCGGCGAGCAGGTACGAGTTGGAGTCGGGGATCTGGCCGCGCCGCGCGGGGGTTCCCGGCACGATGAGTTCGTCGCCGGTCGAGATCACGGCGACGCGGGGCGCCGGGTGCACGAGCAGCTCCGCCCGGCCGGCGCTCGCGGCCGCGGCGATCCGGGTCGGCCAGAGCGTCGTGCCTGCCCGCAGCACGGTGTCACCGGCCGCCGCATCGCTGCCGGCCCTGCGGATGTGGGCGGCCGGCTCCGGGGCCCGGAGAATGCCGACCCGGTCGATGCCCCGGTCGGTGTCCTCGATCGGCACGACGGCATCCGCCCCGTCGGGGATCGGCGCCCCGGTCATGATGCGGGCGACCTGCCCGGCGTCGATGCGCGGGTTCTGCGCGGTGCCGGCGGCGAGATCGGCGACCACGGGCAGCACGATCGGGCTCCCGGGGCCTGCGGCGAGCAGGTCGGCGCGCCGCACGGCGTACCCGTCCATCGCCGAGTTGTCGAACGGTGGGGTGTCCGTCGCGCTCGTGACCGGCTCGGTGAGGGCGAGCCCGAGCGCATGGTCGAGCGGCACCCGGACGGGCTCGAGAATGGGCAGCTGCGCGAGAATCCAGTCGAGATGCTCGGCGACCGGGCGGGCGGATGCCGCGTCGGCGTGCCCGCCGTGCCTCGCGTGGTCACGGGGCCGGGCCTGGCCGTCCTCCGGTCCGACCACGGTCAGGCTCCGCGCTTCGAGGGACCACTCCGGAGACCAGGTCCCCGACCACTGGGTGGACCACTTCTCTCCTGACCCGGGCGCCGAGCCCTCGGCGACGGCGGCGTCCCACGCGATGATCCCGCCCTCGAGCAGGGTCAGGTCGGTGAAGCCATCGGCGGCGAGCGCGGCAGCGGCGCTCCGGGCGCGCGGCCCCTGTGCGCAGTGCAGCACGAGAGGCACGTCCCGGGGGATCGACGCGAGGCCCTCCGGGCTGCGCAGCTGGTCGAGGGGGAGCAGCAGCGAGCCGGGGACGGCGCTCTCGGCGTGCTCTCCCGGCTCGCGCACGTCGAGGACGATGAAGTCGTCCGCGCCGTGTGCGCGCGCGGCCAGACGGGAGACGAGTTCGCCCGCGGACAGCGTCGGCCAGGCACTGACGGGAGCCGGCTCGGTTCCGGCCCCGGCGGCAGTCAGTGCCGAGGCAGTGGCCTCCCGGGCGGCGCGTGCGTGTCCTTCGGGATCTCCGCCGACGAGGGGTACTTCGGTGAACCGCCCGGAGAGGGCGTCGATCACGAGTACCCGCCCGATCAACGGTGCGCCGATGCCGGCGATGAGCTTGATGGCCTCTGTCGCCATCAGCGAACCGACCTGCCCGCACAGGGCGCCGAGCACACCGGCCTCCGCGCAACTGGGCACTTCGCCCTCTGCCGGCGGATTCGGGAACAGGTCCCGCAGCTGCACGCCCGCAACGCCGCTCCCTGCGGGCGGGGTGGCCCAGAACACCGAGAGCTGGGCGTCGAAGCGCAGCACGGATGCCCAGACGAGCGGCTTCCCCAGTTCGGCGCTGACGTCGTTCACGAGGAACCGGGTCGGGAAGTTGTCTGTGCCGTCGATCACGAGGTCGTACCCGGAGATGAGCGCGCGGGCGTTGCCGTGGTCGAGTCGCTCGGAATGCTGAACGACGATGGTGGCGGGAGCGATGGCCGCGATGGACTCCGCGGCGCTCACGACTTTCGGTCTGCCGACATCCGCCTGCCCGTGCACGATCTGGCGCTGCAGGTTGCTCGGCTCGACGTCGTCGCCGTCGACGATGCCGATCGTGCCGATCCCGGCCGCCGCCAGGTAGAGCAGGGCGGGGGAGCCGAGGCCGCCCGCGCCGAGCACGAGCACCTTCGCGTTCGCGAGGCGACGCTGGCCGAGCTCGTCGAGCCTGCGGCAGGCGGCGTTGGCGGGCGGTGCGCACGGATTCGGTCGGGGTGAGCCGGGCGACGGGTTCGACAAGGGGAGGAAGGGCCATGCCCCTTACGCTAGGCGCTCCCGGCGGCCCGCGCATCCGCATCCGCCCAGAGTCTTCGCCACCCCCTTGATATCCCCCGCCGATGGGTGTTTCGTCGAAGACGGCACCAGAGTGTGCCGTACCACCCCCACAGCGCACCAACTAGCAAGACTGCAATCTCGCACGACCGAAGTGGTCGTGTCCAGAGGAACAAGGCAGAACCTAGGAAGGTATGTAATGACAGGGAACAGAGCAGTTGCCTACAAGAGCCCGGGGCACGTCGAGGTCATCGACATCGACTACCCCACCTTCGAACTGAAGGACGGGCCCGGCGTCAACCCGGCCAATGTCGGCCGGAAGGTACCGCACGGGGTCATACTCCGCACGGTCAGCACCAACATCTGCGGCTCGGACCAGCACATGGTCCGCGGGCGCACGACCGCCCCCGCCGACCTCGTGCTCGGGCACGAGATCACCGGAGAGGTCGTCGAAACCGGGCCCGATGTCGAGTTCATCAAGGTCGGCGACATCGTGTCGGTCCCGTTCAATATCTCCTGCGGTCGCTGTCGCAACTGCAAGGAGCGCAAGACCGGGATCTGCCTGAACGTCAACCCCGACCGCCCCGGCAGCGCATACGGCTATGTCGACATGGGCGGTTGGGTCGGCGGCCAGGCCGAGTACGTTCTCGTGCCGTATGCGGACTGGAACCTCCTGAAGTTCCCGGACCGTGACCAGGCGCTCGCGAAGATCATGGACCTGACCATGCTCTCGGACATCTTCCCCACCGGGTTCCACGGGGCGGTGAGCGCCAATGTCGGCGTCGGGTCGACGGTCTACGTCGCCGGTGCCGGACCCGTCGGCCTTGCGGCTGCGGCCTCCGCGCACCTGCTCGGAGCGGCCGCCGTCATCGTCGGCGACCTCAACGAGGAGCGGCTCGCCCAGGCCCGCAGCTTCGGCTGCGAGACGGTCGACCTGCGCTAGGGCGACCCGCAGGACCAGATCGAGCAGATCCTCGGTGTGCCAGAGGTCGACTGCGCCGTCGACGCGGTCGGCTTCGAGGCCCGCGGGCACGGCCAGGCCGCGGGGGAGGAGCGTCCGGCGACGGTGCTCAACTCGCTCATGACGATCACGGCGGCCGGTGGTGCGCTCGGCATCCCCGGGCTGTACGTCACGGGTGACCCGGGCGGGGTCGACGAGGCCGCGAAGGTCGGGTCGCTCTCGATCCGGCTCGGCCTCGGCTGGGCGAAGTCGTTGTCCTTCACGACGGGCCAGTGCCCGGTGATGAAGTACAACCGCCAGCTCATGATGGCGATCCTCAACGACAAGGTGCAGATCGCCAAGGCCGTCAACGCCCAGGCGATCAGCCTCGAGGACGCGCCGCGCGGCTACGCCGAGTTCGACGCCGGCAAGTCCGTGAAATATGTGCTCAACCCGAACGGTTACGTCAAGTAGTGAATCAGTGACGTAACCGCAACCGTGTCGAGCGGATGCCCGGCCAGGGCCGCCCTGGCCGGGCATCCGTGTCGCTGGGCCAGGGTGAGCGAAGATTAGGGTGGAGCGTATGACCGGAAACCCGACACTCACGGACACCCGTGGCCGGCCGCTGCACGACCTGCGGATCTCGGTCACGGACCGGTGCAACTTCCGCTGTGTGTACTGCATGCCGAAGGAGGTCTTCGGCCGTGACTTCGCCTTCATGGAGCGGGACGAATTGCTCACCTTCGAGGAGATCACCCGGCTCGCCCGGGTGAGCGTCGCGCACGGGGTCGGCAAGATCCGGCTGACCGGCGGGGAGCCGCTGCTGCGTCGCGGCCTCGAAGACCTCGTCGCCCAGCTCTCGGCGCTCCGCACCCCGGACGGCCGGCCCATCGACATCGCCCTGACCACCAACGGCTCAGCACTCGCGGTCAAGGCGCAGGCACTGAAGGACGCGGGGCTCCGCCGGGTCACGGTGTCCCTCGACTCCCTCGACGACGCGACCTTCCGGGCCATGAACGACGTGAACTTCCCGGTCGCGAAGGTCCTGCACGGCATCGAGGTCGCCTCGAACGTCGGGCTCGGCCCGGTCAAGGTCAACATGGTCGTCAAGCGCGGCCAGAACGACGGGGACATCGTCGCGATGGCGCGGCACTTCCAGGGCACCCCGGTCATCCTCCGCTTCATCGAATTCATGGACGTCGGGTCGAGCAACGGCTGGGAGATGGGTGCCGTCGTGCCCTCCAGCGAGGTCATCGCCCGGATCGGCGCCGAACTGCCCCTCGAGGAGGTCGCCCCGAACTACACCGGGGAGACCTCAGCGCGCTGGCGCTACCGCGACGGCAGCGGGGAGATCGGAGTGATCTCGAGCGTGACGCAGTCGTTCTGCTCGACCTGTTCGCGCGCCCGGGTGTCGACAGACGGCAAGCTCTTCACGTGCCTGTTCGCGACGGAGGGACACGACCTGCGTGCGCTCCTCCGCGGCGGCGCCACGGACGACGAGCTGTCCGCGGCCATGGCGTCGATCTGGCGAGAGCGGACCGACCGGTACTCGGACCTGCGGAGCGCGAAGACGAGCGAGCTGCGGGCATCCGGCAAGAAGAAGATCGAGATGTCGTACATCGGAGGGTGACCAGCAACAATGACACGAATCACGGCACGACGAAAGGTTGTCCGGCTCACCGTCGGCGGCCGCAGGACCACCAGGGAAGACGTGCTCGCCGTCGAGGAGCCGCTCGAGATCCGCGTGAACGGCACGTCGCTCGCGGTGACGATGCGCACACCCGGCAACGACTATGACCTGGCCGCGGGCTTCCTGGTCTCCGAGGGCGTGATCAGCCGCGGCGAGCATTTCTTCGCGGCGCGCTACTGCGCCGGCGCCACCGTTGACGGTGAGAACACCTACAACGTTCTCGACGTGAGCCTTGCGCCCGGCGTCGCCGCCCCCGACCCGAGCCTGGAACGGAATTTCCTCACCACGAGCGCGTGCGGTCTCTGCGGGAAGGCGAATATCGACGCCGTGCGCACCCGGTCGGCCTTCACCGTCTCAGACGACCCCGTCCTCCTCGACGCCGAACTCCTCACCACATTCCCGGACGTGCTCCGGGCCGGCCAGACCGTCTTCGAGAAGACCGGCGGCCTGCATGCGGCCGGGCTCTTCGACGCCGTCACGGGGGAACTGCTTGTGCTGCGCGAGGACGTCGGGCGCCACAACGCCGTCGACAAGGTGATCGGCTGGGCGGTCAAGGAGAACCGGCTGCCGCTGCGTGGAACCGTTCTCCAGGTCTCCGGCCGGGCGAGTTTCGAACTCGTCCAGAAGGCCGCGATGGCCGGCATCCCGATGCTGGCCGCGGTCTCCGCGCCGTCCTCGCTCGCAGCGGAACTCGCAACGGACGTGGGCATGACCCTCGTCGGCTTCCTGCGCGGCGACTCCATGGTGATCTACGCGGGCGCCGAACGGATCACCGGCGGTGGCGGGCGCGCAGCGGACGATGTCGCCGGTGCCGAGGGTGCTGCGAGTCCTGCGAGTTCTGCCCCAGCGGCCCTTGCCGGTTCCGTAGCGCCGAATTAGTATGTGCGCATACTAACTGCTTCGATTCGCGGGGCAGCTGCGAACGAGAGGTCACCTCATGTGGAGAACTGAGTACACGGCAGACACCAGCGCCACACCGGCCGCGGTCTGGGCGGCGTTCCGGGACATCCACACCGGGGTCGCCGCGGCCGCGGGCGGGGACGTCTTCGAGATGGACGGGGCGTTCACCGTCGGCACGGAGTTGAGCGTGACTCCGGTCGGGCAGGACACGTTCCGATCCCGCATCATCGAACTGGCCCCGAACGAACGGTATGCCGACGAGACCACATTCGGCGACGTCGTGCTGACGTTCCGGCACTCGTTCACACCCCGCGACGGCGGCACGCGGGTCACCCACGAACTCGTCATCACCGGGCAGGACGCTGACGAGATCGGGCCGGGGCTCGGCCCGGAGATCAGTGCGGACTTCCCTGAGGCGATGGCCGGGCTGTTCGCGCTCGCCGAGGCATCCGCGGAGCCTGCAGACCCTGCAGACCCTGCGCGTTGATGCCGGACGCCGAGGAGAACGGGCTCGAAAGCGAGTTCGCGTCCGCGGAGGACAGCACCGGACTGATGCTGTGGCGCGTCACCAACGCCTGGCAGGCGGCCCAGCGGGCCGCACTCCGGCCGTTCGACCTGACACACGTGCAGTTCGTCTTGCTCGCCTCGCTCGCGTGGCTCGACGCCGACGGGCCGACCACCCAGCGCGAGCTCTCGCGCCACGCCGGCACGGACCCGATGATGACGTCCCAGGTGTTGCGCACCCTGGAACGGAAGAACCTCGTGGAACGGCGGGGTCACCCGACGGATGCCCGGGCAAAGGCCCTCCGGGCGACACCGGCGGGAGCCGAGCTTGCCGCCCGCGCGAACGCGGCCGTCGAAGCGGTCGACCGACGCTTCTTCGCCCCGCTCGGCGCCGAGCGAGCGGCCTTCACCGGCATGCTCCGCGTGGTGCTCGGCCCCGCGTCCTAACCTTTCGTCGGGACCGGGGCGGGCTCGTGGGCGGTGAAACGCACGGCCATGGCCTTGTAGCCGGGGGTGTTCGACTCGCGGGCGACGAGTTCGCGGTGCATGAGCGCGTTCGCCTCGGGGAAGTACGCAGCTGCGCAGCCGCGCGGGGTCGGGTAGACCACGAGCCGGAACTCATCCGCGCGGCGTTCCTCACCGCGGGAAGGTGCTGATGACGTCGACGAGGTCGCGGTCGTGGAAGCCGAGCTCGACGACGTCGTCCTTGTTGATCAGGATGACCCTGCGCCCGTTCGAGATGCCGCGGTAGCGGTCGTCGAGGCCGTAGAACGTGGTGTTGTACTGGTCGTGGCTGCGGATGGTCTGCAGGATGAGGTGCCCGGCCGGCGGGGTCAGGTACTCGAGGGGGCTGACCGTGAACCGCGCGCGGCCGATGTCGGTCGCGAAGCTGCGGGTGTCGCGGGGCGGGTTCGGCAGTACGAACCCGTTCTTCGTCTTCAGCCTCCGGTTGAAGTCGGTGAACCCGGGCACGACGCGGGAGATGTGGTCGCGGATGAGGTCGTAGTCCTCGCTCATCGCCTTCCAGTCGACCGGGTGGTCGGCGCCGAGGGTCGCGCTCGCCATCCGGGCGACGATGACCGGTTCGGCGAGCAGATGCTCCGACACCGGGTCGAGGCGACCCTGCGTCGTGCGCACGACCGACATCGAGTCCTCGACGGACAGCACCTGGCGGCCGCCGGGGTGCTTGTCGTCGGTGTCGGTGCGACCGAGGGTCGGCAGGATCAGCGAGGTGCGTCCGTGCATCACGTGCGAGCGGTTCGGCTTCGTGGAGATGTGCACCGTGAGCCCGACCCGCTGCATCGCGGCCTCGAGCTTGGCGGTGTCCGAGCAGGCGAGGGCGAAGTTGCCGCCGAGAGACACGAACACGTCGACGTCCTCGTTCTCGAAGGCCTCGACCGTCGCCACGGAGTCGAGGCCGTGCTCGCGGGGCGACACGATGCCGAACTCGGTGTCGACCGCTGCGAGGAAGGCCTCCTTCGGCTTCTCCCAGACGCCCATCGTGCGGTCGCCCTGAACATTCGAGTGCCCGCGTACCGGGCAGGCGCCGGCGCCCGGCTTGCCGAAGTTGCCCTGCAGCAGGAGCAGGTTGATGATCTCCTTGAGCGTGTTGACCGAGTGCGGCTGCTGGGTCAGTCCGAGCGCCCAGCAGATGATCGTGGCCTTCGACGCCACGAGCATGCTCGCGACGACGGCGATCTGCAGCCGGGAGAGCCCGGTCGCCTTCTCGGTTTCCTCCCAGTCGATCTCGCCGCGCGCTGCCCGGTACTCCTCCAGTCCCTGCGTGTTGGCGTCGACGAAGGCCTGGTCGACGACGGAGCCGGGCACCCGCTTCTCCTCCTCGAGGAGCAGGTGGCCGAGGGCCTGGAACAGGGCGAGGTCCCCGCCGACCTTGATCTGCAGGTATTCGTCGGCGAGCGCGGTGCCGTCACCGATCAGGCCGGAGACGGACTGCGGGTCCCTGAAGTTGAACAGCCCGGCCTCGGGCAGGGGGTTGACCGCGACCACCTTCCCGCCGTTGTCCTTGCACTCCTTGAGTGCGGACAGCATCCTGGGGTGGTTGGTGCCGGGGTTCTGGCCGACGACGAGGATGAGTTCGGCGTGGTGGATGTCCTCGAGGGAGACGGTGCCTTTGCCGATGCCGATCGTCGCGTTCATCGCCGAGCCGGAGGACTCGTGGCACATGTTCGAGCAGTCCGGCAGGTTGTTCGTGCCGATCGAGCGGGCGAACAGCTGGTAGAGGAACGCGGACTCGTTCGCGGTGCGGCCAGACGTGTAGAAGACGGTGCGGTCGGGGGTCGTCGCGCGGATCTGCTCGCCGATCAGCTCGAACGCGTCGTTCCAGGAGATCTGCGAGTAGTGCGTGTCGCCGGGGCGGATGACGACGGGGTGCGTGATGCGGCCCTGGTTGCCGAGCCAGTACTCGGTCTTGGTCGCGAGTTCGGCGATGGAGTGCTCCGCCCAGAATGCGGGCGTCACCTGGCGTACGGTGCTCTCCTCCGCGACGGCCTTCGCGCCGTTCTCGCAGAATTCGGCGGTCTTGCGGTGACCCTGCGATTCCGGCCAGGCGCAACCGGGGCAGTCGGTCCCGTCGCGCTGGTTGAGTCGGAGCAGGGCCCGGGTGGTGCGGCCGATCCCGGCCTGGGCGACGCCGCGCTCGAGCGCGACGACGACGGCTTCGAGGCCCGCCGCGCTGGTCTTCGGCTTCTTCACGACGAGGGAGTCTTCGTTGATGTCCTGGATCGGGGCGTGACGTGTCATGAAATCCATGATGCTCCTTTTGACTGCGCACCGGCACAACGGCCGCCGCCGGAGGGTCTGTGAACCATGCGGCGTCCTCTCGGGTGATTCCCAGCCCTGACGGGCGCGGCAACCAGAAAAGTGGCGTTGAATCATGACGGGGCTTTTGTCCCGACCCACCGGGTCATTCTCGGCCCATCGGCCGACACCAGCCGCGGCATCCCCGGCAGACAGGGAGTTCGACCATGGGAACACAGAGCACACTGGATTCACTCCGGAACGCGGACTCGATCCTCGCCACGATCATGGCCGCCGACGACCTCACGGTCGCCGCGAGCCGGGACGGCGGCAGCCGAGCCGTTCGCCTGCTCGCCGACGCCGCCGTCGATCCCGCAGACCAGGTCACCGCGATCGCCGCCGTGCACGCCCTCGCCCAGGTCTTCGACGAGACCGCCGACGAGGTCCTCGTCTCCCTCCTCGGGCATGAGCAGCTTTTCCTCCGCGAGCACGCCGCCTGGGCCTTCAGCGCCCGCCTGCCGCGCTTCGACGCGGTCGCGCCTCTCCTCGGGATGGTCATCGACGGCGGTTTCGCCGGGATGATCGCCCAGCGCACCCTCGAACAATGGAGCGCGGCCGTCGCGGGTCCCGTCGCCCTCGCTGTCGAGGGCGCTCTGCTCGGAGTCACCGAGCCGGGCGCCCGTTCCCGACTGGTCGAAACCATCGGCCAGATCTCGGGGCGCATCCCGGAACGCATGCTCTTCCAGATCGCCGTCGACCCGGCCGAGGCGACCGAGGTGCGGGCTGCGGCGATCGCCGCGATCGGCGACCGGGGCCTCGCCGATGCCGCCCCCGGCTCCCTCTCGGGCGCCGGCACGGGAATCGGAACAGGGATCGGCTCCGGGGTCGGTTCCGGGGACACCGGCCTCCGGATCGTCACCGGCCTGGCCGCCGGAAGCGGGGTCCTCGCCGAGGTCGCCAGGCTCGCCGTGATCGACCTGACCGTGCCGAGCTACCCGCGGGCACCGTGGAGCAGCGGAACGACCGTCGCCCAGCTGTTCCTGCACGCCGACATCGACGGAGCGCTGACCCGGGTCGGCTCCGGCGACAACGGCGGCATCGCGACCCTTCTCGTCCGGCTCGGGGACGCACTCGTCGCTGGCCACGCCGCCAGCGATGCCGACAGTGCTGCCGGCGATGTCGGCCGGGTACTCACCCTCTCCCGCGGCGGCTTCGCCTCCGCACTCGACTGCCTGCCCGAGGTGGCGTCGACACTGTCCGGCCACGCCTTCGCGACGGTCCCGTTCCTCGGCGAGCCCGTCGCCTCCGCAGACGCCTGGTCGCGCCGGATCGCGACCCAGCGCGGCATCCGCCGGGTGCTCCGCGCCGCGGGCCCGGTCGACGCGATCCACCTGCGGATGGCGGACGTCGGCACCCTCGCCGCGTCGACGGTCGCGAGGGAACTCGACATCCCGGTCGTGTTCACCGTCGCGCCAGACCCGCACAGCCTCATCCGCTCGCTCGAGTCCGCCGGCGCCCTCACCCGCGCCACGTTCGGCACGGTCGATGCGGGCGAACACTTCTGGTTCCGGGTCCGGCTCGTGCAGCGCCTCGCAGCGGATGCCGCCCACACGGTTCTCTTCCCCCGTCCCGACCTCGAGCGTGACCTGCGTGAGCTCGTCGGCATCGACGTGACGCAGCACCCGGAACGGCACTCGATCGTGGCAGAGGGCATCGACATCGCCGTGATCGAGGCGTCGCTCGTCGACGCCAGGGCGAGCGACGGCACTCCGGCGGAGGCCGCCGTGGCCGCGGCGTATGCCGAACCCCTGCCCGACGCCGCCGCCGTGCCCGCGTCCGTGGCCCCCGCGCAGATGAGCGTCGAGGGCGCCGTCGCCCTCGGCCAGCTCGACGATCTCCTCGCAACCCTCCCGCCCGAGCGCCGCGCACTGCCGCTCGCGATCACGGTCGGGCGGCTGCATCGTGTCAAGGGCATGGCGACCCTCGTCGAAGCCTGGGCGGCCGACCCTGCGCTCCGTGCCGCCTGCAACCTCCTGATCGTCGGAGGCGACCTCGCGAACCCCACTCCCGACGAGGCCGAACAGCTCGGAAGGATCCACGCCGCTGTCCCGCTCGGCGAGGCCGCCCACGCCGGTCTCCTGATTGCCGGCCACCGCTCGAACGACACCGTCGCCCGCTGGCTCGCCGCCACTCGCCTCGGCCGCACCGGCCTCGCCGCGGCCAATGGCGTGTACGTCTGCGCGAGCATGAAGGAGGAGTTCGGCATCGCGCTCCTCGAGGCGATGGCCGCGGGCCTCACCGTGGTCGCTCCGAACGGCGGGGGACCGGCCACCTACGTCGAGCAGGGCGTGACCGGGTTCCTGGTCGACACCGGGAATCCGGCCGATCTCGCCGGGGGAGTGCGTGAGGCCCTCGAGCTCGCAGCCGGGCCCTTCGGCCCCGAGTTCGCCGAGCGCGCCATGGCCATGGTCTCCGGATCCTTCACGATCCAGGCGATGGCCACGACCCTCTCCGGGGTCTACCGCGACGTCGCCGAAGCGCACGAGCGCCTCCGGGCGGAGGCGGCGAACGGCTACGGCCGGGGACTCGCCTCGACCTGGACGCTGAGCGCCTCATGACCCTGCTCATCATCAGCCCCGACTACGCCTCGCACCTGTTCCCGCTCGCGACCCTCGGCACGGCCTGGCAGGCCGCCGGGGAACGGGTCGTCGTCGCGAGCGGCCCCGCGACGGCCGGAATCGTCGCCGAGTTCGGCTTCGAGCGGGTGAACCTGCAGCTCGGCCGAGGCTCGAACCCCGGAACGATCCGGGCGGAACAGCAGCCGAGCGGTGAGGACGACGCCCTCCGGGGTTTCTTCGCCGCGACGAGGCTCGGACTCGTGCAGACCCTGCAGTTCCAGGCCGAGGCACGCAGCAACGACCTGCTCTGGAACCCGGTCGAGATCGCCCGCGAGGTGCAGCGCATCGTCGCCGAGGTGCGCCCGGACCAGATCATCGTCGACCACCTCGCCTTCAGCGCCCGCCTCGCCTTGGTGAGCGCCGGCATCCGCCACGCCGACGTCGTGCTCGGGCACCCGACCGCCCTGCCGGTCGGCGAGGAGGTCTACGGCTTCCCGTCCGCCTGGCCCGACGCGTTCTCGCCGGAGCCCGACGACCTCGCCGGGCTGCTCAGCACCTGCGAGGCGGTGCGCGACACCTTCACCGCCCAGTGGAACGCCGCCCTCCTCGAACTCGACCCGGCGGCCGAGCCGAGCCGCGACGCCTTCACCGAATCCGGCGACGTGCTGATGCTCAACTATCCGGCCGAACTGCACGCGCCCGCCCGGACGGCGCTGCTTCAGGAGCACGTGTTCCTCGGGTCGGCGGTGCGCGCCGAGGCCCGCGATCCCGAGGTCGAGGCCTGGCTCGCCGCGTCACGCGCGGCCTCCGACGACCGCCCGCTCGTCTACGTGAGCTTCGGGAGCTTCCTGTCGGTGCGCGGCGACGTGCTCGCCCGCGTCACGGATGCCCTCCGCGGGCTCTCCGTCAGGGTCGCCCTCGCGACGGGGTCGACCGATCCCGCTGACCTGGGGGAGATCCCGGACTCCTGGCTCGTGCGCGGCTTCCTGCCGCAGGTGGCCCTGCTCGATGCCGCGGCGGTCGCCGTGACGCACGGCGGCAACAACAGCGTGACCGAGGCGATGACCGCCGGGGTGCCGCTGCTCGTGCTCCCGTTCTCGACCGACCAGTTCGCCGGGGCAGAAGCCGTCGAGGCGGCCGGGTTCGGGCTCTCGCTCGCACCCAACACGGCGTCGGCGGCGGAACTCCTCGACGCGCTCCGGTCGGTGCTCGCGCTCGCGGCAGCAGACCGGGCGCGGCTCGACGCGCTCAGCACCTCGCTGCGGGGCGGTGCAGGCCCGCGCCGGGCCTACGAGGCGCTGACGGCGCTCGCGGCGATCCCGGCAGCGGGCTGATCGCGCCGCTTTCGCACGTCGGACTCCCGCCCCTGTGCTCCCGCCCCTGTGCTCGCGGCTTCGGGGCGACAGGCGACTGGTGACGCGCGTAACGTCGGAGAATTTCGCGACTCGCCGCATCCGCTGGCTGGACACCAGCGTGTCGCGAAAATCTCCGACTTTGCGCGAGAGTGCGGATGCTGCCCCCGGGATGCTGCCCCCGGGACTCAGCGCCCGGGTCTGCGGCTGGGGCTCAGCGGTCGATGGCGTAGACGAGGGACTCCTGCACCATGCCGAGCCACTCGTAGATGCTGCTGAGTAGCGGAGCCTCGTCGGCGTCGAGGTGCTGTTCGCCGTCCGGGGACATCTGGAGGCGCTCGGCGAGGGTGAGCCTCAGGTCGGTGAGCGTGCGCAGCCACGACTGCACGCCGACGGCGTCGAGCGCGATCGGCGTCGGCGCGACCTCGAAGCGGTCGTCCAGGAGGGGTTCGAGGGGCTCGTCGGCGATCTCGTCGAGCGGCTCCTCGCCGAGCGTCGCGAGCACCACGCGGGCGTTGCCCAGTTTGCGGTCGAGGAGGTCTCCCGAGGTGAAACGGCGGAATTCGGCGGACGCCTCGGCGTCGTCAGGGTAGGCGTCGGGAAGCAGGCGGCGGAGGGCCGGGTCGGCGCTGGTCCCGAGGGCGTGTGTCTCCGCGGCGAGCAGGAGCTCGATCAGCTGGCTCGCGGCGAGCCTGAGCAGCCCGAGCTCGACGGATTCGAAGCTCGCGGACACCGTTCCGGCCGGGTCCCGGGTGAAGAGCATCAGGAGTCCCCGCGGGGAGAGGGTGGCCCAGAGCCCGAAGTCGTGCATCGCCTCGACGTGGCGTTCCATCGACTCGCGGTTCCCGGTTGCGACGACCGCCTTGCCGGAGTTGTGCACCCGCAGCATCAGGCGTTCGGCTTCCTCTGCGGCGACCCCGAAGTAGCTGCGGAACACGTAGGACACATAGGACATCAGGTTGACCGGGTCGTCCCACACAATGGTGACCCAGGGGCGGTCGAGGGAGACGGCTTCACGCAGGTCCGATTTTTCAAAAGTCTTCGGCACCGGTTAAGCCTGACATGCCGGGGGTCCTTCCCGCCACCGTGGCCGGAAACTCATACACCCGGTCTGTTTTCGAGCGCGTGGTGCGGGCGCCCGGCCGCGTGCCCGAGCGCCGCGACGACGAGCGTGATCACGGCAGACAGGGCGACGCCCCAGCCGATGTGCACCGTGAGAAGGAGGGCTCCCACGAAGGCGCCCGCGCAGATCAGCAGGATCGCGGCCACCCGGCGGAACCACGGCTGGCCCTTGCCGCCGCCGAGCCGCGAGTCGGCGGCCAGTCCCGTGATCGTCGAGGTCACGACCACCGTCGTGACGTCCTTGACCCCGATGTGCCGGGCGACGCCGGCCTGGAGTCCCATCATCGCCGCGAGGAGGCTCGTGATCGCCAGGTCGAAGGGCTGCGGCGGATGCCCGCCGCCGAGGAACAGGGCCACCGCCAGTCCGGCCATGATCGCACCCTGCACCGCGAACAGCACCGTCGCGTGGGTCGTCCAGCCGATCGCGACGGGCCGCAGCACCCGTCCGCCGATGGCGGCGCCGAGCATGAAGGTGAACAGGGCGAGCAGCGGGCCGAGCACGGGCAGGTTGCTCGCGCCGGCGAGGGCCATTCCGAGGATGACGACGTTTCCCGTCATGTTGCCGGTGAACACCTTGTCGAGGCCGAGGTACCCGACGGCATCCGCCAGACCGGTCGAGAACGTCAGCGCGAGCATGAGGCCGAGGTGCAGGTTCGCGGGATGGCGGCGGAGCTTCTCGAGCACGGTGATCCTTCGGGACGGTGACTGCTGCGTATGTTTCCTGGAGGTAAAACTCATGTCGATCGTGTCAACAGTGACCTGAAACGTACCGGCTGGCCGAATGGCACGCAAACGGGAGATAGCCTCGAGCGCGAGGCACCAATAGTGTGAAGCACCACGTCTTGTTTCCGCGCACCTGGAAGGCTCCCATGTCGTACGTCGTACTACAGCCCGGCATGGGGAGCATCGCGCCCGGGCACTACCTGCCGGCCACCCCGGAGACCGTGCTCTGGGGGCGCCTGCCCTGTTCAGCGGATACCGCGGTGCTCTCGATCGGATCGGGTGACGTCGTCACGATCGACACTCTCAGCCACGAGGGACTGCTCGAGGACCAGGGCAGGGACCCGCTCGCCTTCTTCGGCGGCCACGGCGTCGCAGCGGGCGATGTCCTGACGGACGCCGTCGCGCTCGCCGCGAGCGACTACCCGCGGGATGCTGAGGCGGACGGCCCACACGTCGTGACCGGACCGATCGAGGTGCGTGGGGCTCTCCCGGGCGACCTGCTCCGGATGACCCTGCTCGAGGCGACTCCCCGGGTGCCCTACGGCGTCATCTCGAGTCGCCACGGCCGGGGGCCCGGCCCGGCGAGTACCCCGTCGGACCGGGAACGGTCTCCGTGTTCACCGAGGTCGACACCGATCCCGACTTCGGGACGGCTGCCGGGGCGCTCTTCGGCACCCTCCCGCTGGTTCCCGGCGGCGACCGGGTCGTGCGCTTCCCGCTCGACCCGTTCCTCGGCATCATGGGCGTCGGCGTCGCGGGGGACACCCGGCCGCACTCCGTCCCGCCCGGCGCGCACGGCGGCAACCTCGACATCAGCCTGCTCACCGTCGGCAGCGCGCTGTACCTGCCCGTCCAGGTGCCGGGCGCGCTCGCCTACGTGGGCGATCCGCACTTCGCGCAGGGCGACGGCGAGGTGGCGCTGACCGCACTCGAGGCCAGCCTGCGGGTGCGCATCCGCTTCGACGTCATTCCGGCGGACGAGGCGGCGGCGCTCTTCGGCGACCTGACCGGTCCGCTCGCCGAGACGGGCGAGTTCCTCGTGCCGACCGGGCTCGACCCCGACCTCGACGAAGCGATGCGCGCCTGTGTGCGCGCCGCGATCGCCCTGCTCGGGGCGCGATACGGCATGGACCCGACCCTCGCGTACGCCTACCTGAGTGCGGCGACCGACTTCAACATCTCCCAGGTCGTCGACAGGGTCACGGGCGTGCACGCCCGCATCCGGACGGCGGACTTCGGTGCCTGAGCAGACGACCCGGCCGCTCACCGCCCCGGAGACTGGTTCGCTCGTCCCGGCCGCTGTCCCCGCAGCCACGCCTGCGGACGCCGCACTCCCGGCCGTGACGCCCGCGGACGCCGCATTTCCGGCCGTAGCGCTTGCAGACACCGCGCTCCCGGCTGCCGCGCCGCCGCTTCGGCCCACCTCCATCACGGGGGAGCTTCCGGACGGACTGCTCGCCGCCTTCGAGGCCTACGAGGACGCGCTCGCTGCCAATGACCACGAGGCGCTCGCCGGGTTCTTCGTGCCCGGGCCGCACACGCTCCGCGGCGATGCGACCGGGCTGCTCGTCGGGAGCGAGGCGATCGCCGGATTCCGCGCCTCCCGCCCCGGGGTCGTGCGCCGCGGCATCCGCTCGCTGCACGTGCGGGCCATCGGGACAGAGCACGCCCTGATCGTCGCGGAGAACGCGCCCGTGGCCGGCGGGGCCGGAGTCGTGACGCAACTCTGGAGCCGAACCGCGGCCGGCTGGCAGATCGAGGCCGCGCAGGTCGCGGCATCCGCACCCGCGGTCGACCCGAGCATCTGGCGGGTCGTCGGAACGCCGCTGCTCGCCGGCGCGAGCGGTGGAGCACTCTCGGGCGTGCGGGTCGCGGTCAAGGACCTCTTCGAGGTGGCCGGATTCGCAGTCGGAGCCGGCAACCCCGACTATCTGCGAAGCGGCACCGCTGCGACCGAGAGCGCCCCGGCGGTGACGGCACTCCTCGGGGCCGGTGCGAGCGTGATCGGCATCGCCCAGACCGACGAATTCGCGTACAGCATCGCCGGGACCAACGTGCACTCGGGGACCCCGCCGAATCCGCGGGTCCCCGGCGGGCTGCCGGGCGGCTCGTCGAGCGGCCCTGCCGCAGCGGTCGCCCTCGGGCAGGCGGACCTCGGCCTCGCGACCGACACCGCAGGGTCGATCCGGGTTCCCGCCTCCTACCAGGGCCTCTGGGGGCTGAGGACGAGCCACGGGTCGGTGAGCCTCGGGGGTGTTCTCCCGCTCGCGCCCTCGTTCGACACCGTCGGCTGGCTCGCCAGGACGTCGGGACTGCTCGTGTCGGCGGCGGCCACCTCGCTCGACCCTGAGCGGCAACTGCCCGTTGCCGCGCGGTTCGTCGTCTGCGGGCAGCTGGTGTTCGCGGCGGAAGAGGACGTGCAGGCCGCTTTCGTCGAGGCGATCGACCGCCTCGAGCGCGGCGGATACCTGCCGGAACCGGTCGACATCATCACGATCGACCCCCTCGCCGACCTCTTCGAGACCTTCCGCACCGTGCAGGCCGCCGAGGCCTGGCGCAGCCACGGGGACTGGGTCGACGCCCATCCGGGCACACTCGGCCCCGATGTGCGGTCCCGGTTCGCCTTCGCCTCACTCATCGACGCTGACGAGGAGGCCGGTCACCGGGGCGATCTCGCCGAGGCCAGGGACCGGCTCGACGCCGCGCTCGACGGCCGGATCCTGTTGCTCCCCGCGGCTTCGTCGACCGCGCCCGCGAGGAGCGCATCGGGCGCCCAGATCGAACGGGTCCGTGCCGCGACGCTCTCGATGACCTGCCTGGCCGGAATCGGCGGCTACCCGTCGGTGTCCATGCCCGGACTCGTCGTCGGCGGCGCGCCGCTGGGGCTCAGCCTCGTCGGACCGCGTTACTCCGACCTCGCCCTCCTCGACCTGGCCGCAGGGCTCGCGGAGGGGCTCGAGGGCTGAGCCAACGGAATCCCTGACTAACTCGTGGATGGGGCAGGAGTAACACCACCGAAACGCTGCGTGCCTAAGCTGGTCGTGTGACGTATCCGCTGCAGTCGACAACCGTTCCGAGCCTTCCGATCAACCCGCCGCAGCGCCTGCTGATGGGGCCGGGGCCGATCAACGCGGACCCACGGGTGCTGCGCGCCATGTCCGCCCAACTCGTCGGCCAGTACGATCCGGCGATGACCGGGTATATGACCGAAACGATGGGCCTGTACCGCGACGTATTCCGCACCGGCAATCAACAGACCCTCGTGATCGACGGCACCGCGCGCGCCGGGATCGAAGCCGCCCTCGTCTCGCTGATCCAGCCGGGCGACCGGGTGCTCGTGCCCATCTTCGGGCGTTTCGGGCACCTGCTCCGCGAGATCGCCGAACGGGTCGGCGCAGAGGTCCACGTTCGAGAGGTGCCGTGGGGCACCGTCTTCACACCGGCCGCGATCGAACAGGCGATCATCGAGACCCGGCCGACGCTGCTTGCGATCGTCCACGGCGACACCTCGACGACCCTCGCCCAGCCGCTCGACGAGCTCGGCGACATCTGCGCCCGGCACGGCGTGCTCTTCTACACCGACGTGACAGCCTCGCTCGCCGGCAACACCTTCGAAGCGGATGCCTGGGGTCTCGACGCCGTGACCGCCGGCCTGCAGAAGTGCCTCGCCGGGCCGTCCGGTTCCGCGCCGGCCACCTTCTCGGCCCGCGCCGTCGAGGTGATCGAATCCCGCCGGAGCATCGAGGCTGGCATCCGCGAGCCCGGGGACGCGGTGCTGTCCAACCGGATCCGCTCGAACTATTTCGACCTCGCGATGCTCTTCGACTACTGGGGTCCCCGCAGGCTCAACCACCACACCGAGGCCACGACCGCCCTGTACGGCGCCAGGGAGTGCGCGCGCCTCCTCGTCGACGAGGGCATGGAGAACGCCGTCGCCCGGCACCGGCTGCACGGCTCGGCGATGCTCGCGGGAGTGCACGGGCTGGGACTCTCCGTCTTCGGCGACCCGGCCCACCGGATGAACAACGTCGTCGCGGTCTTGATTCCCGACGGCGTCAACGGCGACGCGGTGCGCGGCACGCTCCTCGACGACTTCGGCATCGAGATCGGCACCTCCTTCGGTCCGCTGCACGGCAAGGTCTGGCGGATCGGCGTGATGGGCTACAACGCCCGCAAGGACACCGTGCTGACCACCCTCGCGGCGCTCGAACAGGTGCTGCGGCGCGCGGGGGCATCCGTCACCGGCGGCGGGGGAGTCGGCGCGGCCTGGGACCTGTACGCCGACGCCGACCGTGACGCCGCTGCCGAGCCGCCTGCCGGGACTGCCGCTGTCGACGCGGATCGCGTCGCTGCCGCGACCGACGATGCCGTGGTGCTCTCATGACGACCGCGGTGCCGAGCGTGTCGGATGCCGACGCGGCCGTGATCCTGGCCCGGTGCGACGCGCTCGCCCGGCACTCGTCCCTCACTGAGGGGATCGAGCGGACCTACCTCTCGGCGGAGCACGCCGCCGTCAACTACCGGGTCGCCGGCTGGATGACCGCAGCGGGTCTCACCACCTGGCAGGATGCCGCCGGGAACCAGTGCGCACGGCTCTCCGGCCGCACCCGCGGGCTCCCGGCCCTGCTGCTCGGCTCGCACCTCGACACTGTGCGCGCGGCGGGACGCTACGACGGCATCCTCGGTGTGCTCGTGGCCATCACCGTCGCCGGGCGGATCGCCGCCTCTGGACGCCCGCTGCCGTTCGCCCTCGAGATCGCGGCATTCGGCGACGAGGAGGGCACCCGCTTCGGCACCACCCTGCTCGGCAGCCGGGCCGTGGCCGGCACCTGGCTCGAGTCCTGGTGGGACCTCCGTGACGAGGGCGGCGTGAGCCTGCGCGAGGCATTCCTCGCCTTCGGCCTCGACCCTGCCAAGGTCGGCGACGCCGCCCGCGCGCCCCAGGAGCTCGTCGGCTACCTCGAGGCCCATATCGAACAGGGACCCGTGCTCGAGGAGGAGAACCGTGCCCTCGGCGTCGTCACTGGAATCGCCGGTGCCCGCCGCTTCCTGTTGACGGTCACCGGGGCCGCCGGGCACTCCGGGACCCCGTGGTCCCGTCGCCGCGACGCCCTCGCCGGTGCTGCCGAGTGCATCACGACGATCGAGCGCATCGCCCGCACCGAGGGCCTCACCGCGACCGTCGGACACCTGAAGGTGTTTCCGGACGCCGTCAACGTCATCCCAGGGAAGGTCGAGTTCAGCCTCGACCTGCGCGCGCCGGACGACGCCGACCGCGATCGGGGCTGGACCCTGATCGAGGCCGCCCTCACCGACATCTGCGCCACCCGCGTCCTCCACCTCGACAGCAACCAGGTGCACGAGGCGGCCGCCGTGGCCTGCGCACCGCGGTTGCGTGCGGCGATTGCGGCCGGCATCCGCTCGACCGAAGCGGTCGCGGCACGGCAAGGCGAGGTCGGGTCGGACTCCGGCGCGGAGGAACCGACCGAGCCGGCCCCGCGCGAGCTGCCCTCGATCGCCGGTCACGACGCGATGGCGATCGCCGCGATCACCGACGTCGGCATGCTCTTTGTACGCTGTGCCGGCGGGATCAGCCACCACCCGGACGAGTCGGTGACCGCGGCCGACGTCGCTCTCGCCGTTGACGCTCTCGAAGCCGCCGTCCGAGCCCTCGCCGCAGGCTACCCGGCCGTCTCATCGGCATAACTCCTTCACATTCTGAGGGCTCGCGCAACAGGCCCTGCGGTGACCCGTGTTTCCGGGCGTTCGTGTCGGCGGGCCCGGAATTTGCAGGAGTTATGACTCGGGCACGCCGGGGAGGGTGTCGACGTCGGCGCCCGTCGTGAGGTCGCCGCATTCGACCGGGAGCACGCCGTGCGCGAGCAGATAGGGACGCGCCCCGGTGTCGCCCGTGAGTTGCGCCCGCAGCGGTTCCCAGTGCGTGCGCCCGATCAGCACCGGATGCCCCGGCCGGCCGGCGAAAACGGCCTGCCTCAGGCTGTCCGGGGTCACGCCAGCGTCAGCGTCGAGCACCCGCGCCACCGTCGCGGCGTCGAGGTCGGGGACGTCGACGGGAACGACCGCGACGGCGACGGGGTCACCGGCGACGCCGAGCGCCGCCTCGAGCCCCGTGCGGAGGGAGGCCGAGAGCCCCTCGGCCCAGTCGGCGGCATACGCGACGACCGTCGTCGGGTCGGTCGGGCCCGCCTCGGCGAGCAGCGCTGCGGCCGCGGCACCCTCGGCTCCGAGCACGACGATGACGGGTGAGCAACCAGCCGCGCGGAGCACGCCGACCGTCCGCACGAGCCACGGCACACCGTCGGCCCCGAGCACGAGCGCCTTCGGCTGCCCGAACCGGGAACCGGCCCCCGCGGCCAGCACAAGCCCCGCGACCGGGGCTTTCCCCGCATCCGCCCGGTCGCGCGCTGCGTCTGTATTCACCATGCCCGCCATCGTATGCGCTGTCGCCACGGGCACTCTAGGCTGGAGCAGGACGAGGAGAACTGCCATGAAGAGGATGTCGACACCTGAGCTTCGCGAGGCGCTCCTGACCTGCCTGGCCGTACCCCGCTGGGTCGATGAGGTCGCCTCGCAGTCGCCGTTCGAGTCGGCGGCCGCCCTGCTCGCCGCCGCCCGTACGGCCGCGACACCGCTCAGCCGTAGCGAGATCGACGAAGCGCTGTCCGCGCACCCGCGGATCGGCGAGACCCCGCGGGGAGACTCGCAGGCCGCGCGGTTCTCCCGCAGCGAGCAGTCCTCCGCCGACGCCGCAGACTCCACCCTCGCCGCGGCGATTGCCGAAGGCAACCGGGCGTACGAGGAACGCTTCGGCCGGGTCTTCCTCATCCGCGCCGCCGGCCGGTCGCGCACCGAGATCCTCGCCGAACTGCACCGGCGCCTCGCGCTCGACGACGCCGCCGAGTTGAAGATCGTCGGCACCGAACTGCGCGACATCGCCCTGCTCCGGCTGGCCACACTCGCCGGAACCGTCGCGGAGCGTCTCGCCGCCGAGCGGGCCACCCGGGCAGGGGCCCCCGACTCGCCTGACTCCGAAGGCCTTGTCGCGAGCGTCGTCGCCGACGTCGTCGCCGCGACGGCGGCCGCCGGCAACACGACAACTCCAGCGGCCGTTTCGGTCGCCGCGACAGACGCCCCGATCGCGACTCCCCGAAGCCGCATCACGACCCACGTGCTCGACGCCGTGTCCGGCCGGCCCGCCGCCGACGTTCCCGTCGAGCTCGAGCAGCGACTTGAGTCCGGCTGGCACGTGCTCGCGAGCGCCGGCACGGATGCCGACGGCCGGGTCTCCGCGCTCGGCCCGGCCGATCTCCCCGCGGGCCGGTACCGCCTCACCTTCGACACCGGGCGCTACTTCGCCGGCACCGGCCAGCCGACCCTGTACCCCGAAGTCTCGGTGACGATCGACCTGACCGACCCGGCCGCGCACTACCACGTGCCGCTGTTGCTCAGCCCCTTCGCCTACTCGACATACCGCGGCAGCTGACCAGGGCGGCCGGCTCGCGGCATCCGCCCGCGCAGCAGACGCACCCGGCAACGGTCACCGACGCGATCGCGCGCGGGAACTGTGGCCGATGCGGACAACTGGTGCCGGCACACGGGCAACAGATGTCCGGAGCGGCCACAGTTGTCCGGCTGCGGCAACCGAGCGCGTGCCATACTGCGTGAGTTACCCAGCTCTGCCGCTCGCTCTCGCCATCGCCCGCCAATGGGCGTCCGACCCGCACCATCGTTGAGGAGCCATTCGTGTCGACGATCCGAGATCGCCTGCCAATATCGCCTGTGAATTCACTGATCAGCGTGGCATTCCTCATCGCGACCGTCGTGGCGGCGGTGCTCGGCAATCTGGTCGGAGCCGCAGTGCTGCTCGGCTTCGCCGTGATCTGGGTCGGAGTGGCCAGGTACGCCCGCAGTCCCCGGGCATCCGAACAGCTGCGGATCAGTAATTTCGAGTATCGGGACGCCAACGACCGGAGCCTGGCGAGCCGCGCGTTCGCCGGCGTTGGTATGGTCGCGCTGACGCTCTCGGGCTTCGATGTGATCGGGATGCTCGTGACCGGCCACCAAGACATGTCGCTGACTCTCCGCTTCGTAGTCCTCGCTGCCGCGTTCTCGATCGCGCTCGCGAATGCCCTCGAGAAGGAGCACCCCGAGCCCTGACCCACGGCATCCGCGTGTGGCCCGGCCACCGCCGGCATCAACTGTTGCCGATGCGGACAACTGTTGCCGGCGCACGGGGAACAGTTGTCCGCAACGGCGACAGTTGCCTGCGGCCGGGACGGAGCCGGCGGGCGAGGCCGCGCTACTCGGGGGCGAGCACGCGGCGGCCTTGCACGAACACTCCCGTGATCGCGGGCTGGCGGAGCGCGAGCAGCAGGGCGAAGAGGGTCTGGTCCGTGGCCATCCGCTCGTCGTCCGCCCGGATGCCTCGGTTCAGCACGGTCGCAAGCGGTTCCCAGCGGTCCGGTTCGATGAGCAGGAAGTCGGCGTCCTTGCCCACGTCGAAGTTGCCGAACCGGGCCTCCATGTCGAGGGCGCGGGCGCCCGCGAGCGTGCCGGTGAAGAGCAGCGCGGCCGGGTCGAGCGAGAGCCCGGCGTCGCCCGGCTCCGACAGGTGCACCTTGAAGCAGTCGTTGAGCACGCGGGAGATCAGCCACTCGTCGCCGGCGCCGATGTCCGAGCCGATTGCGACGTTCACGCCGAAAGAGGTCGTCCGCAGCCACGGCATCGTGCCGGAGCCGAGGAACTGCTGCGAGGTCGGGCAGTGCGCGACCGAGGTGCCGGACTCCGCGAGGCGGGCGAGCTCGGCATCCTCGCAGTGCACCGCGTGGGCGAGGATGCTGCGCCGCCCGAGCAGGCTCGACCCGCCCCGCTTCGACCCCGGCAGAAACAGCCCGTCGTAGGTGTCGAGGTAGGTGTCGACCCCGTACACCGCCTTCACGGCGTCGATCTCGCCGGTGCCGGGCCGGTTGTTCTCGTTGAGGTGCGAGTGGAAGTACACGCCGCGCTCGCGCGCGTCGTCGTAGAGCTCGCCGAGGCCGGCGAGGGTCGTCGGCGTCACCGAGAGACTGAACCGGGGCACGACCGCGACCTGCAGCAGCGCCGTCGCGGGGTCGCCGGTGTCGACGGCGTGCCAGCGGTCGATCTCGGCCCCGATCAGGTCGAGGGCCTCGGCCTCACCGGTCAGGAGAGCGCCGGCAGGGCCCGACCCGACGGTCTGCACCCCGCGACCACTGACCAGGCGGAGCCCGGCGGCCTGGCTCTCGGCGAAGAGGGCGTCCTGGGCGTGCGGGAAGGCTGACCCGAAAACGAGGGCGCTCGTGGTGCCGGCCGCGACCCGGCGCCGGGTGAAGTCCCGGGCGATGCGCGCCGCGAACTCGGGGTCCCGCAGCCGGGTCTCGGCGGGAAACACGCAGTTGTCGAGCCACTCGAGCAGCTGCCCGCCGCCGTAGGCGTCGGTCGAGTAGGTCTGCGGGTAGTGCAGGTGGGTGTCGACGAAGCCGGGCAGGATGAAGCCGCCGCGGTTGTCGGTCACCGGGTGGTCGCGGAAGCCGGCCGGGAGCTCGGCGAACGGCCCGACCCAGGCGATCCTGCCGTCCGCACCGGTGACGAGGGCGCCGTCGGGCAGGGACACGAGGTGCTCCCGGGCGTCGGCGACGACCGGGGATCCCGCGATGTGGAAGACGTGGCCGCGATAGACGTGGACGGTCGGCGTGGGAACGGATGACGGGGCTGGGGTGGCCGCAGACGCCGGCGCGGAGGTGCTCATCACAGCCATCGTACGGGCGGACCCGCAACGAACCTGACCACCTAGACGAGCCCGGTGTAGGAGTCCCAGGCGGTACCTGCATCCGCGGCGTCGTCGTGCAGCACGGTCGCCTGGATCAGGCCGTACGGGCGGTCGGCCGCGTGGTAGACCTCGTTGTTGTTGGCCACGCCGAAGGGGGAGAGGTCGTAGAGGAAATGATGCTTGTTCGGGGCGGACAGGCGCACCTCGGCGACAACGGGGAACGCCTCGAGCACGGCCCGGCCCATCTCGTAGAGGGTCTGCTGCAGGGCGAGGGAGTGCACGGTCGCGAACTGGCTGACGAGCACCTGTTTGATGCCGGCGTAGGTGGCTTCCCAGTCGACATCCGTCGTCGAAAAACGCCAGCCGGCGGTGAGCGAGGTCGCCATCACCCGGTCGGAGGTCGGCTGCAGGAGCGTGTACGGGTCCTGCATGAAACCGGCGAACTCGGAGCCCGTCGACTTGAGGATCACGAGGTCCTTGAGCCCGCCGATCACCCAGGTGCGCCGGTCCGCGCCCATGCCCTCGACCGTGATCGCCGCGGTGCGCACCTCCTGGCCACGCCGCACCCAGGTGTGGTTGTGCTCGCTGCCGTCGACGAGCACCCGTTGCCAGGCGAACTCCTCGATCTCGACCCGGGCGGTGTGCACGGGCTCGACCGTGTCGACGAAGTGGGAGGCGAGGTCGAGGCCGTAGCTCTCGATCGAGAGCAGCCCCTTCTCTTTCGCGAAGGAGTATGCGGTCTGCTTCTGGGTATCCGTCGGCAGAACGTTCAGCTGGTCGCCCGCGAGGTGCGCCCGCGCGAAGTCTCCGCGCAGCGCGGTCGACACGCTGATGTCGTGGATCTCGTGCCGGGGCGAGTCGCGGTAGATGCGCACAACCCGGTTTTCCGCTTTGCCATACCGGTTGGGTCCGAGAACGATCGACATCGGGTGGTGCTCCTTCTGGAGGGTGGGCAAGGGGTGGGGAATCAGAGCGTCGGTGCCGGGCGGCGGAGCAGGGCGCCTCGGGGCGGGTCTTCCGGTGGGGCGGATGCCGCGGGCGACGTGACCCCGGATGCTCCGGCCTCTGCCGGCCCGGTGTCGTGCACGAGCGTGCCGGCGAGCCAGGTGCTGTGCACCCGGCCCCTGAGCGTCGCGCCGTCGAACGCGCTCACCGGGTTCTTGTGCTGCAGGGCACCGACGTCGACGGTGAACGACTCCTCCGGCGCGAAGGAGACGAGGTCGGCATCCGCCCCCGGCCGGATCGTCCCCTTGCCGGGCAGGCCCGCGAAGCGTGCCGTCGCGGCGGACATCCAGCCGAGCACGCGCTCGAGGCCGATCCCGGAGGCGCGGGCGGCCGTCCAGACCGCGGGCAGGCTCAGTTCGAGGCCGGAGATGCCGCCCCAGGCGAGGCCGAAGTCGCCGCCGTGGCCGAGCTTGAGCTCGCCGGTCGCGGGCGAGTGGTCTGAAGCCACGAGGTCGATCGTGCCGTCGAGGAGGGCCTCCCAGAGCAGGCTCGCGATTGGCGGCGTCCCGGATGGGCGGGCAGCACTTGAAGGCGGTCGCCCCGTCGGGGATCTGCTCCGCAGCGAAGGACAGGTAGTGCGGACAGGTCTCGACCGTGATCGGGAGTCCCTCGGCCCGTGCCGCCCGCAGTCGCGGCAGTGCGGCGGCCGCCGAGAGGTGCAGGATGTGTGCGCGCACGCCGGTACGGCGCACGGCGTCGATCACCCGGTCGATCGCACTCGCTTCGGCCTGCGGCGGACGGCTCGCGAGGAAGCCGGCGTATGAGCGCCCGTGGGCGGGCGGGGCCGCGTCGAGCTCGGCGGGGTCTTCGGCGTGCACGAGCAGCAGGCCGCCGAACGCGGCGATCTCGGCGCCGGCCGCCAGGAGCTCCGCTGAGGAGAGGGCCGGGAACTCATCGACGCCGGAAGGGGAAAGGAAGGCCTTGAACCCGAACACGCCGGCCGCGTGCAGTTCGTGCAGTGTGCCGAGGTTGCCGGGGATCGCCCCGCCCCAGAACCCGACGTTCACGCTCGACTGCGGCCCGGCGGCCGCACGCTTCAGCTCGAGGCCGCGCACCGTCGTCGTCGGCGGGATGCTGTTGAGCGGCATGTCGATCACGGTGGTGACCCCGCCGAACATCGCGGCGCGGGTGGCGCTCGCGAAGCCCTCCCAGTCCGTGCGGCCGGGCTCGTTGACGTGCACGTGGGTGTCGACGAGGCCGGGCAGAAGAACCAGGCCCTTCCGCAAACGGATGTCCGTGGCCCCGCCGTCGTGCAGGCCGGACTCTGCGATCGGTCGCGTCTCGACGGGTTCGTCGACCGGCAGGATCGCGGTGACGATCCCGCCCGTGATCGTCACCGCCCCCGGCGCGAATCCGGCAGGGGGTGAGCACGGCGTCCGCCCGGATCACCCGGTCGACTCGTTCGCGCATCGGTCCTCCTGCCTGCTGGAATCCACGGCCGTGAGGCCGACCAGATGGTCTAGCAAACACCCTAATCAGGGCCTCGGGACGCCAATCGGGACTCTCGAAACGCGATCGTCACACGCCGGTCGGTTGCCCGTAATACGACCCCCGCGGGCGCCCCGGCGTCTGGCCGTTCCGGGACCGGGGTCGACGAATACCCCGGCCCCGGCCCGGTCTCCGACTAGGCCGGGTTCGCCGCGAGGTAGTCGTCGATCTCGGAGAGGTATCCCTGCCGGTCGGCGTCGGACAGCCAGCTCGCCTCGAAGGAATTGCGGGCCAGCTGGACGAGCTCGTCCCTGCCGACGCCGGCCTGCCGGGCGAACGCCGTGTAGGTGTCTGCGACGTAGGCGCCGAAGTAGGCCGGGTCGTCGGAGTTGAGGGTGACGAGCACGCCGAGGCCGAGCAGCTCGACGATCTCCCGCGCCTTCATGTCCGCCGTGACGAAACTGTTGGAGACCGGGCAGCAGGTCAGGCCGATCCGGCGCTCCCGCACGAGGGCGACGAGTGCCGGGTCTTCGAGGATGTTCGTGCCGTGGTCGATCCGGTCGACCCTGACCTCCCCGAGCACCTGGCGGATGTTCTCGATGCTGCCGACCTGGTCGATGTCGCAGTGCATCGTGAGCCTGAGGCCGGCCTCGCGGGCGAGCTGGAACACCTCGGCGAACTTCGCCGGGGGATTGCCGCGCTCGTCGGAGTCGAGCCCGACCCCGACGATCAGGTCCCGGTAGGGCAGCGCGGCCGACAGGGTCTCGTGGGCGCTCTCAGCGGATGCGTCACGCAGGAAACAGAGGATCAGCTCGGCCGAGAGGCCGTAACCGGCGGCATCCGCTGCAGCACGGTGCAGCCCCGTGATCACGGTTTCGAAGGGCACACCGCGGGACGTGTGCGCCTGCGGGTCGAAGAACGCCTCGACGTGGCGCACCCCGTCGGCGGAGGCGCGGCGGAAGTACGCAGTGGCGAGGTCGTAGAAGTCCTGCTCGGTGATCAGCACGTTCATTGCGGGGTAGTACACCGCGAGGAAGCTCGCGAGGGAATCGAAGGCGTAACTCGCGCGCACCTCCTCGACCGTCGACTGCCCGATATCGATCCCGTTGCGGGTGGCGAGGGCGAGTTTGAGGTCGGGTTCGAGGGTGCCTTCGAGGTGCACATGCAGGCTCTGCTTTGGGCAATCCGGACACAAACGCGGCAGTAGGCTCAGTAACGGACGGCATCGGGGCTCCTTTTCGGGCGGACGCCGTGACCGTATCACGCGGCAGATGCACTTTTCCTCCCGCAACGGGCACCCAGAATGCTGCAACACGACGGAAACACTGTCGAGGTCGCAGCGTCATCTGCGGGGTCTAAATTCAGGGAACCCGCGCGTATGCCGCACGGTATCACAGCAGCCGTTTTCCCTGACGGCACCCCCAACGGCACCCCACGAGCACCATCGAGAGGAACAGCTTCATGACCCGGACCCAAGGTTTAACAGCACACCGTTCACCGGCAGGGCGTCCCGCCCGTCGTATCCTGCAGGGGCGTCGCCGCCGCCGCGGCCGTAACCATCGCGTTGACTTCCTGCGCGACGAGAGCTCAACGCCCGCCTCCTCGGCCTCCGCCGGCCCGGCATCCTTCGGCACCGCGAGCATCCAGCTGTCCTGGATCAAGAACACCGAGTTCATGGGCGAGTTCCTCGCCGACTCCAACGGCGACTTCACCAAGGCCGGCTTCGATTCCGTCGACCTCATCGCCGGCCCGGCATCCGCTGAAGCGGGCGTCATCTCCGGCACCGTCGACCTCGGCATCGGAAACGCGATCTCCACCGGAACCGTCATCGCGAACGAGGGCGCCCCGATCAAGATCATCGGCGCCACGTACCAGAAGAACCCGTTCTCCATCCTCTCCCTCGCGAAGGTGGGCAACATCAAGACGCTCGCCGACCTCAAGGGCAAGAAGATCGGCGTGCAGGCGAGCAACCAGAGCCTCTGGGACGCATTCCTCAAGGTCAACAACATCGACCCGACCTCGCTGACCACCGTCCCGGTCGAGTACGACCCGACCCCGCTCTTCAACGGCGAGGTCGACGGCTGGTTCTCCTACCTCACCAACGAGGGCATCGACGCCGACCTCAAGGGCCTCGGCCCGGTCAACCTGCCGCTCGCCGACAACGGTCTCCCGTTCGTCGCGGAGACCTTCACGGCCTCCGACAAGGAGATCTCGGGTGACCGCGCGAAGCTCAAGGGCCTCCTGATCGCCGAGATCAAGGGCTGGGCCGCCGCCATCAAGGACCCCGCCGCCGCCGCCAAGCTCACGATCGACAAGTACGGCGCAGACCTCGGCCTCACCATCGCGAAGGAGACCAAGCAGGCCACGATCCAGTCGACCGACCTCATCGTCAGCGACGACACCGCCAAGAACGGCCTGTTCACCATCAGCGATAAGCTGCAGTCGGAGAGCATCAAGACGCTCGCTGCCGCCGGTGTCACCATCACGGCCGACAAGCTCTTCGACATGAGCCTGCTGTCCGAGGTCTACGCGGAGAACCCCGACCTGGTCAACTACGCCAAGTAGGTCTTCCCCCTCCCGGTCACAACGCATCACCAGTAGTACGCATCACCAGCAGTACGCAGCACCCGCAGTACGCAGGCACATCGAAACGCGGCCGCCCCGAAAGCGGCCGACGACGCCCAGTAAAGGAATACACCCTGTGAGTACGACCGATGCCGGTGTCCAGAGCAACGCTCTGGGCACCGGTCTCCACATTTCCGGGCTCCACAAGGTCTTCACCGTGGGCCGGAAAGAAGTCTCCGCGCTCGAAGACGCCACCCTGCACACCGACAAGGGCAGCTTCCTGTCCCTGCTCGGCCCGTCCGGCTGCGGCAAGTCCACGATCCTGCGGATCCTCGCCGGCCTCGAAGAGGCCACGAGCGGCACCGCGATGGTCGACGGCAAGAGCCCGGCCGAACTCCGCAGCGGCCACGAGCTCGGCATCGCGTTCCAGGACGCGGCCCTGCTCCCGTGGCGCAGTGTGCGCGGCAACATCAAGCTCCCGTTCGAGGTCGCACGGATGCCCGTCGACGAGGACTACGTCTCCGAACTGATCAAGCTTGTCGGCCTCACCGCCTTCGAGCACGCCAAGCCGGCCCAGCTCTCCGGCGGGATGCGCCAGCGCGTCTCGATCGCCCGGTCCCTCGTGCTCAAGCCCTCGGTGCTGCTGCTCGACGAACCCTTCGGCGCCCTCGACGACATGACCCGCCAGCGCCTCAACATCGAACTCCTCAGGATCTGGACCGAGAAGCCAGCGACCACGATGATGGTCACCCACGGCATCTCGGAGGCGATCTTCCTCTCCGACCAGGTCGCGGTGATGAGCCCCCGTCCCGGCCGCATCAAGGAGGTCATCGACATCGACCTGCCCCGCCCGCGGCATCCGGACATGATGCGCTCCCACGAATTCCACGCCCTGCATGACCGCGCCTCCGAACTGCTCTTCAGCCCCGACGCCCTCTCCGTGGCGGAGACGGACTGATGCGCGGCTTCGCCACGTTCCGCACGCTCCCGGCCTGGGCGACCGGGCTGATCGGCGTCGCCGTCGTCATCGTGCTGTGGTGGCTCGGTGCGACCACGATCTTCCGCGGCATCGGGACAGTGCCGGGCGGGGCGATCCCGACGCCGGGCGCCGTCGTCGCCCAGCTGATCTCCGACGGATGGGCGTTCTACCTGTCCCACGTCTCGATCACCGTCGGCGAGGCATCCGTCGGGTTCCTCTGGGGCAACGCGGCCGCGCTCGTGCTCGCCGGCCTCGTGCTCGTCGTTCCCCGGATCGAGAAGGTCGCCCTGCAGATCGCGGTCATCACCTACTGCATCCCGATCGTCGCGATCGGACCGATCGCCTACATCGTGATCGGCGCCCCGCGCGGCGGTGAACTCTCCGGCACCGCGATCTTCCTCGCGGCGATGTCCGTGTTCTTCACGACCGTCGTCGGTTCCCTCGTCGGCCTCAAGGCCGCGACCCCCGCGAGCCTCGACCTCGTCAGCGTCTACGGCGGCGGACGCTTCATGCAGCTGCGCAAGGTGCGGCTGATGGCCGGGCTGCCGAGCGTGCTCTCCGCACTGCAGATCGCGGCACCCGCCGCTCTGCTCGGCGCGATCCTCGGCGAATACCTCGGCGGCGTCGACCGCGGCCTCGGCATCGCGATGCTCGCTGCCGGATCCGCGGCGAACGTGGACCGGGTCTGGGGGCTCGCGCTCGTCGCCGGCCTCCTCGCCGGGCTCGGCTACGGCCTCTTCGGGCTGATCAGCAGGCTCGCGACACCGTGGCTGACGGGACGGAGCTCCTGATGGCCCTCGAAACCATGTCGGCGGCCCGTCCGCCGAGCACCGCGAAGGTCGTCCGCGGCCTCGGCGCCGTGGTCGGGCGCTCCGCCCTCACCGGGCTGATCACCCTCGTCATTGTGCTCGTCGCCTGGCAGGGCCTGATCCTGCTGCTCGGGGTTTCGCCGTTCATCGCGAAGGGACCCCTCGACGTCTGGAACTGGCTGTTCACCGTTCCGAACGCTGGCGTCAATCGCACGACGATCCTGACCAACCTCACGGTCACCCTCGGGGATGCCTTCCTCGGCTTCGTCGCCGGCCTCGTCGTCGCCCTCGTGCTCGCGATCGCGTTCACGCTATCCCGCGGAATCGAGAGCGCGCTGATGCCGATCGCCCTGCTGCTGCGGTCAGTGCCCCTCGTAGCGCTCGTGCCGGTGATCAGCCTGATCACCGGGCGCGGGCCGAGCCTCGTCGTCGTGATGGGTGCGATCGTGGTGCTGTTCCCGGCGCTCGTTAACATCGCGTTCGGGTTGCGGTCCTCGTCGCCGCAGATCAACGACGTCATCGCCGTCTACGGCGGCAACGCCTTCACGGCGCTGCGCAAGGTGGCGCTGCCGAGCTCGCTGCCGTCGTTCTTCGCCGCCGTCAAAATCTCGATCCCCGGCGCGATCACCGGTGCGCTCCTGGCCGAGTGGCTCTCGACCGGGCAGGGACTCGGCCACGGCATCGTGATCGCGGTCGCCCAGGTCAAGAACTACGAGGTGTGGGCATCCGTCGTGGCGATCACGCTCGTGTCCATCGTCTTGTACGGGGTCGCCCAGTTGGTGGAGAACCTCGTCCTGCGCCGGATGGGCATGGAGAGCAGCACCGGGGCCTAGCCACGCTCGAGAGGTTGGGTGGGGCGTGCGGCTCGAACGCCCCGCGAGACTCCTCACGCTCGCACTCCTGAGTTGCGCGCCACTTCCGCCGCTCCGCGCCATGCGTGCCTGGCGCGGAGCGGCGCAAATGGTGCGCACCACAACCCGGGGCCGCAGTCAACCCGCGCGCGCGACCGGGCCGCGCCCGTAGTGGGCGCACCGGCGCGGGGCTACTGTTCCTGGCATGGAGACGTCACAGAACCGCAAGCCGTTGGGCAGTCTCAAGACCCCGGCCCCGGTGATCAAGGCACTGGCCGCCCAGCTCGGGCATCCGAGCGGGTGGCGCGGCCGGCTGGTGGGGCGGATGCTCAACCGACGCAACCGGGGAATCATCCGCGCCGCCGTGAACGCGCTCGAAGCCGCACCGGATGCCCGGCTGGCCGACATCGGATTCGGCGGCGGTGTAGGGATCCAGCTGCTTCTCGAGCGGGTCGGACCGGACGGGCACGTCGATGCAGTCGACCAGTCGGAGACCATGGTCGATGCCGCGCACCGGAGGTTCCGCGACGACCTCACCGCCGGTCGGCTGTCGCTGTTCGAGGCATCGATGGAGCGCCTCCCGCAGGCGGACGCGAGCCTGGACGGCGTCATCACCCTCAACACGTTCTACTTCCTGCCCGACCTCGGCCGGGCGGCGGCGGAGTTCGCGCGGGTGCTCCGGCCCGGCGGCCGTCTCGTCGTCGGCGTGTTCGACCCGGCCGCGATGCAGCGGATGCCCGTGGTCGAGCACGGCTTCCGGGTGCGCCCCACCGAGGAGATCACCGCCGCCCTCGAGAGTGCCGGCCTCATCCAGACCCGGCACCTCCGGGTCGGACACGGCCCGGACGCGTACCACCTGTTGCTCGTCTCGCCCGCACTCCCGCCCGCGTCGGAATCTACCGAGGCCGCCTAGTCGACTGTCCCCGCCGCATCCACCGCCGCGGAGCGCACCTGCCGCGCCGCACGCCGGGACGCTCCGCGCCCGTTGCGCCGATGCGCGCCCGTCGTGTCGGTGAGCGCCAGTCTCGCCGCTCTGCGCCAGTCGTGTCGGTGAGCGCCAGTTCCGCCGGTGCGCGCCAATCCTTCCCGGTCGCGCGCCAGTTCCGCCGCTTCGCGCCATGTGTGCCTGGCGCGAAGCGGCGCAAGTGGCGCGCCTCAGGAGCGCACCCGGCCACCCGGGTGTCGCGCCCGTTGCGCCGCTTCGCGCCCGTCGTGTCGGTGAGCGCCAGTTCCGCCGTTTCGCGCCAATCCTTGCCGGTCGCGCGCCAATTCCGCCGTTTCGCGCCCTGCATGCCTGGCGCGAAGCGGCGCAAGTGGCGCGCGCCTCAGGGAGCGCACCCGGCCACCCGGGTGTCGCGCCCGTTGCGCCGCTCTGCGCCCGTCGTGTCGGTGAGCGCCAGTTTCGCCGGTGCGCGCCAATCCTTGCCGGTCGCGCGCCAGTTGCGCCGCTTCGCGCCTTGCGTGCCTGGCGCGAAGCGGCGCAGGTGGCGCGTGACCTCGGCGGCCGTCCTCAGGGGTGCATCAGGCGCCAGATGCGGTCGCGGGACATCGGCAGTTCGTACGGGCGGATGCCGATCGCGTCGCGGACCGCGTTCGCGAGCGCAGGGGCGACCGGGTTGTACGGCGACTCGCTCATCGACTTCGCTCCGTACGGGCCGAGGTCGTCGCTCGTCTCGGCGAAATACACCTCGGTGACGGGCAGGTCCGCGAGCAGGGGCACATGGTAGTTGCGCATCACACTCGTCGTCACGGTGCCCTCGCCGTCGAGGAGGACCTCTTCGTAGAGCGCGGTGCCGATCGCCTGGGCCACGCCCCCTCGATCTGGCCGCGGCACTGCGCCGGGTTCATCACGACACCGGCATCCGCCGCCTGGATCGACTGCAGGATGCGGACCTCGCCGGTCACGGTGCTCACGGCGACCCGGAAGGCCTGCACATTGAAGGCGACCGAGCGCACAGCGCCGTCCTCAGAGCTCGTGCCGCGGAGAACCGTGTCGGCCGGCGCAGCGTTGGTCGCGCCGCTCGCGTGCGGGCCGGTCGCTGCGCGCGCGGCGAGCTCGGTCAGGGGGACGAGGGTGCTGCCGCAGCGGAGACCATCGGCCTCGAGGAGCCAGGCGTCCGCGGGGGTGCCCGGGCGGGCATCCGTCGCCGCCTGCCGAAGCAGCGCGGCGAGTGCGGTCGCCGCACCGAGCACGGCCTTGCCGGCCACGACGACGCCGGCGGAGCCGAAGGCGCCGGTGTCGTAGCCGATCGTGTCGGTGTCGGACTGGAGGATGTCGATGCGGTCGGGGCTCGTACCGAGGGCGGTCGCGGCGAGCTGGGTGTGCACGGTCGTGGTGCCGTTGCCGAACTCGGCGGTGCCGACGCGCACGGCGTAGCGGCCGTCGTCACACAGGGTGACGGATGCCTGAGCAAAGTGCCCGCGCGGGGGGATCGTTGCGATCATCGCGGTCGCCATGCCCTCGCCGACCCGCCATTCGGGTCCATCGGGCACGGGCGTGCCGTTACCGCGGGCGAGGGCCGTTTCGGCGAGGTCGAGGCACTGGTCGAGGCCGTAACTGCCGAAGATGAGATCTTCGCCCTCGACGTGGGTGACCACGGGAGGGGTCTCCCGGCCGCACCGAGTTCAGCCGGCGCAGGTCGAAGGCGCTCACCCCGAGGTCGCGGGCGAGGTCGTCGAGCGCCGATTCGACACCGAAGATGACCTGGCCGAGGCCGTAGCCGCGGAAGGCGCCGGACGGGAGGTTGTTCGTGTAGACGCTGCGGGCATCCACTCGCTTGTTGGGCACGGAGTAGAGGCTCACTGACTCGGAGCTGCCGTGGTACATCACCCCGGGGCCGTGGTTGCCGTAGCCCGTTCTGGCCGGGGGGCGCGGGGGGGGGGGCGCCGTGGTCGGCCCGCCGGGGGCCCCCCCCCAGGGCGGTGGGGGGTTGTTCGCCCCACGCGCCGCCGCGCGCGGCCCCCCTGCGCCGCGGCGCGGGCGGGGGCCGGGGGGTCCGGTTTGCGCCCCCCCCCCGCCGCCGGCGGTGTTATAGGGGGGGGGTGGGGCGACCGTCGTGGTGCGCCGGTGCGCCGCCCGCATCGGATGCCGGGTCGGCGCGCCCGTTCTCTCCCGGCTGACTCGTACTCCCGCGGCCCGTCCGGCCGCGAGGGTGACGGGTCCTCGGTGGGATTCTTTGGCCGCGCGGGCGGGAAGACGCGGACCGCGGCCGGGTCGAGGTCGAAGATGTGGCAGATCTCGCGCTGCACGAGAAACGGCACCTGGGAGCTCGTTCGCAGCACGAGCCGCTGCTCGGGGTGCCGGCGTGTTCGAGCCAGCCGATCGTGCCGTGGGTCTCGAGGTGGGTGTGGGCGACCCGCTGGGTCTGCCAGGTGCCCGTGACCAGGTGGGTCGCCTCGCCGAGGCCGGCCTCAAGGTCGCCGTACTCGCCATGCAGCTCGGCCACGAGGTTGCGGGGGAGGGATCGGCGACGCGGCTC